>NZ_JABULH010000035.1 GCF_013328205.1 Sphingomonas hominis | reverse complement strand
CTAGGTGTTCAGTCCCGGCATCTGGTGGATCGGGTCGACGATGAACCGGTCTGGCTCTGAAGTCCAGATCTTGGCCATGTATTCGTAGGGTGTGAGGCCGCTGAGCGTCTTGAGCCGGCGAGCGAAATTGTAGGCGGCCATGAAGTCGGCGAGGTGCGTCCGGAGCTGGTCGTGGCTCTCGTAGTGGAAGCGTTTGACCGTCGCCTCCTTGATGGTGCGGTTCATCCGTTCGACCTGACCGTTCGTCCACGGGTGGTTCGGCTTGGTGAGCCGGTGTTCGATGTCGTTTGCCTCGCAGATCATGTCGAAGCGCATCTGGCGCGACCAGGCGGTGTTCCGGTTGCGCGGCTGCTCGGCGAACTGAATGCCATTATCGGTCAGGATCGTGTGTATCCGGTAGGGCACGGCTTTCAGCAGGTGTTCGAGGAACTCCCACGCTGTTCGCCGGTCCGCCTTGTCGACCAGCTGGGTGACCGCGAACTTGCTGGTGCGGTCTATGCCAACGAACAGATAGAGCTTGCCTTCGGCAGTCTGCACCTCGGCGATATCGATGTGGAAGAAACCAATCGGATAACGCTTGAAGCGCTGACCCTTGGGCTTGTCGCCCTCGACATCCGGTAGCCGTGAGATGCCGTGCCGCTGAAGGCAACGGTGCAGCGCTGACCGGGTCAGGTGCGGTAGCGACGGCTGCAATGCGTAGAGGCAGTCGTCGAGCGGCAG
>NZ_JABULH010000034.1 GCF_013328205.1 Sphingomonas hominis | reverse complement strand
TGTGGATCGGCGTGGAAAAAGGACCCCGGTAGCGGGGTGATCGGCGTCGAAAAGGGACCCCTCATCCCGGTGGTCTAGGCTGTTCGCTTGGCGGTGTGTCAGGCGGCGAGAGCGGGATGCTGGTATTGGAGACGGTGTTGAGGATCCGGCGCGAGCACGCGTCGGGGAAGGCCATCAAGGCGATAGCGCGGGACCTGCACCTGTCGCGCAAGGTGGTGCGCAAGGCGATCCGGGCACCGGAGGCGGACATGGGCTACCGGCGGGCAGTGCAGCCGCTGCCGAAGCTGGGTCCGTTCCAGGCGCGACTGGATGCTTTCCTGGAGGACGATGAGGCACGGCCGCGGCGCGAGAAGCTGCGCCTCACGCGCATCCACGACCTGCTGCTACGCGAAGGGTTCGACGGCTCGTACGACGCGGTTCGCCGTTATGCGGCCCGCTGGCGGCAGGCGCGACGTCGCGATGTGATGGATGCGCCGGCGTTCATCCCGCTGCTGTTCCGACCGGGCGAGGCCTATCAGTTCGACTGGAGCCATGAGGACGTGGAGATCTCGGGCAAGCCGATGCGCGTGAAGGTCGCGCATGTGCGACTGTGCGCGTCGCGGGCCATGTATGTGCGGGCCTATCCGCGCGAGACACAGGAGATGCTGTTCGACGCGCATGCGCGGGCGTTTGCCTTCTTCGGAGGCGTGCCGACGCGCGGCATCTACGACAACATGAAGACGGCGGTGACGAGCGTGTTCACCGGCAAGGAGCGTGTCTTCAACCGGCGCTTCCTGGTCATGGCCAACCACTACATGGTCGAGCCGACCGCCTGCTCGCCCGCGTCGGG
>NZ_JABULH010000033.1 GCF_013328205.1 Sphingomonas hominis | reverse complement strand
TAGGTCGGATCGACATTCAGGATTCCCAAACGCGCTGAACGGTGATTCATAAGCATCCGTGTTGTGGCGCGGAGTGGATAATGGGGATCAGGCGGTACGAGTTGGGCGAGGCGCAATGGTCCCGGATTGCCTTGCTGGTTCCGGGCAAGACGGCTGATCCTGGCCGAACGGGTTCGGATAACCGGCTGTTTGTGAATGGATGTTTGTGGGTGCTGCGCTCTGGCGCCCATTGGTGCGATCTGCCGGAGCGCTACGGCAAGTGGAAGACGGTGCATCGGCGTTTCAGCCGCTGGTGCCACGCTGGCGTCTGGGAGCGGGTGTTCGAGGCGCTGACGGTGGATCGCGACAATCAGTATCTGATGATCGACAGCACCATCGTTCGCGCTCACCAGCAGGCGGCGACCGGAAAAGGGGGGGCAAGGATCAGGCGCTGGGGCGTTCCCGAGGCGGACTGACGACCAAGGTTCACATGCTCGCCGACACGTTCGGCCGACCTTTGCGGTTTCGCATCACGCCCGGCCAAGCCAGCGACATCGCGTCGGCACCCGCCCTGCTCGAAGGCCAGCGCGGCAAAGCTGTGCTCGCCGACAAGGCGTATGACGGCAATGACTTGCGTGGTCAGATCGCTGCGATGGACGCCGAGGCGGTGATCCCGTCCAAGCGCAACCGCAAGATCGCCATCCCGCACGATGCCCTCATCTACAAGCATCGCAACCAAATCGAGAGATGCTTCGGTCGCCTCAAACATTTCCGACGCTTCGCTACTCGCTACGACCGCCGCATCATCCACTTCACCGGCTTCGTCCATCTCGCCGCTGCCATGATCTGGCTACGATGAATGTCGATCCGGCCTAG
>NZ_JABULH010000032.1 GCF_013328205.1 Sphingomonas hominis | reverse complement strand
CGCATCATCCACTTCACCGGCTTCGTCCATCTCGCCGCTGCCATGATCTGGCTACGATGAATGTCGATCCGGCCTAGCTTTACCGTTCACGGTCTCGGCATGCATAGGCGCTAGGGTGAGCGATTAGCCGGTGAACATCAAGCGGCCATATAGTGTGTGTGGGGTGACCTACGTGCCCGCGGCTACGCCGGGATGTGAGACGGTTGGATACGCTAGCTGGTACGGGTCCGAGTCAGGCAACCGCACCGCGAACGGTGAGCGGTACCGGGCGCGCTGAGTGAGCGGAGCGCATACGACCTTGCCGTTGCCGAGTTACGTTGATGTCACCGCGCTCGACACCGGCAGATGATCCTGATGCGCCTCAACGATCGCGGGCCGTTCTCGTCCACGCGCGTCATCGACCTGTCACGCGGAGCGGCGCGGTTGCTCGGGGTCGAGCAGGCCGGGCGCGTAGCGGTGCATTTTAGGCTGCTCGATCCGCCTGAGCGCGACCGCGCACGACTGCGGCGCGGCAAGCCTGCCGCGGCTCGACGCAATGCTTCACCGGAACAGTTGTCGGCGTGGCGCTCGGTGCTCGCGGCGCAGTGATACCTAGCGACGCTATCGACGCACAAGCGTGACGACCATGTAAGCTCGTCACAGGCAAGAATGTGGGCGTGTCGACGCCAAGACACGCACACATTCTTACTCCGCCATGTAGCGCGCGAATGCGTCCTTCCATTCCGGATGCCAGCGCGACAGGGCGGGGCGGTTCTCGGTGGCGTCACCTGCCGCCCAAGTGATCCGCTTTCCCGCGGGCAGCAGCCGGTGTGGGTCGTCATGTCATGCGCCTTGGGTCAGGCCGCAGCAGGTGGCGTAACCATCCGCTGAAGACCGCGGGGTGGGTCAGTTTTTGCCCATGAAGTCCCACTGTCTGTGGTCGAGGAGTTCGT
>NZ_JABULH010000031.1 GCF_013328205.1 Sphingomonas hominis | reverse complement strand
CTAGAGCGGTTTTCGGGCGACCTGAATCGTTGAGGATTCACATGGCCCCGGTTTTCTGATTCAGCCTTCCTGCTGGCGGAGGAGGCCGGCGGGGATGGGTCGAGCCTTGTCGCGGGATTTGCGGGACCGTGTGGTTGCCGCTGTTGAGGGTGGGTTGTCGTGCCGAGCTGCGGCCGAGCGGTTTGGGGTGAGTGCCGCGAGCGCGATCCGCTGGCGTCAGCTGTCACTTCAGCATGGCACGCCTGCCGCCAGGCCGCAGGGCGGCGATCGTCGCTCTGCCAAGATCGAGGACCATGCGGGCCTTATCCACGCGGCCATCGAGACGCAGTCCGACATAACCTTGGAAGAGCTGCGCACGATGTTGGCCGGGCACGGGGTGAGCACCAGCATCGCGACGCTGTGGCGGTTCTTCGCTCGCCACCGGATCACGCGCAAAAAAAGACGGCTCACGCGAGCGAGCAGGACCGCGCCGACATCGTAGAACGGCGCTGGGCATGGTTCGAAGGCCAACTCGATCTCGATCCCGAGCGGCTGGTGTTCATCGACGAGACCTGGGCGTCGACCAACATGGCTCGCCGCTATGGCCGGTGCCGCCGGGGCAAGCGGCTGCGGGCCAGCGTGCCGCACGGGCACTGGAAGACGACCACCTTCGTCGCCGGCCTGCGCCGCACCGGCATGGTGGCGCCGATGGTGCTCGACGGGCCGATCAACCGCGACGCGTTCCACGCCTATGTCGACCAGGTGCTCGTCCCAGAGCTCAATCCCGGCGACGTCGTAATCATGGACAACCTGTCGAGCCACAAGGCGCCCGTCGTGCGCGAGATGATCGAGGCCGTTGGCGCCAGCCTTCTCTACCTCCCGCCCTACAGCCCCGACTTCAACCCCATCGAGCAGGCCTTCTCCAAGCTGAAGGCGCATCTGCGCAAAGCTGCCGAG
>NZ_JABULH010000029.1 GCF_013328205.1 Sphingomonas hominis | reverse complement strand
CAAGTCCCCCAACGCGCAGGGCCGGCGCGGAAGTGTTCCCGTGCCGGCCCTGGTTGTCGTGTAGGTGTGTTGATCAGCTGGTGGTGAAGCTGCCGTCGCCACGATCGCGAGTGCCGACCTCGGCCTGGCCGGCTGCGATCTTCTCGACCGCGGGGCGGACCCAGGGCTTGCGGGCGAGCGTGGTGGTGGTGGTCTTAGTCATGTGTCGTGTCCTCTGCTTGGTTCAGGTCAGGCGATGATGGTCTGGTGGTGGTCGAGCGGTGCTGCGTCGACGAGCGGCGTGACAACGCCGGTGTTGCCGCCCCCGAATGCCTCAACCGTGACCGGCGTACCCGGATCGGTGCGGATCACGAGGTCGGAGCCTGCCTGGTAGCCGTCGACACCATCGGTGTTGACGACCAGGAAGGTCTGCCCTGCATAATCACCCGAGCTTGCGGTGAAGAACACGCCATTCGTGCCCGTCAGCGTCGTACCGAGTGCTTGTGACAGATCGGCGTCGAAGCTGCCTTGCGACAGCTGGCCACCGCTCTGGTCGGTGAACGAGGCGTAGGTCTGACCATTCACCTGGATCGTGTCGCTCGCGCGATCGAAGTCGAGGATCGTGTCGAACCCGGTGCTTGCCGAGTCAGCCGCACCGTTGAACACGAACGTGTCATTGCCCGCACCGCCTGTCATCGTGTCGTGGCCCAGACCACCGAAGATGATGTCGTTGCCTGCACCACCCGTCAGCGTGTCATTGCCCGAACCCGACAGGATGCGCAGGTTGCCGTTCGTCTCGCCGCTGCCATCGATCGTGAGATCGGCGAGCACCGGTCCCACCTGATCCTGGAAGCTCGTCACCGCGGTGATCGTCTTGGTCTCGCCGGCATTCACCCAGCTGTCGTCAACCGTGATCGCGCCGTAGGTGTTGATCGTGCCGTTCGGCCCGCGCAGCAGCGCCACCACCTCGACGTCGACGCGGGCATCGAGCGTTAGGGGGGCGGAGAAGCTGTCGAAGCCGATCTGGTCGACCCCGCCGCCACCAACAACCGTGTCGTTCGGCCCAAACCGGTCGGGTCCGAAGAAGAACGCGTCGCTGTTTGCGCCGCCCGTCAGCGTGTCGGTGCCCGCTCCGCCGAAGAACAGGAACGAACCGTCGGTCTCCGCCGAGCCATTGAAGGTCAGGCTGTCGCTCGCACCCAAATTGCCACCGAACACGGTGAACACCTGGCCTGCCGCAACCGCACCATCATTGGTGGTGATGTCGTAATTGCCACCGGCAAGTGCTGCCAGCACCTCGACGTTAGTGAGCGTGCCGGCCTGGAGCACCAGCGCGTTCGCACCGGTGTAATCGCCCTGTAGCGCGACTTGGTCGTTATTGCCCGCACCGGCGTCGATCCGGTCCGCACCCGTCAACGCCGCCCCTGCAAAGATCGCGTCGTTGCCTGCACCCGTCGCAAGCGTGATCGCACCCGTCTTGTTCGACAGGTCGAACGTGTCGGCTCCGTTTGCGCCGAGCGTCAGCACCACACCATCCGCGAAGCGGTAATGCTCGACGTTGGTGAAGGTGCTCGTCTCGCCAGTGCGCGCGATCGTGACCGACCCGGCGCCCTGCGTCATCGTGTAGTCGGCATAGTTGCCACGCAGCACGCCGGTGTC
>NZ_JABULH010000028.1 GCF_013328205.1 Sphingomonas hominis | reverse complement strand
GGAGATGACCTGATCCGCGTCGACACCCTGCCCCAGGGACGCCCGATAGTAGTCGAAACGCATCCGCTCTACCCCCCTACCCTATCACACGATTTCAATGGCTTAGCCATTCACTACCCCCGTATTACAGGCCGGGGGTCGGGCGGCGCGGCCCGCCCGGTCAGCCACCGCGCTACGCGCGCTGTCTGCCCCGACGGACTCGTCCGGATCGGACACCAGGCCCTGCACCGCGCGGAGGTGCCCCAGGATGCCCTCCAGGTGCGGTTGCAGGTCTGCGGCTGCCTCGGCCAGGCCATCGGTCAGTTCGGCCCTGGCGGCGTCCCTGGCGGCTCCCAGGGCCTCGATTGTGTCGGCGAGCTCGGCCATGATCGGCGCAGCATCGTCGAGGACCTCGCGGATGATCGAGGCGACAGGCCGGCCCTGGATGGATGCGAGCCGCTTGAGGGCGCGGTCTGTCTCCGGCCGGACAGTGATCGTGAAACGCGGGCTGGTGGCTGGCATGGCAAGTCCCCGGTGGTGTACCAGGGAAGGAGGTACACCACCGGGGCAGCTCACGCAATCGAGGTTCCCAGGGGCCGGCTGGAGAAACACCGGCGTGGCGACTGCGGAGAGGTTGAATGCTCGGCGTGGGCGCGCTTCGCGCTTGAAGAAGAGTGCTATCGAAGGGGCTGCGCCCCTTCACCCCGATTAGTTGGCGACTTCACCGCGCATTTCGTTCGCCAGCGTCTGGCGAAGACTTTCGCAGCCCAGAACAATGACTGTCGATACCATGTCTTCGAAGTCGAAGCCTTTTATAGAGGCGAGTGTATGCAGAAATCGCAAGTCTTGCTCTTGAATATCTACACCGAACTTCAACGCCGCTTGCTTCTCTCCTTTTCCAATTCCTCGATTAAGTCCCGAAGCGCCAGTCCTACCTCCGACCATGATCCCACATCCTCCTTCCACTCTAACAACGTAGGTCCGTATTGCTTGGCGATTGCGCGCCTACGGCGCGCCTTCGTCGTCAGCAACTTGTACTCTACGCTGTTAGTCTTTGCAACGACTTGTGCGAGCAGGTCCGAAGCTATGGCCCGACCCATCCTAGACAAACCGAAGTATTCGCTAGGCTCGAAGGTTGCGGCGCTGTGCCGGTTATCTTTCTGCGGCTTAGCCTCTAGTTCGCATCGTACCCACCTGTCGAAGTATACGCGCATGGATTGATGAGCGAGGCCTTCCGCCATCATTTGTTCCGGCTTCTCATAGGCTCGGAAATACGTCTCGGATGCTCTGGAACCGATCATGTACGTCGCGCCCTGGTCGCGATCGAGGACGGGCCGGATGCACTTGGCCTTCACCCTGCCATGCTCGCGGACGATCCTGGTCAGCGTCGGTTCAAGCCGGTCGAACAGGCCGGTCTCCTCCTCGATGACATCGACGCACACGTCCGCCCTGGTGACGGCATGGACCGGCCACGCCCGCCGGATGACCTCGACAGCTGCCGGCGTCGCCTCCCCCGAGGCCTGGACCAGGACACCGTTGGGACCCCCGTGTAACACGGTTGCCCAGGTGTCGCCCTCGCCGTCCAGGACATGCGCGGAGGCCTCGTAGCCCATCACAGGCCGTCCCTCCGCGATCTCGCCCAGGGGCTGGTGCGAGGCCATCCAGGAGATGACCTGATCCGCGTCGACACCCTGCCCCAGGGACGCCCGATAGTAGTCGAAACGCATCCGCTCTACCCCCC
>NZ_JABULH010000027.1 GCF_013328205.1 Sphingomonas hominis | reverse complement strand
GCCAGCAGGAAGGCTGAATCAGAAAACCGGGGCCATGTGAATCCTCAACGATTCAGGTCGCCCGAAAACCGCTCTAGTATCAACGCAACGGTGCACCTCGCGCGAGGTCTGCGTCTGTTCTTCAGCAACCGTTAGCACAACGAGCGTTCGATAGGCCGTCTGCTGGCCGCTAATATCCTGTGCCTGGTAGGTCGGCGTCAGCCCGGCGCTGTCCAGACACGCCGATACCTGGCTCAAGGGCTTGGACGTCCAAAAGGCGCCGTAGGCATTCTTCGGAATATCCGACGGTCCGGTGCCCCCCGATCCGAGTGCGCACCCCGACAGGATTGCCGCTGTCGAAATGATGGCAAGCGCTTTCATCGTTACCTCGTGATCTTCGTCGTAACGCCCCTTAGTTGGGGACACATCAATGGACAATGCGTCCCTCGCGACCAAAGCTGTTGCGAAGGATTTGTCCAGGTTGCGCGTCGAGGCGAGATTGTGGCGCTGCTCCGAAGCCCCCTTCGAGCAGCGCCGCTTCTAAGGTCTGACGTACCGACCTCTCTGATTGGTTAACGACGGCGTCGACTAGCGACCGCGGCTGCAACAAGCGCCGCCACCGAACTGATCAGCATGAATACGGCTGGCACGCGCTTACTCCTCAATCGATGCGCTTTAAGTGGTTTTTCGTGCTGCGCCTGCGAGCCTTTTCTCGCGCGACACCGCGCCGCCAGCGGACGAGCGCGTAGGCGCCAGCCATGACGATAAGTGCGATCAGAACGTACCCGATTATGTGACGTTCAGTCATGGAATGCCTCGCATCGGCGGTGTCTGCTGGCTTCCGGATTACGCCAGCCGCGCACGCTTCTACGCTCCTAGCCGGAGAAAGGTAACATCGATGATTAAAGCTACCATCGCGGCCCAGGCGGTCGCGAACGGGCCAATGACGGCTATTGCAGCAATCGTCATCGGCCTGCGCGTGATCGCCGGCGCACTGGCGCTCTACAATCTCTGGTGGTCGGCATCGGGCGCGCTGACGCTGATGCGTGGTCGCATTCGGCCACCGGAGATCTTCCTCAGCTTCGTGTTCTGGATGGCAACGGTGACGGTCGTATTCTAGGCGTCCTACCTGTCCGGGCAGACCAACTAGTGGCGGCTCGCCGCATACACCGCGCTCGTCGTAGCGATGGGGCTGGCGGCGATCGGCTACGCGCAGGGCGCGAAGATGAAGGCCAGTGCCTTCTTCGACGCCTACGACCACCTTGGGGTCGCGATGTCGATGGTCGATCTTGCGCGGATCGATCCAGCAGCGGCAGCGGAGATGGCGGGCGAATGCCGGCGGCGTACGGCATCGCGGATGCTCGCGCGTGGTTGACCTGGCCGAGCTCGGGAAGATTGGCGGTGCGCTTGTCGCGAGCGGGGCTCTCGGATGGGTCGGTAACGCCGCGGTTGAGTGGTGGAAGAACCGCGGAGTCGCTGCTGATGCGCGAACGGCCGCCGAAGTTAATATCGAGCAGCATCGGGACGGACTGACCTTTCAGCTGCTCGTCGCGTGTCGAAGCGAGATCGCCGCGCTGACCGCTTAGGTCGATCGGCTGCGTCATTCTATGATCTCCAGCAAGCGTTGGAGCACATGGATGCATTGCTGAATAGCACAGTGGACGATCGCGCCGGCATCGAGCGCAACGCCCGCGCCTTCCTCAATCGCATGCGCCGCAACGCCGAGGCGCGCGGCACCATCAACAATGAAGTCCAGCGCACGGCGAGCACCGCCCGGCTGATGACGGACGATCTGCCGCCACCTGGTAAGCATCCGGCGGGTGCCGCCTTGCTGTGTTGGGGCCGGGGATAGAGGACGTCCTTACAGCCGCACGTAAGGAC
>NZ_JABULH010000026.1 GCF_013328205.1 Sphingomonas hominis | reverse complement strand
GTAAGCGTCCGGTCTTCTCCGCCTTGCCGACGAGGTGATGCGCAAGCCACAGGTGCGGCACTGTGGCAGACACCGGTGCGGCATCATGGCGACGCGAATTATCGAGATGGTTGGGCCTGAACCGCGCCGGCGGTTCAGCGAAGATGACAAGGCACGGATCGTGTCGGAGGCGATGATGCCGGGTGCCAGCGTGTTGGAGGTGGCGCGGCGACACCGGGTGTGCACGTCGCTGGTGTATCGCTGGCGACGCACGCTGCTGCGCGATGGGGTGGCGAGCGAAGCATTGCCGTTGCCGGGGCCGGCATTCATTCCGGTCGAGGTGGCGGGCGCGCCCATGGTGCCGCATTCGGAGCCGCTCGGACCGGGTGTGGTGGAAGTGGTCGGCCCGGCCGGGCAACGCATCCGCCTGGCACCTCCCATCGACGCGCGGGTGCTCAAGACCGTGCTGGCGGGGTTTGCTTGATCGGGCCGCCGGGCGGTGTCCGGGTGTATCTGGCGGCCGGGGTCACGGACATGCGCAAGGGCTTCGACGGGCTGGCCGCGCTGGTACAGCAGCGGCTGCGCCAGGATCCGTTTGGCGGTGCGGTGTACGCCTTCCGGGGCAAGCGTGGCGATCTGGTCAAGCTGCTGTGGTGGGATGGTCAGGGTCTCGTGCTCCATGCCAAGCGCCTGGAGCGGGGCCGGTTCACCTGGCCGGCGACCGCGGACGGCGTCGCGGTGCTGACCCCGGCGCAGCTGTCGATGCTGCTCGAAGGGGTGGACTGGCGGCATCCGATCCGGTCCTCGCAGCCGACCTTGGCCTGGTAAAAAGTACGGTTTCCTGCGGCTTTCGCGTGTATCGGCACGGGGGTTCTGGTATAAGCGGGCGTGTCGCCCGATGCCGCCTCGCTGCCCGACGATATCGCCCTTCTGAAGGCCATGCTCATTGCTGCCGGCGCCGAGCTGGAGCAGTTGCGGATGCAGGTCGCGCGGCTGCGGCGCATGGCCTTCGGCCGTTCGTCGGAGAAGCTGACGCACCAGGCTGACCAGCTGGAACTCGGGCTGGAAGAGCGCGAGGCGGAAGCCGCCACTGCGGCGATGCCGGTGGTCACCCGGACACGGGAGACCGCCAGGCCGTATCGACAGCCGCTGCCCGACCATCTGCCCCGCACCGAGGTCGTGCATGAGGCACTGTGCGTCTGCCCCGACTGCGGTGGTGCCATGCGGCGCATGGGCGAGGACGTTACGGAACAGCTCGACTATGTGCCCGCCTCGTTCCGGGTCGTGCGCCACGTCCGGCCGCGGCTCAGCTGCCGGTCATGCGAGCGCATAGTGCAGGCGCCGTTGCCGTCCATGCCCATCGAGCGCGGTCGACCCGGTGCGGGGCTGCTCGCCCATGTGCTGGTGTCCAAATACGCCGACCATCTGCCGCTCTACCGCCAGTCGGGCATCTATGCTCGCCAGGGCGTCGACCTTGCCCGCTCCACGCTCGCCGACTGGGTCGGGCGCTCGGCCGCGCTCCTCGGCCCCTTGGTCGACGCGCTCGAGCGCCACGTCATGGGCGGCGCGACCCTCCATGCCGACGACACGCCGGTGCCGGTACTGGCCCCTGGCGCCGGTCGCACCAGGACGGGCAGGCTGTGGACCTATGTACGCGACGAGCGCGGGGCTGGCGGCGAGGCTCCGCCCGCCGTGCTGTTCCACTACGCGCCCGACCGCAAGGGCGAACGACCCGCCGGACATCTTGCCCGGTTCCGGGGCGATCTGCACGCCGATGGCTATGCCGGGTTCGACCGCCTGTATGGCGACCGCATCGCAGAGGTGGCCTGCTGGGCGCATGTCAGGCGCAAGTTCTTCGACGTCCACGCCGCAACCGGCTCCGCCACGGCCCGCGAGGCACTGGACCATATCGCCGGCCTCTATGCCGTCGAACAGGATGTGCGTGGTCGGCCCCCGGACGAGCGACGGCACGCGCGCCAGGCCAGGGCCGGACCGCTGCTCGATGCATTCCGTCAGTGGCTCGATGCAACGGGACCGAAACTGTCCCGGCGCTCCGACCTTGCGGTCGCTATCCGCTATGCGCTCACCCGCTGGACGGCGCTGACCCGCTATGCCGACGATGGTCGCCTGGAGATCGACAACAATGCCGCCGAGCGCTCGCTGCGCGGTATCGCCGTCGGGCGCAAAAACTGGCTATTCGCGGGCTCCGACCAGGGCGGGCACCGCGCCGCCAGCATCTACAGCCTGGTGGAAACCGCCAGGCTCAACGGCGTCGACCCCGAGGCCTGGCTGGCCGACACCATCAGACGCATCGCAGACCATCCGGCCCGCCGGGTCGCTGAACTGCTGCCGTGGAACTACCGGCCCGTTTGAGGTGACGCCGTCACCGGACGCTTAC
>NZ_JABULH010000025.1 GCF_013328205.1 Sphingomonas hominis | reverse complement strand
TCCGGCCCGCCGGGTCGCTGAACTGCTGCCGTGGAACTACCGGCCCGTTTGAGGTGACGCCGTCACCGGACGCTTACGGCAAGCCGTCGGACACCTCGGGTGGCGGATAGAGCGGGTGACCGGCGGGCCGGAATTGCTTCCCAGCGGGGCTGTGCAGGTCTGCTAGGGGCGCCTGCGCCCACTGCCGGGGTAGGCGGCAGGCGCGGCGTGGCAGGGCACCGTGACAGGTTTTTAGTTTCGCAGCGCTGCAGCGCGCGCCGGAGGGATGCCTGCAACGCTGAAATACTGAAAACCTGCGGCGCTGCCCGGAAGCCATCGCTAGAGCGGGCTCCGGCGGTGAGCTGTCACAACTCGAAGCGATGGATACGCAGTGAAAGAGCCGCTAGCGGTGGCGCAGTGGCTCGCCTCCAAGCGGAACGCCGACCTGACGCCCGCAACCGTGCTCAAAATGAAGATGATCTTCGCGGTCGTTCGAGCTCGCCAGCAAGTGGGGGGCGTGGCCGGCTGCGAGCGCAATCCGGTACGTGCTGTAGAGACCAAGTCGGTCAACAACGCCCGCGAGGGTGCTGTCAGTCTAACGCGAAGCGCTCTCTTTACGATGCATTTGGGTCTTTGAGGACGTGCGCCTAGCTCGCGAGCACCTGCCACTCAGCAAACGCTGCTGAGCGGCGATCCTTGTATGTTCGGCGGTCAACGTTGTGGCGATCGAGATCGAAGTGGTTGTGGACGTTCGTGTGGACGGAAGCAAACTTCTGCAGCGTCTTCATCTGCCTGAAGCGGAGCATCGCTCGTTCTCGTCGCCTGAACGGCAGATGTGAGTTCGCGACCCTGTTGTTGGCCCAGCGTCCGACCTCTTGGCGATTGCGGTTGCCGAGCTCGGTCATCGCCGCGCCAGCTGCGCAGGCCGTCGGTGGTGATCGCCTCAGGTGAGCCGTGGCGCTTGATCGCCTTCTTCATGAAGGCAAGTGCTGCACCCTTGTCGCGCGTCTTCGTGACCTAGCGTTCCAGCATCTCATGGTCGACCGCCCGCCACAGATAGTCCATCTCGCCGGTCAGCTTCACGTACATCTCGTCCAGGTGCCAGCGCCAGTGACGAAAGTCACGCATGCGGCTGACCCGCTGACGTCGGATGTCGCCTGCGAACAGCGGACCAAACCTGTTCCACCATAGCCTCACCGTCTCATGGCAGATGTCGATCCCGCGCTCGAACAGCAGGTCCTCTACGTTCCGCAAGGAAGCGGAAACCGTACGTACATGAGCACCACCAGCCGGATCACCTGGGGTGACGAGTTGCAGTAGCGGAACGGACTGGCTGGCTTGCAGGCACGAGGCATGCACCCGCCCTACCCCAGTTACCAGCAGGTGCATTTGGTTGACGGTGCCCTCACCGTCCATGACCATGTCTGGTGCAGGGACCAGTTCGGCATGGATCAAACCACGAAGACCGATCTCGCGGCGTTCAAAGCCTGGTTACGGGACACCGCGGCACCGTCGGAAACAATCGCCGATTCGATGCGACTCTCCTGGGCGATGCGGGCGCTCGGCGGTGGGCCCAAGCCGTGGGGAGCGGCGCTGCATGCGTTGCTGGAAAGCGGCGTTCCCTACGAACTCACCGGTCCGGAGAAGATGAACTACATCATCGATCGGGCCGACGTGGCCCATTGCTGTTCGAACGTTTAGGGTGTCGGGCTCGATGAGTATTCGCAGAGGATTGTCTTGGACATCGTCAATCTCGAGTTCAGGAACGCCTCTGCGTTCGCCCAGGTGGCGCACACCGGTCTAGGGCGCAGCGCTTGGCGCCTGCCTGCGAATGTCCTCCTGCCGATCGCGCAGAATTGCGCCACCGCCGCCGAACTGTCGGCACGCATCGGAATCGACGCAAACGTGGTGGCCAAGCGGTTGCGTGCAGACAATGTGCCGCCGGCGTTCATCGGCTGGGAGAGGAACGCCGCTGAAATGGCCTTGGCCGATCACCTCGTCCACTCTATCGGCGGCCGGTTATCGGTCACTTCGGAGCAGCGCTAAGTGGCTAAAAAGCAGGCCTTGAGTGGCTGCCGCACGGATGTGGAGCGGGTGAAGGGAATCGACAACAAACCGCCATGGTTGAAGGCAAGGAATTAAGCAGCAAAATGTAGGCCTTTAGTGCGGCTGCGCCAGTCCATGTGATTTCTGATGCACCGTCAGCTCCGGTGTCAACGCAGGCATCGAGCTCACTGTGCGACTTTGGTGGATGCACGAACCCGCTGCGCGGGAGGGGCGCTTGATGCGAAGGCGCTGGCCGTGGCTGGAGCATTTTTTGGTGATGGTACCTATGACCGCAGCAAGCTGCTCGACGCGGCAGCGTTGCGGCGGCGGTTTGTGTCAATCGGCGTCCAAAAAGGACCCCCTATCGGCGTCCAAAAGGGACCCCGTTTGTCGAGCGGTGTGACGGGTAT
>NZ_JABULH010000024.1 GCF_013328205.1 Sphingomonas hominis | reverse complement strand
GTAACCATCCGCTGAAGACCGCGGGGTGGGTCAGTTTTTGCCCATGAAGTCCCACTGTCTGTGGTCGAGGAGTTCGTCGAGGTAGTCGAGACCGCGGCGGGTGAAGGCGATGGCGGCCTCGGCGTCGTCATCAAGGCTATCGATGACGCTGAGGCGGCCGCCCTCGGGCGCCATCTCCTCGGCAAGTTCCTCAATCACGTCGAGGTCGACGCCCAGGTGCTTTGCGGCGTAGCGCGCGGTGAACACCATTGAGGGGGCGGCCATCAGGCTGCCTTTGCGACCTGGATCCGAGGTACCCAGTTCCACGGCAGCAGTTCGTCGAGCCGTGTCGCCGGATGTTCGGCAATGCGGGCGAGGACGTCGGCGAGCCAGGCCTGCGGGTCGACGTTGTTGAGCCGGGCGGTCTGGATGAGGGTGTAGAGGATGGCGGCGCGCTGGCCGCCCCGGTCCGAGCCGCAGAACAGCCAGGCCTTGCGACCCAGCGGCACGCAGCGGAGCGCCCGCTCGGCGGCGTTGTTCGAGAGACAGACCCGGCCGTCATCGAGGAAGCGCGTGAAGGCGTTCCACCGGCGGAGCATGTAGAGACAAGCCTTGGCGAGGTCGTGGTTGCGCGACAGCCTGGCGCGCTGGTCGGTCAGCCAGGCATGGAGCTCCGCCATCAGCGACGCACTGAACTCCTGACGCACGACGAGCCGGTCGGCCGCGGGCTTGCCGTTGATGGCGCGCTCGATGTCGAAAAGCGCGTCCAGCCGCTTCACCGCCTCGAGCGCAACAGGGTAGACCGTGCCGGTCCGCTCGCCACGGCTCTTCCTGCGGGCGGCACCCTCGACGTCGGCGAGTTCGAAGAACTTGCGCCGGGCGTGCGCGAAGCAGCCGGCCTCGCGGATGGGCCCAGGCGCACGACCGCCACGGTACAGCTCGCCGTAGCCGCCATAGGCGTCCGCCTGGAAGATGCCCGACCAGCTGGCGAGATGCGCCTGCGGGTGCTCGCCGCGGCGGTCGCGCGAGTAGTGGAAGAGTGCCGCCGGTGGGTCGGTGCCGGCGAAAGGCACATCGTCGCGGACGTACACCCATAGGCGAGCCACGTCGGTCTTGCCCTTCGCCATGACCGGCACGGTCGTGTCGTCGCCATGCAGCCGCTCGGCGGCAAGGACATGCGCCTCGATGCGCTTGTAGAGCGGGGTGAGCGCGAATGCCGCGGCGCCGACCTGGTCGGCGAGCGTCGAGACGCTGAGCGGCACGCCTTCACGCGCGAACCGCTCGGCCTGGCGGTTGAGCGGCTGGTGCTGCCCGTATTTCTCGAACAGCAGCATGGCGAGGAAGCTCGGCCCCGCCCACCCGCGCGGCACGACGTGGAACGGCGCGGGCGGCTGGCTGATGGTCTGGCAGTCGCGGCACGAGACCTTTTCGCGCACCGTCTGGATGACCTTCCACGCTCGCGGGATCACTTCGAGCGTCTCGGTCACGTCCTCACCGAGTTTCGACAGGCGCGAGCCGCCACAGGCAGGACACGAGCACGGCGCCGGGATGACGACGCGCTCGCGCGGCAGATGCTCGGGGAACGGCTTTCTGACCGGCCGTCTACGCTCGAACGGGGCAACGCTGGTCGTGTTGTCGGCAGCGATGTCGGCAGCGAGATCGTCTTGCGCAGCGTCGGCCTCGAGATCCTCGAGCTGGAGCTCCATCTGCTCGAGCAGGCGGCGGCTGCGCTCGGCACTCGCACCGTACTGCTCGCGCCTGAGCTTTGCGATCTGCAACTTGAGGTGCGCGATGACCGCCTCGATGGCGCTCTCGCGGGCAACCGCATTGGCGGCGCGCGCCTCGGCTTCGTCGGCGCGTTGCAGGGCGGCGGCGAGCAGCACCTTGAGCGCTTCGACATCGTCCGGAAAGGGCGAAACCACCGCGGCCATGGGCGAGAGTGAATCACCCCCGGCCGCATCATGCAAGGCGATAATGGTCTATCCGGCGCTCGCCGGGCGCCAGCTGTACTGTGGGTTCCGCCAGTCGATACCCTCGAGCAGGCACGCCAGCTGCGAGGCCGTCAGCGACACCACGCCGTCCTTGGCCGAGGGCCAGACAAACCGGCCCTTCTCCAGCCGCTTCGCGTAGAGCGACATGCCCAGACCGTCGTGCCAGATGATCTTCACCAGCGACCCGATCCGCCCCCGAAACACGAACAGGTCCCCGCCATGCGGGTCGCGGTGCAACTGCTGCTGAACCATGAGCGCCAGGCCCTGCATGCCCTTTCTCATGTCGGTGTGGCCCATCGCGATCCACACCCTTGCGCCCGGTGGGATCACCGCAGCGCCTTCAACGCTGCGGCCGCCAGCGCCGGTGACGCCGAGGCGAATATCCTCAGGCGGCCGCCGTCGGGCAGATCGAGCACGGCCGCCACAACCGGCTCGGACACTGGCTGAGGCGCATCGTCCACGACCACCGCCGGCACGAACATCGGCTCCGCCTGACGAACCGCAGCACGCCGCCACTGGTAGATCAGGCTGCGAGCCACGTCATGCCGCCGGGCAACATCGCAGACCCTCGCACCCGAATGAAACGCTTCCGCCAGGATGTGCTCGCGCTGCTCGTCACTCCAGCGACGCCGACGCTCCGGCCCCGTCAATATCGTCATCTGCGCCATGGTCGGTACGGACGTCCTTACGTGCGGCTGTAAGGACGTCCTCTATCCCCGGCCCCAACACAGCAAGGCGGCACCCGCCGGATGCTTACC
>NZ_JABULH010000023.1 GCF_013328205.1 Sphingomonas hominis | reverse complement strand
CATACCCGTCACACCGCTCGACAAACGGGGTCCCTTTTGGACGCCGATAGGGGGTCCTTTTTGGACGCCGATTGACACTGAAACGCTGCTGATCGCCGCAGGCCATCCGATCTGGCACACGGCAGCTTAGCTGTTTCCCAAAATTTTCGACAGGCTGCTGCGCGCCAAAATCGCTGACCGATTATTTGCCGGCTTGGGCCGCGCTCGATCGCAAACCTGACAGCGAGGCAGTCTGAAGTCACAACCCTCCTTCAAACCTGTGTATCGGCCATTGAATCGTCTTGGTTGTGAGCCGACCGGCAGCTCTCGTGCCGGACAGACCCACTATCAGCCATTCGTGCCGCTCTGCCCACTCTCGGAAGGTGACGCTCGTTCATCGTCCCCCACTGCGGCAGCAAAGCCGAAGAAGAAGTTGAAGCCGTCAAGCGCCAGCCGGTCGTCTGCCCGAACTGCGGCGCTCCGATGGTCAAACGCTGGGCGAACTGCACAGGCCAGCAACAAGCTCTTCTTTGGCTGCAGCTCCTATCCGCGCTGCACGGGATCAAGGTCGGTTATGCGCAAGCGGGTTAATTCATGACCAGCAATACCAGAGGCATGATCGATGCCGTCGGCCATTTGTACGCCCGGATGGCGACGTGCGGCAGCAAGCTGGTGAAGACTGTCGCATCGAGCGAGGCCTGAACGGAACGGTGCAGAGCGCGGCGTTGCGCTCTGTTCGGCCGACGACCACATGTAGCGCCCGATGTAGAAGTTGGACCAGAGGCAAGGAGCGCCTGCCGCGCGCTGTTGCTCCTGACGGTCAGCAGCGTACCAATGAAGGTAGCGACGATCCCTGCAACAACGCGAGGCAGCAGTCGGCAGGTGGCATAGGCAAAAGCGAGCGTCAGCAACATCGACATGAGACAATCTCCTTTTCCCCAGCATCCGCTGGATCTCCCTCTCCCTTTCTTCAAGGCAACTCGCTGATCAGCTCATACCCTGGGTTGCTTCCGGAACTTACATGGCTGGCAAACAACGAGGCAGGCCAAAGCCTGCCGCATGGATCGCGCTCCCTCCGCCCTGCCTTCGCCTGCTGGCGAATGGCAGTTGCACGCAGCGGCCGACGTGCACGCTTCATCGACTTCGGGGCTGACTGCTCTGGTGCGCTTGATCGCCCGCCAGGCAGCCGCAGAGTATTACCGCGCAATGCAGATCGAACCCAACCCACCACAAGACTGACCAGAGCTCGCCATTGCTGATGAAGACTTCTCCCCGGATCGCACTTTACGATCGCCATTCGACCGTCATGCAGACAGCAACGTCGAGCGCCCACCAGGCAGCCTCCTGCATGAAGCTCGTCGACTATCTAGGCGATACGGTGATAGCGACCTATCGCGATCCGGAGCAGTCAGGCGATCGCCGTGATTGTCCGATACTAAAGAAGCTGCTGCGCGACGTTGAGACGGGCGCGGTGGACTTGATCGTCTGCGAAACGCTCGATCGTATCGCCCGCGACGTCGAGGACGTGGCGTTCCTAGGCAAGAAGCTGATGTACCATCGCGTGGCGCTGCACAGCATCTCGGACGGCCATGTCGACGAGATCAAGTTTGCCGGCGCCGGTCTGCTGGGTGCCATTTTCCTCAAGCATCTAGTCGAGAGGACAGTCCGCGGCATGGAGGCGGCAGTCCTTGCCGGCCGGTTCGCCGGCGGCCGCGCCTATGGCTACAAGCGTGTCATCCGGCTTGATGCAAGGGGTGAACTCATCCGCGACCTCTTCGAGATCGACGCTGTCCAGACGATTGTTGTTGAGCGCATATTTGCGGAGTTGGCTGCCGGACGCTCATCCATTCAGGTCACCACGGGACTGAATGCCAGCGATATTCTCGGCCCACGCGGCGGGCAGTGGAATGCCTTCATAATCCAGGGGGACCCGAAGAAGGCGACCGGCATTTTCAACAATCCGCTCTACGTCGGGTGCCTGGTCTGGCCGTCGGCAGTGGCGCCGCAATCCCGACAGCGAGAAGAGAGAACGCCGTTACAGGCTGCGAGACGAGGGTGAATGAATTGAGGTGGAGGTGCCGCATTTCCGCATCGTCGATGACATGCAATGGACCGCGGTGCAGAATCAGATCGAGCAGCGAAGGCGTCCGAATGCACAAGTCTCGCTCGGCAGTCAAAACCGCAGAAAGCCTCTGTTATCCGGTGTCATTTGCTGCAGCTACTGCGAATCCAGCTAAACCAATTCCGGCAACGACTATTACCGCTGCGCCGGACAGAAGGAACAAGGCACCTGCTCGAGTACGGTTCGGCCTGCAAGGGCTCGCTCGAAACCGCGACCCTCTGCATCCTTCAGCACAGCTTGATAACAGAAGACTACACGCGGCTGTCGCGGAGGAGTTCGGGCGCGAGATGGCGCGCATCTCTTCAGCCGCGTTGCAGCAGGATCAGGTCACTGCGGATCGCCTGAGGATCGTCGGACGCGAAATTGAGAACCTGACCGCAAATATCCTGACGGGCGTGCTCAGCCCGACGCTGGTCAAGCTCTTGTTGGATCGTGAGGTCGAGAAGGCGAATATCGAGGCCATGCTCGCGGCAGAAGTAACCGCTACGCCGATCGCCACCATCCTGCCCCACCCCGACTTGCTGTGGCTGTTCAAGCAGAAGGTCGAGAAGCTCTGCGATACACTGAACGACGATACCTCACACGGCGAGGTCGGGGAGATTCTGTCGACGCTCATCGAGAGTGTCACGATCTACCCCGAAGGCGGTAACCATCCGCTGAAGACCGCGGGGTGGGTCAGTTTTTGCCCATGAAGTCCCACTGTCTGTGGTCGAGGAGTTCGT
>NZ_JABULH010000022.1:2500-5935 GCF_013328205.1 Sphingomonas hominis | reverse complement strand
GCCTGTGAGGGCGGCGTGTATTGTCTCGTGGGGTTTTGGTTGCGGGGACAGGATTTGAACCTGTGACCTTCAGGTTATGAGCCTGACGAGCTACCGGGCTGCTCCACCCCGCGACATGAGCCGAGCTGCACGGCGGCACGCTTGATGCGTGCTGTTGTGTGGCTTGGCTTCGACCTCCGATGGAGGAGTACATTGTGTATGGGTTCATGTGCACGTTTATCACCGGCATCAATGCCTGGCGGCGACCTACTCTTCCATCGCTTAAGCGATAGTACCATTGGCGCTGTTGGGTTTCACGGCCGAGTTCGGGATGGGATCGGGTGGGACACCGACGCTATGGCCACCAGGCAATGGTGCCGGTGAAAACGTGATGGGTATCAAAATCGGTGCGTGCACTGGCTGTGTTTATTACCTTGCCCGTCATCGGCTGTTTTCCAGCATTGATGTTGGGGGTGTGTGCTCTCAAGCGCGAATAGGACGATTAGTATCGGTTAGCTTCACGCGTTACCGCGCTTCCACATCCGATCTATCAAGGTCGTGGTCTTCGACCGTCCTGAGAAATCTTATCTCGAGGGAGGCTTCCCGCTTAGATGCTTTCAGCGGTTATCCCGTCCGTACATAGCTACCCTGCTGCGCCGTTGGCACGACGACAGGTACACCAGAGGTACGTTCAACCCGGTCCTCTCGTACTAGGGTCAACTCCTCTCAAATTTCGACGCCCACGGCAGATAGGGACCAAACTGTCTCGCGACGTTCTGAACCCAGCTCACGTACCACTTTAATTGGCGAACAGCCAAACCCTTGGGACCTGCTCCAGCCCCAGGATGTGATGAGCCGACATCGAGGTGCCAAACAACCCCGTCGATATGAGCTCTTGGGGGTTATCAGCCTGTTATCCCCGGCGTACCTTTTATCCGTTGAGCGATGGCCCTTCCACGAGGGACCACCGGATCACTATGACCGACTTTCGTCTCTGCTCGACTTGTCAGTCTCGCAGTCAGGCTGGCTTATGCCATTGCACTCTAACAGCCGGTTTCCAACCGGCCTGAGCCAACCTTCGCGCGCCTCCGTTACTCTTTAGGAGGCGACCGCCCCAGTCAAACTACCCGCCACAGAGGGTCCCTGATCCAGTTTCATGGATCGAAGTTAGACAATAGACAACAACAGGGTGGTATTTCACCTATGGCTCCACACCGGCTGGCGCCAATGCTTCAAAGCCTCCCACCTATGCTACACAGTTCTTGTCCACTGCCACTCTGAAGCTGCAGTAAAGGTGCACGGGGTCTTTCCGTCTAACCGCGGGTACTCCGCATCTTCACGGAGAATTCAATTTCGCTGAGCATGTCCTGGAGACAGTGGGGAAGTCGTTACGCCATTCGTGCAGGTCGGAACTTACCCGACAAGGAATTTCGCTACCTTAGGACCGTTATAGTTACGGCCGCCGTTTACCTGGGCTTCATTTCAGAGCTTGCACCCCTCCACTTAACCTTCAGGCACCGGGCAGGCGTCAGGCCCTATACGTCGTCTTGAAGCCGACTTAGCAGAGCCCTGTGTTTTTGCTAAACAGTCGCTACCCCCTGGCCTGTGCCCCCGATGAGAGCTTGCGCTTACATCGGGCCTCCTTCTTCCGAAGGTACGGAGGCAATTTGCCGAGTTCCTTCAGGACACTTCTCTCAAGCGCCTTGGTATACTCTACCAGACCACCTGTGTCGGTTTCGGGTACGGTCTATACGGTGGGGCTATTTCCCGGGACAGTTTCGAAGCCCGCCCAATCCGTTAAGGGCGAACAACACACACCATCCGTCACACACCACCAGGCCCACGAATATTAACGTGGTTCCCATCGACTACCCCCTTCGGGCTCGTCTTAGGGGCCGGCTCACCCTGCGCGGATTAGCCTTGCGCAGGAACCCTTGGTCTTTCGGCGAGAGGGCATCTCACCCTCTTTATCGCTACTCATGTCTGCATTCGCACTTCCGATACCTCCACCACCCATTACCAGATGGCTTCGCAGGCTTACGGAACGCTCCGCTACCGCGTTGCACAGTGTGCAACACCCAAAGCTTCGGTGCACGTCTTGAGCCCCGTTACATCTTCGCCGCAGGAACCCTTGTTTAGACCAGTGAGCTGTTACGCTTTCTTTAAAGGATGGCTGCTTCTAAGCCAACCTCCTGGTTGTTTTGGGATTCCCACATGCTTTCCCACTTAGACGTGACTTGGGGACCTTAGCTGTTGGTCAGGGCTGTTTCCCTTTTGACGACGGACCTTAGCACCCGCCGTCTGTCTCCCGGATATCACTCGTTGGTATTCGGAGTTTGGTTAGGTTTGGTAGATCTCGCGACCCCCGCACCCATCCAGTGCTCTACCCCCAACGGTGTCCATCCGAGGCACTACCTCAATAGTTTTCGCGGAGAACCAGCTATTTCCCGGCTTGATTGGCCTTTCACCCCTAAACACAACTCATCCGGTAACTTTTCAACGTTAATCGGTTCGGACCTCCAGTGTGTGTTACCACACCTTCATCCTGGTCATGCCTAGATCGCCGGGTTTCGGGTCTAATACATCGAACTATAATCGCCCTATTCAGACTCGCTTTCGCTGCGCCTACACCTAACGGCTTAAGCTTGCTCGATACATTAAGTCACAGACCCATTATGCAAGAGGTACGCAGTCAGGGCACAAGACCCCTCCTACTGCTTGTAGGCAATCCGTTTCAGGTACTGTTTCACTCCCCTCATCGGGGTGCTTTTCACCTTTCCCTCACGGTACTAGTTCACTATCGGTCGCATACGAGTATTTAGGCTTGGAGGGTGGTCCCCCCATGTTCAGACAGAATTACACGTGTTCCGCCCTACTCGAGTCCTTGCATGTCATTTTCGCATACGGGGCTGTCACCCGCTATGGCGCTACTTTCCAGAAGCTTCTGCTAATTTGATGCAAGGCACTGGCCTGGTCCGCGTTCGCTCGCCACTACTAACGGAATCTCGGTTGATGTCTTTTCCTCCAGCTACTGAGATGTTTCAGTTCGCCGGGTTCGCTTCATGAAACCTATGTATTCAGTCCCATGATACTCAAAACCCCAATTACCTAGTCTTCGCCGTCACCAGCTGGGCTAGATAATCAGGATGAGTGGGTTTCCCCATTCGGAAATCTGCGGGTCAAAGGTTGCTCACACCTCACCGCAGCTTATCGCAGCGTGCCACGTCCTTCATCGCCTGTATGCGCCAAGGCATCCACGAATTGCCCTTACCTCACGCTTGAGAGCCCACACCACCAACAACAACACTGGATCAGTCACAAAGACCGACACGAAACTCGGCAAAGAGCAGCGTTGTGCAGTATCTTGGCGTAGGTAATAATCTCAGCCAGATTATGTGAAACGAACCAGCCTTGATCCGACACTCGCAACCTCGCGGTCGCGCGCCTCGCTCAAAG
>NZ_JABULH010000021.1 GCF_013328205.1 Sphingomonas hominis | reverse complement strand
GCCAGCAGGAAGGCTGAATCAGAAAACCGGGGCCATGTGAATCCTCAACGATTCAGGTCGCCCGAAAACCGCTCTAGCGTACCTCTGCTTGTTATAGCGGAGGATGGTGCGCTTGCGGTTGCGCCGGCCCGGTTAGGTTTGGCAGGTGCCGGACGAGGGAATCCGCCGATGAAGAAGTCGAGGTTCAGCGAGCAGCAGATAGCGTTCATCCTGAAGCAGGCCGAGGATGGAACGACCGTGGAGGAGGTATGCCGAAAGGCCGGCATATCGATCCAGACCTACTACCGATGGCGCAGCAAATACGGAGGGCTGATGCCGTCGGAGATGAAGCGCCTGAAGGTGCTGGAGGAGGAGAACGTCCGGCTGAAGCGGCTGGTGGCGAACCTCAGCCTGGATAAGGAAATGCTGCAGGACGTCATCCGCCGAAAAATGCAGGGCCTGGTCGAGCCCGGGAGATCGTCGGCTATTTGCAGGCGAGCTACCAGGTCAGCGAACGGCGAGCCTGCAGCGCGTTTCCGATCAATCGATCGACCCAGCGCTATCAGTCGCGCCGCCTCGATCAGGCCGGCCTCAAGATGCGGATCAAGGAGTTGGCTGCGACCCGTGTTCGCTATGGGTACCGACGCATCCATGTGCTGCTCCGACGGGAGGGCTGGGAGATCAACCACAAGCGCACTCATCGGCTGTATCGCGAGCTCGGGCTGCAGCTGCGCAACAAGACGCCCAAGCGCAAGGTGAAGGCGAAGCTGCGCGATGACCGGACGCCGGCGACGGCACCCAACGAGTGCTGGTCGATGGATTTCCTGTCGGACCAGCTGTTCAACGGTCGCAAGATCCGGGTGCTCTCGATCGTCGACAACTGCACCCGTGTGTCACCAGCGCTCGACGTACGGACGAGCTACCGCGGCTCTGACGTGGTCGAGACGCTCGAGCGCATTGCCGTGGTACACGGTCGTCCCAAGCGTATTCGTCTGGATAATGGCCCGGAATTCATCTCGAAGGATCTCGACCTGTGGGCTTACCAGCATGATGTGGTGCTGGACTTCAGCAGGCCTGGAAAGCCGACCGACAACGCGTTTGCGGAGGCGTTCAACGGCCGGGTGCGGGCCGAATGCCTCAACGCATACTGGTTCTTGAGCTTGGACGACGCACGGGTAAAATGTGAGGCGTGGCGGCGTGATTACAACGAGCACCGTCCGCATAGCTCCCTCGGCAACCAGACCCCGATGGAGCGCGCTTTTTCGTCAGGGCAGGCATGCCTGCCCTGACGAAAAGAGAGCCGGTTTTCTCATAAAGACCGGACCAGAGACGGGGTGAGGCTCACGAGGGGCCGGTCTCTAGGCCCAGGTGGATGAAGAAACGGGGGTCACGTCACTATTAGCGCCCATCCGAGACTTTTCGCACGAGACACGATAGAATGGCTGGATGCCGTCCGGGAGCGCGTCTCACATTTCCTACTCGAAAGCACGAACTCGCGTCGTGCTTGCGGGTGTAGCGCCTCGGTACACGTGGTCTTTGGCGTCGAAGTTCGTGCTTTCGAGTAGGAAATATCCGGCGTGACCCAGGTGCCTGCCAAACCCGCCTCCCCTGCCCGCAACACGCCTGCTGCGCGCAAGCGTGATGGCAAGGCGCTGTCGCAGCGCGACCTGTTTCAGCTCGACAGCCCGCTATACGGCGAGATCCGCGGTGAGCGATCGCTGATGGCGTTCCCGTTTTTTGCGCTCAGCAAGAATGCTTGGATGAAGCCGCTGAGCTACGAGCACGCGACCGTCTCGATCGAGGTGCGCCCGTCCGCCAACGGTGTCGCGACGATCTACGACAAGGAGATCGTGCTCTACATCGCGAGCCTGATGGCGGCGAAGCTGGAGGCGGGCGAGGACGTCGCGCAGGATTTCATCTTCACCGCGCACGACCTGTTCTCGGTCACCGGCTCCAACCACTCGGCGCGCTCGTACCAGCGTCTGTCAGAGGCACTCGAGCGGCTCCAGGGCACGCAGATCAAGACTAATATCGAGGCAGGCGGCGAGGGCGAGGAGGGCTTCTTCTCGTGGTTATCCGAGGCGCGGCTGCATTATTCCAAGACCAAGACGGGTGAGCGACGGTTAAAGGCGGTCAAGGTGCGACTGTGCGACTGGCTGTTCCGCGCGATCCTGCGCGACCGGCAGGTGCTCAATTACGCTGCGACCTATTTCCAACTCGGGCCGATCGAGCGGCGCATCTACGAGGTCGCGCGCTCGACCTGCGAGGATGGGCGGATGGAGATCGACCTAGCGACCTTCCGGTTGCAGATCGGCTATCAGAACCCGCTGTCGAACTTTCGCGCCGCGATCCGGCAGATCGCGGGCTCGGACGCGATCCCCGATTACGCAATCGAGCTGGTCGAGGACGAAGCCCTTGCCCCTGCGGACGACAGTGACGCCGAGCCCGCGCGCCGCGGGCGCCGCGCGACGCCCGCGCGGGTTATCATCAACTACCGCCCTGATCCGGTCACCGAACCCGGCGAATCGGCCGACATGGCGCTGCCCGAATCGGGCGAGTGACGCGCGGCAGTAACGCGGGTTAATTCTACTCGAAAGCACGAAGAGCCCAGCTATTTCCTACTCGATAGCACGAACTTTGGCGGCGTTATTCTACTCGAAAGCACGAATAGGCACACGTTTAGGTAAGAAACTCACGCGAGTTTCTGCATTTCCTACTCGAAAGCACGAACCGTAGCCGCTTCCTTTGTTGGATTTTTCTTGCGACATCGTGAGGGAGATCGGCCGCGTGGCCGGATGTTGCGTGAAGGAAGCGGTCGTGACCACATAAAGGAAAGCCCGGCACGAAGGCCGGGCATCCCAAGGTTTGATGGAACGACGTCGCCAAACGTCGAACCGGGGTACACGAGAACAATCCGTACCCCTTCCAGATACCGCTGAAACCTGTCCGTTTCAAGGATGCGCGTTTCGCGCCACGCCCCTTTTTTGTTCTGGTCCCGGCCCCTGATGAGGGGATGGAAGATGACGGCCTATACGCTCGGCGAGGCGGGCGCGCTGGCGCTCGCGCGGATCGGACGCCGTGCAGGGGCACTGCCCTCACGTGGCGAGACGACGCCGCGCCCGGTGCTGCGCGGCAGCCGCGAGGCGGGGACGTTCGAGGATGCGTTCTTCGCTCGTCCAGCCAAGGGCGAGACCGACCATCTGCTGCGCGTCGCGCGGCGGGCGCTCGATGCCGGGCGGATGCTCCGGCGGGTAGCGCGGCGCGGCGAACGGGTGCTCAGCGCTTCCGAGCGGTTGGTGACGCAATTGAGCGCGGGCGCGGTGCGCGTGCTGGAGGAATTGCTGACGCTGTCGCGGCTCAACCACGGGCGCGTTTATCCAAGCTACGACCATCTCGCGCGTGTCACCGGGCTCGGTCGCGCGACGGTCGCGCGTGGATTGCGGCTACTCGAGGAGATCGGCTTCCTAGTGCGCCAGCGTCGGTTCGCGCGGTTGAACGCCGATGGAGCGGGGCCGCGGATCGCGCAGACCTCCAACGCCTATCGGCTGATGTTGCCGCGCGGGATTGCCGCGCATCTGCCGCGATGGATGCGGCCCGCTCCCCTGCCCGACGACGAGGCGCAGCGGCTGGCGACCCGCGATGCCGAGCAACAGGCGATGCGGCAATCACTCAGCTGCCGAGAACTGGCACTAGCGACGCTCGACGGCCCGCTGGGACGGATGCTCGCGAAACTCGGTGCCGGGATCGACGCGCGCGACGCGACTGGACCGTCGGCGAGCGCGAGTCTCACGCTGATCCGTAATCCCTCTCTCAATCATCTATCTTCTAAAGAAGCCCGTGATGCACCGCCGACAATCTGACCCTGATCAACCCGATTGTTGTAAAAAAGGCCGTCATCCCGCAGTACAAACGCCGTCGCGTCACGCAGATGTAGATGGGTGTATTCGTGGATAAGAGCATCACAGGCGGTGCGTTCATTCACTAATCTTGCACATCGCTGCGATGAAACCGTCCAAACCGGCGATGAGTAGCCTCGACGTTTCGCTGCGGTGCAGCTAAGGAAGCAGGCTCGTACACACGGGAGTTCAATCATGTTCGCTAAGTATTTCGCGGCTGCAGCCGCTTCCGCGCTCGTCGTCGCCCCGGTTGCGGCTGCGCCCATCAACCCGGCGTCGTCGCTGTCGGTCACCAAGTCGGTCCGCGCATCGACCTCGTCGTCGGGCAAGAGCGAGCTGGCTGCCGGTGGCAGCGGCCTGATCATCGCGATCGCGGCTGCGGCTGCGGTGATCGTCGGCATCGTCGTCATCGCTGACGACGACAACGACTCGGACAGCAACTGAGCTGATCCCCTGCCCCGCCGTTCGCGGTGGGGCAGGATCTCCGCGCTGGCTCAATCTGGCGCGCGTAACACGACCTTCCCATGACGCCGCGGCCGGCGCGGTCGCCAGACGAAATGCGTAGCGACACCGAAGTTGAACACTGAACTCATCAGCGCCCCCGCGATTCCAGCGAGCGGCCAGCTACCCACTTCCCGTAGCGTTAGATTGGCGACCGAGATGTTGGCGAGCGCACCCAGGCTGCACACCGCGCTGAACACCAGATAGCCGATGACGAACCGCCACCCGCGCAACCGCGCCGAACGGTAGGTGATTGCATTGTTGAGCATGTAGTTGAACGCCATCGCGCACAGTGTCGCGATCCCCTGCGCCCGCAGGAACGGTACTCCCTCCCCTACCGCCAGATCGAGTACGGCGAGATGGCACGCCAGCCCAAGCCCCCCGATGGCGCAGAACAGCACGAAACGCGGTGGGATCAACCCGCGGGTCAACTTGTCGATCAGGAGGAAGGCGTATTCGAGCAGCACGACGACATCGAGCTTGCTGGTGCCGGCATGGCGCTCACGAAAGACATAGCCAACCTCGACGACCTTCAATGGCGTGGGTGACGCGGTCAGAATATCGAGCAGGATCTTATAGCCCTGCTGCGACAAGTCGTAGATCGTCGCCTCGACCACTGAACGGCGCACCGCGAAGAACCCGCTCATCGGATCGCTGACGCGGACGCCGGCGAGGCGATGCGCGATCCAGGTGGCAAGACGGCTCATCCGCTGGCGATGCCGGTCCCACTCCCCTACCCCGCCGCCTTCGACGTGCCGGCTGCCGATGACGAGGTCGACGTCGGTGGTCTCGAGTAGCTCGAGCATCACCGGCAGCCGCGTCTCGTCGTGCTGCAGGTCGGCGTCGATCACCGCGACCAGCTCACTCTCCGCCGCTAGCATTCCCTCGACGACGGCAGAGGCGAGCCCGCGCCGTCCGACACGCCGGATACAGCGGATCGGTGCCCCCTCCCCTGCCAGCGTGGCGACCTCGCCCGCGGTGCCGTCGGGGCTGTCATCGTCGACGACGATCAGCTCCCACGTGACCTCTCCCATCGCGCGCGCGATCGCATCGGTCAGCGGGCGAATGTTCTCGCGTTCGTTGTACGCGGGCGCGACGATCGACAGCGCGAGAGCGCCGCATCGATGTGTGAAGGAGCGTGCCTGCACCGAGCTCCGGGTGCTGAGTTCCTCAGCCTTCATTACACCGACCATCGAGGAGCCGCCCCGACACGAGCACATGTCGACAATCATGCACGTCGACGTGAATACAGGTTGTTGGGTGCTGCGTCATGTTGCCGGCCGGGTTCGCTGCGCTCGAAGTCGATCAGTTGCCGGCGACGTGACTAACGGTCACTGCCCGCCGGCGTCGGGATCGATCGGCTGCGGCGGAGCGATCACCGGTGCGGTACGGCTGTTGTCGTCGGTGGTCGCCGCCTGGAACGCTGCGGTTGGATTGGCGGAAGCCTCCGGACGGTAACGCTCGATGCGTAGGCTCAGCCGGTTGTCGAGCCGGCTGGGTATACGATTGTTGATCCGCGCCGGGTTGGTATTTGCGGGCAGCCCCTTGGCGTTGAGGCGCGCGCCGTAAGCGGTCGCAGTATCGCGCACCGATCGCGTCTGCGCGAGCACTGTTACGGGGCCGAGCAGCGCTGCACCGGATACGGCCAGCGCAACGAAGTGGAGTGGGCTTAGATCGAAACGCATGCCTGCCTGGTAGTCGCTTTCAGCGCGGACGTCACCACGGCGGACTTGGGGCCCAACTTCCAACACTTGCACAACACGACAGATCTAGGCCGGATCGACATTCATCGTAGCCAGATCATGGCAGCGGCGAGATGGACGAAGCCGGTGAAGTGGATGATGCG
>NZ_JABULH010000020.1 GCF_013328205.1 Sphingomonas hominis | reverse complement strand
GTGCGCGCGATCGTGACCGACCCGGCGCCCTGCGTCATCGTGTAGTCGGCATAGTTGCCACGCAGCACGCCGGTGTCGTCGCCTGCACCGCCGTCAACGGTGTTGGTGCCCGCACCCACCGCCAGCACGTTGCTGCCGGCGGTACCGGTCAGCGTGCGCCCGCCCGCGTTTAGGACCAGCGTGGTGCCGTCGACGAAGCGGTAGCTTTCAACATTTGAGAAGGTCGTCCGCTCGGTGCCGTCGCTGCTGGTGAAGCGCGCGGTTGTCGCGTTGATCGTCTCGATCAGATACTGGTCGCTGGTCAGCTCCAGCACGCCGGTATCGTTGCCCGCACCACCGTCGACGGTGTTGGTGCCGGTGCCGCCCGCGAGCAGGTCGTCGCCTGACCCGCCGTTCAGCACGTCGTCGCCCGCACCACCGAAGAGCAGGTCGTTACCCGACCCGCCGTTCAGCGTGTCGTCGCCCGACCCGCCGTTCAGCGTGTCGTCACCCGACCCGCCATTCAGCGTGTCGTCGCCGAGCCCGCCCGAAAGCTGGTCGTTGCCGCCACCGCCGTTGATCGTGTCATCGCCCGTGCCGCCATTGATCAGATCGCCGAACGAGGTGCCGGTGATGATGTCGTCACCATCGGTCGCCTGCGCCTGCGCGCCGGTCTCCTCCGAGCCGTTGATCGTGTAGGTCACGTTCTGCGTCGTCAAGACACCGAACTGGTCGGTTGCCGTCACGGTGAAGTTCGCGGTGATGCTCTGCCCGGCGTCGAGGTAATCGGGCGAGGCGAGGTTGAAGGCATAGGTGCCCGTGTCGCTGTTCACCGTAAACGCCGCGACGATCGCTGCCTGCTGCGCCGCGGTCAACGTCAGCCCGCTTGCCGTCACGCTCGACGCGGTGCGCGCGAACGTGTCGGTATCACCGACGTCGTCGGTCACCACTACCCGGCCGGTCAGCGCGATCGCGCTGTCGGTCTCGGTAACGGTCTGCGTGTAGGGTCCCGCCTCTGCCGACGGTATCGCCGGGTTGGTCAGCGACACCTGCAGCGCGTAGGTCGAGCCCGTCTCCATCGGGTCCGGCGCCGAGTTGTTACCAACACCCGGAAAGCGATCAATCGCCACCGTGTAGGTGCCGGCCGGCAGCGTCCGCGTCAGGAAGCTGTAGTTGCCATACTCGCCCGGGTTCGTGCCGTTCTGGTCGCCGGCATCGTCGTTTCTGGCAACGATGTTGCCTGCCGAGTTGTAAAGCGCGATCGTCGTGTCGATCGGGTTGCCGTTCGGATCAAACGCTTTGTCGACGTCGAGCGTCACCGTGCCGCCACCTGCACCGACCGTGAAGGTATAATAGTCGATCACGCCATCGCTGGTCGTCCCCTGGATCGAGACGTGCGGGACTGTGGTCGCGTTGCCGACATCCGGGTTGGCGGCATAGCCGAACAACCCGTCGAGGCTGGTCGCGGTCGCGAAGCTGCCGTTGGCGGGACTGTTGTCGACCAGCACCGACGTGCCCGGCTGCACCACCACCGGCGCGTCGTTGACGCCGTTGATCGTCACCGTGACCTGCTGCTGGGTGCCGTCGGCGGTCAGCGCGGTGAACGTCTCGGTGCGCGTGTCGCCTTCGCCGATCTCCTGGATGGCGCGCTGGTTGTTGTCGGCGGTGTAGGTGTAGGTCCCGTCGGCCGCGATCACGAACGTGCCGTAGCTGCCCACGATCGTGTTCGCCTGGTAGCTCGACTGGTTGGTGTCGGCGTCGGTCACGGTCAGCGTGCCGGTCGCGACCAGATTGGTCGTGCCCGTCGCCACCGCATCCTCGGTCACCGAAACCGCGACGTCGCCACCCGTCAGCGGTGCGTCGTTGACGCCGTTCAGCGTGATCGTGAACGTGCCGGTGCCGGTCGCATTGGCAGCACCAGAGTCGTCGGTCGCCGAGATCGTGTAGGTCAGCACCAGCGTTTCGGTCAGCGCGTTCACCGCCGCGTCGTTGGGCGTGAAGGTGTACGAACCGTCCGAATTGACGACCAGCGTGCCATAGGCGTCGTTGATCGCATTCTCCTCCGCCGAGCCGGCGCGCGCGAAAGTGAAGTCGCGGTCGCTCACATCCGCGTCGGACAGTCGGCCGACCGGCTGTGTCTGCGACGTACCCTCGACCATCGCCAGCGGCTCGAAGATGAGACCGCCGTTGGCGTTGACGTTGCTGATCCGGCCGCTGAACGCCTGGAACGTGTCGGTCTCGCTCGTGTCGTTATAGGTCACGAGGTCGCCGCCCGTCAGCACCGGCGTGTCGTTGGTGCCGTTGATCGTCACCTCGACCGTGTCCACGCCGCTGCCATCGGTCGATTGGATATCGAACCGTTCGGTCACCGTCTCGTTCGCGCCCAGGAACTGCACCCGGTCGTTGCTGACAGTGTAGGTCCACTTGCCCGCCGCATCGATCGTGAAGACACCGTATTCGCCACCCGTCCCGTTCTGCGGCTCGATCGTCGCCTGGCCGGTATCGACGTCCGACACGGTCACGGTGCCGCTCGTCGTCAGCGTCGCCGGAGCGTCATCGGTCGCCGGCGTGACGTTGACGTCCTCGGTGACGCTGCCGGTAAGCTGCCCGCCGATGGTCGCATCGTCGTTCGCGCCGGTAATGTTGATCGTGAACTCGGACCGGCTGGTCGAGCCCGCATTGTCGTTCACCTCGATCGTGTAGGTGAGCGTCTGCTGCGCGCCCTCGGGCAGCGCGTTGATCGCGGCGTTGTTGGGGGTGAAGGTGTAGGTGCCGTCGCTGTTCAGCGCGAACGTGCCGTAGGTCGTGTCGGGCGTGCCGACGACCGTGTAGGTGTATACGTCGCCGCGGTCCGTGTCGGTCAGCTGGCCGACGCCGTTCGCACCGTTCGACGGGTCGTTGTCGATCCGCCCGGTGAGAACCGCGAACGTGTCGGTCGCCGCCGTGTCGGCGATCGTTGCGATCGTCGCGCCGCCCAGGATGACGGGATCGTTGGTGCCCGTGATCGTCACCGTCACCACCTGGCTCGCCGTGCCGTCGCTCGACACCGCGGTGAAGCTGTCGGTGATCGTATCGCCCGCGCCCAGCTGCTGGATCGCGGTCTGGCTGTTGTCGGCGGTGTAGGTCCAGTTACCCGCGCTATCGAGCGAGAAGCTGCCGTGGCCGTTCACGCCCGTGGTGTCGCTTTGCGTACGGAACACCGCCTCGCCGGTGTCGGCATCCGTCACCGTCAGCTGACCCGTCGTGGTCAGGTTGGGCGTCGTCGCATCCTCGGTCACGCCACCGGTCGCGGTGCCGGTGATCGTCGCGGTCTCGTTCGCGCCCATCACCGTGAAGGTGAGCGTCGCAGGCGCGGAGTCACCCACATCGCCGTCATCGGCGCGGTAGGTGAACACGTCCTGCCCAGTCGCCCCGGCGTTCAGCGCCACCGTCGCCGCGGTATTTGCGACATAGCTGTAGCTGCCATCGGCATTGAGCGTCAGCGTGCCGTAGGTACCGGTCAGCGCCTGACCGACCGCGCCCACGGTATCACCGAACGACACCGCCGCGACGACCTTCTGGTCCGCTCCCCCCTGGTCGAGGTTGACGTCGTTCGCCAGCACGCCGGTCGCGGCCGTTGCGGTCAGCGTCGCCGGGGTCGCGCCCGCCGTGGTGGTCGAGGTCGCGGTGACCGCGCCCGTGTCGTCGCGGCTCGCGACCAGTGCGTTGCCGTCCTGCACGGTGACCGTGAACACGTCGTCGCCGTTGACGAAGCTCACGCGCTCGATGTTGCTCAGACGGTCGGTGCCGAGGCTGCCGCCCGGCGTGATCCGCAGCTCGTCGCCCAGCTGCACCGCGATGCCGTCGGCCGCAGCCACGCCGCGGTAGACCGCGGTGTCGGTGCCCGCACCGCCGTCGAGCTGGTCGTTGCCGGCCCCGCCCTCGACCGCATTGTCGCCCGCGTCACCGATGAACTGGTCGTTGCCCGACCCTAGGATCACGTTCTCGAAGCCCGAAACCTGGTCGACGCCGCCCTGCGCGCCCGCGTTCACCTGACCCTCGGCCAGGTTGACCTGCACGATGTTGGTGATGTCGCCGTAGAAGAGCGTGTCGACGCCCTCGCCACCGATCAGCACGTCGTTGCCCGCACCGCCCGAGACGAGGTCGTTGCCCGCCCCCGCGTCGATCGTGTTCGCGCCCGCATTGCCGACGATCACGTCGTCACCGCCGCCCGAGGTCACGTTCTCGATCCCGCGCAGCGCGTCCACCCCGATCGCACCGCCGTAGGCGTAGCCGACCGCGGTCGTCACCGGCAGGTTGTTGCGCACCAGGATCGCCTGCAGCCGCGCGCCGATGTCGGCGGGCGCCCCGGTCGGGAACACCGCGCCCGCACCCTGGCTGCGGTCCGTCTCGACCAGGTTGATGACGAGGTTCGCGCCCGCGCCTTGCGAGGTGTAGGTCACCGTGTCGGTGCCCGCACCACCGTCGTAGAAGTCGTCGCCCTCACCGGCCCCGCCGACGAGCGTGTCGTTGCCGTCGCCGCCCGAGACGTCGTCGTTGCCCGCACCCGTCTCGATGAAGTCGTCGCCGGTGCCACCGGTGACGCGGTCGTTGCCGCGATCGGTGATGATCCGGTCGTCGCCCGCACCGCCGTCGACCACGTAGCTCGCCGTGCCGAGGCCGGTGAACTGATCGTTCCCCGTACCCGTTGCGATGATGCGCGTGTCGCCCGTGTTGTTGTCGGTCACCGTGAACGTGTCATTATTGTCCTCACCCGTCACGGTGACCGTCACCGTCGCGGTGCCGCCACCGTTCAGCGTGTAGGTGAACGTGTCGGTCGCATGCGTCTGATCGAACGGCGCACCCGAGTCCGGCCCCGCCAGACGCTGGAACGCACCGTTGGGATTGTAGGCATAGGTACCGTCGCTGTTCAGCGTCAGCAGCGCGCCCGAGGCGAGCGTGATCTGCTGCCCCACGTCCGCCGCCACGCCGTTGACCGCGGCGACCGTCTTCGGCCCGCCGTCGACGTCGGTATCGTTGCCCAGCACGTTGCCGCTCGTCGTGCCCGTCTCCAGCACCGCACCCGTATCCGCCACCGCCACCGGCGCGTCATCGACCGGGGTCACCGTGATCGTCGCTGCGGTAACTGCCGTGCCGCCGTCACCGTCGGTCAGCGTGTAGCTGAGCGTGCGCGTCGCACCCGACGGGTTCTCGGACGCGTTGGCATAAGCGACCGCCTCCGTTACCTGCTGCACCAGCGCCGGCGTCGCATTCGCGTTGAAGCTGATCACGAGCGCCGCGCCGTTCAAGCCGCCGGTGTAGCTGCCGATCTGCGCGGTCGGAAAGAAGAGGGGGACGGGTGTGCCATCCGGGCCGGGAAGGAAGCCCGTCGAGCCGGTGCGAATGAACCCGCCCGATGCCTGCACCGTCGGCGATGACAGCGACAGCTGATCCTCCGCCGCGCTGCCCGCGGTGAACGCCACCGTCAGCGTGCCACCGTCGAAGTTCGCCGAGTCCGCATCGGTCACCGTCGCGGCGGGCGCGATCGCGGTCGGCACCTGATTCTCGGTATACGCCAGCGTGGCCGAGGTGCCCGCGCCCGCACCGTTCAGGTCAACCACCGGCGCATCGTTCACCGCCGTCACCGTGATCGTCAGCGTGTTGGGTGTCTGATCGGTGTTATGCCCGCCGTTCGACGTGCCGCCATTGTCCTGCACGCGGAAGGTGAGCGTGACGTCGCGCGTCATGTTGGTGTCGGCGGGCACGAACACCAGCCGGTTCGCGGCAATGTCGGCGGCCGAAACGAACTGGCCCGCCGCCACTGCCGAAGGGATCCCGTTCACGCTGAGGAACAGCGTGCCCGTCGTCGGCACCGTGTCGACGAACGCGCCGTTGAAGCTGTTGGCTGGCGTGTCGGCCGGGTCGGAGAAGCCGAAGTTCGCGGTCGTCACGGTAATCGCGGCATTCTCGGGCGTGGTGATGGTCGAGTTGGTGCCGGACGGCGCGTCGTTCACCGACGCCACGGTCAGGCCGAACGAGCCGATCGCCGACAGGTCGTTGCCGCCGTTCGCGGTGCCGCCATTGTCACGCACCTGGTACCCGAAATCGGTCTGACCGTTGGCGTCGGACCTGGGAATGAAGACGAAATCCCCGGCGTCGATCTGCGCACGCGTGATCTCGGTGTTGGCGTCCACCTGAAAATAGAAATCGCCCGACTTCAGCGCCAGGGTACCCAGCACCGCGCTCGGCAGCGAGGTGATCCGCACCGCCGCCAGGCCGTTGCCCTCGGCATCGGTGAAACCGAAGTCGCTGGCGTTGAAGACGCGAGTGGTGTCTTCCAGCGCAACGGCGAAGTTGGCCATCGACGGCAGCACCGGCGCGTCGTTGACCGAAGCAATCGCGATCGTGGCGGTCTGCGTCATGATCAGCGCGCCACCCGATCCGGTGTTGCCGCCGTCGTTCACCGTCACGCTCAGCGTGGTGGAGGCGGGCGGCGCGTCGCTGATCGCGGTAAAGGTGAGCGAGCTCGTACTCGCCGCGCCGGTGCCGAGGAACGCATTGATCTGCGCCACCGTACCTTCGATGCCGTAGCTGAACGGAACCCGGCCGGCCGCACCGCCGTCATAGGTTGCACCGGCGTAGATCCTGACGCCGCTGTCGCCCCTGTCGATCGTCAAGGCACCCGAACCTTGCGTGACCGAGATGGTGGCGGTGATCAGGTTGTTGCCCGCATCGACGTCACCGACGGTGATGTGGCCCTTCAGATTGTCCGCCACCTGCTCGGTCGCGCCCGGCAGGCCCGCGATCGTCACCGTCGGCGCGTCGTTCACCGCGGTGACCTGCACGGTCGTGGGCGTCGCCGTGCTGTTGAGCGAGCCGTCGTTGACGGTGAAGTTGATCGTACGGTCCTGCGTGCCCGGATTCTCGCTGATGGTCGAATAGGTGATGCTGCGCAGCGCCGACTGATAGGCGTCGATGCTGGCAGTGCCGCTCAGCGTCAGCACGCCGGTCCCGGTGTTGTACGCACCCGTGATGCCGTTCTGATTGGTGAAGTTCAGCCGGTCGCCGGCCGAGAAATTGCCGTTGATCGCGACCTGCGCGCCCGTCAACGTGGTGTTGTCGACGTCCGACAACGCGATCGCACCATTGACCACGGTCGCCGCGCCACCCTCGGTATGCGCAATTGTATTGCCGCCACCCGTCGCGACCGGCGCGTCGTTGATCGCGGTAATGTTGATGAACTTGGTGGCGCTGGCGGACAGCGCGCCGCCATCGCCGGAGGTGCCGCCGTCGTTGGTGGTCATCGTAATCCGCGCCGAGCCGTTCAGGTTCGCGGTCGGCGTGAACGCGATGCTGTCGTCGATCACCGCGTTGATCTGCGCCAGCGTGCCGGTCAGCACGATCGTCGACGTACCGCCCGAGTTGGTGACGGTGTAGCTCGCGCCGCCCGAGGCGATGGCGAAGTTCTGCGGCTCGCTCACGGTCAACGTGCCCGCAGTGGTCGACAGCGTCGTCGTGTAGGTCGAGGCGCCGTTGTTATCCGGGTCGACGATCGACAGGCCGGTGATGATCGTCGATCCTGCGTCCTCGTTGATCGTCTGCGTAGCGCCCGTGGTGTTGACCGGCGCGTCGTTGATCGCGGTGACCTCCACGATCGAGGTCGCGACATTGCTGTCGGCCTGACCGTCGTTGACGGTGAAGCTGATCGTGCGGTCCTGCGTCGACGGGTTGTCGCTGCGGGTGAAATAGAAGACGCTGCGCAGCGCCGCCTGATAGGCGTCGACGCTGGCGGTGCCACTCAGCGTCAGCACGCCGTTGCTGTACGTGGCCGAGAGGCCGTTCGGGTATGCAATATCCAGCTGGTCGCCGTCCGAGAAATTGTCGATCGCGACGCGTGCACCCGTCAACGTCGTGTTGTCGATGTCCGACAGCGTGATCGCACCGTTGACTTCGACCCCATCGCCTTCGGTAACGGAAACCGTGTTGCCGCCACCGCCGAGCACGGGGGCCTGCGCCTGGTAGATGATGGCGGTGGCGTCGTTGGTACGGTCGATGATGTCGACGTCGCCGTCATGGTCGATGTCGACGACGTCCATCGTCGTGCGCGTGACCTGCGTGGTGCTGAAGTCGACGCCGGCGAAGGTGGTGGAATCGTTTGCATTGGCGAAATCGGTGAACGTGCCGTCGCCGTTGTTCTGCTTGTAGCCGATGCCAACGCCTGCGACGTTGCCGTTCTGATACAGGATGTCGATGTCGCCATCGCTGTCGAAGTCGCCAAAGATCATGCGCGAGTCATACTGGCCCGTGTCGCCGATCGTGTCGGGCCCCGCCGCGAAGCCGTTTGCGCCCTGATACAGGATGCGGGTGGCGTTGTTGGTGCGATCGACGATGTCGACACGACCGTCGTGGTTGATGTCCTCGACGCTCATGGTCGTGCGCGTGACCTGCGTCGTGCTGAGGTCGATGCCTGCGAACGTGGCAGAAGCCTTGGCATCCGCGAAGTCGGTGAAGGTGCCGTTACCGTTGTTCTGCTTGTAGCCGATACCGGCACCCGCGACGTTGCCGTTCTGGTACAGGATGTCGGTATCGCCGTCGTTATCGAAATCGCCGAAGATCATCCGCGAGTCGTACTGCCCAGTATCACCGATCGTGTCGGGACCCGAGGTGAAACCCGTCGGCGTCTGGTACAGGATGTTCGTGGCGCCGTTGCTGCGATCAACGATATCGACACGACCGTCGTTGTTGATGTCCTCGACCGACAACACGGTGCGCGAGACGTTCGTCGTGCTGAAATCGACGCCTGCGAACGTGGCCGAGCTGTTCGCATTGGCAAAGTCGGTGAAGGTGCCGTCGCCGTTGTTCTGCTTGTAGCCAATGCCGGCACCCGCGACGTTGCCGTTCTGGTACAGGATGTCGATATCGCCGTCGCCGTCGAAGTCGCCGAAAATCAGCCGGGAATCGTATGCGCCGATATCGCCGATGGTGTCGTTGCCGCGAATGAACTTGCCCGCCATACATCCCCCCATGCGCGGATCGCCCAGCTTGGCCGCGATCCGTCGAAAAAATCGGAACCTCTCGCCCATGCGGAGGTTAGATTAGATTGCTCTTTATCTAATCGGCTCGGTTAGCGCCTTAACCGTGCGTTCATATTTCTTGACTGTCCGTCCCGGATTTCGCGTGCGGCGCGTCCGGTTTTGCCGACGTTGCGCGCCTGACCGCACTGGCGGTGGTGCCGAACGCGGCGCGGAACGCGCGTGCGAAATGCGCCTCACTGGCAAAGCCGAAGGCGAATGCGATCGCGCCGATCCGGCGCTGGTCCGAGGTGTCCTCCAATGCAGTGCGCGCGCGCGCCAGCCGGCGTTGCAGGATGAAGCGCGACACCCCGCCGAACCGCTCCATCACGCTGTAGAGCTCGGATCGCGACACGTTGAGCTTGCCCGCCAGCCACGCCGGATCAAGTTCGGGCGACGCGATGCGATCGTCCACCAACTGCCCGGCGCGCTGGATCAGCCGCGCATCGGCACCGCCGGGCGCGCCGGCCTTTGCACCCCCGATCGCGCCTCCGACCGCGGCGGTCAGCAGTGCGACGAACGCCTGCTCCATCCCCGCGGCACTGTCCGCCGGCAACAGCGACAGCGTCTCGGCCAGCGTTGCCATGAAGCGCGCAAGCATGGTCGCGGTCGCGCCTTCCAGGATCGCACCGTGCCATGCGGTCGCGTTGCGCGTCGGAAAGGACGCGCGCGGCAACGCGATGTTGATCACGTCGCGGCGTTCATGGTCGGTGATTGTGAACGGCTGGCCGTAATCGAGGATCATCACCGTGCCGGGCAGGCTCGTCACCGTGCGCCCGTTGGCGTTGCCCGATGCCGCGCCGCGCGCGACATATTGGACGTTAATCGCTTCGTAGCGATCCTCGGCGATCCGGGCCGCCGTGCGTATCGTGCGTCGCGCGCTCGACTCCAGCACCAGCACGCCGAAGGCGTCGAGCCGGTACGCATCCATCACCGCGTCGAACGGCTGCAGGAAATCGGTCGCCAGCACGTCGTCGAGCCGGTCGAGATAGGCGCGGCGCGCCTCGCGCTCGTCCATCCCGGTGGTGCAGAACCGTGCCCGATGCAGCGCGCCATGTGACGACCGGTCGTGCGAGCTCGGGGTCGGTGCCGCTGCCGCTGCCGCTGCCGCTGCCGACGACGCTCGAGACGGTGCTGTCGCCCGCGTCAAACCGGTGCTGTTAGATGCGCGATGCGCCGTTTCGGACATGCGCGTAATTTCTCAGGCCGCATCGACCCCGACAATGCCTACGCGTCTCAATTTTCCTTCCTATTTTGCCCCATTATCCGGCAATTCCGTTGCTTTGGCCGGTGTTGCAGCGGCAGATACGAGCCTGTCTTCTTCGCCCACGGGAACAGGTTTCTGCCGTCTCGCTCCTTCCCTGCCGCTAGCCCCGCCGCCACTCCTGCCGCCACTGCTGCCATCGTGACCTTGCTGCTGCTCAACATGGCCGCGACGACCGACCGCATGGTGTTCGGCGCGCTTGCCCCTGTGCTGTCCGAGGCGCTGCGGTTGAGCGACCGGCAACTGGCGCTCGTCACCGGTCCTGCGTTCGGCGTCGCCTATGCCGCAGCGCTGCCGTTCGCGGGCTGGCTGGTCGACCGGATCGGTGCGCGGCGCATGCTGGTCGGCTCGGTGCTGGTCTGGACGCTTGGGATGGTCGTCTCGGCATTGGCGGGGATGGGGCCAGGTGTGGGGGCGCGCGCGCTGCCGTTCCTGCTGCTCGGCCGCGGCATTACCGGCGTGGGTCAGGCCGCGCTTACGCCCGCTGCCTTTGCGCTGATCCTCGGGAACGCCGCGCCGGCGCATGTCGGGCGCGGCCTGACGCTGTTCACGGGGGCGGGAACGATGGGGCGCGGGATCGCCTTTCTCGCCGCCGGCGTACTGCTGGGCGCGTTCAATGGCTTGGGCGGTGTGCCACCCTGGTCAGCGACGCTGCTGACGCTTGCGGCGGGTAACGTCGTCTTCGTTCTCGTGGGCACACGCTTCGTCCGCGGCGGTGTTCCCGGCCAGCCGGTCGCCTGGTCGATCCTGGTACGCTGGTTGCGCACGGCGCCGCTCAGCGTCGTCGCGGCGGTCACCTCGGCGCTCGGCACCGTTGTCATCGCGCAGGCGCTGTCCGCCTGGATCGCGGTGGTGCTGGTGCGCGCGCACATGACCTCGCCCGCCAAGGCGGCGCTGCTGATCGGCGTAGTCGGGACGATCGCGAGCCCGCTTGGTCATGTTGCGGGCGGCGCGCTCACCGATAGCGGACGATTGGGCAAGGGCGGCATCGTGGCGGCAACGCTGGTGTGTGCGCCGCTGATCTGGGCGTTCGTCGTTGCGCCCACCCTGCCGATCGCGCTTGTGACGCTAGGCCTAGTGCTGGTCGCGGCGGGCATCGCCGGCGCGATCGGACTCGTGCGTGTCCAGCGGCTGATCCCGGCCGAGGTGCGCGGCACCGCCAACGGCGTGTTCATGACGCTGGTCGCGCTGCTCGGGATCAGCGGCGGGCCGCTGCTGGTTCCGCTGCTGTCGGCCGATGTCGGTCTTGGGCTGGCGGCGACGGTGCTGCTCGCCGCACTAATCGCGGCGGTCGCCGGGCTGCTGGCCGATCGCGGCACGGCCGTGGTGGCGCGATGAACGCCGCGGGATACCGTTTCTCGACTGTAGGCCGACAGTCGCACGATGCATTCGACCAATATCGCTCGATTTTCGCGGCGGGCGCAGAGACGACACGCCATGCCGATGCCTTCGAGGCCGAACTCACCGGCTATGAGTTCACGCGGATGGTGGTGCACCGGCGCCGCCTTGTCGGCATCCGGCACGTTCGCGATACGGCGCAGGTTCGCCGCACCGACTTCTCGCATTTCACCCTCACCTTGTGCCTCACCGGCGAGGTCGCCGCGATCGTCGATGAGGAGGAGCGGGTGCTGCGCCCGGGCGAGATCCTGCTGTGCGACATGACCCGCTCGGGAGTGATCCAGATCGACGGCGCGGAGACGATCACCGCCGCGGTCGCGCGCGAGGTCGTCGAGGCGGCGGGCGGAGAGCCGCGACGCTTCAACGGCCTGATTCTCGGCAGCACGCGGGCGGCACCGCTCGCGCGGTATCTCACCGCTTTGACCCATCCCCCATCGCTCGAAACGCCGACCGGCTCACCCGAGGAGGAGGTTGCCGAGCGCCTACGCGACATCCTGGCGGGGCAAGCGACAGCTGCGGCGCGGCGCGCATCGCATCATCGAGGGGCGGCTGGACGATCCGGCGTTCGACGCGGGCGAGCTGGCGGCTGCGTTGCGAATGTCGCGCGCGACGCTCTACCGCATGTTTGAGCCAGTCGGCGGGGTCGCGGCGCATCTGCTCGACCGACGCCTGACGCGGTTGCGACGACTGCTGGCGGATGGGCGCGGCAGCGCGCTCGCGCCATTGGTGGCGCGAGTGGGACTGGTCAGTGACAGCCACGCCAGCCGCGTCTTTCTCGACCGCTTCGGGGAACGACCGGGTCGCTTTGCGACGCGCAATCGTGAGATAAGCGATGCGCAGTGCGCCGCACAGGCAATGGTGACATGGACCGGGCTGTTGGCCTGATCGGATGATGCAATGATTGAACTCAGCTTGGAACTGCGCCTGATCGCCGCCTGCGTGAGGCCGCTCGCCGATGAGCGCCGGCTGGATGCGATCCGCGATGCGGCGAGCGTGCGGTTCGATGCCGAACAGGTTGTCACGCTCGCGCATCGCCACCGGGTGGAAGGATTCGTCAAACAGGGGCTGGCAGCGGCCGGCGTCGAACTTCCGGCGTCAGCGGCGAGGCGTCTCGCCACCAGCGCCGCAGCGGCGCGGCTGAAAACACTGCGCAGCGCGGGCGAGGAAGTGCGCGTCGGCCAGGCATTTGCCGCGGCCGGGATCGACGCGATCTTCATCAAGGGCGCGACCTTGGGCATGCGCGTTCACGGCACGACGGCGCTCAAGACATCATGGGACGTCGATGTGCTCGTTTCACGCGATCAGCAGGAAGCAGCGGGCGCGGTGCTGCGCGATTTGGGGTATCGGCTGTGGATCCTGGGCGGGATCGAGGATCCGGTAAAGGTGCGCCGCTTCCTCGCCGCGCATAAGGAGGCCGAATGGCGCCATGAGGGGCGCGAGACGGTGGCTGAGCTTCATACCGAGTTAGCCGATAACACCGCCGCAATACCGACGATTGGATTGGGCTCCCCGCGTGAGACGGTGGACTTGACATCGGGCGGGTCGCTTGCGACGCTCGCCACCGCGCCGCTGTTCGCCTACCTCTGCTATCATGGGTCATCCCACCTGTGGGCGCGGCTGAAATGGCTGGCGGATGTCGCCGCACTGCTGCGGGACGAGAACATCGCGCGGCTCCACGACGAAGCGGTCGCGCTGGGCGCCGGTCGTACGCCGGGCGTCGCGATCCTGCTCGCGCACGAACTGCTTGGACTGGATGCTCCTGCGCCGCTGCTCTACAGCTTGCGAGGCGATCGCGTGATCCGCCGGCTGCGGCGCTACTCGATTGCCGCGATCATCGCGGAACAGGACGAGCGTGGACGTTTGGCACGACCGTTCCGGGAACTGCTCGCCTACGCGCGCGCGCAGGCTTGGCTGGTGCCGGGCACCGCGCATCGCCGCAGCTCGATACAACGGTTCCTGATGCGTCCTTATCTGCCTCATCATCTCGCCGTCCCACGCTGGGCGGTTCCTGGCGTGATCCTGGGTGGGCTGCCGATCCGGTTATTGATGCGCCCACTTCGCTTGCATCGCGAGAGCTAGGTGTTCAGTCCCGGCATCTGGTGGATCGGGTCGACGATGAACCGGTCTGGCTCTGATGTCCAGATTTTGACGATGTACTCGTAGGGTGTGAGGCCGCTGAGCGTCTTGAGGCGGCGGGCAAAGTTATAGGCGGCCATGAAGTCGGTGAGGTGCGTCCGCAGTTGGTCGTGGCTCTCGTAGTGGAAGCGTTTGACGGTCGCCTCCTTGATGGTGCGGTTCATTCGCTCGACTTGTCCATTGGTCCACGGGTGGTTCGGTTTGGTGAGCCGGTGCTCGATGTCGTTGGCCTCGCAGATCATGTCGAAGCGCATATGGCGAGACCAGGCGGTGTCGCGGTTGCGAGGCTGCTCGGCGAACTGAATGCCATTGTCGGTCAGGATGGTGTGGATGCGGTAAGGCACGGCCTTCAGCAGACACTCGAGGAACTCCCACGCTGTACGCCTGTCAGCCTTGTCGACCAGCTGCGTGACCGCGAACTTGCTGGTGCGGTCTATGCCGACGAACAGGTAGAGCTTGCCTTCGGCGGTCTGTACCTCGGCGATATCGATGTGGAAGAAGCCGATCGGGTAGCGTTTGAAGCGTTGCCGCTTGGGTTTGTCGCCTTCGATGTCCGGCAGACGGGAGATCCCATGCCGCTGGAGACAACGATGCAGCGCTGAGCGCGTCAGATGCGGGAGCGACGGTTGCAGGGCGTAGAGGCAGTCATCCAGCGGCAGCAGCGTGTGCCGCCGGAATGCCACAACAACTGCCTCCTCGGCCTCGGACAGGGTCGTTGAATGAGGGGCCTTCGGCCCGGTCTTCAGGTCCTCGACCGTCGCCCTTTTACGCCACTTCGCGACCGTCTTCGGGTTGATCCCCAACTCACGGCTCAGCGTCGCGAGCGAAGCTTGCGATCGCTGTATTGCTGCTCGGACAGCGTGCGTGGTCGTGGCGCTCC
>NZ_JABULH010000019.1 GCF_013328205.1 Sphingomonas hominis | reverse complement strand
TATCGCCGAAGGGATCGCGGACGGCTCCATCCGGGTGCCACGCTGACGCCACTCCCGCTGGCAGATAATGTGAGCAGGCGACCATGACTGCGAGCAGCGCCGGATGATGGCGAGCACATTGGCAATTAGCGTGAGCAGACTGCTCCGCCCATTGTCAGATAATCCGAGCAGAAAATCGCTCCGTTTGCGAGCAGACGCCGCTACGATTGCAAGCGCCTACACCTAGCGGAGCGCCAGATTAATAGCGGCGGCGTACACGTCCTTGTCTGGCAAATGGATGGGCGACGTGAACGCCGTCGCCACCTGATCGACCGTGGTGGTGAATTGGGCGTTGAAAACGAGGGGCCGCACCTTCGTTTCAGGGTCAATGTCGCCCAGCTCGTATGAGCGGAACGAGATCGTGCCAGGTCCAACAGGGTATTCGTGAAGCGTATTGCCGAGGCGGTGGCGAATCTTGTCATAAACCTGCTGCGGGCAGATAAAGAACAAACCTTTGGAGCATCGCGCTTCGCGCCGTAAAACATGGCCCTTGTAGATGAGCTGTGGGAGAATGCGCTTGTTTACGTTCTCCCAATTCATACCGGAGTTGCTCCAACCGTCGAACGGTTCCCCAGCAAAGAAAGCGTCGGCTTGATCCCTGTAGCTGCCGGTCGTATCGATGGTCTGAACTTCTAAGGCTGTGAACTCCTGTAACAAACCGCCCTTGCCGATCTTGGCAAGAATCCAATCCACATAGTACGCACCGGATTGACTGCCATCAGCGCGTTTGGGGCGTGGCAACGGTAGCTCTCCGCCCCATCCCTTGCCAAACGCGACGACTTCATTCCCGGTCAGCTCTCCGCGCGTCTTCATCGTGCGGGCTTCCATTGCGGTTATGAGGTCGCTTTCGGGGCCGAACACCTCCTGCGCTATCTCGCGCAGTGCCTTGTAATCGTCGGCATAGAGGCGGTTCGGGCAGCAGATGATGGGGTCACCCTGAGACTGCCGGACTGAGCATGATCCGTGGTTCGGCTTGATGCAGGCCGCCCGCGTGAAAGGACACATCAGATCGTCAACGAAGGGCCGGGCGCGCTTTACGAGCGGCTTGTAACCGAAGAACTCGACAATTTTGAGTGCCATGCGACCTGATACCCCCTTGCCGTCTTTAGGTGCCGGAGGGTTAAAGGCCAATGGCTGACAGGATCGACGCCGCCGCGCGGTCACGTAACATGAGCCGAATCCGGTCTAAAGGGATGAAGCCGGAAATGGCGGTGCGCCGTATAGCGCACCGCTTGGGATACCGCTTTCGGCTTCACCGGCGCGATCTACCAGGCACGCCGGATTTGGTGTTCCCGGCCCGCCGCAAGATCATCTTCGTTCACGGTTGTTTTTGGCATCGCCATGCGGACCCGTCATGCAGGGCGGCTCACACCCCGAGAAGCAACGAGGTCTATTGGGAGGCGAAAATCGCCCGCAATATCGCCCGTGACGACGCCGCTCGCGTAGAGCTGGAGCGCACCGGCTGGAATGTGCTGGAGCTATGGGAGTGCGGCATAAAGAATGCCGAGGCGACCGAACGCGCTATCCGTAACTTCTTAGGTCCGCCGGGGCCTGCGTCCTAGCAGGAGCCGCAGGCCCCCCGCCCCTCATTCGCTTGCCTCAACGGCAGCGCGTTCCGTCACCACTTCTAGTCGCTCGAAACGATAAGGCTTCAAATCCTCGACCATGCGCTTGCTCAACGGAGCGTAGCTGTAGGCGCCTCCCGGCTTCGTCCACGAGGTTTGCGCCGTGAAGCCATAACCATCGGCCATGCGGACCAGCTCGTCATGCGGCACGAGATACCAGCAGCCGCGATCGGGGAACGCGACGACGATGCCCCTGCCCTGATATTTGGTGTCTATCGTCCACCGGCTCTTGAGCTGGACCTTTTGAACGTCGTTAGTCGATTCATTGTAGAGGATGAAATCGACCCCACCGTCATAGACGGGCAAGAACGCAATATAGCCTCTAGTCAGCGCCAGGCTGACCAAGGCGTTGCGATTAATGACCTCGATCGCCTCCCCGGGCAGCTTCGCCATCAGAAGGCCAGATTGAGTTTCGGAGCGTAGCGGATCATCGCTCGACCCTACCACGCCGATGCATAAATCAAAGGTTTTGCATCACATCGGAAATGTTGGAAATCTGGCCCCTTTCCTGATGCACAAATCTGATGCACAATTCCAACCGTGATCTACGGCTATGCCCGCGTCTCGACCACCGGCCAGGACTTGGCCCAGCAGCTTGCTCAGCTTGAAGCGGCGGGCTGCACCAAAATCTATCGCGAGAAAATCAGCGGCGCGTTGACCGAGCGTCCCCAGCTCAGGCGCACGATCGCCGCGCTTGATCCCGGCGACGTGTTGATAGTTACAGCGACAGACCGGCTGGCCCGCAACACCCGAGACCTGTTGAACATCCTCCACGCGGTGAAGGAAGCCGGCGCAGGCTTCCGCTCGATCGCCGAGCCGATGGTCGATACCACGTCGCAGTTCGCCGAAGTAATTATAGCCGTACTTGGGATCGCGGCGAGCTGGGAACGCGCGCGGATCACCGAGCGCACCGCCGCAGGACGGACCCAGGCTAAGGCAAGGGGAGTCAAGTTCGGGCGCAAAACCGCCCTCACTCCTCACCAGCAGGCAGAGGCATTGCGAAAGCTCGACGCTGGCGACACGCAACGGACCGTCGCCGCCCTATTCAACGTCAGCCAGGCAACGATATCGCGGCTTTCTAAGCCGTAAGCTGGCACGTCCTGCTCGACTGCGCTTATGTCTACGGCGCGGCAGATGACCAAACATTATAAACATGACAGCCTACCTGTGTGCGTGTATGCACGCATCCACGAGTACGAGGATGCGTGTGCACACCATAGCGATAATCAGCCAGAAGGGCGGAGCTGGCAAGACCACCCTCGCCATCCACCTTGCCGCCGCAGCGTCAGCATCGGGGCTGGAGGCACTTGTGCTCGACGCCGACCCGCAGGCTACCGCGTCGAGTTGGTCGCACTGGCGGGAGCTGGCAGGCATCGGCGCGCCCGAGGTGATAGATTGCGGCTCTCCTGCCCTGTTGCCGCGCAAGTTATCGGGGGCAGCCGAGCTTGGGGCCGAGGTCGCGATCATCGACACCCCGCCCCACGCTGACATTATGGCGCGCGAAGCTGGAAAAGCGGCCGACCTGATCCTGATACCCTGCCGACCTCAAGCGTTCGACCTCGACGCTATCAAAATGACGGCCGAGCTGGCGAAGGCCAGCGGCAAGCCGACATTCGTTATTTGGGTCGGAGGACCGACGAGAGCGCCAGTCACCTACAGAGAAGCGAGCGAGCTCGTGGAGCGTCTAGGTCTACCTGTAGCGCCCGCCATGCTGACGCAGCGCGCGATTTACCATCATAGTACCGGAGCCGGAAAAGTCGCAGCCGAGCTTGAACCGGGCGGTAAAGCCGCCGCCGAGGCGGAAAGCGTATGGACGTGGGCGCGTAGCCAGGTAGGCGTGCATACACGCAAGCGAACCACAAAGGGGAAAGCAGCGGCATGAGCGGCAAGTTTTCTGGATTGAAAGCGGTAGGAGCCACCGCGCAACCCACTTCGCAAATAATAGCGGAACCGGCGAAGCCGTCCGGAGCGCGACCATCACGGCAAGGCAAACGCGTTATCAGCGGGCATTTTAGCCCGGAGCTTAGCCGAGGGCTGAATATGCTTGCGGTGGAACAGGACAAGACCGTGCAGGCGCTCTTGGGCGAAGCCATCGACCTGTTGATGCGGCAATATGACCGGCACCCGTTCGGAGAACGGTAGGCACGCACACGAGACTACGTGCATACGCGCCTACGGCTTTGGGCGACGTGACGCGTAGCTTTTGCAAAAACCTTCCCATGACGAAAGCAGGGCCGTGCCTGTCAGTGTATCGAGCTTGTCGCCCATGTGAGTCCGGTAAGCCTCTGCGATCAAATCCTTGTCCCAGCCGCCGCCGTAGGCACGCGCGACGCCAGCAAAGGCGGCTTCCCGATCCCCGTAGGACAGGGAGCCGGTCGGAAAGGTAGAGGGGGCAGGTAGCGCCTTGCCGGACTCGACCACCCGTAGATGCTCGACGGTCCCATCCCGCCGCGATCGACGGCCGACCTTGGGGCGCTCAACTTCATCGGCCGCGGCATTGATCGCGGCCGACCTCTTAGGGGTAAAGCACAGCTCGACCTCGGCAATCCTTCGTCCCCGACCGGGAGCGCGCTTCTCCTCCCAATCGAACGTGAAATGTGCGAGCTGGTCGATTTCGACTTTTGCGGGCTTGAGCACGAAGCGCCGAAAATCGGCGAAATTGCGTAAGGCGGAATGAGGCACGCCCAGCTTTTCCCGCAGATCGTCCAATCCGCCGCGCCAAGTTCGATCGTGCCGTCCAATGAGCAGACATCCAATCTCGAATATCGTGACGGAGTATTTGCTTTGCAGCGCGAGCAACGCCGCCCGATTGAGACGGGCGTAATAGTCCGACCCTTGAAGCATCTGACGGGCAGGTTCGGAAAACTCCCATTCGACCGTTGATAGCCCGTCGTCATCGGTTTCTTCGATGTTCCAGGCGATCAGCGCCGCGGTCAGGACCGCATCGCGCCCGCGGCCCGAAATCGTAGGCATCTTAAAATGTACGGCCATCAGTTCATCGAGCGTGTCGTTCAGCCGATCGTTGCTTTCGTGAGAGCCGCGAAGTTCCTTTTTCGTGATGGTATGCGCGCCCGGTTGCCAGGCGTTCCCACTCGCCTTCTCAATCAGCAGCGCCAGCACCTTGCGCGCAGCGAGGGAAGGGGAGACGCCGCGAGCGAACCGAGCCTCGATCAGCTCCCCAGCTTTGATGATGACGCGGCGACCTTCCGACCGCGCCATATGCGCCGCCTTCATAGTCCGACCTACTGATTCATCGATCGCCATAATGCGCGAAGGCTATGCGAGGCGACACGCAAAGTCCACTCGCACGACCGCCCTATCCCTCGCATAGAGACGCCCCATTGCTCGCAACAAACCGCCCCGTTTCTCGCATAGAGCCGCCCCATTACTCGCATAGACGGCTTTTATCCGTGCCTATTCAGTAGCTTAAGAGCGCATGAATCCTTAGAATCCCTTGAATCTTGGAATCGCTCTCACGCTTCGCGTGAGCTTATGTTTTTTGGGGTTTTAAGCAGGAGAAGATCGACCTTAAAACCATCGCTAAAGGTTAGAGGCAGGTCCGGCTTGATGGCCTGGGACGCAGCGGAGGTGCAGATGGGCATTTTCGGTCGGATAGGGGAATGGTTCTCCCGCATAGAATGGGGTGAAGGCGAGGCCTTTGCCGACCGCACCGGAGGCGATGACATTCCCCAAGTAAACCCGGCGACCGGCTTGCCGATGATCGGTAGCGGCATTGCCGGGGTCGACGTGCAGGGGAACCCCTTCGGAACCGACCTTCACCGCTGGCATGACGATCAGGCCAGCCAAGCGTTCTCCGATAGCAGTTCGACCCGTTGGGATCATGCGTCGAGCAGCAGCAGCTACGATCCCAGCCGGGGCTGGTAGGACGCAAGCGTAACGCGGCGCATCAATCGCTCGCCTTCCAGCCAAGCCACGGCATGAAAAATCGGCATGGCGGCGATACCTGCCAGCAGAACGCCGGGGAGAACCGCAACCTTAACGAGCAGCAGAGCGGCTAGAAACAGCAGCAGGATACCGCCAACAAAATCCGACACGGCCGAGTGACGACGGTAATACCAGCCCCAATCGGGTACGGCTAGAAAGCAGGCGTGCAGCTCTCCCTTGTGCTGCCAGCCCACGACAATCGCACGATCACCGTCGCAGAGCAGCACGGGCTTGCCGAGGTAATGCATGGCGTGACCATCGAGCCGGAAGCGCGTGATGCATGGACCACCCGGCAGGGAGGGAGGGGTTATCCCGACCCGCGACACGACGCCCGCGCGCGAAACCCAGGGATTGAGCCAGTTCACCGGCCCGGCCCGACGCTGCCGGAGCCTTCGACCTTGGCATCGGCGTTTGTGCCTTGCGTGCCCGATGCCGCTTGCCGTTGCGACAGCGAGGCGGTGGAAGCGAGCCGCAGGTTGATGGATTGCCCGCTGATCCGACCATCGCCGAACCAGACGCCGCCCGCCTTTGTCCAGGTGAGGCCGCGGGGATCGGCAACGAAATCGCCGGCTGGGCTATGCGTGAAATGGATATTGCCCGAGCCGGTCAGGTCCGTGGAGAACGAGCCGCCGACGACTTGGCGCGAAGCGTCATCGAGCGCGGCTTTCAGCGTCGTGGCCGGGATCGCCTGAAAGGCAGCGAGCACCCGCCGTTGCGCTTCGTCGGGATCGGCGAGACGCGACGTGCCCAGTTCCTTGTCGATCAGCCCGAACACGGTGTTGGTGTAGATTGCCGAAGCCGCCAGCATCTCCATGTAGCGGAGGTGCAGTTCTTCGTCGTAGCGGGGCGGAGCGCGGTGCGCCCGGAAGAACGGGGTATCGAAGCGGGGATCGGTGACGCGATCGTCTATCGCGTAGACTTCCCAACCTTTGCGGGGCTGCATCGCGACGACGATCGGCAGGGTGTAGAGCCGATGGTCGGCATCGAGCGGTGATTCCTTGTCGCGCGCGGCCGGCGGAGTTTCGCGGTATTCCTTGCGTGTCGGCTCGACCAGTGCCGCAATCGCCTGGTTCATCGGCGGACGCCGGCCGTCGCGTGCCTGAAGGAGAATAAGGCCGAGATCGACCGGCAGATCGCGCGCGTTCCAGTCGGCTAGAAACGCATCGGCCATCAGGCCCAGCGCCGGCATTTCGTAGGTCTTGCCCGTCTCGAACCCGAGGCTCTTAACCCGTTCCCACAGGCTGGACGTGCCCGAGCTGGACCCGGCGCTTTCCGACCCGGAGCCGGACACCGACGCGCCGCCCGAATTGCAGCCGGACAGCGTGACGGCAACCAGAGCAGGGGTGAGCAGCACACGCAGGATCATCGCCGTTCCTCCACCATCAGGTTCCGCAGCTCGGTCGCGTCGCGCGCGAGGGTGTCGCTTGACCCGGCGAGCTTCGCTTCCAGTTCGGTCGCGCGCTTGCGGAGCCGCGCCAGTTCAGCCGAGATTTCAGGGTCGCAGGCAGGCCGGGCTTGTCCCGTCGCGACCGACCAGTCGCGATCGAACCCGGCGTTGAACGCGGCGCGATCGGCGCGGACAACGGCCGTGTCGCGCTCGACCCGCACATCGACGTGCTGTTGCCAGGACACCGCAAGCCAGGTCAGCACCGCGGCGATCGGAGCCGCCACCAGTGCGCCGGACGCGAAGCCGCTCAGTGCCACGATCCACCCGCCAAGAAGAAGGAAGAAGGGCAGAAGGGGCGAGGCTTTGCCTCGCTCAGTTTAGTCCACACCCTACGCACGCGTGCACCCCCCAGAGCGCAGTCGATGCGTGGTCGCATCGACCAGGAAGGACATTGCGCCACAAGGCCAAGTCACTGTCAACGGGGTCTATACAGCCGCTTCATTTTGCGTAGTCTCACCGCATACGGACGGGAGGACCACTTGCCCCGCGTGATGTTGACGGCCCGCGTGACGGATACCCAGGCCGCGGCGCTGAAAAGCTACGCCGCGGACGTGGGCTTGCCGCTGTACCAGGCGACCGTTCGCGCGCTTGAACTTGGCATCGCGGCGCTTGTCGGGGGCAGAGGCGCGGAGCCGGTACGGCACGATACCGCACCGCCTGCGAGCGTATCGGTTGGCGAGGTGGAGGCGTTGCGCGAGGCGGTGGAACGGTTGACCGTCCGTGCCGAGCTTGCCGACCGGCTGACCCAGCGAACTCTCTACGCGGCCGGCGCGGCCTACGCCGCGGCGCTGGCGGGACCGGGGCAGGGCGACGAGCACATGGCCGGGATCACGCGCGACGCGCAGCGGATATTTGACCGGCAGCTCGCCAAGGCACGCGAGGGTTAAGCAGGAGAGATTATGCGAACCGACCCGTTCAAAATACCGTCCCTCGCAATGCCGCGTGTCGAGGTTCCGCAGCTTCCAAAGCTGGACCCGATCATTCCGGCCAAGTGGGCGTTCGAGCGCATTGCGCGCCAGATCGAGAAGTTCGAGACCGACCTAGAACCCGATGAGGAGATCGGCCTTCGCCTTGTCGCCACTCCCGACGCCAGCGTCATGCACATTGACGATGTAGGCTATTGGGGGCCGGATATGCTAATTTTCTACGGCAACAATGAGCATGGAAAGCCCATGCAGTTGCTACAGCATTACACCCAAATGAGCGTTCTTTTGACGGCGGTGCCAGCCAAGGAAGCCGAACCGAGGCGCATCGGCTTCCACCTTGTTCAGAGCATCAAGGATGATGCCGAAAGCGAAGGCGGAGAGTAGCCATATGGCGACCCGCGCCGAACTCCTCTCCCGCGGCCAGGCGAGCAGGAACCGGCATTGGGCGGGGGTAAATGCGCGCGCGCAGGTGGCGGCAATCCTGTTCCTACTATGCGCGGGCGTGGGCGCGTTCGCGGGATGGACGACCGCGCCCGACCTCACCCGGCGCGGCGCGGTGCTTTACGTGAGGACGCAAGGGCGCGAGCTGCTGGACCCGTTCGGGCGCAACCTCGCCACTGCCGAGGCGCGGATGCGTGTCGCCATGCGCGACGACATTCTCGACCCCCGCAGCCCCGCCACGCGGGGCTTCAAGCGCCTCCTGTGGCGCATGGTGTTCTTCGCGCTCCTATGCGGCGTCGCGATCGGCGTGCCGCTTTATCGCTGGCGCAGGCGCAAATGGGCGGAGGAAGGAGAGCGGGCAGGGCGCGACCGCACCGTTCGCGGGGCGGAGCGGGTGGACGCGGCGACGCTGGCGCGCATGGTACCGATCGGCACGGCCGATCGGCCGGTGACGATCGGGGGCGTGCCCGTGCCGGAGGCCGAGGAGGCGCGGCACTTCCTGTTCGCGGGCGCGACCGGCACCGGCAAGACGACCGCGATATGGGCGTTGCTCGACCAGGTGGAGCGGCGCGGCCAGCACGCTTTCGTGCATGACGTGGATGGGGGCTATGTCGCGCGCTACTATCGGCCCGAGCGCGGCGACCTGATCCTCAATCCGTTCGACGCGCGCTGCGCCTACTGGAACCCGTTCAGCGATGTGCGGTCGGCATCGGACGCCGACCGGCTGGCGGGCTTTATCGTCGCCAAGCCGGGCGGCTCGACCGCTTCCGGTGACGATGTTTGGTACGACCAGGCGCGCATCGTCGTCGCGGCCGTTATCCGGCGCTTGTGGGAGCAGGGGCGCGGCAACGTCCCCGAGCTGACCCGCGCGCTTCGTGACATGACGCCGGACGAGCTGGCGGAGCTGACCCGCGGCACCGAGGCCGCGCGCGTGTTTCAGAAGGACGCTGAAAAGGCGACCGCGAGCGTGCTGTTCTGTCTGGCGGAAGCGGCGAAGATCGTCGGCACCATGAAGGCCGCGCCCGGCAACGGGCCGACCGTCAGCTTCGATGACTTCTATGCCGCCCTTCCCGGTATCGAGGGCGCGAAACCGTGGATCTTCCTCGCGTCGCGCAAGCGCAACTTCGCCGCCGCGCGCCCGCTGCTAGGGTGTTGGCTGGATTGCGCCGTGGCGGCGATCCTCGACCGGCCTACCAAGGGCGCGCCGCGCGCGTGGCTGGTGCTGGACGAGCTTCCCGCGCTCCCCCGCGCGAGCGGGCTGCTCACCCTGCTACCCGAGGGGCGCAAGTTCGGAGCGGCGTGCGTTATCGCCTTCCAGGCGATCGGCCAGCTTCGCAGCACCTACGGCCAGCATGAGGCCGGTACGATCGTGGGACAGGCTGGCACCCAGCTTATCATGCGGCTGGGCGACCCGGAGTCGACCAAATGGGCGACCGAGCTGCTGGGCCGTTCGGAGGTGGAGGAGCACCGTTCCAGCGCCTCGCTCGACAGCGATGCATGGACCGACAAGGGTTCGCTATCGACCATGCGGCAAACCAAGCCGATCGTGCTCGACAGCGAGATCGGCCACTTGCCCGCGTTGACCGGCTTCCTTCGCTTGTCCGGTTTGCCGATCGCGCGCGTGACGATCGGCCGGACACACATGGAGCGGACCGACATAGCGGAGGCTACCGTTCCCATGACGGCGCAGCCGGCACCGCCCACGACGCCGCCTGCCGGCGCGGAGCGCGACCGGACGGCAGGCGGCGCGCTTTAGGTGGTCGCTTCCGTCGCCTCGCTCAAAAGCGCCGCGCAGGCCGCGAGCTACTATGAGGCGGACGACTATTACACCGAGGGCGGCGAGTCCCCGAGCGCGTGGTTTGGCGAGGGCGCGAAGGCTTTGGGGCTGGACGGCGAGGTGGACCGCGCGACCTTTGCGCGCGGACTTGAGGGGGTGCTACCGAGCGGCGACCGGCTCGGCACCGTCAGGAACGGTGAGCGCGAGCATCGGCCGGGATGGGACATGACCTTTTCCGCGCCCAAGTCGGTGTCGATCATGGCCGAGGTCGCGGGCGACCGGCGCTTGATTGGCGCACACGACAGGGCGGTGAAGGTCGCGCTCGACTATATCGAGCGCCACGGCGCGGCGACGCGTGCGAGGACCGGAGGCCAGGTCCGCACCGTCGAAACCGGCAATCTCGCGGTCGCGACGTTCCGCCATAACACCAGCCGCGCCCAGGACCCGCAGCTTCACACCCATAGCGTCATCCTGAACGCCACCCAGGACAAGGCGGGCAATTGGCGGAGCGTCGAGAGCCTGTCATTCTTCCGCATCTACAAGGATGCGGGCAGCATCTACCGGCAAGCCTTGGCGGGTGAGGCGCGCCAGCTCGGCTACGGCATCGTGGAGGGCAAGAGCGGCACGTTCGAGCTGGCGGGCGTTCCCGAGGCCGCGATCCGCGAGTTTAGCGCGCGCGGGAACAAGGTGGAGGAGGCGCTTGCCGAGCGCGGTAAGACCCGCGCCGACGCGACTGCGGCCGAGAAGGCGACCATCACGCTCGCCACCCGCGAGGCGAAGGAGCACATCGCCCGCGAGCAGCTCGTTCCCACATGGCGCGACCAGGCCGAGGCCGCAGGGTTCGGCGAGAACGAGCGCCGCGCGCTTGTCGCGCAGGCCGAGCGCCAGGCCACCCCGGAACGTCCGTTCGGGCTGGCGGAGCAGGGGCAGCGCCAGGCCGCGGCGACGCTGGCGGTAGGAGCCGCGGCGCGGCACTTGTCCGAGCGCGACGCGGTGTTTTCTGCGGCGGCCTTGGAGGCGCGCGCCGTGGAGCAGGCGGGCGGGCGCGCGACCGCGGCCGAGGTCGCGACCGCGGTTAGGCGCGCCGAGGCGACCGGCGAGCTGGTCGCGCGCGAGCGCGGAGGCGGAGCCAGGGGGTTCACCACCCGCGAGGCGGTATCGACCGAGCGCCGGATGTTGGCGATCGAGGACGCCGGGCGTGACCGGGCGCTGGCGCCGATGGAGAAACAGGACGCCGCGCGCGCCGTGACCACCACGGCGTTCTTCGCCGAGGCGCGGGGGCATCGCTGGACAGACGGGCAGCGCGAGGCTGCGACCGGGCTGTTGACCGGCACCGACCGCGTAACGGGCGTGCAGGGATACGCCGGCACGGCCAAGACGACCACCGTGCTCGCCACTTACGCCGAGGGCATGAGGTCCGCAGGCTACCAGGTCCGCGCGTTCGCGCCGACCGCGCAGGCCGCTTCGCTGTTGGGCGATGCGATCGGCGCGGAGGGGGCGACGGTCGCGAAGGCCGTGTTGGGCGGTGAGACGCTTGTCGTGGAGGCGAGCCGGGGCCGAGAGACGTGGATAGTCGATGAGGCGTCGATGGTGAGCGCGCGCGACATGGCGAAGGTATTGAGCCTTGCCGAGCGGTCGGGCGCGCGCGTCGTGCTGGTAGGCGACGTGAAGCAGCTCGGCAGCGTGGAGGCGGGCCGCGCATTCGGGCAGTTGCAGGACGCCGGCATGAGGACGTTCGCGCTCGACCGGATCGTTCGGCAGGAGAACGAGCTTACTCGTGAGGCCGTGCAGGCCACCATCGCCGGCGATGGCCGGCGCGCGTTGGAGGCGCTGGACCGGGGCGGTGGCAAGGTGACGGAGATTGCGGACGCGGGCGATCGGCGCGCGGTCATGGCGCGCGACTTCGCCCAGCTCACCCCCAGGGAACGCGACCGCACCCTTGTCATGGACACCACGCGCGACGGGCGCGAGCTGTTGACGCAGGCCATCCGCGCGGAGCTTCGCCGCGACGGCACGATCGGCGAGCACCAGGTGAGCGCGGCGACGCTGGAAAGCCGGGGCCTCACCCGCGAGGAGGCGCGGCACGCACGCGGCTACGAGGCCGGCGACGTGGTGACGTTCCGGCGCGGCTATGAGCGCCAGGGGATTGAGAAGGGTGAGGCCTATCGTGTCGCCAAGGTGGACGCCGCGGCGAACCGCATCGAGCTACGCGACCGCGAGGGCCGGGCGATCGACTGGAAACTCGACAAATGGGGCCGGGGCCAGGCGGAGGCGTTCGCCGAACGGCAAAGGGAGTTCGCGAAGGGTGACCGGGTGCAGTTCACCCGCAACGACCGCGAGGCCGGGCGGATCAACGGCGCGACCGCGACCGTGAAGGCAATTGACGCCGAGGCCCGCACCATGACCGTGAGGGACGCGCGCGGGCGCGAGCACGTCATGCAGCTCGACCAGGCCCGCGACCAGCATGTTCGCCACGGCTGGGTAGGCACGGTGCACGGCAGCCAGGGCGCGACGGCCGACCGGTCGATGACGCACCTTGAGAGCTTCCGGGCGAACACGGTAGACGCGAAGACCGCCTATGTCGCGATCAGCCGGGCCAGGAAGGGCGCGGCGCTCTACACCGACAGTCGCGAGGGGCTGGCGAACGCGATCGAGACCAGGACCGGCGAGCGCGCGACGGCGCTTGCGCCCGAGCGCGCCGCGCCCGCGATCGAGCGGCAGATCGAGAAGCCAGCACTCGCTAAAGGCGATCGGAGCATGGGGCTGGGATGACCGATTGGTTCTAGGCCGATGGCCTCCACATCAAAGCGGGAGCGTCATCTGGCGTCCGTCAAAATCGGGCTGAGGCAGTTCTAGGTCCTCGACTATGGCGAAGGCCAACGCTTCGACCGCGCGCTCACGATAGCTGGCATCCCGCATCGACAAGCCCAAGCGGGCGAACGCGGGAGCGGAGCGGATAGCTGCGGACACGGATTCGGGAGTTACTTGCATAGTGACAGCAATGAGAACACAAAGGGAACACATAGGGCAAGGGGGCAGTTACAGATGCTGGAAGCTAATCCAGCTTTGAACGCACTCACTGCATCGGTTTGCGTCGGAATGCAGCAGAATGAAGCATCTTGCAGCTATGCAGGTTTGCCTATACGCACTCCGAACGGACGACGAACGAGGGTAGGCGTGGCCGAGAAAATCCAGCGCGTCACCGTAAACCTTACACCGAAGGAGGACGCCGCTTTGCGGCGTTTCGCCGAGGACCGGCAGGTCTCGCATTCGTGGGTCGCTAGAATGGCGATCGTCGAATATCTGGAGCGCCACGCCGGCCCGCAAAGCAACCTTCCTCTCACCACTGCGAAGGCTGGCAGGCGATGAACCAGGAACTCACCGCGATTGATCTGTTCTGTGGCGCGGGGGGCCTTTCCGAAGGCTTGCGTCAGGCAGGTTTCCATGTGCTCGCAGGCAATGACTACGACGAATGCGCGGGTGCGACCTATGCCGCCACGCACCGCGAAGCACGGTTTTTGGGCGGGCCGATCCAAGATATTTCGTCCGAGGATTTTATGTCAGCGGCCCGGCTTAAGCCGGGGCAGCTTGACGTTTTGGCAGGCGGTCCCCCGTGCCAGGCATACAGCGTATATAATCACCAGCGAGGGATGCACGATGAGCGCAGCTTCCTCTTCCGCGAGTATCTACGCATCGTAGAGACACTATCGCCGCGCTGGGTCATCATGGAAAACGTGATGGGCATTCTGTCGGCTGGGCAGGGTGCAGCGGTTCAGGCAATCCTAAGCGGCTTCAACAAGCTCGGCTATCAGGTCGATTTCCGAGTTTTGAAGGCCGAGCAGTATGGCGTTCCGCAGGAACGGCGGCGCGTCGTGTTCATCGGCAACCGCACTGGCGAGCCGATCACGTTCCCCGAGGCGACGCATGGCCCCGGCCTGCTTCCCTATACGACGGTTGCCGACGCAATCTCCGACCTGCCCAAGCTCGCCAACGGGCAGGGTTGGACGAGTGATGCCTATCGAACGGTCGCAAAGTCTGGCTACCAGAAGGAGCTGCGCCGCGACTCTCCCGGCGTGCGTAACCATGCAGCGCCCAAGCTCGCTCGCATCAACGAGGAGCGGATGCGCCATATTCCGCGCGGCGGGAGCTGGCGCGACATTCCTGTCGATCTATTGCCGCGCGGCATGAAGGCGGCGCGCCGGTGCGACCACACCAAGCGATACGGCCGGCTCGATTGGGAGGGGCTTTCGTCCACGATCCTGACCAAGTGCGACATTCATTGGGGTGCGTATATTCACCCCGACCAGGACCGTTCCTTGACTGTACGCGAAGCTGCGCGCTTTCAGTCATTCCCCGACTGGTTCACCTTCGAGGGTAGTAAGACCGAGGGCTTTGTTCAGGTCGGCAACGCCGTTCCGCCGCTGTTAGGCCGCGCGATCGGCGAGACGCTATTGGGGTTGCGCGACGAGGCCCGCCCTTCCCTTGCTGCCTAGCTGTAGGCGCTTGCAATCATAGCGGCGTGTGCTCGCAAACAGCCTGATTTCCTGCTCACGCTTTCTGCCACTGGCGGGGAGCGTCCTGCTCGAATTATCTGCCAGTGTGCTCGCCATCATCCGGCGCTGCTTGCAAACGGGGCGTTGTGCTCACGCTCCGTGCCAATGGGCTCTCCAAACCCGTAGCCGGCAAGCGCTTTTGCGAAGCAGGTTTCCAGAACAGTTCTGACAAGCGGCGGGCCGCAGAAATGCGTTGTCGTCATGGCCCGCCCGCGAGGTCGTCAGAAAGGAAGGTTTTCGCGAACAGGGCCAGCGCATAATAGGCGATGACACCACGCAAGCGGAAAGGGTGCGATGACCAAAACCGAAATGCTGGAGACGATGAAACGCCTCGACGCCCATGCGAATGCCCTGCTGCTGATCGGTGCTTCCGATATCGATCTGCTCGGCGGCATGTTCGACGTGATGCCGGACTTCAAGGCGCTGCTCGATGCCGGATACGGCGAAGAGATCGAGAGAAACGCCGGTCGCTTCCCCGGCCTGCACCGCTACGCCGTCATGCTCTCAAATATCGCCGAAGGGATCGCGGACGGCTCCATCCGGGTGCCACGCTGACGCCACTCCCGCTGGCAGATAATGTGAGCAG
>NZ_JABULH010000018.1 GCF_013328205.1 Sphingomonas hominis | reverse complement strand
AGACCACCGGGATGAGGGGTCCCTTTTCGACGCCGATCACCCCGCTACCGGGGTCCTTTTTCCACGCCGATCCACAGTTCGCTGCGGCCAAGATGACGGTTGGCGCACCTACGGGAACACCGCCGTGGACCCTCACTGCAGCACGGGCGGAAGTGCTGCTGCCCGCTCAGGCCGACGATCGCATGAGCGACGCGCGAACGCTGATGGAGATGATCGATGCTGAGTTGCCCTCAGGTGGCAAAGCGCTGCTAGCCTACGCGACTTTCACTTTTGAAACTGAGCGACTGCACGTTGCGTGGGAGGTAACCCGTCACTTCGTCAAGCGCCACATCGTCGACACGTTCGAGGTGGCCACGCTGCTGATCCAGCATGCGCCGCATCGCGCCGGGAGCGCCAATACACCGCATGTCCATGCACTGATTGCAGGTCCGCGTCGGGTGACGGGGCTTGGACTTGCCGAGTGGGTACCACAACTTGCCGGCGACAAGGCGCATGCGCTCATTCGCAATGCATTTCTCGAGTTCCACGCCGCTTGGCCGGCAGGCTGACCTTTCGCGTCGGGCGTACGTGAACATCGGCGCCGGGATCATGCCCCCTCCTTTTCTTAAGGAAAGTACCATGAATGACAACCAGCCCTGGCCCTTGATGGGCCAGGCAGCGGCCTCGCGTGCCGCAGAAATCCTCGTACGCTACGCGGCATGGCAGCTTGCCGACTGCGCTGCGTATGACCTCCCGCTCGCCGGCTTTTTGCAGGAGAAAACGATCGCACTGCTCGTCGCGGCGACCGATGAGGCACTGTCGCCAGCATCTGCCGCCATGCACGGCTCACTGTTGGAAACCCGCAGCGACGGGCTCATCATCGGAACGGAAGGATCACGACGCGAGCAGCCAGAGATCGCTCTGGGCCTGTGGCGGTCAGGCCGGGTCACATGGCACCAGCCCCTGGTGCCCTGGCTTGCCGAGGACGGCGCGATGTGGCTCGTGCCCGCGCCTGTTGCGCCAGCAGGCTCACAGAGCGCCTACAAGCTCGTCCCCCGGCACCTGCGCGTGGACACCGTTCCCTGGCGGGCTGAAACGGAGCGACGCGACGGCTTCACCCGCGCAATCGCCGCATTCGCGGCGGTGGGAGAGGATAGATGATGCGCGGCGCGAGTGGTCCCGCTTCCAAGGAGGGCATGATCGGCTTTCCCCCGCTGAACGGTCAACGATGCCGGGTCCAAGTCGTTGATTTGCGTGAGCACGGAACTGCCGCAGACCAGATAGCCGGCCGGCTGGTCGGCCGCAGGCATCGGCGATGATGCCAACCGATCACGAGATCGCCTTTCTGCTCGACCTGTGCGGGCGGATCATGTTCACCTACGCACTCGACCCCGATCTTGCGGGTTGCGCGCTCGGCATCGCGAACAGTGACGCCCACTCCATGATCGCCGACGAGCGGCCGACGTCTACCCTCGAGGCGGATCAGGCCGCCTGCCTGCCGCTCTTTGCGAACATCCTGGTGAGGCTGGAATTGCGCTTTCGCCATGACGGAGATGCGACGCGCGCAGCGTTCAGCCTGCCACTCGCAGCGTTAAACGGAGCGGTACCGGCGAACCTGCTGAGCGGTGGAGTCACGGCTGCGCGATATTCGCGTCAGCATCGATGGCATGGCCGCACCGACGGTTCGCTGGTGGCGCATCGGGCACTGAACCAGACAGATGGGAAGGATTGAGGAGGAACGGGTGATCCCCAGGGTTGGGATGAAAAGGAAGGCACTTCACATGAACAGCACCCAGATCGCTCACATCCGCGCGCACCTCGCCGGCGTTGCCAAGCTCTTGCTCGGGGACAAGATGATGAAGCCGACCCTGTCGATCATCGCGGGCGAGCCGCTCGATGCGGCCGGTCGCCTCAAGCTCGCTGAGATGGGGGCGGAGACTGGCATCGACATCGTCCATCTCCCATTCGCGATCGATGCAGACGGCATGCCGGTGATGACCGGGATCAACATCGTTCTGCCGCGCGACTTGTTCTGCTTCATCCAGAGCGACTGCCGGCTGTCGCTGATCCCCGGCCAGGCACGGGCTGTAATCATGCCAAGGGACGAAGTGCGCGGTCACTTCAGGATCTTGCCCGGCGAGATCGTCCAGGTTGCGAGCAAGCCCAAGGCGCTGGCGAGCGGCGTCGATTGCGCAGCCCGCCGGCTCGCTAACCTCGTTCGTGATGGCGTGGCGGTCGACAAGCAGGTCGTCCTGCACGAATGGTGCTGAACAAAAGACCATCGGGCACGTCGTCGCGGCCCGACACGGTCAAGTTCTGCTGACGCAGGAAATCCGTCCAGCCAAGCGCGGCGAGCACCGGCCAGATCAGGTCGTCCTCGGTCTGCATTTCGTTGGGCTGGGTAGCCGCCGGTAAGGCATTAAGGATCGCGGTCAGCCGCGCGCCCGGTGCCACGGTATCAACTATGGCATAATCGGCAGTGTCGGTGATGCCGTGAGCAAGATAGTCGCTGGTGAACAAGCTTCCAGCAGTGAACAGCGTCATGTTGGTCAAGCAGATCGTCTCCACCGACCGTCCTAACCAGGCCACCGCCGTCGGACCAGCGCGTTGCGCGCGCGCATCAGTGCAGCTGTGCTTGAAACGATGTGGGCATCAACGACACGTGCGCCTGTAAAGGCGGACGAAGTTCGAACGCCTTCGGCGCACGCGCAAAGTTCCACAGGCGCACGAGGCACCATTCATCGCGAGCGGCATCGGCCACGTCGAGTTCGCGGCGCGAAATGTGAAAGGGCGTCCGTTCCCATCCGTTCGTCGTCTTCACCTCGATCAGCCGCGCGCGACCATCCGCCTCGAAGCTAGCGACGTCATAGCCTGCACCGTCTCCATCGCGGTCGGATACCCAGCGGACCCGGTCTGCAAGATCGTCGCGGCCAGCCGCTGCCAGCGTAGCGCGCTCATGGGCGACGATCCGTTCTTCGCCAGCGCGGCCGAGCGCTCGATTGCGCGCATCGCGTTCGGCGACGTCGAACTTGCGGGCGATCGCCTGCATCTGGTCCATTTCGTCAGGCGGCGGCATGTTGCTGTGAGTAGGTGGCGGCCCGACCCACAGCAACGGTGACTTTCCAACGACCGCCGAATCGCTGATCGGCTGCCGGTTCTCCGGTGACATCCACGCCGGGTGCATTGCGAGCCACCGTGCCACCGCATCAACCAGCGACGCCTGGAAGTTGAAGGCGGGCTTGTAACCTGGGATCCAACTCTCGCCGAGCCCCTTCAACACTGCGCTGATGTTCTGATGCTTCCACTCGATCGATCCGCGCGAGTGTGCAATCCGTTGTTGCAGCAGACGGTTATGCTCGGCCTTGCTGTAGGCACGGCCCGCCTCATCGTCGGCGAGCATCGCGAAGTAGTCCGTAACGATCGCGTCATTATGCTCGTCGCGGCATTCCAGTCCCACCATTTCGCCAGCGTAAGGCGCTCAACGGTCCGTGTCATCACGGCGATTTCAGCGCCAACCCATGCAGTTAGATTTATGAGGCGCAATTCCGCAAACGTGAATCCTTCACATTTGCGTGCACCGCCATGCGGCGAGGGGATTCCGGGACGCCGGGGTCGGCATCCTCAAGGGCGCGCTGAGGCGCGGCCCGTCGGCGGCTGAGCCCTCTTGGGGAAAATAAGCGGGGGTGATTCACCCCGTGATTCGCGTCCTGTACCATGATCCCGGCAACAGGAGCCCGGCCATGTCGATCCAGCGTCCCCTCGGCCCCATCGGTTATTGTTCCGCACGGCTGCGACGCGCGCTTGCGATCGAAGAGGAAGAAGCGCTCGGTCGCGCGGTGCGCGTCCGCAAGGATGTTCGTGACCAAGTCAAGGACCGAAAGGCCTGTGGCAATCGCTGGTCGCGCTCCCCCAACCTCGCGGTGCCCGGTGCTTTTCATAAACGCTTCGTCTCCGCTGGAGGCAAGGTCACCTTCCATTTTGAATTCCAAGCGATCAGCAAGACGAGCGACGGCGGGTGCCGCATCGCGACGCCGGGAGGAAGCAAACGCCTGACGGTCGGGGCGCCGGCGGCGCATGATGCCTATATCGACCGACCGGAAGCGGTGGAGGTTACGACCTCTCCAGCCGGCTTCGATCGCTATGCGGTGCGGCCATCCGCCACCGAGGCGACCGATGGCGAGCGCGCAATCTTCACGAACATCTCGCAGGATCCCCAGGAGCGGCAAGCCTATTGGCGTGCCGTGCATCGCCATGAACGCACACCAGGCGCGGACCGACTGACGCTGGTGCCCGAGAGGGCGTCACGTGCGGCGTGGCGTGTACTGGCAGATGCACAGGACGTTCCCTGTGCCGTGCGTGACGTGGCAGCGAAATTCGCGACTGACAGAGGCAAGCGCAGGACTCGCGCGATCCCGCTCAATGACCTGGCGATCGACCGTGTTGCCGCACGCAAGCTGGCGAAGACGCTCGCCAGCATTCTTGGGAGCACGAAGGGCAAGGTGCCGGTTCGGCTCTCGGAGGCGCGCGGTGGACGGTCGCAATATCGGCTGACGGCAGAGTTTCCGGATGGCCTCGATGCCGCTGGTCGGCGGGCGGTGACCGAAGCAATGTGCGCAGAACTGGAAGAGATCGGCGTGATGTACGTCGCGGCGATCCATGCGCCCGATCATCATAATGACCGCCGCAATCATCATCTGCACGTCGCCTGTCATGACCGACCGGCCAAGAGGATGGGGGACCGATGGGACTTCGAGATCACCGAGCCGGTTGAAGGCCAGCATGAACGGGTGCGTTATCCGTACGCGCAGAAGAAGATCGCGGAATGGTCGCGAGACAGCGATGGGGGAAATTATCGCGCCTATGGCACCGCTTCGATCGCCGACATGCGCCGCTTCTTCGCCGAGCAGTGCAACGAAGAACTCGACCGGTTGGGCGTTACCCGCCAGCTCCATCCGGGCGATCTCCGCTCGCTGGGTTGCGAGCGCCAGGCGCAGAAGCCGCTTGGCACCCGCGCGGCTCCACTCGACGCAGTCGGCGTGTTGACCAGCCGCGGCATCGAGAACGCCGAGATACTCTGGTCCGCGTTGCTGCGCGAGGCGTGGACCGCAGCCGAGGAGCGGGCGAAAGCACGGGCGGACCTTCGGCGTCGGCTGCTAGAGGCGGAGCGCCTCGGCGCGGAAGGATCGGTCATCGATCAGGCTCGGACGGCCTCCATCCGCGACCTGATCGCCCGATTCGATGCGGCCAGCGTGGTCCTGCAACAGCACGATGCCGAATGCGCCGAGTATGACGTCACGCTCGCCATGGCGCGGGCTCGGCCGGACAAAACGATCGCCGTATGCCACCGGATGCTGGAGGCTATCGAGGGCGGGACGGCGGACCGGGCGGAGCAGCGAGCGAAAGGAGCGATCGTCGCGCGCGCAGACGAGGCAGAGGCATTTCTCGCCGGCATCACTGCGATCGAGCGCGACCATGCCCCGGTCCTGACCGAGCATCGAACCGCCGTCGCGAAGGCACAGGCGGCGATCGACGAGATCACGTCAGCGGCGACTGCGCTGATAGACCGCCCGGAGCCTCGGCGCGCTTCCAAGCCCGCCCGCCTAGACGCGCGGTCGACGCTCGATGCCCTGTTCGACAGGATCATGAAAGACGACATTCCGGTCCTGCCGCCGGAGGGGCCCGTGACCGAGTATAGGGTACCCGGCGTAACTCGGGCCGAATTCACCGCCCTGACCACACCCGCACTGGCAGAAATGGTCAGAGGCGTCTCGCCGCTTTCGCCGACCTCCAGGCAAAACGGATGATCGCCGCAGCAACGGACGTGGCATCGGTGGGCCTCGACAGCCTGCAACGCGCCGCCGCAGGTGGTGACGCGAGTGCAGCGCGAACGCTGAAACATGTTCGCGCCTATGGCGAGCATCCCGTCTATCGGCGCGTCCTCGCCGAGAAGCGATCCGTCGAGCGAGTCATCACCGTCGGTACATCGGAAACTGGTCGTGGATGGCGCGATTGGGTCGGAGGGCTGCTGGGCCGGAGCCCGCCAATCCAATCGCGTCCGCCGATCGCGCCGGCGCAGCCGCATCCGATGCCGGAACCGGCGAAGGATGCGGTGCTGTCCCAGCGCGACGAGGCCGTGGCAGCGCTAGCCGCCGCGCTGTTCTCCGAACCCGCCCTGCGGGTCGTCGAAGGGGAGCATGGGCTCGTCATCGACGCTACCCACGCTCCCGACTGGCGGTTTGCCGCCATCGCCTTCGCCGACGAGCCTGCCGTCGCCCATGCGATGCGGCGGCGTCATGCGTCGCCGTGGCTTAACCACAGCGTCGTCGAGCGGAACCGCATGCTGGCCGACCTGCGCGCTGCCCTGATGAGCGCCGCCCGGTCTCCACTCCGGAAGGTCGGGAAAGAGTGGGAGGTCGACCTCGCCGACGAACGGCTCGCCACCCTCGTCACTGCGTGGCGTGGGTACAGGCGCCTGGAGGACCTGCTCGCCGACGTCGATCGTCTGCGACACGGATCCGGGACCAACCGATACGTCGTGGTGGAATCCATTGGCGCCGGTGTCAGCGATGACGTGGTCAGCCGCGCCGGCGATCTCGCCGTCAGCCGTAGCGACATGCCGAGCGACGATTTCGCCACCGTCATCACCGACTGGCGGGGACGTGACCGTGGGCGCTAGATAGCGCTTCACGGTCGCCGCGCTGATGCCGAAATGGCTCGCGGTGGCGGACAGGCTCGCCGCGTTGGCCACGCGCCAGGCGGCGACGCTGGCGGGGTCCGCCTTGAGCGGCCGCCCCAGGCTGGTCTTGCCCCGGTGCGTACGACCGGTGGCAGCGAGCGACTGTTTCGCGACGTCCAGCCCGGCCCGGGTACGGGCGCGGATGGCCTCGCGCTCCATCTCCGCAATCTGCGCCAGCACCGCGAGGATCAGGAGCCCCGCGCCCGACGTGATCGAACCGAGCCCGCACACCACGACCTCGACGCCCTTATCCATGAGCGCGCGGACCGTCACCTGGATATCCAGGGCATCACGGCCCAGCCGATCGATGGCGGACACGTGCAGCCTGTCGCCCTCACGGACATAATCGAGCATCGCACAGAAGCCCGGCCGGCTCCGGGCCAGGACCGAGCCGCTGACGCCCTGGTCTTCGAACTCCTTGTCGAAGGGGCGGCCCATCGGCCCGGCCAGTGCGCCGCGTTGCGCCGCAATCGTCTGGCCTCCGGTCGACACGCGGTAGTAGGCAATATCACTCATTCTTTTTCATCCTGGGGTGAAAGGTACCCCAGCACTTCCAAACCTAGCTCAATTGCCTTCTTCCTACCTTCTGCACCCAAGCCGGCGCTGTTCGAAGTCCTGGTGCAAAAGCTCCAAGTTTTGGACAGCGTCGCACGGGCAGCAAGCCTCAGCGACTTGGCACCTGGATGATCGGCTCGCCCCGCATCTCGGCCCAGTATCTCGCCGTCTGCTTCTTCATCAGCGTCTGGAACTGAAAGTTACCAACGCGCTCAACGGAGATACCGAACGCGCGTGCGGTTCGGGCGCGGCTGGCCTTGTTGTCGACGATCCAGCGGCAAACAGCCTCTCTAAGCGCGTCGTCGGCATACGCACGGGCTTGGCGGCGGTCTGCGTCAACCTGCTTTGCGTTCAGTCTCATCTTTTCCTCCAAAGGATAGCTACTCCTTTGAAGATCCCATCCTTGCCCCTCATAGGTGCTGGGCCGCGTACGAAATCGTGCAAGCACCCGCGCGCTTATCGCGATCGAACGTCCAGCGGGTCGCCGAACGACGTGGTGATGACACGAAGACGAGGCTTCGTATCTAGCGGGGGGCTAGGGGGCGTAGTCGCTGTGCAGCCCAACTGCTCATCGCCTCCACCCCCTAACCCCCACGCTATTATACTGCTGAACCGCTACCATCAGGTTAACAGTCGTGCGGACTTGACACGAAAGGCGGGCGCCTCGGTCGCTTAGCGCGTAAGCTTGGCATTAACGACCCGGCGGTATCTCGGCGGTCCTAAGGGGAACCGTCGATATGACCGGAGAAAGTTGGACTGTCCGAGCCCGCCAAGGACACTATCGGGCTACCGAAGCGGCATCGGGTCGACAGACGATGGACTATGCCATTCAGGGCCTAATGCCTGCCACCGGGGCCACGATTTGGTTCGGGGCGGGATCAACCGGCAAGACGCAGTTGCTCCTTTGGCTTGCGGCGCACATCGCCGCCACAGGCGACAAAGCGCCAAGCCAATGGTTAGACGCGGACATCAACGTTCGGGGCCAAATCCTAGTCCTTACCGCTGAGGATCTGCGCGAGCACGTGCTTCAGCGCATCGGCATGATCGCCCGCCGCATGACTGCCAAGACAGGCGGCTCCGACGTGGACGTCGCAGCTCTGTGCCGACGCATACATGTCATGGCCTTCCTCAGCATGGACACGGCTGAGTTCACGGAGCCAAACCCCTGCCTATTCAAACGGGAAGCGGGCGAATGGCAGCCGAGCTTGGTCCTCAAAGGCGTCGAATCCTTCCTAGACGATTGGAACGCCCGCGCCGAAGACAATGGACGTCCCGAGGACCGGATCGTAGGAATCATCCTCGACTCCGCCGTCTCGATGGCAGGGTTCGAGCTCGCTAATTCTGAGGCGACTACGAACTTCCTCTTCTACCTAAACCGCCTCTCACGACGGCAGAGAGCGTTCTGGGCCGTGATCGGCCACACCCCGAAAGATGCGGCAAAAAGGGCAGACGACGCCGCGATCGAGCGGCTGCGCGGCTCAGCCATGTGGTCGACCACACCCCGCACCGTCATCGAGGTGCGGCTTGCCGGCCCCTCCGAGGACTTAGAGGCCGTTCGTGTCGCTAATCCTAGCCTGACCGACCGTGACGTCGTTGTCATCGAGGTGGCTAAGGCGAATTCGCTGGGCGCCGATCTGCGCCCTCGCGCGCTGCTTCGGGACAAGCACGGGGCCTATGATGACATCACGTCAGACTTCCCCGCCATCTTCAGTGCCAGACCCGCGCCCTCACGGGGCAAGGTCACCCTGCATACGCCCGAGCTCCGCCGCGCCGTCCGTGGCCTGCTGGCGTCGTTCGACGGCGGCAAACCGGGCACCGTCATCGAACGGGACGCGATCCGTGCCAAGTTTAACGAGGCAAAAACCTCGTCCCCAGTCCTAGCCGCAATCTCCGACGAGATCGACGGCAAGCGTGGAAAGACACCTGGAACGCTGGCCAAGGAGCTGGCGGACATGAGCAAGGACGGGCTGATCGCTAACGGAAGGGGTAAGATCCGCATCGTCAACCTTGCCGCCCAAAACGACGAGCCACTGGACGAAGCCGCCGAATAGACCGGCGCGACACAAGCGCAAGAAAAGGGAACGGGAACCTGGGTGGGGCGGAAGCCTACCCAGGAGGAAAAATTGGACCACAACGATCTATGCGATTGTGACCTCGCGACGCTCGCGCCAGATCGCCTGGCGATGGGGATGTCGGATACCACCGCCCGCGCCCACCGCGTGGACGAGATCCGGCGGACCTGCCGGACCGCGCGCTCGAGACCTTCGTCCGGGCTTGGGCGCGCCTCGCGGCGGCGCGCGACCTGCGGGCGATCGGCCGGAGCCGGCCGGAATGAGGACGATCATCTATGCCCGCTTCTCCAGCCAGTTGCAGAACAGTCGCTCGATTGATGACCAGATCTCCATTTGTCGGGAGCGAGCTGATCGCGAAGGCTGGACCGTCGTAGAGATCTTCACCGACTATGCGATCAGCGGCGCCGCCGGGATCACCGAGGAACAGCGACCGGGCGTCGCCGCCATGCTGGCACGCGTCAGGCAGGGCGACATTGATCAGGTGCTCGCTGAATCCACCGACCGGCTCTCGCGACACCAGGGCGACAGCCATCGAATCCGAGAGCAGCTCGAATATCACGATACCCGGCTGTTCACCCTGTCGGACGGGGTCGTCACCGAGATCAACGGCACCTTCAAAAGCCTGATGGACTCGCAGTTCCGCAAGGAGCTCGGCGCCAAGATCAAGCGCGGCCAGCGTGGCTCAGTATCCAGCGGTCGCTCGCCGGCCGGCCTCGCCTATGGGTATCGGACCGCCAACCAGATGGATGCCCGTGGCCGCCCGATTCGAGGCCTGCGCGAGATCGACGAGGAACAGGCCGAGGTCGTCCGCCGTATCTTTCGCGAGTTCGCCCGCGGTCTGGCCGCACGAACGATCGCCGCCAAGCTCAACGCGGACGGCATCAAAGGGCCCCGCGGATCGCACTGGCGGGCCTCTACAATCAACGGCGATGGCCGGCGCGGCAACGGCATTCTACGCAACGAACTCTATATCGGCCGGCTAGTCCATAATCGCACCAGCAAGGTGCCCGAGCCGGTCTCCCGCGCAGTTCGCATCCGCGTCAACCTCGTCGAGGACCGGGTCGTCCAGTCGGTCCCTCACCTTCGCATCGTCGACGAAGAATCCTGGAAGGCGGCGCAGGCGCGGCGGCGGTCCTATCACGGCGTCAAGCTGCACCGGACCGTTCGTCCGCGTCGGATGCTGTCGGGTCTCGGCGTCTGCGGGCTGTGCTACGAAGGCTGGATCGTTATTGGGACCGAGCGGTGGGGCTGCACCAAGTACAAGTCGGACGGCAGTTGCACGAACAACCGACAGATCACAACCGAGCATTACGAGCGTCGGGTACTGGCTGCGTTGCGGCAGCGGATGCTCGAACCCGCGCTCGTCGAGGTCTTCGTCCGGGAGTATCACGCCGAATATGCCCGCCGCTCCGCCGATAGTCGTCGGGACAAAGCGCGTCTTCAGAGACGCCTTACGGTCGCGCAGACTCAGGTGAAGCGGCTGGTCGCCGCCATCGCCGCCGGCGGTCAGGAGTTCGCCGACATCCGCGAGGCTCTCGCCGAGGCTCGGGCGGAGCAGGACGCCGCCGAACGCGCCCTTGCCGAGCTCGAGGCGCTGCCGGTCGTCGCGCTGCACCCAACGGTCGGCGCCGACTATCGCGCGCAGGTCGAACGCCTGAACGAGGCGCTAACCGATCCCGAGGCCCGACTGGAGGCGATCCCGGCACTGCGCGAACTGATTGACCGCATCGTCCTCACGCCCAATCCGGACGGGCGCGGCGTGCTGCTGGAGGTCGAAGGACGGCTAGCCGCAATCATCGATCTTGCCAGCGGCAAATCGGCTTTGGAGGAACGGCTGTTTGTTATGGAGCGGGTGAAGGGAATCGAACCCTCGTCGTAAGCTTGGGAAGCTTCTGCTCTACCATTGAGCTACACCCGCATTTCAACGACTGACCGCTGAAAAGGCCCTCTCTGTGGCCCCGGTTTTCTATTCCGGTTTACAGCAGGCAGGGCAGCTAATGCCACGAGCCCCATCCCGCCGTCAACACGCCTGGCCCGCATGTTGTGACATCAAACGCGGCGTCCGACCGCGAGCGATGCGTTTGTCGAGCGCGATTTGGCGAGCGGTGGCGCTGACTAGACTCACCCACTTCGTAGTCGCTTCAGGTCAATGCCCAATCGTTTCGCCCGGTAGTAAAAGGTTTCCCGAGGGATCCCGAGCAGTTCCACTGCAACGGTCACCTCGCCACCCGCCCGCGTCATTGCTTCAACGATCAGCGTGCGCTCGAACGAACGTACGCGTTCCGGGAGTGGCATATCAACGGCATCGCTAGCTGCATCGTCGAAGCCGAGGACGATACGTTCCACCGTCAACTCCAACTCGCGCACATTGCCAGGCCAGCTATGCCGAGCAGCCAGTTGCGCGACATCGGCTGCTGCTCTCGTCGGGTTCTTCACACCGTTCACCCGTGCCGCCAGGAAGTGCATGGCGAGGAGCGGAATGTCCTCGGCCCGCTCCGACAGAGGCGGCAGGCGCAACGACACCGCTGCCAATCGGTGAAACAAGGCCGGCAGGACGCGGGCGCGCCCATCCTCGTCGATCGCTGCGACGATCCTCGTATCGATCGGCACCGGCTCGCGCGCGTCGAGTGCCACCGCGCGCCGCTCGGCGAATTGCGTCAGCCGGTGCTGCACCCGCTCCTCGGCACGATCCAGATTGTCGAGGAACAGCGTTCCGCGATGCGCCTGAGCAATCGTGCCATAGGCATCGAAGAGCGCATTCTCAGCAGCCAACGGCAGCGACGCGCAATCGACCGTGATAAAGCGGTGCCGCCCGCGTCGACCGCCGCGGTGAATCAACCGTGCAACCATCTGCTTACCGGTTCCGGTCGCTCCTTCGATCACCACGTCGAGGTCGGCACTGGCCAGGGTGGACAACATCCCGCGTATTCGACGGATCGCCGGGCTGCGACCGACCAGCTCATCCGAGCCGGAAGCCTCGGCCAGCGCGCGTAATTGCCGGTTCTCGATCACCAATGCGCGCGCCGTCGTTGCTCGCGCCACCGCGACCAGCATGGCGTCGGGGTCGAACGGCTTGGTGAGGAAATCCCACGCGCCTGCCTTGATCGTCGACACCGCCATGTCGATGTCGCCATGCCCGGTCATCAACACGACCGGCAGTTCGTCATCGCGCGCGGCAAGGGCTCGGAACAGCTCGATGCCCGACATGCCGGGCATCCGCACGTCGGTGACGACCACGCCGGCGAAATCCATGTCGATGGCGGCGAGCGCGGTCGCCGCATCGGCGAAGCCACGCACGTCATATCCGGCGAGCGTCAGCAATTGTGCGGTCGCCCTGCGCAGATCGTCGTCGTCGTCGACCAAGGCCACGAGCGGCGCGGCGCTGTCCGCGACCGCGCTCACGCCGCCACCATCTCGATCTCGAACCGGGCGCCGAGCGGCGATGCTACGTGGCGCAGCGTGCCGCCTAATTCGACCATGATGTCGTGTGCGATGACGAGGCCGAGCCCCAACCCTTCCTTGCGGCTGGTCACGAACGGCGTGAACAATCGCGCGGCGACGTCCTCGGCGATGCCGGGGCCGTTGTCCGTAACGGCCAGCACGATGCGGCGCTCGTCCCGTGCCAGCGTCAATGCGATACGCGGCTCAGGCGTGTCGGCGAGCGCATCGGTCGCGTTCTGGAGCACGTTCACCAGCACCTGTTCCAACCGCACCCGTCCTCCCACCACCATCAAACCCGCATCGATCGGGTCACGCACCAGCGCCACGCCGCGTAACTGCTCCTTCAGGATCAGCAGCGCGCCGTCGACCATCTCCGCCAGCGGGATCGAGCGCAGCGTCCCCGGTTGTCGCCGGGCGAAGCCACGCAACTCCTGCGTCACCGCGCCGATCCGATCTGACAACCGGGCTATCGTCCCGAGGTTCTCGCGCACGGTCGCTGTGTCGCCACGGTCGAGCAGCGCGGCGCTGGTCTGTGCGTAGGTGCGGATCGCCGCTACGGGTTGGGCGGTCTCATGCGCCACGCTCGCCGTCACCTGGCCCAAGGTCGCTAGGCGGTTGGCCTGACGCAGACCCTCGCGCAGGTCGGCGGCGCGTACCTCGCTCGCGGCGCGTTCCTCCATCTCGCGGGTAAGCGCGGCGGTGCGGGCCGCTACCGCTTCCTCGAGCTCGGCGGTGCGACGGCGGGTCAGGCTGATGCGCTGGCGAAGGCCCCATAGCAGCGCCGCCAATGCGATGATGCCGAGTGCGGTGCCGATCGCCGCCGTGCGCGATGCCGCGCGCTGGACCGGCCCCGCCGCGCGGCGCAGGGTCAACGACCAACCGGGATGCGAGGTAGGCACGGTAGCCGCCACGTCGTTCCGTGATGATGGCAGCACGCGCAACGTACCGGCAGGCAGGCTTGCCTCGGCGCTCACCGCGGCGAGCCGTCGCGGTGACAGCGCGTTCGTTGTCGCGAACCGCCACGCCGGACGGCTGCTGACGAGCACGATGCCGCTCGGATCGCGTACGAAGGTGTCGCCGCCCGCGCGTGCCCAGTCGGCTTCGACGCGATCGAACTCCAACTTCACTACGACAATGCCATCGGCGTTCGTTTGCCGCGCCAGGTAAAGGCCCGGACGACGACTGACCGTGCCAAGCGCGAATTGTGCCGCCGAACCGAACCTTCGGGCATCGCGCACGTAGCGGCGAAACCGGAAGTCATTGCCCACGAAGCTCGACGAAAGGCGCCAGTTGCTTGCCGCTACCGCACGCCCTGACCGGTCGATCAGGTAGATGACGGACGCGCCGGTGGTCCGCGCCAATGTCTCCAGCTTGCGGTTGAGCGCCAGTAACGCGCCGGGCTGATCAGCGAGGGTGGCCGCAACATCGCGGTCGTCGCCAAGCGCCAGTGGGAGGAGGCGAAAGCGTGCGACCTCGCTATCGAGCAGCGACGCGCGCAGCCGTGCGTCGGTCAACACGCTCTCCGCCAGCGCCTCGCGCGCTCGACCACGCGCGACATGCGCGGCGCTGAGCACGACCATCAGCGCTGCCGCGATGGCGACGAGCCAGCGGGCAGAGGATGCGAGATGGCGGCTCATGCAGTCTTTGTACGATGGCCGAGGCAATGTGCAACTTCTTGCATTTTGGTCATGTCCAGGATGCAAGAAGTTGCACGGGGATGGTCCGCAAGCATGGATGAAACCGACCTAAGTCGTTGTTTAATCGCGAATATTGGTGATCATGCAAAAAGAGTGGGTGTCCGCACCGAAGATCCTTCACCATCGCACCATCAGACCCGCCCGCAAGTGGCGGAAAGGAGAGGTTCGAGCGCATGATCCAAGCCACCCATCCCGCTCAGGCGGTCCCACCCGCGCCGAAGCCGTGGTATGCTCAGCTCTATGTACAGGTGCTGATCGCGATCACGCTGGGCGTGCTGCTCGGGCACTTCTACCCACAGGTCGGCGAGGCGATGAAGCCGATCGGCGATGCCTTCATCAAGCTGGTGAAGATGATCATCGCGCCGGTCATCTTTCTCACCATCGTGACAGGTATAGCGGGGATGCGCGACCTCGGCTCTGTCGGGCGCGTCGCGGGCAAGGCGTTCGCCTATTTCCTGTTCTTCTCCACCTTCGCGCTCGTCATCGGCATGATCGTAGCGAACGTCGTTCGTCCGGGTGCGGGACTCAACATTGATCCGGCGACGCTCGATGCGAGCAAGATCAGCGATTATGCCAGCAAGGCGCATGAAACGACGATCACCGGATTTCTGACCGGCATCATCCCTGACACGTTCCTGGGCGCGCTGACCGAGGGCAACATCCTTCAGGTGTTGTTCGTCGCCATCCTGTTCGGCATCGGTCTGGCACTGATCGGCGATCGCGGTAACCGGCTGCTGGCGGCACTGGAGGACGTCTCGCTCGCGGTGTTCAAGGTGGTCGCGATCCTGATGCGCGCGGCGCCGATCGGCGCGTTCGGCGCGATGGCGTTCACCATCGGCAAGTACGGCGTCGGTGCGCTGGTCAATCTGGCGACGTTGGTCGGCACCTTTTACCTCACCAGCTTGCTGTTCGTGATCGTCGTGCTCGGGCTGGTCAGCCGCATGGCCGGCTTCTCGATCTTCCGCCTGATCGCGTATCTGAAGGCGGAACTGTTGCTGGTGCTCGGCACCTCGTCGTCGGAGAGCGCATTGCCCTCGCTGATCGAGAAGATGGAGCGCGCGGGCTGTCCGAAGTCGATCGTCGGGCTGGTCGTGCCGACGGGTTACTCGTTCAACCTCGACGGCACCAACATCTACATGACGCTAGCCGCGCTGTTCATCGCACAGGCGTGCAACGTCGACCTGACGATCGGGCAGCAGTTGCTGCTGCTCGGCGTCGCGATGCTGTCGTCGAAGGGCGCGGCGGGGGTGACGGGTGCGGGGTTCATCACGCTGGCCGCCACGCTGTCGATCGTGCCGTCGGTGCCGGTCGCAGGCATGGCGCTGATCCTTGGCGTCGACCGCTTCATGTCAGAGTGCCGCAGCCTGACCAACTTCATCGGCAACGCGGTCGCCACCGTGGTGGTGTCGCGCTGGGAAGGGAAGCTCGACGCGGAGCAGCTCAGCGCGGCACTCGCCGGCCGGCCGCTTGCGCGCATCGACCAGCTGCCCGCCGACGCCGTCGCCGCCGAGTAAGCGCCGCGCAGCGGACGCGCGACACGACGCGCGTCCGCTGCGCCAGTAAGGATTTCGCCCGATGTTGATCCGTTCGCGCGGCCTCGCCGCCGCCACCTCTTCGTTCGCCCTGCTCACGGCGCTTCCTGCCCTGGCCCAAAGTGCGGGTGGTGCAACGCCCCTCGCCACGATCCAGAACGAACGCGCGCGCCAGAGCCTCGCCGCGCCGCTCTCCGAAGCCTATCCGATCGAAGCGGTCGGCGACGGCGTCACCGCCGGCGGCTACAACCAATCACGCTGGGTCGAGGATTGGACCCGCCTGCGCGATCCCGCCAAGCGCCGCGACTTGTTCGATCGGCTCAAATACATTCCGCTCGGCAGCGACGACATGTACCTGACGCTGTCGGGCGAGGCACGCGCGCGCGTCAACCTGACCACCAACCCCGACCTGCGCGAGCGCGAGGCGCAACGCCAGGACATCGACCGGCTCGTCGCGGGTGCCGACCTGCACCTAGGCAAGCATATCCGGCTGTTCGGCGAGATCGCGCATGGTGGCATCTCGGGTCCGAACATCGGCGCGCCATCGGGCTTCCTGCGCAATCGCCTGGTGGTGCAGCAATCCTTTGCCGATCTCACCACCACGCTCGGCACGGCCGATCTGGGTGTGCGCGTCGGTCGCCAGACCTTCGCCGATGGGCCCAATCTGCTGGTGGTACCGCGCGACAACAACACGATCTTCTTCACGTTCAACGGCGTGCGCGCCTGGGGCCGCGTCGCCAAGGCGCGGGTCGACGTGTTCGACTTCACGCCGACCCGGCTCGGCAATGGCGGCACCGGCGACGACCTGAACGATGACGGGCGACGCTTCTCGGGTGTGTCGACCGGCTTCGTGCTGCCAACCGACCTGTTCGGCGGGTCGAAGCTTTACGTCGATCCGTTCCTGTGGCGGCTGCGCAACCGCGCCGCGGTATGGGGCGGCGCGCCCGCGCGTGAGGTGCGCCATTTCTACGGTCTGCACGTCTGGGGCGACGCGGGGCCGGTCAATCTCGACTGGACGATCAATCATCAGGGCGGCAGCTACGACAATCGCGACATCTCGGCCTGGTTGCTGCTGCTCGCGCAAAGCTACCGCCTCGGCAAGGATCGCCAGGCGCCCCGCGTCGGTTTCCACGTCGATTACGCGAGCGGCGGCGGTGCTTACGGTCGCGGCACGCTGCGCAACTCGCTCGCCCCGTTCGGCAACAACGTTTATTACAGCTATCAGCTCTACGCGACGCCGACCAATTTGATCGCACTCGCGCCGAACGTCAGCTTCCAACCGCTGTCAAAGGTACGTGTGGCGCTGGAATACCAATTGTCCTGGCGCGACAGCGTCAACGACGCGGTCTATCGCGCCAACGGGCAGGCATTCGCCGGCACGCAGGATTTCGACGGTCGCCGCATCGCGGATACGGCACGCGCGCAGATCGTCTGGTCGATCAGCCCGCGCTTGTCGTTCACCGGGCGCTACGAACACCTTCAGGCGAAGTCGGCGCTGACCAGAGCCGGATACCGTAGCTCCGATTTCCTGGCGGGTTGGCTTAGTTTGCGCCTCTAGTTTCGGAGAAGCGCAGCCATCTTCGCAGAACCGTTCAACCGCCGCGACATGTGCCTCGGCCGATCCGCACGTGGCGAATAATCGGCTCAGTCGCTGAGAGGGAGTTCATGTTGGCCTGAGTGACCTGACCAAGCCGAGAACCAGAGCAGTCGGAGTGAGCGGCCAGCCTCTGGTCTGATCGGCGTCCCGCTCCCTACTTCGATACCGGCTTCTTCGGTTTGACGTAGCGGTTCAGCCAATCGGTCATTTGCCACAGCGTCTCCTCGGTCGACTCGATCGCGCGGTAACCATGGGGTTCGTTGGGAAGGACAACGTAGCGCACGGTTGCACCGTTACCCTTCAGCGCCGCGTACATCCGCTCCGACTGGATCGGGAAGGTGCCACTGTTGTCGTCGGCCCCGCCGTGGATCAGCAGGATCGGCTCCTTGATCCGGTCGGCATAGGTGAAGGGCGACATCTCCGTGTAGGTGGGTATCGCCTGCCAATAGGTGCGCTGCTCGGCCTGAAAGCCGAAGGGCGTCAGCGTGCGGTTGTACGCGCCCGAGCGCGCGATCCCGGCGCGGAACAGGTCGGTGTGCGCGAGAAGGTTGGCAGTCATGAATGCGCCGTAGCTGTGGCCGCCGACTGCCATCCGGTTTCGGTCACCGACGCCGAGCTTCGCGACGGCGTCGACGGCGGCTTCAGCGTTTTCGCGCAACTGCTTGACGTAGGTGTCGTTCGCCTCGGCGTTTCCTTCACCGATGATCGGCATCGCCGGGTTGTCGAGGATCGCATATCCTTGCGTCAGCAGGAACAAATGGCTGATCCCGCGCGGGCGGACGAAGCGATTGCCTTGGTCGACGGTTTGCCCGGCAACTTTCGCATCGGTATACTCGGCCGGATAAGCCCAGAGCAGCGTCGGCAACGGACCATCACGCTTCGCGTCGTAGCCGGCGGGCAGGTACAGCGTCCCCGACAGCGGTACGCCGTCGGCGCGCGTGTAGGTGATCGTCTGCTGGGTAACGCCCGCGAAGATCGGCGCTGGATCGGGGAAGGCGGTGACCGCCTTCGCTGCACCGTTCTTGACGGTGCGGACGATGAAGTTGGGGGCAACCTTGGCACTCTCGCGCCGGGTCAGGATACGCTTGCCCTGATCGTCGAGCATCGCGACGACCGTCTCGTAATAAGGCGCCTTCGCAGTCCACAGCCGCGTTGATGCGCCGCCCGCGACCGGCATGGTCGCCAATAAGGGAAAGGCGCCCGCCTTGGTCGCCCCCTCACCGCTGACATAGACGCCGTCATGCCTTGGGGTGAAGCGCATGACCGGCTTGCCGGCGGTGTTCTCCTCCAGGATCGGGCGGCCCGGATCGCCGTACTGATCCTGATAGTTGCGCGTGAGCAGCATGCGAGCCTGGCCGGGCCGCGCGGGCGATACCGCCTGCCGGTGCTCCGTGCGCGTCCGCCACTCGCGGTCGACGATCATGGCGAAATCATCATCGCCCCACATCGTCGTCGCGTAGCGCGCAGGAGTCTGCGCTAGCTCGATCGGGGTAGCATCAAAGGGCGCGGCCTGCATCATCACCTTGTCGTGGAAGGCCACCTTGGCGCGCGGGTTGCCGCCATCGAGTGCCTCGGCCCAGACCAACGTCGCCGGCGCGTCCGACCGCCACGTCGCCTCACGCGGGCCCTTCACGGTAGCGTCGAAGTCGACCGGCAGGTCGTCGGCGAGCGGGCGATCGACCAGCGTCCGGATCGAACGGCCGTCGATGGTCGAAACGGCGATCTCCGTCGCAAAGAATGGCGCGGGGAGAAGATAGGAATAAGGACGCTTCAATCTCTCGGTCAGCAGGTAGCGGCCGTCGGGCGAGATGTTAAAGTCGGTGATCAGGCCGGGGGCGCCGATCGGCGTCGTGGTGCCCGCAAGGTCGACGCGGACGAGCTGACCGGTGAAATAATGGTCGAACAAAGCTTCGTCGTGCGCGTCGCTTAGCAGGTCTTCATAGGTGCGCGCTGCCGAGGTGCGGCCTGCGCTCTCCTGAACGACGGGGCCGGTCGGCGTAGTCGCGGCGACGGGCGCCGCGCCGCGCCCGGCGGGAACGATGTAGGCGATCAGCGCCCTGCTGTCGGGCATCCAGGCGAATGGCGTACCGAACGCGCCGTTGAGGTCCCCGACCACCTTGTGCGCGCTGCCGTCACGCTCGGCGATCCACAGCGCCAGCCCGTTCGGCTCCTGCGCGTAAAAGGCGAGGCGAGTGCCATCGGGGGACCAGTCGGGCGCGGCGAAGCGCATGCCGGCGGGTAGCTTAGCCTCGACAGTGCGGCCGGTCGCCAGATCCTTGAAGCTCAACGCATTGAGCCACTGCACGCGAACCTCGGCTTGGCCGTTGGTCGTGGGATCGATCCGGTAGCCCGCGAGGCGCAGGATCGGCTTCGACAGATTGGCGATCGTCGGCAGGTTCTCGCGGCCAAGGATCGCGAGCGTCTCATGGTCGGGACTGACTGCGACCGCGGACGTCGGCGCCGTCTCGAGCGCCTTGGCGATCGCATCGGGCGCGCGGTGATAAGAGCTGTCGGGTGTCTGCGCCGTAGCGGTAGTGGCAAGGAGAAGGGCGATCAGACGGGCATCAGCGCGCATTTGTAACCCCTTGTTCTGCGACGCGGCGTGTGTGCCATGCTCGAGCAGCGCGAACCAGCGATTACGTCGGTGCGCGTAAAAGCGTATCCTGACGATGTCCGAAGGTGATGTATGTGAGGAAGCGGCGTCCAGTCCATGAGGGTCTGTTCACGCTGTGCGCAGCGCTGCACGGTTTTACACTGAACTCGCGGGTCCGCTAACATGTGTAGCATGACGCGGTTGATCCGAGCTCTAATCGTCAAACAACCTACATCTCATGCGCACAAGGTATGAATGAAGGAGTGGAGCCTCGCGGGATCTATGTGCCTTTATTGTCGGAGAAGTAGGGCGTGCAATCGATTGGGATGCAACTTAGCTATGTCAACAGGCAATCGCGTGAGAGGATGGGTACGAAAGGGTGCAATCAAGCGCTCCGCGAAGTTGGCGACGCCGTAGCCCCATCCCAACGTTAAGTCATGCTGTCACGGCGGCAGCAACACGTATCAACCATACCTTCGCCAATATTATTAACTGTTACAGCGAAGCTTGGCTGCGCCCGCGACGGTGTTCCATCGTTTCCAGGCATACTGCCTAGTGACGCCGACTCGTAAAGCGAACCAAGTGACACCATGACCCATCGGCATGTTCAACGCCGACCATTTGAGCGCTAGTGAACGGCGGGCTTCCTGGGCATGTTACTGACTTAGTGCATTTGCCGACCGACTTAACACGCCTTCTCTCGTCACCCCGGACTTAATCCGGAGCTCCGCTTCTCCGGCCGGGTAGGAGAAGGCGGCCCCATCCACCATGACGGTGAGGCAGATAGGTTTGCAACTGCCCAGCCCACAAACTCGCCCACAGCCTGTGAGGGCGGCGTGTATTGTCTCGTGGGGTTTTGGTTGCGGGGACAGGATTTGAACCTGTGACCTTCAGGTTA
>NZ_JABULH010000017.1 GCF_013328205.1 Sphingomonas hominis | reverse complement strand
CGCCCTACAGCCCCGACTTCAACCCCATCGAGCAGGCCTTCTCCAAGCTGAAGGCGCATCTGCGCAAAGCTGCCGAGTGCGCCAACTTCTTCGCCAACTGCGGCTACGATGCAGACTGATCGAAAACCGCTCTAGCCCGTACCTCATTGAGAACGCCTTTTCCCGTCTCAAGGACTTCCGGCGCGAACCCGCACGCTATGACAAGCTCGACGGCAACTTCCTCTCATTGTCGCGCTTGCTACCGCCTTAGCATTCTGGCTGAGAATGATCCTGAAGCCTAAGTTACATCACTCAACCATTTTAATAATTGTACATCCATTTGAGAGTATCTTCCAAACTGTATGGCCGCCATTGTGGCAACGCAGCTCGAAGATAAGTGTCATCACCCCCCAACACCGGAACGTCGCCAGAACGGACAAATGCCTTGTTGATTTTAACTTCAAGCGCATGGCCACTCATTGCCGATAGCCGGTTGATGATGTCGTCTATCGACCAAGTCGTTCCGGTTGCGATGTTGACCAGCGCAGGCGGTTTTTCGGCCATAATAAGACCTGAATAGGCCTGAGCGACCGATCGAACGTCTCCAAAGTCTCGTTTTACCCACGTGTTGCCAAGCTCAATAACCGGCAGGGAACGACGAAAGTGATCAACAATCTTTGGTATTAGATATTGTACATCCTGACCAACGCCTGTGTAGTTGAAGGGCCGGGTTATCACCAGCTGCAGCCGGTCACGCCATAGCTCAGCGCCCAGTTCCATGGCGCGCTTGCTAACCGCATAATGGTTCGAAGGCTGGGTTGGCAAATGCTCGCCGATCAGGCCCGACGCACCTGCACCATAAACCTGCGCGCTGGACGCAATCACACAGCGGGCGCCTGGTGCAGCGCGGGCAACCGCATCCAGAAGGTTGAACGTGCCCAGCTGGTTAACCGCGTAGAAGACGTGCCAGTCGCTGCCCCCGGCGAACGCTGCGCCGGCAAGGTGCACTACCCGATCAAACACCACCGTCGACACTTCTTCGAAGACAGCCGCCGCATCGGTCAGATCCGCCCGCAGCGCCACAGTATCTACACCGGCTTCCGCCAAGGCGGCGACAACGAAGCGACCAGTGAAGCCGTTTGCCCCCGTTATCGCCACGCGCATCAGAACGACCAGCCGGCAGCGTTGCGCCGCATGTCGGCATCGACCATTAGCTTGGCGAGTTCTTCCAAGCCAACGGTCGGCTTCCAACCAAGTTCGGCAGTCGCCTTGGTGGGATCGCCAATCAGCAGCTCGACCTCTGCAGGACGGTAGAACGCAGGATTGACCCGCACACGTACCTCACCCGACGCTGCATCGCGCCCGATTTCCATTTCCTCACTACCTTGCCATTCCAGCTCGACGCCGACTTGGCGAAAAGCGATTTCGACAAAACGACGCACCGTTTCTGTCCGGTTCGTCGCAAGAACGTAGGTTTCGGGGACATCGTGCTGAAGCATCAGCCGCATGCCCTCCACGTAGTCCTTGGCATATCCCCAATCTCGCTTGGCATCGAGATTACCTAATTCCAGCACGTGCGCCTTGTTCTGCGCGATCTTTGCCACGGTGTCGGTGATCTTGCGAGTCACGAACTCGCGCCCGCGCAAAGGGCTTTCGTGATTGAACAAAATGCCGCTTGCACCGAAAATACCATAGCTTTCTCTATAGTTGATTGTCAGCCAGTGAGCATACAGCTTGGCGACGCCATAAGGGCTGCGCGGGTAGAAGGGCGTGGTCTCGGTCTGCGGGATCGCTTGGACCTTGCCGAACATCTCGGAGGTGGAGGCCTGGTAGAAGCGGATACTTTTGTTCACGGTGCGGATCGCCTCCAGAAGGTAGGCGGCGCCCAAACCGGTGATCTGGCCGGTGGTGATCGGCTGGTCGAACGACACCCCTACAAAGCTTTGCGCGGCGAGGTTATAGATCTCGGTAGCGCTCGAAGTCTCGATAAGCCGGATCGCCGAACCCATGTCGGTGAGGTCGTATTCGACAAGCTTCAGTCCGGGATGATCGGCGATGCCGAGCTCGTCGATCCGCCAGAAGTTGACGGAACTGGTGCGCCGATAGGTGCCGTATACGATGTAACCGCGGCCGAGCAGGTTCTCGGCAAGATAGGCGCCGTCCTGGCCGCTGATTCCGGTGATGATGGCGGTCTTGGTCATTGTTGTTCTTTTCCAGAGTGGCAGGTTATGGCAACGCCCTTAATCACTTTACCCGGTTTGCGTAGGTGCATTGTGAATAGTAGCGTGCGGCGAGAACCGATAAAGATAGGCGCATGGGGTCAGGACAGGCGATCGCACCAGCCTGGTGACGGGAAATGCGCTCGCTGCGGGTTCCTTATCGGCGCGACGTGGTGACGTCGTTCAAGAGTAAGGTCCTGTCCGCAGGAGTCTGGAGCACCTTCGACGCGAGCATACGCTTCGGCGTGCAGTTCGTGGTGTCAGTGGTGTTGGCGCGGCTGCTGTCGCCCACGGATTTCGGCATATATGCGCTGACTGCGGTGTTCATCAGCCTCTCGAACGTGCTGGTTGATGGCGGTTTCTGCGCCGCGCTGGTGCAGCGTCCGGAGGTGACCCGTCGCGTAGAAACGGCAGTTTTCTGGTACAACACCATTGTCGCCTTGTGTCTGGCCGCGGCAATATGTCTTGCCGCGCCGTTAATTGCACGCACGTTCGGTCATCCCGTGCTGCGGCCGCTGCTGTACGTCAGCGCCACAATTATTCCGATCAATGCGATGTCGGCGGTGCCCGCCTCCCTGCTACAGCGTAACCTGCGCTTCGACATAGCCGCGAAATCTGGGTTGACGGCGTCGATCTGCAGCGGGCTTCTCGCGATGGTCATGGCAGTAAATGGACTCGGCATCTGGACCTTTGCGCTTCAGGCGATGGCTCATGCCATGATCAACGTGGTGCTGTTGTGGGTGTTTAGCGGCTGGCGCCCGCTCCGTGGCTTCCACTTGGCGGCCGCGCGTCCGCTAGTGCCATTTGGCTTCTTTCTCGCCGTTTCGAACCTGCTGGAAGTCGCTTATACGCAAGGTTTTGCACTTATTATCGGCAAACTATACGGCGCGCGAGACTTGGGCTTCTTCAATCGTGGGCAGAACCTCCAGAGCCTGCCCGGTAACGTGCTGACGCTAGTGGTCACTCGCATCTCGCTCCCAGTCCTGTCGACCAAGACTGACGACACGGCGCTGCGCCGGACAATGAAGCTGGCGCACGGCGTGGCGATGATCATCAACCTGCCGCTGATGGGCGCTCTCGGCACGCTCGCTGATTTGATAATTGACGTTCTGTACGGCCCCAAATGGCTCCCCGCCGCCCCAATCCTGCGGCTTTTGGCGGTCGGCGGCGTGCTGCTACCGCTTCAGGCGGTCAACCTCCAGCTCATTCTGGCGCGGGGCCGTTCCGGCCTGTACCTGAAAGCGGAGGTCGGTAAGAAGCTAATTGGCATTGCTGCGGTGACGCTGGCCAGCATCTATGGCGGAATCATCGGACTCGCGCTCAGCCAGATTGCTTTCTCGTTCGTCTCCTTCGTAATTAACGCGACTATTGCTAGCCGCTTCAGCAGCTACCCACCATCAGCGCAACTGTGGGACTTGCGCGGAACCGTTCTACTGACAGGTGCAATGGTAGCGCTGATCGCAGCGGTCAAACCATTGCTCGGCTTCGGGAGCTTGATCAATCTGGCTGTGTTATCGGTTATGGGCGGGCTGTTCTACGTCGCCACCGCTTTGGTACTACGAATTGGGGCCACGGAAGAACTAGTCGCGTTGTTGCCGATACATTGGTTACGCAGGAGCGCGGCGCCACCCCGGTAAGCGCAGCGACGGCACATGCCGCCGGACGCCCTCCAAATTAAGGAACATCGTCATTATGAAAGTTGCGATTGTCCACGACTGGTTGACGCTGAAGGGGGGTGCCGAGACCTGCCTCAAGGAGATGCTCGACCTTTACCCGCAAGCCGACCTGTTCTGTATAGCCGATTTCCTGCCGGAGCATGAGCGCGGTTTCCTGGCTGGGCATCGCATCACGACCAGCTTCATTCAAAAGCTGCCCCGTGCCGCCAAGCACTATCGGTCCTACCTGCCGCTCATGCCTCTGGCGATTGAGCAGTTCGACGTCACCCGCTACGACCTCGTGATTAGTTCTACCGCCTCGGTCGCCAAGGGGGTGGTGACCGGCCCCGACCAGGTCCACATCGCCTACACCTACAGCCCCATCCGCTACGCTTGGGACCTCCAGCACCAATATCTGGAGGAGGCGGGGCTGACCCGGGGCATTAAGGGCCGAGCCGCGCGCTTGGTCCTCCACTACATGCGCCAGTGGGACAGTCGTACCGCCAACGGCGTCGACCATTTCGTTGCCATCTCGCGCTTCATCGCGCGGCGCATTCGCAAGGCCTACGGCCGCGCCTCCACTGTGATCTACCCGCCGGTTGACCTCGACCGATTTGCGCTGCACGAGTCCAAGGACGACTTCTACGTCACTATGTCGCGCATGGTGCCCTACAAGCGCATCCCGCTGATCGTGGAGGCATTCGCCGCGATGCCCGACAAGCGGCTGGTGGTGATTGGCGACGGACCGGAGATGCCCGCGGTGCGCGCCGCGGCCGGTTCCAACGTCACGGTCATGGGCAGGCAGCCCGACGCGGTGGTGGTCGACCATCTACAGCGCGCCCGCGCCTTTCTGTTCGCGGCCGAGGAGGATTTCGGCATCGCTCCGTTGGAGGCGCAGGCCTGCGGCACGCCGGTGATCGCCTATGGCAAGGGCGGCGCGCTGGAGACGATCAACGGCCATGACGGACCCGACCAGACCGGTGTGTTCTTCCCCAAACAGACCGCTGAGGCCATCGTCGCCGCGGTGGCGCACCTAGAGAGCCGGTGGGACGCCATCACCCCCGAGGCGTGCCGCGCCAACGTGCAACGCTTCTCTGTGGAGCGCTTCCGCCACGAGTTCGCGGACTTCGTGAAGGCGGCAATGATGGCAGCCGATGCCGGCGCGGTCCTCGACCATGCCCGCCCTGCGGCGCTGGCGAGCCTGCCCCGCTGACGCGACCGCGATCCCGGCGCGGCTATCGCGCCTCGTCCCATACCCGCCCACCCGCCGCCAGCGCGCGGCGCCAGCGCAACCGCCATACCCAGGACCGGTCCTTCAGATGCTGCCAGGCGGGCAGCGCTGCCGCGGCAATTCCTAATCGCGGCGGGCCAACCACCGGTTCGCGCCGACGCGCATAGTGTGTCGCGGTCAGCGTGCGATGCGCCAGGCCGCCCGCCGCCGAATAGACCAGCCCGGCCTCCGTCTCATCGCGCAGTAGGCGGTGCGGATGGAGGTGCCTGATCGGCCAGATCGCCCGCGTGTAGGCAACCGGGCCGGTCACCGCGAACACTCCCGATCCGCCCACCCCGTCGCGCCACGGGTCGTAGCGGTCGATCCGGTTCGAAACCTCACGGATCACCGCCGCGAGGAAGGGGTGACCCGGCGCCGAGGCAATGAACCATTGCTGCAGCGCTCCGCCCGCGACGTCGTCAAGCCCGGGATGGAGACCCCAAGTGAAATGCTCCTGCCCGCGCTGGTTGCGCCATTGCGACAGGATGAAGCGATCCTCCGAGCGCACCACCGCGTCGAGCGGACGATCGGCGGTGCTCTTGAGGTCGAGATAGACGCCCCCCAGCCGGTACAGCAGGAGGTAGCGAGCGAGGTCGGCGCGCGCCACGTCGTAGGCCGGCCCGATCCGCCGGTACCGGTCCAGCATCGCGGAACCGTACGCGTCCGCGACGAACCGCTCCACCGCGTCGCCGTCGAGCAGCCGGAACTCCCACTCCGGATTGGCCACCCGCAGCCGCTCGCGCACCGCCATCAGGCTATCGGGAACGCGGTACCCGATCGCGACCTGGTGGACGATCCGGGGGATGGCCTGCTCCGCCCGTTCCATCCCGTTCAGCGCCGGGCCACCGACCGAATCATGCACCGCGATGCCGCCAGGTCGCCTTCAGCCCTATTTGGTGCCTTCGACGTACAGGCTCTCCCACGCACGGAAATCCTGGTCGACCAGCAGCCGCTGGTCGGCGCCCTCGCGGAACCCGCGCTCGGTCGCCGCTGAGAAGCCGGCGGCGAGCATCTGCTTCTTGAGCATGGCGGCATCCCAGACCGAGCGGTGATGGTGATTCTGGCACAGGTTCCACATCGCCTCACACCCAGAATCGAACATCTTGAACTCTTCGGACACCTCCTCGCCGTTGTAGAAGGCGATGAAACGCGCGAGATTGGGAACAGACACGCGGAACACCCCGCCTGGCTTCAGCACCCGGGCCGCTTCGGCGATCACCAGCAGCGCCTCGGACGGGTACATGTGCTCCAGCGTGTGTTCCGAATAGATGCCCTCGAAACTGTTGTCAGCGTAGGGCAGTTCCCGGCGCAAGTCGTGGCCGATATGCTTGGCCTGGCCGCGATGCGCGAAGTAGAAGTCCAGATTGTCGAAGTCGGGTAGCATGTTGAGCCCCGACCCGATCTGCAGCAGCGCGTGCCCGGGCTTGCGCTGACGTGACGAGAACATGCGACCAACCAGCGCCCGTGCCTCGAAAAAGCCGAAGCGCGAAAAGCTGAGTTCCGCCGCCTTCGAGCCGAACTGATGCATTTGGAGATTATCGGAAACCATGAATACTCCGTGCCATGCGGCATGAAGTGCAAACCGTAGCTGCCACCACCCGAGGGGGCAAGCGCTCCCGTCAGTCGAGCAGCCGCCCGGTGATCCCCTCCAGACGGCCGATCGCCACCTGAATACGGTAGGCGGCTTTGGCGCTTCGACCAGAGAGCAGCGACAAGGCCGCACCGACGCCCGGCCGCGCGACCCAGTTCAGCTTGGTCGCGGGCCCGTATCCGAACTTTCGCAGCACATGACCCATCCCGCGACCATAAGCCCGGGCCTTGCGCCGGGCGCGGGCATCGGGTGCGGCGGGCACGACCTCCTCGTGGTGGCCCGCCAGAGCCGGATCGAACCAGCAGCGGAAGCCCGTCGCATCGGCACGCAGCACAATGTCGATGCCCTCGCTGGCCTGCCACGGCGTGGCAGCGCCGACGCCGACATCCTCGCTGTACCCGCCGACCACCTCCAGCACCTCGCGGCGAAACAGCATCACCCATTCGATGCCGGTGGTCCACACGTTTCGCCGGGTGGAGCGGCAGGCAGCGGCTTCGTAGCGGCCGTTGATGCTCTCGCCCGTGGGCTTGGCCGCGCGTCCGGCAAGGACGTCGCTGCCGTGCGTGGCCATCAGCGCCAGCGCGTCGGCGACGAACGTGTCAGGGTACCAGCAATCATCGTCGGGAAAGAGCAGCACCGCGCCCCGCGCCTCCGGCCAGCCGCGATTCCGCGCTCGGCTCAGTCCGCGCTCGCCGGGCGTGCGAAGGTGACGCAGCGGCAGGCGACCGGACCATTCTGCAATCAGCCCCACAAGTCGGTCATCGTCGTTCTGGTCGACCACCAGCACTTCAAAGCCTGGCGCAGTCTGCGCCTCCAGGCTGCGAAACAGTCGGTCGAGCTCGCCCGTGCGGCCCAAAGTAGCGACCACCATCGACAGGTCGGACGAATGGCTAACGGCGGCGTCGGACATGATGCAGTGAACCTCGGCTTGGATGGCGGTTCAAGTCGCGCGCGGCGACCGATTGTCTGGGGCTCAGCGTTTCAGGCGCTTGATCGCGCGGCGTACCAAGCTGCGGGCGACAATGAAGCCGAGCAGCGGCGCATTGGCGATCCAGCCCCGATCGGCCCCGACAATGGGAGTCCGGCGTCGCGAGTAGTGGCCGCGCAGGTGACGACGATGGACCTCGCCACCGAGAATCGTATAGCGCAGCCCCAGCGCGCGCTCGTCTCGGACCCGGCGATGGGGGTGACAGGCAAGGAGTGGCGCGATCGCCAGTGTGTAGGGGATCGGGCCGGTGACCCGTAGGACGTTGAGCCCGACCCCGACTCGATAGGGATTGTAGGTGTCGATTGCGTGCAGCACCCGCTCGATCACCGCTCGCAGAAATGGATGACCGGGCGCGGCGATGATGTGCCATTGCTGGAACTCGCCATGTGGAATGGCTGCGAGCTCGGGATGGAACAGGCCACCACCCGGATGGATGCCGTTGATGCCGTTGTCCCATTGCGAGATGATGAACCTATCGTCGGACCGCAACACCTCGTCGAATGGCTGGTCGGCGCTGCTCTTGATATCCAGGTACACGCCACCGGAGCGGAAAATAAGGAGATAGCGGAACAGGTCCGCGCGTGCCGCGCCGTATTTGGGCGATATACGCAGGTAACGAGCGAGGATCGCCTTACCATATTCCTCCGCGATAAAGCGCTCCACCGCCGCATCGTCGTAGAAGCTGAACGACCATCCGGGATTGAGGGCGCGCAACGCGTCGACGTTGCCGCTCAGAGCCGGCGGCAAGGTGGCGCTGAAATAGGTCTGGTGGATCGTCCGCGGGATCGCACCGGTACCGAGACCGTCGAGTTGCCGCTCCACGGCATCAAGCGCCGCCGCAACCTCTCCCACGGCAGCCCCGCGCCCCCAATCCTTCGTCACTGTCAATGCACCCGATCCTGATTTCCGCCTGACGATAGCGCATCAGGTGACATGTTTGATAGCGCGTCGGACAAGGCTGCGTGCAACCAGGAAGCCGAGCAGCGGCGCATTGGCAATCCATCCCCGATCGGCCCCGACGATGGGGGTTCGGCGGCGCGAATAATGTCCTTTGAAATGGCGCCGATGATCTCCCTCAGCCAGGGTTGAGTAGCGCAGGCTCAGCGCGCGCTCGTTCTGGACACGGCGGTGAGGGTAATTAGCCAGCAGCGGCGAAATAGCCATCGTGTAGGGGATCGGGCCGGTGACCCGAAGGACGTTAAGCCCGACCCCCACCCGGTAGGGATTATAGGTGTCAATCGCGTGCAGCACCCGCTCGATCACCGCTCGCAGGAATGGATGACCGGGTGCGGCAATGACGTGCCATTGCTGGAACTCGCCTCCTTTCACATCAGACAGTTCGGGGTGAAGCGCATCGCTGGGGTGCGTGCCGCCGGGACCATTGTCCCATTGAGAAACGATAAAGGCGTCGTCGTGCTGCAGCACCTCGTCGAATGGTCGATCGGCACCACTCTTGATGTCGAGGTATACACCGCCAAGCCGAAAGATCAGAAGGTAACGGAACAGATCGGCCCGCGCTGCGCCATAACCGGGTGCGATACGCCGGTAACGGGCAAGGATCGCTTCGCCATACTCCTCTGCAATGAAGCGCTCCACCGCCACCGCGTCGTACAGCCGGTGTTTCCATTGCGGGTTCAGCGCACGTAAGGCATCCATGTTGGCCCGCAGGGGCGCGGGCGGCTCGCCGCCTAGATAGATCTGGTGGATCGTGCGCGGGATTTGCTCCGTTCCAGGCCGGTCTAGTCGATGCTCGACCCTATCGAGCGCCGCCGCGACTTCGGATGCGTTAGCACTTTTGTGCCTCCAGAATAGCATACTGGTCCGATCGTCCTACTCACCTGCCTATGCCGCGATTCGAGCCGCAGCGCTACCCAGCCCGGCCGCTCACCGGACCGAGTTGTGCTCCAGCCGCAATCGGCCGGGTGGCAGGAGGCTGATGCTGAGCCGCGGCGGCCCACCCGCGAACCGGCTATTGCTGACCACCAGCTGCCGTAGCGCCGGGGCGGGCTCGGCGTAGAGGTAGCTCTGGATGGGGCCGGTTACGCGCGAACTGCCATCCACCTTGATGCGCGACACACGGCAGGTGCCGCTCGCCGTCGGCAGCACGACTAGTGCCAATCCCGAAAGATTGGTCATCTCGACGTCGTTCACTACAACGTCGCTCCCCCCGATCTCCATGCCGGTGACCGCCGGGCCCGTTGCCGCGTTGCCCAGGACATGCCCGCCCGCAATCCGGGGCCGCAGCGCGAACATTCCGGTGGAGATCGCCGCGCTGCATCCCGCGCCCGCCCCGGCCACGGTGACGCCGACGATCTCGCAATCGCTGGCACCCCGCGGCAGGGTCGCACCCGCGACTTGGTCCAGACCCTCTCGGCCGCCGATCAGCACTGCGGCGTTGCGAAACCCGGCGGCCAGCCCGTGCCCGGTGACGCAGCCGGTCAGCACCGCGTCCGCGACCCGGCAGCGCGCGGTGCCGTAGGTGTCGAACGCCTCTTCCCCGAACAGGTAGATGCCGGCCGCAGCCGACCGCTCAACCCTTAACCGCTCGGCCCGCACATCGACGCCGCCCACTACCGCTAAGCCGCGCGCACCCGAGCGACGGCTAACGACGTCGCTGATCCGAATGTCGCGGCAGAGCGATCGCTGGCGCCGGTACGATACAACCGCAACCGCGTCATCGCCGCTGTCCTCGATTAGCACCCGCTCTATCGTCAGGCGGCTCGATCCCGCGGTGACGTGGATGCCGTCGGCAAGGCTGCGTCGCACGGTGACGCCGAGGAGGCGGCCGACATGCGCGTTGCTGACCATAATGCCGGCGGTGGCGACACCGCGGCCCGGCGCGGCACCGTCCACCGTGACGTTCTCCACCACAAAGTCGGTGGCGGCATCCGGCTCGTCGCCGCCGATCCAAACGCCGTTGCCGGCGTTGTCGCTGCTGCGCCTAGTCGCCCCGCCCAGCACGCGCAAGTTGGCCAGTCGCCAGCCCGATCCTCGGCATTGCAGCACTTGCGGCCCGTCGGACAAGGCTAGCAGCGTGCACCCCTGTCCGTCGAATGACACCCCCGAAAGCGTCAGGCGCCCGTCGTGGCGGTAGGTGGCGTCGGGATCGCCGACGAGTGACAGGCCGTCTGCCGCCGCCGCCTTGAACGCGCGGCTCAGTGCGGCCGTCTGGTCGCGAACCGCGAACCGGTCGACTCCGAAGTGCGACAGTGGCGTCGGAACATTCTTCGAAGCGCGCGCGCGCGCGTCGCGCTCCATGCAAGCCGGCACCAGCAAACCGCTTAGGCCGGCAACGACTAACCGGCGCGATGGCCTATGCCTGCTCACCGTGGAGATACTATGGTGGCGAGCAAACGGTGGCGTGGCATGGCTACTGGACGAAGCGCATAATTCACGATGACCACACCCAGGAATACAGGCAAGGTACGCACGTCTGCGACGTACACTAGGCGGATGAAGTCGGTCTGACCAAGGAACACTGCCGGATACAGCATAAGACCGACCAGCGTCTTATTCTGGAAGCTGCGGTACACGCCGCCGATTACCAAGCCCAGCAGCACCATAAACGCGCTGGCAATCACGAAAGTGTAGTCAAGATACGCGGCGTAGAAGCCACCGGGGTTGTTGAACTCGGGCGAGGCGTAGGTCAGGAGGAAGGTGTCGAGCATTGACAGGTCACCAGTCGGCTTAATGATCTGACCTAGTATTGGAAAACGAGTTACCCAAGCCGATGTGATCTCGGGTACAGGACTTTGCTGCCCGTAGAGGATGTAGGCGCCAGCCCCGTTGTTGATCGAAGTCGAAAAGTAGCCGAAGAACCGCTGGCTGATGAAAGCAAAATATGAGTCGTAAAATGCCTGGTAATACTGCCAGCTGCGAAAATACTCGCCGGCAGCGAAGGCCACGAAGACTAAGATAACTCCAATCAAGGGCGCGAGCCCGCGCCACAGCGATGGTCGCCACCAATAGGCAATCGGGATAACGAACATGGCCGCCAGCGCCTCCAGCATCGCCAGCCGCTCGGAAGCAAGAAGCGCGCGCAGGAGGGTGACGATCAAGATCGTCACCGTCATCACCCATATTCTGAGCGGCGGTCGATAGTTGGCCATGGCCACCAAGGCTGAGAGCAGCGCAAGGTAAACCATGCCGAATTGGATAAACGATGTGATTCCGGGAATGCGCCCTAGCACCCTGCGTAGTTCGCTTCCCGCCCCAGCGTTGCCTCTGATCAGCTCCAGCACCAACGAAATCTGGGTCACCAGCGTACCGAGCAGCAACGCGTAGGCGATGATCGTCACCCAGCCGATAGCGACCAGCACCTTCTCGGCGCGGCCCGCGTCAACCATCGTAACCACGTCCTGCCGCTTCTGCAGCGAACGACCCACGGTCATTCCCAGGATCAGCAACGCCATGCTGAACAGCCCCAGCCCGAAGGTCTGTGGCGTTAGGAAATCCTCACTGGCGTTGAAGTCGGCATAGTTAAAGCGGTTAAAATAGGCGGCAAGGCAAAAAATTGGAAGCACGATGAACACAGTGGCCCGTACAGGGTCCAGCCACCATGCCGGTGACGTCACGGGCTTTAGCCCTACAATCAACGCCCCGCGTTTATGCGCGGACAAGGCGGGCGAAAGCGCCATAGAAAATCCTAGAGCCGGTGCGGAGGAAAGCGCATGGCCTGCGCTACCGCCTTCCCCATCGATTGAGCAACCTTTACGTTGACGCCGCTCGCGCTTGCATCGCCGCGACACGAAGTTCATCGCTCTCGCGTCGATTACCCGAAAGTCACTCCGGCATGTCCCGCCTTGTCGTCAACGCCCGTTTCCTGACTCAGCCGATAACGGGCGTGCAGCGCCATGCCGTCGAGGTATCGCGGCGCTTGCGCCACATGTTACCCAACGTACGCTTCGTCACACCCGGCGGGGTGCTGCATGCCGATCTGGCGTGCGAACTGGGCGCAGAGCAAGTCGGCAGGACGCATGGCCATCTCTGGGAACAGGCCGAACTGCCGCGGTACTTGGACGGCGCGCCCCTGCTCAGCCTGTGCAATGCGGCGCCGATCGCTCTCACCCGACAAATAGTGACGATCCACGACGCGGCTCCCTTTTCAGTGCCGCAAGCCTACTCGCGCCCATTCCGCACTTGGTACCGCTTCATGATCCGCGCGCTCGGCCAGCGCAGCAGTGCTATTATGACCGATTCAAAGTTTTCTGCCGATGAATTGATGCGGCGCGCCGACATCCCTACCGACAAACTGACAGTCGTGCCGCTAGGTTGCGACCACATCCTTGCCACCGGACGCAACCAGGCTGTACTGGACCGCCATGAGCTGCGCGGTCGGCGTTACCTGCTGGCGGTAGGAAGCAGTAGTCCACACAAGAATTATGCGGCGCTGTTGCGCGTTGCGCGCCATATGTCGAACCAACCTTTTTTGTTTGTAATTGCAGGCGGTACGAGCGCACGCGTTCACGCCATCGAGGATGAAGTGGACGCAAATCCGGGTAGGAGTGATAGCCACATCCGTCACGTTGGTCGCGTTACCGATGCCGAGCTCCGCACATTGTACGAGCACGCCGATGGTTATGTGCATCCGTCTTATTACGAAGGTTTTGGCCTCCCTCCGCTTGAGGCCATGGCGCTCGGCTGCCCAGTCATGAGTGCGCGTGCAGGATCGCTGCCTGAAGTACTGAGCGACGGCGCGCTCTATTTTGATCCCCACGACGACGCCGACATGGCTGCCGCTATCGCGCGCTTCATGGACGACGCCGTGTTACGCGACCGATTGCGCGACCGTGGGCTGATACGCGCAGCGGCGCATTCGTGGGATCGCACCGCACAAGAGGTACTCGCGCTAGTTCGCGCAACATTCGGGTGAGCCTCGCCTTTATGGTAACATCATGGCGTAGTGCGCTTTCCTACGATAGAAGTGACGCATGATACGTCTCGCACATCTCGGTTTCACCGCCGTACTTATAGTGTCCGCAACATCGTGCCCGGCTGTCGCGCAACTCGTCTCCGAACAGCTGAGCGACACGAACCGGATTTGCACCTACGCAGGCACTGACATGTCGGCAAACGGTCAGGAGGTGGCACGTACTGCCATCGTAGGCCTAGGACAGGATTGCCCCAGCACTGCACCGTATCGCAGCCCTGATGCCCCCGTGCCGCCCAATGCTATCTTTCGCGGCGAACAAACGACCAGTAGTAATCGCTTGTGCCTCTACAGCGAGGGCACCATCGATTATCAGGTAACGATCAATCTTTCGCAACGGTGCGCCATGACACCCGCTCTGCTCCAGCAGAAGCTAACGGCCACCCGTTGAACTACTCCCAGAGCAAGCTATCAATTGATTTTTGATCAAGTCTCGACGTCCTGCTGGTTGCCGTAACCGTAGCCGTAGCCGTAGCCGTAGCCGTAGCCGTAGCCGTAGCTCGCCTGCTTGGTGTCGAACATTGACAACACTACGCCAAGCGGGCGTACATGCGCGCTCTGCAATCGGGCGATGGCGAGACGTGCGACGTTCTTGTGGGTTCGGTGTGCCGCAATCACCACGAGCGTCGCCTCAATCCGACTCGCGATCAGCGGCGCATCGGCGAGCCCCATAACGGGCGGAAGATCGAAGATAACGTGATCGTATTCGCGACCGAGACGAGCCACCAGCTGCTCGAAGCGATCGCCCGACAGTAACTCCGGCGTGCTGGGTGGCTGCGGACCGGCGGTGAGTATCGACAGATGCTCTGAATCGGTCGAGCGGATGAGCGGCGCCAGATCGTCCGCGCCAGCCAGATAATTACTGAGGCCCTCACCAAGCGGCATATCGAGCAAATAGTTCACAGAAGGCGAGCGCATGTCGGCATCGACGAGCAACACGCGCCGGTTCGTTCGGGCCAAGGCCCTGGCAAGCGCGTAGCTCGTTGAGCTTTTGCCCTCTGCTGGTCGCGCACTGGTGATCGCCAGCGTCTTGGGCACACCGTGCGAGGTTGCGAAACCTAGGCTGGCAGTAATCGAAGCATATGCTTCGGTAAGTGCCGCCTTGGGATCGCTAAGCACCGTCAAAGGATTCCCATCAGTTAGCTTTGGCGTGACGCCGATCAGAGGTAAGCGCAACATCCGTTCGATATCGATCGGATCGGTGATACCCTCATCGATCTGTTCGCGCAGCAGCGCCAGTCCTACACCGGCCAGCACTCCCGCCAGCAATGCAATCGCCATGTTAAGCAACAGGCGTGGGCTGGATGGACGGCTTGGGACCTCGGCTCCATCTACGACCGAAATGTTGTTGACGCCAACACCACCCGCAACACCGATCTCCTTATAACGCTGCAACAGCGCATCATAAAGTTGGCGGTTGGTGTCAGCCTCCCGCTGCAGAATGTTGTACTGGATTGAGCGACGCCGGAAATCCAGTACGCGCCCGGTCAGCGCCTTCACCCGAGCGGCCAGCGCCTCTTCGCGCCCCAAGCTCGCTTTGTAAGCGCGGTCCAGATTATTAGACACGCGTCCGCCTTCTCCACGCAAAGCCGTGTCGATGGATGCAATCTGCGCCGCCAGCGCCTGCGCTGGCGGATATTGCGGATCGAACTGCTTGAGCATTCGCGCATAGTCGGATGCCAGCTCGGCACGGCGCGCGCGCAGCGTGCTGCTAGCCGCAGTATCAAGAGTATCCTTACCGCCACCCCCGGCCCGAAGCTGGCTTTCCGCCTGCACTCGATCCGCAGTTGCCTGCGACAATTCCCTATTCAGATTGGTGAGATCATCAGCGACGAGCGATCGTTCGCCCCCGCTTTCGGTAGTGCCTGCGGCGGCCGTTGGGGCCGGGATGTTTACGATGTTTTGCGCCGATGCGTAACCTACCAGCGCACGCTCGGACTGATCAATGCGCACGCGTAGCTGCTGCAATCGATCTTCCAAAAACTTGCGCGCGTACGAGGTCGCCGAATAGCGACGCTCAAGTGTCGTCTGAACGAAGTTTTCGGACCACGCGTCAACAACACGTTTGGAAAGTTGTGGATCGGGACTGGTGAAACTGACCTTAACAAGGCGAGACATACGCTCCGGCTCGACCTTGATTTTGTCCAGTAGCAAGCCGCCTGCCGCCTTTACTCGAGCATCCCGGATTGCGGCGGTCTGCACTGGTCGGTTCTTGTCAAACCAAGTCTCCGGGGGGGTGACGCCGAACGTCTCAAAGAACGCCGGATTATCGGCCACGCGAAGCGAGCGCGCGACGCGCTCGGCCAATGCCCGCGATTCCAGCAAACCATATTGGGTCTGGTAGAATTCACTATCAACTGCATTACCACTGCGCTCGGCACCACGTACTTCGGCAAAATTGCCGTTCTCGCGCTGGATTTCAAGCGTTGCAGTGGCGGTATAGAGCGGCGTCATGAACAATGTCACGATCAATCCGATCACAAGAAACGCGACAATCGAGCCGATTATCAGCCACCGGCGTCGGTTCGCGATCGACAGATACTCGGAGATCACCGATCGTTCCGTCTTCGGCGGTACGCTATCAAGGGTGACGAGTTCACCGCTTTGGTCGCGCTCGCCCTGCGTGAACGTGAAGCTGTTCATTACCTAATTTCCAGGCGACTAGCGGTTGAGGATCGCGACGAGCGGCGCGACTAAGATCGGCGAGCTTTGTATCAGGAGGCCGAAGACCCGTCGCGATTGCGATTCATCTACCTGTACGACGTCACTCGCGAACACCTCGGGATCCTCGTACATGCCGCGCTGGATGGCGCGGAGGTCGTATAATCCGACCAGATCTTGGCCGTTAACCCGGCGGAACACCATTACCATGTTCTCGCGGGCGACGTCACTCGTGCCCTGCGCGCGCGCGATCGCCCGCATCAGCGTCATGCGGCCAGTCACCGGATAAAGACCCGGGGCACGCACCTGACCGGAGACAGTGATCACTTGGCTGACAACTTGCGTCACGTTGATGCTCACACGCGGATCGCGGACGTGATTGGCCTGAAGCTGTTGTGTAACTGCCTGGCCTAGCTGGGCCGGGGTTTTCCCTGCAGCCGGAATTTCGCCAACGAGCGGCAGCGAAATATTGCCACTGCGATCAATCGTTACTGTGCGGCTGAACTCCGGCAGACTGAAGACGTCCACGGAGACTTGGTCAAATGGCCCAAGCACCTGTGGTCGTGGTTCGGACACAAGATCGGTTGCGGATGGCGCAGGCATCTCGGTCTGCTGGGATATTGTCAACCCTGGCCGCCCGATGAACCGGTCTTCGGCACACCCGCCAACCAGCACGGCCAAGACCGCCGCCACGCTTACCAAAGGCTTCATGTAAAGTGCGTGCTCCCGAGCACCTAAACGCAAGATACGCGTCTTACCCGCTGCCGTTGAATGTGACAATGCGGGTGAGACGCCTCAGTCGCGCTGGTACGCACGCTGCGCTGCCCAGCAACATCCAAGCGTAAAAACTGCTGCTATCAGCGGCGGACGAATAGTATAGTCGACGAGGCTGGCAAGCAGGATTGTGCCGGTAACGACCACGCCTAAGCGCATGGTCCGCGTCGCCGGCGTGGTCGTGCGCCAGGCAGCCACGATTCGTGCCCCCCACCACCAAAGAAAGGCAGCTAGCACCAGCATGCCAGGCAATCCGGCCATGATGATGAGTTCCAGCAGCTCATTGTGGGCATGGTTAAAGAAAGAGCTGATAAGGATAGCGTCCGGCTCATACTGTCGAAAAACAGGATCAAAGCTACCAAAACCGGTGCCGGCCGGGAACGTTTCACGAATGATGCGCAGTACAGTGGGCGCGAACTGAAACCGTTGGTCGTTGTCGATAGCCGACAACGCCACCAACCGCTCGATCGAGGCGGCACGCCCGAACAGGAAGGTAAGCACGATCAGCAGAGCCGCCAGCAGAGGCAGTGCCGCACGCGCTAGATACCGCCGCGCTCCCGTTAGTGCGGTTGCTTCGCCGCGTGTATCAGGGAAAAACAGAAATGCGGCGGCGATGCCTGCCACCATCAGGGCTGTGCCGGCGCGCGATCCGGTCGCCAACACCACAGGCACAATCATCACGCCAAGCGCCAGCGCAATCCAGCGTCGATTTCGCATCCAGCCACGGTCGGCAGCTGGCATCAGCGTCCATACTCGCAGTGCCGGAAAGACAAGAGACAATAGAACTGCCTGATGGTTACGATTGGAAAGCAGCCCTACGGGGAAGCCGGGGTAGGTACGCTGATACAGATAAAGCGCACTGTCCTTTCCGCCGGCGAACTGAATAATGCCGATCGCCGCGCTTGCACAGCACAGTACAATCAGCAAGATGACGGTGGCCTGCCGCTGATCCTGGCGCATTTTGGCGAAGCCAGCGATAACTGCAGCCGGCACAATGAGTGATACAAGCGCGTTCATCGTCAGATCGGGCGTGAGCGATAACGGCCGCCACGGCTGGTCGACCCCCATGATCTCCGCCAGCCCCGAATAGGCGGAGCGACCCGGCAATGCCGTCCAGATTCCCGGTGGCAGCGGCACGAGTTGCACAATCATCAGCAATATGAGCGCCGCAAGCAACAGGGCCGGCATCCGGATGGCGGTCCAGTCAATCTGGCGCGGCGTCAACAAAAAAGCGGTCAGGCAGAGCACCGCGAACGGACGCACGTAAAGCAACGACGGGACGTTGGCGAACGCTGTGCCGCCACCCAGCGCGCAAATCGCGAAGAAGAACATAAAGACGTAGAAATCGATCGTTTCCCGCCACGAGCCGGTCAGCGCCGCCACAAGAAGCGCGCGGGGGGCGGGTCGATGACGGTAACGTGTGGGATGATGAGAGGACATGTCAGCGTCCTTCCGGGTGGATCGCGATCTTGTCCACCCACGGCACGGTCACTGATGGATCAAGCGAACTGATCGCATTGACGACAAGGCGTTGTGCCGGGCAACCGATGGGCACGGTGAACAGCCCGCGCCAGCTGCGACCTGCTTCTGGTGCGGTTGGAAAGCGAGCGTTGAGGAGCTCTCTGCTATCAGCCGCGCAACGCACGATGAAGTGTGGGTATGCCAGTGGATCGCCACCGACGTTACCCATCGTTGCGGTCATGGCATAATTTCCCGGACGCAACATGATGAGCTGCGTGGCAAGATCGCCCCCCCTGCCATTGGCGGTAGTGAGGAACAGGGCGTTCCCGCCCGCCGGCGACGGACTGGGTTGGCGGACAGCGGAGAAATCCGGCTCATCGAACAGGTTCCAGTCGAACGGATCCCATCCGCCCGGCCGTTCGAAATCGCCGTTGCGCAACAATCCTGCGTTGTCAGCGGGCAGGCCGTGAGCCCGATTGTAGAGATCGACCGCCGCACCATAGGCTTTAAGATCAACAAGGCGCTTTTCTATCGCCTGCGCCAACGCAAGATCACCGCGGCCGGGCGTCACCACGCCGCTGCGGCGTGCGATCGCGTAGAGCGCAGCCGGCGACGAACTTGCAGGAACGAATTGGTCTACGAATGCACGCCACCATTGCGGTCGCTGCTCGAGAAATCGTGATAGCGGCTGCCAGATTGCCGGATCGTCCGCCGCTGCGGTGAGGATCGGGAACAGCAGCTCTCGACCCTGCACTGACGTGCGCATTGCGCGATCGTAATGAATCAACGCGCGATTGATGTTGCCCCGTTGTACTTCCGTCTCGATCAACCAGACTTGGGTGCCAAGATCGCGGCGCGACATCGTCTCGGCATAGCGAGCCAGCGCCTCGCCCTGTGCCTCCCTGCCGCGGGCAGCCACGACATAACCGAGGCTGCGGGCAGCCCCCGGACTTAGTGGCTGACGCTCAAGCGCACGCGTAGCATGCGCGGCAATCGAAGCCGTCGCGGCAGCGTTAAGTCCGTCCCGGGCCAACTCCTCGGCCACACGCACGTTCGCATCGGCGCTACCTGGATTGAATAGCAGCGCCAGCGACGCGGACCGCACTGCAAAGACGCGATCAACCGTGACGGCGACCACCAGCCATCCCACCAGCAATCCCAGGACAACGATTAATGCAGGACGCAAACGCGAACCAAGTTTCGGCAAGAAGCCACTCCTATGCCACGCCACCGCAGAGAAGCGATGGCTCACAATCATCTGGCCGAGGATCGGCACGGGATCATCGTAAATCCCAAGCAGCCTACGACGGGAGACATACTTCCGCAACGCAACTCGGTACGCACGCCGGCCTGGCACACGGATCGCATGAACTGCGGCGCAGAGCGATTGCCTGAGAGGTCAGGCGTTCATATTGAAATATCCTTATGCCTACCATCCAACTCATCCGCCCAAAGCGTCACGGTGATAGACGCGGCTGGTTCACCGAAACCTATAATCGCAACACATTCGCTAGGCTCGGCATTGATACCGTCTTCGTACAAGACAATCATTCACTCTCCGCGCCCGCATTTACCCTACGTGGCCTCCACTACCAAACCCCACCCCGCGCACAGGACAAGCTAGTTCGCTGTATTCGTGGTCGCATCTACGACGTTGCGGTAGACGTACGGAACGGCTCGCCTACTTATGGACAATGGGTTGGCGCGGAGATCTCTGCCGAAAACGGCGATCAGCTGTTCATCCCTGTCGGGTTCGCACATGGACTTTTGACTCTCGAGCCCGATTGTGAGGTCGTGTACAAATGCTCGGACACCTATGCGCCCGACCATGACGGTGGGATCGCTTGGGACAGCGTTGGGATCGACTGGCCACTGCCAACCGGCATCAAACCCGAATTGTCGCCCAAGGACACACGCCAGCCCAGCATCGCAGACTTCGACAGCCCATTCGCCTATAACGGATGCCCGCTCGAACCGCTCGCCTGAAGGACAAACCCATGCGCATCTTCGTCACCGGCGGGGCCGGCTTTATTGGCTCGGCACTTGTGCGGCACCTGATCCGCGATACGAGCCATGAGGTGCTCAACTTCGACAAACTGACCTATGCCGGCGATCCCTCGACGGTGGGCGAGGTTGCGGGGTCCAACCGCTACCGCTTCGTCCAGGGCGACATCTGCGATGCCGAGGCCGTGCGCGGCGCGATCGCCCAGTTCCGGCCTGACGTTATCACCCATCTCGCCGCGGAGAGCCACGTCGACCGCTCGATCGATGGGCCGGGCGCGTTCATCGAGACCAACGTTGTCGGCACCTACACCATGCTCGCCGAGGCCCGCAGCTATTGGCGGGGGCTGGACGAAGCAGAGCGCGCAGCGTTCCGTTTCCACCACATCTCGACCGACGAGGTGTACGGGTCGCTCGGCGATACCGGGCTCTTCACCGAGGAGACACCCTACGATCCGCGCTCGCCCTATTCGGCGTCGAAGGCGGGGTCAGACCATCTCGTCAGTGCCTGGGGCCACACCTACGGCCTGCCCGTCCTCATAACCAACTGTTCGAACAATTACGGACCGTATCACTTCCCCGAGAAGCTGATCCCGCTGATGATCGCCAAGGCATTGGATGGCGAACCGCTCCCCGTCTACGGCGCAGGCGACCAGGTGCGTGACTGGCTGTACGTCGAGGATCACGTGAAGGCGCTACGTACCGTGTTTGAGCGCGGTACGCCGGGGCGGACGTACAATGTCGGCGGACACAATGAGAAGCAGAACATCGACGTCGTGCGTACGCTATGCGCGATTCTCGACCGACTGTCGCCGCGCGCGGACGGGAAGAGCTATACCGCGCAGATCACCTCAGTCGCCGACCGGCCGGGGCACGATAAGCGCTACGCGATCGACACAACGCGGATCGGTGAGGAGCTTGGCTGGCAGCCGGGGGAGACGTTCGAGACGGGCATAGAGAAGACGGTGCGCTGGTATCTTAATCATCAGGACTGGTGGCGTCCATTTGTCGCGGAGAAGGCGGCCGAGCGGCGCGGGGTGGCGGCATGACCATCGGCGTGAAAACGCGTTGAGGTGTCGACAAATGGGATGATCGTCATGCGTGACGTGCTCGTCACCGGGGCAGGCGGGCAGCTCGGCACCGAGCTGCGGCGTGCTCGCTGGCCCGAAAACGTGCGGATCGTCGCGATCGACGTCTCGGATCTTGACTTGACCGACACTGACGCGATCGCTGCCAAGATCGCTGAACGCGAATGGGCCGCGGTCATCAACGGCGCGGCCTACACCGCTGTCGATAAGGCCGAGAGCGACCTCGTTACCGCCTGGGCGGTCAACGCGATGGCCCCCGCGGCGTTCGGCAAGGCATGTGCGAAGGCGGGCATTCCGCTGGTGCAAGTCTCGACCGACTATGTCTTCGCCGGGGACAAGGCGGGCGCATGGGAGGTCGACGACCCGGTCGCGCCGCTCGGCGTCTATGGCGCGTCGAAGCTGGGCGGGGAGCTCGCGGTGCGCACCTCGGGCGTACGCCATGCGATCGTGCGCACCGCTTGGGTGGTGTCGGCGCACGGCGCTAATTTCGTGAAGACGATGCTGCGTGTAGGCGCCACTAATCCAGCGCTGCGCGTCGTCGCAGATCAGCATGGCTCGCCTACCAGCGCTACGGATTTAGCGGACGCGCTGCTCACGATCACGCTACGGCTGATCGAGGATGAGCAGGCGCCGACCGGCACGTTCCATTTTTCAAATGCTGGCGCGACCACTTGGGCAGATTTTGCGCGCGAGATCTTCCGGCAATCCGCATTGCGCGGGGGGGCGAGCGCCGAGGTCGAGGCTATCACCACCGCAGATTACCCTACACCTGCGCAACGCCCCGCCAATTCGTTGCTGAGCCATCGCGCGATTGGCGACGCCTACGGCATTACGCCACGCGACTGGGACGTGGCGTTGAGTGATATACTCGACGAACTGATCGGCGCGTCGGTTGTCGTCGCTACGGAGACGCAAGTATGAAGGGCATCATTATCGCCGGTGGATCGGGCACGCGACTCTATCCCGCTACGCTTGCAGTCAACAAGCAGCTGCTACCAGTCTACGACAAGCCAATGATCTATTATCCGCTTTCGGTGCTGATGCTCGCGGGCATCCGTGACGTGCTGATTATCTCGAGCCCCGAGTATCTTGATAACTACCGCCGGCTATTCGAGGATGGATCCGTCTTCGGCATTGCAATCAGCTACGCTGAGCAGCCAAGCCCGAATGGTCTGGCACAGGCGTTCACGATTGGCGCTGACTTCATCGGCAACGACGATGTCGCGCTGGTACTAGGCGACAACATCTTCTTCGGTGCACACCTAACCGATCTACTGAAAAATGCGGTCGCACGCAAAGGCTGCGCCACGGTATTCTCTTACCAGGTTGAGGATCCCGAGCGATACGGCGTAGTCGAGTTCGGCGAAGGCAGCCGTGCGGTTAGTCTTGAGGAAAAGCCTGAACAGCCAAAGTCCAACCACGCGGTCACCGGCCTTTACTTCTATGACAACCGGGTCGTCGATTTCGCACGCAACTTAAAACCCAGCGGTCGTGGTGAGCTCGAGATCACCGACCTCAACCGCATCTATCTTGAGGCGGGCGACCTCTACGTCGAGCAAATGGGCCGCGGCTACGCTTGGCTCGACACTGGTACGCACGACAGCCTACTTGAGGCCGCCGAATTTGTCCGCACGCTCCAGCACCGGCAGGGTGTTCAGATCGCCTGCTTAGAAGAAATTGCATTCGAGATGGGCTACATCTCGGCTCAGCAAGCGCGGACGGCCGGTGAGAAGTTCAAGAAGACAGCTTATGGTCGTGCCATTTTGAGGGCGGTCGGCGACGCACGGTGATGCGGTAAAGCGAGTATGAGAAGGCGCGTCGTCCTTTTAGGTCGGATCGACATTCAGGATTCCCAAACGCGCTGAACGGTGATTCATAAGCATCCGTGTTGTGGCGCGGAGTGG
>NZ_JABULH010000016.1 GCF_013328205.1 Sphingomonas hominis | reverse complement strand
GTGCGCGCGATCGTGACCGACCCGGCGCCCTGCGTCATCGTGTAGTCGGCATAGTTGCCACGCAGCACGCCGGTGTCAGTCCCCGCACCACCGTCAATGAAATTGGTGCCCAGGCCACCCGCCAGCGTGTCATCGCCGGCCAGACCGCGGATGATGTCGTCGCCTGCGCCGCCGTCGACGATATTGTCATTGGCATCGCCGACGAACTGGTCATCGCCCGCACCCAGGATCGCATTCTCAAAGCCTGACACCTGATCGATGCCGCCCTGCGCGCCTGCGCTCACCTGGCCGTCGGTCAGGTTGATCAGCACCGCGTCGGTCAGATCGCCGTAGAACAGCGTATCGATGCCATCACCACCGATCAGCACATCGTTGCCCGCACCACCCGAGATCGTGTCGTTGCTAGCGCCACCCTCAATCCGGTTCGCGCCCGCGTCACCGGTCAGCACGTCGCCGAACGCCGAGCCGACGAGATTCTCGATCCCGCCGAGCGTATCGTCGCCCATGCCGGTGGTCTGCGCGCCCGTCACCGCCAGGTTAACGGTCACGCCAACGGTCGCGCCCGAATAGTCGGCGGTATCAATACCCGCACCACCCAGCAGCGTATCGTTGCCAGCTCCACCGACCAGCACGTCGTTGCCGTCGCCACCCGAGAGCGTGTCGTCGCCCGCACCGCCATCGAGGCGGTTCGCGCCTGCGTCACCGGTCAGTGTATCGGCGAACGTGGAGCCGAGAAGGTTCTCGATTCCTGTAAGCGTGTCGTTGCCGACACCGGTCGCCTGCGCGCCGAAGATAGAAAGGTCGACCGTCACGCCAACGGTCGCGTCGGCGTAGCTGGCGGTGTCGGTCCCCGCACCGCCGATCAGCGTGTTGTCGCCGCTACCGCCGAGCAGCAGGTCGTCGCCGTTGCCGCCATCGAGCGTGTCGTTGCCGCCAAGGCCGATCAGCGTGTCGTTGCCGTCGCCACCCGAGAGCACGTCCGCCTTGGATGCGCCGGTCAGTGTCTCGTCCAGCGCGCCCTGACCGGTTAGGTTGAGCGAGCCGATCATGCCGTCGAAATTGTAGGCAGTAAGGCCGCCGGTATAGGCACCCGTCAGCCGCGCGATCGTGACGAAGCCGTTCGTCGTACCCGCACCGTCGCGGTCGGCCTGGAACAGCAGGTCGGTGCCGTCTTGCAGCAGGCGGAAATGACCGCTGTCGAACATGTCCTGCGTGACGCTGGTCAGCCCGGTGAAGTTGGTGGTGTTGACCCAACTCGTGGCCGCGAATGCACCACCGCTGGTAGTGCGCAGTTCGAACCGGTCGCCCGAATTGCCGACGGTGAAGTCGCGCACCACGGTTGCACGCGCAGTGGTCGTCGCCGCGGCACCGCTACCGGCGAGCTGGATCGTGTCCTGTCCCGCGCCGGTCGTAATGTCGTAATCGTTGACTCCGGCACCGCCCAGAGTGCTGATGCTGAGCAGGTCGTTGCCGGTGCCGAGGTCAACCACCGCCGCATCGACGCCGGTAAGCACCACCCGGTCATCGCCGCTGCCGGCAGATACCGTGACGTTGTCGAGGAAGCGCGTGCCGCTGCGACCCGGCGCGGCATAGGTCACGCCCGACGATAGGCCGACCGGATCGGCCGAATTGCCGTTCGCATCGACGTTGAGCGTCACCGTGCCCGCAAGCAGCTGGATCAGGTCGTTGCCGTCGCCACCATCCATCAAGACGTTGGTCGCGACCGCGGCTGCCGCGCGCACCACCGAGATGGTGTCATTGCCGCCATAACCGTACAAGGCGTCGGTCTGCCCGGCGACCGCGGTCGCCGCGACCGCATTGTCGATCAGCAGGTTGAAGTCGTCGCTGCCGCGCAACGTGTCGCCGAAGCCGGAGCCGATCAGATATTCGATGCCCGACAGCGTGTCGACGCCGTCACCACCGGTATCCTGCGCGCCGGTGATGCGCAGGTCGACGGTGACGCCCGCACCGGCAAGTGCATAGGTGGCGGTGTCGAGCCCCTCGCCGCCGATCAGCGTGTCGTTGCCAAGTCCGCCCGACAGCGTGTCGTTGCCGTACCAGCCGTTCAGGATGTCGTCGCCCGCGTTGCCGATCAGCTGATCGGCTCCACCGGTGCCGGTCACCACGTCTGCACCGGTACCGCCGCGGAAGAACACGCGCTCGATGCTGATGAACGCACCGCGCGCGACACCATCGACCGTAATCGCGCTGTTGCCCGCCAGATTGGACAGGTCGAAGCCGATCGCCGCGGCGCGATCGGTGTAATAAGCGTAAGCGGTGTCGGTGCCCTCGCCGCCATCGTAGGTGTCGTCGCCACCGTCGTTGAGGAGCACCTGCGTCAACCCGGACGCGGTGCCGTTGGCGAGACCGCCGACGAGCAGATCGTCGCCCGCGCCACCACGCAGGATGTCGTTACCGAGACCACCGACCAACTGATCGTTGCCGTCACCGCCCTCCAACACGTCGTCGCCGTCCGCGGTTGCGGCCGCGGCGCTGAACGCGTTGACATAGTCGCCGAAGATCACGTCATTGCCGGCACCGCCGATCAGCGTGTCGGCAAGACCACGACCGACCAGGAAGTCGGCCGCGGCACCGCCGATCAGCCGGTTCTGCGTGTCGTCCCCGCCGGTCAGCGCATTTGCGGCCGTCAGCGAGCCGGTCACATTCTCGATGCCCGACAGGATATCGCCACCGGTCGAGGCCGATTGCGCCGTGGTGGTGTTGAGGTTGACCGTCAGCGCCGCGGTGACGTTGGTATAGTCGACCGTGTCCAACCCCGCGCCGCCCGTGTAGGTATCGGCGCCACCCCCGTCGAAGAAGGTGTTGTCGCCCGCGTCGCCGGTGACGATGTCGTTGCCTGACCCGGTGCGGACGTTCTCGAACCCGGTGATCGTGTCGTTGCCGACGCCCGTGTTCTGCGCAGTCGTGATGTTCAGATCAACCGTGACCGCGGTCGCGCCGGTGAAGGCGACGGTGTCGATCCCAGCACCACCGTTCAGCGTATCGTCACCGAGCCCGCCCTCAATCACGTTGGCGTTATCGTCGCCGGTCAGCACGTCGTTGCCGTCACCGCCGCGCAGATTCTCGATCGAGCGCAAGGCCGCGATCTGCAGGCCGTCGACACTGGCGATGCCGTCGCGCGCACCCGACAGTGTCGCGGTCACGCCCGCGGTATAGCCCGCGAAGGAGGCGGTGTCCGATCCCGTCCCGCCGTCGAGCAGGTCGACCGTACCGCCCGCGTTCGCACCGGGATTGAGCACATCGTTGCCGGCCCCGCCCGTCAGCACGTTCTCCGCCGCATCGCCAGTCAGCGTGTCGTTCCCCGCACCGCCGAGGAGGTTCTGGAACCCGCTGAGCGTATCGATGCCCGCACCGACCGTGTTCTGTGTCTGTCCCTGGAGCGCGAGGCTGACGGTCACGCCGACGCTTGAGTCCGCATAGGACGCGGTATCGTCGCCTGCCCCGCCGACCAGCGTGTCGTTTCCGAGCCCGCCCTCGATCACGTTGGCGTTGGCATCGCCGATCAGCGTGTCGTTAAGCGCCGATCCGATCAGGTTTTCGATCCCCGACAGCGTGTCGGTGCCCGCAGCGACGGTGTCCTGCGCCATATCCTGCTTGTTAAGGTCGACGGTGACGCCGGTGGTCGAGCCGCCGTTGAACGCGGTGACGTACGAGGCGGTGTCGTTGCCCGCGCCCCCCGTCAGCGTGTCGTTGCCAAGCGTGCCCTGGATGAAGTCGTCCCCCGTCCCGCCGTCGGCGACCAAGCTGCTGGTGTTGTTGGGCGTGAACACCGTCGCACCCGCTGCGCCCTGCAGCGAGATGTGGAGCTGGTACGTCTGCCCGGCAAGCATCGGCTGTGCCACCGCGCTGTTGGTGTAGCGCCCGACCCGGATGTAATAGGTACCCGCAGCGGCAAAGGTGTGGACGATATAGGCGTCGTCGTTCACCGTGGTGCCGGGATCGCCGGGGCCGGTGTCGTTGGTGGCGATCAGCTTTCCGGTGGAATCGACCAGCTCGAGGATGCTGTCGTCCAGCGTTCCGGCCCCGTCGATATCGAATATCGCCTGCGCGCCAGCCGCGGTCACGTCGATGCGGTAATATTCGAGCGCACCACCCGCCGCGGTCGCGTTGATCGTCGCGTGCGGGATGGTGGTCGCGTTGGTGATGTTCGCGTTGGCGTCGATGTCGAACGCGCCGGCGGTGTTGACCGCATTCGCGATGCTGTTGTTGTTGGTCGACTGCGCCTTGGTGATGTCGGGCTGCGACGGCGCGGTGTCCGGCGTGACCACGAAGCTGGTGACGATCGTGAACCCGCCACCGATCAGCCGGTCGTTGCCCGCACCGCCCGACAGCGTGTCGGCGCCGCCCGTTCCACCGGTCAGCAAATTGTCGAGGCCGTTGCCGGTCAGCGTGTCGTTGCCGCTGGTGCCGACGATGTTCTCGATCGAGCGCAGCGTGTCTGTTTCGCCGTCGTGGTTGACGATCACGTCCGCGCCAGTTTCGTTCAGCGTCACGGAAACGCCGCCCGGGTTGGTGAACACCACCGTGTCGCTGCCGGCACCGCCGTCGAGCACGTTGTTGGCCATGTTGCCGACGAACACGTCGTCGCCGGCACCACCCTTCACATTCTCGATCAGCGAGCGCGTGTCGTTGTTCTGGAGCAACGACATGGCGATGTTGCCGGGGGCGAGGTTGGTCAGCCCCTGCGCCGCCAGGTTGTTCGCCAGCTGCGATTGATCGAAGGTGGAGAATTCACCCGGACGCAGGTCAACGGTGACCCCGTTGGCGTAATTGCTAACATCAATCGTGTCGTTGCCGCCACCGTCCCATACGGTGAGATAGATCTTGTTGCCCGCAGGCGCGCCCTGGCCGACGCCGTTGACGAACATCTCGCCTGTCGTCTGGCTGAAGGTATAGACGGTGTCGCCAGAATTGGTGTTGTAATTGGCGTCGTACATGTACTGCATCGCCGCCAGATCATATTGCATGTACGATTGCGGTTGGTTGACCTTGTCGCCAGCGAAGTTGCTGTTAGTGAACGGCGCCGGCGTATAGGTCATCAGCGACCAGGATTGCCCGTCGCGATCGGGCGTCAGCGACTGCGTGCCGAAGCGCGGGAACGTACCGAAATAGAACGACAGGTCGGAGTTGGTATAATCCTGGTGTCCATGCTTCAGCCCGACTGTGTGGCCGATCTCGTGCATCATGGTGGCAAAGCCCCATGTGCCCTTAAACGCGAGGTCGTAATAGGGCTGGTTGGTGCGCCCGAACCAGATATCGCCCGCCGCACCCTGCTTGTCCGAGGGGAAGCCGCCATAGGCGGAGCCGACGCCTTGGCTGGCGGTCTGCGAGATGCGGAAATTGGCGTGAACCGTGTCGGTTTCGGTGATCTCGGTGAAGGTCAGCCCGGTCGCGGCCGAAATCTGCGCGAACGCGGCGCGCGCGGCCGCCTGCTGCTGCGTGCCGAGATCGAGGTGATAGTCGCCGACGCCGGCGGTGTACGGCGTGGTGCCGTTATAGTTCGTGCCTGAGGTCGGGAAGCTGTAGGTGAGGTTGTTAGTGCCCCATTTCGACCCAATCAGGATCGCATCGACGTTCCGGTTGCCTGTGAACGAGCGGCTGCCGTCGGGGTTGGTCACCAGCGGCAACAGCGTGCCGATCGGATTGCCCTCAGGGTTCGCGTCGATGATCCCGCCCTTTGGCACGGCCGCGTCACCGCCGGCGCTCAGCCCCTGGCAGAAGGGGCAGTTGCAGCCCTGCACCACGGTCGTGTCGTGGAGGAGCTCGGATAGCGGGTCCGAGCTGGGCGATCGGCCCATGTCGACCAGGCCGGGGGAACCGACCGCCATGTCGTTGACCGGGGTGGGTGCGTAGTCGGTCTGCGGATCGCGGATGCCGATCACCACGTCGTCGGACGGCGTACCTGCGCCGAGGTCGGAACTGCTCATCGATGAACTCCCCCATGCCGGGTGAACCCTGCGATCCGCGCACCCTTGAGAGCGTCTGAGCGAACGATGGGTATCCCGTTAAGATAATGTTACACTAATCACGCCGCATCATCGGGCGTCAAGCGGCATGTGGCTACGAAAACAATGAAATTGCACGATCATACGTGGCGAAAGGCGAAATCATGTTTTTGGTAACTTGCTCGTGACCTGAATGATGCGCTGCAGCATGGATGAACGTGATCGATGCGGTGACTCAGGACTCCGATCCCCTTATGCAGCATCCTTCATGGAGAGTGTGATGCACCACATCCTGTTGTGCTGTTGGGTGGCGCTTGCTGCCCCGACCCTCTCGGCAGCGGAGGCCGCCATGGCGGGGAAGCCCATTCATCACGCCGATACGCCCGCGGAGGCGCAGGGACGCCGCACCCTGTCGACCGCCTTTGCGCGCGTCGGACCCGACGGCTACCTGACGGTCGAACTGCGCGACGGACACGCGTTGGTGCTGCGGGGCGTGCAGATGCGCGCGGCGGATTATTGCGGCGAGCGGGCGGGGGGCGGAAAGCCTTATTGCGGGCGCTATGACGATGTCGCGGGCGCGCGGCCCGGCGGTGGACCGGCTCCCCGCGATCACGCGGCGGAACTGGACCCGGTCGTGCGCTGATCGCGCGTCAGGCGGGCGGGAACACCGCCAGCAGGCCGTAGCGCTCGACCCGGTCGCAGCCGATCACATCGACCTCGCCCGAGCGGACCCAGACGTGCGCGACCAGCGTGCCCGTCTCGTCGCGGCGCGCGCCGTAATGAAGCCGCGCTGCCAGCCCGCGCCGACGCAGCATCAGTTGCGTCGCCAGCCCCTGCTGGAAACAGACCGCGCGCCACGGCACCCGCCGGCCCCACGCCGCGACCGCGCGCGATAAAAGCGCCGCCTCTTGCGCATAAGCCGCACGCCCCTGCCGCCCGCGCGCCGACAGCGCCGCGACGCGGCGGAACGGCAGTATCGCGATCAGCAGCGAGGCGAGCGCCAGCATCACCAAGGCCTCCGCCAGCAGCGTTGCGGGGGGACGTGTGCTCAATTGGTACGCGCCACCCGGCGCAGGAAATGCCCCGCCGCGACGCCGCGCAGCAACTGGTAGCGATAACGATCGGTGATCGCGCGGTCGGCCCAGCGCGGATCGTCAGGGGCGAAATCGGGCCAGTCCGCCGCCAGCGCGCGCAGCCGCCCGGCATCGACCAAAGCGTCGGCATCGGCGCAGCGCGTCACCGCCTCGATCTCCTCGCGCAAGCCCGCCAGTGCCGCGCTCGCGCCGACATGCCAGTCGGCGCCCTGATAGCCGCGCCGTGTTTCATGCAGGATTTCCGCCGGCAGCCGGTCGGCAAAGGCACGCCTGGCGAGCGAGCGCGGCTCGCCGTTCAGGATATATTGCTCCTCGGGCACGCGCAGCGCCCATTCGATCAGGCGGCGATCCGCGGTCGGATCGCGCAGGTCGAACCCCCAGCCCCCGAGCGTACCCTTGTTGAACACGCCCATGTCGACGCGCTCAAGCCCCCACAGACGCATCGCGCGCCCGTCCGCCCATGGCCGGTACGACAGGTCGAGCCCGCGCGCGCTTGCCCGCGCGTAGATGTCGTGCGCCTGCGCCGCGTCGGGGCGCAGCGCGCTGTAATTGCCGAGCGCCCATGACCGGCCGAGCCGCGCGTTCGCCCATTCCCACAGACGCGGCGACAGAAACGGGCTGAGCGTCGTCGATGCCACGCGCCTAGCGCTCCAGCCGCGTGCGTGCAGCTGCCGCGCGATTCCTGCCAGCGCGAGCAGCCGGCCGTGGCGCAGCAGCGTCGGCAGATACTGGCTGCCGTCGTGGCTGAGCGTGAAATTGCCCATGTTGCCCGTCAGCAGCACGCGGACGCCGCGCGCGCGCGCCGCATCGTTGGTCGCATCCCACCACACCGCATTGCACGGGTTGGTGATCGGGCGCTGGTAGAGGTCGAAATGGCGGTCGAGCAGCGGCAGCGGCGACGCGCCTTGCCCACGCACCAGCACGTGCGCGATGTTGGGGTAGCGTGCCGCCAGCGCCGCGGCGAGCGGACCCTCGTCGCCGATCCGCCCGGCTTCCACGGGCGCCGGCGTTCCCGGCACCGCCGTGAAGGCGTGGAGCGTGTCGGGCGCGAGCGCAAGCGCGGCGCTCGCCGTGACGCTGCTGCTGTCGAGCCCGCCCGACAGATGCGCACCGACCGCGCCATCGCCGCGACGCAGGCGGGACGCGACCACGCGGTCGAGCTCGGCGCGTAATCCTTCGGCATAGTCCGAGGCGCTCAATCGCAGCGGCGCGTCGCTCGGCGTCCACAGCCGCATTTGGGTGACGCTGTCGGCGGTGAAGGTGAAGGCATGCCCCGGCAGCACGCGCTCGATCCCGGCGAAGAAACTCTCCCCACCCTGCGGCAACAGCGCGAGGAAGTCGGCCGAGGTCGCGGCGCTGGTGAGATAGGGCACCTCGGGCAGTGCGTGTAGCCCCTTGGGCATCGAAGCGACGCCAAGAAAGCCGTCGCCTTGGTGATAATGGAGCGGGCGCTCACCCAAAGCATCGCGCGCCAGCGTCAGCGCGCGGCGACGCTCGTCCCACAAGATCACCGCGAACGCGCCGACGAGGTGGCCCAGCCCGGCGACGCCCCAGCGCTCGACCACGGCCATGACCAGCGCGGGTTCGGGCAGGCGTGCGAGGTCGGCCATGCTGCGCCCCAGCCGCTCGGCCAGTTCGTCGCGATTGTCGATCCGCGCATCGGCGACCAGCAGCAGCGTGCCGTCACCACCCGATACCGGCCCGCGATCGAAATCATCCTCGGGCAGCAGCGAGAACAGGCGCCGGCCGAGCGTCGCCTCACCCAGCGTGCGGCGCGCGGCGGGTTCGGGGCCGTAGATCGCCTGCGCGTCGAGCATCCGCCCGACCGCTCCCTCCCACGCACCCTGTACGCCGCGCCGGTCCCACAGGCCGGCGAGCGCTGTCATGCCTGGTCGAGCCGCACCAGCCCCTCGGCCTTGAGCGAGCGCAGCAGCTCGGCCAGCCCGTCGCGGCACTCGGCCTCTTCGACGTCATGCTCGGCCATCAGCGCGGCGACCAGCGCATCGACCGTCTGCGGCGTCTCGATCAACTGCCAGACGCGCGTCGCGGTCGCGTTGAAGCCGAAGCAGGTCCCGCTCTCGACATCGAGCCCGACGAGCTCGCCCCCGGCGTCCGCTTCGATCATCCCCGGCCGGCGGGTCACCACCATCGCTCCGTTCATTGTCTCTCTCGGCTTGGCGGGGTGCGGTTGAGCGGATAACACCCCGCCTATGTCCCCCAGATTTCGGCATTATCGGGCGTTTGGCCTTGGCTGGCAATCCGAACTTCCGCTGCCCGAACTGCGCGATGCGGATGCGAGTGGCAATGCGCGCGACGTGGTGGTCGAGATCGGTCCGGCACCGGCGCCCGACATCGCAACCGTGGTCACGGGGGTGCGTGCCGCGCACGACACGTTCTGGATGGAGGTGCCCGGGGTAGCGCGCTACTTGGTGACCGGGGGCACGCGGATCGTGGTCGAACCGATCGGCGATGCCGCGGAGGGTGACGTGCGCGCGTTCCTGCTGGGTTCGGCAGTCGGCGCGCTGCTTCACCAGCGGGGCGTGCTGCCGCTCCATGCTTCCGCGGTCGAAATCGGCGGGCGCGCAGTCGCGTTCGTCGCTCCTTCGGGTGGGGGCAAGTCGACGATCGCGATGCACCTCCACCACCTGGGCCAACGCGTGATTGCGGACGACCTATGCGCTGTCGAGCTGGCGGACGGCCGCGCGCGATTGTGGCCGGGTCTGCGCAACCTGAAGCTGTGGCGTGCCTCGCTAGGCGCGATCGACCGCGCGCCCGACGGGTTCGAGCCGGTGCTGCAGACGATGGACAAATATCGCGTGCCGATCGACGCGCTCGCCGACGATCGCGCCTTCGACCTTGCCGCGGTGATCCGGCTCGACTGGGGCGACGCGTCCGCGCTCACCCCGCTGAACGGTGCCGAAGGCGTCGGTGTGCTGGTGGCCAACACCTTTCGCGGCCAGCTGGTCGGACCGATGGCGCGTGGGCCTGAGCACTGGCGCCAGTGCGTCGAGCTGTTCGCGGGCAGCGACGTGCTCGGGCTCACGCGACCGCGGGCGCTCGACCGGCTGGAGGAGGCGTCGGCGCTGGTGACCGCGCGGTTCGCGGGCGCGGACGCCAGCTGAACGCGGGTGCCCGTGCTCGCGCATCCGGGTCGGCTCGTCGCCGAGGCTAGCGCCTTCGCGCGGGCGGTGTTCGCGGACATGCCCGGCAGCTGGCGGCGCGCGGCCGGACTGATGCTGCTCGGCGGACTGCTCGAGGGTGCGGGGCTGCTGCTGCTGGTGCCGCTCGCCGGGCTGCTGGTGAATGACGGCGGTCGCGCGCAGGCGGTCGCGGCGCGCTGGTTCGCGCTGGTCGGTGCGGACACCCAGTTGGAGCGGCTTTCCGCGCTCTTGGCCGTGTTCGTGCTCGTCATGCTGGTGCGCGCGGGCGTGCTGCTGCTGCGCGACCGGCACCTCGCCGCGCTGCGGATCGGGTTCGTGGAGCGAGAGCGCATGGCGCTGCTGCGCGCACTCGCGCAGGCACGGTGGCAGGATGTTGCGGGGCTGCGCCACGCGCGGCTGACCGCGGCGGTAGGCGGCGACGTGCAGCGCGTTGCAGCAGCAGTACATTACTTTCTTCAAGCATTGGTCGCCGCAGTGCTGCTCGCGGTGCAGTGGCTGCTGGCGCTCGCGATCGCGCCGGCGCTGGCGCTGTTTGCCGCGTTGCTGCTGCTGGGTGCCGCGGCGCTGGCGCTGCCGACGCTGGCGCGCGCGAGCCGCGTCGGCGAGGCGATGACTGCGGGGCAGCTCGACATGATGCACGCCTCGGGGCAGTTCCTCGCCGGGCTCAAGCCCGCGATCGCGCACGGTGCCGGCGCTGCCTTCGTCGCCGGAGTGGAGACGGATGCGCAGCGATTGTCCGCGGTCCAGCTCGCCTTCGAGCGGCACCAGAGCCTGGCGCGCGTCGCCACCGCGAGCGCGTCGGCGCTGGTCGGCGCGGCGCTGCTGCTCATCGGCACATGGTGGGCCGTGCCGGTCGCCAGCCTGCTCGCAGCAATCGTCATCCTGTCGCGGATGAGCGGGCCTGCGCTGCAGATCCAGCAGGCGGCGCAGCAGCTGGCAACGCTGCTCCCCGCACACGCCGCGCTGGTCGAACTGGGCCGCGACCTGACACCGGACGCGCTCTCCGCGTCACCCACGCCTGTTGTCCCGATCACCGGTGCTGACGGCGGTACGATCGTCCTCGACCGCGTCACCTTCACGCACGCCGATGGCGGTGGGGTGCACGGCGTCGACCTCATCATTCGCTCGGGCGAGATCGTCGGGCTGGTCGGCGCGTCGGGCGCGGGCAAGACCACGCTGGTCGACCTCATCGCCGGGCTGATCGCGCCGCAAGCCGGCAGCATTACGTTGGGCGGAGCGCCGGTCGACCACCGCCGTGTCGCCTATGTCGCGCAGGACGGTTTCCTCGTCCACGACACGCTGCGGCGCAACCTGACGCTCGACGGGCCGGCGGTAGGTGACGACGCGCTGCACGAGGTGCTGGCGCTGGTCGGCGCGACGGCGCTGGTCGACAGCCTGGCGCAAGGACTGGACACGACCGTTGCTGAGCGCGGTGCGCGCCTGTCGGGCGGCGAGCGCCAGCGTATCGCGCTCGCGCGCGCGTTGCTGCGCCGGCCTGCGCTGCTGATCCTCGACGAAGCGACCAACGCAATCGATATCGCCGGCGAGCGCACGATCCTCGACATGCTCGCGGCGTTGCCCAAGCGACCGGCGACAGTGATCGTCGCGCACCGGGAAGAGTCGCTCGCGCGCTGCGACCGCGTGCTGATGCTCAAGACTGGACGGCTGGTGGAAGGCCGCGACCTCACCGACTGAGCGATTAGTGACGCCTGCTAGAAATTGCCGGTTTCATTCGCACGGTCGAGGCATTGCTGCGTACCGGATGCGCCAATAGCAGCACTCAAGCCTCACTCTGAACGCCCCGCGCAGCGGCACTTCGTGAGCCAATGTCCGACATTGGTGCCACGAGGCATATCCTGCCATCCCTCAGCAGTGCACTTTTCTCAGCTTGGCACTACTACCAACAGCCTGATGTCAGCACGACGCGGAGGGGTTGGTTCGGCCGACGGCATGCCGCTCGTGCGCGTCGTTCTCGATGCCGAACTCTGCTATCAAATCTGCGGAAGGATGCGAGCATTGAGCGACACTGTACCGCCCCCACCCGCCCTGCTGCCGATCAGCGAAGCCCAGAGCATCCGACGCCAGCAAGAGGTGGATTTCGCGCGCGGATCGATCCGCTACGAAGGCGGTACGCTGTCCACCGAGGTCGAGGGTTTGAATGCCCGCTACGTCGCCGGGGAGATCGGCAGCGAAGAACTCACCGCGGCAATACTGGCGTCCGACACTGCGCGATCGTGAACATCCTCGTTGTCCCGGAAGAGTAGGATTTCAGGAGCAGTCGGCAGCAGGAACGCCGCAATAGATTGTCCCGATCGATCATATACGGCGACCAAGATTACGCCGTTGAAGTTGATCGCGTAGGCGTCAGCTGACGTACCTATGGTGCCAACCAGGCGTACCGCATCGGTAAGCTCACCTGACGCGATCACGGCACGTAATTCAACCATCTTAGCAACGCTGACGACAACGCCGAACGCCCGTGCCGATCGTCGGGCATACTGATCCGCACGGTGCCTCAATCGATCGTCGCGTCGCTCGGCACGCAGCATCTGCCCGCGATTGCTGTGCTTCCGGCTCATGCCGGACGATCGGCGTGACCGAGCCATGGATTCTGCAGCAGCACGCGTTCTCGATCGGCGAATTGGTCGAAGTCGGGGTCGTCGAGCAAGCTCAATGCATCATCCAAATCGTGCCGTTCGATCGCGCGTTCATCGGGGTGTTGCGCTATTTCGTTGGCGTGTCGCCGGTACGTTTCGAACACGCGCCCCGGTATCTGAAGCTGCACCATCGGCCGGTCGGACGAGCCGCTGACGATCAGGAAGTCTTCCGCGACCAGACGCTGCACGGCGAGATCGATCCGCCGCTGGCTCATGCGGCACCGTTCGACCAGATCGTCACGTCTGAGCGGTACGGGCCGAGCGAAAGCACCGCGCTGGCGCGCGAGTGTTTCGAAAACGTCCATGCCGGCCAGCGTCATCAAACCCGTTCGCCGGCCACGTCGTCCACGCGTTGCTCGCTCGAACAGCATGATGATTGTGCGGACCATCTCGAGTGCGAAGAACTGCCGCTCGACCTTCGCCCAATCGATTGTTTCCATACCGCCTCTAACCAGAGATGAGGCGGTACCCGGCCTTAGAAGCCGGGCGTTAGGAACCCAGCGCGCAGCACAGGGCGCTGCCGCCTTTGGGCAGAGCCTTGGACATGCGCGACAGCCACCCGGCCGAGAAGCTCTCGACCGGCTGCGCATCAGAGGGGTTCCTACGCCCCGGGAACGGGCCTTCACCGTCCTTATCTGTAGGATCGCAGATGCTAATAGGATGAGCAATCAGGATTGCTGGTCGGCGCATGCCTGCTTGTCACAAGGCATGCCAGCCTTGAGCGATGACGGTCGCTCTGGCTCACTGATTGATTATCTGAATCAATCCGTTTTCCGCTTTCGTTCTACCCGGCGCCGACTCATAGAATCGTCATGCCGATAGCGCGTGAACATCGCTGGTTGTATCCGATCGACTGGCGCGAGTTGTCGGCATTCATCCGTTTCACCCGCGCCAAAGGACGATGCGAGCATTGCCAGCGCCCGCATGGGCGCGACGTGCTGCATCTAGGCAACGGCATGTGGTGGGACGAGGAAGCTACGCGCTGGCGGGACGGACGTGGGCGGGCCGTGCGTGCGCTCGCCAGTCCATCCGAGCTGGCGTGGGCGCAGCCGGGATTCGCCGGTATCGGCGCGCCGGCTGCACTGCGCATCACACGCGTAGTACTAGCCAGCGCGCATCTGAACCACGATCCAGGCGACAATCGCGTGCGCAACCTCGCCGCACTGTGCCAGCGCTGCCACATGCGCCACGATGCCAGCGAACATCGTCGGCGACGGTGGATTAATGCTTTTCGCATACGTGCAATCGGCGACCTATTCGCATAGATCTAGACACTATAGCTTTGTAGCAGCCGGATCATTACGGCTGCGTTGCCGTATCGTTCGGTGGCGGGGTTGGGAGAATATACCAGTGTCAGCAATCGTGCCGGTGATCCTGTCCGGCGGATCGGGAACGCGACTGTGGCCGATGTCGAGACCCGAGCGACCCAAGCAGTTCCTGGCGCTGACTGCAGCCGAGACGATGTTGCAGCTGACCGCGGCGCGCGCGCACGGTGATGCGTTCGCCGCGCCGATCGTGGTTGCGAACGCTGCGCACGCCGATCAGGTCGAGACGCAACTGGCCGAGATCACCGCCTCTCCGCAGGCAATCATTCTCGAGCCCGCCGGCCGCAACACCGCGCCCGCAATCGCGCTCGCCGCACTTGAGGCGGACGGCAACGCGCCGCTCCTCGTCATGCCGTCCGACCACGTGATCGCCGATCCGGACGCGTTCCACGCCGCGATCCACGCAGCCCTCCCGCTGGTCGAGGATGGCTGGCTCGTCACCTTCGGGATCACGCCGGACGCGCCAGAGACGGGCTACGGCTACATCAAGGTGGGTGACGAGGTCGCCACGGGTGTCCACCGCGTCGCGCGCTTCGTCGAGAAGCCACAGCGCGAGGTAGCGGAGGCGATGATCGCGAGCGGCGATCATGCCTGGAACGGTGGTATCTTCCTGTTCTGCGCCGACGCATATCTGTCGGCGCTTGAGCAGTTCCGGCCCGATATCCTGAGTGCTGCCAAGGCATCGATGGAGGGCGCGCGCCGCGAGGGTGTTCGCGTCTATCCCGACAAATCCGAGTTCGAGGCCTCGCCGTCGGACTCGATCGACTATGCGATCATGGAGAAGGCCGAGCGCGTCGCGGTGGTGCCGGTCGCGATGGGATGGAGCGATGTCGGGAGCTGGGACGCACTTCATGCAATCGCAGGCAACGACGAGCACGGCAATGTCGTGAACGGCGACGCGATCGTACTCGACAGCCGCAATTGCCTGGTGCGCAGCGATGGTGCGCAAATCGCGATGGTGGGGGTCGAGGACCTGATCGTGGTCGCGAGCGGCAACGACATTCTGATCCTGCCGCGCGGCCGCAGTCAGGACGTCAAGCTGCTGCAGGAAGAGATGAAGCGGAAGTGAGCGTCATCGGCGTGGCTGCCGCTCAGTGCATCAGCCACGCCCAATATGCCGCCAGTAGACGAGCGCTCAATTATCTGTCTAGGTTAAGCAACCTCCTGCTTACATTCTAACGTTTTCTAACACAGTTTTTCTCGATACTGATTGCATGAGCACCGCTGGTTTTACCTTCCTGATTATCGTGACTGCTCGCCTTGATACGTAGTACAGCAGACAAGACTGGTGTGAATATCGTCATTGCCGCTGGACTGACGCATTCAGTGCTAAGCGATCAACGACCGGCTCGTCTGAACCAAGAGAGTAAGGTTGTCACGACGTGATTGTCGCCATGAAGCCAGAGATCTAAATGCGCTACCTCCACGCGTACGCTAGTGACTTGACGCTGTACCGGCTCTACGTATTAGTAGTTATATTGTTGTTATACCGCATTATGTGTCTTTTTTGCCACTACCGTTTGCAGTGGCGATGGGTTAGCTGGTCCGACCCTAGTCGTAAGTGTGTAACATGTTGGATACTACCGTGGCGGGGACGCGAGTATCGCTGAAACGTCAAACGCGGATGCGGCTTTACGCCGCGGTTCTGCTCGTTGATGCGGCGGCAGTGTCACTAGGTTTCTGGCTGACGCCCTATCTCCAGCCGAGCGCTTGGAACGGCGTCCCGACTTTTGGGCTGTTCATAGCCACTATATCTCTATTCCTATTGCTTGAAATTCGCAATCTGCGGCCAACGACAATCGAGCAATGGTTACGCGGCACCGTTGCAAGTCTGGCGGCGTTGCTTGGGGCGCTGTTGCTGGCGGTGTTCGTGTCCTTTTGCCTCAATCGTGCCGCCTACGTACCGCGTTTGCTGGCAGGCACGTCGCTGCTGCTGTCGGGTGTGCTGCTGACTATATTCCGCGCCGTGCTGGGCAGTGCTGGCGCCCGAATGCTTGATGGTTCAGCGGAATCGCGCTTGGTGGTGCTGGATGGTCTGGCGATCGACCTGCCCCCTGATGTGGCGATACTCGACGCGCGCCGGATTGATCCGGGCGCAGGGACGCCGCATCCGTATTTCCTCGATCGGCTGGCACAGGCGCTGAAGGGTGTGGACGAGGCGTTCATCGCCTGTCTGCCCGAGCGACGCGCGTTCTGGGCAGTGACGATGAAGGGCAGCGCGGTGCGCACCGAATTGCTGGTTCCGGAGCTCGATCAGTTCGGCGCGATTGGCAACAAGCATTTCGCTGGAATCGCCACTGTGCTCGTCTCTATCGGCGCGCTGCCACTCCGTGAGCGGGTGATGAAGCGCATGCTCGATCTCGCGATCGTGATGCCCGCGATTATCTTGCTCTCCCCCTTGTTACTCGCGGTGTTCATCGCAGTGAAACTCGACAGCCCAGGCTCGGCGTTCTTCGTTCAACCGCGCGTCGGTTACGGAAATCGGCTGTTCTCGATGTTTAAGTTCCGCAGCATGCGCAGTGACCTGTCGGACACTGCGGGTGCGCAATCGACGTCGCGCGACGACAAGCGCGTGACTCGTGTGGGTAAGCTGATCCGCGCAACCAGCATCGATGAACTGCCACAGCTGTTCAACATCCTTCGCGGTGACATGAGCTTCGTCGGCCCGCGCCCACACGCGCTCGGGTCGCTGGCGGGCGATCAGCTGTTCTGGGAAGTCGACCCGCGCTACCACCATCGTCACGCGTGCAAGCCGGGGCTGACCGGCCTTGCGCAAGTGCGGGGTTTCCGCGGTGCAACGCATCGGACTGAGGATCTGACCAACCGACTCGACGCCGATTTGGAGTATATCAACGATTGGAGCGTCGTACGCGACATCCAGATCCTAGTCGCGACGTTCAAGGTATTGGTTCACCGCAACGCTTTCTGAGTAAGGCGCTGCGGTGAAGGCACTTTCACCCCGCGATCGTGAACACCGAGCCTGAATCGACGCGTATCCCTGCACCGTTGATGAAGCTCGCGCGTTCGGAACAGAGGAAGGCGACTGCTGCGGCGACTTCCTCCGGGCGGCCGCGGCGGCCGAGTACCATGCCAGGGCGTTCTTCCTTGAGGAAGCTGTCGATCGCCTCGTCGAAGCTGGTGCCTTTTTCCTCGGCGCGCTTTTCCATCATTTTGTCGGTCATCGGCGTCGCGATGAACGCGGGCGAGACGGTGTTGACCAGCACGTTGTCGCAGCCGTATGCCTTCGACAACCCCTTGGCGAGGCTCAGAATGCCGGCCTTGGACGCGCAATAGGCGAGTTCATCGACGTAGGGCTGCACCGCGTCTTCGGACGCGAACAGCACGATCCGGCCCCAACCCTTCGAGCGCATCGCCGGGATTGCCTCGCGACACATGCGGACCGCGCCCATCAGGTTGATGTCGAGCGTTTCCTGCCAGCCGGCGTCGTCGACCTCGAGGAAGTCGCCCGTCGCGCCGGTGACGCCCGCCGCATTGACGTAGATGTCGGGGTCGCCGAGCTTCTCGCGCACTTCCTGCCAGAGCTTCTTGACCTCATCGGGTTTCTGCACGTCGGCCGCGACCGCGATCACCTCGCCGAGCGACGACAGCTCCTTTACCGCCTCGCCGATCGTGTTGTCGCCCTTGTCGGTGATCGCGACGCGGCACCCCGCCTCGAGCAGCAGCCGCGCGGTTTCCTTGCCCATGCCGGAATCGGCGCCGCTGACCAGTGCGACGCGGCTTTTGATACCCAGATCCATCAACGCTCTCCTTCTTGTTCGATATGGCGGACGTGCTGCGCAATTAGCGCGGCGAGCGCCTCGGGTTGCTCGTAGGGGATGAGATGCGCGGCGTTTGCGACGACCTCGATCTGCGGATGGGTGTAGTGCGGCGCGTTCAGCCGGCGCTGCGCGTCCTCGCCGAGGTCGCCGTCGTCTGCGCCAGCGACGATCAGCGCGGGTAAGCCGATCACCCCTGCCCTGGCGTCCCAGTCCTCGCGCGCGCCCTGCTCCAACCAGCCGCGCCACGCCGCGGGCGCGCTGCGGCGCACATCCGCGATCGCCTGCTCGGCGAGGTTGTGCGGCAGCGGACCCGCGGTGTTGGCAGAGATAAACTTCTCCGCCTGCGCCTGACTAGCGGGGCCGTCGGCGAACCAGCCGAGCATCTCGGTGCGGCGCGCCTCGTCCATCGGCTCGGGCGCGGGCGGCGAGGCGGCGACGAGCACGACGCCGGCGAGCCCGCCGGGGCGGCGCGCGGCGGTCAGCGTCGCGATCTTGCTCCCCATGCTGTGGCCGACGACGATCCAGCGTGGGCTGTTATGGCTCGCGACCTCGCCCGCGAACCAGTCAAGCATGTCCGCGACGCTCAGGTGCCCCATCGCGGCATTGTCGCCGAAGCCTGGCAGGTCGAGCGCGACGCAATCATGCCCGGGCAGGCGCGCGATCACCCGGTCCCACGACTGCGCGCTCGCGCCCAGCGCGTGGAGGAAGAACAATCGCGTCATACAAATCCGGGTCAGTAAAGCTGATGCACGTTAAAGACCGGGCGGTGCGAAGCGTTCCCCCGCTGCATCGGACGCGCGCGAAAAGCCGGCCACGACCATGCACTTGGTCGAAATCACGCGCGCCAGGGAACAATCCCAACTTATGTTGGTTGGTGCGGCCAAGGGCCGGCACTTCGGGGTTTGCCTCCACGCATGTACCCCAGGGACATTGATGGCCGACGACACGAGTGAAACCCCGCCCGGCGGCCCGCCCCCGCATCTGGCCGGCATGGCGAACCACGACATGGGGGACGATCACAACACCATCTTCTTCGCGGCGGTGAAAACCACGCGGATGCCGATGATCGTCACCGATCCGAACAAGCCCGACAACCCGATCGTGTTCGCCAACCCGGCGTTCATGAACATGACCGGCTATGACTGGCACGAGCTGGTCGGGCACAATTGCCGCCTGCTGCAAGGCCCCGATACCGATCGTGACACCGTCGCGGAGGTACGCCGCGCGATCGAGCAGCGGCGCGAGACCTCGGTCGAGATCCTCAACTACAAGAAGAACGGCGCCTCGTTCTGGAACGCGCTGTTCATCTCCCCGGTGTTCGATGCCGACGGCAAGCTGATCTACTTCTTCGCCTCGCAGCTCGACGTGACGCGCCGGCGCGATGCCGAGGAAGGCCTGCGTCAGGCGCAGAAGATGGAGGCCGTGGGCCAGCTGACCGGCGGAGTCGCGCACGATTTCAACAACCTGCTGACCGTGATCCAGGGCTTCGGCGACATCGTGCTCAACAATCTGGAGAAGCCGGGCGAGTTCGACCGCGCCAAGGCCGCGCGCTCGATCCGCGCGGTGATGCAGGCAGCCGAGCGCGGTGCGACGCTGACGCAGCAATTACTCGCCTTCTCGCGCAAGCAGAAGCTGCAGGGCCGCGTGGTCAACCTGGTCGACCTGATCGACCAGCTACAGCCGCTGATCGAGCGGACCGCGGGCGGCGCGATCCGCATCGATATTCGCCACGCCGAGAAGACGTGCAACGCGCGGATCGACCCGACGCAGGCCGAGCTCGCGATCATCAACGTGCTGCTCAACGCGCGCGACGCAATGCCGAACGGGGGTACGATCACGATTGAGGCCGCCAATCGTTCGCTTGAGGCAGGCGACACAGGCTTCGGCGAGCTCGAGCCCGGCGATTACGTCATGCTGACGATCGCCGACCAGGGCACGGGCATGTCGCCTGAAATTCTCGCGCGCGTGACCGAGCCGTTCTTTACCACCAAGGATCAGGGCAAGGGCACCGGGCTCGGGCTGTCGATGGTCTACGGCTTCATGAAACAGTCGGGCGGGTCGCTCCGGCTCTATTCGGAGGAAGGCCACGGCACGACCGTGCGCATGCTGTTCCCGTGCGAGGCGGCCAAGGTCGAGCCCGAGGGGGCGCAACCGCAGCGATCGATGGCGGACAAGCACGGCAACGAAACGGTGCTGGTGGTCGAGGACCAAGTCGACGTCGGCGACTATGCCGAGGCGGTGCTGACCGAGTTCGGCTACACCGTGCTGCGCGCGGAGAATGCCGATCAGGCGCTGGCGGTGCTCGACGGCGCAGGCGTGAAGATCGACCTGCTGTTCAGCGACCTGATCATGCCGGGCGGGATGAACGGCGTGATGCTGGCACGCGAGGTCAAGCGACGTCGCCCGCGGATCAACGTGCTCCTAACCACCGGCTACGCCGAATCCTCGATCGAGCGCGTCGACGCACGCGGCGCGGAGTTCGAGCTGATCCAGAAACCGTACAAGCGCACCGAACTCGCCACCAAGGTGCGCCGCGTCATCGACGGTCCGACCGGGGTCGGCACGCACGGGGCGTAAACCGAACCGATAACAAGAAGGGGAGTGCAGATGGAAAGCTACTACCGCGAACAGGCCGCATCCTGCGCCCGCGACGCCGACGCCGCGACGCTCCACCACGTCCGCGAACGCTGCCGTCGCTCGGAAAGCGCCTGGCTCCAGATGGCTGACCGCGCCGCCCGCACCGCGAAGTTCAAGGCGGCGAACGAGGGGTGATCTACCCCGCGGTGTAATCAAACCGGGTTCAGTCGTACCGTCGATAGGGGCGACCACACCCGCGTTTGCGCGCGGGTTCGTGCGGCAGCCGCGCGACCGCGACCACCCCGCTGACGACCGCGCAGCCGGGCGGTCCGAACCCCGCCCTGACCGGCAGCTCGACCGTGGTTGTCAACGGTGTCACCTACACCGGCGTGCCGACCGCGGGCATCCAGCCGGCGTACCGCTCGATCGACGCGTACAATTACTTCGATCTGGCGCTGCGTTTCCAAGTCAACGACCAGCTCGACCTGTCGCTGACCGTCGACAACCTGCTCGACAAGAAGCCGCCGATCGTCGGCTCGGGCGTGGGTGGTACGTCGTTCAACAGCGGCAACACCTTTCCGACCACCTATGACGTGGTGGGCCGCTACTTCACCTTCGGCGCGCGCCTGCACTTCTAGGCCACGTTACCCTGCGGGCGACCGAGACCCCGCCCGCAGTGTTCGTTTAGCCGCGCGAAGGGCACCCGCCCTTCGCGCGGCATTTTTGTTGACTAAGAGGGCAAAGTTAGTCGATAGCGAAAGTCTACTCCAAGAACCTGCCTACATCGTGCCGATGCATCCGGGCTGGTCGCGCGTTGATGTCAGCGACTAAGACGATGCCGGACCGCTTGCATCAGTGACGTCAATTTCATGTGAAATCCGCCCGCTCGCGGCGCATTGGAGTGCCAACCACGCTTTTGCATTTCCGCAGCAATCGGATCGGTTAGCGGATCAATTGGTCCAGCGTCACTCTTGATCCATTCAGCCAAGAGCCTTTCGTCCGACCACTCCGTTGAAGGTTCCGGTACAGAATTAGGGTCGGGCATGAGGGCGACGTACCGCAGCGGCGCTGATTTACAATGCGGAGTGCCGGTATTCCGATCGAGAACGGATTTGTACCCCGCCAATTCAGATTGGTGCACCTGCATGTCAGCTCTCCCGCACAGGCGTAAGCCACATGCTCGCAGGTAACCGTCGAATGTTAAGACTCCGTTGGTTCTCCCTACGGTCTGGCTGGTAGGTTGCGATTGACGCCTTGTCGTCGCCCGAGCAAACATTCACGTGTTATTGATAGTCACTTGCATTAGCTGACGGTCACCGCCAAGAGGCCGCTATAAGGTTCTTGGAGGAACACCATGTCTGCCCTGCTTGCTGCCCTGATGGCGGCTGCCGATCCCAGCGCGATCGCCGTCGCGGCCCAGCCTGTCCCGCCGCCCCCCGTTTCAGCGTCCGATGCAGCACCCGCCGACACCGCCACCCCCCAGACCGGCGAGGACATCGTCGTCACCGGCGCGCGCACCGAGGGCAGCCAGGATTACACCATCCCGGGTCAGACCACCGCGACGCGAATGAACCTGTCGCTGCGCAACACGCCGCAGTCGGTCAGCGTGGTGACGCGCGCGCAGATCGAGGATTTCCAGCTCAACGACGTCAATACGCTGCTCGGCACCGTACCCGGCATCAACGTGCAGGCGGGCGAGACCGACCGCGTCTATTTCTCCGCGCGCGGCTTCGACGTCCAGACGTTCCAGATCGACGGCATCGGCGTGCCGTTCGCGTTCGGTATCCAGACCGGATCGATCGACAACGCCTTCTACGACCATATTGAGGTGGTCCGCGGCGCGCCGGGGCTCTTGTCCTCCACCGGCAACCCCTCGGCCGTCGTTAACTTCATTCGCAAGCGCCCGACCAAGGACCTGCAGGTGCGCGCGTCCGCACAATACGGCTCGTTCGACCAGTATCGCGGCGAGGCGGACCTGAGCGTGCCAATCACCAAGGACGGCAGCATCCGCGCCCGCGCGGTCGGCGCGTATCAGGACGGCGACAGCTACCTCAACCGCTATGGCCTGCGCCGGTGGGTCGGCTACGGCATCGTCGAGGCCGATCTGGGTTCGAGCACGACGGTGAGTGCGGGCTACGGGCACCAGGATCACAAGAGCCGCGGTGCGATGTGGGGCGCGATCCCCCTCACCTATTCCGACGGCACGCCGCTTAACTTCGCGCGCTCATCGAACGTTGCGCCCGACTGGTCGAGCTGGAACGTGATCGACCGGCAGATTTTCGGCGACATCACGCATAAGTTCGGCAACGGCTGGATCGCGCGTGCGAGCGCGATCCGCCGCGCGACGACCGAGAACAACACGCTCTTCTACGTCTACGGCAATCCGTCGCGCACCGCGCCGAACGGCATCGACATCGCCAACCCGGCCGATCCGTTCGACGATATCGCGATCAAGAGCTACCCCGGCAAGTTCAACGCCGAGACGCGCAACCTGACGATGGAAGCGTATGTCACCGGCCCAGTCACGATCCTGGGTCGCGAGCACGAGATCAACATCGGCGTGAACCGCAGCGCGCAGGAGTATGTTCAGGGTTCGGCCTATGATTTCAGCACGGTGGGCGTGAACCTACCCTACCCCGGGCTGTTCGCGGGCAATTTCCCGCTACCCAATTTCCCGACGACCTTCTCGGCCGATCCGGCATCGAGCCAGAACACGCACACGCGGCGCGAGACGGTCTACGGCCTCGTCCGGCTCAACCCCGGCGACGGCGTCAAGGTGATGTTCGGGGGCAATGTGACCCACGCCAAGAGCACCGGCTTCTCCTACGGCGCGAACACCGACTTCGACGCGACGCGCTTCCTGCCCTTCGCCGGCACGACGATCGACCTGTCGCGCAACCTGAGCATCTACGGAAGCTGGGCAACGATCTTCAACCCGCAGAACCAGCTGCTCGACATCAACGACCGCATCATCGATCCGATCGAGGGCGAGAACCTCGAGATCGGGCTGAAGGGCGAGTGGTTCGACGGGCGGCTGAACGCGACGCTGGCGGCGTTCCAGACGCGGCAGGACAACACCGCCGAGGCCGCGGGGATCAAGACCGTGGGCGGCGTCACGCGGACCTATTACCAGGGCATCGACGCACGCTCGCAGGGGCTCGAGCTCGACGTCGGCGGGCAGCTTGCCCCCGGCCTGCAGGTGACGGGCGGCTACACGCTGATGCGGATCGAGGACCCCGAGGGTCGCCCCGTCCGCCGCTATGTCGCGCGCAACACCGGGCGGCTCAATGTCAGCTACACGCTGCCGATGCTGCCTGCGCTGAAACTGGGTGCGGCCGCGCAATACCAGAGCCGCATCGTGTCGCCGACCGGGCTCGGCCGCCAGGGCGATTACGCGCTGCTCGACCTGCTGGCGGCGTACAGCCTCACCTCCAACATCTCCGCCGCGGTCAATTTGCGCAACGTGACCAACACAAAATACCTGACCGCGACCAACTTTGACGGTGGGTATTACGGTGCACCCAGAACGGTGATGGGAACGATCAGCGTGCGGTATTGATGCGTCGGGGCTGGACCGCTCGGTGGTGACGGTCCAGCATCCTCGCGTGATCGTCGAACGCCGTCAGGCTCGGTCGACACCGGGAGTATTGCACCATGGCCAGATATCCTCTGCTTACCGCGTTCGCCGTTGCCGCATTGGGCTCCGCCGCGGTGGCACAGGACGAGTTGCCCGACCCGAAGGTGTACGCCCGCGCGGAAGATCGCGCGCGTGCCCGGCTGTGCGGGGTGCCATGCAGCGAGGCCGATGTCGGACGCGGCTGCTACCGCATGGGCGAACGCCTCGTACGCGAGGCCCCCTGCTCGACCTACCGCGATGGTGCCATCCATGGACTGGCGACCGCCAAGTGCGTCAAGATGACGCGCCCACAACGCTTTCGCGGCATATGGGCCGACCATTTCAAGGCGCAGGCGTTCATCTCCGCCGGCAGCACGCCGCCCCCATGGCCCAACGGCAAGCTGCCCCCGGCCGAGTGGCGCGCGCAATATGATCGTGCCCGCGCCGCCACGATCTGGCTCGATGTGGACCGCGACAAAGTTCCAGTCGGATGGCATCGTGCCGAACAACGCCCGGTGATCGACTTCATCGGCCGCAAGACCCGCTATCCGGGCCATTATGGTCATCTGGGCATGGCGGGACACGAGATCGTCGTCGATCGCATCCTCTCGCTGGAGAAATGCCCCGGCGCTGCAGGTTGCGACTGAATGGTCGCCATATTGTCTCGGAAGCATCATCCACCGATTTGACCCCGCTCACGGTTCCGCTACAGGACCAATGCGTCGGGGAGTGGCGCAGGCTGGTAGCGCACCTGGTTTGGGACCAGGGGGTCGCAGGTTCGAATCCTGTCTCCCCGACCATCATGATCTAATCGATGTCCGATGACGGGCTATTCCGGCGGATATGCCGGCTTCTCCTCGCGTGGGTATACTTGTCGACATGTCAGTTATGTTGTCCCGAGCCGAGGCGCAAGATGGTCTAACTGTGCGCCTGTTATCACGTCGACGGGTGTAGGTGTTACTCTCCTATTGGACTTTCCCCGTGCTTTCTCAGCACGTCGTTGAACGCTTCCGCCATCAGCGCCTGTAGGCTTCTCCCCTGACGTCTCGCGAGCATGTGCATCGCGAACGACATTTCAGGCGTGAAGAAGCCCGCGATCTGCTTGCGCCCTTCGCGGCTGATCGGGCGGGTGGAGGCACGCTCGGCCCCCTCCCCTGCCCCCGGTGCCGGATCTACGGCGCGCGGAGCGGGCGTGGCAGCGGGGGCGGGCTGTGCAGCAGTCTTTAAATTGGCGAAGCTCGGTTTGCGGCTCATGCGCGGACCTTTCTGAAGCGTGGGGCTGGCATGCCTAGTTGTCGACACGTCCACTTGTAGAATTCGCGAACCTCGCTCGCCGCCTTGCCGGCGGGTTCGATCTCGGTGACGGTTGCACCTTGTGCCGAGGCGTGGCGATAGGCGGCGCGATCAGGCAGGATCACCGGACAGGGCGGCGTGCCATAGCTGTCGACCAGCTCGCCTGCCTCCTCGTAGACGCGCGGCGCGTTGGGGCTGCCGGCGGTGAAGACGACGAACGCGGGCTTGCGCAGCAGCTGCACCAGCTTGGCGGTGGTCTGGATCGCCGACAGGTCGAACGCCGAGGGGCGGCACGGGATCAGCACGAGGTCGGCGAGCTCGACCGCGGCGCGCGCCGCGCTGTCGGCGTGCGGGGGCGTGTCGATCACGATCACCTCGGCCCCCTGTCCGCGCGCGGCCTCGACCTTGGCGGCGAGGCGTGGCGGCGGGCTGTCGATCACCTCGGGCGCGCGGTCGCCGCGCCAGGCGGCCCATTGGCTGGCGGTCGCCTGCGGGTCCGTATCGATGACGAGCGACACCGCGCCCGCCTCCTGCGCCACGGCGGCTAGGTGGAGCGCGAGCGTCGTCTTGCCCGCCCCGCCCTTCTGGCTGATGATCGCGATTGTCGGCATGGATGCGCTCCTACCTGTCGTGATGTAGACATGGCAACATGTTATTGCAGGGGCAGCGTTGCGATGTATCGAAGCGCGGCGCACAAACGCGCGAGGAGAATGGGTGATGACGGTTGGCGGATGGGTCGGGCGAGCCACGCTGCTGGGGCTCGCCGGAGTTAGCGTGTCAGGCTGCGTAGCGGTTGCCGCTATTCCCGCCATCGCGGGCGGCGTGGCGGCGAAGAAGGCGGGCGACTATGCCTCAACGACGCACGCGCGGAGACGGGCACGTGGCGAGCAGCAGGTGCGGGCCCTTCCGACTTCCGCTGCCGTGCGCGAGCCAGGTACCGCGCGGATTATCGCAGGGACTACCCTGCCTCCACCTGACAGCGCCCGCTCTTCTGCCGCTCAGGCCTTGGATACCCGAACCCAACCTCCCGCTGCACCGCTTCCAGCCGACCTGAGCACGATGCGCCCCGGTGTCGCTTACACGGGTGCACTTCCCTCGCCTTTCGCCACCCCGACCGCGTCTACGGCTAGTCCGGTGCCGACGCAGCGCGCGCGCTGGACCGATGTCGGCCGCTACGTCGCCAGCCTGCCCGGCTCGCTCGATGACAGCCTGTTGCTGGCACGCGGTAGCACCAGCGAGGCGCCTGCATGGGTCCCGTGCACCGGTACGCGCGCAGTCCTCGTCCGGCTCGAAACCGCGATGACGCAGGACGGCGGGCGCTGGCGGTTCGACAGCGAGGCGCAGCAGTGGCTTGACGCGTTCCAGACGCTAGAAGTCCCGATGGTGTTCACCAGCCCTGCTCCGACAACGGCGCTATCCGATATCGAGGCGGCCTTTCGCAACGCGGGACTGACTAAACTACTTGGTCTCGGTGAGGTGCGGCTGGGTCTTACCGCTGGTGCGATGCCGGTCGAGCGCGCGGCGATCGCGGGGCAGCGCTGTATCGTTGCGGTGGTCGGTCGCGACGCGAGCGACTTTCCCAACGGGCTGCTGCCCGACACCAGCCCGCCGGCGTTGCGCTCGAAGTGGGGGGCAGGGTGGTTTCTTGTCGGTGCGAGTTGACCTGTCGACACCTAGGTCGGATCGACATTCAGGATTCCCAAACGCGCTGAACGGTGATTCATAAGCATCCGTGTTGTGGCGCGGAGTG
>NZ_JABULH010000015.1 GCF_013328205.1 Sphingomonas hominis | reverse complement strand
CGCCCTACAGCCCCGACTTCAACCCCATCGAGCAGGCCTTCTCCAAGCTGAAGGCGCATCTGCGCAAAGCTGCCGAGCGCACCATCCATGGCCTCTGGGACGCCATCGGTCGCATCCTCGACCTCTACTCGCCTGCCGAGTGCGCCAACTTCTTCGCCAACTGCGGCTACGATGCAGACTGATCGAAAACCGCTCTAACCCAGTTACTTCGTGATCTGTCGTCGAGAGACGCTGCCACCTTGTCATGACAGCGCGTTCGCGACCTGCGTCGCGAAGAGGTCCCAGCGGTTGTTGTAGTACGGCTGCGCGAGATCGCCCGCACCCTGCCAGAAGAGATAGCCCTGACCGTCGAGCGCGAAGAGGAAAGGCGTCGCGACGTGAAGCGTGTCCGTGGTCGCTGCTCCCGCACCGCGCTCGGCTACCAGCAGCTTCTTGATCGTGTACGGACCCTTCAGCTGTTCCGCCGCGGCGAGGAAGTTGCGATACGGAGTCTTGTCGGCCGGGCTGCCACCCATCTCGAAGACCATATAGTAGCGCCCGCCACGACGAAGCACCTGGTGCGACTCGGTCTGTAGACCGCGGCGAGGCCGGCTCAGTATGTCGCCATCGCCGCTCTTCACCCAGGCCTTGCCGTCCGTGGAGATCGCATAGCGGTAGCCCGGCAGGACATCGCTCGCGGTGCGGTACGAGTAAACCATCGTCCAGCGACCATCATCGTAGATGACGAAAGGATCGCCGACATCGGTGCCGTCGATGCGGTCCTGTGCGGCAGGCGAGAGGATCGGGTTGGAGGCAAGCCGGGTGAAGATCACACCATCCGGTGAGGTGGCAAGGCCGATCTTGGTCAGATCGAGCTGCGAGGCATAGTAGAGGTAGAAGACGCCGGCACGATAGACGACCGAGCCCAGCCGCACGCCGCCTGGCTTACCATCCCATTGCCCCGCCGCTGCCTTTTGCAGCGCAATGCGATCGAACGTCCAAGGGTTGGGCAGGCTCTTGTTGATCGTCCAGGCGACGAAATCGGCCTTGCTCGCGCGCCACAACCCAATCGACGCAGTACCGGAGCCGACCGGCGCCATCTGCCCGGTCGTGTACATCATCAGCTTCGTAGCATCGAATGGGTCGACCATCGGGCGCGGATCGAAGATGTTCGCTTCGTACCACGACCCCGACGGCCCGCGCGGGATCATCGCAGGTCCGCGGTTGACCAGCTGTGCCGGCACCGGCGTCCGGCCGGTGACCGGCGCGGTGTAGCGATACGGGTGGGCCGCGGCGAGCCGTTGCTGGACGCCCCACTTGGCGGCGAGATAGCCGATGATGCGCTTGTGCATGTCGTCTGCGGGCGCGAGATCGTACGGCACGACGATGACCTCGCCGAGCAAGCCGGCGAGTGGCGCGTCTGCGATCGGGCTGTCGCCGATATAGATGGGTGCGCCGACCGCGTCGTTCGCGCCCACCGGGCCGATCGAGGCAGCGTTACCGTCCGCACTGATCTTGCCGATGCCTGCCGCAGCGCTGCCCGAGTAGACGTGGAACCCACCACCCGACACACCGGTCATCAGGCGCAGCGCCGTGCCGGCGAACATGATCGGCCCGCCGCCCTGACCTTCGCGACAATGGCGGCGGTTTGGACGAAGGCGAACGTCGCGGTACCCGCCGTTGACGCGGCAGAACCGAGCAACCCGGCACTCGCGACCGCCTCAATGCCAGTAGCAGCCAAGGCAACACCTCCGACGATCATCGCAGCGGTTGCAACAGCGCGGCTCATCGGCCTACCTCTCCGCCACCTGGAGATGGCTCACATGACGGCGCTATTTGCGATCACGCTTGCGGCTTCGGGCTTGCTGACCGGCTTAGCGCGCAAGGTCGTGCAGGCTGAGTACGACAGCAGCGCCACGGTGGGCGACGTCGAGTGGTGCCTCATCGACGTGGGCAATTTCGGGCCGCCTCTGGTCTATCGGTAACCCGACCGACCCGATGACGTGACATTGATCTGGCTTAAGTGGGGCGAGTTCGCCGGGGCTGGACAAGGTCGTGTTGACCTTCACCGCCGGGCGCGATCGCCGTGAAGGAGGGGGCGCTCACCGGTCGATCGTCGCCATCGAGGGATAACGCTCGCCGCTCGCCGCACCGGGGGGGAGCACCTCGTCGATCCGCTCGAGATCGACGTCACTCAACGTGACGCCTAGCGCACCCAGATTGTCGTCGAGGTACTTGCGCCGCTTGGTCCCCGGGATCGGCACAATATCCTGACCTTGCGCCAGCACCCAGGCGAGCGCGAGCTGCGCGGGCGTGCAGCCCTTGCCTTGCGCCATCTCCTCGATCGCGCGCACCAGGTCGAGGTTGCGCTGGAACGCCTTACCCTGGAAACGCGGCGAGTGGCGGCGGTAATCGTCCTCGGGCAGGTCGTCGGGTGATTTGAATTGACCCGTCAGGAATCCGCGGCCGAGTGGGCTGTAGGGGACGAAGCCAATGCCGAGCTCGCGGCACACCGGCAGGATCTCAGCCTCGGGATCGCGCGTCCACAGCGAATATTCGGTCTGCAGCGCGGTGATCGGGTGGACGGCATGCGCGCGGCGGATCGTGGCGGGCGCGGCTTCCGACAGGCCGAGATACTTGACCTTGCCTGCCTGTACGAGCTCGGCCATCGCACCGACCGTTTCCTCGATCGGCACCTCGGGATCGACGCGGTGCTGGTAATAAAGGTCGATGAAGTCGAGCCCGGTGCGCTTCAGGCTCGCGTCGCAGGCTTGGCGGACGTAGTCGGGGCGGCCGTTGATCCCCTGAAAGCTGCCGTCGGACCCCCGCACGTTGCCGAACTTGGTCGCGACCACCACCCATTCGCGGCGGTTCCGCACCACGCGCCCGACCAACTCCTCGTTCGCGCCGACGCCGTACATGTCGGCGGTGTCGAGAAAGGTCACACCCCGGTCGAGCGCGTGGTTGATCGTCGCCACCGACTCTGCCTCGTCGCGCCCGGCGTAGAAGTCGGACATCCCCATGCACCCGAGCCCGAGTGCTGAGACTTCGAGACCCTGGCTGCCCAGTTTGCGTGTCTGCATCGTCGTGATCCTTCGTTAAAGCATATCGAGTGGGCGAGGGGCAGCGCGCGGGAAGGCGCGGTCGAGCGCGGCGAGGTCGTCGGTGCTCAGCACGAGCTCGGCCGCGGCCGCATTTTCCGCGACGTGCGCGCGCGTGCCCGCCTTGGGAATTGCGATCACCCCCTCACGAGCCAACAGCCAGGCGAGCGCGACCTGTGCCGGCGTCGCCCCGCGCGCCTCCGCCACCTCGCGCAAGGCAGCGTGGCCGAGCAGCCGGCCCTGCTCGACCGGGCTGTACGCCATGACTGGCATGTGTCGCGCGACCAGCCAGGGGATCAGGTCGTGCTCGGGCGCGCGGCGCGAAAGATTGTAGAGGATCTGGTCGGTCGCGCAGTCCGCACCGCCTGCCGCGACGAGCTCCTCCATGTCGCCGGTGTCGAGGTTGCTCACCCCCCAGCGCGCGATCAGCCCGCGTGCGACCAGTGCCTCCATCGCCTCGACCATTTCGGCCAAGTGCACGCTTCCGCGCCAATGGAGCAGGTAAAGGTCGACGTGCTCGGTGCCGAGCCGCTTGAGGCTCGCCTCACACGCGCGGGGCAGCGTGTTGTGTCCCGCATGGTGCGGATACGCCTTGGTGACGAGGAACACGCGGTCGCGTAATCCCGCAATCGCCTCGCCGACCAGCTCCTCGCTGCGCCCGTCGGCGTACATTTCGGCGGTATCGATCAGCGTCAGTCCGCGCTCGACACCCTCGCGCAGCGCGGCGATCTCCTCAGGCCTTGCGTCGGCGCGTTCGGCCGTGTTCCACGTTCCCTGGCCAAGTGCGGGGACGTGGGTGCCGTCGGGCAGGACAACCTGGCGCACGGGCGTGCTCAGGCCGCCTTATCCTCAGCCAAGCTCGCCGCATCGATGACGTAACGGAAGCGGACATCGCCCGATTTCACGTATTTGTACGCTTCGTTGATCTCCTGGATCGGGATCAGCTGGATGTCGGGCGCGATGCGGTGCTCGGCACAGAAGTCGAGCACCTCCTGCGTTTCCGCGATCGAGCCGATCAGCGAGCCCGCGATCGTCTTGCGCCCCATGATGACGTTCATGTGGTTCCACCTCGGCATCGGTGCGAGCGCGCCGACGGCGACGAACGCGCCGTCGTGGCGCAGCAGCGGAATGAAGGGATCGACCTCGTGCTCCTCGGGCACGGTCGAAATGATGAAGTCGAAGTGACCCTCGAGCGCCTCGTACGCCTTCGTGTCACCCTCGACGACGCTCTTCGCTCCGAGCCGGTGCGCTTCTGCCACCTTGTCCTTGTCGCGCGTGAACACGGTCACCTGTGCACCCATTGCGCGCGCGATCTTGACCGCCATATCGCCCAGCCCGCCGAAGCCGACGACGCCGACCTTGCTGCCCGCCTTCACACCCCAATGTTTCATCGGCGAATAGGTGGTGACGCCCGCGCACAGGATCGGCGCCGCGGCCTCGATCGGAAGCGCGGCCGAAATCTTGAGCACGAAATCCTCTCGTACCACGATCTGGTCGGAATAACCGCCGAAGGTGTTGTCGCGGCCGTACATGTTCTCGCCCGTCTTCGCCTGCTTGGCAGGTTTCATCGGGCCGTTGTAGGTCGCGAGCCAACTGTTCGGCCCCTCGCAATATTGCTCGTCACCCGCCAGGCACCGCGCGCATTCGTGGCAGCTGTCGATCATGCAGCCGACGCCGACCAGGTCGCCGATCGCGTGTTTCGTCACTAGCGAGCCCTTGTTGACGACGCGCCCAACCACCTCGTGCCCGGGCATGCACGGGTAGACGGTGTTGCCCCAGTCGTTCTCGCACTGGTGGATGTCGGAGTGGCAGACGCCGCAATAAAGCACCGCGATCTGCACCTCGTTGGGGAGCGGGTCCTGCCGTTCGAGCTGCATCGGCTTCAACTTGGCGTGTTTGCCCGATGCGGCGTAGCCGATGGCCTTGATCGTCATGGTGAGTGTCCTCGCACTGGTCAGTTGCGAGGCAGAACGAGCGGAACGCCGTCTCTATCCGTGTGCGCCTTCAGTTAGGTGCGCTGAGCACCAGCCGATACGCCGCCCGCCCGTCGACGCGCACCTCTAGTACCCCTGACCAGTCGCCGCTGCCGTGCTGTGTCAGGTCGAGCAGGGTCGCTGGCCGCTCCGGCTCCAACCGCGCCGCACCACCCTGCATCGCGCGGTTCCCGCTCGACCCGGCGGTCAGCGTATAGTCGAGGCGGACGGCGCGCGTGCTCTCACCGATCAGCACGACGTGGACGCCGTCGCCCGCGCGCGTGACGATCGCGCGGACCGGTTGCGCTGCGGGCGCCTGCGCGGCGGGGGGATCGGGGGGCAGCATCATGGCTTGGGCGCCTTGGGCAGCGGTGTCGTGACCGGCGCAGTGGAAGGATGCACGTCGGCATCGGTCACCGCGACGCCTGCCGCGGCCGCGATCCGTGCGGCGAGATAGCCCTGCGTCGCCGCATCGAGCACGGGCGGCGTATTCGGCGCCGGCCGCGCGTCGAGCGCGCCGAAGACGGTGACATAGGCGCGCTCGATTTCAACGGAGCTGGTTGGCGGAGGTGTCTTGGGCGAGGGGCGCGGCTGGCGCACCACGCGCGGCTCGGGCGGCAGCTGCGCCACTGCGGCATCATCGCTCGTCTGCGGCTGCTCGGTTTCGGTCAGTGCCGGAACAGGGAGCGCGGGTGCGATCTGCTCGACCTGCGGCAGTGCGCGCGCAGGTGGGATGGGGGCCTGACGCGAACCCTCTGCGATCACGCCATCCGCAGCAATCAATAAGGCGTTCGCAACCAGACAAGCGCGTAGAATACGCGACATGTCGACAGCTAGACGTGTTCGTGTCACTTGCCCGTCTGCACGACGACCGCCTTGGCGCCGCCATCCTGCACCATCTTGATCCCCAGATTGTTGCCGTTCTGCGTGATCGTGGCGCTGTTGTCGCTGTTGTGCTGTGCGAGGTCGATCGCGTTGCCCGACCCGTTCTGCGTCAGGCTGGCGTAATTGCGCGTCCCGCTCTGCAACAGGGCAATGACGTTGGCGTCGGCGCCGATCCCGCCACGCTGGGTGAGGAACGCCTGGTTGCCGACGCCTGCCATCTGCACGCCCGCGACCGCGACGCCCGATTGCGTCACCACCGCGTCGTTGCCGATCCCACGCATGTCGAGCGTCAGCTTGATCTGACCCGCCGGCCCCGCGGTCTGCTTCACCCGTGCGCGCTGGAACTTGCCGTCCTGGCGTATCTCCGCGCTCGCCGCGCCCGACTGCACCACTACGGCCGACTGGATCGCGCCAATTTGGTCGACGAAGGCATCGCTGTGGATGCCGTCCTGCGCTGCGGCGGGTGCCGCGATGAGGAGGCAGGTGACGGCGAGGAGCGCGCGAACGGTCATGGAAAACCCTTGAAAGTACCGGGCGACGCGAACGCCGCCCGGCTGGGAGGTATTTTATTGGCGAACGACCGCGAGCAGCCCCGCACCGTTCTGCGTCACCGACGAATTGTTGCCGTTGGTCGACTGCGTCACATAGGCCCAGTTGGTCTGGGTGCCGGTCTGCGCGATGAACGACGTGTTGTTGTTCCCCGACTGCATCAGCTCGGCGTATTGAACGCTGCCGTTCTGGTTGACGGTCGAGGTGTTGTTGTTGCCGCTCTGGGTCACATAAGCCTTCTGCTTCGACCCGCCCTGCGACAGCAGCGAACGGTTGCCGTTGCCGGTCTGCGTCACCTGCGCGAACTGCTCCGTCCCCGACTGGTAGCTCGACGAGCTGTTGTTGTTGCCGATCTGGTCGATCTGCGCGACGTTCATCGCGCCGGCCTGCTCGGCATAGCCGTTGTTGCCGTTGCCCGACTGGTTCAGCACCACCTTCTGCAACGAGCCGCCCTGAACAATCGTGCCGGTGTTGAAATTACCGGTCTGGTTGGCGAGCGCGTTGTTGCTGACGCCCGTCTGCGTGATCGTCGCTTCGTTGCCGTTGCTCGTGTCGCTCTGGCGGACGTTGGCGACCAGCGCGGTGCCGTTCTGGTCGACCGTGCTGAAGCCGTTGCGGCCGAGCTGCGACACGTCGGCGGTGTTGAGCGCACCCTGCTGCTTGACGCTTGAGGTGTTGTAGTAGCTCGTGTCGCCCGACTTCTCGCGGCCCTGAACGACGGTCGCGGTCTGGAGCGTGCCGCCCTGCTCGATCGTCGAGCGCTGGCCATCGTCGCGCTGTGTCACGCGTGCGATCGCCTGCGTGCCGGTCTGCGTGATCTTGGACGCGTTGGCGCGATCGACACCGGTTTCGCTGAACTGGTCGACGATCGCCTGGTTCTTGGTGCCGCTCTGCGTCACCTCGGACGTGTTGGCGCGCGTACCGGCGACGACCGGCTTCACGCCGTCGTCACGCTGCGTGATCGTCGCGGTGTTGTCGGTGCCCGACTGCGTCACGGTGGAGTCGCTGCCGAGGAGCGAGTCGACCTGCGTGACGAGCGCGGTGTTGCGCTGATCCTTCTGGTCGATCGCACTGGTGGAATTGTTGGCGAGCGCGGGCGTCGCGCTAAGCGCGATCATGGAAACGGCCGCGAGTATCGATTTGCGCATAAAGCCTCCTGCTGGGTCACGTCGTTGCGGCCGGCGGGTGCCGGCCGGTGATCGACCCGGTGGGGCAGTGGAGTGGAGAACGACGCCGTTCATCCTTTGGTAAGGACTTCGGCGGATGATCGTACGTCTCACGGCAACGATCTTGTTCGTCCCATCCCGCTAACCCCCTCGGATCGGGGTGAACAGGCAACAGGGGGGTGATGCGTTGGCCGGCAGCGTCGCTTGGCATCGGCGCGGCCGCTTCCCACATCCTCCGATAACGACTGGTCCCCTGTGGACTGCTCGTGGCATCGCCGGTGGCTTTCGGGCTCTCATTTCCTTGGCCGCCGGCGGTGTTTCTCTTTCTCCTTCGTTGAAGGTTTAAGCTCGTCGATCAGCCCCTCGGCAGCGGCTGCACCATCGGTGCAGGGGCCGCGGTCGGCTGCGTCGAAGCGGGTGTTGCGGAAGCGGGCAGGGCGACTCCAGGCAGCGCGCCTCCGACCGACGGGCATGCGGTCGAATAGGTCCGCCCGCGCGCATCGGCGGGCAGCCGCACGTCCGCCACCTTCACATGGTCGCGCTCGGCGATATGCTCGCGCACCAGCGCCTCGGCCGCGCCCGGCGTCGCGCGGAAGCACCACAGCCGCTGCTCGGCGCCTTCCATGATCATCGCGTAGACCGATTTCTCGATCGCCTGCTGCAGCGCCAGCTGCACCGGCTCGTTGTAGGTAATACCGCTGTCGATCTCGAGCAGCTGCTTGAACCCGACGTAGCGGAACGCGTCGGCGCCCAAACCGACCGAGACGATCTGCTTGCGCGAATTGACCGACAACAGCACCTCGCCCGTCTTGGTGCTGATCGCGCGCAGGTACACGGTGACCGTATCCTCGCGGTATTTGGTCGACCCGCCGATGCCCAGAAAGCGCGCGCCGATCCCGCCCGTCTTGGTGTTGGAATCGTAGCCGACGATCCCGCCTTCGAGCAGGATGCCTGCGAACAGCAGCGGTGGCAGCGCCTTCGTGTTGAGCTCGGTTTCGCCCAGATAGGCCGAGCGCATCTCGCGGATCACCGATCGCTCGCGCAGCAGATTGTCGAGCCGTTCGCGCTCGATCACCTGAAAGAAGTCGCGGTGCCCGGCGTCCTGCAACGCCTTGATCAGGATCGAGGTCGCGCCCTGCGTCACCGCGCGCGACAAGGTCTGCACTGTGTCGCTGTCCTTGAACTGCCCGGTCTGGTCGGTGAAGCCGTAGACCGCGACCGCAACACGGCGTTCCGCGGGCGGCAGCTCCTCCAGCGTGCGCTGTGCCGGCGTCGCCTGCGCGATCCGTGCCGGCGCCCAGGTCGAGGGACGGCCCATGTCGCCGGCGCATCCGGTCAGCATCGCGCCAGCCAGCGCCACAAACGTCAACGAACGCAGCATATTCGTCAGTTACCCAGCAGCGGCAGCGTGATCTTGGTGGTCGTGTTGGTGACCGAGTTGAAGATCGTCAGTGTGACACTCTCCACCCCGCGCACGAAATCGATCACTTGGTCGCCGAACACGAAATGGCCCGAATCCGCCGGGTTCGCGCCGAAGATCTTGTCCGCGATCTGCGTCGCGACCGTGGAGAGCAGCCGGCTCTGCAGCTGGTCGACGAATTGCTGCGCGGGATCGTTCGCCTTCTTGCTCTCGGGGTCCTTGTAGCGGTTGTTCGCCTCCGCGGTCGCCAGCAGGTGCGCGCTGTTGAAGGGACTGCCCCCGAACGACGGGTTGGTCGGCGTGTAGATCAGCGACGATGCCGCGGCCGGCGTCGCACCGACACCTGCGCCTGCAAGCACCGCGGCGGTGCCGCCCACGATGCCCTTCACGGTCTTGCGGGTCATGTGACCTCCCCCCTGTGCGCCCCGCCCCCGGGACCGAATGGGTCTATACGCCTGACCCAAAATCGCGTCGATCAGACAGGCGTCCCGTTCTCGTTGCCTGCGCGTCCCACGTCCCGGATCGGGACCAGGGAAGGTGCAGATCAATCAAGCAGGGTGGTCCAGCGCTCGAACACCAACGGCACGTCCTCGACCGGCACCGCGCGCTGCGGATCGGGACCGTGCGCGCGATAGGCGCCGGGGGTGCAGCCGTACTCGCGCTTGAACACGCGCGTCAGGTGCGACTTGTCGGAAAAGCCGACCGCACCTGCCAGTTCAGCGATCGGGCGCGTCTCATTCGGGTCGGCCAGCATCGCGCGCAGCGCGTGGAGGCGTCGGCGCTGCACCTGCTGCAACACGCCGCTACCCTCGCTCACGCCGTCACCGAACGCGCGGTACAAGGCCGAGCGTGACACGCGGAGCGCGGCGCAGATCGAGGCAACGTCGATCGGCTCGGCCAGGTGACCGTCGATGTAGCTGCGTACGCGGCTGATCAGCGCGTCCTCGCGCACGGCCTGCGCACCGCCACTGCGGCATGCATCGAGGATCGCGTCGACCAGCAGGTCGCGGATCGTGCGCGCGACCGCGGGCGCATGGTCGCGCGTCAGCGTCGGCAGCGTCTCGACCGCGGCGCGCAGGAACCCCGACAGCAATGCGGCTGGCCCGCCCGTCGCGACGATGCCGTGCGGATCGCACCCCTCCAGCATCGGCAGCAGAAACGCGCGCGGCATCGAGATGATGAACGCCTCCAGCCGCGTCGCATCGGTCCAGCAGGCGTGCCGCATGTCAAGCAGCGTGACCGATCCGGCCTCCGACACCCGCTCACCGCGACCGTAATCCCCGACAAACGATCCTTCCAGCAGCAGGACGATCGCCAGATGATCCTTCAGATCGGCCCGCACCCGCGCCTCATCGCGGTCGTACCGCAAAGCATCGACGCTCGCGTGCGTCAGTACCAGCGATTCGAGCATCCACAATCGCGCATGACCGTTGAACGGATCAGGCCCGCGTTGCGTCACATCCAAACTACTCAACGCCGACCGCCACGCCTGAAACCGCGCAACCGGCGGAACTAGCGCCGTGTCGAACACCAGCGGCACCAAAGGTTCGCTCTTCCCCATCCCCATATCCAACGTCCCCCCGAACGCGATCAAAGTCGGGCGCGTGTAACGCGGAGCGGGCCTGCTCGCCTATGCGCTTCGTGGCTTCATCGGAGATTTCATCCTCACGTCATGCCGCGGTCATGGTCGTTCACAGGAACTGCGCGCCCGCTTGATCGCGAACGCCGTCGTACCCGCGCATGTAGGATCGGCACGATATTCAGCAGACTGCTGCGGCTCGTATGCGAAAAGCCGATGGCACACCGGTTGCAGCGGCGACGTCTATCTCTACACCGCGGCAATCCAATCAAGGTTTAGAGATCATGACCATCAAGAAGGTGCGCAAGGCGGTATTCCCGGTCGCGGGGCTGGGCACGCGCTTCCTGCCGGCGACAAAGGCGATGCCGAAGGAAATGCTGACGGTCGTCGACAAGCCGCTGATCCAGTATGCGGTCGAGGAAGCGCTGGAAGCGGGAATCGAGCAGATCATCTTCGTCACCGGCCGCGGCAAGGCCGCGCTCGAGGATCATTTCGACATATCCTACGAGCTCGAGACGACGATGCGCGAGCGCGGCAAAAGCCTGTCGTCAATCGAGAGCATACGCCAGCAGCCCGGCTCCCCCGTCTATGTGCGCCAGCAGGAACCGCTGGGTCTCGGCCATGCGGTGTGGTGCGCGCGAGAAATAGTCGGCGATGAGCCGTTCGCGGTGCTGCTGCCCGACGAGTTGATGGTCGGCAGCCCCAACTTCACGGCGCAGATGGTCAACGCGTACAATAAGATCGGCGGAAACGTCATTGGCGCGCTCGAGGTCGCCGACGAGGAAACGAGCAAGTACGGCATCATCTCGCCGGGCAAGGTCGATGGTCGGCTGACCGAGGTCACCGCGTTGGTCGAGAAGCCCGCGAAAGGCACGTCGCCGTCAAACCTGATGATTCCCGGCCGCTACATCCTCCAACCCGAGGTGATGCGCATCTTGGACGCCAAGGAGACGGGTGCGGGCGGCGAGATCCAGCTCACCGACGCGATGGCCCAGATGATCGGCCGCCAGCCATTCCACGGCTTCACCTTCGACGGCGACCGCTACGATTGCGGCGGCAAGGAAGGCTTCATCCAGGCCAACCTCGCGCTGGCGCTCGCGCGCGAAGATATCGGGCCCGCGGTGCGTAGCTTCGCAGCCCGCCTGCTCGGATAAAGCATCGGGCGGCGCATCGATTCCGAATGCAGGTGAGATAAGTTGCGAGCGAGGGGCCCGAGTTTTTAATCATCGCTATCGCGCCGCGCGCCAAATGATCGTCGCCGCACCCGCAGGTAGGTGCAGCACTCCATTTGGGGTCGCAACGTGCCGCTCGTTGACCGTCGCGATGCCCGGCTTGCCTGCGAACGGCCATGTCAGCACGAGCCCGCCGGGCGGCGCGGCGTTGCCGGAGACGGTCGCGACCAATCTGCCCGATTCGGTACGCGCGCGGAGGTTTACGGTACCGTAGCGGGTGCGCAGGCCGCGTACGTCGACGCCCGTGCCCGCCAGCCACTCGGGCGTCAGGCCGGCGGCTAGGACCAGTTGGTCTTTCCCAACGTCCTCGTAGGCGAAGAGGTCGAGGGCGGCGCGGATGAAGTCGGATGCGACCCAGGCGTGCGGCATGTCGCCGATGAAGCGGTGGTCGCGCAGGTTCCGCCCGACCACCTCGGCCCAGCCGTTCCACGCGGCCGGGCAGCGGTCGGCCATATAGGCGTCGAGCAGGTCGTTCGCCTTGGCACGTTCCCCCAGCCTGACCAGCGCGGAGACGTTGCGCAGTTCGTAGGGGGTGTAGTCGCTCCACGTCGCACCGGGGGCACCACGCGCCATCACGCGTTCGTACTGCCGCTCGAAGGTGCGGCGCAGCAGGTTCGGATTCAGCCGGTCCTGCTCGCCCGCGGGATCGAGCGCCATCGTCGTCGAGGTAGCGTCGAAATCGCCCATGCTGGTCGCACCGGGGATATGGTCGATGCGCCAGTAGCGGGCCGCGGCTTCAATCGCCGCATGGATGTCGCCCGCGAACTGGTCGCGCTGTGCCGCGATCGCATCCGCCTCGGGCCGCGCGAGCACCCGGGCGGCGTAGGCCGCGTCCTTGTAGCCGGTCAGCCCCCAGAAATCGTCCCACAGGCTGTACTGCGGCTTGGCCGAATAGCCTTCGTGGCTGATCGAGGGCGGCAACAGGCCGTACAGCATGTGGCGTTCCGGCGTCAGGTTGGCGGGCGTCCGCTCCGACTGGCGCTGCGCCTCCATGTAGCGGCGCGCGGCGTCGAGCCTCGGCCAGTCGCGCTGCAACGCCGCGCGGTCGCCGGTGTAGCGATAGAGCTGGGTGACGAGGTGGATATACTCGCCTTGGCTGTCGTTCTCGGGGACCGGATCGGGCCCACGCGCGTCGACGCAGCACGGCACCTTGCCGTTGTCGAACAGCCTGGTCCCGTACCAGTCGGCGAAGGCGCGCACGGGGGCGACGTGGCCGAGCCGCAGCAGCGTGTCGCCCATCATCGCGCCGTCGCGGATCCAGCTGCGGTCGTAGGAGCGCGTGCCGGGTTTGAATGCCGCGCCGTCGCGGCTCATCAGCACGTGCGCGAGCGCGGTGCGGATCGTGTCGGCGACCGCCTGCTTGGCGGGCGGCACCTGAAGCGTGACATTGCCCAGTGTCTCGTGCCAGTAAGCCGCGGTGTGCGCGACCGCCCGGTCGAACGCGGCGCGGTTCGCGGGGGTGGCGTCGCCGATCGCGAGCGGCACGTCGGCGCTAGCTCCCGGCGCGAGCGTCACCGTCCAGCGCATCGTGCCGCTGGCGAGCAGCGCGGGATCGGTGACCGCGGGCGCGCCCGTCGCCGCGGCGGGTGTGGCGAGTGCGCCCTGGTCGAACGGCCGCGCGACGACCGTGTCAGGGCGGGCGAGAGGGGTGATCCGGCGCGTGACCGCGGCGTCGCCGGCGATCGCGGGCGCGCTCGTCACCGCCATCGCGGACCCGTCCCACGCGATCCGTGCGATAGGGCTGACGCCGCCCTGCTGGCTGAGGAACTGCGCCGGCGGATTGACCTGGAACGGGCGCACCGCGAGCGCGAGCGTCAGCGTGCGTTGGCTCGCGCCGGTGTTGGTTAGGCGATAGCGCGCGAGCAGTCGCGGCGTCGCCTGATCAGCGACCAGTGCGGTATCGAGCGTCCAGCCGTCGCCTGCCCAGCCGACGTGCGGCAGCGGCAGATAGCCGTCCTCGAGCTGCTGCGTCGCGCGCACGTCGGCCCAGCCGATCGTACGCGCGCCGTCGATCACGAAGGGTTCGATCGAGAAGGCGCCCTTCGCCACCTCGATCGCGCCGTCCTCGCCGATCAGCCCCGACACCGCGCCGCCATCGCTGGCGACGAGCGTCCAGTAGCTCTGCTCGGTGAAGCCGCGCGGGTAGGTGCCACGCGGGGCGGTTTTCGCGAGCGCGGCGATCGTGGCGTTGGGGGTCACGGACCATGCGCGCGGCATCACCTCGACCTCGGCGAGCTCGACCTTGGAGCCTGCGCCCTTGTCCGCAGTGAGGCGCAGGTAACGCGTCTCGGTGCCGGGCAGCGGCAGCGGGTCGTCGCCGCCATCGCCCTGGTCGACGCCGCGAATCGTGTGCCAGACACGTCGATCGTCCGACGTGTCGACATGATAGCGTGTGGCGTAACGCTTACCCCAGTGGAGTGTCAACCCGCCAATCTCGCGCACCGCGCCGAGGTCGATCACCAGCGGACGCGCGAGATCGGCCGCGGTATCGCGCCGGCGATCCAATGCGCGCGGATCGCTGGCGACGGGCGGCAGCGGCGGGGTAGGGGGCGCGAGCGGCTGGAGTTGGAGGTCGTCGACCTCGACGTGCCCCGCACCGCCGTCGCGGTCGCGCACCACTACCACCTCTACCGCAGCGGTGCGGCGCAGCGCCTTGTCCGCGGTCGGCCCCCAGGCGAAGTCGACGTCGCGCGGGCGGATGCGGAGCGTCTGCCAATCCGCGGAGGGGCGGAAATTGGGGTAGGGGACCCACCAGACGTTGTCGCCGCTGGCGTCGCTGAACTTGATCTGCAGGTCGTTGACGTTGGCTGTTCCGCGTACGCGCAGCGTGAGAGCGAAGTTCGCGGGCCAGTCGATCGCAAGCGGGCGCCGCGCGACCGCGTACCCTGAAACGCGCGCGAAATCATAGTCGAGCCGGAGCGCGCCCGCGTCCGCCGACACGCGCGCGGTGACGCCGTCCGATGCTGACGCTTTCCACGCAGTCACACTGTCGAAGCGGTCGAGCACGCGCACCGGCGCGGGAGCGACGACAGCAGCGCTCGCGAGCAGGGCCGCGATCACGCCAGCCATCCCCCGGTGAAGCCCGCGCGCGTCAGCCCGCGGCGGATGTGCGGGTTGCGCCTGAGCGTCTGCCACACGAGCCCGGTGCGCGCATTCTCGATCATCGCGACGATGGGTCCTTGGTCGATGCCGAGGTAATCGCCGTCGATCCAGCCGACGCCGGGCACGACGCGGCCGTGCTGGAGCGGCGCCGACGCGTCGGTCAGCGTCGGGTTGAACGAATCGAGGAAGCCGTAGCGCGTGTAGATGCCGCGGCCGTAGCGCGCGTGCATCGCGCCGATCGCGCGGGTCGCGAGCTCGGGCTCGATCGCGATCGACGCCGCGGCCGCGGTAGGCGCGATCGTGCCGTCGTCGCGGTCACCGGGGCCGCGCGCGGAATAGCTGAAGAACTCGCGCTGCCGCCCGTCGATCGTGCGAGTGAAATCGCCCGGTCCGTCGCACGCGGTCAGCCCCCAGACGTCGGCGCCGTAATCCGCCCATTTGCCCGGATTGGCGATCGCGTAATCGCGCTGCGCACGCACCGCGCGCCGGCTGTTCTCGAAATAGTCGATGCCGCGCCGCGCCATGTAGGCGTCGCGGATGCCGCGGAAATCGATGAAGCAGTGGCTGTACTGGTGGATGAACAGCGGCGGGAATTGCAGGTGCGGCTCGCCACCGAAGCGGTTGCCCCATTGCGCGTCGAAGCGGTCGCTCCACGCGGTCCACGTATCCGCCGGCAGCGCGTGCGTAGGCGAACCGAGCGCCAGCACGTAGAGCAGCAGCCCCTCGTTGTAGATGTTCCAGTCGCTGGCGATGAATCCGCTCTCGGGATGCCAGCCCATCGACAGAAAGGGTTTGCGCGGCGTGATCCAGGTCCACTCGACCGCGCGGTAGAGTTGGTCGGCGAGTCGACGGATCTCCGCCTCGGGCGCGTCTTCGCGGTCGAACCACGATTGCGCGAACAGCACGCCGCCCATCAGCAATGCGGTGTCGATCGTCGACAATTCGGTGCGGCCGAAGCGGTGACTGCGTTCCATGTCGAGAAAATGGTAGAATAGCCCATGGTGCCCGGCGGTGCCGGTCGGCGCAGGTCCCTGCGGCGCGCGCGCGAAGAAACGCAACGTGGCGAGCGTGCGGTCACGCGCCTGCTCGCGCGTGATCCAGCCGTTCGCGACACCGATCGGGTAAGCGGTCAGCGCGAAGCCGACCGCCGCGATTGAGGCTAAGGAGGGCGTCGGCCAGCGATCGGGCGCGAGGCCGGTCGCTGGGTCGGTCGTGTCCCAGAAATAGCGGAACGTGCGCTGTTGCAGGTCGCGCACCAGCACGTCGGAGGCTGGCGATGTGGCACCCCGAGCAGGAAGCGTCGCGCACCCGCCCAGCATGCCCGTACTCATCGCAGCGAAGCCGAGCGCTCCCCCGCCCAGCATCTGCCTGCGATCGATCATACGTTGTCCCACTCGAAAAGAGACGCGGGGCAGCAGCACGTCGCTGCCCCGCGTCGGCGTCAGAAGGAGAAGCCTGCTGACAGCTTCACCGTGCGCGGCGGATTGCCGCCGATCGAGTAACCGACCTGCTCGCGGTAAGTGCTGCTCAGCGGGTTGTTGTCGAAATCGACGTAGTTGCGGTCGTTCATGACGTTGATGACATCGACGCGCAGCCGCACGCGCGCCTGATCGTTGACGAAGCCGACCGGCACGTACTTGGTCAGCGCGAGGTCGAGCTGGCGTCGGCCCCAGCGGTCGCCGTTGCCCAGCGTCGTGCTGCCGACGATCAAGCGCTGGAACGGCTGCGACTGGTCGAGGAACGCCTTTTGGTATGCCGGCGATTCAATCTGGAACTTGCCCGACAGCGTGACGCCGATCGGCAGGTCGACGCTGCCCGCGGTGACGAAGCGGTGCCGCGGCACGCCCGAGGAACGCAGCAGCGGATAATCGTCGAGCGACGGGAAATCGAGCGAGTAGGTTTCGCCGAACTGCCGGTTCTCCTCCGCCTGCGTGTAGGTGTAGGTCGCGTCGATGCTCCACGGCGAGGCCGCGGTATAGGGCTTGGTCAGCTTGAAATAGGCCGCGTCCGAATTGGTCTTGAGCCCGTTGGTGCCGAGGATGATGTTACCGTAGCCGTTGGGCGTGAAGCTCCACGGATTGGCGGGCACGTCACCGGGATCGGCGGGATCGTTGTAGAAGAACGATCCGTCGGGACGACGATTGCCAAGCAGGAAGGCGAAACCGTCGCGGCTCTTGATGTGGGTATAACCGACCTCAAGCTCCAATGCGGCGAACCGCCCGCGCAGGCCCAGACTGAACTGGTCCGCATACGGCAGCTTCAGATCGTTGTTCATGAAGATCAGCTCGCGTCCGCCGCCCACGGCGGTGCCGAGCAGGCTCTGGCGCCCTTCGGCGGTCAGGTACGCCGGGTTCCACGGGATGCAGGTGGTCGGATTGGCATTCTTGTCACACGGGTTCTGCAGGTCGTTGCCGATGAAGTTGAACGTCCGCGTCTGATACGCGCCCTGCGCGAGTTCCTGCTGGAGGAAGTCGAACTGGTTGCGGTCGTACGAGCGACCGTAGCCACCGAACATCGAGAAACGGCCCGCCTCGTCGACGCGATAGGTGAAGCCCAGCCGCGGCTGGAACGCGCCGGTGAACGCCTTCCGCTCGCGTCCAGTCGAGATGTAGTCGCTGATCGCGTAATTGGCGCCGACCAGATTGACGTAATTCGCCGGCGACACCGCGTTCACGATCTCGGACGGCGTCACGTAATCGAGGTAGCCGGGCGTCCGCTCGTAGTCCCAGCGCAGGCCGAGGTTGAGCGTGAGCCGATCGGTCACGTCCCAGTCGTCCTGCGCGTAGAGGCCGAGCTGGAAGTTGTTCGATGTGACCAGGCCATTGCCCGCCGGACCCGCCGCACCGAATTGCAGCCGGTACGGATTGGCATCGTTGAAGCCGGTCTGGCTGTAGGCGTTGACGTCGTAGGTGTAGAGCGGGTTGGTGAGGTTCTGCTGGAGCGAGCGCAGCTTCACGAACTTGGTCTTGAACCCGACCTTGATCGTGTGGCCTTCGAAGCCGGTCCAGGTGAAGTCGTCCTGGACGGTCCAGCCCTTCTGCCCCTTGTCCTGGAAATTGGTGCCGGCGCCGTATTGCAGCAGGTTGGAGCGCACGAAGGTCCGCGCGCTCGTCACCGGATCGACCTGCACCTGCGTGCGCTGGAGCAGGAAGGCATTGCCGTCGACCGCGGGCTGCGGGCTCCACTTGCTGTCCTCGTAACTCACGCGCGCGTCGTTGATCCAGTTATCGGCGGTATGCTGCCAGCGCAGCAGCCCGCGAATGTCCTCGACCTTGTTGAGCGTCGATCCCGAGGGCGCGAGGAAGCCGGTGCCGTTCTGCACCCCGCTCTCGTCGCGGTACTTGCCCGACAGCTCGATCAGGTCGCGGTCGGTCGGCACGATGTCGATCTTGCCGAAATACAGGTCTTCCTTGAACGAGTTCGAGAAGGTGCCGAAATTGCTCTGGTACTGGCTCGGCAGGAAGCTCGTCGGAATGCCGTTCTCAGGCCGCACATCGTACGGCGTGTCGAGGCGCTTGCCCTCGTAGCTGGCGAAGAAATGCGCCACGTCCTTGATGATCGGACCGCCCAGCGCCGCACCGAACTGCTTCTGCGTCGTCTCCACCTTGGGCAGGCGCATCGGGAACAGCTCGCTCGGGCGGCGATCGCGCAAGGACTGGTCGGTATAGTCGAAGAAGCCCTCGCCGTGGAATTCGTTGGTGCCCGACTTGGTGATCGCGGTGATCGCGACCGAGCTGACCTGGTCGAACTCCGCCTTGTAGTTCGACGACAGCACCTGATACTCGCCGATCGCGAGCTGCGGGAACGGGTTGCCCTGCGAGCTGTCCTGGCCGGTGATGCCGCTTTTCAGCACGTAATCCTTCTGGCTGACGCCGTCGATGAACACGTTGACGGTGCGGCTGTCCTGCGCGCCGCCCTGAATGTGCGAGTTCCCGCTCGCATCCTCAAGGAAACGGACACCGGGTGCCAGGTCGGCGAAGGCGAGGAAGTTGCGGTTGTTCTGCGGCAGCTGCTCGATCAGCCGCGGCGTGATGTTGATGCCGACCTGTCCGCCCGACAGCGAGCGGATGCGGCTGCCGGTCACGATGATGTCGCCGTCGCCCGCGGTCTCCGCACCCGTCGAGGGCGTGCCCGCGGGCTCGGTGCCTGTCGCGCCGCCCGCTTCCGGCTCGGCCGGGGTGGCGGGCGCAGTGGGCGCGGTGGTCAGGTCGAGGTCGAGCCCCGCGGTCTGCCCGACGCGCAGCGTGAACGCGTCCGACTGGCGCACGCCGGTCTTCTGCCGGATCTCTAGCTTGTAGGTGCCTGCGCGCAGCGAGGCGAAATTGTAGCTGCCGTCGGCCCCCGCCGGCACGGTGCGGCGGATACCGGTCGAAACCTCGACCGCGCTCACCTCCACCACCGGATTGTCGGCCGGCGCAGTGATCGTACCGCGCAGAGAGGCTTGGCCCACCTGCGCGCTCGCGGTCGTGGGCGTCATTACCGCGCCGCCAGCCAGCGCGGTCGCCGCGGCGAAGGCGGCGCGGAACATCGTCTTGTTCATGCTTCTTCCCTGTGTGCCCGGTCTGCCGGGATCGTGTTGGTTATCTGGGTAGATTGGCGCGCGACGAGGACAGGTGCGCGCCGCTCGGGCGCGCCGTCGTCGTCGCCGGCGATGACCTGAGCGAGCCGCGCGACCGCGCTGCTCCCGAAATCGGCGATGTCGATGCTCAAGGTGGTGAGCGCGGGCGAGATCAACGCGGCGAGCGGAATGTCATCGAACCCCGCGATTGCGACGCGGTCGGGCACTGCCACACCCGCCTCGCGCAGTGCCATCATCGCGCCGATCGCCATCATGTCGTTGGCGGCGAAGATCGCGTCGAACACGGCGCCCTCGGCCAGCAGTGTCGCGACCGCGCGCGTGCCCGATCCCTGGTCAAAGTCGCCGGGCAGCACGCGCAAGTTGACGCCGGCGCGCACGCAGGCGGCCCGCGCGCCGCGCAGGCGCTCCTGCGCGTCGACGTTGCCAGCCGGCCCCGCGACATGGACGATCGCGCGGCGCCCGCTCGCGATCAGATGATCGACCATCGCCTCCGCGCCGGCTGCGTTGTCGATCCTCAGCGACGCGCGCGCGTCAGCGGCGCAATTGAGCAGTACGACCGGCATGCCGGCGGGCAGGTGGCGCAGCAATTCATCGGCGGGCAGGTGCGGCGCCATCAGCACCAGCCCGTCGACGCGCCCACGCATCGACTGGAGCGCCGCGACGCCGCGGGACTGGTCGTCGTGCATCACCATCAGCATCAGGTGGAGCCCGCGCACGCGCGCCTCGCCGTCCATGCCGCGCAGCAGCTCGGAATAGAATTCGCCGTGCAGGTCGGGCAGCACCACGCCGATCGCGCCCGAGCGCGCGAGGCTCAGGTTGCGCGCGCCCGCGTGCGGCACGTAGCCGAGCCGCGCGGCGACCTCCTCGACATGGCGGCGCATCTCGGGCCGGACGGTAACCAAACCGTTCAGCGCGCGCGACACCGACGCGACCGACACGCCGGCTTCGCGCGCGACGTCGCGGATCGTGGCATTGGCCGCAGCACTAGTCTTGCCCGCGGGCGCACCCGTCACGTTCATCCCCTCCCGACAAGCAGGCGACGCGCCGGCCGCGCATCCGCCTCTTGCTGTAACCGGTTACATCGATCACACGGATGGTTCAACAACCTTGTTTAAAGCTGGGTGCGCGACGATGACGCGGGGCTCTGGGGTGAGGAAGAACGGATGACGAAGGCGACGATGCCGAGGCGCGCGGTGCTGATGGGGGCGGGCATGGCAGCGGCTTGGGCGGCGAGCCCGGCACGCGCGCTGCTGGCACAAGTGGCCACGAAGGCGGCGACGTTGCCGCCCGCGGTTGAGGCGCTGATCGCGCAGATGACGGTGGAGGAAAAGGCGGGGCAGGTGACGCTGATGGCCGCGGCCTGGGCCGGGGGGGCGGCGACCGCGCTCAACCCCGCGGGCGCGGCGTCGAGCTTCGAGGGGCAATTGGCAGAGGTGCGCGCCGGTCGCCTGGGCGGCGTATTCAACGGCAACGGCGCGGTGATGGCCAAGCGGATGCAGATGGTCGCGATGCGCGAGGCGCGGATCAAGATCCCGCTGATCTTCGCGGCCGACGTGATCCACGGGCTTCGCACCGTCTTTCCCGTCCCGCTCGCCGAGGCTGCCAGCTTCGATCCCGAACTCGCGCGTCGCACCGCGCGCGCGGCGGGCATGGAAGCCGCGGCGTCGGGGATCGACTGGACCTTCGCACCGATGGTCGATGTCGCCCGTGACGCGCGCTGGGGCCGGGGCGTCGAGGGTGCGGGCGAGGACGTGCTGCTCGGTCGCATCATGGCGGCCGCGCGCGTGCGCGGGTTCCAGGGCGAGCGCGGACTCGCCGCGCCCGACGCGGTCGCCGCCTGCGCCAAGCATTTCGCCGCCTATGGTGCTGGCGAGGGGGGCCTCGATTACAACAGCGTCGACGTGTCCGAACGGACATTGCGCGAGGTCTATTTCCCGCCGTTCGAGAGCGCGTTTGCTGCGGGCGCACCAACCACGATGGCCTCGTTCAACGAGATCGCCGGCGTCCCCGCGACCGCCAACGAGTGGCTGTTGACTGAGGTTTTGCGCCGCGAATGGGGCTTCGACGGGCTCGTCGTGTCCGACTACACCGGCGACGAGGAGCTGATCGCGCACGGTTTCGCCGCGGACGCGCGCGAGGCGACCAAGCTCGCCTTCATGGCGGGCGTCGACATGAGCATGCAGAGCGCCTTCTACATCAAGCATCTGCCGGGCCTCGTCGCCGCGGGCGAAGTGCCGATGGCGCGGCTCGATCAGGCGGTGCGCCGCGTGTTGGCGCTGAAGGTACAGCTCGGGTTGTTCGACGATCCCTTCCGCCGCATCGATCCGAAACGCGAGAAGGCCCGCGTCCGCACGCCCACGACGCTCGCGCTGGCGCAGGAAGCGGGCGCGCGCTCGATCGTGATGCTCAAGAACGATGGCGTGCTGCCGCTGCCATCGACGGGCAAGCGGATCGCGTTGATCGGCCCGTTCGCATCCGGGCAGCACGATCTAATCGGGCCGTGGAACGTCTACGGCACCGACGCGGAGGCGGTCGATCTTGAGGCGGGCGTGCGCGCGGTGGTGCGCGACGCCGCATCGGTTAGCGTGACTGCGGGCAGCGGCGTCGACGATACGCTGCCCGGCGGGATCGACGCCGCGGTCGCCGCGGCGCGCGCGGCGGACGTGGTCGTGCTCGCGATCGGTGAGAGCCAGCGCATGTCGGGCGAGGCGCAGTCGCGCGTCGACGTGGTGGTGCCGGCAGCGCAGATCGCACTCGCCCAGGCGGTCGCGGCGACGGGCAAGCCGGTCGTCGTGCTGCTGCGCACCGGCCGCGCGCTGGCGCTGACCGAACCGGTGCTGGGCGCTTCGGCGATCCTCGTCACCTGGTTCCTCGGCTCGCGCGACGGCCCCGCGATCGCCGACGTGCTGTTCGGGCGCGTCAGCCCCTCGGCGAGGCTGCCGGTGTCCTTCCCCTACGCGACGGGGCAGGAGCCGTACCATTACGACCACAAGAGCACCGGTCGGCCCAATCCACCGGGCCCCCTCACCGAGTACAAAGCGCACTACCGCGAGTTTCCCAACCAGGCGCGGTTCGCATTCGGCCACGGGCTGACCTACGGCACGATCGACTATGCCGCGCTCGATCTGGGTACGGCGCGGATGAGCGCGGACACACCGCTCGTCGCGCGCGCGACGATCCGCAATTCAGGGACGCGCGCGGCGGAAGAAGTGGTGCAGCTCTACGTCCACGACGTGACCGCCAGCATCACCCAGCCGGTTCGGCTGCTGAAGGCGTTCCAGCGCATCTCGCTCGCACCCGGCGAGGCGAAGCAGGTCAGCTTCACGCTGCGCCGCGCCGATTTGCTGTTCGTCGGGCAGGACCTGAAGCCCACGGTCGAGCCGGGACGCTTCCGCGTGTGGATCGCGCCCTCGGCTCAGGCGGACGGCGTGTCGGGCGAGTTCGTGCTCGCCTGATCCGCATCACGGCGGTGCGGGATGGCGGCCACCGCCACCAGCATCGCCGCGACCAGCAGCGCGGGACCGGCGAGCATCAGCCAGCGGATCGCGGCGATCGCGTCCGGTCCCTGCGGCGCCCCGCTGCGGAAACCCGCGTACTGGTACACCGCGCCGATCGCGAAGCCGGCGAGCGCCAGCGCGACCTTCTGCGCCAGCGCGAAGGTGCCGAACGCCAGCGCCTCGACCCGCTCGCCGCTCTTCGCGGCCCCCCAGTCAACCGCGTCGGGCAACAACGTCCACGCCGCCAGCCACACCCCCGCGAACGCCGCCTGCATCGCCAGCAGGAAGCCTGCGGTGGCGATGCTGCCCGGTGCCGCCAGCGCCAGCACGACGGACGGCATGAGCGCGAGCGTGCCCGCGGCCAGCCACGCTGCCCGTGCCCCGCGATGCCGCGCCGCCCACGTCCACGCCGGCACCGCGACGACGCTGACCAGCGCCATTGCGGTCAGCGCGCGCGGGCCGCCAGCAGCGTCGTCGAGCACGTAACGGAAGAAATAGAGCACCGACTGCCCCATCAGCGCGGCCGCGGCCCCACCCAGCGCAGCCGCGACGTTCAGCGCGACGAAGAACCGGTTGCGTACCAGCAGCGCGAGCGCGTGGAGCGTCGCGGGCGGGGTGGGGGCACCCACTTTCGTGCGTGTCTCGGGCACCCGCCACGCGATTACGAGCAGCAGCGGCGTACCCGCAAGCGCCAGTACCGCCGCAGCCGCGGCGTATCTGCCTGCCCAGGCGACCAGCACCGGCAGCGCGAACGCGACCAGCGCCCCCGCGACCGCGCCGAACCCCATCCGCCATCCCGCGATCGTCGCGCGTGCCGCGCTCGTCGCCGCCACCCGTGTCGTCCAGGCAGCATAGGGGATGTTGGTAAAGGCGTAGAGCGTGCGGAACACGATCTGCGCCGCCAGCGCGACGAGCGCGTGTCCCGCTGGCACCGCGAACATTGCGACGAACGCCAGTCCCAGTGGCACCGCGCCGAGGCCGACCAGCCGGCGGTACGCGACCGCCGTCCGCTCCGCGACCGCGCCTGCGCAGAAATCCGCCGCGCCGTCCCATACGGTGCCGACCATGAACACGGTGCCAGCGACCGCCGGGGGGAGTTGCAGCGCGTCGATGTAGAAGAACAGCAGGTAGAGATTGATCGCCTGCCAGTAGAGATTGAACGCGAAATCGCCCGAGCCGAACAGCGCCAGCGTTGATCGTCGGGGATGCTGTGCGCTCGTCACCGCCGCTTCATCGATCACCGACGCGGCGATGCCAAGGGCATGTGCTGACCCGACCTCAGACCTGTCGCATCCCGCCGTCGACGCACAGCTCGGCGCCGGTCACGAAGCTGGCCTCGTCGCTGAGGAGAAAGGCGGCAGCTGCGGCCACCTCGTCGACGCGTGCCATCCGGCCCAAGGGAATGGGGGCAATCAGCGCCTGCCGCATCTCCTCGGGCACCCCGGCCATCATGTCGGTGTCGGTCGGCCCCGGCGACACCACGTTGACGCGGATGCCCTGCGGCGCGAGCTCGGCCGCCCAGCTGCGAGCATAGGACCGCAGCGCCGCCTTCGTCGCCGCATAGGTGCTATAGGGCGTCACCCCCATCACATCGGCGATCGAGCCGATGAGGACGATCGACGCGCCGCTGCCCATCGCCGGTACCGCCGCCTGAACCGCGAACAGCGCGCCGCGCACGTTGACGTCGAAGTGGCGGTCGAAATGCTCCGCCGTTTCCTCCGCGATCGTCGCCGGCTCGGACAAGCCGGCGTTCAGGACCAGCAGGTCGATCCGGCCATGCAGACGCCTGGCCTCGGCCACGACGCGCGCCAGATCGGCCGCGGAGGCCGCGTCCGCCTTGATCCCCTACGCCGAGGGTCCGATCCGCTCCGCCGCTGCGGCGACGTCGCCTGCGCGGCGTCCGGTCAGCAACACCGTCGCGCCTTCCTGCGACAGCCGGTCGGCGATCGCGAAGCCAATCCCCTTCGCGCCGCCCACCACCAACGCGACCTTGCCCGTCATCCTTGCCATCATTCGTCCTTTCACTCGCGACGGCGAACCAGATATACGAAGCATATCTGCTAACAAGAACGCACCTGGACTAGCCTAGATATGGCCGACGATACCGACCTCCACGCGCTGTCCTGTCAGGCGCTGATGGACGTGCCCCGCATCCGGCCGGTGCTGGACAAGATCGCGGACAAATGGACGATCATGATCCTGACGGTGCTCTGTCCCGAGCCAGCGCGCTTCAACGAAATCAAGCGGCGGCTGGACGGGATCACCCACAAGTCGCTCGCCGACGCGTTGAAGCGACTGGAGCGGCACGGGCTGGTCACGCGCACGGTGATCCAGACCACCCCGATCGGCGTCCGCTACACGATCACGCCGCTCGGCCATTCGCGGCGTGAGCCGTTCGAGGCGCTTTGCTCCTGGGCGCTGAAGCAGGAAGCGGCGTTCGTGTCCGATCCCAAGCGCCACGTCGCCTAGTGCACCCGATCGGCCGGGAGCGATATTGCGTTCTGGACCAGCGCACGAGCACACCCTCCCATCCCGCCTAAGTTTAACTTTACATTAGATTTATTATCGCCCGGAATGCGTGTAGGCGCTAAATAGAAATGACACCCCTTCGCTAGATAGAAATGGCACAGCGAGTGCCAGCGGGTCGCCGGTGTCATGGCCATCCTCGGCAGCGAGGATGTGCAAGCGATGACGGTGCTGACGATGAGTACTGCCGAGGTGAGCCGGTTCGACACGCTGATGCGGCTCGACCGCGGCGAGATCCGGGTCGCAGACGCGATGGCGCTGCTGAGCCTTGAGCGTCGACAGATCTACCGGTTGCTGGAGCGACTTCGGCAGGACGGCGCAGCCGGGCTGATCTCGCGCAAGCGTGGGCGTCCGAGCAACTGGCGCTACGCCGACGCCTTTCGCGATCAAGTCGTCTGCCTCGTGCGCGAGCAGTATAGCGGGTTCGGGCCCACGCTGGCACGTGAGTATCTGGCCGAGCGGCACGGCATCCGGGTGTCGTGCGAGACGCTGCGGCAGATGATGATGGCAGCGGGGCTGTGGAAGGACCGCGCAGCGCGTCGCCCTCGCCCGCACCAGCCGCGTTACCGGCGGGACTGCCGCGGCGAGCTGATCCAGGTCGACGGGTCCAAACACTGGTGGTTCGAGGACCGGGGCCCGCAATGCACGCTGCTGGTCTATATCGACGACGCGACCAGCGAACTGATGCACCTGGAAATGGTCGAGAGCGAGAGCACCTTCGCCTACATGCGGGCGACCCGGACGTATATCGAGCGTCACGGCAAGCCGGTTGCGCTCTATTCCGACAAGCACAGCGCGTTTCGCAACAACACCGCCTCGGCGAACGGCGACGGTATGACGCATCTCGGGCGGGCGCTGAACGCGCTCAACATAGAGATCATCTGCGCCAACTCGCCGTAGGCCAAGGGGCGCGTCGAGCGGGCGAACGGCACGTTGCAGGACCGGCTGGTCAAGGCGATGCGGTTGGAGGGTGTTTCCACCATCGCGCAGGCCAACGCCTTTCTCCCCGCCTACATGGCCCGGCACAACCGGCAGTTCGCCAGGACGCCGTTCGACCCGCGCGATCTGCACCGCCCGCTCGCCCCGCACGAGAACATCGAGGCGGAAATGGTCTGGCGCGAGCAGCGCACGGTGACCGCGGCGCTGACGCTGCACTACAACAATCTATGGACGCCTCCCGCTGCAAGGCTGATCTTCAGGCATCGGCAGTGGATGCGTAAATCTATGCGGCCTGTTCGCGGGCGTTTGCCCTGGCCATGATGAGGATCCGCTTCTCTTCGCCTAATAAGGCTAACGGCTTCAGGAGCCATGTTATAGTTCAGGCTGAAGAGCGACGGTCCGTGCCGAGCCTTCATCATCATCCTCGCATCATATCAGCGCTCAGCGCCGATCCCGAGCGCTGCCGTTAGGCAGCGCGATATTCCTCCTCGCGTACCAGCATCGCCCAAGCCGCACGTGCCATCTTGTTGGCGACGGCAACGATGGTCTTGTTGAACCCTCGCCTCGCCTCAAGGGCGCGAATCCAGTCTCCTCGCCCACCAGCCCGGTGTCGCTGGTGACTGGCAACAGCGCGGGCGCCGTGCACCATCTGTCGACGAAGGTAGTGGTTCGCCCTTCGCCCAATTCCTCCCAACCTAGCATTACAGTTGCGTTCCTGATCATCTTCTGAATCAATGGGTCACCATGACGAGGAGGTCGTGGTGACGGGAGCATCGATCGAGGCGACGCTGGAGCTGTGGGCATCATCGCTGCGCGAGGTGAAGTCGCGGATGCGGCCCTTGTTCAGCCAGGAGCGCGTTGCGGCATCGGCGGACAGCTTTCTCGATGGGCTGCTGGGCGACGAGCGCCGCAAGACGAGCTGGATGCGCGCCGAGGCGGCGGGCGATGCGGGACCATGGCGGCAGCAGGCGATCCTGGGCCGCGGGCGGTGGGATGCGGACGCCCTGCGCGACGTCGTGCGCGACTATGCGCTGGAGCACCTAGGCGCTGATGATGCGGTGCTGGTCATCGACGAGACCGGCTTCCTCAAACAGGGCAAGGCGTCGTGTGGCGTGGGGCGCCAGTACACCGGGTCGGCGGGCAAGGTGACCAACTGCCAGATTGGCGTGTTCGCCGCCTATGTTTCTGCCAAAGGCCATGCCTTCGTCGACCGGGCGCTCTATCTGCCGAAGAGCTGGACCGCTGATCCGGCACGGCTCGCGGCCGCGCATGTTCCGCAGGGCACGGCCTTCGCAACCAAGCCGGCGCTGGCAGTGAAGATGATCGAACGCGCGATCGCGGCCGACATGCCCTTTGCCTGGGTTGCGGCGGACGCGGTCTACGGCGTCGGCGATATCGAGCAGGTGTTGCGCCGTGCAGGCAAGGGCTATGTGCTGGGCGTGAAGGGCGACCATCGCTTCGGCTCGTGGGGCGACAAGCCGGTCGTCGCGGGCACGGCTGCCCGGATCGCGGAGGATCTCGATCCCGCCGCGTGGCGGCGCCTGTCGTCGGGCAAGGGTACCAAAGGCAAGCGCTTTCACGACTGGGCCTACTTCGAGCTCGCCGACCTTGAGGCCGACGAATACGCCGAGGGCGCGTCCGGCACATGGACCAGAGGGCTGCTGATCCGCCGCCACATTGCCGATGGCGACCTCGCCTTCTTCACCACCTGGTGTCCGGCCGGTACGACGATCGAAACACTCGTCGGCGTGGAAGGGCATCGCTGGGCCATTGAGGACAGCTTCGAGACCGCCAAGAACGAACTCGGCCTCGACCACAACGAAACCCGCTCCTGGCAGGGGGCACCTCAAGGTTTGTCATATGGACAGCGGCAGTCGGAACAAATGGTCAACAAAGGCCTGAGCGTTGCCGCA
>NZ_JABULH010000014.1 GCF_013328205.1 Sphingomonas hominis | reverse complement strand
TGGCCAAGATCTGGACTTCAGAGCCAGACCGGTTCATCGTCGACCCGATCCACCAGATGCCGGGACTGAACACCTAGGACAGCCCGCGTTCCCGCGCCCAGGCGACTGCCGCCGCGCGCCGATTAACGCCGATCTTCGCATAGATGCCGGCAACATGGTTGCGCACCGTGTTCCCCGACAGTGACAGGCGTTTCGCAATCGCCTTGTCGTCCAGTCCTTCACAGATCAATCCGAGAACCTCGCGCTCGCGAGGGGTTAGGTCCGCAGTCTCGATGGCAGACTCGGCGCGCGGGTTTCGCAGGGTCGCGAGCTTGTCCATCACAGTCCGGCTGAACCAGCTCGCATCCTTCATCACCGCCTCGATCGCGTCGGCAAGCTCCAGCTCGCTCCTCCGGCGCGTGGTAATGTCCTGGTAGAGCCAGAGGGTGCAGCGTTCGCCCCTGATCTCCATGCGCTCGGCCGACATGAGGCAGTCAACCGGTTGCCCGTCCGCATCGATCAGCCGGACGTCGCGGTTGCGCACGCCCCCGCTTCGATCCAGTTCCTGCTGCACCTCCTCACGTTGCGCCGGATCGGCCCAAAGCTCGGGGTCGCCGGCGGCTCTGCCGATGGAGCCGGCCGAGCTGCGACCAGTGAGGCGAACGAAGGCGTCGTTCACGTCCATCGTGCGGTGACTGTCGGGCGAAGTCAGCACCATCGCCACGGGCGCCATTTGGAACAGAGTGTGAAAGTGCGTCTCGCTCGATCGCAATGCACGCTCTGCCTTCCGGCGCGGCTCCAGGTCGGCGAAGGTGAACAGCATGCACTTGTCGTCGCCGACTTCGATCGGCTGCCCGGCGATGATGACGAGCTTGGTGTTGCCATCAGGTAGCGGCAACTCGGCTTCCATCTGCGGGATCGTCCGGCCTTCCGCGAGGCACTGTTTGGCATAGTCCTTTCGCTCGGCGCCGTTCAGAATGTCGAGGTCGTAAAGGCTGTTCCCTTGGACCGCCTGACGGGGGTAGCCGGTCATTTCGAGAAAGCCGCGATTTGCCCGGCTAAATCGCTGATCCGAGAGCCGCATAATGAGCGCCGGCGCGGGGTTGGCCTGGAACATGGCCTCGAACCGCGCCTCCGCTTCATACTGTTCGGAAACGTCCTGAATCACAAGCGCGAGGCAGTCCGGCTCTTCGTCGTCCCCGGTCATCACGACGTCGCGCACCCGATGGGTCCAACGACGTTCATCGCTGCCGGCGGCACTCACCTCCACCACCAGGTCCGGGAAGCTCTCGCCCGCCAACATGCGGATGACAGGATATTCGCGGTTGGCGAGCCGGTGCCCGTTGCGGAACCGGAGCGCGAACCGCTGCGCATAGGTGTCGGCGTTGCCGCCAAGTCCTTCGAGCTTGTCGACGCCGTGCATCGCCAGCGCAGCATCATTGGCCCAGATGATCGTTCCGGCCAGGTCGATCAGGATGACGCCGGCCGTCATACCGCCGATCAACTGTTCGAGGTGGGTCAACGTGTCGCGTGCGAGAACACGGGAGAGCGGATTGGCCATGCCGGTAGAGCGCCGAGCCATAGGACGATGTTCCTCGCAGATAATGAACGGCTCTACGAGAACTACTGCACGGATAGTAGCAAACTACCAGCTCGATCAACCCGGAAAGAGTTTGCTCCGGGACACTTCAAGGGTTCGGCGGCGTTAGGTGCCGAAGCTGAAGGACAGGCATGCCCGACGACATTCGCTTACCGATCATTGAGGAGGAGGCGCACGTTACCAAACGTGCGGCCGACGTCGAGCATGTCACGGTCCGCACCGTGCCCGAGCAGGAGCAGGTCGTTGTTCGTGACGAGATTTGGCGCGAGCACGTCGAGATCAGGCGCGTAGCGGTCGAACGCGAGGTCGACCGAGCCCCCGCTGTCCGTGAGGAGAACGGCGTCACCATCATTCCCGTGGTCGAGGAGCGATTGGTTGTCGAGAAGCGGCTTTTCCTCGTCGAGGAGGTCCACGTCTTCCGGTCGGCGCAGGCGGAGGCGGTCGAGCTGCCGACCGCGCTCAGGCGCACACGCATCGAGGTCGACCGCACCGATCTCACCAAAACCCAGGAGGATGTTCATGGCAGGACCTAACGACAACAGGCCGGAGGGCGCACCGAGTCACATCTACATCGAGAAGAACAAGGGCTTCAACTGGCTCCCCTGGTTGCTGCTTGCGCTCGGGATTCTGGCGTTGCTGTTCGCTCTGAGCCGCTGCAACCGTGAGGACACCGCTGCCGTTGCTCCCGCTCCCACGGCCACCCCGACCGAGGTTGTCGCGGCCACTCCGAATGCCGGGTCCGCTGACGCGCTGGTCGGCACGTCCGGTCTCGGGACCTATCTGGCCGGCACGGAGCCGCTTCCCCGCACCTTCACCTTCGAGAAGCTCAACTTCGACACCGCCAAGAGCAATATCCGACCCGCCGATGCTGCCGAGGTGAACGAGGTGGCCGCGACCCTCAAGCAGTATCCGAACGCCCGAATCCGCATCGCCGGCTACGCCGACGCGCGCGGCACCGATGCAGCGAACATGGCGCTCGGCAAGGCTCGCGCCGATAGCGTCAAGTCGGCGCTTGTCGCGCAAGGCATCAACGCCGGCCGCATCGAGACTGTCTCCGGCGGCGAGACCAATCCGGTCGACACCAACGCTACCGCTGGCGGTCGCTTCGAGAACCGCCGCACCGAACTCGTCGTGACGGCGAGGTAAGCCGCCAAATCCCGTCTCAATCGCAGGAGTAAGATCATGTCCAGCACTATCACAGCCCTGTTCGACAGCCGCGCCGATGCCGAAGCCGCCAAGGACCGGCTCAAGAGCGCGCGGGTCGACGCTGACCACATCCACATTCACGACAAGTCGAGCGCCGGCTACAAGGAGACCGGCTATTCGACCCATGAGGACCGTGGCTTCTGGGACTCGATCAAGAACGCGTTCGTCCCCGATGAGGATCGCCACACCTATGAGGAAGGCGTGCGCCGTGGCGGTGCGCTGCTGACCGCCGACGTCGATGACGATTGCATCGATGAGGCGGTGCGGGTTCTCGAAGAGGCCAACTCAATCGACATCGATGACCGTTCGAGCCAGTGGCGTTCGTCGGGTTGGGATTATCCCGGCGCCGGCGCCGCTGCCGGCGCGACCGGGGCCGCGCTCGGCAGCTTCGACCGTCGCGAGACCGCCGGCCGCACGGCCGAGCAGGAAGAAGTGATCCCGATCGTCGAGGAGCAACTGGTCGTCGGCAAGCGCGACGTGAGCCGCGGCGGGGTGCGCGTGCGGTCCTATGTGACCGAAACGCCGGTTCACGAGCAAATCCGCCTCCGCAACGAGCGCGTCAACGTGCAGCGCCGCGCGGTCGATCAGCCGCTTTCCGCGGCCGATACCGACGCCTTCCGCGAGCGGACGATCGACATGACCGCGAGCGGCGAGGAAGCCGTGGTCGGCAAGACAGCCCGCGTCGTCGAGGAGGTCGTGGTCTCCAAGACGGCCGAAGAGCATGTCGCGGAGGTCGACGACACCGTGCGTCGCACCGACGTCGAGGTCGACCGCGACACCGACGTCGAGACCCGCGGCTCGACCTTCCGCGACACCGACAAGCGTATCTAGTCGGTGGAGCTCGGCGCGGGTGAAAGCCCGCGCCGGGCTCACATGCCTTGCCAACAGGGGAGACGGCGATGAACCCGAACTATGTGACAGCGGACGGCATGATCGCCGGCACCCGCAACCTCGGCGACACCGCCGTTCTCTACCTACAGGAGTGGGGGCCGCGCGTTCTTGCGGCGGCCGTCATTCTCCTGATCGGCTATCTTCTAGCGAGGGCCGCCAAGTGGGGCGTCGCCGCGCTGGTCAACAAGACGCCGCTGGCGCGGCACGCGCACCGGCAGTCCGGTATTCCCGAGACGGGCCGCAACCCTAAGAGTGTCGGCGCCCAGGTCGGTGATGCGGCCTTCTGGATCGTGATACTGATCGCGCTCGTGCTTGCCGCTCAGCCGCTCGGCCTGGCCGCTGCCACCAGCCCGGTCGGCCGAATGCTCAACCAGTTCGGCGCCGCCATCCCCAACATCATCGGCGCAGGGCTGATCTTCTTCGTCGGCTACATCGTCGCCAGCGTCGCCAAGAAGGCGGTGGAGGCGGTGCTGACAGCCGCCCGCACCGAGCAGCTCGCCGAACGCGCCGGCATGGCCAAGGCCGATCCTACAACGCTGCCGCGGATGGTCGGCGGGATCGTGTTCGCGCTCATCATCATCCCGGTCGCGATCGCCGCGCTCGATCAGCTCAACATCCGCGCAATCTCCGATCCGGCGACCGCGATGCTCCGCATCATCCTCGACAGCATCCCGCATGTCGTCGCGGCTGCGATCATCCTCGCGCTCGCCTATGTGATCGGCCGGTTCGCGTCGCAACTCCTTAGCCAGTTCCTGAGCGGCACCGGCTTCGATCGCACGATCAGCGCGCTCGGCGTGTTCCCCTCAAGCACCACGCCGGCCGCCGGCGTTCCAGCGACGTCGGCAGGAACCCCGTCGACCCCGACGCTGGTGCCCTCCAAGCTGCTCGGGCACGCCGTGTTCATCGCCATCATCATCTTCGGCCTGATGGAGGCTTTCCGGCAACTCAACTTCGCCTACGGCTCGCGCATGATGGCGGAGATCCTGACCCTGCTCGGCTCGGTCGTTTTCGGTGCCGTCATCATCGCCGTCGCCATCGCCATTGCGAAGCTGGTCTCGACAGTCGTGCGCGCCAGCGGCGGAGCCAACGCCGAGCTGACCGCGAAAATCGTCCACGTTGCGATCATCATTCTCGGCACCGCCATCGGCCTGCGCTTCATGGGATTGGCCGACGACATCATCAATCTCGCCTTCGGCCTGATCCTCGGTGCCATTGCCGTTGCGTTCGCGCTTGCCTTCGGCCTTGGTGGACGGGACGCCGCCGCCAAGCTGGTCCAGCGTCTTAGCGGCTCGTCCGCGATGCCGCCTCCGCCGATCGCGCCGCAGTCGAGCACCACTTTTCGTCCGGGCAGTTCGACGCCGAGCGAGGAACCGCAGTCATGAGACGAGGGCTACGCCTCCAGCTCGTCGGGCTGGCACTGATCGCGTTCGTGGGGGCCTGTGACGGCCCCCGCGAGGATGCCGGCGAGCAGGCCGACGCCAACGCAGGTGTCGTATCGAGCGAGGATACGATCGAGAAAGGGCCGGCGGAGCGGACGGGGGAAGCCCAGGATCGTGCCGCTGACAGTCTGAACGAGGCGATCGAAGCACGTGCGGACGCCGCCGAGGACCAGGCGGACGCCGTTCGCAGCGAAGCCGATCAGCGGGCGGATGCCTTGGAAGAAGAAGCCCGCAGGGTTCGCGCGACTGCCGAGAAGAAGGCGGATGCGACGGAAGATCGTGCTGACGCAATTCGGCAGCGACAGTAACAAAGGCCCGCAAGAGGTCTCGCGTAATGAACTGGGAGCCAGGCTGTGTTCGGTCCCTGTCTGCTCATTCCGCCAGGCTGATGCGACATCCATCTGAAGCGCTCGGAACGCGCTACTGCCTGGAGAGCGGCGCAGGTGCCCAGCTTTTCATCGCCTGAACCCTATATCCTCTGGCTGACAGGTGCCGGAGTCCTGATCGCCCTCGTAGCATGGCTGCCGCTTGCGTTGAAACGATTGCCGCTGTCGCTGCCGATCATCTGTATCGGGATCGGAGCCGTGGTCTTCTCGTTGCCGGCTGTGTCGCTGCGGCCTTTGCCGCTGTCTTACGCCGACATCACCGAGCGCTTCACCGAGTTCATCGTTATCATCGCGCTGATGGGCGCAGGCCTGAAGCTGGATCGCGTATTCAGCTGGCGCCGATGGAATGTGACCTGGCGGCTGCTTGCGGTCACGATGCCCCTCAGCATCGCGGCGATCACGGCGATCGGAGGCTGGGGCTTGGGCCTGTCATGGATCGCGGCGCTTCTGCTTGGGGCTTGCCTCGCTCCCACTGATCCCGTGCTCGCGTCAGACGTGCAGGTCGGTCCTCCCAAGACCGGAGAGGAAGATGAGGTGCGCTTCGGTTTAACGTCAGAAGCGGGCCTGAACGACGGTTTTGCCTTTCCGTTCGTCAACCTCGCTATCGCGCTGGGCATTTCGGCGAGCACCGGAGAGCCTTGGGCGCGCGAATGGGTGTTCCATAGTGTGTTGTGGGAAATCGGCGTGGGTGTCGTCGGCGGTTGGTTGATCGGCCGCCTGTTCGGCTGGCTGACCTTTCACGTGCCAGCGGAAACCAAGCTGGCTCAGACCGGGGATGGCCTGATCGCCATTGCCGCGACTTTCGTCTCCTACGGCGTGACCGAGCTGCTCAACTGCTACGGCTTTCTGGCTGTCTTCATCACCGCATTGACGCTTCGCCGCTCGCATCGCGATCATGAGTTCAACCGCGAGATGCACGACATCACCGAACAGGTGGAGCGCATCGGCATGATGGTGCTCCTGATCCTGTTCGGTGGTGCGCTGGTCAGTGGGCTCCTTCAACCGATTGGTTGGGTAGATGTACTGGCCGCTGCGATCATTATCCTCGTCGTGCGGCCCGTTACCGGCTTGATAGGGCTTGCCGGTTTGCGGGCAGACCTCTCCGAGAAGATGACCCTTGCCTTCTTTGGCATCCGCGGTGTCGGCTCCTTCTATTACCTGGCTTATGCGCTGAACCACGTTGAGCTTGCCGGAGGCGAGCGGCTGTGGGCCATCGTAGGATTGGTGGCGCTGTTTTCCATCCTTCTCCACGGGCTGACCGTCACGCCGGCTATGCGTCTCCTAGACAAGCTACAGGGACGCGATCCGGATGCCGACCTGCCGCCGCCAGGATTGAAAGGCCCTGCGGCGGATACAGAGCGAGCTTAGGTTGCTGGTGTCATAACCGAACGTGGCTGTTGAAAAATTCAACGCGCGCTGTTGGTGCTACTCCAGATATTCAGCCCTCCATAAAGCGCCAAGAGTGCCATAAGCTTGGCCAGTGGACCAAATACGTCCTCCAAGCTTGCACCCATCTGATTTAAAGGAACGAAAATATGCATGGCGCAGGTGGCGGGGGAAAACCAGGCCAGCGCAGAAAGCCAGCCCGGCATTGCGTGGAGTGGCCAGGCAAAACCCGCTAGAAACACGAGCGGCACAGATGTCGGCAACAGGATCTTCAATGCATCGTCGCCGCTGTTGAACAACTTACCCAGCAACAGCCCGAGCGCCGCCACGGTTGCCGCAAAGACAGGAACTGCGACGAGGAGCGCCGGCAGCGCCCCAGCGTGCGGGATATCCTGGATCCAATAGATCATTCCGAAATAGAGCAAGGCGGACAGCACGCCGACAAGGGTGCATGCCGCCCACATGCCAAGCGCGGCTGCGACGGACATCCGCCGTTCCCTGCGGCGTTGGCGTTCCGCCATCAGCCGGGCGCAGGCGAGCAACAGCGTCTGCTGCAGGATGATGTTGGCGACCGCCGGGAAAATGTAGTCGCGGTAGCCGAGCGTGGTGTTGAACAACGGGTGGACAAGGATCGTCGGCATCGCCGCAAGCCGGGCACCGCCTTGCGCCGCGCGCCAGCGGTCGATCGCGCCGGCCAGCGTCGCGGCGACGCCGGTGCCGATGCTCTGCGCACGCAGCAGATACGTCCCGTTCAGCCACAATGCGATGCCCGCCGTACCTCTACCCGTCAGCGCGCCGCCGGTAAAATCGCGCGAGATCAGCAGGATGCCGTCCGCCTTCCGGTCACGCACGGCACCGCGCGCTGCGACCATGTCGGGAACCTCGCCGACGACGCGGACGCTGCGCGTTTCGCCAAGATCGTCGAGCAGGCGGCGCGCGGCGGTCCCGCCGTCGCCGTTCACAACCACCACGGGCAGCGCGCGGGCGGACTGGTGCGCATAGGGCGCTGGATAGTAGAAGGCATAGAGCAGCACCGACAATATCGCGAGCGATAGGAGATCGCGCGTCGTGACGATCGTCAATAGCGTGTGTTCGAGAGCCGCGCGAAACGTCATCGGGCTTCCCGGTCACGGCGGATAAGGATTATGCCCAGGCCGCCTGCGACCAGCGGATACAGCAGCAGCGTTCCCGCTGCCTTCAGGAACGGCCCGGCGGAGGCACCAAGCACCTGATCCATCTGCAGCGTCATGTAGTGGGTCAGCGGCAACACCTGGTGCCAGACCCGCGCGAACAGGCCCGCGCCATCGATCGGCAGCGAAGCGCCCGAATAGGCGAGCGCCGATCCCGCAACGATGACAGCGCCCGACAAGGCGGTGGCAATGCTGCGCGTTGCAGCGACGAGCAATAGCGCGACCGCCGCGGTGGCGACGAACAGCAATGCTTGCCCCGCCACGATCAGCAGCAGCGATCCGTCTGCGCGATAGCCTTGTGCGAGCGTGAGCCATAGCAGCCACGCAACACCCCAGAACGTTCCCGCAATCACATGAGGAGAAAGCCGCCCGGCCAGCGTGGCCGCAACGCCACCCCGTACGGCGAACGCGGCGAACGAGCCATCGTTCATCAGCACCCCGATGCTTCCCACGCAGGCAACCGCGATCAGCAGGTGCAACACCCCCGGGCCCAGCAGCAGTCCTAGATACCATTCCAGGCTGAGCGATGGATTGCCGAGCACCGTCACCTGCACGCCGGGCAGCAACGCCGGATCGGTCGCGGCCAGTCCCGCCACGCCGTGGGCGGACGCCCCGTACTGCGCCAGCGTGGCGGCGACTGCAACGCGCAGGTTCGTCGCCGCGAGTGCCCCCGTCGACAGGAACGCCGCCTGATGGAATATCTCGACCGGGGCGCGACCGGCATTACGGGTCCCGACGCCCCGGGGGATCACCACGGCGGCGACCGCCTGTTCGCGCCGCATCATCGTCACCGCGGCAGCAACGTCGGGCACCCGGCCCACGATCTGCAAGCCTGGGGAGGCGTCGATGGCGCGCACGATCCGCCGGGCCAATACACCGCCATCGCGGTCTACGATGACGGTAGGCAAATGGTGCGGCGATCCGGCAGAGAGCATCGCCGCCATCGCGCCGAGCAACATCAGCGGCATGACGGTCAGCAACGCCAGATCGACAGGCGTCGAAATGATGCGGCCCCATTCGGCCCGGCACGCATTATACACAGTGACCATCGCGGGCGTCACGCCGGTGGTTCGAACAGGACGCTCATGCCCGGCCGCAACCCTTGCGCCCCGCCTTCGGGTTTCAGCGTGACCTCGAACGCGCGGACGTCATAGCCGCGCGACTGGCGCGTGGCGCGCCATGTCGCGAAACTGCCCTGCGGCGCAATGTGGCTGATCCGGAACCGTAGGTCGCGGCCGAGCGCCGGGACGTGGCCGACGAGAAGGCGACCGGGCGTCAGTCCGTGATAGGCATCTTCGCGCACGGTCAAAGCAACGTGCGGGTGATCGACGTCGATCACCTGAAACGCCGGCAGGATCGGGCTCACGATCTCGCCGGGGCGCAGCAACCGGCGTGACACCTCGCCGTCGATCGGAGACACGAGCCGCTTCTCGCGCTCCAGTGCGGCAGCGGTCGCGGTCGCGGCTCCGGCGGCGCGGACCTGCGCGTCGGCGATCGCGCGATTTTGCGGCCTGATGCCGGCGCGTGCCTTGTCGTACTGGGCCTTTGTCGCCTCCGCCGCACGGCCGGTGCTGTCGCGCGCGGCATGAGCCTCGTCGCGGCGCTGCGCGGCGATAACACCTTGCGCATAAAGCGTGTCGGCACGGCGGCTCGACACCGCGGCCAGGTCGGCCGTCGCCTGTGCCGCCAGCCAGGTGGAACGCAACGAGGTCAGGTCTTCAGCCCTGGCCCCCTCGATCGCAACCGATTGCAGCGCCCGTGCGCTGTCGAGCGCCGCCTGCGCCTGCTGCTGACCACCATCGATCTCCGGCGCCGACAGGATCGCCATCACCTGCCCGCGGCGGACCCGGTCGCCCTCGTCCACCGCCAGCGTCTCCACACGAGCCAGCGCCTTGGTGGCAACATTGATCTCATCTGCCTCCACCTCGCCTTGCCATTGTTCGGGCGCGGGACGGCTCGCCAGCCACAGCCCGAGGCCGACGATTACGACGACGACGGCGATGCCGATCCACAGCAACCAGCGCGCGCGGCGCGAGGGGGCGGCAGGATCGACGTCGACTGCCGGATCGGTCATGGGCGGGCATCCGTGGGCAGATGGATGTCGGCGCCGGCGATATGATCCGCGAACGTATCGAGTTGGCCCGATGCTGACAGGAGCGCCGCCAGCGCGAGGTCATATTCATAGGCGATCGCCGCCCGCTGCGTGCGGGCCGTGGCAAGGGCGGCTTCCGCGGCCAGCACCGCGGTCATCGTTGCTTCTCCCTCGCGGAACGCAATCTCCTGCACTCGCAAATTCTCCTGTGCAGCCGCGAGCGAACTGTCGGTCAGCAGAAAGGCGCGCCGTGCCGATTCGACCAGATCCCACGCGCGCAACGTCGCGGTAATCGCGCTCTTGCGCGCTTCACGCGCGGCATCGTCGGCGGCCGCGGCGTTTGCCTTTGCTGCGTTCAGGGCATGGCGACGATCGACGTTGGACAGCAATGTGTAGCGCACGCCGACTCCGGCCACCCAGTCAGGCTCGGTCGGCAATGCATTCGATCGGTTGAGATTGTATTCGCCGAACGCGAACGCCTGCGGGCGGTAGCGCGATCTCGCAAGGTCCACGCCGGCGCGGGCGACCGCACCTGCCGCGTCGGCCTGCCGCGTCTGTGGTAATCTTGCCTCGCCGCCGGTGAAGCTGCCCGCGGGGGCAAGCGGATGACTGACGACAAAGAGACCGGTGGTGGGGCGTACCCGGTCCACCTCAAGCAGGCGGGCAAGGTCGCCCCGGGCGCCATCGTGGGCGATCGCGGCGCGCTGCCAGGTTCGCTCGGCGCTGTCGCGCGCGACCTGCGCCTCGAGCGTGCGCGCGTGAGCAACGACCCCCGCGGCCTCCATTTTGCGAACGTCCGACAGCAGCCGGTCGAGTGCGTCGCGGCTTTCCCGCGCCGACGCGGCGAGCGCCGCAGCGGCCTGTTCGCCAAAATAGACGCGGATGAGGTTGAGCTGCGCGAGGTCGCGCCCCTGCGCCGCGCGCGCCGCCGCGATCTCAGCGGCTGCGCGGGCGCCGCGCTGGATCGCAGGTATCGCTCCGCCGGAATAGAGCGGCAGTACCCCCTGCACCGTTGGACGGAACACATCGTCACGGTAGCGATAGCTCAGCTGGTCGGGGATCGCGGTAAACAGGCCGGGCAAAGCCTGCCCGATCCTGCCCACGATGTCGGATGCAATCTGCTGAAACGCAGGCGGGACGGTCATCGGGATGCCGGACAGGAAATCCTGCGTCGCATCGCGCGCATCCTCTTTCTGTCCGGTCAGATCGACCGCCAGCGTCTTCTGATATTCAATGTACTGCGCCGACGCGGTAACGACCGGACGCCTGAGCGTCGCTACCGCGGCTGCCGTTTCGCGCGCCGCATCTTCTGCGTGGTCGGCGGCCGCCAGCGCTGGCGAGGTCGTCTCCAGGCGTCGGCTTGCCGCATCGAACGTCATGGCGACGTCCTGTGCTGCCGCGCCGGCAGCGATTGGCATCAGCGATGCCGCGATTATCGTCGCGCGTGCCATCCCGAACCCTGCCCAGCCCCCGATCATCGTCAATTCTGTCATCCCGGCCATGCGCGGCAATCGACGAACCACGACCGCGATGATCCTGTTCTATTGATGATCGAGACGATCCGCGACGGCAAGATCGGCCGGGGTGGGCGGCGTCTTGCGCCACGAACCAGTGCGGCCCCGCTCGACGCCATAGGCGTACAGGCGTCGCATGTAGGTCTTCTCGAACAGGCGGTCGCTGGGTGCGACGTCGTTCTCGATGAACGTCAAGTTCCAGTCGATGCCGTGGCGATGCGCGTAGACGTAGCTGGTTTCCGCCAGTGTCAGCAGCGCTGCCTGCTGGTTGAGCGCGAAGGCGCGCTTCAGGATCGGGACGAGCCGCGGCGTCACCATCTGAAAATCGCCGCCAAGCCTGCTGTTCATCAACAGGTAGACGTGCAGCCGGGCGGCGTCCTCGATCGGCGCGTCGCTGACCGCGAGCTGCGGCGGGATTGCGAGGATGCCAGCGGTCGTCCCGCCATCGGCATGAAGCTCGCGTACGGGCGCCCCGTTGCTGGACGCGTCGATCACCACCGGGGGAAACACCACAGGAATGGACGACGATGCCAGCAATACCCGCCGGAACAGCTTGACCTTGTCCGGCAACATGCTGGCGGCGATTGCCCCCATATCCCAGATCACGCTGCGTTGCGCGTCGAGATTGGCGGTGGCGACGAACAGGCGGCGCCCCTTGGCCTGCTCCTCCGCGATGCGCGCGACAAGTTCCGGTGTCACCTCACGTGCGATCAGTTTCGCAAGCGGTGCGGTGGAGGCGACACTGGTCGATCCCGGTATCGCAAGTGGGAAGCGGGGATGGAAGATGTCCCTTGCGGATACGCTGGTGTAAAACCGGGCGATCGATGCATCGCCTTCCTTGCCCAGAAAGGCAAAGGGAGCGATCAATGCCCCGGTGCTGACCCCGGTGACAACGCTGAACTCCGGACGCGTGCCGCTCTGCGTCCAGCCGTTGAGCACACCGGCGCCATAGGCACCCTCGTCAGCACCACCCGAAAGGGCCAGCATCGTTACCGGCTGCCCGGCTGGCACATCGGGTCGCATCCGCTGCGCGGCATCCGGCAGATCCGCCCAGAAACGGACGTCCGGCGCACCGGCAATAGCGGCCGCGGCACTTTGCGCCCCGGTGAACGGCACGCGCTCCACCGTGGTACATCCACTGACAAACGCCATTGCGGCTATCGTAACGGCGCGGAGGATCTGTCTGGTCATCGCATGGCTCCACTAGCCGTAGTTGCTTCAGTGTCACGAAGATAGAAATGCTGAGCAAGATCGGGACGAATACGCACAAGTTGCCTGGACCCGCGATCGATGCACACCAGCGTGGACTCAACTATGGCAACGTCTTCGCCGTTTCGCTCGAAGCGAGTTTCAAAGTGGGCACGACATCCTTGATGACCAATGACGCGCACTACGGCGACGATCAGATCGTGCAGCACGGCGGGCCTGTGATAGACCACGTCATGACGGTGCGCGATCCAGGCGAGCTTCTCTACCTGTTCTGGCGGCGCGGTCTTGCGCCAATAGGCGTTGACCGCTTCTTGCATCCACATGAGATAGATGGCGTTGTTCACATGATCGAGATCGTCGATCGCTCCCGGACCGACCCTGATCGGATGCCGATATTCAACGTAGCGGCCCGGACCATGGTCAGGCATCTCAGTTCCACGATCCTGCCGCGATCCATCGCAAAGCGGTGAGCGAAGGCATGAACATATATTCGCCGCCACGCAGCCGGTTGTACGTGGTGACACCGTCTATACGGCGACGAACCGGCTCGGCAGGCACGGTGAAGCGTCCGGGTTCCTCATGCAGGCCGACCACAGGATCACGCTCCTTCCCCAGGTCGATGAAATTACCGCGATTGATCCATTCCTGCTGCAGAAACTCGATCGTGTCGAACGCACGTGCCGAGATGAAGATGAAGAAGATGCCGCGATCGTCCTCGCCATCGTCGGCAGCAGTCAGGTCGGCCGACCATTTCGGACCGAAGGTGGAAGAGCGGCGGATGATCCGGTGGATGTTTTCGTCGGTCAGGATCGTCAGTCGCTCACCGCGCGGATTGAGGCGGCGCATGTGCGCGCCATGCGGACAGACAATTCCCGCCTTGTCGCCCGAGAAATCAAAGTCGTTGCGCCGGGCCGGATCGGCGCCCAGCTCTTCGTCGTCGCGGGTCGGCGACAGGATCAGCGGTGCCCCCGATCGCCAGCGGCCGAACATCTTGGCGGCCAGCAGCTCCTGCGCCGCCTCATCGTTTGCCTGGCCGCGCACGAAATCGTTGAATGCGCCCGGTCGACTGTCATACTTGCGCAGCACGACATAGGAACCGTTCCGCCCCAGCGCGTCAGGCTGCGGTATCTCCAGCGGCGCTCCCGTTTCGCTGTCCTCGCCCAGGATGAACTCGCCCGGCGCGATCGCGCGCTCCTGCCCCGGCTGTGGATCGACCCCGGCACCCGCGACGGTCGGCTGCGACACCGAGTCACGAAAGCCGAACGGGTTCTTGGCATCCGCATCGGCTCCGAAACGATGTGTTCCGATCAGCGTCACGCCGCTCGATGCATGATATTCGGACATTGCCCGGTCGGTGGCTTCGTCAAGCCGGGCCTGATCCGAAGCGAAGATGGTGAGCGCGATGTGGCAGCGATTGTCGCGATACGCCTCCTCCCATTGCTCGGGAGCATTCTCTCCCGCGTCACGCAGCTGCTCGGCGCGCGCCGCCATTCCCTGACGAAACGACAGAGGAAAGCTGGCGAGCGAGCCTTCGGGCACCCCAAGCGCCTTCAGACCCGCGTGACTGATCGCCACGCCGGTCCATGCCGTCAGCTCTTCGGTCCAGTCTGCTGCGGCAGGGATATGCGGCGCGAGCCTTCGCAGGAGATCGCGGCTACCCGCGGCGTCGTCGACGTGAAGCATTGCGTGAATGCCGACATACGGTTCAGGCCGCGCGCGCAGGATCAACGCCTGAATGTCGTCCAGCTGCAGCGTCACGCGGTCAGGGCGGAAGCGGTCCTTGAGGTGCTGGAGGATACCCATCAGTAATCCACTCCGTGCGGCACCGACACCTGCCTGGACAGCAGGGCCAGCGCGTCCCGTGTCGCGGGGTCCACAGCGGTGTTGCCGGCCATTGTATCGAGGAAGGCATCGAGCGCCGTCTCCATCCGCTGCAGCCGCCGCACGTCCACAACCGTCACCTGCGGGTTGGCGACGAACCAACCGGCCGCGTCGATCTGGTGATCGGCGATGAAATCCTTCACGTCAGGCGAGGCAATCCCCGGCCACCCTTCGACATTGGCGAACAAGAGATCCATCAGGTCAGGGATCTTGGTCGCGAAGTCGTTGATATAGGTATCCCAGTCACCGTCGTACGCCGTAGCGAACAGGATGCGCGTGTCGTCGTCGAACAGGACGAAACGCATGTCATGCAGCGTCGAAACTTTCTGGGCGCCGTCGAAATTGCCGCCGGTCAGGTTGAAGATGCGACGCAGCCGGTCGCCGCCGCCAGGCTTGAGTTTGGCGATTGCAGTCAGTTCGGACACATTGCCCGATTGCCGGCCGGCCCGGCCCGCCGACCCGGCGGTGCCCTTGAACAGAGGGTTGTGGTTGCGGATCAAGCCTTCGATCGCGATCCTGGCCAGCGTGGGGGCATCGGCGGCGATTTCTGCGGCGAGGCGACGGAACTCTTGCAGACGGGTTTCGTCATCAAGCCTGGGATCTTTACTGTCGGCCATGAACGGCTCCTTCTGGTTCGGATCAGTCCGGAATTTCATCAAGCGAGCGTGGTTCGCGCCGAGCCACGGCATTCAGCCTGTGCCGCTGGCTGGAGGACGATTCATACGCTGCCTTGCGGATTCGCATGATGCCGCCGAGCGGCCGATGCGCCGCGACCCCGTTCCACGGGTTGAAGGCGAGATGGTCGTCGCCATGCACCTGTCTGGACGGGGCATAGGCATCCTGGGGAGGGAAGGTCAGCGTTGCGATCGCGCGATGCGGTGAAAGGGCAGGATCCCACAGGACCGCCGCGTCCTCGACCGGCATTGTATCCGGGTCGACGCATAGCTGCGCGCGTAATTCGTAGGTGGCGCCGGCGTGCCGGAAATGGTCGACTACCGCGTCACGCATGGTCGAGAAGCCCGCCTCGACCTGCCGTCCGGTCAGTTCGGCCACCCCCCCGACCGGCGCCAGCGACAGTTTCGCAACATGATCGCCGTAGCGGATTGCCGCCTGCGTATAAAATGTCTCGCCCAGCATGTTCGCATGGTCGCGCGCCAGTCCGTCAAGCGTGGCATTAGGGCTGCCGCCTAGCGCCTCCACAGCGCCCTTCACGCCACGCGCGGCAGCGGCGATCAGCCGCTGCGCCGCCTCAGGCGCGTCCGCGTTCTTTTCAAGCAGACCCAGCATGACCTTGTATTTGGCGATCGTACCAAAGGCGAGCGTTGGAAAATTGACCATCAGGAAATCCTGATTGGCCCCCCCGAGGGTGGGTGACAGGCGCTCGCCCCCAACGCCGATGACCTTGACCGCAAAGCCGCGCGGGGCCGGCACTGCATCGCTGTGAATATCACCCGGCGCCGATGACAGTCGAGCTACGATCTCATGTTCGCCAGGGTGGGCGAAGATGCCCTGCGCCAATTCGGCAGGCAGATCCTGATGGACTGTCATCCGCCCTTTCAGGATCGCATGGCTCTTCGCATGTGCGTCTCGGTGCGCATGATGATGCCGCTCTGCGTGAGCAGCCTGTGTCGCCGCCATTCGAGCCACGATCTCACGCGTCAGCGCAGCTTCGTCGGGCTGCTCGATTTCGAGATCGTCGCGATAGGCGATGGGGCGGCGGGTGGTCACGGATGACGGCTTTCATTGAGGCGGACGTCATTAACATATCAAGCGATATATTAGTTGCAATGCCTGTGTGGCTGTTGCCCTTGACGCCAACGGGCTGCATCTGGTGTCGGTGGATTATGAGACGACACCGACGACGCAGACGGTACCACGCCGCAGGAAGCGTCCCGAGATGCGCATGGAGACGCGGACACGACTGCTCGACGCCGCGATAGGGCTGATCGTTGCAGGAGGGGTCGCAGCCGCCTCGATTCGAGGCATCTGCGAACGCGCCGGCTTTTCGCAGGGCGCATTCTATTCGTATTTCGCCAGCAAGGACGATCTTCTCTTCACGCTGGTCGAAGAGCATATGGCGAACCTCGCAAGAAAGTTCGACATGTTGGTGGCAGACACCCGGTATCAAACGGCGGAAGCCATCCTGGATACGATCGGTGCCAGTCTGGATGCCTTGTCCGTCGACGCCAGCTATTCGGTTCTGGTGGTCGAACTTCACCTTCACGCACGTCGCAACGCCGCGTTCCGTGCTCGCTTCGAACCGGTCAAGATCGCGTACGAGTCCGCTTTCGCCGGTGTAATGTCCCATCTGCTACGGCGTACCGGCCTGACGCCGGTCATACCGAGCATTCAACTGGCGCGCATCCTTCTTTCGCTGTGGTCCGGTTTGACCCTTCAGGAAAGCAACGATCCCCCTCCCTCTATACAAATGCGACATGTGTTCGCTGCGCTCGCGCAAGATTGATCGATGCCGCCCGGCAGGATAGTCAACGTTGCCGATGCGGTAGGGGGCGGTACCGCGGAGATGGCGCGCCGTCTCGGGATGACGACCACGACACTCTATATGTACGTGAATGGCGACGGCACGCCCAAGGCGCCAGGCCAGGCGCTGCTCGACGGTGTGCCGTATCGCAAAGAACGGCTGCAAGCCGCGTGATGAATCACGCCGCGCCTCAGCGATTAGGCATATCGTCGAGCAGGAGAGGCGATAACGTCGTGTTCAATCGACCGGGCCGAAATCGCAGCCGGCGTCAGCGCTGCGGGGACGCATACTCCCCGGCGCGGCTTGCCCGTCAGCCGCTGGGGCCGCGCCAGGATCATCAGATTTATCACCGCCGCGCCGATCAGGAACTCTTCTTCAGCTCCGCGTATGCCCCGCAGGTGAAGCCGCCTCATGCCATGCTTGCCCTTGGCGTCAGCGAAGAACCGTTCGACCCCGCGCTGCAACCGCATCGACCGTTTGTAAAGCCCGGTTTCCACCTCGGCTCGAGCAAGATCGCGAACGTCCTCATCGTCCAGTCGGACCAGGGTACGACGCCGCGCCGTCGTGCATTTCTTCTGAAGCACGCACGCTTCGCAGTCACGCGCATTGGCAGCATAACGGTGTACGCCGGTCGGCAGGTGAAATGCGTGGTGCCGGAGGAGCCTACCGGTCGGACAGATAAAGGTGTCGGTGTCACGATCATAGCTGAAGGCCGTTCGCGGCAGCTTGCCCCCGGTCTGCTGCGTCCGGTCGATCACCGGGATGTGCGGAATTGCGCCGTGGTCCCGCACGAAGCCGAGGAAACCGGCGCTGCCGTAGGCCTTATCGGCAGCAACCCGCGTGGGATGGAAGTCGAACCGATCTGCCGACCTCGCGAGCATGACGCGGCCGGCATCGACCTCCTCCGCAAAGCGAGCCGGCGTCGCCTCGACATCAAGGGCAACGCCACTCGGGGTGTCGACCAGCGCGTTGAGGGCGTAGCCGAACCGGCCACGCACCGTTCGCGCCGACCAAGCCGCGGCAGGATCCGTTCGAGAGACGCCTTGGCAGCTCTTCGAGCGCGCCATTTCCCAGACGGCATCGCCTGTGTCCTTGATCCATTCCCGAACCGCGCGCGACGCGTTGGCGACATACGGCAGGTAGCCTGGCACGGTCTTGCGCTGCCAGCTCGCATCAGCGGCTATGAACGATGCGTCGATCGCGGCGTCTTTTCCGCCGACCAGCCCTGCACTGATGCAGTGTCGGACCGTGCTCTCGAACAGGACCCGGAACACGCCGGCGTCGCGAAAGCGGCCGTGCCGGTTCTTGCTGAACGTCGAGTGGTGCGGAACCCTATCTGCTGGCGAGAGAGGACAGAACCAGCGGTAGGCCAGATTGTAGCGCAGCTCCTCGCACAGGCGCCGCTCGGACGCGATCGCGTAGATGCGGGCAATCAAGGTCATACGGATCAGCAGTTCGGGGTCGATCGATGGTCGCCCCCGTGTGCTGTAATGCCCGGTCAGTGCTTGCTTAAGCTCGCTTGTGTCGAGACATCTATCGATGCGACGCAGCAGGTGGTCTGCGGGCAACATGGCTTCTATGGTGCGGCGGGACGCTCCTTCCCGCCCACCGCGACAGGCTGGTCCCATCATGGTGGCGCTCCTTTCAGTAGGGGCGAAACGAAGGAGCAACCCGGCATGTCCGGCATTTTTCAACAGGCCCGTCCGGTTGTGACACCGGCCCTTATCAATGCATGCCGCTTTTCGCTCTTTTCGATCTGCATTATATTCGGGATCGCAGGGGCGCTCCCCCACGCCGGGGAACCATGTCCATCTCGACCGCCTTGCTCAACCGACTGCGCGACCTGACCGTCGCACGTCCTCGTCCAAAGCCCCTGCGCTACGGGCTGACGGTTGTGGTCATCGCAATGGTCGCAATCGTACAGGTCGTCCTCTTCGGATCGTCGGCACCCTGGTTCCTCTATACGCCGGCGGTCGTGCTGCTCACGCTGTTCCTCGGCCGCGGTCCCGGCGTCCTGGCCACCATAATCTCCTCGCTCGGCGCGGGATTGGTGGTCGCGCGGTCCGATCTGCCGCTGCTGCTCACGCCCGTTCATTGGAGCGCTTCCGTCATTTTCCTGCTGACCACGCTTGGGCTGGTCGTGCTGGTGGAGGCGTTGCGCACGGCGCTTCTCGATGCCGATCGGCTTCGCGAAGAGCGTGAAAAGGCGTTGGTCGTAACGGCCGAGCGTGAAGCGTTCCTGTCCGGCGTGCTCGGCAGCTCGACCGACTGCATCAAGGTGCTCGATCTAGACGGCAAACTGACCTTCATGAGCGAGGGCGGCCAGCGCGTCATGGAGATCAGCGACTTCAACGACGTAGCCGGCTGTCCGTGGCCTGACTTCTGGCAGAATGCCGGCAACGCGGAAGCGAAGGCGGCGGTCGAGGCGGCTGGGAGAGGTGAGGCACACAGCTTTATCGGCAAGGCCGACACTTATCAGGGCACGCCCAAATGGTGGCACGTCGCGGTCAGTCCGATCGCGGGTCCAGAGGGGCACCCCGACCGCATCCTGTCTGTCTCGCGCGATATCACCGAGCTGCGCGCCAGCGAGGAGGAGCGCGAGCGTTTCGTCCGGCTGGCGGAGAACAGCGCCGATTTCGTCGGGATGGCACGAAGGGACGGCAGCTTGTTCTATATGAACGATGCCGCCAAGCGGCTTGTCGGCCTGGAAGATGCCGACATCACCCGTCTGATGATCGCTGACTTCTTCCCGCCCGAGCAGGTCGAGACGGTCGCGCGCGAGGTTCTGCCCGCGGCGGAGCGCGATGGGCATTGGGCGGGCGAGCTGTACTTCCGGCACTTTCGTACCGGCGAATTAATCCCTGTCCTCTACTCCGTCTTCCCGATCACCGACGCCAGTGGCGCGCTGATCGGCTACGGCACCGTCACCCGCGACTTCCGCGAGCGCCGGCGCGCTGAAGACGGCATGCGGCTGATGAACGGCGAGCTGGCGCACCGCCTCAAGAACGTGCTGGCGGTCGTCCAGTCGGTTGTCTCGCAGACGCTGCGCACCGCGCCTGACGCCGAAACGGCCAGCGAGAATCTCGGTGCGCGCCTGGTGGCGCTTGGAGCAGCAACCGACGTGCTGACGGGCAGCTCATGGCGTTCGGCCGATCTGCACGAGGTAGCGACGCGCGCGTTGGCGCCACATGGCAGTATCGGCGAGCGCATTCTGCTCGACGGACCCGCTGTTACTCTGAAGCCTGAGGTGACGGTCGCCTTTGCGCTGGCGCTCCATGAACTTGCCACCAACGCCGCCAAGTACGGGGCGTTGGCGAACGGTGCCGGGACGGTAGTGCTTGAATGGAGTGTCACGGGGGAAGGCAATGACGCGATCCTGTCGATAGCCTGGCGCGAACAAGGCGGACCGCCGGTTTCGCCCCCGACGCGCAAGGGCTTCGGCTCGACTCTGATCGAGCGGTCGCTGCGCTCCTATTTCCGCGGCAAAGCCGCAACCGACTACCGGCCGGAGGGTTTGGTGTTTGAATTGGAAGCGCGGCTTGGAGATGCCGCAACAGTGAACGAGTAGACGGCGTGGGACAGAGCAAGCCGATCGGCAGCAACACCATTCTGATTGTTGAAGGCGAAGCGCTGGTGCGGTTCGACATGACCGCTTTTTTCGAGGAGCGCGATTGGCGCGTGTTCGAGGCGGAGGATGCGGATCAGGCAATAGAGGTTCTCGACCAGCGCACCGACATACGGGTGGTACTGATCGACGCGACCGTCAGCGGTCGCATGGATGGGCTGAAGCTCGCCCACTACGTGCGCGAACGCTTCCCGCCGACGCTATTATTCATCGTGTCCGGTCAGGCCCCGGTGCCGCAGGAAGCCCTGCCCCAGCGGGCGACGTTCCTGCCAAAGCCGTTCGATCTTCATCGTGTGATGCGTCAGATCGAACTAAGTCCTGTTACTCCGTAATCACCGCCCTCATTGCGTGCGCCTGGTCGCGTTGGCGGGGTGATGAACAAAGCCTGCCTCCGGTCATTACTTCGGGATGGCTGATGATTTCGATGCTCCTTTCGCGCTCGTCGTCGATGACGACGGGATCATCCGCATGTATGCCTGCGACATCCTGTCGGATGCCGGCTTTCGTCCTCTCGAAGCAGAGAATGTTGATGAGGCTCTGAGCGTACTGGAACAGCACGCCGGCGACATAACCCTGCTCTTCACTGACGTGCAGATGCCGGGCGGACGAGGCGGTTTCGACCTGGCCAGAGAAGCCGCGGAACGCTGACCTGACATTGAAATACTCGTTGCTCCCGGTGCGGCTAAGCCCGGTCCCGAAGGCCTCCCGCCAAATGCAGTTTTCGTGGGAAAGCCGTTCAGCGCGCAAGTGGTGAAGCTCGCTTGCACGAACTACTGCCGGAAGGTGAGAAGCCTGAACCGTTGAAGAAGCACGCCGCTCAAGGGTGAGACAGGCTGAGATTGGTGTAACAACCGAACGATTGTAACACATAGAAAAGAATTACTTGGCTCTTGGCTGATTTAACAATGTAAAAGGCCTCAGTGCATTATTGGGACATAGATTCACGGTAGGCTGGACGTGATCCTGTCTTCAATGGAACGAATGCCCGCTTCTCCTGTTGATTTTGAAAATCATGCGAAGGACACATGCCTTGCCTTTTCGGACTGCCCGCTCGTTCCCTGCCAAGTTAGCAGGGACGCTGCTCCTAAGCTGTGTTTCTGCCGCGACGCCGTTGATTGCGCAGGAGCCGCCTGCGACGGAACAGGCCAGCGTGCCACCAACCGAAGACGCGTCCTTGACCGCCGAAGAGGCCTTGGTGCTCGACGGGAAAGCCTATGCCGAGCGTTTCGGCGTCTCGCTCGAAGAAGCAATGCGGCGCGTGACGATCATGGCAGGTACGAGCGAGCAAATCGAGGCTATTCAACAGGAGTTCAATCAAGAGCTGTCCGGCGCTTACTTCGACAATAGTAACAACTTCGGGCTGGTCCTTCGTCTCACGGGTGCCGAAGCGCGGCAGCAGCGAAGGCTGGAGCGTCGCGCGATCAAGCGTGATGCCCGGCAAGAGCGTCGAGATGCAAGAAGGTCTGAGCGACAAGCCGCGAGGGCGGTTGATCGTCAGGGCCGGCGCATCACAGACGCAGAACTTGCTCAGGCTGAGCAGGTTATCGGCTCCGATGTGTCGACGACTGTCAGATTCGTGCCAAATGCCCGCTCGACCCGAAGGGCGGCCCTTAGGGCGATCGAGCGTAATGGTCGGCAAATCAAGGAATTGCTGCCGGCAAGTCAGTCAACCGGATATGATGAGAAGACTGGAGAGATCGTTGTTGCGGTCGTCGGCACCGAAAACTCCGTTGCAGAAGCAACTCGAAGCCAGCTCGCCACCCTGCTGGGGGTGCCAACAAGGGTGGAGTATCTAGCGAAACCCGTCGGGCCGACCGCGGCACGCGGTGGGACAGCGCTTCAGAACGCAAGCGGAGGTGCGCGGTGCACGGCTGGCTTTATCGGGTATGATTCAAGCAATCGCCCGGGCATTATAACGGCCGGTCATTGTGAGAAGCTGGCGCCAGGCACGCTCACGTATGTCGATACCGACGGCAAGCGCTACAATCTGATCACCGACACGTCTTCGGTCGTCTACGATTCCAAGCGCGATTTCCTCTTCCTGAGATTTCCAACTGGCCTGACCGGGCTGCCGCAGTTCATCGGGAATAAGGGTGAGAGTCCGCGGTCGTTGACGGGCCGTCGAACCCTTGCATCTACCGAAGCCAAGATTACGGATGGCACGCCCCAAGGGAGCTGGATCTGCTTTTACGGCCTGACCTCGAGCCCGACCTACGGTCAGGGATGTGGTGAAGTATACTGGAAATACATCGACTATACCCATCCGACGGCCTCGCCGGGGACCGGTCCCAGCTACTACGCCACGATCATCGGACCAACGACGGGACTTCGCTGCGGACCCGGAGATAGCGGCGGCCCCGTGTTTGCTTGGCAGACAGCGTTCGGCGTCATCACTGCTTGTAGCGAAAATTCCTACAACGCCGGCAAGGATTCGGTTTTGTACTACTCCAGCACTGACGCCGCATACGCGGCAGGCTACCGGCTTGCCTACTAGGAAGAAGCTATGAGAACTGTATTGGCGGCTGTCGTTTTGCTTTCATCGGCATGCTCATCAGGCAGCGATGGCACTTCTGCGCCCAATCGTGCTGCAGTGGCGACTGAGTCAGATCCAGGCATACATGGCAAAGGAGCGTCCGAGACAGTCATGCTGCTTCAATACGACCAGCAGCCAACCGCCAACGGCGGGCCGCCATCCGCCGGGCCAATGGCGCGAGTTGAGGGCATTTTGGAAGCAAACGGCAGCTGCATCCGGCTTCGGATGCAAACCGAAGCCGTCCCCTTGGTCTTCGAAAAGGGGACGGCTGTATCTGCCAACGCGAACGGCATCCGTCTGACAAATGGTGAAGTCGTCCCCTTCGGCGCTAAAGTCGAGCTAGCTGGTTCTCGGGTTAACGATCGACAGGGCACGTATCCGATGGACGGGGTTGCGGAGGCGTGCAGCACCCGTGATGCTATTCTCGTAACTGCTGGCACTCTTCGTCGCTTGACCAATTAGCCGCAGGCCACCTCTTGGGCGCGCAGCGCTACGACAAAACGGTAAGTCCGGTAGGTTCGGCTGCAAACCCACCACCGCGCAGCGAGCGAAGTCGATACTGTGTGCCTTTGACTCCGAGATTGCCGAAGACGGCTGTCGCCATGAAGGTGATTGCGTCGCCGAGGTGTTCGACCTTCACGGTATACAGGACCGCCTGTTCGCGCGTTGCAGCATTTCGAGGCACTGTATCCATCGAGCATTCCGAGGCCGGCAGCACTGGCAATCCGATGCTCGGCGCGAGGAGTTTGATTACGAAGGCAGGAGCGTCGCGCATTCCGTTGTCTTGTGCACCCTGAAATCCCAAGCAAACCGCCTTCGCTTCGGTGAGCGGTGCCCCCTGGGCCAAGGCTTGACCGAACATTGCGATCAACTGCCGGTCGCTGATCCCCTCGCCACTGCCAGATCCGACAAGTGCAAGTCGATCCCCTGCGGGTAACTGGGCGTCCACAGCGATAGGCGGCGGCAGCAGACGAAGCGACGCGGTCCTCCCGTCCTTGAAGCCAATCTTCAGAGTCCGACCATCGCGCACCCAAGTTTGGGCAGTCATCATCCGGTTCCAAAAACGATTACCAAGCTCGCTGGAAGCGTCGTCAAGGCATCGCATCGCGGTAAAAATGGGCAACGGCACAGTGTTGACGTTTGGAGAGATGGCGAAACGGCCCTGATGCCATCGCATAGGGCTCCCGCCCTCGTTGCACGCTGCCGTGCCGCCGATCGAGCCATCGCGTCCGAACGATATGGTCGCTGCTGCGGGCTTCGTCGTCGGCACCTGCGCGCCGTCAAGCGCAACAAGTTCCCAGTTCGTCTTGGCGATGGTTTCGTCGACGGGCTTTGTGCCTGTATCCTTGGCTCGATTGTCCGAGCAGCCCGGCGGGATCCCCAGCACGGCAAGTGCCACCGTTAGTATTCTGAGCGAACTTGCATGGTCTCGAAAGGCCATCATGTTAGTCCCGTCTTTATGGCTTTTTCACCCGCGCGTCGATGCTCGGCGACAATGCGCGATACGGTTGGCTCGCTGACATCGTAAAGCCGCGCCATCTCGGCGCCCGACTTCCGCCCCGAGATCACCGAGTCCGCAATCTCACGGCGCTTCTTGGCGTCGAGCTTGCGGCGGCGCCCGCCGATACGGCCCTCGATCCGCGCCTGCGCGAGCCCCGCCGATGTCCGCTCGCGGATCATCGCACGCTCGAACTCGGCGAAGCTGCCGACCATCTGCATCATCATGCGACCCGCCGGCGTGGTCGTGTCGATGCTTTCGGTCAGCGATCGGAACCCCGCACCCGCGTCCTCGATCTTCTCCATCAGGTGCAGCAGGTCTTTCAGGCTCCGGGAAAGACGGTCGAGCTTCCACACGACGACGACGTCGCCGTCGCGCAGCTGGCCGACGAGTTCCTGAAGCTTGGGCCGATCCCAGCGTCCGCCGCTTGCGGTCTCCTCAAACGTGCGCCGACAACCCGCCGCCTTGAGCGCGCGCGCCTGCGCGGCGTTCGACTGGTCGTCGCCCTTCGACACCCGGGCATAGCCGATCAGATACGGCTCGGCGCTCAAACATCCTCCTTTCGCAAACGAACGTTTACATGGCCGATCGCCGGCTCACGCAAAACCGCGACGTTGCGTCTTGCAATATCCTCTTTCAAAACGGACGCCAATGGCAAGTAGTTTTTGAGAGGTTCAGCAATGCCTGCGCGCATACCGATGACCGAACGGCAGCGTAGCGCACTGCTCGCCTTGCCCGAGACCGAGGACGAGGTGGTCCGGCACCACAACTTCGACGCCGACGACCTTGCCGCCATCGCCGAAGCGCGGACGCCGGAGACCCGGCTCGGCTATGCGCTCCAGCTCGCGTGCCTCCGCTACCCGGGACGGCATCTGCGGAGGGGCGAGCGGCTACCGGCCATCATGCTCGACCATGTAGCCGAGCAGGTCGGCGTCGATGCCGCCGCGATCACGTCCTTCGCACGGCGGACACAGACCCGGTATGAGCAGCTGGCGGCGATCAAGCGCCGCTTTGGCTTCACCGACCTAACGCGACCCGCACGCCGCGAACTGGAGGGATGGCTCGCGGACGAAGCGATCGCACTGACCGACGGCAAGCTGCTGATCGAGCGGCTGCTGAACCGCATGCGCCAGCACCGTATTATCGTTGCCGGCGTCACCGTGGTCGAGCGCATGGCGGGCGAGGCAATGCACGCGGCCGACACGCGCGTGACGGGCGACGTCTACGCCATGATCAGCGAGGAGCAGCGAGCTGCGCTCGATATGCTACTCTCGGAGAAGACGCACGTGCAGCAAAGTCGGCTCAGCTGGTTGCGCGGGCCGCCCGCGCGTGTCGGCGGACGCAGCCTGCTCGAGATCCTCGACAAGATCGATCTGTTGCGCGCGACGGGATACGCTCGCATCGAAGCGCCGGCGAGCTACCATGCCCGCTTGGCGCTCATGGCGCGCGAGGGTGCGCGGCATACCGCCCAGGCGCTGCAGCAAATGGGGTCGGCGCGCCGATACACGACGCTCGTCGCGACGCTGCGCGAACTCGAGGCCACGCTGACCGATGCCGCGATCGCCATGTTCGGCGCGCTGGTCGGACGGGCCAACCTCAACGCGCGCAAGCGGCTCGAGGAGACGATCGCGGTCGCCGACGAGCAGGGACGCGAGCGGCTGACCCGCATCGCGGCGGTGCTCGAAGCGCTGACGAGTGCCGCGCGATCCGGCGCCGATATAGCCACAGCGGTCGCGGTTGTCGCTGACCTCGACGTCATCGCCGCCGATGCCGTGCTTATCCGTCGCACGGTGCGACCGGGGCGGCCCGACGTCCTCGGCGAACTCGCTTCCGAATACCGCGTGTTCAAGCAGGTCGGTGACCGCTTCCTGCGCAGCTTCACCTTTGAAGGGCGTGCGGCGACGGCGGCGCTTCGCACCGCGATCGCTGTCCTGGTCGACCTTGCGGGTGACTGGCGCAAGGCACTGCCGACCGACGTGCCGCTCGGGCATATCGAGCTGCGCTGGCATCGCCATGTCGTCACCGGCGGCAAGATCGACCGGACCTATTGGGAGCTGGCGACATACTTCGCTGTCTCGGGCGCGCTGACCTCGGGCGACCTGTGGGTACCGACCTCGCGTGTCCATCGCTCGCTCGAAGACCTTGTCACACCTCCGTCGCCAGCCTCGATCGTTGCGCCGTCCACGATTGCCGCGTTGCCGACCCTCAGCGCGGACGAGTGGCTCGCGAAGAAGGCGGTCGAACTCGACGGCGCGCTGCTGGCGACCGCTCGCGGTCTTTTGGGCAAGGACCCGTTACTGTTCGCTGGCGACAAGCTCCGCTTTCCCAAGGGACCGAAGGCCGACGATGGCGACGAAGAGTCGGGGCGCGCACTTGGGGCGCGCATGTATGGCTCGCTTCCGACGATCCGCATCACTGACGTCCTCTCGCAGGTCGCGCGCTGGACCGGCTTTGTCGATCACTTCGGCCATGTCTCATCAGGGTTGCCGCCTTCTGACGAGCGCACATTCCTGGCCGTACTGATCGCCGAGGCGACCAACCTCGGTCTCACGAGGATGGCTGACATCTGCGGCGTCGCGCCGCGTCGAGCCCTGTTGCGGATGCAGACCTGGCATATGCGCGAAGACACATTCCGGGCCGCGCTCGCCTGCCTGACCGACGCGATCCACGCCGAACCGGTTGCGGCCTGGTTCGGCGAAGGCTGGCGCGCCTCGGCCGACGGCCAACATTTCTACCTTGGTGGCCCCGGCGACGGCGGCGGCAGCGTCAATGCGCACTACGGGCGAGACCCGATCGTCAAGATCTACACGACGATCACCGACCGCTACGCGCCGCTGCACCAGACCGTGATCGCGGGGACGGCGGGCGAAGCCATCCACGCGCTCGACGGCATCCTCGGCCACGAAAGCGGCGCGAGCATCGAGGCGCTCCATACTGACGGCGGCGGCGTTTCCGACATCGTGTTCGCAACCATGCACCTGCTCGGTCTCAATTTCGAGCCGCGCATCCCGCGCCTGTCCGATCGTCGCCTCTACGCGTTCGAGCCGCGTGCTCGCTACGGCCGCCTTGCACCGCTGTTCGGGCACCGGCTCAACGCCGCCCTCATCCGCGAGCACTGGGACGACATCAGCCTGCTGATCGAAGCGATGCGCAACAGGACAGTCACGCCATCGCTCATTCTGCGAAAGCTGTCCGCGTTCCGGCAGCAGAACGCGCTGGCGGCCGCGCTGCGCGAAATCGGCCGCGTTGAACGCACGCTGTTCACGCTGCGCTGGTTCGAAGACCCGGCCCTGCGGCGACAGGTCACCGCCGAGCTCAACAAGGGCGAGGCGCGCAACACGCTCGCGCGCGCCGTCGCATTCCACCGGCTCGGGCGCTTCCGCGACCGTGGCCACGAGAACCAGCAGACGCGGGCCGCCGCGCTCAACCTCGTCACGGCCGCAATCATCCTGTTCAACTGCCGCTACCTAGGTGTTTGATCCCACGGTTTGATGGTGCGATCCTTTCGTTGGAATGGAAGGAAGCCGTATGGGACAGGTACGT
>NZ_JABULH010000013.1 GCF_013328205.1 Sphingomonas hominis | reverse complement strand
TGCGGCAACGCTCAGGCCTTTGTTGACCATTTGTTCCGACTGCCGCTGTCCATATGACAAACCTTGAGGTGCCCCCTAATAGACGGGCACCATCCCGCCATGCGTGCGGAAGGTGTCAGGGAAGATGCCCGGCGCTAGCGTCGCGACCAGGCTGTAGAGGAACGCCGCGCCCACCCCGATCGCGATCAGGGTGAACATATTGAGGTGGCGGGTGCGGAGCGACTGCCACCCTCGCACGAAGAACGGCGCACCCGCCCACAGCACGATCGGCGCGGTGAGCGCGAGCTGGATCCAAGGGGACGCGGCCGGGCTGACGACATGCAGCCCGAGCATTTCGGCGAACATCGAGACGACCAGCAGCGGGATGGTGAGCACGCCGGCCACCCACAGCCGGCGCGTGAAATCGACCAGCTCGGGGTTGGGCGCATCATCGAGCGACGGTTCTTCCGGTTCGAGCGCCATGCCGCAGATCGGGCAGGTTCCCGGCCCTTCCTGGCGGATTTCCGGGTGCATCGGGCACGTCCACATCGCACCCGGCGTCGCCATCGGCTCAGGACGCGGCTTGCCGCTCAGATAGGCGTCGGGATTGGCGATGAACTTGGTCCGGCATCCCGCGCTACAGAAATGATAGGCGTGGCCGGCGTGCTCGGCATGGTGCGCCGTTTTCGCCGGATCGACCGTCATCCCACACACCGGGTCGATCACCGGCGCCGCGGCGCCGCCATGATGATGCCCAGCGTGCGCACCCAGAAAAGCATCGGGATCGGCAACGAACTTGGTCCGACAGCCGGCACTGCAAAAGTGAAAGGCGCGCCCGTCATGCTCGGCATGGTGCGGAGTTTTCGACGGATCGACGGTCATCCCGCACACAGGGTCTTTGATCATTTTGGCAGTATCTCCTGCCTTGCTGCCCGAGCAGCAGCCCCCCGGCTCGGCGTGATGGTGCTCGATGGGAGCCGGTGCGGTCGAGCCGCCCCCGCAGCAAGATGAGGGCGCAGCAGCAGCCGCCGGTTCGCTCGCGGGCTTCGAGCAGCCGCAGCCCCCGGCGTGGGAATGGGATTGAGGGTCGTTCATGGCGAGACTCCTTCGACCCGAGAGCATGTAAGGTCTGACACCGTGTCAGGGTCAAGGCACTATCGGCGTGGCGGGTATGCTGAATCTACGCGGCTGGGGGGCATTGCCCTCACATGACGGCGACAAGCCCGAAACTCTCGACGTTATGAGGACCGCGGCTTAGGTCTATATTCCGGCTCGCTAGCGCGGGCCGGGCAAAACGGGGACATATGGCAGCGCAGATCGACACCCTCTCCACAGGCGATGACCACGACGGCCTTGTCTGTCGCCTGATTTCCCGCTGGCGGGACGATCCGAGCGCGACCTATCGAAGCTGGTTTCTCTGGGACGAGCGGTTGAAGAACTTCCGTTCGATCCGGCGCGGGATCACCCAGGTTGTCAGCGAGATCGAGCGGGGCACGTTCGGCGTCGCCTATCGGGGATCATCGCTCGAAACCGTCGTCCACTCCGTCGCCGAGCAGCGGCAAATCTTCAAAGGCGCGGATCACGCCTTTCTGTGGAAGCCCAAGCTCCGCATCCCGGACATTTACGAAAGCCCGGAGAACCAGCGCGCGTTCGGCCGGCTGCTCGACGCCTGTTCGTGCTGCGATACGGCCGAGGAGATCATCGGCCATATCCACGCGATCGACCGCCTGAAGATCAAGGGGCTCGGGCCAGCGGTCGCGAATCTGCTCTATTTCCTTCACCCCACGCTTGTGCCGCCCTTCAACACCGCGATCGTGAAGGGCTACAACGCGCTCACCGGCGCGAACGTCAAGCTGGGGAGCTGGGAACACTTCCTGGCGATGCGAACCGGCATTCTCGACCTGAACGACAGGCATCGCGACCTGCTATCGAACGACCTTGGTGCGATCGGGGGCTTGTTGTTTGATGTAGGCTCCGACCGCTACCCCGCACCCCCGCTCGACGGGAGCGAAACGGCGTTGACGACGTGGGGCCAGCGACTTGAGGCGGCCCGCGAGGAAGCGCGCACGCTCAGCAAGGCGGCGATGGCGCAGGGCGAGAACGAGCGCACCCATACCGAGATCCAGGCGTGGCTTCGCGATCTAGGACTGGCGCTCGGCTATGACGTGTGGATTGCGGCGAACGATCGCAGCCGGTCCTTCAAAGGATCGGCCTTAGGAGCTGGATGCCTTGAGCGCCTGCCCAACACGATCGCGGCCTCGAAAGGCGCGGACTCCATCCGCTTGATCGACGTGCTTTGGCTTGAGCGGGGCCGCGATCACGTCGCCGCGGCGTTCGAGGTGGAGCACTCGACCTCAATCTACTCGGGCATCGTCAGGATGCTCGACCTGGCGCTCAGCGGCAGCGATCTTCACGCGACCGCGGGGCTGTTCCTCGTCGCTCCCGACGCGCGCGAGGCGGACGTTCGCGCGCAGTTGCAACGGCCCGCGTTCAGCCGCGTCGCTGACCTCGACATTTCCTACCTCCCCTACGGCGAGCTGGAGAAGAACCGCGAAGCGATCGGTAGGTTCGGATCGGGGCTGAAAGCGATTAAGGCCATCGCCAGCAAGCTTGGATAAGCCGCCCCGTCAAGGGGTAAGATCGGGGGGCACGTATCCTCTAGCAATAGAGGAGAGCCGCCGTGACGATGCCTTCCCCGGTTCCCTGGCTCGATCCGCTGTTGATCGTCTGGTTTGCGCTGACCGCGCTGTCCGTTGCCTACGTCGCGTGGGATGCGTTCACCCGCAATCCCGAGCTGAAGGTGATGAAGTGGGGTTGGCTGTTGGTCACGCTCTATGGCGGCCCGATCATGGCGGCGGCCTATGTGCTCTCGTGCCAGGAGCCGGCGACGCAGCGGCACGAGGACTTCGTTCGGCCGCTTTGGAAGCAGGCGTTCGGCTCCTCGATCCATTGCATCGCCGGCGACGCCACGGGCATCATCGTGGCGGCGGCGATCACGACCGCGCTCGGCTTGCCGATGTGGCAGGACGTGATCGCAGAATATGTTTTCGGCTTCGGCTTTGGCCTTCTCATATTCCAGGCGCTATTCATGCGCGACATGGCGGGCGGCTCCTATTGGGAAGCGCTTCGCGCGTCCTTCATCCCTGAGTGGTTGTCGATGAATGCGGTCATGGCCGGGATGATCCCGACGATGGTAGTGTTGATGAGCCGGGACATGGCGGCGATGCACGCCAGCTCGCTTCGCTTCTGGGGCGTCATGTCGCTTGCTACGCTCGTCGGCTTCGCTGTCGCCTACCCGGTCAACCTATGGCTCGTCGGTGTCCGCTTGAAGCACGGCATGGGGACGGTGCGCGCGCTCGGGCATGGCGGGCACGGCATGGCGGCCGAAAAGGCCGGCACCGCCCCCATGTCTGGGATGGAACATAAAGCGATAGCCGGCATGGCAAGCATAGCCGAAGGTCCAAGCGCGACGCCGGCGCAGATCGTCGCGATGACCGTGCTGACGCTGCTCGCGCTTAGCGCCGGGATCATCGTGGCGACAATCGGAGGCCGCTGGACGATGTGACGGCGTTCTTTCGGCGCGCTCGACAAGGGATCGAGCGCTGCGCCGCGTATCTTCAAATGGGCGGGGCCGATGGAAGGAAGAACGATGCACCACCAGATGAGCGCCGAGATGCAGGAGTGCATGGACGCCTGTCACCAATGCCATGTGACCTGCCTGTCGATGGCCGTGAACCATTGCCTGGAAGCAGGCGGCCGCCACGCCGAGCCGCAGCACATCAAGATCATGCTCGACTGCGCGCAGATATGCTCGGTCGCGATGGACTTCATGGCCCGCGGCTCCGAGCATCACCGTCATATCTGTCGCGAGTGCGCCGAGATTTGCCGTGCGTGCGCGCAGAGCTGCCAAGGGCTCGACGGTATGGAGGATTGTGTCCAAGCCTGCCTGCGTTGTGCCGAGGCGTGCGAGAAGATGGCGGCCTGACCACCCGCTGGCGCGGGCGGTCAGCCGCCCGCGCACAGGGGCGCTGGGTTGCTAGTGTCCCATCCGCGCGATCACGTCGAACAGTTCGCCAGTAAACTTCGTCAGCAGCTCGACCGCGGCGCTTCCGAACACGACCAGGCATACGCCCAGGGCGATGAGCTTGGGGACGAAGCTCAGCGTCTGTTCGTTGATCGAGGTGGCGGCCTGAATGATGCTGATAATCAGCCCGACGATCATCATCGGCACGAGCAGAACCACGCAGATCAGGCCGACCACGACCAGCATCCTGCCCGTCTCGTCGAGAAGGACGGATTGATCCATCAGGCGCAAGCGCCTGTCGGGCCGGGGAACGCGAGGGCTCCCCGGACGCGCATCACATCGCCGAAGCAGGCGGGGCGAGTGTGCCCAGCCAAGCAACGAGCCCGAGGATCGCGACGACGCAGGCCATCTCCACCGCGAGGCTTGTCCGCAGCGCGGCGAGCGCCGCACCATGATCGGAAGCGGCCATCGACCGCTCAAAGGCCGGCGTCAGCCGGAACCGGTTGAGCGAGGCCAAGCCCAGCATGGCGACGAACAGGGCCAGCTTGGCGAGGAGAAGCTGCCCATAGAGGGTCGCCGCGAGCGCGGTGATGTTGCCGATCCCGACCAGCATCCAACCGTTGACCAGGCCAGTGACGACGATCGTGCCGACCACGACCGTTCCGACCGTCCCGAACCCATGGAGCGCGCGGTGCGTAAGCCCGAGATGCGCCGCGTCAACGCATGCGGCAGGCCGGGAGACGAGAAGGATCAATCCAAGCAGCGCGCCGACCCAGGCACCCGAGGCGATCAGGTGGAGAATATCAGCAGCAAGATGGACCCAGCCCATCGCGGCTTCGTCCATTGCGCCGTGCCCGGTCCATGCCAGCGTCCCGAGCGCGACGGCCGAGCCCAGCGCAACGATGCCCAACCAGGCGCCCCGACCAGCGGCGAGCATGGCAGCCAGCGTCGCCAGGGCGAGCATGACCATTCGGAGCTTCCAGGCCACCCCGATCGCTGAACCCGTGAGTAGGGCGCCGACCGCTTCATGGTCGACCGGCCAAGCCGGCGTCCCCGCCATCGAGGAGGCCATCAGTACGACCCAGGCGACCGAAAAGATGAGGCCGAGCGCCGCGCTGGCGACGAGCCACGGGCGCAACGCGAGCGCGTCGCCGCGCTCGCCTGCCCGCAGCCCATAGAGGCCGAATGCGGAAAGGCCGAACAGCGCCGCCAGCGTCAGGTAAAGCGCAAAGCGGACACCGATCAGCCACCAGTCCCCCATCGCCTTACTTCACTGTGAAGGTATAAGTACCGGCGATCTTGTGCGTGTCGGTCGAGACGACATTCCAGGCGACATTGTAGCGCCCCGAGTGGAGCGGCGCCTTCGGTGTGACGACGAGGGTCTTGCCATCGGAGGCAAGTGCTGCGGTGCTGGCGATCTTCATCTCCGGCATGCCGGGCATGGCAGCCATGATCAGATCAGCCTTGGAAAAGGCCGGCACCAACTTTTCGCTGAAACGCAGCTCGAGGCGAGCGGGCTTGGCGACCGTCGCGTTGGCGGCCGGGCTGGCGGAAACCAGTTTGGGATGCGCGTAGGCCGTGCCGGCGAACGCAAGGGCGGCGGCAGCACTCAGAACAGATACACGACGCATAGAGATGTCTTTCAAAAGGAGGGTTCCTGTCCTTCATTACGCGCCCCGTTCGATCACCCCTCAAAGACATTTGGTGAGGGATGAGAGCTGCGCTTGCGTAATCCATGCTAAGGGGGCGGAGTGAACGACATGGACGATCTCGACGCAGTATTGACGAGGCTGGCTCGGGCGCCGGTGCCTGCGAGCCTTGACGGAATCGAAGCCAGGGTGCTCGCGCGCATTGCTGCACGGCCAGTGGCGCGCGCCGGCATGGGCCTAGGAGCCATGACGATCGCTGTGGCGCTCGTCATGGGGATCGTTGGCGCAGGGGTTCCGGCAAAGGAAGCCAGTGCGGCATCGTCGCTATCTCCGCTCGGGCCGGTGTCGCCGCTGGCGCCCTCGACCTTGCTTGTCGGCGCGCCATGAGCGGCCGCACCCGCTTGGCGCTCTGCGTCATTGCGTGCTTTATCGCCGCGGTCGGCGGCGTGTTCGTCGGGCGAGCGCTTCTCCCGGCGAGAGCGCAGCCTGGCGCGGAATTGCATGACGTGCTGCATCACGAGCTGGCGTTGGACGCGAACCAGCAGGCCAGGCTTGAAGTGTTGGAACAGCGGTTTGCGGTGCAGCGCCGCGCCTTCGAGCTTGAGCTGAGGGCCGATAATGCGCGGCTCGCAGAGGCGATCGAAGCCGAGCACGGCAACGGCCCCCGCGTCGCCGCGGCGGTCGATCGCAGCCACGCCGTCATGGGCGAGCTACAGAAGGCGACGCTCGCGCATATATTCGCCATGCGACAGCTTCTCCGGCCCAACCAGACCGGGCAATTCGACCAAGCGGTGGTGAAGGCGCTCACCGACGACGCCCGGTGAGTTCTGGCGAGTGAGCTTCGATTGGACGGCACTTTCCGAGGGTGAGCTTGCGACGCTCAGCATCGCGGGGCGGGAAGCCGCCTTCGCCGAGATCATGCGCCGTCATCGCCAATCCGTTTTCCGCGTGGTGCGAGCCTGCGTCGGTGAAACCGACGAGGCGCTGGACCTGCTACAGGAAACTTTTGTCGCAGCCCATCAAGCCATGCCTCGCTACGATGGCCAGCGTTCGATGCGTGCATGGCTGTCCACGATAGCGATCAACAAGTGCCGCGATTGGGGACGTAAGCGGACGGTGCGCCGTTTTCTGTCGTTCGCGACGCCGATCGGCCCCGAGGCCGAGGCTGTTGTTGATGACCAAGTGGGTGCCGATGATGCGACCGGCGATCGGCAGGAGTTGGACCGCGTGACACGGGCCATCGCCGGCCTTCCTGCCACGTTGAAGGAGCCTTTGGTGTTGCGAACCATCGAAGGGCTTAGCCAAGCCGAGACCGCGGCCGTTCTATCGATTAGCGAAAAGGCGGTGGAAACGCGCCTCTACCGTGCCCGTCAGAAACTAGCGGCATCGCTAATGTAAGGCGATTGCCGCATTCCTCTGGCGGAATCAGATGCCGCGAGGGATGCGCGGTCGATCTGCGTATTCCGGATATGGGGGATACACAGGACGCGCGTCGCGAGGACGGCCAGTCGATCAATTATGGGCGCGATGACCCGGAGCCGGATCATGACGCCTTTGTGGCGATGGATGCCATGCGCGGCGCGCTCGCGATTATCGTCGCATTTGCGCATGCATGGTATCTGTTGATCGAAGACTATTCCGGCCAATCATCGGTCCTGGCTGCGGCCGCGTATTTTCTCGCTGGCTATGCACATGCAAGCGTCATCCTGTTTTTTGTTTTAAGCGGCTATTGGATCACCCGCAGCGTCGAGCGCCGAGTTATGACGGGCTGGCGATGGCCGAGTTATCTGATCGACCGGCTTGCCCGGTTGCTGGTGGTCCTGCTGCCCGCGCTGGCGATCGGCGGTGTGCTAGACGCGATTGCCCTCTATGGCATGGAGGCGACGACACACAGCGGTGCGACCGATACCTACGTGCTCCGCAGGAACGTCGGTGATGCGCTCAGTTGGCGCGTATTGCTCGGCAATATCTTTTTCTTGCAAGGCATTGCGGTCGCACCATTCGGCACAAATGGTCCGCTCTGGAGTCTGGCCTACGAGTTCTGGTTCTATATCTGGTTTCCGGCCATCATCGTTAGCTGGCGCACACGCCGTATTTCACCGTTTCTACTAGCGATCGGCCTTGCGTGGATCGTACCGCATATGGTGATCGGCTTTGGCTGCTGGCTTTGCGGTGCCGCGCTTTACCGGGCAACTCGTGCGCGGACCGATGCGGATCGCCGCTTACCACTTCGCGGCATTTGGTTGAGCGTTGCCAGCGCCGCCCTGATCTTGATGCTGATCGCTGTACGAATTATCGGCTTGACATATCTGGAATTGGCGCTGGCAGCGACGTTCGCGCTTTTTCTCTATGTGCTGCTGCTGGTCGATCCGCCTGCCCCCCGCTGGCTGCAGCCGCTAGCTGCCTATGGCGCGCAGGCCAGCTTCTCGCTTTATGCTCTGCATTTTCCAGTGATCGCGTTCGCGGCGGCTATGCTGCTCAGTTCCGAGCGGATGCCCCCGACCGCAGCCAATATCCTCCTTATGGGAGGAGCGCTCACATTGGCCATTGTCGTGTGCTGGGTCTTTGCGCGATTCACCGAGAGGCACACTGGGACGGTGCGTTCGTTTTTGACTTCCAGGCTACTCGCCAGTCGCAGCCCCCGTGTCGAATGACCCGGATGCCGATCAGCGTGCGTCGTTTTTCACAAAGGTTGAGGGCTATGTGAGCGCGTTGCGTATCAAGACTAGATGGACATTTCTAATCGAGAGCTTGAGCATCGCATGAGCCGCACTATCGACCGTCGCCAGGTACTACGCGGCGCCGCCCTGGCGGGCGGCGGGCTGGCGCTTTCAGCTTATATGCCTGCGTGGGCGCAGCCCGTCTCCCGCGGCATCGTCAAGCAGCTCCCGACTGTTTCGGGAACCGACATCGCGTTGACGATCGACGGTTTCAAACTTCCCGTCGATGGCAAGTCAACGCCAGCAATCGGCGTCAACGGCACGGTGCCGGCTCCGCTCATTCGCTTGAAGGAGGGGCAGAAGGTCCGCCTGTCCGTCACCAACAATCTCGACGAGGACAGCTCGATCCACTGGCACGGGCTGCTCGTGCCCTTCGCGATGGACGGCGTGCCCGGGATCAGCTTCCCCGGCATCAAGGCGCGCTCGACCTTCGTTTACGAGTTCCCGGTCATCCAGTCGGGCACCTACTGGTATCACAGCCATTCCGGCGAGCAGGAGCAGGGCGGCCTCTACGGGCCGATCGTGATCGACCCGGCAGGCACCGACCCGATCGCATTCGACCGCGAGCATGTGATCGTGTTGTCCGACCATAGCCAGATGACCGGCGAGCAGATTTTCCGCAAGCTGAAGCAGATGGGCGGCGCCTACTTCAACTATCAGCGGCCGACCCTCGCGGGCTTGCTCGCGGGTCGCGAAATGCCCCTCAAGGACCGCGTCGAATGGGGCAAGATGCGGATGGACCCCGCCGACATCGCCGACGTCACCGGATCGACCTACACCTTCCTGGTGAATGGCTACGGGCCGTATGACAATTGGACGGGGCTGTTCATAGCAGGCGAGCGCGTCCGCTTGCGGATCATCAACGCCGCAGCGCAGACCAATTTCAACGTCCGTATCCCCGACCTGCCGATGACCGTCGTGCAAGCCGACGGCCAGAATGTGCGCCCGGTCAAGGTGGATGAGTTCCAGATCGGCGTCGCCGAGACCTTCGATGTGATCGTGACGCCCGAGGACCGCGCCTACAGCTTCGTTTCCGAGGCGATCGACCGTTCGGGCATGGGGCGTGCGACGCTTGCCCCGCGAGAGGGCATGATCGCGCCTGTCCCGCCGCTCCGCCCGCGCACGCTGCTGACCATGACCGACATGGGAATGGACATGAGCAGCATGGGCGGGATGCAGGGCATGTCCGGCATGGAGGGCATGTCCGGCATGAAGGACAAAGGGCCGGTCGCGAAGCGCGGGCTCGACCCTACCGTGATGCAGAATGCATCGCGTAACTTGTGGAAGCTGACAGGCTGGAATGGGCCGACCGATCACGGAACTGTGGCGGTAGGCGCCGCGATGGCGGGCATGTCCGGGATGGACCACAGCCAGATGGCGGCGGGCGGCGCCGGCATGGCCGGCATGGATCACAGCCAGATGAGTGGCGGCAGCATGGCCGGCATGGACCACGGGTCAGGTGGCGGCATGAGCATGAACATGCGCGACCCGAAGAATGCCCCGCAGGTAAAGATGGGGCCAGGCGTTCAGACCATTTCCCCCTCGCCGACAGACCGCAGCGGCGAACCGCCCCAGGGCTTGGAAGACGTCGATCACCGTGTCCTCACCTACCGAGACCTCGTTGCGCTGCAGCCGAACCCGGACGTGCGCGCACCGTCGCGGCAGTTCGAGATCCACCTGACGGGCAACATGGAACGCTACATGTGGGGCTTCGACGGTCAGAAGCTCAGCGACCCGGCCGACCCGATCCCGTTTCGCAACGGTGAGCGGGCGCGGATTACGTTGGTGAACGACACGATGATGCCCCACCCGATCCACCTCCATGGCCACTTTTTCGAGCTGGTGACGGGGCACGGTGACCATGCGCCGCGCAAACACACGGTCAACGTGCCGCCCGGGGGCAAAATGACCTTCGACCTGACCGCCGATGCGCCGGGCGATTGGGCGTTCCACTGCCATAACCTCTACCACATGACCGCAGGCATGATGCGGGTCGTGACGGTTCGGCCGCTTGAAGGAGCCGCGGCATGAACCGGCTGATCGCGGCGCTGGCCGCCAGCACCATGCTCGGCGTGGCAGCCCCTGTCGCTGCCCAGTCGATGCAGGGCATGGACCACGGCTCCATGCCGGGCATGACGATGCCGATGCCGGCCAAGAAGAAGCCGGCAGCAAAGCCCGCGACGAAGGGGAAATCAACGAAGGCCAAGCCAGCGGCCGCGAAGCGGAAAGCGGCTCCGGCGAAGCGGAAGGCCGCCCCGATGGCCGGTATGAAGGGTATGGATCACGGGACCATGCCGGGCATGGATCATTCAACCATGCCCGGGATGGACCAGGCCGCCCCACAGGGCGCTCAGCACGACATGCAGGCGATGCCGGGGATGCAAATGCCCGGGAGCAGCGAGACGCCCGCTCAGGGCGCGCAGCAGCCGATGCAAGGCATGGATCATTCGGCCATGCCGGGCATGAACATGCCGGCGGACCAGGGCAGCGGCCACGACATGCCAGGAATGTCCGGTATGGCCGGGATGCCAGGTATGGCGATGGAGGGCGTGCAGCAGACCGGCACCGCGCTTGCCGCAGGGAACACCCCGGCCCCGCCCCCCCCGACCGACCATGCGGCCGATAGCGTCTATGGCGCAGACGCGATGGCGATGGGCCGCCACCACCTTCAGCAGCATCACGGCGGGCAGAACTTCAACCAGGTGCTGTTGAACCTTGCCGAGTATCAGTTTCGCAACGGCCGCGACGGCTATCGCTGGGATGGCGAGGCATGGTTCGGCGGGGACATCAATCGCCTGTTCGTCAAGACCGAGGGCGAGGGAGCGTTCCGCGAGGGTCTCGAGAGCGCCGAGATTCAGGCGCTCTACAGCCGGGCGATCGGCCCTTATTTCAACCTCCAGGCCGGCGTCCGTCAGGACCTGGGGCCGTCCCCGAAGCGCACCTATGCGACCGTCGGATTTGAGGGGTTGGCCCCAGGTTGGTTCGAGGTCGAGGGGGCGCTGTTCCTGTCGAATAAGGGTGACGTACTTGGGCGGCTAGAGGGCTATTACGATCAGCGCATCACCCAGCGGCTGATCCTGCAACCGCGCGCCGAGCTCAATTTCGCAGCCCAGGACGTGCCGGAAAATCGGATTGGATCGGGCCTTTCCAATGCCGAGCTGGGACTTAGGCTTCGCTACGAGGTAAGGCGCGAGTTCGCGCCCTACCTCGGTGTGTCGTGGGATCGCCGGTTCGGCGACACCGCGCGCTTCGCTCGGGCAGAGGGCGACAAAGCCACGTCCCGCAGCATCGTCGCCGGCATCCGCATGTGGTTCTGAGCGCGCCACCGCAGCGTCGCAGTGTTGCCCGCCCGCGCAATAATCCGGCTTTCTGAGGGAGGAAGCAATGGAACGAAACAGACCGGGGACGGTGCGCCGACACCTGCCGAGCGTGTCCTTTGTCGCACTGATGGCGGTTCTAGTCGCCGTGGGCGCAGCCGCCTTCATTTACCTTGGCGTCTATAACGTCGCGGCCGACGAGCCGCACACGCCGGCAGTCTATTCGGTGCTCGAACGCCTGCGCGATCGGTCGATCCAGGCGCACGCGAGAGGCATCACGCCCCCCGCCGACCTTGCGTCGGCACAGCGCGTTTCGGTCGGCGCCGGACTTTACGGGGAGATGTGCTCAGGGTGCCATCTCGGCCCCGGCGTCGAGAAATCCGAGATGAGCCAGGGCCTATACCCCCAGGCGCCGGAACTCGCTCGCGCCCAGGATCTCACGCCGGCGCAGCAATTCTGGATCATCAAGCACGGCGTGAAGCTCAGCGCCATGCCGGCATGGGGCAAGTCGCATCCCGACCCTCTGATTTGGGATATGGTCGCGTTTGTGCGCAAGCTCCCCGGCATGACGCCCGAGCAGTATAAGGCATTGGTCGCAAGCGCGCCGGCAGACCATGACGAGATGATGAAGGACATGCCGGGCATGAAATAACGCCCGCGGTGGACTAATGGAGGGCGGTTCTGAAAAGCACAAAATTGCGGCTGCACCTCCTCGCGAGTCGCACCCACAAGTGACTTGCGATCGTCATCGGCGCACAGCTTCTCCTATGGTTTGCGAGCGGCGCTTTGATGAGCTTCTTGCCTATCGACCGCGTGCATGGCGACCATCTGGTAGACCGGAAAGCAGCCGCAACCCTGCCGAGCGGCGTCCCGCTCGCGCCGGCGTCGGCGATCGCCGTCGCGGCGGCCGCGCCGATCGAGACCATCACCTATCGCATGTGGCTTGGCCGCCCGGTCGCGGAAGTGACGACCGCCAAAGGCACGCGCTTGTTCGACGCCAAAACGGGCGCGGCGCTACCCACGCCGACCGCGGCCGAAGCAGAGGCTATCGCGCGTGCCGCCTGGCGCGGCAGCGAGCGACCCAGGGCAACAGTAGAGCGGATCGAGCGCCCCAGTCCCGAGTATCGCGGCACGCTTCCCGCCTGGCGCGTGGCGTTCGCCGACCCCGATTCCACCTGCGTCTTCGTGGCGGCCGACACCGGCCGGATCGTGGCGGTGAGAACGGGGACGTGGCGGCTCTACGACTTCTTTTGGGGCCTCCACATCATGGATTGGCAGAACCACGAGAACTTCAACACGCCCTGGCTGCTCGCCTTCGCGATCGGCGGGCTCGCTCTTTGGCTGGGCGGTGCGGTTCTTCTCTACATACGGTGGCCCAAACGGCGGCGGCGTGGTGCCGCCACCCGCACTGTCTAACAGCAGAGGGCGCGCGGCGAGAGCGGGAATAACCAGGTATGAAGTACGCGGCGCGGAAGCACATCCCTCAGAAATAAAGTGCCGTTTCTCGCTACTATCTCGCGCGTTCTAACGACTCGCCTGAGGGGTCGACGCCCCGCACGCGTAGAACCCTTAGGACCCAAGGAGATCGATAAATGCGCTTCGCACCGACTTTAGCAGCTTTGGCACTCATCGCCACGCCCGCACTCGCGCAGCAGGGCGGGGGTATGCAAGGCATGAATCATGGCTCCATGCCGGGCATGAACCACGACGACATGATGAAGCAGATGATGGCCGGCAATCCTTACGGCCAGGCTGAGATGGACATGCATCAGAAGATGATGGCCGCAAGGCAGGGCGACGCGGCCGAAATGTGGACCCGCAAGATGATCGAGCATCATCGCGGCGCCATCGCCATGTCGCGCGTCGCGGTTCGGGAAGCGACCGACGCCGATACAAAGCGCATGGCGCAGATGACGATTACGAAGCAGGAAAAGGACATTGCCGAGCTACAGGCGTGGCTCCGCAAGCATGGCAAGCGCCCGCAGTAAGGTGCTGCCCCGCCCTGTCAGTCCCCCAAATCCCCCCGGCAGGGCGGAGCTAAGCAATCTGGAGCTGACTCTATGAAATCTGGTTTTCGTGGCGCTCTCGCCGCCGTGTTGATGACGATCCCGGCCGTAGCGTCGGCGGCAGCCGACATCGCCATGCATCGCGATCCTGGGTGTGGTTGTTGCGAGAAATGGGCGGCTCAGGTCCGCCAGCAGTTCGGCCGCAAGGTGCAGATCGTCGACGACGCCAATCGAGCCGCCTTTCAGCGCCGCGTAGGCGTCCCGGCTCAGCTTGGGTCCTGCCATACCGCCATTATCGACGGTATGGCGTTCGAGGGGCACGTTCCCATCGCCGACATGAAGCGCGTGCTGGCACAGCATCCGAAAGGTGTGCGTGGCTTGGCAGTTGCGGGAATGCCGCTCGGTTCGCCGGGCATGGAAGTAGCTGGCGTGAAAGGACAACCCTACGACGTTATTGCATTTGGGCCGGGCGGGCGTCGCCCGTATGCTCACCACAACTAATGAGTTCATTGACTTCTAAAGTGTTACAATCGATGAAAATCTCGTGGTGAAACGTCGGCTATCCCTACTGCTCTTGCTTGGAGCGCTTCTTGGCCTGTTCGGCCAAGGGATGGCGCTTGCCGCTGGGCCGACGCTTGCGCCAACAGTGGAAGCAAGCCACACCATGCCGGCCGGCATGGATTGCTCGGAGATGGCAGCTCCGCAGAAGCAGTCGCCGAAGCAGCCCTGCAAGGGGCTGACGCTTGCGTGCATCGCTCAGATGGGCTGCACCATTCCGATGACGTTCGAGGAGCCGCGGCCCCTGACGGAGCACGCTTATGCTCCCCGTCTTGCTGCAAGCTGGCCCACCTCGCCGGTGCTTGCCGGGCTCGACGTTGCTCCCGAACCGGAGCCCCCTACCGTTTGATCTGATCCCGAAATTGGTTCTGCTCGCTTTCGGCTAGCCGAAGACGGCTTCAGAACCCGTCTGTGCATCTTATCAGAACGGAATTCTACCATGAAGAAGATCGTATTTGCGGCGCTCGCCGCTGTCGTTGCCGTGTCTTCCGCGTCGGCTTCGCCGATTAACTCGGAAAATCAGAAGCAGCCCGGGCATTGGGAGTGGCGCTCAGGACCGTCCTACGGCCCGAGGGCGCCGGTGACTGCGCCTCGCCGGGTGTGGGTCGCGGACGCTCCCCAGACCGCCGCCTGCGACTGCGCGATGATGAAGCAGGCATCCGACACTTGCATGTCGATGAATGGCAAGCATTCCGGTTAACCCGGAGCGCCTGAACAACTGGAGGGTCCCGGAACGGCGCGACGCCTAGCGCGCGCCGTTCCGGTTCTGCTGCGATCATGACATGGAGGAACGACGAATGCGCGCATCCTACATGGTGCCCCTAGCGGCACTCATTACGAGTGCCGCACAGGCGGGCCCCCTCACCTACGACCAAGCTCTCCGCGACGCGGTCGCCAATGCACCCGGGGCCGCAGCGGCGCGAGCGGGAATCACCGCCGCGGGCGCGGACGCCCGTGCCGCCGGTAGCCTTCCGGATCCCCGGCTCTCGTTCGGGCTGGACAACTTTCCTGTGTCAGGGCCCCCGGCGTACACGCTCAACGGCAATAGTATGACGATGGGGCGTGTCGGCGTTCAGCAGGACGTGCCCAATCTGGCAAAGCGCCATGCCGCTCAGGCCCAGGCCAGAGCGGCCATAATGGCTGCCGAAGCATCACAGGCGTCCAGGCTCCGCCAGATCAGGCTCGGCGCAGGATCGGCATGGATCGACCTCGCTTATGCCGAGCGTCGCCTTCGCGCCATGGACGAATCGCTTGGCGCGCTTCGCGCACTGCCGGCTGCGGCCCGAACGGCTGCAGCCTCGGGAGCAGCAAGGCCAGCACAGACTCTGGCAGTGGATCAGGCGATTGCCACCTTGGAGGATCGCAGGGCTGAACTGCTTTCGGCGGTTGCTCGCGCCCGCGCCATGTTGACGCGATGGACTGGCGTCCAGGCGCCTGAAACCGTGGGCGACATTCCGGCGCTGGACCTTGCGCCTGCCAAGCTACGAGCGGCGCTGGACCGACACCCCGATGTTCTTGCGGCGGAGGCTGGTGTCAGCCGTGCCCAGGCAGACGTCGCCGCAGCGCGGGCGGAAAAGCGGCCCGATTGGGGGTTCGAGGTTGCCTATCAGCGACGCGACCCACGTTATGGCGACATGGTTTCGGCGGGAGTTTCGATGACGCTGCCGCTGTTCGCACGGTCACGCCAAGACCCTCGTATCGCGGCCCGCCAGTCTTCTGCCGCCCAGGCCGACGCGGAGCGCGAAGATGCGCGACGCGCATTGGAAGCCGACTTGGAGGCCGGCCTTGCTGACCACGTGATGCACCATGAGCAGTGGATGCGCGCCCGCGACACGCTGGTTCCCTTGGCGCGCAAGCGCGCCGGGTTGGAGACGGCCAGCTATTCGGCCGGTCGCGCCAGCCTGACGGACGTCATCGAGGCCAAGACCGCACTCGCTGACGCCGAGCTGACTGCGCTTGATCGCGAAGCGGAGGTCGCACGCGATGCCGTGCGCCTCACCATCACCTTCGGGGGCGACTCTCAATGAACACGATAACACTGACCCGCTCGCGCCTCCTTGCCGCAGCGGCCGTGCTCACGATCGTCGCTGGAGGAGTAGGTTTCGGGATAGCAGGGCTCGCGACGCATGCGACACCCGAGGCGCAGGCGCCTGCGGCTGCGGAACGCAAAATCCTCTACTGGTATGATCCGATGATCCCGGCAGAGCGCCACGACGGGCCCGGAACCTCGTCGATGGGTATGAAGCTGATCCCGCGCTACGCTGATGAGGGGGGCTCATCTGCCTCTCCCGGGGTGACCATCGATCCCGCGAGCCTTCAGAGGCTCGGCGCCCGCATTGTCGCCGTTGAACGAGGGGCGCTCTCCACCGCAGCCTCTGCGACCGGCAGCATCGAGTTCAACGAGCGCAACGTCGCCGTTGTTCAGGCGCGCAGCGGCGGCTTCGTCCAGCGCGTTTACGCGCGCGCACCGGGCGATGTCGTGCCTGCCGGCGCTCCGCTCGCCGATCTCTTTGTCCCCGAATGGGCGGGCGCACAGACCGAGTATGAAGCCGTCCGCCGCACGGGTGACGCCGCGCTCACGCGAGCCGCAAGGCGAAGGATGGTGCTTCTCGGCATGACCGGTGCCAACGGCGGGAACACGACCATTCGCACCCCGGTTGCCGGCGTAATCAAGACGCTTGGCGTTCGGCAAGGTATGACTGTCTCTCAGGGCCAGACCCTTGCCGAGGTTAACGGCCTTGGAACAGTGTGGCTAAACGCGGCCGTGCCCGAGGCGCTTGCCGGCCAGCTCCGCGTCGGCACACCCGTGACCGCCACGCTCGCGGCCTTCCCAGGTGAAACCTTCAGAGGCCGCATTGGCGCAATCCTGCCTCAGGCCGAGGCCACTACCCGCACCCTCACCGTGCGCGTCGAGCTTACCAATCGCGGCGGACGGCTGCGTCCCGGCATGTTCGCCAGCGTGCAGCTTAACCAAAGCAGCCGTGACGCTCTCCTTGTGCCAAGCGAGGCGGTGATCCGAACGGGGCGGCGCACGCTTGTTATGCTCGCCAGCGATGGCGGGCGCTTCCGACCCGCCGAGGTTCGCACTGGCGCCGAAGGTGGCGGTAAGACCGAGATTCTTGCCGGGCTTGCCGAGGGGGAGAAGGTCGTCGCATCGGGCCAGTTCCTGATCGACTCCGAAGCGAGCCTGTCCGGGCTGGACGCTCGGCCTATCGGGGGCGAAGCGCAGGCCTCCAAGAGCGCCAAGCCCATGCCGCAGCTTGCCGAGACGGTCGGCCGTATCGAGGCGATCGGACCGGATTCAGTCACCATATCGCATGAGCCCGTACCAGCGATCGGGTGGCCGGCCATGACGATGACGTTCCGCGTTGCCGATCCGGCGCTCGCTCGCGGCTATCGCAAGGGTGATCGGGTGCGGTTCGGGTTTGACCAACCCACGGAAGGGCCGACGCTGCGCCGCATTGCACGCGAGAGCGGCCGATGATTGCCGCTGTCATCCGATGGTCCGTTGCAAACCGCTTCCTGGTAATCCTGGCGGCCGCTGCGCTGGCCATTGCAGGCGTGTTCGCCATGCGAGCCACGCCGGTGGACGCTCTGCCCGATCTTTCCGACACTCAGGTCATCGTCCGCACGAGCTGGCCAGGCCAGGCGCCGCAGATCGTCGAGAACCAGATCACCTACCCGCTGACCACGACGATGCTCTCAGTGCCCGGCGCCAAGACCGTTCGCGGCTATTCCTTCTTCGGCGACAGCTTCGTCTATGTGCTCTTCGAGGACGGGACCGACCTATATTGGGCGCGCTCCCGCGTGCTCGAATATCTGAACCAGGTGCAAGGTCGCTTGCCGGAGGGCGCGCGCAGCGCGTTAGGGCCAGATGCGACCGGCGTGGGCTGGGTCTACGAATATGCTCTCGCCGACCGCACCGGCCAACATGATCTATCTCAGCTCCGATCGTTGCAGGATTGGTTCCTGCGCTACGAGTTGAAGACGCTGCCCGGCGTCGCCGAGGTGGCGAGCATCGGCGGTATGGTGAAGCAGTATCAAGTGCTGCTCGATCCGACCCGGCTCGCGGCGTTCGGTGTTACCCACGCCCAGGCTGTTGAGGCTATCCGTCGCGCCAATCAGGAGGGGGGCGGCTCGGTGCTGGAGCTTGGCGAGGCGGAGTATATGGTCCGCGCATCAGGCTATCTGAAAACGATCAGCGACTTCCAAGCGATCCCGCTCAGGGTCGCCGGTGCAGGCGTGCCGGTGACGTTGGGTGACGTTGCCTCGGTTCAGGTCGGTCCGGAGATGCGGCGCGGCATCGCCGAGCTGAATGGCGAGGGAGAAGTCGCCGGCGGGGTCGTCATTCTCCGCCAGGGGAAGAATGCCCGCGAGACGATCGAGGCGGTGAAAGCCAAGCTTATCGAGTTGAAGCGCAGCCTTCCACCCGGCGTCGAAGTCGTCACGACCTACGATCGCTCGCAGTTGATCGACCGCGCGGTGGAGAACCTGACTGGCAAGCTGATCGAGGAGTTCATCGTGGTCGCGCTCGTGTGCGGCCTTTTCCTCTGGCATGTCCGATCAGCGCTGGTCGCGATCGTGACCCTGCCTTTGGGGGTGCTCGCGGCCTTGCTCATCATGCGCGTGCAAGGCGTCAACGCCAACATCATGTCGTTGGGCGGCATCGCCATCGCGATTGGAGCGATGGTCGATGCCGCCATAGTCATGATCGAAAACGCCCACAAACGTATCGAGCATTGGGAGCACGATCATCCGGGCCATGTGCTGGCCGGCGAGGAGCGCTGGCGTGTCATCACCGAGGCCGCGGCCGAGGTCGGACCAGCGCTGTTCCTGAGCCTGATTATCATCACGCTGTCATTTGTGCCGGTGTTTACGTTGGAGGCTCAGGAGGGACGGCTGTTCGCCCCCCTTGCCTTCACCAAGAGCTATTCGATGGCAGCCGCCGCGATCCTGTCGGTCACGCTGGTCCCGGTTTTGATGGGATGGCTGATCCGGGGGCGCATCCCGGCCGAACAGGATAATCTGATCAATCGCGGGCTGACGCACGCCTACCGGCCCGCGCTTGGTTGGGTGATGGGGCGACCGAAGACGACGATCGCTATTGCTGTGCTGGTACTTGCAACGACGGCATGGCCGCTCACGCGCCTTGGCGGCGAGTTCATCCCTGCGATGGATGAGGGTGACCTGCTCTACATGCCGTCGGCATTACCCGGCCTCTCGGCCGCGAGCGCATCCGAGCTGCTTCAACGAACCGATCGGCTCATCAAGACGGTGCCCGAGGTCGCAACCGTGTTCGGCAAAGCGGGACGCGCCGAGACCGCGACCGATCCTGCTCCTCTTGAGATGTTCGAGACGACGATCCAGTTCAAACCACGCGATCAATGGCGCAAAGATATGACGCCGGCGAAATTGGTGGAGGAGCTGGACCGCACCGTGCGTGTGCCGGGGCTCACCAACGTCTGGGTTCCCCCGATCCGAAACCGGATCGACATGCTCGCGACCGGCATCAAGAGCCCGATCGGCGTGAAGGTGTCAGGGGCCGACCTTGCCGAGCTTGATCGCATTGCCGCGAGGGTGGAGGCTGTTGCCAAGACAGTGCCCGGCGTCAGCTCGGCGCTTGCGGAGCGGCTGACGGGCGGACGCTATGTCGACGTCGACATCGACCGGGCAGCCGCCGCCCGCTATGGGCTCAACATCGCCGACGTGCAGGAGATTGTGTCGGGCGCGATTGGTGGCGAGACGATCGGCGAGACCGTGGATGGCCTCGCCCGCTACCCGATCAGCGTGCGCTACCCGCGCGAGCTGCGCGACAGCCTTGAAGGCCTGCGCACCCTTCCGATCGTGACAGCATCGAGCCAGCAGATCACACTAGGAACTGTTGCTTCAGTGTCGATCGCCGAGGGGCCGCCGATGCTCAAAACCGAGAACGCCCGACCGTCCTCATGGATCTACGTTGATGTGCGCGGTCGCGACATTGCCTCGACCGTTGCCGACCTACAGCGTGCGGTTGCCAAGGGCGTCCGGCTCAGCCCCGGCGTGTCGATCGCCTATTCTGGGCAGTTCGAGTATCTGCAACGCGCCGAATCCCGGCTTATGCTCGTCGTTCCGGCGACGCTCGCGATCATCTTCTTCCTGCTCTATCTTACCTTCGGTCGGCTCGACGAAGCGGCACTCGTCATGGGGACCCTGCCCTTTGCCCTTGTTGGGGGTATCTGGACCCTGTGGTTGCTCGGCTATGCCCAGTCAGTCGCGACCGGGGTCGGGTTCATTGCCTTGGCGGGCGTCTCCGCAGAGTTCGGCGTCGTCATGCTGATCTATCTGAAGCACGCGCTCGCCGAACGGGGACTGTCACCGTCGCGAGAACAGGTTATCGAGGCGATCCGCGAAGGCGCGCTGTTGCGGGTTCGCCCCAAGGCGATGACGGTCGCGGTTATCATCGCCGGCCTCCTTCCCGTCCTTATCGGACACGGTGCGGGCTCGGAGGTGATGAGCCGTATCGCCGCGCCGATGATTGGCGGGATGCTGACCGCTCCCCTTCTTTCCATGTTCATCCTGCCTGCCGCCTACCTGCTGTTGCGGCGTCGGGCGTCCACCACCGCTGAAAGGAGTGCATCGTGACAACGAAGTCTATCATCATCGCCGGGACCGCCCTACTGCTTGCGCCTGGCTCAACAACTGCGTGGGCCCAATCCGCCAAGCCCGCTGCGGCAGCCAAGGTCGGGACCGGCGCAGGGACGATCACCGCCCTCGACACTCGGGCTGGAACTGTGACCATCAAGCATGGCGCGATACCGGCGATCGGTTGGCCAGCGATGACCATGACCTTCCGCGCTTCGCCGCCCACGTTGCTAAAAAACCTCCGGACGGGTCAGCGGGTCGGCTTTACCGCCAAGGCTCAGGGCATGAACGCCGAGGTGACCGCGATCAGGCCGCAGTAGCCACCTGGTCAGCGCGGCGAGAGTTCAGTCTAGCTTTCCTCGGATGACAGCGAGGCTTGGAGCCGGAAGCGTTCGGCTTCAGCCTTGTCTGGGTCTGTGCTGGCTTAGCGTGCGGCCATCTTAACAGTCACAACCAGATCGCCCCGTCCATCCTTGCGTTTCTGATGGTGTTTGCCAGCAAACGAAAGCAAGCTAATGACGCATGATCCAGGATCTGACAGGCGCCGCCCGGCTCGTAATGCTAAAGCGGGCCTTTCACAACCGCCCCGCGATCTCTGCCAACGCACCGCGGGTAATCTCCCACGCGGAGTGCAGGAAGAGCAGCGCGATCACGCCCGCAACGGCGAGGTCGGGCCAAGCCTTCCCCGTCCAAGCTACCAGGCCGGCTGCGACGATCACGGCGATGTTGGCCACCGCATCATTGCGGCTGAACAGCCAGATCGCACGCACGTTCGCGTCGCCCTCGCGAAAACGCGCCAGCATAAGCGCAGCGCTCACGTTGACGATGAGGGCAACGATCCCGATCCCACCCATCAATTCAGCTTCCGGAGCTACGGCGTTAATCGCGCGCCAGACGGCAAAGCCGATGACACCCAAGCCCAACGCACCAAGGAATAGACCTTGTGCAAGGGCGATCCTCGATCGGGCGTGGGCGGTCCAGCCCAGCGCGATCAGCCCGAACAGTGAGATCGTGCCGTCACCGATGAAATCGAGCGCGTCCGCCTTCAGCGCCTGACTATCGGCGATGAATCCACCTACAATCTCGATCAAGCCGAACCCAAGGTTCAGCAGAACTACGATCCACAGGGCACGTCGGTACGCAGGGTCGCGTTCGGCACGTTTGGTATCGCCCGTGCAGCCACACGAGGAGGTTTCACTGTCGCTCATGTAGACCTTCTACAATCTATAGCCGCCGTAGGAGCAAGAAGAAAGCATCTAGTCCGGGAGGACCAAGCGCACTCACTCGGCAGTCGCAAGATCAGGCGTCTCGACTTTCTTGCGACGATTGAAGGCGAACCCGATGGCAATGGTGATCGCCATGACAAGCTGTGCAATGATGGACTGCCACGTCGGGAATAGGCCGAGTATCGACAGCCGTGGCGCTTCGGCGATCGGCGCTATGTCGATAATGCCGGCTTCCTGCAGAGCAGCCACGCCCTTGCCTGCGAGGACTACCGTCAGGCCTGCCATCAACCACGAGCTGTAGGCGAAGAACTTGGCAATCGGGAGCTGGCGGCTGTAGCGCAGCATGGCCCAGGCGATCACGGCCAGTATGGCGACGGCCGCCCCTGCCCCGGCCAGCAGCGCGCTGCCATTCCCCTGCGTCCAAAGCGCCGCGTAGAACAGGATCGTCTCGAACACCTCGCGATAGACGACCACGAAGGCGAGCCCGAACAGGAACCAGGCCGAGCGGCCCGACAGAGCGTGCGTCATCTTCTCTCGGATGTAGCGCTGCCATTGATCGGCTTGCGCCTTGCCGTGCATCCATATCCCGACAGAGAGCAGGACCACGGCGGCGAATAGCGAACCAAACCCCTCGGTCAGTTCCCGGCTCGCGCCGCTGATCCCGATCGCATAGGTGGCGACCACCCAGGTCAGCAGGCCGGCCACAAGCGCTCCGGCCCAACCGCCATGCACGTAGGGCAAGACTTCCGAGCGGTCCGCCTTGCGGAGAAAGGCGATCATGGCGACGACGATTAGCAGCGCTTCCAGCCCTTCGCGCAGCAGGATCGTGAACGCGCCCAAGAAAGTCGACGCGGTGCTGGATGCACTCGGGGCCAGCGCCGCCTCCGCATCGTCGAACAGGCCATTGAGGACCAGAGCGCGGTTTGCCAAGTCATCTGGCGCGGCGCCTTGATCGATCGCGGCGCGATACTCGCCCATCGCACCCTCGATCCGGGCGAGCAGTGTCCCGTCCCGCGCACCGAGCGTCGGCTCAACCGGTTCGAAACCATCGAGATACGCGGACAGCGCCAGCTCCTTCGCGGCCCTGCGATCCCCTTTGCGAGCAGCATCGAGACTGGCCGCGAGCATTTGGCGGACGAGCGACAGCGACGCTGGAGCCTGTTCGACCACGGCTTCCGGATGACGGCGCAGATAGGCCATCACCGCCAGCGCCTGCTTTTCGCCGATGCGCTCGGCGAGCGAGGCAGGCGTGAGCGCCACAAGTGCCTTGAGGTCCGGAACTTGTTGGTGAAGCGCGGGATCGGCTTTCCATAGCTTCTCCCCTTTCCGCGCCTGTTCGTCGGTTAGTGCAAAGCTGCCGGCGCGAAATGCCAGTGCCCATCGATCCTCGCTCGGCAGATCGGCGAAGCTCTGCATCGCAGTGCCGTCAATGCCCTGACTGATGACCTGATAAAGCGCGAATACGCTTCGCTGACGGGCCCGCTCCGCATCGGTGAACGCGATCGGCGGTGTGGCCAGCTTGGCTGCATCGGGGCCATGCCCGTCTCCTGTTGCGCCATGACAGGCAGCGCAGGTCGAGCCGAACAGGGTAGCGCCGCGCGCAAAGCTCGGGGGAGCGGATGGCGCGAGCGGTACGGGATAAGCGCGCAGAAGATCGGCAGCGAGATTACGGGCCAGCAGTGCTACGTCCTGCGGCGGCCCCTTGCGTGCGATCACATCCTGAAGGCGTGCCGCGCCCGCGATCAGCGCCGCCCGCTCAGGCTTTCGTGGTAAAGCGGCGAGCCGTGACGACACGGAGCCTGCGAACTCCGTCATTTCGGCATATTCGGACGCGCTCTTGATCCGTCCGCTCGCAACCGCGCCACCATAATCGACGGCTACATAGTCGAGCAGTCGCCAGGCGGTTTGCACGTTATTCGGGTCGGCCGTGGGCGCGGCTTGCAGTGTGGATACCGGTGCGAGGAGGCCGAGCAGGATCACGAGCGCGAGAGCGACCAGCCGCACGGAAGCGGCGTGAATCAGGCGCCTCAAAGGCGCTACGTAAGAACCTAAATAGCTAGAATCGAGGGGCAACATGCGACTGCCCTACAACCTCTAGCCACTGTAGAAGCAAGCGATTTGAGAACGGCTCGCAATAGCATCGCCCAACTGTGCTCGGGAGCCGGCTTCAATAATAGTCGGCGAGCTTAAGCGTTCGCATCGCGCCATCGGCGAGGGTGAGCTTCACCACCTCCCCGGGACGGCCGTAGCGCCACTGCCAGAGCGCACCGCGGGTGTAGGAGGTGTCGATCGGGAACCCGTTCAGTGCCACGACGCGGTCGCCTACCGTCCATCCGCCCTGAGCCGCAGGGCTGCCTACGGCGACGTGGATGACTGTGAGATCGGTTGGCGAAGCGGCAATGCCGAGGCCGCTTCGATCTTTTAGCATCGGCAGACGCGATCGATGCGGTATCGGCCGGATCCAAAGGCGTCCAAGCGTCACGTCGAGCACGATATCGAATTGCCCAAGAAGTGGCATGCCGATGTTGCCCACCGTGCTCACCGATGCCCAGCGATCGAGGGCGAGGGTCGGAACCACCCTCGTCGAGATCCCGGCCAGGCTAACGCTGTCGGTTGTGAACGTCCGGACGATCTGCACGCCTTCGACCCCGCCCAGCGCTGCGGTGGAGGAGGCCTTATTGGCGAGAAGATTACGCTCCTCAACAAAGGCAGCGGACAACATGAGTGCAGATGAGCTGCCGGTGTCGAGCATCAGCGGCACCGGCTCAGAGCCGTTCACTGAGGCGTGGACGAGGAGTTCCTGCCTGGCACCATGCTCAAGGGTGAGGGTCGTCCACCCTTCCCCGCCGGCAAAGCTGCCGCTCCTCCCGAATGCGAACCGCCGCTTTCCGAAGTCTAGGGCGACGCAGCCGCTGGCGAGCACGTCGGCCCCGAGCATGATGTGGATAGGTCTGCCATATGCCGCAGAGATCGCCCCGAGGTCGGCGACGACGGCAAAAGGCAGGACATGCACTTGGTCGGCCAGCGTCACCTCGACATTGTGGACCAAACCAACTGCCGCCTTGCCGCTAAGGCCAGCTATTCTCCGCGGCTCCAAGTTCGCCATGCCGAGCTTGGCGGCAAGCGGCCAGCTGATGATGGAGGCGCCGCTACCAGTATCCAGAATGGCTTCGGTGTCGACACCCGCGACCTTCGTTGGCGCAAGCAGGGTGTCGCCTGTTCCGACCTCCAGAGGACGCCAGCTCGGATGCTCGGCGAAGCCGGGCCAGTCCGATCCGGACGGTGCCTTACTGCCCACAACCCCAGTAGGAATGCTCGCGCCGAGAAGCCCGACACCGAGCTGCTTCAATATCCTTCGACGATCTACATCGGTCGTCGCGGCTCCGTCCCCGCCGTCCACTCCATCCTTCCCACTCCGGCCTCGGTGCCGGAATGGGCACCCCACTACATGCTCCAGTCGCTAGAGGATCAAGCCGTAAGTCTCCACTTACGCCATTGGGCGGCCGATCGCCTGAATGACCCGGCACTCCGCCATCGTCTTGGCGCAACATCCCGCCGCGCTCATGGCGGCGAGTTCGTCACGCAGCGCGCCGAGCTGGCGAAGCCGCTCCTCGACGTCAGCGAGATGGCGTGATGCGATATCGGCCGCCTCGGCGCAGTCGCGCTCCGGTTGATCGGCGAGCGCTAGGAGCGAGCGGATCTCGTCGATCGAGAAGCCGAGCCTGCGGCCGTTGCGAATGAAGTTGAGCCGATCGACATCCGGCAACCCATAAGTGCGGCGACCTGAGGCAGTACGAACGGGTCGGTCGAGCAGTCCAATCTCCTCATAGAAGCGGATCGTCGTCACCTTGGTTGCGGTTGCGCTCGCCAGCTCGCCTATCTGCATTGTGGTCTCACATGATCTTTACTGAGCACTCGTACTCGGCATGAGCTTATTCCAACTCACTGCATGATGTATCGAGCCCGAGGCTTACCTGCCGATCGCGATCACTGAGAGGTCAGCGGCGCCATCGACAGGAACGCCTGCCTGCTTCCGCTCTGAGTAGCGGTCGACAAGCTGGCCCGCATGGGGGCGCAACAGGATCGTGAAGCGCACCAGCTCCTCCATCACGTCTACGATGCGATCATAGTAGCTCGACGGCTTCATACGGCCGGCTTCGTCGAACTCCTTGTAGGCCATCGCGACCGATGATTGGTTCGGGATCGTGAACATACGCATCCAGCGGCCGAGCAGGCGCAGCGTGTTGACCGCGTTGAACGATTGCGAGCCACCCGACACCTGCATGACTGCTAGCGTTCGCCCCTGCGTCGGGCGCATCCCTTTCATTTCGAGCGGCAGGTGATCGATCTGCGCCTTCATGATGCCCGTGATCTGGCCGTGCCGCTCGGGGCTGCACCACACCTGGCCCTCCGACCACATCGCCAGTTCGCGCAATTCGTGGACAGCCGGATGATCGTCGCCCTGGACCTGATCGGGCAGCGGCAGCGTGGACGGGTCGAAGATGCGTGTATCCGCCCCGAACAGCCGCAGCAGGCGGGCGGCTTCCTCGACCGCAAGGCGCGAGAACGAGCGTTCGCGCAGCGATCCATAGAGCAGCAGGATGCGCGGCGCGGGATCGAGCGGTCCAAGACCGGAGGCGGGCCGATGACGGATGAAGGCCAGATCCAGCGCTGGGAAGGTGTCGGGATCAGGAAGCGTGCGCAGCGGCATCAGAGAGCTTTCGTGAATTGGGCGAGTTGAGCAGGGCGCAGGATCAGGCAGCGCGTGGCCCGAGCAGGATCACGCAGGTTCCGATCAGACAGAGAGCCGCGCCGCCCACGTCCCAGCGATCGGGGCGGACACCTTCGACGCCCCACAGCCACAGCAGGGACGCGCAGATGTAGATGCCGCCATAAGCGGCATAGGCGCGCCCCGCCGCGTCACTATCGACGCGGGTGAGCAGCCAGGCGAACACCATGAGAGAAGCAATTCCGGGGACCAGCCAGATCGGCGACTTGCTCATGCGAAGCCATGCCCAAAAGGCGAAACAACCGCCGATTTCGGCGAGCGCCGCGCCGACATAGATCAGACCTGTCATGTGTGCGCGCCCCGCTCATACCAGCCCCGCGATGCCTTCACGATCGACACGACCGAGAGCATCACCGGCACCTCTACCAGCACGCCCACGACCGTTGCCAACGCCGCGCCGGACTTGAGCCCAAACAGCGATATGGCGGCAGCGACGGCCAGCTCGAAGAAGTTGGACGCGCCGATCAGCGCGGCAGGTGCGGCGACGCACCAAGCCACGCCGAACCGGCGCGACAGCCAGTAAGCAAGGCCCGCGTTGAAATAGACTTGGATGAGGATCGGCACGGCCAAAAGCGCGATCACCAGCGGTTGGGCAACGATCGCCTCTCCTTGGAAGCCGAACAGCAGAACGAGTGTCGCCAGCAGTGAGACGAGCGACACCGGGCCAAGGCGGCCGAGCAGCCGATCGAGCGCGGCTTGCCCTCCGTTCGCCAGCACGGCGCGGCGGACGAGCTGCGCCGCGAGCACCGGCACGACGATGTAGAGCAGGACCGAAGTCAGCAGCGTGTCCCACGGCACCGAGACCGAGGCGACGCCGAGCAGCAACGCGACCAACGGCGCGAACAGGAACACCATGATCACGTCGTTCAGCGCGACTTGGGAGAGCGTATAGGTGGGCTCGCCCTCACAGAGGTTCGACCACACGAACACCATGGCCGTGCAGGGTGCCGCGGCCAGCAGGATCAGGCCGGCGATGTAGGACGGCCCCTCACCTGCTGGCAGGAGCGGCGCAAACAGCCAGCTAATGAACAGCGAGCCCAGCGCCGCCATCGAGAAGGGTTTCACCGCCCAATTGATGAACAGCGTGACGCCGACTCCCTTCCAATGTTGGCGTACAGACCCGAGCGCGTCGAAGTCGATCTTGAGCAGCATCGGGATAATCATCAGCCAGATCAGCACGGCGACGATCAGGTTCACGCGCGCGACCTCGGCCGAGGCGATGGCCGCGAACAAGCTAGGAAGCAGATGGCCCAGCCCGATGCCGGCGACGATGCAGAGCGCTACCCATAGCGTCAGATACCGCTCAAAGGTGCCAAGGGGTACCGCTGGAGGGCCAGCGCTAGGTGCGACCGAGGACATGGGTTCAGGCGACCCGTTGACCCGAGGCGTCCACCACCCGCTCGCCGTCCTCCTTGGCAAACGAGCCGAGTTGGCCGGTTGGCAGCAGATCAAGCACCGCTTCGGACGGGCGGCACAGCTTTACCCCCAGCGGCGAGACGACCAGCGGTCGGTTGATGAGGACCGGGTGCGCCATCATCGCGTCCACCAGCGCCTCGTCGGACAGCAACGTGTCGCCTAGGCCAAGCTCCGCATAGGGCGTGCCCTTCTCGCGCAGCAGATCGCGCGGGGTTATGTCGGCGCGGTCGATTAACTCGACCAGCAGCGCGCGCGAGGGCGGGGTCTTCAGATACTCTATAACGTGCGGCTCGATGCCGGCATTGCGGATCATGGCGAGCGCGTTGCGCGACGTGCCGCACTCGGAGTTGTGGTAGATCACGATATCGACGGCCACGGGGCGTCCTTTCAGCAGCAGGGGGCGAGTTCGGCGACCAGCGGCGCGCACAGCTCCGCGTTGCCCGCGCAGCAGTCCTTGACGGGGACCGGCGAGAGAAGGCCCGAAAGCGTACGCTAAGGCGGAACGGTTGCGTGTCGAGCGTTCTGGCGTAGCTTGAAGCGATGTTGCTCGTTCGCCTTCGGCTTTTCTGCACGGCTTTAGCCTTGGTCATCTCGCCGAGTGGCTGCGCGGATGCAGCGCCTGCTGGAAACCTCGCTGTGCGTGCGGTTGACGAGGCCAAGTCGATGCCGGCGGGACGAGAGCGCGATGTCGCTCTTCGCGAAATATCACGCAATCTCCGCCATGCCGACCGCGACCGTGCCATCAAGGCAGCTGCCTCCATGTCGGAAGACTACGAACTGCGGACATTCAGCCCCCGCCCAGACAAGCTGACGGGTCAGGTTCTTGCGCAGCAGCGCGAGCAGAACAGCGATGATCGCGCCTGCGAGCGCTTCGTCGAGAGCCTTATTGTCAATCGGCGTCCAAAAAGGACCCCCTATCGGCGTCCAAAAGGGACCCCGTTTGTCGAGCGGTGTGACGGGTA
>NZ_JABULH010000012.1 GCF_013328205.1 Sphingomonas hominis | reverse complement strand
CGCATCATCCACTTCACCGGCTTCGTCCATCTCGCCGCTGCCATGATCTGGCTACGATGAATGTCGATCCGGCCTAGGCTTCCCGCCCGTCGTATACTGCCGTGGGACCAGCCCGATCCACGCTGCCAGGTCTCTGCCGGAGCGGAAACGACGGGCGTCATCGACCGCCGCGACGAGGGCTGTCGCGATTACCGGTCCAATCCCTGGCATGGCCATGAGCCTACGGCACGACGCGTTCTCCTTGCATATGGCAACGAGCTTTGCGTCAACGCGGGAGATGCGACGATCGACATCCCGCAGCTCATCGCTCAACTCGTCGAACAAGTCGCGCGCGAGCGGCGGCAGGTCCGAGGCCGCTATCGTCTCCTCGGCTCCGGAGGTGAAGCGCTTGGCCCCCTTCGGCAACACGATGCCGTACTCCGCCATAAGGCCGCGCATGTGGTTGATAAGCGAGGTCCGCGCGTGCACCAGCCGGTCCCGCACGCAGTGTATCGACTGTAAGCTTTGCTGATCGGCCGTTTTGACCGGCACGAACCGCATTGTCGGGCGGCTGGCCGCGTCCCAGATCGCCTCAGCGTCAACGGCGTCGTTTTTGGATCCACGGACGAAGGGACGCACGAAGTAGGCGTTGATGAGTCGAACCTCCCGGCCAGCCGACTGAAACAGCCGCCCCCAATGATGCGAACTGGCGCACGCCTCCATGGCCACAATCTCGGGGTTGAGCTCCTCGACGAGGCTCGGGAGCTTGGCTCGGCTCACCTTACGCGACACGATGACGCCGTCCGCATCGACGCCGTGGACGTGAAACGACAGCTTGCCGATGTCGATCGCCAGCATGAACAGTGACATGGTCCTCTCTCCTTCCGCGTTGCTCGGCCAAAACGACCGAAGTGGCGGGAGGCGTCCATCTCATAAGGCGCTGTTCATCCTGGAGCCGAACCGGACCAGCCAGGCGCTGGCGCGCAAGCGGGTAGATGTCTGCGAGTATCCCGATGGGCGGATCGAGATCCGGCATGACGGGGAGGCTTTGCCCTATCGCGTGTTCGACAAGATGCAGCGGGTGAACCAGGCAGCGGTGGTCGACAACAAGCATCTCGACGCGGCGCTGGCGATGGCGCGGCTCCTGCAGGAAACGGCACCACACCACCGCAAGCGGAACAACAACGAGCCGGCGCGGACCGCCCAGACTGGCGGCATGTTCGCCGCCTCGGCTGCTCCGACTGCATCGAAGGTGGATCGCCGCACGCTCTGCACGCCGAAACTGAAGCGCGGACCGCGCCTTTCCGACACGGAACTCGCCTCGCGTGGACTGGCCGAATACGCAGGCCGAGTTCGGACCACGCCCCCCCCCCCAGGAACCTGCCTCACTCCCTACTGTTCTGGCGTAACCGAGCCCGCTGCTGGCGCAGCGGGTCCGTAGCCCTCTCAGAACTCACCGCATCAGCGGTGTCAGTTCTATCTGGCAACGAATGTGTCTTTTCTAACCGGCAGCAACAGGGATTAGATGACGACACTATCCCGACGGATTGGTCAGAAGCATAGGTTTTCCGATGTCAAAGATGGCACCGATATACCGTCGATCACGCTAAGCCGGAACGATCAAGATGCCTGCTTTGATACCCATCGAGTCTTACTTGCACCTCGACTTGATCGCGTCTCCTGCGACAACCGAACTTGTATCGCGTTCGACGCGGATCGGCATGGCTGCGGTCTCGACGATCGTCTTGTTGGCGTAGGTCGCCAGGATCAGTGGCTGTACCTGGTAGGCGATCTCGACGAACATCACGGGTTGCTCCGCATCGGCGGTGATCCGTCCGCCACTCGGTCCCATGCCGGTCACCGATTTGCCATGCTCTCCGTCATTTTCTTCCCCCCACGAAGATTTATGTACCAGAGCGCCGCGGCACCGTTGCCAATGGAGCCATTGCCCACCCTCCTTGTTGGCCTCGAGCGACGTCAAGATGACGCGGGCCCTGTCGGGCAGGTTCAGCTCCGGTTGCTGGATATCGGCGCTGATCAGAGCGTCGTTTATCTCATCCTCCGTAACCCGCTCAGGACCTGTCATGCCCATGTTGCCGATGCGACCCGCGTTGTCGGCGATCAGCAAGGCCGCCTGACTGACACGCTGGCGTTGCAAGGCTATATTCGCCAGCTCCAACAGGCCGAGAATGGCCAGCAGGAGCAACGGCACGATCAGTGCGAACTCGATCATCGCGACACCGCGCTGCTCTTGTGTCACCCGCGAGATGAGACGACCGCTCATCGGCAGGTCCGCTCGGGCCGGGTTGCCTGTTGATCGAACGGCTGATTACGCAGGGCGGTCTTGGCCTGCAACTTGGCCGATCTGGTCCAGCCCAGCAGGTTCGCGCTCAAGAGGCGCTCATAATCGATCGAGGCGGTGAAGACCACGATGTCTCGTGCTCCTCCATCACTGCCTTCTATTCCCGCGTCACCCCAGACGCCATTGTTGTTCAAATCCTCGTACACTTCTTTGGCGTCACATATGCCGTTGCCATTCGCATCCTTGAACGGCTCCTTACCGGTCATGGCCCCCGTATAGTCCCGGTAGACCTTTCGCGAGAACGTGACCTCCGCGTTGGGCGCCAGCGTATGTACCGCGTCCACGACCCGCTTTTGCAGAAAGGCGCGCTGCTCGTCCGAACTGGCTGTTTCCATCGTGCGCGATCGGCCGACCCTCTGCATCTCGCCTTCGAGCATCGCTTTCACGTAGCTCGTGTAGCCGAGCTCCAGACCGCCGACGACGATAAACAGGAACAACGGCGCGACCAGCGCGAATTCCAGCGCGCTGACGCCCCGCTCCGCGCTCGCGAGGGTCCCGAGCCAGCTACGCACGCGCTCCCCGATGGTCCGCGAGTACGCGATCACTTGATAAGCCTCAGCTGCGAGATGCGCGCGGCGATGTTGCTGAACGCGTCCTGCAGCTGGGCCGCATTCTTCGCCTCGAACGCGTGACCGGAATTCGCGCAATCCGACAACAGCGGCGTCAGCGACGTACCGAACGCGATCACCCACACGGTGACGCCCTTGGCCTTGGCGATGGAGCACAGGCCTGACAGTCGCTGTTCGACGATGGCGTTCTGCTCCACCGCGGTCGGCAGGCGGTTGGCCGGTGTCCGACGCCGGTCGAGCGCCGACAGGCCGTAGGCGTCATAGTCACCGATGTTCGTTTCCGTCTGTCCGTCGGTCATGAAGATCAGGTGACGCGCGACCTTGCCCGTGGATGGCGCCTGGTTCTCGTTCGCGAAGATCCCCTGCGCGGAAAGAAGGCGCAATCCCCACAGGAACCCGATGTCATGGTAGGTGAGACCCGCCGGCTTCAGCGCGTTCATGTAGGTCTGCAGCGTTCCCGCATCGATCGACTGGAGCTTTCGCGCGTAGGTGGGGCAGGCGCCGCGAAGCCCCAGACTGTCGTTGGGTGTCGCGTAGTTCGAGGAGGTATTGACCACCACGGTCGGCGACCCCCACGACGAGTCCGGCATGGTGGTGAGACTGGTCTGCTTGCGCGCGTACACCAGGCCGGGAAGCGCGGGTCGCCACTGCGTCGCCGGATTGCCCGCCCGCGGCAAGGCGTCGACGTCGAGGTCGGATTCGGCTGTCGCGGCAGCGGGTGTGTTTCCGCCGCTCGTCTGGCGCTCCTCGATGCAGGCGTTGCTTTTATCCCATTTGATCTCCCGCACCTTGTTGTCGTTCGCGACCATGGCGTTGAACGTGCCCCCGACGACCGCGCCGTCTGACCCTGTCGCTTTCAGGGCAACGAGACCGTATTCGACCGGTTTGTATTTCCACCAAGTGCGATTGGAATAGGACACGGATCCCGCATTCTTGTTCGGTGTCTGCGTGACCGTCTGCTCGTCGACGTAGTCGTTGTACGTCGTCTCCGTGACCGTACAAACGCTGTTCGACAGCGACGCGGAATAACTGACACCCTTGGTGGTGCGGGTTTCGGTCCAGACGCGCTTGCCATCGGCGTCGGTGGTGACGGGTCCCTTCTCCGTCTTTGAGCTGCTGGTGCCCTGGGGAGCGACGCAATTCTCGGGCGGGATCGTGTACGTCCTCGACGATTTGCTGCCGCTGACCTGTCTCCAGCTGGACCATGACGTGTTGTAGTCGGCGGCCTTGCTCTCGACCTGCTCGGTGCGGTCGTACTCGCGCGACTGGTAGGTCCAGCGATCGGCGATCCAGTCGGGCCGCAGAAGCGTTCCGACGTTCACGGTGGAGGCGTACGGGACGAAGCCGTAGCGGACCCGCGTCTGCGGCCCCCGCGCATTCTCCAGAATGGCGTGAAAGCCGACAACCGAATTGCGCAACGCCTGTATACGGCTGACGCTGTCGCCGGCGTTCGTTTCCGACATGGACAAGGTGGTATCGAGCACGAACATCACGTCGGAGTTCGGCAGTTCCAGTTTGGCGTCGCAGGTCGCCGTGATCAGCTTGTCGCCGTAACCGAACATTTGCATGATGGCCATCGGCAGGGACACGCTCGCCGCGCCCTTGACCACCAGATCGCTGCCGACCTCATAGTCGATCTTCGATCCCGATGTCCCGTAGCGGCCGGGGTCGAAATTGGCGGTGAAATACCGGTCCGCCACTGCTTTTGAACTATTGTCCCAGGTGCGGTTGCCCATTGCGGCCCGCCCCGACATGACCGACGCGTCGCATGCCTGCTGGAGGCGCGTGCGGACCATGTACATTCGCGTCAGGTCGAGTGCGCCGCCCAGAAGCCCGAATAACGGGATAAGACTGGCGGCTCCGATCAGGAGAACATTGCCGCGACGATCCCGCCCGAATGCTCTCGCAACGTTGCCGGCGACCGCGATCTTGCGCGGTAATCGGCGATAGATTGGGGAACCCTAGGCTTTGGACATTGGCTTGTCCTAAGGCAACGTAGGTTAAGATAATCTGCTATAAATTACGCCAATTACGTACAATCGGGATCAATGCCGATTGAATATTGCGCGTGACCCGCCGCTGATTCACCAGACACTGGTACCAATCGCTTCGGCGTTTCTCCGCGCGCAACACCGTGATGATCAGCCATGTCACGGCCGATCTGGGGGGTCGGGTGCTGCTTCATATACCCACCCCATAGTAGAATAACACCAGTTCTACCGCCTAAAATTACCAGCAACCAAAATCGATAACATAGGTTGATGCGTCCGAACCGGCTGTGTTGCGCAACCGTAACGGAGTTGATGGTGACGCACGCCCCTATCCCCGCCCGCTCGCCGCGATGTGGCTCGTGTCCGCGGGCGGGAAGTGGCGCGTGCGTTCGTCCGGTGGAGGAACAGGCATGAACAAGAACGAACTGCACGGCGGTGCGCGCTACCTGGGCGGCAAGGTCGAGAAGGCGGTCGGCGACGCGGTCGACAGCCGTGAGTGGCAGGTCGACGGCGTGGTCGATCAGGTCGCGGGCGGGGCGGAGAACCTCTACGGTCGCGCGCGCTCGGTCGCCGAGGACGCGATCGACGCCGCACCGGGATTCGTCGACGAGGCAAAGGAGCGGTTCGACCAGGCACGCGAGCGGCTGGGCGACGCGGCCGATGACGCCGGCGATCGCGCCCGCGACGTTACCGATCGCGCAACCGACCGCGCCCGCGACCTCGCCGATCGTGCCGGCGACGCGGCTGCGCGCGGCACCCGCAAGGCAAACGCGGCGGTGTCGGACAATCCCGCGTCGTGGGCGGTGCTCGCGGCAGTCGGCGCCGGCATCGGTGGCTACCTGCTAGGCTGGCTGATCCACGGCGATCGCGCCTGAACGCATGGCCGCGTCACTGACTTCCCTGCGCGAGACCGCCGATCTGCGCCACCTGCGCCAGATCATCGCGGGGCTCGACGAGGGCGTGATCCTGATCGATCCCGACCAGACGTTGCTGTGGGCGAACGACGCGGCGCTGAAGATGCACGGCGTGTCCGCGCTCGAGGAGCTGGGCCACGACGTCGACGATTATCGTCGGCGTTTCCAGCTGCGCTATCGCAATAACCGCCGTGTCGCGGCCGACGATTACCCGATCGAGCGTGTGGTAGCGGGCGACAGCTTCTCCGAAGTGGTGGTCGAGGTCACGGTCGCTGGCGAGGAAGATCCGCGCTGGGTCCACCAGGTGCGCAGCCTGGTGCTCAACGACCGCGACGAGGACGCGCCGACCTGCGTCGTGCTCGTGATCCAGGACGTGACCGCGCAATATGAGGCGGAGGACCGGTTCGAGCAGTCGTTCAATGCCAATCCCGCGCCCGCGGTGATCTGTCGCCTGTCCGACCTGCGCTTCGTCAAGGTGAACCAGGGCTTCCTCGAGATGACCGGCTTCGCGCGCGACCATGTGCTCAGCCGCACCGTCTACGACATCGACGTGCTGCGCGACGCCGACCGCCGCGACCTCGCCAAGGAACGCTTGGCCGAGGGCACGACGATCCCGCAGATGGAGGCGCGGCTCGATCTGGCGGAGGGCGGCACCAAGCTGGTGATCGTCGCCGGGCAGCCGATCGAGCTCAACGATCAACCATGCATGCTGTTCACCTTCGCCGACCTCGAGCCTAGGCGTAAGGCGGAGGAGGCGCTGCGCCACAGCGAGGAGCGCTTCACCCGCACGTTCCAGATGGCACCCGTCGCGATGGCGATCGGCGCGCGCGACGGGCATCTATTATGCGAGATCAACGCCAGCTTCACCCAGCTGACCGGCTATGCCGCCTCTGCAATCATCGGCCGGTCGCTGAGCGAGGTCGGCTTGTGGGCGGGTAAGGAGACCGGCCGCGAGATCGAGCGCGCGATCGAGGAAGGCAATGGCTTGCGCGGTCACGAGGCGGGGATCGCGACGCGCGAGGGCGGGCATATCGACTGCCTCGTCTCGACCGAGGCGTTCACCCTCAACGGCGACGGATGCCTGCTGTGGGCCTTCCAGGACATCACCCAGCGCAAGGCGACCGAGCTCGAACTGGTCGAGGCGATCGAGGCGGTGATGAAGGACACCAGCTGGTTCAGTCGCTCGATCATGGACAAGCTCGCGCGGTTGCGCGCACCGATGCCCGACGAGCGCGGCGCCTCGCTCGACGATCTCACCCCGCGCGAGCGCGAGGTGCTGGCGCTGATCTGCCGCGGGCTCGACGACAAGAGCATCGCGCGGGCGCTGGGCGTGTCGGGCAACACCGTGCGCAACCACGTCGCGCGCATCTACGCCAAGATCGGCGTCAACCGCCGCACCGCCGCGGCCGCCTGGGCGCGCGCGCGCGGGTTCGACGGCGAACGGCTGTTAGCGGAGGCGAACGCGTGAGCGACGACACACCCGACAAACGCGAGAAATCCGCTCCCCCTGCTTCCGCCCCCGTACGCGAGGCCAAGGGCGCCGCGCAGGAGGCGATCGGCAAGCTGCTCGGCGACGACCAGGCCGTGCGCGACGGCCGCAGTGAGCAACGCGACGCCGCGAAGCAGCGGGACGCCGAGGTGCCGAAGACCCGCGCGCGCGACACCGACACCAACAATCCGAAACAAGAACAGGAGTGAATATGGCGACCAATGTAACGGGGGTTCGGGACGATTACGTCGCGACCGACACCGCGCTCACCGCGCGTTTCGCGCGCGTGTCCTGGGGGGCGATCTTCGCCGGCGTCGTGATCGCGATTGCGGTGCAGGTGGTGCTCGGCATCCTCGGCACGGGCATCGGCCTCTCGATGGTCGATCCGACCGAGGGCACGACGCCGGGCGCGGCAGGCTTCGGCATCGGTGCGGGCATCTACTGGCTGATCACCACCGTGATCGCGCTTGGTGCGGGCGGCTATACCGCCGCGCGCGTGTCGGGTGTGACCGACCGCTTCGACGCGCTGGCCCACGGCCTGGTCGTCTGGGGCGTGACGCTGATCCTGACGATCTATCTGCTGACCTCGGCGGTCGGTGGCATCATCGGTGGCGCGTTCCGCACCGTCGGCAGCGTCGCGAGCGCGGCGGGCTCGACCGTCGGTGCCGCAGCGCGCGTCGCGCCGCAGGCTGCCTCGGTCGCAGGCATCGACCAGAACGACGTCCGCCAGGAAGCGTCCGACTATCTCTCCGACGCGCCCAGCGATCCGGCGCAGATGACGCCCGAGCAGGCGCAGAAGGAAGTCGCGAAGGAACTGCCCGCGCTCGCCCGCGGCGGGGCCGACGGCCAGCGTGCCGAGAACCGCATCGTCGACATCGTCGCCGCACAGCGCAAGATCAGCCGCCCGGAGGCGCAGGCGCAGGTGACCCAGGCCAAGCAGCGCTTCGTCCAGACCAAGAACGAAGCGGTTCAGACCGCCAAGAAGGCTGCCGACGCGGCCGCGGGTGCGGCGTCGAAGACCTCGTTCATCCTCGTGCTCGCGCTGCTGGTCGGTGCCGGTGCGGCCGCCTTTGGCGCCACGACGGCGACGCGGCGCCGCCTGCGCTGAGTGCCCGCGACGGGGCGGCGTACCGGCCCGGCCATACCTTTCATCAAGGAGGTAGTTCCATGAAGAAGATCATCCTAGCGACCGGCCTGACCGCGATGCTGGCGCTCGCCGCATGCAACACCGTCGACGGCGCGGGCCGGGACCTGAAATCGGCCGGCGACGCCGTCTCGGGCGCCTCGGGCAAGGACGGCAAGTAATCCCATTCCACCGCGCGGGAGGTGCAAGCACCCCCGTTCTCCCCCTCTAGCGGGTCCCCGCCTGCGCGGTGGGATCGCGCCCGGATGCCGGTTCACCTGCTCGAACCCGCGTCCGGGCGCGTTTTCTTACGTCATGCGACAGCGCGAGTTATCGAGCAGGACGTTCACCCCCGCACGCGCGACAGAACGCGGGCGGCAACACCGCTCTGCGCCTGCAATCGACGTCCGTAACGAAGCGCCGTCGACGGTGACGACCAGCGCAGCGTGAGCGCGATCCCCGCACCGTCCTCGCCCGCCGCGAACAGGTCCTGCGTCAGCCCGACGCGCAGCGAGTGCGTGGACAGCGCCGCGATCGCCCCATCGAGTTCGCCCGCGGGCAGGTCGACCAGCCCGGCGTCAGCGGCCGCGCGCGCGATGCGACGGTAGATGCCGGTCACACCCTGCCGGGTCAGCGGCGCGCTTCCAATCGTGTAGGTCACCAGCAGCGCTGCACCCTCCGCGTCCTCGTCGCCCCAGCGCGCATCGGCGAGCTCCTTGGACCGTTGCCGACGTCGGTCGACGCCGACACGGCGGAACAGCACGCCCTCGGTAATCGCAGCCTCGGCCAGCCACGCGGCAACGCGGCGCATCGTGTCGGCGGACAACCACGCCCAGGCCCCGATCCCTTCCTGGTCGGTCTTGGAGCGCGGCAGGTGAAGCAACCCGGTGCCGTCCGACTGCGGTCTGAGGTCGGCAACCGCGACGGCGATCAGTTCGCTGACCCGCAGGCCGGCGTCGTAGCCGAGTGACAGCAGCGCTGCATCGCGCAGGCCCTGGGCATCGCCGGTACAGGCGGCGAGCAGCGCCGACAAAGTGAAGCCACCCGCCTCACCGAGCCCGCCGCCAAAGCGGAGCGGGGCGGCCTGGCGTTGCGCCGCGCCCTGGCGCCGGCGGTTGCCGCGCAGCGCGTTGCGGACCATCGGCGCCGACGTCGGCAAGGCGTCGCTGCCGAGGCCGAGCAGCCGGTGCACCGTCGCAAGGCTGGCGATGCGGCGAGATAGCGTTGCGGGCTTCTTGCCGTCGGCTTCGAGCGCGCGCAGGTAGCGCACCAAGTCCTCGGGATCGGCGGGACACGGGCGCCGGTGCTCGCCGGCGCACCAGTCGAGCCAGCAGTCGAGGTCGGCCGCGACCGCAAGCTTGGAGGCGTCGGCCATCGCCTCGAGCGCGGTCTCGACGCCGAGCGCGCTAACCGGGGGCAGGCCGGCGGGTGCGGCGCGGCCGAGCACGGTCAGCAACCGCGCGTCGGGTGTGGCGGCATCGTCGCCGCCGGCGCGCCGCGAGCGGCGCGTCGGCAGCACGGCGTGGGTCCGGACGAGCAGCAGCGTGGTCGGCACGGCTTGTTCGCTGGTGGCCGACATGATGGTGTCACTTGTGTCTTTAGATTCCGGTTGTGGCACGTCGCCGACCGTGAGACTCAAAGGATCTCGCTTGCCCTGATCGGGCGCGCTCGGCGCTGGTGTATTGCTACCTTCGTACACCACCCTGCCCCGCTATCCTGTTCTGAGCAATAACCGCCTTGTTCCTACCATAAGCCACGATTATGGAAAGTGCCTGCACGAAGCGTGGCATAGGGGAGGGGGCGTGTCACGCTTCTGCACGTGTGGCACGGCATCACCGACGTTGAGGGTCGGCAATGATGCGCCTATACTGTCCCCAGCGACACACCGAGCAACAGGCTGCCACCATGACCGTCCAAGTCAACATCACGTCCAACGGCCGCATGAGCCTGCCGGCCGACATCCGCAAGCGGCTTGGGCTCACCGGCGGCGGTGCGGTTTATCTCGACGAGACGGCCGATGGCGTCGTGCTGCGCACCGTGCCGCAGATCGTGGCGCAGGCGCAGGCGCTCGCGCGACGCTACCGCGACGCCCCCGGCGCGAGCGTCGACGATTTCCTTGCCAGCCGCGCCGCGGAGAACGGCGAATGAGGGTCGTGCTCGACGCCTCGGCGCTGCTCGCGCTGCTGCGCGGCGAGGCTGGCGCCAAGAAGGTCGAGGGCGCGCTCGCCGGCGCGCGCATGTCGGTGGTCAACATGGCTGAGGTTGCCTCGCACTACCACAAGCTCGGCATGCCCGACGACGAGGTCGACGCCATGCTGCGCCCACTCCCCGTCGAGCTGGTCCCCGCCGATGCGGCGCTCGCGCGCGAGGCGGGGCGGCTGCGGCGCCACACCGTCGAGGGCGGGCTATCGCTCGGCGATCGCTTCTGCCTCGCGCTCGCCAAGCGCGACGGACTGCCGGCCTGGACCTCCGACCGCAAGTGGAAGGAGATCGCAGCCGCAGCCGAGGTCAAGGTGGTGGTAATTCGCTGAGTGCGAGTGACCACGTATGAAAAGGGGCCGCCTCTCGCGAGACGGCCCTCAATTTCTTGATCGTGGCGCGGATCAGAAGCGCGCGGTCGCACCTGCGTACAGGAAACGCCCGGTGTTCGGGTAGATCGCGCCGTCGCCGTTGCCGGTCTGGTCGTACGGCGGCAGTTCGTTGGTGAGGTTGTCCACACCGAGGTAGAAGGAGAACTGCTTGGTCGCGTTCAGGTTGAGCCGGACGTTGTGGTAGACGATCGGATCGTAATATTTGAATGGCCGCGCATCCGGGTTGAGCGGCGGACGCCCCTGCACCGAGAAGAACGTGTCGTACGACAGCGCCGAGACGATCTGCTTTCCGATGTAACGCGCGTTGTAGTTGATGTCGAAGTTGCGGAAGCGCGCGTTGATCGTCGCTTGCGCCTGCCACGACGGATCGCCCAGCGTGTCGTTGATGCGGTCGTACCGGCTCGGCTCGCTGATGTAGTAGAACGAGCGACGTGTTATCAGGTAGCTGGCCAGACCGCGCACGTTCAGGCCGAAATCCTCGCTGAAGGTGTGCGCGTAGGACACGTCGACGTCGATGCCCTTCGTTTCCAGCTTGGCGAAGTTGAACGGCTGGTTGAGGAACGAGATGCCGTCACCCGCGGTACCGAAGGTGTAGTTGGTGCCTTCGATGTTGCGTGAGTTCTGGCCATTGAACGCGCCGTTCTGGACCGCGTCGGTGCTGGTGCGACGGAATACCGCAGCGCAGAACACGTTGTCGATCCCGACCGGGTCGTCGTAGCAGCGGTTGATGATCGTCTGGCCGGTCAGGCCCGAGATCACGTTCTTCACTCGAATATTGTAGTAATCGACCGTCAGCTTGAACCCGGGCAGGAAGGTCGGGGTAAAGGCGCCACCCACGGTGAAGCTGTAGCCGATTTCCGGTTCGAGGTCCTGGTTGCCCTGGTTGACGCCTGCCGGGGTCGAACCCGGCACGTTGCTCCACGGACGCGTGGTGACGATGCCGTCGGGGTTGGTGAAGGTCAACGTCGTCGGGATCCCCGCGGCCGCGCAGTTGCGACGGCGGTTAGGGTTCGAGTCGATGTTGTTGCCCGCGTTGCTGCCGCCCGGCTGATCGCAGGGGTCACTGATGGTGGCGTAGGTGATCGCACGCGACGCATACAGGTTGCTGAGGTTCGGCGCGCGGATTGAGCGCGAATACGTGCCGCGAAAGCGCAGGTCGCGCACCGGCGCCCAGATCAGGCCCGCGTTCCACGCCGTCACCGACCCGATACGACCGCCGTAATCGGACACGCGGCCCGCACCCTCCGCCGTCAGTTCGTGGATGCCGAACACGTCGCTGAGCAGCGGCAGGCGGATTTCACCGTACGCTTCCTTCACCTCGACCGCGGGGGGCGAGAAGGTGGAAGCCGGGTTCAGGAAGGTCGCACCCGATTGCGTGACCGGATCCTGCGTCGAGTTGGCGTCCTCGCGACGGTACTCGCCACCGATCGAGAAGCCGATCGGACCGCCCGGCAGGCGGAAGAAGCCGCCGGTATCGCCCGCGACGAACGCAGTTGCGTCGATCTGCTCGGCCCACTGATTGCGGGTCGAGGTATACAGCACGTAGTTGAGCGCGCGCTGGTCGTAATTGCGACGGCCGAACAGGTTGAGCGGCACGCAGTTCGGATCGTCGTTGGCCGTGCTCGCGTCGGCGTTGATCGCGCAGACCGCACGACCACCGCTCGGCGTGGTCACGAAACTGGTGCCGGTGTAGCCGGCGGGCGCCGCGACCGCATTGAACGCGTTGTTGTAGTTCTGGATCAGGACGTTGCCGCCGGTACGATAGAAATTCTCGGTCCGGCCGTAATTGCCCGCCACTTCGTAGCGAATGTTGTTCGTGATGTTGCCGTTCACGCCGACCACGCCGCGATAGGTGTCGCGGCGGTGGAACTCGGCACGTGTGCCGAAATCGTTGTTGAAGCGGTCAAGCCCGAAGGTGGTCGCGCCCGGTGCCAGGATCGTCGTCAGCGTCTGCCGCGACTGCGCGGTCAGGAACGGGTTGTTGATGCTGACGGTGCGGCTGAGCGTACCGCCGGTGAAGGTCGGCTGCGTGCTCTGCTGCGTCACGTCGATGCGCGCGAATGAGAATTCGGCGAACGGCTTGAACCCGGCAGAGAAGTTGCCGGTCATGAACACCGAGCCGAGATAGCGATCGACGCCCGGAAGCAGCATCGCGTCCTCAACGCCCGTCGCAGTCAGGCCGCCGAGCACGCCACCACCGATGCCGCGATTGTCGACCAGCCCCTGCGAGGGGTCGTTGCGGATCAGCGTGCCGTCGGGCTGGAAGACGTAGAAATAGGCGAGCGGCGTGCCGAGCGGATTGTTCTGCCCGGTGCAGTTCGCCGCGCGGCGTGCGGCGTTGGTCGCGGTCGCGGCCGGGCAGCTGGTCTGCACCAGGCCGCCGGTCGAGATGTTGGTGAACTTGATCCCGCCATCGACGAATACGGCGTTGGGAATGCCGTCGAAGTTGCGGTTCGGCGCCGTGGTGATCTGCGAGGTGATAAACCCCGGTGTGCCGTTGAACGCGCCGAGATACTCGCGATCAGCGTAGAACAGCGGCTCCGAGTGGCTGTACTCACCCGCGACCGTGATGTTGAGCCGGCCATCGAGGATCGTCTTTCCGACCATACCCGAGGCGAGATAGCTGCCGCGATCGCCGTAGGTCGTGGCACCGCCCTGGACGCGGAAGCGTGCGCCGTCATACTCGCGTCGGGTAGTGATGTTGACGACACCTGCGACCGCATCGGAACCATAGATCGCCGAATTGCCGCCCGTCACCGTATCGATCCGCTCAACGAGGTCGAACGGAATGGTGTTGATGTCGGGGGTGTACTGACCCGGCTGCGAGGTGACGATGCGGCGGTTGTTGAGCAGCGTCAGCGTGCGCGCGGTGCCGAGGCCGCGCAGGTCGAGTGCGTTGATGCCCGCGGTGCCGATCGAGCCGATCGAGTTCGCCTGGGTGAAGGAGCTGCGCAGCTGCGGCAGCTGGCTGATCGCGTCGCCGAGCGAAATGTCGCCGCGCGAGCCGAGCAGTTCGGTCGCGGTGACGGCGGTGATTGGAACCGCGGCGTCGATCGTGTTGCGGACCGGAATGCGCGATCCCGTCACGATAATGTCGGCCGTGCGGCCAGACTCATCCCGCAGCGGCTCGGTCGTGGCGACGCCTTCGTCGTTCGTCTGCGCGACACGCTGGGTCGAGCCATCCGAATTGATGCGGAGACCGTCGGGCGTCACCTGCGCGTCGGGCGTGGTGGCATTGGGTACGGCCGATGGCGACAGCGCGCCACTGTCCGGCAGCGTCTGCGTCGCAGGCGCGGTCTGCGCCCAGGCATTGGCGTGAATGAACAACGTGCCGGCGAGTGCGGAAGCGCCGAGCAGACTGCTGAACGTCATGTACTGATCCCCTTTTGACGACCCTGTCAGGATTCGTTCATCTAACAGAAAGGTTCGAACCGGCCATGACAAGCAGCTTTGTTACCTTGCGCATTGATCCAGCGTAATTTTTTGCGCGATGTTGCAGATATACGACACCATTGTTACGCAATAGCGATATCATAGCTAGCGGGTCGACGAGGCCGATCGAGCAACGCGAGCGTCACCCGTGCGGGTTTCGAAAAGCGACCACGTGCGAGTATAATCGTCGTCATGTATGGTTGTCGACAAAGCGACATAGTGGTGCAAAAGCTAACATAAGCCAGTGTTCGAGTGCCCATGCCCGGAACCACAGCCGCGCTCGTTCGATGACTCGTCCGGCGCCTTTAACCGGCGCCCTCCCCCCAGATCGGACGAACCAGCATGAAGCTCGAAGGTAAGAAGATCGCGATCCTGATCGCGCCGCGCGGCACCGAGGAACCGGAGTTCGCCAAGCCCAAGGCGGCGGTCGAAGAAGCCGGTGGTCAGGTCACCGTCATCAGTCTGGAGACGGGCGAGGCGGAGACGTTCAACAACGACCTCGACCCCGGTCAGAAGTTCACCGTCGACGAGGCGATCGGCGACGTGTCGGCGGACCAGTTCGACGGGCTCGTCATCCCGGGCGGCTGCGTCGGCGCGGACAAGCTGCGCGGGTCGGACAAGGTCGTCGCCTTCGTCCGCGACTTCTTCGCCGCGAAGAAGCCCGTCGCCGCGATCTGCCACGCGCCCTGGACGCTGATCGAGGCCGATCAGGTCCGCGGCCGCACGCTCACCTCGTTCCCGACGCTCCAGACCGACATCGAGAATGCGGGCGGCACTTGGGTCGACCAAAAGGTGGTCGTCGACCAGGGTCTCGTCACCAGCCGCAACCCCGATGACCTTCCCGCCTTCTGCGCCAAGCTGGTCGAGGAATTTTGCGAGGGCAAGCACGCGGCACAGGCGGAAAACGCGTAAATGGCGCGCTTCTCCGACAAGGTCGTTGTCATCACCGGTGCCGCCTCCGGCATCGGTGAGGGCGCCGCGCGCCGCTTCGCCGAGGAAGGCGCGACTCTGGTGCTGGGTGACATCGACAAAGCCACGCTGGACAAATTGGCCGGCGAGCTGGGCTGCACGGTCGAGACGCGTGAAACCGACGTGTCCGACCGTGCGGCATGCGAGGCGCTGGTCCAAGCCGCGGTCGATCGCTTCGGGCGGATTGACGTGCTGGTCAACGACGCTGGCGTCGACCACCTCGGCAAGCTGGACGAAGGCGACTTCGCCGAGTTCACCAAGGTGATCGAGACCGACCTCTACGGCGTCGTCCACATGAGCCGCGCCGCGATCGCGCATCTGCGCCAGTCGAAGGGCTGCATCGTCAACATCTCGTCGGTGTCGGGGCTGGGCGGCGACTGGAACCACAGCTTCTACTGCGCGGCGAAGGGTGCGGTGACGAACTTCACCCGCGCGCTGGCGATGGACGAGGCGAAGCACGGCATCCGCGTCAACGCGGTTAACCCGTCGCTCACCTACACCGCGCTGACCGCCGGCATGAAGGAGCAGCCTGAGCTGATCGCCAAGTTCGAGGAGCGTATTCCGATGGGCCGCGGTGCCGAGCCCGCCGACATCTCGGGCGCGATCGCATTCCTAGCGAGCGAAGACGCGCATTTCGTGACGGGCGTAAACCTGCCGGTAGACGGCGGGCTGACCGCCTCGAACGGCCAACCGCCGCTGTCGTGATGTGACGGGGCGAGCCTACGTGCTCCGCAAATCACCCCTCCTTCCACGAAGTTGAAACGAAGAAGAGCCGCACCCGTCAAGGTGCGGCTCTTTGATCGTTCTTCGCCGGCGGTGCTCGATGGATACCGGCGTAAGCCGGCATCCTCAAGCATCGTGACTCAGAAGTTTGCCTTCACACCGGCGTAGAGGAAGCGGCCGACGTTGTCGAAGATCGCTCCACCATCACTGGTACCCAGCAGGCCCAACGGGGGCTTGCGATCGAAAGCATTGTCGACACCGGCGTAGAAGTTGAACTTCTCATTGATGTCGTAGCCGAGCCGGAAGTCGTGATACCATACGTCGGGGTAAAAGCTGGGATCTGAGTAATCGGGATCGTAGGCCGGCCCTTGCTTGCTGTCGTGCGTGGCTTCCCAGTCGGTCACGCTCTGCTTGCCAATGTACCGGACATTGTAACCCAGTGTCAGACCGCTCAGCTTCACGTTGGCGGAAACGTTGAAGCTGTAGATCGGATCGCCCAGCTCGCCACGATTGCGCTCCGGCAGATCGGGCTGATCGAGGTACGGGAAGTCGCTGCGATTCTTCACATAGGTGCCGATGAAGCGCAGCGAAGCGGAGTTGTTCTCGTCGAACTGATATTGATAGTTCGCGTCGACGTCGATGCCCTTGGCGCGCAGCGCGGAGAAGTTCACCGATGACACCAGCAGCGCCGGGCTTGCGAAGAAGCCGTTCGCCTGACGCGGGTTGATGAGCGCGCAATATTGGTTCTCAAGCGTCGCAGAGTCGAAGCAGCTATCGAGGGTCTGCTGCGCCGAGATCGCCGAGATCACGCTTTTGACCTTAATGTCATAGTAATCGGCCGTCAGCGAGAAGCCACGCAGGAAGCGCGGCTGCAGCACAAACCCGACGGTGTAGCTGTCCGACTTCTCTTCACGCAGATTCGGGTTACCACCCGAAAGGTATGACAGGGTTGCGGCGCGCGCAGCCGAATTCTCGAACGTCGCGGGATCAAGGCCGATTGCGCGGCAATTCGCCTGCCTGTTGGCGCCATTGTTCGGACCGTTGGTGCTGAAGTTGCGGTCGCATGGATCCTGGAGCAGCGCAAAGTTCTGCGACGCCGTGGAGTAGAGATCGCTCAGCGTCGGCGCGCGCACCGCGCGCGAGTAGCTGCCCCGGATGCGGATGTCCCGGATCGGTGCCCACACCACGCCGGCATTGTACGAGTAGACCGTTCCGGTCGCACCCTTGAAGTCCGAGATACGGCCTGCGCCCGTAACCGTCAGTTCCTTGAACGCGAACACATCCTTCAACAGCGGGATGTTGATCTCACCGAATGCTTCCTTCACCTCGAACGCTGGCGGATTGAACGGCGCGATGGCGTTCAGGAACGTCTGACCCGACGATACCAGGTCGTCGTACGCATAGCTGGCCGTTTCACGCCGATACTCGCCGCCCAACGAGAAGCTGACCGGGCCGCCGGGCAGCTCGAACAGCTGCGACGAGTCACCCGATACGAAGCCGTTGACGACATATTCCTCTGCCCGACCCTTGTAGTTGGTATCGGTCATGAAATAGCCGAGCGCCTGCGGCGTCAGCGTCGAGTTGGCGGTGCCGAGCAGGCTGATCGGAATACAACCCGCGTCGTCGTTCGTTGTCGACGTATCGGCGTTTATACGGCAGACGATTTGCCCCGCGGCATTGCGCACCGCGTCGGCCGCGTTGCGGAAGCGCGATTCAATACGGTTGTTGCGCGACACCAGACGGTTGTCGAAACGGCCGTAGTTAAACGACACGTCATAGTGCCAATCGTCGTTGAAATCGCCTTCAACACCCGCGACGACACGGTAGGTCTGACGCTTGGCGAACTCACCGCGCGAACCGAAGTCGAGGTTGTTGCGCGACAGGCGGAAGAACGTCGGGTTTGGGTTGGCGGCGGACACCAGCGTCGAACGGATGAAGGCCGCGTCTGCGGGGTTCAGGAACGCGTTGTCGAAGAAGATCGGCACGCCGACCGAGTTGCTGGAATAGGCCGGATTGGTTGAACTGCCGTTCTGCGCAAACGTCGGCGAGCTTTCCTGCGTCGCCTTGATCTGCACGTACTTTGCCTCGATGTATGGCTTGAACGCGTCCGATACGTCGAAATGCGCGAGCAGATTGGCGGAATAGCGCTGCAAGCCCGGATCCAACACGCCGTAATTGCTCAGCGTCGAGCCACCAACCGCACCAAGCGCGTTACTGGATCCAAACGGGCGGAAGTCGATCGTGCCGTAATTGGCTTCTTCCAAGCGCCCCGCAGTGTTGAAGCGGAACACGCGGGGGAAACCGTTGGCGAGGCAGGCAACCGGGTTGGCGCGTACGCAGTTGGTCGACGTCGAACCAGCATAGGGGATGAACGTGCCCCCCTCGCTCAGGCCCAGGCTGTACACACCGCCGTTGAAGAAAGTGCGGTCGGGCACGTCATCGTTGTTGACCGGCGACGACAAGTTGAACTGCCGGCGTCCGGTATAGGCACCGGTCAGCTCCGGCCGGTCGGTGTAGCGCAGGGTGTTGTTCTTAGAATATTCCAGTGCGACGGCGATGTTGCCGCGGCCATCGGAAAAGTTCTTACCGAAGGTACCAGCGGCGAAATATGCGCCGCGATCACCTTTATCGGTGACGCCGCCCTGTGCGCGCAGCGAAATGCCTTCATAATTGCGCTTCAGGATGAAGTTCACCACGCCTGCGATCGCGTCTGAACCGTAGACAGCCGAGGTACCGCCGGTCACCGTGTCGACGCGCTCGATCAGATCCGCCGGGATGGTGTTGGTGTCGACGGTGAAATCGCCTTCTGACGATGTGATGTGCCGTTTACCGTTCACCAGCACCAGCGTGCGGCTGGTGCCCAGACCGCGCAGGTCGAGAGCATTCAGGCCGACCGTGCCGATGAAGCGGGTCGAATTGGCCTGGCTGAAGGTGGAGCGGAGCGCCGGCAGGTTGTTCAGCGCATCACCAACCGAGATGTTACCGCGCGACAGCAGCTGATCAGCGGAAAGCGAGGTGATCGGCGATGCCGAGTCAAGCGCGGGACGCGCGATACGGCTGCCAGTGACAACGATGGTGTTGTCAAGGCTGGCATCGTCTGCTGGCGTGCCATTGTTGTTGGTTTGCGTGACCGTTCCGACCTGCGTCGCATCACCGGTAGACGGCACTTCCTGCGCCATTGCCGCGAAGGGAACGATCAGCCCCGCTGCGAGCGCACTACCTGCCAAAAGGCGTAACTTCATTTGGAAATCCCCCAAAAACCTCGCCTGCATCTATCGATGTCAGATTGCTTTCAATTGAAACGGCTTAGGTCAGCATTGCAACCGTAAGTCGAAAGTAGATGGATGATTACAAACAGTTTCCAATGCCTTGTTGCACAAAAGTGACGCTCAGGGTCATTCGCGCTGCGCCTTGGACTCGGGGAGCTGGCTACTGACGGCGTCAGCTGTGTACCCATCCTCGCAAACGAGGATCAGAACAGGCGCGTCCGCATCAAGATTGGCATTCACACTCTGCAAAGAGCCGATGAAAATTGGAGTTATTCGCGGCTTGACAGCCATATGGGCGGAGATCAGCCCCTCGTCTTATGCTTACCTTGATGCTCGCCGCACTAACCCAGGTCGCCGCTCCACAGCCAACCAAGGCAGACGACATCATCGTCATCGGCAACCGCGCGGAAAAGGAGCTCGCTGCCTGCCTGGCGCGCAACTGCCCGCCCGCCGAGGAGGTGGAGAAATCGCTGCAGGCGTCGGTCGAGCAGTTCGGTGCCGCACGCTACGACGATGCGCAGCAAACGCTGCAGCGCGCGATCGGGCGTAATCGTCGCTACGCGGCGCAGCTGCCCGGACCGGTCTCCAGCCTCTACGCGACGCTGGCGACGGTCGCCGAGCACCAGGGCAGAGAGGATCTGTGGCGTAGTGCCGCGCGCGAGAACGTGTCGCTGCTGCGCCAATATGTCGGTGAGACCCGGCCGGAGACGCTGCAGCAGGAACTCGCCTTCGCTGACACGATCACGGGGCTGCAGAACTTCCAGCTGGCGTCGGGCATGTACCGCTGGATCCAGGAAAAGGCGGCGGGCAGCGGGCAGCGCGAGCTCGCCGCAATGTCCGCCTTTCGCCGTGCCTGGCTCGCCATGCTTGAGGAGCGCGACGATCAGGCGGTGCGACTGGCCGATCAGGCGGTCGCCATCGCGGGGCCTGACGACAAGATCACGCCGCAGCTGGGTCAGATCTTGCGCGCGCGCATCGCCATCCGCCGCGGTGACAAGGACGCGGTCGATCAACTCGCCTCCACCTTGCGCCAGTCGGCCACGACCACGCCCAGAATGCTGTGGCAGCCAAAGCTGGAGGATCTGAACCTGTCCAGCGACTTGGGGTTCTTCAACACGAATGTCCGGTTGAAGGGATCGGACCTGATGTACGCCGATGTCGGCTACTGGGTCAGGCCCGATGGCCGCACCTCGGGCGTCGAGATCCTGCGCACGTCGGGCCTGGGCCAGTGGAGCGGTGCCATCACGCGGCAGGTCAGCGGCCGTCGCTACATCCCGCTCGATCTGCCCGCGTCCAGTCAAGGCATCTACCGGATCGACCGCTTTACCGTGCGCGCAGCATTCGACGTGCCGACCGGCACACGTATCGCGCAGCGGATGGGTCGGATGGAAGTGCACATCATCGACCTGACCGACACCGATGCGATGAGCGCTGCCGCCCGCGAGCGGGAGAGCGAGGCTGCAGCGGCTAAAGCGGCCACGCCAACGACCTGAGCCAGGCGACCGATTACGGCGATCCGATAGCGCGACTTGCCGCTGCCATCTGGGATGTTCGGCCTTGATCAACCACATGCGTGCAGAGCGGAGCACGGTTGCCGCGTCCGTCTTCGGTGACGGGCATCGACCGCGTGCGCGGAGCGGACGTTGTTGAGGCACCCGTCCTACGCGCTACGGTGCGCCATCAGCGTCCGCGTCGCCGATCGGAGCCGGTGAATGTCGACATGGACCAGGATCGCCGTTTCCGCTGCGCTGATAGCCCCGATCGCCCTTGCCGCCCCCGTTGCGCTCGCCGAACTCGCCGCGTCGCCGGTGCAGGAGCAACCGCGGTGCTGCTCCTTGTGCGCGACACGGGTGGTGCGGCGTCCGCGCGGCACGAGCAGGCGGTGCTGCTGGCGCGTGTGGAGCGGCTGGACGAGGCGACCGCGATACGCGATCGGTCCGTCCCCTGGTCCCGATGCCCCCGACCGCGCGACGCTGGATTTCACGCGCGCGACCAGTGCGCTGGACCGCGGCGATCTCGCGCTCGCCCGGTCGCTGCTCGACGACGTGGTGGCGGCGCGCCCGCTCGCGGGATCTGCGTGGCTGGCGCGGACGACCGCGGGTGACATGGCGCCCGCGCAGGAGGACCGCCTGCTGGCGCTGCACGACCGCGCATTCGCAACCGTGCCGACAGCCGAGCGTGCGCCAGCACTCTACGCGGCGGGTCAGGTCCTGCATCGCCGCGGCGCGCACGACCGCGCCTTCGCGCACTTCGCCGCAGGTGCGGCGATGCGACGACAGTCGCTCCGTCACGACAGGGTGGCGGACGCCGCCAGCGCTGCGGTCGCCACGCACGGCACCACGCGCGCGCGTCCCGCATCGAACCAGGGACGCGCGATCTTCGTCGTGGGGTTGCCGCGGTCGGGCACGACGTTGGTCGAGCAGATCCTGACCGCGCACTCGCACGTCGCCGGGGGTGGCGAGCTGAACCTGATGCGGCTGGTCGCGCAGGACGCGGGCGGCCCCAACGCCGCGGCGGTCGAGGCCTATGAGGCGAGAGGAGGATCGCGCGCCGACCTGTCCGCGCTCTACCATCACCTGCTCGATCAGCGTTTCGGACCCGACGGGCGGATCGTCGACAAGACGCTCAACGGTTCGCGCCTGCTGGGGCTGATCGACGCGGTGCTGCCCGACAGTCCGATCATCTGGGTCCGACGCGATCCGCTCGACTGCGCGTGGTCGTGCCTTCGCACCCACTTCGCCCTGGGCGCGGCGTGGAGCCTCGATCAGCGCGACATGGCGGATCACATGAAGCTCGAGGATCAGCTGTTCGCGCGCTGGTGCGACCTGCTGGGTGAGCGCATCCTCCCGGTCGATTACGCCGCGCTGGTCGACGATCCCGCCGCACAGATCGCGCGCATCCTGGCGCATTGCGGCCTACCCGAAGAACCCGGTCCCTTTGCACCCGAAGACAATGCCCGCGCCGTGACGACGTCGAGCGTCGTTCAGGTACGACGCCCGATCAATCGTAGCGGCATCGGTACGGCGGGTCCGTACGAAGCGCATCTGGTGCCGTTCGTTGCCGCTTACGCGCGATAACGCCGTGACCACGGCTGCTGCTCTCAGCGGCCGGTCTCAATCGCTCACATCTCCATATCGAAGTCGCGATCGCGCGCGCCCATGCCGGGACCGTCGATCCCAAGCTGTCGTTCGGGGATGCGCGCATCGAGCGCCTTCTCCAGTGCCGGTTGGCGCGCCATCCGGTCCTCGAGCCGTTCGAGGCGGCGCTCCGCTCGCTCTTCGCTGCGCCAGGTTTCGGCCGCGCCTCGGTCTTCTGACGCGATGCGCCAGTCGGCGACGAACCGGTCGGCATAGGCGCGGAAATCGGTGCGGGCCCTGCCCTCCTCCGCCCAGACGTGTCGCAACTCACCGGGCGCAGCCTGCTCGAGACTTCGCGCCGGGTCCGGAGTGCGATCGAGCACGATGCGCAGATCCTCGGCCGCGTGGGGGCGTACCCGGTCGAGCGCGGTCGCGGCCGCATCCAGCTCGCGCGTCTCCGTGGGTGAGAGCGCCTGCCCCTCCTCGCGCCTCCGCTCGGCTGCTAGGAACAGGTGAGCGTAGCGATCCAGCGCCTGATCGAGCGGTGAGCGCACATCAGGCAGGTGGATCGGGGCAGACGCTTGGCCGCGCCTAGCGACGTCCAGCGCCGAGGTCTTGTCGCCGATGTTACGCGTGACGCCGCGCTCCACTTTGCGCCCGTCGTCGAGTACCAGCGCCACCTTGTCCGCGACGCGGGTGAGCGCGACCAGGAACGTCTTCTCGGTCAGCAGCCTCCGGTCGGAGGCGCGCAGCGCGACGATCCCGTGCTCGGTAGTGATTCCTTGCGCGACGTGGACGTTGATTGCGTAGGCGAGGTCGAGGCGCTCGGCCATGCGGTCCCCGGATGCGATCTCGTGCACGCTGCCGTCGTCGAGCGAGGACACGACCAGCCTGCCCCGATCAACTTCCTCGACCCGCGCCATGCCACCGTTGTCGAGCGCACGCGCGCGATCGTTGTCGGTCCAGCGGATGCGATCGCCGGCGTGCAGTTCGACCTGCTTGTACGCGTAGATCGATACCGCATCGTGTTTCAGGTTCTTGGCCAAACGATCCGGCCGGAACAGCTTCTCGGCTCCTGACGCCATGCTCAATCGCACCCGGTCGCCCTCGCTTCCGGTCACGACGCCGCGGTCGCCGCGAGCCAAGCCTTGGGAAGGAAGATCGGTACGGAACTCGACCACGTGGCCGGGCTGATAGGCGCGCATCTGGCGCGCGCCCTCCTTGGTCGCGTTGACCCGGTCAAGTACCTTGAACGACGTGCCGACGCTCGCGATCTGGCCCGCTGCCTTCAGCTCGGCCTGTACCGCCAGGTTCGTCTCGGTCCTGACCGCGAGGCCGGCGGTCAACAATAGTGTCGTGTCGCGTTCCTCGCGCGGCAGCGCGGCCCAGCGTGCTGCGACCGTAGCGGCCAGCTGTCCGCCCGCGACCTCCGTCGTGTCGGATTTGAGCAGTGCGAACACGCCGCCTGTATCGCCGCGGTCGAGCGCGGCGGTGACCGCCCTCATCTGGTCGGAACGCGAGCGCAGATTCTTGGTGACGTGCGCGGTGGCATGGCCCGCGCGCTGGCTCGCCTCGAACGGCTTGCCCGCATCGATCGCGCCGAGCTGGCGGGTGTCGCCGGTCTGCACCACGCGCGCGGCACCGACGATGTTCGCGAGCCGGACGATCCGCTCCATATCGCGGGTGCCGATCTGGCTGGCTTCCTCGACGATGATGATCGCGCCGCGCAGTTCGGCGTGAACGCGGTCGCGCTGCGCCAGCGCCGCGATGCCATCAATAACCCGCTCGTGCCGGGCGAGGAAGCGCGCGATCGTGCTCGCCTCCGCACCGGTGTCGCGGCCGAGCGCGGCCGCGGTGCGGCTCGCCAGCGCGAGGCCGATGACGGCACGCCCCTCGGCTTTCGCAATGCTCACGATCGGGGCCAGCGCGGCGGACTTACCGCGCCCGGCTCCGCCCTGCACGTTGACTACCCGATCCGACGAGGACAGCACCAGCACTGCGGCCGCCTCCTGACCGGGATTGAGCCGGCGCAGGCCCAGCTCACGCGCGGCCTCCTGCGAGCGCGGCGCGGCGTCGATGGCGGGCACGAGTGGGGTCGAGCGCTCCCGCCCCGCCTCGACTGCAGCCAGATACGACTGCTCGAGCTGCACGGCACCCCGAGTGGTCACCATGCGGTCGCCGTCGCCGAGCAGCAGTCCTTTCCCCTGCAGTGACATCAGCCGGTGCTCGACGTCGGCGACCGTCACCGGCCCGCCGCGTGACAGGCTCTCGCGGATCAGGTCCAACCGGTCGAACGCCGCCTCGCGCTCACCGAGGTCGCGCACCGCGGAGGCGACCGCCTGCGCCGCGGCATAGGCGGTGGGGCTCAGCCGCCCGAGGCGCTCGGGGACGAGCGGGTCACCGTCGCGTGAGGTCAGTCCCATACGGCCAGCGACGGCTAACCCGCGCGCGCCTACACCGCGCACGCCCCGCATCGCGCGCGTCCACACCGTCTCACCGCGCGCCGCTTCCGCCAGCGCGTCCTTCACCAACGCGGCCGGATCCAACCCCTTCTCCGCGGCCAAGGCCCGCCACCTTTCCGCGCGCTGCTCCGGCGCGGGGTCGGGCGACTTGGCGTCGCGGGTCGCCAGCGCCGCGATCTCGCGCGACTGTGGCGTGCTCTCAAGGCTATGCTCCTTGAGATAGGCGTCGATCTGGGCGGAGCGGACCGAAAAGGCCTCCACCACCTCGCGCGACACGCCGGCGATTTCGAACACACCGTTGCGGCCGTCGTGGCGCGCGTTGGTGGCGAAACCGAGCGCCTCGACGCGGTGCCGCAACGCGGACAGGAACACCGCGTCCATGACGTGCTGGCGCTCGTAGAGCTGATCGGCGTGCAACGCACGCCACTTGCCGTCGGCGGTGCGGGTCACGTTGGCAATCACGTTGTGGACGTGGAGCTGCGGCTCGCCGCTGCGGTTCACGTCGTGGAGGAAAGTGGCGGCGACGAACCGGCCGGTCGCTTCAGGCATCTGGCCTTTACCGTTCCAGACCCGTCCTTCCGCGAGATTGGCTTCCGTCCACGCGAGCGTCGCCGCGGTCGCCTCTCGCACCGCACCGACCAGCCGCGCGTCACCGCCGACCAGCGCCAGGATCGACACCGATTTGGGTACCGACATGGTAATGTCCCAGCCGGGGCGATGATCGCCGCGCTTGGCATCGAGCACGACGCCGTTGGGCAGCTCGCCCGCGAGCACCTTCTCGAACTGTTCGGCATCGACCGGACCCGACAGGCCGAGCTCGGTCGCGCCCTCGCCTACCCAGGCGCTGGCACCTTCTGCTTGGGTTTCGGTATAGTAATTGTCGCGCGCGTAATAGCCGGCCGCATCGGATGCCGAGCCGATGACGCCGACCGAGATCACCGTCGCTTCCCGCCGGCAGCGGGCGTCGATCTGGGCGGTGTGCGGTCGATCCGATGCAGCGCGGGCACCTGGCAGTCGGGGCGACCGTACCGATACTCGAGCAGCCGGCACATGCCGGGATCACCGTCGAGCGACCTGTTGGCGACGAACAGGCCCCACGACGGGATCACCGCGGTGAGACAGAGCGCTATTACGCCCCCGATCAGCAGCAGCAGCCCACCCAGTTGCGCAAGAAACCGAAACGAGAGCATGCGATCGTCGCCGAGCACCAGGTTGCGCTGCGTTCGCGGGCTCGCCACCAGCCGCTTGAGCTCGGCCTCCATGGCGTCCAGGCGCGGGTTGTCGAGCTGCGCGGCCTTGAGCTCGTTCTTGAGTGCGGCGATCTCGGCCCGGAACGGCGCCAGTTCGCCGTCGAGTTGCTCGCGGAACTTACGTTCGGCGCGCTCGCGCGCGGCCACGACGTCGCGTTCGAATGCGGCCTGCGCGTCCGCCAGCTGCGCCATCGCGGCCTGTAACTGCTTCTCGCGACGATCCGTCGAGACGCGAAGGCGGGAGAGCTCGCGGCCGGCCGCCCCCTGCTCGCGCGCGAGATGCGCCAGATCCTCGGCGCGGATTTCCTGCAAGGGCGCGCTGAAGAGCTCTCGGCCGCCGCTCTCCGCGTCAATCAGCTCGCGGACCGTGCGGCGCAGAAGCTCGGGTCGCCGGATGCTCTGCTTGGCCGCGATACGGTCCAGGTTCCTCACGGTATCCTCGTCGAACTCGACGTTGACCTGCGGCATCGCGCGCTCCCCTCGTCAGGCGGGAGCCGACCTCGCGATCATGCCGGGCGGGCTCGCCTGTGCGTCGTATGCCAAGGTGCGCCCGTATTCGGGCACGCGTCAAGCGGCACCGCGTCTATATTGTAAGTGCCTGATCTAGGCTGTTTCTAGGAAGGGCCTCTAGGCAACCGAGACGCTGCCGATCAGCTTCGCAAGCGAGTCTAGTGACCTGCCTAGACACCTAAGTAATTGATATCAGTTCGTACCTCGCCTCCTGCACACTCGCTATCCATAGCGTGGTGTGTGACCCTTCCTTGCACATCCAGACGCTGCCGTGCCGATGCCGTGCTGCTTCCTAGGTTCGCCCTGGTTTCCGGCGAGGCACCCGGGCCGGCGTGTCAGCCGGCCAGCCAGATCATGGTTGTTCTGCGAAGGCGTCGTTGCCGAGTGTGCACGACAGCTGGCTGAATGCGCGGGCGCGTTACTCTCGGCTAAGTGAAGGTACCTGCCCCAAACTTGGGGCGGGATCCGCTTCCTCCACCAACCGCACGCCCTCGTCACGTCGTGCCGCATCCTTGCGCCTGGCACGCTCCTGCTGCACGGCGCTCGCCATGTCGTATCGGAGCACGACATAATCGGGCTCATACCGATGCTGCCGGATCAAATCGGCGAGCGCGTGAACGGCGACGTCGTCACCCACCGCGGCATGAACCGCGCGCAGCCAGCGCGGCGAGGCGTAGCGGTGCCGCAGCGTCCAGAACCCGCGCCCCATCTCAGTCACGAGCAGCGCCACCCAGACGACCAGCATACCCCGGCCCAGCACGAGCGGCTCGACGCCGATCGCTTTCGCGACGCCAACCATCACGATCAGCATCGGCCAGAAGGACACGACGCTGATCGCGTAGGGTAAGATGTTGAGGCGGCTCACTTCCCAGCGCGCGATCAGCCGATCGAGCACCGGAACGCTGTCAGTCACGCCAGGGATCATGGCTGCTCACCGACCAGTTGTCATCGTGGGAGGGGTCGTAGACGCCGCTATCCCAGCGCTCGTGACGTTGCCAATCATACTCGCTGTCATTCGACCAGGCAGAGCCATAGGGATTTACGGCAACGTCGGGCGTCCCCGCCCCGCCGATCGTCGGCAATCCGGTCGCCGGGTTAACGTCCACATGTTTGGCAACGGTTCTCGGATCAGTAGGCGCTGCCTCGTCTAACCGGGCAGTGATGCGCTCGAACATTCTCATGTGAACACTCCCGATCGGCAAAACGCACGATATACGTTTTCCGTATAAAGCACAAGCCGGTCTAAATGCGCCGAGGTGTCTGCCTCCCCTGCATCGCCCGACCTGCACGCCCGCATCGTCGCTGCGCTAACCCTCGCACGCCGTAACGCCAAGCTTCGTCAGGTTGACCTCGCCAAACGGCTCGGATGGCAGCAGGCCTATGTGTCGAGGCTCGAGACCGGCGAGCGCCAGTTGAGCGTGGACGAATATGTCGCAGTCGCGCTGGCGATCGGGGTTGATCCGGTTGTACTGCTCGGCGAGGTAATGGCTGCGGACTGATGCCGGCATCAGGCCATTGCATATCCAGAACGCGCCTGTGGTGCCAACGCACGTCCGACCGCGCTGTCAGATCGCTTCTTCATTTCCGAAGATCCGACTGAACGTCATTAATCGCAACAGGACAAGGGGCGACGGGTATCGGCCCGCCCCCCCTCCTTTCTACCTAAGCGATGATGAAGTCGGTCACCGTGACCGGTGGGGTCGGCACCTCGAACACGTAGTCGCCGTCCGCCTGGTACCCATCGATACCGTTAGCATCGACCACCAGGAAGGTCTGCCCCGCGTGGTTGCCCTGATCGACTGCGAAGAATACCGCATTGCCGTTCGTCAGTTGCGCACCGAGTGCGGTCTGCAAATCGGCGTCGAAGGTCGCGTCATCTAGCCGGCCACCCGCGACCGTCTGGTAGCTGTCGTGCACCTGGCCCGCGATCTCGATCCGGTCGCTGGTGTAATCGAAGTCGAGCAGGCGGTCGTAATCGCGACCGCTCGACTGGCTCGCCGCATCGTAGACGAACACGTCGGTGCCGGCTCCACCCCGCAGGGTGTCGCCGCCCTCACCGCCGAAGATGCGGTCGTTGCCCGCCCCGCCGGTGATCGTATCAGCCGCCTGTCCGCCGAAGATGCGCAGGTTGCCGTCGCTCTCGGCCGACGCGTTGATCGTCAGCGCGGTGACAACCGGCAGCGCGAAGATCGTCTTGGTCGCACCGCCTGCGACGAAATCGTCGCCGACCGTGATGTTGAAGACGTTGCGATCGCCTTCGGGCCCTGCGAGCAGCGCCACGACCTCGACGTCGAACCGCGCGTCGAGCGTCAGCGTATAGTCGCCGTCGAGGCCAACCTGATCGTTGCTGCCCCCGCCTCCGTGGACAATGTCGCTCGCACCGAAGCGATCGGGACCGAAGTAGAAGCCATCATTGCCTGCGCCACCCGTCAGCGTGTCGACGCCCAATCCACCGTAGATGGTCAGCGATCCCGCGGTCACCGCCGATCCGTCGACCGTCAGGTTGTCGCCTGCCCCCAGATTGGTCCCAAACACGGTGAACCCGCCGGTCGCCCCCGTCACTCCGGCGTTCAGCACCACGTCGTAGCTGCCACCCGCCAGCACCGCGAGCAGTTCGACATCGACCAGGGTCGTCGCGTTCAGCATGAGCCGGTTGGCACCGGTGTAGTCGCCTTGAATGCCGACCTGATCCATGCCGGAGCCACCGTTGACGCGGTCGGCCGCGGTCATGGCAGCGCTGAAGAAGAAGGCGTCCTCGCCCGCCCCGCCGGACACGCGGTCGACGCCGCCCGCCGATAGGTCGAAGTAATCGGCCTGCTGCGTGCCGCCAAAATTGTCGTTGCCGCTCGTTCCTTGAATATGCCCCTGCGCATCGGCTGCAGGGGCAGCAACCCCCGTGATCGTGATCGTCGCGGAGGCGGTGGAGCCGCCCGGCAGCGTGTAGCTGAACGTGTCGGTCGCGGTCTGTCCGGCGCCGAGCGTCGCATAGGCACCATCGGGATTGTAGGCGAACCCGCCCCCGGTCGTAAGCGTGAGCAGCGCGCCCGAGGCGAGCCGGAGCGTGTCGCCCGCGGCTACGGCCGCACCGTTGATCGCGGTGACCGTCAGCGACGGATCGCCACCGGTGTCGTTGGCGATGAGCGAGGCACGCAGCACGCTGGCCGCGGTGACCGCGAAATTGTCGGCGACCGCCGTCGCCGCGCCACCGATCCGTGCCAGCCCGATCAGCGCCACCGGTTGATCATGGTCGGTCGCCGACAGCCCGTCGTTGTAGCCGGCGTTGTAGTGAACCACGTCGATGCTCGACGCGCCTGCCACCCGCTGCGACACGATGACGTTGTCGAACGACTGGTAATAGCCGTCAAAATAATAGGTGTAGCGCTCCTCAACCGGCAGCGTGTTGATGAGGTTGACGAGCGCACCCGTACCGTCGACCGGTGCGAGGCTGTTGAGCGCGGTTTCATACGGGAAGCCGTTGAAGTCGCCGTTGACCATGAACAGGTGGTTCGGATCGTTCGCCAGCACGCCGTCGATGTACGATTTGACCGCCAGCGCCTGCGCGGTGCGTGCGCCGTCACCCGCCTGAACGGGCGGCTGGGTCGAGCCGTAGAGCGGGCCCGAGCCACCACGCGAGGTCGAGTGCATGTCGATCGCGGTGAAGACCTGCCCGTTGAACTGGAAGTCGGCGACGAGCGGCCGGCGCGTGCCGGTGAAGATCGCGTCGCCCAGCGCGCGCGCCGACCCGTCGATGTAGGTGACCCGTGCCGGATTGTAGAGGAAGCCCGGACGGATGAAGCCGCCCGGCTCGCCACCGGTGTTCTCGGTCGGGGTGACCTCGACATAGGCGTAGGTTGGGCCGCCCGCCGCCTCGATCGCGGCGATCAGCTTCGCCGCGGTGGCATAGCCCGACAGATCGGTGCCGGTGCCGATCCCGTCGGCGTCCTGGATCTCCTGCAGCCCGATCACGTCGGGATTGCGTAAGCCGTTGACGATCTCGGCCGCGTGACGCGCGAAGGCCAGGTCGACCTTTTCCTGCGTGTTGCGATCCTCGACCGTCGAATCCGCCACCGGCGCCAGATTCTCGACGTTGAAGCTGGCGTAGCTCAGGCTCGACGCGGTGCCGGTCAGCGACGTCGCCTCGCGCGCCGGATGGTCGCGGTCGACCGCGACCGTCACCGCGTCGGTCGGGTTGACCTGATACGAGCCCGACGAGGTCGATGAGCTCGAGAAATAGGTCAGCACGCCCGTGACGTTGTTGAGCGTGTCGCCCTGCGTGTGCGTGCCCCCGCGGAAGATCTGGATCGTCTCAGGGTTGTTGTCGCCCGCCGAGATGGTCATGCCCGAGCGGCTGTTGAGTCCGGTCGCGCCGACGCCGTCGGAGGCGACGACGTAGGTGATCCCGACGCTGGTCGTGTCGGCGACGACGCGCGGCGTCTGGATCGTGACCAGCATGCCTTCGAGTGATTCGTAGAAGTCGATGCCGTCGTTGGTCGGATCGTAGCTCGTCAGCCCGTCGTCATCGATCGCCTGCGTCGGCGCGGCGCGGCCGCTGCCGTCGGTCGCGATCACCGTTGCCGCGGGCAGTGCCACCAGGGCTGTGGTGACGGTGATGTCGCTCGGGTTGGCGAGCCGCGTCAGCGTCAGCGCGCCGGTGTGGCCGCGGGTTTCCTCCACCATGCCCGACAGCGTGATCGCGTTGCCGACGGTGACACTCGGCGCGGCGTTGGTGAAGACGAAGATGGCGTCGGACGTGCCGACCTGCCCGTCGCCGACCGCGTCCTGCAGGTAGAAGCCGTTGGTGGCGAGCGCGGTGACCACGCCCGAAGTCTGCACCACTTGCCCCGCGAAGGCCGAGGTGTGGCCGAGCCCCTGAATGTCGTAGATCGCGACCGGACCGGCGTCGTCGTTGACGATCGTCGCGGTGGCGCGCGGCTGCGGCACCTCGAACCCGACCGGGTTGGACAGGACGAGCTGGAAACGCTCATCCGCCTCGCGCACGGCGTCGCCGATGATCGCGACCTGGATCGTCTTGCTGACCTCGCCCGCCGCGAAGGTCAGCGTGCCGCTGGTCGCGCCGTAATCGCGTCCGGCGACCGCGCTGCCGTCGAGCGTCGCGTAGGCGACGCTCGCCTCGGCGGTGCCGTTCGAGCGGGTGACCGTGAAGGTCGCGAACCGTTCGCCGCCATTGCCCTCGGTGACGCTCACGTCGGCGATCGACGCGGTCGGGGTCGAGCTCAGCTTTGCATCGACCACCAGATTGTCGATGCCGACCTCGTCGCGGCTGCCGCTGCCCGCCGACGACGCGTGGATCCAGCGCAGGTAGAGGTAGCCGCCATCGGCGACCGTGCCGGTGATCGTCACCGTCTCGGCCTGCGTCGAGAAGGCGTTGGGGACGGCGATGGCGGTGCCGCCCGACACGCGCGGCGCGGTTGCGGGGGTGGTGAAAGCCGCGCCGTCGACGCGGGTGTAGTTCACCCCGTCGGTCGAATAGGCGAGCTGCAGGCTGCTCGCGCGGTCGGCGCTGTTACGATACGCCCAGTCGAACGCGACGTCGAAGCTGGTGGCGGTCGCACCGCTGGTGTTCTCGATCCGCGCCTCGATGAAGCCGCCCGCGTCCATCTCGGCGCCGGTCGCCTGGAACACCAGCGCAGCGTTGGCGGCCGGGGAATAGACGCCCGCGGTGACGGGATCGGCGGTGCCGATGATCTGCCCGCGCGCGAAATCGCCCGTCGTCAGCGTCGCGCCATAAGCGGGGTTGGTGTTGTCGCTCAACCCGACGACGCGCCAGACGTCGGAGTCGAGCTGCCCGGTGCCCGGCGTCGGCGCGAAGCCCGCCGCGGTGAAACCGGCGAAATCGGCCGCGAAGATACGCGCGCTGGCGGGCACCGCGTCGTCGTTGACGATCGTGCCGATCGCGGTCGCGCGCGCGATCGTCGCGCCGACGGCGTTCGACAGTATGACGGAGAGTGTTTCGTTGCGCTCGAACACCATGTCGCCGCTGACCGCGACGGTGACGGTGGTGCTCGTCTCCCCAGCGGCGATGGTGCCGGCGACGTTGGCGAGCGCGGCATAGTCGCTGCCCGCCGTCGCAGTACCGTCGGCGGTGCTGGCGTTGAAGCTGATGCCATCAGCGCCGGCGGGCTCGCTGGCAGTAATGGTGAAGCGCAGCAGCGCGGTCCCTTCATTGCCCTCGATCACGCTCGCGTCGCTGATCGACAGCGCGGGGAAATCATCGTTCACGATCGTGCCGGTCGCGACCGCATTGGTCACCACCTGACCCGGGGTCGCGCCCGACAGCGTGACCGTGAAGGTTTCATCGCCCTCGATCAGCGCGTCGTTCGCAACCGGCACGTTGAGCGTCGCGGTCGCGGAACCGCTGGCGAAGGCGATGAAACCGCCGGGCAGCGCTCCGTCGGGAAAATCGGCGAGGCTGGCCGTGTCGCCGCTTTCCAGCGAAACGTCGAAGCGCAACGTCGCCGCGACGCTCAGGTCACCGGTTCGGGTCATGACCAGCGGGATCGCGCCGGTGCCCTCCACCGCCTGCCCCGACGCGATGCTGAAGGTCGAATCGTCGTTCAGGATCGTCGCGGTGGCACTCGCCTGATTACCCAGCGTGCCGGCGCTGGGCGTGCCGAGTGAGACGGTGAAGGTTTCGTCCGCCTCGAGCGTCGAATCGCCCTGGACCTGCACGGTGATCGTCTTGGTCGCCGCGTCGCCGTCCGCAAAGGTGACGGTGCCGCTCAGCGGTTCGCCGGCAGCGAAGTCGGACACGTCGGCGGGGTTCGTGCCGGTGAAGCCGACCGTATAGGGGATGCTGACCGCGCCCGTCGTGCCGTCGGTGCGGCTGACCGTGAAGCTCACCACGGTGACGCCGCTGTTGCCCTCGCGCACCAACGAGGTCGCGGGCGCGATGTCGAAGCTGCCGACCGCGGCGGGTTCGTCATTGTCGAGGATCGTGACCGTCGCGGTGCCCCGCGCGATCGTGGGCGCTCCGTCGCCGGTGGTCAGCGTGACCGTGAAGGTTTCGTCCGCTTCCTGGAGATTGTCGTTGGTGATCGGCACGTCGAAGCTGACGGTGTTGACGCCTTCGCCAAGGGTCGCGGTGCCGCTGGTCGCGGTATAATCGGCGCCCGCGGTCGCGGTGCCGTCGGCGGTCGCGTAACCGACCGTGATCGCGCCGGTGCCGTTCGTGCGCGTCAGCGTGATCGTCGCGACGCCCGCGCCCTCGTTGACCGAGACGTCGGCGACCGAGACGCTGCCGGCGGGATCGCTCGCCAGGATCAGTGCCTGCGCGCTCGCCTGCGCACCAAGCATGCCCGTGCTCGGCGCGCCGAGCGTCACGGTGAAGCTCTCGTCACCCTCGGGCGTGGCATCGTCGGTCGTCGCAATCGCGATCGTCTTCGATGTCTCGCCTGCGGCGAAGGTGACGCTGCCCGACGGGAAGCTGCCGCCGAAATCGGTCGCGTCGGCGCTGGTTCCGGTGGTGCCCGCACCGACCGTGTAGCCGATCGTCACCGGTCCGCCATCGCCGCCCGTGCGGGTGATCGTGAAGCTAGCGGTGCCGCCCTCGCTGGCATCGCTCAAGCCTGCAATGGTGAAGGTGCCGCCTAGGTCGTCGTTGGTGATCGTGCCGGTGGCGGTGCCCGCGCTGCCGCTGACGACATAGCCGGTTCCGGGGTTGCTGAGCACCAGTCCGAACGTCTCGTCGCCCTCGATCAGGCGGTCGCCCGCGACGGTGATCGTGACGGTCGCGGTGTCGCTGCCCGCAGCAAAGGTCGCGGTGCCGCTGGTCGCGCCGGTGAAGTCGGACGCGTCGGTCGTGTTGCCGCTGGTCGCCAGCGCATAGGCGACCGTGGTCGACGCGGCGGTGCTGCCGCTGCGCGTCAGCGTGTAGGTGAACGCGGTGTCGGTGCCGCTGCCCTCGGCCTGCGTGATGCTGGGCGTCGCGAACGCGATCGTCTCGGTGGTCGGCGCAGGCGTGCCGGCGAGAGTCGCGGTGATCGAGAAATCGTCGATTGCGAGGCCGTCGTCGTTGCCGACGACGTTGGTGTCGGCCCAGCGGATGAAGATGCTGCCACCTGCAGGGATCTCGACCGCGAGATTGGCGCTGATCGCCTGCCGGTTGGCCGCGGCATTGCCGTCAAGCGCACCCGCGGTGGACGGCAATGCCGACGGCGACACGAAGTCGAGGTCGTTGAAATCGGTGAAGCCCGTGCCGCCGATCGTCGTCGCGGTGGTGCTGTAGCTGAAGTCGAGCCGATCCGGGCCGTTGGCGGCCGTTCGGCCTCCGGCACGCCACTGCTCGCCCGTGAACGCGATCGCGAGCGAGGTGATCGTGGAGCCGGTGTCGTTGGTGAACAGCGTGCCGTAATAGATCGTCGCCACGCCACCGCTCGCCAGACTGCCGATCGCACGATCGGTGCTGCCAGCGGTACCGAAGCTATAGGTGTCACCAGTGTTAACGGAGCCATTACCCGCGGTGTAGCTCGTGTTTGCGCTGGTCCCGCTCGCTTCCAGGAAAACGAACCTGGTCGAGCCGAGCGGGGTGCCGCCATCCACGGTGCCAGTGCCGGCGGTCGTGCCCGACGATGCCAGACTGTCAAAGTTCTCGCTGTAGGTCAGCGTGTTGGCGGTGAAGGTGAAGCCGTTCGCGATCTCGCCAGCTGCGGCCGCCGGCGCCGCTTGGTCTGGCCCGGTCGCGCTCGCGACACGGGCGTTGCCAACGGGCTGGCTCGTCGCCGAATCGACATAGCCGAATTCAAACGCGTCGTTCGTCCATTCCAGCTCGGTCGCGGGCTCACCTGCTGCGTAGGTCCCGTTGAAGCGCTTTGCCGCCATGTCGACTACCCCTGTTCGGGGCCGTTGCCCATGCGCGGACAAACCCCTGATCCGGCGCGACTATCGCTGTAGAATGACAGCGACATGACGACATTTTAATTAATCGTAAAAGGCTTGCGCATTTCGCCCTTTATTCACGCAGCGCATCCTCGCGCAGGCGGGTGAAGGGCGTCAGGATGTAGGCCATCACCGAGCGCTTGTCGCCGATCAGGTTCACGTCGGCGGTCATGCCCGGGCCGATCACCAGCCGCTCGCCGGCGGGTCCGCGGAAGTTCTGCGCGTCGGCGCGGACACGGACGGTGTAATGGCTTTCACCGGTGCGTTCCTCGACGGTCGCGTCGGGCGAGATCGTGACCACGCGTCCGTCCATCCCGCCGTAGATGCCGCTTTCATACGCGGTCACGTTGACGCGCGCGTGCTGGCCGATGCGGACCGATGCGATGTCCTTCGGGCTGACCATCGCTTCGACGGTCAGCGCGTCGGCTGAGGGAACCACCTCGACGATCGGCTGGCCCGCGGCGATGCTGGCGCCTACCGTAGACACGAGCACGCGGTTGACGCGGCCGTCGACCGGTGCCGCGACCGTGGCGCGGCCGAGCTTGGCGGCGAGTGCAGGGACGGTCTGACGCCGCGCGGCGAGTTCGGCCTGCGCGGTGGCGAGGTCGGTGCCCGCCTGCGCGCGCCACGCGCCGCGCACCTGCGCGAGGCTTGCGCGCGCTTCGGCGACGCCGCCCTGCGCGCGCGCGATCGCGGCCGCTGCCTGCGCCGCATCGGTGGTCGCGACCGCGGCCGTGTTCTCGAGCTGGATCAGCGTCACCTGCGGCTCGATCCCGCGCTCCACCAGCGGGCGGATGAGCTCGAGCTGGCGCCGCGCGGTGTCGCGTGCCGAGACGCGCGACTGGTACGCCGCCTGCGCCTCCGCCACCGCGCGATTGGCCTGCGCCTCACGCGCAGCCGCGGCCGAGCTCAGGCTGGCGAGATCGCTGATCCGCGCGGCATGAAGCGAGCGTTCGATCCCGATCTGCTCGGCGAGTTCGGGGTTGGTCGCGGGCGGGTAGCTCGGCTCGCGTCCCGCGATCTCGGCCTGGAGCCGCGCGATCTTGGCCTCCAGCGCGCCGACGGTCGCTTGCGAGCTGCCGAGGTCGGCACCCGCCTGCGTGCGATCGAGCCGGACCAGCGGCTGCCCCTGCCGCACCAGGTCGCCGGCGCGCACCAGGATCTGCGACACGATGCCGCCTTCCAGGTTGCTCAGCACCTGCAACCGGCTCGACGGCACGACGCGGCCGGGCGCGTGCACGGTGCGATCGAGCTTCACCACGCTGGCCCAGATAATGAAGATCGCGACAAAGCCGAGGATCAGCCACAGCAGCAGGTTGGACAGCGCCTTGGGCTTGATGCGGTCGGCGAGGTCTTCGAGATGAGTGTCGGTCATCGGTCCGGTCTCAGGCCGCTGCGCGCGGCCGCTGAAGTTCCTGCAGCACCGCATCACGCGGGCCGTCCTGCACGACGCGGCCGTTCTCGATCACCACGATCCGGTCGACCAGCTTCACCAGCGCGGGACGATGGGTGATGAGCACAAAGGTGCGTCCCTTCAATTCGGCCTCGAGCCGCGCGATCAGCTGCGCCTCGCTGCCCTGATCCATCGAGCTGGTCGGTTCGTCGAAGATCAGGATCTGCGGTTTCCCCGCCAGCGCGCGCGCGAGGCTGATCGCCTGACGCTGCCCGCCCGAAAGCCCCTCGCCGCGGTCGGTGAGCTGGAGGTCATAGCCGTTGGCGATCCGGCCCATGAAGCCGTGCGTGCCCGACAGGTCGGCGACGCGCAGCATCTCCTCGTCATCAACCGCCTCGCGGTCGAGTACGATGTTCTCGCGCACGCTGCCCGACAGCAGCACCGGTTCCTGAAGCGCAGTGCCGATCAGCGCACGCATCGCGTGCGGATCGAACTGGCGCACGTCGGTACCGTCGATCATCACCAGCCCTTCCTGCGGCGGGTAGAGCCCCAGGATCATCCGCGCGATCGTCGACTTGCCCGACCCGACCTTGCCCAACAGCGCAACGCGCTGTCCGGCGGGAATGACGAGATTGAGCCCGTCAAGCGTCTTCTCCGCCGCGCCGGGATAGCGGAACTCGACCCCCTTCAACTCGATGCGACCCTCGAACTTCGCCGGGCGCAGCGCGCCGGCGCCCGGCTCCTCCGACCCCGTCTCCATCATGCCGTTGATCTGCTTGTAGGCGGTGCGCGTCGCCGACAGGCGCGAGAGCAGCGCGGCGATGGTGGCGAGCGGCTGCACCGCGCGGCCCGACAGGATCGAGCAGGCGACCAGCGCACCCGTTGTCAGCTTGTGATCGGCGATCAGGAACACGCCCGCGACAACGGTGCCGGCGTAGGACAGCGTGTTGGCCGAGGCCGCGACGGTGGTCGCGATCGTCGACACCAGCCGCTGGCGGGTCGAGCTGGCACCGTGCGCGACATTGGCGCGGCTCCAGCGGCGACCAAGCAGGCGTCCGGCGCCGCTGGTCTTGACCATCTCGAGCGCGCCGACCGTCTCGACCAGCACGCTCTGCTTCGACAGGCCCTCGCTCATCGACTTGGCCGACAACCGGTCGAGCGCGGGGCGCGTCAGCCAGCCCGCGCCGATCACGACCGGGATCGTCGCCAGCGGCACCCACACCACCGCGCCGCCTAGGATGGCGATGAAGACCAGTGTCACGACGATGAACGGCACGTCGACCAGCGCGGTCATCGTGGCGGACGCAAAGAAGTCGCGCAGCGTTTCCAGCTCGCGCATCATCCCGGTCAGCGCGCCGGTCGAGCCCTTCTTCTGGTCGAGCCGGATCGCCACCAATCGCTTGAACACACGGCCGCCGACGTCATGGTCGATGTCCGCCCCCGCCAGATCGGTGAAATAGGCGCGCAGGATGCGCAGTAGGAAGTCGAACACGACGACGATCACCAGCCCGATCGAAAGCGCGACCAGCGAGGTGAAGGCGTTATTGGGAACGACGCGGTCGTACACCGTCATCGTGAACAACGAGGTGATCAGCCCGAAGATGTTGATCATCGCCGCGGCGAGCGCGACCTTTAGATAGGTCGACTTGTTGCGCAGCATCGGCTCCATCAGCCACGGTGCGAAGCGCGGGCGCGGATGATCGACCAGATCGTGATGGCGGTCGTGTGCGACGGTGTTCATCGGGGTTCCAGGGTTGCGGCGTCAATCCCGAGCGCGGGGAGCAGCCGGCCGGTACGGGCGAGCAGCGCGTAGCGCGCGCTGTCGAGTTCGATCACGGTCTGAAGATAGCGCGCGGCGACGCTGAAGTAATTGCTCTCCGCGCCGAGCAGGTCGAACAGCGTCCCGCGCGACACGCGGAACCGCTCGGCAAGCACGTCGCGCGACTGGCGGCCAGCAAGGTAATTGGCGCGGATCGCGGCTTCCGCATCCTCCAGCGCGGCGACATCGGACAGCGCGATCTCGGCATCGCGCAGCGCCTCGATCCGGGTGCGGCGCAGCCGCGCATTGGCGCCATCGGCGCGTGCCACCGCCTGACGCATCCGCTGCGACGCACCGCCGCCCAGCCTCAACGACAGCGTCAGATTGCCGCGGATGTCGTAATCGCGATCGGTCTCGATGATGCCGTAGCGCCCGGCGTCGACGCCGACCGTGACCTGCGGCAACAGGTCCGAGTTTGCAGCCTTCGCATCGTAGCGCGCGGCCTGCGCGCTCGACCGCGCGGCGCGCACCGCAGGTAATCGGTCGGCATCGTTGCCGAGCGTCCCGCGTGTCACGGCATTCAGCGCTGGCGCGGGCGCACGGCCGAGGTCGCCGGGCGGTGCGCTGCCGATCACCGCGGCATATTGCGCCTCCGCGCTCACCAGCTGGCGGCGGAAGTCGGCGACCTGCGCGTCGGCGGAGGCGATATAGCCATCAACCTGCACCACGTCGGCGGGCGCGGCCGCACCCTGGCGAACCCGGTCCTGCAATGCGGTGCGCAGGTCGCGCTGGCTGCCCGAGAACGCGCTTGCCAGCCGCACCAGCGCGCGCAAGCCATAGACCTGGTACCACGCCGACACCGCGACCAGCGCGACGCGCGTGCCGCTGTCCTCCACCCCGGCGCGCGCCGCCTCCAGCCGCGCGTCGCCGGCGCGGATGCGGTTGCGGCTGGCGCCGAAGTCGACCAGCGGCTGCTGGACGCGTAGCAGCCCGTCGGTGCGCCGGCGCGGACGCGAGCGTTCGAGGACGTTGCCCGGATCGTTCGAGAACGCGCGGCTGAGCACGCGAAAGGTCGACACCGATGCGTCCAGCGTCGGCAGCGATCGCGCAACCGCCTCGTCGCGGACGGCGTCAGCCTCCTCGACCTGCGCGGTCGCCTCGTCGAGCGCGGGGTTGCGGCGTACCGCATCGGCGATCGCGGCGTGGAAGGCATCGGGATCGGTCGAGGCGCGCGCGAGGCGCAGCACCGGATCGGTCGCGGGATCGATCCGCAGCGGGTCGGTTGCGGGAAGCGGCAATCCGCCCTCGACGCTGCGGCGGGGCAGCGACTGGAGCGGGGCTGGACGCAGATCGATCGCGCGCGTCGGCTGCGGCAATTGGTACGCGGGCAATGTCGTGCTCGGCACAACGGGCGTGGTCGCGGCGGGCAGCGAGGAACTGGCCGGAACCGGCGCGGGCAGCGGCGGAGTGGACGGTGCCGGCGCGGGAGAAATCGGGCGCGGCGTCGCGCCCTGCTGCGGATTGACCACGAGCGAACCCGACGGCGCGCCCGATGGCGCAGGCGTGACCTGCGCGGCCATCGCCGGCGTCAGGCTCGCAGCCAGCCCTCCCAGCAGGGCGATATGCGGCACGCGCCTCCCCCGACGCCCACCGGTTCGTGTCACCGTCATGCGCTCCCCAGTCGGTGCGGCGTTGCCCAATGTTGCTTGTTCACGCAAGAGCCTGATTGTTGGGACGAAAACAAGTCCCCCAACGCGCAGGGCCGGCGCGGAAGTGTTCCCGTGCCGGCCCTGGTTGTCGTGTAGGTGTGTTGATCAG
>NZ_JABULH010000011.1 GCF_013328205.1 Sphingomonas hominis | reverse complement strand
AGGGGGCACCTCAAGGTTTGTCATATGGACAGCGGCAGTCGGAACAAATGGTCAACAAAGGCCTGAGCGTTGCCGCAAAGTATATTAAGTTTCGTGGGTTTGTGAGGTTGGACGAGTTGGAAGTTACCGGATCACCTCTCGTGATGTTTCACCCGCGGAGCTCGTAGTAGACGATCTGCCATCCATTCTTGGGACCGCGCCACTGGGTGATCTGAAAGCTATGGGCTTGTGCAGACCCGTCCAGGACGCGGCTACTCCACCGTAGCGTTTCATCGTAACTGCTTCCGGACGATAACGCACCCGCTATGCGCCGAATGGGCAGCTTGGCGGGGAGCCTGCGGATGCGTCGGCCATCGTTGCCGACAAAGATAACGTCTTCGGCCACGCTTCGTCTTGGAACAGCCAACCAGTCGACCTGTTTGCCGGCCTGCTCCTGTCGCAAAACAGACGCGATCTCTTTCGCATCGCTAACGGCTTGGATTTGGAGCTGTTCATTGGTGAGTTTTGCCGAGCACTCAGGTTCGATCGCTTGTAAACTTTCTGCCGCTAATGCCTTCGATCCATCCCGACGATAGTCGTCGATTTCCCAGCGCCACCCCTCAGCACTGTTCCGCCAAAGCGTCTTATATGATCCAACTCGATTTCCGCCATCGTACAGCCCGCCGATAACAACTGCCGACCCGCTCGGATCACAGGACGGAAAGACAAGTTCGGGTCTGCGCTCGGCATGGCTCTCGACACTCATCATTGTGAGCCACCACCTTCGGCTACTCTCGGCTGCTTGCAACATGCTGGCCACAGATGGAGAGCGCGCGGTTTCGGGCGCATGTTGTATTGGCCAGGGGTCGCTTTGTGGACCGAAACTGCGTGCCGCTGCCTGACGGCCACTGGCAAGTACAGCTTCCGAGTAGGCCCGCTCCGCCTCCAGCGCGGAATTCGGCGAACTTGCCGCTAGTAGAAGCGCGAAGATCATGGCGAAATCCTACTCCTCAATCAACGTGTCGAGCGATGTACGGGCATCTGCGCCGGATGGTTGAGCGCCCGATAGAGCGTGGCATGATGACACTTCAGCAGCTTCGCCGCTTCGCGCACCGATGTGCCTTCGCCGACGAGACGCTGTCCGAGCGCGATCTGGTCCGGAGTGAGCTTGGGCTTACGCCCGAACTTCACGCCGCGCGCCATGGCTGCCGCGCGGCCGGAACTGGTACGCTGGTGGATCAGCTCGCGCTCGAACTCCGCGATGCCGGCGAACACGGTGAGCACCATGCGTCCCGCAGGCGTGGTCGTGTCGGCCCAGGGCTCGGCGAGCGAGCGCAGCCCCGCTCCCGCCTCGTTCAGCTTCTCGGCGATGTCGAGCAGGTCGCGCGTCGACCGCGCTAGGCGATCGAGCCGGGTGACCACAACCACGTCGTCGTCGCGCAGCTGCTCCAGCATCCGGTCGAGTTCCGGTCGGGCGCGCTTGGCGCCGGACACCTTCTCCTCGAATGTCCGCCGGCATCCGGCCGCCTTCAGTGCCGTCTTTTGAAGCGTGAGATCCTGATCGTCGGTAGATACGCGCGCATAGCCGAGGAGCATGTCGCAGATGTGCATTGGAACACGGCTGATTAGCAACAGACATTTGCGACAGCGTCCGCCCTCGTGGTGTCAGTTTTCGAAGCCAATGTCAGCGAAAGCCGAATGAACGCTTGCTAAGCGGGGCCGGCGTTTGTCACACTCGGCGTCGCTGGTGATCGGAGTCGATGTCAGCAGCTTGCACTTCCCTCGAAGTGGAGGTCGGCAGTTGGCGGAAGCAGCTTCGGACCTGAGCCTCGTTCCCGGGCCGTCATGGCAGGAGGCAGAGCGACGTGCGGCGGTGCTTCGGCCACTGGCGGCGCTGCCGGCCTGTCCCCGCGAGCAGGCCCGCGCAGCCGCAGTCGTCTTGGGCGTGTCCGAGCGTCAGGTTTACCGCTTGCTCCGAAAATGCCGCGAGGGCGGCGGTACGGTAACCACGCTGGTCAGCAGCGGATCGGATGGCGGGCGCGGCAAGAGGCGGATCGAGGAGCGCCGCGAGGCCCTGATCCGCGATGCCGTAGCCGAACTGTACCTGACGCCGCAGCGGCTGTCGGCCGAGAAGATCGTGGTCGAGGTTCGCCGGCGCGCCCGCGACCAGCATGTGCGCCCGCCATCGGCGAGTACCGTCCGGCGCAGGATCGCGGCTTTGTCGCAGGAAGAGCGGCGTAGACGCGGTGACGTGGCTGTTCCGGAAGCGGTGCTGGGATCGACCGTGACCGCCCAGGCGCCGCTCGACGTGGTGCAGATAGACCATACGCCAGTGGACCTCATCCTGGTCGATCCGATCGAGCGCCGCCCGATCGGCCGCCCCTGGGTGACGGTCGCAATCGACGTGTTCAGCCGCTGCATCGCCGGCCTCCTCGTGACGCTGGAAGCACCGTCCGCTACCAGCGTCGGGCTGTGCCTGGCGCATGTCGCGTCGGACAAGCGGTCGTGGCTGACAGCTATCGGGGTCGATGCGGACTGGCCGGTGATGGGACGCCCCCGGCAGATCGGCGTGGACAATGCCGCCGAGTTCCACTCCGAAGCTCTGGAACGCGGCTGCGCCCAGCACGACATCACGATCGACTGGCGACCATTCGGGCGACCGCAGGTCGGTGGTGTCGTGGAACGGGTGATCGGCACGCTGATGGAGTTGGTGCATGGCCTGCCCGGCACGACCTTCTCCAACGTCATGCAGCGTGGACGCTACGACAGCGACAAGGCCGCGTGCCTGACGCTCGCCGAGCTGGAACGATGGTTGGCCGTCGCCATCGCCAAGCTCTACCATCTGCGTCCCCATGCCGGGTTGGACGGCGAAGCCCCATTACAACGCTATCAGGAAGGCGTGCGCGCCCTTGCCACCGAAGGACTGGCACCGCCGTCGCCGCGTGATCCGCGCGCGTTCCTGATCGACTTTCTGCCTGTGGTCCGGCGGACCTTGCGGCGCGACGGGGTAGTGATCGACCACATCCACTATTTTTCGGATGCGCTGAAGCCCTGGATTGAACGGGACGGACCACCCCGGCGCATACTCATCCGCCGCGATCCCCGCGACCTCAGCCGCATCTATGTCCACGACCCCGACGACGGTGGCTATCTCGAAGTCGGCTACCGTGAACTTTCCCGGCCACCCGTCTCGCTATGGGAACACCGTCTCGCCCGATCCCGCCTGCGTCGCCAACGGCAAAGTGAGATAGACGAAGGCATACTGTTCGCCGGGATCGAGGAGATGCGTGAGATCGAGGTCCAAGCGCGAACCGCGACGCGCACGACCCGGCGCAATCAGGCCCGCCGGCTTGGGCTGCGTGTCATCACCGATCCCGCCCCACGGTTGAGCGAACCTGCTTCGCCTTGGCCTGTGCGAGCGGTCGATGGCACGGCATCATCCGAGCCTTTCGATGTAGAGGAGTGGTGAGCATGATGGGCGAGCCGGATCATCTCTCGCCCGCTGCCCGCCCTATCGCCGACCTGCCATCGTCGGAGCGCCTGGCGCATATGCACGGCCAATGGTGGATCGCTCATCCCCACGCGGAAGCGGCCCTGGCGCGGCTCGACGACGCCTTCCGATTTGGGCCAGGCCGCGTCCGGCCGCCCAACCTGCTGATCGTGGGGCCGACTAATAACGGCAAGAGCATGATCGCCGAGAAGTTTCGGCGCCTGCATCCGCCGTCACCAAGTTCGTGCGGCCAGCGCGAAGTCGTGCCGGTCGTGGTGATGCAGATGCCGACCGAACCAAGCGTCCGACGCTTCTACGGTGCGATCCTGACGGCGCTCAACGCGCCAGTGTCGTTCAACCTCCCCGGCGAACGTCTCGAACGCTATGCACTCGACCTTCTGCGCGCGGTCGAGGTGCGGGTGCTGATCGTGGACGAGCTGCACAACCTGCTCGCCGGCACGCACCGTCGCCGCGCCGAATTCCTGAACATGCTCCGCTTTCTCGGCAACACGCTCCGCATCCCGATCGTCGGCCTGGGCACCAAACAGGCTCAGATCGCGGTGCGCAGCGATGACCAGCTTGAGAACCGCTTCGAGCCGATCCCGCTACCGGCATGGCAGGACGACGGTGTGTTCGCGCGCCTCCTCGCCAGTTTCGAGCGGGCGTTGCCTTTGCGCGAACGATCGGCGTTGGCGGACGCTCCTGAAATACGCAGTATGGTGCTGCGCCGATCGACCGGCCTGATCGGCGAGGTCGCGGCCTTGCTCACTGCCGCGACGGTTCATGCGCTGCTGCATGGACGCGAACGGATCGACCGCGTGATGCTTGAAGGGTGCGACTTTCGTGGGCCGGACGAACGGCGCGCCCTGTTCGAAGCGTCCTTCCCCCGTGTTCGATGAAGTCGAGCTGATGGGCGACCTACCGCGCCCGCGCTGGCCGCTGCATCCGCAACCGCGTCCGTTGGAGAGGCTGGACACTTACGTCCGCAGACTGGCCGACACCTACGGCATGGGTGTAGCGACCTTCTGTCGATATGGCCTTGGCTGCAATGTCGGCGATCTTGACCGCTGCGCGGACGATCCGCCCCAAGCCTTGCTGGAACGCCTGTCGAGCGGCACCGGTCAGTCGATCCGCCGGCTCCGCAACATGACCGACGCCCGTTGCCATGCTCGAACCAAGGTGGCGGCGCGCTGGGTAATCCGCTGCGATCCAGAAATCGTCCACAAAATGCGGTTCAGATTTTCTGGACACGGCGGGTTTGTGGACAGTATTTAGAGACGGTCGGCGCCCGATTTTGCGAGCGCCGGCCCGCTTGTCCACAAACCGAGCGGATTAGGGACAGGGGTTACACCACGATGCCGGACGTGCTGGGCTATGCCCGCGTCTCCACCAGCGACCAGGACCTGGAGGTGCAGCGTCGCCGGTTGCGCGACGAAGCGGGCGCGATCCGCGTGTTCGACGATGTGATCTCGGGCAAGAGCTTCGATCGGCCCGGCCTAAACGAGCTGATTGGCTTCTGCCGACCCGGCGATATCATCTGCGTCGTCCGGCTCGATCGCCTCGGCCGATCGCTCAAGGAGCTGCTGGAAACCGTCGACATGTTCAAGGCGCGCGGGCTCGCATTCCGTTCGCTGGAGGAACGGCTCGATACATCCTCGGCTGCAGGCGAGCTGGTGTTCCATGTGTTCGGTGCCATCGCGCATTTCGAGCGCCGGCTGATCGTCGAGCGCACCCGCGACGGCATCGCCGCGGCGCGCGCGCGGGGAAAAGTGCCTGGACGCCCTACGCTCGACGCCGACAAGCTGGCGTCGGCGCTCAAGCTGATCGAGGCCGGCGTGCGTCCGGCGCAGGCGGCGAAGCAGCTTGGGCTTGGCCGATCCACTCTCTACCGCGAACTCGCTGCACTCAAAACCGAGGCACCCACCACGCCCGCACTCAACGCCGCAGAATGAGCCGTAACGTCGTGGCTGTCATCGTCTCTGACATATAGCTGACATCGACTTTGAAAACCGACAGTTCGGCAAAAGCGCAGGTCCGGAGCGTCGCCTATCACCTGTTTGCCGTCACGCGTCTGCTGTCCGTATGGACGCAAGTAGAAGGCACGCTGATGCCGCAAGAAGCACCAGGTCCTTCAACAGGAACTGTCCGGTTCCGGCCGAAATCGCCGGGAACCCGCCAGCGGTCGGCTCGGCGACGCCAGGCGTGCTCAGGAAAAACGTCAGTGTCACGGCATAAGTCAGGCATGACATCGCCGCGCCGAGAGCGGAGGCCGTCTTGTTGAAAGCACCGATAATCAGCGCAGCGGCCGTCGCGAGCTCGACGGTGCCTATAAAATAGCTTCCACCCTGCACCCCAAAAACGGCCGGAATCCAGCTCATGATCGGACTGTTCTTCATCAATGGCGCGATGCCCATCGCTTCATAGCTCGTGAATTTCATGCAACCGAACCAGAGAAAGATGACCACCAGCGCCCAGCGCAGCAACGCGAGAGACCCGCGAGAGCCGGTCGTCTTTTCAGCTATGTGTAATGTCGAAAACATGGTGCCTCGCTTTCATCATGGCGCATGACCTGCCTTCATGCTTAGACAGGCGTGATATATGCGCTGCGCATACACTATGCGCCGGCAATGAATGAGGCAACCCTTTGAACGTACTCTCGGACCGGCTCGTCAATCTGTTCGGCGCCCTCGCAGTGGGCATCACCGATCGAATTAAGAAGGCGGCATTCGACCCGACGATACCCGGCGGTGGCGAAACCACCGCGGCGATCGTCGTCATCGGTCACGCGACCGGTCTTTCGATCGACGAATTAGGACGGGTGCTAGGCTTGTCCCACGCGGGGACGGTGCGGCTTGTCGATCGATTGGTTGCAGCCGGGTTCGCCGTTCGATCCAAAGCGCTACGGGACCGTCGTGCAGTAGCGCTGATGCTCACTGAGGCAGGCGAGACTCGCCTATCTGCGATCCTGCAACGAAGAAACGAGACTTTATCCGAAATCCTTAGCCATGTCTCGAATGCTGACCGCCTCGTGCTGGAACGTATTGCCGAGACAATACTTGCGCAGATGTCTGACGACGCTGTCTCGGCGCTGACGATATGCCGGCTCTGCGACGAGAGGCGATGCTACAACTGTCCGATGGATGCCTTTGGAATGCTGGAGTCGTCGACGCATAGAGTCGACCCATAAGTGCGCGCAGAGACGCTTAGCGTATATCTGTGCCCGTTCTATGTCCTGACCCCTATTACTGGATCGAGGCGAACGGTCGTGTCGATCACGATCCCGATGGCACACCGCGCAGCTTTCCCGGCGTCCTCATCGACATCGAGGCCAAGCGGGCGGTCGAGGCAGAGCGCGACCGTGCCATCGCGGATTTGCGCACGCTGAACGAGACACTCGAACAGCGTGTCGCCGACCGTAGCGCCGAATTGATGGCAGCGGAGGAGCGGCTACGTCAGAGCCAGAAGATGGAGGCAATCGGCCAGCTCACCGGCGGGGTGGCACACGACTTTAACAATCTCCTGACTGTCATCCGCGGCTCCGTCGACCTGTTGCGGCGTGACAACGTCGCTCCCGAGAAGCGCCAGCGTTACCTCGATGCCATCGGCGACACCGCCGATCGCGCGGCCAAGCTCACCGGGCAGCTGCTTGCCTTTGCCCGCCGGCAGACGCTGGAGCCGGAGGTATTTGAGGTCGGGCAGCGGCTCGACGCTATCGCAGACATGCTCGACAGCATCACCGGCTCGCGCGTGTTGGTCCGCTTCGAAGTGCCGGACGCGATCTGCCGTGTGCGTGCCGACGTCAGCCAGTTCGAGACGGCGCTGGTCAACCTGGCGGTCAACGCGCGGGACGCGATGGAGAGCGAAGGCACGGTGACGATCCGGCTATGCTGCGACGCCCGAATGCCTTCGATCCGAGGACATGGGCCGGGAACCGGCGATTTCGTCGCCGTCTCGCTCAGCGATACTGGCATCGGCATCGCGCCCGACGATCTGGAGCGGATTTTCGAGCCGTTCTTCACCACCAAGGATGTCGGCAAGGGCACCGGCCTGGGCCTTAGTCAGGTGTTCGGTTTTGCGAAGCAGTCGGGCGGTGATGTCGATGTCGAAAGCGTCGTCGGCAAGGGCTCGACCTTCACCCTCTATCTGCCTCAGGCGGAATCGACGGTTCCTGGAGAGCCGCGACCGACCGGGCAGCAAGAGGCGATCGATGGCGAAGGGCGTTGCGTGCTCGTTGTCGAAGACAACATCAGTGTCGGGCAGTTTGCCACCCAGCTTCTCGAAGATTTGGGTTACGGTACGGCTTGGGTGACGAGCGCTGAAGAGGCGCTGGACCGTCTGGGGTCGGACGGCGATGGGTTCGACATCGTGTTCTCGGATGTGGTGATGCCGGGAATGGGGGGCATCGAGTTGGCGAAGCGATTGGCGCGCGATCTGCCGGCGATGCCGGTCGTGCTCGCCAGCGGCTACAGTCACGTTCTCGCGCAGGAAGGCGCGGAAGGCTTGGAGCTGTTGCGCAAACCCTATTCGGCCAGCCAGTTATCCGCTGCCCTCCAGCGGCGGATCGCATGGGCGAACGAACGCAACGGATGATCGCTTAGGAAGACAAGCGTTCGATCTCCCGCAGGACATACCGGGGATCGAACGGCTTGCTCACGAACAATGCTCGGGCTGGCAGTTCCGCTGAGGTCGGATTGACCATGCCCGAGACGACGATCAGGATCGTCGGCGGGTAGCGGTCGCGCACATGATGGGCGAGTTTCACGCCATCCATCGAGCCCGGCATCTGCACATCGGTCAGTACGATACGGATGGCGTGATTGGCGTCGAGCAAACCGATTGCTTCGTCGGCGTCCTCGGCTTCGAAGACACGAAATCCCCGATCTTCGAAAAAGTCGACCAGATCATAGCGGATGAACGGTTCATCCTCGACGATGAGGATGCTGCGCGGGGGCATGGCCTGTCCCATATCAGCCCGCCACCAGTTCGCCGGTGTCGCCGAGCGGCGCATCAATCCGGAACGTGACGCCTTCCGGCGCATAGTCCAGTACCGTCTCGCCCCGGAAATAGGACCGCAGCGAACGCTCAATCATGCGGGAGCCAAAGCCTCGACGCGCGGGGCTGCTCACCAGTGGACCACCCATTTCCTGCCAGAGAAAAGAGAAGTGAGGTCCATCGTTTTCGTCGGTTACCCGCCATCGAAGCGTGACCAATCCAGTATCGTTACTAAAAGCCCCGTACTTGGTCGCGTTCGTCGCCAGTTCGTGCACGGCCAATGTCAACGCGAGAGCCGCTTGAGAGTTCAGTTGGATACGCGGCCCCTCGACCCTGATCCGATCCAACAGACCCGCAACCGCGGAAAGCCCAGCGCCGAGTACATCGTGCAGTTCGGCCTGTTGCCAGGATGTGGCGGTGAGAACGTCGGTTGCCCGTCCGAGCGAGGCGAGCCGCGACGAGAAGGCGGCGGCTGCCTCTTCGAGGCTCCCGGCATCCCGCAACGTCTGATTGGCGATTGACTGTACCAGTGTCAGTACGTTCTTCAGCCGATGGCTAAGTTCACCGTTGAGAAGCTCCTGCTGTTCGCGCGCCTTGAAAAGGGCGGTATGATCGCGCGAAACGGACAGGATGCGCGAGGTGCTGCCGTCCGGTGCAAGGATCGGCGACACCGATACCGACCACCATTTCGGAATGCCCGCGTGTGTGTCTCCTGCCGCTTCAAAATGCGACGAGCCGCCCTTGGTCGCAGTGGCCAGCGCTTCCACGGCGAGGGCCGAGCCCCCGTCTTTCAAAAATTCGGGCCATGGGCATCCACGAACCGTGTTGAAGTCGCTGATGTCCATCACCTTCATGCCGCCTTCGCTCATGAAGGAAAGGCTGCCGTCCAGTTCCACGACCTTGATGCAATCTGTCGATGCCGCCAGGACGCTCGACATAAACGCCTCGCGCTCCGCCGACAGGCGTTCGCGCTCGACCAGTTCGGCGTTGAGCGCGATCGAGCGGCGCATCGCCTCCCTCAGTTCGGCTGCCAGCAACACAAGGCCGAGCGTCACCACCAGAAACAAGGTAGCGGCGATCCATTGAGCATGTGGTAGCCAGGAGGGATGGTTCGCATTCCCGATCGACACGATACCGGTAGCCGTCGATAGAACGCCGGCAAACAGGCCCGGCCCTTTGCCCAGTACGAGCGCGATACCGATCGTCGCCGGGATAAACAGCAGCCATGGCAGTGTATCCGGGACGAATAGAACCCGCGCCGCGCCAGCGGTGATGATCACGATGGCGGCGATCAGGTATCGCGTGATGACCGGTAACGGGCGGTTCAGCGACCATGCGACGATACGGTCAAAAAATCTTGTCGGCTGTGTCCTGGTCATCTCGGTGTCCGAAGTGGACACGCCCCCCGGCTTGTCCCAAGCTCCTGATTAGCGGCAAGTGTCGCAAAGGGCCATGCCGGGCATAGCTTCTGTGCTCGTCACAACTCGTCACCTGCATGAGCTATGGGAAGACAGCAGCAATCCCGTTTTACCATCCCAATCGAGAAATGGGATCAGTTAGGAGGTACGCTGGCGGCCTCTCCGCTTAGTTGTTCAGGCTGGGCTGCGGCCACGTCCATCAACAAGGTGCTGCCGGCGTTCGAAACACACGACAATGCCAGCAAGCAGCAGGACGCAGACCAAGGCAGTCGCAAACGTGTTGAGGCCAAAACCGCCCTTGGCGGCTTCCTTCGTGAGCAAATTCCCGAAGTCGGCGCCGAACGGCCTGGTGAAGACGAATGCCGCCCAGAATATAAATGCCGCGTTGATCCGGGCAACATAGTGCAAAAGCAAAACCGCGCCGATCACAGCCATGCAGACCAGCGATCCCGTGGTATATGTGAGGCCGAAAACATAGACGAGTCCATCGCCGAACGCCGTGCCGAGGCTGTTCGAGAACAGAACGGCGCCCCAGAAAAACAACTCGCTCTCACGGTCGACCACCGCGCTCACGTCACAGGTGCCCCGCCTGAGATACCAAATACCGAGGGTCAGCAACATGCCGCCGAAAAGGATGGCCGACGTCACGTTATAGCCAAGGTTGAGGGTGTGGGTCGACAGGTCGGCTATTTCGGTTCCCGCCGTGGTCGTACCGACGATCGTCGCCCAGAACAGAAAAGGACGATAGCGATCGGCACGAACCTGCGCGACGAGGAACGCCGCTAGCAGGCCCAGCGTGATGGCAAGCCCGGCGACGTAGCCCAGGTTCAGCGTCTGGGCGATGGCGTCACCCGCAACCTCACCCAATGTCGTGGCGACGACCTTGGCCAGCCAAAAGCCGAGGGTGATTTCGGCGACTTTACGGGCGGGATGCTCTCTCGTCACGTCGACTCTCTCCATACGCGCACCCCCGGGGCCGACGATCATCAGGTCGAAGCATCAAATTCAAATCGAAACTCGTGAATGACCAGCTACATTGGGACTTTGTATAGTCGGCTCCAGCAGCGCCCATGCTTTCGTGACTAAGCCGTCACGATGCGCCAGACCTTCCTTCTGATCCCGATCCTGCTTGCCGGTTGCGACGAGAAGGCTGCCAAGCCGCCCGCACCGCCTGCCCATGCCGAGACGATCGCGCATGAGAGCGAGCTGTTGAAGCTGACCCTGACCCCGCAGGCGCAGCAGCGGTTGGGCATCGCGCTTGCGCGGGTGGATGGCGGATCGGCCACGGCGACGCGCGAAGTGGCAGGCGAGATTGTCGTGCCGCCGATCAGCGCCAACGGCGTGCCGGTCAATTCGACAACCAACCTCCAGCAGATCGGCAGCCAGCAGGCCGCGGCAGATGCCGAACTGGCGCGTGCCACGGCGCAGGCGCGGCTTGCGCGGATCGCTCTCGATCGCGCCGCGAGCCTGGTGCGTGAGGAAGCGGGCAGCGTGCGTGCGCGTGACGAGGCCGCGGCGGCTCTGACCGCGGCGCAGGCCGCATTGGACGCGGCGCGGCAGCAGCGCCGGCTGCTCGGGCCGGCGGTCGCCTCGCTTGGCGCGCAACCCGTGCTGTGGGTGCGCGCATCGGTGTTCGGCAGCGACATGGGCGAGGTGCGACGCGAAGCCTCCGCTACGGTCCGCCCTCTTGGCGATGGCGGTGCGCCCCGCTCGGCGCGCCCGGTGCAGGCACCGCCTTCGGCCAACACCGTCGCCGGCACCGTCGACCTCTATTACGCGGTCGACAATCGCGACCGGGCTTTCCAGGTCGGCCAGCGCGTGTCGGTCGACCTGCCGCTCGCCGGGCAGACCGAGGGCCTGTCGGTGCCGTCTGCCGCAATCCTGCGCGACATTCATGGCGGCGAGTGGGTCTATCAGAAGACCGCGCCCGACACCTTCGTCCGGCAGCGTGTCGAGGTGGTATCGGAGAGCGGCGGACGGGCGCTGTTGGCGCGCGGACTGTCCGCCGGCGCGCAGGTCGTGACCGATGGTACGGCGGAGTTGTTCGGCACCGAGTTCGGGGCGGCGCACTGATGCTCGGCCGGCTCGTCCATTTCGCGCTGGCGCAGCGCGTCCTCGTTCTCGCGCTCGCCGCGCTGCTGGTGGTGCTCGGGGTCCGTGCCGGGCGCGACGTGCCGCTCGACGTGTTCCCCGAGTTCGCACCGCCGATGGTGGAAATCCAGACCGAGGCACCGGGCCTGTCGACCGAGGAGGTCGAGAGCCTGGTGACGGTGCCGATCGAGACCGCGGTCAACGGTGTCCCCGGCCTGATGACGCTTCGCTCCAAATCGGTGCTGGGCCTGTCGTCGGTGCAGATCCTGTTCGAGCGCGGCTCCGACGTGATCCGCGCGCGCCAGATGGTCGGCGAGCGCATCGCCCAGGTGCAGCCACGCCTGCCGCTTGCGGCACGACAGCCCGTCCTCATGCCGCCACTGTCCTCGACCAGTCGCGCGATGAAGGTCGGACTGTCGTCGACGAAACTCGATCAGATGCAATTGTCCGAGCTGGTCCGCTGGACGATCCGGCCACGGCTGATGGCGGTCCCCGGCGTCGCCAACGTCGCGGTCTGGGGGCAGCGCGACCGGCAATTGCAGGTGCTGGTCGATCCCGATCGTCTGCGTGCGTCCGGCGTGACGCTGGCGGAGGTCCGCGCCGCGGCCGGCGACGCGGTTTTGGTCGGGGGCGGCGGCTTCGTCGACACACCCAACCAGCGGCTCGCGGTCCAGCAGACCGGCACCGTCCAGACCGCCGCCGACCTCGCCCGGGCGATCGTCAAGCAGGCGGGCGAGGCACCGGTTCGGATCGGCGACGTCGCGCGCGTGGTCGACGGCTTCAATGCACCGATCGGCAACGCCATCATCGACGACGGTCCCGGCATCATGCTGATCGTCGAGAAACAGCCGACCGCCAACACGCTGGAGCTGACCCGCGCGGTCGAGGCCGCGTTCGCCGAGCTGAAGCCGGGCTTGAAGGACGTGAAGGTCGACACGACCATCTTCCGGCCCGCGACCTTCATCGAACGCTCGATTGACAACCTGACACGCGCGCTGATGATCGGCTGCGCACTGGTCGCGGCGGTGCTGTTCCTGTTCACCCGCGACTGGCGGCAGGCGACGATCAGCCTCGTCGCGATCCCGCTGTCGCTGCTCGGCGCCGGGCTGATGCTGCTGTGGTCGGGCGCGACGATCAACGTGATGATCATCGCCGGCCTCGTCATCGCGCTGGGCGAGGTGGTCGACGACGCGATCATCGACGTGGAGAATATCGCGCGCCGCCTGCGGCTGAACCGCGAGTCCGCCGATCCGAAGCCGGCCTTCGCGGTGGTGCTGGCCGCGTCGCTGGAAGTGCGCTCGGCGGTGGTGTTCGCCTCGCTGATCGTGATGCTTGTGTTCGTGCCGATCTTCTTCCTCGGCGGGGTGGCCGGCACCTTCTTCCAGCCGCTCGCCATCGCCTATGTGCTGGCGATCGGCATGTCGCTGCTGGTCGCGCTGACCGTCACGCCGGCGATGTGCCTGCTGCTCCTGCCGAACGCGCCGCTTACCGAGGAGCGCGACACCCGCTTCGTCGCCGGATTCAAGCGTCGCTATGTCGGCTTCCTGCCGCGCGTGGTGGGAAGGCCGGCGCTGGCGGTCGGGATCGTTGCGGGCGGGCTGCTGCTGGCGGGGGTCGGCTATGCGACCTTCAAGGACCAGTTCCTTCCCGACTTCCGCGAAACCGACTTTCTGATGCACTTCGTCGAGAAGCCGGGCACGTCGATCGAGGCGATGGACCGGATTACGATCCGCGCGTCGAAGGAGCTGCGCAGCATCCCCGGCGTGCGCAACTTCGGCGCGCATATCGGTCGCGCCGAGCAGGCCGACGAGGTGGTCGGTCCCAACTTCACCGAACTCTGGATCAGCCTTGACGAGAATGCCGATTACGATGCGTCGGTGAAGCGGATCAAGGAGGTGGTCGAGGGCTATCCCGGCCTCTACCGCGATGTGCTGACCTATCTGCGCGAGCGGATCAAGGAGGTGCTGACTGGTGCCGGCGCGACCATCGTCGTCCGCATCTACGGCCCCGACCAGCCGGAGCTGCGCGCGGCCGGCGCGCGTGTTCGGGACGCGATCGGCGGTATTCAGGGCGTGTCCGACCTGAAGCTGGAGAGCCAGGTGCTGGTCCCGCAAATCCGCATCCGCCCGCGCGCCGGCGAACTGGCCCGGCTCGGGCTGACCGCGGGCGAGGTCCGCCGGCAGGCGCAGGTGCTGGTCGCGCAGGCCAAGGTCGGCGAAATCTACCGCGACCAGCGCGCGTTCGACGTGGCGGTGTGGGGTGAGCCAGCGGTGCGGAACAGCGTCCATGCGCTTCGCGACCTGATGATCCAGGCACCCGTCACCGGCGCGCCGGTGCGGCTCGGAGACATCGCCGGTATCGAGATCGCGCCCGCTCCCAACGAGGTGAAGCGCGAGAACGGCCAGCGCCGCCTCGACGTGACGATGAACGTCGCGGGCGCGGATCTCGGCACCGTCGCGCAGGCGGTCGACGCCGCGGTCGCGAAGGTGCCGTTCGCGACCGGCTATCACCCGCAGGTGCTGGGCGAATATGCTGCCCTCAGGGAATCGCGCAGCCGGCTGTGGGGTATCGGCGCGCTTTGCCTCGTCGGCATCCTGCTGCTGGTGTGGATGGAGTTCCGCTCGCGCCGCATCACCGCGCTGGTCGCCGTCAGCCTGCCGTTCGCGCTGGTCGGGGGCGTGGTCGCGGTCGCGCTGACCGGCGGGGTGCTGTCGCTCGGGTCGCTGGTCGGGTTCGTCACCGTCATCGGCATCGCCGCGCGCAACGGCATCATGCTCCTCTCCCACTATCAGCATCTCGAACGCCACGAGGGCATGACCTTCGGCCGCGAGCTGGTGCTGCGCGGTGCCGAGGAGCGCCTGGTGCCGATCCTAATGACCGCCGCCTGCGCCGGTCTCGCGCTGGTGCCGCTGATCGTCGCGGGCAATGCGCCGGGGCACGAGATCGAGCATCCGATGGCGATCGTGATCTTGGGCGGCCTCATCTCGTCCACTGCGCTCAACCTGCTGCTGCTGCCGGCGCTCTATGCCCGTTATGGCGAGGAGCGCGCCGTCCCGCCTGCTCCTGCATCTACGGAGGCGCTGGCATGATCCGCCGCCTAGCCCCCGCCGCAGCCCTGCTCGCATCCGCCTGCATGAGCGTGCCCAAGCCGCCGCCCACTGTGGCGCCAGACAGCGCCACCGGGGCATTCGCGTCGCTTCCGGTGGCCTCGATCGCGCCCGTGCCCGACGACTGGTGGCGGCTCTATGACGATCCTGTGCTCGACGGACTGGTACGCTCGGCCTTGACCGCCAACGCGGACCTGCGGGTCGCCTATGCCAATCTCGATGGGGCACGCGCGGCCTTACGACAGGCACGGGCGGCGCGGTTGCCGCAGACGACGATCGAGAGCGCGCTTGGCGTCGACAACCCCGCCGGACAGCCGAGTGCGTCGGGCAATGTGCCCACGACGGATTACGATATCGCCGCAACCGCGAGCTGGGACCTCGACCTGTTCGGCCGGCTTCGCTCGGCCGCGACCGCGGCGGGCGCTGATACCGAGGCGCAAGCGGCCGTCGTCGACGGACTGCGCGTTGCGGTCGTCGCCGATACCGTGCTGGCCTATGTCGACCTGTGCGGATCGACCCGCGCCATCGCCACCGCGCGCGAGGTCGCTGCGGCGCAGGACCGTTCGGTCGCTCTCGTGCGCGAGCAGTTGCGTGCCGGCGAGGTGTCGCCGCTGGAAGTCTCGCAGGTCGCGACGATCGCCGCTGCCACTCGTGCCGCCATCGCCCCGTTCGAGGCGCAGCGCGCCAATGCGCTGTACCGGCTCGCGACGCTGCAGGGGCGCCCGCCCGCCGAAGCGCGCGCCTACCGCTTCGCCTGCACCGCCGCGCCCCGTCTGCGCGGGGCGGCACCGGTCGGCGACGGCACCGCGCTGCTGCTACGCCGTCCCGACGTGCGCGAAGCGGAGCGCCGCCTTGCCGCCGCGGCCGCACGGATCGGCGTGGCACGCGCGGACCTCTATCCACGGGTCAATCTGGGCGGGGCTGTCGGGTTGCTGTCCGGCGGGATCAGTGCGGCGGTGACGCCGCTCGTCAGCTGGGCCTTTCCCAACCAGGCACCGGCACGCGCAAGGCTGGAACAAGCCCGCGCGACCGAGCGCGCGGCGCTGGCCGGGTGGGACGTAGCGGTGCTTCGGTCGCTGCGCGAGGTCGAGACGGCGCTCGCCGCCTATGACGCCGAAACCCGCCGCAACCGCGATCTGGCGACGGCTTCGCGCGAGGCACAGGCCTATGCGCGGCGGGCCGCTGCCCGGGTCCGCCTCGGCGACGCGCCCGGCCTGCTTCAGGTCGACGCGCAGCGCGCGGCTGCATCCGCGACCCTCCAACAGGTCCAATCCGACATAGCGGTTTCGCAGAACGAGGTTGCACTGTTCCGCGCGCTGGGCGGTGGTTGGCGCGTTGACGCCGCTGCGCGATAGGTAAGCGATGCGGATATTGATCGTCGAGGATGATGCCGACACCCGCGCCTTCGTGGCACAGGGCTTGGGTCAGGCCGGGCACCAGGTTGCGGTCAGCGAGGATGGTCGCGACGGGTTGTTCCAGGCGACCGGCGGTGGCTTCGACGCGATCGTGGTCGACCGGATGCTGCCCGGTCTCGACGGGCTGGCGCTGGTGAGGGCGTTGCGCGCGGCCGGCGATGCCACCCCGGTTCTGATGCTTACCGCAGTCGGTGGAATCGCCGATAGAGTGGAGGGGCTGGAGGGCGGAGCAGACGACTATCTGGTCAAGCCCTTCGCCTTCTCCGAGCTGGCCGCGCGCCTCAACGCGCTGGCGCGCCGGCCTTCCTCGCGCGGCGATGACGCGCATCTGCTGCGGGTCGGCGATATCGTCCTCGACCTGCATCGCCGCACTGTCGAGCGCGATGGTCGGCGCGTCACCCTGCAACCGCGTGAGTTTGCGTTGCTCGCGGAGCTGATGCGCAACCCGCGCCGAGTGATGACCCGCACGATGCTGCTGGAGCGGGTGTGGGATTTCGATTTCGATCCGAAGACCAACATCGTCGAGACGCATCTGAGCCGGCTGCGCTCCAAGCTCAACGCCGGCTTCGACGCCGATGCGATCGAGACGGTGCGCGGTGCCGGCTACATGATCCGGGGTGAATAGATGCTCACCCGCCTGTGGCGCTCTACCTTCGGCATCGTCGTGCTGGTCGCGCTGGCGTTCAGCATCGCGACGCTGGCGATCGGCGCCGTCGCCTATGAGGTGACGCACGAGGCGCTGGAGGAACAATTGGACCACCGCGTCGCGGTGGAGACACGCGCGCTGATGGCCGAGGTGCGCGAAGGCGGCCTGGCGGGGGTGGCGGACGCAATCCGCTTGCGCGAGGACGCCCGCAACGAAGCGAGCCTCGACTATCTGCTCGTCGACCGCGCCGGGCGGCCGGTCGCCGCGACGATCACGTCGCTGACGCCGGTCGAACCTGGCTATCAGGAGCATTTCGGCTTCCGACGCGGCAACAATACCGGCGTCGGTCAGGCGCTCGCGACGCCGCTGTCCGGCGGGATGCTCGTCGTCGTCGCTGATAGGCGCGACCTCACGGCGATCGACCGCACGCTGGCGGCGCTGTTCGCGACGGCGCTAGCGGCGATGCTGGCGCTGGGGATCGGCGCGGCCGTGCTGGTTGGATGGCTGACCCGGCGTCGCCTGTCGCGCATCGATGCCACCGCGCAGGCGATCATCGCCGGCGACCTGACGCAGCGGGTGCCGCGCGACGGGTCGGACAGCGAGTTCGATCGCCTCGCCGCCACGCTCAACCGGATGCTCGACCGCATCGCCGCGTTGATGGATAATCTGCGGCAGGTGTCGACCGACGTGGCGCACGACCTGCGCACCCCCCTTACCCGCCTGTGCAACCAGCTTGATCGCGCCGCGACCGGGGACAAAGACGCGATCAAGGCGGCACGGCGGCAGGCCGACGATCTGCTGGAGATATTCGCCGCGCTGCTGCGCATCGCCGAGGTCGAAGGGTTGGCTGAACGTCGAGCGTTGGGAGCGGTCGATCTGTCGGCGCTGCTGGAGGACATGGCCGAAACTTATCGTCCCGACTTCGAGGCTGCCGGCCATACGCTGACGATCGACGTCATGCCCGGACTGCATATCGAGGGCGACCGGCGCCTGCTCGCGCAGGCATTGTCGAACCTTCTGGAGAATACGTTGCGGCACACGCCGGCCGGCACCGCCGCGAAGCTCTCCGCCAAGGTGTCGCATGATGCGATTGAAGTGACGCTGGAGGACAATGGTCCGGGCGTTCCTCCTGCTGATGCCAAACGCCTGTTTCAGCGTTTCGCCCGCGCCGAAGCGTCACGCACCACCGATGGACATGGGCTGGGCCTTGCTCTGGTTCGCGCCATCGCCGTTGGTCATGGCGGCGATGCGCTTCTGTCCCGATCCGAGCGGGCCTTCGGTGTCACCATACGCCTTCCCAAATAGAGCGAGAGGCGCTGGCGATCGACTTCAGAGTTCTCAAAACTTGAGTGAATGAGGCTTCTGAGAAGCCGCAAGCTTTCCCGTTTCAGCATCCAGACCGTGCGAAAACTCGCGGTCATGAAGCCGCCCGTCGTTCTTTTGGTCAGAGTGGCAGATACTGCTGATATGTTCGGGTTTCCCGCTGCATCGGGGTCAGAACGGCTTCGTGGGGAAGATATCAGACGCTGCGCTGGCCCATATAGCAGCGAGGTTCAGGCTTGCACCGCCCGGATCAGCCCCTGTACGCCGACGAGGTTGATCGCCCGCCTGAGGTTGTAGGTGAGCGCCGTCAGGCTGAACTCGCCGCGGACCTTGTCGAGCCCACGCATCAGGAAGGCCCCCTGGTTCATCCACTGCTTGATAGAGCCGAAGGGGTGTTCGACCGTCTCGCGCCGGATGTTCAGGATCTCAGGCCGCACGGCAAGGCGTGTCGCCATGCGGTCGAGCACCGCCTCGCCTTCCCACCGCGTGATGCGGCGGAAGCTACCGCGGGCACACTGCGCCTTGAGTTCGCATCCGCCACAGGCGCGCGGGTTTGAATATTGCACGATGATGTGACCGCCCTGGAGCCAGCGGTACCGTGTATCGAGCCGCTGGTTGCCCGGGCAGTGATAGCAATCCGCCGCTTCATCGTAGCGGAACCGCTCTTTGGGAAAGCGGCCGTCGCCGACGGCCGTGCCGCGCTGGGGACGGGCGACATAGGGAGTGATGCCGGCCCGTTCGCACGCGGCGATGTCCTCACCCATGTAATATCCCATATCGGCGACCACATCGATCCGGTCCACGCCGAGCAGGTCCTTGGCCGCACCCGCGGTTTCGGCCAGAAAACCCAGATCGCTGCCCGCGTTGGTGACATGCTGTTCGACGATCAGCTTGTGCTTCGCATCGACCGCGACCTGGGCGTTGTAGCCGACGCCGACCTTGGGATGGGCCGCCATCGCACGCGCATCGGGGTCGGTGAGCGAGATCTGGCTCTCGCCGCTGGCCTTCAGCTGCTCAAGCATCGCCTCGCTGACCTGACGCTGCTCGCGTACCCTGGCGATCTTCGCCGCGAGCGCCTCGCTCCGTCTGGTCGTGCCTGCCTCCTCACCACGGTCGGCGTCATCCAGCTGTGCGAGGTACTTCTCGAGCCGCTCGTCAGCGGATTTTACGTACTTGTCGAGCCTGGCCTTCGTGAAGTTGCGCGTCCGGCTGTTCACCGCCTTCAGCCGCGTGCCGTCCACCGCGAGCAGCTCGCGCCCGAACAGGTCGAGCTTGCGACACAGCACCATGAACGCGCGGAACACCGCCTTGAACGCCGAGCGGTTGTCACGGCGGAAGTCGGCGATGGTCTTGAAGTCGGGCCGCAGCCCGCGCAGCAGCCAGATCAGTTCGAGATTGCGCGTCGCCTCGGTTTCCAGGCGACGGCTCGACCGCACCCGGTTGAGGTAGCCGTACAGGTACAGCTTCAGCATGTCGCGCGGGGAATAGCCCGGTCGGCCAGTGGCCTTGGGTCGCGTCCGCAGGAAGCCGGCTTCGCCCAGATCCAAGTCTTCAACGAAGGCGTCGATGAAGCGCACCGCATTGTCCGCCGACACGTAATCCTCAACCGATGCCGGCAGCAGCAGCGCCTGGTCGCGCGCGTGACCCTCGATATACGCCATGCCCGCAGCATACGCCGATCCGCGACCGGGCGGAATCACAGGCGCGGCTTTTCACACGGTCTGGATCCTTTGCGGGAATTTCGATCGTGACAACGCGCCGCCCGCCGGCCGGGTCGAAGACGGCGAAGCGTGATCGGCGCATGGCTTGTCGGTGATTTCACCGGTGAGTTGGCTAAGAGCTCTGGCTCGGGCGTTGCTTGCTCAAGCGACGTACAACCGACACAAGCTTCGCCAGCGTTGGGTCGCGGATCGGTTCGGTGACGCGGAGTTCGTGACTGCGGCCGGCGATGGTCAGCCCAACCGTATAGCTGCGCGCATCCGGCCCCGCGCTGTCGTTTGCAGGCGTGCAGTTGAAGAAGTCCGCCTGATCGACGAGACTGGCGATCTCCTGGCACTCCGGGGTGGCGAGATCATCAAACGAGACCGTCTGCTCCTTCGCCAGTCCGGGGAAATGGGCAAGACCGCCCTCTATGCACAAGCGGACCTCACCTTTTATCGTCTCGTCCAAGGCCTTGCCCTTCTGCATCAGATCACTCCAACTATGCTCCGGGCCTCGGTAGCAGCGGCGCATCGTACAGATTTATCCAGCGCATGCCCATGCGTTGCCATGCTTTAGGAGCAGAGCGCCTCACCATAGCACTTGTGCGACCTTGCCGTTCTGCATAACGTCATATCTGAATTATTGAAGGTGTGCACACGTGCATATTATCACTCTTGCAGCTCAAAAGGGTGGCGTTGGCAAAACGACGCTCGCGGTGAATTTGGCGGTCGCTGCTGAAGCGGTCGGGATCAAGACGGCTCTCTTTGATCTCGACCCGCAGGAGAGCGCGACCGCTTGGAGCGAGCGACGAACGGCCGAGCTGCCGCACGTCGAGCCAATCAGTGCGAGACGCCTCGATCAAGCGATTGATGCAGCTGAGGCCAACGGCTTTGCACTTACTATCATCGACACACCGCCAGCGGCGGGCGCGGAAGCCGCCGCAGCGGCGCAGCGTGCCGATCTGGTCGTTATCCCCTGCCGTCCGTCATTGATCGATCTCGATGCGATCAAGCGCACGGCACAGCTTATCACCAGCACGGGGCGAACGGGCGTGGTCGTGCTGAATGCCGCCCCTCCTACCGCAACCACATTGCTGGACGATGCCAGAACGCTTGCCGAGGCAACCGGCTTGCGGGTGGCGCGTGCCGTATTGCGGGAGCGCAGCGCCTACCGAGCGGCATGGCCTTACGGCTTGGGCGTCATCGAGCATGAGCCGAAAGGTAAAGCTGCCTTGGAAATTGCAGCCTTGCAGAAGCACATATTTGATGATGTGATCAATTGCACACCTGCAAATGTGAAAGCTTGATTATGGCGAAACGGACTTCCCTGTTGGGGCCGGCAGTAGCGGCACCCTCCCCTCGCGAACCCGAGCCGGAACGCCAGTCGGCTCCGACGACCTTGCCGTCGAGTGCCGCACGATCAGGTGGCAAACGACCGGGTAAGTATCACCTTGGGGCATATTTCGATCCTGCAGATCCCACGGCGGAGGCATTTCGCGTTTTGGCAGCGCGGACCCGGCGGAGTCACCAAGATCTCCTTGCTGAAGCGATCAGCGAACTGGTCGCCAAGTATGAAGCCGACAAGCAATTCGGTCGTGTGTGACGATGTGCACACCTGCAATTATGCAGGATGGCAGGATTGATGTTTCATGACCAAGCGCCAAAATCCCAACCCCGAATTTGATCTGTTCATCCCGTTGATGGGCGACCTCCCGCTGAAAGATCAGCGGGAGACGATGGAGCGGCCGTTCTTCTCGCTCCAGAAGCGCAAGCGGGTGAAGCCGATCGAATATAGCAGCCCGGACGGCGAGACGTGGGTCAAGATTGAGGCGATCCCCGCCTACGGCATGGCCACGATCTGGGACGCCGATATCTTGATATGGGCGGCGTCCACGCTCAATCGGATGCGGGAGCAGGGGGTCAACGACCTTCCCCGGACACTTAGAACTACGTCCTATGACCTGTTGCGGGCGATCAAGCGCGACACCAGCGGCCGAGCTTATCAGGAGTTGCAGGCTGCACTCCAGCGGCTTCAAACGACTTCCATATCGACCTCGATCCGCGCGCCCAAGCGGCGGACCAAGGCCGGTTTCAACTGGCTCGACAAATGGACGCTGGAGGTGGACCCGGACACCGACCAACCGCGCGGGATGACCATTACGCTGTCGGACTGGGTGTATGAGGGTATTATGGGGGAGCGGTCACTGCTCACCATGCACCAGGATTATTTCCTGCTGACCGGGGGGCTGGAACGCGCCCTGTATCGTATCGCGCGCAAGCACGCCGGCAACCAGAAGGGCGGGTGGACGTGTCGCGTCGAGGTGCTGCGCGACAAGACAGGCAGCGACAGCAAACCAAAAGAGTTCAACCGGATGCTGCGCAAAGTGGTGGAGGCCGACCAGCTCCCCGATTATGCGATGCACATGGCCGCAACAGTCGATGGCAGTCCTGCCGTGCTGTTTCGACTTCGGGGTGAAGCGGAGGCGCTGGCACTGACTGCCAAGTTGGAAGCCGAGCAAGAGCGGCGGAACCGATTCGATGCCGATCGCCGCCGCGCCGCCGAGGTGGACGACCTGATGGACAAGCTTGCCGGAGAACGCTGACTATCGTGGTATCACACACCGCAAGGCCCATCCGTATCAGAGGCGGAGGCGGGCAGCAGGCGTTGAGAGTGTGGATCGAGCAATAATCGACCCGCAAAGAGGCAAGCGATCATCGTGGGATCACACACCCGGGCGTCGTGGGATCACACACCGCACTATCGTGGGATCACACACCGAATCACGTGGGATCACACACCGGGAAGATTCTCAAGGTATTACGAAGACGCGGTTTTTTGGCCGCTTTTCGACACTTAACCTTCTTAACGATTCCTATTTAACAGAATCACTTAACCCCAAGACCCGGCTCAAAAGGAAGGAAAAGGAATTGCGGAATTGCCCCTTGGGCAATGGCCCTTCGTTGCGTGCCGGCTATCGCCGTCACAAGAGCGGCCTGACGGCCGCAGGCTTCCGGGAGAAGCCAAGCCGATCCGGCGGTGTGTACCTGTCAGCGTGACGCCCGTTGAAAGGGCAGGGTGGGGAGATACCCCGAACCGATCGTCGGGTTCGCCGGTGTGTGCGATCACGGCGGATCCTAGAGGCCATCGAACGCGCGTTCGGCATCGTAGCAGATGTCGCGCCGTTGATCGGGTGGGCGTTATCGTCGGCAGATGCGCCTGGGCATCGCCTCGATGGGCGGTCCTGAGCTGTGATTACGAGCAGTCTTGACAGAGAAGTTCGCCGAGCAAGGCCACCGGATCGACCCCGATCGCCACGGCGACCGCGACATATTCATCCACGCTCAACTGGCGCTCACCGGTTTCGTAGCGCGATACATAGGCCTGCTGCCATCCGAGCCGCTTCGCGAGGTCGACCTGACGAAGCCTGGCGTCCCGCCGTGCCACGGTCAGCGCAGCGACGATGCGGGCGTGCAGATCGGATGGGACAGGGGAGGCGGGCACACCGAAGCATCTAGACCGGCTTGAGCGATATGCGGAAAGCGTATATCATCCAGGCTTCCGATCGGGAGTGCTGACATGAGACTGTTCGAGCGCATCGCCACCTGGTTCGACGACTGGACGCTCCCAGGCCACTCGGGAATTGGCAGCGACGGAACGGATATCAATCCGACAACCGGATTGCCGACGATCGCGGGGGCGGGAACACCCGACGTCGCCGGCAATCCCTACGGTTCTACCCGTTCGCACGATTACGAGTCCGACTGGCAGCGCCACGATCGCTGGGACAGCGGCGCTCACGACCATTTCCAGCATCACGACAGCTGGTCGGCGAGCAGCCATGATCCCTGGCGTGACTAAACGCGTCCCGATAGTCGACCGGCTGATCGCGCGATGGGAAGTGAGCCAGCTGAACGTCGTCCCTTATGCGATCAGCGCCATATCCTTCCTGCCGATGCTGATCGTGACGATCGGTATCGCCAGGGCGATCGGCGCCAGACCGGTCGTCATGGGACGAGGCATGCTCGTCATCTGGGTAGCCCTGTTCGCAACCGAGATGGGGCGAGGGATCTGGACGCTGCGGCACCGTTACGCCTCGCCGCGCTGGCTGCGCGCGGTCCATGCCGCGGTCGGTGACGACTTGGCCGTTCACGCGCTCGCCGAGCTTATGCGCCAGCATCGGTACGAACCCGATTATGTCCTTCTGAGATCCGACATGACCAGCGCGGTCCAGCAGGAATACGCCCGGCGCAAGGACGCGGCCCGACGTGCCGAGGGTATCCGGGTGATGGAGGAACCGGATCCTGCCCCGGGTCCGGAGCCGGAAGGCAGCGACCCCCGGATCGGCGAAGATCAACGCGCCCGGGCACGTGAGCGTCGTGCCGCCAGGAAGATACTGGCGGCGGCAGCGCCAGTGACAGGCGATATATCCTGCGGCTCACCCTGAACCGGCTGCCGCACCGTCGAGAAGACGGTCCGGAGTTCGCTTGCTGGCCGGCTGACACGCCGGCCCGGGTGCCCCGCCGGAAGCCGCAATGAATGCCGGAGCACCACGGCATCGATACGGCAGCATCCGGATCGTGCAGGAAAGGAGCACACACCACGCTATGGATAGCGGCCATGTTCAGAGCATAAAATCGCAAATTATCAGTGATGTAGCAGGATATCGGCCGTGCTGCGGGTTCCGCGAAAGCTGCCTCCTGACGTGCTACAAGGGTGCTACGGCGCTACGGACGCCGTGATTTACCGGGCTGCGCAGCGACATGAGGGTCGCAAGCAAGCGACCCGTTCGGAGGCACGGCCCATCTCCCGAGGGGCGTCATGGACAAGACTGATGGGCCAGCACCGGCCGATGCGAACCCGGCTGCGCGCGCTTGTTTCCGTGTGGTCAGGACGTGCCGGACGGCCGTGCGCGGAAGCGGCGCGGGTCGAAGAACCAGATCAGCATGACCGCGCCGGTGACAACTGCGGCGATCCAGCAGGCAGCCGCAAGGGCAGGGGCATAGCCCAGCAGACGGATCGCCAGACCTGCCAGCAGCAGTCCTGTGCACAGCGCCGCCAGTCGGCGCACGACCGGCCAGTTGCGTCGCTTGAACCCAACGCGCCGGGTATCTGCCATCCAGGCGGCCAGTTGTTCCTTCGAAGATCCGCTCATCCTCAATCCCCCAGCGACAAGGCGAGCAGCGTACCGCGCAGCTGCTTGCGGTTGGCGGCGCCCGCGTCCGCGCCTCCGTCGTATATCACGCGCGCGAGCGCCTGGCTGCGTTCGTCAGGCAGCTCCAGCCCGACGTCCCTGCAGACGGCGTCCACGTCCGCGCGCAGGCGGTCGAGACGGTCCCAGTCGACCGGCCCGTAGTAGCTCCGGGGCACGGTGTCCTCGCCCAGGATCACCCATTCGGGATCGACATCGTAGTCGCGCCGGAGCTTCGCCATCAGGGCGACGGGCGGCTCGGCCCCGCCCAGTTCCCAGCTGACCAGCGCGCGCTTCGAATAGCCCAGCGCCTTCGCGAACGCGTCCTGTCCCAACCCGGTCCTGAGCCGTACCGCCTTGATCCGCTCACCGATGGTGGATGCACCGCTCACGTCGCCATAATCGCTTGCTTAATCCTGCTCATTGTGGCGCAATCGTGCCACTATGCAATCATGGCATGGGAGCGGTGCCGGCGACCAGCATTAGGCCGGACATGGGCAGGAACTTCATGGGCGGTCAGGTCAATGTACGGCTTGGGGACGACGACGATGCGGATCTCACCCGTTGCGCGGCCGAGCGTGGTGTCGAGCGTGCGACCTTGGCCAAGTCGTTCGTTCGGGAATGTCTCGATGCGTGGCGGGAGGGGCGGGCCGTATTCGATCGGCCCGAGCAACTGGGGCCCGGTGACGTCGTCGCCTTCGGCGCCAGGCTGGACAAGGCGGTCATGGAGATCGACCGCATCGCCCAAAGCTGGGCAGCGCACGAGAGCGACATGCACAGGCTGGAGCGCGAGGATCAGCTGGCGCTGACGCGAGCCCGGACCGAGTTCATCAAGGGCATGCCGGAGCGCATCACCGCCAGCTTCAATCCGATCAGGGCGGAGATGCGGTTGCTTGCCGAACGGATCGACAGGCAGCCCCGTCTGGATGCCATCGACGAACGGCAGCGCGACCACACCGAGGCGTTACGGGAGAACACCGCCGCTATCAGGAGCCTCGAGCAGCAGCCCCGGACAAAGGTCAGCTACACCGTCTGGGACAGGGACTGGTCGGGTCGCAAGGTGGGTGCGGCGCTGTCGGTCGTCTGGTTGCTCTGCGTCGGCAGCTATTTCTTCGCCGCGATGGCGCTGCCGCCGTCGTGGTTCGCCGTCCGCTCGGCCAACTATCTGTTGGGCGGCGGGGATCAGGCGGTCTGCGCGCTCGTGAATTACCGGCTCGCGACCGACAGCTGCCGGACGCAGTTCGAGGGCAAGGCAGGCAGGATCACCGTCCGGGCAAAGCCCGGCACCCCGCAGGGCAAACAATGATCTCGGTCGCTGCGGTCGGTTCGGCCTCCGACGCAGCCGCCTATTACGCCCGGGACAATTATTACACCGCCGATCAGGCAGAAGGGGCTAGTGTCTGGGCAGGCGAGGGGGCGGCCGAGCTGGGTCTGTCCGGACCCGTTGACGCCGAGCGGTTCAAACAGGTGCTCGCCGGCGAACTGCCCAACGGCACCGTTCTGGACGCCAAACGGGGTGAGCACCGAGCGGGCTGGGACGTCACCATGTCCGTGCCCAAGTCGGTGTCGATCCTGGCGCTGGTGGGCGGTGACGCGCGGTTGGTAGTCGCGGTGCGGGAAGCGGCTGCCGCGACCCTAGCCTGGACGGAGCGCAACATCGCGGAAGGGCGGGTCTGGAACGGCAAGGGACAGGTGCCCGAGACGACCGGCCGGTTCGTCGCCGCGACCTTCCTTCACGACGTGAACCGCAGCGGCGAGCCGCAGCTCCACGTCCACAACGTCATCGCCAACGCGACCCGCACCGCCGACGGCAAGTGGCGGGCGCTGCATGCGGATCAGCTGTACGAGCGCCAGCACGTCATGGATGCGGTGTTCCTGTCCGCATTGCGCAGCCGGGTCGAGACGCTCGGCTTCGCCACCATCCCCCGGCACGACGGCCGCAATGGCGCCTTCGAGATTGCCGGCGTGTCGCGTGCGGTGGTGGAAGCATTCTCCGGCCGCTCGGCCGAGATCGATGCGTACATCAAGGCGCGCGGATTGGAGAACACTCCGCAGACGCGCGAATATGCGGCGCTGGCGACCCGCGACTCCAAATCAACCGATCTCGTGCCGGAGCAGCGCGCGGAAGGGTGGCGGAGGCTGGCGGCGGAGAAGGGGCTGGATCCGGCAGCGTTGGTGAAGGGTGCGCTGGCGGAGGCGGGGCGGGGGCATGATGTGTGGACGCGCGCAGTGCGGGGTGTGCGCGGAATAGGAGAGCGCGGGCTGGCCATCGCCGGCCGCATGGGGCTGACCCCGCGCGACGGCGATCCGCTGGTCCCTGAACGACTGGGACGACTGGAGCCGCGGGCCTATGCCGCGGCGCAGGCGGTCGCGTCGGCGGTACGCGATCTGGGCGAGCGGGAGGCGGCGTTCGATCGGTTGGAACTCGTCCGCGAGAGTCTGTCGCGCGGCGGGCCGGTGACGGTCGTCGATGTCGAGGCCCGGTTGGCGCTGCTGCAGGCGAAAGGCCTGTTGCTCGGCGACGGCGATCGCATGGTGACGACGCAAGGGTCGGTGCGGCTCGAGCAGGCGTACCTTGCCACCGTGGAGGCGGGGAAGGGGCGATCTGCCCCGATCGTTCCGCCGGTCGATGCCGCGGTCCGGGCGCAGGAGGCGGCACGCGCGCTGGGGCTGCATCGCCTCAATCCGGGTCAGGAGGCTGCGGCCGTGCTGATGCTGTCCTCGTCCGACCGGGTGGTGAACGTGCAGGGCGGGTCGGGGCGCGGCAAGTCGACCGCGATGGCGCCGGTGGCGGCGGTAGCCAAGGCGGAGGGCCGGGCGGTGATCGGGCTCGCCGTCGCCAGCGTGAAGGCGAGCGAGTTCGGACGTGATACCGGTGCCGACGTGAGCACCGTCGCCCGCTTCCTGGCGCGTCATGCCCGCGTGATCGACAGCACCGCCCGACCGGAACAGGTCGCCCGCGCGAAGGCGGAGCTGTCGGGTGCGATCATCATGGTCGAGGAGGCCGGACAGCTCGGTACGCGTGACATGGAGCGGATCGTGCGCCTCGCCAACATGACGGGCGTCACCCGCGTCGTGCAGACCGGCGATACCCGCCAGCTGACCGCGATCGCGGCCGGCAAGCCGTTCGAGGCGAGCCAGACGGCCGGCGTCGCCACGGCCCATATCACCGAGAACCTGCGATCCCGGTCGGATCAGATGAAGGCGGTCACCGCCGCGCTCGACCGCGGCGACGTGTCGGGTACGTTCGAGATCCTCAGGGCTGCGACGACCGAGGTGCCGGGGAACGCAGTGGCGACCACGACCGCCGCGCACTGGGCGGCGCTGCCGCAAGATCAGCGCGACGCCACCCTTCTGCTCACCGCCGGCCGCGCCATGCGTAGCGAGGCCAATCAGGCGGTGCAGGCCGAGTTGAAGGCGAGCGGTGAGATCGCCGCCACGGGCGCGCCCTTCATCGTGCTCGACCGGGTCAATGCCACCAGGGAAGGCGCGCGACTGATGCGCGCCTATCGACCGGGGCATGTGGTGGAGGTTCGCACCAACCTGCCGAGCCAAGGCCTGGTTCGCGGCGATCGCGGTGTCGTGACCGGCGTCGACGGCGACCGGGTGCGGCTCACCATGACTGACGGGACCGGGAAGCTGTTCCGGCCCGGCCGGTTGGCGAGAAACCTCGACCGCGATGCCGTATCGATCTTTGCGCTGAAGGAGGTCGAGTTGCACGTAGGCGACCGCATCCGTTGGAGCGACAACGATCGGACCCGGGGACTCGATAATGGTGCGATGGCGCGGGTCGAGGAGGTGGACCGGGGCAGGCTGATTGTATCCTCGCTGATCGATGGCACCGTACATGAGATCGCGTCCGGCGATCGCATGGCCGAACGGCTGGACCTTGCCTACGCGATCAACGTCCATGTCGCACAGGGGGTCACCACCGAGCACGGCATCGTGGCGATGCGCTCGTCGGAGCGGAAGCTGCTGACCGAACGGTCGTTCCTGGTCGCGCTCACCCGCGTGGCGGACAAGGTGGCGCTGGTGGTCGACGACGGGCAGAAGGTCGAACGGCACGTTACCCGTAACACCGGCGACAAGACCTCGGCGCTTGATGTGGTCGAGCGTGGCCAGGCAACCGACGCTATCCGGCTGCCGGATGCGGGCTCCCCGCTCGACCGGGCGCTGGAGCGTTACGCCCAGTTGTTCCTGGCGGCCGAGCGGATGCACGAGGACGGGCAGGAGCTGTCGCCGTCCAAGGTGCGCGAGCTGGACGCAGCCTCGGCCGCGCTCGACCAAGTCCGGCCCTATGCCGCCGAGGATCTGCGGATCGTGCTGGACCGCAGCGCCGACCCGGTACGCGGTCTGGAGCAGATTGCTCCGGGAGAGTTGCGGCAGGTCTGGGCGGAGGAGGGGCAGGCGCGCGCCGATCCTCGCGCCTATGCCGACCGGTTCGTGGCCGACTGGCGCTCGGCGTCAGGCGACCGGGGTGAGGCTGAAACGCCGCGGATCGAAGACCGGGCGGAGCGTCGCCTCGAGCGGCTCGAGGACCGTATGGCGCGGCAGCCCGCACTGGAGAAGGCGCTCGACGCCCGCATTCCCGAGCGGCAGCTGCGCCTCGACGGCCCCGGCATGGGTGGCGGTGGCCGCGAACGGGACTACGGTATGGAGATGTAAGCCGAGGTGGCAAGTTGTGTATCGCGCGTGTCCCGTTTGCCGGGTTTCACTCAGTCTTCCGCAGCTTCCGCCCTGTCGAGTGCGACAAGGCGCGCATACTCTTCGACCGGCACGATGGCGATCATGGGCGATCCGTCGCGTTCGACCGCAATCGCGCCTTCAGCTGCCAGTGCAAGGCATTCACGGACCTGGGCGGGTGTGCGGGGAAAGGGGACCGTGCGCATGGCCGTATCATATCACTCCGCGGGAATCGTAACTAGGGCTGCGATACGTCAAACACCCAATCAGGCGGTGCTGATGAAGGCAGCTATCTCGAATGACATAGCAGCGGTGAGGCCGGCGAGATCACCGATTGGATCGATACGCATTGCGCGCCGCGGCTGGTCATGGCTGATGGCAGACCGTACGACTTGAAACGTTCCTCAGAAGAACGTAATGTGAACGAATGATGCTGATAATCTTCGCCGGTGCCCTTTGAGCGATCGCGATGTATTTTTGAGAGAGTACACCTCAGCACTTGCTGAGGATGGTGCTTCGGTTCTTGTCGGTGCCGGCACTTCCATGGCCGCGGGGTATCCCTCGTGGAAGGGCTTGCTGCAGGAAATTGCGGGTGATCTCGGCCTCGAAATTGAGGACGTCGACGATCTTACGGCAGTTGCCCAATGGGCGATTGGTGCGGATCATTCGAACCGCACGACCGTGCTAAATGCCATACGGGAGCAGATCGAGCCGGATCATGCCATCCCCTCGGCGTTGCTGTCGCTGGCAAGGCTGCCGATCCGCGAGGTGTGGACGACGAATTACGACCGGCTGATCGAGCGTGCGTTCGGCGAGCTTGGGCGCCCGGTTGATGTTCGGGCCAACCAGGAGCAGTTGGCACTGCGCAAGCGCCGCGCGGGAGCGGTCCGCATTTACAAGATGCACGGGACCATCGATGCAGTTGATGATCTGGTAATTTCCACCGAGGATTACGAACTGTACCGGCAGCGGCGCGGTGCATTTTTGGGTCTGCTGCACGCTCATTTGACAGGAATGACCTTCCTGTTCGTGGGCATGAGCCTGACGGACCCGAACGTCCGCCACGTGCTTGCCTTGCTGCGTGAGCATTTTCCAACGACCCCGCCCCGACACTTCATGATCGCACGGCGGCCACAGCGGGCGGATTTTGGGTCTGATGATGCCCACGCCGCCCGGTTGAAGCGGCATGACTATTGGGTGCGCGACTTGCGACGCTATGGTCTTGTCGTCGTCGAGATCGATGCGTTCGCTGAAATTGATGAATTGATGGATGAACTCGAACGGCGTGTGGCACGTCGTCGGATATGGGTGTCGGGTAGCTGGCCGCTCGATGCCGGTGATTCTAGCGCGGGGTTCGTTCACGATGTAGCGCGCGCGATCGGGCGTAGGATCGGATCGACAGATCTTTTCATGCTATCCGGGGCCGGGCTGTTGGTCGGATCAGCTTCGCTGTCAGGGTTCCTCGAAACCATGCAGGGGCGCGGTGAGTGGGACTTTGATCGGCGGTTGGTTGTTCGTCCCTTTCCGCAACCGGTCGGTGACGCTGAGCCGGATCGTCAGCATTGGGCAGAGTTGCGTGGTGAGTTGGCGCGCTTGGCGGGTATCGTGGTTTTCGTTGGCGGTGCGAAGATCGAGTCCGGCGGACTGGTGTCTGCCACCGGTGTGTTCGAAGAGCGCGCCCTCGCCGATGGTAGAGGTGCATTTCTATTGCCCGTTGGAGCCACCGGAGGCGCTGCCTCGGTTATCGCCAATGAGTTGCTGACGTCAGCCCTTCCGTCGACTGGCAGTAATGCCCGGCGCCCCACGGACGATGAGTTGCGCATATTGTCAGACGCCTCGGCAACGCCAGATCAACTCGCTGATGCGGCTTTGAAAATCATTAAGCGGATCGCACGCTGAAAATCGTTTGTGATGAACATCTGGGAGAACGGCATTGGCGAGGCGGGTATTCTTCAGCTTTCACTTCGCGCGAGATGCATGGCGCGTGTCGCAGGTCCGCAATGCCTGGATGTTGCCGGGAAGCCGTGATTCCAACACTATTGTCGACCATGCGTCGTGGGAAGAAATCATGCGCAAGGGCCCGCAGGCGATTCAGAACTGGATCGATACGCAGATGAACGGCAGTAGCGTGGTAGCGGTACTGATCGGTCGCGATACGCATACGAGGCCGTGGGTGGAGTATGAGATCCGCAAGGCCCACCGCGAGGGACGCGGCATCCTTGGTGTGCACTTAGCTGGCATGAAGGATAGTAACGGCACCGTTGATCCGGCCGGGGCCGATCCGATCGCAAAGCTTGCGCTTACCGATCGGTTCGGGACCAGAGTGACTTACCCTACTTATTCCTGGTTGCAGGGTGACGGAAGAAAGAACTTTTCGTCGTGGGTTGAAGCCGCCGCCCAGCGCGCCGGTCGTTAAAGGCGAGATCGATCATGTCCTACGTTACCGAATCTGAGGTCCGGGCTGCCGCTGCTCGTGCGAAAGCAGCTACGTTCAAATCTGCGGGCATTTTGTTGCGCGAATCGCGTGACACATACCAATCTTCATTCGATGTATTCCTGTCTCATTCTTTCATGGATCAGGAACTTGTCCTTGGAGCGAAGCAACTGCTCGAGGAAAAGGGGTTGTCCGTCTATGTCGATTGGATCGACGATCCGCTGCTAGACCGTACCGCCGTAACGCGGGCGACCGCCGAGAAGATCAGAGGGCGGATGCGACAGTGCCGGACGCTGCTCTATTTGCATTCGGCGAATGCCACCAAGTCCAAGTGGTGTCCGTGGGAATTGGGCTATTTCGATGCCTTCACCCATCCGTCCCGGCGCGTTTTCATTTTCCCCGTCACCGCTGCGGATCGATCCTATACGAGCCAGGAATATCTCAATCTCTATGATACGGTCGACATGGCTTCGATCGGCGTGGCTACACGCAGGCGCGATGATATCAGGGTCAAGGGCGCGGATAGTAGCTTCAGAGCGTGGAGCGTTGCCGCCTGATCGATCATTCCTTGAGCTTTTCGGCGACCGCGAACGCGGCATCAGGAGGCGGGTAGAGTCAGCTATTTTCGCCATGGCGCACACGGGTTGCCATTATCGGAGGTAGAAAGGTCTACCTTTCTCTCGCCCGTTCAGCCACAAGCATAATCAGGCGCTTAGGAGAGAAGAAAGGTCAGGGTAGAAATGCGCTACGGCTACGCCCGCGTTTCGACCGACGAACAGAGCCTTGCCCGCCAGCGCTCCGCTCTCGCGCTCGTCGGGTGCGACCAGGTGGTCGAAGAAGTGGAGAGCGGTGTGAAGGCGCGGCGGCGCCTTGATGGTCTGCTAGAGCGGCTGCACGACGGTGACGAGCTGATCGTGTCCGAGCTGGACAGGCTTGGGCGCAGCACGGGCGAGGCGGTGCTGTTGATGGACGAGCTTATCAAGCGTGGCGTGCAGCTTCGGGTTCTCGCCCTTCCCTCCCTCGACATCGCGACGAACGACGGTCGGCTGATCGCCGACATTCTCGCCAGCCTGGCCGCACACGAGCGACGCCGACTGCGCGAGCGGCAGCGCCAGGGGATCGCCGCGGCGCGATCGTCGGGCCGACACCTTGGCCGCCCCCAGAAGATGAATGGTCAGCAGGTTAGCGAGGCACGCGCCAGGCTGGCAGCCGACGAGCCGATCCCTGTTGTGGCGCGGGCCTACGGTGTCACGCCGAAGACGCTTCGCGCGACGCTAGCAAGGCTTGATGAACGTGCCGCAGGTCCGGCGCGGCGCGGGCCGTGAGCATGCCTGCCGTCGCCGATGCTCTCCGATCACCTATTCCATTCGCGCTTATCAAATCGCGTGCATGTCAGGTCCTTTAAGGTAGAACAAAACATGGCCACTCGAATCATTCAGCCGCCCGCGGCCCGCGCTCCATCTCGCCAGCGCGTGCCGACGTGGCGACAGGCCCTGACCGAGCGCATCGACGATCAATGGGACCTAGTGCGCGAAGTCGGCGCCGATCGCCGCGAGCATCTGTCGTCCAACGCGACTTATGTGCTGGCGGATGCGGTGCAGTTCCTCGCCGAGCTGCCGCCCAACTCCATCCATGCCGTCGTGACCGATCCGCCCTACGGCGTGATTGAGTACGAGCAGAAGGACCATCAGAAGCTTCGCAGCGGCCGTGGCGGCGTATGGCGCATCCCCCCGTCGTTCGATGGCGCAAAACGTTCACCCCTCCCCCGTTTTACCGTGCTTTCAGAGGAGGAGTTGACCAAGCTCCACAGCTTCTTCTCGGCAATCGCCTACGGCATCCATCGGGCGCTTGTTCCGGGGGGACACGCCTTCGTCGCGGCCAACCCGCTGCTCTCCACCATGACGTTCCACGCCTTCCAAAGCGCGGGGCTGGAAAAGCGCGGCGAGGTGATCCGGCTGGTGACGACGCTGCGGGGTGGCGATCGACCCAAGGGTGCCGAGAAGGAGTTCAGCGACGTCTCCATGATGGCGCGGTCGGGCTGGGAACCGTGGGGCATTTTCCGCAAGCCGATGATCGGCACCGCCGCGGCCAACCTTAAGGCATGGGGCACCGGCGGGCTTCGTCGGATCAGCGCCGACGAACCGTTCCGCGACGTTATTCCATGCTCCCCTACCCGCGGGCGAGAGCGTGAGATCGCGCCCCATCCTTCTCTCAAGCCGCAGCGGTTCATGCGCCAGCTTGTCCGCGCCGCGCTGCCGCTGGGCGTAGGCATCATCTACGATCCGTTCGCCGGCAGCGGCTCTACCTTGGCGGCTGCCGAGGCGATCGGCTATCGTGCTATCGGCACCGACCGGGACGTCGAGTATTTCGGCATCGCGACACGCGCCTTCCCTGCCCTGTCGAGGCTCGCGATCGTACAATGACGCCGGACGAGCTATTCCACGAGTTTGAGGCAGGGTTTCGCCGGCGGAAATACACAGCCGGACTCCTTGTATCCTTCATCGACTTCGTTCAGGCGCTCGACGTTCCTGGCAGCGGTGTGACTACCTTTGCCGAGCTGACGGCCAAGTTTCCCCAAGTGACGACGACGAGCCGGGGCGATAGCGCCAACACGCTGATCGTGGAGAAGCCAGGAGGCGGCACCTTGTCTCTCCGCGGCTTCTACGACGCGATCGAAACCTACTACCGCGCTGAGGAGAAGCGGTTCGATTATCCGAGTGCCGCTCCATTTGCGACCGGGCGCTGGGCTGATTTCATTCCGTGGCTAGAGACGGTGCTGACAGCGACGGCCGAGGAGTTGGTGAAGCTCCGCGCCCGAGTGAACCAGTTCGTTCTCGACAATCTCAAAAGCCAGGCGTTCGACCCCAACTCCGTCGAGGTCGAGCCTCCTCTGTTCCGGCTATTGTTGGAACGTTTCGACCTGACGGCCGTGAGCCGGCGTGAACCGACCGGTGCATCCTTCCAGGGTATCACCTTTGGGTTCCTACGGGCCGATAACCCGCACCTCCAGATCGAGATCGATAAGGTTCGCACCGGATCGCGTCGCCTTCAACGCATCGGCGACGTCGACGGCTGGGAAGGCGGCCGGCTCGCGATCTCAGCCGAAGTAAAGCAGTACCACATCACGTCCGCGGGCGTGCAGCAGCTCGAAGGTTTCGCGAACGCGACGGGCATTCGCGGCGCGCTTGGGGTGGTCGCAGCGCTCGGCTTTGATGATGACGCTCGCCAAGCTGTCTCCGATATGGGTCTAATCCCTCTTGATCGTGCGACGATGTTGCAGATTGTAGAACTGTGGGACCCCATCAAGCAGCGTACGGCGGTGACGTCGTTTGTCTATTACGCTTCGCACGTTGAAAAGAACTCCAGCCTCAGTGATCGATTGTCGGCGTTTCTGACTCAAGCCGGTGCCGATTGGCAGGAGGCACGTGCGGCAGCGGTCGAGGTGGCTACCGAAGGGGAGCAGAACGAGAGTAGCTGAGACGTTGAGGGGGTGTGGGGGATGACGGAAGCACAGGCGCTCGCAAGCATCGTCGCTTGGTCTGAGGATAGTCCAGGCTGGCAGCGCGACGCGCTGCGTCGACTGGCAACCGGAAATTCTCTCACTGGTGCTGAGCTCGATGAGTTGGTCGCCATCTGCAAAGGCCAGGCCGCAGCAAATCCGGTAACCGCCGACAGTTTCCGCGATCCTGCGCGTGTCCAAGGGCCGGTGCACCTCCGTCGCGTTCACAACGTGAACCACGTCAATGCCTTGGCATCCGATCAGAGACTGGCGTTTCAACCCAATGGCCTGACGATTATCTATGGCGACAATGGATCGGGAAAGTCTGGCTATTCGCGCATCCTGAAAAAGGCCTGTCGCGCCAGAACACCTAACTGTAGGCGCTTGCAATCGTAGCGGCGTCTGCTCGCAAACAGCCGGTTTTCTGCTCACGCTCTCTGCCACTGGCGGGTGGCATCCTGCTCGAATTATCTGCCAGCGTGCTCGCCATCATCCGGGGCTGCTCGCAATCGGACATGGCTGCTCACATTATCCGCTCCGGGCGGATGCTAAAGGCGGGTTCATTGCACGGGCGGGATCGTCCCATTTCTCCGTCTCCAACCGGTCATTTCGGGAAGGAGCAATCGGGAACATATTTTGGGAAAACGGCTATTTCCCTACCGTCCGGTGCGCCTTGCGACCGTCAGCCGTCTCCCTGAACCTTCCCAATCGGGAACGTCCCAAAGTCCTGCTCGCCCTGTGCGATCTGAAGCGGACGAACCAAAAGCTCCTGATCTGCGTTATCAAGCTCCAAGCCGGAGCCGATGAATGTGTCACGTACTGATTATCGAGGATGAGCCGTTCATCGCCATGAATATCCAGTCGATGTTGGAGGGTGTCGGCGCCACCTCTTTTGATTTCGCCGTATCAGAAACGGAAGCCGTTGCTTTGGCGCTGGTCCGTCCGCCCGACCTGATAACGTCGGATGTGAAGCTCGTAACCGGCACTGGACCGGCAGCTGTCGCCCGGATTCACGCCCACCTCGGAGAGATGCCGGTCATATTCATCAGTGCAACGCCGGGCGAATGTCACCCTTGCAGTCCTCCAGGCGTCGTTCTCGCCAAACCGTTTCGGGAAAGCGACTTGCAGAATGCCTTTCGCCGGATGGTGTAGGTGGCTTTGTCATCTGCGGCGGCCGCTAATTCCAGAGAGGCAGATCGATCCATCCTCTGTCTCGCAGCGGGTCCGAGCGCCCCTTGCTGAAGCCATCCATCCAGCTCAGCCGCAAGATGATCTGCTCATGCCCAATTGGGCAATCGATCGCCGATCCGTGCGGCACGGTGCCAATCCGTCGCCCGGCCTCAAAAGCGTCATTCATCGAGACCAGCAGCATTTGCATTGCTTGGCCAGCGTAGCGCAGTCCTTGGACTAGGCAAATCCTTTACATCAAGCCGGCGGGAACGAACCAAATTCGTTTTTGCTAGCCCGGACTGTCCGAAGCCCAAACGTTCATTGCCGTTGCGGCCCGAACCCGCCAGGCGATAGTAGATCAGCGATACAGAACGAGCGATGTGGGAACGGGTGTCGTCCTTGAATACCATGACGAGAGAAGAGCTTGAGGCCGAAGTCACGCGCCTGAGATCCGAATTGGCGCATGCCGGGATCCATGCGCAGCGTGCCAGCGATCAGCAAGCGGAACGCGATCATCGCTATGTCGCCGATCTCACGGCGAGCCGTCGGCAGACCATCGAAGCCAATCGGCGAACGCTCGATGCCCATTCCCACGTACAGGATGTTGTACAGGCTCACAGGCGACAGATGGCCGGCGCTGCGGCCGAGCTGAATGCAACGCGCGACATGGTGGCGGAGTTGAAAGCCAGTCAGGCGGCGCTGGCGGCAAGCGAAGCCCGACAACGCGCGATCTTCGACAATGCCGCGGACATCGCCATGATCGTCACCGATCCGGCAGGTGTCATCACCGACTGGAATGTCGGTGCGGAGAACATTCTGGGTTGGACGGCCGAAGAAATTCGCGGCCAGAATGCCGAGCGATTTTTCACGCCTGAGGATCGCGCAATCGGCCGCGTCGACCATGAGATGGCAGGAGCGCTACGGGACGGACGCGCTTCCGACGAGCGGTGGCATCTTCGGAAAGGTGGCGAGCCCTTCTGGGCATCGGGCGAGATGCTCCCGCTCTTCGATGAAGACGATCGGCATCTCGGCTTCGTGAAAATTCTGCGCGACCGGACACGCGAGCACCTTGACGGCGCGGCGCTCCGGGCGGCGCAGGATCGGTTTCAAACAATCGTCGAGACGATCGACGCTGCATTCGCCATCGTCGAGGTTAAATACGACGCTGACGACACGCCGATCGACTATCGCTTCCTCGAAGCCAATCCCGCGTTCGAGGAGCAATCCGGCGTCAATCTGCGCGGGAAATGGGTGACCGAGTTCGCCCCCGATTTGGAGCGTTTCTGGTTCGAGACCTATGGTCATGTCGCCAGCACCGGTGAGCCTGCCAATTTCGAAAGCTACGCAGAGGCCTTCAAGCGCTGGTTCGATGTGCGGGCGGTTCGGGTAGGCGATCCCGCCGATCGGCAGATCGCCATCCTGTTCAACGATGTGACGGCTCGCCGCGAAGCACAGGATCAGCTTCTCGTCAGCGAAGCGCTGGCGCGCGCGAATGTCGAGCGGGTGCAGCTCGCACTGGAAGCCGGTGCGATCATCGGCACATGGCATTGGGACATTCCGACCGATCGCTTCACGATCGACGACGCCTTTGCCCGCACGTTCGGCCTCGATCCGGTGCTTGGACGCGAGGGCATTCCGCTCGCGCAGATCGTCGAGACGGTGCATCCGGACGATCAGCCCGGTCTTGCGGCAGCGATCGATGCCGCAATCGTGCGAGGCGGTCGTTACGCCCACCAATACCGTGTGCGCCATGCGGATGGTCACTATTACGGGGTCGGTACACAGAACGGACCCAGATATACGCTAAGGTTTTGCCGTGCCTTCGACGGCGCGCATCTGGCGAAGCGGTCTGAGCGCGGTGGATGGCGCATCGGGATCGGTCCAGAGGTAATCGCCGGTGAGATTGATATGCTGCCAACCGAGCGGTGATAGGTGTTGCAGCAGGTCCGGCGGGACCGGCCGGCCGAGGTTGGCGAGATGCATCCGGGCGGCTTGCAGGTAGGTCGTGTTCCACAGGACGATGGCACCGGCGACGAGGTTCAGCGCGCTCGCCCGATGGCTTTGGGCTTGCAGCGCATGATCGCGGATACGGCCGATGCGATGGAAGAAGATGGCGCGTTTCAGGGCATTTTCCGCTTCTCCCTTGTTGAGTTCGCGGGTGGCGCGGCGACGCTGTTCGGGCTGCTCGATCCAGTCGAGCGTGAACAGGGTACGCTCGACGCGACCGATCTCGCGCAACGCCAGTGCCAGGCCGTTGGCGCGTGGATAGGAGCCGAGCCGTTCCAGCATGATCGAGGCGCTGACGACGCCTGTGCGGATCGAGGTTCCCAGTCGCAGCACGTCGTCCCAGTGTGCCTCGATCAGACCTTCGTCGATGCGGCCCGCGACCAGCGGCGCAATATCGGGGCCGGGTTCGATGCCGTTAAACAGGTGCAAACGGCGTGCGGCGATATTCGGGATACGCGGCGCGAACCGGAACCCAAGCAGATGACATAGCGCGAACACATGGTCGGAGACGCCCCCGCCATCGACGTGATGCTCTTCGATGTGCAGATCGGCGCCGTGGTGGAGCAGCCCGTCGAGCACCTGTGCCGCCTCGCTCGCCGAAGCGGAGATAACTGTGGAATGGAACGGCGCGTAGCGATCCGAGACGTGGCTGTAAAAGGAGACAGCCGGCTCTGTCCCCTTGTGCGGATTGACTGCGCCGGTTGCCTGGGCGCGGCGGTCGAGCGGAAAGTTCTGACCGTCTGAGCTGGACGAGGTGCCGGACCCGAACAGCGCGGCCAGCGGCGCGGTGTGTTGGGCGTCGACAAGCCGGGCGAGCGCGCGACCGTAGGTTTCCTCGCGCAGATGCCATGAGGCGAGCCAACCGAGTTGGCGCTGGGTCACGAGATTGCAGGCTTCCGCCATGCGCGTATGGCCCAGATTGGTGGCATCGGCGAGCACCGCCGTGAGGATCGCACGTGGTTCATCCGCGGCACGGCCACTTTGCAGATGCGTGAAGCACTGGCTGAACCCGGTCCATCGATCGACTTCGGCAAGAAGGTCGGTGATGCGGATCGCGGGCAGATGCGCATAGAGCGGCGCAAGGGCGGTATCGGATTCCTCGGGAGTAATCGCCTTCAAGGGCGAAATCCGCAGCCTGCCCAAGCTGAGCTGCACGTCTTCCAGCGCGTCCGTCTCCGCCTTTCGCTCGACCTCGGCCAATCGACGGGCGAGGCGGGCGCGTCGTTCGGCCAGCCAGATATCGGCCGTATCCGGTGCCGGTATCGGCAAGGGGCCGGCCGCGCGCATGTTGGCGAATACGGGGGCAGGAATGAGTTGCTGCTCGACAGCACGATAGCGTCGGCTTCCCTCGACCCACATGTCGCCGGCGCGAAGCCGGTCGCGAAGCTCGACCAGCACGCACAATTCATAGATCCTGCGATCGGGAATGCCGGTGCCGATCGCCCGACGCCAAGCTTGCCGGATGAAGCCGACTGGCGTGCCTGCAGGCAATTTGCGCAGATGACCAAAATGAAGGTCGCGCATGATCGCGACCGCTCGCGCGAGCGCATGGCAGGCTGGCACCGCCCCGAATGTGAACGAGGCGATGAACGAGGGACCGACCTGTCGGAGGACGGGGTAATTGGTCGCGGCGACCGCGACGGGATCGACCGAATCGGGGCGGATCAGCTTGCGGGCTTCATCGACCTCGCGGCCGAGATCATTCCATCCGATCGCTGCCTCGACCGCAGCGCCGATATCGCCACCTGATATCTTGGCGGCGAGCAAGGCAGCGCCGAGTTGGGCAAGCAGCCGGATTTTGCCGTTGATGGTGCGCCGGTTGCGCTTGAGTGTCGTGTCCGCGCTGTTCTGTTCGCGCCGGAACATCTGCCCAAGCAGGCGATCGAACATCAGCACCGCATCGTCGGTGAGGGTAACGATGGTTTCGAGGATGGTCGCCACCAATGTGGCGCGACGCCGCGTCGCTTGCAGCGTCCGAACATGTTGCGCGGTCAGCCGCACGCCTTCCTGGCACAGGCGTCGGAGGCGCTCGGGATGGACGCCTACGGCGATATCCGGATCGATCCCGATGGCCCGAAGCAGTGTCAGTCGCTCGATGATGGCGGCGAATGTCTTTCGGCCGGGCTTGCCGGGTGACTGCCGCACCCAGGCCAGATCGCTCAAGTTCGTGCCTGTGTGGGGCAGGAGAAGCGCATCGAGCAGCCGGCGCTGTCGAGCATCGAGTCCTCGGGTCAGATGCTCGGCGACATGGCGTTCGGCATCGAGCAACGCCTGTGCGACCATCCGCTCGACCGAACTGATGCCCGGCACAATGATGCGCCGTCGCCGGCACTCATCCAGCATCACGCGCGCCAGCCTAGCCCCGCTGGTCGTCGTCAGCGCGATCGGCAGGAGCCATTCCTGCAACGTCGTTCGCAGCGGCCGACTGAGCGGCATGAAGCCGAATGCATCGCGCAGTGCATCGAGCTGTTCGTACCGGGTCGGGCCGCGCGTCGCGTAGTCGGCCAGCACCTCGGGTCCGACCTGCAATTGCTCTGCGACGAACGCGAGCGGCGTATCAGGGATCAGTTCACCGGGTCGCAGGAAACGGCCAGGATAGCGCAGCGCGCAAAGCTGGATCGCGAAACCCAGCCGGTTATGCGGTCGCCTCCGGCGGACGATGATGGCCAAGTCGTCCCGGCTCAATGTCCAGTGCTGGACGAGCAGGGTTTCGTCGTCGGGAAGCGCGAGCAACGCCGCGCGTTGCTCGTCCGACAGGACGGCGCGACGCGGCATCGGCTTAGACCTTGGCCGGTGCGGTCCAGCCGATCCGGGCAAGCGTGCCGAGAAGGGTCGAACGCGGCACCTTGAAGGTCCGGCAGACGGACGCCTTGCTGGCCCCGCCATCCAGCGCGGCGGTGATCCGCTCGAGCGTTTCGGCGTCGATCATCGGCGGGCGGCCACCTTGGCGTCCCCGGCGTTTGGCAGCAGCCAGTCCCGCCATCACCCGTTCGCGCGTGAGCGCACGCTCATATTGTGCCAATGCACCGAACAGCGAGAACAGCAATTCGCCGTGCGGCGTGGTCGTATCCATCTGCTCGGTCAGCGACCGGAACGCGATGCCGCGCGCCTTCAGATCGGTGACGATCGTCAGCAGGTGCGGCAGCGAGCGTCCGAGCCGGTCGAGCTTCCACACGATCAGTGTGTCGCCCGCGTTCAGATAGTCGAGGCAGGCTTTCAGGCCTGGTCGGTCGTCGCGCGCGCCGGATGCCTTGTCGGTATGGAGATGCCGATGATCGACCCCGGTTGCGACGAGCGCGTCCCGCTGGAGATCGACCGTTTGGCGGTCATCGGTCGTTGACACCCGCATATATCCGACCAGCATGTACGACAAACCCTCGAAAGCATGTTTTCGAACACCCTATCAAAGCGACAGGGTTTGTCGATCGTTATGGGCTGAGGCGGGTATGGTTCGTGTCAGTTTTCGAAGCCAATGTCAGCGAAAGCCGAATGAACGCTTGCTAAGCGGGGCCGGCGTTTGTCACACTCGGCGTCGCTGGTGATCGGAGTCGATGTCAGCAGCTTGCACTTCCCTCGAAGTGGAGGTCGGCAGTTGGCGGAAGCAGCTTCGGACCTGAGCCTCGTTCCCGGGCCGTCATGGCAGGAGGCAGAGCGACGTGCGGCGGTGCTTCGGCCACTGGCGGCGCTGCCGGCCTGTCCCCGCGAGCAGGCCCGCGCAGCCGCAGTCGTCTTGGGCGTGTCCGAGCGTCAGGTTTACCGCTTGCTCCGAAAATGCCGCGAGGGCGGCGGTACGGTAACCACGCTGGTCAGCAGCGGATCGGATGGCGGGCGCGGCAAGAGGCGGATCGAGGAGCGCCGCGAGGCCCTGATCCGCGATGCCGTAGCCGAACTGTACCTGACGCCGCAGCGGCTGTCGGCCGAGAAGATCGTGGTCGAGGTTCGCCGGCGCGCCCGCGACCAGCATGTGCGCCCGCCATCGGCGAGTACCGTCCGGCGCAGGATCGCGGCTTTGTCGCAGGAAGAGCGGCGTAGACGCGGTGACGTGGCTGTTCCGGAAGCGGTGCTGGGATCGACCGTGACCGCCCAGGCGCCGCTCGACGTGGTGCAGATAGACCATACGCCAGTGGACCTCATCCTGGTCGATCCGATCGAGCGCCGCCCGATCGGCCGCCCCTGGGTGACGGTCGCAATCGACGTGTTCAGCCGCTGCATCGCCGGCCTCCTCGTGACGCTGGAAGCACCGTCCGCTACCAGCGTCGGGCTGTGCCTGGCGCATGTCGCGTCGGACAAGCGGTCGTGGCTGACAGCTATCGGGGTCGATGCGGACTGGCCGGTGATGGGACGCCCCCGGCAGATCGGCGTGGACAATGCCGCCGAGTTCCACTCCGAAGCTCTGGAACGCGGCTGCGCCCAGCACGACATCACGATCGACTGGCGACCATTCGGGCGACCGCAGGTCGGTGGTGTCGTGGAACGGGTGATCGGCACGCTGATGGAGTTGGTGCATGGCCTGCCCGGCACGACCTTCTCCAACGTCATGCAGCGTGGACGCTACGACAGCGACAAGGCCGCGTGCCTGACGCTCGCCGAGCTGGAACGATGGTTGGCCGTCGCCATCGCCAAGCTCTACCATCTGCGTCCCCATGCCGGGTTGGACGGCGAAGCCCCATTACAACGCTATCAGGAAGGCGTGCGCGCCCTTGCCACCGAAGGACTGGCACCGCCGTCGCCGCGTGATCCGCGCGCGTTCCTGATCGACTTTCTGCCTGTGGTCCGGCGGACCTTGCGGCGCGACGGGGTAGTGATCGACCACATCCACTATTTTTCGGATGCGCTGAAGCCCTGGATTGAACGGGACGGACCACCCCGGCGCATACTCATCCGCCGCGATCCCCGCGACCTCAGCCGCATCTATGTCCACGACCCCGACGACGGTGGCTATCTCGAAGTCGGCTACCGTGAACTTTCCCGGCCACCCGTCTCGCTATGGGAACACCGTCTCGCCCGATCCCGCCTGCGTCGCCAACGGCAAAGTGAGATAGACGAAGGCATACTGTTCGCCGGGATCGAGGAGATGCGTGAGATCGAGGTCCAAGCGCGAACCGCGACGCGCACGACCCGGCGCAATCAGGCCCGCCGGCTTGGGCTGCGTGTCATCACCGATCCCGCCCCACGGTTGAGCGAACCTGCTTCGCCTTGGCCTGTGCGAGCGGTCGATGGCACGGCATCATCCGAGCCTTTCGATGTAGAGGAGTGGTGAGCATGATGGGCGAGCCGGATCATCTCTCGCCCGCTGCCCGCCCTATCGCCGACCTGCCATCGTCGGAGCGCCTGGCGCATATGCACGGCCAATGGTGGATCGCTCATCCCCACGCGGAAGCGGCCCTGGCGCGGCTCGACGACGCCTTCCGATTTGGGCCAGGCCGCGTCCGGCCGCCCAACCTGCTGATCGTGGGGCCGACTAATAACGGCAAGAGCATGATCGCCGAGAAGTTTCGGCGCCTGCATCCGCCGTCACCAAGTTCGTGCGGCCAGCGCGAAGTCGTGCCGGTCGTGGTGATGCAGATGCCGACCGAACCAAGCGTCCGACGCTTCTACGGTGCGATCCTGACGGCGCTCAACGCGCCAGTGTCGTTCAACCTCCCCGGCGAACGTCTCGAACGCTATGCACTCGACCTTCTGCGCGCGGTCGAGGTGCGGGTGCTGATCGTGGACGAGCTGCACAACCTGCTCGCCGGCACGCACCGTCGCCGCGCCGAATTCCTGAACATGCTCCGCTTTCTCGGCAACACGCTCCGCATCCCGATCGTCGGCCTGGGCACCAAACAGGCTCAGATCGCGGTGCGCAGCGATGACCAGCTTGAGAACCGCTTCGAGCCGATCCCGCTACCGGCATGGCAGGACGACGGTGTGTTCGCGCGCCTCCTCGCCAGTTTCGAGCGGGCGTTGCCTTTGCGCGAACGATCGGCGTTGGCGGACGCTCCTGAAATACGCAGTATGGTGCTGCGCCGATCGACCGGCCTGATCGGCGAGGTCGCGGCCTTGCTCACTGCCGCGACGGTTCATGCGCTGCTGCATGGACGCGAACGGATCGACCGCGTGATGCTTGAAGGGTGCGACTTTCGTGGGCCGGACGAACGGCGCGCCCTGTTCGAAGCGTCCTTCCCCCGTGTTCGATGAAGTCGAGCTGATGGGCGACCTACCGCGCCCGCGCTGGCCGCTGCATCCGCAACCGCGTCCGTTGGAGAGGCTGGACACTTACGTCCGCAGACTGGCCGACACCTACGGCATGGGTGTAGCGACCTTCTGTCGATATGGCCTTGGCTGCAATGTCGGCGATCTTGACCGCTGCGCGGACGATCCGCCCCAAGCCTTGCTGGAACGCCTGTCGAGCGGCACCGGTCAGTCGATCCGCCGGCTCCGCAACATGACCGACGCCCGTTGCCATGCTCGAACCAAGGTGGCGGCGCGCTGGGTAATCCGCTGCGATCCAGAAATCGTCCACAAAATGCGGTTCAGATTTTCTGGACACGGCGGGTTTGTGGACAGTATTTAGAGACGGTCGGCGCCCGATTTTGCGAGCGCCGGCCCGCTTGTCCACAAACCGAGCGGATTAGGGACAGGGGTTACACCACGATGCCGGACGTGCTGGGCTATGCCCGCGTCTCCACCAGCGACCAGGACCTGGAGGTGCAGCGTCGCCGGTTGCGCGACGAAGCGGGCGCGATCCGCGTGTTCGACGATGTGATCTCGGGCAAGAGCTTCGATCGGCCCGGCCTAAACGAGCTGATTGGCTTCTGCCGACCCGGCGATATCATCTGCGTCGTCCGGCTCGATCGCCTCGGCCGATCGCTCAAGGAGCTGCTGGAAACCGTCGACATGTTCAAGGCGCGCGGGCTCGCATTCCGTTCGCTGGAGGAACGGCTCGATACATCCTCGGCTGCAGGCGAGCTGGTGTTCCATGTGTTCGGTGCCATCGCGCATTTCGAGCGCCGGCTGATCGTCGAGCGCACCCGCGACGGCATCGCCGCGGCGCGCGCGCGGGGAAAAGTGCCTGGACGCCCTACGCTCGACGCCGACAAGCTGGCGTCGGCGCTCAAGCTGATCGAGGCCGGCGTGCGTCCGGCGCAGGCGGCGAAGCAGCTTGGGCTTGGCCGATCCACTCTCTACCGCGAACTCGCTGCACTCAAAACCGAGGCACCCACCACGCCCGCACTCAACGCCGCAGAATGAGCCGTAACGTCGTGGCTGTCATCGTCTCTGACATATAGCTGACATCGACTTTGAAAACCGACACGTGGCGTGACCGGTCAGGGCCGCTGTCGCGAAACTTGAGAGTTACGCGACACCTCGCACGTGTCGGCCATAAACTATACGCTCCCGGACAGGGGGTGATCGATGGCCAGACGCGATCTGTTAACGGGCGACGAACGCCGCGCGTTGTTCGGCGTGCCCCTCGACCATGCCTCGCTCGCCAAGCATTACACGGTTGCCGATGAGGACCGGCCACTGATCGAAGCGAAGCGCGGCGACGCCAACCGGCTCGGCTTCGCGCTGCACCTCGCCCTGCTGCGTCATCCCGGCTTCGGCATACGCCACGACGATGTCGTCCCCGATTTTCTGATCCGGCACCTGGCCGCGCAACTCGACATCGCGCCCACAGCGTTCGAGGGCTACGCGCATCGCGCCCAGACCCGGCTCGAACACGCCTGGGAGGCGATGGAGCGTTTGCGCCTGCGCGCGTTCGAGGCGGCCGACGTCCCCGGCGCGCTCGGCGCAGCCACCCGCGCGGCGGAAGCGACCGAACGGGGCAAGCCGATCGCCGCGGCAGTGCTGGGCCATTTGCGTGCTGCCCGGATCGTTCTGCCCGCGCCCGCCCGTATCGAGCGGATCGGGGTGGCGGGACGCGCCATGGCGCGCCGCCTCGCGGCCGACACGCTGGTCGATGCGCTCGGTCCGGAGCAGGTGGCGGGGCTGGATGCGTTGCTGATCGTGGACCAGGATCGCGGCACGACGCCGCTCGCGTGGCTGCGCGACACGTCGGACAGCCCGACCGCGCGCAATCTCGCCGGCATTCTCGCCCGGCTCGCGCACGTGCGCCGGCTCGGGCTCGACCCGGGCATGGCCGGCCGCATCCACGAGCACCGCTTCGAGCAGCTCGTGCGCGAAGGCCACGTCGCGCCCGCGTTCCTCCTGTCCGACTACTCGCTCCGCAGAAGGCGCGCGACACTCGCCGCAGCCGTCATCGACCTGGAAGCGCGGCTCGCGGACGCCGCGATCGAGATGTTCGGCAAGCAGACCGGCCTCCTGTTCGCCAGGGCCAGGGCCGCGCAGAAGCGCGGCATCGAGGCGACCACACGCGACGTGAACCGGCTCATGCGGCTGCTGGGCGCCACGGTCGGCGCACTCCGGGTCGCGCGCGAGGACGGGTTGGACGTCTGGGCGGCGCTCGACGACGGGGTGGGCTGGACGAGGCTTCTGGACGCCGAGAGCGAGGCGACCGCGATCGCCGACCTGACTCGCGACGAGCCGCTGATCCGCGCGGCGGGGCGCTACATGACGATGCGGCGCTACGCGCCCGCGTTTTTTGACGCGTTCCGGTTCAAGGCGGCAGGCTCGCGCGACGGCGTGCTCGGCGCGATCAAGGTCGTGCGCGCGCTGAACGCGACCGGGCGGCGAGACGTACCGGCCGATGCGCCCATGCCGTTTTCCAGAAAATGGAAGGCGGCGATCACCGAGGGCGGCGTCATCGACCGCCGTCGCTACGAAACCGCCACGGTCGCGACCGTGCGCGAGCGGCTCCAATCGGGCGACCTGTGGGTGGAGGGTACGCGCGAACACCTGCGCTTCGACAGCTATATGCTCCCGCCCGGCAAAGCGGCCGAGATCGCGCTCACGCTGCCGTTCGACACCGACGTCGGCCGCTACTTGGAGGGGCGCGCCAGGCTGCTCGACTGGCGGTTGCGCCGGTTCGCAGGCTCGCTGAAGCGCGGCACGCTCGACGGCGTGGAGCTGCGGGGCGGTAACCTCAGGGTCAGCCCGCTCGCGGCCGTAACGCCCGCTGCGGCCGACAGGCTGGACGCGGCCGTCGACCGGCTCATGCCCCGCGTGCGCATCACCGAGCTGCTCGCCGAGGTGGAAGCCCGCACCGGGTTCCTGTGCGCATTTCCGGAACTGCGCTCGGGCCGCGCCCACTCCAACCCGCAGGCCGTGCTCGCCGCGATCCTGGCAGACGCGACGAACCTCGGCATCGAGCGCATGGCCAACGCCAGCCAGGGCGTCACCTACGCCCAGCTCGCCTGGACGCATGGCTGGTACGTATCGGAAGAGAATTACGCGGCAGGGCTGCGCCATCTGGTGGACGCGCAAGCCGCGCTGCCGCTCACGCGCGTGTGGGGCGACGGCACCGCGTCGAGCTCGGACGGGCAGTTCTTCCGCTCGGGCAGGCGGGGCGCGGCCGGCAGCACCAACGCGCGCTACGACCGGGAGCCGGGGCAGAAGATCTACGCCCATGTCGCCGATACCTACGCGCCCTACCATGTCCGGCTGATCTCGGCGACCGCGGCGGAGGCGCCCTATGTGCTGGACGGGCTGGTCGCGCACGGCTGCGGCATCGAACCCGCGACCCACTATGCCGATACGGGCGGCGCGTCCGACCACGTGTTCGCGCTCGCGCACCTACTCGGCTTCCGGTTCGTGCCCCGCCTGCGCGATCTAGCCGATCGCCGGCTCGGCCTGTTCCCGGGCACGGCCCGCCCCGAGGCGCTCGCGAAGCTGATCGGGCGCCCGTTCAACATCGCTGCCATCCGCGAAAGCTGGGACGAGATCGTCCGGCTCGCCGCGTCCGTGAAGGCCGGCGTGGTGCTACCGTCGGTCATGCTGAAGAAGCTGGCCGCGTACCGTCGCCAGAACCGGCTCGACTTCGCGCTCCAGGAGCTGGGCCGGATCGAGCGCACGCTGTTCACGCTCGACTGGCTAGAATCCAGGGCGCTCCGCCAGCAGTGTCAGGCTGGGCTCAACAAGGGCGAGGCGCGTCACACGCTCGCCCAAGCCGTGTTCGTCCACAAACAGGGCCGCCTGCGCGATCCGCAGTTCGAGAACCAGGCGCTGAAAGCGTCCGGGCTGACGCTGGTCACCGCCGCGATCGTGTACTGGAACACGCTTTACATGGGCCGCGCCGTCGAGCATCTGCGCGCCAGCGGCGAGCCCGCGCCCGACGAGCTGCTCGCCCATGTAGCCCCGCTAGGCTGGCGACACATCAGCCTGACCGGCGATTACCTCTGGCAAAACGCCGCTGCCGAGCTCGATCAAGACGGCTACCGCGCACTCAACATCGCCGGCGGACCCGGAGCCAAGGTGGCCTGAGCCGCCCTGTTCGC
>NZ_JABULH010000010.1 GCF_013328205.1 Sphingomonas hominis | reverse complement strand
GACCACCGGGATGAGGGGTCCCTTTTCGACGCCGATCACCCCGCTACCGGGGTCCTTTTTCCACGCCGATCCACAGCCATGTTTACGATGATGAACAACGCGCGCCTGAACGTCGGTCTGCAAGGCGTCCAAATCGGTGAGGCGGCAACGCGCAAGGCTGTGTCGTACGCGCTGGAACGGATCCAGTCTGCCCGCGCGGGGGCGGCTGATCGCACGCCGGCGCGCATCGCGGATCATCCTGACGTTCGGCGCATGCTGATGCGGATGTCTGCACAGACGCAAGCGGCACGCGCCCTGGTCTACTATGCCGCTGTGCAGGTCGATCTTGCGGCGCTCGGCGACGAGGAGGCGCAAGGTCGGCTCGAGATCCTCACGCCGCTCGCCAAGGCGCATGCCACCGATCTCGGGAATGAAATCGCGTCGATTGGGGTCCAGGTGCATGGAGGCATGGGCTACGTCGAGGAGACAGGGGCTGCGCAATTGTTCCGTGATGCTCGAATCACGCCCATCTACGAGGGTACGAATGGCATACAGGCAGCTGACTTGGTCGGACGGAAGCTCGGTCTGTCCAATGGCAAGGCCTTCGAAGCCTTATTGACGGACTTACGGACAACAGCAAAGGCGGCGCCGCTAACGGAACTCATCTATCACTGTGAAGATATCGGACGCCGTCTCACCGGAGCGAATGCTGACGACCGGCTCGCTGCAAGCTATCCGTTCCTGACGATGTTATCGGTCGCGGTCTGCGGCTGGTTGATGGAACAGCAGCACAGCGCAGCGACCGATGATGATTTTGGCCAGGTCAAAAAAGCGACCGCGGCATTCTATCTCGACCAGATAGTTCCTGAAGCTATCGGGCTTGCTGCCGCAGCCAGTGCACCAGCCGATCAGCTCTATGCGATTGATCCCGCCTTGTTGCTGGCGTGATCCCACCCTGCACACAACGCTTGATTCTGGTTAAATCAGCACGTGCAGCAATTTCAAAGTACGTCGACTGCCTTGAAAGTCAGCCGCTCATCAAGAGTGTCGGAAATGATTATAGTTCATCATCTCGAAAACAGCCGATCGCAGCGCATTCTTTGGGCTCTTGAAGAACTTGAGATACCATACGAAATCGTACGTTACGAACGTAATCCAAAGACCTTGCTTGCTCCGCCCGAATTGCGGCGGATACATCCGCTAGGTGTTTGATCCCACGGTTTGATGGTGCGATCCTTTCGTTGGAATGGAAGGAAGCCGCATGGGACAGGTACGTCACGGGTGCGCCACGACCACGCACGCCGTCCGAGCAGCAATACAGCGATCGCAAGCTTCGCTCGCGACGCTGAGCCGTGAGCTGGGGATCAATCCGAAGACGGTCGCGAAGTGGCGTAAGAGGGCAACGGTCGAGGACCTGAAGACTGGGCCGAAGGCCCCTCATTCAACGACCCTGACCGAGGCGGAGGAGGCAATGGTGGTGGCGTTCCGTCGCCACGCCCTGCTGCCGCTCGACGACTGCCTCTACGCATTGCAGCCGTCGCTACCGCACCTGACCCGGTCAGCGCTGCACCGTTGCCTGCAGCGGCACGGCATCTCCCGCTTGCCAGACGTCGAGGGCGACAAGCCGAAGCGACAACGCTTCAAGCGCTACCCAATTGGCTTCTTCCACATCGATATCGCCGAGGTGCAGACCGCCGAAGGCAAGCTCTACCTGTTCGTCGGCATCGATCGCACGAGCAAGTTCGCGGTCACGCAGTTGGTCGACAAGGCCGACCGCCGGACAGCATGGGAGTTCCTCGAGCACCTGCTGACCGCCGTGCCCTACCGCATCCACACGATCCTGACCGATAACGGCATCCAGTTCGCCGAGCAGCCGCGCAATCGCAACACCGCCTGGTCGCGTCAGATGCGCTTCGACATGATCTGCGAGGCCAACAACATCGAGCACCGGCTCACCAAGCCAAACCACCCGTGGACCAACGGCCAGGTCGAGCGGATGAACCGGACGATCAAGGACGCGACCGTCAAACGCTTCCATTACGACAGCCATGACCAGCTGCGCACACACCTCGCCGACTTCATGGCCGCCTACAACTTTGCCCGCCGGCTCAAGACGCTCAGCGGGCTTACACCCTACGAATACATCGCCAGGATCTGGACGTCAGAGCCAGACCGGTTCATCGTCAACCCGATCCACCAGATGCCGGGACTGAACACCTAGGGCCCTGGACGATGATGATCGGCGGGTCAGCTCTGCCTGAGGCTCTGGCCCAGGAAGCGGAAGAAGTCGGCATCATCGCGCTTTCCGGATACGGCATGTCCGAAACCGGACCTGTCGTCACGCTTGCCCGCAGCCAACCGGAAGATACCGTAGGCGTTCGCTGTCGCGCTGGTTTCCCATTGCCGCTCGTCGAGGTCGCCATCGACCAAGCCCGTGGCGGCGAACTGACCCTCCGGGCACCCTGGCTCACCCAAGGCTACTCGCAGCAGCACGCTTCCGATGCGCTGTGGGACGGCGGACGCCTTCATACCGGCGACATTGCCGAGATCGATGCCGACGGCGCGGTTCGGATCGTCGATCGGTTGAAGGACGTCATCAAGACGGGCGGCGAATGGGTTTCTTCAATCGAACTGGAAGCTCTTCTCACGGCCGAACCCGGCGTTGCCGAAGCAGCCGTCGTCGGTATCCCCGACGCTCGCTGGGGCGAACGACCGATCGCATTTGTCGTCCGCGCTGCCGGACCGACGGTGTCGGAGGAAGCGCTACGAGAGGCTGTGGTCGCTCGGGCGCTAACGGGAGCCATCTCGCGTTACGCCGTACCGGATGCCATTCACTTCTGTGATGCCCTGCCAAGAACGAGCGTCGGCAAGGTCGACAAAAAGGCGTTGAAGGAGACGGCTCACCCTTCCGCTCTGTTTGCCGGCGCCTGACTCACGGCTGCTTCCCGCGTACCCGGCCAAGCCGCCAGAAAAACGACCGGTTTTCTGGCGGTCGAGGATTTTGCCTCCTCAGCGCATTCCAAAGATCGGAAAACCCGTTGCGGAAACCACCGGCACATTGCAGGGTACCGGATGTCTTTTCTGGCAGGGTAACGATGCTCATCGGATATGTGAGGGTGTCCAAGGCTGACGGGTCACAGACGCTGGCACCCCAGCGCGATGCGTTGCTCGCTGCCGGCGTCGATCCCTCGCGAATTTATGAAGACCTCGCGTCGGGGCGGCATGACGCGCGACCTGGCCTGACCGCGTGCCTGAAGGCACTGCAGCCCGGCAACACACTGGTCCTCTGGAAGCTGGATCGTCTTGGGCGCGACCTCCGCCATCTGGTAGTCACGGCCGAGGCGCTACGCGAACGCGGCATCGGGCTGAAGGTGCTGGCGGGCGCCGGCGCGCAGATCGACACCACGACAGCTAACGGCCGCCTTGCCTTCGGCATCTTCGCGGCTTTCGCCGAGTTCGAACGTGAGCTTATTGCTGAACGCACGCAGGCGGGGCTTGCTGCTGCACGTGCACGGGGCCGGATGGGCGGTCGGCCTCGCAAGATGGATAAGGCCACGCTGGCGATGGCAATGGCCGCCATGTCCGACCGCAACGCGATCGCAGCCGATGTCGCGCGCCGTCTCGGGATGACGACCACGACACTCTATATGTACGTGAATGGCGACGGCACGCCCAAGGCGCCGGGCCAGGCGCTGCTCGACGGTGTGCCGTATCGCAAAGAACGGCTGCAAGCCGCGTGATGAATCACGCCGCGCCTCAGCGATTAGGCATATCGTCGAGCAGGAGAGGCGATAACGTCGTGTTCAATCGACCGGGCCGAAATCGCAGCCGGCGTCAGCGCTGCGGGGACGCATACTCCCCGGCGCGGCTTGCCCGTCAGCCGCTGGGGCCGCGCCAGGATCATCAGATTTATCACCGCCGCGCCGATCAGGAACTCTTCTTCAGCTCCGCGTATGCCCCGCAGGTGAAGTCGTCTCATGCCATGCTTGCCCTTGGCGTCGGCGAAGAACCGTTCGACCCCTCGCCGCAACCGCATCGAACGCTTGTAGAGCCCGGTTTCCACTTCGGCTCTGGCAAGATCGCGGACGTCCTCATTGTCCAGCCGAACCAGGGTACGACGCCGCGCCGTCGTGCATTTCTTCCGAAGCACGCACGCCTCGCAGTCACGCGCATCGGCTGCATAACGGTGTACGCCGGTGGGCAGATGGAAGGCGTGATGTCGGAGCGGCTTTCCGGTCGGACAGGTGAAGCTGTCAATGTCACGATCATAGCTGAAGGCCGTTCTCGGCAGCTTGCCCCTGGTCTGCTGCGTGCGGTCGATCATGGGGATGTGCGGGATTGCACCGTGGTCCCGAACGAAGCCGAGGAAGCTGGCACTGCCGTAGGCCTTATCGGCAGCAACCCGCTTGGGGTGGAAGTCGAACCGATCTGCCGACCTCGCGAGCATGACGCGGCCGGCATCGACCTCCTCCGCAAAGCGAGCCGGCGTCGCCTCGACATCAAGGGCAACGCCACTCGGGGTGTCGACCAGCGCGTTGAGGGCGTAGCCGAACCGGCCACGCACCGTTCGCGCCGACCAAGCCGCGGCAGGATCCGTTCGAGAGACGCCTTGGCAGCTCTTCGAGCGCGCCATTTCCCAGACGGCATCGCCTGTGTCCTTGATCCATTCCCGAACCGCGCGCGACGCGTTGGCGACATACGGCAGGTAGCCTGGCACGGTCTTGCGCTGCCAGCTCGCATCAGCGGCTATGAACGATGCGTCGACGGCGGCGTCTTTTCCGCCGACCAGCCCTGCGCTGATGCAGCGTCGGACCGTGCTATCGAACAGGACCCGGAACACGCCAGCGTCGCGAAAGCGGCCATGCCGGTTCTTGCTGAACGTCGAGTGGTGCGGAACCCTATCTCCTGGCGAGAGACGACAGAACCAGCGGTAGGCAAGATTGTAGCGCAGCTCCTCGCACAGGCGCCGCTCGGACGCGATCGCGTAGATGCGGCCAATCAGGGTCATACGGATCAGCAGTTCGGGATCAATCGATGGCCGCCCCCGTGTGCTGTAATGCCCGGTCAGTGCTTGCCTCAGCTCGCTTGTGTCGAGACATCTATCGATGCGACGCAGCAGGTGGTCTGCGGGCAACATGGCTTCTATGGTGCGGCGAGACGCCCCTTCCCGCCCACCGCGACAAGTTGGTCCCATCATGGCGGCGCTCCTCTCGGCAGGAGTGAAACGAAGGAGCGACCCGGCATGTCCGGCATTTTTCAACAGGCCCGGTCGTTTGCGACGAAGCCGACCAGCCCCGGTGCGGGTCTCGTGGGCGTAGTCGATAGTACGAAGTTGGACCGAACTGGCAGGCACCCTCCACTCGGAAGGCTGTGTTTTCCGCCCGAAACCCGCCTGAAGTTCGTGGTATCGCCTACGCCTCACCCCATGACCGGCCTTACGGGTCGACCGGCTCGTGGTATCGCCTACGCCTATGGTGTCGCCGCGGTTCGGACGCGCGTGAGCCGACTGGTTGACGACGGAGTGGGTCATGCCGAAGAGTAAGGCGGCCGAACCAGGCCTGTCGAAAGATCGGGCGCCGGCCGGCACTGCCAAAGACGCAGTGGTTCCGATGCAAGGCGACCTCTTCTCCATGGACAGCCCACTACGCGGTGGTGTTCATGGCGAGCTATCGCTGATGGCATACCCCTTCTTCGCACTTACGAAGCAGGCATGGATGAAGCCGCTTGCCTACAGCACCGGCGAGATCAGTATCGAGGTGCAGCCTGGCCATAAGGGTGTCGCCAACATCTACGATAAAGAGGTTATCCTCTACATTGCCAGCCTTATGGCTGCGAAGATCGAGAACGGCGAGCCAGTAAGCCAAAACTTCCAGTTCACTGCTAATGACTTCTTCCGGGTCACCGGCGCTACACCGTCATCCAACGCGTACACAAGATTGTACGAGGCATTGGAACGACTGCAGAGCACGCAGATCAAGACTGACATCGAGACTGGTGGCGAGGGCGAAGCGGGATTCTTCTCCTGGGTCGAGACTGCCCGCCTTCAATATACCAAGACGCGAACCGGCGAGCGCAGGCTCAAGGCCGTGAATGTTCGTCTGTGCGATTGGCTGTTCCGGGCGATCCTCAAGGATCGAAGTGTCATGCAATACGCACCCAGCTACTTCCAACTGAGCCCGATCAACCGTCGGCTCTATGAAGTCGCTTGCTTCCTGCGCTTCTCCGGCGTGACGTCGATAAGGTTGGGTGATCTACAACACCAGATCGGCCATCAAAGCCTGACCCGTCTCTTCAAGCCTTACGTTGTCGAGGCTGCAAACGGCACAGTCCCGGGCTTCGAGTTTTCTATCCAGGCGGCCGAAGGCGCCTCAAAAAGCAGCAAGGTCTCGGACGAGGTTGTTGTCATTCGCGAGGTTCCGACTGTCCTGGCGCCGATGAAGCGATCGAAAGCTGCTTCCGAGAACTGATCGGATTTGATCACGACAGTGGGAGGCGCGACTCATTACCCCTGCCCGCCTTGTCAGCACTGCCGATCGCGTTGAAGGCCAACTACCATTCGCTTAGGCGTAGCCGATACCACGAACTTTGCGTTGCCGCGTAGTCGATACCACGAACTTATCGCTGCGGGCGTAGTCGATACCACGAATCTTTTCCGGCGAGCGTAGCCGATACCACGAATACTCGTGGTTTCTTAACCTTTGCATCTGCGGCACTGTGCTCGGGCGACCTTCCGTCGCATTTTCTGGAGCTATGACCGTGGCCACATAAACGAATGCCCGGCACGAAGGCCGGGCACCCTGGAACCGTAAGATGGGCAGCGTCGCCAAACGCTGACCGGTCCGCGATAGACCTCCCATCTAGACGATCCTGACACCTGGTTCAAGGGAGCGCGATTCGCGCCACGCACGAGTTATGCCTGCTGACGGTCCCTCCATCCGAGGGGGCGAACGATGAACTATACGCAAACGGCTTTCACCGGCCGGACCGGGGCGCGGCCGATCACGGCACTGACGCGCGAGCTCACCCGGAGGATGAAGGTCGTCGACGAGAGCGCCGTCCAGATATCCAAACAAGACGCTCGCAGGGTCGTGAAGGCGCTGAAAGGCGCGATCGCGGTCAGCAACGGCGCGATCGAGACGCTAATGGATCTTGTCCAGCTCACCTGGGAGGCCGACTGGGCCGCCGACCGCCCGCTCGTCGTCTGGCCGAGCAACCAACATCTTGCGGACGAGGTCAGGAAAACCGTTGCCTGCATCAAGGCGCGGCTGCGTGAGCTGCGCGCCGCAGGCTTGATCCTCGCGCGAGATAGCGCCTCGGGACGTCGAAGCGGTTTCCGGAACCGTGACGGCGTCATCGTCGAAGCCTACGGCCTCGATCTCTCCCCCATCCGGCTGCGCTATGCCGAGCTGAAGGAAGCCGGCGATCGCCTCAACGCCCTCTATGCGCTCTTCAAGAGCGGCAAGAAGGAGATCGCGCGTGTCCGCCGGATCGTCGGACAGGCACTCGCGCAGGCCGCTGATCTGAGCCTCACCGGACCGCACTGGATGGCACTCCAGGACGCGATTGACGAGATCGCGTTCGCTGCCGCGCAGGCCAGGACTATGGGCGACGGCGAAGGCTACCAGGCCGCGCTCGACCGTCTTCCTGGCGTTGAGGATCTCGTCGGAGAGACCATCGATCGCTTCATGTTTACAGAGGAAAATAACCCGTCGGGGTCATCGGTATCACCCGACATACACATACAAACCATTCCCTCTAAAAATACCGTACATGCTAAGCGAGGATGTAGTTCTGACCCGGAGGTGAGCCTTCCCGATCAAGCGGTGCTGCCCCCCTCCCCTTCTCAGAGCAGCCTCAAGGTGCGGCCTTGCGATCTTGCGGAGATGTTCCCGACAACCTCGATGTATCTGACGGAGGCCCGACCGCGGTGGCCCGACGTTCATAACGCCGCGGCGCGCCTGCGGCATGACCTCGGCATCCGTTCCGGAACGTGGGTGGATGCGATCGATACGCTGGGTCGCGACGGCGCTGCTGTCGCAGTCATGATCACTGCGGAGAGAGAGGCGCGCAATGAGATCCGCCTTACAGCGGGCGCTTATTACGCCGGGATGGTCGCGCGGGCGAAGCGCGGCGAGCTCGACCTTGAAAAGAGCCTATGGGGTTTCAGGACTGAGCGAATGGCTGCGCATTAATGGCCAACGTCTGCCCCGTTCGCGACAAGACGGCCGTCGGCCCCCTCGCCTGCTTGTTTCAGTCAGGGAACCGGGTCACGATTGTGGCTCGGCTCTCACCTTGAATCCTATTTGCGAAGCCACAAATTGGTCGAACGAAGGGAGAACGCCATGTCTAACGTCAGTCGATTGGAAGCGCACCGCTTCTACCAGAAGAAGCAGGAGCAGGAAGAGAAGCGCATGAAGGCATTCACCCTCAGCGCCAGCCTGTCCGTCGCCGGTATGAGCTATTCGCTTGGGCAGATGCTGCTGATCTTCTTCGGCACCCGGACCCCTGACAGCGGAGCGATGATGCTGCGCTACGCGGCTGCGCTTATGGTGTCGGCGGCTCTGGGTTACGCGTCCGCCAAAATGGCGGAACGGTATGCTCGCCGGTATGACAATTACAACGGCATGCTGCCGGAGCGGAAGCGCAGCCGAAACCCCAATACTCCCTTCTGGCGCTAAGCAGACCCGAAAAGCCCCGGCATCGCTGCCGGGGCCGTTCATCGCTCGGAGTGGACGACGCCGCGTCGAGTCAGTCGGCCATGCCGGAGCGAGTCAGTTAGCTTGCCACCATCAGTCATCAGCACCCACGCGTCCGGGCAGGTTGGTAACTTTGCACCCCCAAGAGGGTTAAGCGATCGTCAGCATCTTGCTGCTAGGTGGTCAATATGCCCCAAGCGACACTCCAGGCCTGGCTCTCCCTCTATGCCGCCGTCGGCGTCATGGTCGCGATGTGCGCCGTCTTCGCGGTCATCAAGACCGCCTATGACTATCGCACGGGAAACAGCCGGCTGCCTACCACGACCATGCTCGACAAGGTCCTCGTCGCGCCGCGGCTGTGGGTTCGTTGGCAGCTCAACTACCTCTTGGGTGCACCGGCTATACTCGGGATCGCGATCTACTTTGCCCATTACCTCGGGTTCGGCACGCTCGTCGACGTGTAAGCCAGCAGCTGGACCCCCCTGCCCCGCCAGCCTGCCGCACTCGGCATCGCGGCGGTTTGCACGGATGCGGCTCGATAGGCACCGCTGCTCCACCCCTTGGTGATCGCCGCAACGTAATCGATCGTCTCCCTGAAGGGTGGGATCCTTCCCAAGGTTCGTACCCTGCCAGGGCCGGCGTTGTAGGCCGCCAGTGCGAGATCGACGCGCTTGAACTCGTCCAGGTGAGACCGAAGGTATCTGGCCCCTCCTCTCAGATTGGCCAGCGGATCTCGGGAGTCGAGAACACCCAAGCCGCGGGCCGTGTCGGGCATCAACTGTGTCAGGCCTACCGCGCCCTTATTGGAGACGATCAAAGGATCGTAGCGGCTTTCCTGGGCGACGAGCGCATCGAGTAGCCCGGTAGGCACGCCAGCCTCACAGGCGACGGCGGAGATGAGAGGGAAATAACGCGCTCGGCGTGCCTCCTGCCACGGAGCCAAATCTCCTCGCGGACGGTAAGGCGTCATCGAGCAAGCGGCCGGACTGTACATGTAAGGCGCGACGACGCTCTGAGCGACCTGAGCCGCACCCGTCATCACCCTCCCCGTCTGCATCCAAAGCGGAATCGCAATCGGCGGGCTTGGAACGTCCGTGGTCGTATGTGCTTGCTCGGCCAGGGCGATGCTCCGGAAGTCATCCTGTAAGGCTTCCGGCGAAACGCCCTGCTGCTCGCTTGATGGTGGAAGTGGCTTCGGCGCCGTGCGGCCTACATCAATCACCACACCGTCAGCCAAATCACGGAATGCGACCAGTTCAGCTTGCCGCTGGGACGCGTCGGCAGGGCCGAGGGCGACGGAAGCCGCGACCAATCCTGTGACTAATCTCAGCGCGCCGGGGTGCTTCATTTGTCGAAACAGCCATTGGACGGAGGCATGGTCAACGTGGAAAAAAATTACCCTGCCCGGGAGGAGAGCGCATCGGGAACCCGACTTTGCGCTTAAACAGATTTACGACGAAGCGCATCTGCTGAAATGCGGGCGACATCGCTGTCGAAGTGGCTATGCTCCGCCGTCCGCGAACATAGTGACGGAGGAAGGCTCGCCAGCGAGGATTGGGTTGGACCAAACCCCGGACGCGCCGTCATGCCAGACCCGAAAGGGCACGCCGGCGAAGATGGCGAGGACGGTCGAGCCGTTTGAGAGAGGAACGGTGCGTTCGATGCGTTGCCCCCCTGCCCGGCTCTTCTTCGTCGACGAGCCGCTTAGCTTTTCGCCAACTGTGGCTGTCCACGTCTCCCCGTTCGATCGGAAAGTGATTGAGCGGATGCGTTTGCCTGTCGGCGCCGGTGCACACCCGCAGGCCAGCGCGAGCTCATTATACGCTTGCTCTTGGTCCTTGGCCGGAACGCCCGGCACGAAGAAGGTGGACCCCTGCGCTGCTGCCACTCGCTTGAACCTTTCATCGAACCGGATGCTATTCCGCGATCGGAGGGAGGTGGGATCGCCCTAGCCGACACTGCAGCTGGCAAAACGCATTTACGGAAAGCCGGCGATACGGAAAGGCGCATTGCCGGCCTTGCGGCGACACGCCGATACGTAAAAGCGGAATTACGGCGCCTCGTATTTCTGTACCAGCAGGTCACGGACCTCGTCAGCGATTTTCGTGCCCCGCATCGCGCACTGGGACTTGATCGTTCGATGGAGGCTCTCCGGTATGTCGATCGTCAACCGCTTCATCTTGACGTCCGCGGCGGGAGGTTCGGCAAGCTTCTCTGCTCCCGCTCCCACCCAGGCATCGGCGCCAGCGGCGGGAGGCGCGCCAGCCGTTGGGCGTCGGCCTATCGTCACTTTCTTGGTCATGCCACAAGCTCCATCAGTTCGGCCCGTACGGCCTCGATTTCCGCTGCCGCCGCACTCTTGCCGTCGATCTCGAAAACAGCGCGCCCGGTGGCCGCTGCCTCGGCAAACACGACGCGCTGGACGATCTGCGCCGTCATGGTCGGGATCTGATATGCTGCCAAAGCCTCAACCACGTCGCGCCCAATTGCCGTTTTTGCGACTTTGCGATTTACCACAAATGTGGCCTTCAGGCTTTCCTTAAAAACGGACGCTTCGACGATAAGCTTGACCACCTCGTCCGCGGCCCAGATGTCGTAAGGCGAAGGCTGGACAGGGACCAGCACCACATCCGCCGCCATGATCGCCGATCGCGCCAGTTCGGTCACACGAGGCGGTCCGTCGATGACGACATGATCGTAGCCCTGGCCGATCTGGTCCAACTCCTTGTGGATGGTCGGTCGAGGGAAGCCGACCACCGAGATCATCGGCTGCTCCTCGCGAGCCGCGGCCCAGTCGAGCGAACTGCCCTGGGGGTCGGCGTCGATCAGCAACACGCGCGAGCCGTCGCGTGCGAGGCTTGAGGCCAGGTTCACGCTCAGGGTCGTCTTTCCGACGCCGCCTTTCTGGTTGAGCAACGCAACGATCATGAGAGGCACCTTCCGTGGAAACGTGTAATCGTAAAACCCGCAAAACGTAAAGCCGTCTTATCGGCTTGCCGCTTCGTCGTCTACTCGCAAACCCGGCGATGTGCTTTTCTGTAGGAGGGAAGAGGGCGGGAGGGGGTGAAAGGAGACGGGAATGTCCCTGATCGCTCTCAGACCCACCCAGCGCGTTGTCGATATCGTGGGTGCCCTTGGCGGCACCTGGCGGGGCTATATCGCTACCTGCCGCTGCCCAGCACACCAGGACAGCGATCCCAGCCTGTCCGTGCGCCAGGGGCACGACGGCATTCTCGTCCATTGTTTTGCCGGTTGCGATCCGGGAGACGTCCTGCGCGAAATCTCCCGCCTACGACCCTCCGGAAGCCATCAGCCACCGCCCGCCCGGCACCGCCCTGGCGGGAGCAACGTCGGACGGCTCTGGGAGGAGGCCCTTCCCGCGGACGGTACGGCAGCCGCTGAGTATCTCGACGGGCGGGGCCTGCGCCTGCCACTCGACGATATCCGCTTTCATCCACGCTGCCCGTGGGGTCCAAAGCCTTCCACGCGCTTTCTGCCCGCGCTCATCGTAGCGGTCCGAGAGGGCTCCCACCTCCGTGCGATCCAACGTATCTTCCTCGACACGACGAACGGTGGGCACCTGGACAAGGTGATGCTCGGCGCTCCCGCTGCCGGTGCCTGGCAGGGGGGCAGGGCGGGGGAGACCCTCGCCATTGCCGAAGGCTTCGAGACGGCTGCGGCGTTCACCCAGATCAATTGCATACCATGCTGGGCGACGTTGGGGGCGGCCCGCCTTGATCGCATCCAGATCCCGAGCAACGTCACACGACTGATTATCGCCGAAGACAACGATCCCGAAGGACGGCGCGCGCGCAGCAAGGCCTGGCGAGCCTATCGGGAGCGTGGGCTTGCGCTCGCCCGCATGCCACCGCCGGAACAGTACGGCGACTGGGCCGACGTGCTGAGGCCGAGGAGCTGAGAAGGGGAGGGGGAGCGGGGGAACTGAGCTGCAGCACGCAGACAGTTCTGGAGACCCACCCCATGACCGACCTGTTCGATCCCAAGCATGACCGCGCAACCGCCTGCACCGACGCTGCCCGCATGCTTTTGCCGCTACTCGGCGGACAGACGAAGCTCAGCCGACGCGACCTCAACGAGGCGATGGTCCACGCCTTCGGTGGTTCGGACGCAGAGGGGCGCTGGACGCAGCGCGAGAGCTTCGAGGTGCTCGAGCATGCGCTGGCGCTCCATCTGGTGAGCGGTTCGCAGCCGCTCCAGACTGCGGCCGACCTCCCACTCGCCCTCGGCTTGCTCGATCGCCTGCCGACGCAAACGGTGCGCAGCGAGGAACAGATCGACTGGCAGCAGTTCTCGACACCTGTCGACATCGCAGCCGTGGCCGTCCTGCTCGCGGCTGCACGACCGACGGATGTCGTGCTCGAGCCCAGCGCCGGAAACGGACTGCTTGTCGCTCAACTGTCGACGATCGCCGCCCTGCAGCTCAACGAGATCGATCCGGCGCGGCGGGCGCGGCTCTCCGCCACATTTCCCCATGCCGTCGTCTCCGGTCATGACGGGGCAACGATCGGCAGTACGCTCACAGCTTTGCAGCGCCCCAGCCTCATCCTCATGAATCCGCCCTTCTCGCGTTCGGTCGGTCGCGGTGCCGACGCGCTCGCCGCGGTCCGCCATCTTCAAGCCGCGCTGAAGCGGTTGCGGCCAGGCGGGCGCCTCGTTGCCATCATGCCGGACTGGTTCGCCCATTCCGCACGGATGGCCGATATCTGGACGACGACACTTGCGGGAACGGCCCTTCGCACCTCCATCCGCCTCACGAACGGCTACGGAAAGCACGGCACCGGCGTCGCGGTTCGGATCTACGTGATCGACAAGATCGTGGGCGACATCTCAGGGGTCACGATCGCTCGTCGGAACGTGGCTGAGCTGGTCGACCTGCTTGTCATTCCCGATCGCGCTGCCCTGCAGGAGGACAACGCATCCTCGGCGGTCAAGCGGGGAGGGGCGGTGTCGCTCCTGCGAGCGATGAAGTCGCGCCCGGCTGCCGCGCCGCGCATCTTCCGGGCGCCGACCCGCAACGAGGTGCTACCGGTCGGCTACAAGGTGCTCGACACGCCAGCGCCTATCGCCGAGCAGGTCGGGGTCTATCTGCCGTACCGGCCTAGCCGCATCGTCTTCGACGCGGCCGGCGAGCATCCGACCTCGCTGGTCGAGTCTGTGGCGATGGGCTCCATCCCGGCTCCCATCCCCTCGCACGTTCCGCACCTGCCGGAGCGCACCGTGTCGGACCGCCTCCTGTCGTCGTCGCAGCTCGAAACCGTCGTCTACGCGGGGCATGCCTGGACGCAGTTCATCCCGGGGATGTTCTCCTGCGACAAGGAAGGCGTGGGGCTCGTCCTCGACGCTGCCGGTCGGCAGTATCGCAAGGGCTTCTTCCTTGGCGATGGCACTGGGGCCGGCAAGGGGCGCCAAGTCGCTGCCATCATCCTCGACAACTGGCTCGCAGGGCGTCGCAAGGCGATCTGGGTGTCGAAGAACGAGGCGCTCCACGCAGATGCGGTTCGCGACTGGACGGCGTTAGGTGGGATGGCCGCTGACGTGCAGCCGCTGTCGCGCTGGAAGATCGATGAGCCGGTGACGATGAGCGAGGGCGTGTTGTTCGTCACCTATCCGACCCTCCGGTCGGGTCGGGGTGACGCAACGCGGCTCGATCAGATCATCGCCTGGGCGGCCGACGACTTCGACGGGGTGATCGCCTTTGACGAGGCACACGAGATGGGTGGCGTCGCCGGCGGGGAGGGTGCCATGGGCACCAAGGCGGGCTCACTCCAGGGTATCGCCGGCGTTCTCCTCCAGAACCGTCTCCCGGCCGCTCGCGTGCTGTACGCGTCTGCCACCGGTGCCTCAGAGGTCAACAACCTGGCCTATGCCGTCCGGCTCGGTCTGTGGGGACCCGAAACATCCTTCGCCGATCGCGAGGCATTCATCTCCGAGATCCGTCAAGGCGGCATCGCCGCCATGGAGCTCGTCGCCCGCGACCTCAAGGCGACTGGCCTCTACACGGCGCGCGCGCTGAGCTTCGCCGGCGTCGAGTATGACATCCTGCGACACGAACTGACCCCCGAACAGATCGACGTCTACGATCGATACGCCGATGCCTGGGGCATCATCCATCGCAACATGGAGAAGGCGCTCGAGATCACCGGCGTGGTCGACGCGATGGACGGTGCGACCAAGAATGCCGGCGCCAAGGCGGCAGCGCGCTCCCGGTTCGAGAGCTGCAAGCAGCGCTTCTTCGGCTCGCTGCTCCTCTCATGCAAGCTACCGACCGTGCTTGCGGCGGTTCGCCAGCATCTCGATGCCGGGCAATCCGTCGTCCTTCAACTGGTCAGCACCGCCGAGGCGATCCTCAACCGTCGCCTGGGTGAGCTCACTCCCGACGAGCGCGCCGAACTCGATATCGACTTGTCACCGCGCGAAGCGGTTATCGACTATCTGACGCGTGCGTTTCCCGTCCAGCAGATGCGGGACTACCGCGACGACACTGGCGAGGTGCGCTCGCGCCCGATGATCGACGTCGACGGTCACGCGGTCACCAATCCGGAGGCCGAAGCCGCGCGGGACGATCTCATCGAGCAGCTCTGCGCTCTCCCGCCGATCGCCGCGGTGCTCGATGGCGTCCTCACCTACTTCGGCCACGACGCCGTTGCCGAGGTGACGGGTCGAACCAAGCGCCTCGTCCCGGCCGCGAACGGCACCCAGAAACTCGAGACGCGATCGGGCAGATCGACCCAAGCCGACGCCGCAGCGTTCATGGCCGGCACCAAGCGCATCCTCGTATTCTCCGACGCGGGCGGAACCGGCCGGTCGTATCATGCCAGCCTCGACGCCCTGAACCAGGAGCAGCGTGTCCACCTCTTGCTCGAACCGGGCTGGCGCGCCGATCGCGCGATTCAGGGGCTCGGACGTACCCATCGCACGCATCAGGCCTGCTCCCCGCTGTTCCGCCCTGTCACCACCGACTGCAAGGGCGAACTGCGGTTCACCTCGACGATCGCGCGCCGGCTCGACAGCCTCGGTGCGCTCACCCGCGGCCAGCGCCAGACCGGTGGACAAAACCTGTTCGATCCTGCCGACAATCTCGAAAGCGAGTACGCCAAGGCCGCCCTGATCAGCTGGTATCACCTTCTCAAGAGCGGGAAGCTGAAAAGCACCAGCCTCCAGGATTTCACTCATCGCACCGGCCTCGAACTGACCGATCAGGATGGGGTCCTGAAGGAGGAACTCCCGCCCATTCAGCGCTGGCTCAACCGCTTGCTAGCCCTGCCGATCGGCCTGCAGAACGTCATCTTTGACGAGTTTCTCGCGCTGGTGGAGACACGCGTTGCGGCCGCTCGGGATGCCGGCACCCTCGATGTCGGGGTCGAGACCATGCTGGTGGAAACCGCGACCGTCCTCGATGATCGCATTCTGCGAACCGACACAGTTAGCGGTGCCACCTCGCATCTGCTGACGATCGAGGTCGCTCGTCGTCGCCATCCGGTCTCGCTCGACCGAGCGCTGCGTCTCGCCGACGCCGACGACACCGCGGTCTTCGTAAAGAACGCCAAGTCGGGGAAGGTCGCCCTCAAAACCCCGGCGCGTGCCGGAATGACGGAGGACGGCATGCCCGTGCTGCGCATCGAGCTGATGCGACCCACCCGCCGCGAGTACCTAGCTGCAGACGACCTCTATGAGACCGCCTGGGAGGAGTGCGCACGCGAGACCTTCGCCAAGGCGTGGGCGGAAGAGGAGGAGCAGGCGCGCAATCACGTCGACACAGAGACGATCCGACTTGCAACAGGGCTCCTCCTGCCGATCTGGTCCGCGCTGCCCAGCACACATCTGGCGGTCAGCCGTATCGTCGACGCCGAGGGGCGGTCGTGGCTTGGCCGCATCGTGTTCCCCGGCGACCTGCACCAGCTCTTCGGCAAGCTCGGGCTCTCGGAGGAGACCTCGCTCACACCCAGCGAGATCGCGCGGGCCGTTGAGAACGGCAATGTCATCCCGCTCAAGCGGCCGTTCGCCTGCGAGATCAAGCGGGCACGCGTGAACGGCCTCCCGCGGATCGAGATCGTCGGTGCGCCCGCCAGCCAGCTTGCCTGGCTCAAGTCCCTCGGCTGCTTCACCGAGGTGATCGCCTACAAGACACGCGTGTTCGTACCGGTGCCCGAGGCGACCGTGATCCTGCAGCGTGTGCTTGGCGATCGATGAGAGCGAAGCCTCTTTACCGCCAACGGCGTCCGGGATGCGCCGCCCGCGCATGAGCGCGGGCACCGGAGCGATCGGGACAAGGAAGGAAAGGGGGAGCGGGAAGGTGTCCGGTTTGGGTGCGGCGAGACGTCGCGCGGCCGGGCACCTGATGGAGACGACGATGACCCAGACCGTGCCACTCGCGAAGCTGAAGCGCTCCGAGAAGAACGTCCGTACCACCCCGCCCAGGAACATCGAGGCGATGGCCTCGAGCATCCGTGCGCGCGGCATCATGCAGAACCTGCTCGTTACCGCCGCACGGCCCAAGGGGACGTACGAGATCATCGCCGGCGATCGGCGTTATCTCGGCGCGATGATGCTCGCCGACGCTGGCGAGATCGACGCGGCGACCTACGGCGTGCCGGTCAAGATCGTCTCCGGCGACGACGCGGACCTGCGGGAGGTGTCGCTCACCGAGAACTTTCAGCGCGAGCCGATGACCGCAGCGGAGGAATGCGTCGCATTTCAGCATTTCCTTAAATCCGACGGTGACATCGACGCCGTCGCGAACCGGTTCGGCCAGACGCGACGCTTCATCGAGGGCCGGCTGCGGCTCGCCAATCTCGCCGAACCGATCTTCGAAGCGCTGAGCGAGGGACGCATCACGCTGGAGATGGCCAAGGCTTACGGCTCCACCGAGGATCAGGCCAAGCAGGAGCGCGTCTTCCAGCAGTACGCCCATTCTTCCTACGTGAACGCCGATCAAATCCGCCGCGCGATCGTGAACGACACGATGAAGGCGAGCGACCCGGTCGCGGTCCTCGTCGGCACCGACGCCTATGTGGCTGCAGGCGGCAAGGTCGAGTGCGACCTGTTCAGCGAGGACGGCGATCGCTGGTCGGATCCGGAGCTTGCGCGGACGCTCGCGGCCGCGATCATGGAGGCCGAGGCGAAGCGCGTCGGCGAGGAGCAGGGCCTCGCCTGGGTCCGGCCGATCGCGACCACCAGCCTGTACGGCGCCACCGCTGATCTGCACCGCGTCACGCTCGAGCCCGCGCCGCTCGGCGAGGATGAGGCGGCACGCTCCGACGCCATCGTCGCGCGCTGCGAGACGCTCGAGGAGCTGATGGCCGACGAGGAGATGGAGGAGACGGCGTACGCGGCTCTGGAGGAGGAGTTCGAGCGGCTCCGTGAGGAATATCAGACGCTGCACTCGCGACCGCCCGTTCTTTCCGACGAGATGAGGGGCAAGGTGGGCACCTTCCTGACCCTCGGCCGCGACGGCAAGATGACGCTGGAGACCACCTACTTCAGCGAAACGCCGCTCCAGGGCTCGGCCGGCGACGGCACGTCCGGCTTGACCCGCAGCGCTCGGGACACCTCGTCGCTTCCGCCCGAAGCGGTTGCTCCCGGCGGCAAGCCGCTGAGTGCACGCCTCCACGACGAGCTCGCGGTACAGCGTCGCGACATCCTGGCGGCATCGATCCTCGCCGACCCCGGCCTGGCCCTCGACTACATGCTGTTCGCGATGACGGACCAGAGCCGCAGCTACAGTCGCTATGGCACCACCGTCACTGCCGGTCGGCCGCAGGATCCTCAGATGCCCAAGGACCAGCCGGCGACCCAGGCGCAGCTCGCCATCGCCGAGGCGCGTGAATCGTTGAACAGCGATTGGACCACGTCGAGCAGCCCGGTCGAACGGTTCGAGGCGTTCCGGGCACTCGATGACGATGCCAAGGCATCCTGGTTGGCCCTCACGGTCGCGTCGTCGCTCGAGGCGAAGCCCGATTACAGCTCGGCGAAAACCAATCCGCTCCACGCCCGCCTCGCCTCGATCCTCGAGATCGACGTCGCCAAATGGTGGCGGCCGACCTCCGCAAACTTCTTCGACCGTGTGTCGAAGGGAACGCTACTCGCCCTTCTCACCGACGTTGGTGGGCCGGTGCTGGCGGCACGCTATGTCGGCTCCAAGAAGGGCGAGATCTCGACGTCGTGCGAGAAGCTGTTCGCCGGCGAGGCCATCACCGAGGCGGAGACCAAGGAAGCCGCCCTTGCGTGGGTGCCGGACGCGATGCGCTTCGACGTGGTGGTCGCGGTCGCTGACGCCGAGTTCGACGAGAGCGTCGATGATGAAACCTCCGAGACGGCGCAGGACGATGTCACCAGCGGCAATGACATCGAGGATCCCGCCGATGGCGATAGCGACGAGGCGGAGGGCGCGCTCGGCTCGGTCAACGACGACGACCACGCGCTGATCGCGGCCGAATAGGTCCAGCGCCATCCCGCTGCCTGGGACCTCCCGGGCCAGACTGGCGGTCGTCTCTCACAAAGGGGCGGCCGCCATTTCCCATCACAAGGGAAACCTCGACATGACCTTTCGTCGGAAAACCGTCGACAAACCGCGCCGCGACGTCGCGGCCGAGATCACCAGCCTCATCATCCAGAAGCTCGAGTCCGGCGTCCTGCCATGGTCTCGCCCGTGGGGTCTCACCGGCGCCGGGGGGCGCCCGCTGCGCCATTGCGGCACGCCGTACACCGGCATCAACAATCTCTACCTTTGGGCGATCGGTGACGCACGCGGCTACTCCGCGCGTACTTGGATGACCTACCGTCAGGCCGAAGAACTCGGTGGCCAGGTTCGCCGCGGCGAGCACGGTTCGCACAGCGTCTATTTCTCGAGCTTCTCGAAGACCGAGACCGATCGCGTTACGGGTGAGGAGGCGAACAAGAACATCCGCTTTCTTCGCTCCTACACCGTCTTCAACGTCGAGCAGATCGACGGCCTGCCGGTCTATTACTATCCGGTCGCCGCGCCGCCCGAACCGCGGGTCGAAAGCGTGCATCGTGCCGCTATCGACGGTTTCTTCGACGCGCTGCCCGCTACCGTGCGGCATGGTGGCGACCAGGCGTTTTTCTCGCCGATCGGAGATTACATCCAGATGCCGCACCGGACGATGTTCCGGTCGGACGATCATTACGCCAGCACCCTCGGCCACGAATACGTTCATTATTCGGGCGCGCAGTCGCGGCTCAATCGCGAGTTCGGCAAGAAGTTCGGCGATCAAGCCTACGCTTTCGAGGAGCTCGTCGCCTCGATCGGGCAGTGCCTCATCTGCGCCGACCTCGGCCTGCCGGGCGAACTGCACGACAACCACGCCAGCTACATCGATCACTGGCTGCGCATCCTGAAGGGAGATTCGAGCGCGATCATCAAGGCCGCGTCGAAGGCCGAGCAGGCCGTCGCGTGGCTCAGGGACGCCGCTGACGAGGGGTCCCAAGCCCGCAACATGCAAGCGCTCGCGGCATGACCGCGCGTCATCACAGGAGCCCAGACCATGCACATCGAGCTGCGCAAGCTGAAGATCGTCGCCGCGCTGTCGGAGGAGACGACCTGCTACAGCGCCGAGATCTGGGTGGATGGGCGGCGCGCTTTCCTCGCGTCCAACCATGGTCACGGCGCGGCCGACATGTTCCATCCGGTAGGCTCGCTCAGCGAAGCCGACGTCGACGTGTGGCTCGCCGCCAACCGCGCGCCAACCCGCTTCGGAGACACTGTGCTGAAGCACACGCTGGAGTTCGAGGTCGCCGCACTGATGACCCGGATCGAGGAAGCCAAGCGGCTCCGGCGCACCTTCCGCAACAAGCTCGTCGTCATCGAGGATGGAAAGGTCTGGTCCTACCCGCTCAAGGGCCGACCGGCCGAAACCGTGGCGTCCGCGATCAAGCGTCAAAAGCCCGCGGCGCGCGTGGTCAATGGCGATGACGCCGCGCTCGAGGAAGCGATCACCATCATGATCGCAGCCGACGAGTTGGCCGGCGGGAGGTGACGCACCATCTCCTCGACCTACTGGCGCCCGGTCCTTCGAATGCCGAATGGGAGGCAGAGAAGGCGGGCTGGCGCGCCCAGGTGATGGGCAATTCCGCGTGCTGCTACCGCCGCGGCAGCCGACTGGCAGGTGCCTGGCATCGTGGCTTCGATGCCGCGGCCCATTCCAGCGACCCGCTTGGCCTCATGCTGTGAAGCCGACATTGCTTGCAGCTGCCCGATAGGAGGTGACCCATGCTTCCCCTTCGTTTCGCGACTCACTTCATGACCGACACGCCTGTCGACCGCGACACGCGACGAGCCCGACTGCTCGCGGCGCGGCGCTACCCCGTCGGAAGCGTGCCACGGCGTGGGATCCTCGGCGGGCACTGGGATGGCGGGACCGTCGTGGGGGCCTTCCGACTAGGGCGTGGATCGTTCCGGTCGACGTGAGCGCCATTAACCTCCGAGCACCGTGATCCAGCCGGGGGAGAAGAGGGAAGGGGGAGCGAGGTTTCGAGCGCGATGTGGCGCTCGGGAGACCTCCACGATGCCCTACGACGTCGCCTTCCGCCACCAGCAGGCACTCGATCCAAGCGCGCTGACGACCATCGTCGCTGCGTTGCACGCCGTCACCACCGCGATCGACGATTGTCGCAACGCCGGCGTGCCGTTCGACGCAGATCCCGGCGTGCTGCTCCTCGCGCGTCACCTCGGCCACATCGCCGGAGCCGGATCCGATGACTCTCTTCTGCGACGCCGCTGCGAGGACAAGATCGCCGAGCTGAAGAAGCACCCGGCACTCGCCACGCTCGCTATCCGGGGCGTCGCCTACGATGCGGCTGCGAAGGATCTCTTCCATGTCGAAGGACACGCGGCCCTGCACCGCCTCGCTATCGCACTCGGACTGAGCGAGGGCGATTACGACCTTCGATCGAACCGCGGCCACGCGTCTCAATCCGGCGAGATCACGCTCCACACCGACGAGGTGCGCGTGCAACTCTCGCTGACCGCACTCGGTCCCGGCCACGAGGTCAACTATCGTCGTGTTCGCGGCCGTCACGACCATCTGGGTGATCGTGCCCGCTACGCCATGGCACGCGAGCTGCTCGCGACCGAGCGTTTCGCTGAACGACTGCAGCGAGAGCTGCGGCTGACGACGTCAGCGCCGGCGCCGGCGCTCCTGGCGGACTGATCGGGTCCGTCTTCGACCCCTATAAGCAAGGAACATCGCCATGGGTTGGCTCAGCATGCCACGGTCGTCGATGACCCCTCATTCGACGCCCAAAAGTTATCTCGACGCGCAATTCACGTACGACCGGCGCGACGCGGAGGGGAAGGGCAGGGCGCTGCGCGTCGTCGCTTCGTCGTGCCTGCGAAACAAGGTCTGGTACGCCGCCGTCACGCCCAGCACCGACGGCATCGACGAGCCCACCATCGCCGTCGTGTGCCTGGTCAGCTGGAACCCCCGCGCAAAGGACGGCTTCGTCTTCGCCTACAAGGATATGGACGAGACGATGGGGCCGAACGAGGCCGCGTGCCCCGAGCGTATCCTCTCCCTGCTCGGCGACACCCACAACGCCTCGGCGCTCAACTGGCGGCGCCGCTGCCTCGACCGCCTCGCCCAGCGATCCGAGCGGCCGCTCGAGCACGGCATGCACATCCGGCTGCCACACCCCATCAAGTTCGTTGACGGGCACGAGGGCACTGACTTCGTCGTCCACAAGCGCGGCCGAAAGATCGCGCTCGCCAAGCTCGGTTCCGATTTTCCGGGTTATCGTATTTCTGGCTTGCGCGACATGCCGTGGACCATCGTTCCCCCGCCGACCCAGACCCGCGTCCACAAGACGGTGTTCGGTTGATCGCCGAGCCGTCCAGCATCAGGATCGATCCCATGCTTCGTCACGATGACCTCACCGCTCCGATCAGCCCCAAGCGATCGCATCTATGCAGCCGCGCCAACGCGCAGGCGGTCGCCGCCCGCATGTTCGACGCTGGGGCGCGCCAAGTCTCGGTCGTGCGTACCGGAGATATCCTTCAGCCCTTCCGGGTCATCCCGGCGCTCGTCGACGATCCGAACGTCGAGCTCGAGCTGCGTTACGCATGAAGACGGCGATCCTCCTTGCCCTTGTCGCACTTGCGGCCTGCGGGGCAGCCGAGCCCGGGCACGAGCCCGCACAGGATCTCACCGGACGAGGCCGCGCGCTGGACGGCGACACCATCAGCATCGACTTCCGGTTCTCAGGGGCGGACGCCTTCGAGCGGAAGCAACTCTGCCAGATCTCCAGCGGCTGCTATCCTTGCGGCAAGCTCGCGCAAGACGCGACCGCCCGCATGCTCCGCTCGGGGGAGGCGACGATCCGTTTGGTTGGCAGTAGCAGCTACGGTCGACCGGTTGCCGTGGTCAGTGTGAACGGCTCTGACCTGGGCGAGCAACTGATCGCTCAGGGGTGGGCGGTGCCGGCCACGAAGTATCTCAGGAGCGATCCGGATCGCGCCGGGCGGTATATGAGCGCTTACGAGGATGCGAGGACCAACAAGCGCGGCGCCCATGCCGGCGCCTGGATCGATCCCGAGAAATGGCGTCGCGGGGAACGCCTCACATGCGAGCGGGCCTGATGCCTGTACCCGCTACACAAAGCGGTCCGGCTGACGATGCCGGACCGCTTTTTTTTTGTTTGGTAGGCTCCAGCCCTATGCCGGGCGATCACGCTTTGCTGGACGATCGATCGGATCGTAGTCGGGACCCGGGTCGTGCGACCAGGAGGCGCCGATCGCAAACTCGGCCTCGAAACGGCCAACCGGGCCATCGGGCTCGGCCGCCACGTAGGGAGCCGGCGCGATCCGCTTCGGCGCCTTCGTGCGATGCAGATACCCTGCCACGCGTCCCCGTCCGAGCAGCAGCGCCTCCAGCCACAGCAGATCATCGATCAGCACACACACGCCACGACCCGCGAGATTGTAGTAGATGCACCGCTGATAATCGTCGCAGCGATTGCCGAGCATCTGCGCCAGCTTCGCCTTGCCGGCAGAGTCGCCCTCGTGGATCCACTCGCATGCCTCCCGCAGCTCACGCACGGAATAGTAGGCATCCTCCGGCTCGATACCGATCGAGGCCGCGGCGATGGCGCGGCGGGTCGGTCGGACATCGGGGTTGAGCGAGGCGTCGCGCAACGTGAGGTCGAGATCGATCGGCCCGGTGAAATCTTGAAGCTTCATGACCTAATCCTCTTGTCCTCCGAACGTAACGTGAACATCTGCGACCTTGCAAGTGTTCATCGGCACCTTTTCACCCTCTGATCTTCCGATATGATCCCGCTCATGTGGCTCGTACCGCGCGACACCAGAGGGCTTACGTCACGCACCGGCGTCCCTGACGTCGTGCGACGCGCGTTGGTGCGCTGGTACAGCGGCGATGGCGAAGACAGCGATCATCGGGCTTCGGTCATCATGGTGGTCAAAGCGCGCGATCATCATCAGTGGATCGCATGCGACTGCCTCGGGGACGCGGCTGACCCACCACTGCTATCGCCAGCCTATCTGTCTGAGGCCGAGACATACTACCTCAGGCGCCTTACGAGCATCCGGCAGCGGCGACCGGAGCACCATGTCGACTGCCCGTTCTTTCGCGAACAGGCACCTCCCCGCATCCGCGAGAAGGCGACCGCGACGCCGCGCACCATCAACGAGCCAGACGGTCTCTTCTCCGCGCACCGGCTCGCGCCTGAGAAGCTCGCCCAGCTTCCTGAAGACGACGAGCCAGATGATCGCACGCGCGGCGTTGCGATACCGCGCCTTGCGCGCCTGCTCTGGCAGCTAATGGAAATGGCTCGGGTCAACGTTGTCGAGCCGCTGGGTAGGGGAGAACCTCGTGAGGCGTCGATGGCGCTGGAGTTCGGACGGCTGCGCAGCGCGGCCGAGCGCGTCGAGATAGCTCCCGGCATTCCGCTCGCACGCCACCTCTACACTCATATAGACCCCTACGAACGCGGCATCGTCTTCGCGAAGCTGCGCGAGGCGGCGCGCCACTGGCCCGCCGAACATGCGCCACAGGCATTCCTCCTGCTCTACGCCGTCGATATTTCGGGAACGACGGTGACGCTGGCGGGCGGACGCGAGCTCATCGTGAAAAATCGCGTCAGGCACATCGGCGTTCATCAGCGCCGGATCGGGCCTCCGTTCCTGGTCCTCGCAGTGATCGGCGAACATAACCCGCGCGAGGGCTATGCTGCGCTTCGGGCGTATGCGCAGCCTGTCGCTCGCCCCTCCAACTTCATTGCCGTGCATAATGCAGCGGAGCGCGAGACCATCGTGGGTCTGCTCGATCTGCAATACCGACTCCGCCGGCGCGGCATCGGCATCGGGTTCAAAAGGCTGCTCTTCGACGTCGCGACGAGTGCGGGCGAGGTCCGCCCCGATCTGCTCCTCGATCTACGTGACTTCACAACAGGAGAGGTCATGGAAGCGGCGCTGGAGGTGGTCACCGGGCACGACGCCGACACGTTGGGCCTCAAGATGCGACAGGTGGAGAAGCTCCGCGAGATCGCTCCGGTGGTGACGATCCATGCCGAGGACCTGGAAGATGGCGCCCTCGAAGCGGCCGTGCTCGACCAGCTGCATATCGGGTGATGGTACCTAGCAGGGACGTACGTGCGAGCTGGCGTAACCCGCTTTGTCGAGGAGACTGTCACCTATCCCGATTTGGATCGAATTGCGGGAATCGAAATCGCTTCTCGAAACTCGTCGGCTACGAGAATTGGGACAGTGGCGACGGTGATTGACATCGCACGGTGAGCATGGCTGATTAAGCGTATGGGGATGGCGATCTCCCCACGAGGCGTCAGCCAGAGAATCGCGTCCAGCACGAACACGCAAGGGACGCGTCATGCCTGCTCCAAACGCTATAACACCGGACAAACTTGCCCGCCTTGTCGCATCGCCCAGCGCGCCGCGTATCATCGATCTGCGCGACAGACCGACAGAAGCCATTCCGGGATCACTGTTTCCAGTTCTCCTTGATCCGACCCAATGGGGATATGCCTCCGGGTCATCAGCGGTCCTCATCGACACCGATGGTAGTGGTCTGGCAGTTGCAGCGGCCGCCATTCTTCGCAGCGAGGGTGTAGCGGCCGAAGTCTTGGACGGCGGGTTCGCCGCATGGGCGGCAAGCGGGTTGCCTACCGTTTCCCTGGTCCATCTGCCGCCACGACATGACGATGGCCAAACATGGTGGGTCACACGAGCGCGGCCCAAGGTCGATCGCATCGCCTGTCCCTGGCTGATCCGACGGTTCGTCGATCCGCAGGCCCGCTTCTTGTTCGTCGCGCCCGGTGACGTGCTGACCGTCGCCAAGCAACAACAGGCCGAGCCGTTCGACGTCGCGGACGAAGGCGTATTCTGGAGCCATCGCGGCGAGCGTTGCACCTTCGACATCATGGTCGAGGCCTTCGGCCTCGACGCGCACGAACCGCTGGTCCGCCTCGCGACGATCGTGCGGGGCGCCGATACCGATCGGCTCGACCTTGTGCCCGAGGCTGCTGGACTGCTCGCCATCTCGCTTGGCCTGTCGCGTATCCACAGTGACGATCACGCCCAGCTCGAAGCCGGCATGGCGGTATACGATGCGCTCTATCGCTGGTGCCGTGACGCGCAGGGCGAGAAGCACAACTGGTCCTCGCATCAGCCGGCGCGCGGGAAGGTGTCGTCATGACCGCGGTGACAGCCGACGTCGCGACGCCGACGCGCCCGGAACCGGTCACGCTCGGCCAGGCCTTCTGGGTCTGGCTGCGCATCGCGATGCTCTCGTTCGGCGGTCCTGCCGGACAGATCGCGGTAATGCACCGCATCCTCGTCGACGAAAAACGCTGGATCGGGGAGCAGCGGTTCCTGCACGCCCTCAACTATTGCATGTTGCTGCCAGGGCCAGAGGCGCAACAGCTCGCCACATACATCGGCTGGCTGATGCACCGGACGAAGGGCGGCATCGTCGCCGGCGTGCTGTTCGTTATTCCCGGCGCGGTCGCGATCATGGCGCTGAGCTGGGTCTATGTCCTCTACGGTCGCGTCGGTATCGTCTCGGCGCTGTTCTTCGGCCTCAAGTGCGCGGTATTGGCCGTCGTGCTTCAGGCGGTCGTGCGGATCGGCGGACGGGCGCTCAAGTCGACGCCGGCAAGGGCGCTTGCCGCGCTGGCGTTCGTCCTGATCTTCTTCGCCGGCGCGCCGTTTCCGCTGATCGTGCTGGGTGCCGGCCTCATCGGATGGTGGTCGACCCGGCAAGGCAGCACGGCCTTCAGGGGCGGAGGGCACGGCGCGTCCAAGGGCACGATCGTAGCCGACGCGGATACACTACTCGGCGAAGAGCTGCCCGCCCATGCCCGGCCGACATGGGCTGAGACGGTCCGCACAGCGCTGGTCTGGCTGGCTCTCTGGCTCGTGCCGGTCGCGGCGCTGTTGATCGCGCTCGGTCCCGATGACGTGTTCAGCCGCATCGCGACCTTCTTCTCGACGATGGCGATGGTGACGTTCGGCGGGGCCTATGCCGTCCTCGCCTATGTCGCGCAGCAGGCGGTCGAGAATCATGGCTGGCTGGGGCCGAAGGAGATGCTGGACGGTCTTGGCATTGCGGAGACGACGCCTGGGCCGCTCATCATGGTCCTGCAATTCGTCGGCTTCCTCGGCGCCTATCGCGGGTCCACCGGGCTGTCCCCGCTGTTGGCTGGGACGCTCGGCGGGCTGCTCGCGACCTGGGTAACGTTCGTGCCGTGTTTCCTGTGGATCTTCCTCGGTGCGCCCTTCATCGAGCGACTGCGCGGTAACGCTGCCGTCGCGGGCGCGCTGTCGGCGATCACCGCGGCGGTCGTGGGCGTCGTACTCAACCTCGCGGTGTGGTTCGCGCTGCATACGCTGTTTCGCGAAACGACGATGGTGGCAGCAGGGCCGTTCCGCTTCGATGCGCCGGTGCTGACCAGCATCGATCCGGCCGCCTTCGTCCTCTCGCTGGGCGCAGCCTACGCGATCTTCATGACGCGGGCGGGGGTCATCACGACCCTGCTGGCGACGTCGGCTGTGGGGCTGGCGCTTTATGGGCTTGGGGTAATCCGATGAATAGCGGAGAGAAGTCGATGGATGCGATCGATCGTCGTGCGGCGCTGGGTCTGGGGATCGCAGCGGGTGCCGCCTCGTTGGGCGGGCCTGTGGCCGCACAAGCTCCTGCCAACCCGGCGCCAGCCTTCACGCCCCGGCCGCTACCGTTCGATGCAGCAACGCTTCCCGGGCTGTCCGCCAAGCTGCTGACCAGCCACCACGACAACAACTATATTGGTGCGGTCAAGCGCCTCGGAGCGATCAAGGCCGAGTTTGCCAGGCTCGACCCGATGACGGCACCGGGCTTCACGCTCAACGGGCTGAAGCGTGAGGAGCTGATCGCCTGGAACTCGATGATCCTGCACGAAATCTATTTCGCGGGCTTGGGCGGTGCTTCGCGGCCGGGCGCACGGCTTTCGCAGGCGATCGAACGCGACTTCGGCAGCCATGCGCGCTGGGCGGCCGAGTTTACCGGCATGGGCAAGGCGCTGGCTGCCGGGTCGGGATGGGTATTGCTCACCTGGAGCGAACGGGACGGGCGTCTGACGAACCAATGGGCTGCCGATCATACGATGACGCTGGCAGGGGGAACGCCGCTTCTGGCGCTCGACATGTACGAACACGCCTATGCGATCGACTATGGCGCGAAGGCCGGCGATTACGTTGATACGTACATGAAGGTGCTGAGCTGGGATGCTGCCAGTCGCCGGTTCGAGCGACTGGCGGCACCGATCTAGGCAAGGACTGGTTCGGCCACCTTGCGGCGTCGCTGAAAACGCGACGCCCATGCGGTGATCGCCGGCAGCACCAGCAGCGTCAGCGCGGTCGACGTGATGAGGCCGCCGATGACGACCGTGGCGAGCGGGCGCTGCACCTCCGCACCCGTGCCGGTGGCGAGCGCCATCGGTACGAAGCCGAGCGACGCAACCAGCGCCGTCATCAGAACCGGACGAACCCGCTCCATCGCACCATCGGCGATAGCCCGATCATCGTCCTCGCCTTCCTCGCGGTGCTTGCGGATCGCGCCCATCATGACGAGGCCGTTGAGGACCGCGACGCCCGACAACGCGATGAACCCGACTGCGGCAGTGATCGAGAAGGGAATGCCGCGCAGCAGCAGGGCGAAGACGCCGCCCGCGAGCGCCATCGGCACCGCGGAGAAGACGATCAGCGCGGGGATGAAGCCGCCAAGCGCCATGTAGAGCAGCGCATAGATCGCCAAGAAGCAGATCGGCACCACCAGCATCAGGCGAAGCCGCGCCGATTGCAGACTCTCGAAGGTGCCGCCCCAACCGGTATACATGCCGGCAGGAAGCGGCATCGCATCAATGCGGGCTTCGGCTTCCTTGACGAAGCCGCCAAGGTCGCGTCCACGCACATTGACCTGAACGGTCATCATGCGCTTGCCGTTCTCGCGGCTGATCTGATTCAACCCTTGCGTATAATTGAACCGCGCCACCTCGCGCAGCGGGATCGAGCGCGCGGTCTGTCCCTCGGGCGTCGGCAGCATGACCGGGATCGCGCCCAGCGTATCGATGTCGTCACGCTGCGCGTCGGGCAGGCGCACCACCACCGAGAAGCGCCGATCGCCCTCGAATAACAGCCCGGCTTCCCGGCCGCCCAGCGCGGCCGAGACGGTGTTCGCCACCTCCTCGACCGAGAGGCCAAGCCGTCCGGCAGCCTGGCGGTCGATCTGCACGTCGAAGGTGGGGGCGCCGTCCGTCTGCTCGACGCTGACGTCGCCCGCGCCCGGGATGGTGCGCACCGCATTGGCGATCTTCTGGGCCTGTGCGGTCATTGCATCGAGGTCGTCGCCATAGAGCTTGATCGCCACGTCGGCGCGGACGCCGGCGATCAGCTCGTTGAAGCGCATCTGGATCGGCTGCTGGATTTCGGTCCGGTTGCCGATGACCCCCTTCATCCGCTCCTCGATGCGGGCGATGATATCCTCCTTGGTCTTTACCTCCGCCGGCCATTCGCTTTCCGGCTTGGGAATGACATAGGTGTCCGACGAGTTGGGCGGCATGGGATCGGTGCCGAGGTCGGCGTTGCCGTTCTTGGAGAAGACCAGCGCCACCTCCGGCAGCGTCTTCAACGCATCCTCGATCCGCATCTGCATCTGCGTCGACTGGTCGATCGAGGCCGAGGGCACGCGGAAGTTGGTGACGGTGATGTCCTTCTCGTCGAGCTGCGGCATGAACTCCTCGCCGAGGAAGCCGAAGCAGAACACCGCCGCGACGAACACGCCGGCACCGGCCGTGATGAAGGGCAACGGTCGGGCGATCGCCTTGCCCAGCAGCGGCGCATACCGCTCCTTGAACCAGCGGATCGGCTTCACCTCCGTTTCGCTGACCCGGCCCTTGATAAGGATCACGATCATCGCCGGCACGAAGGTCAGCGACAGGACGAAGGCGCAGGCCAGCGCGATCATCAGCGTCGTCGCCATCGGCGAGAACGTCTTTCCCTCGACGCCCTGGAACGTGAGCAGCGGGACGAAGACGAGGAAGATGATAAGCTGGCCGAAGACGGTCGGCCGGATCATCTCCTTCGCCGATGCGGCGGTCGTCTCAAGGCGCTCGTCCAGCGTCAGCAGGCGGTTCTCGGCGTGCTGGCGCTCGGCGAGGTGGCGCAGCGCATTCTCGACGATGATGACCGCCCCGTCGACGATCAGGCCGAAGTCGAGCGCGCCCAGGCTCATCAGATTGCCGGATACGCCCAGCGCATTCATGCCCGATGCCGTCATCAGCATCGTGATCGGAATGACCGCGGCGGTGATGAGCGCGGCGCGGACGTTGCCGAGCAACAGGAACAGGACGACGATGACGAGCAACGCGCCCTCGATCAGGTTTTTCTCGACCGTCGCGATCGTCGCGTTGACCAGCTTCGAGCGGTTATAGACGGGTTCGGCGAATACATCGGGCGGCAGCGTCCGGTTGACCTGTTCCAGCTTCTCTCCGACCGCGGTCGCGACGATGCGGCTGTTCTCGCCTACCAGCATCAGCACGGTCGAGATGACCGCCTCCGATCCCATGCGGCTGCCCGACCCGGTGCGGACCGCACCACCGATCATCACTTGCCCGACGTCCTTGACCCGCACGGGCACGCCGTTGCGGGTGGCGACGACCGCCTCCTGGATGTCCTCGATCGACTTCAGGCGGGCATCGGCGCGAACCAGAAAGCTCTCGCCGGCGCGGCGCACATAGTTCGAGCCTGCCGAGACGTTCGCCCGCTCCATCGCATCGGCCAGCTCGGTGATCGAGATGCCGTAGGAGGCGAGCGCATTGAGGTTGGGTTCGATCAGATACTGTTTGACATAACCGCCATTGGAATCGACCCCGGCAACGCCCTTCACGTTGCGCATCTGCGGCCGGATGATCCAGTCCTGCACCGTGCGCAGATAGGCAGCCTTGGCGAGTTCGGTGGTCAGCCGCTCGCCCTCCGGCGTCAGATAGCTGCCGTCCGACTGCCAGCCCGGCTGACCATCGACCGTCTTCACGCCCTTGCCGTCCGGGTGACGGAAGGCGATCGAGTAGAAGAAGATCTCGCCGAGGCCGGTGCTGAGCGGCGCGAGGTTGGGTTGCACGCCTGCCGGCAGGCTGTCCTTCGCCTGGGCGAGCCGTTCCGTGACCTGCGCCCTCGCGAAGTAGATGCTGGTCGCGTCGGTGAAGACCGCCGTCACCTGGCTGAAGCCGTTGCGCGAGAAGGAGCGCGTCATCTCCAGCCCGGGGATGCCCGCCAATGCCGTCTCGACGGGGAACGTCACCTGCTTTTCGACATCGACCGGGCCGAGCGAGGGGACGAAGGTGCTGATCTGCACCTGACGGTTGGTGACGTCTGGCACCGCGTCGATCGGCAGCTTGGTGATCTGCCATGCCCCGAACGCGACGACGACGAGGGTCAGGAACGCGACCAGCCATCGGAGGCGAACCGATGTCGAAAGGATGCGCTCGATCATTCCTCGCCTCCCACGTTCTTTTCGAGTTCGGCCTTGATGAGGAAGGCGTTGGTCGTGGCGATCTGCGTGCCCGCGCTAATACCTTCGGCAACGGCGACCATGCCGCCAGAGCGGTTGGCAATGCGGATAGGCTGCGCCTTGAACCCCTGCGGCGTCCGGACAAACACCACCGTCCTATCGCCCAGCGTCTGCACGGCATCCTGTGGGACCATGACGCCGCCCTTGGTCGCACCGCCGCTGGCCAGGATGCGCGCCTGGACGAGCTGTCCGGGTGCGAGCGTGCTGGTGCCGGCGGTCGGCGTCACCACGATCGTCGCGGTGCGCGACTGCGGATCAACGACGCCTGTTGCGGCACGGACCCGGCCTTCAATGGTGCGGCCATCACTGGTGCTCAGCTCGACCCGATCGCCGGTGCGGACCCGCATGGCATCGGCCGGGGGCACGTTGGCGGTGATCTGGAATCGACGCGGATCGGCGACCCGGAACAGCTCGGTTTCCGCCGCGACATACTGGCCGAGATTGGCAGCAGCAGCAGTCACACGGCCGGCGATCGGGCTGATGATCGCCACGGAGCGTCCGTCGCCGGTAACACGCGCGGCGCCTGCCGCGGCGCTGGCACGGCGCGCGTCGGCCTGAGCCACCGCGAGGTTGGCCTGTGCGGCCTCGTAGTCGGCACGGGGACTGACGCCCTGTGCGAGCAAGGTCCGTTCGCGCGCGAGCTGGCGCTGGGCGAGCGTCACGCGCGCCGATGCCGATGAACGGTCGGCCGCGATCTGCGAGGCGTCCCGGCTTTCGACCAGGGCGAGTGTCTGGCCTGCCCGGACAGGATCGCCGATCCGCGAGAAGATGCGCGTGATCGTCCCCGGTGCGCGGGCCGTCAGCAACGCTTCCGCGTCCGGTGTGGCCTCAACCGTCGCGGAGGCGATGACAGCAGCATCCAGCTCGCCTGAAGCGGCAGGGGCGACGGTGATCTGCGACGTCGCAATAGCTTGCGGCGTGATGACCAGCCTGTCGTTCGACGCTGCCGGTGTGGCGGCTTCTGTCGGGGCCGGTGTCGGAACAGGTGCCTGGGTGAGGCGTGCGACGCCGAAACCGAGCGCGGCAGCCGCGACCAGCCCGATGGCGGCCCCGGCATAGAGACGATGTTTTCCGGTCATTGGACCGCTTCTCCGGTGATGCTGAGGCCCGACAGGCGGGCAAGGTTGGCGCGGGCGTCGAGACGCGCGATGTCGGCGTCGAGGATGACGCCTCGGGCGGCGCCGAGATTGTGACGGGCGGCAAGCAGTTCGATCAGCGGTGCCTTGCCCGCCTCATAGGCGATACGTGCAAGGCGATACGCCTCCTCGGCGGTCCGCATCGTTCGCTGTGCGGCTACCGCGCGCGTATCGGCGGCCTGCACGAGGACGAAAGCGGCCCGCGCGCCGGTCTCCGCTTCGAGCCGCGCCGCTGCGGCGCGGGCTTCGGCTCCCTGAAGATCGGCACGGGCTGCATCGATATTGCCCCGGTTGCGATCGAAGAACGGCAGCGGCACCGATACCCCGGCGACGACGGCGGGGCCGCTGGCGACGCGAAGCTGGCGAACGCCAAGCTGCGCCGTGATGTTGGGAACAGCAAGCCGTTGCTGTACCGTAACGGCTCTTGCAGCTGCCTCCCGTTCCGCTTCCGCGACCTTGACCGTCGTTGCCTGCATCGGATCGACCGGTCCGCTCGACGGTCGCGCGTTCATCCGATCGAGCAGGGATTCCCCAACCCCGGTGAACGTCGTCGGGAACCTGCCAAGCCTGAAAGCCGCGCGAGCGCCGCTGTCTTCTGGGCACGCGCGACTTCAAGATCGGCTTCGAGGGTCGCGAGTTCGGTTTCCGCCTGAAGCTGGCGCAACCGTGCTTCCTTGCCGGCACCGACAAGGGCGCGAGCGACCTTCAGGTCGGCGGTCGCCTCCTCCACCTCGTCCTCGGCGAGCGCGATCCGGCGTTCCGCTACCTCGGCACTCGCATAGGCGCGCGCCAGTTCAGTGGCGAAGAGCAGACGGCCATCGCGGTTCCGTGCTTGCGCCGCGGCGATGCCCGCCTCCCCGGCCGCGATCCGGGCGGAACGCTTGCCCCCCAGCTCAATCGGCTGATCGATCTGGAAGGTGGTCTGCTGCTGATTGCGCGCGTTGTTCTGCAAGTCGCCGGCGAAGTTCTCGGCGTAGACGTTGATGAAGGGATTGGGCCGCGCGCGCGCCTGTTCGGCAAGGCCTTGCGCGCGGGCCACGTCCGCATCGAGGGCGGTCACGCGCGGAGCCGTCTGCGCCTGACGCAGGAGCTGGGCGAAGGGTGGTGCCGTCTGCGCACCGGCCGTGCCGATGGGGCACAGCATTACGAGCATACCGGCCAGCGCAAGCCTGCGCTGCCGGCGACTGGGGCCGTTCATGATCTTCTTCCTGCAAAGGTGAGCTTGGTGGCGCGGTTGGCGCCGGTGCCGGCTCAGGCTCGTGGAGGTCGAAGAAACTCTGCGGGGTCGATCCCTCCGGGCAGACGAGCGGTGCCGATCATCCATTGCCGGTCGGCAACGAGGATCATCCGCTCGGACGGGAGCGCCCCGTCAAACGCTACCCAATGCCCTGTCGCGTGCGCCAACACATGGATCGGTGCATCGGGATCGGATTTCTCGGGCGTATCGTGGCTATGCTCGATCACTGACGCATGGATCGCATCGTCGTCATGGACGATCGCATTGTGCCACCCCGACAGGCCGATCAGGCCGAGCATGGCGACGAGCGCCAGCACGGCGCCCAGCAGCGCGGATCGAGGATGACGCATAGGCATTCTGCCGAAACTACGCTGACCGCCTGTAACGGACAAGCGCATCACCGGTTCGGCCACTTCGGATGACGGCGATCGATCACGAAAGCATGATCGCCCTTGGCGTGCTCTGCGTGGTGGGGATCGTCGGCGGGTAGATCGGCATGGTCATGCGGAATGACGTCCGGATCATGCGCCGGCCATAGGCGAAGCGCCGCGACGACGCCGATCGCGGACAGCGCCGCCATGCCGACGAAGGCCGCGCTCATGCTGACGCGAGCGCCCAACTGTCCGACGAGCGGATAGCAGATCAGCCAGCACACATGGCTGAGTGCGAACTGCGCCGCGAACAGGGCGGGCCGGTCCTCGGCATTGGCCGATCGGCGAAGAAGTCGTCCGGACGGCGTGAGGCTTGCGGAGTAGGCGACGCCCATGACCAGCCAGCCCGCCAGCAGGACGTGCCAATAGGCAGCGCCCGGCGTCATCGTCGCGCTGATCGCGGCGAGCGCCGCGAGCGTGATCGTCAGCACGGCAGCGGCGACGATCATCACCGTGCGATCGGCGATCCTGTCCAATACCCGCGGCAGGGTCAGCGCCGCGGTGATCGAGCCGCCTCCGAAGGCGGCGAGCGTCAGTGCGACATCGCGCTGGCTCAGGCCCAGGCCCTTCACGATGACGACGGTGTTGACGATGACCATCGCGCTCGCGGCAGCGGCGCTGAGCGTCAGGGCCAGCAGTCCGCGCAGGCGCGGCGTCCTGAGGTAGATGCGCGTTCCCCGCGTCGTTTTGTCGTAAATGCCGCCCTGATCCTCGACTGGTGCGGGCCGGGGCAGGACCGTCGAGACGACGAGCAGCGCCGAAGCGATGAAGCCGATCGCCGTGCCCGAGAACAACCAGTGATAGCTCATCACCGTCAGCAGGCCGGCCGCAAGGATGGGGCTGGTCAGGCTCTCCATGTCATAGGCGAGACGCGACAGCGACAGGGCGCGGGTATAGTCACGCTCATCCGGCAAAACGTCCGCGATGGTCGCCTGAAACGTCGGCGTGAACGCGGCCGACGCCGATTGCAGGACGAAGATCAGGACATAGACCTGCCAGACCTGGTTCACGAACGGCAGGCAGATCGCCACGGCCGCGCGGATCGCATCCATGCTGACAAGCAACGCCCGCCGGGGTACGCGGTTGGCGAACGCTCCGGCGATCGGGGCGACGCCGATATAGGCGACCATCTTGATCGCGAGCGCCGTGCCCAGCACGGCCCCGGCGCTGCCACCAGCGATGTCATAAGCCAGCAGTCCCAGCGCAACGGTCGCAAGTCCCGTCCCGATCAATGCGATGATCTGGGCGAGAAACAGATGACGGTAAGTCCGGTTTGCCAGGACGCTGAGCATGGACGCCTCATATCCCCCTAGGGGGATGCCGTCTATCCCCCTGGGGGGATACTCGACAACATCGGTGCCGGCATCCTACATTGAGGGCATGTCTCATAACGCGCACTCCAGCCACCCGGCGATCATCAAGCGCCTGAACCGCGCAGCGGGTCATCTGCGCAGCATCGTCGGGATGATCGAGGAAGAGCGGCCATGCGTCGACATCGCCCAGCAGCTCCAGGCCGTCGAAAGCGCGATTGCCAGCGCCAAGCGCGCGCTCATCAACGACCATATTGACCACTGCCTCGTTCATGCCGAGGAAGGTGAAGGGACGAAGGTTGCGGTCGAGCAGTTTCGGGCGATTTCGAAATACTGGTGACGCGGCACTCCGCTTTCCCGATTGGGAACGAGCAGCGAGACTGATCATTCTTTCGGCCGAGTAGGACTACCCCGTAGGAGAGGCTTTCTCGAAACCTGTTCCCAATTGATCTTTCTCGAAATGACGTCGGGTCGACGGGAAAATGGGACACCTTTAAGCGTCTCGGAATAAGTGAAGGAGAGAGGGAGGGACCTGTCCGATCCATAAGGGAGACGACAGATGACCCGCTTCCAGCCGAGCCCCCGGCCCGACACAACGCCATGGGGCACACCCGATCGCGCCGACCAGGTTCTTCACGGCATCTGGCGCGTCTCGACGCCGAGCCATGGCGGCTACGTCCTCTCCGATGAACGTCAAGCCGCGATGCCCGAGGCACTTCGTCGAGCGGACCCATTCTACGAGGAGGACGTCGACTATGCGCTGGTTCTCTACGGTTTCGCGAGCGAGTTCCGCCGCTTGCCCGTGCCCGGCATCGCTCTTCAGGTCGAGAACGCCCGTCGGTCGGTGCGATGCTGGCATCCGGATCGCTGGACGGCCTTGACCGGCGAGGAGGTGACGATCGGAGAAAGCCACGTCGTCCGCCGTCGCGCCGCCTACACCGCCATCATTGGGCAGTACGAGAGCGTCTCGGCGTCCGGGTCATGGGCGGACTGGGTTCCTGACGGCAAGGTCGGATGCGTCTTTCGCCGTGTCGCCAGCGTGGATGCGCTCGGCTTCGCGCGCCACGAGGGCGAGCCCATCTACGGCCTCGTCGACAAGGCACGCTACGACGCTCGGGTCATGCCCGAAACCTTCGACACGCTCTCGGCAGAGCGGGTCGCAAGCACGGCGCCGATCACCAAGCAGGTCGCCGCCCTGACCTGACACCCCAAACCATACGACGCCAGAACAAGGATGCCGCTATGACCTGCGTCACCCCCATCAGGCCGCTCCCCGAGGCCGCAGACAATCGCGTACCGCTGGGCCACCATTCGAGCGGCGCACTCCACCTTGATCTCGATCGACTTCTTGCCGGGCGCCTGCTCATCCAGGGCAGCTCGGGTGCGGGAAAGAGCCGAACGCTGCGCCGGATCATTGAAGAAGCGTTCGACTACACGACGATCGCGATCGTCGACCCCGAGGGCGAGTTCGAGAACCTCGCCCGTCACATCGGTGCCACCACGATCCGGGCGGTCGAACTGACCGCGGATGGCCTAACCGCAGCGGCCGCGCGGAGCCGACATCATCGGCTGTCGATCCACATCGACCTGACCGACCTGGATCCCGATCAGCGCATCATCAAGGCGGCAGCCTTCTTCGCCGGTCTCATCGGTGCGCCGCGCGAGGACTGGGATCACACCGTCCTTGTCTGCATCGACGAGGGACACCTCCTCGCGCCACACGTCGCCGGGTCCGCTCGAGACGCGGAGGCGCGACGCCTCGGCGTCGCGACACTCACCGATCTGTGCGCTCGCGGCCGTAAGCGTGGCCTGGCACCCGTGATCGCCACCCAGCGGCTCGCCAAGCTGTCGACCTCCGTGGTTTCCGAGCTGCAGAACGTCCTCGTGGGCCTCAACGTCTTCGATCGCGACATCGCGCGAGCAGCCGATCTTCTCGGCTTCTCAGCCAAGGAGGCCGATGCGCTTCGCACGCTCGTCCCTGGCGACTTCTTCGCGATGGGACCGGCCCTTTCGGCGACACCCTGCCTCGCCCACATCGATCCGACGATCACCGAGCATATCGGAAAGACCCCAGAGCTGCGCGCCGCGGCCTCTGTCGACGCGACCGAGGCGGCTCGGTTGCTCGACCTCGCCGGGCTTGCCGAGGTGGCAGACCATGGCCCTGCGATCGCGCTCAAGGGCACGCGCGCGCTCGACGCCTTCCTCCTTGATCCCGCCGCGACCGATGCTGCCGCTATCGTCGAGGCACTCAAACGCATTTCCCCGAACGCCAGCACGGCGCGCGATCTCGCAAGACACCTGTCGCTCGATGCGGAGCGAACCGATCGGGCGCTCAACCTCCTGTCGGCGATCACTGCCGTCGACACGATGCCCAAGGGCGACGACCGCATTGCGCGTCTCCATGCGCGTCTACGTGCCCGCCTCAGCGACGTCGCAGTGGTGGCCCTATGACCGACCTAGCGCCCGATATCGTCGAGCTCGTCGCCTGTCCGGTACGAACGGCGCCGACTGGCCGGCTTCGCGAGATGGCGTACCGTGGCGATGCCTGGATGCCCGACGAGGTCGCAACGCTGGAGCGCCTGTTTCGCGACGACATAGCGATAGATGAAATCGCGTCAGCGATCGGTCGGCGCATCCACGGCGTCCGCGACAAGATCGCGACCTTGGGGTTGCGCCGAAACTCGCAGCGGAACTGGTCCGAGGCCGAGGACGCCTGGCTGACACGCGAGTACGGCTCACGTCCCGCATCCGCGCTCGCACAGGATCTCGGACGAGCCTGCACCGCCGTTTATGCTCGCGCCGGCCTTCTCGGCCTTACCGAAGGCAATGCCCCACGCTGGACCGAGTGGGAGGATGCTCAGCTGCGCGCCGGCTTCGAGCGCGCGATACCGGTCGCACAGATCGCAGTCCTGATCGGTCGCCCGCTCTCGGGCACGATCACGCACGCGAGCAACCTTGGCCTGCGACACCCGAACAACCCGCCAGGATGGACCGAGGCCGAGGCGGCACGCGCGCTGACACTCGCGGCTGAGGGCCATCGCTACCTCGATATCATAGAGATGATGGTCGCGGAGGGCTTTCCCCGACGCACGAAGGCGGGGTTTGGCCCGCACCTGCGCAAGCTCGGCTACGGCCGCGGTTGGGGCCGTCCATGGACTTCAGACGAGGACGCTTTGTTGATGCGCGTCTATGCCGACGGAACGAGCCGGACGCCGCTCATAGCGCGGCTCGGCCGTACCACCCACTCGATCAAGTGGCGGGCCGAATACCTTGGTCTGCGCGGTACTCACGCCAATCGGGATGGCTTCCGGAGCGGTCCCGTCTGGACCGAGGGCGACATCGCAACGCTGCGCGAACACTATGGCAAGATGCCGATGACGGATCTCGCCACCAAGATGGGCCGTACCAAGGCCTCCCTCTTCACTCGCGCAAATATCTTGGGATTGGTCCACGGCTACCAACGGCCTTGGAGCGATGACGAATGCCGCGCGCTCGCGCTCGCGCATGCTCATGGCATCGCCTTGCCCGACCTCGTCGTCGCCTTGGGGCGCAATTACGCGGGCGTCCACAAGTACGCCGAGAAGCAGGGCCTCAAGTTCAGCCGACGTCCGCGTCGCGAGTCTGCACCGACGCTGCAGGACATCCTCGCCCTTGCTCCGCAGCCATAGGCGCGGAACGACCCTGGATTGAAGGGGAGGGGGAGGGGCCGGGCGGGCGTGAAGGACACGCCAGCCACGAGGAGCGCATCATGATCCCCGCCACCATCGCGACCGCGGTCGCACCCGAGACGATCGCGAAGGTCACCCGGCTGTTCAACAACACCGCCTTCGACGTGGTGACCGAGCTCTTCCAGAACGCTCGGCGCGCCGGCGCTCTTGCGGTTGCCGTGCTGATCCAGTCGGGAGGTCCCGATACGCTCCTCCACATCATCGATGACGGGCATGGGATCGCCGACCCCACGTCGATTGTGACGCTGGGTCGTTCGGGATGGTCCGACGAGACGCGCCGCATGGAAGATCCTGCCGGTATGGGAGTTTTCAGCCTCGCCGGACGAGACGTAATGGTGCGTTCCTTCTCCCGTCCTGATCGCCAAGGATGGATGGCACACATCCCCGCCTCGGCCTGGGAAACGAGCCGGCCGATCGCGATCTCGCCCGACCCGATCTCGCGCGGCACCGCCATCACCATCAAGGTGCCGGACAGCTGGCTGAAGACGCTCGCTGACGACGTCGCCAAGGCGGCGAAACACTATCCGCTGCCGGTGACGCTCGACGGCAAGGCACTGCCGCGCGAGGACTGGCTGGCGGACGCAGTCCATATCGAGGAGTGGAACGGAACCCGCATCGGGGTCTTCCAGAAACATCCGTCATCCTACACGACCCACGACGGACGCTTGAACTTCCATGGGCTGACGATCCCCTGCAAGCTGCCGGACGTCCAGGAGGTCGACCGAGGCCATCATTGGATCGCGCGCGTCGACATCTTTGACGCGCCACAGATCCAGCTCGTGCTCCCGGCACGCAAGGAGGCGATCGAGAACAACGGCCTGACAGAACTGCGCCGGGCGGTGAGCATCGCTATCTACCGCGCGATCGCCGCGCAAGGATCGCACCGGCTGTCGGCCGAACGCTGGCGCGAGGCGATCGACCTCGGTGTCGATCTGCCGGAAGCGGCGGCATACCTCTTCGCATGGATCGCACCCGCGGCCGATAGCGGCCGCAACTATGCCTCGGGCGAGCGCACCACCGATCCTGCGATGGTGGTCATGTCCGACTTCGACGCGCTGGTCGCACAACCGGCAGCGGAGGCGATCGCCACCCACAACCCGTTCGGCGGGCCCCTTGTCATGGCTCAGGACGCCTTCATCGGCTATCGCTGGTACGACGTCCTCGCCCGCGTGGACGACCTGCGGTTCCGCATCGTGCAGGGCAACCTCGACTTCGTGGTTTCGGCTACGCTCGATGCGCCTGCTGAGGCCGAGGATGGCTGGGTCGACGCGATCACGCTGGAGGCCACCATCTCGCACGCGGGCGCGTCGATCGAGGCCTCGACCGCTGCCGATGTGGCCTTCGCGCCGGACAGATGGACCTGCAACTCGGTCGACGGGACGTCCATCTTCGTGTGCCGCGGTAGCAGCCGGCCCTCCCTCGCGGTCGCCGATCTGTTCGAGCGTGCCGCGTTCGAGCCGTCTTCCGACAGCGACGCTGACAGCTATGACACCCAGCTAGAGCGCTTCCAGGCGGATGCGGCCGAGCGGATCATCGGCCTTCTCGAGGGTGACAATGCAGCGCTCGAGAGCCGCATCCGCGACAAGCTGTCGGGACACTATTTCATGGTTCCCGCCGACCGAACCGTGACGGTCGTCATCAACCGCGAGCGTCTCGAGGTGAAGATCGTCGAGCGCGCCGCCCCGCCGACCGTCACCAACGAGGAGGGCGCGTGACATGCTGCCGCCCCCTCCGTCCGTGCTGTCGTACGGGATAGGCGTCGACAGCACAGCGCTGCTGATCGAGCTGCATGCCCGCGGGCAGGCTCCTGATCTCGTCCTCAGCGCGGACACCGGCAACGAGAAGCCGGAAACCTACGACTACCTCGACATCATCCGTCCCTGGATGCGCGACCGCGGCATCCGGTTCGAGCTCGTCTCCTACGTGCCCAAGCGGTTCAAGCACTGGCCGCCGTACTTCGGAATCCTCGAAATGTGCCTGACGAACGCGACCTTGCCGAGCAAATCGCTTGGCGGATCGTCATGCAGCCTCAAGTACAAGAAGGCCCCACAGGACGCTTTCCTCAAGACGTGGCAGCCTGCGGTCGAGGCATGGGACCGCGGCCAGCGGGTCATCCGACTGATCGGCTATGATGCTGGCCCCCGCGACACCGCGCGCGCCAACCATGCGCTGACGATCGACGACCCACTCTACGATTGTCGATCGCCGCTGCGTGACTGGCAATGGCACCGCCCGCGATGCGTGTCGCGCATCGAGGCCGAAGGCCTGCCCGTGCCACCCAAGTCGGCGTGCATCCTGTGCATCGCGAACAAGCCGGACGAGATCCGCAGCCTTCCACCATGGTGCCTCCGACTGATCGTCCTGGTGGAGGCACGCGCCGCGCCCCGGCTCCATACGGTCGAAGGGCTATGGCGCAAGTCGACCAGGACACGTCCCGGATCGATGACCGCGTTCATCCGGGCCGAGGGCCTACTGGGAGCCGATGAAGTCGATCGCATCGCCCGCGATGCTCCCACCGACCTCATCCGCTTCCAGGACGTCGCGGCTGCGATCCCCGTCGGCGAGCGCCCGAAGATGGGCGAATGGCTCGACCGCTTTCACCTGGCCTTCGCCGAACGAGGCCGCGGCCACCCGGACGCGCTGGCCGCCTGATCCCCCCCGCCCATCGAACGAACCGAGGATCGACCCATGATCGAGAATGCTGCCGAGACGCGCGTCGAAACGATCGCGCGTCTGAACGACCGATGCCGTCAGGGCCTCGATCGAACCGCGCGCATCACCGTCACGCGCACGTGCCTTGCCACCCTATCGACCGACTCGCTCGCGTCGGAGGCCGTGGCCCAAGCGCGCCTGCTGCAGGAGCTTCGCCGGCACAGCTTCGCTGCCGACTGCCCGGAGCGCGATCGCGGCTCCTTCATCATCGACGACACCGAGGTCTTCTTCCGCATCGACTATTATGATCCGGCGCTGGAATGGGGTTCGGAAGATCCTGCCGACGCCAACCGCACGACCCGCGTGCTAACCCTCATGCTGCGGGAGGATCTTTGATGCCTCGCTTCCGCCCCTCTGCGGCAGACATCGCGGCCATTCGCGACGCCGCACGGCGTGAGGCCAAGTTCGAACGGGTCGGGCAAGTGATGCTCGAGGTCGGGCGTCGGCAGAGCCTTGTGTCAGGCGAAACGTCGATCAACTTCGCGCTGATCAGCGACGATCCCGACTGGCAGGATACCGATCTCGACGACTATGAGCCGTGGACAGCCTTCACGCGCGGCGTCGAGTTAACGCCTGACGGGCGCGGCCTTCTCGACTTCTACATCCGCCGGCGCGGCGATCGCCACCTCGAGCTCCACGGCAACATCTCCGTCGCGATCGCCGGAGGCAAGCTGACGACGATCAGCGGCTATCCCGACATCTACCGGGGAGAGCCGTCATGACGATCGAGATCATCCTGGGCCTGCCGCACCTCGCCGATGGTGCGCTTCTCGCAACAGCGCGGCGCCTACAGGCACCGGTGCTGATCTCCGCCAACTGCTTGTCGCGCTGGCGCAAGGCCGATGGCTGGCGCGAATGGGCGGGGTGGCGCACGGCTACCCTCGACAACGCCCACGGCCTCGTCAGCCTCGACCTCGACAGCGCCGGTTACTCGATGATGGTGCGCTACGGCGGTCTGCCGTGGTCGATAGCCGACTACATGGCGCTTGCCGCCTCGTACCCGTTCCGGCGCGTGTCCTCGATCGACTATTGCTGCGAGGACGGCGTCGCGTCGCACCGCGAAGAGGTTCTCGACAGGATCTCCCGTACGATTGCGACCAACCACGAGTGTTTCGCCCGCGCTGGAGACCTTGGTATCCGGGATCGCTTCATGCCGGTCCTGCAGGGCCGAACGCCCGACGACTACGTCCGCTGCCTCGAGGCGATCGAGGGCATGCTCCTGCCGGGCACCGTTGTCGGCATCGGAAGCATGTGCCGACGCGTCATCCATGGCCCGGAGGGGCTCGTCGCCGTGGTTGAACGGCTCTCGCGCGTGCTCCCGGTAGGGGTCCGTGCCCACGCCTTCGGCGTCAAAGGGGACGCCTTGCCCTACCTGGCACCGTTCTCCCGCTGGATCGCCTCGATCGACAGCCAGGCCTTCGGCGTCGCGGCGCGACGAGACGCGCTTCGCCGTGGCGTTGCGAAGAGCGATCGCCTGGTCGCCTCGCACATGGAGCAATGGTATCAACGCCAGTGCGGCCGTGCGCTCGCCCCTCCGGTCACGCTGCCCGAGGCCGCCGACCACCAGGCGCGTTCCCTCGGCGACGATGATCCATGGGAGCGGGCCATCGCTGATGCACGCGCTCAGATCCGCGAACTCATCGAGACCGGCGAGCTCGATCATGACCAGATCACCGCCAACTGGGTCGAATCCTGGGCGGCCGATCTCTTCCACCAGCGCGCCGCCTGAGCGAGGCTCACCATGATTACCGACCGTTCACAACGCTGGCGCGACCGGCGCAGCCGCTTCGTGGCCGACGACACCGTCATCGACCCGAGGCGCTACGCAGTCGACGTCGTGGCGCACGACACCGCTCGCGCCTTCATCGCAGACCATCACTATCTCAATCGCTATCCCGCCGCACAGCTGGCCGTCGGGCTATTCGGCCCAGGCCGGGGCGGCGCTTCCTCTCTCGACGGTATCATTGTCTTCGGAGTGCCCGCGACGGGCGCGGTCATCACGCGCCATACCGGCTATGACGAGCCAACCCGCGGTTGCGTGCTGCAACGCCTGCTCTGCCTGCCCTCCGTCGCCGCCAATGGGGAAAGCTATTTCGCCGCCCGGGCCTTCCGGCTGCTGCGTCAGGCAAAGCCGGTGATCGAGTCCGTCGTCAGCTTCTCCGACCCTCAGGTCGGACACTGCGGCTGCGTCTACGCCTCGCTCTCCGGGGCGTATCGCGGGCGAACGAGGCCGCGGACGGTGCTCCGCATCGCCGGGGAAACGATCTCCGATCGCACCTTGTCCAAAATTCGAAACCTCGAGACAGGTCATGCGGGCGCCGTCGATCAACTGGTGAGGCTCGGCGCTCCGAGGCCGCAGGCGGACGAGCACCTTCGCGAATGGCTCGAACGATGCCGTCGCGCAGAAATCCTGGTCCCAGCGCGACAGGCATCCCTTTTCACCTACTGCTTCGAGCTCACCCGCGGCGCGCGGCGCGCGGGCCGAGGGCTACCGCGTCTCGCCTATCCGATCAGGTCCGACATCCTGCGTGAGCAGCTCGGAGCCTGACCCGTCGTGCCGACGGGAAGGGGAGGGGGAGCAGGAATCGTGTCCACAAGAGGAGACGAGCCATGCGCATTCAACAGGCGATCGCGATCGCCAAGGCCGACGAGAACCGCCTGATCCGCTTCATCAGCCGGCGGGACCGATTTCTTGACGCGCTCGACTGGGACGCCCTGCCTGAGCAGATGGCGCGCGAGGCCGCGATGATGGACGAGCTTCTCGCCACCGAACTCGCAGAGGCCGCGTGCTATGTCATCTGGCTCGAAGAGTGCCTCAGCTACGGCGTCGAAGACGTGATCGGCGCGCATCACCTGCAGCCCGTCTCGGTGATCCGAGCCGTTGCCTCGTTGGCTTAGTCGCCCAGTCGACATCGAGGGCCGCGGTTACGGCGACCAGGGCGTCTATCGCTGACTGGACGTGACCCGACCAACCCGAAATAACCTTCATTCGAGACATCATAGAGGTGACTATGATCAGCTTCCTCATCCGCCGACCTGTGTCGGCCCTCGCGATTGTCTTCTACCTCGCGGCGATGATCTGCGCTCGAAATATGTGGCTGCTGGGGAGTGATCCCGAGCCCGCGACGGTGACAAGCGACGCGCTGGTGAACACGGTCCTTTCGGTAAGCCATGCGACGGCGACGTGGGGGTTCATCGGCGGCTTCCTCGTTGTTGGCTTCCTGATCCAACTCCTCGCACTACGTCTCGACGCTTAATCACGTCGCCAGCAACGATGTGCCGCGACCGGACCAGCCCAGGAACACGCTCATGAGTCGACATACCTTTGTCGGGCCCGCCGGCGTCAGTGTCGCAATCGGGTGGGACCGCCCACTCGAGACCTTCTACGTGCAGGTGTCTCGCCCCGACCCCGAGGACCCGAGCGAACGCGACACCTTCGTGTGGAAAGGCCTCGCCCCCGGCGAACTGTCCACCGCGGCCGCAGCAATCGCGATCGCCACGCCGCACGCCGCGCTCCCCACCGATCTCGGAACAACACTCGAGACGGACCGCCTGCAGACGCTCGGCAGCTTCGATGGACCCGCGCAGGCGGCCATGAAGCGTCAGCGCTTTGATCGTGATCTGTAGCGGAGGGAGCTTCAACATGGACAACCACCGTCAGCCCACATCGCCAAAGGGCGGCTTCGATATCGGACTTACCTGCGGACTGCTTGGCGTGTTTCTCTCAGCGGCGAACTTCATGACATCGCAGTTCGCCGAACTCGGAAACGGCGTTGGCGCGGATCCCGCGAGTCCGCTGCAGCAGATAGCCGATCTGCTCAGCGGCAATGTCGTGAAGTTGCTCGCCGTTGTGCTCATCCTCGTAGGCGGAATGCTTTACGCGACAGGTATGGGATACATCGAGCTGGCTGGACCTTCCGACGGGACCGCCCCGCGACCGAATCCTCTGGCTGCTACCCTGCCGATGAACATCGACGCGCGAATGGCAGAGGCACGGATTGCCGGGCTGCTCGCTCGCCTCAAGGCCGTACCTGAAGAGTTGCGCGAGGAAGCCACCATCGAGCTCGAAGGTATCGAACAGCGCCACATGCCCGCGTTGACCCGGGCTCACCGAAAGGCACGGGCCACGGTCTCACCGACATCGCAGCAGGCCGACGAGCTCGACACCGATTACGCCGCGTCGCTCAACCGCCTGAGCGCCACTCTTGAGCAGATGCTCGATCGGTCCACAGCGCTTGGACGTGACCGTCTGCAATGGCAGTCACTCGTGATCGAAGAACGCTTTCCGACGGCTAGTGTCGAGAAGGACCAGGCTTAGGCACGCTTCCGGCTCGAGCGGCAGGGCGCCGCTTTAAGACGCACGCTGACGACTAGAGCGCGAAGGAAGGGGGAGGAGACAGACGGTCAAGACAGGACCGTTGGAGATCCCCATGCCCTACTTCGTCGACATCGGCGGTACGCCCGCCAACGAACCGTGCGCGCAGCTCGGGCAAACGCCCAATTTCGACGTTCTCAACAAGCTCGAGGTGCTCGCCTACAAATACGCGATCATCGCACGCTACGGTTCGCCGCCAGCAGGATGCCGGCTGACCGGCTTGTCAAATCGGCACGACTTCGGCCGCTATGTGTCGCTCGTCCTCCACGTCGAGAACGAGCTGGACGAAGCGGTCAGCGCCTATGCCGAGGCCGTCGAAGAGGGCCTCGGAACCTGGCTTGAAGCCGGCTTTCGCGCGCCTGTCGAGTACGACGACGCCACGGCAACGATCGTCCAGAGCGATCCGCTCGAGATCCTGGTCAGCGCCTTTCACGTCACGCGACCCAGCCCAGATGGAAGCTTTCCTATCGCCGACTTTGAGACGTTGCACCGGAACCTGGCCGCCGCCTTCCCCGACGAGGCCGCGGTCGCCAGCGCGCGCCTCACCGAGGCCGCGACCGCCTGACGGCGATGCCGCTGCCCTCCTGGGCGGACCACCAGCAAGAACGAGGCCGACGATGTCAGATGCCTTCGATCCCGCAGATCCCGCGGCCTGGCAGTCGCGCGGACGTTCACCCGAGCACGCCGCGGCGATCGCCGCGGCGTGGCGCACCTTTCCCGATCTGCCGAGCGACGCGCCCCTCTCCGACCGAATGACCCGAGGCCGCGAACGGATCGCCGCGATGCGGAGCGTAAACGACGCGATCGCGGCCGAGGCCGCTTCGCAACGCGAGGCCACCAACTTCGCCTTCACCGAGGATCAGATCCGCCGAGGACTCGGCAGCGACCGTGACATCGCGATCATGCGGGGGCACGAGGACCACGCATTGAGCTGGGATCTCGCCAATCGATACGCCGACGGTTGGTACGCAGCGCATGTCGGATGGCCCCATCACTACTCCGACGCGATCCCCTGTTCGGCTCCTCTCGCCGAGCGCCACGCAGCCTACGACCAGGGCTTCAGCGACGGCGGTGGTGATCGAACCGACCTGTTCGACGCGGCGCGACGCAGCCTCATCGCTGACATGCGCCGCGACAACCTGCCGAAAGACCCTCAGATCATCCTCGCCGGACGCCCGGTGCCGAGCAGTTATCCCAAGCCCTCAGACCACCACCGACCTGCCCGGTGGTCGCGCCGACTGCTGATCGTTGGCGCCGACCACATCGACAGCGACCCCGCGTGGGACTTCCTCGCCCTGACCCTCGCACGCCCGGGCGCCGACGCCGCGACGATCGTCGTGCTCACCCGGGGCGGCTTCGTCGCTGCCGAGGCACTCGGCGACGCGAACGTCGCTACGCCGTCCGTGGATCACGTCGCAGCTGCCAACCAGCTAGCCGCACTTCTGCAAAATCGTGAATACGACGATGTTCTTGTCGCGCTGCAGGGGGCCGATCTCGACCTGATCGACACCATCGGCCACATTCTGCCGCTCGCGCGCACGATGGAGCGGACCCGCAACTCACGTCTCCAACAGCGGACCCACCTTCGCACCTGGCTCGATCGTGGTTTCAGCGGGACTGATGCTGCCGCCCAAGGCCACATTCGCTGGGGCAAAGCGATCACCTCGCTCTACGGCAGTCTCGGCGAGTTCACCGCGCGTCACGTCGGACCGGCGCCGGGGCGGGGGCACCTCGTCCGCGTCGAGACACGCAGCGGCCTTGCCTGCGGCTTCGCGACGGCAGACGGCACGCCGCTCGACCCGGAAATCGCCGTCTCGAGCAAAGCCAAGCTGCGCGGTACGATCGCTAAGACGCTGCGCACGTTCGGCGCCGCAACCCGCCTGATGGCAGCCGCCGATCGCCGCGCCGCCTAGGACCGGAAACCGGGACTGGGCACGTAAGGGTGCTCCTGCCGGATGATTGCTTCGGCTTTCTCGATCGCCTCGATCTGACGCGCCGACCCCTGCGGCGCGATCGACCAATTCGAGCGCGGATGGAACACGACCGGCAGCGCCGTCACCGGCCCAACCGCCTTGCGCCACGACGCATCGCTGCCGCCCGCTACGCCGACCAACAGCGTCACGAACAGGTCCTCGATGTCGCCAGTCGTCATCGAGCCTCAACGCACGGCTCGGTTGGCCGTGCCGCTGCAGCCCTTTCCCATGAAAACCGGAGGAGCCCCTTTATGGCCGACATCGCCGATCTTCCCGTCATGAGCCGCGCCGACGCCGTTTCGCTCGGCTTCGCCGGCTTCAACGACGTGCCACACAAGGCGATCGACGTGCCCGACGGCGCCTTTACCATCACGGCAAAGACCAGCGAGAACCGGCGCGTCACCTTCTGCTTCATGGGCAAGAGCTACGACGGCCCCGCGCGCTTCGTCGACATCCAGTTCCATGACCGGGGCACCACGATCCCCAATGCCAGTGACGGGGTATCACCCACCTTCAACGCCTTCGCCGTGACCGGCCGCGGCCGCCATGTGACCGACAGCCGTCCGCTCGACGAGGCTCACAAGCCGTCCATCCTCGTGCTCCTCATGGACGAGGCCGGGGACGAACCGGCGCATCCCGCACCCTCGCAACGGCCCATGAACGATCGCGAGCTCTCAAGCCTGCTGCGGCGAGCCGCGACCGTGATCGCCGCCCCGGACAGCGAGGTCCGGTCGGGCCGCGAGAGCTTGATCGACATCCTCCAGGCCGAGGCCGCGAAGCGTGACCCACGGGGACAGGAGTCATGACCCGCTCGCGCAGCGACGGCATGCACGTCGCTCACACCGCCGCAGGCTGGATCGTCTTCGACAACAGCAGCACACGACACGGCCGCCTATCGGCACCATGTCCGACGCGGGCCGACGCCATCGCGCGCAAGAAAGCGCTCGCGCGCGCCTTGCGCCACCAACGACACGATGATCCCCGGGACGCCTGACCGAAGGGGAGGGGGATGACGGTGGCTGAACGCTGGCGGTGATCGAGCCGCCCGCAGCCGACGGGAGCCCAACATGCGCAGCATCCTCGCTTTCTACGAGATCGACCGAACCTATGGCGGCCCCGAAGAAGGTGGCTGGTGTGCGCCGTTGTGGCGCGAGAAAGGAGTGCGTCTGATGACGTGATGCTTGTTGGCAATGGCATCTGCCCACCG
>NZ_JABULH010000009.1 GCF_013328205.1 Sphingomonas hominis | reverse complement strand
TGGTGTGCGCCGTTGTGGCGCGAGAAAGGAGTGCGTCTGATGACGTGATGCTTGTTGGCAATGGCATCTGCCCACCGAGCTTACCGGTGCCCTCGGGCTGAAACTTCGAAAGGAGAACGGGACCATAGCATGCTCGGAAAAGGCCCAAAGTGAATAGTCGCATTGAAGCAACGGGTCAGGGCAAGACGGTTATGGTGAACGCTACACTGCGTGAAGCCCAATCTCTCGCGGCCTAAACCCTTGGCGGCGAGGAAAGCGACTGAAACCCCGCACCGACGCGTCGGGTCCACTCTACCAGCTCGGACCCGAGAAGCGGCCAAGTCCGTACCATCGACTTGACCGGCCAACCTTGTCGGCGTGACCTCCTTCGGAGGACTAGAGATGAAAAGGTCACCTAAGACCGTTAGCTTATCTCCTTTCACGCGTAACTACGGGACCGCCTGTAGCTGGTCGAGTTATCGACCTGTATGGCGGCGGAGCCGCAATATTACCCGAACACCCGGCGTAATTGCCGGGACAGCCCTTGCCTCGGTGAGGGACGGTCGGCCGTATAAGTTCGGGGTGACCCGAGCGAAAGCGCAACCGAGCGGGGGAAGTGCGGCAGCTTCGATCCAGCATCGAACCAGGGCGGAGGTCTGCTGATGCAACCCTGTGCCGCCTTGAAAAGGCTGGAATCACTTGGAACGATTGCCTTGACCGGCAAACGTGTGAACGGTGTGTTCCGACTGCTGCTATCCCGCTCCTTGTGGGTGGAAGCTTTGGGCCGCATCCAACAGAACCGTGGGGCAGAGACCCCCGGCATCGACCGTGAGGCCGTAACCGATCTCGACGAAAGCCGGATCGATGCGGTGATCGCGCAACTCTCGGCGGGCACGTATCGCCCGCAGCCGGTCAGGCGCGTCCACATCCCCAAGACCAACGGTAAAACAAGACCGCTCGGCATCCCGACTGCAACCGACCGACTGGTGCAGGAAGTGGTCAGGATGATCCTGAACGAAGTCTATGAACCGATCTTCTCTGATCGGTCACACGGCTTTCGACGGGGGCGGTCGTGTCACACGGCGCTCGACCATGTCCGCAAGACATGGAAGGGCGTGAAGTGGCTGATCGAAGTCGATGTCGAAGGATACTTCGACAACATCTCTCACGAGAAATTGTTGAGCCTGCTTGAACGTCGCATTGATGATAGGCGGTTTACCGCTCTCATCAGTGCGATGCTGAAGGCAGGGTATCTGGAGCAGCAGCGTTTCCACGAAACCTATAGTGGCACGCCGCAAGGAGGCATCGTCTCGCCTCTGCTCGCGAACGTCTACCTGCACGAGCTTGACCATTATGTGGAAGGGCTCGTCGCTGGCTTCGACAAGGGTGCCCAACGTCGCAAATCGGCGGAATACAGGCACCTTCAGCGCCGTTCCGAGTACGCCCGGAAGCGCGTGGCTGCGCTGCGTGACAAAGGGCAGGTTGATGAAATCCAACCATGGCTGGACCGAATAAAGGAGACGCTCGCGGCGATGCGCAAGCTACCCGCGACGGACCCGTTCGATCCAGACTTTCGACGCCTTCGCTACGTCCGGTACGCCGACGACTTCCTTCTGGGGGTTATCGGCAGCCGGGCCGAGGCCGAAGAGATCAAGGCCGCCATCGAGGGCTTCCTCGCGAGCGAGCTTGAGCTCCGAACGTCCCCGTTGAAAAGCGGGATCCGCGAGGCTCGGAAGGGAGCAAGGTTCCTTGGCTACGACGTGCGCACTCGCACGGCGTCCGACCGGCTCGTCAAACAACGGGCACGGACGGGCATCGTCGCAGTCAAGCGGACGGTGACGGATCAAATTCAGTTGCTGGTCCCGCGCGACAAGGTGCAATCGTTCAGCCAGAGGCACGGCTATGGTCAGTTCGACTTGGGACGGGCTGTGCACCGTCCGGGCCTGCTTCACATGGATGATGCGGAGATCGTCAAGGTCTACAACGCCGAACTTCGCGGCTTTGCAAATTACTATGCCTTGGCCGTGGATGTGAAAGGCGCACTCAACAAGCTCGAGTTTCTCTGGCGCGGTAGTCTGTTCAAGACGCTCGCGCACAAGCATCGGACAAGCCTAATGGCTTCGCTCCGGCGCCTCAGGGTTGGCCCGGGCAGGTACGTAGTGCGTATCGGCGTTGGGAGGGATGAGAAGAGGAGGATCGCGGTTTGGCGACTGGCGGAACTCGATCGTAGGCCGGTGTTCTGGCCGTCGGTCGACAACACGCCTCGCACGGAAGCTCTTCGGTTAAGCAGGACCAACCTGACTGACCGAGTGCTCGCCCAAGCATGCTCCGCATGTGGCGGCACCGATGGACCGTTCCATCTTCACCACAGCAACCCCGTGCGTCGCATGAGGGATGGGCCGGTGTTCCGGAGGCTTCACGCCGAACGGGCCCGGAAGACGAGGCCGCTTTGCGCGCCCTGTCATCAACTCCTTCATGCAGGGAAGCTGCCGGACTTTCGTTCTACAGTGCCCGGAGCGGAGAGCCGGATGCAGTGAAAGTTGCACGTCCGGTTCGGAGGGGGGCAGTGGGGTGTTCTCTCGTAGACGCCACCCTGCCTACCCTACGGTACGATAGCGGCACCTTCGTGCGCGCGATCGCCATCCACTTCGACGACGAGGCCGCGATCGCGGCGCAGCGTCGCGCAAACCGCCTCCTCGAGCGCCTGCAGCGACACAAGCCGGAGGTCTCGTCGGTGATCTACGACGGCGGACGCTACCGCGCCTACACCTTCTCGGGCCTGCCGCCCGAGCGCTTCCCGGCCCAGCGCCCGCTTTATTCCTGACCGCGACCGCGGTCGCCTTCCCCGAACCTGAAGGAAACGGTCATGCACCGCGTCCACTATTACGACACCAGCGCAGCCGCCTACGAAGCGTGCCTCGACGAGAGCCCCTGCATCGTGGAGGGCGATGTCCTCGCCGTCATTTCCGAAGGCGTCATCGGCCTGGCATCGAGCGACCCGCTCGCGGTTACCATCGGCGCCGGAGCGCTGCGCTCGCTCGCGCCCATGTCGTCTGCGGCGATCCTGCGGGAGACGGTCCACGACGCCGACCAGTGGCGGCACGCCGTCGAGCTCGCGCTTGCGCACCATCTGCCGATCGCACCGCATTTCCTGCCCTTCGCCCTGCGGTGCGTGCCGCTCTCCCCGTCACAGACGGTCGTCGCACTCACCCTCGACGATGTGATGATGGCAATCGACGCGATCCGGCACCGGGAGACCCAGCTGACGAAGCGCGCGGCGCTTATCGACGCGGAGAGTTCGCACGGACTGTTTCTGGCGTCTGCCTTGCGCAAACTGGCGACCGCCCGGCGTCACCTCGAGCGCCATCCTCCGGCGACGATCCCGGAACACCCCTGCGGTCCACCGTAACGGCGACACCGTGCCAAGCACGTCGCCCAGGGTCGCTCCAAGGCATCCACCGCCGCGCGATAAGCGCGTCGGTGAGGGGCGCTTGCGCGCCCTGCCCGGCCGAAGGGCCGGGGAGGAGAGAGGGATTAAAGATGGTGTCGAGGACATGGGGTCCAGCCGACACAGGAGACGTTACGATGAACATCGGTCAGATCAAGCAGAACGACGCCGGCATCTTCATGGGCCGCATCTCGACGCTCGCGGTTGCGATGACGATCGCGCTGAAGCCGGTGCAGTCCGCCAACCCGCGCGCGCCGCGCTACGAGATCCACGCGCTGACCCCCGGCCGCACCTGGGTGCAGGTCGGCGCCTTCTTCGAACTCAACTCGAACAACACCGGCGAGGCGTTCCTCAATGGCCGCATCGACGATCCCTCGCTCGCTCAGCCGCTCCAGGTCTCGGCCTTCCGACAGGAGGACGGTTCGTACAACATCGTCTGGCAGCGCGCGCAGAAGCGTCGCGACGTGACCAGCGCGCTCGGCATCAAGTCGGACGAGGATCCCGCTCCGCCGTTCGGCGCCGACGGCTCGAGCGACGACGCCGGGATGAGCGGCAGCGCCGGCGCCGGCGACGACGGCCTCGGCGAGACCACCGCCCCCGTCGAGGAAACCACGCGCCGCAGCCGCGGCAAGCGCGTCACCGAGAACGCCTGATCCCCTCCCGGTGCCGCTCGCTCCCTCGCGGCACCGGCAGACGTCGCAGGCTCCCCCCACTCCCTGCGCGTCACTCGGGCGATGCCTCCCCCGGCATCGCCCTTTTTTTGCTCAAAGGGAGACAGGCATCGAAACGGACCCAAAACCGTCTTGCATCTTCGGCATAACTAGATTCTGCTGCATCAATGACCCTTAATAGAAACAGTCTTTCAACCTTTTAGCCGAAGGGAAGGGGGGTGGCGGTGGATAGCTGGACGAATGGTGCCGAAGGACCGCTCAAGACCAGCGCGCCACGATATCCACGAGGTGCCACCATGGCTGACCGCGTATCTGTCTCAATTTCGATCGGTGGAAGACTTTCCGCTGATCTTCTCGGCGAGCTCATCGAAAAGGCTAACGCCGAAAACCTTTCCACCGAGTGGGACGGCGAGCCTTTCACCGCCAACGACCTACCCGACGGTGAACCACTCGTGCTGCGCGGCCACGAGATCGCAAACGGCAAGATCGACGAGATCGAGGACTTCTGCTGCACGAACGACCTGCCGTTCTGGCGCTGGTCGGGCGGCGCGCCGGGTTCCTTCCCCGCCGAGATCGTCATCTGGAAGGGCGTGGGCGAGCGTCGCGCCTTCACCGCCGACGAAGACGGCCGCCCCGTCCTGACATCCGACGAAGCCGGCGAGATCGCGACCCTCGACGACCTGCGGGAGCATTTCGCCACTGGCGCGTACCTTCCGCCACCCTTCGTGCTGGTTCCCACAACCGCAGGGTAAAATCACGCCTCACCTGATCGGATCGCACCGCCTCGTCTGTCGCGCGTCGGTCGCTGTCGGTCACGATGGCTCGCCAGGCACTGCTCGCTCGCGTCGTGGCGAACCCTGTGGGTCGCCCACTTGCTACGCCTCGCATGTGCCGGCCTTCGCTGGAAATCACCATGCCCATTCAAACCCTTCACCAGTCGCTATCGTTCGACACGATCATCAAGGATCACCCAGATCGCGCCAGTGCCGAGGCACACATGGCCAAGACGTTGCGCGAGTACGGCGACTGGCCCGCGGACGCGGCAGCAGCTGCCGCACGCGATGGCCGCACCGTCCTCGTCATCGATAACGGCGACGACGAGACGATCGCCATTCGCGTCACCTGACCAGTAGCTCTGGCGGCTGCGGTCGCCTGCCCATACGATGGCTCATCCGAGAGGCCCGATCATGCTCAACCTCATTCCCATCGCGGTGCTGATCCTGTTTCTGGCAGGCGCGCTCTTCTTGTTCGCACGACGACGAGTGCCCTTCAGCTTTGTGATCCTCGCCGCAGGCCTAGGTGCAGTCTCCATCGCACTTTGGCCCTTCGGGCCTGTGAGCGCGACGGGCGAGCGCGACGCGATCGTCCTGTCCCGAGCCGGACCCCTCGGAGCGCAGGCCTACCGGACAGCCATGGTCGATGGTCGGATCACCCACACCGAGTTGTCCGCTATCCGGGAGGCGGCAGGTCGCGACATAGACGCCGAGTTCGGCCTAACCGCCCCGAACGGCGAGAAGACTCACTCTCGGCCCTAGAAGGCTTTCCCACCAGTCGTCGGCATGCTGCCCGACGAACGCGGTCCGCGGTTGATCGGCGACTTGTCGTTCGGGTCACGAGGAACGAACGAGAAGCGATCGCCGACCAGCTTCCCGCCGTCGATCTTATAGGTCCCGCCGAGCGAGTTGCCGCTCAAGATGACGGTGTCTCCACTGACCTCGTAGCTACCGCTCGCGCCGCTCGACAGCGAGAAGGTCTTGTCACCAAAGGTCGCGACCACGCCCGGCACGGGGCCGTTGACCATGTTGTACGTGCCCTCGACCGACTTGCTGCAGCCCGCCAGAGCAAATGCGCCGATGATCGCCAGCATCGCGTTTCTCATGTCGCTTCCCCCCAATCGTGTCGGCCAAGATCGTCCGGCCATAACGAGTCGGCGAGTTGGCCGCCAGAACGTGCCCGGCACCGCAGCTACATCGGTGACCTTCAAGCCTTTTCAGGGCGCCCGCCCTACGGGCGGGACCGGGCTCTAGCCGGCTTCGCCGCCCGGAGCCCCTCGCGGGTCTCCGCCCTGCCGGGTGACGATCCCTCGCTGTCGGCACGGCTCGCTCGCTGCGTGAAGGCCCTGCGAGGGCCTATCACTTGCTACGCCTCGCGCGCGCCGATCGGCATCGCTGCCTCAATCCACCGTCCGGTGACGCTCTGGGCTGCGTCAATCACCCACCCGACAACCACCAGCGACAGGACGGTAACGATCGCGACACCCACTGGCTCAACGCTCGGCGGAATGGTCGACCGCACTAGACCAATAGACCAGACCGCGAATGCAGCACCCGCTGCAACCACCGCGGCAACTATAAGCGCTCCACGAAAGATACGAGAGTACATCGGCAGACTCCGCTTTCGGCTTGCCGAACGTGCTGCGACCCGCTCAGCAACGTTACTATAGAGGACGTCGCCACATCCTCCACATAAATTGTAGGCCGGAACGTGCGTGGTACGGCTGCTTATGCGAGCGACTCCCCAAACTCGATTTACTCAAGGGAGCTGCAGCGCGTCCCCTTGGAACAGTCATGAATCGTCTCCTGCGGTCCACCACCGCCGCGCGATAAGCGCGTCGGTGAGGGGCGCTTGCGCGCCCTGCCCGGCCGAAGGGCCGGGGAGGAGAGAGGGATTAAAGATGGTGTCGAGGACATGGGGTCCAGCCGACACAGGAGACGTTACGATGAACATCGGTCAGATCAAGCAGAACGACGCCGGCATCTTCATGGGCCGCATCTCGACGCTCGCGGTTGCGATGACGATCGCGCTGAAGCCGGTGCAGTCCACCAACCCGCGCGCGCCGCGCTACGAGATCCACGCGCTGACTCCCGGCCGCACCTGGGTGCAGGTCGGCGCCTTCTTCGAACTCACGTCGAACAACACCGGCGAGGCGTTCCTCAACGGCCGCATCGACGATCCCTCGCTCGCCCAGCCGCTGCAGGTCTCGGCCTTCCGGCAGGAGGACGGCTCGTACAACATCGTCTGGCAGCGCGCGCAGAAGCGCCGCGACGTGACCAGCGCGCTCGGCATCAAGTCGGACGAGGACCCCGCTCCGCCGTTCGGCGCCGACGGCTCGGCCTCCGGCCTGCCTGCCGGCGACGGCCTCGGCGAGAGCACCGCCCCGGTCGAGGAGGTCGCCTGATCGAACACCGGGCGGCGCGCACGCGTCGCCCCCGCACTCCCTCGACTGGGATCGCTTCGACACCCGGAGCGGTCCCCGTCGACGTGCCGGATGCTTCGCGCATTTCGGGCTGCGCTCGCCCTTTCCAACATTGGGCCAGCGCGGCACTTCAATCGTTCACTGTTCCACGCTATATGGAGGCTACCATGGCGACCGTCGCACCAGATCCGCAACTCGATATCCGCGAGCAGCTCGCGCGGATCGACAAGATGCAGGTCGAGATCCAGAAGACGCAGGCGGACCTCGCCAAGACCAAGCTCGAGGTGCGCTTCTTCCCCGGGACCCTGTTCTTTCAGGCGACCTTGGCTGCTGCCGCCCTCCTGACGGCCGGCGCCGCGATCGGCAAGCTCTTCGGCTGATCGCCAGGACCGACGCTGCCGCGTCGGTCCCTGTCTCGATCGCCCTCGCTCCTCCCGGGATAGCCCCGCAAGCACTACCCGAACCCAGCGGACCAGCGAAGACGCGTCGATCAGGCTGCTCCCGCCTCATCCGCGGCCGACCTTCACCTCAGCGTGTCCCGACGGCTCCGGCGAGGCGCCCAATCGACGGCGACCTTGTGATATTCGGCCTCCCTATCGGCGACGTCCTCGGCTGTGTGGTCCACTCATGCCCAGCTCGGGGCAGTCATGGGCGCTGCCGCGCCCGACGCTGGTGGCGAGCTTCACCGCGTGCCGATTCGTCCGGGCAGGCGGATCAGGCGGCCAATCCTGCCGGTCCACGGAGCCTGTTCATGGCGTCCGCTCCGACATCTTGGCTGCTACCAGGCGTCTCATCCGCCGGGTCGTGTCACCTGCGAGCCGGCCCGGCACCGCGCAACCCCTTTGGCAGGGCCGTGTTGCCGCGCTGAAGCGCGGCTGCCCGCACCACCCCTGCAAAAGAGGTTTCCCTCCAGGTCGACCGCGCTCGTCGCCTGCGCGACGATCCCGGCCGCCCCTCCGGTGCGCAGCACCGCGCCAGCTCGCTCATCGGTGACACCGGCGGACGATCCGCCCGACATCACCCGAGGGAGCTATCGCCATGAACAACGTGAACCTGATCGGCCGCCTGACCCGCACCCCAGAACTGCGCGCGGTGAACCCCACCACCAACGTCGCCACGATCTTCGTCGCGACCGACCGCCCCAAGCTGAACAAGGATGGCCACACCTACAAGGGCGAGGACGGCTTCACCGTCAAGGAGACCGAATACCACAAGGTCACCTGCTTCAACGGCCTCGCCAAGGCTGTCGCCGGCAACCGCAAGAAGGGCGACCTGATCGCGATCGAGGGTCGCCTCCACTACACCCGCTGGCAGGACGCCGAGGGCAACGACCGCTACGGCTGCGAGATCATCGCCGACCGCGCCGAGTTCTACTGACCCGCCGGGTTCGGGCGGCGCCTCGCGGCGCCGCCCTTTTCGCGTGCTCACGCCTCAACCGGCGAGCCCCCCCTTCGCACCTGTCCCAAGATTCCGGAGGAAACCCGCGATGCGCGCGCAGCACGACATGTTCGATCCTCAGCCCGACAGTGGCTCCGTTGCTTTGGCCGAGAACCAACCTGACGACGGCCCCGAGGCACCTCGACAGGAGCCGCTTGCTGCACCCTGCGGCTTCCGCGATCGGAGCAACCAGCCCTGCGCACGGCTCGCCACCAAGCCGCTCTCTATCGACGGCGTCCAGCTGGTCTGCCGCGGCATCCCCATGCTGCTCTGCGACCCGGCGTGCTTCCGTGGCTCCTCGCAAGCCGACGACCATCGCGAGAGCGAGCCCGGTGACCCAGCCAGCTCGGGTGACGATCCCAACATGGGGCTCGATCCGGATGATCCGGGCTACGACGAAACATGGGGTGAGGGCGCGTGGGAGCGCGACGACGGGCAGGATGCCCAATAGAGCGGCAGGGAAGGGGTTGGCGGGGCGTCCCGCCTTGTGGGCGGGACCGGGCTCTCATCGGCCCTGACGGGCCTTACGGAGCCCCCTGAAGGGGTCTCCGCCCTCCGGGTATCGATCCCTTTGCCGACGCCGGGGCGTCCTGCGCGCGAGCGACGGCAGCAGAGCTGCCTAGCGGTGCTGCGGCCTGGCGGCCACAGCACCGCCGCTCGTGCTCGGATCACCCCGGCGCACCCGCCCCAAACCAATATTTTCTCTCTCTGTGATGTGGAAGTTTGGCATGCGGGGTTGGCGAACCGTCAAGGACGAGCGGTGCCCCCAATTTTCACGACCCCCGCCACTCCGCTTCGCTCCATTCTGGGGGCCGAGAAAATCGGCTCCCCCACTCGCGAGCGTTAACCGGGGTCCACGCCCGATGGGCGCGGCTTCCCGGTTAACGTCCCTGACGGCCCTGACCGCCGCATGCCGAGTGAGATTCCTCACCGAGAAGAAGGTGAGATTTTCAACTCATGGAGGCTATCATGACCAACACTTTCCGCAGCTTCTCCGACGCCGCCCGCGCGATGAACGAGGTCCGGATGAACGACAGCGTCTTGAACATCGACGCTGAGACGCAGCAGACCTACGACGGCGCCTTCGTGGAGAGCAGCGAGATGGCCAAGCTGACCGTCTTCAACGCCCCCGAGAAGCTGGACATGCCCGACCCGGAGATGGCCGCCGCAGCCGTCGACCTCATGCTGCGGACGGTGTTCGACGTCACGCGCGACACCCGCATGGAAGAGTTTGCCGCCGACATCGCATGGGGCATCGTCAACTCCTTCCACATGGTGACCAAGCGCATCGAGGGACGCGAGGACGACGCCGCCCGCAAGCTGAAGGACATGGTGGAAGCGTACGACCCCAGCGAGATCTACGCCGTCGAACTCGAGGACACGCAGCTCCTCTGCCAGACGCTGGAGGGTTGCGCCGAAGCGATGCGGTGCATGCGAGACCACGCCGGGGAGGTGTTCCGCGTGGAGACGGGTCGCCCCTTCAACACGATCCGCGGCAGCCGGGTCTCCTCCAAGCTCACCGCGTCGGTCATCGACGGGAAGGATTACCTCGCCGCCCGCGCCGCCAAACGCCGGGAAGAGCACGCCCCGACCGGCCCGATTGTCGCCTTCTCGGGTGGACAGGTCTGGCACGACCACGAGCAGCTCTTCGACCGCCTCGACCAGATCAAGCGTCGGATCCCGGCGATGGTCCTGATGACCACCGGCATGAACAAGGGTGCGGACGCCGTCGCAGCCGCGTGGGCGTCGTCGCGGCAGGTCAAGCTGGTGCGCATGATGCTGGAGACGCGGTACGGTCCGAAGGCGGCTTTCCTCCGCAACGACCGCATCGCCAACCAGCGCCCGGTTGAAGCGATCGTCTGCGAAGGCTCGGGCGTCCAGTCCGACTTCGCCCGGAAGATGCGGACCGCCGGCGTGCCGCTCCACGTCTTCCGTCTCGCCGAGCAGGCCCCGATGGCTCCCGCAGCGCGCAGCCGTCGCGCCTGACGCACCCGTTGGAGGGGCTCCGGGCAACCGGAGCCTCTCCCCTTTTTTACGTCGCCCTGGGCGGCGCTCAGGGGCATCGAGCCCCCTCGCGCCGCGGGGACTGACCTAGCGGTCGAGACTTCACCACGGATGGCCGCACCGGCTCGCTCGCATCGCGGCCGCGCCGTCGCTCGTCACGCTCGCTACGCCTCGGCCGGTGCGGCTCGGAGCTAGCTTCCGCCCGGTCTCCCGGCACGGCTCGCTGGCGGGCGTGGCGATGCCGTCGCATCGCCAACGCTGCCGCTGCGCATCGCGCCGTGCCGATCGCCCCAGCGGACGCCGCACCGGCACTGCTCGCTCGCGTCACGGCGACCCCGTCGGGTCGCCAGTTCGCTACGCCTCGCGCGCCGGCGATCCGACCCCTCGCGGCAGACCCGCACCGGCTCGCTCGCATCGCGGCCGCGCCGTCGCGCGTCACGCTCGCTACGCCTCGACCGGTGCGGGAGCCGACTTCAAGCGCATTCCGTTAAGACCTGCACGCTAGCGGGCTGTCGTCCACGGCCGACCGGGGGATGACGGCCCGGCCAGCTGGCAAGGGGCACCCGGGATCTGCCGCTGCCACATTGGCGACCGCATCCGCGCTGAAAGGGGCTTCGGGTCGGCCGTGGACACGCACGCCTGCTCCGCCTCCCGGCACGGCTCGCTGGCGGGCGTGGCGATGCCGTCGCATCGCCAACGCTACCGCTGCGCATCGCGCCGTGCCGATCGCTCAGCGGAGCCCGCGCCGGCACTGCTCGCTCGCGTCACGGCGACCCCGTCGGGTCGCCGGTTCGCTACGCCTCGCGCGCCGCTACCAGCGCCACTCGACGCACGACCTTGCTGCGCCATCGTGACGATCAATCCCGGTCCTTTGGACCGACGATCCCGGCGACGTCCGGGCGACCCTAACGGGTCGAGGGAAGGAGGCTTTGCGCCGGTGATTCCACTCGGGAGGCAAAGCCATGTCGATCACCTTCTTCCTCAGCGCCGGCGCCCAGCGCGACGCGAAGCCCGCGACGGTCACCGCACGCCAGCTCGCCGCCTTTCGGGCCTTCGCTCGCGAACGCGGCGAACTCCTCGATCACGACGATGAAGACCCGCTAGTCGCATGCAGCTTCGAGGCTCGCGTTTGCCCCTGGTCGCTGGCCAGCATTTGCGCGCTCTTCGACTACGACGAGGGCGTGATCGCGGTTGTCGAGGAGGCACAGTTTCGTGGTCTCAACGTGCGCTTCGACCGCGACGACGCCACCCGATCGATCTCGCTTTGCGTCGCCAGCACGCCCGATGGAAGCGACCGACAATCACGAGCTGCGCGTGGTCTGGGGATAGCCTCCACCTAGATCATCGCAGGGGGAGGGCGGGACGTACCCGCTCTCCCTTTTTTTGCCTGCGGGGCTTCAGTTCTCGATCACGAAAAAGGGGAGGGCCTTGCGGCCTCTCCCCTCTTCTTTTGCCCGACAGGCTTCAGCCTGCCAGCGCATCGGTCCTGCTACGCTGCAAGCCGCTTCGCGACCTCAGCGACACCCATCGACTTTACCGCCCCGAGGATAGACCGAATCTGCTCGGCGTCGCCCTTGAGCAACCCCGATTTCTCGACCTCCTTCAGAAGCTCAGAGCGCTCCCTCTCGGCAAGCTGACGACGCCGCTCTTCCAGCTTCCGTCCTTCTGCCGCCAGCTGCTCGCGTTCCTGCTCGATTGTACGTGCCATTGCCGTCCCTTTTTCTGATCGGTTGACAGCCTCCGACACCCACGATGACAGGCCGCACGACCGACCGCAAGCGAGAGCTATTCAGACGGGCTTTGGCCGTCAGGATCGGCACCGATGATCCGAGCTATGCCGGATCATCGGATAGGCTGCGACGGACCTCGCCTGCGGCGGGTGCGTCGTGGGTCGGGATCGCTTCGCATGTTCGCCGGAGACACGCCTTGGATCAGTCCGCCTCCGGCGATTGCCCCTCAGGACTCCGATCGAACATGGAGACGAAGAGCGATGATGCCCTCAACCCCACGACAGTCCCTAGGATTAGCACACCCTATGCGGCGACCGCAGGTGTAAGTGCCTGAAAAGCCTCGTGTATTCTGTGGTGATACCGTAGTCGTATGTAATACGCCTTCTCGAAACCAGGTAAACCGCCGATTTCCCGCGGAAATCGCTGTAGTTGCTGGTAACACAGAAACCATCTTCCGTCGGCGAGCGAAGGCAGCTAAGCTGCGGTTTCCGAAACCCCCACCATCCAAAGTTTGGATGGTGCTATGTCGAACCCACCTATCACGCTGCGTCTGTCCGACGACCAGCGAGCGGCCATCGAGCGTGCGGCCTCTGACCGAGGAATATCCCGGTCCGAGATCATCCGCCTGGCGCTGATTTTCGGGGTGCCGCTCGCAGCGGCCAGCCACTCATTCAACGTCAGCCGAGTGCTCCTCATCCTGGAGCAGCTTTCGGCCTCGATGGACCTCATCGTGACCCGGGAACACCCGGACTACGCCGAGAAGATTATCGACATCGCCCAGGAGCGCGTGGAGGCCCACCATGCGCAACGGTGACATCCGTTTCAACGGCCAGGCCGCAGTCGTCGAGCACGCCTCCGCGCGCGGCCGGATCACCCGCAACTCAAGCAATTTCACGCGCGGTTCGCAGCTGCTTTCGAGCCAGTACAAGATGGCTTGGGCGGCCACCCTTGTGCCGGTCTGGATCTGGCTCGGCAGCTTCATCGTGCTGTTCAACATCATGGTCTGGCTCGGCCTCGCCGAGCACGAGTTCCAACTCGACCTGATGAAGCTCTACTCGGCGGTCTGGACATGGGTGGGTGGCGACCGCTTCCACCTCATCAACCTGACCCTTCCGAACGGCTCCGTGACCAAGGTCCCGATCGGCTACGTCCCCTACGAGCCGCATGTCGTTCACGCCTGGCATCAGACGGTCAAAATCTTCCTGATCACGCTGGTGATGGCGACCGCGGTCGCAGCCCCGTTGATCAGCTGGTTCATTACCTGGGCGAACAAGCGCGGACGCGACGTTTTGACCGAGCGACACAACCGCGGATCGATGCTCGTCGCCCGCGATCTGCTGCTCGACAATGTCCGCCGGCACAATCTCACGCAGTTCCGCAAGGAATGCGCCGAACACGACCCGCCCTACGATCCGAAACTCGTCGCCAAGGCCCCGATCATCGATCGCGTCGACGAAGGCATTCACGTCCCATATTCCATCGCCGGCATCCCCTATCCGTGGCGCCTCGAGCAGAGCCACACGATGCTGATCGGCACGACCGGCACCGGCAAGACGACACAGCTTCGCAGCCACGTTTCGCAGATCCGAGCACGCGGCCATCGCGCGGTCATTTTCGACCTCACCGGCGTGTTCGTTGAGACGTTCTTCGACCCCGAAACCGACGTCATTCTCAACCCGATGGACGAGCGCTGCGCGCCGTGGACACTGTTCGACGAGTGCCGGAACTATGCCGATTTCGTCTCGGCAGCCGCGGCTCTCATTCCGTCCCATCCCGACGACAAAGAGCCGTTCTGGCAGAACGCCGCACGCATGCTTTTCATCGAAATGTGCCTGAAGCTTCAGGAGGCGGGAGAGGGCAACAATGCCGCCATTGCCCACCACCTGATGACGGCCGATCTCAAGAAGATCCATGCACAGCTGGAGGACACTGTCGCCGCGCCGCTGACGACCGAAAAGGCCGCCCGCATGGCGGAGTCGATCCGATCGGTTCTGAACGTCAATGGACAGGCCCTGCGCTTCATGCCGGACCCGGTCGAAGGCGGACCTCCGGCGTTCTCGATCCGCGACTGGATCGCGACCGACAATCGCGACGGCTCGATCATGTTCATCACCGGCTCGTACAACGACCTGGAGATGACCCGCGGCCTGTTCACGCTGTGGATCGACCTGGCCGTCAACAACCTGATGCGCCTGCCGAAAACTCGCGATCTACGCACCTGGTATCTCTTTGACGAGGTCCACGCGCTCCACGCCCTTCCCGGCATCGAGCACGGCCTGCAGTCCGCCCGCAATTTCGGCGGGGCATTCGTTCTCGGCATCCACTCGTTCGACAAGCTCGTCGCCACCTATGGACTCCAAAACGCGACCGCCCTGACGGGCCTCGCGCGCACCAAGCTTATCCTCGCCACGGCAGACCGTACGACCGCGGAGAAGTGCTCGGAGTTCATCGGTAATCGCGAGGTCCGGCAAGTCGATGAGGCGTACAGCTACGGCTACAACAACACCCGCGACGCCTCGACCCTGACGCCTCGCACGGCGGTCGAACCGCTGGTGCTGCCCGACGACATTACCGACCTGCCGTCGCTCAATGGCTTCGTCAAATTTCCGGAAGGCTTCCCCGCCGCTCGGATAAAGCTGACCTACAAGTCCTACCCCGAGGTCGCACCCGGCTCGGTGCCTCGTAAAGACTTCAAGCCCACTCCCTACGTTTCGCCGGAAGAGCGGCGGAAACGTGCAGCCCAGAACAATGGCGCGGATGAAGGAGGTGAGGGTGGCCGCGAGCATACGCCCACGCGGCCGGTAGGAGGCGTGGAAGAGCGCGGCGAGAACGAGCCGGAGCAGACGACACCGGAGCCTCGCAAGGGCCAGAGCGAGGCGGAAAAAGCGGCTGCGGCGATGGACGTCGTCGGTGCGACCCAGGTCGCTCTGGACCAGATCCCGGGCCGGGCTGTCGGCGGGTCACCGCAAGCCACCGCACCCGCGCCGTCCAACGATGAGAAGGAGGCATCGCTTCCGAAGGTTCAGGCAGCTCGGGCGGGGCTCCGCCTTGCCGATCCCGGCGTGGGACGCACCCTCGATCCTGACCAGCAGGCGGCGCATGGCGATGTCGGTCGCTCCACCGGAAACCCGATCCTCGATCGCCTCGACGGCGACCGCCACGAGGACCAGTCGATGCGCGAATTGCGCGACGGCTTCGCCACCGATCGCAACGGCGACCATCATCAACGTCATCACGGTCACGATCATTCGCCCGCAATTGACGACGACATGGAGATGTAAGCGATGCTCTCGGTCGCTTCCATCAAGTCGGCATCGGGCGCGGCGAGCTACTTCGCCAAGGACGATTATTATACCGCCGAGCACTCCTCAGAGGCGACGCTCTGGGGCGGTGTCGGGGCGGCCGAAATCGGGCTCAAGGGCGAGGTCACGAAAGAGGCCTTCGAGAAGATCCTCAACGGCGAGCTGCCGTCGGGTGAGAAGGTCGGCCAGGTCCAGAACCGACAGCACGGTGTCGACCTCACCTTTTCGATGCCTAAGTCGGCCAGCATCCTCGCTTATGTCACCGGCGACACCCGCATCCTCGCCGCCCACATGAATGCCGTTAAGACCACGATGGCGTGGGTCGAAAAGACCTTCGCTGAAGGGCGCACGTACGATCGATCGAAGGCAGGCGACGCCGTCCGCACAGGCAACCTCGTCTATGCCATGTTCCAGCATGACACGAGTCGGGCACTAGACCCACAGGGGCACATCCACGTCCTCGTCGCGAACATGACCAAGATGGCCAACGGCGTCTGGCAGGCACTGCACAACGGCCAGCTCTGGAAGAACAACACGACGATCGGTTCGGCCTACCATGCCAACTACCGCGCCGAGCTGGCGAAGATCGGCTTCGAGACGACGGTCTCCGGCAAGCACGGCATGTTCGAGATCAGCGGCGTGCCGAAGAAGGTCATCGAAACCTTCAGCCAGCGCAGTACCGATATCCGAGCTAAGGCGGCCGAGCTCGGTATCACCAATCCCAAGGCTCTCGATCGGATCACCACCAACACCCGCGACGCTAAGCTCAACGTCGAGGATCGCGATGCCCTCCGGGAGGCGTGGCGAGCCCGTGCAGCAGAGCTTGGCTTTGACGGCAAAGCGCTTGTGGAAGCCGCGAAGGCACGCGCGAGCGGTGCCGCGCTCGACAGCAAGCCCGGCACCATGGAGCGTATTCGCGAGACCCTGGTGGGCATTCGTGAGACCCTCGGTGACGCTTTCCGGCCAAACGACCCGCTGATCGCAAGCGGGCTCGAGCGTCTGCGGATCTCTCCGGTCGACCTCCGTGCCCAGCACGCCGTCGCCTCCGCCATCCGTATCCACGCGCAGCGTGAAGCCGCGTTCTCGATACCCGACGTCGTGAAGACTGCGCTCGATCGCGACCTGAAGGGCGTGACGCCCGAACATGTCGACCGCCGCGTCTCGGAGCTCATCCGGGCCGGTCAGCTGATCCCAGGCAAGCAGGACCGGATCGACGGCGTCGTTACTCACGTCACGACGCCGGAGGCACTTGCGACCGAACGCGGGATCCTCGCCGAGATCGAGCGGGGGCGCGGGCAGGGGCGCGTCATCGTCTCGCCGGAGACTGTGATCGCGAGGCTGCACGCTGCGTCTGGCGACAAGGAGCTCAACGCTGGCCAGATGGCGGCCGCGACCATGGCGCTCACCTCCTCCGACCGCATCGTCGCCGTCCAGGGCGTCTCGGGCGCCGGCAAGTCGACGATGCTCGCAAGCGTCTCCCGCAACGTCGAGCAGGAAGGGGGCAAGGTTGTCGGCCTGGCGCTGATGAAGGCCACCTCGGACCGCCTTGGTGCGGAGGCTGGGATCGAGAGCCGCACCGTCTCTTCCTTCGTTCACAGCTACGCGCGTCATGCGCTGGCAGGAAAAGGTGCTGGCTACGACGGCGCCCGCAACGAACTGGCCGGCACGACCATCATCCTCGACGAGGCTTCCATGGTCGGCTCGGACCAGATGAAGCACCTGGTCGGCATAGCAAACGCGCTTGGGGTCGATCGCTTCCTGATGATCGGCGACCGCCAGCAGATCACGGCAGTCGACGCCGGCAAGGCCTTCGCGCTCGCACAGGCCGGCGGGATCACGATGGCACGCATGGACGAGAATCTGCGTCAGCGCACCGAGCAGCTGCGTACCGTCGCGGCGCTCACCAACCGAGGCGCGGTCCGCGAAGCCATGGCGATGCTCGGCAACAAGGTGACCGCCAACCCTGCGCATGTGAAGGCGGCGTCGGAACACTGGCTAAGCCTCACGCCCGAGCAGCGCGCCTCGACCGCGATGTTCTCATCGGGTCGAGTGGCACGTGCTGAGCTCAACGTCCGCATCCAGGAAGGTCTCGCTGCCGAAGGCACGCTGAAGGGCGAGGGGGTGAAGATCGATGTCCTCGACAAGGTCAACCTGACCCGCGAGGAACTCCGCTATCCCCAAGCCTACCAGGCGAAGTTCGATGCACGGCTCGTCATCGATCTACGCTTCGCAATCCGGGAGCTCGGCCTGCCGCGAGGCACGTTCGACGTGATCGGGGTCACTGACAAAGGGCATGTCCAGGTCCAGATCGGCAACAAGGTCAAAACCTTCGACCCGCAGAAGATTTCGCCGCTCGATAAGACCGACGCGATGCAACTCGCCCAGCGTGAGGAGATCAAGCTCCACGAAGGCGATAAGATCCGCTGGACGCAGAACGACAAGGATCGCGGTCTCAACAACAACGACATCGCGCGCGTGGTGTCGGTCAATCCGTCAGGGATCAAGGTGGAGGCAAGCGACGGCCATATCCATGAACTGAAAGCCGGCGACCCGATGATGGAGCGCATCAGCCTCGCCTACGCGCTCAACATGCACGCCGCTCAAGGCATCACCGCCGACAACGCGATCGCGGTGATGAGCCACAAGGAGTCCAACCTCTCCAATCAGCGGCTCTTCAACGTGACCGTCACGCGCGTCCGTGACGACATCCGGCTGTTCACCGACAATCGCGAGAAGCTGACCCAGGCGATCGAGCGCAATGAGGGTAACAAGACCTCCGCACTCGAGACCACCGGCGAGTTGTCGATCGATCCAGGGCGAGGCTCCATCTCGGATAATGGCGCGTCGCCGAGTGCGACGGGGAGCCAGACCGGCATGGATTCGTCGAGATCGTTCAATCCCTCGCTGCCGCCCGAACTCGATCGCGGCCCCGAAAAATTGGGCGGCGAGAAAGAGGGCTCGGTCGCCTCGCCGGCGATGAGCAGCACCACCACCGCTCCTGACTTCAAGAACGATCCCACTCTGTCGGCCGCGTCGCTCCGCATCGGCGTCGAGCCGCCCGCGATCGAGCTGCCTTTCCCCGAAAAAGACATCGGACTGGAGCTATGACCATGCCCACCGCACGACCTACCCTCGAGCAGGTGCTCGCTATCAAGCATTGGCACCCGTGCGACCTCAACACGCACACGCTTGCCGAGTGCAGCCGCCTCGCCAAGCACGACCACGCGCTGGAATGGGGCGCTGAGACCCTGGCGATGGCTAGCGTTTTTGCGCTGACCTACGCCGTGCTTGCGCCGCTGACACGGGCGCTGCGCGCGCCCCGTCGAGCGGTGGGCGTGGCGGCATGATGTCCGAACGGCTCATCCGCGACGATCTCCAATCATCGTCGGCAACGCCCCACCGGCTCCGCACGATGCTGAGTTGGGCCTGCAGGATCATCCATGCACTCTTGCTAATGCTGGGCTTGTCTGGCGCCGTAACGCTCGGGATCGCAGGACTCAAAGAGCTGCAACCGGCCGCGACCGGCACCCCCGTCACGGTGACGGAGTAGGCAGATGGGACCCGGTGATCGCGACTACATGCGCGCGGAGCCGACCGGGCGCACGGAGCGGCTCGCCACGGCGCCAGTGGACGCGATCGACGCAGTAACATGGCCGTCTGCGACCCTGCTGCAGGCGGCGCAGGAGCGCGGCTCGCGGTTTTCCGGTCCATCACGCCTCCGTCAGCGCCGAAGGCGCCTGTTGGGCCTCCTGTCGGCCCTGACGGGCTTGTTCACTCTCGCCTGGGCTGTCGGCTGCGCGATCGTCGGCGCTTCGCTCCAGACCGAAGGCGGCACCTTCACCACCCCGAAGCACGAAAGGACGTCCCGCCATGGGGATTAGCTACCCGTTTCGCTTCCAGCGTGAACCCGAGCCGGCTCGAGCACGGCTTACCATCGCCTCGCCCGACACACTGCCAGCCGAAACGCTGCGGGCGGTGCGAATGGGCAACGGCGACCGGATCGTCGTGATCGGTGCCGGCGAAGCCTTCACCGCCCTGGCGGACCAGACCCGCGACCTCATGATCGATCCAGCGCGGGGCAATTGGGACTTTTTCGCCGATCACCCGAGCGACTACGCCCGTTCGTCCGCGGTCGCGGCGTTCATACCGATCGACCCACGTGACCGCGATGCAAGCTGGCTTTACGCGGGACGATACGTGCTCGCACGCGCCATCGAGCACGTCGGCCAGCAGCCAGGCGCCATGCTCTCGGGCGTCCGCGACCTCGTACGCAACCTTCCACCCGACGCGCTCGCCGAGTTCGCCGGGCACGATACGATCTGTAGCCAAGGCGTGCGTTGGGCCGAGACGGTGCTCGCCGGCGTGAGAACGCCACTGCACCAGATCGCCAACCACGATCCGCGTATGCCCAAGACTTCGATCGTTCGATGGCTGGCCGGTCCTGCCTCGACCATCCTCTTCATCCACCGCGATCCCGATCGCGCCGACCACGAGCTGCAGGCCATCGTCGCATCGCTGCGCGACCATGCCATGCTCGGACGGATCGACGTCGAGATGGCCTTGGGAGCCGCTCAGCTTGTAATCGAGGGGACGACCCGATGAAAGTCGAGGTCGACGAGCAGGCGCTCGAACATGTCGTCGGCAGCTTTCAGCAGCTCGATGATCCGTCACCCACAGTGATCGATGTAAACCCGCAGCCTGAGCCCCGCGCTCTTCATGGCATGATCGGCTTGCTAATCCTCGCCGGCTTGATCGTCGCTGTCGCCTTTGGTGACCACAAGCTGAAGCAGTGGCACGAACGGCTTACTACCCCGTATGCCCACTTTGCGGAGAACTACGTGTCTGCGGAGGCGATCCGTGGATGATTTAGCCCTCCTTCACCGCGGCGATCTCGAGAGCGCACGCCTTTCGCGCGATCACGCCGATGCCCTGCGTCGTTCCAGCGAGGAGTTGCGTCCTATCGCCGTGGCGCTGCGCGTCGCGGACGGCCGAGCCTACGATCCCTCCGGCATCATCCCTCAGCTACGAACTGCGCTCGACGAGTGGATTAGTCGCCACGAGGCAGGCGCCCGAGACATGGATGCGCGCGCCGCAGCCTATGAGGCGAACGCTGCATCCCGCGTGTCGGCCGCGGACACGCTGACGCTCGCTGAGATGGTGCGTCAGCTTGCGCACAACGTCCTCGTGTGCGCCGGCGCCGCGGCCCTGGGCCTCCTGGCCTATCACGCGATCGAAAGGTGGCGCGGACACCTCGGCGACAACGGTCCGAGCATCTCCACGACCGGGGGGCGCTTCGATGGGGATCGATGACCGCGATTATATGCGCGAGCGCTATCGGCAGCGTCAGGGCCTTCCATCCGAGCGAACGACCTGGAACGAGCGCAAGGCGAGGCGTGAACTGGAGGGCAGGGGCTACCAAAAGGCGGTCCCGATCGATCGGGGCTGGCGGTCGGTGCCACTCGGTAGCGCGCTGTGGATCTCCGGCAACGGCAAGCGACAGTCATGGTTCGAGCGGAAGAACCGCGGGCACGACTATCAGCGCGGTCGTTGGCGACCATCGAGAAGAGCGAGGTTCCCCAGCGGCTTGATCGCACTCAGCCTCACGACCGCCATCATCGCAACCGGCTTCGGCGCGCGTGACTGGATCGCCGAGCGATATAGCGCGATCATCTTGGCGCAGGGGCGCAGCTTCCCCGCGTCGGGCACGGTCAGTGTGCCGGCCAATATCGACATGAAGCGCGTCGTCGCGAAGCTGACCGTTCAAGGCGGCCTCGAGAACGCGATCGTTCAGATGATCGATGCGAAGACGGGCCGGAACGCCCTGTCGGTCTATGTGCGCGCGCATGAACGGGTGACGGTGCCTGCGCCCGTCGGCCGCTTCCACATGCGGCTCGTACACGGACGCGAGTGGAGCGACGCCCAAACGCTCTTCGGGAAAGGCACGCTGCACGACGAGGTCGACGGCGTGATGCGTTTCACCCGCAAGGTCGGCCATGTCCTCGACCTTCGGCTCGGCCACGACAGCAACCTCGTCGTGCGACGCATCAACCTTCGGCCGGCGCCGCTCGCATGACGAAGCGACCCAAGACCACGCTCGCGGAGCAGCAGCGGCCGTCGGAGCAGCACCGTTCACGCGCGCCGTTCCAGCCATGTCGCCAGCGCGCTCGCGCGTGGTCGCTGGCCACCCATGCGAGGAGGAGCCGATGAGCAACTGGAGTTTCGAGGGAATGGGCGAGTTCGGGTCGGCAGCCGACGCGGACCGCTGGGCGAAGCGGCAAGGCCTCGCCCCACAAGACGTCCGGATCACCCGCAAGGGGGACGGCGTGGAGCTGGAGGTCCGACGCTCGGCCCTCGGCGATAGTGGCACCCGCCACGATGACCGGCGCGACGGACGTCGCAACGGCTTCTTCTGACAACCAACGAAGGGGTTACGACCGTGAAGACACGACATATCGCATCGATCGTTCTGGCGGGCCTAGCGTTCGCCACACCTGCAGTCGCCAGCGCGGCGCCGGCCAGCCCGGTGCTGCTCGCAATGGCGAGCTTCGCCGGCGAGAGCGCCGGCAACGACGCCGAACGACGCGCAGCGGAAAAGACGGCGCACTACCGCGCCCACGCCAATCACAAGGGCAACTGCAAGGACTGCGCTGACTGCGCCGATTGCGCGGACTGCGATGAAGCCGCCAAGAAGGTGAGCGCCAACGAGGAACGGGCCGGCATCTGCGACCCGACCAAGCATGCGAAGGCGGCGAAGGCCGGTGCCTAAGCGCGCCGCCCTCGCCATCGTGACGGCCGCGATCGCGGCCGTCACTCCTTCCACCCTGTTGGCGCAGAAGCTGGGGCAAGGCGGCACCGGCGTCGACGAGAAGACCGAGCTGCCGCGATGCGAGGTTCCTCTGGGCGTCGCGGCCTTGGTTGAGGAAAAGGCCGCGAGCCCGGCCGATAACCTCTCACCGCAGCTGCAGGCGCTGATGCGTATGGCCGAGATGCAGAATGGCGGATCCACGGCCCGGGTCGACCCGCTGCCGCTCGTCAAACTCATGATCGCCCGCTCAGGCTGCTTCCGCGTGGCGGATCGAGGGGAGGCCTTCAGCGCGCTCGAGCGCGAGCGCGCGATCGCCGGCGGGGCCGCTGCCGCGCGGCCTGTCACCAAGGCGGATTACCTGCTGCAGGTCAACGTGGTCTATACTGACAGCAAGGCGCGCGAGAGTGGCGGCGGTGTCGGTGGCCTGTTCGGGGGCGCCGTCGGCCTCAAGTCCAAGACGATGGAGAGCCAGGTCCTGCTCACGCTCGTCGACGTCAACACCGGCATCCAGGAGGCGGTCGCCAGCGGCTCGGCACGCAAGAAGGACGTCGGTGTCGTCGGCGGAGGGCTGCTGCTGGGCCTCGGTGTCGGCGCTCTGGGCGGCACCTACGCTTCGACCGACATCGGCAAGATCACCAGCCTCGCGATGGTCGACGCCTTCCGCAAGCTGATGACCGATGCCAAGCCACGGCTCGAAGCGAAGCTGGTCCCGGCGAAACCGCCGGCGCTGGTTCCTCCCGCGGCCGCGCCGATCCCGGCGCAGACAGTCCAGCCGCTACCAACGCAGGCTCAGACGGGAACGCAAAAGCAATGATCCGAAAGCGATCGACACGATCCGCTGAGCTCGCGCTGGCGGACGAAGTGATGCGCGATCCTGATTACGAGGGACTACCGGACCGCGTCCGGTCAGCCCTCAAGAAGCATGTGCGCGGTCTCTGGGGGGAGAAGGAGACCGCGTTCATGCTCGATCGCGAGTTCGGGCCGGAGAACGACCGACATGTCCTGATCCACAATCTGCGCCTGCCTGACGGCCAGGGGGGGTTCGCTCAGTTCGATCACATCCTCCTGTCTCGCTTCTCGCGAACCGCCGCGATCTTCGAGTCCAAGAATTACGCGGGCAACATCTCGAAGAACGCACATGGCGAGTGGATGGTCTGGTATCGCGGGCAGCACCGGCCTCAGAACATCCCCAATCCCGTCGCTCAGGTGCGGCGCCAGCGAGACGTCCTCGCCGCGTGGCTGAAGCGCAAGGGGCACACCAAGGCGTTCGAGCGCATCGGCGTGTTCGTATCCGTGCCAGCTACGAACGACATCGACCGCTCCAAGGTCGGCAATGACGAACCGATCTACAAATGCGACAACCTCGTCGCGGGATGGATGCCGTTCGGGGGAACGAGCCCCTTGTCGCGTCTTTTCTCGACAGGCGTAAGCGGCCTGCAGATGCTGGCAATCGCCGACCAGCTGATCGCGGACCATGTCGAGGAGGAAGACATCTACGTGCGGCTCGGGATCCATCCTGGACCTGACGGAACGACGGCCGAGCCGGACACCAGCCAAGCTGACGACGCAGAGCCAGAGCCGATCGTCGACGCGCCTGAGGAGCCCGCGCCAGAGCCAGTGATCGCGACCAGCCAATCGGCGACACCGCCACCCGCGCCGGTGATCGCCGATGCGGTGCCCCCCTCGCCAAAACCTCGAAAGGCAGGAGCGCAGATCGAGGTCTGCGCCGGCATCATGGAACGCACGCTGCCAGATGGTCGCATCGCGTTCCGGGCGGCCAAGGACGATCACATCGGCCGAGAGGCGCTAACCGCGCTTTGCAAGGGCAGGGCGGTGTGGAACCCGATGTTCGCGAACTGGGTGTGCCCGCCCGACATCGCGACCGAGATCCGCGCCGCCCTTCCGAACGCTGTGCAGTTGGCGCAGCTGCCATGAACATGATCAGCCTGCCCCGACCGACCTGCCCGTACTGCGATGCGGCGATGCGACGCTGGCCGCTCGGGCAGGCGGTCCTAGCCTGCGATACCTGCAGACGGCCGATCGTGCGCTACCTGGCTCAGCCTAGCTCGCGCATCTTTCGCCTACGGCCTGTCTACACCGTGATCTACGTTGCCGCGTTCGTTGTCCTCCTGCTCACGTTGGCCTTGATCGCCTTCAACCCGGTTGAGACGCGACACATCATCCCGGCGATCGCCATCCCGATCGCCATGTTCGGGGCCTGCGACATCGCGGACGGTTGGTTGTCGTGGCGGACGTCGATCGATCGGGGCTGGCGGACACTCCGGCGTGGAAAGGCGGCGCGCGCAATCGGCCTTGCACGTGGCCTCTTCGGCATCGCCGGCGTGGCCGTCGCGATCATCGGGCTGCTCGCTTACGACGAGATGGCAGGAAGCCCGCGCCCGGGGACGCCATCTCCAAAGATCGCGGCAGGGCGGACGTGATCCCCTTCTGCCTCATCCTTGGCGACAGCACCGGCGTTGGCACCGCGGGGGCGCTCGCGCGCGAAGGTATCCGATGCGAGATCCACGCGCACGTCGGCGCGCGCTCCAGCGGTGTGCTGGAGGAGTGGCAGGGCCGCATTACCCCCGCCGTCGCCTTGATTGCGTTGGGCTCGAACGATGTCGGAGATCCACGCCTGGAACGCCGGTTGATCGCCTTGCGCGCGAGAACCCGGGCGCCCCGCGTGACGTGGCTCGCACCCTATAACCGCACTGCAGCCCTGATCGTGACGAAAGTGGCGCTTCGTTTCGGGGACAAGGTCATCCCGCTCGCCCAGCTCCCCACACGGGACGGGGTGCATCCGACCAGCTACCGGCCGATCTCAGGTCTGCTCGGATGGAAACTTCTTTCCGGATTCCGGAAGAATGTTTCCCCCGAGACCCGCGGCGCATGGCCACCAGAGGCGGCCAACGTCCCTGTCAGGCGGGCAGTCGTCCTGCAGATGCAGTAGCGACGGTTTGGCCGCCAGGCGGTGCGGTGGGGCTCAGTCCGCCTTTTCGCTGGCAGCGGCTTTGCGGCGACCACGCTTAGGCGCGGGCTGCTCCGCCTCTGCAGGCGCCGGTGCATCCGGCGCGTCCTTCGGCTTCCGGCCGAGACCGATCTTCTTCGCCATCGAGCGGCGCGCCTCGCTGTATTCGGGCGCGACCATCGGGTAATCGGCCTTCAGGCCGTATCGCTGACGGTACTGGTCCGGGGTCAGGCCATGACCGGACAGGTGCCGGCGCAGCGACTTATAAGGCTTGCCATCGATCAGGCTGATGATGGCGTCGGGTCGGGCAAGAGACTTCCTGACGGAAACCGCGGGCGTGAACACCTCGGCCGGCTCCGTCGGCTCGCTGGCCGGGCTCTCGAGCGCGATCACCGCCTCATGCATCGACTGGAGGAACGCAGGCACCTGGCTCTGGTCGGCCCGCGTGTTCGGGTTGGACAGCCAGGCGATCGTCAGCTCGGTCGCGAGCTCGACGACGTTGTTCTGATCGCTCATTCGATCCTCGTCCAATCCAGTTAAGCAGAGCTACCGCGGCAGCGTCGAAGCTCGGTTATACCGATCATCGACGGTGCTTCCAGCGGCAACGGTCTAACGGACGATCAGGTCCGAGACAGTAGACGGACGATGCGCCGGCTTCCCTCGAGGCCGCCAATCCAAGCCGCCGCGAAAAACGCCATTAGTATGCAAGGCAAACAGTATGGGGCCGACACTCGATGCTATAAGGCCGCGATAGCTGCATCGACCTCGTCCCGCGGAGGCCAAGTGATGGACAACATATTTTTCGTGTCCCTGGTAGTGCTCGCCTTCAGTCTAGGGGGTTGGTCCGCTGGAATGTATCGCCAGGAACCAGCGATGATCAGCGGCGGGATCGGTATCGTTGGGATGTTGGTGTCTCTTATCGCCTGACCTGAACGGATGGAATTGTAGACGGTCGTTGTCCGCGGAAGAGCCCGAGACATGGACAGGTTCCTCGCTGGAGCCATTTTCCTGGTCGTAGGTGGACCAGTTGGATGGTGGTTGGGCGCCTTCTGGAAAGAGCCGGCGATCGTCTTCTTCGCCTGCGGCACGCTGATCCTGATCGCGTGCGTGTTGCCATAGCAGCTTTGTGAGCGCCTCCGCGTGCCATGGTCGAGGCACAAACATCGTCCGCAGCAGCGCTTTGGCTCCACGAGCGGATCACGGCCGGTGGACAGCGACATCGCCTGCGATCATGATGCAGCGCAAACGGGAGAAGCCTGCATGGGCGAGGGCGCGACGTTTATCCGGCGTGAGGGTGTGAAGCAGGAGTGCATCGCGCTCCAGATGGAAGGCGACGACGAGGCACGCCTGCTTCTCTACGCCCAGGGCCTGGTCAATCAGGCGATCGCGGACCTCCTTGAGGATCCCGAGCAGATGCGAAAACTAGTGGAGATCGCGCGGTTTAAGCCGACGCTCCGGTTAGTGCATAACCGTGACTCGGAGGACGGCTAAACGCAGCCGGCCTAATCAAGCGGCTGCCCGGGCACTAGCCGGCGGTAAACCTCCTCGAGCTCGGTCTGAGCCGCATCTGCCGCAGCGCGTGCCGCCTTGAGACGAGGAAAGTACCCATCCCAAGTACTCTGGCCGACGTTTGCGAATGTCTTCTGAGTTCCCTCTTCGGCCAAGCGGCCGATAGCTTCTTGGCTACGGGCAACCTTTTTGAAGGCGCCGTCAAGTTCAATTCGTTCCTGCGGTGTCATACACTGCTCCAAAACAGAGAAGGTTGCATTGATCAAACACAGAAATGGGCACTGTACCCCCAATACGTTAGCCCAATAAGAGTAGCTAAGGCGACCGTTGCAAGAAATAACCTTGCCGAAAGAGGCCACTTATCTTTCCACGTAAAGTGAAGCTGCTCATCCATCCAGCCGACCTGCGTCTCGGCAAACAGCTTGTAATGAGCGTACCATCCACTTAGGAATACCTGCTTTCCGATTGAAATGGCGCGGTACTCGGTATTGATGGCGTCAAATTCGGCTTTCGCTGCGACTGGATCGGAGCCACCCTTTACAAGGCGATACAGATCCTTCAGCCGGTCTAGCAGCGAAAGCAACTTGTTTGCGGATGCGTAGTACTCTTCAGCGCGGTAAAATGACAGGTAAAGGGTCGCTATACCGATGACCAGAAGAGCGCCGGACGGCCACTTCGTTGATAAGGGCTCATAGATCAGCGCAGCTATACCGATAGCGCTTGAGGCCAAGCCAACCCAGCCCGGTAGCTTGGTGATCCAATCATAGGTCGCGAATGTCTTGCGAGCACCGAACGCAACGTCGTATCCCTTTTCGGCGATGGTCAGCAAAAGCGCATCTCTGTCCATCACTTTTCACTCTCGTCTACGATGGGAACGTGGATGCGATCCTTAGCAACGACAACCCCGTCTTGGACTGCGTAGCAATCAACGACATGCTCACCGCGGAAGTCCGATGTCTCCCGCTTAGTCTTGTTGCCGCTATCAGGGACAATCTGACCACGAATGATGTTCCTGCGGATCGCTTCTGGACCTCGGTTCAGCACCTTCCAATAAACGTGATAGACGCCCTTAATGTCTTCCTCGTCGATGTAGAAGCGAAGTGACTTAGACTTATAAACGTTTGGTCGTCTTGCGTTGAAGCCACGCATCGCACGCAGAAAGACTGTACGGAAGCCACTCTGTTTTATCTCGCACTCCAAACGTAGAGAGTACCGGATATCGACGGGGAACTGGTCCTCGATAAACTCCTCGGTATTGTCAGCCGTGTAGCCCGCCTCAGTAAGCTGGGCCTTTCGGACCTCTGTGGTGGCGGACAGGGGATATGCGCGACCAAATAACTTTCGCCACCGGGTGTTCGCCTTACTGTCCTCGCCGGCCTCAAGGGCCTTATCCGCGAGTGCCAATCCCTTCTTCGCCTTGCTCTGAAATGCTTTGCGAACCTTGACGTGCTGACCGCTACCAAGGGCGGCGTAGCGATCTTTTTTTGGCTCTTCCAACAGGAATGATAGAAAGTCCCGCATCATCTGAGCGCAGGAGTTCAACGATGTCTTGTCGTATTCAGTCCGGGAAACCAAAAAGTTGTGCGCTAGAGTATCAATGAGTAAGCCGCCCATAGCAACGCCATGCTTATTTTTCCAGGCCCGCGTCATTTTGGCTAAACGACGAAGGTTGCCATTCTTGTCGGTGTTGACCTGCTGGGTAGTCGCCAGTTCTGGACGTGGCCTAGTCAGACGGTAGCAGCCCTGCCCCTTCGTGTGAGGATACCAGAATCCCTCCTCATCTTCGAAGACAGGCTGAACCTCGATCTTGAAGTTCTGATACTGACAAACAACAACGAGGGTATCCACGTAGACAGTCGTGCTGGCATACCTAGCCTGAATTGCGTCAGCTGTGTCGCGTAGTAGCTGATATGGCTTGTCCTTATAGCGTTCCCATTTGCCGCTAGGCATGATGTAGAGCATATCCAGGTCGGAGATACCGCGGATGGCGGTCCAGCGACCATAGGAGCCTACCTGAAGGCTGTTATCCGTTCGGCTGTCTGTATCGCGAAATTGAAGGTTGCATGCCCTCGTAACTTCGCCGTAGCGGGATGAAATTGTGGCCTCGTTGTCGATCGCAATGTTCGAAAACAGTGTCTTGAAATCGTCCGCCCTGCTGATGGTAGCCTCCCGTTGCTGCGCCGGACTGGTGCCCCCACCAAAGCGCTGTCGTTATAGGGAAAGATGGGTCGCGGTCCCGATTTGTTCAACCCCCGTAACGACCTCGTGGAGCAATCGCGCGAGAGGCTTTAGCGGACAGTGGCATCAATCCAACCTTCAGCCAAACGAGAACGTCGGAGAGTCTGCCTCCCCATGAGCACCTAAGGCATTAAGGATTATTGCAATATCATAGGGCACTCTTGATGCCTCTGCATCGACCTCCGGCCCAAGCGGCTTCTCCGGACTGACGTGGATACCGGTCGAGCCCCAGCCCCTGACAAGCTTGGTTCCCTTGAGGCCGTATGCCCTTGCATCGCAAAAGGAGGTTCCCTGAATTTGTGCCTCGATCAGGTCGTCGCCCCACCGGCGCGCAGCGTAGGTTCTGTGACAACCGTCCACCACCAGGAAAAAGTCGTCGTGCCCCGCTAGCCGTACTCGTGTGACAGCTATGCGAGGCGGGAGCCCTTGCTCTCGCAATTGGAGTGCAGTCGCCACTCTGTCTCGTTTCCAAGGTTGCGCGAGAACGCGGCCAACGGAGATCTTTTGCTCCACGAAATTCCGGTCTGTTCCGGTGACGATGCACCGCAAGCCCGCTGCGAACCGGTCGACGAGAAAGGGGCCAATCGTAGAGATGATACCCGTAGCGCCCGGTCCCAACTCTCGCTCGTTGGATCCCTTTTCGTAGCCCACGTGTTCGGTGACGACGTCCCGCACGAAATCGAGTCTTAGCTTAGGAGGATCAATAAACGTCATATCTAGTACAAACATAGTTACAACTCTGAAACGTCCTGATGAGCCCCTCTATGATGGTCACGGTAATCGAAAGTATGGGCGATCAGGCAGCTAAAGCAGCATGTCAGACTTGGATTTTATGTGGACACAGTCATAAGCTGTGATGGATACGGCGCCACAACATCGGCAACATCGTCCCATGGCGCAGAAAGCCAACGATCATAATCGTCGTCGTGTATTACCACGGGCATCGCTTTGGGGTGGATAGGAGCCACGATCGCGTTAGGCTCCGTTGTCAGGAACCCATAGGCGTTGCCGCGCTCGGTCGGGCGCCAAATGCCCGCGAATGCGAAGATGGGCCGGCTCGGTATGTCAAACCAGTGCAACGGCTTCTTACCATCCTCCCCGGGAGCGAGCCCGTACTCGGAGAACGATGTCACTGGCACCAGGCAGCGTCGCGCCGGCGTAGTCAGCATCGATCGCCAGAAGCTGGAGCTGAGATTGCGTACGTTGGTCACGTATTTGGTCAGCTTGACCGATGGATCGCGCTTGCTGGGCACCTGCGTCGGCACGCCCCACTCCATGCGCTCGACCCGGCGATCGTCGCCATCCTTCACGATCACAGCGCCATAGAAGGGCGTCTTCTTGCCCGTCGGGAAGATGTCGCCAGCGGGGAAGGTCTCGTCCGGTTCATAGGGCGGCCGGATGCCGAACGTCGCCATCACCTCGGCCTGCTTGGCCGTGAGCCGATACCGATTGCACATCCGCGCCTCCTATTGGCACCGACGAGCTAACCCGCCGGCGCGCATGCCTTACAGCTTGTCCTTCAGGCCCTTGGCGGCCGTGAAGGCGACCTTCTTCGACGCAGCGATCGTCATGCTCTCGCCGGTCGACGGGTTGCGGCCCTCGCGCTCCGGCCGGTCCTTGACGGTGAACTTGCCGAAGCCATTGATCGAGACCTCTTCTCCCTTCGCAGCCGCAGCCGCGATCTGGTCGAACACCGCGGTGATCGTCTTCTTCGCGTCCGCCTCGCTCGTACCCGTTGCAGCCGCGACGCCCTTGGCCAGCTCACCAACGTTCATGCTAGTCATACTCCCTTTGAAAGCGTGGGGACCTTACCGATGGCGAGCGACGACACAACGACTGTGCTGGATGAGGCGGGCACCAGCGCCGTCAAGCTGATGCTGTCGAAGCTCGACGATCACGACGTCACCGTCGTTTTCGAGACGGTCGGAGGCGTCGGTCCGATCGGCGACCTGGCTGCGGAGGCGATGAAGGATCGTAACATCGATCTGTAATCGCTAGCTTATCCGCACAGGCAGGGGAGGAACCAGGCGCCACGACGGAGGCTGAGGATGGTAGATCGACGTAAGCGGCCGCAAGGCGGAGCCGAGGTCCTCGTCTTCCTTGATCGTCACCGTCTCGCTCACACCCCAGACCACTATGCCTTCGCCCACGAGTACCTGAGCGGCGAGGACACGCAGCTGCGCGAACGCGTCGACGGCGCGATCGACGGCGGTGTCCGCCTGACCGAAGAGCAGGTGCTTCAGCTACGGCCTGCCGCGCCCGCGAACGTAGCGCCCGAGCTCGATCACATCACTCTGCGGGTCATGGACGTCGTCGGAGACGCGATGACGATCACGACCGATCTCAGCCGCGAGCTGGTCACCGCGTCCGCGGCGCTGCTGGATGAACCAGGAGCGACGGTCGGCCCGCTGCTCGCGACCATGCTCCGCCGAGCAGAGAGCGCAGAAGCAAGTTTCGCGCAGGCTGCGGCCCGCGCGCGCCAGATCCGCGCCGAGCTGGCGGCTCTGCAGGCAGCAGGGCAGCACGACCCGCTGACGGGCCTGACAAACAGGAAGGGCTTCGAGGACCGCCTCGCGGGCGACTTACGGAATCCAGTCTGCGTCGCACTCGTCGACGTCGATGGCCTTCGCGGCATCAACGAGAGCCACTCGGCAGCAGTCGGTGACCGCCTCTTGAAGGTCGTGGCGCGCGCGCTCGCCGATCATTGCCGCAGCCACCTCGTCAGTCGCTGGGAAGGCGGCACCTTCGCGCTGCTCATCGAGGGAATGGACCTGCGTGCCGCTGGCGAGATGGTCACCGAGGCATGCGAGGCGATCGGAGCACGCGAGATGAAGGTGCGCGAGAGCGATGAGCCGCTTGGCCGCATCTCGCTCTCTGCCGGCGTTGCAGCGAGCCGCAGCCGTCCGCCGCAAGAGCTGGTGGAAGCCGCCCAGGCGCAACTCCGGCGAGCGAAGCAGCCCGGTGCCGGTCCGGTCGCGATCGAAAGCAGGATGGTCGGGGTATCTGCGACGAGCTGACGCGGGGACAGCTGGAAATCGGGTTGACGGATGGAACCCCTTAACGGAACATAGAGGGAACGAGTAGAGTCTAGTCCCTTATGTCCGCCGCCCTTGATTCCCTGCCGACCAGCATAGCGCATCTGCGGACGATCGCTACGCCTGCTGCTGACTATCGCGTCATGCCGTTCGGCGTGGACGCGCTCGACAGCCGGCTCGGGGCAGGGGGCTTGCGAGCCGGCGCGCTGCACGAGGCGACTGCGCGGAGCGCCGCGCTGGTCGACGATGCCGCTACAACGCTCTTCCTCGCCGGCATCGCCGCACGCGAGGCGGCGGGGGCCGGCGGTCCAGTGCTATGGGCCAGCTGCAGGGCTGACCTCTACGCTCCCGCCCTCGAGCAGGCCGGGCTTCCCTCCGCCAACGTGATCTACGCGCAGCCGCGCGACGATGCCGCGCTCTTGGCCGTAGTCGAGGATGCGGTGCGGGACGGCACGCCGGCTGCGATCGTGGCAGAGGCGAGCAAGGTCTCGATGGTAGCCACGCGCCGGCTGCAGCTCGTCGCGGCCGACGCCGACATGCCGGTGCTGCTGCTGCGCCGCGCGCGCGGCCTCAACCAGGACGTGTTTGCCGAGCCGTCCGCCGCGTGGACGCGCTGGCGGATCGGTGCCGCGCCGTCCGAGCGGTTGGGTGTCGCGGGTGTGGGAAGAGCGAGATGGTCGGTCGAGTGCGTCCGCCAGCGTGGAGGTGAGGGCTTCTCCCTGATTGTGGAGGGCAGCGATGAGACGGGTCGTCTCGCTGTTCCTGCCGAGCTTGGCCGTGGAGCGGCTGAGGCGGCTGGAACGGTCCGCTTCGCGGCAGCCTGAAAGGCCTGTCCTCGAGCTGCCGGTAGACGACGACCCCGGCGCCTGTTCGGTGCCGCGGGGCGGAGGATGGCGATCAGGTGCGCGGTGGGCGCGGGAAGGCATGCCGTCGCGCGGCGACGTCGAGGCGCAGATCGCCGCACTGCCGACCCACGCGCAGCCGCCTATGCGCGAGCTCGGCCGGCGCTCCGAAGCTGCCAGTCACCCCTACAAGGCGGCGACGCCCGCGCCGCGCATCAGCGTGCCCGCCACCAAGCCGCTCGAGCACGCGCCGCTGGCGCTGATCGACAAGGTCGGCCGGCGCGAAGAGGTGGTCGCCGCCTGTGACGGCGCGCGTGCGCTCGGCGTGCATCCGGGCATGGCGGCGACCCACGCGCGCGCGCTCGTCTCGGATCTCGATTTCCGCCCGGCCGAGCCGCAGGCCGACGCAGCGCTGCTCGACCGCCTTGCCCTGCTGGCAGTGCGCCGTTGGTCGCCGATCGCGGCGGTCAGCCCAAGCGATGGTCTCTGGATCGACCTCGCGGGCTGTGAGCACCTGCATGGCGGTGAAGAGCGCTTCTGCCGGCGTCTGATCGCCTTCTGCAGGCGGGCAGGCTTCACGGCACGCGTTGCGGTCGCCGACACGCCCGGCGCGGCGCACGCGCTCGCGCGCTACGGCCGCGGCGACCTCATCCGCGCCGAGCCGGGCGCGACTGCCAGTGCACTCGCGCCGCTGCCGATCGTGGCACTACGGCTTGCTCCGAGCGCACTCAGCGCCGCGCGGCGCTTCGGCTTCGAGACAGTCGCGGATCTCCTGCCGGTCGCGCGCGGGCCGCTCGCGCGCCGGCTTGGCCTGCCGGCGATCACGCGGCTCGACCAGGCGCTGGGCGCGGTCGCGGAGCCGATCACCCCGCGCGAGGACGCCGACGTGCCGCTCGTCGAGCGCCGGCTGCTAGAGCCGATCGGCACGGCCGAGGCGATCGAGCAGGTCATGGGCGACCTCCTGCGCGATCTCGCCGGCGTGCTGCAGGAGCGCGGGCTCGGCGCGCGCGCGCTGCGGCTCACCGGCCTGCGCGTCGACGGCACCGAGCAGGTGGTCGCCGTCGGCACGTCGCGGCCGACGCGCGAGGTGCCGCACTTGCTGCGGCTGCTGAAGCTCAAGATCGAGCGGATCGACCCGGGCATGGGGCTCGAGCAGTTCTGGCTCGTCGCCCCGCATACCGAGCTGCTTGATGCGGTCGACCTCGGCGCCGTGCTCGCCGGCGAGACGCTGGTGCGGGACTCCGCGCGCCTAGTCGACGTCATCGCCGGCAGGATCGGTCCGCGCGCCGTCTTCCGCGTGGCGCCAGTCGAGAGCCATGTGCCGGAGCGAGCCGTCGCCCGCTCCGACCCAAACGAAACGCCTGGCCCCTGGCCAAAGTGGCCGCGACCGATCCGCCTTTTCGCGCGACCCGAGCCGCTTGCGCGCGTGATGGCGCTAATGCCCGACCAGCCGCCTCGCCGCTTCGAGTGGCGCGGCAAGACCTACAAGATCGTCGCCGGCGATGGTCCCGAGCGGGTCCATGGCGAGTGGTGGCGCCGCGACGCCGAGGTGTGGGCGGTGCGCGACTATTACCGCGTCGAGGACGATGCGGGCGGCCGCTATTGGGTGTTCCGCCGCGGCGACGGCTTCGAGGAGGATACCGGCGACCTTAGCTGGTGGATGCACGGGGTCTTCGGGTGACCCACTATGTCGAGCTGCAGGTGCTCACCCACTTCTCGCTGCTGCGCGGCGCGTCGTCTCCCGAGGAGCTGTTCGCGGCCGCGGCGCTGCTCGGCTATCCTGCGATCGGCGTCAGCGACATCGGCACGGTCGGGGGCGTCGTGCGCGCATGGGAGGCGCAGAAGGCGACGGGCGTGCGCTCGATCGCGGGCACGCGCGTGGATCTCTCGTGCGGCCGTCGCCTGCTGCTCTACCCGATAGATCGTCCCGCCTGGTCGCGGATCACGCGGCTGCTGACCGTCGGCAAGAAGCGCGCAGGGAAGGGCGGGTGTCTGCTCCACTGGCACGACCTCGAGCCATGGTCCGAGGGCGTCATCGCCATCCTGCTGCCGCACGAGGCAGACGAGGAGAACCTGGCGGCGCTGAAGGACCTGAAGGCGGTCTACGGGCGCCGCGGCTACATGGCGCTCTACCAGCGGCGCCGGCCGGGCGACGCGGTCCGCATCGACGCGCTGGCACGGCAGGCGGGCGGCGCCGGCGTGCGCGCGGTCGTCACTGGCGACGTGCTCTACCACGCGCCCGAGGCACGGCTCCTGCAGGACGTCGTCACGGCGGTGCGCGAGAAATGCACCGTCGATGAGCTCGGCTACCGCCGCGAGGTGAACGCCGACCGCGCGCTGAAATCGCCGGACGAGATGGTCCGGCGCTTCCGCGCCTATCCCGACGCGCTGCAGGCGAGCGTCGACATCGCCAAGCTCTGCACCTTCGACCTGGGCGAGCTGGCGTACCAATACCCGCATGAGCGTCTGATCGAGGGGCTGACCGCGCAGGAGGCCTTGCAGAAGCTGGCGACCGAGGCGGTCGAGCGCATGTTCGGCGGCAACGTGCCCGAAGCCTACACCACCCAGATCGCGCACGAGATGCGGCTGATCGGCGAGCTCGGCTATGCTCCCTACTTCCTCACCGTCTACGCGATCGTGCGCGAGGCACGCCGGCGCGGGATCCTCTGCCAGGGACGCGGCTCGGCCGCCAACAGCTGCGTGTGCTTCGTCCTCGGCGTCACGTCGATCGACCCGATCAAGCACGAGCTGCTCTTCGAGCGCTTCGTGTCGGGCGAACGGCGCGAGCCGCCCGATATCGACGTCGACTTCGAGCATGAGCGCCGCGAGGAGATCATCCAGTGGATCTACGAGACCTACGGGCGTGACCGCGCCGCGCTGACTGCGGTCGTGACGCGATACCGCGCGCGGGGCGCGGTGCGCGACGTTGGCAAGGCGCTCGGGCTTCCTGAGGATCTGACCTCCTCGCTCGCCGGCCTTGTGTGGGGCTGGTCGGCCGAGGGTGTTGGCGAGAAGCAAGTTGAAGAGCTGAACCTCGACATCGCCGATCGCCGGCTGCGGTTGACGCTCGACCTCGCGCGCAAACTGATCGGCGTGCCGCGCCACATGTCGCAGCATCCGGGCGGCTTCGTGCTGACGCACGACCGCCTCGACGACCTGGTGCCGATCGAGCCCGCGGCGATGGAAGATCGCCAGATCATCGAGTGGGACAAGGACGACATCGACTCGCTCAAATTCATGAAGGTCGACGTCCTCGGCTTGGGGATGCTTGGCTGCATGAACCGCGCCTTCAACCTGCTCGAGCAGGACAAGGGCATCCGCGTCGGGCTGGCCGACCTGCAGGACGACGATCCCGACGTCTATGCCATGATCCAGAAGGCGGACACGCTCGGCACCTTCCAGATCGAGAGCCGCGCGCAGATGAGCATGCTGCCGCGCATGAAGCCGCGGCGCTTCTACGACCTCGTCATCCAGGTCGCGATCGTGCGCCCGGGCCCAATCCAGGGCGACATGGTCCACCCGTATCTGCGCCGGCGTGAGGGGCTGGAGCGGCCGGAGTACCCGCGGCCGGAGCTGCGCGCCGTGCTCGAGAAGACGCTCGGCGTGCCGCTGTTTCAGGAGCAGGCCATGAAGGTGGCGATCGTCGGCGCCGGATTTACGCCGGCCGAGGCGGACCAGCTGCGCCGCGCCATGGCCACCTTCAAATTCACCGGAGGGGTCAGCCACTTCAGCGAGAAGCTGGTCGAGGGCATGGTTGCGCGCGGCTACCCGCGTGAGTTCGCCGAGCGCACCTTCCGCCAGCTCGAGGGCTTCGGCTCCTACGGCTTCCCAGAGAGCCACGCCGCCAGCTTCGCAAAGATCTCCTACGCGAGCAGCTGGATGAAGCATCACCATCCCGACGTGTTCTGCGCCGCGCTGATGAACGCGCAGCCGATGGGCTTCTACGCTCCGGCGCAGATCGTCCGCGACGCGCGCGAGCATGGCGTCGAGGTGCGGCCTCCTTGCGTTAACGCCAGCCGTTGGGACTGCACGCTCGAGCCGACGCGCGGGCGCTACCTGGCGGTGCGGCTCGGTCTCAGGCAGATCCGCGGGCTGTCGAACGCGGACGGCGCAAAGATCGTCTCCGCGCGCAGCACGACGGCCTACGAGAGCGTCGAGGACGTGTGGCGCCGCTCCGGCGCGCAGCGCGCCGCGATCGAGAAGCTGGCGGACGGCGACGCCTTCCACAGCTTCGGCGCCGATCGCCGGCAGGGGCTCTGGAAGGTGAGGGGGCTCGGCGAGGCACCGCTACCGCTGTTCGCCGCAGCCGACCGCGCGGCCGAGACGCAGAGTGCGGAGGGGATCGAGCCCGAGGTGCAGCTCCGTTCGCTCACCGACGGGCGTGAGGTGATCGAGGATTATCGCAACCTGCAGCTGTCGCTCCGCGCACATCCGCTTTCGTTCGTCCGCGACGAGTTGACGCGCCGCGGCGTGACGCGCTGCGCGGATCTCGCCAGCGTCCGCGACGGCCGCCACGTCGAGGTCGCCGGCATCATCCTGGTCCGTCAGAAGCCCGGATCCGCCAAGGGTGTGCTGTTCATCACGATCGAGGACGAGACCGGCATCGCCAACGGCATCCTCTGGCCCGACCGCTTCGAGGCCCAGCGCCGCACTGTGATGTCGGCTTCGATGGTCGGTCTGAAGGGGCGGGTGCAGAAGGAGGGCGAGGTGATCCACGTCATCTGCGACCGCATCGTTGACCACGGCGACCTTCTGCACCGCGTTGGCGACATGTCATTCCCGCATCGCACCGGCCGCGGCGATGCCGCACAGCACCCCGGCTCGCCCGACCGCGGCGACAAAGATTGGAGCCCGGAGCCGCGCAACTGCTACTGGCCGCCCCATGCGGAGGGCATGGATCCTGAAGACGTCGTGCGCTTCAAGTCGCACGATTTCCATTAAGGTGAGCTCGGTCCCACGGCATCAGCGCGTTATCATCGCACTGTCGCTACAGATACTCCGGTCGAGCCTTACGCATTGTTCTGAAAGGCGTGTGGACGGCATCGAAGTTCGTCTCGCGCTGCGCTGCTTGCTCCCGCATTGTCCGGAACGTTGGCCGCTCGAGTTGTTCTGGGACGCTGCGCAGCAAACGAACGAGATCGGGCGGTCGCAAGGCGTTACCGCCGCCTTCAACGGCATTGTTCGTCAGCTTCGGCGGGCCGGAAAATATGAAGAGGTGACCTCTTTGTAATTGGGAGGCATCTTGCGGGCGAACACGTTGAAGGACGGGTGAGGGCACGAGCTGGAGAATGGCGATGTGGTGGGGAAAAAGGGGCAACCCGGAGGCTACTGAGGATCGCGAGTGGGCAGATGCGATCGCCGGCTGCCTAGCCTTGAAGCCGAACTATTACCCGGCGATCCACCCGGATAAGCACATCCCCTCGGCGCGGCTCGCGCTACTTCAAGACCTCGTGGTGCCAGGCCCTGATGCTCGTGACCACCCTGCGGTGATCGTCTTGTCTACCCTCGTCGAAGGCGGTGAAGCCTATGAGGCCGAGGTGCCGGTGCGGCTCATTCGTGGCGTAGCACAGTCTAAAGGTAAGATCGTGTTTGATTTGGGTCGGCTCCCCGAAACCATGGACTTGCTCGACAAAAGCAGGACGGGACCGGAAAGCTTCGGACCTTTGAACCGGAGACAGTACGCTCGTCTCTGCGGAGCCATCAAAAGGGAGTCTGGCGCGATCGACGAATCTGGGCGCGTGAAGCTGGACTTTCAGACCTGGGATGGGTGCTATATCGTTCGTAACTCTGGAGCAGCCAGACGTTTAGCGCTGTGGTGTCGTCTACAGAACTACTATCCGAAGGACATCAACGCGCCCGGCCCTAAGCTGACGGTGCAAGCATGGGTCACGCCAAAGGCGCTGAATGAAGCGAACATGTTCTTCTTCCGTGAGCATAGCCGTATTCTCTTCCTCATGCATGATCCGGCGCTTGAAGCCGCGATTGCACAGCTTCGTTCGCTAGACCCTAACTACCTTTATCTCCCGCCGGCTGTTCCACCGCGCGCAGACGATGCCGACCGTCCTGCGGCGATCGTGCTGCCCATGCTACATAGGGTCGCGCCGTCCCGGGTCGGGCAAAGCGTCCTGCTTCAGCATTGGGCGGCCGAACTCTTTGACGTGGGACGCTACCTCGCCGAGCGTTGTGCGACGTATAACAGCGAGAACTCGCGACTATTCTTTCCCGATCGGGACTGAGGCTGCCTCGCGCTCAGAGCCAATCTTTCTGCGAACGCAATCAAGTGGGTGGGTATTTAGTTAAAGGAAGCCGCTCCCCGCATGACCTTTGAATAACTCGGCATCCCGTACATATTCGGACAAGATCTGGACCGTTTTGTGCCGACTAACCTCCTGCATCTTGAAGACGGTAGCGCCTCGTGATGCGCTCTCCGTGAGGAACCCCGCTCGAAGAGAGTGTCCACCAAACTGTCGCTCGTCGAGGCCAGCCTTCCGGGCGGCCGTTTGAACAAGACGCGCCACGGCTCGATCGCTCGTCGGCTCATCGGTAAGCGTGTCCTGACGCGTTAGACGGCGGAAAAGCCATCCCTTGTCGTGGCCAGCCGCCGCCATCCAGGTGAGCAAGTGACTCTTCGGCCGAAGCCCGTTCCGCTCGAGAACGGGCACCTCGACGCCCTCCCGCTTTTGATCAGTCTTCGATCGCGCGATGAAGACCTTCATTCCCTCAGGCACAATCGTGATATCATCGGTAGAGAGCGCGACCAGTTCGGAGCGACGCATCGCGGCGGCCATACCTAGCGCTAACACTGCGCGATCGCGGACTGGACGCAGCCCATCGCCAGGATAGGCATCAAGCATGGCGCTCAGGATCTGGGCGCCGGCTGCGCGTTTTCGGGAGACCTTCTTTCCCTTCTCCGCGCGGATGCCGGCCATCGTCTCGCGCAAGCGGCCCGCATCAGGGCGAGCCGGCGGGGCGACAAAACTTTCCGCTCGGTGAAAGTGCCCAATCGCCGCAAGGCGGCGTTCGACGGTAGACGGCTTTATGCCCCGGTCGGCTTCGTAGGCGACGAAGCGCCTCACACATTCAGTGTTCGCCGGGAGCGCGCACTCGCCGCGCGCCTCGCACCAGGCGGTAAAGATCGCCCAATCGGCCATGTAGGCGCGCTGGGTGTTGCCGGCACGCGCAGCGCGGGCATAGGCGTCGGCGCGCTCGGTCTCATGATCGACGATCCCGGGCAGCATCGGCGCCGGGCGAACGACAAGATCTGTTGGTCCCGTGACGACGAGCGAGTGCGACGGTGCCAGCGGTTTGGGGTCGGTCGGGTCTTGCAAAGTCGGTGCGAGCCTCGGAAACGGGTTGCCGGTTTTCGGAAACTTCTTTCCGTTTTTGCCTGTAGGTTTCCCTGAATTGGTGGACGACTTTCGCTCCGTGGGAGCGTCCTGAAATGATGGACGTTCAACTAAAACAGTGGACGTCTGGTGCTGCGGTCTCTCTGTTCCGGCTAACCGTACCCAAAAGCACGAATGTGCGACTACTCTGCGTGTGGCCGAACGTTGGTGATCGTGATGCCTACATCGGCGCTCGCAAGTGGCGCGTCCGTTGTGAGCATCTCGGCTTGCAGGTCGATCGCCAAGGCAAGGCATGCCCGATCGCCGAGGGACAGACCGAGAGCCTTCGTCGCTGGCCGGAGATCGCCTACTATAAGTGCCTGGGCAGGAGTGAGCGACCGGACATCGAGATGCAGCCCGCCGAGCGCCTCACGCACCTCGTCGAGCGGCAATCCTCGGTCCCGTAGCTTGGAAACGACCTCTGCGAGGCTGGCTGTTCCGGTGATGCTGCGGGTCAGGACATCGACTACCCGATCCGCCCCGGGTTCATCGTTCAGAAGGCAGAGCAGGGCGGAGGCGTCGAGTACGACTTTGCTACTCACGCTCCGCCTCACGCCGACGCTCCGCGATCAGCTCGTCAGCCAAGCCGACGCCTTCGGGCACATACTTGCGCAGGATCGCGCGAGCACGCTCAAGTGCTTTAGGTACGGAACGTACCCGCAACTCGCCATCGTCCACATCGACGAGAACGGTATCACCCGTGGTGATCCCGAGCTCACGGCGCATTGCCGCCGGGATTACGAGCTTACCACCGTCCACGATCTTGACCCTCTGTGCTTCCATCTGCACCAAACCCGCTACCCTGACCTGTCTAACGGCCTTATACCGAAGAGCAAAGTCGGACGCCAGCGTGCAGGAAGGGGCCGATGCACGGCCGATCACCGAAATCGCGTTCATCGGTGATGGAGCAGCTACTTAGACCCGGTCCGCTTAGCTAGGCTACGTAGGACCGGTAGTTGCCCTTCTGAGCCGACCGCTGCATAACTGGCTCACAAGGGCGTACCTAACTAAGCCGGGCAGGAGTAACGACCACGTGAAAGGCAGCGAGGTACGGGCGGCGCGGGTGTACCTGCGGGTGAGCACGGACGAGCAGGATCTGACGCGGCAGGAGAGCATCGTTGCTGGCGCGCGGGCTGCCGGCTTCTACGTCGCGGCGGTCTACCGGGAGAAGGCGTCTGGCGCGCGACCTGACCGGCCGGAGCTGTTGCGCATGGTGGCGGACCTGCAGCCGGGCGAAGTGGTGGTCGCTGAGAAAATCGACCGAATCAGCCGCCTGCCGCTGCCGGAAGCCGAACTGCTCGTGGAGGCGATAAGGGGCAGGGGGGCGCGGCTGTCAGTGCCCGGGATCGTCGATCTGTCCGATCTGGTGGCGGACAGCGCGGGCGTGGCGCGCATCGTGCTGGAGGCGGTGCAGGACATGCTGCTGCGCGTGGCACTCCAAACAGCGCGCGACGACTACGAAACCCGGCGCGAGCGGCAGCGCGAGGGCATTGAGATCGCGAAGAAGGCAGGGCGGTACACCGGTCGCAAACCTGACCTAGCCCATCACCGCCGCATCGTAGGCTTGCGCGAGGCTGGTATGAGCATTGCGAAGACGGCTGAGCTCGCTGGGTGCAGCATCGCTCACGTCAAGCGGGTGACGGCGATCCATCGCGCTAGATCAGCACCGCCTTCAAGTGCGTCAGCCGACAACAGTAGGTAGCCAACTGCCGCCATAATCCTGATCGGTGATCTGACACGGGGTTCTGACACCTGCAAACCTTGGAAAGGCTGGGGCAGCGGGACGGCGTCACAACCGTCCGGTTGTGACACCCGAGCCTGCGGAAATTACTGCCGAACTTTGATTTCAAGGCAACCGGTTCACGCTATCGTATTTCGATGGCGATTGCCGCACCTTACCCTCCGAGCCGCATGGCCTCGCTCTCTGTCGCGGCCGTGCTAATCCTGCTGCTGGGTTACGGCGCGGCGTCATTGGCGGGCCTTATCGAGCGGTGGGGCGCGTCGCCGGGCGGATTGGGCGTGCTGGCAGGCTGGATGGCGCTGGCCGCGCTCGCGCTTCCTCTGATGCGTGCGCGACCTACACGGCGCGCGATGGCGATGCTCAGTTCTCATCGAGCGATCGTTGAGCGCGTACACCAGCGGCAAGACGGAAGCTGCATTCGATGCGGAAGGGTTCACGTTCACCCTCCATGCACGCCTTGAAGACGTCTCGATCAATGATGGAAACAATTAGTGGGCCAGCGTAAGCCGATTGCGAACAAGACGATCCTGATCGTGGAAGACGAAGCCATCCTCAGGTTCGATCTGGTCGACTTCTTCGAACATGCAGGTTGGAAAGTGTTCGAGGCCACGAATGCCGAGAGCGCCATCGAATTGCTCGATCGTCACAGGGAGATCGGCGCTGTTCTGACGGACGTCAACATGCCTGGGTCGATGGACGGCCTTGCACTCGCTCATCACGTGCGCGGGCGCTATCCGCCAACCGTCCTGTTCGTGGTGTCGGGCAACGTGCCCCTGGACAGCGAGGATCTGCCGGTCCGAACCGCGTTCATGCCCAAGCCGTTCGATCCGCATCGCCTGCTTCGCGAACTGGAGGCGGCAAGTCTGTGACGGGGGGCTAACCTTAACTGCACAGGACTCCGGCGGAGGAAGGCGTTCACGCCGGTGCCAGTGCCGTCACATCGCCCGCGCCATTTCCCGGTCGATCTGCTGGACCGCGGTGACGAAGGCGAACAGCTTCTGCGGGTCGAGCTGACCACCCGTCCGGACGCCGGAGCACAGGTCGACACCATAGGGGCGAACCTGCCCGATCGCTTCCGCCACGTTAGCGGCGGTCAGGCCCCCGGCAAGAAACACCGGCTTCTCGGTCGCACGGACGAAAGCGGCGCTGACCGCCCAGTCATGCGCGCGGCCGGTTCCGCCCAGCTCAGCGACCGGGGCGTTGGGCCTGCCGGAGTCGAGCAGGAAGGCATGAACGCAAGGCTCATAGGCCGGGATCAGCTGTAGCGCTTCCGGCCCTTCGACGTGGATGACCTGTATCCGGCGGACGTGCGGCTCCAGCGCTGCCAGCTTGCCCGACTCCGCGGGATCGATGTGCGACACGATCTGGACCGCCGACGGAGCGGTCGCGCGGACATGGGCGGAGATGGCGTCGGCGGTCGTCTCGGATGTCAGCAGGAAGGTGGCCACCGGCGGTGGCACGAGCGCCGTCACCTCTGCGATCGCCCTGTCGGAGATCGGACCGGGACCAGAGGGCATGCGTGCTACCAGCCCCAGCGCATCCGCCCCCGCGGCGATCGCGATCCGCGCTTCATCCGGCGAGGCGATGCAGCAAATCTTTATACGAGTTCTCATGGGATGGAGACATGCCGCCAGGCCGATGCAAGGGCAATGCGCCGGTCCGTGCCGGTTGCCGTCGTGAGGTCGGGCGTCCTCTATCGTGGAGCAAGGCGGATCGTGGCCGTGCCGCGCCCCCATACGGGAAGGTACACGCCTTGCCCCGCCGCCTTCAGCTGGCCCGTGCGCACGTCCGTGATGTGGGCGCGCACGATCAGGTCGCCGATCCGCTTCTCGTCGATCGCACGGGTGATCTTGGCGAGCAGCTCGTCGAAATCCTTTTCGAAGTTCTGCGTCAGCGCGGCGGACACGGTGCTGGAGATGCCGGGGGCGTTGACGAGCTTCAGAAGCAGGCTTGTTCGGACCGAGTCGGTCACACCTGCGACGGTGAGATCGTCAAACGCGACACGGCGATCATTGACGGCGTTGCGCGGCGTGGCGGTAAGCCAGATCGTGCCCCGCGAAGGCTCCCCGCCTTCGGCTGCCGCACTGAAGCGGAGCCCGACCGCGATCTTGCCGCCCGTCGTGCCGTAGATGGTCACCTGGTAAAACTGCGCGCGCACCGCACCGACACCGGGCACCTCGAAGGGGCGGCGGGAACGCTTCACCAATGCCTTTGCGAGCACCGGCTCCAGCTGACGATAGTCGGCGATGACGGGTATGGCGAACAGGATGCGGCCGGGTCCAGGCTGCATGCGCGTCATGGCGGGGAGCGGCTGGCGCTGCGGATCAGGCGGCCGATCGCCGACAAAGGTCTCCGTCCCCGCCGTCAGCCCCAGCGCCAGGTTCACCCGATTGCGCGAAATAGTGTAGCCTCCGTAGCTCAACTGTCGGGGAGTGATCCGCATCCACACCGGCGGGTTCGCCCGGTTCAGCTGGACGGAGGTGAACGCCGCGCCCCACACCTGCGCGATCTGCTCGCGCAGCTGCAATCTGCCGAGCTCCTGCGGCAGAGTGTGCTCCAGGCGCGCGACGACGCCGGCGAGCTTGGCGTCGGCCTTGCTGGTGAACTCGATACGCTGGCCCAGGAAGTCGACGTGCGGCTCGTCGGTCCAGTCGTAGGCGATCGATACCGTTGCGCGCGGCGACCAGTCGCCGGCGATGTCGAGCCTGGCTACTGCCCGAACGCGGGCGTCCGCCTCGGCTGTTTCCCGGCTGAGCACGCCTCCCACGTCCCGGGCGCTGATCGCGGCGTGAAGCGGCATGGTGACGGTGATCGTTTTGCCCGAGCCCTCCAGCACCAACGGCCCTCGGACTACGGTGCCCGTGATGCGGCACCGGATCGCGGGCGTCTTAATTCTCGCAAAGAGGATCTTGACCTTCTTCGGCGGGACGCAGGTCTGCTCCGGCTTGTCGATTGACCAAAGGCGACGCGGAACCGCCTTTTCGAGAGTTGCCGCCAGCTTGCCCAGGTCCGCGACGATCGGCACGTCGATGGTGGAGGTCTGCGGCGGTACGCTGATCGTGTCCTTCGCTCGCGGAGGCGCCTCGCGAGGAGTTCGGTCGCAGCCAGTGAGGATGGCAACGCAGAGCAGAGCGAACACGATCGAGGCGCGGGAGACGTCGCTTTTGCGCAAGGAAAACCTCGCAATTCGGTCTGCCGCTTCAGATTTCGACTTAACCGGCATTGGAACGGCTTCAAGAGCCGCCATGTTCATCATCGCCGCGTACCTCCAGACGTCCGAGCGGCCACCTCTCCAGCAGAGCGCCGAGGTGCGTCGCAAGAAAGGGAACCGTTCCGTTTCCTTATCGTTCGACCCGTTGATTTCGGTCAATGCCTGACAACACCAACGGAGAACCTCGATGAAGATTGCGATTGTCGCTGCGCTGCTCACCCTGGCGCCGGTACCAGTGCTGGCGCAGGCCGTTTCGCCCGCCACTTCGGGAACAATGACCAGCGCTGACGTCGGCGTCTCGCCGATCGCGAGCCAGAGCGGACCCAATTACGTGCTCGCTGCGGCCGATGCGAACCTTTACCAGATCAAGGCCGCGCAGCTTGCCGCGACGCGTGCGCAGAGAGACGACGTCAAGGCCTATGCAAAGCGCGTGCTGGCGGAAACGCAGAGCAGCCACAAGGCGCTGCTGGCGGCGCTGAAGAATGATCAGCGCACGATCAAGGCGCCGTCCTCGAGCCTGTCCGCCGACCGCGCTGCCCTCCTCAAGCTGCTCCAGAAGGCGCCCAAGAGCGCCTTTGACAATCTGTATCTGACGCAGTCCGCGCAGGTTCAGCAGGCCGCCTGGGCCGTGCACAAGGGTTACGCGCAGGACGGGACCGACCCGGCGCTGCAGCAGGTCGCCGGCACCGCGGTCCCGGTGCTGGAAAACGAGCTCACCACCGGCAAGTCGCTTACTCCCTCCGGGCTTGCAGGATAGGTGATACCCACCGGGCCAGGTCGATGAAGCCCCCTTTAGACCTGGTCCGGTACCTGTTTATGGCGATTATTGACGGGAGTGCAGCCTGCGGAACTGGTCCCGTGCTTCACCGCGCATGAGATGCTGCATTACGATCCAGTAGCCCGTGACGGCTGTCTCTCCTGCCGCCTGATACGCGTTCGCCATGTTACGCCTGAGCTCCTCGAACAGCGCGTGCTCGAGCGCACGTCCCTCGTCGGTGAGCGACAGCAGCTTCTGCCGTCGATCGCGCTCCCCGACACGTCCGCAGACTAGCCCGCGGTCTATCAAATCCCGCATTACCCTGCCGAGCGATTGCTTTGTGACGCAGAGAACGTCCAGTAGTTCGCTGACTGAGATTTCCGGGTACCTGCCGAGGAAGTACAGGGCGCGGTGATGCGCCCGTCCGAGGGTACGCGTTGCCAGCTCGGCGTCGGCATGCGCCAGATGGGATCTGTGGGCAAAGAACATCAGATCCATTCCTCCCCTGATCGCGTCATCACGCAGATACTGGGCAGGAGGCGGCAGAAGCGGAGCCGTCACGCGGTCGGTGCCCTCCCCTCGCATCGCTGCAAGACTGTCACTGCTGGCTCCATCCAAGTCCCATCGCCTTTTGGAGGGCGATAAAGGCACGATCAAGTTCGCCGGTCGCTTCCAGCACTGACTGGTCGGCAGCCAGCGCCGCGCGTTCGGCATCGATGGACGTGGTCAGCGGTATCGCTCCCTGTGCATATCGCTGCCCGGCATAGGTCGCTGACTGTCTGGCACCGTTACGGCTCGCGACAGACGAAAACAGGTTACGGCGCTGATTGCCGAAGCGGGTCAGGCTGGTTTCAGCATCAGACAGCGCGCCGAGAACCGCCTTGCGGTATTGTGCTTCCGCCTCGTCTCGGTCAGCCCGCGCCTGCTCGACCCGGGCACGATTACGGCCGAAGTCGAGAAAGCTCCAGCTGATCCGCGGCAGGAGCAGGCCCGCGACGCTGTCAGGATCAACCACATCGGCGATATTGGGACCACCGAGCCCGATGATCCCCATAATGCTGACCGATGGGAACTGCCGGGCGACGTTGACCCCGATCTGCGCGTTCGATGCCGCCAGCTGCCGCTCGGCTGCGCGAATGTCAGGCCGGCGTCGCAGCATCGCGGCCGGGTCGCCGATCGCGACAGTTCCTGGGATCATCGGGATCGGGGCAGGAGTGGACAGCAAGGCATCGTGTGTTCCGGGCTCGTCGCCGGTGAGCAGGGCAAGCTGGTCGAGCGTGGTCGCGATCTGTCCCTCGAGCGGCAACAGCCCGGCCTCCGTGCGGGTCAGCTCGGTCTTCAGCCGAACCACCTCGTCGCGCGACGATGCACCGCGTTGTTCGCGCTGTTGAAGCAGGGCGAGTGATCGCTGTTGAAGCTGCGCGGAGCGGCGAGCCAGGATCAGGCGCTGCTGAAGTTCGCGCAGAGTCACATAATTCTGGGCAACCTCCGCCGACAGACGAACCTGCGCATCAGCTTTATTGGCTTCGGCCGCCTGAGCCTGGGCCTCGGCACCTTCGGCAGCGCGGCGTCGCGCGCCGAACAGATCGATCTCCCACGATGCGTCCAGGCCGGCATTATAGAACTCGGCCCTGATACGATCGGATTGCTCGCCTTGCGTCGGCAGCGCGAGCGAGCCTGCGGGAAGATCGGCGACGATCGCAGTGCCTGACGCCGACACGGTGGGAAGCTGGTTCGCGCGCTGTTCGCGCAAGCTGGCGCGCGCCTTGCGGATGCGCGCCTCGGCGATCGCCACGTCCGGATTGGAGGCAAGCGCGCGGTTGACCAGGGTCGTGAGCTGCGGGTCGCCCATGCCTTCCCACCAGCGTGCGATAGGGAGCTGCGGTGACGTGACTGCCTGATCTGCGCGGCGAAATGTCGATCCGGAGCGCTCCCCACTCGCGACGCCCGGCGGCCCTCCATAGTTGGGCCCGACGACGCATCCGGTCAGGAGGGCGGGCAGAATGGCCCAGCTGAGTCGCTTCATCAGTGCATCGCCATCTGCGTGTCGGAGGAGATCGGGCGGAGGAACAGTGCCAGCGGCGTCGTGACCGCGATCGCAACGCCGAGCGCGAAGAACAGGTCATTATAGGCCATAACGGTGGACTGCTCCAGGAGTTGACCCGCAAGCTGCCGATAGGCGCCGGCTTCGCCGGACGGCATGGCCATAGCCTTCGCGAACCATTCCTGCGTGGTCGCTGCATTGGCCGACACCGTTTCGCCCAGCCGATTGAAGTGGAGAAAGGTCTGCCGGTCCTGGAGGGTCGCCATCATGGCAAGGCCGATCGATCCGCCGAGATTGCGCCCCGCATTGAACAGCGCGGACGCATCACCAGCATCCTCGGGTGCTACAGCGCTGATCGCTGCCTGGTTGAGGAACATCATGGCGAAGATCTGCCCGAAGCCCCGGACGAGCTGTGAACCCGTCAGGTCGCCCCCAGCCGACTGCGCGGTGAGGTGCCAGTCCATGGCGCAGCTGACGCCGATCAGCGTCATGCCGACGAAAACCGCCAGGCGAACGTCAAGATATTTGAACGCTAGCGGCAGGAACGGCATCAGCATCAGGGCGGGGATACCGGAGACGAAGACCACCTTGCCCGATTGCAGCGCGCTATAATCCGCCATCGACGAGAGGAACTGGGGGATGAGAAAGGTCACGCCGTAGAGCACGACGCCGATGATGAGGCTGAGGACGAATACGCTACCGAAGGAGCGGCTGAAGATCAGCGACAACTTGAGCACGGGATGCGCGGAGCGGACCTGTCCGATCGTGATGAGCGCGAAGCCGAAGACCGTGGCGATCGCGAGTTTCACGATCATGGCGGACTCGAACCACATCTCGCGCTGCCCCTCCTCGAGCATGACGGTGAGCGCACCCAGGCCGATCGCGAGTCCCGCGATCCCGAACCAGTCGGCATGGCGTAGCTGGTCGAGCCGCAGATGCTCGTGCTTGAGCCCGAACAGCAGGAGGAGGACAAGCCCTGCACAGACCGGCACATTTAGAAAGAAGGCGTAATGCCAGCTGTAATTGTCGGTGAGCCAACCGCCGATGATCGGCCCGAGCACCGGACCAAGGATTGCGGTGCCGCCGAACGCGGCGGTGCCGATCGGCTGCTGCGACGGCGGCAGCCGTGTCGCGATGATGGTCATGGCGGTCGGGATCAGTGCACCGCCGGTGAAGCCTTGGCCCACGCGGCCAGCGATCATCATCGGCAGCGTCGTCGAGATCCCGCACACGATGGAAAAGCCAGTGAAGCTGACCGCTGCCCCCAGAAGGAAGTTGCGCAGGCCGAACAGGCGCACGAGAAAGGGGCTGAGCGGTATCATGACGATCTCTGCCACGAGATAGGAGGTCGCGACCCAGGTGCCCTCGGTGCCGCTCGCGCCGATCTCGCCCTGAATGGTGGGCAAGGCCGCATTGACGATCGAGATGTCGAGCAGCGCCATGAACGACCCGATCGTGCCCGCCGCAACGGCGAGCCAGTCGCGCAGGCCGGCGCGTTCGGACGCCATCAGCGCGAGCCCTGCGTCTCGTCGCGCTTCAGCCGCTCGGTTTCCTGCTCGATCCGGTCACGACTTCCCTTTGCGCTGATCGTGTCGACCGTGACCTCGACCGACAGGCCGGGACGCAGCACCCGGCGCGCCTCCGGCCCGGCTTCAATGCTGATCCGCACGGGCACTCGCTGAACGATCTTGGTAAAGTTCCCGGTCGCATTCTCGGGCGGGATGAGCGAGAACTGCGCGCCCGTGCCTGGCGAGAAGCTCGCAACCCGGCCGCGCAGTTCGGCGCCGTCCAGTGCATCCACCTTGATGGTCACGGGTTGCCCGACGCGCATCAGTGCGACCTGGGTCTCCTTGAAATTGGCTTCGATGTAGAGTTGATCGACTGGCACCACCGACATCAGCCGGGTCGCCGGCTGGACATATTGCCCGGCCCGGACCGCCTTGTCGGCGACAATGCCGTCGATGCTGCTGCGGATCTCGACCGCACCGAGGTCCGTCGAGGCGCGCGCAAGCTGCGCCTGCGCGGTGCCACGCTGCGCCTCCGCCTGGCCGATGCGAGCCGCTTGCGTCGCGACACTACGACGGGCGGCGAGGTAGGCGGCTCGCTGCGCGCGCAGCTCTGCGGCGGTTCGATCACGCTGAAGGACAAGGTTTGCCAGACGCTCACGCGATTCCGCTCCTGTCCGAGTAAGGGGTTCGTAGCGTCTTACCTCGTTCTCTGCCGCTGCGGCGGCAGCCTCGGCGCTCGCAACCTGGGCGGCGGCCTGAGCGACAGTGGCCTGTTGTTCGTCAAGCGTCCGGCGCGCAGTCGTAATGTTGGCGCCGGCGGCGGCGATCTGAGCTTGCGCCTGTTCGACATTGGCGCGGTAGTCACGAGGATCGAGGACGGCAAGCAGCTGGCCGCGGCCGACAGGCTGGTTGTCGGCGACGAGCACTCGCTCGACATAGCCGCCCACCTTCGGTGAAACGGTCACGAAGTCCGCGCGCACATAGGCGTTGTTGGTCGACTGCAGGTATTGGCCGCTCGCGCGGTAGTTCAGGTACCAGACGACCGCCGCGAGGATGCCCGCAACGAGCGCGGCGATGAGGACGTAGCGGATGATCGGAAAGCGCTCGAGAAGCGAGGGCTTCTTTTCGCCATTCTTCTCCTCGGAACCGTCCTCTGACCCGGCTTTTTGCTGGGAATTTGCGTCCGAGTGGTCATGCGGCGCGTCGCCGCCTCGATCTTCAGCCTGCTCGTCAGCCACCCAGCAACCCTATCGTATGTAAACTAAGCCGTATCATAGTGTGTGTCGGTCGGCATTGCCACCCACTCTGATGGGCTCGTGCACAGCAAACTCAAGCTGCGCGAAGCATACAGCCGCGGGATCTCCGCGGCGGAATGCTTCGGCGTGAACGACTGCGATCCGACGCCCGACACGCCTGACCTTAGGCGTCGTGACAAGGGCATCGGGCCGAGCAGAGGCAAGGAACTGGAGGTTCACGCTGATGAGCTTCGGGACGTGCCCATGCGGAAGTTGGCGTGCAAGGGCACGCTTCGCTGCCACTTCGAGAAAGGATGCCACAGCTCCGCCATGCAAGGCGGGAAGGAGGGGGTTGCCGATCATGTATTCCACTGGCGTCAAAACAAAGGCGTCACCGCTCTCCGAAATCGTGGAGCCTAGCAGCTGCGCGAAGCCGCTCATGACCCGACAGCCCGATTGATCGAAAAGACGCCTTGGGCAGTCGCGATCAGGTGAGAAGGATCGGTATCCCAGACTTCGGTCCGTACGAACGCACGGTGCTCGGTGGCGTCGTAACAATGCGCCCACGCTGTCGCGGAGCATCTCGCCTCGGGGGACCGCACATGGTCCACCTTCAGGTTGAGAGTCGAGATTGCCAATCGCCTTCCCAGTCGGGACATTACAGCAACGCCGCAGGCCTGATCGATAAGGCTCGTCAACACGCCCGTTGCTAAAGTCTCGTCGTCGTCCGCCAGCTCCTCACGCCAACCGACACGTAGCGAGCTGAGGCCATCGCCGATCGAAACCAGCTCCAGGCCAAGCCTGTTGCCCCACGGTATGTCGCCTGGTTGCAGGCTCCAGTCTCCAGCCACGATTCCATCCTCGTCCTGATCAGGCCTTGCCAGCTTAAAAGGCCGCCTTTGCTCCAGCCACCTGGGAAACGGTACGGTTTACATATATGGTCCTGCTTCTTAATGGTTATGGTCTCGCATGGAAACGCGGTCGAACAAATTCCTGGTGCTCGTAGTGACCGGCTTTCTGCTTGGCACGCTCCTGATCTTCACCCTGTGGCTGTTTGATGCACGCGATGGAGACGGCAATCCCTATATGATCCGCTTCACCGGGAGCGTTGCCGGCCTGGAGAAGGGGTCGCCGGTGACCTTCTCGGGCGTACCGGCCGGTCATGTCACATCGATACGGTTCGATAAGGATGACCCGTCAGCGGTTCTCGTCACCGTCAGCCTTGACCCGCGGATCCCCATCGTCGCAGGCGTAAAAGCGTCGATCGCAAGATCGGCACTGGCCGGCACCGCGAACATCAGCCTCGACGGCGCTACATCTGGTGCGCCCCCGATCGTTGCGGCGAGCGACACCGAGCTTCCCGTCATTCCCGCCAAGGAAGGCGGGCTCCTTGGCGGCGGAGGGGACCCCGTCGCACTGGTCGAAAAGATCAGCCGCACCGTGGATTCTGTTTCTCGCAACCTCGACGCCGCTCAGCAGCAGCGGGCCAGCGATCGACTGGCGGCGCTTGCGGAAAGTTCCGCCGGTTGGGCAGACAAAGCCGGAGCAGCGTCCGATGCTCTCACCGGTGCGCGCGGCCGCGTGATTGCCGTGGGCGACGCCTTGCAGCGATCCCGCGACAGCGCCCAACAGCTGAGAGCGGCAGTGGACGAACGCAGCGCGACCGTTCTCGCGAGAGCGAACCGCACGTTGGTGAACGCTCGAGACGGAGCCGAGCGATTTGTGGCGCGCGTTGAGGCGGTTCGACCCGCGATCCGCGGCACGACTGCCAAACAGGCTCAACTGCGTGAGACCATTCGTTCAGCAAGGAACAAGGTCGGTGCTGTCAGGGATACGGCCGTTCGCATCGATCAGGAGGGACTGGGCGTGGGTGCTGCGTCTCTTCCCGTCTACAAGCCAACGTCACAGGATTGAGCGACGGCGATACAAAAGCACAGCCTTGGGCTGAGATCGAGCTGGCAGGCGAGCAAGCGACCCTCTCGGCGTGATTTCTCGTCAACCTGTCCGGATCAGGCTACCGTCGATCCAGGAGAACGAGATTGAGCGACAACGAAAAGAAAGGTCGGCCCAGGAAGATGGGCAGACCCACGACCGAGGATGCGCTTCGCCTGACCTCGCATATCCTCAAGAGCGCCCGCGAGATGTTCTTCGCACACGGGTTTGACGGCGCCAGTGCCGACATGATCGCCGAACAGGCGCGTATCTCCAAGCGAACCCTGTACGCGCGCTTCGGCAGCAAGGCCCGCGTGTTCGAGGCGGTGATCCTCGACGAGATCGATACGCAGCTGCGCGCGCTCGAACCTTCCGGCAGCGACGAACCCGACATCCGATCGCGGCTTCGCGTAATCGCCGATCGTCTGCTTGAGTGGCTGCTGACGCCGCGGATCACCTCCATGGAACGCGTCGTCATCGCGCAGGCCGTGCGCTTTCCAGCGCTTGCGGCAAACATCCACGACTTCGGCTACCAGCGGGCCGTGCAGTGGGTGGCCTCGATCCTCGCCCATGCCGATGCAAAGGGTGAGCTATCGCTGGCAGACCCGGTGTTTGCCGCCGAGCAGTTCGTCACCCTCGTAGTGGTCGCACCCATGCGCCGCGCAGCGCTCGGGCTGTCTCCTCCCGCGTACGACGATGCCGCACGTGATCGTATCTCTCGCGGTATCGACCTGTTCCTCGATGGCTGCCGTCCGCGCGAGGCGGATGGTTGCAGCGCCTGATGCCCACCACCGACGACGAACCTCAGATCGGTGAGCGCGCGCGCCTGGCCGAGCTCCTCCAGATCATGGGGCGCCATGGCTTCAACGGGCTCGCCTCGCGCCTGGGCCTGCTGCCCGGTCGTTCGGAGCAGCCGGTGGACGTCGGTACCCCCGAGCGGGTCGTCGCGCTGCTGCGAGACCTTGGACCCGTCGCGGTCAAGCTGGGGCAGGTGCTCGCGACCCGTGAAGACCTGCTCGGGCCGGAATGGGTGCGCGCGTTGTCGACGCTGCAGGACCGGGTGACCCCGCTGCCGTTCGAGGCGCTGGAGCCGACGATCCTGACCGCGCTTGGCTCCCCGATCGCGGACGTGTTCGCGAGCTTCGACCGCGAACCGATCGCCGCGGCCTCGATCGCGCAGGTTCATGGCGCCATCCTGCGCGACGGAACCGAGGTCGTGGTAAAGGTACGCCGACCGGGGATCGCGGAACGCGTCGATGCCGACCTGAGGCTGCTTCGCCGCATTGCGCGGCTCGCCGCGAGACACTCACCGGAGATCCGTCGCCTCAAGCCTGACGAACTGCTCCGGTTCTTCGCTGAGAGCCTGTCGCAGGAAATGGACCTCAGCGCCGAAGCGGCAGCCTGCGAGAGCATCGGCGTGTTCCTGCAGCCGCTCGGCGTTCGCACGCCCGGCTTCTACTGGGATCAGGTTGGTCGCCGGATCAACGTGCAGGAACGGCTCGACGGCGTGCCGGTCCGCGCGATCCTCGACCGAGCGGGTGAGGACGGGGCGGGTCAGGGCGCTGCCGACGTCGCCGGCAGATATGCCGATGCGGTGCTGCGGATGATCATCTTCAACGGCCGGTTCCACGCGGACCCCCATCCCGGCAACGTGTTTGTTCTGGCCGACGGGTCGTTGGCGTTCATCGACTTCGGGGCGGTCGGCGTGCTCAGTCCCGCCCGGCGGAACGAGGTTGTCACGCTCGTCCTTGCCATCGCGGGTGAGGACACACGATCGGTGACGGACGTACTGTTGCAATGGTCGGGCGAGACCGACGTCGATCGCCCGGCACTGACCCGCGACCTCGACGCGCTGATCGACCAGTTCCGCGGGGCGGTACTCCAGCAGATCGAGCTCGCCGACATCTTCGGCCGCGTGTTCGCGCTGCTGCGCACCTACCGCCTGGCGCTGCCACCCGACCTCGCCCTGCTGCTGCGCACCCTGTTGATCGCCGAAGGATTCGTGCGACGGCTTGATCCCGGCTTTGACATTGCCGCGCGCGCGGCACCGATCGCGCGCGAACTGCTGCGGGAGCGGATCGGCCCAGCCGGCCTAAAGCGTGGCGGACGCCGGCTGGCGACGAGCCTGGGCCGTCTGGCCGCCGCCTCGCCCGAGCTGGTGGCCTTCGCCGAGCGGGTTGCGCGGTCGGGTGCGCTGCCGATCGAATTGCAGGGAGGCGCGGTTTTCCCAACTCCGGCATCGCCCCGGCGCGCCGATCCCAACATTCTGTCCACCGGACTGCTTGTCGCGGGCGCGATCCTTCAGCGCGACCATGATGTTGTCGGCGCGATGTTGATGGCGTCTGCGGTGCTGCCTGCAGGCTGGGCTTGGTTTTCGAGCAGGCAGAGGCGCTGACTTCCTGCTGCCCGACCTTCCCACACCCGACTCTCCACCCTTACCCTTTCGCGCGCTTGTTCGGGTATCCGGCTCCTCGCTGAGAAGTGGAACAACCCACGAGAGGGGGCGTTTCCGAACAAGTAAACCAGGCGGTGTATAAACCGCACCCTGGTTCGATCGAGCGAGGGCTTTTGCGTGTCGGAACAACCGGATCACGAAGCGCATGTACCGGCTGAGGAGTTGTCTGACTTCGGTGCTGCACTGAGCGACTTGATGCCCAGGCTGGCGAGCTATGCGCGATCGCTAACAAGAAATCCCGATGCTGCACAGGATCTCGTTCAGGATACCGTGCTGAAAGCCTGGCGCAGCCGTGCGTCCTTCGAGGCCGGCACGAATTTGAAAGCTTGGACCTTCCGTATCCTTCGCAACTCCTTTTTGTCGCAGGTTCGTCGTAAAGGTGCGGGACAGGCAGGCGAGACCGCCGAACTCATTGATGTTCCGGTGGCGTCAAATCAAGAATCGGTCGTGACATTGGGCGATGTTCGCCGCCTGTGGCCGCGCCTGACACCCGAGCAGCAGCGGTGCATCCAATTTGTCGGGATCGAGGGTTTGAGCTACGAAGAGACAGCCACGATCGAACAGGTTCCTGTCGGTACGATCAAGAGCCGCGTGGTGAGAGGGCGGCAGATGCTGCGCGCACTCCTGGATCAAGCGAACGTCGTGCCAGCCAAGGGGACAGCATCCCGGATCCTGTCGGTCGATTCGTCCCCTCGGTATGAGCCGTCGCGCGTTGATGATGAACACTCAAAGCAGATCGAACTGCTGCGAAGGTGGCGCGCGGAGCGTGCGGCCGCTCGCTGCGCCGTCGGATGACTTTCTTAGGATCCACCAGATCCCGTTTGTGTCCCTTCCGTTTCAGACCCGCGATGAGCCCCCGTGGCGCCACGAGTTAATGATGGCGCGATGGAGTCGTCTCGCGAGTTTGCCCGTTAATCGCTGCCAAACAGGCGATTTTCCCTGGATCATGTATTTTCGTTAGCATTCACCTCTGATCGTTGCGCCCTGGTTACAAGCGAGCAGGTGCTACGGGAACAGATCGTCCACGTTTCGGTTCGACGGTCGATCCTGCAGCGACCGTCGAATCTCGCTCGCGATCGTTACCGCGGAGTTATGCCTCGTACCTCGACGAGCTTGATGCCCACAGAAACCTCTTCGCGGTCGAGCTCAACGCCATCACTGTCCGGGAGCAGCAGCTGAACGCGCTGGTTCGCGTCTGGGCGTCGCTTGGGGAAGGTGGGGCGATCGGACGATTGCGGATCGTTCGGCGCTGCCACGCTGGGCACTACGCGTCTGGACGACGCTGCGATCGTGAAAGGACGCGGTCTCGGCTGGTCAGGCGAGTTCTGCCCCGTGGCTGTCCTGCCAGGCGGCATCCTCGATCGCGTCATGCCCCGGCTCGCCCGCCGACTGCGCCCCCGTCCACCGCCAGGCATCCAGCCGTTTGCCCGTCACCGTCGCGGCAGCGTCGGAGCAGAGCCAGAGCAGCGGCGGGACCACGATCTCGGGCGACAGCAGCCCGGCGCGGGCACTGTCCGGCAGCCCTTCGGGGATCATGCCGGTCAGCGTTGCGCCCCCTGGCAGCAGCGCGTTCACCGTGATGCCGCTATCAGCAAGGTCCTGCGCCCAGATCGCGGTTTCTGAATCCAGCGCCGCTTTGGACGGGCCATAGGGCGAGAAGCCTCTGCGCCGCATCGTCTCGCGGTTCATCGAGACGTTGACGATCCTCCCGCTGCCTCTCTCCAGCATCGCCGGGACAGCCGCGCGCGCCATCAGGAACGGTCCGTTGACGTTGGTGTCGATCACCAGGCGCCAGGTGTCGGGGGCGACCTCCCAGAATCGGGTCGGTTCGGTCAGGAAGGTATCGCTTACATACTTCATGCCGCGCCCGGCGTTGTTGACGAGGATGTCGAGCCGGCCGAACCGCGCGACCGCTTCGCGCACCGCCGCGGCACAATCCGCCGCCCGGGTCACGTCGGCGAGCAGCGGCCGCACCCGATCGTCGCCGCATTCACGCTCTGCCTCCTTTGCGACCGCCTCGACTTCGGCAAGCTCGCGTGCAGCGGTGGCGATCACCCGCACGCCGGCCTGCGCTAGCCCCAGCGTCATGGCGCGGCCCAGCCCGCGACCGCCGCCCGTGACGATCGCGACTTGGCCGGCGAGCCCGTGCTCCTCGGGCGCGCTCACCTGTTTAGCGCCTGCATCTGAGGTGCCGCGTAACGCTCGCCCGCGGCAGCCCCCCTTGGCGCCGCGTAATCAAGACGTTCCAGTTCTTCCCGGCTCAGCATGACGTCGAGCGCGGCGACATTCTCCTCCAGATAGCGGCGGCGCTTGGTGCCCGGGATCGGAACAATGTCCTCGCCTTGTGCCAGCACCCAGGCGAGCGCGAGCTGGGACGGCGTACAGCCCTTTTCCCGCGCAAGCGCCTCGACCGCGGCGACAAGCTCCAGGTTACGCTGGAGATTGTCGCCCTGGAATCGCGGACTGTGCCGGCGATAATCATCGGGTGCGAGGTCCTCCACCCGCCGGATTGCGCCCGTCAGGAAGCCTCGGCCAAGCGGGCTGTACGGCACGAAGCCGATCCCCAGCTCCCGAATGGTTTCCAGGATCTCGCCCTCCGGGTCACGGCTCCAAAGCGAATATTCGGTCTGGAGCGCCGCGATCGGATGAACGGCGTGCGCGCGCCTGATTGTTGCGGGCGCCGCTTCCGAAAGGCCGAGGTGGCGCACCTTGCCCTCGCGGACCAGATCGGCCATCGCACCCACCGTGTCCTCTATCGGCGTGTCGGGGTCCACACGGTGCTGATAAAAGAGATCGATCACCTCTATTCCTAGCCGGCGCAGGCTCGCTTCGCAGGCCGCTCGGACATAATCGGGTCGCCCGCACACGCCCCTGAAGCTCCCGTCCTCGTCCCGGACATTGCCGAACTTGGTCGCAAGCACGACCTTGTCACGACGATCGCGGATCGCGCGCCCGACCAGCTCCTCGTTACGGCCGACGCCATACATATCGGCCGTGTCGAGAAAGGTCACGCCGAGTTCGATTGCCCGGTGAATCGTTGCTACCGCCTCGGCGTCGTCGGCCTGTCCGTAGAACTCGGACATACCCATGCATCCCAGTCCCAGCCCCGACACGCGCAACTCACCGCCCAGCGTTCGTTGTTTTACCGTCATTGTTGATCCTCTCGTCTTCGGGCGAGTGTGCCAAGTCTGGGCCCGCTTCCCATTGTGCAAATCAGCGATTGTGGCGAACTCAGCGGCGCCGCTCACTTCTTGTTCCGACCGGGACTCGGCCGTCCTGATACCGACATGCCACACGAGCCGGCCGACTGGCGGCGCGCCCTCGGCCTGTGCAGTTCGTGTGGTACAACCTAGCGCGCAGTCCTGGCTTCGAGGCGCTTACCAGCCGTATCCATGATCATTGCGTTCCAGGCGAAAGGGCAGGGGCACAATCACCCACTGCTCCTTCGCCTTGCTGAAACCGTTCGATCCCGGACGAGTTCTGAGGCCGTTCGAAACGCTTGTCGCTCAGTTCCCGCTTAGCAGCTGTTCGGCGAGTTCGGTGTGCTTGGCGTCCGCCTCTTTTGCCTCGTCCGCGCACGCCTTCATGTCACGCGCCACGTCCTCCATCCCAAGGTGTCCGCAATAGCTCGCCATCGTGCCGAAGGATGCGACCCAGTAGTGCAGCGCCAACTGTCCGCTTGCAATAATGCCGAGGTCCCGTGAGGTGTCGTCCGCAGCCTGTTGGCGGATCCTGCGACTTACTTCGTAATGGGCTTCGAGCACGGGGTTGTCCTGCTGCTCACCCGACCCCGTCTGCTGGACAGCACGCTCGATCTTATCGGCCCACTGCCGGGATGCCCGGTTTCCTTCCTCGAGCGCCGCTTTCAGGGCCGGGTGGCGGGCATCATTATTGACCTCGTCGGTTGCCTTTGCAGCCACATCACTGCCGGCCTTCATCGCAGCCAGTCCCTGAACTACGAGCTTCTGCAGATTGTCTTTTTCCATGGAGCCTCATCCTCATCCTGCGGCCGGCTCGAACGAAGAGCGGCTTGTTCATTAACCTTGAAGGCGATTGAAGTTCCGTCGGAACACGAGGCGGGAGTATGGACTATACCCTTTGTCGATCGCGGATGATCGCCTGGGGAAGGCACCGGCGTCGGAATGAGTTAGGAACCGCGCGCCCACCTGAGCAATCGTCGCCAACGTGATCGTGGAAACCTTGGCAAGAGCTCTTGCGTTCCCACTTGAGAGGAGCAGAACTATGAAAGAGGTACACGACGCCCCTTCGGAAGCGGAGGCGAACCACGGCCTGGTCGCAGTTAAAGGCCCGGATGCCGTCGACGTCGTGATGACGCCAAAAGCAGCGTTGCGTACGGCCGAGCGGATCAGCAGTGCTGCGGTCGAGGCGCTTGTCGAACAGAACCTCAGCGAACCGGGCGACCGTCACTAAAGCAGTTCAGGCCTGAAGCGCAGCGACGGGTGCATGAAGCGACCAGATCAGCCCGGTTGGGAGGTCATCGACGCCTCCAACACCGCCTAGCCGCTTTGGGGTGGCGACCTCGAGCAAGCGTTCACTCCATGTGCAAAGCGGCGTCCTTACTTGCGGACCGTCACGTTCTGCCCATTGAAGCCAGATGTGCGGCTGGTCCGTGACGTTGACCTCCCAACGTAATGACACGTATCCGTCTTTTTCACTTAAGGCGCCGTAGCGCAGCGAATGCACCTCCAGCTCGTGAACAGCGAGCGCAAGGGCCGCCGCCGTGCTCGGTCCTACCGGAACAGGTGAGCCGACGATGCGAACGCGACTACGACCCCCTTCGGCAAGCGCCAGCTCGACCAGTGTCTGAAGATCGGTGACGTGGGCCTCGGGTTGCACGATCAAGTCGCTGATCCTGCTGAGCATCGCCACCCGGGCTGACAGCTCTCGGCCCTTCTCAAGAAGAGGCTCGTCGCCGTCCAACACCTGATTGGTCGTCGCTGAGACGATGGTGAGCAGGTTTCGAAGAACATGGCGAGCGCCATTGACTGGCATGAAGCCATTTGCTGGCGGCTGACTTTTGGAGGGCAGACCGAGCCCCATCACGACCTTTTCGTACGGAACCTTGAGCTGCACCTGCGAGCCATCAAGGAAGCGAATTGTCGTCGCGAAATCGTCGCTGCACAGGTGCGACACGGTAGCGGGATTGATCGCAACGACTTGGCCATCAGCCAAGCCAAAGGTGGCGAGCGGCGTAGCCGCGTGCGGGCCGGGAGAGACCAGCTCCATCATTGAGGACCGCGGTGCCATGTCGGTCGCATTCGGTACGGCGACATCCAGCGCCTCGGAGAGACGACAAGCAAAGAGGCTGCCGCCGGCGTCAACGCCGTCCAACAAGCTCAGCGCTCTCCGAGCAAGAACGGCCGCCGTTCGCTCCGCTGCCTCTTTATCCACGACGATCCTCTTCCATTCGATCTGCTCTGTGGCCCCGCTTGTAGCCCCGAGCTTCGTTCCGCGCTCAGGTCTCAATCAAATCGCCTGCTTCGCTCCCTGCCGGCATTCTCCGCGCGAGCAGAGGCCATAGCTTTCGAGAAGAGTTCCCGGAACACTCGCCCGGCGAGTGCCGGATTGTGCCGGTTCATGTTCTCTGACATTCTCTTGATCAGGCCGCATTGTCGCACCTGCGGGATAGAGGAGAAGCGCAACAAAAGGAAACCGTTCCGTTTCAACGTGGTTCCCGCCTTACGCAGCCGACGGGTGTGCCGCGACGAGGAGGCGCTCATAAGTGCTGCGCTGTCGCGTCTCTTAAATCTCGTGCAGGAACTGGTCTGTGCGTCCGTCAACGCGGCTGAGGTTCAGCCGACGACCAGCGGATTTCCTCGCCGGATCCTCCCTCTCACACCGCACAACACGCGAATTTAACATAATCTATGTTATCGATCTTGCGCGTTTGCGCTTGCCAGATCGTTTACCAGAACTCTCGACCGCCGCGTATTTCACGCCACGCATTGTCCCACTTCACTCCAACCTCGCTACTGACAGGTCGAGATCCAGGCTCAAATTCGGTCATCGCGTCATCGATGTGCTGCGATGGCGCTCCTGAATTAAACGGTGCGATCCGGTGCCGTCGAAGGTGCCAGACATAGGCCTTCTCGTGTTCGCTTGCCGGCTCGGCCCGTCCCCAAGCCACGTCCTGAAATTGGCGCTGCGCAGCGCTCCTGGGTCGCCGCTCGCGCAGTCGCAGCGCCTCGTAGAAACCGAGATGCGCTGCCAACAGCTCCTCGTACCGAGCAGCGATGCGAGGATCCTCTACTGCCTCCTTCGCCGTCATCGCGCGTCCTGCAACGTCGGAAAGAACAAATACGGAAAACCGCTCGCTTAGTTCAATACGGTCTGCTACGCTTTGCAAGCGTAAATCGCGCCTGGTTAAGCCGATTGGTGCAGGAGAAGCGGCCATGTTGAACCATGATACTGGTCAGATGGACTGGGATGCCGGCCGCGCTCAAGGGCCAGCATTCCCCGCCTCGTCCTTCTCGGTGAATCCAGACAATCTTTTCGACCCCTCTACCCCTCGTGGCAGAGAGCTACTGGACGAGGTTTACCCATCCAGCACCGCTGATGTGGAAAACGAAGTGTCGCCGCACGCACGTTGGATCGTTGCTGCCGTGCTGATCGTCATGTTTATCGGCCTATTCCTTATTCCTGGGCATTCCTAAGCTGGAACCGCTTGGGGTCGACCGGCCTGCCATCCTTCCAAAGCTCGTAATGAAGGTGCGGGCCGGTCGACTTGCCCGTGCTTCCCACCCGACCAAGAACTGAGCCCGCCTCAACGTTACTACCTACCGGAAATGCCGACCGGTCCTGCATGTGGAAGTATTTGCTTTGCGACCCGTCGCCATGCTGCAGAACTAGGTAGTTCCCAGCACCGCCTCCTTGAAAGTCATTCTTCACCACTCGGCCGGACGCTGGCGCACGGATTTCAGTGCCCAGCGCTGCCGCGATATCGACGCCGCGGTGATGATGCCCCGGCTGCCCGGTTACCGGGTCGATGCGCCCCCCCATGTTCGAGCTCAACCGTCCGGAGATCGGCAGCGTTGCCCGCTCTCCCCGCGGCAGCTCGTAAACGTGGCTTGTTCCCTGGCCCATGCCTAGCGTGTCGCGCGCCCAATCACGCGCCCCCTCGACGCCGGGGAGCGTCGTCGGGATCCACGCGTCTGTCAATCGGCGTCCAAAAAGGACCCCCTATCGGCGTCCAAAAGGGACCCCGTTTGTCGAGCGGTGTGACGGGTAT
>NZ_JABULH010000008.1 GCF_013328205.1 Sphingomonas hominis | reverse complement strand
TGACGTACCTGTCCCATACGGCTTCCTTCCATTCCAACGAAAGGATCGCACCATCAAACCGTGGGATCAAACACCTAACGACCGGCTCGTCTGCATGGTGCGGCGCGGTCATCCAGTGGGCGGGGGAGCCCTCACTGAGGCGCAGTTCAGCACACTCCGCTACGTCCATGCCGGCACCAGCGCACCCGGCCACCACATGATCGATCAATGGCTCTCTGATGCGGGGATTCGGCGTCAGGTCGCCCTAAGGTTGGGGCACTTCACTGTTGCCCCCGAAGTGGTGCGCAACACCGACCTGGCGGTGATCTTCCCGGAGTTCCTGAGCCGCCGCTTCAACAAGGCAGGCGAATTTCAGCTCATGTCGCTGCCGTTCGACCCACCGCCGATCGAAGTGAAGGTTCATACTCACCCCCGCTTCAACAATGACCTGGGCGTGAAATGGCTACGCAGCCTGATCGTAGCTGTTTTCGCCCCTGAAGGAACGTCGGCTGCTTCGGGGTTGTAGTCGACCCGAAGCTGTATTCATGAGCGTCATGGCTCTGCCTAGCCAAACGAGCAGCCGTGCACCGCCGTATCGCGCTTGAAAGCGGCCGGTCCGCTTACCGCCAGCTTGCATGCAGCCGGTCCGCTCACCGACCTTTGCGCAGCGCCTTACTCAAGCGTCCCAGGGCGCGAAAATCCGAACGACACGCCTGCGTCGTCGTTCACGCCGCGCTCTGACACGGCTGCAGCTTTCGCTCGGTGTAAGGCCGTCACCCGTTTTACTTGAGCAATGCTGCATCCGGCCAGTGCTGCCGTGCGAGCGATGCTCATGCCTGCCTCGCGCAAACCAATGATGCGCCTGTGATGCGCCAGATCAGGCTTACGACCGGTATAGCGCCCTGCTCGCTTGGCGATCTCGATGCCCTCACGCTGCCGCTCGCGCCGGGTTACAAAATCGTCGCGTGCGGTCTGCAGCGCCACGCGCAACAGCATGTCCTGCACCGCTTCGAGTACGATACGAGCTACCCCGACGCTGTCGGCAACAAGATCGGACAGGTCAACGATTCCGGGTACAGAGAGGCGAGCCCCCTTCCCCCGGATCGTCGCCACCAGCAACTCCGCCTCGGCGAGAGGCAGACGGCTGATCCGGTCGATCTTTTCTGCCACCACCACCTCGCCCGGCTGGAGGTCGGCAACCATGCGAAGCAGCTCGGGCCGGTCGGGCCGCGCGCCCGATGCCTTTTCCCGGTACACTGCCGCGACATAGTAGCCTGCCGCCCGCGCGGCGGCGACGATTGCCTCCTGCCGGGTTAGGTCCTGCTCGTCTGTACTGACCCGCAGGTACACGCGTGCAGCGCGGATCGGTCGTGTGCTGTCGTTTGTCATGGCTACTCTGGATACACCCTTGCGAGCCAGTCATGCAGCAGTCGGCTCAGAACGGCAACTACCGGTCCTACGTAGCCTAGCTAAGCGGACCGGGTCTAAGTAGCTGCTCCATCATCGATGAACGCTATTTCGGTGATCGGCCGTGCATCTATCCCTGCCTCCAGCTGGCGTCCGACTTTGCTATTGGGTATAAGACCGTTGGACAGGTCAGAGAAACGGGTTTGGTGCAGATGGAAGCACAGAGGGTTAGAATCGTCGATGGTGGTAAGCTCGTGATCCCGGCGGCAATGCGCCGTGAGCTCGGGATCACCACAGGTGACACCGTTCTCGTCGATGTGGACGATGGCGAGTTGCGGGTACGTTCCGTACCTAAGGCACTTGAGCGTGCTCGCGCGATCCTGCGCAAGTATGTGCCCGAAGGCGTCGGCTTGGCTGATGAGCTGATCGCAGAGCGCCGGCGTGAGTCGGAGCGTGAGTAGCAAAGTCGTACTCGATGCCTCCGTCCTGCTCTGCCTTCTGAACGATGAACCCGGGGCGGATCGGGTAGTCGACGTCCTGACCCGCAGCGTCATCGGGACGGCTAACTTGGCAGAGGTCGTGTCCAAGCTGCGAGAGCGAGGATTGTCGCTCGACGAGGTGCGTGAGGCGCTCGGCGGGCTCCACCTCGACGTTCGGCCGCTTTCTCCAGCCCAGGCGCTCATTATAGGCGACTTGCTACCGTCGACGAAGGCGCTTGGTCTTTCGCTTGGTGACCGAGCGTGTCTTGCCTTGGCTATCGACCTTCAATTGGAGATGTTCACGACAGATGGTCCGCTGGCGAGCGCTGAGGTCGGCGTCACCATCACCAACGTACGGCCGCTGGCCGATTAGCCGCACATTCGTGCTTTTGGGTACGGTCAGGCTCGGGCAGGCGAGTTCTGGCGGAGCACGGCGCCTGACGTCCACTATTTCGGGCGCAGATCCACTCTTTTCGAATACTGCTGGAGGACGAATTACGTCCACCTTTTCAAGGAAACCTACAACAGGATGGGCAGAGATGACGTCGATCGCAGCACGCTGGCGGCAGCTCGGCGACCGCGCCGAACCCCATCTCAAGCGCACCTTGTTCACCACCGTTGCGATCGGCGGCTACGTTGCGCTGATGGCGACGCTGATCCTGGTGCCGCTCGGCGTTGCCAAGCTCGGGTCGGCCGCGTGGCTTGGCCGTGTCGGCGCCGACCAAGCGCTGCATCTGACCATTGCGGGCCGCGCGATGCTTGGTGCGATCGCCGCGGCCGCGTTCGGCCTGTCGGTGGTCGCTGGCGGCTTCGCCAAGATCGCGTTCCGACCCAGCTATATCGGTCATGGCGTGCTGCTCGTGCTCGGGGTCGTTCTGGCGGTCCCGATCATCATGACGGTGCGTAGCGTGGTCGCGGTCGCCGGCAAGGTCGCGGAAGCACCGGTCGGCGACAATGTCGCTCCGGCCGGCGTGCTCCTGTTCTGGGGTTTGATGGTCAACAATGCCGCCAAGCCGATCTGGGACGAGGCGCGCGACCGAGCGGCGGAGGTGATCGGCCGCGGTGTCGGGCGCTTCGTCGCCTGGTTCGGCCGCGACGCCGCGTCGACCGACGCCGATGGCGCGCCGCGGTGACCGACAGCCAGCTGATCGTCGTCCGCGCCGGGGATGCCGGCGGTCTGCCGCAGCGGCGCGCGCTGGGCGCTGCCCCCTCCCCTGACGACCGTCTGCTAGCAACCCTCGGCCGCGCGGCACCCGCTGACCTGCCGCCGGTCAGCGCGATCGGCGTCGAGACCGCGCTCGAGGCGATGGCCGACGCGTCCAAGCTCGCAATCGCGGCCGACCTCGATTGCTGGCTCGACTGGTGTGCGAGCGAGCGCCGCGCGCCCTGCCCCGCCGATCCGGAGGATGTCGTTCGCTATCTGCGCGCGCTCGAGGCCGACGGAAAGAAGCCGGCGACGCTCAGCCGACGGGTCGCGAGCCTTGCCACTGTCCACCGTCTGCTGGGGCTCGACAGGGAGGCCAACCCCGTTGCCGCACCGATGGTGCGCAACGCCTTACGCGCGAACCGACGCCGCAAGGGCGCGGCGCAGCGTCAGGCCGCGCCGTTGCGGTTCGGCGGGGAGCTCGGCGCGACGGGTGGGTTCACGATCTCGGCGATGCTCGCTGCCTGCAGCACCGACGTACAGGGGATGCGCGACGCGGCGCTGCTGTCGGTTGGCTATGACGCGGGTCTTCGCGTGAGCGAACTCACCGCGGTTGCTGTCCAGGATCTACGACCGCAGCCGGACGGCAGCGGGCTGCTTCATCTTCCGCGCTCCAAGACCGATCAGGAGGGACTCGGTGCCTGGGCGTGGCTGTCGGCCGACACCATGCGCCGAGTGGCGGCGTGGTTTGCCGAGGCAGACATCACCGAGGGCGTGTTGTTCCGCCGCGTCGGGGTCGATCGGCGCCGCCAGCGCTCTAAGGAATTGGCGGACGCGCGCTGGGGCGATGCGGACGCGGACGGCGCCGCGCTGCTCGTCACCTATACGGTCGGGAATCAGCCCCTCACTCGTCAGGGCGTCACCGGCATCTATCGCCGGATCGCGCTCGCGGCCGCAGCAGCTGGACTGGTCGAGCTGCCCGCCGGTGAGCTCGACGCTGCGATCGCGGCCCTGTCGACGCACAGTCTGCGGGTCGGGCTCACCCAGGATCTGTTCGCTGCTGGCGAAGACGGCGCCGGCATCGCCCTCACGCTGCGTTGGTCGTCGCCTTCCACGGCCCGTCGCTACGGGCGTCAGCTCCAGGTGCAGAGCGGCGTGGCAGCTCGCGTACTCGCTCGGGTGAGATCCTAACTGCCGGTGAGGCGTAAGACTGAGCCCATCCAGCCTGACCTCTTTGAACGGCAGGTGCACACCAGATCATTTCTATGGTGCGCGAAACCGCAGAGGCCCAGTTACGGTCACTAAGCGTTCCTCGACCGTTGCTTCATGACGGACGCTCATTCATCCTGCCCGAATGTGCCGCCTGCAAGATTTGGCAGCAACGACAGGATCAAACCCACTGGCCCCCGTCGAATTCTATGCAATGACCCTTACTGCCACGGCCGACGGTCGGGCGAGCTGTAGCATCGACACCCGTTGGGTCGGTTGGCAGAGTGAGGACCGGCGCGTCGAGATGCGACAAGCCAGAGTTGTCGGCAGCGAGTTTGGGAACGGCTGGGCCGCACTCGGCCATTCATATCGTCATGTTCTAACGTTGGAGGGCCTAGCAGATTTCCTTACGTCGGGAGGGCATGCACTGGTCGAGCGGTCGGTCGCGGAGACAGGTTTTCCCGATATCGCAGAGCCGCACCCTGCGCACTATTCGGGACGCTCCGGCTTCGTCGATCCGGCGCTACTCGACCCTGGCGCGGAAAGGCGAGCGCCGACACCAAAGGTGCGAATGGCGGTGCTTCGTCGCGACAACAGGCGTTGTCGGGTCTGTGGCCGACATCCTGATGACAACGTCGACATTGTGTTGAACGTCCATCATGTCCGCCCGTGGGCTCGAGGTGGGGCGACCGAAATGGCCAACTTGATTACCCTCTGCCATACCTGCCATAGCGGCTTGGAACCTCATTTCGACCCGAGCCTGTTCGACTATCTCGATCCCTATGATGGGACCGCGATTTTGAAGTGCTTTGATGACGAGGTTGCCAATTACCGCCGTGTCTTGGAGCTTAGCTAGTCAGCTCTGAAAGTCCCTCAGCATATGAAGCATGACCCAGACGCGGACGCTCAAACCGTTTTACACTTCCTGACTTCCGCCACTCGTTAATATCGAAGTCACGGGTACTCGCCCATGAAATGCTACGGAGTCAGCTGCACCAGAGGAGTCCACGCGATCGTAGCTGTGCCGGATGGCCCATTGCCCTCCTTCCACTTACCTGAGTGCAAGGGCTTTCGCGGGCCGGCGAGGGCGGGACCGCCGTAAGCATGCCGCGGAAGTCTGCCGACAGCGGGCACTCGAAATCAGATTATGCTGGCTTCCCGCGCTAAGCTGATAGCACTGCGCAGCCGGTCCGGGGTGGGCCTCGGAATGCCGGGAGCGCCCTTCCCACGCGTCACCCGCCAGCCGCCGGGTTCCAGCACGAGGCGCAGCCGCAGGATCCTCTTCCCACCGGCACGCGCGTCGGCGAGACCGCGTCCCACGGACCAGTAGGTATGCTGGGCGATGATCCAGCTCTCGATCACGTGGGCGAGGAGGTGGGCCGGCGAGCCCTTGCCGAGCCTCTCGACGTCGGCAAGGGCGAGCGCGATCGGGAGCCGCTCGCGTCGCTCGGAGTGGTCATGGAGATCTTTCGGCGAAAGGACGGAGACGGCGAGCGCGGCAAGCGCGGCCGTCCCAACCCCCTGGCGCGCCTGCATGCAGGACTGCAGCTCGGCCATCGCGCCCACCACCGTCGCATTCTCCTCGACGAGAGAGGAGAACCAGTCACGCGCCGTGGCCACCTCCACGTCCACCTCTTCGAGCAGGCGCTGCGCCAGCACCTCGGTGGTCAGGGTGCCGCCGCCGATCTGCCCCACGATCCATTCGAACAGTGCCTCGAGCGCCAGGCGGAAGGCCTGTCGCACCTGGACGCGCCGCCAGAGCACGACCTCCTCGTGGAGCTCGTTGCTGGCCAGATCGAACATCGCCGGACGTAGCGTCTCCTCGTCCAGCTCGTCCTCCTCCACGTCCTCGCAGACGCGGGTGAGAAGGCGGAAACCGCCGCGACGGCTCCTGGATGCGACCTCGCCGACGAGCCGGTCGCACATGGCCTTGCGTTCGGCTGCGATCAGCTCGTCCATGTCCCAGACGTCCGCCCACTCCTCCGCAGTAGCCCGCTTGAGTGGGCACGGTCCCCAGCCGTTGAACAGCTTGTGGTCGAGGAGGGGCATCAGCCGCCTCTCGAAGGCGTCGAGCAGCTTCTCCGTTCCCTCACCCGGAACGCGAACGCCCGGCTGGTGCGCGTCGTCGACGAGAATCCGGAACGCCCGCAGGCCGGGTCCGTAGTTGATCGCCGCGGTCAGTGCGGTCGAGTTGCGCCGCGCCTTGACGAAGTCCGTCCACTGCTCGTCCCCGAAGCGGATCACCTTCGCGTCGCCCCAGAGCTCCGCGATGCGCTGCTTCCCGGGCAGGTCGATGCCGCCGGTGCCCTGCCGCTGGAGCAGCGACCACGCGAAGGCCACTTCGATCCGCGCAACGAAGTCCTCGTGCGCGGACAGGGGGAGCCGCTCCTTGCGCTCCCTCGCCAAGGCAATGGTCCGACGCCACGCCCAAGCCACCAGGGTGAAGGGGCGTATGTGCCGCGCCACGTTATTCAGACCGGGGAACACCTCGTTCATAAGGTCAAAGTTAATTTGGCGGAGCCCCAGCGGGTCGACGCCGCCCGCCTTCGCTTTCGCCGGCGAGACGATCGAGCAGTCCGACGCCCGCCGGCTGAGCCTCTCCAGTTCGATCAGCGCGTCCGACTTCATGCGTTCCTCACCAGGACGAACCCGTGGCAGCCGGTGTCGCAGACGCCATCGCGCGCCAGCTCATCCCTGAGCCGCGGCAGCACGATGTTGCAGGAGCACGCGCTGACGGGCTGGTCGACGAAGCGGATGCGCCGGCGCTCCGGCTCGCGGCGGCATTGCTCGAGAAGCCTGTGCCAGGACGGGTGATGGGCGAGCACCTCCAGCCCCTCTGGCACGACGTTGGTCATCAAGCCGGCCTCGAGTGCGCGCACGTCGTCGTGCACCGTGCGGGTCGCCCGTATCGCTGCGAACGTCGCATCAAGATCGGCGTCGGGAGCGAGCAGATCCCGAAACCCCGTCAGCGCGCAATCGGCTTCCGGCGCTTGGTCCGGGTCGATGCCCAGCGACAGCATGCGTCCGCGCGCCATCGCCGCGTTCAGCCCGGCTCCGGCCGCGGCCAGCTGGACGATGCACCAGGCCAGCGTGTCCTTGGCGTTCTGGCCGAGCGAAACCTTGCGCCCCAGCCCGACGAGCCGCGCCACGAACGCCTCGGTCGCGGGGTGCTCGGTGGAGACGCACACGAAGTGGGTGAGCCGCGCGATGTTCACGAGCTCCACATCGGAGGCGATGGTGGCGGTCAGCTTCTGGAAGAGCTCGGGAAAGCCGACCTCGAGCGCGTGCCGCGCCTGCGCCACGCGCTTGCGACGCGCCTTCTCGGTGCGATCGGCCTCGTCCTCGTCGTCACCCTCGATCGGGGCGGGGCCGCGCGCGAACGCCTGCAGGAGCCTTGCGACGAACCGCTGCCATGCGAGCTCCTCCTTACGCCCACCGCCCTCCTCGCGTTGGCGATCGCCAGCGTCCGCAGTGGGCCGGCCCACCAGGCCGGCATCGATCAGCGGGTCTACCTTCTCGGGCCCGCTTCCGGCGGTGCGACCGCGGATGACCGACCTCGTCCTCAGCGCATCCGGGTTGGCCCGGAAGAACTCCATGACGGCGAGCACGTCCTCGGGCGTCTGCAGGTTCTTCAGCACCGCAAGCATCGAGGGCAGCGCCTTTCCGGCGCGTCCCCTGATCGCCCCGAAGTCCGGCGCGGTCACGAAGCCTTCAGCGACCGCGTCCCCACCCTGAAAGCGCAGCTGGATCCGCCCCTCCAGCGACAGCTCCTCGTCGTCGAGCTGACCGACCGCGATCGTGAAGGCGCCGCCCTCCACCTCCACCGTTCCGATGGCGATGGTGCGCCGCGAGACCTCCAACGTGGCCACGGCCGAAGCCGCCTTCCAAGGCGTCAGGATCCGCCCCTCGATGCCCCCGTCGACGTGAGCGGCCACGAGCACGCCCACCTCGGCCTCGTCATCATCGCCCTCAAGCACCGACTTGGGCTTCGGAGGCGCCTTCGCCTCCTGGACCTGCCACCGACGTCCGGCCCGGCGATCGGTCCTCAGCACGCAGACCTCGACATTGCGCGACGTCGCGCCGCCGTGGGTCAGCGCGGCGCCGGTCGCGTTGGCGCTGCCCGACATGATCAGCCGACCACGGGCGCAGACGACCTCGAAGACCTTGGCGTGCAGGCCGCGGGCGGCCGCGTCGTCCACCGCGAGATGTTCGATGCGCACGGGCCGCACGCCCTTGGCCGCACGAGGCCAGTCCAAGCCCTCGGGCGCGGAGACCGATGCGATCGGGACGTGGGCCCGGACCTCCGCCACGCCGAGCGTCCTGGCCAGCCGCTCGACAGCGGACGCCTCCCAATAGGGAGACGCGATGGTCAGCGTCCTCGCGCCACCGAGCTCCCCGGCTGCGGCCGTCAATCCATCGACTATCGGCGCGTCGAGGCTGGTGAGCACCCGGACGGCCCCGTCGTCCGTGCCGGCGGCGGCCGCGCCGACCAGGCGATCCGCCAGCGCGCGGCAGTGGCTCCGGGCGTCGTGCTCGCAGTTCGGCGCGTCGGCGAGGGCGGCGAAGAACATGCCGATGTCGCCGACCGCCGCCGCCATCCCGTTCGCATGGAGGTGCTCGACGCACTCGAGGTTGGCGGACCAGCCGCCGAAGGTCAGGTTGCCGGATCCCACGGTCAGGTGGGTCGCGTCATCCGCCTCGAGCACCATGAGCTTCGGATGGAAGCAGCCCTGCCGCACCGCGACGGGATGCACGACGTACTCGCGGCCGATCCGGACCGCGCCCCGTTCCCGCAGCGCCATGCGGTACCCGAGCGGGTCGGTCAGGATCGTGATGTCGGTGACGCCCTGGCGCATGAGCGCCTCGATCAGCACGGCCTCGGTGAAGGACGCGCTGAACGAATAGGTCGTGAACGTCGCGCGGCGCCACGCGTGGGCCGCGATTAGGTCCAACGGGGCGATGCTGTTCGCGGGTCCGCTCACTGCAGCGCGCATTCGGAATGGAGCTGGGCGCCAACCACGGACTTGGCGATCGCCACCAGGTGGGGATGGTGGGTGAAGAAGAGGACCTGCGTCGTGCGCGCGACGTCGGCGAGCACCTCGAACCCGGCCCGCGCGCGGTCGTCGTCGAAGTTCACGAATAGGTCGTCGGCGAGGAAGGGCAGCGCGACACCGGCCGCCACAGAACGCTCCAGGGCGGCGAGGCGGAGCGCCAGGAAGAGCTGGTCGGTCGTGCCCTCGCTCATGGCGCCGACCTCCACCACCGTGCGGCCGTCGTCGCGCAGTCCGAGAAGGCGCGGCGAGCTGCCCTCGCTGTCGACCTTCAACGACGCGTACCGGCCCGTGGTGAGCTTGGCGAACAGCTCGCCTGCGCGCAGGAGGAGCGGATCCTGGTGTCGCTCGCGGTAGCGCTCGATCGCCCACTTGAGCATGACCGCCTGGGCGCGCTTCAGGATAAAGTGCTCGGACAGGACCTCGAGCTCCGCCCGCGCCTGCTCCGCCTCCGCGGCGGCGTCCGCCGCCGAGGTCGATCCGGTGTCGAACGACTGGAAGGCCTTGCGCGCCTCCCCGTGTGCGGTCGCGGCCGCGTCGACGGCGGCATTCAGGTCCGCGAGCCGCGACCGCAGCGACGATGCCGAGGCCGCCGCCTCGCCCGCATTGGTGGCCGAGCAGGCCGCCACCAGCTCGTCGAGCGACAGTCCGTCGCCCTCCTCGACGATGCGCCTCTCGATCGCGGCCAGGTCGGTCCTGAGGGCGGTCACGGCCCGGGAGCGCTCGATGGCCCCGGTCAGCTCGGTCCGGTCCGCGCAGCCGGTCTCCGCCAGAACGGACGTCAGGGCAGCTTCGGCGGTCGCCAGCGTGGCGCGCGCGCCGCCGATCCGCCTTTCCAGCGCGGTCTCCTCCTCGGTCATGCCCGTTAGGACGGCCTGCGCCGACCGTGCCGCCGACACGCGGGCCTTGAGCATGGCCAGGCGAGCCGCGGGCTCGCCGGCCGCCACGCCGAGTCGATCCGCGATGGCGCCGACGCGGTTCGCGTGCTCGCGCTCGTCCCTCACTATGCTCCCGATCCGCCGCTTCAGCGCCGCCTCGGCTGCAACCGCCTCGCGGAGCTCGTCCAGCGCGTCGAGCACCGTCCCGCAGGTCGCCACCTCGACTTCGAGACCAGCCCTGCCGATCGCCTCGCGCCATGCGCGCGCGCCTTCCTCGAGGTCGGAGGCGAGGCGCCGCGCGCGAGCGTCGAGGTCTGCGGCATCCTCGTCGATGCGATCCAGCTCGGAGCGGGCGAGCAGCCGGGCCTTGAGCGCCTCGTCGAGGGCCGCCTGGCGGCGATCGGCGATGCCGAGGACAGGCGCGATTTCACCGCCCCCGTCCGCAACGGAGAGCGCCGCGAACAGGGCGCTTCTCGCGCCATCCCGACGCGCTGCCCAACGGTCGGCCTCGGTCGCGAGCCGGCCGGCTTCGCGCGCCACCTCCTCGGCGCTGGCGCGCTCCGCCTGCCAGGTGATGAACGCCGCCGGGTCCATGGCGGGCAGGCCGGCCTGCACCAAGCGCGCTTGCCACCCGGCGAGGACCTCGCTGTGCCGCTTCGACAACGCCTCGGCGCGGGCGCGCGCCTGATCCGCTTCGAGCTCATGGGTCGACCTGCGCTGCTGCAGGATCGACAGGCGGGAGGATGCGTCGGCCAGCGCGAAGCGCAGATCGGCGCGCTCGTCCGCGGACGTCACGCTCGACTCGAAGGCCTGGACGGCCTCCTCCGGCCGCGGAAGCGGCGCTCCCGCGACCACGTGGTCGCGGATCGGGCTCCAGGTCGCCTCGCGGGCCTGCCTGGCCTCTGCCAGGTCGTCCGCCGAGACCGCGGACCCGGTCTCGACTTGGTTGATCGCGAGCGTGGCGGCCGCAACCTGCTCGGACGCGCGCCGGGCGCCGTCCTCCTCCCGCCGGATCTCCGCGATCAGGTCGGCGACGTTGTCGCGCGCGCGCTCGGCCTCGGCCGCGCCGACGACGGGGAGCGAGACCAGCTCCTCCACCTGCCCCTGCCAGGGCTTCAGCCTTGCGAGCGCCGCCTGCAGCTGCGCGGAGGCCGCATTGGCGGCGTCGCGGGCCTGCGCCACGCGGCCGTCCACGTCCGCGCCCAGGGCCTTGGCGGCATCGAGCGCCGCAGTCAGCGCCTCAGCGGCGCCGTCCTCAGGCACCTTGGCCAGCTCCGCCTCCGCCCGCCGCCGCCGCTCGCCGAGCGTGGTCCGCGCCTTAGCGATGTGGCGCTCCTCGGCCTGCAGCTCGCCACAGAACCGAGCGAGCTCGCGCAACCGCGCGGAGACGACCCGCAGAGGGGGAGGAGCGTCGGCGTTCGGACCCGCGTCGCGGCGGCGCACCTCGACGAGCGCCACCGCGGCTGCGTGCTCCGCCTGCAGGCGGACCAGGTCACGGGCCGCCTTGGCGACGGCCCCTTCCTCGACGACCATTTCGTCCACGGCCTCCGCCTCGGTCAGCGCGGCCGCATCCGCCGCCACCTTGTCGCGGCGCCCGCCCAGATCGGCGCGGAGCTGCTCGGCCATGGCGGCTTCGCGCACCGCCGCCTCCGCCTCCCCGATCAGCTTCTCGGCCGCGTCCTCGCGGAGGCGGCCCAGCTCGACAGTCGCCGCGTGCGTCGCGAGCGCATCGAGCGCCTCCTCGCGGCGGCGGGCGAGCGGGGCGATCCGCCGCATGCGCTCGAGGCCGCTGAGCTCCTCCTCCACGGCGTCGCGCTCGCGCCGCGCCCGCTCCAGGATCGAGAACGTGTCGTCGGCTGCGGCCCTGGCGTCGGTCCAGGCCTTAGGCCTGAGCGCGTTCTCCTTCACGAGCCGCGCGGCCTCGGCGAGCTGGCGCTGAGCCTGCGTGTAGGTCCGGCTCGCCTTCGCCGTGGGTCCCCAGATCGCGTCCGCCTCGGCCTCCAGGGACTTCAGTTCGTCGGCGACGGCCGTCAAGCCCGAGCCCGCCGCGAACAGGGTGCGACCCAGGTCGTTCCTCGCCTCGACCATCGCCCTGCCGCCGGAGCGGAGCGCCTCCTGATCCAGGCTGAACGAGAGGCCGAAGGTCTCCCTGGTCTGGCCCTTGAGCATGCCTCGCAGGAGAGCTTCGTCCATCGCCGCGTCCGCCTCGTCGAGCAGCGTGCCCGCGGTCCCCTTCTTGCGCCGGCATGCGAGCGTGCGCCCGGCGTCCTCCAGCACCGCCCCGACCCGGAGCAGCGCGTAGTCGAAAAGGAAGTTGTAAGGCGAGCGGGCCGGGAACCCGAAGAGGAGGTCGGACACCGCGGCCAGCGAAGTCGTCTTCCCGGCCTCGTTCGCGCCGTAGACGATGTGCAGGTCGGGGCTGCCAGCCCTGAACTCCAGCTCGCAGCCCTCGAAGCGGCCATAGCGCTCGAGCGAAAGCCTGGCGAAGCGCATGTCAGGCCTTCCCCGTCAGGCGCGAGCGAAGCGCGATCGAGGCGGTCCGGAGCACCGCCGGCCAGTCGCCGGCGATCGCCCGCTGGCGCAGCTCGCCGTCCTCCGTTTCGCCCAGGGTGGTCCCGGCGGCCAGCATGAACCGCTCGAGATCCTGCGCAAGCGCGGCGGCGAGGCCGGGATCGGCCGACGCCTCGTCGATCAGCGGATCGAGGCCGTCCACCATCGCCTCCCCCGGCGAGGCGGCGTGGCTCACCGCTACCTTGACCTTCTCGATGAACAGGTCGGGCGAGATGCCCGCGGCCAGCGCGCGGACCTCGTCGCGCAGCGGGCCGGCTCGGTCGTGAAGCGCGCCGGCGTCCGCGGTCTCGCCGACCAGCGTCACCCGCGCCACCAGCGGCAGGCCGGCCGCATTGGCACCATGTGCGCGATGGAGCTCCGCGCGCACGAGGTCCGCGACCGCATCCGCCGTGGCGTCGCCGCAATCGACCTCCACGCGGGCCCAGCGCACCACGTCGAGCTCCACGCGCTCGAGCCCGGCCACCTCCCGATCCTCGACCGTCACGATCACTGCCCCCTTGGGGCCGGTCTCTCGGATCGTGCGACCCTGGACGTTGCCGGGGAACACGACGTGGGGTTCCTCGCAGACCACCTCGAACTCGTGAACATGGCCGAGCGCCCAGTACTGGTAGCCGCGCGCCTGCAGGTCCTCGAGGCTGCAGGGCGCGTAGTTCTCGTGCCCCCGGCGCCCGGCGAGCGCGGTGTGCAGCATGCCGATGTTGAACGAATGCGGGTCCGCCGGCGGGTAGCCGAGCGCCAGGTTGTCGGTGACGGCCGCGGTGGCGAAGCTCTGGCCGTGCACGGCCACCGAGAGTCCGGGCAGCCGGTGCGTTTCGGGGCGCTTGGTCCCGAATAGGCGCACGTTCGGCGGCCAGGGCACCGTGCGAGACACGACCGACGCGGCGTCGTGGTTGCCGGCGAGAACGAAGGCGGGGATGCCGGCCTGGTTCAGCCGCCCCATCGCGCGTGCAAAGTAAAGGCCGGTGCCCATGTCCTTCCAGTCGCCGTCGAACAGGTCGCCGGCGATCACGACGAAGTCGAGCGCCTCGTCGAGCGCGCGCTGCACCATATTGTCGAATGCGGAGCGGGTAGCCGAGCGAATCTCGTCCGCCGGCAATCCCTCATATCGGGAAAGCCCGTGCAGCGGACTGTCCAGATGGATGTCCGCTGCGTGCAGGAATCGAAAGCCTTCGGCCAACTATACCCCCATCCCAGCGTTGAACGGGCTCCTCAGTGCACCCGAACGATTGGCGATCTTGTCGCTGGCCGGGCGTCCGATCAAGCCTATGTGCCCACCGGCTTGGTTCTCTTGCCCATACCGGCGGACTCGTACCTTAGGCTAAGCGGGTGAACACCCATTGGCCCCCGACCTTCCATGAGCTAGCAGCTCCGCGTCGGACCAGTCGGTTGGCCGCGCGGTTCGTGTCCCAGACCAGCTCGTCGATGGCGTCCGCGAGCTGAACCGCGCTGCGAGGCTCCTCGACGTCCATCGCGGCCAGGACAAGCTCCTCGATACTCGCGTCGTAGTCCGGCTCAAGGTTGTCCCGTTCGAACCGGTCGCACCACAGAATGTGACCGCGCCAGACGATGAAGTGGCTGCCGCAGCCGCCGTTCCGCCACACTGAGGGGAAGAGCGTCAGCCCGCCGCGGCGCATGTCGAAGCGCCATGCCTTGCCCGCGCGCCCGTCGAGGTTCACGACGAGCGTCTCGCCGCAACCGTCGGGACAGGCCATCACGATCGCCCGCGGCCTGCCCCTAAGGATCAGCGACGCGTCACCCGGCTGGCCGAGGTTCGCCTCAGCCTGGTCCCGGTATTCGGCGTCGCCGACCATGCGCACCTGCCGCGCCGGCGAGCTCATCGCCCGCCTCCGCCGCTCACGCCCGGTCGGACCGGCAGGCTCCACGTCGCGCCTTTCGTCAGCGCGCCCGCGTGGGAGCACACCACGCAGCCCGGCTGCACCGCGACGGCCATCTCCCGGACCCTTCCGCGGATGCCGTCGTAGGTCTGGTATCGCGGCTTGACGGGCACCGGCGTCACCGCGCCGAGAACCATCGTCATCGCGAGCGAGCTGACCGTCGAGTTGATGGAGAGCACGGCGGGCTGCGGCTCCCGCACGCCATGGACATACGGGTCGGCCGCGCGCTGCTCCGGCGTCTGCATCTCGCGACGGATTGCGTCGGCGTCGAGTGCGCCGCAGCAGGTCAGGCACGGGAGGCCGGGGGAGAGCATCTGCACCCGTCCGGTGACGTGGCTCACCGCCCCGTTCGCGACCGTGATGCTGACGCCCATGTCGATCACGGGCACCAGGTGCTGGTAGGCGGCCTGGTTCACCACGGCGCGGCTGGCGTGCGAGTCCGTGCACAGGAGGATGAAGTCGAACGTCGCCAGGAGGGCGGCTACATGCTCGTCCACGATGTCCGCCTGCATCGGTATCACCGTGGCGGCCGGATTGATGGCCTGGATCATGCGCGCGGCCACATCCACTTTGGGCCGGCCCACGTCCGAGGGGATTGAGCCCACGAGGCGGTTGAGGTTCGTCTCCTCAACGAGATCGGGATCGACGACGGTGATCCACGAGGCGCCGAGGTGGGCGAGCTGCTGGCATACGAGCGATCCGGTGCCGCCAGCGCCGATCACCGCGAACCGGAGTCGGCGGAGCAGGCGCTGCCCCGGTTCGCCGAAGGCGCGGACCTGGCGGTCGTCACGGCCGTGAGAAGCCCCGCCTGCGAGCGGCGACTGGAGGACGAGCTTCTCCCCCACCTCCCACACCGGCACCTCCTCGTCGCCGCCAAGGATGCGGGCGCGCGCGCCCTCCAGGCCGATCACCAGTGCGACGTGGGGCACCGGCGCGCCGCGCCTGGCGAGATAGGACGCGAGTTCGGTCTCACCATGGTTGTCGGTCGCGGAGAAGTGTGGGTTGCCGCGGCTGCCGGGATGAGTGTGGATCGCCACGACCGCCATGCCGGTAATCCGACTGCGATTGGCCACGTCGATCAGAAATCCGGGTTTAAGGACGGCCGAGACGCAGTCGCGACGTTCGTAGGCGTCGTCCGGCACGGGAGCGGCGTCGGCGACGATCCAGGACCCGCTGGCGGGATCGTGGTGGGCGTAGCCGATGGCGCAGCTCTCAAGACCGTCAGCGTCGAGCAGGCCGGAGGCCAGCGCCGAATAGGTCGACGCCGCGAAGCGCAGGCCGCTCATCGGACCTGCCTCAGACGGTCGATCACCACGTTCATCCACGTCGATAGGGTGTCGCGGTTCGGGTTCCAGGCGCTCGCGAGGTGCCACGAGAACCACATGCCCTGCTGCAGGGTCTCCGGGATGACGTTCAGCGCCGCGTTCTGCGGCGTGGCCCCGTGGGCGAGAAGGAGGTCGGGATCCGCCCAGAAGCAGTCGAGCTGCGCGAAGGGGTAGCCGGGCGGGACGAGGAAGCGAATGGTGGTCGAGGACCTCGACCACCCCCCCGGCAGGCGCACCCCGGGCACGGTGACGAGCGTGGTGCCGCTCGCCATCGTGCTGGCGTGCGCTTCGCCGAAGCGCTCCCGCAGTTGCTCCAGCTGCATGCTGAGAATGCCCGACATCAGCCGAAGTTCGCCTTGGGGACCGACGAGAAGCGGCGAACGCCGTGCTTTGGGTCGAGGCTGACCGTCTCATCGTCGCCGATGATGCGATCGGGATCGTCGCCCGCGCCTTCAAGGGAGAGGTCGTGGGTCTGATCCCAGTCGGACACCATCGCCTTGATCTGCGCGCCGGTGACCTTCTTCTTGTCGGTCTTGTAGGGCTTGCCGTTGACGAAGAAGGTGTAGGTGACTTTGTTCGGCGCGGTGATGAACTTCTCGACGCCGTCGCCGGCGAGATCGGCCTCGCTGCCCGGCTCGATCAGCTTGTCCTTGCCGCCGCGCACGTCGAGAAACACGGCCTCGTCGTCGCCGATGCCGGCGAGCGAGCGGAGCACCGCTTCCGGGATGGAGGGACGGCCCCACACGATGCGGCTGTCGTTGAGCTTCACACGGTAGAGCGGATCGGTGCTGAAGGCGACGAACCGGTGGGCGGCGCGGTCGCGCAGGTCTACCTCCTCGTCGGCGCGGACGTCCTCGAAGTCGCCTTCGGGGGTGATGACGAACAGCGCGTGGCCGTCGACGTCCTTGATGCCACCCGCCTTCAGGATCTGGCGGCCGAGGGGCACGGGATCATCGAGGACGATCGGCTGGTAGTTGAGGTCGTCGAGCGCGAAGGAGACGCGGTAGCGTCCGGGACGCAGCGCGCGGCTCTCCTGAACGGCGCTCTCGACGTCGTCGATGTCGGGGTGGTCGATGATGGTCATGGTGTTGTTTTTCCTCTTCGGACCTCGGCGGATCTGCGTCGGTCTCGAAGGGTCAATCCCGCCAGCCCGGGTCGACCGGTAATTCCGGTCAGAGATTTTTTTGCAGGTTCCCGTCGGCGAGAGGGCCGCAGGTGAAGAAGGCGGGGCAGAAGGGACAGGTGCGGTCGGACCGCTCGGGTTCGAACCGGCCCGAGGCGATCGACTCCAGCGTCTCCGTCAGCTTGCCCAGGTTCCTGCCTAGTGCCTTGCCGTCGAAGGCAAGCGCGATGGTCGGCTCGTCATCGCCGAGGTGGATGATCTCCACGACGCAGCCGGGCAGCGACGCCGCGGCGGCCATCTGAAAGGCCGCGTCGGCGAGCGCCTTGCCGGTGGAGGACGACTTGTGCCCGGTCCTGATGACGCGGGCCACGTGCCGGCCCCCTGCGGTGACGACGTCGTCGGCGACCGCGGTCACCTCGTCGCCCCCGATCGTCGCCACCAGCGGCCCCGTGTCGGCGCGGGCCGCTCCCGCGCGGATTGTCACGAAGCGTCGGAGGAGGAGCGTGGCGACCTCCCGATGGAGGCGATACTCCTCGGTGGCGAGGGGACCCTCGGACCAGCGCAGTTCGAGCAGCGCCTCCATGTCGGCCATCGAGGATGCGGAGGAGTCACTGGCGGCGAGCTCCTTCACCACGCCTCGCACCAGGTCGTGCATCCTCGTCATCGTGGTCGGCGTGCGTCGCCCGCCCACGTCAAGGACGTGCGTGTAGAGGAAGCGGCGGGGACAGCGGGAGTAGAGGTCCAGCTGCGCGGTGGTGATGCGCACGGGCGGCCCGATGCGGATCGGAAGCGGCAGGGTCTCGGGATCGGCTGCACGTTCTGCATGCGCGATCGCCGGGCGTGCGTTCGTCACCCCTAGCCGGGCGATGAAGGGGGAGGCGTCGCGCCGGGCCCCTTTCGCCGTCCTGGTGGCCGAATACAGCAGCAGCCGGTCGCGCGCGCGAGATGCGGCGACGTAGAGCAGGCATTCCTGTTCGAGCGCGTGGTCCGCGGCGGCGAGGGCGACAGTGCCGCCCTGTCCTCCCTCGATCATCCCGTCCGGGACTGGGCAGGCGGGTTTGCGCGCCGTGCTCGGCATCGCGTTCTTGTTGAGGCCCATGACGTGCACTGCGAGGAACTCGAGCCCCTTGCTGCCGTGGATCGTCATCAGCCGCACGGCGTCGATGCCCTGCGCCGCCGTAGGGAGTTGGCGGAGGTCCCGCTCGTCGGCGAGCTGGACGAGGCGCCTGATCCCGTCGAGTGTGCGCTGGATCGGGAGGCCGGGTCCCGATCGCTCCGCGCGCAGGAAGCCCATCAGCTGCCAGATCGCCACGCCCATGGCGCGGCTCGAGACGTCATCCGCCGAGGCGAGCAGTGCAGCCGTCCGCGTCCGGTCGAGCAGGAGGTGGGCGAGCACTGTCCAGGGCCTCGCGTCGATGCCGAAGCCGGCCAGCATCCCGGCGGCACGATCGAGAGCGTCGGCGTCGCCCTGTCCCAGGTGCGGCGCCGTGGTCGTCGCGGACGCCCACGCCATCGGCCCCGCTTCGGTGGCGCGCGAGTGCTCGACGACTGCCGATGCGCCGGCAAGGCTCAGGCCCGTCGCGAGCCCTTCGAGCGTAGGTTTCCGGACGAGGCCCATCGCGCGTCGGTCGACCAGCAAAGAGAGGACGGACAGGAGATCCTTCACCTCGGGACGCTCGAACAGGTTGCCGAGGTAGAGCACCGGGATGCCGCGCCGCTCCAGTTCGCGGCCGACGCGGGTGAGCCGATCGTTCCCTGGGCAGAGCACCGCCTGATCGCGGAACGGCACCTGCGGCGAGACCCGCAGGATTTCGTTGGCGAGCGCGTCGGCCTCGTCGTCGTTGTCGCCGAAGGTGACGTGCTCAGGTGTGATCCCGATGGAAGCGCGAAAGGCGTCGAGCGACGCGTCGCCGGTGCCTGCCTGCATGCTCCCGCCAAACCTGGAGAATGCGCCAACGATCTCTGGCGTCGAGCGGTAGTTGACGCGCAGTCGGCTGCCCAAAGCGCGCGGGAAGTCGTGGGTCGCGAACCGGGACATGTTGAAGGACGAGGCGCCGCGAAACCTGTAGATCGCCTGCCGCGCGTCTCCCACGGCCCAGAGGTTCCGGCCGGCGTCGGTCAGCTTCTGGAGCAGCCGCACGCTGCTGCGGTTCACGTCCTGATACTCGTCGACGAGGATGTGCGAGTAGGTAGCGCGAAGCGCGGCCGCCGCCTGTGGATCGCCGTCGAGCAGCGTGACCGGCAGCGACACGAGGTCGCCGAAATCCACGGCGCAGGCCGCCTGCTTCAGCTCCTCGTATCTCCTGTAGACGAGCGCGACCTCGGCGCACCGCTCCCCCGCCTCGCGGGCGTCGGCGTCGACGGCGTTGTCCACCATCTTCTGAGCGAGGGACGCGAAGCGCTCGGCGTCGGCAACCTCGTCCTTCGCCCGCGACATCGCGCCGAGCATGTCCTTCAACGGGCGCGCCGGATCCATAAAGTCGCGGTGGTGCCGGAGTTTCAGGGCAAGGTATTCATGCTCCATGATGGCGATCGCCTCACTGCGATCCATCATGCGAGGTTCCCTCGCGAAGCCCAGCTGACGATGGTGGCGCCGTACGATGTCCAGCCCGAACGCGTGGAAGGTGCCGATCCACATCGCCGGTGCGGCGTCGGGGCGGAGCAGCGCGATGCGGTCTGAGAGCTCGCCTGCGGCCTTGTTCGAGAAGGTGAGCACCAGGATCGAGCGGGGATCGACACCGTCGTCGACCAGCCCGGCAACGCGCCCGACGAGCGTCTGCGTCTTGCCGGTACCCGGTCCCGCCTCGAGTAGGTAGGGGGCGCCGCGGTGTCGGGCGGCTTCTGCCTGTTCCGGGTTGAGGGGCTTGGGTGGGGACGCCGGCTGCTGTGGAAGGGCGGCGTCGATCTCGGGGAGCAGCAGGGCGTCGAGCAGCTGCATCGCGACCACGTCGAACGGAGCGCCGAGCCGATCGGCGATCTGCGTCGCTGTCATGCCGTCGAGATGCAGGGATCGCGCACGCGGCCGTGGCAGGATCAGCTCGCGGCCGAAGAGGTCCATCTGGACCTCCCGCCGTTGCCGCCGGCTGTAGTCCACGACCCGGTCCTCGCCGACCGGCGCCGCCTCAGCCGGACGGGCGGGATCGACCTCCAGAGCGATGTGCTCCGCGCGGTCGTCGCCCAGGGTGGCGTGCCCGAGCTCGTGACCGATCAGAAATGCCCGCGCGAACGCGTCACCCGCGTCCTCGTAGCGGATTGCCCGGTCACTCGGATCGAACTGCGCGCGGCCGCCGGCCAGGATGGGACTTCCCGCCTCGACCGGCTCGACGTCGAGACCTCTGTCGGCGGCGACGGCCGTGACGATGTCGATCGGATCCCAAGGGTCCGCGCCACCCGCGACGGCCGCATCATGCATGGCCCCGGCGCGCTGCCGCGCGAGTTCGACGGCGTCCACCCCTCAGTCTCGCAGGTTCAGCAGCTGCCTGCGCCTGTCCTCCGGCACCCTGCACTGCTCGAGCAGTGCCTCGAAGGTCACCTTGTCCCCGTCCGCGCTCGGCGCGTCGTCGGACTTGTAGCTGAGGCCCGGCGTCAGCCTCGGCGGACCCGCCAGGAAGGCGCTCAGCTCGTCGACCCCGGTGCGCAGGCCGCGGGCCATGTCCGCGAGGAAACCGACCGGGACGCTGGCGATGTCGACCGCCCGGGAGCGGAAGCCCTGTACCACGCCGCTGGGGACGTCGAGCGAGCGCCTGAGGGTGACGAGTTCGCCGGAGGAGATCGTGGCGAACGGATCGGCTACCTGCGCCGCCACGCGTGCCGGCGCCGCGGCATGGAAGTCGGCCAGCGACGCCTCGACCCAGGCCTCGTCGACGGGCGCCGAGATGTCGGCGGTCGCGCGCTGGAGCCGCAGCTCCATAGACAGATCGATGAGGTCCTCGGCGAGTTCGGGGTGGAGGCGCAGGTATCGTTCCAGCGTGCCCCGATCGTGCTCGGGCTCCACAGCGAAAGCCATCAGGACCTCCTCGGCGTCATGGTGAGCCTGGTCAGTCATTCCAGCTTCCGATCCCCAGCTGCTCCCGTATGGTCGCGATGGCGGCGTCGCGTCTGTTGCGCACGGTCTTCTCCGATCTCACGCCGAGGACCTTGCGTATCGTTAGGACGTCGTCGTCGATCGAGTCGATGGGCATGTCTTGGAGGAGCATCTCGATAACTCTGCGTTGCTTGTCTGGTAGCGTCCTGATCGCCTTTGCGACCTTCGACCGGTAATTTGGGTCGTCTGATAGCAGCTCCTGTTTGACGTCGAGGCTGCCGACCGCCTTCTCCACCGCGATGGATGGTTCGCCGCTCTCCTCGTCGTCGATGGCGTCCCTTCTCGCCATCTGCCGTCGCGCTCGGCTCATGGAGGTCTTGCGCAACGCCGCGACCGCGCCCGAAAACATGACTTCGAAGTAGTCGAGCGCGGATCCAGGAGCCGCACGGTCCTCGATCAGCCTGGCCTTGAAGATGTCGCGCACGCGATCTCGTGCGTCCGCCCCATAGACGTTCTCAGGACCGCCGGCCCGCTCTCCTTCAACGCGGGGAAGAGCGGACGCCAAACGCCGCATGAGTTCTCGGTAGAGTTCGTTGAAGTACCGCTCATCGTTGTCGTTCCGCGTGGCACGGATCAGGTAGACAAGGCACTCTGACTGCACATAGTTCGGTGAGGTCGAGTCTCGCACCTTCAGCCTCTTGAGGATCTCCTCGCGCGATAGATTGACCAGCGATTCCAGCGCGGCCTCAACCTCCCCACGTCGAGCGTAGGGAGTTCCATCCCGTTTCCTCTTGGTGAGCCCCTCTACCTGCCGTGTCTGCAAGATCATCCTCTGAGGTTTTCGCCCGTTTGGCGTTCTACTCCAAAGACCCGAGTGGCAGGCCGGACTGACCGACTGCTTCCACTCAAAATCTCTTTCGAGCCGATTCATAGAGCGAGGCGGGTCCTGGGCCAAGCGCCGCTGTCCGGGAGGGCGGGGTTCGAACCCCTTGTTCGAGCCTAGGTTCATTGGCTCTTGGTGTCACGACCGGTCAGTTCTGATCCTGCGCGTTGACGCACGGGTTTTCGCCGGCTTCCAAGTGTCGGAAGGCTACGTCACAAGTCCCAAGGGACGACGCGTTCAAGCTCACTGCGTCGCCTCATGAGCGAACGTCCGCTATACCGCGATCGCCGCCCAAAAGGGGCCATTCCGCTATCCACCCCGAAAGGCCGCCCGATCAGTTCCGCCCGATCGCGCGACGGATCTGATCTCGTACGTTTAACGCGTCTCGCTCCCGCTCAGCAAAGACATAAAGGCCTCCGCCGCTTCTCTCCCAAAGCTCACCGGCGAGACGCTTTTCCGATGCGTCGCGAACGAGATGGCCGCCCTTATATTCGACGACCAGGAGGCGGCCGTCCTTCAGCCGCGCCACGAAGTCAGGGTAGGTGCGACCGGTCGCCAGCGGCAGCCAGAAGGCGGCGGGATGGCTCGCGACGTTGCGGACCCAGACATCCACCTCCAGCACGGCGTCGAGCTGTTTGGCGGCGCTGAGCTCCTCGCCGTCCTCGCCGCTATCGAAGGCGGGTACCGCGGGCAGAAAATGCTTGGTGAAGCAATAGCTGCCCCGATAGGCGGGCACCCCGTCGAACATGCCATCAGCGAAGCGGAAGCCGTGGTCCGTCGACACCGTCGGCGCAGCGTCAGGGCCGAACAGGCAGCTCTGGTACGCTCGTTCACGCGCGGCCTGGCGAACGGCGGCGATGCGGTCGCGCAGGCGGCGCGCAAGCAGGAAGCGGCAACGCATCAGCGCGGCGAGCGGTAGGCGACGATCTCGGACCAGGAAGCCGACCACATCGGCCAGCCACGCCAGCAGCTCGGCGGGGCGCACGTCGTCCTGTCGCACCTGCCGCGCTAACAGCGCGACGAGCCCGCTTTCCGTCCAGCCCTCTACCGGTACGTCGAGCAGCAACTGGTCGCTGACATCGCTGTGCGCCACGGTCAGTCGATCGCCGTCGAGGTCGATCTGAAAGGCGTCCGCCGTCTCGGCCACGTCGAACTGGTCGCGGGTGAGCTGGTGCCCTGCCTCGGCAAGCGACCAGTCGAAGAACTCGGCCAGGCGGTCCGTATCGGCGAACACCAGCTCGCCCTGCACCTGCACCATTAGGCGGGGCACGACGAACGTCTGCCCAAGCTCCGCGGGCGCCGCTTCATGCGCGTGCTCGGCCTCGTAGGCGGCAACCTGCTCCCGAACATGGTCCGCTGCGGATGCGGGGAGCGCGGCATAGACCGCCGCCTTCTCCGCCTCACGCAGGAAGCCGGTGATCCGGATCGCCCCATCCTCGACGCTGACCCGGTCGGGCGCGGCGACCTTCACCGCCGCGAGAATGCCCGCATCCGCCGCAACCTCGATCCGCGCGGACGGCAGCGGACGCGCGCGCGCGCCGCACAGCCCCTCGCCCAGCGTCGGCGCCGCTTCGATCGAGGCTTCCGCCTCCTGCTCCTCGAAGCCCATGTCGACCAGCCGGTCCTTCAGGGCCGTCGCGGCCTCCGCGAACGACCTGGACACGAGGTGCGCATAGGCCTTGTTCAGCGCGGGCGCCTTGCGCCGCTCAGCATAGGGCATGCGGAGCACACGACCGAGCAGCTGCTCCGCGTCGGTCGCGCTGCGTATGTTGGCGACCGAACAGAAGACATAGGCGAACGAACAGTCCCAGCCTTCCTTCAGCGCCTCGACGGTAATGATGTACTCGATAGGGCAGTCGGGCGAGAAAAGGTCTATGCCGTCCAGCCCGCGCTAATCGCCGGTTGCGACCGCGATCCGGTCGGCGGGGATGTGATGGACGGACCGGAGGTGCTCCAGCAGCACGTTGACCGTCACCTCGCGGCCCTTGTCCTCGGCCTGGAACAGCACCAGCGGGCGGATGTAGCCGTCGCGGTCCCGGGCGGCCTCCTCCGCCAGCTCGGCGCGGCGCGCGATCGCACCGGTCACCGCACCCTCCCAGGTTTGATGCTCGTCAAGGCGGACGGGCAGCTTGATCATCTGCTCCGCTTTCAGCTCGGCGGCGCTGACCGCGTGGAGGATGTTGCTTCTGGGGTGCGGGGTCGCGGTAAACTCGATGATGGCGGACGGGTTCACGCGCGCCTGCATCTCGCGCGACAGGCCCGTCACCGCCTTGTGCGCCTCGTCCACGATCATCAGCGGACGGTGGAGGTAAAGCAGGTTGGCGAAGGAATAGCGGACGTCGTCCGGATGACCCCCTACCCTCTCCGCTATCTCCGCACCGAGCGGCTCCAGCCCTGAGACCCGCTTCGGCACGTCCGCGAACAACGGCTCTAGCGCCTCATGATGCGCATAGACCTTGCGACCCTCGGTGTTCTCCACGCGCAGCGTCTGGATGGTGGCGACGAACACGCACAGATGCCGCGACAGGTCGGCCTTGGTTAGCCGGGTGAAATCGGCGATGTCGAACACCCGCACCGGCTCGCCGAAGGCGGCAGCCAACGCCTGGCGGTAGGGATGGTGCGCGTTGTTCAATGCGTCGACGGTCTGCCGGCGGATCGTGGTGGTCGGCACCAGCCACAGCACCGGAGGATAGTCGCGCCCGATCCACGCATCGCGCGCAACGGCGATGCTGTGCGCGGCGAGCAGCGTCTTGCCGCCGCCCGTAGGCAAGCGCAGGCAGACATAGGGCATCGCCTCCTGTCCGAGCAGCGGCGTGTAGCGCCCGCCATAGCCGCGCAGCCGCTTGGCCTGCTCCGGCTCGGTCGTGATCGCCTCGTACGCGGCCTTGGGCCCGTGCGCCCGCGCTGCCTCGAAGAAGCGGCGCAGCGTGTCGAGCGTGGCCTGCTGATAGGTCTTGAGCTGCATCAGCGGGCCTTCACATCGTAGGGCGTCTGCTTGAAGGTGACGCGCTCGGCAGCGAGCGTCGCGGACGACCGCCGGCTAGCCTCGCCATATATGGTGACCGGGCCGGTGAAGTCCCCTGCCCCCTCCCGGATCAGCGCCAGCGTGGCGCGGGTCAGCACGTTGCCGCCCGCCGGACGCTTGTCGCCGAGGATACCATTGTAGAGCAGCGCGACTCCTCGCCCGTCATGGTGGCCCAAGAACGGCGTGGCGGCGGTTCCGGCGAACGGCGTCGCGGTTTCCGCGAACCAGACGTGCGCAGCAAGCGGGGTAAACGCGATGCCGGTCGCGATCGTGCCGTCCGCATCGAACACCGCGGGGCCGAGCCGGTAGAAGTCGAACCCGCCGCCGCCCTGCCAGCCGACGCCCGCGCTAATGCCGCCCCCCTCCCCTTCGATCACCTTGTTCAGCCGCGGCGCGCAATGGGTGACTGCATGATCGCCCATCTCGATCCCGATCCAGCGCCGCCCCATCTTTTGCGCGACCGCGGCCGTGGTCCCGGAGCCGAGGAAGGAATCGAGGACGAGGTCGCCGGGGTTGGTGGCGATGTGGATGATGCGTTGCAGCAGGCGTTCGGGCTTGGGGGTGATGAAGACATCTTCACCGGATAGAGCCAGTATCTCCTTCTTCGCGTCTTGAGTGTGACCGACCTCATCATACGACCAGAAGGTCTGAGGAACCACGCCTTGCTTCACTTCTGACAAGAACCGCTTGATTTGCGGGATGGCAGTTCCGTCCTTTCCCCACCAAATACGGTTATCCGCATCAAGCTCCCAAAAGCGCTCTTCGGACACACGCCAGTAGTTACCACCCGGTGGACCTTCGATGACCCGGCTGGACGGACCCACGATCCGGTACTTGCCCTTGCTGTAGAAATTTCGTGCAGATAGATCGCTTGTTTTCCAGGGGCCTCGCGGATCATCGTCCAAGTTCCTATACGCCCTATCCTGCTTTTCTGATCGGGGCATAAGGTTCGGCAGCCATGCGTCGCTACTCCGCGCGTAGACTAAGATATAGTCGTGATCCTCCGAGAAGTGGCGAGCTGTTGACTTAGGTGAGTAGTTCTTGCGCCAAATCATAGTAGACAGAAAAGAAGAGCGCCCGAACACCTCGTCCATCACGACCTTCAGATAATGCCCCTCATTGTCGTCGATCGACACCCAGATGCTGCCGTCCTCGCTCAGCAGCTCGCGCAGCAGCTCCAGCCGCGGCCAGATCATCGCCAGCCACTGGCTGTGCTCCAGATTGTCGTCGTAATGCTCGAACGCGCTGCGCGTGTTGTACGGCGGGTCGATATAGATGCACTTCACCTGCCCGCGGTAGTAAGGCAGCAGGCTTTTCAGCGCCTCCAGATTGTCGCCCTGGATCAGCATGTTTCCGCTGCCGGGCGTGCCCGCGGAAAGCGCCCCGTCGCGCTCCAGCAGGCGGTACGGAACGGCATCGGCCGCCTTCACGTCGCGGTCGCGTGTCAGCCAGTGCAGGATCGGCATCGTGTCCCCTTCAGCCGCTTCCTTGCCGTCCTGAATGAAATCTGGCAAGCTCCCGTCCGAAAAGGTTCAAGGGGCTTTGTCTTGGCACAGGATGGTGCAGTGCTGACGCAGATCGGCGATCTCGCCGATGCCGGCGAGCGGATGATCGAGCGGTTGCGGCGCAAGGCGTTCCTGCCGGAAAGCCGCAAGGGGCTCAACGTCCGCTTCGGCATCGCCGAGGCGGCGCAACTGCTCGGCTGCTCCACCAACCGCATCCGCATGGCGGAGGATGACGGGCGCCTCCCCCCTGCCCCGGCTTCCGAGAGCGGACGCCGGCTGGGCTACACGGTGGAGGAGATGCTGCGGATGCGCGAGGTGCTGGGCGCCTCCCCGGCGCGCGCGCCGCTCGACGTGCCGGCGATCATCGCGGTGCAGAACTTCAAGGGCGGCGTCGGCAAGTCGACCGTCACGACCCACCTCGCGCATTATTTCGCGGTGCAGGGCTATCGCGTGCTGGTGGTCGATTGCGACAGCCAGGCGACGACGACGACGCTGTTCGGCTTCAACCCGCACTTCAACATCACGCGCGAAGAGACGCTCTACCCGTATCTCTCGATCGACCCGACCCAGGCGGACTTGCTCTATGCGGTGAAGCGGACGCCGTGGCCGAACGTCGACCTGATTCCGTCCAACCTCGAGCTGTTCGACGTCGAGTATGAGCTGGCCGCGGCGGGGAGCGATGGCGGATCGGTGCTGGCGGCGCGGTTCCGCAAGCTGAAGCGCGGCCTGTCGGACCTTGCGCGTGACTATGACATCGTGCTGCTCGACCCGCCCCCTGCGCTGGGCACGATCAGCCTGGCGGTGATGCAGGCGGCGAACGCGCTGCTGGTGCCGCTGGCGGCGACGACGCCGGACTTCTGCTCAACGGTGCAATTCCTGTCGATGATGGACCAGGTGCTGCATCAGCTGACCGGCGCCGGCATCGAGGTCGATTATCAGTTCGTCCGTCTGATCTGCTCCAAGTTCGACGGCAACGATCCCAGTCACGCGATGGTCCGCGCGATCATGGAGCAGAGCTTCGGCCCTGCCCTCCTGCCGGTGCCGATCCTGGAATCGGCCGAGATCAGCCACGCGGCGATGCGGATGATGACCGTGTATGAGCTGGAGAAGCCGATCGGCACGCCCAAGACGCACAAGCGCAGCCGCGCCAATCTGGACGAGGCGCTGCGGCAGGTGGAACAGCTCGTGCGCCAGGGCTGGGGCCGGGTCGAACCGGCCAGCGAGGAAGCGGTGATCCATGCGGCTGCTTGAGGCGCAGCGCACCGCCGCGCGGCGCCAGCGGCCCAGCCGCTGGGCGCTCAAGCCCGTCCGACGGCACGTTCGCGAAGGCGGACGTGACCGGCTGCCCTCTCTTTCCTACAACCCGACGTTCTGCTTACGTTCCGTCTGGGAGACACGGCATGGCGCGTAAGCAATCGGACTATCTGGCGGCGCTGCTCGCCGACGACGCATCGGAGGGAGGCGAGGCCCCCTCCCCTGCCCCGACGCGGGAGGCTCCACCGGAACGCGCGCGTGCGACGACGCTGCTCGGTCGCGAGTCCGCGCTCGCACGGGTGGCGAGCGGCGAGGTGCGGCAGGTCACGCAGCTTCTGCTCGATCCCGCGCGCGTCCGCATCTGGCCGGGCAACGCGCGCACCTACGCGCACCTGTCGGAGGAGAATTGCCGCGAGCTGATCGACTCGATCGTGGCCGAAGGCGGGCAGAAGGTGCCCGCGGTCGTGCGCCGCGTCGACGGCGATCCCGATCACGACTATGAGGTGATCGCGGGCACGCGGCGCCATTGGTCGATCAGTTGGCTGCGCGCGCACAGCTACCCGGACATGCAGTTCGTGGCGCAGGTCGCGAGCCTCGACGACGAGGCGGCGTTCCGGCTCGCGGATCTCGAGAACCGCGCGCGCGCCGACGTGTCCGACCTGGAGCGGGCACGCAACTATCTCGACGCGCTGAAGGCCCACTACGGCAATCACCAGACGCGGATGGCCGAGCGGTTGAAGCTGTCCAAGGGCTGGCTGTCCAAGATGCTGAAGGTCGCGACCATCCCCGACGCGGTGATCGCCGCCTTCGCCTCCCCGGGCGACGTGCAGCTGAAGCCGGCCTATGCGCTCGCCCAGGCGCTCGACGACAAGGATATCGCCAAGGCGATCACCGCGGTGGCGCGGCAGGTCGCCAAGGAACAGGCGGCGCGGCGCGAGGCGGGCGACCTCCCCTACCCTGCCGCGGACGTGCTGCGGCGGCTGATCGACGCGCCGAAGTTTCTGGCGGGCGAGGAAAAGCCGGAACCGTATCGCTACGCCACCAGGTACGGGCGCACGGCGCTGACGGTGCAGTCGGCCAACCGGCAGGGCGTGACGATCCGCCTGCACGCAGGATCGGGCGCCGACACGGACGAGCTGGTGGCCGCCGTGCGCAACGCGTTGGCGCACCTCGAGGCGACGGGAAAGGGACTCCAGCGCTGATGTGTTTTCCCGGGGAAACATGCCGCACTATGTTGCCGATGTTTCCCCGGGGAAACATCGCGACACGATACGCGGCACCTTCACCAACATCGGCGACGCGCGTATGACCCGCGCGCGCCGGGAGGCCGTGTCCGAGCAGTTCGAGCTGTTCCTCCCCTATCTCGCCGACCTGCCGCTGCGCGATCAGCGCGAGATGATGGAGCGGCCTTTCTTCAGCCTCGCCAAAACGAAGCGCGTGAAGCCGATCGACTACCGATCACCCGACGGCAAGCTGTGGGTCCACGTCTCGGCCAATCCCGATTACGGCATGGCGACGATCTGGGACGCCGACATCCTGATCTACTGCGCCTCCATGCTCGCCGACATGGCGCGCCGCGGCATCAACGACGTGCCGCGCAAGCTCCACCTGATGCCATACGACCTGCTGCGCGCGATTGGGCGGCAGCCGACGGGACGGGCCTATGAGCTGCTCGGCCAGGCGCTCGACCGGCTGGTCTCGACCACCGTCAAGACCAACATTCGCGCGGAGAACCGGCGGGAAGCGACGTTCAGCTGGCTCGACGGCTGGACGCAGTTGGTGGACGAGAAGACCGAGCGCTCGCGCGGCATGACCATCGAGCTGTCGAACTGGTTTTGGGAAGGCGTGATGATGACCGGTGGCGTGCTGTCGATCGACCGCGCCTATTTCGACATCACCGGCGGGCGCGAGCGCTGGCTCTACAAGGTCGCGCGCAAACATGCGGGCGGGGCCGGCGAGGCGGGCTTCGCCATCTCCATGCCGACCCTATTCGAGAAGTCGGGCGCCGAGGGCCAGTATCGCCGCTTCAAGTTCGAGATCGCCAAGATCGCCGAGCGCGACGAGCTGCCCGGCTATGCGCTGACGATCGAGCAGCCGGAGGGCAAGCGCGAGCCCGCGCTCCGTATGCGCCGGAGAAGCGAGGGCGAGACGAAGGCAATACCATCATCGAAGCTAGCGAAGGCAGGTACGGCACCCTCTACCCCGAAGCCTGAGCACGTGGCCGAGCCCGGCGTCGATGCCGCCGCCCTGATCCGCCGCAGCGTAAAGGGCCTGTCGAACCGCGCCACCTTCGGCGAGATCACCGACGCAACCCTGGCAACGCTGCGCGCCGAATGTCCCGGCTGGGACTATCAGACCCTGCACGCCGACTTTCGCACCTGGATTGAGGCGGACCCGGCGCGCACCCCGGTCAGCTACCAGAACGCCTTTATCGGCTATGTTCGGCGCTTTGACGCGAAGAACCGGCATACGCTGCGATAGGCCGAGACCTGGTCGCCCCTCGTTCGGCGGCAGCGCAAGTTGACGTCGCTGCGTGCCTCGGTAGCTTCACAGAGTGTTGAGAGCCGGTCCCCTTACCTTGCTCGTGGCGTGTGCTCCCGTCTCTCAGGAGAGCGTCCGCACTGTGGCGGCATTGGAAGTCGTGATACACACGCCGTCCGATCGTGCTGATCTCCTCACAATCATCCGTAGGCAGGCGGCGACTGATCCGGACTGCATGTCGACGATGTCAGCGAGCGCTGGCAAGCCTTCAAGGCTCAAGCCAAAGATCTACCCCAGGAGGCAGACCGTACGCTGTACGTTGGCGTCTGGCGCGACATCAACGACGACGAACAAGAAGCGGATGCTAGTGACATGGGCCACAAGGGAAGGGTGTGGCTGACCTTTCCTAGAGGCCAGGGCCCGCGCCGTTCACTGAGGCTTCGACAGCGCTTCATCGCAGCCAATCGCAGCAGATTTCCAGCCAGTCGGGCGATCCCGATCCTGCCATCCGGCGCGCTCCCGCTCGCAGCTGAGCTGCGCGATGTGCAAGGCGGCTACAAGATAACAAGATCAGCCGCACAGCGTTATGGTCTACCGAGAGCATCACAGCTTGTGGCGCCCTGCTAGATATCCGTCACGCAGCCGCAGCGGCAGCCGCCCTCGATTATGATTATTAGCGGGTGGCTATAGCGTTCCCGATGTATCGGCCAAACGTGGCCCCATGAGCGACCGTAGGAGAGCACGGCATCTGGCGAGCCGAAGTTTGAACATCGTCAGCGCACCGCACATGGAAACTGATTCAATCTGAGGGTCCGTTTCTCGTTCTACCTCTAACCATCGACACTCCGGGAACGCTGTTCGACACTCCCGGAACGGCGAGGCGATACATCGGGAACGCCACTGTCGATCTTTCGGGAACGCTGCAACGATACTCCGGGAACGCGCGATGACCGCGACTCGTACGAAGCCGGGAGCTTGGGCAGCTTGGCCAGCCTTTAACCCTCTAACCTCTATTTGAACCCTCTAACCCGTGAGATGCCTTTTTTAGTTTCGAGAGAGGAAGAAGGGGGTTGGAGCGCTTCATTCAACAACGCCACGGGATCGGTCCCGATCGCCAGCGCCACGGCGACGAACTCGTCGACGCCCAGCATCCGCTCGCCGGTCTCGTACCGCGACACATAGGCCTGCTGCCAACCGAGTTTCCCGGCGAGATCGACCTGACGCAGCTTGGCGTCTTTGCGCGCCTGCGTGAGCAGGGAGACGATCCGGGCATGCAGGTCGGACGGGACAGGGGCGGTGGGCACGTGCAGGATACTAGCCGCCTTGTTCGATATGCGTAAACCGTATATCGTTCGGCCTGGTTTTCGGAGGGCCTTATGCGATCTGACGGGCAGAATAAGGTCGGCGCTGTCGTAGATCGGGCGGCCCATCTGCCCATGCTGGATCGACTGATCGCCCGCATGGAGGTGAGCCGGACCTACCCGCTTCCTATCGTGAGCATCCTGACCTTTTGGTCCGGGCTGATCGCGCTCACCACTGTCGGGAAACTGACCGGAGCCGCGCCCGTGACGGCGGGACGTCTCTACGTGCTCGCGTGGCTGGTGATAGTGGGCCTGGAGCTCGGTCGCGACGTCTGGGTCCAGCGGCACCGCTACGCGTCACCTCGCTGGCTGCGAGCCGTGGAAGCAGCGGTGGGCCATGAGGTGACCGTCCACGCACTGGCCGAACTGATCAGACAGCACCAGCACGATCCGGACTACGTGGTCACCCGTTCCGACCTGCGTTTCGCGGTCCAGCAGGAACGGGTCAAGCGCCGGGAGGCTGCACGGCGAGCGGAAGGCTTCCAGCTTGTCGAAGCGCCGACGATCGATGCCGCCCAGGTCGCGCGGGACGAAGAACGCCGCCGTCGCGCTCGTGAGCGGCGAGCCGCCAGGCAGGGCAGGGTGCTTACTTGACCGGCTCCACTCCGGAGATGGAAGGCGATCTGGTCGGCCTGACGATCTCAGGCGGGACCGCGCACTTTCCAGGACGGGCTGGGGAGCGAATCCGCCACCTCGCCGATCTCGAACCTGCGCTGGTTGCTGAGCTGCTCGCTGCTGCCGACGCGGTTGCCTTCTTCACCCGCCCAGATCCGGTTGAGACTGCGCCTGTCCGCCCTGACGCGCGCACGTATGGCATACGTCTCGTGCATGCCGACCGCTCACGGGTGCTGACAGTTCCGGAGCCGTTCGAGGTACCGGAGCTGGCGCAGCTGGTCCGAACCGTGCGCCGCTGCCTGTAGGGCAGGGGGCGACACCACGCTTCGCATTTGCTCGGCGCTCCCGACGTGATAGCGTCCGCTCGCCGCCCGGTCAGTCCCGGCGGTGAGGCGTCAGAACCTCAAGTCATAGCAGCCGGTCGACAACAGGTGTCGGCCGGGTGGCCGACACGCATGTCCAGGGCTTCGCCTAAAGGTGGCGGCGCCTTGTGCTATGCAGGGTTCTGAACACCCGGCTCACGGGCCGGAGAACGCCTCCAGGCAACGAGGAGGCGGTCATGGCAGGGCAGGGTGCGTTTCGGGCTGTAGCGGCGCTCACAGCGGCTCTGGCGGGCATTCCAGCCATGGCGCAGCAGTCACCCGGCATCGCCGACTTCCTGACCACCATCGGCGGCGACACCGACATGAAGACCAGCGGGTCGCTCCGGACCCGCCCATCGCCGCAGGTCTTCCCGCTGCTCGACGACGCCGACGAAATCATCGGCTACCGCTTCTTCTCCGAGAAGATTACCGCCAACGGCTCGGCGACGGCCGAACGCGCCCGCGACGCCTTCGCGCAGGAATGCACTGCCAAGGGCGGTCAGATCGAGCCGGAGGATGGGGACGCGGCACGCACCTTCCGCGATCGCGCGCTCGGTCGCAGGCTGCCGCCTCGGGGCGAGTTCAAGCATTTCTGGTCCGGCATTTCGGCGGTGTGTTCGCGCGGACCGGATCAGGTGCTCGGCGGCTTTGTCGCGATCACCTATGACACGACCGAGGTGGCGACCAAAGGCGACCTCGGCAGCCGGCTGATGAGCCGCGTGTCGATGGTCCCGACCCGCACCGCGGTCTATGCATACCGCCCCGACCAGGTCCGGTCGGCGGCGTGGTTTCAACGCGCCCAGGACAGCTACGTCGCCGACCGCGAAGCCGAGCAGAAGCGTCGCGAAGCGTTCCGGCGTGACCTCGCGATCGGGACCGTCACCAACTGCGGCACGGTGATCCAGATCCGCGGTCCCATGGTCGAGATCGCGGTGCCTCCGACCACGCTGACGCCCAATGGCCAGTACACCTTCTGGTCGCGGCGCGACGCGCTGGCGCCGACCTTCTCGACGCCCTGCACCTACGGGCTCTGAGGAGCCGATCCGCCCGGATTGCATATGACTGAGACTCGCAATGGAGCAACGCCATGACCCTCGACCTGAGCGACTTCAAGCCAACGCCTCTGCCCTCCCGTGACACCCCGCCCTATGCGTCGGCCAACCCTTCGACGGACCTGCGTTTGCTCCTTGCCGGCACCGAATGGAGCGAGCCCGGACACGGCGGACACCCGACCCGGACCGAGGCGGGGGACTGGATGATCCGGGTCATGGTGGACCTGCCTTACCCCATGCTCGCAAGCCTTGAAGCGAAGGCCGGATCGCATGACATCGGCGCGCTTGTCCGGGCCGCTCTCGTGGACGCTGGACATGGCTCGGAGGCGGACATTGTGGGTATCAGGTCCGACCGCTACGCAACCCGCGATGAGCAGCGTGAACGGCTCGGGATACCTGCCCGCATGAGCGGTACGAGAGAGGGCGGATGACCGATCGATCCGGGAACGAACGGCTGCGCTACCAGGCGGTTCTGAAGCCGCTCGAATGGGAGCAGCGGATGCGTGTCGACTACCGCGATGACGTGCTCCGGATCGTAGCCGTCCTGGCGGCCGACGGCATCGCGATCAGCGAGGATGTCGCGTTCATGGCTTGGCGTCGGTTCTCGGAAGAGGACCGGTGTGCGGGGTGGTACAGCCCTGGCGCCGACGAGGAGATCCGGCGCAACCTGATGCCGCATCTCGAGCTCAGACCGCTCGCGGAACAGGATGGCTCTGCGAATGGCCATCGACCTCCCGCCATCCCGGATCACGGCCCGTCCAAAGGCGACGTCGAGCACCATGATGTCAGGACGGCACTGGCGCTGATGCGCACGGCGCTGGAGTTGCTCGACCGGGCCGGATGCACCCTTGTTGCGGCTCGCCTTCAGCATGCGATCGACACGGTTAAAAATGACCCGGGAGCCGCCGCGATGCCGCGCCATGCTGACGCTCCCCGCGGTGCTGAACACGACTGGCACAAGCATCAGCGCTCGACCGACAACGGGGAGGGAGCCGACCCATGACGGACGTCATCACGCTTGGTATTTCGGGATGGTTTACGCCGCATGGTACCCTCTACCATGAGGAGGGTCGCACGCTCGATGAGATCGCGCCGGAGGACTGGGCCAACCTCCTCGCCCACGCCGACGCGATCGACTTCTTCACGCGGCCCGACCCGGCTCGTCCGGCCGCTGACGCCCGCATCTTCCACCTCACCATCACCGACGGCGAGCGGTCGCGCGAGCTGGCGGTGAACGACCCGTTCGAAGCGCCGGAACTGGCCTTGCTCATCCGGCTGACGCGCCGTGCCATGCGGGACCGGCTGGTGCTGACGCCTGAAACGCTGAGCGAGGAGGCGCTCGAAGCCTTACGGGCAAGCCTGCGTGAGGCGGGGCAAGACTGAGTCGGCTGGCCGGCTTGTACGCCGGCCTGGTTGCCTCGCCGGACGCCGGATCGGCCCCGAAGAGCCAACCAACAGCAACATCAGCGACCTGAGCAGTAGGAGTAGGGGGGGCACACCCGATGCACCCAGACGGGGTGCGAAAAAGGGCAGATTTGCGTCGCTTGAGCGGCATGGTCCGACGCAGATGCTGTGCTCGGACCGTCTGGTCCCCTATGGTCCACAGAGCAACTAGAGCACGAATTTGCGGCGTTTCTTCTGGCGCTGCTCTGCACTTCCTCCTTGCGCGCCCGTTATGCGCAATGCACACTCCCTACCGGGGTAGAAGGGGGTCCGCATGGCGCGCGTACCGATCACGGTGTACCTGCAACCCGACCAGCTTGCCGGCATCGAGCGCCGCGCGGGCCAGGTCGGCAAGACGCGCAGCGCTTGGGTGGCGGACACGCTGGTGCGCTCACTCGAGGACGAGCTGCTGCCGCTCGACGAGATCCTGCTCGACCAACTGACCAAGGTCCGTGCCGGCCTGGAGGTCGTCGCGGAAGCACAGGTCGGGCGCGGCCCGGATAGCAAGAAGGGGCTGGCCGAGATGCGGCAGCGCCGGACCGACCTGGCAACGCGAATGCTGGCCGAAGCGCGCGGGATGCTGCGGCGATGACCGATGCCGGCCGCAGGCGGATCGACGTCTCCAGTGACGTCCACAGCCGCCTGGACGCCGAATCCAAACGGCGCAACATTCCCATCCGTGATCTCGTCGAACAGGCGGTCACCACCATGTTCGACAGGGAGGCACAAGCGGCCCTGTCGGTGCGCCAACAACGTGAGCGCCGCCATGCCGATCGCATGGAGGAACAGACCGCTCAGATCGGCGAGATCACCCGCCGCGTCTCGACCCTGATCGCCCAGCAAACGAAGGATCTGCCCGGCGCGTTGAACGCAGGCTTCGACGCGATCAAGACGACCATCAAGGAGACCGGCGGGACCGGACATCTCCGCGACATGGTTGCCAAGTTCCAGACCGACTTCACGACGATTTTTAAAGACGCGCAGGGCGCTCTCGCCGCCTCGGTTGGCACTGTCACCGAGGCCGTCGAAGAGCAGGCGAAGGCCCTCGGAAAGCAGCTCGATCGGATCGAAAAGCGTCAGTCGGGTACGCGTACAAAGCTCGGCGCAGGTGCGGTCCTTGGCATCGCCGGACTTCTTCTGATCTGCCTGCTTTTCGCCAACACGGCACCGACCCGCTGGCTCTCCATCCGCCTTCTAGGTGAGAGTGATCCAGGATCGGCGGCATGGAGCCTGGCGGGCGATGGGCGCACGAAAGGCGAGCTTATGGCGGAGACCAAAGGCCTTCTCGCCGACGACACATTCCGGGTCCGGTACGCTGAGTGCGTGGACCACGCGAAGCGCATGCAGAAGCCGTTCCCGTGTCGGCTCACCTTTCCGGCTCTGAACGCCAAGGCGCCGTGACCGTTCGCCCCAACTCGATCGCGGGAGGCGGGGATGCGGCGAGCTATTACGCGGCCGATAACTACTACACCGGCGAGCAGGAGGGGCCGTCCGAATGGGGCGGGGGAGGGGCCGAGGAACTCGGTCTGTCCGGCACCGTGGATGCCGGAACGTTCGCCGAGGTGCTGGACGGCAAATTGCCCAACGGAGCCGTCATCGCAAGAGGCGGCAATGGCGAGCGGGCGCCAGGTTTCGAGCTGACGTTCAGCGCGCCGAAGTCGGTTTCGCTGGTCGCCATGATCGGCCGCGACGAGCGGATCATGCCGGCGTTTGCGGAAGCCATCCGGAGCACCATGGCGTGGGCCGAGGAGCGGTTCGGGGAGGTGCGGTCGGGCAAGGCCGGCGCGGTGATCGAACCCGGTCGCCTGGTGTACGCGATCTTCCACCATGACCTCAGCCGGAAGCTCGATCCGCAGGCCCACGCCCACGTCGTCGTCGCGAACGCCGCGCAGCGGGGTGACGGCCGCTGGGTCGCCCTCCACAATCCGGCGCTATGGAAGCATTCGAGCACGATCGGCGCCGTCTTCCATGCCGACTTCCGTGCCCGGTTGGAGCAGCTCGGCTACCGGACAGAGATCACCGGCAGGCACGGTCAATTCGAGATCAGCGGGATCCCGCGTGCCGCAATTGATGCGTTCAGCGCCCGGCGCGAGCAGATCCTCAGCCGGGCGGCTGAGCTCGGCGCCTCCGGGCCGAAGGCGATGGAGACGATCGCGGTCAGTACCCGCGATGCCAAACAGGCGGGCGATGCCACGTTGGCCCGCGCCATGTGGGCCGAGAAGGCCGTGGTCCATGGTGCCGCCATCTCAGCCGTCGTGGACGCCGCCCGCGGGGTCGAGCGGCCGCGGTCCGTACTTGATGCCGTGCGTGCCTGGGGCGCCGCTTTGCTTGAGCGGATCACGCATGCCTTTGGACCACGACCCGAGCCGCTGCTTCACGGCACGGATGCGGTGCGCCGGAGCGCCGAACTTGCGAGCGGCTATGCGGTCGCGGCCGGTGTCCGGCACCTCGGCGAACGCGAAGCAAGCTTCACCTATGCGGACCTGCTGAAGAGCAGCCTCGATATGGCGGAGAAGGGCGCGACGGTGCGCGGTATCGAGGCGCGCATCGAGCGACTGCGCGACGCCGGTTTCCTGATCTCCGGACCGCGCGGCGGCGTACATGCCGACCGGCTGACGACCCGCGACATGCTGGTGACGGAGAAGGCGCTGGTCGTGGCCGCGCATGGCGGGGTGGGGCAGGGCACACCTATCGTCGATGCCGCTTCGGTCGACACCGCGCTCGACCGCTCGGCCGACCGGCGCGAGGTCACGCTTTCCGCTGAACAGCGCGTTGCGGCACACGCCATGCTGTCCGGCACCAACCGCATCCAGGTCGTCCAAGGCGATGCCGGCACCGGCAAGTCTTTCCTGTTCGAACTCGTACGGGAGGTCGGCGCGGAAGTAGGGGCCGGAATGCTGGTGCTGGTCCCGCAGAACAAGTTGATGGATGATCTGACCGGACGGGGGCTGGAAGTGCGTTCGCTCGCATCCGTGCTGAAGGAGCATGCTAGTCGGGCCGGCCCGGCCAAGCCGAACGAGCAACTGTCGGCACTGATGAAGGGCAAGATCGTGGTGCTGGAGGAAGCCTCCATGGTGTCCTCGCGTCAGCTTGCCGGGCTATTCGAGGTCGCCCGGAACGGCCAGGCCGCCAAGCTGGTGCTGGTAGGCGACGTGAAGCAGATACCCGCGGTAGAGGCCGGTCGACCGTTCGCGCTGCTGCAGGAGGCGGGCGCTCCTACAGTGCGGCTGACTGAGAACCGGCGGCAACAGACCGATGTGCTCCGTGACGCCGCCTTCCTTGCACGCGAGGGCAGGGTCACTGCCGCCTTAGAACGGCTCGGGGACAAGGTCCAGGAGAGCGCTCACCCGGCGGGAGCGGCTGTGGTCGAGTACCTGGGGCTTTCGCCCGAGGAACGCAACCGCACCGCCTTGCTTACCTCGGGGCACGTCCTGCGCCAGGCCGTGCTGGAAACGGTCAGGGCCGAGCTGCTCGCGCAAGGCAAGCTAGGCGCCGAGGCCTTGAGTCTGCGTAGCTGGGACACGCTTAACCTGACCCGTGAGGAGCTGCGGCAGATCCGGCACTGGGCGGAAGGCATGCGGCTCGACATCTACCGCCATCAGGCCGGGCTCGTGCCGGGCTCCTACGAAGTTGGCTTGCTCGATCGGGCAAGCGGCATGCTCGAGCTCGCCCGTGACGGTCACACCAGGCTCTTCGATCCTAGGAGCCTGCGATCGGGAGGGGAGGGAGCCGCGCTCTCCGTTCCCGGCGAGATCGACGTCCGCGAAGGTGACCGCCTGGTCTTCACGTCCAGCGACCTGAAACGCGGGATGGCGAACGGTGCCGCGATGACGCTCACCGCGATCGACGGCGACACGCTTCACCTCTCCGGCCGTGACCGGGACCACGTGATCGGGCCCGACGACCCGATGCGCGAGCGGCTGGGCCATGGTGCCGTGATCAACATGCACCGCGCGCAGGGAATGACGGTCGACCGGGCGATCACAGTCATGGACAGCCGCGACAGGCTGCTCAACAGCGAAAGCCTCTACTACGTGCTCCAGACCCGCGCGCGCGAAGACGTGTCGCTGCACACCGACGACAAGAAAGCACTCGCCATCGCAATCGAAACGCATCGGGGCGACGTTCCGCACGCAAGCGACCTCGCGCCCGAACTCTCATCATCCGGCAGGGAGCGGTTCGATCCGGCAACGGGCGAGCTGCCCCGACTGGATGATCCGAGTGCGAACGATCGCCGCCAGCTGGATGCGATGAGTGCCGCCCTGCGATCCATCGGCAGCGAGCCTGCCAGACCAGCGCCGGAGGCTGTTCGGCAGGCGCCGGTTCCGGTCAAAGAGCTGGTGAAGGAGCCGGAGATCGAGATCGACCACGATTACGACTTCGACATGTGAGACATCGCGTTGCGATTACGGTTGGGCGGATCAGCTTCGTTCCTGCTCATATGATCTGGGTCTGCCGGCCGTCGAAGCGGACATTGTAGCGGCCAAGGATGGCGGAGATCGGACGACCTTAGCGAGGCAAGCAGGTAATCCAGATGCTGCAGGACATGGCCAACGAACCGGACTTCGGGGTAGTCGCCGACCGGGGCGAGGGCATCGACGCCATGCAGCCCATGAAAATAGGGGAGGGCGGGCCGCGGTACCGCGACGCCGTCGACCTCGCGATCGAGCTGACCGCCAAGTCTGCCGCCTTCCGCAGCAGTCTGCCGCCCGCACTCCGGGCTGGGCTCGCCGGTCTCGTCCGAACGGTGACCTGCTACTACAGCAACCTGATCGAGGGGCATGATACCCGCCCCGTCGACATCGAGCGGGCGCTGAAGAACGACTTCAGCGCTGACCCGGCCAAGCGGGACCTGCAGCTCGAGGCGACCGCCCATATCGCGGTCCAGGGCTGGATCGACGGGGGAGGGCTGGCGGGCCGGGCGACGAGCGTGGAGGGTCTGCAAGAGGTTCACCGACGCTTCTGCGAGCATCTGCCCGAGTCGATGCTCTGGATCGAGCCGGTCGACGCTGGCGAGCGCGTTCCCGTCGAGCCCGGTGCCCTGCGGACCCGCGATGTCCGGGTCGGGCAGCACATTGCGGTCAGCCCCGGGGCCGTGCCGCGCTTCCTCGAGCACTTCGCTTGGGCGTATCAGAAGCGCGGCGCGACTGACGCCATCGTGTCGCTGGCGGCCGCGCATCACCGGTTCGCGTGGATCCATCCGTTTCTCGACGGCAATGGGCGGGTCGCCCGCCCCATGTCGCATGCCATGCTGCTCGACGCGCTCGACACAAGCGGCGTGTGGTCGATCGCGCGCGGCCTCGGCCGCAACGTGCAGGCCTACAAGCGACACCTCGCCGCCTGCGACCTGCCCAGCCGCATCGACTTTCAGGGCCAGCCTAGCAGCCGAGCTTACCGGCCCTACAAGGCATTCGAGGCCGTCATCGACAGTGTTCTCGGGGAGCGGGTGAGAGCGGACGGCGCGTGCGGCGTCGACCTCTGGTGTGCGCTCGCCAACATTCGTTGGTCCGGTCCGGATGGTATGGACATCTCATACGGCTTTCGGCGGGCCGGCGAAGTGGTGTCTTGGGTGCGCGAGGAGGGGGACTATCTTACCTGGTACTACAGCGGCGAGCCGGGGTATGTCGCCGCTTGGATCGAGGGGGCGCTCGCGGGAGCGGGCTGGTCGTGGAGTCGGTTGGAGCCGGACGCCGCGGACACCGGCGAGGTGTCCGACGACCGTCAGCGCCTGGCATAGAGTTCGGGATGCCGCTCCACGAACGTACGGCGGACCGCGCGCAGCCGAACGGCTTCCGGTGTTCTCGCTTCCCATCCAGCCACGGCGTGCAGGAGACTACCGCCGCGGCCGAGCACCGCGTCCGCGTGGCTCACGACGACCAGGTTGGGCGTCGCCTCCGGACGGATCGTCAGCAGCTGATTCATCGCCTCGTCTTCGCTGCCCGGTCCGAGCCGGTCGGCGAGCACCGCCAGTGCGATCGCGGCCGAACGGCCGACCCCATGATAGCAATGGATGAGCAGGGAGCCGGTCGCCTGCTCACGCGCGAAAGTGAGGGCCGCGGCGACCTGCTCCCGGCTCGCCACCCGGATGAAGCCATCATCCCGGTCGACGTCCTCGAAGTCGAGCACCAGATGCGGAGGGTGAGGTTTGCTATAGAAGCGTAGCTGGTGACGTGATGGGGTGGACGACCCCTGCACCAGCGTAGCTGTGCAATGATGTGGTCGTTGAGCCACGTCTAGGAGTCGATCCATGCAGCAGGATGTCGTGACCGTCGGTGTCGATCTGGCGAAGAACGTGTTTCAGGTTCATGCGATCGGCGCTGATGGGAAGGTGTTGGTCCGTCGGCAGCTCCGTCGCGGCGAGGTGCTGAAGTTCTTCTCATCGTTGCCGCCGTGCCTGGTCGGGATGGAGGCGTGCGCGTCGGCGCATCATTGGGGGCGCGAGCTCCTGGCGTTGGGCCATGATGTCCGGCTTATGCCTCCGGCTTATGTGAAGCCGTATGTGAAGCGCGGAAAGACCGACGCCGCTGACGCTGAGGCGATCTGCGAAGCGGTGACCCGGCCGACGATGAGGTTCGTGGCGGTGAAGAGCGTTGATCAGCAGGCGGTGCTGATGCTCCACAAAACCCGTGATCTGCTGGTGCGACAGCGAACCGCGCTGATCAATGCCCTGCGAGCGCATCTGTCGGAGTACGGCATTGTCACCAGCAAGGGGCCTGGCGGCGTCACGGCGCTGATGAAACTTCTTCACGAGGAGCAGGAGAAGCTGCCGGCACATGCGCGGTCGGCACTGCATACCATCGGTGCTCAACTACGATCGCTGACAAGCGAGGTGGATCGGCTCGAGGCACAGATACTGGCCTGGCACCGCGCTGACGACACCAGTCGCCGGCTGGCGACCATCCCCGGGATCGGTCCAATAACCGCATCGGCTATCGCTGCGGCTGTGCCCGACGCATCGATGTTCCGCTCGGGCCGGCAGTTCGCTGCATGGCTCGGGCTCACACCTCGAGCCCATAGCTCGGGTGGCAAGGAGCGGCTTGGCGGCATCAGCAAGCAGGGCGACGGATACCTCCGCAAGCTGCTGGTGGTTGGTGCGACCGCGGTGATGCGCATGGCGCGCAAGGATGCCGCCCGCCAGCCATGGGTCGCGCAGCTCCTCGACCGCAAGCCAGTGAAGATTGCGACCGTCGGGCTCGCCAACAAGACAGCGCGCATCGCCTGGGCGGTGATGGCACGCAAGGAGGTCTACGCGGCGGTTGCCGCGTGACCGCCGTCCTCGTTGCCCGCTGAAGCGGGCGACAGGATGGTGTAAGGGCAGCTGAGTGGTGATGACAAACCGGTCAGACCGGGGATCGAACTAGCCCAGGGGAGCAGAGCGCTTCGAGCGCGATGACGTGATTAGGGATCCGATCCGCGGACTTCATCAGGGCCAGCAGCCATGCGGTTCTGCACGAACAGGCCGAACACATGGATGCACCCGACCGGTGCTCATCGCCGCACGAAAGCTCTTGCACCGCAGGGGTCGTCCACACATGGCTCAACGACCACATCATTGCACAGCTACGCTGGTGCAGGGGTCGTCCACCCCATCACGTCACTGGTTGGAGCGGCGGCAGCCCGGGTTTTCCAGGGTGATCACGGCGTCATACTGACGCTTGTGCTTTCGTGCCTGAGGCAGCGAGCCGACGGTAATGCTTCCGGGTGTCGGCGGGGTAAGAGGCGAGGACATCAGGACGCGAGATCACGGGTTCAGCGTGTTCGCAAGCTTCCCCAGCCTGGCTAGAACGACAATGGTGGTACTTCTCTCAAAAAGCAGATGGTATACGCTTTTTCGTTTATCATGAGCTTATACGGATAAGCGCATCGCTGGTTTATCTTCTTACGTGAGCGCCGCACGTAGCGCCGCCTGCGTCAGTGTTTGAGCCTTGCGAACGAGCGGTAGATGGTGCTCGCGGTACATAAGCTGGCTGATCACGCCGGTCGCGAGGTCGGGCGACATTGCCTCGGCTACACGCAAGGCAGCCGCGCAGCGATCTGGTCCACACTGCCTGAGCGCCGCAGCAAGGTAATCCTCCCCCTCCCGAGTGACGACCGCCGCGAGGTCGAACATGTCGCGCGGCTGCAGGCGCGAGCCGCGGTAGTAGATCTTCTTCGCGATGATCTCACCGGGTGTCTCGAGCAGGACCTCGCGCGCCCACACGGTGACGCGGTTGGCTGGACGCTCGGTGATAGAGGCGCAGCAGATGAAATCGATCTCGCCGACGTTGCCAAATGTCAGCTTGAGTACGTGACTACCGTCCGTGTCGTAGCCGTCGGGCGCTCGATCAAGTGCATAGCCCTGCGTTCCGGGATTGAGAAAGGGTAAGACCTGGGGATCATCGAGGAACAGGTCGATGTCGTGGCTCTCACGGTGATCGATCTGTAGCATCAGAGCCGTACCGCCGCCGAAGGTCCACTCGAAAGGGTAGGCAGCTCTCTTCGCTTGATCGATAATGCTGCCGGCAATGTCGAAAAGCGACGACCATTGACTAGGCCGTGCGACAGGCATGCAGGTCAGGCGGCGAGGGGTAGGACGTACCCTGCCTTGGCAGCGAACTGGTTTGCCATCCAATGGACCTGATCATGATCGACGCCCATGATATCGATAAATTGGTGCTGCAATCCCTCGTTCACCTCCGAAAAGAAGGCGAACACCGGCGCATCGAACGCGTAGAGGCTGGCCGGATCAACGATCTTCGCGGCAAGCTGACACGCGGAGAGGTTCGCCCCGTAAGGAGCGTTCACCGTCGCCAATACTGAGGTCGCTACGTCCGCCATGACCTACCTAGGTCCTGCTCCTTGCTACGGCATGGGATATAACCTGCCGGGGTAACCGAAACAAGAACGAGCGGGGCCCGTTCCCTGGCTCGCTGACCCACTGGTGCGCGATGTTGTCCGACGGTGCCGTGGCACGCGGGCGCTTGTTCGCGGTGGTGACGGGCAGATCAGGCAGGGGGACGGCCAGCCAGTCAGAACACCCCGAGCGAGGATCAGGGCTGATTGCGAGAAAGCCGGTCGGATGTGTGAGCGCCTCGAGATAGCTAGCTAGGAAGTGCCGATGGTGACACTCTGCCCAACGGCAAAGTGTCGCTGCTGACAGAAACGTTGCCGGTAGGACCGGATGGGATTCACACGATTCCCGTTTCGTGCTTCTCCTGTTCCCATGATCCAGGGTTACTTGTTCTCCGCATCCCCGGCGATCCCGCCGGAGCTTCCCTCCCAGCTGCCCTTGGCTGAGGGTCTGCCGTCGCTGATTGATGTCATTGCACAGGTGTCGACCCGGCCGCGCTATGCCTTCATGGTCTTGAACCTGATCGCGCGCGCTGCAGGGCAGGGGGGCAAGGCAGGACCCTACGTCGTCCAACAGGGACGGGCCGTTCGGCTACGCGACTGGTTGTGCGACGCGCTCGCCCCCATGGCAGCCCGCGATCCGAAGCGGTTGGCGCTGGCCGAGCAGGTGAGGGTGGAACTGGCAGAGCAGGGGGAACTACCCGGAGACCCTGACGCAGCGTCAAGATTGGTGGACCAGATAGTGCTGGAGCGGGTGCGCCGCTCCGGCCGGTGTAATGTCAGTCGGGCGGTGTCGGAGCTGGTCCGGGCAGGGCTGGTCCGGCGCCACTATGAGGGCTGGCGCGTGGATCACCACAATCGAGGCGCCCGACGTGAGGCGGTGTACACGCTATTGCCCAACACGATGCGTGCATTAGGCAGGGCATAGAGTTGAAGCTGCATGCGCAATCACAAACCGCAATCTCCTGGATCGGGGTCGCTTGGCGACGTGACGCAGTTGAGTTTGCCCGTTGACTGGCGGTACCATCGCTAGACCCGCTGGCAGGGGTTCTTGCCAATCCAGGAGCCGCTCGAGCGTACGTCCTCGGCGGCTCCTGCTTACCATCTAAAAAAAGCGCTTTGACCCCGGCCATTCAGTGCGGCGAGACCAGGGTCTTTCAGATCAGCTCTGTGGCGCTTGGCGGGATCAGCGCAGGAGTCGTGTGCCATCTGGGAGCCGGGCGGTGCTCGGCATGGTGAGAAGCGGTCTGACCGCCGACGAAGTCAGCCTGCCGATCACCTATGCGCTTGCGAGCGAGGTGCTAAAGCCCTTCGCCGACGCGATCAGCTTCGATGTCGGTGCCGGCGAGCGGTGGCGCTAGCACGGGCTCGACTGGCAGCGGGAGCCTCGCTTGCGCGTCACGGAGTGAAGGATCATACTGCCGGCATGGCAGCGAGGTCCAACACGATCACCACCAAGGGCGGCAAGCCTAGCGTGCTTGGGCGCAGTGCTGCGACCGGCCGCTTCGTTCTGGCGCCGGCCGCGACCAAGAAGGCGACCGTGTCCGACCAGCGCATCGCCGCGGCCGTGCAAAGCGTGCTGGCCAAGAAGAAGTAGCTTGGCTGCCGGCCAGACGTCGACCGAGGCGCCGGTCACGATCGGGGGTGGCGTGAGGCACCATCGGAGTGCCGCGCCATGTTGCCGCCACTTAGAAAAGACACATTCTGCGCTAGATAGAAATGACACTCGTGGTGGCAGCGGGAGCAGCGTGGAGCCCCCCAAGCAGCGCAGCGCTGCTCCCGCTGAAGCGGCGTCGTCACGGCTCCTGCGCCCTTGGCGCGAGCTGGTCGAGGCGCCCGACGACGTGCGCATCACCGCACCGATCTTTATGTCTGGCGCGTCGATTCAAAGCCCCTCCCGCGATCGTCAGGGTCGTTGGCGAGCGGGGCGTGACCGGCGACAATGTCCGCGCCCGCCTCCCACCGGTTCATGAAATCGCGCAACTGACCGTCGAGTGCCGCTAGCCCTCGAAGGCCGTGAGGATCGGACATGGTCCCTCCGCACCTGACCCGCACTCATGCGCGAGCCGGCGAAGCGAGGCGCGCACCCGCTCGAGCTCCTCAATCTTCGCGTCCAGTTCGGCGATGCGCTCGCCGGCAAGCTGACGGGCGCGGGCGCGATCGTCGGTCGCGTCCAACGCCAGAAGCTCACCGATCTGCTCGAGCGTGAAACCGGCCGCCTGGGCCGAGCGGATGAAACGAAGGCGGCGGGCGTCATCGCTGCCGTAGCGCCGGATGCCGCCTCCGGTGCCAGCCCCGGTCGGGCGGTCGGGCTCGTCCAGCAAACCGCGACGCTGATAGTAGCGCACCGTTTCGACGCCGACGCCGCCTTCGCGCGCGAGCCCTGCGATCGTCATGCCGGTCATGCCTTGACTCCGTACTATGGTACGGATCCTATATAGGCGGGGCGAGAATATTGGAGAAGCGGCATGGCGAGCGCCCCCGCCAAACAGGCGACGATTTACCGGATGGTGATGCCGGAACATACCTGCCCTTACGGGCTGAAGGCGAAGGATCTGCTGCGTCGGGAAGGCTATGCGGTCGATGACCATTGGTTGACGACGCGGGAAGAAACCGACGCTTTCAAGGCAAAGCACGGAGTAAAGACGACCCCGCAGACGTTCATCGCGGGGGAGCGGGTCGGCGGCTATGACGATCTACGCCGCTTTTTCGGCAAGACGGTCCGCGACCCCAAGGCCGTCACATATCGCCCGGTGATCGCCGTGTTCGCGATGACGGCGCTGATGGCGCTCGCCGTCAGCTATGCGGTATTCGGCACGCCCTTCACGGTGCGCGCGGGTGAATGGTTCATCGCGTTCTCGATGTGCGTTCTGGCGATGCTCAAGCTCCAGAACGTCGAGAGCTTCTCGAGCATGTTCCTCAACTACGATCTGCTCGCGAAGCGCTGGGTGCCCTATTCCTATGTCTATCCCTACGCGGAGGGAGCGGCGGGCGTCCTGATGGCAGCGGGTGCGCTGACCTGGCTGTCGGTGCCGGTCGCCCTCGTCATCGGGACGATCGGCGCGGTGTCGGTCATCAAGGCGGTTTATATCGACAAGCGCGAATTAAAATGCGCGTGCGTCGGCGGGGACAGCAACGTGCCGCTCGGCTTCCTTTCGCTTACCGAGAACGTGATGATGGTCGCGATGGCGCTTTGGATGGTCGCGGCGCCGGCAGTCCTCTCGATCACGCATTGACATCGATCTTCGGTCGGGGCGGATAGCGACCATGGAACGCCGACTGCCCCGTCTTGCCGGCACGCTCCGCCTCGTGGCTCTGGCCATGCTGGCGATGATGCTGGTCATGCGCCTGGGGCCGATCTGCGAGGCGATCGCGAACGCCGCGCCGGTCGCGTCCGAGATGGCCGGCTGTGAGGGCACGCAGAAGCCTGCGAAGGCGCCGCAGCAAGCAGCCTGCTCGACCCCGTGCACGGCAGTTCAGCCCACTGTGTTGGCGCCGGTCGACGCTGCTCCTTCCGTTCGCATGGCTCTCCGCCCTCGGCATGTTGAAGGACTCATCGGCATGCCCGTTCCTCCAGCCACGCCGCCTCCGCGAACCGTGTGATCTTCCCGACCACACACATTCAATCGACGGAGTTACCGATGACCAAGATCAAGCTGATCGGCGCCGCTCTGGCGCTGGCGATCCCCGGTGTCGCATTCGCGGCCGGCTCTTGCTGCGCCGACATGGCGTGCTGCAAGGACGGCGCAGATTGCTGCAAGGAAAAGGACGGCAAGAAGGCCGACTGCTGCGCCGGCATGAAGGACAGCAAGCAAGGCGATCATCCCGGCCACGACATGTCGGGCATGAAGCACTGATCCAGAGGCGGCGGGGGCGGCTATCCGCCCCCGCCGCTACCTAGCCATGATGGGCGTAGACGCGACGTCCACCCGGTCCGAACGCAATCACGTCGTAGGCCTGAGCCTTCATGCCGGGCATCTCCATACCCAGCGATCCCATCGGCATGCCCGCTACCGCGAGCCCGGTCACACCCTTTGGCTTGGTCGCCAACGCGCGCTTCATGTCGGCGATCGGTACATGGCCCTCGAAGGTCATGCCGTCGATGATCGCAGTGTGACATGATGCAAGGTCACCGGGCACGCCGCGAGCCTTCATTAGCGCCGGGCGGTTCGCGTCGTCGACGACGCGCACGGCGCGGCCGAACTGAGCCTTCACCTGCTTCGCCCATTTTTCACAGCACGGGCATCCCGGATCGCGGTGCATGGTGATGTCGGCCGCAGCCATCGCAGTCGCCGGGACACCGAGCAACAGAGCGGCCATCGCTGTGCGGAAAGATCGGCTCATCCCCAACTCCTCGAAAGCCTGCCCCCCTCACGGAGAGAGGGGCTAGGCTTGCATCCGTTACTGGGCGCGCTTGCCCATTTTGCGAAGCATCGCATTCAGCGTCGCGATCTCGCGGTTCTGGCTGTCGATGGTCTTCTGCGCCTCACGTCGGATTTCAGCGTTCTGGGTGCTCCGGAGTGCCGTCTGCGACATCGCGATCGCGCCGCGGTGGTGCTCGATCATCTGACGAATCCACGTCTCGCCGGCATCGGCGCCCTTCGCCGCCATCATGCGCTCGTGCATCTTCATCATGTCCGGGCCATAGGGATCAGCCGCCGTCGGCGGCATCATGCCGGAATGATTCATGCCCTGATGGTTCATACCCTGGTGCCCGGCTTGCTGGGCGAGCGCCGGTGAGGCGGCAAGCAGGGCGGCGGTCATGGTCGCGATCATCTTCATCTGGTTTCTCCACGTGGCCCCCGCCCGTGAAGATGATACGCGTCCCGACGCGCCATCCCTCAAGGCGGCGGGAATTACCGGATCGGCTGGAGCGTATTCACGCCAACGCTTTCATCCCTCTCCGGCGGGGGAGGAGCGACCTGCTTGTCCCGATAGGAAGGAAGGTCGGGCGCATCGTCGGCGGTTGGGTGAGCCTCGAGCCGAGCGATAGCCCGCTTCATTTGCGCGATCTCACGCACCTGGGCGTCGATGATCCCATCCGCCAGCTTCCGTACCTCAGGGTCTTTGATATGCGCGCGATCGCTCGTCATGATCGCTATCGAGTGGTGCGGGATCATCGCTTTCATATAGGCGACGTCGCCCACGGTTTCCTGACTGCGAACAAGCCATAGAGCGCCCGCAAAGACGACGATCGCACCGGCGACGATGCCGAGGTTGGCGCGCCGGTCGGGGTACATACCCCACATGAAGCCGATCATGATGAGCGCCATCACCGCTCCCATGACGATCGCCATCCATGTCCTGGTCTGGCTGTATTCGACATGGCTCAACGCATAGGTGTTGAGGTACATGAGCCCGAACATGACGATCGTGGAGGTCGCGATCATCGCCGCGAACCGTCCATAGCTCATTCCCATCCCGCCACTCTGGCCAGACTGATGATCCTGGGGGTCCATCGCACATTCTCCTCTGGCACGCCGCCTGAAGAGTATTACGCGGCGCCCTGACGCATCCCTCGGGATTTACGCCGTCGACGCGGCCAGCGCATGAACAGAAGGATCGCGCCCGCCACGCCGAAGACGAGACCGCCGGCAGCGAACGCCTTCAGCCAAGGCGTGTTGAAACGCTCGTGCTGGGTCCAGTCCATGATGTGGAGCCCCCAGAAGAAATCGTAGAGCCGCCACGTGCCGGTGCGCACCGACGTCAGCCGTCCTGTCTCGGCCGACACGTAGATGCGGGTGGCATCGTCATCGGCGAACGAGGTGCGCCATGCTGGCAGTGCGCCACGATATTCGGGGCTCGCCCGCTCGACACGCTCCACGGTCGAGGTGGCGGACTTACCGCGATATGCCTTCCTGGCGATGGCGCCAGCGGTCGATGCATCAATCGGCGGGAGCACGGTCGCGGTGCGGGCGTCCAGCAACCGGACACCGCCCGACGCAAGTTGCGCTTCGACCACAGGCCGACCGAGCAGCACGCGATGCTGAAGCTGACGGACGGGCGAGCCAGCAGCCGTTAACAGCGTCGGAACGGGTGCGAATGCCTGGGCGCTCGAAAGCGCCGGCTCGGCATCACGATCTATCCGGTGATCTCCGTGCACCGTATCGATCGGCAGCAGGGCCATGACGAGCCCGCTGGTGAACCACACGATCACCTGCGCCCCGATCAGGAGGGCGAGCCAGCGGTGGACCTTGCTCGCCCCGATGTGGAGGCGCAGCCGCGGGCTCAGAACCAGGTCCTCACACCCGCCACGAAACTGAAGCCGCCGGTGTTGTCACCGCGTGCGCGGGTAAAGCGCGCCGTGTCGCCGAACTGCCGTTCCCAGGACACGCCGATGTAAGGGGCGAACTCGCGACGCCCCTCGTAGCGAAGACGAAACCCCGCCTCGAGGTCGGTGAGCCCCGAGCCGGTGCCGGTTTCGGGCACATCCTGGGCCGAGAGGTTGGCCTCTACCCGGGGCTGGAGCACGAACCAGTTGGTGATGCGCTGATCGTAATAGCCTTCGGCACGGCCAAGCACGTCGCCCTTGTCGGAGAGGAACAGCGCGCCCTCCACTTCGAACCAACCGGGGGCCAATCCCTCGATCCCTACCGTCGCATAGGTGCGCGAAGGGTTGGGCTTGAAGTCGTAGCGAACGCCTGCCTGGAGGTTCCAGTAAGGATCGAGCGCCCGACTGTAGAGCGCTTGCACCTCGGCCTGTTCGAGCGGCTTGCCGAACGTACCTTCTCCCTCGGTCTTGAGCGTGAAGCGATTGATGTCGCCTCCGATCCAAGCCTCGCCATCCCAGCGATAGCCGTCACCGCCCTTGCCCGCCTGATATTCGGCGAGGTTGAAGAGGATTTGATAGACGGTCATCCCGCCGTGCTCGCGGCGCAGATCGTTTTCGCGCGAGCTGGCCATGACGTCCGCTCCCCACAAACGGTCCGCGAGGTGGTCGCCGGCAGGGGCGGGAGCGGGCTTGTTGCCGGGGGAAAGGTCGGTTCCGACCTTCGCGGCCGACTGATTACCGGACATCGCCATGCCCGGCATCGCGCTCATGTCATGGCCCGCATGTGGGTCCTGCTGAGCGCCGGTCGATGCTCCCATGCCGGGCATGGCCGACATATCGTGCCCGGCGTGCGGGTCCTTGGCGGGCGCGGCCTGCTGACCGCCCATATCCATCCCCTGCATCCCGCTCATGTCGTGGCCGACGTGGGGATCGGGAGCCGGGGTCCGGCCCATGCTCATCCCGGGCATCTTCATGCCTGTCATGTCGTGCCCGGCGTGAGGGTCGGCCGCGGGCCGAGCGGCGCGCCTGACCGGTGCCTTCCGAGCCGGTGCCTTCCTGACCGCCGGCTTCTTCGTGGCCGGCTTCGCGCGCGCGGCCGGTTTTTTGGCGGGCATCTTCATCCCGGGCATGGACATGCCCGGCATCATGGAGTGGTCCATGCTTTGCCCGATCGCGGGGGCGGCGAGGCCGAACGACGCCAGGCCGGCAAGAAGAAGCGCGCGCGTCATGCTGCCGCTCCTGCCTTGCGGACCTGGACGACCCGCATCATGCCGGCATGCATGTGGTAGAGCATATGGCAGTGGAAGGCCCAGTCGCCTTCCTCCCCGGTCACGTCCCAGCTCACAGTGCCGCCCGGTTGGACCAGCACGGTATGCTTCCGAGGCGCATAAGCGCCCTTACCCGTCACCAAGTCGAAAAAGTGGCCGTGAATGTGGATGGGATGACCCATCATCGTGTCGTTGATGAGCGTCACCCGCACTCGCTCGCCATGGAGGATGGTAATCGGATCGGGGTTCTCCGACAGCTTTTCGCCGTCGAAGCCCCACATGTAGCGCTCCATGTTACCGGTCAGATGCAGTTTGATCTCGCGTTCCGGCGCACGCGTGTCCGGATTGCGATCGAGCGCCATCAGATCTCGATACGTCAGCACACGGTGCCCGACGTTCTCGAGCCCCTGTCCGGGATCGCCGGTGCGATCGACCGGCATTGGCGAGATGGTCTGCACGCCCGGTCCCTTCGTCACCTCTGGCGCTTTGGAGAAGTCGCGCATGTTCATCGCGCCCATGTCCATGCCCGACATGTCCATGCCGCCCATCTGATCGCCGCTCATGCCGGGCATTGCCCCGCCTGCCTGGCCCATCCCGGGCATGGCGGAGCCTTGGGCCTGCCCGTGGTCCATGCCCGCCATGCTGCCCGCTGCGGCGCTGGCCGCCCCATGGTTCATTTGCGAATGATCCATGCCCGGCATCGTGCCGGTGCCGTGACCCATCGCGGCATGGTCCATGCCCGACATCGATCCCGCCGCGGCGCCCTTAGCACCATGGTCCATCGTGCCATGATCCATGCCGCCCATGCCCATGTCCTTCATGGTCGCGAGCGGGCGCTTGCGGAGCGGAGGCACCTCGGCAGCCATGCCTTCGCGCGGCGCGAGCGTCGCGCGCGCCATGCCGGAGCGGTCGATGCTCTCGCCGACCAGCGTATAGGCGCGCAGGTCGGGCGGCGTGACGATCGCGTCATAGGTTTCCGCCGGGCCGAACTGGAACTCGTCGATCTCGATCGGACGGACGTTCAAGCCATCGGCCGCGACGATCGTCATCGGCAGGCCCGGGATGCGGACGTTAAAGGTGGTCATCGACGATGCGTTGATGAAGCGCAGCCGCACTCGCTCGCTGGGTCGGAACAGCGCCGTCCAGTTGTCCTTGGGTCCGTAACCGTTGACCAGGTAGGTGTAGACCGAACCCGTGACGTCGGCGACGTCGGCGGGGTCCATCCGCATCTTGCCCCACTCCAACCGCTCTTTCAGCGACTGATCCTTGCCGGCGAGAAGCCCGGCCAGGGTCTGGCGCTGGCGGTTGAAGTAGCCCGACTCCTTCTTCAACCGATCGAAGAGGTAGTGCGGGTGGTGGAAGCTGTGGTCGGACAGCACGATCACGTGCTCCCGGTCGAACTTCACCGGATCGGGGTTCTTCGGGTCGATCAGGATCGGGCCGTAATGCCCCTCCTGCTCCTGAAGCCCCGAATGGCTATGGTACCAGTAGGTGCCGCTCTGGATGATCGGGAACTCGTAGGTGAACGTCGATCGCGCCGGAATGCCGGGGAAGGCGATCCCGGGAACCCCGTCCATCTGGAAGGGGAGAAGCAGCCCGTGCCAGTGGATCGAGGTTTCCTCGTCGAGCTCATTGACGACGTGGAGGCGGACGTTCTGCCCCTCGCGCAAGCGGATGAGCGGAGCGGGCACGGTGCCGTTGATGCCGATGGCGTGGCTCTGCCGCCCGTCGATCATCATCATCTGATGCGCGACCTTGAGCGTGATGTCCTCGCCCGACACCGTGGGCAACAGCTTGGCGATGCCGGCCGAGACGGGCTGTGCCCATGCCGGCATATAGGCCGACAAGGCGAGGCCGCCGCCTGCCAGACTGGCACCGCGCAGCACCTGGCGGCGGTCGAGAACGCGCGACATGCAAGCTCCTAAGAATGGGGCCGTGAAGGGCCGTCGACCCTTCTACGCGGCCGATCTGTCCAACCCTCAGCGGTTCCCTAGTTTTTCGAGCAGCCGCGCCCGCGCGCGATAAAGGCGAGTTTCCACCGCCTTCTGGCTGATCCCCAGCACCTCGGCCGTTTCGGCCTGGCTCAGCCCTTCGATCGTCCGAAGTACCAGAGGCTCCTTCAGGTTAGCCGGCAGGGTCGAGATGGCGCGTGTCACGCGGTCCAACTCCTGTCGGTCGGCCGCGCTGTCATCGATCGGCACCTGATCGTCCACGATCGTCTCGGCCTGCCCGTCGATCGGAAGGGCGAAGGAGACGAAGCGGCGCACAGTGCGCTTCCTCGCCCAATCACGACATTTGTTGATCGCGATCGTCGACAGCCACGCCTTCATGGCGCGCTGGGCGTCGTAACGGGAAAGGGCTTGGTGCGCAGCGACGAAGGTCTCTTGAACGAGGTCGAGCGCTTCGTCGGGCTCCCCGACGCACGCCCGGACAAGCCGGAACACCGGCTGACGATAGCGGCGCACGATTTCGGCAAAGGCGGCCTGTCGACCGGCGATGCTGAGCGCCGCCAGCTCGCCGTCGGACAGCGCGGTCCAGTCGAGGCTCACCCCTGGCCGTCGGTGAGCGCCTTCACCACCGCGTCGTCGAATTGGGATGTCTGATTGGGCCGCAGGAGCTGCCGCATGGCGAAGATGTGCGCGAGCGTCGCCTTCTGCAGCTCGCCCATTGCGGCATGGCTCTGATCGACCGCAGCCGTGACCCGCGGGCCATTGCCGTGTTCGGCTTCGATCGCCTCGGCGAGGTGGGCATTGGCGGCGCGCAGCTCGAGTTCGAGCGCACGCCGCTGCACCGCGAAACGGTCTTCCAGAATTTTCAACCGGGCCTGCTGGTCGGCATCGAGCGCGAGCTTGTGGTGCAGCACCTCGTGGAGCGCCGCGCCGGGCTGCTTGGGCTGGGGCAACAGCGCTCGTCCGACGAACACGCCTCCGATCGCCGCCAGGAAGGCTAAGAGGACGCAGAAAAGGAGGCGCCTGGTCGAGGTCATGGTTCGCCGATCAGCAAGCTCGACGGCGCGAGAGGCGATGCGCCCCCTAACGGAGCGAGCGATACCGCCGGGCTGGCGGTCGCCGGCAGCTCCGCGCCGATCACGCCCATCGCGAGCGCCGCGATCGTCACCGCGCCGAGGCCGAGCCCGGCTTGGCGCACGACAGGGCGCGTGCCGATGCGGGCGAGGACCTGATCCTCGATCCCCTCCAGCGCGGCAGGGACAGGTGCGCCTGCCAGCCTCGCCAATGCTCTGTCCAGATCTTCCATGCTTTCCACTCCACCCCTCTAGCATTCGATACGCGAGGCTGCCCATCATCCCTCATGCGGCGGTGAGGGGTGGGCGATCGGGCCGCGTAAATAGAGCACGAACCTCACGGAGTAGCCCCATGCGTCGCATCTTCCTGCCTGCCACCTTGGCCCTTCTCGGCATCGCCGGCGCCGCCCAGGCTCATCCCAAGCTCCTGTCGGCCTCGCCGGCAGCGAACGCGACCGTCGCCAAGCCTGCGCGCATCACGCTTCGTTTCAGCGAGAAGCTGATGCCGAAGTTTTCGGGCGCGGACCTCGTGATGACCGGTCATGGCGGCACCGAGCATGCACCGATGAAGGTCACCGCCGCGGCCGCGGTCGGCGGAGATGGCCGCACCCTCGTCGTCACGCCGAAGGCGCCGCTCGCCGCAGGACGCTATAGCGTCGCATGGCATGTCGTCTCGGCCGACACGCACCGCGTCACCGGCAATATCGCCTTCGCAGTGAAGTAAGGTGGACGCCGACTGGCCGCTGATCGCGGTTCGCTTTGCGCTCTACATGACGCTGAGTGGCCTGTTCGGCTTATCGACCTTCGGCCTCTACGGCCTCAAGGGCGGCGAACGCGCGGACGCCATCGCCTTACGCCCGTGGCTCGTCGGATGCGGCCTGCTGGGGCTCCTGTTCTCCTGCATCGCTCTCGCGCTCCTCGCTGCGGCGATGGCAGGGGCGCCGCCCTGGCCGGTCGACCGCGAGGCGATCGGAATGCTGCTTACCAGATCTGCGACGGGCACGGCGTGGGAAACTCGCATGATCGCGCTGGTGGTCGGGACCATTTTCGCGCTGATCGCGCGAGGACGGACCGCTCCGCTCGGCCTGGTTGCGGTCGCGGCGGGGATCGCGCTCGCAACGCTCGCCTGGACGGGTCACGGCGCAATGGACGAGGGTGCGACCGGCTGGGTTCATCTACTGGCGGATATTCTGCACCTATGGGCAGCCGGCGCCTGGGTCGGCGCCCTGCTCGGTCTGACGCTGCTCGTCACGCGTGCGCCTAGTCGCGTCGACGTCGCCCATCTCCGACTGAGCCATCGCGCACTGCACGGCTTCGGTCTCGCGGGTACGATTCTGGTCGGCACGATCGTGGTAACGGGTCTGGTGAATGGCTGGCTGCTGGTTGGCGTCGGCAATCTGCAGCGCCTTCCCGACACCCTCTACGGCCAGCTTCTTCTCGCCAAACTCGCGCTGTTGGGCGCGATGCTGGGGCTCGCGTCGCTTAATCGCTTCCGGCTGACACCGGCTCTCGAGCGCTCGATCGCCGCGGCCGATCTTCGCGGCGCACTCGGCACTCTGCTGCGCAGTCTCGCGATCGAGGGTGGCTGCGCCATCACGATCCTGGCGCTCGTTGCCTGGCTGGGCACGTTGGAACCACCCGTATCGGCGATGTGAGAGGCCGGCGCCGGATCGACGACTGGCGCGATCAATCCCGCATGGCCGTTATTGCCATTCCGGCAAGTGCTGACGGCGAGACAGCGTGCGCAAAACTGGACAAGCCCAATATATCGTCTATTCTGGATATATGGAAAACGATTCGGCTATCGCTGCGCTAGGCGCGCTTGCGCAAGGGACACGGCTCGACGTGTTCCGCCTGTTGGTGCGGCACGAGCCGGACGGCATGGCTGCGGGTGATATCGCCCGCCAGCTCGACGTGCCGCAAAATACCATGTCGGCGCACCTCGGCATTCTTGCTCGCGCGGGACTGGTCCAATCGGAACGCCATAGCCGATCGATCATCTATCGCGCCGATCTGGACGGCCTGCGCGCGCTGACGCTGTTCCTCGTCAAGGACTGCTGCGCCGGCAATGCGGAGCTGTGCGCGCCGCTCGTCGCCGAACTCACCCCCTGCTGCTGAAAGGACGTCCCATGTCCGTCGATATCGTCATCTATCACAACCCCGAGTGCGGCACGTCGCGCAACACGCTCGGTCTTATTCGCAACGCCGGCATCGAGCCGCACGTGGTCGAGTATCTGAAGACCCCACCCGCGCGTGCGCTGCTGGTCGAGCTGATCGACCGCGCCGGCATGACGCCCCGCGCGCTGCTGCGCGAGAAGGGGACGCCCTATGCCGAGCTGGGCCTGGGCGACACGTCGCTATCCGACGATGCGCTGGTCGATGCGATGATGGCACACCCGATCCTCATCAACCGGCCGCTGGTCGTCTCGCCGCTCGGCGTGGAGTTGTGCCGCCCTTCTGAAGCCGTCCTTGATCTGCTGCCGAGCGGCCAGCTCGGCGCGTTCGCCAAGGAAGACGGCGAACAGGTGGTGGACGCGTCGGGCCAGCGCGTCGCCTGATGCTCCTTGCCGTCCTGATCTTCGTCGCGACGATCACGCTCGTCATCTGGCAACCCAAGGGCCTCGGGATCGGGTGGAGCGCGATGGGCGGGGCGGTGGTGGCGCTGCTCGCGGGTGTCGTCACCCTGTCCGACGTGCCGGTGGTATGGGTCCTCGTCTGGAACGCGACGGCCGCGTTCGTCGCGATCATCGTCATCAGCCTGTTGCTCGACGAAGCCGGATTTTTCGAGTGGGCGGCGCTGCACGTCGCCCGCTGGGGCGGCGGGCATGGTCGCCGGCTGTTCGTCCTGATCGTGCTGCTCGGCGCAGGCGTGTCCGCGCTGTTTGCCAACGACGGGGCGGCGCTGATCCTGACGCCGATCGTCATCGCCATGCTGCGGGCGCTGGGGTTCAGAGACAAGGCGACGCTGGCGTTCGTCATGGCGGCCGGGTTCATCGCCGACACCGCCAGCCTGCCGCTGGTCGTATCGAACCTCGTCAACATCGTGTCGGCCGACTTCTTTCGTGTCGGGTTCGGCGACTATGCTTCCGTGATGGTGCCGGTCGACCTGGTGTCGATCGCAGCGACGCTTGGCGCGCTGCTGCTGTTCTTCCGGCGCGACATACCGGCGAATTATGACGTAGGCGCGCTACGTACGCCGCGTGACGCGATCCGCGACGCCGCGACCTTCCGCGCCGGATGGATCGTGCTTGGGCTGCTGCTCGCCGGGTTCTTCCTGCTCGAACCGCTCGGCGTGCCGGTCAGCGCCGTCGCCGCTGCCGGCGCGATCCTGTTGCTGGTGATCGCGGGGCGCGGCCATGTGATCTCAGCGGCCAAGGTGCTGCGCGGCGCACCCTGGCAGGTCGTGATCTTCTCTCTCGGCATGTACCTGGTCGTCTATGGCCTGCGGAACGCCGGCCTGACCGACCATCTGGCGGCGCTGCTCGATCGCACGGCGCAAGGCGGCGTGTGGGGCGCCGCGCTGGGTACGGGTGTGATCGCGGCGATTATGTCGTCGGTGATGAACAACATGCCGACTGTGTTGGTGGGCGCGCTGTCGATCGACGCCACCCACGCCACGGGCGCGATCAAGGAAGCGATGATCTATGCCAACGTGATCGGCTGCGATCTCGGCCCCAAGCTGACGCCGATCGGCTCACTCGCGACGCTGCTCTGGCTCCACGTCCTCGGGCAAAAGGGCGTGCGGATCGGATGGGGCTATTACTTCCGTGTCGGCGTGACACTCACCGTGCCGGTGCTGCTCATCACGCTCGCGGGGCTTGCGATCAGGATCAGCATCGCATGACCAGAATGGTCGCCACGGTGCTCGAACCTGCCGGTCTGGCTGGCTTGGCACAATTGCTCGATGCCGCGAACCTGCCGAGTGCCGATCTCGCCGATCCCGGCCGCCTGTTCTTCCGGATCGAGGCCGGTAGCCTCGTCGGTTTCGGTGGGCTCGAGGGAGCAGGGGCCGACCGCTTGCTCCGCTCGATCGTCGTCGTCCCCGATCGCCGTCGACTTGGCCTCGGGCGGGTGTTGGTCGCCGACCTCGAACGACAGGCACACGACCTCGGGGTGGAGCGCCTGCACCTCCTGACGACCACGGCCGCACCATTCTTCCGGGCGCTCGGCTATGCCGATGCCGATCGCGGCGCTGCTCCCCCGGCCATCGCCGCATCGCGCGAATTCACCGCACTGTGCCCCGCGTCGGCCGCCTATCTCGTGAAAGCTCTCTGATGCCGCTCCGCACGCTCGCCGATCCCGATACCCTACCGGCGCTCGATCCCGCCTATGCCATCCAGCGACCCGCTGTCGGGCTCGGCCCGTGCAATCCCGCGCCACGTATCCTTCTGCTCTATGGTTCGCTGCGCGAACGGTCCTTCTCCCGGCTGTGCGTCGAGGAAGCGGCGCGCCTGCTCCGGTTCTTCGGGTGCGAGACACGCATCTTCGATCCATCGACGCTGCCGCTGCCCGACCAACATGCCCGCGACGACCATCCGGCCGTCCACGAGCTGCGCGAGCTGTCTCTATGGTCGGAAGGACAGGTGTGGTGCAGCCCGGAACGTCACGGCCAGATCACCGGCATCATGAAGCTGCAGATCGACCATCTGCCGCTGTCGATGGGCGGGATGCGTCCGACGCAGGGACGCACGCTCGCGGTCATGCAGGTGTCGGCCGGATCACAGTCTTTCAACAGCGTCAACACGCTGCGCGTGCTGGGTCGCTGGATGCGGATGGTGACGATCCCGAACCAGTCGAGCGTCGCCAAGGCGTTCAACGAGTTCGATGACACCGGGCGCATGAAGGCGTCGAGCTATTACGACCGGATTGTGGATGTGATGGAGGAGCTGGTGCGGTTCACGATACTGCTGCGCCCACACACTGCCCAACTCGTAGATCGCTATTCGGAGCGCAAGGAAGCCGGGATGCCGATCGACACCACCACGGACCCCTCCAGCATCGCGACAGCGCCGCAATCCTGACGGGCTTCGTCAGGAGTTGCGTATGTGCAGCTTAGACCCGCGTTCCGCTGTCCAAATCAGCCGGCATCGTGATCGCTTCCATAACCCGGCAATCGGCGATCCTGCCGCCCTCGCAATCCCGTGTCGCATCAGCCAATGCGTTTCGGAGCGCCGTCAGGCGGGCAATGCGGTCTTCCACGCTCGCAAGGTGCCGGCGAGCGAGCGAGCCTGCTTCCTTACAATCCTGATCGGGGTTGGCCGACAAAGCGATCAGGGATCGGATTTCGTCAGTCGAGAACCCCAGATCACGGGCGTGACGGATAAAAGCGAGCTGGCGAACCTCCGCATCACCATAGGTGCGGCGCCCGCCTGCCGTGCGCGCAGCCTCCGGCATCAAGCCTATATCTTCGTAGAAACGGATCGTGTTGACCTTGGTCCCGGTCCGTTTCGCTATGTCGCCGATCATCAACACCCTGCGGTCCTCGCAATTTTACGCTTGCTCCTACAGTGACTGTAGATCGTAACGGAGCGGGATGAGCGCAAGCGAATCCTCTACGTGCGGCTGCACGGGCGACACGAAACGTGCGGAGCGCGACGCTGCCTATCGGCGTGCCCTATGGATCGTGGTCCTCCTGAACCTGGGCTTCGGGCTGATCGAAATCGTCGGTGGATTCGTCGCCGACAGTCAGGCGCTCAAAGCCGATGCGCTCGACTTCATTGGCGACGGCACGATCTCATTGCTCGGCCTCATCGCGTTGGGCTGGACGGCGCCAGCCCGTTCAAGGGTCGCTCTCGCCCAAGGCTTGTTCCTCGGAACACTGGGTCTGGGTGTCATCGGCTTTGCCATCTGGCGCGCGATGAACGCCGTGGCACCCGACGCCGATCTGATGGGCGGCATCGGGATCGTCGCCCTTATCGTCAACGTCAGCGCGGCGCTCGTCCTGTCACGGTTTCGCGAGGGCGATGCCAATGTACGGGCTATCTGGCTGTTTAGCCGGAACGATGCGCTCGCCAACATCGCCGTCGTCATTGCCGCCGGCCTGGTGGCATGGACCGGGAAGGCATGGCCCGACCTCGCGGTCGCCGGCATCATTGCGGTCCTGTTCCTGCACTCCGCTTGGGAGATTACCCGAGGTGCATTGGCAGAAATGGGTGGCAGCTCATGAAAGTCGAACGCAACGCTGGCCGGGTAGCGTCCGATGATCGCGGGTCACGCCATTCTCGCGGAATGATAAGGAGCAAGCTCATGCGCAAGCTGCTGCCCTTTCTCGCCTGTCTGATGCTGGTCCTGACCGGCTGGGCGGGCATGGCGGAGGCTACGGAAGGCGTCGGGTGCATCGAGACCTCTCAGGTCAACACAATCATGCACATGGCTGGCGACTGCGACGAGGTGCCGGCGGATGCGGATAAGGGCTATCCTCATCATCACACCGTCTGTCACGGCCACCATGTCGCCGCACCCGCTGAGCATAGTGTCGACGTCGCCGTGATCGACAGTTGGGCCGAATTTGCGAGCCACAAGGCTCCGGTCTGGCTTGCGCATCAGAGCGACCCGGCGCTTCGACCACCACAGGCCTGACGACGCACCGGGCGCCTTCCGGCGCCTGAGACTGGTTCGTCAGGAGCATCTACAATGAAGCGCATGATAGCGGCCGTGCTGGTCGCGACAGCCTGTGCGTCGAGCAACTCGGCACAGGCACAGGACACGGAGGCGTCGGCACCGCCGCTGACCCTTGATGAAGCTCTTACCGCGGCCGGTGCAGTATCGCCGGCGGTCGAGGTCTCCCGATCGGGCATTCAGGCGGCGCAAGCGCAACGCTCGATCGCCGGCTTGCGGCCTAATCCGTCGCTCGACGCGATGAGCGAGAACGTCGCCGGCACCGGTATCTATAAGGGACTGCGCTCGGCCGAAACGACGGTCGGCGTATCTTTGCCGCTTGAACTCGGCGGCAAGCGGTCCGCGCGCGTCGCGGTCGCCAATGCGCAACTCGACCGCGCGTCGCTCGAAGCGGCAATCATACAGGCCGATCTCCGGTTGCGGGTCACGCAGGCCTATAACGATGCCGCGGCGTCGCAACGCAGGGTAGTCACCGCCCGCGAACAGGTCGGGATCGCAAACGAGGTACTGCGTGCAGCGCGGGTTCGCGTTGCGGCCGGTCGCGCCTCACCGCTCGAAGAGCAGCGCGCCGACGTAGCTCGGCTGAATGCGGAAGGAGCGGCCGAGCGCGCGGAGCGATCCGCCCAAGTGGCGCTCGGCAATCTTGCCCGGCTGATCGGGCGCGGCCCCAGCTCGCTGGATACAGCCTGGTTCGCCCGGATCGAAGGCGCAGGACCACGGTTGCCGGTGCGCAGTGAAGGCACGCTGACGGCCGCGGCGGTGCAGGCCGATCTCACCACGGCGACGGCGCAGGTCCGCCTTGCCAGAAGCCAGAGGGTTCCCGACGTAATGATCAGCGCGTCCGCACGCAGGCTGGAGATGACCAACGATACGGCCGCGGTATTCGGCGTGTCGGTGCCCTTGCCACTGTTCAACAATGGCCGAGCGGCCGTTGATCTGGCCTCTGCTCAACGCACCCAGGCGGACGCGCAGCGCCGCCTCGCGCTGCTCGATGCGGAACAGGCCATCGCCACGGCACAGGGCGACGTTGCGAATGCGGCGACGACAGCCCGCAACGCGACCGGACCGACGCTTGCCGCGGCGCAGGAAGCCTCGCGGATCGCGCGGATCGGCTACCGCGAAGGCAAGTTCGGTCAGTTGGATCTCCTCGAGGCCGAACGCACGCTTGCCGACACCCGTGCGGCCGCGGTCGACGCGCTGGCCGCCTATCATGACGCACAGGCCCGGCTGGAACGGCTCGCCGCCCCGGCGCCTAACGATGCGAAGGACGCACGATGAAAACCAATAATGCGCGGACCCTACTGTCCGCCTTGCTTCCGCTGGCGCTCGCTGCGTGCGGCGGGGCCGAGAAGGGGACCGGTGAGAGAAGGCCCGAAAACGTACGCTAAGCTCGGCGCTCGGCCGTGGTGGTGCGCAGCGGCCTGAAGCGCCCGCGCGGCTTCTCGATCTCGCTCCAGAGATAGTCGCCGGTGAGGCCGATATGCTCCCAGCCCAGCGGTGCAACGTGGGCGAGCAGCTCGTCGGGTACATCTGTGCCTGTCGACCGCAGGTGGCGGACGGCCCGGTCGAGGTAGACGGTATTCCAGAGCGCGACCGCAGCCGTGACCAGGGTCAGCCCGGAAGCGCGGTGCCGCTGGTTCTCGAACGTGCGGTCGCGCAGTTCACCCAGACGGTTGAAGAAGATGGCGCGGGCGAGCGCGTTTCGGGCCTCTCCCTTGTTGAGGATGCTGCCGGTGCGGCGTCGCTGCTCGGGATCGTCGAGCCAGTCGAGCATGAACAGCGTGCGCTCGACGCGCCCGATTTCGCGCAAGCTCCGGGCAACCGGGTTCTGGCGCGGGTAGCCCGCCAACTTCTTCAGCATGGCGGACGCGCTGACCGTACCCGCCCTGATCGACGCGGCAAGCCTGAGCGTCTCGTCCCAGTTCTCCTCGATCGCCTTGATGTTGATCGGCCCGGCGACGAGTGGACGAAGCGTCGGCCACGGATCGAGCGGGGCCAACCCGTAGAGCCGGCGCTCGTTCAGGTCGCGGATGCGCGGTGCGAACCGGAAGCCGAGGAGGTAGCAAAGCCCGAACACATGGTCGACTGCGCCGGCGGTGTCGGTCGCGTGCTCCCGGATGGTAAGTTCGCTCTCGTGGTCGAGCAGGCCGTCGATGACGTGGGCTGCCTCGCCGGCGTTCGCGGCGATGACCTTGGTGTGGAACGGCGTGAACCGGTCGGTGACATGGGTGTAGAACAGAACGCCAGGCTCCGATCCGTAGCGGGCATTGACGTCGGCGCGTGCCTCGCCGCGACCGCCCGCTCGGAAGAACTGGCCGTCCGAGGACGACAGCTCGCCCGAGCCCCACACCTGGCCGAGCGGATGCGCGTTGTGCGCGTCGACGATGGAGGCGAGCCCTGACAGGTAGGTCTCGTCGCGCACGTGCCACTCGGCCGTCCAGCGCAGGCGCGCAAGGGTCAGTCCGCGTGAACTCTCCGCCATGCGGCCAAGGCCGAGGTTGGTCGCGTCAGCCAGGATCGTGCCCATCAGTGCAGCCTGGTCGGCCGCGGGCTCGCCGCTGCGCGCGTGGACGAAGCCGTCCGCGAAGCCCGACCAGGCGGCCACCTCGACCAGCAGGTCGGTGACACGCACGCGCGGCAGCAGAGCGTAGAGCTTCGTCTTCAGCTCGTCGGCAGGATCCGGCACCGCGCGCCTGAGCGGTGAGACGACGAGATCGCCGCCTGCAATCACGACGTCGACCAGCTCGCCGGCCGAGGCCGCACGTTCCACCTCGCCCATGCGGCGGGCCAGGGTAGCGCGGCGTTCGGCATGCCAGTCCGCGAAGCTTGACGGAACCGCCAATCCCAACCCGTCATCGTCGCGCATGGCCGCAAACGCGGGTTGGGGCAGGAGATAATCGTCGAGCGTGCGATAGGCACGGCTCCCGTCGACCCAGACGCTCCCCGATGCGAGGCGCTCGCGCAGGTGGACGATGACGGCGACCTCATAGGCGCGGCGGTCGATCCCGCCTCCATCCGGAAACACCACCTTCCGCCATCGCGGGCGCAGAAAGGTGGTTGGCACGCGCTTGGGCAGCACCGATCGGCCGTCGCGATACATGCGTCGCAGCACGTCGATGGCACCGAGCAACGGATCGCCGGAGCGGGCGGCGCGGAAGGTGAACGCATTATAGAGTGTCGGGGCGAAGCGTCGCACTTCGGCATGTCGCTGCACCACCTCGTCCAGCCCGTCCTCGTTGCCACGGGTCAGCTCTTCGGCGAACCGCACACTGCGCTCCAGCTGGTCCCATCCGATCCGGTCACCGATCGCTCGCAGCGGGTCGCGGCCGCTCACGCGTGTGTCGATCAGCAGGCGGCCGAGCTGGGCATGGACGCGAGCCGTGTCCTTGAGCAGCCGTGCCTCGCCGAGCAGCCGCTCGGATCGGGTCCGGTCGGCTCGCCGGAACAACGAGCCGACCATTTTCTCGGCCATGACGAGCGCCGCGTCGGTCAACGCCGCCTCCAGCTCGATCACGGCCGCGACCAGCGTCGCCACTCGCCGGCGCCGCTCCATACGCCGCAGCGCCTGCGCTGTGACGATATTGGCGACACGGGCAATCACGGAGTAGCGGGCAGCGTGAATGCGCCGCGCCCGCTCTGGCTCGATCCTTAGCGAGCGAACGCGGGACAGCCGCTCGGCGATCGCCTTCAGATTCGATGCGGTCGGGGCTTCCGGCCACTCCCGGAGCCAACCAAGACCGGTCCGACCCTGTTCGCCGGGATCGATCAGGCCTGCGAGCGCCAGCTCCTGTTCGGCTGTCAGGTCGCGGATCAGTCCGGCATGTGCGACGCGTCGCGCCTGGGCGCGGGCGATCAGCGCTACGCGCTCCAGTGTCGACGCAGCGGGCACGACCACGCGGACGTGTCGCAACCGCTCGACCATGGCGGCGACGATCGGCTCGCCGCGATCGGTCGATGTCGCCACCTCCTGCCCGAGCGTGAGCATGGCGCGCAGGTCAGAGCGCTCGAACGGGCGCATGCCGAGATATGGCCCGATCTCGGCGCGGTGCTCGCGCAGCGTCGGTGCGCGCTCCGCATAACGGGCGAAGTCCTCGGCCGACCCGCCGATCTGTGCCGCGAGCAGATCCAGCATATCGCGCGAAGGCAGTTCGTCGGGAAACAGCGCTCGGCCGGGATGCCGAAGATAGCAGAGCTGGACAGCATAGCCGATGCGGTTGGCCCCGCGCCGTCTCCGGCAGACCTGGGCGAGATCGTCAGGGCCGAGCGTGTAAAGCCGCTCGATGGTGTCGCGGTCGCCCGGAGGGTTGAATAGGGCGGCGCGCTGGCCGGGTGAGAGGATCGTCTTCGCCGGCATCGTGCTCCCTTCGGCGTAGCGTCACGAAATCAGCTGCTCGGATTGTTCGCGGAGCATAGACAGGAACACGGGTTAAGTGACAGGATGTGTGCTGTTGGAGCAGCGTTCCTGCTCCGTCACACGAACGGACGTATATGTGACGACCCAGATCGGCTACGCACGGGTGTCCAAGGCGGACGGCAGCCAGGTCCATGACCTCCAGCGCGACGCGCTGGTTTCGGCCGGTGTCGATCCCGAGCACATCTACGAGGATGCCGCTTCGGGTCGGCGCGACACGCGCCCCGGGCTCGACGCCTGCATCAAGGCGCTGCGGCGCGGCGACACGCTGGTGGTGTGGAAGCTCGATCGGTTGGGGCGCGACCTGCGCCATCTCGTCAACCTTGTTGGCGAGCTGACGAAGCGGGAAGTCGGCCTCAAGGTGCTGGCGGGGGAAGGTGCGTCGATCGACACGACCACCGCCAACGGCCGGCTGATCTTCGCGATCTTCGCCGGCCTTGCCGAGTTCGAGCGCGAATTGATCGTCGAGCGCACCCGTGCCGGCCTCGCATCCGCTCGTGCGCGCGGTAGGCATGGCGGACGCCCGTTCAAGATGACGCCTGCCAAGCTGCGCCTCGCCCAGGCCGCGATGGGCAAGCCCGAAACCAAGGTGGCCGAGCTGTGCGCCGAACTCGGCGTCACCCGGCAGACCCTGTACCGCCACGTTACCCCCAAGGGCGAGATCAGGCCCGACGGCGAGAAGCTGCTGCAACGCAGGGGGCGGTCTGCGTAGCTTGTCAAACGAGGAACCCTGATGGGCATCAAGCGAGAACCGGAGGGGTCGGGATCGATCGCTCGGATCGGCTTGTGGCTGGCCTTCCTCGTCGTCGGGCTGTCGTTGCCGCTCACCTATCTTCTTCAGGCACCAGTTCCCATCGGTAGCGGTCTTCTCCAAGTGTTCGGTTGGGGCGGGCTGATCGGTGCCGCGGTGGGCGCACTTATCCGCACCCTGTGCTCTCCACTTTTTCAGGCGCGCACATGGTGGTCGCGGGGGAAGGTGACCGCGGGTTGTATTCTCCTGGGTGCGCTGGGAGGGGCAGGAAGCGGCGCCTGGCTGGATCAACTGCGCGTCGTGCACCGGCAAGAAGTGGAGCTGCCCATCGTCAAGCTGGAGAAGCTACCAGCCCGACGACGGACGTCGGGCATTCAGATCGCGACCCTCTCCCCGCTCGATCCGACCGGGCCGGATCATATCGCGGCCGCAAACATCAAAGGACGCTACGTCAGAGAAGGTTATTGCCTGACCGGTGTCGTTGAACGCGGGTGGCTGGGAGGCCTATGGGTGCGACACTTCGAGGCGCGCCCATGTTCGAAGGTGCGCGGTTCACCCGGATCGCACGTGATCGTAGCGGCTAGCGACTTTTCGTCGTGGCGCTGGCACCGACCTCGCGACTTCCGACCAGAACGAGAAGGGCAAGCTTGGGACGACGCCCTGCCAGCTGATCTGAGTTGCCGCGTTCGGCCCGGTGCTTGGCTCTACCGGTGTTCGCCTAGATAAGTCGCTCACGAGTTCGACAAGGGGAGAGAGCAATGTTGCGTTCGGTGCCGGTCGTTCTGTTCTCCCTGCTGATACCGACTGCCTGTACGGGGCAGTCTTCAGCGCAGACCGTGGAACAGGTTCTGCGGCAGAAGACCGCTCGGCTGAAGGCGCGCGATCCGGCCAAGGAGGCCGCGAGTGCTGCCACCCGAGGCGACTCCCGCCTTGCCGGGACCAACTACATCGGCCCGATGCCGTCTGGCTGGAGCCTGCCAGGTGTTTCCTGCGCCGTCTGGACGCGGCCCGCGATCGGCAAATGGTATGTCGCGGACGATGTCATCACCAGCAAGGAGGAGGTGACCCACGGAGAGGCGGCCGTCCGCTTCGTTACCCGCTATAATCAAGCACTCGTCGATCAACCGGCGTTCCTTTACCCCGAACTCTGCGCACGTGAGGGAAAGCGGCCGAAGGCCCGCTATACCGGTACGGTACGCACCTTTGCCGAGGCTGCGCGCAGCGCCGATCCGGCCGTGCTGGCGAGCGTGCCGGCCGGCGCCGACATCAATGCGCGTGACCTGCTGGGGCATACCGCCTTGAACTGGGCCCTGTACCGCAACGATGGCGAGATGGCGCGCCTGCTCGTCGAACGCGGCTCCGATCCCAGCATACGGCCACCCTCCAGCGGGGGTGACTATGACGGGCCGGCTCCGCTCGCGAAGGCCGTCCGGATGAAGAATGCCGCGCTCGTTGCCACGATGCTGGATCGCGGCGCCAAGTTCAGCGGTACGACCGGCCTGTGCGTGGACCGTCCCGAACCGGAACAGCTGACCGCACCCGAGTGCGACTGGATCGGCCTTCTGGTCATGGCTGGCCAAGCCGACCTGCTTGAGCGTGCCGTGCGCGACCGGAAGGCGACCGCTGTCGCGGGCGAGCGGACTGCTATCCAGGCCGAGATCGGGTCTGGTTTCACTCGCGCACTCGACACGCGGCAGGAGGTTGCCGTCGCCCGGCTATTGCCGCTGCTGGAAGGCGGCGATCCGTCCTTCTGGGTGCATCGGCTGATGAGGGCGGACCGCTTCGATCTGGCGCAGCGCTACGTGGCTTTGCACGAAAAAGAGCTCGGCCGATCAAAAGCAGAGTCGGTGCTATGGGCGGCTGCAGCCAAGGCTGGGCAGGAAGGCGCTCTGGTCTTCCTCGCGAACTATGGCGGCGAGCTGAACCTTCTGCCTCAGCCACGCTTGGCTTCCTGCCGGATGGCCGCTTCACGCGGCGACATCGACGCGCTTGCCACGTGCGTGCGCGAAGCCGCTGATCGCCGACTTCGGATCGAGGCTAGGATAAAGGCGGGCGACACCGCCGGGCTCCTCGCACTCGCCCGCGAGGCGGCCGACCTTCACGAGTATCGCCGTGCGACGATCGTCGACGTGGTCGCACAACACGGGACCGCAGCCATGATAACGGCGCTGGCACCGCTGGCTGGGCCTATACGGTTGGACCGATTTCACGACCAAAGTCAGACAGCCTTTCCCGACTCTCGGTTTCCGCAGATCGCATCATGGGACGGTCTGCTCGCGCTCAAGCAGCGGCTCGACAGTTTTCCTAGGGCTGCCAATGCGGCAGTTGAGAGAAACGATCCGGCGCTCGTCGCATCACTTGCAGCCCTGAAGCCGATCGGCGTAACTCCGGCCCTGACCGGCTACATGGGGCGGATCGAGCCGCGCATCCCCATGGAGCCGCTTGAGGATCCCACGACCGAGGCACTGCCGAACGCACCCGATGCGGAGAAGATGGCAATGATCCGTTCGCTTGTTCAACTGGTCGCGGCCACTGATGGCCCGCAAGCGATGGAAGAAGCGCTGGGTCCGGCAGTTCGCGCAGGATGGGACGACGTCATTCGCCTGATGCTTGGAGCAGGGTTTCGTGGTGAAAAGGCGGAACGACCCGACCAACTGTGGCAATCGTGGGCAGGCCTGTCGAGTGCGTGCAAGCCGTCGACAGGAGAACTCCTGACCAGTGCCGGGGTCAAGATCAACTACCCGCTCGACGCGCGTCTGAACGGCGAGCCGCCGCTCTGGATTGTCGCTGCCGCATGCAAGAACCCGGCGAGCGCCGCAGTGCTGGTCAGGGCGGGAGCGGACGTGAACACCCTTTCGGGACTGGAAGGAGACGGCGACACCATGGTCGACGTCGCGCTCCAGCGGAGAAAGCCACTGATGGCTGAGGCGTTGCGCAAGCTGGGCGGCGTGACCTCTGCCCAGCTGCCATCGGGCAAGTCGAGCAAGCGACAGGAAGCGCGCGGCGACGTCGATTGGGATCTCGTGCCGAACGGGGAAGTGCAGTGAAAGCTGGGTCGATGGTCTTGGCCCTTTTGCTCCTTGCCGGTTGCGCCACGCCTAAGATGTCAACAAGCTGTGCTGGCCTACGCGGGATCGGTGCCGTTCCAATCGCCGACGCAAGCGGCGTCACGCGCATCCGCTACACCTACGCCGACGAGACGGTGCGCCTCCCACATCTGCGATGCCGAGCCGAACAGGGCGAACGGTCGGCCATGATCGAGCTCGCCCGCGCGCTGGAAACGGGCGAGGGCGTCACGCGTGACGACGTTAGCGCCGCTGCGTTGTACGAGAAAGCGGCGCAGGACCGGCCCGCCTTCACCAGCATCTACTCGCCGCCCGTGCGACTTGGCGGGTCGGGGCAGGTCATGATGATTCCGAACGCTGACGGCGGACCGGGTAATGCGGAGGCGAAATATCGGCTCGGACGAATGCTCGTCGAGGGACGCGGCATCGAGCAGGAAGTTGCGCGGGGACAGGAGCTGATGGCAGCCGCACAGCGTCAAGGATTTCATCCGTGAGCCGGCCGATCCACGCTCAGTGGTCAGCTGGTACTTCCTGAAGATCAAGGAACGGGCCAGCCCAAGTGGGGCCGGCACGCTCGCGATTCATCGTCGCAACAATGACGGAGTAAGCGAAACCACGCCACCCCGGACCGGGGTAAGCAGCAGCAAGCCGCTCGGCCATTTCGGCTTCGCCGACCTTAGCGAGAAGGTGGATCAGCTGAATCCGCTGCCGGGCAGCTGCGGCGCGGGCAAACTGGTCGCCGACGTCCAGCGCGGGAGCTGCGGCTGCTGCCGTCTGTAGCAGTGACCTCGCGCTGGCCATGTCGCCCGATCCGAGGCGGCGTTCAACAATCGCGAGACGCGTCTTTGCAAGGACCAGAAGACTACCGGTTTTAGTCGCGGCAGCTAACGCCTTGGCGTCGTCACCTGCCTGGAGCCAAACTTCTGCGGCGATCTCTTCGCCCAGTCCGTTCGGGCACAGGCGCGCCAATGATCCCGACGACTCAAGCCGCGCCATATAGGTCGCTACCACCGTGCTTTCCTGCGTCGGAAGAACCCATCCGGCGACACCGGTCAGCCCATCATCCACCATCGTGCAGTCGGCGGAGGGAGGCAGCAGGTTCGTCACCAGCATGGCGCGGTCGAAATCACGCGCTTTGAAGAACTCGGCAATGAGGCCTTGCGCCTGAGTTCCCGGCTCCGGCAAAAGCCTCTCACCCGTGGCTCGCTTCTTAGCAAAGCCGCTTTGTATCCTCGCGATGGCATCATCCGGCCTGCCCTCGATCAGATCGACCTCGATTGTATCGAGCCGTTCGACTGCCTGCCGTCGCGTGTCGCCATCGAGAAGGGGAACCAAAGCGCGCAGTCGGCGAACAGCATGGGCCGCCCCGCCAACGGGACGTTCGGGTACGTTATCCCATGTCGCCATATAGAGGAGCTGTGCCTTGGTCGGTCCGGGCGGCAGCGCATCTGCCGCCACCAAGATCAAACGAAAGGGCGGGATCGGAGGCGGCACAATGCCTGGAGGCGCATCCATAGAGAAACATTCGCGAATGCGCCGATCGTCCGCGGGCGTAGCGCTTGCGGGCTTAAGGCTGTGGATCGGCGTGGAAAAAGGACCCCGGTAGCGGGGTGATCGGCGTCGAAAAGGGACCCCTCATCCCGGTGGT
>NZ_JABULH010000007.1 GCF_013328205.1 Sphingomonas hominis | reverse complement strand
CTCGATCAAGACGGCTACCGCGCACTCAACATCGCCGGCGGACCCGGAGCCAAGGTGGCCTGAGCCGCCCTGTTCGCCACCTGTTCAGCTTACCGCTGTCCGTGCCACAAACCTTGAGGTGCCCCCTATTATGAGGCGGCCGGCGTCGTCGTGGCGCTGGTGCTGCTCGGACAGGTGCTCGAACTGCGCGCCAGGGCGGCGACGGGGCGCGCGATCCGCGCGCTCATGGACTTGGCCCCCAAGACGGCGCGCCGGTTGCGCTCGGACGGCTCTGAGGAAGAAGTCGGCCTTGCCGACGTGGCCGCGGGCGATCGGCTGCGGGTCCGCCCCGGCGAAGCCATCCCGGTCGATGGCGTCGTGGTCGAGGGCCGGTCCTCGGTCGATGAGTCCATGCTCACCGGGGAGCCTGCGCCCGTCGTCAAGGAAGTCGACGCGCCCGTCACCGGGGGCACCGTCAATACGACGGGCAGCCTGGTCATGGAGGCGCGCGCGGTCGGCTCCGATACGATGCTCGCCCGCATCGTCCGGATGGTCGCGGAAGCGCAGCGCAGCCGTGCACCAATTCAGGCGGTCGCCGATCGCGTCTCGGGCTGGTTCGTCCCGCTGGTCGTGCTCATCTCGATCGCGACGTTCGTGATCTGGTCGCTGGTCGGCCCTGAGCCGCGCATGGGCCATGCCCTGCTCAATGCCATCGCCGTCCTGGTCATTGCCTGTCCCTGCGCCCTCGGGCTCGCCACGCCCATGTCGATCATGGTCGGCACGGGGCGCGGCGCGCACGCCGGCGTGCTGGTCAAAAATGCGGAGGCCCTGCAGGGGCTGGAGAAGGTCGATACGCTGGTCATCGACAAGACGGGCACATTGACGGAAGGCAAGCCCAAGCTCGTCGCCATCGAGGCGACAGGCGCGATCGAGGAAGGCGAGCTGCTGGCGCTCGCCGCTGCGGTCGAGGCGCAATCCGAACACCCGCTCGCCCACGCGATCGTCACGGCCGCCAAGGAACGCGGAGTGCAGCTCGGCGCGGTCGCGGATTTCGCCTCGCAAACCGGGCTGGGTGTCAGCGCCACGGTGGAGGGCCGCCAGGTCGTGATCGGCAACGCCGCTCAATTGCGCCGGATCGGGGCCGATCCCGCTCCGCTCGAGGAAGCCGCCGACCGTCGCAGGCGCGAAGGGGCGGGCGTCATGCTGATCGCGGTCGACGGACAGCTCGCCGGCCTGGTCGCGGTCGCCGATCCGGTGCGTGACAGCGCTAGAGAGGCTATTGCCGCGCTCCGTAAGGAGGGGCTTCGGGTCGTGATGCTGACGGGCGATAATCGCACGACGGCCGATGCTGTCGCGCGCGCCGTGGGTGGGCTCGACGACGTGCGCGCCGATCTGCGGCCTGAGGACAAGGCCCGGATCGTTGCCGAGCTGAAATCGAGCGGCGCGCGAGTGGCGATGGCTGGCGACGGCATCAACGACGCGCCGGCACTGGCGGCTGCCGATGTTGGCCTGGCGATGGGCACGGGCACGGACGTGGCAATCGAAAGCGCCGGGATGACGCTCACGCGCGGCGATCTCTCGGCGATCGTGCGCGCCCGCAAGCTCGCGCACGCGACGATGCGGAATATCCGGCAAAACCTGTTCTTCTCGTTCCTGTTCAATGGGATCGGCGTGCCGATCGCGGCCGGCGTGCTCTACCCCGTCGCCGGCCTGTTGCTATCACCCATGCTAGCGGGCGCGGCAATGGCGCTCTCGTCCTTCACCGTCGTTCTGAACGCGCTGCGGCTCAACGCGGTGAAGCTGTGAACATCGGGGCGGCGTCGGACGCCAGCGGCGTCTCCCAACGCATGATCCGTCATTACGAGAAGATCGGCCTGGTGCCCGCGCCGCCTCGGCGCGGGAGCTACCGGGACTATGATGACGCCGATGTTCACCGGCTGCGGTTCATCGCCAATGCGCGCGACTTGGGATTCCCGGTCGAGGAAATCCGCACGCTGCTCGGTCTGTGGTCGGATCGCGGTCGGTCGAGCGCCGAAGTAAAGGCATTGGCGGAAGCGCGCGCTGCCGAGCTGGGTCGTAAGGTGCGTGCGCTGGAAGCTATGCGGCGCTCCCTTACGGGCCTCGCCCAGGCCTGCCACGGCGATGATCGGCCTGATTGCCCGATCATCGATCGGTTGGCTGAATAACCGGACGCCGTCAGCGGCTCCGGTCCTTATCGCGCAGCGCCTGGGTCGGGGACGCGCGGCCGATTTCGCCGTCCAGCGATCCTCCCGTCTTGATCCGATCGGCGACGAGCTGGCGCGTCGACTCCCCGATGGTCCCCACCATGCGCGCGGCCTCGCCCCGATCGCGCGCGGTCTTCATGGCCGCGTCGACGATCGCCTGGGCAGGCGCGAGGCGGGGATCGGCTTGGTTCTTCTCCGCGGTGTTCTTCAGGAATAGCTCGGCAAGGCGCTCCTGGCCCGGAGAGTGGCCGGGGGGCAGGATCGGCCGCTCCAGCGACCGCACGGCGCGCTGAAGCTGCGTCGGCTGCTGGTTGTTGATCTGGACGCCGAGTGCGGCGCCGATCTCCCGCACTCGCTCCAATGGCGTCTGCTGGGGCGTCACGACGGCATCGACCTGACGGACGCCGAGATAGGTGAGAAGGTGCGATTGGTAGATCGGCCCCTTGGCGTGGCGGACATACGCAAGTTCGGTGCGCGCGTTGGCGATTGCGGCAGATGGCGCACCTTCCTTTATCAGCCCGCGCAGGCGGTCGGCCGCCTGCTGGCGCGCGGCCGGCAGATAGCGTTCCAGCTCCTCACGCGCCTTGGTCAGCGTCACACGGTAGCGTTGGCCCTCGGGCGGGGCGCGCTTGGGGAGCATGGCGATCCTGGCGGGGCCGATCCGCGCTTCGGGCGCGAGGTCGCGCTTGATCGCCGCTGCCGAGAGGACCGCGGCCATGCCGCGATGATCGCCGGTCAGGAAGCCGTGCCGCGACGCCTCCATCCATCGATCCTTGTCGATCGCGGCGATGCGGATCGGATGACCGGCCTCGCGGGCGAGCTGCGCCGCGTGGTGGCGCATGGCGCGTCCATTCCCTTCGCGGAAGGGGTGAATGGCGTTGATCTCGTTGATGTGGTTGCCGAGCCGATCGAAAAACTCGTCTCGAGGAAGCCCGCGAAAGCCGCTCTGTGCTCCTACCTCCGCGAACCGCTTGTCGAGTTCGCGCGCGAGATAGGGGACCGCCGCGAAGCTCGATCCGCCCTTGGCGATGTTGACGGTTCGGTCTTGGCCCGCCCAATCGTACAGGTCCTGAAACAAGTGCTTGTGAAGCGCCCTGTAGCCATCGGCGCTCGCCGGAAAGGTCAGGCGCGCGGCCTCCGCGCCGCGCGCCAGGGTCAATCTACGCTCCGCCTCGGTGAGGGTCTTGTCGTCGGTGATCCCGAGCCGGTTTCGGAGCGTCTCGGTGCCGGGATAGGTGTAGGGATCGCTTGCCAAGGTCAGGCAGCGATCTGGTGTGTTCCAGGCCGGTAGAGACTGAGAATGATCGTGGGCATGACGGCGGGCGGAACGCCCTCGTCGAGCATCAGCGCGAACATCGCGTCCTCGTCGATGGTCGGCGTCATGCCCTCGATGGCGAGATTAGCGCGCGATTCCGCGACATCCTCGCGCCAAAGCGCAATCTGCTCGGGCGTGCCGCGCTCGAAGTCCATCTGGCGGATGCGCTCGCGCAGCGTTTTGAGATCGATCTGGGCCATCGCGTCATCCTTTCTGTGGTCGATCCTACGCCTTCCAAGGCGATTTCTCAACAAATCACGCTAATTGGCCGTCTTTCGATGCGTCGTGATCCGCGCTCGCTTGAGCGCGGATCGACGGAATGGAGCGATCAGTATTCGCTTGCCAGCATGATCGTCAGAACGCGTTGGGTCTGCTGCGCGTCCCAAGGGGCTTCGCTGCCGTTGGTGAGGGTGCGGTCGTAATAGTCCACTTTCCAGAAAACGGTCTCTGCGATGGCCGCGTCGCCGCTCGGCCGCTCCTGTGTCCATATCCCGGTTGCCAGTCGATAGACCGCCCCGAAATCGTGTTCGCCGTAAGGATCGTTGTCGGTGTCGAACTTGGAAAACGCGATGATCGTGGCGAGCGCCGCGAAACGGTCGGCATCGGGAAGGGCCTGAAACCCGCTCGTGACGTTGGCGATAGACCCGGCACCGGGGCGCTGACGGGCCGCATCGTTGAGTTGACGAATGGTATCGATCTGCTCGGGGGTCGGCATGGTAATCCTCCTTCTGGCATGGGCCGCAAGGCCGCTCGGCCTCACGGCCCTGCCTGTCCGGCGAGGACGGGATGGGGAGGGGGAGCGAGAATCTACCGCTGGCGCGGGCGAGCCGCCTAGCGCGGCCGGCGATCATGCGTCGGGTGCCGCGCTTGGCGGATTACACGGGCGGTCGATTGTCGTTCGGGAACGAAAGGGCGGCGCCCTTGGCGTTCCCCCCCGGTGGTCGCAGCTCGCCAGTGAGGCGGCGACCGCTGTCGGGCTTATCGCGCCTTCGGCGCGGCGAGTTGGAGAACGTCGACGTCGAGCCCTTCGGGGAGAAGGACGTTGCCGATGGTCTCGATCTGCGAACGATGCAGTTTGTCGGTCGTCTTGATTTCACGGAAGAGAACGGTGCCGTCGCGCACCGCGGTTATGTCAGGCCAGCCCGCTCGGTAGCAGTAGGCGTCGCCGGCGAAGCGACGAGCGATGCTACTGAGCCGGGAGCCGAGCGCATGGTGAAGCTGCTCGATCAGCTCGCCGGAAACGCCAGGGTAATATTCATCGACCCCGGCAGCGTAGATCGCGTCGAAGTTTCGGCGAACCTGGTTCGTTGTTGCCGCGCCGATCGCGGCGAAGATGCTATCGAGATGATCGGCGTTGATGACGAATTGCGCCTCCAGAAAGCGGGTGAGGCTATCGGCAGCCCCCAAGCTGTTCAGCTCCATCAGCCGTTCAAGGCAGGCGGCCTTCATCAAGAGGAGCATTGGCCCGCCTTCGCACGTCGCGCAGGTCCAGCCCTCGGCTCTCAACATCGCTGCTGCCGCGTGTTCGGGGCGGTGGAATGTGTCCTGTACCAGCCAACCTTCAGCGGCGCGCGGCACCTCGACCCGATGGAAGCGGAGGCCCAGCGCCTCACATTGGTCGCGGAGGGACGTGCGTTGCTTGATCGGCATTTTGGAGCGTCCACGAAGATAGCGGTGAAGCTGACGACGCCATAGCGCGGGATCATCGTCCCCCGCGAGCGCGCCCCGTCAGGAGGGCGCGGTGCGGGCGTCGCGCGCGGCGATCACCAGCTCCACGATCCGAGGTTGATGGAACAGCTCGCCGCGCTCGACCACGCCGAGACCTGGGCCGTCCAGCACGTCGCGCAGCCGATCCTGCACGACCTCTTCAAGCTCACCGGCGAGAACCCAGAAATGGATCGGCTCGCGATCGCGACCATCGGCGCGAAACTGGTCGGATTGTGCAACGGCTTGGGCCAAGGCTTTTAGCGCAGCGTGCCCCGCTGCTCGCTCGAACTCGAGCTGCGCGAACAGACGGTGATGGGACATGGGAAACCTCCGTGTTGCCGTGATTGGCGACGACAACGGGAGGGGCGCGGAACGCCGGGTCACAGGGACCGCGAGCGGCCGGCTTGCCGGGCAGAGGGGGAGCCGATTTGCGCAGCAAATTGGGGGAACCGCTGATCCCTTGAGGCGGCGGGCCGCGTCCCTCACGATGGGAGGAGACTGACGGACCCACTTACAAATCAACGCCCGCCATTATTGGCGGTCAGCATTGGATTTTCTGCTTTCGTTCCGGTCAGCTCTGACTCATAGAATCGTCATGCCGATCATGCCGGAACATCGCTGGCTTTATCCCATCGACTGGCCCGAGCTGTCGCGGCTGATCCGGTTCGGTCGGGCAAAGGGAAAGTGCGAGCATTGCCGGCGCCCGCATGGACGGCGAGTGTTCCACCTGGGCGACGGGCGATGGTGGGACGGCGATCGGCGTCAGTGGCGCGATGGCCGTGGGCGGCGGGTTCGACCGCCCGAACCGGACATCGCGGCGATCGTGCGGATCACGCGCGTGTATATCGCGTGCGCGCATCTCAATCACGATCCGACCGACAACGCGCCGCGCAATCTCGCCGCGCTCTGCCAGCGCTGCCACATGATCCACGACGCTGCCGAGCATCGCCGTCGCCGTTGGTTCAATGCGTTTCGGCGTCGCGCGCTTCGCGATCTGTTCGGTTACGCGATGCCTGTGCCACGTGGCACACCCCCGGCGTTGAACACACCGTCGCACGGCCTACATGGGTGACGGCCTTCATGGCTTCGGGGTGCTGGGGGGTTCAACTCCCGCAGGCTGGCTGATTGTCGGTGCCCTCTTTTTGGCTCTGGCGCTTCGCTTCGCGAGCGTCATTTTCATGGAGGGATTGCCTATGATTACACGTTCAAAATCTCGCGCTCGCAAGGCGCACAAGGTCAAGAACACCAACCTGAACCCAGTGACTAATGTGATGAAGCTCTGTTCTGTTTCTTTCGAGACCGTCTGGGCACTGATCGTTGGCTGGTCTGCTGGTGCGGCCGGCCCCGCACCATCGGCGCAGTTGCGCCAGCGTCACCAGTAGGGGGCGGGAGAGCGATCTTCCGCCCTTTGCTTTTGGGCGCGGACGATCAGCTACGATAGGGACATATCTCAGGAAGTCGCATCGGCGCCGCCTGTCCCTTGTGGGCGGGCGGCGCCCGCGGGCCTGAAAGGGCAGCGGGCGCGACGGCCATGCGGGGCATGGCTGTCGCGCCGGCGACGGGGCTGCTGCTGGGTGAAACGGAAGAGGGGAAGGGGGGCGATTGTCACCGCCCCCGCATCCGTCACGCCATTTCGTCGGCCTCCATGTCCTCGCTCTCGGCATCGTCGAAGGCATCGGCTTCGGGATCGTCCAGTTCGTCGCGCTCGGGCTGGTCGAACGCTCCGATCTGCATGGGCGCGGGGAGCCAATGCGCAGCGAGTCGCCCCGACACGTTGACCGCCAAGTCCGCCTTCTTCTTGATGGTCGCGCAGTTGTCGGCGCTGGCATCGCCGCACTCGGCGCGGAGTAGGTCGATCAGGGCCGCACGGCGCATCTTGTCGAACAAGGCGATGGGGGCCTGCCAGCGGGTCGCAATGTCCACGCCGGTCGCGCGCGCTACCTGCTCGAAGTGATGATGACGCGCACCGGGAGCGCCGCCCGCGAACAGGGTGCCGTCCACCGTCATCGCCACCAACCCGGCAAGCAGCGCCAGCTTGTCGTCTTGGCTCATGGCGCGGATCACCTCGAACCGCCCTTTTGCGGGGATCGACGCGAAGCGGTCGGCCATCGTTTCCTCGACCTCCCGCACGTCGCTGGTCGCCATCAAGTCGTCGGCAACATCGGTCGCGATGCTCTTGGCCTGCACGTCGATCGCCATCTGATAGCTGTGCGCGCCGTGGAGTAGCTGGCCTGCGAGGCTGTCCAGCAGCACGTCGAGCGCCAGTGCCGGGTCGGCTGCGACCGCCTCCTGCACGATGCGGGTCTTGATCCGCGACAGGTCGGCGACAAGGCTGTTGCTATAGAGCGGTTGCGGTTCGCCGGTTGCCGCCTTGGGCTTCGGCTCGGCCTTCGCACGATAGAAGCTCTTGCCGAGCGACCCGTCATGCGAAACCCATAGCGCCACCCCCCCGACTGCCACCTGCTCGGGGTTGAAACCGCGCAAGCCCTCGGTGATGGCGTCCCGTTCGTCGGACAGCGGCTCGATCGCCACGCTGTCCTCGCCTTCCTTCTCAGCGATGGCCTCGATCTCGGCATCGATGGCGGCAAGCCGTTCGGCCTCGGCCTCGGTCGGCTCGCGCGTGGCCGGATACAGGCTGCCCTTCATGTAAAGATCGTAGGGCCGGTCCAGCGTGGCGCGGACCTCATGCCAACCGATCGCGCGATACTCGTCCGCGATGGCGTCCAGCTTGTCCTCGGCCATTTCCTGCACAAGCTCGGGCTGGTCGGCAAAGCCTTCGGCCCCTTGGCTGAACAGGTCCACCGTGATCGTCCCGCCCTTCGCCTCATAGGCGTCGCGCCCGACAAAGATGAACGCGCCGCTGGTGGTGTCCACCTTCTCGGTGGTGAGCATCCGCCGGATGGTGTGGGCATGGCCGTTCGCCGCCTTGCAGACCTTCACCTGTTGGTCATGGTCGTCGGTGAGGGTGAGCGCGCGCGCCGCCTCAAGCGACAGTTGGTCCTTGGCGATCAGGTCGATCAGCGCCGGTGCGAGCGCGGAAAGGCGAAGCATCTTATAGACGAAGCTGACCGCCTGACCGAACCGGGCCGCGATTTCCTCGGCGTCCATGCCGGTGTCGCGGAGCGCCGCGAAGGCGCGGATGCTGTCTGCCGGGTGCATGTCCTCGCGCTGGAAGTTCTCCGCGAGCGACAGTTCGATGGCCTCTTCCTTGGTGCGGACCTCGACGGGGAAGGTGTCGCTATTCTTGATCCGCTTGCGCTTCGCCAGTTCCTTGAGGCCGCGATAGCGTCGCCCACCGGCGAACACATAGAACAGGCCCTCGTCCTCATAGGCTACAAGGTTCTGCAACAGGCCGTGTGCGGCGATGTCGTCGGCCATGCTCTCGACGGCAGACGGCTTCACGCGGCGCTGGTTGAGCGGGGAAAGGCGAAGCTGCGACAGCTTGACGGTGATGATACCCATGATGATGCTCCGTGATCTGTGTTTATTCGGATGGGGGAGGGGTCAGCCTTCGAGGCTTGCGAGTTCGTCGAACTCGGCCGATGCGCGCGTCGCGCCGTCGCCCGCGTAGGTCGCGCCGGTGCGGGGATAGAAGAACACGCGCTCGCCACGGCGGTAGGGGGTGCCGTCCGCGCTGGTCCCGTCCACCTTGGCTCGTTTCCAGTAGGGATCGCCCTTGTATCGGGTGTAAGCCATTCTCTTTCCTCCTTCTTCCTGCGGCTGAAAGCCGGTTGCCGCAGCAACCGGGTCTGCCTCTCCGGCGAGGAGCGGGACGGGGAGGGAGGAAGAAAATCGATGGCCTTGGCGCGGGCAGGCCGCCCTAGCGCGGCCGACGCCCCCCAGGGCGTCGGGTGCCGCGCTTGGCGGACCACACGGGGCCGTCTATTTTCCTTCGGGAACGAAAGGGCAGCAGCCCTGGTGTTCCCCGCGCTGGCGGGCCTCCGGGGGAGGGCCGCGGCGCCGAGAACCGACATCCGCGCATCTGCGCGGGCAGCAGGTGTGTCACGTGGCACACTTCACGCGAGGATCGTCACCCGCATGGGCCGAGACGCCGGCACGGTGGCTCGGTCGGCCGTCAGGCCGATAGAGCCGTGCCCGGCAGGGTCGCGCCCGCTTGGCTTGTGTCAGCCCGGCGCATCCATTTGCCGGTAGATATTAGGTTGAGGCGCTGGCCCTGACCGACGTGAGCGCATCGATCAACTTACATTCGGCGATGGTCGAGGCATCGCACTGGCTGCCCCATCGCACCAGCTCGCTTCGTAAGACGGTAAGGTCTGCCAGCTTGCGGTCGATTTCCTGGATGTGAAGTTCGGCTATTGCATCGACCTCATCGCATGATCCCCGCGGATCGTCCGCAAGGCGGAGCAGGTCACGGACCTGATCGAGCGTGAAACCGAGATCCCGTGCCCGCTTGATGAAGGAAAGTCGGTTTAGGTGCGTGCTGTTGTAGAGGCGGTAATTGCCTCCACTGCGCTCCGGCGGGGCGATCAACCCCTCTGTTTCGTAGAAGCGCACCGTCTCGATCTTGAGGCCGGTTTGCTTGGCGATCTCACCGATCTTCATAAGTGCTTGACCCTCTAGTGGGATGAGGGTTCATATAAGGGGTCCGAACGGCGAATCGAGTAGGACATGGCCGACCATTGTTGCTCAGCAAAGCGCGACACGATCGCTGAACTAGGCCGCAAGGCCAGCCAGCGGCGCGTGCTGATCGCGGTCATGCTCATCAATCTTGCCATGTTCGTTGCCGAGTTCGGCGGCGGGCTTGTGGCCCGGTCGTCGGCGCTGATGGCGGATTCGGTCGACATGTTCGGCGACGCGGTCGTCTATGCGCTCAGTCTCTACGCGCTGAAACGCGGCGCCCGCTGGGAAGCGGGCGCGGCGCTCGCAAAGGGCGGCATCATCCTCGCCTTCGGTCTGGCGGTGATCGTGGAGATTGGCGACAAGATCGTGAACGGCGTGCCTCCGTCATCGTCGCTGATGCTGACCTTCGGCGGGATCGCGCTCGCCGCGAACCTCATCTGTCTCGCGCTGCTGTGGCAGTTTCGGGCTGAGAATGTGAATATGTCGAGCACGTTCGAGTGCTCTCGCAACGATGTCGCCTCCAATATTGGCGTGCTGGTGGCGGCGGGTCTGGTCGGCCTGACCGGATCGGCCTGGCCCGACATCGCAATCGGGGGGATCATCGCCCTGATCTTCCTACGGTCCGCATGGCGGGTGCTGAGTGAAGCGATCCCGGCATGGCGTGTCGCGAAGGCACCGGCACGCGAGTTATTGCAATGACATGGAAACGCATCCGTGTTAGGGGCGGGTTCGTGCGAACCTTTTTGCCTTTCCTGACATGCCTGATGCTGGCGCTGACCAGCTTCTCCGGTATGGCTCATGCCGCTGATTTGGCGGGGGGCAGCATCGCGGGCGTTGAGTTCACCATTCATACCGCTGGTGACATCGATGAGGTGCCGTCGGATTCGGACAAGAACGTCCCGCACCATCACAATTATTGTCACGGACACGACGTCGGTGCGCCCATGCGCGCTACAATCGAACATGCGCACGTCCTCACGGCACCCAAGCCGACAATCTCTGCTTCCGCGTCGCTCAACGGGCGCACCGGTATGGTCGATTTGAGGCCCCCCCAAGCCTGACGTCCGATTTGGGCGCGCGTTGGCGCGCCCTGTCGATTATCGTCAGGAGTTATATTTTCATGCATCGTATCCTCGTGGCCATGCTGGCCGCAGCGTCATGCGCCTCGATGGCGCAGGCGCAGGTCGGATCGTCCGCGCCTGTCGCGCGGGACGCGCCGGTTTACACGCTCGACCAGGCGGTTAGTGCAGCAGGCGGCTCGGCCCCTGCGGCGGACGCAGCCACTGCCGCGATCGAAGCAGCACGTGCCGGCCGCACTGTCGCGGGATTGCGGCCCAATCCAGTGGTCCAGGGTCAGGTTGAGAACGTCATTGGATCGGGACCATACCGGGGCGTTCGCAGCGCGGAATCCACGGTTGGCTTCGCAATCCCGATCGAGCTAGGGGGCAAGCGCGGCGCCCGCGTCGCCGTTGCCAATGCGCAATTGTCCCGGGCCGAGATCCAGGCTGCGATCATCGCCGCGGACGTTCGGCTTCAGGTGACGCAGCTTTATGTCGAAGCCGTCGCGGCAGATCGGCGTGTGGCAACAGCGCGCGACCAGGCCCGGATCGCCAGCGACGCACTGCGCGCCGCAAGCGTGCGAGTGCAGGCAGGACGCGCTTCCCCGCTGGAGCAACAACGCGCTGACGTCGCCCGCATCAATGCCGAAGCAAATGTGGAGCGGCAGCTTCGCTTGGCTGAGGCGGCTCGCGCCAATCTGGCGCGCCGGATCGCGCGACCGATTGACGGCGCGCTAGACGACACGTTGCTCGATCGTCTGCCCAACACGGGCGTCTACGGACCGATAGTCCCTATAGACGCCGCCGGCACCTTGGCGCTGGCGGCAGCGAATGCGGATTTTACGATCGCCCAAGCCGGCGTGCGGCTCGCGCGCGCCAACCGGGTTCCTGATCTAAACGTCGGTCCTGCGATCCGCCGTTTGGAAGCGACGAATGACATGGCGGCGGTGTTCACGCTGTCGATTCCGATCCCGGTGTTCAACAATGGCCGCGCGGCCATCGCGCAGGCGACTGCGCAGCGGACGCAGGCGGATGCCCAGCGTCGCGTCACCGCGCTCGACATCGAGCAGGCGATCACGGACGCGCAGGCGCAGGCGGCCAATGCCGCGACGACCGCGCGCGCTGCGTCGGGGCCGGCGCTGGCGGCCGCCCAGGAGGCCGCCCGCATTGCGCGGATCGGCTATCGGGAGGGCAAATTTGGCCAGCTCGAACTGCTCGATGCGGAGCGGACACTCGCTGAAACGCGGGTCGCCGCGATCGACGCGCTTGCCAACTACCAGAATGCCCGCGCGCAGGTGGAGCGACTGACCGCGCCAGCGCCCAATGGGGGAAATCAGTGATGAAGAGCTTTTATCTTGCGAGCGCGGCGTCGCTCGCCCTGCTGTTGGCTGCCTGTGGCGGCAAGGATGCCGGGAACGATGCAACCGCCACTGCCACAGCCGGTAACGAAGCGGGAGCAGGCGCGGAAAAGACCAGTGCCGAAGGCGGTCATGCCGATGAGGGTGTAGTCGTGCTGGGCGCCGACCAGATCGCCGCAGCGGGCGTGCAGGTCGGACGGCCGATCATCGGCGGAGCCGGGACGATCGAGCTTCCTGCGATCATCGAGGGTGATCCGCAGGGAACACAGGTTGTTTCCGCCGCGATCGCGGGCCGCGTGGTCGCGCTGACGCGCAACCTTGGACAGTCGGTCGGTCGTGGCCAGACCATCGCAATTATCGAGAGCCGTGAGGCGGCTCAGATTAAGGGCGAGGTCGAAGCGGCGCGTGCGCGGCTCCAGCTCGCCAACTCGAATCTCGCGCGTGAACAGCGTCTGTTTGCCCAGCGTGTGTCGCCGGAGCAGGATCTGATCGCGGCCCGTACGGCCGCGACGGAAGCACGGATCGCGCTGACGCAGGCGCAAAGTACGGTATCGGCGGCAGGTGTCGGGGGAGCTGGTCTCAACCGGCTCGGCATCGCAGCGCCAATTTCGGGTCAGATCATCGCGCGTCCCGTGACGCTGGGACAGACGGTGGCAGCGGATGCCGAACTCTATCGCATCGCTAATTTGAGCCAGGTGTCGATTGCGCTCAACTTGAAGGCCGAAGATGCGGGCCGGGTTCGTCCCGGAAACTCAGTGCTGGTCAAGGCGGCGGGCCGTCAGGCAACCGCCCGCATCACCTTTGTGTCGCCGGCGCTCGATCCGCAGACGCGCCTCGTGCCGGCGCTCGCCACGCTCGACAATCGCGGTGGCGAATGGCGAGTCGGTGAGCCTGTAACGGCAGCCGTCCAGCTCACGGGCAGCGGTGGCAGTGGAGCGATCCGCGTGCCAACGACGGCAGTCCAGAGTTTCGAGGGCAAGTCGGTCGTGTTCGTGCGCACGCCCACTGGCTTCAAGGCGACCGCAGTCCAGCTCGGCGATGCATCGGGTGATACGGTCATCGTTCGGTCGGGACTTACCGGCAACGAACAGATCGCCACCACCGGAAGCTTCACGCTCAAGGCCGAAATCGGCAAGGGCGAAGCGAGCCACGAGGATTAAGCCATGATCGCCCGCATCGTCACATGGGCGGTCGAGAAGCGCTGGCTTGTCCTGCTCCTCACCGTCATCGTCGCCGCCATCGGCGCATTTTCCCTTTACCGGCTACCGATCGACGCGGTGCCGGACATCACCAACAATCAGGTCCAGATCAACGTCCGCGCGCCCGCCCTTTCGCCTGAATTGGTCGAGAAGCAGGTGTCGTTCCCGATCGAAACCGCGCTCGCCGGCACCCCGGGCCTCGAATATACCCGGTCGCTGAGCCGCAACGGCTTTGCCCAGATCACCGCCGTCTTCTCGGACGCGACAGACATCTATTTCGCCCGCCAGCAGGTGGGTGAGCGTCTGCAGGGCGTGCAAGAGAATCTGCCCGATGGCGTGAACCCCGAAATGGGTCCGATCGCAACCGGACTGGGCGAGGTGTACATGTACACTGTCCGGCTCGAGCACCGTGCGGATGACAAGCATAAGCCCGGTGAACCGGGCCAGCAGCCCGATGGCAGTTACATCACGCCAGAGGGCGAGCGACTGACGACCGAAGAGGACAAGGCGACCTACCTGCGTACCGCGCAGGACTGGATCGTAACGCCGCTTCTCAAGAACACCCCGGGCCTTGCCGGCGTCGATTCGATTGGCGGTTACGCCAAGCAATTCCTCGTTGTGCCCGACGTGCAGAAGCTGGCCTCGCTCGGCATCACGCTGACGGATCTGGGCAATGCGCTCGAGCGCAACAACACCAGCGTCGGGGGTGGATTCGTCAATCGCAATGGCGAAGGTCTGGCTGTTCGCTCGGATGCGCTCGTTCGCAACGCCAGCGAGTTGGCCAGGACCGTGATCGCGACACGTAACGGCGTGCCGATCACGGTCGAACAAGTAGCGACTATTAAGACGGGTCAGGCGATCCGCATGGGGTCGGCATCGGAGAACGGCACGGAGGTTGTCGTCGGGACCGCGATCATGCGGATCGGCGAGAACAGCCGCATTGTATCAACCGCTGTCGCCGAGAAACTGAAGACAATCAACGCCTCGCTGCCCCCTGACGTCGTAATTCAGCCGGTGCTGAATCGCACCGAGCTGGTCAATTCGACGATCAAGACGGTCGCGAAGAACCTGTCGGAAGGCGCGGTGCTGGTCATCGTCGTGCTCTTCCTGCTGCTCGGAAACTTCCGCGCCGCGCTGATCGCAGCGTTGGTGATCCCGATCACCATGATGCTGACGGGCTTCGGGATGCTGCGTGCCGGCGTTTCCGCCAATCTGATGAGCCTTGGTGCCTTGGACTTCGGTCTGATCGTCGATGGCGCCGTCATCATCGTCGAAAACGCGCTGAGGCGGCTTGCCGAACAACAGCACCATGAAGGCAGATTGCTGACCGTCAAAGAGCGGCTCGCGACCGTGGCAGCCGCTGCGCGCGAGATGATTCGGCCTTCGGTCTACGGCCAGGCGATCATCATCCTCGTCTACGTGCCGCTGCTCACGCTGACCGGCGTGGAGGGTAAGACGTTCGTGCCGATGGCGCTGACCGTCATCATCGCGCTCGCCTTCGCCTTCATCCTCTCTCTCACCTTCGTGCCGGCCATGATCGCAATCTGGCTGTCGAAGAAGGTGGAGGAGAAGGACGGCCGCATTATCACGTGGCTCAAGAAGCGCTATGAACCCGGTCTCGACCAGGCGATGAGACGCCCGACGCTGACAATCGGGGCGAGTGTCGGAAGCTTGGTGGTGGCGGCGCTGGCCTTCACCACACTTGGTTCGGTGTTCCTGCCACAGCTCGATGAAGGCGACTTGTTGATTCAGTCGCTCCGCATTCCGGCGACCTCGGTCCAGCAGAGCCAGGCGATGCAGGTACCGATCGAACGAATGATGTCAAAGCAGCCGGAGGTGCAGTTCGTCTACTCCAAGACCGGCACTGCCGAGCTGGCGGCCGATCCCATGCCGCCCAACGCAACCGACATGTTCGTCATCCTGAAGCCGCGCAAGGATTGGCCGGACCCCGAGCTTCCCAAGGAGGAGTTGGTGAGCCGGATCGAGGGTAAGCTCGCGAAGATTCCGGGCAATGCCTATGAGATCACTCAGCCTATCCAAATGCGCTTCAACGAGCTGATCGCTGGCGTCCGCGGCGACATCGCGGTGAAGGTGTTCGGTGACGACTTCAATCAGATGAACCGGACGGCAGAGCAGATCGCTGCGGTGCTGCGCAAGACGCAGGGCGCAGCGGACGTGAAGGTCGAACAGACGACGGGCCTGCCCATGCTCGACATTCGGGTCAATCGCGATGCGATGGCGCGTTTGGGCGTCACTGCGCAGGATGTACAGGATACCGTAACTGCTACGCTTGGTGGTCGAACCTCTGGCCAGATCTTCGAAGGGGACCGCCGCTTCCCGGTGGTGATCCGCTTGTCCGAAGCGCAGCGCGCCGACCTGGGCCTGCTCGAACAGGTACAGGTTCCGGTGGCCGGGGGCGGCTATGTGCCGCTTTCCAGTGTTGCCGATATCAAGGTCGTCGATGGTCCCAATCAGATCAGCCGCGAGAATGGCAAGCGGCGTGTCGTGGTGCAGGCCAACGTGCGTGGTCGCGACGTCGGATCGGTGGTCGCCGATGCTCAAACGACGATCGGCAGCCAGGTCCGGCTGCCTGCCGGCACCTATCTCGAATGGGGTGGTCAGTTCGAGAACCTGAAGTCGGCGAGCGATCGGCTGAAGCTGGTCATTCCGGCCTGCTTTATCCTGATACTGCTACTCCTTTATGGCGCATTGGGATCGGTTCGCGATGCCGCGATCGTGTTCACCGGCGTGCCCTTTGCGCTGGTGGGCGGCGTCCTGCTGCTGTTCGTCCGTGGCATGGACTTCTCGATCTCAGCCGCGGTAGGTTTTATTGCGCTGTCGGGCATCGCGGTCCTCAACGGCCTCGTCATGGTCAGCTCGATCCAGGACCTGATCCGATCGGGACTATCCCGGGAAGAGGCGGCCCATGTCGGCGCGATGCAGCGTCTGCGGCCAGTCGTCATGACCGCGCTCGTCGCAAGCCTGGGCTTTGTGCCCATGGCACTGGGCGAAGGTGCGGGCGCGGAGGTGCAGAAGCCGTTGGCGACGGTTGTCATCGGTGGCCTCATCTCGGCGACGCTGCTGACGCTGTTCGTGCTTCCGACACTCTATGCCCGGTTCGGACAGAAAGTGATCGAGAAGCCCGAGCACTACAATGAGGAGCATGAAGGGGACGATCACGGTCAGACCTTCGTGAACGACTTGGCCTGATGGATGGGCGGGGTGATCCGTGATCGCCCCGCCCATCTCTTGGAGATGGGGATATGCCTCGCACCATAACCAGCTCGATGCTTCACGGCGGGCCACTGCGCGTCTGGTCGGCACTCACCGATCCGGATCATCGCCGGGCTTGGAGCCCGCTCGTATTACTTGATAACCCGTGTCAGCTCGGCGACACGGAATGCACCTTTGCGATCCAGGGCATCACCCGGCCAATTCGGACGCCGGCACGGATCGATCAATTGGACAAGCCGCACGCCTTCGCTTGGTCCTGCGGCATTCCTTATCTGTTCACGCTCGAAGAGCGGTACGAACTGGCAGGCGACGATGGCGGCACCAAGCTAACGCATAGCTGCACGCTGCGCGGGACGCTCTCTGTGCCGTTCGCGGCGATGATGTTGCGCCGCCTTCGGTCCCTGATGATCGAGGCTGACGATCGCCTCGCAACCTACTTGCGCTGGCGGGTGGGTCAGCCTGCCCGTGGGATCAATCGTCAACGTGTCTCCTCTCGCTACAGGAGGAAGGCGCGATGAAAGTCCGCAGGACGCTGCCCGCCCTCATACTCGTTGTCGGGCTGGCGGCTTGCTCAGAAAGCAAGCCGCCAGCCCCCCCAACCGAACAGCAAATTCATTCGTCCGACAGCGCCGTAGTAACGGGGGAAATGGGGCGGCATCCCTATCGCTGTTCCGACGGGGAACAGTTGTTCGTCGATTACAAGGATGACGGCCTTCAGATCGACTTGCGGCGCTCGATCAGCGAGCCGCCCATGACGCTGACTGCACCAGCGCAGGGCCTGCAATATGTCGGCGAGACAGCCACCGTGACCTTCAAGGGGTCGCAGCTCACCATCGTGGAAGGCGATGGCCAGATCCGGACTTGCGAACGGGAGGGCACCGGATGAACCGCCCCGTCTTTCGATATGTCGCACTGCAACGGGAGAGAAGCGATGTCTGACACGTCGATCTCGAATGTGATGGCCATTCGCGCCGAAGTGATCGCGCGAAGCCGTGCCTTGCGCGAGGCACAACCGGCGGCGCCGCCAAGCATAACACCAACGGCTCCAGCGTCCAGTTTTGCCGACACCCTCAATGCCGTGGTCGCGAAGGTCAACGAGACCCAAGAACAAGAGGATGTCGTCACCGAGGCTTATGAACGTGGTGAGACCACCGACATTGCGACCGTCGCGCTCATCCAGAGCCGGGCATCCATTACTTTCGAGGCAACCCTGCAAGTCCGGAACAAGCTGCTGTCAGCTTATCAAGATATCATGAACATGCCGATCGGATGATCGCGGGGAATTAGGCGAAACTGGTATGATTGTCGGCACAAGGCCACGATTTAGGCAGATCATTATTGAGGTGTGGAAGCCACTCACGATCCTGTTCGTGTGGGACGTGGCGGTAACAGCATTCCACATAATGACTCCGATCAAGGAGCCGCCCCTACCGATAGCGTTATTCGGTACGGCTATTGCGTTGTTCATGGGATTTCGAACCAACGCTGCTTATGCGCGTTGGTGGGAGGCCCGTACATTATGGGGCGGGCTCATCAATGCGTCGCGCAATCTTGCACGGATTACTCATAGCCTTACAAAGGCTGAGCCGCCAACAAAGAGGCTGCGACAGGACGTCATCTTCCGGCAGATTGCCTATGCACATAGTTTGCGTAACCAGCTTCGCCATCAAAACCCATATGATGAGATTGCGCGCGTAACGGGAACATGGGTCGCCGATCATGCAACGGTCCGGAGAAACCCGGCCAATGCACTGCTAGAAGATATATCAGACATTTATGCTGACGCGCTTGCGGACGGGCGGATCAACGCGATTCAGCAAGCCACCGTCGAAAGCGTCCTGATCGATATCGCCAATGCGCAGGGCGGCATGGAGCGGATTAAGAACACGCCGCTGCCCAATGGCTTTCGGTTTTTCCCAAACCTCTTCACGCGAGTCTTTTGCGTCCTTCTGCCGATCGCGCTGGTCGAATCCCTTGGCCTTGCCACTCCGATAGGATCGACGCTGATCGGCCTCGTGTTTCTCGCAGTGCTCAGCATCGGCGAGGATTTGACCGATCCGTTCGCCAATAGCGTCCATGACGTGCCGCTGAGCGCCATGTGCCGCACGATCGAGATCGATCTTCTTCAGACGGCGGGACTGCCGGCCCCCGAGCCATTGAAGCCGGTCCACGGCGTGCTGTGGTAAGGGCGATGCGCGCCTGGCTGCATCTGTCCGGTCGGACGATCGTGCCCCTCAGCGCCATTATGGCCGCTGGCTTGGCTGTAGCGGCGTGCAATCCGGCGCCGACCCAGCCAACCGAGCCGGCGCATGAAAAGCATCTGACGGAGAAGCTGATCGCACAGCGCATCATGTACTGCGACGACGGCGCGCGCGCCGATGTCGACTTCATCGACGATGGCCTGAAGATGGCCGTCACTTGGCTGCCCAACGGCAGGACAGAAATCTTGCGCGCACAACGAACCGGCGAGGAGTTTCGCGGCGACCAGTCGCGGGCCGTCGTAGCGGGCGGGGCAATCGCCTTCATGAGACGCGGGAAGATCAGCGTCTGTCACCGAACTCCGGAGAAGCGGTAGAGTATGCGGGCACTGCTTTACACACTTGCGCCTGTACTGGCGGTCGTGCTCGGCGCGATCGTCGCGAGCCGTACCAAGTTGAAGCCCGGCCTCGTGGCGGGCCTCCAGCATCTCGCGGCCGGGGTCGTGTTCGCCGCGGCAGCGACCGAGATCCTTCCCCAGGTCAAGCATGAGGCTTCACCCAGCGCAACGCTGATCGGCGGGGCGGCGGGCGTCGCGACCATGCTGGGGCTCCAGGCATTCGAGGCCCGCTTCCAAGGGCCGATGGCGCTGTTGGCCGCGATCGGCATCGACATTCTGGTCGACGGGCTCGTGCTCGGCCTCGCGTTCATCGCGGGTGAGAAGGCGGGTTTCCTACTGACAATCGCGCTGACGCTAGAAGTGCTGTTCCTGGGACTGACGCTGACCAGCGAGTTGGCGGAAACCTATCGCTCGCGCCTGCGCATCATCGTGATCGTCTCGGCGTTGGCCCTGCTGCTGCCGGTCGGCGCGTTGGCGGCCGTACCGGTCGCCACACTCTCGCCGGTCATGATCGCTGGCTTCCTCAGCTTTGGGCTGATGGCGCTACTCTACCTCGTCACCGAAGAGCTGCTGGCGGAGGCGCACGAGAAGCAGGACACGCCGCTCATCAGCTCCATGTTCTTTGTAGGCTTCCTAGCTCTGCTGACGCTTGAGGAGATGATGGGATGATCCCGACCAATGACAATAACGGCGGGCAAGAGCGCCGCACACTCTGGATCGTCCTATTGCTTAACGCGGCGATCGCGGCGGGCTTTTTCGTGTCCGGCTTCTTTGCGGACTCCAGCGCGCTCATCGCTAACGGCGTCGATAATTTGTCTGATACGGCTGTCTATGGATTAAGTCTCGTCGCGCTCACGCGGGGGCAGACATGGAAGACCCGCGCCGCGATGGCCTCGGGCGTCATGCTGCTGATCTTCGCGGGCGGCATCCTGCTCGACGTTGCCCGACGCTACATCCAGGGCAGCGAGCCGATCGGTCCTACCATGATGGTCATGTCGGCGATTGCGGGCGTCGTGAACTACGCCTGTCTTCGGCTGCTCCAGCGTCTCAAGGATCCGGACGTCAATCTCCGGGCAGCGACCACCTTCAGCTTCAACGACTTCATCTCGAATGGCGGCATCCTGATCGCTGGCGTGCTGGTGTTGTGGCTGGGCACCAACTGGCCGGACCTGCTGGTCGGCTTCGCGACGGCGATCATCGCCATCAAAGGTGGGATTGAGATCCTGCGCGACGCACGCGCCGAAACCAAGAAAAGCGAAAGGAGGTCGTCATGAACGACAAGCTCGAACTCGATATTCCAGTGCTGTTGCCGGACCTCCCTGACGCAGCTGACGCTTGCCTAGACCGTTTAGTATCAACCTTGTCGAAGCGCGAAGGCGTCGAGCGGGCTCATGTGATCTGCGTCGATGGCGACACGCCCGCGGCGCTGTGCATTCATTTCGACGCGGCCAAGCTGCCGCTGCCGCGATTGCGTGAAATGGTGCGAGCTGCGGGGGCCGAAATTACCGAACGCTTCGGTCATGCAATCTGGCAGGTGAAGGGTATCAATCACGAACGCCGTGCCCGCACGATCAGCGACGCGCTGTGCGCTTTGCCCGGCGTGGTGCAGGCAAGCGCCAGCACCAGCGGCTCGGTTCGGGTCGAGTATGATCGCCGCGAAACCACCGAAGAGGAGGTGCGGGCTGCGCTTCGCAAACTGAAGGTCGGTGTGGGAAAGCGGGTCGCGGCCGACGACCATGCCGGTCACGACCACAATCCCGGTGGCCACGGGGCGGGCCAGGAGAACCATGGCCCCGGCGATGGTCACGACCATAGCCATACCGAGTTTCTTGGCCCCAACACCGAGCTGATCTTTGCACTCGCCTGCGGCGCGCTGTTAGGGATTGGCTATGCCATCGAGAAGCTGATCGCCGGCGCGCCGGGTTGGCTGCCGACCGCTTGCTATATCGCGGCCTATTTCTTCGGTGGGTTCTTTACCCTACGGGAAGCGATCGACAATCTCCGGCTTAAAAAGTTCGAGATCGACACCCTGATGTTGGTCGCTGCCGCCGGCGCTGCTGCGCTAGGAGCATGGGCCGAGGGTGCACTGCTCCTGTTTCTGTTTAGTCTCGGCCATGCGCTTGAGCATTATGCAATGGGCCGCGCCAAGAAGGCGATCGAGGCGTTGGCGAAGCTCGCCCCCGAAACTGCAACCGTGCGGCGCGACGGGGCGACCAGCGAAATCCCGGTCGAACAGATGGTCGTCGGAGATATTGCCATCGTGCGCCCGAACGAGCGCCTGCCCGCCGACGGCTTTGTCATCAAGGGCACGAGCGCAATCAACCAGGCCCCGGTGACGGGCGAAAGCATACCGGTCGACAAGGTGCCGGTGGCGGACGCGGCGGCCGCACGCACCAAGCCCGATGCGGTTGACGCGGAGAGCCGGGTATTTGCCGGTACGATCAATGGCGGCGGCGCGATCGAGATCGAGGTGACGCGCCGCTCCAATGAAAGCGCGCTGGCCAAGGTTGTAAAGATGGTGAGCGAAGCGGAGACGCAGAAGTCGCCGACGCAGCGCTTTACCGATCGCTTCGAGCGGGTCTTCGTGCCCGCGGTCCTGATCCTTTCGGTCCTACTGCTGTTTGCCTGGGTCGTGGTCGACGAGCCGTTCCGTGACAGCTTCTACCGCGCGATGGCGGTACTGGTGGCGGCAAGCCCCTGTGCGCTTGCGATCGCGACGCCGAGCGCAGTGCTGTCGGGCGTGGCGCGAGCAGCGCGCGGCGGCGTGCTGGTGAAGGGCGGCGCGCCCTTGGAAAATCTCGGTTCCTTGAAGGCAATCGCTTTCGACAAGACCGGCACTCTGACCGAAGGGCGACCGCGCATCACTGACATCGTTCCTGTCGACGGCACCGAAGAGGGCGAACTGCTCGCGCTCGCCGTCGCTGTTGAGGCACTGAGCGATCATCCGTTGGCCCAAGCAATCGTTAAGGACGGTCGCGAACGCCTAAATGGCCGCACCTTGCCCGCTGCCGGCGATCTCAAGAGCCTGACCGGTCAGGGCGTCACCGCTAACGTCGATGGCGAGACGGTGTGGATTGGCAAGGCCGAGATGTTCGGAACGGAAAGCATTCCGGCGCTGGGGCAGGGGGCGCAGGATGCAATCGCGCGACTGCGTGAAAACGGCCGCACGACGATGGTGGTACGCAAAGGGGATCGCGACCTGGGTGCGATTGGCCTCATGGACACCCCTCGCGAAGCTGCCAAGACCGCACTGCGCCGGCTGCACGACATGGGCGTGTCGCGGATGATAATGATCTCCGGCGATCACCAAAAGGTTGCTGAAGCAATCGCCAATGACGTCGGGATCGACGAGGCATGGGGCGACCTCATGCCGGAAGACAAGGTTGCCGCGATCAAGAAGCTCGCTGGCGAGGACAAGGTCGCGATGGTGGGCGATGGCGTAAACGACGCGCCAGCCATGGCGAGCGCCACAGTCGGCATCGCCATGGGCGCGGCGGGTTCCGACGTCGCGCTGGAAACGGCCGACGTCGCCCTGATGGCCGATGATTTGGCTCATCTGCCATTCGCGGTCGGCTTGAGCCGCCACACCCGCGGCATTATCCGGCAGAACGTCTTCGTGAGCCTCGGCGTCGTCGCCTTTCTCGTGCCGGCGACGATCCTGGGCCTTGGCATCGGCCCGGCGGTGGCTGTTCACGAAGGATCGACCCTGCTGGTCGTCGTTAATGCACTTCGGTTGCTGGCCTATCGTGACCCAGCAAAGCTAGCAGTATGACGACGGATCGCCACGACGCATTAATCGTCGGTGGCGGACCGGCGGGCCTCACGGCGGCGATCTATCTCGCCCGCTACCTGCGTCGCATCGTCGTGATCGACGAGGGACACAGCCGCGCCAAATGGATACCGATCTCGCACAACCATGCCGGCTTTCCCGACGGGATAGGCGGCAGTGCGCTGCTCGATCGGATGCGCGATCAGGCGAAGCGCTACGGCGCTTCGATCGTCCTGGGGCGGGCCGATACCATCACCCGTGATGGCGAAAACTTCGTGGCCGCGGGCAGTGGAATTAAGCTCCATTCTCGCGCGGTGCTGCTCGCAACTGGCGTCGAGAACCGCCGCCCCGCGATCGAGAGTGACGCGCACCGCGATGCGCTCGATCGTGGCCTGCTGCGCTATTGCCCGGTCTGCGACGGATACGAGGCGCGCGGACAGGCGATCGGCGTGATCGGCGCCGATACCCACGGCGTGGCCGAGGCATTGTTCCTGCGCACCTTTTCGGAAAATGTGACGCTAATTCCTCATATCCGCACGACGCTTACCTCGACCGATCGCGCCAACCTGTGGGGGGCAGGGATTCGCGTCGTCGACACCCCGATGGCCTCTATCGCCTTCGAGGACCGTGCAATCGTCACGCTGACCAGCGGGGACGAACATGGGTTCGACACCGTATATCCGGCGCTGGGGTCAGACAGCAACAACGCGCTCGCGCGGCAGCTCGGCGCTGATCTGGGCAACGATCATTGCATCGTCGTCGATGCCAAGCAGCGAACCAGCGTCACAGGCGTCTATGCAGCCGGCGACATCGTCATGTCGCTCGATCAGATCAGCGTCGCCATGGGCCATGCCGCGATCGCCGCGACCACTCTCCACAATGATCTGCGCAACCGCGACGGTGAAGGAACCGGCTCATGAAATGGCTGATCGTGTTCGATCTCGATGGGACGCTTGCGGAAAGCAAACGTCCTTTGTCGGAGGAGATGGCAGCGACACTCGCCCGCCTGCTCGACGTCGTTGACGTGGCGGTGATTTCAGGTGGCGACTGGCCGCAATTCGATAAGCAGGTGGCTTCGCGGTTACCGAAAGGCACCGCGCGCGAACGACTATGGTTGATGCCCACTACCGGTACCAAACTTTACCGCTTCGTGAACGGTGGGTGGCGGATCATCTATGCAGAACTGTTCGATCAGGCGGAGAAGGCAAGCATACGCACCGCCTTCGATCAGGCGCTCGCCGATGCCGGTCTCGCCGACGAGCACATCTGGGGGGAACGGATTGAGGATCGAGGAAGCCAAATCACCTTCTCCGGCTTGGGTCAGGCTGCTCCGCTCAAGGAGAAGGAGGCATGGGACCCGAACCGTACCAAGCGGATCGCGCTGCAGACGGCTCTCCGCGCTAACCTGCCGGACCTGTCGATAAACCTGGGCGGCACGACATCGATCGACGTAACACGCGCCGGAGTCGATAAGGGCTACGGCCTCAACCGGCTGAGCAAGGAAGCCGGCGTTCCTTTAGCCGGAATGCTCTTTATCGGCGACGCGACCTACCCTGGCGGGAACGATTATCCCGTTGTTGAGGCCGGTGTGGACGTCGTCAAGGTGCGCGATGTGGCCGAGACCGGCGCCGTGGTGGCAGCGATCCTCGCCTGCCTGAGACGGTAGGCGTCCGCACGTGACCGACAGCACTACCAACCCATAACCTTCAACGGGGCAAGCATCTAGAACAGGCAGGCTGGTATGTTTCAAAGTTCGTGGCTGGAAACAGCCACCCATGTCGTCAGTCTCGCGGTGGCCTATGCGCTTGCCCTGCCGGTTGGTTGGGATCGTGAGAAGGATGAGCGGAGCGCAGGCATCCGGACGTTCCCGCTCGTCGCGATCGCCAGCTGTGGCTTCGTGCTGGTGGGCATTGCGGTTTTAGGGCGGACCAATCCCGCGCAAGCGCGAATTCTTGAGGGCCTGATTACGGGCGTGGGTTTCATTGGAGGCGGTGCGATCCTGAAGAAGGGGGGGAAGGCCTCGGGCACGGCTACGGCTGCCAGCCTTTGGGCCACTGGCGCTCTGGGCGCAGCAGTTGGCTACGGCCTCTATGACATCGCCATCATCCTGAGTGTCACCACTTTCCTGACCTTGCGCTGCTCGCGGCCCCTGAAGCGCGTCACCAATGGCGATACCAAGGTGTCGGAAAGCCCATGAGCCCACCGAACCTATCAGCGACTTTGTGGTCGCAGCCTTTGCGGACGCTCGCCAAGCGCTGGGCTCCGGCCGAAACCATATCTCCAAGGGATCGGCAGCACCGCTTGCTTCGCTGGGCGACGCTTCTTGATCGGAACCCGGACAGGATCATCAGACTGCTGTCACCTTCATGGGCCGGAGGAGATCTGCGGGGAACAATGGTCGGCGAGCCAAGCGCGATCGATGTCGCGTGGAATGATGCCGTTCTACGCGTAATGGGGCTGCGAGGGCGGTCACGTCGCGAAGTGAAGGCCTTCTTCGGTCTTTCCGACGCACAACTCGACCGGATAGCGGCAGGATCGTGGTGGTGTCCGATCCGGCCTGCATGGCAAGTCGCCGCGCGCATCAGACATGTCGAACATCCCGAGCTCGAGAATCGTATCGTCGCAGCCGCCGTCTTTGGCGTGATCGTGCTTTGCGCGATGATTAAGTGGGTCATCTACCACCGCCTTTTCTGAAACGGTGCAGCCACGCAGTGCGGTTTCTGGGGGAGAGCGGACTTACCGTCAGGACATCATCGTGTTCAGTGTCATAACATCCATCCTTTCGACGCTCGGCGCCTTCGGCGTCTTTTTGCTGATGCTTGCCGAGAATGTCTTTCCGCCAATTCCATCAGAGGTGATCTTGCCGCTTGCAGGGTACACGGCCGCGCAGGGGCGCGGCGCGCTCTGGATCGTGATCGTTGCCGGCACGCTTGGTTCGGCCGTTGGCGCACTGCTATGGTACTATATTGGTCGCTGGATTGGCATTGATCGGCTGAAGCGGTTCGCCTCGCGGCATGGCCGATGGCTGACCCTCACGCCCCAGGAGATTGATCATGTTGACCGCTGGTTCGATCGTTATGGCCGCTGGGCTATGCTGTTGGGTCGCATGGTGCCCGGTGTACGAACGCTGATTTCCGTGCCCGCCGGGGTGAGCGGAATGCCTCTGACACCTTTCCTAATATCGACGCTAGCCGGCTCGGCGCTGTGGACGACGGTACTGACGCTGGCCGGCTACGAGCTGGGTGAGCGCTATAACCAGGTGGCGAGCATCATAGAGCCGGCCAGCAACATGGTAATCGGTGCCGCAATCCTCTGGTACATCTGGCGCGTCGCGACCTTCGGCCGAACGAAGGGCCGCTGATGGGCCTCCCTCGCCTGTATTCTATCTGCCCCGCCGGCATCTGGCTTATGGCAGCATCGATGCTGATCCGTGTCACCCGCATCGCGCGCGCTTATCGCCTGATCTCGGCCGCCAGCGCGCTCATTCTCATCAGATGGATCGGGGCCTTGCATCGCGCCGGCTTTGGAGTCTGGCGCCGTACAGGTGGGAAGTGGCGTTGGTCCGCAGCGCGATGCTGACGGCACGACCGGAAAATGGAGTGTTCTATGTATCACCTCGCTGCCAAGGCGATCATATCGGGCATTCTGATCGCTGCTGCGTCAGAACTCGCCAAACGCTATCCCGGATTTGGTGCTCTAATCGCATCACTGCCGCTCGTTTCTGTTCTTGGCATGATATGGTTGTGGCATGATCGGCGCGATCCCGTGAACATGGCGGCCCATACCCAGGCGACCTTCTGGTTTGTCCTGCCATCACTGCCGTTTTTCCTGCTGATCCCATGGATGCTGCGCCACGGCGTTGGCTTCTGGTTGGCGTTAGCCGCCGGGTGCGCGCTGACCATCATGCTCTATCTCATCATGACCTTCGCGCTTTCGCGCGTCGGCATCCCGCTATGACCGCTCATCAACATCAGGGAACGATCGCGCGATGATCGACAGGACTCGTCTGGCCGCCGCCTCGGCCGTCATGCTTGCGCTCGGCGGTTGTGGGCTCATAACACCCCGCGACGAGGAATATTTCCGCTTCCATGCGGAGGAGGCGAAACTGGTCGTCACCCGCTGCGAGCGAGGCCAAGAAACCGGGAGTGACTGCGAGGCGGCATCACAGGCCGTCGCCGCGATAAATAGGGAAATCAGAGATACTCCCACCAAGGGAGCTCGCTGACGCGAAATTGTTTAGTGATCAAACAGGCGTCCCAAGAACCCGCCCCGACCATGCCCGCGGCGATCATCAGGATGACGGCCGCCGTGCCTGCCGGTCTCATGATAGTCGTCGCGGTAATGCGGATCGCCGCTCCGGGGGGAAGGTGGCGCATAGCCGCCGCGCTCTGAGGAATAGGGCGGCTCAAGCTTCGGCTGAGCCACATCATGAGCATCGCTACGTTCAATGATCGTGTCGAGTTCACCGCGATCAAGCCACACGCCCCGGCATTGCGGGCAATAATCGATCTCGATCCCTTGTCGCTCGGAAAGCAACAGCCCGACCTTGCATACCGGACAAAGCATCCCTGCCGGATGAGCGGTCGGCTGTGCTGATGATGTGTCGTTCATCGAATAGATTTCGCTTTCCTACTCAGGTTTCCATCAACGATGGTGTCCCGAGCGATGATGCCTCCGGCGTTCATGGTGGTCCCGGGGCGGAGCGTAGCCATCGTAGCCATAGGCATACTGCCCGCCCCAATTAGATCGGAGTTGATGACCGCCGTTCCAACGCTGCTGATAGCCATGACTATCATAGCGTTGAGCGGTATGACTACTCCTGTAGCTATCGTGGCTGTCCGCCCGGTTGTGATGCGTTTGAGCGATGGCGGTAGGCGCTGCGAATATCGTCAGCGCAGCCGCCGCGATGATAAGTGGTTTCACCATCCATCTCCAATTTTATTCTAAAATATATAGTCGTGAATGAACGCTATTGAAATAGAGCTTGCAGCACTGGTTCATGGAAGCTCAGTCGCAATGTCGCTTTGTAACGCCACAGCGTCCCGGGCTGCTTGCTCGGCCTATTGTTTCACATCAACGCGACCAGCTCGTTGAACGTCGCCTCGTCGACGGTCGCGATGTGGGGGTCATAGACCAACCGGCTCGCGACCGCCCGGCCCCCTTCGGGGCCGGTGTCGTCGTCCTCGGTCATGCCGCCTCCTCAAGCTCGGGGGCGGTCTCGATTGCCATGCGGCTCAAGAGCCAATCGGCTGCGGCCTGCGCCTGCGTCGCGGCGGTGAAGATGCAACGCTTGTCGTTGCGGAGGGCTTGAAGCCAGCTCGCCAGATAGGCGGCGTGGTCCTCGCGGTCGTGTAGCTTGATCCCGATGGTCGCGCTGACGAACGCGGCCCCAAGCTCGGCAACCAGTTCCTCGCGGGCATAATCCTCGCGCTTCGTGGAAATGAGGGAGGGACGGGCGAGCCGGTCGACGTGTCCCGTCGCGTGGCAAAGCTCGTGCGCTAGGGTCGAATAATAGTCATCGCTGGTGTGGAAGTCGGTAAACTGCGGCATGACGACATGGTCGCCGCTCGGCTGATAATAGGGCTGCGAGCCTAAATGCTTGAGGGTGACGGGCACGCGGGCAAAAAGCGCGTCCAGTTCGGCGTCCCGCTCGTCGGGATTGGTCGCGGTGATGATCGGCGCGGGGGTGGGATATTTCGCCTCGATGCCGTCGATCTGCTCGGCATTGAAGACGGTGTAACGCTTGAGGAACGCCACCTGACGCTTGCCTTCCTCGCCACGCTCTCCGCCCTTGTCGGCGTCGACCTCGATCTTGTTGGCATAGACGACAGTGGAGCCCTTTTCGCCCTTGCGGACGCAACCGCCAAGCGCGAGCGCCTGCTTGAAGGTGAGCCAATGCGGCGAGGCATAGCCCTTCGTCATGGCGGCAATCCAAAGGGTCAGGACGTTGATGCCGCGATAGGGAACGCCCGTCGAGCGCAGGGGGATATTCGGCGCGGTGCTGCCGTTCCACGATTTCGACCAAGGCCGGGTGCCCGCCTCGATCAAGGCAATCATCTGGTCGGTGATTTCCTGATAGATGTCGGCGCGGTTGTCGGTGATCCGTCGCATGATTTCTTCCTTTCCTTGAGGCTGAAAGCCGGTCGCAACAGCAACCGGCTCTGCCTTTCCGGCGAGGAACGGGATGGGGAGGGAGGGCGAGAATCTGGCCCCTGGTGCGGGCGAGCCGCCCTAGCGCGGCCGACGTCCGCAAGGTCGTCGGGTGCCGCGCTTGGCGGATTACACGGGGGGCCTGATTGTCGTTCGGGAACGAAAGGGCAGCCGCCCTTGGCGTTCCCCAGCGCCAGCGGCCCTCTGGGGGAGGGCTGCGGCGCCAACGGGTATATGTCGCGCCTCGGCGCGCCGGCAGGTGTGCCACGTGGCACACCTCATCCAATGCGTTGGGGCGATCGGTTCAGCGCCTCTTGGCACCGCACGCGTCTTCGGCGATCAAGGCCCACCAAGGCGGAGCGATCGAGACGTGACGAACATCCGGATTCTACACCGTGATCCTGCCGGCAAGGTATTCGACGGCCAGATCGAGTTCGGATTGGAGCAGTTCGCCGGTCAGGTGCCCATGATCGGGGACACGATCGTCGACCCCGGCGTGCTGCAAGGCCAGGATCGCAACATGCCGCAGAACCGCTCGATCTGGACGGTGGTGGGCCGCGTGTTCAACCCGCGCGATCGGGAAGACACGGCGGCGTTGATAGTCGAATCCCGCGACGGCAACCTCGCGGACGAAGCCTTCATCTGAATTTCGGGGGGAAGGGGGAGGCCGTGGGGGCTCCCCGTTGGCTTATCCTCGGTTCATACGCCAGGAGTGTAGCCTGAGCGGTTCCTACATGGAGCAATGCCTCTACTTTGTAGGCCCCCAGCGGCTCCCGGCTCCTGGGCGCATCGGCCCGGGGAGTGGGGGGCCTCAACGCCCGGGGAGGGTGCCCCCAGCGCCGCCCCCTCAAACTTGAACGATGCTCGCGCGAAGGTCATATCCGCAGTCGAGAAAGGATTAGACCTATGGCTGCGAAGAAGCAAACGGACAGCAGCGCCGATCTGCGGACGAACGAGAAGAAGTGGACCAAGCCGCTGATGGATGCGGGATGGACCGCGTTGCCGAGCGTCATCATCGAGAACCAGCGTCAGCTTGGCCTCGAACCGCTCGACCTCAACATCGTCGTGTATCTGGCGAGCAAGTGGTGGACGGCGGAAGGCAAACCCTTCCCGTCCAAGGCCACGATGGCGAAGGCCATGAACGTCCATCCGCGCACGATCCAGAAGCATATCGCTGGCCTGGAAGGGGCGGGCTATATCCGTCGCGAGGAGCGGCGGACCGAGACGGGGAGCCGAACCAACATCTATCACCTCGACGGCTTGATTGAGGCCGCCGCGCCGTTCGCGGCGGAGAAGTTGGCCGAGATCAAGGACAAGTCGGAGCTGGCGAAGCGTCGCGAGAACCGGCGCGGTGCCCCCAAGCTGCGCTTGGTGGAGAAGGATGACGAGGCGTGAACGCGCATGTTCAGGAGGCGCCGCCGAGGGTGCCGCCCAAGGTCACGGCGGCACCGAGCATTCGGCAGCTCTATTGGTGCGACTTTCCGCAGGACGCCCACCTTCCGGAGTTCTGGAAGCGGCGCCCTGTCGTGATCCTGTCGTTCAAGAACACGCTTCACGGCGCGGTGACGGTGGTTCCTTGCTCCACGCAGGCGCAGCCGGGCAACAAGTGGGCGTTCCCGTTGCAGACGACGATCGACGGCCGCGCCGCATTCGCGATCTGCGACAAGCCCACGACCGTGGCGGTGAGCCGCCTGACGCCCGACAAGGGCGGCATCGTGCGTATGCCTGTCGCCGAGTTCGACGACATGCTGCGCCTTGTGCTGGCGTGGCTGCCGGTCCCGTCGGCGCTGCCTGCGCCCGCGCCTGCTGCGCCTGCGGCTTAGCGGGCGCTGGGGGTATTTCAGATTTTAGTTGAATCCTAAGAGATGGGTTTCTACATGGGGAGCACGCGCGGCCTCCCCCTGGGGAGTGTCCGTTTCCCGCAAGGGAACTAAACGGTCGGGGCCGCCTCAAAAGGGCGGCCCTTGGCTTATCTGCCGCTCGCGCGTCTGTGCCACGTGGCACACCCTCTACACCAGCACTGACATGCCGCTAGAACGGCACGTCCTCGTCCAGATCCCATGCCGAAGGCGGGGAGGGAAGGGCGGCTTTGGGTAGGGGCAGATTGTTGACGACGAAAAGGTTCAGGATGTCATCGCGATCCATGAACATGACCTGCGATCGTTTGCTCGCGTCGAGTTTGTTGCCGATCCAGTTGCGCGCCTGCTTGGTGATCTCGCCGCCGGCGACGATGAAGGCATGATCGACCAGAACGCGGCGGCTGAGTTCCGGATCGAAGATTTCGTGCCCGAGCATCATCGACACCTGGTTGTGGATCTCGGCGACGTTGCTGGTGCTGACGCCGGAGGAATCGAGCTTCCCCTTTTTGGCCTGGATGCCGAAATAAAGGACGTGGAGCGTCGGCAGGGTGTATTTCATCCAGACGTCCTTGCCGTACTCCAGCGCCTTGTCCCTGTGGCCCGCTGCGGTGATGCGGTGGAAGCCGAGCTGTCGGAACAGCGGTAGCAGAACGTCCTCGATGAGCTCGTCTTCGGAGCAGCGGCCGAGGTAGGCGAGGAGCTGGTCGCGCCGCTCCAGCTCTGACGGCGTGAAGGGTCGGTGCGGGTTCGCCATCTGCGCGACGGTGTTGGTCGCGATGTGCTTGATCTGGGCAATGCCGTGATCGTCGTAGAAGGCTTCCCATCCCTCTCGCGCGAGCGTGATGTTCAGGGCGCCTAGGGCAAGGCTACGCCCCGCATCGTCGTTGACGACCTCGCCTCTGTCTAGCAGCCGACGAATGATCCGCACGAACGCGTCGGGCATTGATGTCGCGGACGCCTTGGGCATCGCCAGGACTTCCTCGACCCGCTCTGCCGCCCACGCTGGTCGGGTTTCACCCTGATGGACGAACTCGAGATCGCAATCCTCGAAAAACTCGGTGATGTACTTGCTCGACCGATACTGAAAGTATTCGGCATCGCCGACGATCATCCGGCCCAGCTCGCGCAGATTGCGGGGTTTCCATGTCATTCCCCCGACATAGCCGATGGCAATCGGATCACGAACGCCTTGGGGGCAGCCTCAGGCCCGCCGATCACCAAGGTTTACGACTTACGATCGAACCAGCGGGAACCTGGGTGTAGTTATACTCCCGATTATATTCACGCGCAGCGATCCCGGCGTCGTGCTTGGCGGGGCCACCCGGCACGAAGCAGTTGATGTGCCGCTTGCCGCCTTCCTGGGCGTCAACGACGGGCTTTGACCACGGATTGTCGTCAACCATCGGCCCCTCGACCGAAAACGTATGATTGTCGTGGTCTGCCACGATCAGGACGAACGGTTCGATCGGCATAGCGGTCTCCGGCGGGATGATTGGCCGGAATGTAGGGAACGGAGAGAGGGTGTGCCACGTGGCACAGCCCGTCGTCCTCATAGCCACTGACCTCCCAGGACCGCGCCGAACTCAACGGCAAGGGTGATCGTACCCGCGAGCAGCGCGGCGATCACGAACAGCGCGAGCCGCGCTCGGACGCCGGGACGCGATGTGTCGGTGATGGCGATGGAGGTCCCGATCGCGAGCGCCAGGATCAGCGCCGGACCCATTTCGTAGAGGACTAAACCGGGCAGGCGGTTAGGCAGCAGGTAGGGGTAATTACGGAGGATGCGCCCCGTCAGGACGGCACCGGCGACCAGCGAGAGGGCGATCCCCCAGCGGCCGATCAGGACCGCTCTAGGCGAACCGCGCTCAAGCATTGGAGCGGTTCTCCGCATAGGCAGCGCCCGCCCGCAGGGGCGGCCCGCTATGGCCTAGCCTGATCGTCACCCGCATGGGCGGAAGCCCGGCGACGGGGTTCCGCGGAGCGGCGTGGCACACGGTGCGAAGTAGAGCGCGGGCCGAAGGCAGGCCCGGCTTACTGCTTGATCGTTCCCACCTCGCATCCCTGCGGCACCTGTGCCCTGCGAACAGCAAGTTGACGCATCGCTTCATAGTCGACACCCCATAGACCCGCTCGCCTCGCTGCGGCTTTCTGCATCAAGTCGACATAGGCTCCGCCTGAAAACACCCGGTAATCGACGGCATATCCTTGAGCGACCATCGTGGCCCCCACACTCGCCTTGTTGGCGGGAAAGCGACAAGCCAGGTTCAAGCGCCCATAGCTTTTAGGGTCGGTGCGACACTGGTTCTCCCGACGCAGCGCATAGTCGAACATCGATACCGAGCAGTCCATCCCGCCGTCACGTGCCACCAGACCCCGTAACACGTCACTCGAAACAGCTTTAAGCTGCGGCAAGTCGTCATCTGGCGCGTCGATCCCGACAATTCGCACCCGCCCGTTGGCGAAGTCGACGGTATCCCCATCGATGATTCTGGGAGTTGGCGACGAAAGCCGCGTCTTCGAGACTTCGACCAGCGACTGCTTGTTCTGCGAAATCGCGTAGGTCGCGACGATCAGGAACGTCGCACCCATCGTCCATCGTTGGAACCGCGTCGCGCCGGGGAACAGCTTCATAATGAACGTATCTCGCGAAGGAGATCGTTCCAGTCACCAGCGTGGGGCGGCGGCTTGACGACGAGCTGGCGGCCGTTGGCCGTCAGGTGCGGGGTGGCGCGCTCGATCGCGCGCGCCGCCTCGCCCCCATGCTGGCTGTAGATGACAACGGTGTGGACGCTCTCCGGGATAGCGACTGCCTGATAGCGCTCAATGCCGAGGACGGGCCACACGAAGCGCCCGGGTTCGAGCATGTTCATCACGCTGGCGGCGTCCTCGACGCCTTCGGCGAGGCGCAGGACGCCATCGAGCGGAATGCCGCCCCAGCGGACCGCGCCGCAACCGGGATTACCGAGCATCCGCTTGGGCTCGTTCATGTCGGCCTTCCAGCGTCCGTCAGGGCGCAGGAAGGTGCGATGGATGGCGACAACGCCGGAGTCTTCTTCGATCGGCACGATGAGCGCCGGCGCGAACGCCTTGGCGGCACCTGCGCCGCATTGGCATCGCGGGTCGAAGCGGGCGTTGATGCCGTCCGGGATGATGTGGCGCCCCTCGCGCAGGTAGCGATCGGCGAGCGTGCCGGCGAAGGGCTCGGCGTGACGCCACACCGCCAGCGCGAGCTTGTTGAGGTCGGCCTTGTTCTCCTGCCGCTGGCCTGGGTCGTGGTCAGCGGGTGCGAGGATCTTGCCCGAACGCAGTGCGGACATGATGGCGTCTGCCGCGCAGCCCGCGAAGCAATGGAAGAGGACGGCGCGCTCGCCCACCCTGATCGACAAGCTGGCCTTGCCATCAGCGTGCGCAGGGCAGCGGCACATAGCGAAGTCACCCTGCCATTTGCCACCGAGCTGACGAACGATCCGCTCGGCCTGGTCCTCGATCGATGCTGCGTCTCGCCGGGCCATCTCTGGACACTCCCATCTATGCCCGCATAATTGCTAAAGCGGCGTTAACGTGGACGCCAGCGAAAACATATAGAATCACTCATCGCGGGGCGGAATGGAATTAGAGCTGATACTTGAGCGCGAGCTGACTTCGCAACGCCCGCCAGGTGGCACCATCACCGATGTGCATGTGTGTCAGCACGACTCCGGCAAGTGGCATATCAATATTCGAGTGAGTTGGCGGAAGTCAGCCCTGTTCCATGTCGCGCTGTATGACAAGAAGCGTATCAGATTGTATAAAAAGGTTTCTTCAGCGATCCGTCATGTAGTCCTAGGCTATGGGTATGACGGGATTATCCACGTCCATCCTCATCCCGGATTAGAAGACACAAGCGCTTTTTGATCCGAATTGGGTGTTCTGCAAACCGTTCTCAAAAAGGGGTGAAGCGAGGCACAAAGGGGTATCGGTGAAATCATAAGCGACTTACCCTGTCATCACGACAGGAGTGAAAACATGGCAAATCGCTTGTGTTCATCCGTTGCCGCCGTTGCCCTTGCGACCGGCTCTATCGCAGCGACGCCCGCTCGCGCCGCCGACTCGACCTGGGCTTGCGAGGTGCTGCTATGCGCCAGCAACCCCGGTGGATGGATGCAATTCGCCGAATGCGTGCCGCCGATCCGCAAGCTCATCTCGCATCTTGCGCTCGGCGGGGGCTTTCCGACCTGTAGCGCGGGCGGTGTCCGCAAGACCGACTATACCAAGCCGAAGAACGGGCGGCCTGGCTATGTCGTGATGACCATGACCGACGGCACCCGAACACGCTACACGGTGCCAACGGCGACGCAGGTGGCTCTAGCGGAGGGCACGGCGCAGCCCGGTGGTGCGCTAGGGTCTGCAGATTTGGAGCGACAATGACGCTCCCCGCCGCGGTCATTATGGGTCTCGCGGCGCAGTGCGCGCCCAGCGTCGCACCCGCGACCATCGCGGCGATCGTTCAAACCGAAAGTCGCGGTTTCGAGTTGGCGATCGGGGTCAACGGCATCGCTCGCCAGCCCGCGCCTGCGACCAGTGTCGCTCAAGCGGTGCAGACCGCTCGCCACTATGTCAGCAAGGGCTATTCGGTCGATCTCGGCCTCGGTCAGATCAACTCCCGGAACATGAAGGCTCTCGGGCTGACATGGGACAACGTGTTCGATCCCTGCACCAACATCGCTGCGGCAGGTGCGGTGCTGTCCGGCAATTATCATAGCGTGCGCGCAGGGCTTCACCCCCAGCGCGCGCTTCGCATTGCCCTGTCCATGTATAACACCGGGTCGCAGTCGCGTGGCTTTAGAAACGGCTATGTCGGGAAGGTCGTCGGCAATGCTGGCTTCGCCGACGGCATCCAGCCCGTCACGGTCCGCGTGAGCGCGTTCACTGGCACAACAGATACCAGCGAGGGGGCGAGCGCGGCTGCGCAGCTCGCCGCGCTGGTCGAGGAAAACACGTCCGTCGCGGAGCAGCCGAAGGCTGCGCCACCCCCACCGCCGCCATCGTGGGACGTGTTTGCGAGGGCGGAATATGAGCGAGACCGTCTCGCCGAAGGAGAAAACCGATGAATCTCGCATCTTTCGGTGGGCCGGCGCTGGCCCTCCGAGCCCGTGTCACGAAGCGCGTCGACGCGATGACCCCGCGCCAGCGCAGCGTCTCGCGGGGGGTGTCGATGTTCGGCTTGGTCGCGCTGACGTCGCTGCTGTCGGCCGAGCCGGCGTTCGCGCAAACCAATCTGGAGAGTTTCGGCAACGCGGTCCTCGGACTGCTGAGCAATGGCCTGCTGCGCATCGTCGCGATCCTAGCGCTGATCGCGGCGGGGTTTGGTTGGCTGACGGGCCGGGTCAACACCGGCGCGCTTGTCACCGTCATCATCGGGATCGCGATCATCTTCTCGGCGCCGTGGATCGTCGATCAGCTCCAGGGCTGATCCTCATGGAAGCGGGGCGTCCCCCACGCCCCGCTTCCGCCTGTGTTTCGTGGAGTGCGTAGCGTGGACGAAGAACGGGAAGTGATGGCGCGTAACACGCTGTTCCTGGCGGTGACGCGGCCTGCGCTGTTCGCGGGCATTCCGATCGAGGCGGCGGTGGTAATCCTGCTGGCTTCGGTGATTACCCTGATCGGGACGACGAACCCCATCTATGGTGGGGTCGTCGCCGCGGTCATGTTCGGTATTTCACGCCTCGTCGTCCGGCACGACGTCAACGCCTTCCGCCTGATCTTCCTGTGGGGCCGCACCAAGGCGGCCAACCGCAACCGCGTTTTTTGGGGCGGATCGAGCTACACGCCGCTCCCCCTGAAGGGCATCAAGCGAAAGGGGTTTGGGCGCAATGGCTAGGTGTAGCGGCCTGCAATGATGGTCGGCCCGGCGCGAGATTATAGGTCTATTCTGGCGCACGCTCCGTGAGACCGAAGCCGTGCTCTAGCGCACTATAGTTGAGAACGGGCGCACCTCGGGTGAAACGGACGCGAGACGCAGGCCACGCGACGCACGCTACGTGAGACGTTCATATTGGCAGTCCCGCGATGCGCATCTCGTCCGTTAGTTCGGTCGCCCGTGTACCCTCCAGCTCGCCGCGCATGAGCTTCCTGATCTCGGCGGGCTTGGCGTCGAACTGGTCGCACAGCGCCTTCACGTCGTAGCCGTGCCGGTTCAGCTCTGGCTCTATGTCGTCGAGGCGGCGCGACAGCACGCCGTCAACGATGGTGCCGTCGATCGGCTTGGCGCCGATCCCGAACCCCGCCTCGAACGCGCGGACGAGGTAGCGGCTGAGCTGGAGCGGCGTCTTCAGCCGCGCGGCGAGCAGCGTCGCCGCGTCGTCGGTGATGACCTCCTCGGGCTCGACGCCCTCTTCCAGCGAAGCCCGGAGCACCCAGTCGATGAAGTCGCGCTGCCGGTCGCGCAGCCCTCCGAACTCGAACAGCGTCGTGCGGTCACCCACCTCCTCCATGGTGGGGCGACGCAGGTCGTTCTTCAGACGCGGGTAGCCCAGCATGACGACCGAGAGTTGCCCGCCACCCTCCTGAACCAGCTCGACCAGACGCTTGAGCGCCTTCAGTGTGTTGGCGTGGAGGTCGTGCGCGTCGTCGACGAAGAGCGCGACCGGCTTCTTAGCCTTGCGGAACAGCTCCTGGAGGTCGCGCTCGCGGCGCTCGGCTTGGCGCGAGATGGTGGGTAGCTTGTCCGGGCTGAGGTCGTAGAACAGCGCCGACACGAGCAGCGGCACCGTGATCTTGGCCTTCTCCAGGCTGAGCGCGCGCGACACGATAACGCGGTTCTCGCGCTCCAGCGCCTCGCGCAACCTGCGCACCAGCAGCGACTTGCCCGACCCGATCACGGCCGTGAGCGCGATCAGCCGGCCCGCCATGATCGTCGTACGCAGGTCGTGAACGATTTGCTTGTGGTGCTCAGTCTCGTAGAACCCAACATCGACTGGCGGTCGGGCAAGCCGGTAGTGGTGCATGACTTCGGTCAGCATGGGGCAGGCTCCTCATCCCGCATGGGCGCGGCCGGGCGGGAACCGTTCGCGGATGGCGACCATCACCTCCGCGCGGACCAGCGTGCGGGCGAGCAGGTCGGCGATGAATTGGAGGTCGTCCGCGCTGAGCTTGCCGAGCGGCACGCGCAGCTCTTCCGCGATCGCCGCGCGCGCCTTCAGCGGCGTGGCGAACGCCAACTCCTCGAACCGGTCGGGACCGTCGAATGGGCGGGTGGCGAGCATGGCGCGGTGCGGCTCGCGCGCGATCAGGTCGGGCTCACCCGACAGCGCGGAGCGCGGGATGGAAATGCGGGTCGCGAGTTCGGCGACGCGGTCCTGGCGGACATCGCGCCTGCTCTTGCGGTGCTTGCGGTAGCGATGGAGCGGTACGGGGCCGCCCACGGGATCGAACGGACCGTAGCGCTCGTCGCCATGCTCGGCGAACAGCTCGGCGTCGAACAACCCCCACCACAGCACGACCGCCTCGCCGGCAAGCTCGGGGTCGAGCTCGTAGGTGACCCCCGCGACCGACACCCGCGCGTCCAGCCCGACCATGCGCCGCTCGGGCTCGCGCGCGAACGAGCAGAACCGCTCCCACGCGCACATCGCGCGGACCCCGCCCTCGGGCTGGCGCTCAAGCCAGTCATCGACGCGCGAGTGAGCCTCGTGCCGGTGATCGCGCGCATTTTCGCGATCGACGAACCGGGTCAGCCAAGCGTTCGCCTCGGCTTCGGTGTCGGGCTGGTGATGATGGTAGAGTGTCTCGTGCGCCTCCTTCACCGTCCGGAACGGCCGCTCGACCTTGCCCTTGGCGCGTGCGGTCGTGCGCGCACCGTCCGATCCGGCCGGCATGTGCGGAGTGACGATCACGTCCAGGCTCTCCATTACCCGCTTGAACACGGCTGACTTCGCGACGGGGCCGTTGTCGAGGTGGAGTTGCTTGGGGATGCCCTGGAGCGGGTTGGTCGTGCCGTCCGGCTTGGCCGACATGGCGCGGAACAGGAAACCGAGCGCCGCCTCGACATCCTCACCATATACGCAGTGGTATTCGAGGTAGGCGAGCCCCGACCGGTCATCGACGACCGAGAACAGCATCAGCGTGGGCGCGCCGCCCCGTTCCAGGTCGACCCAGGGCGGGGGAACCGCGAGTTGCTTCAGGTCGGACGGGCTCAGGTCGAAGTGCCACAGGTCGTTGGCGTGCTCCGCCTGGAAACGGACGGCCGCGGGCTCTCGTGTCAGGCGCGCGTGGTCATACCCGAGCCGGCGCATATGTCGGTTGAGGGTCGAGATGGTGAGCAACCCGGGCGCGAGCTTGCGATGGCCATCGGGCGTGTGGACCCCATGCTCCTCGACCAGCCTGAGCGCCCGCGCGGTCGAGAGGTGGCGGCCCTTCCTGTTGGTGGTGCTCTTCTTCACCGCAGCGACGATCTCGCACCAGTGTTCGATCTCGCCGTCGCCCATGACGCGCGCGTGCCCGCGATCGGAGCGGTGCGCGTCGCGGGGACGGTGCTCGCCGCGTAGCGCACGGTACAGGGTGGCGCGCGACACGGCGTAGAGCCGGCAGGTCGACGCCATCATCTCCTTGCGGTCGGGGTGCCGGGGCGGCAGCGCCGCGAGGCGTCGTTTCAGGGTCGCGAGCGCCTCGGCTGGAACGGGCGCTCGCCAGACGGTCACGCCGCTTGTCGCTCTTCGCGAGCCCGGGTGGGAGGTTTGGGCATCGCCTTCCCGTCGAGGAGCGCCTGGCCGGGGGCCTTGGGCGTGCCGTCGCCGTTGATGTAGTGGTAGAGCGTCGTGGTCGTGATGCCGAGCCGCTTGGCCACCTCAGCCGCGACCGCCTTCCGGTCGCTCATCGCCGCCATTGCCATTTGCAGCGTCGAGCGGTCCATCTTGCGCGGGCGCCCGCCCAACCGGCCCCTGGCGCGCGCTGCAGCGAGCCCGGCGCGCGTACGCTCGGTGATCAGCTCGCGCTCGAACTCGGCAAATGCGGCGAAGATGCCGAACGCGAGCCGGCCATTGGCGGTCGTCGTGTCGATCTGCGCGCCGGCACCCGTCAGCACCTTCAGCCCGATCCCGCGCGAGCGCAGATCCTCTGCGGTGATGACGAGGTGACGGAGATCACGGCCGAGCCGGTCGAGCTTCCAGATCACCAACGTGTTGCCGGGCTGGAGCGCCTTCAGGCACGCGGTCAGGCCAGGCCGAGCATCGTGCCGACCCGATGCGAGGTCCTCGTAGATGCGGCTCGGGTCGACGCCGCCCGCGAGCAGCGCGTCGCGCTGCGGCTCCAGCGTCTGGCTGCCGTCGGCTTTCGAGACGCGGACGTATCCGATCAGCATGAGAAGGCCGGTTCACCCCCAAGGAAAGACAGCTACCACCCTGCATTCTGACGCTGGTTTCCGCAACGGCTTTTCTCGTTCTGAACGGCCGCGATCGGGTGGCCGATTGCGACCACAAGGAAACCGGACGTATTTCTTGCGAGCCGCGCGCGCTGTTGGGAGAAGCGGTAATGCACTGCCGTCTTAGGCAGGAGACAGGGCTTCAAGGATGCCGCACTCGGCAACGGTGCCGTGTCCGCATCGGTCGATGATACGCGCCAGCTCGCCATCCAGGGCTGCCAAGTCGGCGATCTTGCGCTCGATCGCCGCCCTGTGCTCGCGCGCGATCGTCTCGACCGCGGCACAGGACCAATCGCTATGGTCGGCCAAGCCCAGCAGCTCTCGCACTTGGTCGAGACTGAAACCAAGGCCGCGCGAGCGGCGAATGAATGACAGCCGGCGAAGGGTCGCCGAAGCATAGGTCCGGTAGTTGCCTTCGGTGCGCGCCGGCGCGGGCAGCAAGCCGATCTCCTCATAATAGCGGATCGTCTGCACCTTTGTGCCGGTCGCCTTGGCGAGGTCGCCGATTTTCAGAGCCACGGCCCTTGACCCTACAGTTGCTGGAGGGTGCATATAAGGTTTCGACTATGATCCTGTCGAGGAGCCAAGGCGAGCGCGGTGAGTCGCTGCGGCGGAGCGGGTGAAAGGAACGGCTGTGCCTACTGAGGACTCCCTAACGCGAACGGCCGATAAAACGGGTGTGATCGGCGCGATCATCGCCTCGTTCGGCTGTGCGGCGTGCTTTCCCGCCCTTGGCAGTCTCGGTGCCGGGATCGGCCTGAGTTTTCTGAGCCAGTATGAAGGCCCCTTTATCCGATACGTTCTGCCGCTCTCCGCGCTCATCGTATTGGCGGCGAACCTCCGCACCGGCCTTCGTCACAAGACCTGGCTGCGCCTAGCGTTAGGCGTCACTGGACCTGTGCTTGTTCTCATCGCCGCCCTGCTGATGTCGCTTCGCGGCGTTCGGGCGGAATGGGTGCTGTATGCGGGGCTGGTGTTGATGATCGGGGTGTCGATTCTCGATCTTGTTTCGCCTCCGGGGCGGCGGTTCAGCAATCCGATCCCATCGAGGAACAGATAATGACGGATACCGTCGCAAGGCAACCCTCAACACCGGGTGGGCCGCCCGTCCGGGGTGTCGCATCAATAGCGGCTGCGTTGGGCCTGGGCGCGGTCACGGCCGCCGCGGCCTGCTGCGTTCTGCCACTCGCGCTCGCCTCGCTCGGCGTGGGTGCTGGGCTCGCCGGCAGCTTCGTAGGGCTGGCGAGCATTCGCGCGCCGCTTCTGGTGCTGAGCGCGGTCGCGCTCGTGGTCGCTTGGGCCATGTGGTGGCGCAAGCGCGAGACGGCCTGTGCGCCGGGGGACGCCTGTGCGGTTGATGTCAGGTCGCGCCGGATCGTCGGCCTCCTGATTGCGGCAACTGTGCTGGTCGGCCTGGCCGCTATCTGGGGCTCGATCGAGCCTATCCTCATGAATTGGGTGTTGTAATGCTGCTCACCTCCACGTTGACCTGCCCCAAGTGCGGCCACCAATCGACCGACACCATGCCGACCGATGCGTGCCAGTTCTTCTACGACTGCAAAGGCTGCGCCGCGGTGCTTCGCCCCAACGCCGGGGACTGTTGCGTTTATTGCTCCTTCGGTGACGTGCCCTGTCCCCCGATACAGGAAGCGCGCGCGTCGGGATCAACGGCGAGCTGCTGCGCCTGACGGCACGCCAGCCGGGGAACCTGAACCACGCCAAGGAGAAGCTCGTGCCCGACACCTATGATCTGGTCGTCATCGGCGCGGGAACTGCCGCGCGGGTAGCGGCCATGCGCGTTCGCAAGGCCGGCAAGAGCGTCGCCGTGATCGACTGCCGACCCTATGGCGGCACCTGCGCCCTGCGCGGCTGCGATCCGAAAAAGATGCTACGCCACGGGGCCGCTGTGATCGACGACGCGCGCCGGATGCGGAGCAACGGCGTGGTGGGAAAGGACTGCATCGACTGGCGCGAGTTGATGGCGTTCAAGCGCACCTTCACTGATCCGGTGCCGGGGAAACATGAACGAAGCTACCATGAGGCCGGGGTGGATACCTACCACGGCCCGGCTCGCTTCACCGGCGCGAACAGCCTCGTCGTGGAGGGAAAGACGCTGGTTGGCGGCCATTTCCTTGTTGCCAGCGGTGCCGAACCGGTCCCGCTCGGCTTGCCGGGCGAAGAGCACGTCATCGACAATGAGGCGTTCCTGGCGATTGAGAGCCTGCCCCGGCGCATCGTGATCGTCGGGGGTGGATACATCGCGGCGGAGTTCTCTACAATCGCGGCGAACGCCGGGGCGCAAGTGACCATCCTCCAACGCGGGCCGCGCATGTTGACCGGCTTCGACCCCGATCTGGTCGGCTGGCTGATGCCCCGCCTGCGCGATGCGGGGATCGACGTGCAGCTCGATACGGAGGTCGAGGCGATCGACAAGACAGGCGACGGCTTCTCGGTTCGCGCCTCCACGGGCGGGGTGAGCAAGAGCTTCGCGGCCGATCTGATCGTCCATGCTGCCGGGCGACGCCCGGCGCTCGAAGCACTCGACCTCGATGCGGCGGGGATCGCACACGAGCGGGGCCGCCTCACGCTCAACGAGCATCTGCAAAGCGTCTCCAACCCGGCGGTGTATGCTGCCGGCGACGCGGCCCAGATGGGGCCTCCGCTGACGCCGGTATCGAGCCATGACGGCAAGGTCGTCGCCGGCAACATGCTCGAAGGCAACCACCTCCGCCCGGACTATCGGGGTATCCCCAGCGTCGCCTTCACGCTTCCTCCCATCGCTTCGGTCGGGCTCAGCGAAGCCGAAGCGCGCGAGCGGGGCCTGCGCTTCCGCGTGAAAAGCAATCTGGTCCCCAACTGGTACTCCGCGCGGCAAGCGGCCGAACCGGTTTATGGGTTCAAGGTGATGGTCGATGAAGGCGACGACCGGGTGCTCGGGGCTCACCTGGTCGGACCGCATGTGGACGAGGTCATCAATCTGTTCGCGCTCGCGATCCGGCATGGTCTGACGGCCGACGATCTGAAATCGACCATGTTCGCTTATCCGTCCGGGGCTTCGGATATCGGCTACATGCTGTGATTAAGCGGTCCAATGAACACCAATTCAGTGGGTCCGAAGGCGATAGCCGCTAACTCGGCGTCACATCAATGGGGCTCTCACGATCGTAACATGCGCACAGTCCAGCGACGGATGCGCGTCGCCGGTGCCGATTTGAAGGTCTCACAAAGCGTGCGCTGACTGATGACCGTCTCGCGTCCGTCTCAAAGATCGTACGCTGGTTCTCGAATAACGTGCGCCCAAGCACCTCGACGGTCTCACAGACTATGCGCCAGAGTGCGCCCTTTATCTCGCGTCGAACCGATCATCATTGCAGGCCGTCACACTTAGCGTACGATTTAGAACCTCCTCTGACCGGACACCAGAACGCCGGCGATCCCGCCTACCGGCCGCTCACCGCGGACAGCCTTGCGATGCAGGCGGCCCGCGCGCTGGTGTTCGAGGGGGCGGAGCAGCCGAACGGGTATACCGAACCACTGCTCCACCGGTTCCGCGCACTGGAAAAGGGACGTGGTGAGGCAACGTCCGGCGGCCCCGGAGTGGCAACGGATGGCACGTTGCGCGACGGAGCCGCGCTGCCGGCCGAACTCCGCGTGCTGGCGGAAGCGCCGGCGCGCAGCTGACTTCGCGGCCTTCGTCCCTCCTACAGCTTCTCCGTCAACTCCGGCACCACCTTGAACAGGTCGCCGACCAGGCCGATGTCCGCCACCTGGAATATCGGCGCGTCCTCATCCTTGTTGATCGCCACGATTACCTTGGAGTCCTTCATGCCCGCCAGGTGCTGGATCGCGCCGGAAATCCCGACCGCGACGTACACTTCCGGCGCCACGATCTTTCCCGTCTGCCCGACCTGGTAATCGTTGGGAACATAACCCGCATCCACCGCCGCGCGGCTGGCGCCGACGCCGGCGCCGAGCTTGTCGGCGAGCGGCTCGATCAGTTCATGGAACTTCTCGCCCGACCCGAGCGCCCGCCCGCCCGAGACGATCACCTTGGCGCTGGTCAGCTCCGGCCGCGCGTTCGCCGCAATCTCCGAGCCGACAAAGGTCGACAAGCCCTCCTCACCGGTAGACGCGACTGCCTCGACCGTGCCCGACCCGCCGCTCGCCGCCGCCTTCTCGAACGCCGTGGTGCGGACGGTGACGACCTTTTTCGCGTCGGAGGTCTGCACCGTCGCGATCGCGTTGCCGGCATAGATCGGGCGGGTGAAGCTTTCCTCGCCCTCGACCGACAGGATGTCGCTGATCTGCATTACGTCGAGCAACGCGGCGACCCGCGGCGCGATGTTCTTGCCCGTCGTCGTGGCCGCCGCAACGAAGGCGTCGTGGTCGTCCATCAGCTGCATCACCAGCGGCGCGACATTCTCGGCCAGCGCGTGGGCATAGGCTGCATCGTCCGCGACGTGCACCGTGCCGACACCCGCGATCTGCGCAGCGGCCTCAGCGACCCCATCCACGCCCTGACCCGCGACCAGCAGGTCGACCCCGCCCAGCTTCGACGCGGCGGTTACCGCGGCTAGCGTCGCATCCTTCACCGTCGAGCCGTCATGCTCGACCCAGACCAGCGTCTTCATATCCTCTGCCCCTTTTTCTCGGCACATCGTCCGACAGGCTCAGCCCGAACGGGTGAGAGTTGTGCTTACTTAGCGATGCCCATCGCATGGAGCTTCATCACCAGCTCGTCCACATCGGCGACCTTGACTCCCGCCTGGCGTTTGCCGGGTTCTACCACCTTCAGGGTGGTGATGCGCGGCGTCACGTCCACGCCGTAATCGGCCGGCGTCTTGTTCGCGAGCGGCTTGCTCTTGGCCTTCATGATGTTGGGCAGCGAGGCATAGCGCGGCTCGTTCAACCGCAGGTCGGTGGTGACGATCGCGGGCAGTGGGAACCTGTCGGTTTCCAGCCCACCATCGACCTCGCGCGTCACGGTGACGCTGTCGCTTGCCAGCTCGACCTTGGACGCGAACGTCCCCTGGCCCCAGCCGAGCAGCCCGGCAAGCATCTGGCCGGTCTGGTTGTTGTCGTCGTCGATCGCCTGCTTGCCGAGGATGACGAGGGCGGGCTGCTCCTCTTCCACGATCTTCGCCAGGATCTTGGCGACGCTCAGCGGCTCGACCTTCTGTTCGCTCGTCACCAGGATCGCGCGGTCGGCGCCCATCGCGAGCGCGGTGCGCAATGTCTCCTGCGATTTGGCCTCGCCGATCGACACGACCACGATCTCGATGACGCCGGCCTTTTCCTTCAGCCGGATCGCCTCCTCGACCGCGATCTCGTCGAAGGGGTTCATGCTCATCTTGACGTTGGCAAGGTCTACACCCGACCCGTCCGCCTTCACCCGGGGCTTCACATTGTAGTCAAGCACCCGCTTGACCGGTACCAGAACCTTCATTGGAACCTCTCCTCAGAACGTCAGCCGAGCGCCAAGGGACAGGACCACCGCGTGGGCATCCTTCAGCGAGCCGTCGGTCACGATCGGCGTCTGCACCGCCGTGCCCGCATAGGCTGCGGTGATCCGGTCGATGGTCGCATCCTTGAAGTCGACATAGTTCGCGGCGGCGTCGATCGACAGGCCCGATGTGAGCTTGAACGTCGCGCCGGCGCCGTAATTCCACCGGTCGGAATCCGGCACGCGCGCGTCGCGATCGCCGTTTCGCGTGGGAGTGATGGCATGCTGCACGCCCGCGCGCAGCGTCACGGCCGGGGACACGGCATAATCCACACCGCCCGCCAGGCTCCAGCTGTCGCGATAATTCTCCGGGATGGCCGTGTTGATGGGCGCGCCGAGCCGGATCGCGTCAAACTTGCTCCAGGTGTAGCGGACCACCTGGGTATTCAGCGTCAGCGCATCGGACGCGCGGAAGCGGCCGCCGACGATGATCTGCGCGGGCGTGTAGAAGGAGGCACGCGCATCGGAAACGGTTCGGTTGGAAGCGGCGAGCGGACCCGCAAGACCGGAGGTTTCCAGCTCGCCCTTCAGATGATGCTCGATGGCCGACTTGTACGCGATGCCCACGATCGCCCACTGATGATGGAGCTGTACACCCGCCGTCCAGCCGAGATCCCAACCGTCGCCAGCGAGCCGCTGTTCCCCGTCGTGCAGCGCGGCCGACAGGTTCGGCAGCTTGTTGCTGAGGCTGGCGTCGGTGTACTCGACGTTGACTGCCCCGCCGACCCGCAGCCAGTCGGTCAGCGCGATGCCAAGCGAGGGCTGGATGTCGATCGTTCTGAGTTTGGTCCGGTCTGCCGAATATCGCGCCCAGCTGTCATCGTCATAGTCGGTCGTGAAGCTGTAGGGCGACGTCACCGCTAGACCCACGGCGATGCGGTTGGTCAGCGGCAGCGCGATCGCGCCTGATGGCAGCACGCCGTTGTTGATCGGATTACGCGAGACTCCGTCGCCGCCGACTGGCGCGAACGGCTGGCCGGGTCGCCGGATCAGCGTTCCCTGGTCGACGACCCTGCCCCGGGGCAGGATCGCAGCGGCACTGATCGTCACCTCCCGCTCGTTTGTGTCAGCGATAGCCGCGGGGTTCCACCACAAGGATGCCGCTCCCGTATCCGCCACCTCGCCGGAAAAGGCGCGACCGGCTGCGCGTGCGGATTGCTCCTGCAGATAGAATGCCTGGGCATGCGCCTGGGCCGACAGGGTAAGGGAATAAACAACGACCGTAGCGGCCAAGGCCGCGCGAAAAGAATGGGTCATGCTACTCTCACAGGCACGGAAAACGGGGGGAGTATCAGGGGATGCGGGTCCAGGTCTGCGTCTTGCACAACGGCACGAACACGCAGCCACGCACTTTGAGCTGATCGCGGCCGATCGGCGTCAGCTTGGCGCCATACGTCTTTCCATCATCCGCATTGTAGATCCGGCCGCCGCTCCAGACCTCGCCGTCACGTGAGAAGCCGCTCAGCATGAGTAGCCCGCGCAAGGGACGGTCACGCTGTGCCGCGTCGCGGTTGTTGCCATCCTTCAGCGTCGGGTCTCTGCGCAGCTTGTCGGAACTGACCAAGCGCCCGCAGATGGAGGCGCCGCACCGCTGGATGTCCACGACCCCGCCGCGCGTCTCTGTCCGCCAGCGGCCGATCACCGTCTCCGCCGGAGGGTTGCCGGCCATCAGCGCCAGGGCGAGCAACATCATGGACATGGCCTTCTTCTCTCCTTGTTTTGGGCCGGGCGAGTACGACCCGTTTCTGTTATCGTTGGATCGTCGGCGGGCTGGTCAGAACAGCTCCTCTGCGAGCGCCATGGTCGATCTGCTGCCCGCCTTGATGACCAGGAAACTCCCCGTCGCCTGCGGCAGGATGCGATCGAAGAAAAAGGCCGCGGTCGCCAGCTTGGCTCGGTAGAAGGCGGCGTCGGCACTTCCTTCGGCAAGCCGGTCCGTGGCGATCCGCGCGGCCCGAAGGAAGGTGTAGCCTATCGCGACCAGTCCCAGCATCTTCAGATAATCAGTTGCCGCCGCCCCGGCCTCGTCCGCATTCTTCATCGCCTTGCGAGCGATCGTCGCGGTGGTGAGTTGGAGTGCGCCGAACGCCTGGTGCAGCGCTGCGGTCTGCGCCGCGAGCGTCTTGTCCGTGCTGCCCGCCATCTCCTCACACAGGTTCGACACGGCGTGGAAGAAAGGCCGCATCGCCCGACCCATGTTGGCGGGCATCTTGCGCCCGACCAGGTCCAGCGCCTGGACGCCGTTGGTGCCTTCATAGATCTGGGTGATGCGGGCGTCGCGAACGAACTGCTCGACGCCATGCTCGCGGATATAGCCGTGGCCGCCATAGGTCTGGACGCAGAGGTTCGCGGCCTCCGACGCCAGATCGGTGAACAGCGCCTTCACGACGGGCGTCATCAGCGCGATGAAATCGGTCGCGCGGGCGCGCAGCTCCGGGTCGGGCGCATGCTTCTCCGCGTCCAGCGCCCGCGATGTCCACTGGCCTACCGCGCGGCACCCCTCGGCATAGACGCGCATGGTCATCAGCATCCGGCGCACATCGGGGTGGACGATGATTGGATCGGCGGGCAGATCAGGGCGCTTGGGGCCGGTCAGCGCGCGGCCCTGCTGCCGCTCGCGCGCGTAGGCGACAGCGGACTGATAGGCGATCTCGCCGACGCCGAGCCCCTGGATGCCGACCGAGACGCGTTCGGTGTTCATCATGGTGAACATCGCGGCGAGCCCCTTGTTCGGCTCGCCGACGATCCAGCCGGTTGCGTCGTCGAACTGCATCTGGCACGTCGCCGACGCCTTCAGCCCCATCTTGTGTTCAATGCCGGCGACCGACACGCCGTTATGCGGGCCGAAGCTGCCGTCGTCCCGGGGCAGGAACTTGGGCACCAGGAACAGGCTGATACCCTTCACCCCCGCGGGGGCGTCGGGCAAGCGCGCAAGGACAAGGTGAATCACGTTGTCGGTCAGGTCGTGGTCTCCTGCCGAGATGAAGATCTTGGACCCGGACACGCGATAGCTGCCGTCGTCCTGCGGCACCGCGCGGGTGCGGAGCAGGCCCAGGTCGGTGCCGCAATGGGGCTCGGTCAGGCACATGGTCCCCGACCATTCACCGCTGACCATCCTGGGCAGGTAGGCCCGCTTCAGATCCTCCGATCCGTGTCCCTCGATCGCGGTGGTGGCGCCGTGAGTCAGGCCGGGGTACAGGCCGAACGATAGGTTGGCGGAGCAGATCATCTCCTCCACCAGCTTGTTCAGCGTCTCGGGCAATCCCTGCCCACCCCATTCGGGCGCGGAGGCGAGCGCCGCCCAGCCGCCGTCGCGGAACTGCCGATACGCCTCGGGAAAACCCGCGGGCGTCCGCACGACGCCGTTCTCGAGCCGGCATCCTTCCAGATCGCCGCTTGCGTTCAGCGGCAACAGGACGTCCTTCGCCATGCGACCGGCTTCCTCCAGCACGGCATCGTACAGGTCGGGGGTGAACTCAGCGAAGGCGGCGCTCGCGTCGAACTGATCGTCGGCGAACAGCTCGTGCAGGACGAAGCGCATGTCCCGGAGCGGCGCGGAATAGATTTGCATCGGCGGCTACCTCTTCGATCAGTTGCGCAGCGGCTTGCCGGTTTCGAGCATGTGCTCGACCCGTGCCTGGGTGCGCGCGTCCTTGACGCTGGCCATGAACGCGTTGCGCTCCAGCACCAGCAGCTGGTCCTCGGTGACGGTGTCGACCAGATCGGCGTTGCCGCCGGTCAGTACGGTCGCCAGCCGCTCCGCGACCACGGTGTCATAGGGGGTGGCCACCCCTTTTTTGCGGAAATCGGCGACGACCCCGGCAATGCCGACACGCCCGCTTTCACCCGGCAGGCGGAATACCGGCTTGTCGGGCGCGCAATATCCCTCGACCAGCGAGAGCGCCTTGTTCTTAGCATCGGCGAGCAGGCGGTCACGGTTCATGGTGATGCCGTCCGAGGCGCGCAGGAACAGCATCTCCTTCGCCTCGGCCGCCGATTTCGACACCTGCGCCGTCGAGATCATCTCGAACGCCTTCGCGACGGCGGGCATCGGGCCATTCGGCACGGCCGGCGACCTGGCAAGACGATCGAGCATCTCGCCGTTGCCACCCCAGCCGGGGATCAGCCCGACGCCGCATTCGACCAGCCCGACATAGCTTTCGGCATGCGCCTGGATGGCGTCGGCATGAAGCAGGATCTCGCACCCCCCGCCCAGCGCCATGCCCGCGGGAGCGGCCACGACCGGGAACGGCGCGTATTTCAGCGCCTTGTACGCCTGCTGCCCGGCGGCGATCAGCCGGTCGATCTCGCTCCAGGCGGCGATGTTCACCGCGAACATGGCGAGGCCCAGATTGGCGCCGACCGAGAAGTTGCTGCCTTCGTTATAGATCACCAGCGCCTTGAACCGCGCCTTGACCAGCGGGATCGCCTGGCCGATCAGCTTGGCGACCTCCTCGTCCAGCGCATTCATCTTGGCCGTGAATTCCAGGCACGCGACTCCGTCGCCCACGTCCCACAGCGCGGCGGAGCCATTGCGGATCACCGGCTCGGCGCCCCGCTTCACATCCTCCAGCAGCAACACGCCCTCGGGCCGGGCCACCTCGCGATACTCGCCCGTGGCGGCGAGATACTGGCGCCGGCCGCCCTCCACCCGATAGAAAGGGCGATCCCCGGCGGTCACCAGGATCGGCGGCACCGTCCGGCCCTCCGCCGCCAGCCGCCGCGCCAGCGCGCTTGGCCCCAGCCGGTCGATCAGCTCGAATGGCCCCTGTTTCCAGTTGTAGCCGAGCTTCATCGCGTCATCGATCGCGACGACGTCGTCGGCCGCCTCGCCGACCAGCATGGCGGCATAGGCGAGAACCTTGCCGAGGATCTCCCACGCATAAGCGCCGACCTTGCCGGGCGCGGCGACCAACGCGGCCAGATCCTTCTCCGCCGCGCGGGGCAGCGACGCGGGCTTGACGCTCGCGCGATATTCCCCCGTCGACAGGTCCACCGCCTTCTTCGTCCGCGTCGCCTTGTCGAAGGCGTAGAAGCCGCCCTTACCCTTGCGCCCCGTGAACCCGTCCGCGATCATCCGGTCGACCAGCGGCATCGGCCGCACCGTATCGAAATACGGATCGCCCTGCGGCAGGGTGGCGGACAGGCTCTTCGACAGGAGCGGCATCAGGTCGACGCCGACGAGGTCGATCAGCCCGAAGATGCCCGTCTTCGGCACGCCCATCGGCCGGCCACCGATCTGGTCGGCCTCCTCGACGGTGAGGCCCTGGTCCATGGCGGCGTTGATCGCCACCGCCAGCCAGTAGGTGCCGATCCGGTTGGCGATGAAGCCGGGCGTATCCTTGGCGGGCACGACCCGCTTGCCCATGAAGCGATCGACGAAGCGCTCGACCCGGTCGGCGACCACCGGGTCGGTGGCCGGCCCGCGCACGATCTCGATCAGGCGCATGTAGCGCGGGGGATTGAAGAAATGGGTGATGAGGAAGTCGCGCCGGAACTGGTCGCCGCGCCCCTCGACCAGATGACCGAGCGGGATGGTGGAGGTGTTGGACGACACCGCCGTGCCGGGCCGCTTCACCTGTTCCAGCCTTGCGTACAGTGCCTGCTTGATGTCGAGCCGTTCCACGATCGCCTCGACCACCCAGTCGCATTCGGCGACGCGGTCGAGATGATCGTCGATGTTGCCCGTCTCGACCAGCTTTGCCGCCCGCTTCGACATGAAGGGCGCCGGGTCGGTCTTCAGCATTTTCGCAACCGCGCCTTTCGCCACCGCATCGCGATCGGCGCCTTCCTTCGCGGCGACATCAAGCAGCAGCACCGGAATGCCCGCGTTGGCGACCTGCGCCGCGATGCCGGCGCCCATCACGCCCGCACCGATGACGCACACCTTTCGAATCGGCTCGCTCATGTCAGGCGCGCTCCAACACCGTGGCAATACCTTGCCCGCCGCCGATGCATTGGGTGGCGAGCGCATAGCGGCCACCCTCGCGCGCCAGCAGCGCCGCCGCCTTGCCGACGATCCGCGCGCCCGTCGCACCCAGCGGATGGCCGATCGCGATCGCGCCGCCGTCGATGTTGATCGTCTCCTCCTTCAAGCCGAGGTCGCGGATGCAGGCGATCGACTGGCTGGCGAACGCCTCGTTGATCTCCACCACGTCGAGGTCGGCGACGTTCAGTCCCGCGCGCTCCAGCGCCTTGCGCGACGCGCCGATCGGCCCCAGTCCCATCGTCTCGGGCTCGCAACCGGACAGGCCCACTGCCTTGATCCGGGCAAGAATCTTGAGGCCGTGCCGCGTCGCGAACTCCTCGGAGGTCACCAGCACGGCGGACGCGCCGTCGGTCAGGGGGGAAGAGGTGCCGGCCGTCACCGTGCCGTCCTGGCTGAACGCCGGCTTCAGGCCACCGAGGACTTCCACTGACGAATCGGACCGGATGATGCCGTCCTCACCGATGGTGCCTGCCTTGGTCGTGATCGGGACGATCTCGTCCGTGAGCTTGCCGGCGGCCCGCGCGGCGGCGGCCTTGTGGTGACTCTTGACCGCAAAGGCATCCTGCTCGGCGCGAGTGATCTGATATTGCTGAGCAACGTTCTCGGCCGTCTCGCCCATGCCCATGTACGCACCGGGCCGCTGCTTCGCGAGCGCGGGGCTGGGTAACGGGTTGTAGCCGCCCATCGGAATGCGGCTCATCGACTCGAGCCCGGCGCAGATGAACGCGTCACCCGCGCCGATCTGGATTTGGCCTACCGCGATGTGGATCGCGCTCATCGAGGAGCCGCACAAGCGGTTCACCGTCATGCCCCCGACCGACAGCGGCAGGTCCGCGAGCAGCCCGATCATGCGCGCCACGTTCAGCCCCTGCTCTCCTTCCGGAAAGGCGCAGCCGAGGATCACGTCCTCGATCTCCGCCGCGTCGATGCCGGTCTTTTCAATTAAGCCTCGAATTACCTGCGCGGCCAGATCGTCCGGTCGGACCCGGGCCAGATCGCCCTTGGCGGCAAGGTGGAAGGGAGAGCGGGCGTATCCCGCGATCACGACGCTGGTCATGGAAATCCTCTCGAACGCGACAGTTCCGGTCTTGCGACCTTACCTAAAGGTGCGATAACTAACCTATACGTCAAGAGCAATATGCCATGGCGCCGAGTTCGGCAGCCTGGAAGCCCTATCGTCGGGAGAGCGGAAGAAGATGGTATCGGCACGAGCGCAGGGCATCGCATCGGATGAACGGCCCCGCATGGTCACCACCATGTTCGAAGAATCGGTGGCGAAGCACGGCGGCTGGACCGCGATCGACTTCTTGGGGGCGACCACGTCGTATCAGGCGCTCGCCGAGTCCGTGGAACGCGCCACGGCGGGGTTGCAGTCCCTGGGCGTGACGACGGGCACGCGGGTGGCCCTCTCCCTACCCAACACGCCGCATTATCCCGTGCTGTTCCTCGCAACGTTGAAAGCGGGCGGAGTGGTCGTGAACGTGAACCCACTCTACGTCGAGCGGGAGTTGCGCCACCTTCTTGTCGATTCTGGTGCGGAGATCATCGCGACCTGCGACCTGCCCGAGGTTCATCGCCGAGTGTCCGCCGTCGCAGCCGAGGTGGGACTGCGTCATGTGATCACATGTCCGATCGCCAGCGCCCTGCCCTTCGGTAAGTCGCTCGCCTATCGGCTGCTCCGGCGTCGTGACATCGCCGAAGCGCCCCGTGGCGATGGCCATGTCGCCTATGCACGTCTGCTGGTCCGGGGCCGCGCGCCGATGCCGGTCGCGGTCTCGCCCGACGCGGTCGCGGTGCTGCAGTATACCGGGGGAACTACCGGTCGGCCCAAGGCCGCCATGCTCAGCCACGCCAACCTGGTCGCCCAGGCCGATGCGATGGTGGTCCATGTCGGCGGCGAGAAGGAGGTGCAGGAACGCGTCCTGGGCGTGCTGCCGCTGTTTCACGTGTTCGCCTTGACTACGGTGCTCAGCTTCGCGCTCCGCGTAGGGGCGAAGATGATCCTGCTGCCGCGCTACGATCTCAAGCAGACATTGAAGGCGATTGCCCGGACACGCCCGACCTTCTTCCCCGCCGTGCCGACGATCTTCAATGCCATCGCCGAAGCTGCGGGCCGCCAAGTGGTCGATCTCGGCAACATACGTGCCTGTATTTCCGGAGGCGCACCGCTTCCGTCCGAGGTACGCGAGGCGTTCGAGCGTCAGACAAGGGGGCGCCTGGTCGAGGGCTATGGCCTGTCCGAGGCATCGCCGATTGTCACCTGCAATCCGATAGACGGCCCGGACAAGTCGGCCTCCGCCGGCCGCCCCTTCCCCGGCACGACGATCGAGATCAGGGACCCGGAGGCGCCCTCGATCCTACGCGACATCGGCATACCAGGGGAGATCTGCGCACGAGGACCGCAGGTGATGAGCGGCTATTGGAACAAGCCTACGGATACACAGCAGGTCCTTTTTGAGGGCGCTCTCCGGACAGGGGACATCGGCTATCTGGACGAGGAGGGCTTCCTGTTCATCGTCGACCGGATCAAGGACATCATCCTCTGCGGCGGCTACAACGTATACCCTCGCATGATCGAGGAGGCCCTTTACGAGCATCCCGCCGTCGCCGAAGCGGTCGCGATCGGCGTGCCCGACCCCTATCGGGGGCAGTCCCCCAAGGCATTCGTCACCGTCAAACCCGGGGAAGAGGTGACGGGCGCTGCCCTTCGGGACTTCCTGCGTGACAAGCTCAGCAAGATCGAGCTTCCCAGAGAGGTCGAGATCCGAGAGAGTCTGCCAAAGACGTTGATCGGAAAGCTCTCTAAAAAGGAGTTGGTCGAGGAAGAGGCGCAAAGGGCTGCGGGAAAGCCGCTGGAGGGGCAGATTGGGCGACAGTGAAGAGGAACTGCGCGGAATCCAGGAGGTGGCCGACTTCCTGGGGATCACGCCGCGGACGCTCAGATTCTACGAGGATCGCGGCCTAATAGAACCCCGCAGGATCGGGACAGTGCGCATCTACACCAAGCGCGAGACGGGCCGGATGCAGCTAATCCTTCGCGGAAAGCGCCTCGGCTTCTCGCTCCGCGATATCCAAGAATTCCTAGACCTGTACGAAGCCGATCCGCAGCACGTCGAGCAGATGAAGGCCTTGGCCGATCGCTGCCATCAACGCGTGGCGGACCTCGAGGCGCAGTTCGTCGCGTTGGAACAGACGCTCATCGAGCTTAAGTCCATCGAAAAGCAGGCGCTCGACCGCATCAAGGGCACGACCGGAGAGAGATGAGCGTGGGCGGTGCGGGCGTGGGAAAGCTGGGGCGGTTGGCTTCCCACTCAACACGACCCGCGCACCCAGCTTGCCCAGCGCGTCGGCTTAAAAGCGCGGATTGACGCTGCTCAACTTCAATTACGAATGAATAGTTCTGACAGCGCCGTCATCCATTCGGCAGTTGAAACATCCTCGTTCTTTGGCGCGCGAATCATGTTCTCCGCATGTCCGATCAGGCATTGAAGAAAGGCGTGCCGAAACGTCGTCGCGTCCAGATGCCCCAGCGCTGTGGCCGCGCTGGGATGGTCGAGAAGCCCGTCAATTGCTCGCAGCCCAACGGCGTAGGTGGCCGTCCAAGCGTCATGTCGCGCTTTCGGCAACTCCGTTAGCACGACACCGATCGCCTCGCGTTCCGGGCTGGTCAGAAACGCGAGGATGCGTTCGCCCACGCTGCGGAAGGCACTGGCGAATTCCTCGATCTGCACGTCTTCACACAAGCCGTTCTCCTCGGCTTCGAGCTTCTCCTCCAGCAGACGCATGAGCAGGTCGCTCCGGTCCTGAAAGCGCGTGTAGATCGTTTTCTTGCTGACCTCCGCGGCACGCGCGATCCGCTCGATCGATAGCTCGCGTGATCCTTTGGTCAGCAACAAGTCCCAAGCGGCTGCCAAGATGCGGCTCTCCAAAGCCGCAGCCTCCTCGACGCTCGGCCGACCAATCCGTCGGGACTGCCCGCTCGCCAACGTGCTCATCTCGGCCACCACCTCGAACCCCTCCTAGCCGTCCGCGCTATCGACCCGATGCTCCGACGAACTCCCACTATCCATAAAAAATCCCAGGACGTGTATCGCCCAAAGGGAACCGAGTGGTTCCCTTTAGCTTTCTTCCCGAGTCAATCGCGCAAGCGGGACGATTTTAATCCTAAGGAGCAACCAATGTTCAAGTCTATCATGGCCGGCAGCCTGCTGACCTTGGCAGCGGCTACCGGGGCAGCGGCGCAGACATTGACGTGCTTGACCTGCTCCCCGGAAATCATGCCACTTGCAGGTTAGCTCGTCAGATGGAGACGAGCGATGCGGCGAGGCCGTTCTACCCTGCCAAGGCTATTGGCTATGGCAGTCACCACCGCGGTTACGAATCATGCCGTATGAAGAGCTTTGCCAAGGCCTTCATCCAATCCTCGCTCATAGGCTGATCTGACTCAGGAGCACGCAGCATGTTCTCCGCCCGACCGATCAGACATTGCAACAAAGCATGACGGAACGTCGCAAGATCGAGATCCGCTAGCGCGATCGCGGCTCCCGGATGTGCTAGCAAGGCATCAATTGCGCGTAGACCGACAGCATAGGTAGAGGTCCAGGCATCATGCCGCGCGTCCGGTAGTTCCGCCAGCACCGCTGCGATCGCCTGACGCTCCGCGCTGATCAAGAAGGCCAGGATACGCCTCCCGACGCTGCAGAATGCATCGCGAAAGTCTTCCGCATCCACGTCCTCATGAAGTCCGCTTTCTTCCAGTTCCAGCTTGCGCCGCAGGAGGCGCATTAAGAGATCACTGCGGCCTTGAAAGCGAGTGTAGATCGTCTTCTTGCTGACAGCAGCCGCACGTGCGATCCGTTCGACCGAGAGTTCGCGGGCACCCTTTGCGAGCAGCAAGTCCCAAGTGGCGGCCAGGATCCGGTCTTCCAGACTGGCCGCCTCTTCGGCACTCGGCCGGCCTATCCGACCGCGTTGGCTTTTCGGCATTCTCTTTTCACCGACCATCGCGGCTCTTCCTTACATCGCTCCGAGCTTTGATCGGTCCCGGTCAGCGTCGGCGACGACCGCTCGAGCCGTTCCGACGATGCCCAGAGGCTGAGCATGATCGGCCGTGGCGCAGCTTGCTCGCGGGCTGCGCCGCACCATCCGACCCAAGCTGCTCGCCAGGGTTAACCGCCCCTCATAGGCCCGGCGTGTTACAGGCAGAACGGCTGCGCAAGGTCCGGAGTGATGCGGACGAGTTGACCCGAGCTCGCGTCGAGACAGCATAACGTCGAGTGCACCTCGGCGACCGTCTCGCCGTCCCTGCCGATATGCGTCGAGAACCATGCTCGCGACGCTGTGTGCTTGGTAATCTGAACCGTCGCGATGAGACTATCGCGGTGATAGGCCGGTTTTCGATAGAAGATCTCGTGACTAGCGACGATCCAGCGAAGCCGGTCGACATCTTCCTTCCTCGCCACCGCGCGCCAGTACGCGGTTATCGCCTGCTGCACCCACTGCAGGTACACAGCATTGTTGACGTGGCCCAGTTCGTCGATCGCGTCCGCCGAAACGGTGATGGCATGCCGATGCGAACGGTATTGCGAGCGCCCCTCAGGCCCGCTGGACGGATCAGTGCCAGCCTGCTTCACCGATCCACCGGAGCGCCGTCAGCGACGGCATGAAGAGATATTCGCCGCCCATCAGACGGTTGAAGGTGGTCACGCCGTTGACGCGCTTTCGCGCCGGCTCCTGCGGAATGGTGAAGGTCCCGGGCTCCTCGTGCAGCGCGACGATCGGGTCCTTTTCGGTGCCAAGATCGATGAAGTTGCCCCGGTTGATCCATTCCTGCTGGAGGAACTCGATCGTATCGTACGCCCGCGCGCTGATGAAGATGAAGAAGATGCCGCGATCGTCTTTCGCATCGTCGGCCGCCGTCACGTCCGGAGTCCACTTTGGGCCGAAGGTGGAAGAGCGCCGGATGATGCGGTGAATGTTGACGTCGGTCAGGATCGTCAACTGGCTGTCGCGCGGGTTCAGACGGCGCATGTGCGCTGAATGCGGACAGACCAGTCCCTTGGGATCTTCCGCGAAATTAAAGTCGTTGTTGCGTGATCGATCCGCCCCCAGCGCCTCGTCGTCATGATCCGGTGCCAGGATCAGCGGCGCGCCGCTGCGCCAGCGGCCGAACATCTTGGCCGCCAGCTTCTCCTGGTCGGCTTCGCTGTCGGCGTTTTCGCGGATGAAATCGTTGAAGGCGCCAACCGCGCTCTGATATTTGCGCAGGACCACGAACGATCCGTTGCGACCGAGCGGGGCCGGTTCGGGCATTGCGACTGGCGCGCCGGTCTCGCTGTTTTCGCCCAGGATGAACTCGCCCGCCGCGATCGCGCGCTCGTCGCCCCGCGGGTCCACCCCGCCGCCCGCCACTGTCGGCTGCGAGATGGAGTCGCGAAATCCGAAAGGGTTCTTGGCATCGGCATCCGCCCCGAAGCTGTGCGTGCCGACGAGCGTGACACCATGCGAGGCTTCCAACTCGGTCATGGCGACTTCGATCGCCTTTTCCAGCGCGGCTTCGTCGCGGGCATAGATCGTCAGCGCGATATGGCAGGTGCCGGGCCGAAAGGCATCTTCCCACCGGTCGGGTGCATTCTCGCCGAAGTCGCGCAGTTGCTCGGCTCGGGCCGCCATGCCCTGTTGAAATGGCAGGGGAAAGCTCTTCAGCGATGCCTCTGGCACGCCCAGCGCCTTCAGGCCGGCATGGCTGATCGCGACGCCGGTCCAGGAGTCCATGTCGTCCGTCCAATCGTCGGCCGAGGGGATATGCGGCGCGAGCCGGCGGACCAGATCGCGACCGCCTTCCGCCTCATCGACGTGCAGCATCGCGTGCAGGCCGACATAGGGCTCGGGCCGCGATCGCAGGATCAGGGCCTGGATGTCGTCGAGCTGCAGCTTGACCCGCTCCCGGCTGAAGCGCGCCTTCAGGTTCGCCAGAACGCTCATGTCAGTAATCCACCCCTTCCGGCTTGGAGATGGCGTCGGTAAGTTGGCCGAGCGCCGCCTTGGTCGTCGGGTCGATGCCCATGTTGGCGGCCTCTGCATCGAGGAACGCGTTGAGCGCCTTCTCCATTCGCTGGAAACGGCGTACGTCGACCACCGTCACCTGCGGATTGGCAACGAACCAGCCGGCAGCGTCGATCTGGTGGTCGGCGATGAAATCCTTCACCTTGGGGCTGTCGATCCCCGGCCAGCCTTCGACGTTGGCGAACAGAAGGTCCATGAGCTCGGGGATCTTGGTCGCAAAGTCATTGATGTAGGCATCCCAGTCGCCGTCGTAGGCGGTCGCGAACAGGATGCGCGTATCATCGTCGAAAAAGACGAAGCGCATGTCGTGCAGGGTGGAGACGCGCTGGGCCCCGTCCATGTTGCCGGCGGTGAGATCGAAGATCCGCCGCAGGCGCTCTGCGCCGCCCGGCTTGAGCGTCGCGATGGCGGTGAGTTCGGACACGTTGCCGGATTGCTTGCCGGCGCGGCCCGCCGACTGGGCGCCGCCCTTCAGGTCCGGATTATGTTTGCGGATCATCGCCTCGAGCGCGATCTTGGCGAGGTGGGGTGCATCGGCGGCGACTTCCTCCACCCGGCGACGGATTTCCTGAAGCTTGCTCTCATCCGCGAGGCGCGGGTCCTTGTTGTCTGTGGTCATCACGACCTCCTGCTTGTTCAATCGGGAATGTCATCGAGCCGGTCAGGCTCGATCCGGGGGCGCGCGTTCATCCGATGGCGGTAGCTGGTGGAGCGTTCGTAAGCCGCCCGGCGGATGCGCATGATCTGGCCGAGTGGGCGGTGCGCCTCTACGCCGTTCCATGGATTGAAAGACAGGACGTCGTCGCCATACACCTGGCGTGCCGGGGCGTAGGCGTCCTGCGCTGCGAACCGCAGCGTCGCGATCGGGCGATGCGGCGACACCTTCTCGTCCCAGCGTACCGCCGCATCCTCGACCGGCATCTCCGCCAGATCGGTGCAGAGCTGCGCCGACAGGGCATATTCCGCGCCCTGGCCGGCGAAATGCTCCACCATAACATCCCGCATCGTGGAGAAATCCGCCTTGCCCACCGGCTGTCCCGTCAAGGCCCGGACGTTATCGGAAGCTGGGGACAGAGCCAGCTTGGCGACATGGTCACCGAAGCGGATAGCACCTTGCGTATGGTAGCTCTCGCCGAGCGGATGATGGTTGTCGCGCGCCAAACCCTCGAGCGTCGCCCCGGGCGTCATCCCCAACGCCTCCACTGTCTTCTTGGCACCCCGCGCAGTGCCCGCGATCAGCCGCTGGAAGGTGTCGGGCGCATGCGCATTCGCCTCGAGAAGGCTCAGCATCAGCTTGTATTTGGCGATGGTGCCAAAGGCGAGGACGGGAAAGTTCACCATCAGGAAATCCTGGTTGGCGCCCCCGATATCGGGCGACAACCGCTCTCCTTCGACGCCGATTACCTTGATCGCGAATCCTCGCGGCGCAGGGATCGCGTCCGAATGAATGTCGCTGGGCGCCGAGGACAGCCGTGCGACCACGCCGTAGGTGCATGGGTGTCCGAAGATGCCCTGCCGCAGTTCCGGCGCCAGATCGTCGTGAACCGTCAACGTGCCCCTCAGGACAGCATGGGACTTGGCATGCGCGTCGCGGATCGCATGGCGGTGATGCTCGAAAGCGCAGCGGTTCCCGGCCGCCATCTGCTCGACGATCTCGGCCGTCAGGCGCTCTTCATCCTCGGCGATCGTCTCGATGTCGGACGAATAGAGAAGCGGTGCTTTCAAAGCCTGACCTCGTCTGTTGCCCATGTCCCGACGCCGGTCGCGGCGCCGCTTGGCCCAGCCATTTCCCGGCAATTACCCACCAACAACACCTAGGGAAACCGAATGGTTCCCTTTCTTGTCGACTCGACCAGGTCTCTACGTGAGGCAACTATCGATGCAGGTGGCAGCGATCAGCGACACGAAGTCTCGTGGCCAGGCGCGCATGCATCTGGTTCAACGGGACGAACGTGTGGACGCCGGCGGTGGCCGGGATCAAGTGAGAGAGGGCGGCGACGAAGCCCGGCATTTGATCGAGCGGATAGGCGGTCCCGGTGAGGAAGAAGAACGGCACCGAGGTCGGTGCCAGGATGTAGGTTGCCCGCTCGGCGCAATCGAACACGCTGCCGATGAGCAGCCCTAGGGCAGCAACCGCCGTGGCGAAGACAGGGACCATCACCATCATGCCGGTAATGTCGCCATCGACGGGCACAGCCTGGAGCCAGAAGATGAACCCGAACAGGAAATAGCATCCCAGGATGCCTACCGACGTGAACGCCGCCAGCGTTCCCCAGAACTCCGCGACACCCATCCGCCATGCGCCGGAGCGGCGTCGTCCGCCCATGAAGGTAGCGGCGCCGAAGAGCAGCGTCTGCTGAACGATGATCACCGCTACGGCCGGAAAGACATAGCCCTTGTAACCACCCGTCCGATTGAACAACGGTTCGGTGGTGACCGCGACGGGCAGCCCGCCGCGACTGAGTTGGGTTCAGCGGCAGCACGTTGCTCCAGATGTGGGCAAAGGCGTTGGCGCCGTTCAGCGGTAACGTCGCGCCCGAATAGGCAAGCGCCGAACCGGCATAGACGGCGCTCGCCGACAGAGCGGTCGCGGTTTCGCGTGTCCGTGGGCAGCGCATTGTCGCGATTGGCGTTGTAGCTGCCGAACGCGAAGGCTTGCGGGCGGTAGCGCGATTTCGCCAGGCCGACCCCCGCGCTGGCGATGTCACGCGCTGCGTCGGCGCCGCGGGCCCGGGGCGTCGCGTCTATGCCCTCCAGGAATGTGCCGACGGGAGGCAGCGGCTGCGAATTGACGAACAGCGGCGTCGATGCGCCGACGCCGGCGGGTCGGTCCAGCAACCCGACAGTGCGTCGGCAGCAGTCGCTTCCTCGAGTTGCGCGCGAATGAAGGCGCGTTCGGCGGCGTCGCGGGCGACCTGAACCTGGAGGACGCGCGCATGGGGAATGACCCCGTTCTGCTCGAGCTTCACGGCATCCGACAGATGCCGATCGAACCCTGCGAGCGTCTCGCGCGTCGACCGGGTCAGCTGGGCGGCAACCTGCTGACCGAAATAGGTGCGGACCAACCTGACGCGAGACAGGTCGCGACCACCCGCCTGCCTGGCGCGGGCCACCTCGACCGCGCCGTCCGCACCCGCCTGGATCGCCGGGATCGCACCGCCCGTGTAGAGCGGCACGCGGTACGCTCGCTGTACAGCGGCTCGTTTCTTCCGGGCCGGCGCAACGTCGTGCTGGTCGGTGGGACGGGCACCGGCAAGACGCACCTCGCCACCACCATCACCGCCAATGTGGTACGGGCCGGCGCCCGCGGGCGCTATTTCCACACGGTTGATCTGGTGAACCGGCTCGAGGAGGAAACCCGCCTTGGGAAGGCCGGCACGCTGGCGGCCCAGCTCTCGCGCCTCGACCTCGTGGTGCTCGACGAGCTTGGCTACCTGCCGTTTGCCCGCTCGGGCGGTCAGCTGCTCTTCCACCTCGTCAGCAAGCTCTACGAACAGACTTCAGTCATCGTCACGACGAACCTGGCCTTTGGTGAGTGGCCCACCGTCTTCGGCGACCCCAAGATGACCACCGCGCTGCTCGACCGAATTACCCACCATTGCGACATCGTCGAAACCGGCAACGACAGCTGGCGCTTCAAACATCGAAGCTGACGCCTGGGACACCGGCAGAGAACGCTTCGCGCTGGTTGCGCCTCCCGTCGGGCTACGCCCGCCCTACGCCGCAACCAGCGCGAACAGTGCGCCCGTCATCCCCGGTACGCTGCTCGACGAAGGGGGTCCCTTTTGGACGCCGGTAGGGGGTCCCTTTTGGACGCCGATTGACAGTCAACGCGCTGATCTAGGAAGGCGGGGCAGCGATAGGTGATCTCATGCTTTATCGCGACCCGGGCAACCGACTCCAGCGCATCGCCGGGCGCGATCCGGTGCCAAAAGGAGATCACCGCCTCCTGAATCCAGCCTAAATAGACCGTATTGTTGACGTGGCCCATGTGATCGATGTCGGAGGCGATCACATCGAAGGCGCAGGTATGGCCGGCGCTATCGTTAGGCATCCGCGTCGTCTCCGCTGATCGTCATTGACGCCGACACGGCATTAACTTATATTGTCATCAATGACAATAGAGCCTCCCCGTCGCCGCCGGCGTCATCCGGACGAGCTTCGCAGCGAAGCGGTCGGCGCTGCCCGCGATATCCTTGAGCGTTTCGGGCCGGCAGCGATCACGCTTCAGAGCGTGGCCGGGGCATTAGGCATGGCGCACGGAAGCATCACCCATCATTTCGGCACCGCGGCCAACCTGCAGGCAGCCGTCGCGGACGACGTCATCGGCCAGCTTCTGGAGGACGTCCGGCGCGGTGTCCGAGCCTTGAGGGCAGGCGACATCGATGAAGCCGGCCTCGTCGACCTCGTCTTCGACACGTTCGCACAGACCGGCGTGGGCCGGCTGATCGGCTGGCTTGCCGCGACCGATCGTCAGATGCTGGAACCCCTCTTCAGCCGATTCTCCCGCCTACCAAGCGAGTTGGCGGGCGACACGACGGGGGGCTCGACAGTCGCCGACCACGAGCTGCCGGCCCTCGTCAAGGGCATCGTTTCGGGCGCGCTGAGTGCGTCGTTGATCGGCGACGAGCTGGACCATGCTTTGGGATTGCCAAGATCATTCGCGAAACGACGTGCGGCCCGCGAGCTGACCCTCCGAAGGGGGGCGAGCATCGTCTCTTGCGAATTTCGACGACCGGGGTCGCAGTCGTGAACGTGATCATGGCGGCGACGCCCAGACCTCGTCCCCTCGTACATGGCTGCGGCATCGAGGCCGCAGACGGCTTGTCGCCTCACAGCAAAGCGGGCCAACGTCGATGATGAGCCTTCGGTCTATCGCCATCATCGGCGCCGCGGTCGCGACGGCGCATGCCGCATCGGCCCAGAACATCGGCCCCTCAAGCCCCGCCGTCCTGACATACGCCCGTGCGCAGGAGCAGCTGCTGGACCGTTCCGACGCGATCGCGGCCTCGGACGCGAACGTGCGCAGCAAGGAGGCGCAAGAGGGAGCCACGCGCACATTGCGCAGGCCGGACGTCGACCTCGAGGCGCAACTGCTGGACTATCAGAAGACGCTCTATCTGCCGCTCGGTTCGCTCGCGCCGGTCGCCGAGGGCTTCGGCATCCCTGACCCGCTGCGGTTTCAAGTTAGAAGGCAAAGTACGCGCCCCATCGCTTCGACGACCCTCCCGATCTACACCGGAGGGCAGATTTCGGGGACGCAGGCTGGTGCGCGGGCACAGGTGGCGCAGGCGCAGGCCGACCGGGCCATCACCGCCAACGATCAGCTCGTGCAATTGGTGCGGGCCTATTTCGGCCAGCAGCTAGCCGAGCGAGCGCTGGGCGTGCGCCGCGACGTGCTCGATGGGCTCGACCGTCACGTCGCAGACGCCGTCAAGCTCGAGGAAGCGCGCTTCATCAGCCGGGCGCAACGCCTTCAGGCAGAGGTGGCACGCGACGACGCACGGGCGGAATATGAGAAGGCGATCGCTGACCTCCAGACGGCGAATGCGGCGCTTGCGGGGCTGCTGCGCGAACCCGCAGGAGTGAGGCCGTCAACGCCGCTCTTCGTCATCTCGCGTCCACTGCCGCCGCTCGACACGTTCAAGGCCGCGGCCCTAGCCTCACATCCTCAACTCGAGCGGCTGTCGTCGCTGGAGGACCAGGCGAAGGCCGGCGTCCTGATCCAGCAGGCGAAGCAGCGCCCGACCGTCTACGGCTTCGGCCAGTATAATTTCGACCGGCGCGACACCCTCCTCACGGACCCGGATTGGGCAGTGGGTGTTGGCTTGCGCTATAAGCTCGCCGGGGGTCTTGGGCGCCGACAGGCGGTCGATGCGGCACGGGCGACGGCGGAACAGGCGCGCGCCGGTCTGCGCGAAGGCCGCACGCAGATCGAGATCGGTGTGACGAAGGCGTGGAACGACGTCGAGGCGGCGCGAAAGCGGTATCTGCTTCTCGATACCTCCCTCGCTTCATCTATCGAGAATCTGCGGCTTCAGACCCTATCCTATCGGGAACAGCAGGCGACATCGCTGGACGTCATCGACGCGCAGCTTTCGCTGGGGCGATCGCGCATCCAGCGCGCGCAGGCGGCCAACGAATATGTACAGGCACTTGCCCAGCTTCTGAACGTCAGCGGGCAAATGGATGAGATGGCCGCATACGTCGCCAAAGCCGACAAGGTAATTCCATGAACGCCGCAACTGAAAACGAAATGCACGACGGCGGGGGGACGACAAGGCCACCCCGCGGCAAACTGGTCGTTGTCGCTCTCGTGGTCGCTGCCCTGCTGGGCGTCGGACTCTGGCTCAGCTACCGTCCCGTGCCTGGTCAGCTGCAAGGCATGGTAGACGCGCGCGAGATCCGCGTCACGAGCAAGGTCACGGGACGGATCGCATCGTTCGGCGTGGAGGAAGGACAGCCCGTCCGGCAAGGGCAGCTACTCTACACGATCTCCAGCCCCGAAGTCGCCGCCAAGCAGCAGCAGGCCGGCGGGGCGCTGGAGGCCGCGCAGGCAACGCAGGACAAGGCCGAGGCCGGCGCGCGCAGCGAGGACATCCGGGCGGCCGAGGCGCAATGGCGGCGTGCACAGGCGGCAGCGAATCTGGCGCAGGATACCAGCAACCGCACGCAACGCTTGTTCGCCCAGGGCGTCGTCGCCGGTCAGAAGGCGGACGAGGCGCGGACGAACGCCATCGCTTCGACGGAGGCTGCGAAGGCAGCGAGGGCGCAATACGATCAGGCCCTGGCGGGAGCCCGCCCTCAGGACAAGGCCGCCGCTGGCGGTCAGGTCCAGCAGGCGCGCGGCGCGGTGGCCGAGGTGCAGGCCGCCGCCGCCGAGACGCGCGTGGTCGCGCCATCTGCTGGGGAAGTCGGGAAACGGATGGCTCAACCAGGCGAACTCGTGCCGCAGGGCTTTCCGGTCTTCATGCTGACCGACGTCGAAAACGCTTGGGTCACGCTGAACGTCCGCGAGGATCAGCTCGACGGGCTCGCACGAGGCCGGCAGATCGTCGGAACGATACCTGCGCTTGCGAACAGGCGGGTGACGTTCCGCGTGTCGTACCTGGCGCCGGCGGGCGAGTTCGCGACCTGGCGCGCGACCCGCCAGTCCAGCGGGTTCGACGTCAAGAGCTTCGAGGTCCGCGCCCTGCCATCCCGTCCCATCGACGGGCTGCGTCCCGGTATGACGGTCCTGTTCGACTGGCCGCAATGATCCCGCCCGCGCTGGTCGGCGGCTTTCGGCGGGAGGCCGGCTTCCTGCGAAAGAGCTTCTGGGACCTGTCGCTCGTGACATGGATCCCGTTGATCCTTCTCGCCACGGTCGCCATCCAGATGTCGGCCGGGGCCATGCGCGACCTCCCAATCGTCGTGGTCGATCGCGACGGCGGCGGCATCGCCCGCGAGTTGACCCGCCGTCTCGATGCGGCGCCCGGCTTGGCCGTTCTCGAAATAGCACCCGACCTGTCGATGGCGGAAAACGCCGTGCGCGCCCGACAGGCCTATGCAATTGTCCTCATCGATCGGGACACAAGCAGAGAGGTACTCCGCGGCGGCACGGCTAAGGTCATTGCGCTCTACAATGCCAGCTACTCGACACCGGCCGGGTCCGTCATCCGCGAAGTCGGCAGCGTCGTGCAAGGCTATGCCAGCTCGCTTGCGTCGCAGCAGAGCGCGGCCGTGCTGGGGCCTGGGAGGGTTCGCAGGCCACCCATCGCGGTACGCTCGACCGTTCTCTTCAATCCGCAGGGCAGCTACGAAATTCAGCTGGTGGCGCTGCTTCATCCCGCATTGCTGCATCTGATCTTCATGGTGGCGATCACCGGCGCGCTCGGGCGGGAGCTTCGCGACGGAACGATCGGGGACTGGCTTGCAGACTGCTCGCGACGCGAGGCGGCCTGGGCCGTTTGCGGCAAATTGCTGCTCTACGTCCTCATCTTCATGGGCTGGGGGATCGCAGCGATCGCCTATCTGGCTGGTCTGCGAGGCTGGCCGATCGCGGGCAGCCCGCTGCTGATCGGCGCCGGCTATGCGGTGATGTACATGGCATATGTCGGTGTCGGGCTTCTATTCGTCGGTCTTACTCTAACGATGAGCAGCGCGCTTTCGGCGGCTGGCCTCTACGCGGGAGCCTCCTTCGCGTTCGCCGGGGCGGTATTCCCGGTCGAGTCCGCCTCCGGCTTTGCTCGGGTATGGAGCGCGCTGCTTCCTTATTCTTCCTTTGCCAAGCTGCTTTCGGAGCAGTGGATCATGGGTTCGGCGGCATCAGTGTCACTGCGACAGATCATCGTCATGCTACCATTCGTGATCGTCGGTCTTGCCGTCGGACTGCCGCGCTACCTTGCCGCGGCGAAGCAGCCGGAAACCTGGGGCCGCCGGTGATACGCAACGCCTTCCTCGGCACGTTCCGTGCCATCCTCTCGGACCGATCCGCGCTCCTGCTGCTGATCGGATCGGCCATCATCTATTCGTTCTTCTACCCGGCCGCTTATTCCGGCGAGGTGCCGAGGCGACTGCCCATCGTCGTTGTCGATCTCGACCATACCGGTTCGAGCCGCTCGCTCCTGATGAAGCTCCCGGCCCTTCAGCAGGCCGAGCTCATCGCCTCCCTATCGTCTCCTCGAGAGGCTTACGGATGGGTGCAATCTCGCCACGCGGACGCGGTGATCGTCATCCCGGACGGCTACGAGCGGAACATCCTGCGTGGTGGCCAAGGCACGATCGCGCTGTATGGCAATGGTGCCTATCTTCTTCGTAGCAGCACCTCGCTCGGCAGCATCGCCGCTGCCATTTCGGCGGTCGGTCGCGAGGCAGGGATGGATCAGGCGATGGCCGCCGGCGCGACGGCGCCACCGGCCTTGTCGCTCGTGCAACGACCGCTCTTCAACACGCGCGAAGGCTATGGAAGCACGGTCGTTCCGGGCGTCGCGTTCCTGATCATTCATCAGACGCTGCTGATGGGTCTCGCTCTGCTTGCCGGGACGATGAGGGAACGGCAGGGCCGCCGACGCTTCACTCGCAGGGAGTTCTTCGGCATCGCACTGGCATTCGTATCAATTGGTCTCCTCGACGTGGCCTACTACACTGGCTTCGTTTTCTGGTTTCAGGACTACCCACGTGCTCAGGCGGCCCCTCTCACCCTCATCGTCGCAGCAATCGCGTTCGTCGCGGCAACCGTCGCCGGGGCAATGGCGCTTGCCAGCTTCTTCAAGACTCGCGAGCGGCCGATCCAGCTCTGGATCGTGACATCCCTGCCAATCTTCTTCCTCTCCGGCTTGTCATGGCCCTCGGAGGCAACGCCGGGATGGCTCGTCGCAGCGTCACGGATGCTTCCCACGACCCCGGGGATACATCTGATGGTGGGGGTCAACCAGATGGGTGGAAGCCTTCGGCAATTATCAGGCGAAGTGGTGAACCTCTTCGGGCTCACCGTTTTCTACGGCTGGATCGCATATGCCCGCTTTGTTCGGCCAAGTTAGCCAACATCGCCGCACACGAGATTGCACGTGCTTTTTTTATCAACCAAACAGTCTAGGATCGTTGAGCGCATGATGCAGCGTTCGTGACACGCTGGCGTCACGAGCCTCATGCCTCGGGAGAGGCGCACTGCTCAAAATGTGACACCATCAAGGCTGAGATATTCACCGGCGATCCAGGCTATAACGACCCAATTTCGGTGGTTCAATCGCGGTAATAGCGCTCCCGAAAGCGGTCGTCCGTTCACCTGCCAGTCGGTAGTCTGCGGCTGGGCAAAGAGCGGTGGCCGGTGATGGGCAACCGCATTTCGAGCGAAATTTCGGGTGTGGATCGGCGTGGAAAAAGGACCCCGGTAGCGGGGTGATCGGCGTCGAAAAAGGACCCCTCATCCCGGTGGTCTAGGCTGCTCGCTTGGCGGTGTGTCAGGCGGCGAGATCGGGATGCTGGTATTGGAGACGGTGTTGAGGATCCGGCGCGAGCACGCGTCTGGGAAGGCCATCAAGGCGATAGCGCGGGACCTGCACCTGTCGCGCAAGGTGGTGCGTAAGGCGATCCGGGCGCCGGAGGCGGACATGGGGTATCGGCGGGAGGTACAGCCGCTGCCTAAGCTGGGGCCGTTTCAATCGCGACTGGACGCGTTGCTGGAGGAAGATGAGGCACGGCCGCGGCGGGAGAAGCTGCGCCTCACCCGTATCCACGACCTGCTGCTACGCGAGGGGTTCGACGGCTCGTATGATGCGGTGCGCCGTTATGCGGCGCGCTGGCGGCAGGCGCGGCGTCGCGACGTAATGAATGCGCCGGCGTTCATCCCGCTGCTATTCCGGCCGGGCGAGGCTTACCAGTTCGACTGGAGCCACGAGGACGTCGAGATCTCGGGCAAGCCGATGCGCGTGAAGGTCGCGCATGTCCAGCTGTGCGCGTCGCGGACGATGTATCTGCGCGCCTAAGCGCGCTCGCCGGAACACTCGTTGCGACCGCACTGATGCTTGCCGCACTGGCAGTTGCCGCATCACGGTTCATCGTTACGCCGCGTGCCGAACAAGCGCCGCTTTTCGTCGTGCCGCGCGGTATTGTGGTTCTCCTGGCGCTACTCGCCGCGATTACCTTCCTGACGGAGGGGGCTATTCTCGACTGGGGTGCGCTGCTCCTTGCCGGCAAGGGATTGCTGGCACCCGATCAAGCGGGCCTTGGATATAGTGTCTTCGCTATTGCGATGACCGCAGGGCGGCTCACCGGCGATCGGGTGGTGGCTCGAATTGGTGATCGTCAGACCATGTTTTGGGGCGGCTTGCTGGCGCTCATGGGCTACGGGATCATGCTGCTCGCACCGGTTGCCGTGGTCGCCATGTTGGGTCTGATGTTGATCGGACTTGGTGCATCGAACACGGTGCCGGTATTGTTTCGCCAGGCTGGCGCACAGAACGCGATGCCGCCTGAGCTTGCCGTCGCCTCGATTACGACGGTTGGCTACGCCGGCATCCTGGCAGGTCCGGCTGCGATCGGTTTCGTCGCGGGGCATACCGGCCTAACGGCCGCTTTCTGGATGCTGGCGGCTCTACTCTGCCTTGTACCACTATGCGCGAGAGCGGCAGTGGCAAAAGCTTCAGCTTGAGGATGGCGTAGTTATAGGAACACCTATCCTGGGCTGACCTTTCGTTGTCCCAAAATTAGCATCCCAATGGGAAAACCTCGACCGTATCGATAGACGTGTCTTCCAGGTAGAGAACGAGAAGGAAGAACGCGGATGAGGAGTCTGATCTGGGTCGCGCCGCTATGCGCTGGTCTCGGCGCTTGCAACGCCACCCCCGATCCGATCGGCCTTCAGCCGGGCGAGACGCTGTTGTCGGTGACGGGCACCGGCCGCACCGAGGCGACGCCTGACCAAGCGCTGTTCACCGCCGGCTTGTCGAGCATCGCCGCGGATGCCCGCGGCGCGTCCGAACGGAACGCTCGCACCATGACCGCGATCACGCAGGCACTGGCAAAGTTAGGCGTCGCCCAACGGGATATCCAAACTCGCAATCTGTCGGTGAACCGCATCACTTGGGGCGCGAACAAGGGACAGTACGAGGTCGCCAACAGCGTCACCGTTCGGATGCGCGACACCGGCGCAGTAGGCGCGGCGATCGCCGCCGTCACTGACGCCGGTGCCAACATCGTGTCCGGCCCCGACCTTTCGGTCGCCGATCCGGAAAAGGCGAACCTCACCGGCTACGGAAATGCCTACAAAACCGCACGCGCGAAAGCGGACGCATATGCCGCCGCGGCCGGGCTGCATATCGTGCGGGTGCTTTCGATCCGGGATGGCGGCACTGGCGGCGAATTACCGCAGGCCGGCGATATGACGGCGATGCCCGTAGCACCGCCGCCCGTGGTCGCGATGCAGAGCGCCGCCCCGCCCGTCATGGCCGGCACGAACAACGGCGTGGTCGCGGCGCGGGTCGATTTCGCGCTCGCGCCGAAGTGACCAACAGTCGTTCGGATATCACCAGCACCCTTAGACATAGGTTTTGAGAAGCCGACTACATTCTCTCTTCACCATCCTTTTCGAGACGGGTTTGGCCAGCGCGGTTCGGCTGACCGTGAAGCTGGTCAGCTCCGTTCAGCCGCGTCCTCTTGTGCGACGGCCTCAACATCCGCAGCTGGCGCCTGCACGACCTCCAGTGCCACATTTGCAATCTCGGCCGCTGTCACCTGCAATTGGGTGATCGGCGTCGAGCTTGTGTCGACCCGGTCTAGGCCGCTCTCAGAAATTTTGACCAGGAAACGGTCGACGTCGTTGAGGATGACCAGCTTGATCGACTGGTCTTCGTCGAGCGCGAGCTGCTGAACCGTGCCCTCATAAGCCACGATGAAGCCGTCGTGGCTGGTCTTGGTAAGCACATAGGCGACGACGAAGGAGTCGCCTTTTTTGACCGCCTGCACGGCGGGGTTGAGCCATCCGAACGCGATGGGGTCCGTCTTGCCACTCACGGCGTCGCGCTGCACGAGCCACTGGGCGACGACGCCTGTCACCACGCCGATGAGGAGCATCGCCAATAGCCATGCTTCCAATGCAAAGTCTGTCGCGCCTCGAGCATCGGAAGCACCCCGCAACAAGGCGCGGTATATGTTGGGGTCGAAGCCGACACCGACACAGAAGCCGGTTGTCTGACACCAGGCCGTTTGCAGAGCGAAGAAGCCCGTTCCTAGCAGATGTCCTACAATGGTGCCGAAGACCACCATGAACAGCGTAAGGGTGGAGTTCGGTCGATCCGGCGACGGGCTCAGGAAGTCGGTTCGTTCGCCGGCACGCCAGCCAGCCCAGAAGCACAGGCCCGGGAAGATCAGCAGCAGAACGAGAAAAAGCGAGTAGCTGAAGGCCAAGCCGGTTATGCCGTGACGGGAATTGAGCCGTCCTGCTTGTCGCTATCGGTGGCCGCGTTAGCGCTCACGACGTACACGCCGTTCTCGACGCGCGACGCCTGTCGCACGGCCTGCCATGTGCCGTACCTGCTTTTGACCCGGCGGGCCAAACGCATCGAAGTGCTGGTATTCACGCGCATCCTGGTCCTCCAACGCCTAAGATACATGTTGGTTCGCCCAGCGTCCACCCAGGCTGAGGGGACACAGGGCACTCCCGTGCAGGCTTTACCGCGTGTCTGCTTAGAAGCACTCAAAACTCCATCGCGTTTGAGGCGCCGACAGGCACAGCCTTCGGTCATCCGATGTGTTGGCGGACATACTCGCCCAGGCCGCGCGCGACGAGGTCGTCGTTGGAGAGGCGAAGGCCTCGCTTCAGGCGCTGATTGCCCAGTTTGCGGCGATCCAGCTTAGGCCCAGGGGGGACGGGCGAGGGGGCCTTGAACATCCCGCTGGGCTGAGCGGTACGCGCGGGCTCGTGGTTGTTGCGCTTGGCGTGGTGCGGCTGGACCTGCTGGATGGCATGGGCGAGCGCCAGAGCGGCGTCCAGGTGTTTGCTGTCGACCACCGGCGCTTGGTTCACCCTGCGCATCTTGTCGAAGACGCGATAGGGCAGGGTCTCACCCTCGTGCTGGATCTCGAGCCGGCCGTCCGGATATTCGCACACATCCACCTTCTTGCGCGCGAGCCCCTGTGCGACCAGGGTCGGCTCCAGGATGAACATCGCCTTGTTGTAGTGGAGGGTGAGGGCGCCGGTGACGGTGCGCTGCTCGCGCCATACCATCTCGGCTTCGAGGTTCTCGTGGATGGCGAGCGGCCGGTGCAGATCGCGCGGGTCGAACGGCGCCTTGGCGAACCGTTGGTTGTGCTGCGCCATATAGGAGGGGAGGAAGGCGTTGGCTTGGTCCATGGTGTCGATGCGGTGGAGCCGCATCGCCTTGACGAGCCGGTCCTGCAGCGTCGCGTTGGCCCGCTCGACGCGCCCCTTCGCTTGCGGCGAGTTCGCGCAGATCAAGTCGATGTTCAGCCGGTCCAACGCGCGTCCAAGATGGGTCATGCCGTCGCCATTCGCCGAGGCCGTGTTGTTGCGGAACGCACTGTGCTTGTCCGTGTAAAAAGCGACCGGCTTGCCGTGCCGCTCGAGGTACGTGCGCGTCGCGCGCATGTAGGAGAACGTGCTCTCGCTCTCGACCATCTCGAGGTGCATCAGCTCGCTCGTGGCATCGTCTATGAACACCAGCAGCGTACATTGCGGGCCGCGGCCCTCGAACCACCAGTGTTTCGAACCATCGACCTGGACCAGCTCACCGCGACAGTCGCGCCGGTAGCGAGGCTGGTAGGGGCGAGGGCGCCTGGCGGCGCGGTCCTTCCAAAGCCCGGCTTCCATCATGATCTGCCGGAGCGTCTCGCAAGACAAGCCAAGGCCGTGGCGCTCGGCGAGATACTCGCGCGCGAGCGTCGGCCCAAAGTCGGCATAGTTTTCTCGCACCAGCGCGACCACCTCGGCGCGAAAGGCATCGCTGTAGCGCCGATTGCTCGGTCGCCCACGTTTGCGCGACACGAGACCCGCAGCGCCTTCCTGTCGCAGGCGATCGAGCAGCCGGTAGATTTGCCGCCGCTGTAGGCCCAGCAGCTCCATCGCGTCCGGGATCCGGATCTCGCCGCGGTCGAGCCGCATCAGCGTGTTGAACCGGGTGATCTCTGCAGCACTCATCGTCAGCACCGTCATACCATGCGCGTCCTCGTTGCCGAGGAAGGCTATGACACCGGCGATCCGCTGACAGCACCGGCAGTGCCGTTTCTATCTAGCAGGATGGTGCCATTTGTACTTAGCGCTTACAAACGTACAAGATTGATAACATAGATTATGTAAAACGCCGGGCGCTTTCGGCCGGCAGTCAGGCCGCTTCCAGCCAGTCGGCCATCGACTCGCGCGGCAGATAACCGCGGTTGCGCAGGATCGTGACGATCACGCTGTCGCGCACCCCGAAACGGCTGGCGGCCCGCACGATCTGCTCGCGGGTCGGACGGTTCACGTCGACAATGTCGCGCAGCGCCTCCATCGGACAGAGCAGCGCCTGTGCGAACGCACGCTGGAACTTCTGCCGGTCGGTCCGCGACCGACTGATCACCCCGAAGCCCTGACCGCCTGTCCAGACCTCGTCACCGATCATCCGCGCCAGTTCGAACCGACGATCATTGAGCGGCTTCATCGCCAGCGCCAGTCGCGCCTGAGAACCGTCGTCCTGGGTCTTGGCGGCGAACGGCAGATGCCGCGCCGTCGCCGTCGCTTCCTTGAGCAACTGCCACCGGACCCGGAGGATGTCGCCCAGATCGGCCCAGCGAATGGTGTTGCCGAGATTGAGGGTGGCCCGTAGCGCGTTCGCGGCGTCTTCGGCCGCCTGCCACGGCGTTTGACCGGGCAGCGTCGTGGGATCGATCTGTCCTTGCACCGAGGCGAAGTCGACGACGACGTCCGAGGCATCGACCGCCTCCAGCACCGCCTCCAAGGCCACCGGCGCCGCTTGTCCCTTGGTCGCGAGCGCAGCTTCGTCCACCGCCGCCTCGCCGATCCGCTCCTCGAACCCGAGGAGCGCCTCGACGACCGCGTCGGGCGCTTGATCGGGATCGTAGCCGAGGCAGGCCTCGAGGCGTCGCCATCCGGCGAGCTCGTCATCCCCGCGCTCGCGGGCAAGCTGGGCGACGAGATCGGCGAATACAGCGCTGTCGGGCAGGTCATGGCAGCGAAGCAGCGCCTCGAAGAAGCGCTCGAGACCGGTCTCGAACTCGTCCGACAGCATCGTCAGCGGACGTTCCTGCAGGTAGCGGATCATGCTGCCGTCATCCTCGACGCCGGTAACCGGCGCCACCATCACCCGCGGTCCCATTCCGTAGATCATGAAGGGCGGGAGGAGGGTGTCGCCAGAAGCGGCGCTCAGCTCATGGCGCAGCCGCCACTCGGTGCTCGGGAAATGCGGGTCGTCGAGCGGCTCCCAGCGCAGCCGCCAGAAATTGTCGACGAACCAGAAGCCGAGCAGGAGCGGCGATGCCCGGAAATAGTCGCGACGATGTCCTGCATGCTCGTCGAGCAGACGCGTGAAGATCGTGCCGCCAACAGCCATCCGGATGTCGGCCACACCCTGCCGCCTGCCCCCTGCCGGCCAGTCAAGATCGATGTCGAAGCTCACAGCTCTATCTATACCGCTCCTGGGCGCCTCGCAACGCGGCGAGGATGACTGGCTGTCGCTGCGCCCGAGGCCGTGACAGATACCAGCTTTCGAACCGGGCTATCACCTTGCGGCCCAGCGCATTGGTCGGCAGCAACGGATAGCCGTGGTACACCGCGCGGCCCGGAATGGTCTGCCGCAGCTCGTAGATCCAGCCGTCGTCATCCAGCGTCCATAGCATCGTTGGATCACCTTGGCGGATCAGGTCTCCGAACAGCCCGGCGTCAATCCCTCGCCGCAGCAGCTGCGGAATACGAACCTGATCGGCGATCCCGAAGCCGCTGTCCTCGCAGAAGGTCCGGTCCGGTGCGCGACCGCGGAAGGGCTCCAGTCCCCAGGCGTAAGGATCGCGCTTGTGCTTGGCATAGCCCGCGTACGTTGCCCTGGCTCTCAGATCGGCACGATCGTCCATGGAAGGCAATGTCGGCGACAGATCGCGCTTCTCGTTCTCACTCAGGCGAGGTTGCAGAACTCGAGGCGGTGGCTTGCGGCGCATGTTCCGGTCATGCCGACTGGACGTCGCCTACTCAACACGGGAGGGGTCACGGGATCGTCTGGCGGCGCTGGCTCGGTGTGGACGATAGCTTCCCTGTTCGGATGTGGCGCAGCTTGCCGTCCACTCGGCACTTTCGCGGGTGAAAAACGACGAGCGGCGACCGGAGTAAGGCTTTGCCAAGCTTCGCTGTTTACCACATCCGGATGTTCAGATCGCCTGCCCCGATCAGCCTGACGCGCGCTATCGAAGTCTTTGGCCTCGCCTTCGCCTATTTCGCATGTGCCGCGCTGACGCTGCAGCTGACCCGCTTCGGGGGCGGCGTTGCCATCGTCTGGCCCGCAGGCGCTGTGCTGTTTGCCAAACTGGTGGCCTCGCCGCGCCATCGATGGTCCCTTCTTGTCCTCAGCTGCCTGCCTGCCGGCGTTCTCGCCGCCGCGATGTTCGGCTTTGGTCGCGGCGTTGCCGTCCCCCTCGCCTGCATATCGGTCGGCGAGGCATTTGCCGCAGCCTGGTTGCTGAAGCGCGTTTGCCGGCGGATCGGGCGCTTTCAGTCGATCGGCGAAGTCTCGCGCTTCCTTGCGATCGCCGGCGCGCTGATCCCAGCGACAGGTGCGGTCCTGGGTGGTTGGCTTGCCCACTACGCGAGCGGCATTCCGCTTCGGACCGCTGCACTCGACTGGTACGCCGGTCACGCGCTCGGGCTCATTGCGCTCGCCCCTCCCCTGGTGCTGATGTTCCGTGGCAACCTCAGCCGCTGGCGCAGCACTGCGTCGCGCCACGACGCGTTCGAGGCAGTCGGGCTACTTGGCGCAGTTGCCGGCGCCTGCGCCGTTACGTTCGGCCAGAACGATATCCCACTCGTCATGCTCCCCCTCCTGCCGATGATCGCGGCGACGTTCCGGCTCGGTCGCTTCGGCGCGGTCGCTTCTGTCGTCCTGCTGATGAGCATCGGCATGGGCTGCTCGCTTGCGGGTCTCGGGCCGACGACGCTTCTCGCCGGCGCGATGGGGGTCAAACTGCAGGTTCTGCAGGTCTATTTCGCGACCGTGGTCCTGATCCTGCTGCCCATCGCCGCCGAGCTCAAGGCGCGCAGGCGGCTGACCGAGCGTCTGAAGGCTGCCGAGACGCTGCATCGGCTCGTGCTCGACCGGACCGGCGACATCGTCATGCGCCTCGGCGTCGACGGCACGATCCGCTATGCCTCGCCGTCGGTCATTCAGGCATCGGGCTATACGGCAGAGGAACTGAACGGGCGGTCGGCGCTCGATCTGGTTCATGTCGACGATCTGCCGATGGTGATCGAGACGCGCACCCGGGCCTTGGCCGCGGAGGATCAGCGCGCGGTCGCGGAGTACCGCGTGGTTCGCAAGGACGGGAGCGTCTCCTGGGTCGAAAGTCACATGAGAGCCACCATCGGCGATGATGGCCGCGTCACGGGAACCGTGAGCATCGTCCGCGAAATCAACGAACGCAGGAAGGCGACCGAAGCGCTGACGCTACAGGCGATCACCGATCCGCTGACCGGGCTCGGCAATCGTCGAGCGTTCGACGTGGCGCTCGCCGACCGGCTCGCGGCGGTCGGCAGCGGCAGCGCGGTCGGCTGCCTTGCGCTGTTCGACCTCGATCACTTCAAGCGCGTTAACGACCAGCACGGCCACGCGACCGGTGACGAGGTTCTGCGAGGCTTTGCCCAGTTGCTGCAAGCGAGCATCAGGGATGGTGACCTCGCGGTCCGCCTGGGCGGTGAGGAATTCGCAATCCTGCTGGGCGGTGCGACGCCCGAACAGGCACATCTGGTCTGCGACCGAATTCGGCAGCGGCTGGCCTCGACGGAAATGCGCTCGGCGGCAGGCGAGCCGGTGCGCGTGACGGTCAGCGCCGGCCTGTCGCCGCTCGCTGCGAGCATCGAGCCGGCCGAGTTACTCGCCCGCACCGATACGGCGCTGTACCGTGCGAAGCACGAGGGCCGGAACAGGTTGGCATTGGTCGCCTGACTTCCACCCACGACATGCTGTCGGAGGCGATCGGATGCAGCAATGGGCCGATCAGGCCGATGTCATACAGGCCAGAACGGGGTGAAGCAGACGTACCTCAACGAGAGTTTCGCTCGCGCTAGTTTCGGTTGGCTGGCGCTGCGTCAGCGACGGCGGCCTCCGCGGCCTCGACGTCGTCGATCGCGTTGCGCATGGTCGCTTGTGGAGCGCGCGTAGCAGCATCCGCGTCGTTCTGCTCGATCGCAGGAGCACTGCAGGCCGCCGATACAAGCGGGAACAGCACGGCAACGCCGTGCGCGAAGTACGACGCGATCACCCTCCTCACGTCTCTGCCCCCGTCTAGGTGTTCAGTCCCGGCATCTGGTGGATCGGGTCGACGATGAACCGGTCTGGCTCTGAAGTCCAGATCTTGGCCA
>NZ_JABULH010000006.1 GCF_013328205.1 Sphingomonas hominis | reverse complement strand
ACCGGTGTCTGCCACAGTGCCGCACCTGTGGCTTGCGCATCACCTCGTCGGCAAGGCGGAGAAGACCGGACGCTTACACTCGGTATCCGGTGCCGGTCGCTGAATAGGCAATGTCGCCTACCGGGGTGCCATGGGTGCGGCGGGCCGCGTCCCCGGTCTGAGCTACCCGGATGCCGGTCGGGCTGCGGCTGGCCTGATAGGGATCATAGCCCGACATGCTCTGGCCCACCTGAGGGCCGCTTGCGGGGGCCTGTGCGACGAGGCGGAAGCCGGTCGGCCCTTGTACCCACTGCGGGCCGCTTGCCGCCTGAGCGGGCGCTGACGGGGCCTGAGCGGCAGGGCTGGGAAGGCCATTGAAGCCGAACGAGCTATTGGCCGTCTGACCCGGTGCCAGCGTCGTGGCGTCGGGAACATCGGGGGTTTCCGCAAAGGATTCGGACGTGCTGCCTAGCGCATCCTCAATAGTCCAATTTGCTGCATCGGCTTCGGATACTTCGCCCTTGCTGATCGCCAATGCCTTGGCATCCTCAAGGATCATAGGGGCAAGGCCATCAAGGCAACTGTCATCGCCACTGTTATTGTACTCGGTAAGCGCCTTATCATACAGCGCAACCGTAGCATCATCGCTATTGTGGATGAGATCGACGGCAAGATGCAGCGTGTTACCCATAGCAGGGACACGGGCAATGAAGCCATCAATAGCATTCTTGTAAGCGATATTGGCGGGATAGCCCTTGGCCAATTCAGCGGTAGCGGCTTGCTGTACAGTACGGGGATTGTGACCATGTACAGCAATCAGGGATAGAGCCGCCTTGACCTTGATGGCCTGACGGGGAGTTAGTGCGGTCATGTGGTTTCTTTCAGCATATCGAGAATGTGGGGCTTTGCCGGTTTGGCAGCGGGGACCGGATCAACTTCGCCTAGGGTCGCGATAGGCGGGATGATCCCCTTACGGATCGCGGCGGCGAGGTACTGGAAGGCAAACTTGCAATCATCGGCCCTGAGGTACGGACGGCCTGCGACTTCCCAAAGCGCGTGAATGTCCCCGGCCATACGACGGGCTATGCCTTGAGCATCCTGTGGCAGGTCGTAGAGTGGCGGCGGCACGGGATTGTCTGCCAGCTTAGGCCAGCCCGCTTCATGCTCTAGCGCCTGCCTTGTCAGCAGGATGGATAGCGTTGCAGCCTCATCGGCTATGAAGGCGGAAGCTAGGGCCGGGTTAGGCCAATCCTTCATCAGCCATGTACAGCCGCGGTGTATTCAACATGGGCTTTGACGGCATCGGCATACGGGCCTGCCCGGTTCATTAGATCATCTAGCGTTGTAGGGATCAGGCGAACCTTGGGGATATAGTCAGACCGGGGACGGCTAGGCGCTTGCCCGCTGCCCCGATCATCCCAGCTATCGCCAGCCATTAGGCAGCTAGGGCAGTCGTGAAGTATCCGCGCTGTTTCCCCTGCATATACAGAGTAAATGCCTCCCGTGGCTTACCCGGTGCCAGCGCCATGATGACGGCAGGGATGGCTTGGGGCTTTACCGTAACAAGATAGTCAAAGGCGTCATCATCAAGGGCAGAGAAGCCATTGCATTCATGCTCTTTGGGAACGCTGGCGTTAGCCGTGATATCCCATGTATCTCGCATATACTTGATGAGGAACCCGGTAGTATTGAGGTTATCACCGGGCTTCACCTCAACGCGGATATCAGAGAAGCGGGCAAGCCGTTGACTGCGAGCCTCTACCTGTTCGTCAGCGAGGGCAGTAGCAAAGCGATCCTTGGCATTCTTCAATGCCTTGTCGATCTCATTGGCCTTATCAAGGGCAGGCCTACCAAGGATATCGATAAAATTGTTGACCTTGAGCAATTCGGCGCTGAGAGTTTCAATCTCAATGGCGATAGCAGCAAGGGTATCTTTGTTGGTCATAGAGGTCTCCTGTTTGATTAGATTATGAGCGGGGAGCGAAAGCGCCAATCTTGAGCTTCTCTTGGCGGTAGGTATTCGGGTTGCCTGTGTCGGCATCCAGAGCAGCCATCATCTTATTGACCCGATTAGGACGGGGACCGGGACGGCCACGGCGGAGGAAGTCGGGCAACTCTATGCCAAGGGCCTCCAAGGCAAAGCGAACGCCAATGGTCACACGGCGATCAGTAGATGCAAGATAGACGGCAACCCGATCATTATTGATGCGGTTCATATCAACAGTGGTAATGGTCATGGTTGATCCTTTGATTGATTGTGTACTGTCCAGACAAAAGACACAGATGCCCCGCTTACGGATAAGCGAATCCAAATGGATATATTGAAGCTATGGAAAGAGGTGGCCCGCCAGCTACCAATAAGGGCAATGCTATAGCTGACAGGCCGTAGCATCAGCATTCATCACGGGCGCAACTCGACGGATTTGGATTTACTACCGGGAATGATGAATACGGATGCTATTAGGAGAGGATAGCAGTCATTCCTCAGATAGGCTCAGGCTGACGTATAGCGATCACCTGAACAGGAAACAGGTAACAACTAATCTGAGCCTATCGGAAGAATGAGATTGCGTATGGCATTCACGGTATCAAGCCGTGGAGTACCAAGGATACATACTGGTATAGTATGATCGTTAGATTTGATGGTGATTGGCTGTATCCGGCGTCCCCCCGGGCCAGATAGATATCCGTATTGGTCAAATACGTTCTGGCGCTATGGGAGAGCAAGACTAGCCGCATGATCGTTGAGTTTGATTGGCGTGGCTCGTATTGCCGGCGTCCGATACCCATGCATCATTCAAATAGAATGGCACACCCCGTCGCTCTAAAGCTAGGCCGTAAGGCCGTCAGGTATCTACCGTTATCGCACGGTCAGGCGTTCCTAGGGCTTCCTAGCTTAGGCGGTATCGATGGTTTCTTCCCAGACGGTACTGGATTACGGTCGGCGATTATCGAGGCTTAGCCTCAGGTTCGTGCCGGGATCATTCTTAGGGATACCTCGACATATAGATACCGAGGATTTCCCATTGCCTAACGGTCCTGAAATGTCCCGCGTACATTGACGACGACTTGGGCCACCCTCTCGCAGCCCCGCACAGCGCCGCCACCGTATTCCGGCTACGTCGACACCCTGAGCCTTCCATATCGACTCCTGTGGCCGTCTCCGGCCGATCTAGCGGGCCTCCAATCGAGCAAGCGCCTTGTGCAGGCTAGCGGGATGCCACTTGCCCCCGGCTGGCGAAGGGATCGCACGGGTATTCAGGGCCTCGACCATCTTGCGAACGGACAGCCCCTCGGCCCTCAATGCCAGTAGATCAGCGGCGATAGGCTCTAGCCGGTCCATAGCCTCAGCCTGATTACGGGCAGCTAGTACCTTGCCATGCTTGCCTAGCTCAGTCCCCCGATCCTTGGCAGCAGCTAGCGCGGCCTTGGTCCGTTGGCTGATTACCTCAGCCTCCTTCTCTGCCAGTGCGGCGAATAGGTGTAGCTGGAAGCGATCAGCGTTCGGCATATCAGCGACAGCGAACTCTACGCCTGTCTCCATCAGCCCCGATATGAAATGGACATTGCGGGCAAGCCTATCGAGCTTGGCGATAATCAGGCCAGCCTTCTCCCGCTTGGCAGTTGCGAGGGCGGCGACAAGCTCAGGCCGCTTGGACAGGGCATTGGCTCCCTTGCCTGTCTCAACCTCGATATGCTCCCCGATCAGGTCAACGCCATTGGCAGCGACATACCGTGCCACTGCCTCCCGCTGAGCCTCTAGCCCTAGGCCGCTCTTGCCCTGCTTATCCGTGCTAACGCGGAGGTAGGCGACAGCCTTGGTCATCTTGCGGAGGTTCATAACGGCTAGTCCTGTTCACGGGTCAACGAACGTATAACCATGAACAGTCAGGAGGGCAAGCCGTTCCCGCCCCTGTCGTCATCGATCTAGCTGGGATGGAGCTTGGCTGTAGTGACACGCTATGCAGGGATGGAGAACCACGCGCGATAATGCAGGTCGCGCTAGGCGTCTCATATTCGTGGGACCGGGCAGGCCGGGTATACGGGGGAAAGACCGCTCCCTCCGCTTTGATCTACCCTCTCGCATATCTCTAGCAATTTCAGGCCGTAGGCGGTTCGCCACCCTTGCTCTTTTTCGGCAGTATCCTCGGGGCTTGAGCGTAAAGCCGATCAATCAGGTAATACAGCCCGTGAAGAGTAGTGACGAGCATACTAGAGACGATCATAGAGTATGCTACGATAGGCACAGCCTTAATCCACCTAACGTCGATACTCGCCTGCATTCTTACATTTGCCTTTGTCCAAAGGTTGCTAGCCCACGGCGCGAACGTGGGTGCAATCAATGTGATTAATATGGACAATACAGCGACCAGAAGGGCCAATGCCGAAAGATAGCCGAATAATGCACAGACATATTCTCTTCGGCTAAGCTCTTCCTTTTCGCCTGTATCACTGGGGGCTAAGACCTTGCCCTTCTTAATCGGAGAGTCGAGGTCGCCAAGAGCCGACGCGAAGGTAGCGACAGCAAGGAGAGCAGCTATATAAAAGCCCGCCAATACGGAGGCAAAGGTCCCTAGCTTATCCACGAGGCCGCTAGGACCAAAGAAATTAAGGCTGTCGAAAAATGCGAACGGTGCGCCGATTGCCAGTGCTATAACGACTGTTGCCAATCCATCCCTGAGAAACAGCGGCCAGCCACGCTCGGTGGTCAGCCGTAGATACAAGAATGGGAACGATAAGATGTTCACTGTATAGCCTCAGGGCGCATTAGGTCTATGCACCTATCAATTACCTCATCTTGCAGTTCGACGCTGCAAGGGGATAGTTCATTCTTAAGTAGTATCTCGTCTGACTTCACGAACAATATTTCTTTCGCCTCCTGTTCACGCTCTAGAGCGATCGTCTTGGACCGCTTGTTCCCTAGATCGATCTCGATGTTAAAGTCCTGCCAGCCATCGGCTCTAGCCTCGGCTACAAGGGCAGTAACTTTATCCTGCCAGTCATCAGCTTCAATTTTGCCTTTGACCTTCAAGCGCATAACGTCATTCATCGGCTCCCATAGGCCATCGGCGTCAACATATTTCGCCGGCGCTGGCTTTATGAAGGTGATGAAATCAATCTTTCCCTGCTTGAGGGCATTGCCAATAGTTTCGGACTTAATTCCTTCAGCCTTAACTATCGTTCTCGTTTGCACAGTCTTTATCTTACGTTTTCCAACCTCATAGTCATAGAGATAATCATTCAGCGTTTGAGCTATAATCTGTTGGACATACGACATGTTGATGCCCGGTATTTCCTCAAGGTTCGCGTCGTAACGACCTTCCTCGATAGCTCTTGTGCTTATGACAAGGTGAGCGGAGACAGACTGCTCCTCTCCATCCTCCTTTTCAGCCTGCCTTACTGTTAAGCCGCCATCGCCTCGTTTTCTATAAATAGGATCGGCGGCGTCTGGGCTTCCTCGGTGGAATAGCAGAGCCAAAACTTCGCGCTCAGGGAAGTGCTGAACCTTGATAAGCTCAATCACGTCCTTGTTTCTCATGGTTATCAGCGCGGTTCCCGCCGCCCGCTTCTTCTCAAGGGCATCAAGCACACTGTACTCGCCATCGTCTGCGAACAGCGGGAGCGTAGGCGCAGCCTTATGAGCCGGTCGGAACACAAGGTGGTAGCGTCGAACAAACCGTGAGAACTTTTCAAGGAACATGCGCGTCTCCAGTAGGGGGATCAAAGCACGGACGCACTCGCACCGACAAGCGTAAAGAGCGCCTGAGCCTCTTGCCTAAGCCTGCCCCCACCTGTTACATCAGGCATTGCCAACAGTGACAGCGGCCTGAGTAAATGTCATTGTTTCTCAACGCCTTAGGGGGGTGGCGGTAAAATCCTCTTCTGGGCACCATTTCCTTGTTCGTAGACGTCCGTGAGCGGTTGAAAAGCCCCCAAAAGCCCAGCAGAACGGGGGGCGACCGTTCGCCCTTGTTCATCACTGTTCGCCCCTAAATTGGAGTCTCGGGCGGAGCCTCAACCTCGATCGCAGCGTAGATCGCGTCAGCCGCACGATCGCGCCCCGCACGCATCAATAGGTCGGCGAGTGCGCCAAGGAAGTTGACTCCAAGCGTATCGTAATTGGCATGTTCCACATCTGACTTTTCTACCCCGCCGGTGCTTCGTGCGGTGGCAAACGAGCTGTGCTAATTCGTTTGTGTTGTTCTACGTCGCATGAGTGTGTGCGAACTAACACAAGAGGGTAGAGCGATGTTGAATCGGACCTCGCCACTGCGGGTGGAGATAAACCCGTGGACGCTGGATCACACGTTGACGGAGGTAATGCAGCTCCGGGGCGCTTACGTCGCCGCCATGGGAACGGTGGAAACAATCCTTACGGAGCTGGCGATAAGGGCTTCAAAGCATCAAGCCTATGCGGGGATACGTGCTCGCTTTCCGTCACGTCGCCCAGATCGGTTGAAATACCTTACATCTGTTTGCAATTCGGTTGGTCCACTCACACCGTACCGTGGTTTGGTCCTCGGCATCATCCATCGCTTTGAGAATGGCTTGGTGCTTCGTGACATCGAGGCCCACGGACGTATGCAGGTGATAACGGGGCCGGGTGATGATGCCAGCATCAAGCTGGAGGATTACAGCGCCGCCGGCGAGTTCATCCAATTCCGCCAAGATCAATACACACTCAAGACGATGCGTTTGCGCGTCTATCGGGCAACCCGCCTAAGCCGATCCGTCGACATGCTTTACGGTCGCTTGGACGAGCTATTGCCGGCGATAACGGGAGAGTTTCAGGATACGACGCCGCTGGCGTGACCGGCACGTGCCGATAAGGCCACGAGGGCGGCGGAAGTGTTAACTTTGCTGTTAACTTCCGCGCGCATGCTCACCAATAAGTAGCTGTAGTCGCGCATAAAATTTAAATTGGTCGGGGAAAGAGGATTCGAACCTCCGGCCCCTGCCTCCCGAAGGCAGTGCTCTACCAGGCTGAGCTATTCCCCGACCATGTGCCTACCCGGCAAGGCCGGGGGCAGGCGGCGGCTTATATCAGTCAATCTCGCGGCTGCAAGCGCCTCGTTGCGCTATTTTGCCGGTCGACGCTGGCCGCCGATGTCAGCTTTTCAGTCGCCAACCACTCTTGAAGATCCAACCGATCACCGCGAGGCAGGCGATGAGGAAGCCGAGCGTCACGCCCAGGCTGAGCGCAATGTCGACATCGCCGCGACCGAAGAAGCTCCAGCGGAACCCACTCACCAGATAGACGACCGGATTGAACAGGCTGATCGTCCGCCACGGCTGCGGCAGCATGTCGATCGAGTAGAAGCTGCCACCCAGGAACGTCAGCGGCGTGATGAGCAGCAGCGGCACGAAGTTCAGCTGCTCGAAGCTGTTTGCCCAGATGCCGAGGATGAACCCGAACAGGCTGAACGCGATCGAGGTCAGCAGCAGAAACGCGATCATGGCGAGGGGGTGCTCGACCACCACAGGCACGAAGAACGCCGAGGTGGCGAGGATGATCGAGCCGATCACCACCGACTTGGTTGCCGCCGCGCCGACATAGCCGATCACCAGCTCCATCGTGGAAATCGGTGCGGACAGCAGCTCGAAGATCGTGCCGGTGAACTTCGGGAAATAGATGCCGATCGACGCATTGCCGACGCTCTGCGTGAGCAGCGACAGCATGATGAGGCCGGGCACGATGAAGCTGCCGTAGCTGACGCCGTCAACGCTCTGCATCCGGCTGCCGATCGCGCCGCCGAAGACAACGAAGTACAGGCTGGTTGTCAGGACAGGGCCCACCAGGCTCTGCCACAGGGTGCGCAGCGAACGCGCCATTTCGAAGCGGTAGATCGCCCAGATACCGTGAAGGTTCATGCCCGTTCCTCCACCAGGTCGACGAAGATGTCTTCGAGGCTCGACTTCGACGTCTCCAGGTCCTTGAACGCGATGTGACGCGCGGACAGCTCATGCAGCAGCGACGGAATGCCGGTATCCTCATTAGTTGCGTCGAAGACGTAGCGCAGTGTGTGGCCCTCGTTGACGAGGCTCAGCTGCCAGCGCTCCAGCCCTGCGGGTACCGCGTCGAGTGCGTCGACCAGCGTCAGGTCGAGCTCGCGCTTGCCAAGCTTCTGCATTAACGCCTCTTTCTGGTCGACCAGCAGCAGGCGACCCTTGTTGATGACGCCGACGCGATCGGCCATCTCCTCGGCCTCCTCAATGTAATGCGTGGTCAGGATGATCGTGGTACCGCGCTCGCGGAGGCGGTGAACCAGCTTCCACATGTCGCGGCGCAGTGCGACATCGACGCCCGCCGTCGGCTCGTCGAGGAATAGCACTTCGGGTTCGTGCGCCAGCGCCTTGGCGATCAGCACGCGGCGCTTCATGCCGCCCGACAATTCCATGATCTTGTTGTTGCGCTTGTCCCATAGCGACAGGTCGCGCAGCACTTGCTCGATGTACGCGCTATGGCCTGAGCGGCCGAACAGCCGGCGCGAGAAGGTGACGGTTGCGAGCACGGTCTCGAACATGTCGACCGACAGTTCCTGTGGCACGAGGCCGATCAGGCTGCGCGCGGCCTTGTAGTCGGCGATCGCGTCGTGCCCGCCGACGTGGATCGTGCCGGTCGAGGGTGTCACGATGCCGCAGATGATGCTGATCAACGTCGTCTTGCCCGCGCCATTCGGGCCGAGCAGCGCGAAGATCTCGCCCTTGTTGATCGTGAGGTCGACGCCGTGGAGCGCGGTGAAGCCGCCCTTGTACGTCTTTGACACGCCCGAAAGCGTGAGGATCGGTTCCGTCATAAGCCCCCTTGTCGCCTTCGCTGAAGGCTGCCCGCAAATAGGGACGCTTGCGCGATGAGGGGAGGGGCGCGGGTGAACCGCACGCGCTTTGTTGGAAACCTACCCTACGGTGTGACCGCCGATGCGGCACTATCCGTGCTTGGATCTACCATAGCCGTTAGCGGGAGGCTCAGCATGACCTTCAGGCCACCGGCGCTTTCCAGCGACACATCACCACCATGTAGCCGCGCGACGGCAGCGACGAGTGAGAGACCCAGTCCTGCTCCCGTTCCGCTGCGCGCTTCTTCGATGCGTCCGAAGCGGCGAAGCGCGGTAGCGCGGTGCTCGGGTGCGATGCCGGACCCTTCGTCGGTGACCGACAGGCAGGCGTAAGCCCCGCGCGCCTCAACCGACAGCGTGATGGCGCCAGCGCCATATTTCAGCGCATTGTCGACCAGGTTGGCGAGGGATTGCGCGATGAGTTCGCGGTGAAGGGGCAGGGTCAAGGCTGTAGCGCCGATGACGTGGATCGTGCGCCCCGCTTCCTCAACCAGAGGTTCATAGATGTCGGCGATGTCGCGCAGTTCGGCGGCAAGATCGGTAGCAACGAAAAGATCGCGACCGATCCCGGCCTCGGCCCGGGTGATGGAGAGTGCGGTTTCGACCATGCGCAGAACCCGCGTGCCCTCCGCCATCGCGCGATCGACCGCCTCGATGGCGACGGGCGTGTCGATATTGCGCACGGCACGCTCCAGCGCCGAGTGGAGGCGGGTGAGCGGCGATTTCAAATCATGCGCGAGCATGTCGGTGGCGAGCGTCAATTCCCCCATCAGATGCTCGATCCGATCCAGCATGGCGTTGATCGCGTCGGCGAGCATGGCGAAGGCGTCGTCGGCGCGGCTCGCGGGCACGCGACGGGACAGGTCACCGGCACGCACTGCCGCCAGCGTGGCGATCGTTCCATCAAGCCGCAGAACAATCATCCGCGCTGCCAGCCACGCCGCCAGCGCGGCAAAGGCAATGGCCAGCGCCAGCGCGACCGGGGTCGCCAGTTCGAGCAGGCGGATCGTGTGTGTCTCGTCATCGACGACGCTGCCGGTCAACAAGCGCGATCCGCCGGGCAGATTGGAGACGTGGAGCAACATCGCCTCGGGCGTGGCATGACCCACGCGGTACAGTTCGGCATGGCTGCGATCTGACAGCGCGACGCCGGGCGGCCAGGCCGATAGATTGCCCGCGACGATCCGGCCGCGACGATCGGCGAGCAGCAGCACGGCGTCCGCGGTTGCGGGATCGCCGGCGCTGCGCTGCGCGACCGCCTGCCGCAACGCGGCGTCGCCGCCCCGGGCATAAACGCTGAGCAGGTCTTGGCGCAGTATCTCAGCCGTCTGGATCGCAGACGTATAAACCTGGCTGCGCACCACCCAGTGCACGCAGGTAAGCAAGGCGGCCGCCGCCACGCATTGCAGCAGGAAGACCAGCGAGGCGAAGCGCAACGTGGTCGAACGCCAGTTCATTTTAGGCGCCCACGCCCATCCGGTATCCGACCCCGCGTACGGTGTGGAGCAGCGGGCGTGCGAAACCCTCGTCCACCTTCTTGCGCAGCCGGCTGAGATGGACGTCGATGACGTTGGTGCCGGGATCGAAATGATAGTCCCACACGCCTTCGAGCAGCATGGTGCGGGTCACGACCTGATCGACATGACGCAGTAGATACTCGAGCAGCCGGAACTCGCGTGGTTGCAGGGGCAGCATTTGGCCGTTGCGGGTCACCCGGTGCGCGAGAAGGTCCATTTCGAGGTCGTCGCAGCGCAGCACCGTCTCGACCGCGGGCGTTGCCGTGCCGCGGCGCACCTGAAGCCGGATGCGCGCGAGCAGTTCGGCAAAGGCGAACGGTTTGACGAGGTAATCGTCCGATCCGCCGACTAGGCCCTTTACGCGATCCTCCGCCGACCCGAGAGCGGACAGGATGATGACCGGGGTTGTCACGCCTGCGCCGCGCATCCCCGCGAGTACCGCCATGCCGTCAATGCCGGGCAGCATTCGGTCCAGCACGATGCAGTCGTAACCGCCGCCGGTCGCCTGGAACAAGCCGTCGCGGCCGGTCGCGCAGCAATCAACGACGAAGCCCTCCTCCACCAGTCCTTTAGCGATATAGGCCGCGGTTGCCGCGTCATCCTCGATCAGCAGGATCTTGTGCGACATGCCGCTCTCCTTCGTTTTCATTACATAATGACATTGGCCAGATGCCCGTCACGCTGGACCGCCAGCTTAATATGACGCCCCGATGCCATCGTCCGCTCGACCTGGGCAAGCGATTGCGGCACGCGTCCGTCGACGCGTTCGATCACATCGCCGACGCGTAGCCCGGCGCGATCGGCTGCGCCGTGCGCCTTCAGGCTGGTGACGACCGGCAACAAGCCGGTCAGCGTCGCGCCGGCGGTGGTACCGTCAACCTCGCGATCGGCATGGAGTGCGCGCAATGCGAGCGCGCCGACGAGCAATGCAAGCATCGCGAGCACCTGCGCCGCACGGCGGATCAAGCGCAGTTCGTTCATTGCCGCACCCCCTTTCGCCGTTCGAACAGTTCCAGCAATTCGCCAGTCCGGGCCACCACGGCGTGGCCGACGTTGGCAGTCCTGCGGGCGATCGGATGGGCTCCGCCGATGTCTGCCAGCATCCGGCACGCGCCGACATCCAGGTCGACGATGTCCTCGCCGATGGCGCATCGCGACAACCTCTGGTGACTGGGGAAGCATGAGCGTTTCTTCTGCGCGAGGCGAGCCGTGTTCCCCTGTCGGCCGATCCGCATGTTCGGGCGATGGGCGCGACATTACGGAATGCTCATTCGGTCGCCAGCACGCTGACAATGCCGCATCCATAGTCCGGCGCCGGTGAACAACAGCTCGCACCCCGATCGCGACCCTCGGCGACGCGTGCTCGATGAGCGGACCTGCCGAATGATCTGTCCGATCGCGGCGGGCATGGTGGGTGTGTGCCTGACGGGCATCAGCCTGCTGCATCTGGGTCAGATCAACGGGCGTCGCGCCGGATTGGCCGACGACCTGCTGGCGTTTGATGCATTGTGCTTCCTGGTCGCGACGCTGGCATCGTACATCGCGCTGCGGCGGGGCGACCATCGCCGGCTCCATCACATGGAGCGGATCGCGGACACCACCTTCATCGCCGCGATGCTGACGCTGACCGTCGCCTGTTTCGACATCACCTATACGTTGACAGGATGAGCCATGCTCCGTCGCCACCGCTCCTTCATCGTGCTCGCCATTCTGACGCCGATACTCGGCGCGCTCGGGTTCCTGGGCTACATGGGCTGGTTCGGCGGACCGGTATATCGCCTGTTTCCCGCATCGGTTGCGGCGCCTGTTCGGCAACGCGGCACCGTGGCCGTGTTCCTGTCGGGAGATTCGGGGCTGAACATCGGCATGGGGTCGCGCGTGGTGCAGGCGATCGCGGACCGGGGCGTACCGGTGCTCGCGGTCAATAGCCTTACCGCCTACGCGCATCGCCGCACGCCAGATGAGGCGCGGGCGATGATCGCGGAGACTGTCCGACATGCGCTGGCGCTGCCGAATGCACGGCGGGTGATCCTGATCGGCCAGTCGTTCGGTGCCGACATGCTGCAATACGGCGTGGCGGGCATGCCGTCCGACCTGAGGCCGCGCATCGCACAGGTGATCCTGGCAGTGCCGGGCGAGACGCTGCTGTTCAAGGCGACACCCGGCGGTTTCCTGGACGGGGCACCCGATCTGCCAGCGCTGCCCAGCGCGCGTGCGATCGACTGGCTGCCGGTCACCTGCATCCACGGCGTACAGGAAGAGAACAGCCTCTGCCCGCTGCTGCATGGTCGCAACGTGCGCGTCGTCGCCTTGCCGGGCGACCATTATCTGCGTCACGACGGGGGCGCGCTGGTCGGCGCGATCTGGCAGGCGATCCGACGGCGATCGTAATGCCTGAGGAACCGCGCATGACCGAATGTTCATGCCGCGTCGATCGGGCCGCAATTCGCCGAACCCTATTCCTCGCCGCCTCGCGATCAACGGCTTGAGGAAATGGAGCACATGACCGCCATCCGGCGTCTTGCCACCGCCATCACCACCGCACTCATCTTGTGCGGCACTGCACAGGCGCATGCCGGCCCGTCGTCCAACTCTATCGCCGGAACCTGGATGAACCCGCACAACACCGTCGCGGTGCACACCGGCGCATGTGGCGAGAAGTTGTGCGGCTGGGTCGTGTGGGCCAGCGCGGAGGCGCAGTCGGATGCGCGCGATGGCGGCACCGCGCGGCTGGTCGGCACCGCGCTGCTGGAAAACTACAAGCCGGACGGGGCGGGCGGCTGGTCCGGCACGGTGTTCGTGCCCGATCGCGGTCAGCGCTTCTATTCGGAGATCGAGCCGGTCGACGCCAATGCCATGAAGCTGAAGGGCTGCATCCTGCACGGGTTGATCTGCCGCTCGCAGGTCTGGCGTCGTATCCCTGAGACGCCGCGTGGCTGATTCCGTGGCGCTGATCCGGCGGCACCGCGTCGCGCTGATGGTCGCGGTGACGGTGGCGCTGGTCGTGCTGGGGATCGATGCAATGGAGGCGCTGACCCGCGAGATGACGTTCGGCGCGGTGCACGGTGCGTTGCACGCGCTGCAGCCGAGCAGGATCGCGATCGCGATCGCGCTGACCGCCGGCAGCTACCTGGCGCTCACCTTCTATGACGTGCTGGCGCTGCGCATCGTCGGGCGGCCGCTGCCGTGGCGGACTGCGGCACTGGCGTCGTTCACCAGCTACACGCTCAGCCACAATCTGGGTTTGTCGCTGCTGACCGGCGGGTCGGCGCGCTACCGCATCTATACCCGCGCCGGCCTGGACGCGGCTGACATCGCGCGGGTGATCGCGGTGGCGAGCGCGACTTTCTGGACCGGCATCGTCACCATTGCCGGTGCCGCGCTGATGGTGCGGCCCGGCGCACTGGCACTGGGCGGCCTGGTGCTGGCACCGGTGGTGCTTCACGGCTTGGGCGCGCTGGTACTGGCGCTGACGGTCGCGCTGGTCGGGCTCTGCGCGCGGGTGCGCGGTCCGCTGCGCGTGTGGCGTCTGTCGCTGCCGCTGCCGTCCGCGGCGCAGGCGACCGCGCAGATCGGGATCGCGCTGCTCGACACCGGCGCTGCCGCAGCGGCGCTGTTCGTGCTGGTGCCTGATGCCATGCCGTCGCTGCTGCCCGCGTTCGTCCTCGCCTATGCGCTGGGCGTCGTGGCGGCGGCGGTGACGCACGTGCCGGGTGGGATCGGCGTGTTCGAGGCGGTGGTGCTGGCGCTGTTGCCTGGCGACCGGACCATCATCCTTGCCGCGCTGGTCGCGTACCGGGTGATCTATTACTTGCTGCCGCTCGGCATCGCGATCCTGCTGTTGGTGCTGTGCGAGGGTGCACGCTACCGTGGCTGGGCGGCACGCCGGCTGAACGAAGGACGCGAGGCAGCGGGCGGCATCGCGCCACCGTTGATGGCAGTGGCGAGCGTGCTGGGCGGCGCCATGCTGCTCCTATCGGGATCGTTGCCGGCATTGACCGCGCGCATGGGGGTGCTCGCCGCAATCGTACCGCTGCCCTTCATCGAGGCGAGCCATATCGCCGCCAGCCTGGTCGGCACCGGGCTGCTTCTGCTTGCACCCGGCCTCTACCGTCGGCTGGACGGCGCATTTGTGGCAGTGCGTGCGCTGCTGATTGCGGGGGCACTGTTCTCACTGGCCAAGGGGATCGATTACGAGGAAGCGGCGGTCTGCCTGGCGCTGGTCGGACTGCTGCAATGGACGCGGGCGGCCTTCTACCGCCACACCGCGCTGACGCATACGCCGCTGTCGGGCGCATGGCTGGCGATGCTGGCGGCGCTGATGGCTGGTGTCACCTGGATAGGGTTCTTCGCTTACCGCCATGTGCCGTACGACGACGCCCTATGGTGGCGTTTCGCCTGGACGGGTGACGCGCCGCGCTTTCTGCGTGCGACGCTGGCGGCGGCGGTGCTGCTGACCGCGGCGGCGCTATGGCGCTGGCTGGGGCCGACCCCCGCGATCGTCACGACCCCGGCCGATCCGGGCGCGATCGCCGCGGTGCTGATGCGGGCGGACCGCACCGATGCGATGCTGGCGCTCACCGGCGACAAGCGCTTCCTGCTGGCGGAGGACGCGCAAGCGATGCTGATGTACCAGCTCCGCGGTGCCACCTGGGTCGTGATGGGCGATCCGATCGGCGAGGTTGCGGCGTGGCCGGCGCTGTTGTGGCGCATCCGCGACATGGCCGACCGCGCGCAGGGGCGGTTGTTGCTATACCAGGTCACCGCGCCGGTGCTGGAACTGGCGATCGGCATGGGGCTGAACATCGTCAAATACGGCGAGGAGGCGATTGTCGATCTTGCCGAGCTGACCTTCGACACGCCGCGGCTACGCTCGCTGCGCAAGGCCGAGCGTGCCGCTGCGCGCCGTGGCCTCACCTTCCGGATCGTACCGGCGGGCGCAGTGCCGGTCGTGCTGGACGAACTGGAGGCGGTGTCGGGCGAATGGATGCAGGCCAAGGGGCATGGCGAGAAGGGCTTCAGTCTGGGCCACTTCGACCGCGACTATATCAGCCGGTTCGACGTCGCATTGGCGATGGAGGGGACACGCATCGTCGCGTTCGCCAATCTGTGGCTGACGGCGAACCGGCGTGAGGCGTCGGTCGACCTGATGCGCCACCGCGCCGATGCGCCACACGGGGCGATGGATTTCCTGTTCTACCACATCATCAATTGGGCGCAGGCGCGAGGCTATGCCCGCTTCTCGCTGGGGATCGCGCCGCTGTCGGGTATCGCCGGACGCCGGCTTGCGCCGGCCTGGGCGCGGGCAGCAGCGCTGATCTTCCGTCACGGCGAGCGCTTCTACGGATTTCGCGGGCTGCGTGCGTACAAGGAGAAGTTCGCGCCGCGATGGGAGCCGCGCTACATCGCCGGACCACGCGGCCTGGCGCTGGTGCAGGCGCTGCGCGACCTGTCGCTGCTGGTCGGCAGCGTGCCGGTGGCGCATGACCAAGTTGTAATCCCGGGCTCAGCATCCACCCACGCCCCGAAAGCTAGAGCCGCCGCCTGAACTGCATCCGGTCCGGGGTCCGTGCGCCATGTCCTCTCCCATCTTCTTCGATCCCAGCGGCCGTCGCAGCCGCATTTCACGCCGTACATTGGCGGGATTGCTGCTGGTGGTCGTGCTGGCGGCAGTGGGGTTCGCGACGACGCTGGTGATGATGCCGGCGCGGCACGACGTGGCCTTGCCGCTGCCCCAGCCCCATGCCGCCGCTGCGCGGGGCGAGCCACACCGTCACGGCCTTGCCGCATGGCTGCCGCGTCATGGTCGTGCGGCGGATCGTACAGCCCTCAGTATCGGCTTCTACGTGCCCGGCGACGACGCCAGCCTGGCATCGCTGCGCCGCAACGCCGGTGCGCTGGACTGGGTGGTACCCGCGCTGGTGACGGTCGCTGGATCCGACCACCACGTGGTCGTGGCGTCCGATCCCGGTTTTACCCGTACTCTCGTTGCCCTGCATCAGGCACCCAAGGTCCTGCCCATGGTCCAGAACTATGGCGATGCCGGTTGGGATGGCACCGGTGCGGCGCGGCTGCTGATCGACCCTGCAGCACGCACTGCATTGGCGACGCGATTGGCGGCCATTGTGGCGCAGCGCCGCGCTGCCGGCTTGGTGATGGACCTGGAGGCGCTACCCGCGAGCGCGATGCGCCCGTATCTGGCCTTCCTGCGCCAGCTTCATGCAGCGCTTCCCTCCAGCAGCATCGTCGCGGTAACCGCGCCGGCCGGGGACGCGGACTGGCCGCTCGGCGCGATCGCCGCGGTGACCGACAAGGTCATCGTCATGGCGTACGACCAGCATTGGGAAGGCGGCACGCCCGGACCAATCGCGGCACAGGACTGGTTCGTGCAACAGATCGAAGCGGCGCGCCGAGCGATCCCCAGCAACAAGCTGGCGGTGGCGCTCGGCAGTTACGCCTACGACTGGCACGGCGACGACACCGACGCGCTGTCGATCGAGGAGGCATGGCTCGCCGCGCATGACAGCGGCACCACGCCGCGCTTCGATCCGACCAGCGGCAACGCTGCCTTCGGCTATGATGAGGACGGGCAGCACCACGACATCTGGATGCTCGATGCCGCGACGAGCTGGAACGAGATGCAGGCGCTGAAGCGGCTCGGGATCGGCGATGTCGCCTTGTGGCGGCTCGGCAGCGAGGATCCCGGCTTCTTTGCCGATCTCGCCGCGATGCGTACCGGCACACAGCCCGACCTGTCGCACCTCGCGCCTGTCCTCAATACCGATGTAGAGGGGTCCGGCGAGATCCTGCGCATTACCGCCACGCCGCGCGACGGTGCACGTCGCGTGCGTACCGACGCGCAGGGGATCATCCGCGACGAGCACTACAACGCGTTGCCGACCCCCTATGTCGTCCAGCGCGCAGGTGCCGCCGATCGCAAGGCGCTGGCGCTGACGTTCGACGACGGGCCGGACGGCAGTTGGACGCCGAAAATCCTGGACGAGCTGGAGGCCGCGCACGTTCCTGCCACCTTTTTCGTCGTGGGCGAGGGCGCGTTGGCGCATCCGGGCCTGTTGAACCGCATCGTCGCCGACGGTGACGAGATCGGCAACCACAGCTACACCCATCCCAACATGGCCCGGCTCGGGCCGCGCGCCACGGCGCTGGAGCTGAACGCGACGCAGCGGCTGGTTCAGGCCTATACCGGGCGATCTATGACGCTGTTCCGCGCGCCGTATTTCGGCGATGCGGAGCCGACGACGACCGACGAGCTCGGCCCCGCGCTCGAGGCGCAGCGTGCGGGCTACACCGTGGTTGGGCTTCACGTCGATCCCAACGACTGGCAGCGGCCGGGTGCCGATGCGATCGTCGCCCAGGTGCTGGCACAGGTACGTGGGGCCACCGCGCAGAATAGCGGCAATGTCATCCTGCTCCATGACGGCGGCGGCGATCGGTCGCAGACGGTGACGGCCCTGCCGCGGATCATCACGGCGTTGAAGGGCGCCGGCTACCATTTCGTGACTGCATCGCAGCTCGTCGGTGTGTCCCCTGACAAGGCAATGCCGCAGGTCACCGGGAGGGACCTGTGGGCGGTACGTGCCGACGTCGCGATCTTCGTCGTGCTCGCGGCCTTGTCCGCGCTGCTGACCTGGCTGTTCTACGTCGCGATCACGCTGGGCATGGCGCGTGCGGTGATGATGGCGGGGTTGGCCCGACTTCAGGCGAGCCGCCACCGGGAACTGCCGCCCGCGTTCACCCCGGGCGTGTCGGTCGTCATCCCCGCCTTCAACGAGGAGCGCGTGATCGTCGCGTCGGTGCACCGCGTGCTCGCGAGCGACTATCCCGGGTTGGAAGTGATCGTCGCCGATGACGGATCGAAGGACCGTACCAGCGCACTGGTGACGGAGGCGTTCGCGAGCGATTCACGCGTACGGCTGTTGACGCTCGTCAACGGCGGCAAGGCCGCGGCGCTCAATCGCGCGCTGCTGGCCGCATCGGGCGAGATCGTAATCGCGCTGGATGCCGACACGCAGTTCGAACCGGGAACGATCGCGCGGCTGGCCTGCTGGTTTGCCGATCCGCGGATCGGAGCGGTGGCGGGCGACGCGCGGGTCGGCAACCGGGTGAACCTGGTCACGCGGTGGCAGGCGATTGAGTATATCACTGCCCAGAACCTGGAGCGGCGTGCACTGGCCGGGTTCGACGCGATGACGGTCGTGCCGGGCGCGGTGGGGGCGTGGCGTCGTGCCGCGCTCGACGCGGTCGGCGGTTATCCGGAGGACACGCTTGCCGAGGATCAGGACCTGACCATCGCGATCCAGCGTGCGGGTTGGCGCGTCACCTACGATCCGCAGGCGGTCGCCTGGACCGAGGCGCCGGAGAGCTTCCGCGCGCTTGCCAAGCAGCGCTTCCGCTGGGCGTTCGGAACGCTGCAATGCTTGTGGAAGCATCGTGCCATTCTGCGCACGCGCAAGCCGTCTGGTCTGGCGCTGATCGGGATGCCGCAGGCATGGCTGTTCCAGATCGTCTTCGCCGCCATCTCTCCGTTGATCGACCTTGCCTTGATCATATCGATGGTGGCGACGGTTCTGCGGGTCAGTCAGCATGGCTGGGCGCAGACCAGCGGCGATGTCGGCAGCATGGCGCTTTACTGGCTCGCCTTCACCACGGTCGACATCGTCTGCGGCTGGATCGGCTACCGGCTCGATTGGCGAGGAACGCGTTTTCCGGCGTTGCTGCTCGTCGCGCAGCGGTTGGTCTACCGCCAGATCATGTACGGCGTCGTCCTGCGCGCCATCGCGGCGGCGATCGGTGGCTGGACGGTCGGCTGGGGCAAACTGGAACGCAGCGGTAGGGCGAGCATGGCGAGCGCTTAACGACAAGGCTCACACGATGGCTGCCATTGCTGCCGGCTCGTTCGGGCAGGAGAGACGGGGAGGTGGTCTTCCAGCAGCTCAGACACAGCACGCACGATGCTGGAGGAGCGCTACGTGTGGCCGTATTTTCCGTGACAAGGTGTAGCGTCTGTGCCGTGTTGAAACTGGGTGAGGCGGAGCGAGGCAGCAGGCCCCCAGATGTTTAATCCTGCGGCGTCGGCGAAGGATTTCGTGACAGCCGCCACGCTAACGCGGCGAGTAACGCGGTTGCGGCGAGCAGGACTGCCCATAACAGCAGCTGTCGTGATCCACGCTGCGGGTCGGCGGCGGCGGCGAGCGCCACGCGGGCGGGGGCAGCGGCGACTTGTGCTAGCGCGGGTGGGCGGTTGCCTGCGTCGGCGGCTAAGCTGTCGAGCGGAAGGTAACGGTTGGTGTCCTCCGCGCGCCCGGCGGCAAGCGTGTAGGGCGGGGTGCCGGCGGTGAGGAACACGATGTCGGCAGGTGCGAAGCCGAGGCGCAGGCTGGGTGTGGCGGTGAAGCCAGATGAGCGACTGTCCGCCTCGATCCGCAGCAGGCGGAACGTATTGCCATTGAGGGGGATGGCGCGCGTCGTGTGTGCGGCGATGCCTTGGCCGAGCGGCGTCCACGGCTGTTCGGCGTCGTCGCGGCCTAGAATGCGGACGGGTACGAGCGAATCGGCCACTGCGGGCGTGATCGCCAGTGTCGCAAGCGGTGCGGCGAAAGGAAGCGTGAGGTCGATCGTCCGGCCGCGCGCGCCTGCGGGCAGCGTCGCCGCGATCCACGTTGGCGCGATGCTGCCGGTGTCGCTGGCCAGCTGGCCCGAGCGTATCGTCACAGGCGACAGCGCGCGCGACGCCAGCCGCCACGTGACGCGGATATAGTCACCGCGGAGCGGCGCTGCGTCGAGCGCGATCGTCACGGGCTGAGTGTCCGTCACCGCGCGGAACACTGTTTGCTCGCCGAGCTTTCGCCACGTGGACAGGTCGCGGCTTGCCTCCACCACGAAGGTGACCGGTTGGCTTTGTGGCACGTCGGCGTCGAGCGTCAGGGTGCGGGCAGCGCCGGTGACACCGCGCGCGTCGAGCAGCACGCCGAGGACGGCTGGCTGCACGTCGTCGACGATTTTGCCGTCGACGCGCGCCACCCTGGCCACGTCCCCGTCGAGTTGAAGCGACACGCCGCTCACCTTCAATGCGTCCGCACCGCCGAGGATCGGCAGTGCACGCAGCAGGTCGCGCCGGGTTGCCCGCGCCGACGCAACGCGCGCCATCGGCATCGCACGGCCTCGCGCATCGAACACACGCATGTCAGCGTATTCGCTGGTTCGTACGGCCGCGAGGGCGGCGGGTGGTAGCGTGACGCGCTGTAACCGCGATCCGGCACCCGGCACGACTGCGATCCGCACGTGATAGGCGCGTGCGTCGTCGGGTGTTTCGGCGGGGGCGGCTGCGGTCAGCAGCATGGCAAGCAACATCAGTCGGCGCTTGGCGATCATGTCGTAGCGCCTTCAAGCGGAGCATTGTTGGAGTTCCGCGGCGGCAGCGGTGCAAGATAGCCGACTACGAGCATCAGCAGCCCGTCGACGATGAAGGCGATGATGCGCTCGCCGCCGCCGGCGTTGTTCATGTCGACCAGCAGCAGCTTAGCGACGGTGATGCCCAGCAGTCCGGCCCCCACTAGCCACAGGGTTCGCTGTCCACGCCGATGCGCCGTCACCATCAGCGCGAGCGCCAACAGGGTCCACAGGATCGCGATGCCAGTCTGCACGGTGAAGCTGGCGAGCAGCGCGTCCGGCGACCAGGCGACGCCGAGCAGATGGCGCGCGACCCGCAGCCACAAGGTGTTGACCGCGATGAACGCTAGCGCGGCCACTATCGCGCGTCCGCCCCGACCACCGATATTGTTGGCTACTGCGCCATCAAGTCCGGCACCCGCCACGGCTGTGCGCCATTGCTCCAACGCGACCAGCGCGAGGCCGATCGACAGGTCGGCAGGGTTGAGTAGTGGCACGTATAGCAGCGGGTCCGCTGCGCCGGAGGAGAATAGCGCGACCGCGACCGTCCCCAGCATCAGCAGCGCGGCGATGGGCACGGCGGCGTACCAGCCGTAATCAGTCGCGTAGGTCGCGAGTGGCCAGCGGCTGGTCCGCCCCTGCCACCCGCGTTGCGCACTCAGCGCCAGCGCCGCGAGGACGGCAGCCCCGGCGATCAGCAACACTGCCTCGCTCCACGATCCGCGCGACGGAATGACGCCGCGGTCACGTGCCAACAACAGGCAGTCTACCAGCAGCGCACACCCCAGCCACACGCTGCCCACATGCGCCACTCGGACGAGCGGCGTTAGCGCGGCATCCACGCCTTCCGTGTCGAGCAAGTAGAGCACCCGTAGGTGCAGCCCGATCAGAAAACCCCAGATGATCCAGTCCGGCGTGTTCAGGACGCGCGACGATGCCACCACTTCGCCGATGAACCCTAGTATGAGGGCGACGATCGTGACGCGCGCCGGCCAGCCCGCGACACGCCAGTTGAGCCGATGCCCGACCATCTGTGCGCCCCAGGCACTCGCCACGTAGCCGAGCGCGGCGAGCAGCGCGGTCGTTCCCTGCGCGAACACAGGTACGGGCGGCAGGTCGCGCTCGACCGGCGGCAGCAGCCGCGTTGCCTCGCCCGCCCAGGCCAGCCACAAGAAGCCGAACGCCATCAGGAAGACAGGCACCGCCAGCCAGGTCTCGATCCGGCCGTAGCCGACCGCCGCGCGGGAACCGCTGTGCGACAGCGGAGCACGCAACCACCAAGCGCTGGCAAAACCTGCGAGCGCGATCAGCATTGTGCCGGAGAAGGCGGGGTTGGCGAGCGGCAAGGCGGCCACGTTGGCGTCGATCGCCGACAGGCAGGCCAGCGCCGCCACGCCTTGCAGCAGCAACCCGAACAGTCGCGGCATCCAACGGGCTTGCCGCAAGCCGACCCAGAGCGCGCCAGCCCCCTCCAGCGCCCAGGCCGCAGAGGTTCAGCGAGCGCCGAGCGCCAGCGGCACCGCCAGCGTGACGAAGCCGACGCCGATCGCGAGCATCGCCTCGTTCATCACGCGCAGGTCGTCGCGTCGCCGCCGCGCGATAAACGTTGCCACCCCAAGGTAAAGCGCGGCGAAACCGAGCGCGGCAAAGGCGCTGCCGAACGGTTGTTCGTGGACCAGCCCGACTTGCAGCCCGAAGCCGGCCACCGCCGGCCCGAACACCAGGCTGGTGTCGACGATCCCGCCCAGGCGCCCCGGTGTTTGGTGCGTGTAGAGCAGCGCGCATGTCAGATAGATGAGCACCGGGGCGATCAAGAATATCTGCGCTGCGGCGAAGTCCGCTGTCGGTACGCCCGACGTTTCCCACAGCGCCATGACGCCGAACGTCGCGACGAAGCCGACGAGGTTGAGCAATCGCCACGATTGCCGCGTGGCGATGAATAGGACGGCGAGATTGAGGATCGTGTAATAGCCAAACAGTATAGCCACGTTGCCGCTTCCACTCGACAGCAGCAACGGAACCGCGAAGCCGCCCGCGAAGGCGGTTACCGCGAGCGCCTGCGAACGTTGCAGCAGCGCAAGTGCGCAACTCAGCGTGCAAACGACGATCATCAGCGCGAAGGCGAAGCTGATTGGCACCGTGTCATAGAGCTTCGCCGCGGCGAACAGCGTCAGGTAGATGATTGCCACCCCGCCGCCTTGCAGCGCGAGTCCGAAGCCGGGTCGCTCAACACGCGCGCGACAGCCAACGAGCAGCAGCGCCATTCCAACGAGGGCAACGACTGCCAAGCGCCACTCGATCGGAAACAGCCCTGCCGACGCGGCGTAGCTCGCGAGGAATGACAGTCCAACGAACAAGACCACCAACCCGAGCCGCACGATGGTGTTGCCGCCGAACAGCCAGTTGCGGGCGGCGGCGAAGGCGCTGGCTGTTAGGCCCTCGATCCAGCCGGGTTCATGCGGGGCGTCGGGACTCCGTGCGTAGTCGTCGGTCGGTGGCGCGACCTCGTAGGAGGCGGCTGGATGGGAGGTGATCGGCGGCCTGATCGGCGTTGCGACCTGCGTTTCAGCAGGTGCCGTGATAGACTGCTCTGGTACGAAGTGGTCGTGCGAGGAACGGTCGGCGAGCAGCGAACTCAGCGCCTCGACCTGCGCACGCAGCGTCGCGGTGGCGTCCTCGACCTCTGCACGCATGCTCCGGCGCATGCCCCAGCCGAACACGGCACCGATGCAGCCGCCGAGCACGAAGCCGAGTTCCTCGAACGCGCCGAGCAGCCATCCCACGAAAGCGCCCACGATCGCTGCCCACAACACCATCGGCCGCCCGCCCCCGCTTCAGCTACCAGTTACACGGACATGCAGCAGATGGACTGGCTAGTCGAGTAGCGCCAACAATCGTGAGTTTCGGTCGGGTTGGTTGAGTTTGCTTCTGGCCAGCAGCTTACTTGATCCGTTTGGTCGGGCGGCAGATCATGATGGCAGGCTTACCTGAAGTCGCGTCGGTGAAGCGACATTTCGCTGATTGCGGTTGCAATAGTATCAGCAGCATCTCGCGGGCGAGAAGAGAACTACAGATTGATTGCCTGCCGCTGATCTCCGCCATCCGCGACCGGATCGGAAACACGGTGACGGCACCACTCACCGCACGCTGTTCCTCCCGCCGCTCCAAATCACAGGGTAGGGGCGAGCACGGCGGCGGCGCGTGTCCAGTCGGTCTTGCCGTAGCGATCATTGTCGAGCGCGTGGAGCTTGCCGCGCCCGGTCGACATGTCGCGCATATATTGCATGCCCTGCCACACCGGGAATGGCGCCTGCGTGCTGGGCGTTAGCGTACGCGCGATGGCGATGATCGTGCTCAGGCGGCCGATCCCGCCGGCGCGCAGCAGCTTCCACCGACGACTATCCATGTCGCTCAGCAGTTCGGCCAGGCCACGCGGGCTGATCTGGTCGCCGGCGATGCTCAGGTAGCGCGGCGCCTCCGCGTCCATCGCCGCGTCCGCGGTGAACGCCGCCACGTCGTTCTTGGTCGTGAAGTCGAAACATTGGTCGGCATCACCCCAGTAGAGCACGCGCTGCAGCTTGTGCAACACGATCGGTGCCTCGCCCTCGAGCAGCTCGGCGAACGGCCCGTTGAGGATCGAGGTCGCGCGGATCGGAGCGGCGTCGAGCCGCCGGGCAAAGGCGCGACGCAGGTCCATGTTGCGGTTGTCGCCCGGCCGGGTCGCGCGATAGTCGAGGCAGAAGTCGGACGGGATGAAATGCGGCACGCGCGCCGCGACCGCCGCGTCGAGCAGGCGACCCTGCACGTCGAGGATGACCGGCGCGGTGCCGTTCAGCGCCGAGACGATCGCCGTGGCGCCGCTGACGGCACGGGTAAGCGCGCCGCCGTCGTCGAAATCGGCCAACACTTGGTCGACCCGGGCGATGGCGAGGCGATCAACGGGACGACGCACCAGCGCACGCACCGCGGCACCCTTCGCCGCCAGCGCCCGAACGAGCCGTCCGCCCAAATCGCCCGCGGCGCCCGCGACGACCACCACGGGTCGGTTTGGCTCGCTGTTCATGCATTGCTCCTGTTGCTTGCTGAAGGAGATAGTCGTTGCGTCCGGCCACGATTAGACCACCGATCGGCGACGGGGTGTTGCGGAAAGTGGAACGATTGTGGAGCTGTCCGACCTGCGTGCCTTTGCGCGTATTACCGATCTGATGAGCGTGTCGGCCGCGGCGCGCGCGCTCGGCCTGCCGAAATCGAGCGTCAGCCGCGCACTCGCCCGCCTGGAGCGCGATGTCGGCGTGACCCTGGTCGATCGCTCGACGCGGCATCTGCGGCTGACCGACGCGGGCACGCATTTCCGCCCGCACGCGCTGCGGATCCTGGCCGATGTCGACGAGGCGGGCGCCGCGCTCGACGGATTGGGCAGCGTGCCGGCCGGCACGCTCAAGATCAGCCTGCCGTTCACGATCGCGACCGCGCTGGTGGCGCCGATGCTGCCGGCGTTCATGGCGACATACCGCCAAGTCCGCGTCGTGCTGGCAGTGGAGAACCGCTTCATCAACATGCCGGTCGAGCCGGCCGACCTCGTGATCCGAGTCGGACCGCTGGCGGACAGCGACCTGATCGCACGACGGCTGCTGGTGTCTGAAACATGGCTATGCGCCAGCCCCGATTACCTAGCACGGCACGGCACGCCTGTTCAGGCCGCCGACCTACCGGGTCATAGCCTCGTGGGTTACGGTGATCGCCTGACCGCCTACCGCGACGACGTGTCCGGTGATGCTGGCACGATCGAACTGCCGCCCTCGATCGCCATTTCCGCCTCCGCAGCGCTGCTTCCCGTAGTGCTGGCGGGTGGCGGCATTGCGCACCTGCCTGATTTCCTCGCCCGTCCGCTCGTCGCCGATGGCCGCCTTGTTCGCTTATGGCCCGGCGTCCCGGGTGAGCTTGTTGCGATCCACGCCGTTTATCCGAGCTATCGCAGCTTGTCGGCCAAGGTCCGTGTCTTCATCGACGCGTTGCAGGCCAGCGTCGCGCAGCACGATTCTGGCGCTTGATTGGTACCAGCAGGATGACCTGCGGCTGTAGGCCAAAGGTTCGCGGACAGGATGCATGCGCGATCGGCGGTGTGCATGAAGAATCCGCCGCACTGGAGAAATAACCGTGCGGCTTTGCGTCGCGGCTTCCGGGATGCTCCGGGCAGGAGCCGTTCTACGACGCCGATCGGCTGATGACGCTTGAGCTGACCGCCGTGCACCATGCCGAACCGTCGTCGGTGATGGCGTGCGCGGGCGCTTGTGTGACGGCATGATCGCTTGTGCGGTCCTCGACCCCGGTCATGCACATGCCATTCGGCAGAGCAGGTGCGGGCGGGATGGTGAGAATGTGCGGTGGCGATCCAACGGCTGAGGATCGGAAGGCCGATCATCGCTCGCGCAGGTCCCGCCACGCGGGTCTAACCGGCGTCGACCGCCTGGGCGCCGCGCTGCCCCATGAACTCGCCCAAGCGCACCGGGCGTTCTGGTGCCCAATCCTGGTTGAACACAACCGCCCCTCGCTCGAACAGCATGATGATCGTCGAGCCGAGCAGAAAGCGGCCCATCTCCTCGCCCTTCCTCAACACGATATGCTGGTCGGCATAGGTCCACTCCGACGTCCTGTTGGTGCGTTTCGGATTGACCACGCCGTGCCACACGGTTGCCATGCTTCCCACGATCGTTGCGCCGACCAGCACCATGACGAAGCGGCCATGCTCCACCGAGTCGAAGACGCACACCACGCGCTCGTTGCGTGAGAACAGGTCGGGCACGCCGCGGGCCGTGACCGGGTTCACCGAGAAGAGCTTGCCCGGAACGTAGATCATCCGCTCGAGCGTGCCGTCGCACGGCATGTGCAGGCGGTGGTAATCCCTAGGGGACAGGTACAGGTTCGCGAAACTGCCGTGCCGGAACTGGCCGGCGAGTGCGGCGTCGCCGCCAACGAGCTGTGTTGTGGTGAACCGATGCCCTTTTGCTTGCAGCATGTAATGGTCGTCGACCGCGCCGAATTGGCTGATCGCGCCATCGACCGGACAAACGAAGTCTGCGTCCGCGATCGGGCGTGCACCCGCTTTGAGCGGGCGTGTGAAGAAGTCGTTGAAGCTCCTGTAGCTTTCGACCTCCGCATCCGCGGCTTCGCTCATGTCGACGGCATATCTGCCAACGAACCAGCGGATCAGCCGCGTCGTGAACGCACCCCCATGAGCGCGCGCGATCCGCCCCGCGAACGTGGTCAGCCCCTGTTTGGGCAAGATATATTGGAGCAGGACCGGCAGGCGATCGGACATCGGCACCTCTGAACGTCGATACATCCTTGTAGAGCCATCGACCGACAGGTCGACCTACCGAATGCGTCGATGACGAGACATGCTCGTCGCTGCAGTTACGGGCACGACGAACTGGCCGCTAGCAGGGAAAAGGGCGCACGGCGGCGTAACCGATCGATCACGGCTATCCGCTATCGGCGGCGGACGGGCGACACGCGCACCGCGCGACGGCGCTGCCAGTGGAACAATCCGGTAACGAACAAGATGGCGGGCGTGAAGCCGATCAGGACTGCGAGAATCCGTACCGGCCACCCGCCCACCGACCCATCGTGCAGCGGGCGTACCCAGGCGTTGATCGTGGTGCCCATGTTGCCGCGACGGATGTCATGGATCGCCAGCACGCGCGCATCATGCTGATCGACGAAGACGTAACTGCCGGGAAAACGCCGATGCGGGTCGCCCGGCACCTGCACCCTCACCCGATATGGCGCGTCGATGGTGCCGGGCACGTCGACGAACGCGAGCGTCGCGTCCGGCAGCGCATCTCGGGCGGCACCCAGCGCGCGGGTAACGGAGATGCGCGCGCCCATGGCGCTGCGTGAACGCGCATCAGGCACTGCGTCGGGCGCCAGCAGCGCCGCCTTCACCACCGGCAGCGCCAGGATCACGCCGGTCGCGACCAGCACGATCAGCAAACCCGCGCTCCACACGCCCACCAGCTTGTGCCAGTCGCGCAGCCGGCGGATCGGTGCGGCGTCGCGCTTGAACGCCAATGCCTTGGCCCAGCTACCGCGCGGCCACCATGCGATCACGCCGGTGACGAGCAGTACCAGCAGCGCCACTCCCGACCAGCCGACGATCTGCAGCCCCGTGTCGCCGGCCAGCAGCTCCATGTGCAATTCATAGACCCAGCTCATCAGATATCCGCCCCAGGGTGCGACCCGCAGGATCGTGCCGCCATCGACCGAGAACCACACCATCTGGCGGGGCGCAGGGTGGCCGCCGTTGGGCGACGGCGGGTAATAGCGCGCCGGCACCGCGCCGCCTTCGCCGGTCACCTCGAACGACCATTTGCCCGCGGGATCGAACCCGCGCAATCGGGCCGTCGCCAGCGCGCGATCCCACACGGGCGAGGTCCAGCCGGGACCAGGCGTCTGCACCGCGCTGCGCGCCGCCGGGTGCAGCGCCTCGTCGATCCCGACGTAGAAGACCAGCGCCGATCCCGTCAGCCCCAGCAGCACGAACAACAGCCCCAGCGACAGACCTAGCCACAAGTGGACGCGGCGGACGGCGATGCGCCATGATCGGCCTTCCGTCGCCATCAGAACCGCGCCCGGACCGCTGCGGACACGTTGCGAGGATCGGCCGGCGCGTGCAGTCGCTGCGTGCCGTCGAACCAGACGTATTCGTAGCGGTCGTTGAACAGGTTTCGCACCTGCGCCGACAGCTCGATCGCCTGCGTCAGGCGATAGGCGAGCTCGGCCGTGACCTGGAAATAATCGCCGTAGCGGCCCTGATTGTTGGCGGTGCTCAGTTCATAGGCGGACTGGCCGTTGCCCCACAAAGAGGCGCGCCATGGCAGCGCGGCCGGCGCCCATTCGACGCCCGCGGTATAGACGTTGCGCGGAACGTGATCGATCTCGTTTCCCGCGGTTAGCGGCGCGGCCGGATCGGCGACGCGGATTACCGCTTTCTGGTGCGACCAGCTCGCCCAGGCGGACAGGCCGGGCAGCGGCTGCACGCTCGCTTCCACGTCGAAGCCGCGACGCCTGGTCTCGCCGAGATTGTCGAACTCGCCCGACGGATCGTTCAGCCGGCGACGCAGCTCGCCGCTGGCGGTCTGCTGCCACACCGCCGCACGCGCGGTCAGCCAGCGGCCCTGCGACAGCTTGATCCCCGCCTCGTAACCCTCGTTGATCGACGGTGCGACGTCGCGCACCCGCGGCGGCACGAGGAAGGTGCCCGACCCCGCGCCGATCTGAAAGGTGCGCCCGACATTGCCGTAAGCGGTGATGCCCGCAACCGGGGTCAGCGCGACCGACAGCTTGGGCTGATTTATCGTGCGATAGTCGTTGAGCGGGTAGGCGATGCCGCTCAGCCGGTTGGTGTAACGGCCACCCACCCGGTCGATCCGCCACGCCGGCGTCACTGTCAGCCAGCGTGTCGGGGCGACGATCGCCTGCACGTAGCCGCCGCCCACCGTCAGGTCGAAATCCTGATCGCGCGTCGCCGCGACGATCTGGCGACGGTCGGTGGTCCATCGCAGGCTCCGGTTCTGCTGCCATTGTACGTCGCCGCCGGCCTCCGCCATCAGCCAATCGGCCGCGTGCCAGTGCAGGCCGGTGACGAACCCATATTGCTGCTCGTCGGTCAGCCGCTGCTGCTGCGGAACGTTCGCGGCGAATCGGACGTAGCGATTGTCGTCGATGTGGTTGGCATAGCCCAGGGCGGTCAGCGACAGGCGTCCGGCGAGATCGGCATCGAGATGCAGGCTGTATTGCGACAGTTCGCGCGTGCCGCCGTCCGTCTCCGACACCGCATAGGAGCGTCGCCGATCGGTATAGGCGTCGGCATCGGTCAGATAGCCGGGTTCTTCCGCCTCGGCGCGGCTGTGGCGGATGATCACGCCGAGCTTGGCTGAACCGACATCGTAGAACCATTTGCCGGCAAAGTTCAGCCGATCGAGGTCCGCATGGTCGCGGTAGCCGTCGCTCCGACGATAGGCGAGCAGGTAGTTCTGGCTCAGCTTGCCGGTTTCGATGCCCGCCGACAGTTGCGTGTCATAGGTGCCGAACGCGCCCGCGATCCCGCGCGCGTCGAGATAGGTGCCGCCGGTGCGCGTCTTGATGTTGGCGCTGCCGGCGATGGCGTGGAGGCCCCAGCGAGGGTCGGACGTGCCGCGCACCAGCTCGACCGAGGCGATGTCGAGCGGCGATACCAGGTCGATGAAGTCCATCCGCCCGGCATTGTCGTTGGACGGCACCCCATCGATCAGCAGCTTGACCGCGTTGATCTCTCCCTCGCCGTTGAAGCCACGAATCGAGAAGCGGCCGGACGTGGTGCCCTGGTTGAAGTCGGTCAGGACGACACCGGGCAGGCGGGCGAACAATTCCCACGCGTTGTCGACGTTCTGCCGCTGCGCCACGTCGCCGCCGAGCACATCGACCGACGTCAGGACATTGGCGGTCGATCGGGCCATCGACGTGGCGGTGACGACGATGTCCCTGTCACCGATCGTCACCCCGGTATCGGCTTGCCCCGGCGGGGCGGCCGATGGATCACGGGTCTGCGCGGCAACGGGAACACAGAGCAACAAGCAGGGCGCGACGGCGCCCGCCAGCAAGCGGGATCGGAGCATGAGATACCTCTGACCGGCCCGGGCACGACGTGCGCGGGCCATGAAACGACCGCGCCAGGCTGCGGCGCGAAGACACGTTCGGTCAGAAGTGGATGGGTGGGCCTCTGAGCGGCGGTCGTAGCCAGGTAGCGTTCGACTGCACCGGCGAGGCGACAACGAACAGCCCGCCTGCCGTGACAAAGGCGATCAGAATGGCAAGCTGAATGGGATCAACCGCGCCGAGCGCGGCCGCCGACAAGCCGGAGAAGGCGCAAGGCATCTCCGCCTTGCCGTGGTCCTGCTTGCCGTGGTCGTTCTTACCATGGTCCTTGCCGTGATCGAGCATGGACCGATCCATGCCCGGCATCTCCGTCGCCGCGGTCGCCGGGACACTGCCCGAGCAGACGGTGATGGTGAGATGGCCGTGGCTGCTCTGGATCATGTAACCGGTCGGCACCAACAGCTTCAGCAGCAACGCCGCCGCGCAGATCAGCACGGCAAATCGGCGCTGCGCCAAAAGGGTGCGGATCGGTGCCACGACACTCAACTACCCGTCCGGCGCACGTCTGTCACTCGGACACGCTGTCCACCGGCGCGCGAAGGAGCAGAAAGCCGGAGATCACGGGGGGTGGGCTAAGCCCGAGAAGAGATCGAAGTTGCCGCTTTGCAGAACAGATGTGTTGGTTGGCGTATGCATCGGTTGCGCCCGCACCATGACTTTCGCAAGCGGCATGAGGTGGCGCACTTCAACGGTTGAGCCGAACGCACGAGCCGCTATAAGCGCCCGTTCTGCTGGGGCGTCGCCAAGCGGTAAGGCACCGGTTTTTGGTACCGGCATTCGTAGGTTCGAATCCTGCCGCCCCAGCCAGCACCTTTCGATGAGCGATCCGAAGGTCGGCTTGTTTATGCCCACCTGACCGTTTTTTTCAACATCGCGTACAGGGCGGCGCGGACGAGCTCGCGTGGGATGGCCTCGCCGACCGTTGTTGCACTCCCGGTGGGCACACACGTCGAGTTGGTGCCTACTCCTGACGCGCCCCGCCGCACGTAAATCGTGCCCGGTCGCGATTTGGTCTCGCTGATCGGGTTAGGCTGAGTGGAGGGCGACGAGTACCTGTTGCTCAACGAGTAGAAGCTCGCTGGTGACACCACGTCGATGCCGGTGTTCATCCACGGCAGCAAGGATGCCTCGGTGCAGGACGGCGTGACCTTCGCATGCGACGGGATCGCGCTGTTCACCAGATCGTCCGCTTCATCGAATTGCTGATGCGGGTCGCGGTGCCGAGCGCGTGCCGGGTGACGCTTCCTTTCGGCCAGGCCTCATGTTCCTCGGTGAGCAACCCGCCAGCAGCATGGGCGACCGTTCCGACGCGCTAAACCGAAGCTGAACCGGGAGGTTCAGCGGAGCGGGGCGCAACGTGGCGTAACAGGACGACATCGACAGGCAAGGAGCAGATCGATGGTTGATTTCGACAGGCTGAAGAAGAGCCGCGGCGCGATGGCTGCCGCGGCGGCGACGCTGCTGGTGCTGGGTGCGGCGGGCGGCGTCGGCGCGGCGCAGGCGAGCCGCCCCACGATCACGATGGCGCCCACTACTCGCATCCCGATCGCCAAGCTCGCGACGAGCAGTGGCGTCGTAACGGTAACGGGTCGTGTGGCGGAGGTCTACGGCGACCGCTTGGTGGTGCAGGACGCGAGCGGACGGGCGATGATCGCGGTCGGGCAGGAAGGACGCGGGATGGCGGGCGTCGGTCAGCCGGTGACCGTGCAGGGCCGCTTCGACGACGGACAGTTGCGCGCGAGCTACCTGGTGGACCGAGACGGCACGGTCGCGGCGGTCGGTCCGCGCGGACCGCGGCCGGGCGGTCCCGATGGCGGCGGAGCACCGCGTCCGCACGGACCGGGGCAGGGCGGGCCAGAGCGTGACGGACCGGGACGTGACGGTCCGCCACCGCCGCCCGGCTGCGCGGCAGGGCCGGACGCGCGCGTCGCGCAAGGGGCCGTGCCGCCACCGCCGCCGCCGCGGGACGGCTCGGCCGTCGACAACGGCGCGGCGCAGCTGCCACCCGCCGGCGATCGGCAGCCATTGCCGAACGCTCAGGTGCCGCGTGCCGGCACCGGAGGTGCGCCGCGCGGCTGAGCGAAGGGTCGGGAAGCGTGGCCGCGCTCACGCTTCCTTTTCGATCGCGACAACGATCGGCAGGCGACGTCGCCGTTTGCCCGCCCTTGCTCCTCACGTCAGGTGCCCGATCGTGTCGGTCAAGTCGAGCTCGCGCCCGAGCTACTCGCCCAGCGTGATGCTGACCGCGCGCTGCCGCGCTAGCGCGAACACTGGCTCGCGCTCGGCGCGTCGGCGTCGATTCGTTCGCGATACGGGTCCATGATCCGCGCGGCGACCTCCGTGGAGCGATCGGCCCCGCCTTGTTCCTCGGCGATCCAGTGCTGCACGCGCTCGACCTCGGCATGGCGGCCTTGTCATCTGCCGCGTGCGCGGTCGCACATGTGGAGCGGCAGTTACCACATCGGTTCAACAATCTACCGGCGATCACTGTCGGTAGGGGCAGCGCTCACTACTCCACCCTTATAACCATCTGTGCCTGCAGGTCGCCGCTAGAAGAAGGTCACTGGTACCCGCCCTCGTTCTCGCGCTCCTCGGCGGCGTCTTCCTGTACCTTTTCCATCTCGTCGGCTTGCTCGGCCTCGGCGGGTTCGGTCGGATCACGCGTCATCACCATCTCCTCTGCCGCGAACAACGACCCGCGACGGCCAATGTCTCCCGCGGGTGCGTTTCCTTTCGGTCGTACCGGCGTTGTTGTCGCGAACGATGGAGAGCAACATGGCAGACAAGACTCCGATGCCGGCGAAGGGCGACCCCGAAAGCAAGGGCGAAGCCGATGGCGTGAACGTCACTCACCCGAGCGGCCGTGGGATGCCGGGGGAGAGCGGCGGCGGCAGCTACCCGACCGGCTCGGATGCCGGGCACGAGCGGGGCGACAGCGCCCATTTCGACGGCGGTCAGTCGGAGAAAGGCTATCACGGCGGCGGTCAGGCGGGGGAGGACGGTCCGTCGAGCCCCAATGCCACCACGCGGGGCAGCGACGATTACAGCGAACAAGGCGACGCCGGCGCCAAGCCCGGGCCGAGCGGTCCCGAACAAGCGCCGCACGCCGAGGAAACACGCACGATCAGTGCCGCGGGCCGGACGTTTGACGTGGTCGAAACCTCGGGAACCGCGATCGCCGAAGAGGCCGGCAACGTAGGTCGCGACGGCCAGCGCGCGAACGATCCCGAGGCACCGGGCGCAGGCTGAACCAGCACGGGCAAACATGCGGATACGACATTGTAGCCAGGTTCAGCCACCGGCAGGAGGCTGAACCACCTCGGGCGTAGGCGCATACCCGCACGTTCATCTCGCGATCGTTCAGGGGTTGGAAGCCCGACCAGCCTCCAAGTCCGTGTCGCGCCGCGCGCTCGCGAGAACGCGTTCAATGGTGCCGCCCTGCACGATGACCGAGAACAGCACGACGATGTAGGTCGCTGCCAGCGCGATCGAGCGTGCCGGTCCGTCCGGCAGCCCGAGCGCCAGCGCAATCGAGATGCCGCCGCGCAGACCGCCCCAGATCAGCGTCACCGGCGCAAGGCGGCCGAGCGACAGGACGGGACGGAGCAAGGCCAAGGGCGCGACGACCGAGATGCCGCGCGCCAGCAGCACCAGCGGTATCGCCGCCACGCCCAGCGCGATCAGGCGCGGGTCCCACGAGATCGTCACCACCTCCAGCCCGATGAGCAGGAACAGCACCGCGTTCAGGATGTCGTCGATCAGCGCCCAGAATTTCAGCAGATAGTCGCGCGTCACGTCGCTCATCGCGTCGGCCACGCCCTTGTTGCCGATCAGGAGCCCCGCGACCGCCATCGCGACGGGTCCGCTGACGTGCATCTGGCTGGCGAGCGCGTAGCCGCCCATCACCACGGCCAGGCTGATCATCACCTCGACGTTATATTCGTCGATCGAGCGCATCGCGCGGTAGCCGAGCCAGCCGATCGCGAGTCCCAGCAGCACGCCGCCGCCGGCTTCCTGCGCGAACAGCAAGCCGGCGTGACCGAACGACAGCGGCACGGTGCCGAGCGCGGCTTCGAGCAGGATCGCGAACACGACCACGCCGACGCCGTCGTTGAACAGGCTCTCGCCCGCCACCGTCGCCTTCAGCGTGGGCGACACCTCTGCGCGGCCGAGCACGCCCATGACAGCGACGGGATCGGTCGGGCTGATGAGCGCGCCGAAGACGAGGCACCAGATGACGGGTACAACAAGCCCGAGCCATCCCGCGATCAGGTGAAAGCTCACGCCGATGATCGCCGTGGAGAGCAGCACGCCGCCGGTGCTGAGCAGCATGATCGGCCAGCGCCCCTCGCGCATATGGTCCCATTTGACGTGCAGCGCGCCCGCGAACAGCAGGAACGACAGCATGCCGTCCATCAGCGTGGTGTGGAAATCGATCCCGGCGATGAAGCCGACGACCTGTTCGCCGACCTGGCTGCCGGGAACGAGCTGATCGAGCCCGACGACGAGCAGCGACGCGACCGCGCCCATGATCGTCAGGCCGATCGAGGACGGCAGCTTCAGCACGCGGTGATTGAAATAGCCGAGCACCGCGGCAAGCACGATCAGCACGGCCGCGGCGTCGAACGGGGTCAGCAACGTGTTGGTCCTTTCGGCGCGTGATCGTGACGGTGTTCAGCGGTCGCGGCGCCGGCACGCCGTTGCCCGCCGGCCAGCCCTCGTGCTGGCGACGGCGCTTTCCGTCGCTCGCCTCGGTCTGATCGTGCAACAGCACCTGCGTCGTCGGGAACGGCAGGTCAATGGCCGCACGCGCCGAAGCCTCGGCAACCGCCTGGAGCACGCGGTCGCGAACCTCAACGACGCCGGAGCGCTTGGGCCTCATCCACCAGCGCACGCGCAGGAGCCTGAACGAGCCGGCCAGGTCCCACAACAGCACCTCGGGCGCGGGATCGGCCAGCACGCCGTCGACGCCTTTCACCGCCTCCAGTGCGATGCTGCGCACCATGGACACGTCGCTGCCGTAGACGACGCCGACGTTATATCCGCTGCGCAGCAGGCCGTGAGCTCTGAAAGTGACCGTCCCGGTATAGATGACGCTGTTGACTACGATCACGCGCTGCTCGTCACCCGCGCGGAACGGGTGGCGGATCAGCAGCAGGATGCTGGCGAGCAGATTCTGGACGATGTCCTCGACCGCCAGACGGTCGCCACGCCGATGGTGCGTCCACGACGGTCCTTCAGGCCGTGCCGGCAAGCCAGGCGGTACCATCGCGCAGGCGACGCTTATAGTCCGGCTGCGCGAGCGCGGTGCGCACTTCATCGGCGCGGCGCTGCACGCGTGTCAGATTGAAGCCCTTCAATCCCTCGTTCGCCAATTCTTCCAGCTTGTCGGCATAGGAGCGGATCGTCGCGACGCGATCGGCTTCGTCGCAGTCGAGCGACACTTCGCCCAGTGCGTTCAGGTAGCGGAGCGCCGCCACCATATCGGTCGAGCAATAGTGCGCGAGGGCACCGAACGAGCGGTCCATCAGCGAGGCGAACGTCACCGGGTGCGTGATCACCCGCAGCGCGCCCTCGTCATCCACCCGCAGGTGCGAGGGGAGTGCGCGACCGGCGAGGTTCGACAGCGCGGCGCCGAGCCAGTCGAGGCAGGTGACGGCGGTGAAGGGGTCGTTGACGCCGGGCGACAAGGCACGCGCCGCGATCTCGACCAGCTCGTCGATCAGGAAACGCAGGTCCTGCAACGCGGTGCGCCGCGAGCCGATCGACACGGCGTTGCGCAGCGCGTCCGCGCACGCCTCGTCACACCGCGCGGGCGGCCATGCCTCGACCAGCGCCCGACCGACGTGCACGAAATCGCCCGGCTGGTATTGGAGGCGCAGCACCAGATCGTGCGTGCGCGCGACGCGCAGCAACGCCTCGTCGTCGAGGAACTGAATATAGCCGGTGTTCTCCGCTTCCACGACGAAGCGGTCCGCGCCGGTCGCCGCGTCGGCGTCGTTGCGGAACGTGGCCGGCAGGTTCGCCGCGGTCGCGGCATGGTCGTCGGGCGCGCGGCCGACGAAGCGGGGAAAGCGGTTCTCGATCCCACGCAGCAGCCGGTCGCCGACATCCTCGATCACGCTGTTGATGTGGATCTTGGAGGGAACGTGATGGATGAAGTAGATCAACACCGCGATCGAGCAGAGTGCGAGCACGACCCCGACCAACAGCGCCAGGTTGGGTACGAAACCATAGCCGCCCGATTCCTCGGCCGAGCGGATCGTGCGCAGCACCAGGAGGCAGTAAAGAAAGGTCGCGATAAAGGTGCCGAGCGTCACCTGATTGCCGCGATCGCGCATGAAGTTGGTCAGCAATCGCGGCCCGTACTGGCCCGAGGCATAGACCACCGCCGCGATCGTAACCGAGAAGACGGTACCGGCGACGGTGATCATCGATCCCCCGACCGAGGACAACACCTGTCGCGCACCGTCGGGATGCGACGCGTAGATCCAGCCGGCATCGCCCATCCATGCCGACCCGACCGTGGCATCGAGCGTCACCATGCCGCCCGCGAGCAGCACCGCACCGATCGCCATGATCGTCGGCACGAACCAGTAACTGGAGCCGAGATAATCGGCGAGACGCATCAGGCCGGCTTTCATCGGCGAACACTTTCTGTACGGCCGGGCCGAGCATGCCGGCGCGGCAGGGGGGTCAACGAACCGCCGCCGGGTTGGCGAGAAGCGCAGCGACGCTGCTGGCTCATCGCGGACACGTTCGCGCCGGCCGCCTCGATTTTGTCGGCGCGCGCCACACCCGTGTCACGAGCCTTCATGGCGCGAGCGTCGCGCATCGTAGCTCGGTCGCGCGGCGCGGCGGTCTGCTCGATGCGATCGGCAAGCGTGTCGCACGAGCTCTTGCTGAACGCGGCCCGCGGAACGATGGCGATGGTGACGGCAGCCTTCATGGATCAACTCCCCGAAGCGACACGCCGGAATGCCAGCCGCACGCGCCGACTTGTTGGTTCGGCTATCCACAAACATAGGTGGTGGGCGGCGGTTCCTGGCCTGGATCGAGCATGTTTGCGGTCGAGTATGCGTCGACGAGGTGAGCCGCACGCGCATCAGCGCGGCGCTTGTTGGCTATGGCAGGTTACGGGATCCGCGCGGGGTTGGAGATGCCGGAACGAGGGGCTAAGCCGGCGGCGCGCATGATGGTACGTCAGATCAGCAGGTGTCCGAGGCGGGCCTCGGCATGCATGTCACGGCGGCACCGCTAATGGTGCGGTCCTCCGGTAGCTCATTGCCGAGCCCGGCCGATGCGCGGCCGATCTGCCCGCCGACGATCGCAATGTCGCTCATCCGCCGCGTTTCGCTCACGAAGGATCACGCGATCACCCAAGGGAGAGCGACATGAGCGAGGCAGCGGGCATCCGGTTCGATCCGAACGGGCGCATCGCGCGACTGGCGCTGTATCGTTGGTGGCGCCGAACGATCGTCGCGCCGGTCGATCACCAAAGCGTCGTCGCGCGCATCGTCGAGGAAAGCGGCTGGTCGCTCCGCTTCGCCTTCATGACCATGATGTCGGCCGGGATCGCTGTTCTCGGCTTGTTGCTATCCTCACCGGCCGTCGTCATCGGGGCGATGCTGATCTCGCCGCTGATGAACCCGATCCTGGGCTTCGGTTTCAGCCTAGCCCTGTTCGACTATCGCGAACTACGCCGATCGTTGAAGGCGTTGGCGACTGGTTCGGTCGTGGCGGTCGCGTTCACCGCGCTGATCGTGCTCGTCTCGCCGCTACAGGCGCCGACCGCGGAGATCGTCGCGCGAACGCGACCGAACCTGTTTGATCTGGCCGTTGCGCTGTTCGCCGCGCTGGCCGGCAGCTTCGCGATCATCCGCGGACGCGGCGAGACAATCGTCGGCGTCGCCATCGCCACCGCGTTGATGCCGCCGCTGGCGGTGGTCGGCTACGGCCTCGCCACGCGCAACATGCCGGTGGGCGCGGGCGCGTTCGCACTGTTCGTCACCAACTTCATCACCATTGCGCTGTCCGCCACGCTGATGGCGCGCTTCTACGGCTTCGGCCACCACCTCTCGCGCCGGCAGAGCTGGACGCAGACGGTCCTGCTGTTGCTCGTCTTCGCGATCATGGCGGTGCCGCTCGGCATATCGCTCAACCGCATCGGGCGCGAGGCGGTGGCGGTGTCGCAGACCAGGACGCTGCTGACCGAGAAGTTCGGCGACGAGGCACGCGTGACCCAGCTGGACCTGGATTTCGCCGCGGATCCCCTGATCGTGCGTGCCGTGGTCATCGCCCCGCGCGGTGCCATGCAGAAGACGCCCGTGCTGCAAAAGGCGCTGACCGAACGTTTGGGGCGCCGCATCCAGCTCGATCTCGACCAGATCCTGCTCGAACCCGGCGCCAGTGCGCTGGAAGCGCAGCGGGAGGAACTGCGGCAGGCGGGCGATTACGCGAAGTTGGAGGCAGAGCGGAGCGCGTCGCTCGCGCGCATGGTGGCGCTCATCACCGGGGTGCCGGCGGACGATGTGACGATCGATCGCGAACACCACCGCGTGATCGCGTCGGCGGCGGCGCTACCCGGAGCGACGCTGGGCATCTACCGCTTGCTGGAAAGCCGGGTGGCGGCGGAGGACAGCGGGTGGTCGGTGTCGATCGTGCCGCCGCAGACGCCGCTTCCGCGAATCGCGTTCGCCGACGATGTCGACACACTCGACGCGGCCGCACGCGACGCGATCATGACCTCGGCCTGGGCGGCCAAGCGCTGGAACGTGCCGTCGCTGGGCGTGCCCGGACTGCCCGCAGGCGACAAGCCAGCACGACCCAACCTGCCGCAGCGCCGCGCGCTCGCCATCGCCGCCCTGTTGCAGTCGCAAGGCATCGCCGCCGTCGCCGTGCCTGCCGCCGGTCAACGCTTCGCGCTAGTTCCCAGTGGCGCCGTGTCAGCCATGAACGATGTACCGGCGGAGGGAACAGGTCGCTGATGCCCCCGCGCGGTCGGGGTGGTGAACGGGCTCGGCGGCGAACCCGTCTCCGTTTGCCTCGGCACTGACAGGCGCGGGGCCGCGACGCCCACTCGCTGGTTAGTGCAACAGGCGCGCCGGCACCCATGCAGCGAAATGGCGGCTCGATCGTCCCACCTTCATCACCTTCCACGAAGAAGCCAGCCGCATCTACGATCACCAGACCTCACGACACGTGCTTCAGTTCGATAGCGAGCGACTGCCGCCAGCCGAGCGGTTCACGGCGTACCGGGACCTCTACGCTGGCGGCACCGATGCGGAGCAGGTCGGGCCCGATTTCCGCGCACGCGTTTCTGCCTGGTCGCTCGACCGAGTAACGATCTTCGAGCGCCACCTGAACGATGTCGGCCATCACCGCACACGGGCGCACGTGGCGAGCGACGGGTTCGATCATTACACGGTCACGCTGGTGCTGTCGGGTGAGGTGATGCGCGGCAATGGCGTGGATGTGCTGACCGTGCGATCCGGGTGCGGGCTCGTTGCGGATACGCATCTGCCCGGACGCAACTGGTTCCGCGACGCCACCTTGTACACGTTGCGGATCGCCCGATCGGTGTTCCGGACGCTGGCACCCGGCCACCACGACCTGCATGACAGCTTCACGAAGCCCGGTACGACGGCGCTGCTGATCGACTATGTTCGTGTGCTGCTGCCCAGGCTCGATCACCTCGATCTGGTCGGCACCGGCCACGCGGTCGATGCGCTGTTCGCGCTGCTGCGCGGTGCGCTGCAGCCGCCGCGCAGCACGGCCGAGATGGCGGCACTTGCCCGCGACAACAACCGACTGATCGCGGTCCGCGCCAGCATCGAGGCGTTGATCAACGATCCCGATCTCGGCGCCGACACGATCATCGCGCAGGCCGATATGTCGCGCGCGACCTTGTACCGTTTGTTCAAGCCGCTGGGTGGCATCAACGGTTATATCCGCACGCGTCGGCTGCACGCGCTGCGGCTGTCGTTGATGGATGCGGCCGAGCAGCGCAGCTTCGCCGAACTGGCGATTCACTTTGGTTTTCGCAGCGAAGCGCATGCGAGCCGCCTGTTCTTTGAGCGATATGGCATCCGACCGGGAAGCTACCGCGCACGCTGGAAGGCGGAAGGGGGCGAGCCCAAGCCCGTGCGTCAGATGCGCTTTCTTGACGCGACCATCGACCAGGATGATTGATGATCATCATGCTATATTGAGGCAGATCAAGATTGTCTCACCGATGAGCCGGGCGGGCATGTTGCGGTTGTAAGGGCTGTACCAATGACGGCGCACGCAGCGCCGGGCCTTTCCCCACGCTGCCGCAGGCGGGTTGGACGAACATGGCGACCGTTTTGGTGGACACAGCCATCAGTCGAGATGGGCGCGCTGCAACGCCGCATCGGGGCGTCGTCGCGGATGCTCTCCTCGGCAGCCCTCGTGCGATCCCGCGGCTCCCCGGACCGGCTCGCTTGATCGTGCTTCCCATCGGCACCAGCCTCTCGGCGGAGACGCGCTGCCGTTTCCACGCGCAGGTTGCGCGCGCGAGTGTGCTGGGGCCGACCAGCCGCGCGGCAACGCTCTGGGTTCATGGACCGGCACCGATCGAGGTCGAACTGGATGCGCTGGCCTGGTCGCGGCGAACAAAGGTGCGCGCGGACACGTTGACCGACCGGATCGTACCCGGATCGCTGCTCGACATCGGTGATCCCGGCGACCTCGCCGACGCCGCAGCCTGCGCCTCCTTCGCGCACAACGTCGTGTCATGCCTGGACGTGCTGCGGCGCGACGCGCCGGACGACGTCTTGGTGCGCAAGTTCACGGCCATGACACAGCGGCTCGACATCGCCGATGTCGCGACCGCCGCGGGCGAGCTGGGCGTCAATCCGCACACGCTGCGTCGGCTGACGCTGCGTCATTTCGGTTTTCCGCCCAAGCTGCTGATGGTCCGTGCGCGCTTTCTCGCGGCATTCGTGGTCTTCCAGCGATCGGGTTTGCGCTTCGACAGCGTGCTCGATTTCGGTTACTTCGACAGCTCGCACTTCCTGCGCGACGCCAATCGCTTTCTGGGCACCACGCCCAAGCGCTATCTTGAACGCTTCGCGGCGTTAATGCCGTGCGAGTGGCGGCGCCAAACGTCCGGCTGACCAGCGCGCGCGTTTGAACGCCGCGCGGTTGATCACCACCGTCAACGCGCAGACGATGGTGGCAATCGTCGCTGTTCCCAGCAAGGCAGCGGCGATCGACAACCCCCCTTGCGCCAACAGCCCCGCGAGCAGCGGGCCCGTTCCGACCGCCACCAAGGTGACGGTCGCGAAATACACACCGTTGACGCTGGCGCGGGCCGCCGCCGGGATCAGCGCCTGCACGCCGAACAATCCGGCAAAGGCCGAGACACCGAGCATCAGGTTGATGGCGACGACGCACGCGACCATCGCACCCAAGGCGTGCACGTGCGTCAACACCGCGAGCGGGATCAGCGTCGCCGCCAGCGCCGCGAGCACCAATTGCGGCAAGGCCGTAACGAGTCTCGAATGGCGTGAAAGAGCCCAGCCCGCCACCGCCTGTCCGGTCCAGCCGGTCAGCAACGTCACGACTCCCAGCAGCGTTGCGGCATGCGCCGGCAGCATCGCGGCCTGGCGCACGAACAACGTCGGCAACCAGCCGCCGATGGCCTGCGCTTCGACCAGCGGGGCGATCGCCACGCCGAAGAAAGCGGTCAGCGTGCCCCAGGGTGGCGCAGCGCTATGTTCGCCGGCCGCAGGAGCCTTGTTCGGCGCGCTCGCCAGCATCGGCAGGATCAGCAGGTTCGGAATGGCGGTGAGCGCGAGCACCCAGCGCCAGTGCGCCATTCGCGAGTCCGCGATCACCAGCGCGAGCAACCACAAAATGCCGCCGACCAGCAGCAGCGCGATGCTGCGCCCGACCGTGGCACCACTCGCGAAGGTGGCCAATGCCGGCGCGCGGCGCGCATCGGCATGATCCACCAACCACGCCACCGCCAGTGGAACGAACATCCCCTGACCCACCCCTAAGAGCCCGCGGGCGATGCTGAACGACAACACCGATCCCGCTGCCGCCATGGCCAGCGCGCCAGCCGTCCACGTCACCACGCCACCGATCAGCAACCACACCGACGCCCGCCGGCCTCGCATCACCAAAGCCAGGATCAGCGCGGTTGCCGCATAGGGTAGCGCGAACGCGGTGCCGATCAGCCACCCGGCTTGTGCATCGTTCATCGGGGTCTCGACCCGCACCAGCGGCAACACGCCTGCCAGGAGATTGCGGTCGATGAAGGCAAGCATGTGCAACACCGCCAGAACAGCAATCACGCGAGCGGTGGCAGGGGCGGCCTTCATCGGCACGCCACCTCGCCGACCGCGCCGATGCGGTCAATCATCCTGGACGCGTCACTGCGGGACGAAGCGAGCACGCGCGCATCGTGTCATTCGGGCCCAAGCTGCGGTGTCCAACTTCGAAGCGTTTCATCAGGTGGTGGATCATTTGGTCGGCCAACGTTGGGCACGCTCCTTCGCTCGGTTCCCCGGCGAGGTAACACCTACCGAGAAGTTCAACTCCCGCGGACGGGCGAAAGCGAACTGTCGCAGAATGACTGGTGGCCGACGGTGGACTGTCCGAGTTGGGCATCTCGATGTCGCCACCTCGCGGCTCGACCTGTTGACAAGAACGCTGTGAAATGGCTGATTGAGCCCATGGGGATCGCGATCTCCCCACGAGGCGTCAGCTAAAGGATCGCGTCCAGCACGAACACGCGAGGGACGCGCCATGCCTGCTTTAAACGCTATCACACCGGACAAACTCGCCCGCCTCGTCGCTTCTGCCAGCGCACCGCCTATCGTCGATCTGCGTGAGAGCCCAACAGAAGCCATTCCAGGATCGCTGTTCCCGGCACATGCTGACCCAACCCGCTGGGGGTATGCTGCCGGATCCGGCACAATCGTCGTTGACAATGACGGCGGCGGCTCGGCCGTTGCTGCCGCGGCCATTCTGCGCAGTGAGGGCGTAGCGGCCGAAGTGCTCGAAGGCGGGTTCGTTGCATGGGCAGCAAGTGGCCTGCCTACCATATCCCTGGCCCATCTGCCGCCGCGCCACGACGACGGGCGAACCTGGTGGGTCACGCGGGCGCGGCCCAAGGTCGATCGCATCGCCTGTCCCTGGCTGATCCGGCGCTTCGTCGATCCCGACGCGCGCTTCCTGTTCGTCGCCCCAGGCGAGGTGCTGGCTGTCGCTGCGCAGCAGCAGGCCGAACCGTTCGACGTCGCGGACCAAGGCGTGTTCTGGAGCCATCGCGGCGAGCGATGCACCTTCGACGTGATGATCCAGGCGTTCGGGCTGGAGACGCATGAACCACTGGTGCGCTTGGCGGCGATCGTTCGCGGCGCCGATACCGATTGCCTCGATCTGGTTCCCGAAGCGGCCGGACTGCTCGCCATCTCGCTTGGCCTGTCGCGCATCCACAGCGACGACCACGCCCAGCTCGAAGCCGGCATGGCGGTGTACGACGCGCTTTATCGCTGGTGCCGTGACGCACAGGGCGAGAAGCACAATTGGTCCTCGCATCAGCCCACGCGCCGCAAGGTGTCGGCATGAGCGCGGTGACAGCCCAGGCCACGGCTCCGGTGCGCGCGGAACCGGTCACGCTCGGCCAAGCCTTCTGGGTCTGGCTGCGCATCGCCATGCTGTCGTTCGGTGGTCCAGCCGGACAGATTGCGGTCATGCATCGCATCCTCGTTGATGAGAAACGCTGGATCGGGGAGCAACGGTTCCTGCACGCGCTCAACTATTGCATGTTGCTGCCCGGACCGGAGGCACAGCAGCTCGCCACCTATATCGGTTGGCTGATGCACCGCACGAAGGGCGGCATCGTCGCCGGTGTCCTGTTCATCATGCCCGGTGCCGTCGCGATCATGGCGCTGAGCTGGATCTATGTTCTCTACGGTCGTGTCGGCATCGTCTCGGCACTGTTCTTCGGCCTCAAATGCGCGGTGCTGGCAGTCGTGCTCCAGGCGGTGGTGCGGATCGGCGGCCGGGCGCTCACATCGACGCCGGCGAGGGTGCTGGCTGCACTGGCCTTCGTGTTGATCTTCTTCGGCGGCGCGCCGTTCCCGCTGATCGTGCTGGGTGCCGGCACCATCGGCTGGTGGTCCACCCGCCAGGGCAGCAAGGCTTTCCGGGGCGGCGGCCATGGCGCGTCCAAGGGCGCGACCGTAGCCGATGCCGACACGCTGCTCGGCGAAGAGTTGCCGGCCCATGCGCGACCGACCTGGGCTGAGACGATCCGCACGGCGCTGGTCTGTCTGGCGCTGTGGCTCGTGCCGGTCGCGGTGCTGCTGGTCACGCTTGGTCCGGATAACGTGTTCAGCCGCATCGCCACCTTCTTCTCGACGATGGCGATGGTCACGTTCGGCGGCGCCTATGCCGTCCTCGCTTATGTCGCGCAGCAGGCGGTCGAGAATTACGGCTGGCTGGGGCCAAAGGAGATGCTCGACGGACTGGGCATGGCGGAGACGACGCCCGGACCGCTCGTCATGGTGCTGCAATTCGTCGGCTTTCTCGGCGCTTACCGCGATCCCGGTGCCCTGTCTCCGCTGGTCGCCGGCACCCTGGGCGGTCTGCTCGCGACCTGGGTGACGTTCGTGCCCTGCTTCCTGTGGATCTTTCTCGGCGCGCCGTTCATCGAGCGGCTTCGTGGCAATGCCGCGGTCGCCGGTGCATTATCCGCGATCACCGCCGCGGTCGTGGGCGTCGTCCTCAACCTCGCAATATGGTTCGCACTGCACACGCTGTTCCGCGAGACGACGTTGGTGGCGGCTGGGCCGTTCCGCTTCGATGCGCCGGTGCTGACCAGCATCGATCCGGCCGCGTTCGTTCTGTCACTGGGTGCCGGCTACATGATCTTCATGACGCGGGCGGGCGTCATCACGACCCTGCTGGCTTCCTCATCATGCGGTCTCGCGTTCTACGGTCTCGGCGTGATGTAGGCGCAGCGATCCTGCGAGGCTTAGGTGACAACCGTTGCGTTCAGGCCCACAGCACCCACCGCGATCGCACCCGCGTTGATGGCGTCCACGAGCCGCACCCCGGCACGGTGGCCCGCGCTCCAGCGCTTGGCGATCGTCGGGCCGGAGAAGTCGAGCGCCTTGCCCGCGATTTCGTCACCCTGATCCGCGTAAGGTATCCTGACCAGCGTGACGCGGCGGTCAGTGCGTCCCTCATAAGCAGCTTGCCAGCGCGCGATGCTGCGGCGGGATTGCGCCGCAAACATCAGATCCTGCATCCGCCCCGACGCTTCCCCCAAGGTTCGCGGTCGTTCACCGGACAAGGGCAGCAGGTCCACTGCGATGCACAAGGTGGGCCGCGATGGCGGATCGGCGAGAACAGGATCGAGCGGAAGGTTGGCTGAGAGCCCACCATCGACGAGCCACCGGCCGTCAACCTCGACTGGTGGAAACAGGACCGGCAACGCCGCGCTGGCGCGGATGTGCTCGGGCCTGACCGACTGGGTGGCGGTATCAAACACGACATCCTCACCATTGGTAACATCGACGGCAGTGGCGGTGAACCGGCAGGCACCATCGTTCAGCCGGTCGAAGTCGACCAGCCGCTCGAGCGTGGCCGCCAGTTGATCCGTTTCGTAAATCGAGGGCGCATCATGAAAGCCGGGCAGCTTCGCGGACAATATCGGCCCGAAGACGCCGTACCTGCCTGCCACGGCGGTCCAAGCGGCGGCGGTGCTCCGGCGCGCGGTCTCCATCTCGGGGGAGAGCCACGGATGGGTGAGGTCAAGTGGGCCGACAACATGCGATTGCCAGAAGCTCCGCAGCGTTCCGACGCGTCGCTCGGCAGGCGAGCCGGCGATCAACGCCGCATTGATGGCGCCCACCGATGTGCCAACGACCCACTCCGGCTCCAGGTCATGGGCGTGCAAAGCCTCGTACAAGCCCGCCTGAAAGGCGCCGAGCGCGTTTCCACCGCTCAAGACCAGAACAACCGCGACATCGGGCATCATGCAACAAGGTCCTGCTCGAGAATGCTTTACGGGAGCATGTTCACGCTCGAACAGCTGCTAGCGGCCGCCATCACCGATCAACCACACCTGGCAGCCCGCTGCTTGACGATGCGTTCCGCCGTTTCCGCCATCGCTTCCCACTTCAACGCGGCTGCTTCGTAGCGGTCACGCACATTCGTCAACGGGCTGGTACCGTGCGTGGCGCGCAACGCGGCCGCGCGGTCGCGGCATTCCTGTGCAGTCTCGGACATGTGAACTCCCTTTCGCGCATCAACGCGTCACGCTTTGTTCCGGGTCCGATACGGGCCGCCTTTGATCGCCACGACCGCACGCCCTGCCGAGACTTAGTGCTTTTGAGCAGGCGCCGTTGGTATAAATACCACCGCGCGACGGCACCCCGGTCGCAGCGGTTCAGGCGGACCTGAAGGGCATATTCGATGAGATCGACCAAGCGGCGATTGAACGCCATTGTCAACAATTCGACGATGGCGATCTTTCTGATGGACGATCGCCAGCAATGCATCTTCATGAACGCCGCGGCGGAGGCCTTGACCGGCTATAGACTGGAAGAAGCGCTGGACCGCCCGTTGCATGACGTGGTCCATCATCAGCGCCCCGACGGAAGCCCTTATCCGCTGGCGGAATGTCCCATCGACCGCGCCTTTCCCGAACGCGAGCGCATGCAGGGGGAGGAGGTGTTCGTCCACAAGGACGGGCATTTCTATCCGGTCGCGTTCACCGCCTCGCCGATCTTGGGCGACGACGGCCAGCCGATCGGCACGATCATCGAGGCGCGGGACCTGACCGCGGAAAAAGCGCGCGACGCAGCGCTGCGCGAGAGCGAGAGCCGCTTCCGTAACATGGCCGATCATGCGCCGGTCATGATGTGGGTCACCGACCCATCTGGCTATTGCAGCTACCTCAATCGGCAATGGTATGAGTTCACCGGCCAGACGCCGGCGCAGGCGGAGGGTTTCGGCTGGCTGGACGCGACACATCCGGACGACCGGCAGCGCGCGCAGGACGCCTTCGTCGTCGCCAACGCGGAACGACGCTCGTTCCGGGTCGAATACCGGCTGCGGCATGCGTCCGGCGCGTATCGCTGGGCGATTGACGCTGCGAGCCCGCGGTTCGGCGATGACGGCACCTATCTCGGCTATGTCGGCTCGGTGATCGACATTCACGAGCGTCGCGAGGCCGAGGAGCGGCTGGCGTTGAGCGAGGAGCAGTTGCGGCTCGCGCTCGAGGTGGCGGAGATCGGCCAATGGGATGTCGACCAGGCTACCGGGCGCATGTTCTGGCCGACGCGCATTAAAGCGATGTTCGGTATCTCGCCCGACGTGCCGGTGACCTTGGATGATTACCGCGACGGCGTGCATCCCGACGACCGCGAGAAGACGCTCGCGGCGTACGATTCCGCCAGCGATCCGCATCGCCGCACCCTCTACGACGTCGAATATCGCACCATCGGTAAGGAGGACGGCGTCGTGCGGTGGGTGGCGGCCAAGGGGCGCGGACTGTTCGACGCGCACGACCACTGCGTTCGCGTCATCGGCACCGCCATCGATATCACCGAGCGCAAGGCGGTCGAAATCCGCCTGCAGCAACTGAACGAACAGCTTGAACAGGAGGTCGCGCGCCAAACCGCGGAGCGCAACCGCGTGTGGGAGATGAGTCCTGATCTCCTGGCGATCATGGGTTTCGACGGCTTTCTGAAGGCCATCAACCCGGCTTGGGAAACGACGCTGGGGCGTGATGCCGCGACGCTGCTGGCAATGTCGTTCCGCGAACAGGTGCATCCTGATGACCATCTCGCCGTCCAGGCCGTGATGGAGCGATTGCTGCAGGGCGATAAGGTCGAGCGGTTCGAGGACCGGATCGCCCATGCCGATGGCAGTTGGCGTTGGATATCCTGGACCCTCGTGCCCGAAGGCGACGTGTTCTACGCGGTCGGTCGCGACGTCACGCAGGAGCGCGAAGCCGCGCACGAACTGCTGCAAGCGCAGGAAGCATTGCGGCAGAGCCAGAAAATGGAGGCGATGGGGCAGCTGACCGGCGGCGTCGCCCACGACTTCAACAATCTGCTCACCCCCATCATCGGCGCGCTCGATCTGCTGCAGCGTAAAGGTGTGGGCGGCGAGCGGGAGCAGCGGCTGATCGACGGCGCGATCCAGTCCGCCGACAAGGCGAGATTATTGGTGCAACGCCTGCTCGCCTTCGCGCGGCGACAACCGCTGCAGCCTGCCGCGGTCAATGTCAGCCGGCTGGTGGAAGGCATGGCGGAACTGCTTGCCAGTACGACGGGTCCGCAGGTTCGCGTCGTACTGGAGGTGGCAGATGATCTGCCGCTCGCGAAAGCGGACGCCAATCAACTCGAAATGGCGCTGCTGAACCTGGGCGTGAACGCTCGGGACGCGATGCCGCACGGCGGCACGCTTCGCATCAGCGCCACACGGGACAGCGTGCGCGAAGCCCGTGGCGCACTCAAGCGAGGGCATTATGTCCGGCTATCGGTCGCCGACAGCGGAACGGGCATGGACGAGGCGACACTGGCGCGGGCGATCGAACCCTTTTTCTCTACAAAGGGGATCGGCAGGGGGACGGGGCTGGGCCTGTCGATGGCACACGGCCTCGCGGCGCAGCTCGGCGGGGCGCTGACCATCAACAGCCGGGAAGGTATCGGCACCAACGTCGAGCTGTGGCTGCCGGTGAGCGTCCAGGTCGCAGAAGCGGAAACTGCGGCATCCCCTCCGGCAAGTGTCGCTACCCTGCGTGGTCTGGTGCTCCTCGTCGATGACGAGGCCATCGTTCGCGCCAGTACGGCGGACATGCTGATGGAGCTTGGCTACGAAGTGGTCGAGGCGGAGTCAGCCGAGGAAGCGATTGCCTTCGTCGCTGATGGCACGACGCCCGATCTGCTCGTCACCGATCATCTCATGGCGGGGATGAGCGGGGTGGACCTGGCCTTTGCGCTGCGCGACACCTTGCCCAAGCTGCCGGTGCTCGTGGTATCGGGCTATGCCAATGTGGCGGATCTGTCACCCGAGCTGCCGCGGCTGACCAAGCCCTTCAAGGCCTCGGATCTTGCCGCGAGCCTCGCGCTCATCATGAGCATGGCTTCGCCAGCCGCGACGCGATCCGATGACGGAGGTAAAACTAAATAGAACCAGCGGCGAGGATCCCCGGGCTGCAGCGATCCGCTGTCCTTCGGGTACCGTCGGCCTGTTGCTCAAGCCGCTTGATCGTCGCATCGACTGCTGATGATCTCGACGCAATTGCGCCCGGCTTTCTTGGCCGCGTAGAGGCCCAGGTCCGCATGCTTCAGCCACGTGTTCGCGTCATCGTCGTGGCCAAGCGTAGCCACACCAAAGCTCGCGGTCACGCGCAGGCGAGCACCTGCGCCGATCTCGAAGTCGGCGGCGGCGACCGAGCAGCGCACCCGCTCGATCGTGAGCAGCGCGGCGCGTTCGTCGGTTTCGGGTAGCAGGATCGCGAATTCCTCGCCGCCGAGCCGTCCAACAAGATCAGCCGGTCGCAGCGTCCGGACGCAGCAGGCAACGAGTTGTCGCAGCACCGCGTCGCCCGCGGGGTGACCGTGAGCATCGTTGATGCGCTTGAAATGATCGACGTCGAGGACGGCGAGGGTGATCGGGCGGTTGTAGCGCCGGCTGCGCGCGATTTCGCGATCGAGTGTCGCCAGAAAGCCGCGGCGCGACAGGCTTCCGGTCAATTGGTCGGTGGTCGCGATCTGACGCAACTCCAATTCGTCGACCACCAGGCGCGCGAATCCTGCCAGCACCTCGACTTGGGCGGGGGTGAACGCGCGGGGCATTGTGTCGATCGCGCACAACGCGCCGACCGCATGCCCGTCGGCGGTGATCAGCGGCACACCCAGATAGGCGCGGATGAACGGATCGCCGGTCACCAGCGGGCTGTCGGCGACCCGCGGGTCCAGCAATGCGTCGGCGATCGCCAGTGGCGCGCGCGCGGCGACCGTATGCGTGCAGAACGATGTTGACCGCGGCGTCTCCGTCACCGGCATCCCGTGATGCGCCTTGAACCATTGCCGGTGCGCATCGACCAGCGTCACGGTCGCGATCGGCACGCCCAGCACGGTGCGGACCAATGCCACGATCTTGTCGAACTGCTCCTCAGGCGCGGTGTCGAGGACATCCAGGCGGCGAAGCGCCGCCAGTCGGGCCGGCTCGTCGGTGAAAGGCTCGGACATCATGCCTGGCTCGTCAGGTGAAGAAAGGCTGCGGCAAGCTCGGCGCGGTAGCTATCGATCAGCACCGCCAGGTGGCGTTCGATACTCGCTTCGTCCAAGCCGGCCGCACGAAGTGCCGCAACCATCGACGACAAATTGTCGCGGTGGCGTGCCAGGCTTTGCTGCAGCATCGGCGGCAACTCTTCCGCGGCACCGTCGCCGAGGCTTTCGGATAGGGTCGCAAGCTGCGGTGTCGGCATGCCGCGCATATGCGAGAAAGTGACGAACAAACGGTAAAGTGGGCGCTCCGCTAGACCGGCCATCAAGGCAGCGGGAACGCCCGACGAAGGATGGAACGGATGCGCTAACCTCGCATGTCCTGCACCTGCCGACGTGTCGATCAATGTGAGCAGCAGGAACAAAAAGCCACGTTCTCAATTGACAATATGATGTCATATCGGAAGCAGGTTGTCGTGTGAGGGACAAGATTGAAACCGTTCGCGAGCTAGCACTCGCAATCTTCGCGGCGAACGGCCGGCTGATCGGTGCCGGTAACGAGCTCGTCGCGCATCTTGGGCTGACCAGCGCCTGGTGGCAGGTACTCGCGGCGCTACGCTACTCGCCCGTGCCGCTGCCCACGGCCTCCATCGCCCGCAACATGGGTTTCACCCGGCAGGCGGTGCAGCGCATCGTCGACGTGCTTGCCGAGCGCGGAATGGTCGATTTCCAGACCAATCCCCACCACCAGCGCGCCAAGCTCGTCGTGCTGACCCCCGCCGGTGTCGCGGCGGTCATGGGTGCGGAGAACGCTGTCGCGCCGCTCGATCAAGCCATCGCCGAGCGGATCGGGGCCGAGCGCCTGCAAGCCGCGATCGCGACATTGGGCGAGATGATGGCGGTCATTTCGGAACGGCTCGACGGTGTCGCAGCCACAACGCCTCAACCCTCCAGCATTCCTGAAGGAAATGTGCCATGATCCTGGTTCTAGGCGCCACCGGCGGCATCGGCGGTGAAGTCTGCCGGCTGCTGCAGCAAATGGGCACGCCGTTCAGAGCAATGGCCCGCAAGCAGGAGCAGGTCGACCGCCTCCACAGCAATGGCATCGACGCCGTCCTGGGCGATCTCGACCGACCCGAGACGCTGACACCCGCGATGACCGGCATCGACACATTATTCCTCGTCACCGCACCCACCCCCGCCCAACTAGTGCAGGAAACGGCAGCGATTGATGCCGCCAAGCGCGCCGGTGTCGGCCGCATCGTCAAGATCTCCGCCTCCGACTGCAACGTTCGCTCACGGATCCCCTGGGCGAGGGCGCACGCGCTGATCGATCATCACCTGCGCGCGTCGGGGGTCGATTGGACGATCCTGATGCCGACCGCGTTCATGCAGAACTTCCTGTGGTTCACCAAACCGGTCGCGAAAGGCTATCTGCCGCTCGGCGCCGGCAAGGGATCGCTTTCCTGGATCGACGCGCGTGACATCGCGCGGGTTGCCGCAGCCGTGCTGACGCAGGAGGGGCATAGCCGCGCCACCTATTTCCTGACCGGGCCCGAAACCTTCGACATGACGGAGGCTGCCGCGCGCTTGTCCGGCCTGATCGGTCGCGGCGTGCGCTATCTGGACCTGCCCACGCCGGTGTTCCGCACCGTCTTGCGACTGACCGGCAATTCGCGGTGGATGGCAAACGGGCTGGTCGCGCAGTTCAGCGACATGGTGGCGGGCCACCATGACATCGATCCAACAAGCGAGGTCGAACGCCTGACCGGCCAGCCGCCGCGCGATTTCGCGGCTTTCCTGCGCGATCACCGCGATGCGTTTGCTGGGGGTGCCTGATCGTCCGCACCGGAGCGCGAGGACCTTGCCATGCATCCGAGCAACCATCCAGCGGCGAGGAAAACCGGTGGAAGATACAACCTACGCCCGTCTCGCAGGTCAGCCGTGAGGCCAGCGTGCGGAGCGGAGGAAAGGTTAGGCGGCTCGGGCGCTCCTCGGCGTATCGATTATCTTTCGTGTGCTCATCTCGTCCAACGGCTTGCTGAACAAGAACCCTTGCAACGTGCTGCAACCCTGAGCTTGAAGCTCGGCATGCTGCCCGGCATTTTCGACGCCCTCCGCGGTGGTTTCCATGTGCAGCGCAGTTGCGAGGTCGACTATTGCCTTCACGATTGCGGCGGCGCTCGCATCGTGGGCGATATTCGTGATGAACGATCGGTCGATCTTGATTTTGTCGAACGGGAAAGATCGCAGATAGCTGAGCGATGAATAGCCGGTGCCGAAATCATCCAAGGCGACGCGCACGCCCAATGCACGCAACATGTGAAGGATCTGCAGCACGCCGGTTTCGCCGTCGAGAAACACGGATTCGGTGATCTCGATCTCGAGCCGGTTGGGCGCCAGCCCGCTGATTGCCAGCGCTTGCAGCACGATCGATCCGAACCCCGGCGAACGGAATTGTAGCGGAGACACGTTGACGGCGACGCGCACGTGCTCGGGCCACCCGGCGGCGACACGACATGCTTCGTGCAACACCCATTCACCGATTTGCGTGATCAAGCCGGTTTCTTCGGCGATCGGGATGAATTCCACCGGCGGGATCAGCCCGTGATCAGGATGGGGCCAGCGCAGCAGCGCCTCAAACCCTTTGATCACTTCGCCATCGCTCGCGACGATCGGCTGGAAATTGAGCTTGAACTGCCCAGTCCTGATCGCGACGCGCAGATCGGTTTCGATCCGACGCCGGCGCCGTGCCGCCTCGTCAAGCGATTGGTCAAAGAAGCGGAGCTCACCCCGGCCGTCGTGTTTGGCACGGTAAAGCGCGAGATCGGCGTTCTTCAGCAGTGCCGCTGCGTCCTCGCCGTCGGCGGGGAACATGGCGATGCCGATGCTGCTGCCCGTCACAATGGTGTGATCTGCAACCTCCAGCGGTTCTGAGAACTGGTCAAGGATCGTCCGACCCAGCCGGCGCGAGCGGCCGATGTCCTCCGCCTCTTGCACCACGATCGCGAACTCGTCCCCACCGAGCCGCGCCACCATCGCTCCGTCCGCCACCAGGAGCAGGCGCTCGGCGACCTGGCGCAGCAGGGCATCGCCGACCGGGTGTCCCAGCGTGTCGTTGATGCTCTTGAACCCGTCCAGGTCAAGGCACAGCACGCCTACCTGTTCATTCATGCGCGCAGCACGCGCGACCGCCTGTTCGAGCGATTGCTGAAACAACACGCGGTTGGGCAGTTCGGTCAGCCCGTCGTGAAACGCCAGGTGAGTGATGCGCTGCTCACGTTCCTTGATGCCGAGCGACATGCGATTGAACGATCGCGCCAACCGACCAACTTCGTCGTCGCTGTCGACGGCGACTTCGGCGCGCTCGCCGTTCTCGAGCCGCCTTGCCGCCGCATCGAGTGCCACGATCGGCTGCGCGATACCGCGTGCCAGTCGGCCGGTGCCGAGGACGATCATGAGGAGCCATGCCAATCCGGCAGCGATGAGGCCCAATTGGATCGAACGATACGACTGCATCGCACGCGTTATCGGATAGCTGAGCAGCAGCGCGGCCTGGGCGCGACCGTTGGGGGCAGCGAGCGGGCGGAGGATCGCGAAACTGCGCCCGCCTCGCGCCATCACGCTGGTAACCGCGCGTCCGGTGTCGGCGGGTAGCGTCAGATGGCCGTCGGTCCACGCGCCCCCGCGCGTGCGTGTCAGCATCTGCGCGGTGAGCGGCATCGCGAACAGCTTTTCCAGGCCGCGCATCTCGCTTGCGCCCAGCGGAATGACGAAGGCGATGCGGCCGATCTCGTTCGGCGCCATGATCGGCGCTGTGACGATGCGGCTGACGTGGCGTGCGGTCGCGACAACCGCGTCGCGGCGATCGCTCTCGATCGTGCCGACGAACCCCGCAACGTCGCCGCCGAGTTCGCCTGCATCGCCGATCACCTGACCTGCATCGGTCACGAGGACGACGTGCGGCACATCGGCGCGCGCGCGTAGGCTGTCGAGTGCGGATACGATTGTCGCGACATCGTTGCTGGCAACCGCGCTGCGAAAGCCGAAGTCGCGCGCAACGACGTCGGCGGCCCCCGTCAAAGCCCGCTCGCGCTCCTGCCATAGCCGATCGTAGACCGAGGCGCTGGTGGAAAGCTCGTCGGTCGCCGCGCTGCGCGCGCTGCGTTCGATCATCACTTGTGCCAGCACGGCCAGCACCACCAGCCCGACCGTGAACAGCCCGGCGTACAGGACCGTCAACCGCGTTCGCAGCGTCCGGAACGGTGGCAGCGCCAGTCTCATCGGCGCAACTGAAGCGTCGTGGTGAGCCCCGTCGCTGCGATGGAGGCGGGCTGTTCCAGTGTGTTGGCCGCTGCACGGATCGCCGGGTGCCACACGGAGATGCGCCCCGCGCCTGGCGCCACGTTCAGGCGCACGCGTCCGGCTGCGTCGGTCAGCGCCGTGAAAGGGCTGGCAGTGACGTACACGACGCCGTTCATGGGATCGTGAATGTTGCATCCCAGCGCGACGGCGCCGGGCTTGTCGAAAACGACGTTTCGGCTCTCGTCCAGGCCGAACAGCTTCAGCTCGAACTTCTTGGGCTTGGAGAAGGAATAGACGTGGTGCCGCACCTTGTCGAAATTGGGGAAGCTCACCGTGGCACCGACAGGCACGATCAGGACGTGCGGATCGAACTGGATGTTGCGCTGTGCAACCACGTAGGGGCCGCGCGGCCCCGGTGTAGCCGTACCCGGCATCGTCACCGTCACTACCGCGCCCGGCAGCGGCCGTCCGTCGACGCCGATCACCTGGATCGCCACGGGTGCCGCGTGCACGGCGGTGGCGATCGGCAATGCTGCCAATGTGAGTGCCACGATACAGGAAATACGCATGACGGCGGACCTACCGGAGGAAGGTTGCGACACGGTAAACTGCATCGTTAACCCAAGTTTGGAAGGTTCTGCGCGAAATGCGCAGCATGATTCGACCGTTCGTGACCGCCGTGCTGACCTTGTTGACCGTTGCACAGCCTGCCTTCGCCGGTGATCGCCGCGCGGGCGGCAAGCTGCTGCTCACCACCGGCGTCACCAGCGTGGAAGGTGCCGCGGGCGGTGGCCTCGCTACGTGGGCGGTGATCGTCGGCAACGAAACGCGCGACGGCATCGGTGGCAAGGCGCATGCGACGTTGGTGGCGCTGCCCGATTTCGACCTGACGAGCTTCGGTGCGGCGATCGGCGTCAACGATCGGCTCGAACTGTCGTACACGCGGCAGCGTTTCGATACACGTTCCGCGGGCGCGACGCTGGGGCTGGGGCGCGGCTTCACGTTCGGGCAAGACGTGTTCGGCGCCAAGCTGCGCATGGTCGGCGATGCGGTGTGGGATCAGGACAGCTGGCTGCCGCAGATTGCGATCGGCGTGCAGCACAAGCGGGCGAACCGCGGTGCGGTCATCCGTGCGATCGGCGGACGCCACGACCGCGGCACCGACTTCTATCTCGCCGCCACCAAGGTGGTGCTGTCACGCAGCCTGGTTTTGAACGCCACGATGCGCGCGACCAAGGCGAACCAATTTGGTCTGCTCGGGTTCGGTGGCGATCGGCATGACCATTATCGTCCGCAGGTCGAGGGTTCCGCCGGGATGATGCTCTCGCGAAGGCTCGTCGTCGGGGTTGAGGGGCGCAGCAAGCCGAGCAACCTCGGCTTCGCGCGCGAGCAGAAAGCGGTGGACGCGTTCGCGGCCTGGGCGGTCGCCCGCAATGTGTCGCTGACCGCCGCCTATGTCGACCTGGGCGATATCGCCACCGTCCGCCGCCAACGCGGCGCGTTCCTGTCCCTGCAAGGATCGTTCTGACATGCTGATCGCCGTTATCCTGCTGGTCCAAGCGAGCGTTGTCGTGCCCGCGGCCGAGCAGCCGGTCGCGCCCTACACGCAGTCCGACGCCAATGCCGGCGCAACGCCATTCACCAATGATCGTCTGTGGCGCGCGTTTCACGGAGAGGCAGGCGTGTCGCGGATCGTCGAGGATCTGGTCGCGCGCAACCAGAACGATCCGCGGATCAGCGACATCTTCAAGAACCAGGACCTAGTCAGGCTCAGGCGGGTGCTCAAGGAGCAGTTCTGCTACATTCTGGGCGGCGGGTGCAGCTACACCGGCCGTGACATGCGTGCAGCGCATAAGGACATGGGCATCCAGCGCGCAGACATGGCCGCGTTGGTCGAGAATCTGCAGGCGGCGATGCGTGTGGAACGCGTGCCTTTTGCAGCGCAGAACCATTTACTCGCCAAGCTCGCGCCTATGCACCGCGAAGTCGTCGAGCGTTGATCGAGGATCATTGCTACACTCTTCCGCGGCATCACAGGGGCGCGTAGATCTCGTCAAGCCGGGCTCGGCGTCCTTCGACGCGTTCCAGATGCGGGTGGCGGTGTCCGCCGGTGTAGGCGATCGACACCGCGCGGACGTGCTTGCCTGTCTGGACGATCAGCTCGATCGGCGCGCCCGATGCACTGGCCGCCACCGCCTGCCTAAGAATTTCAGCCGTGTAGGACGCACCATTGACCGCCAGCAGCCTGGTGCCGGTCGTGAGGCCCGCCGCAAAGGCCGGGCTGTCCCACAGCACGTCGCTGAGCGCGCCGTCGCTGCTCACCGTCACCCCGATGGAGAAGGTGAGCGTCGTCGTCCCGAACACGGCGTCCTTGCTAACCGCGTACGCGTTGGGCTCGTCTCGGAAGACGAGGCGATAGCCGCCACGTCTTATGCCATCATCGTCAGTTCCGTCGAACGTGCCTTCGAGCTGATTGGTGAAGAAGCCGCGCCAGTCGTAAGCGGCGATCGCGTTGAGCGCATCGGCCACATCGTCGAAAGCATATGTGTCGGTCACGCGCCACTCACCGTCGTTGCGCCCGAAGAAGGCGCGCGCGAAATCGTCGAGCGAGTGCCGGTCCTCCGTCAGCGCACGCAGACGGGTGTCGACGTCGAGCCAGATCAGCGCGCCTTCGCTGTAATAATCCTCGCTGCGCTGCCAGCTCGTCCACGGCAGCGGTGCACGCGCGGCGATGATCGGGTCGCGCGTGGTGTCGATCATCGGTCGCCAGCGACTGCCCGGCCGCGCCGCGAACGTGGCGGCGGTCAGCGCCAGCGAGCCGAGCGCCTGCTCGCGCGTCCACAGCCCCGAACGCGCGGCGAGCACCTTGCTCCAATATTGCGTCTGTCCTTCGTAGACCCACATCAAACTGTTGCGGATCGGCAGTTCGAAGCACGGCGACCAGGAGTCCTCACCACGCCGATGCTTGCCGTTCCAGCTGTGCACGAACTCGTGCGGCACCGTGTCCCGTCGCGCCAGCGCCTCGTCCCATCCGGTGAAGTAATCGGGGCCGGTGACGGCATCGAACGAGCGGTGATGCTCGACGCCGATGGCCGTCATCTCGTCACTGACCGCCAGCAGCATCTCGTAGCGATCGAAGTGACGTCCGCCAAACAAGCGGTCGCACTGCGTCACCACGGCGCGATGCGCGGCGATCTGCGGCTCGGTGGGGTCGATCAAGTCCGGTCGATCGCCGGCGAGATTGAGGTGAACCGTGCCCCGATCGTCGAGCGGGATCCGGCGAAAATGGCGGCCCGCCAACACCGGCGAGTCGACCAGCACGTCGAGCGGTGTCGGCGCGAAATGCAATGTGGCGCCGTCGCTCGCGCTTCGATCGAGAACGCAGGCCGCCTGCCAGCCCTCCGGCAATCGCAGGCTCGCCTCGACGGTGATCTGACGCGCGTAATGACCGGCCGGATACAGCACGACCGTATTCCATTGCAGCGCCAGCATTTCAGACGTGGCGATGACGCGACCTTGGGACGGATCAGTCGGTGAAAGGAACTGGAACTCGGCCTCGATCGCTGCCGCGCCGTCGGGCACGTCGACGTAGAAGGCGTTCACGGTTACGGGATGACGCTCCCACGTGAGGTCGTGACCGTCGGCCGCCACCGTCAGTCCGGCGAACAACTCGATCGGCGCTTGCGGCGCGTGAAAGCCCGGCAGCCATTTGGGATAAAGAAGCACGATCCGTCCGGCTCCGGAAACCGGTATCACTTCACGAACGCGATAGATGCCGCGCGCTACGTCGCGGGCATCGACCCACAAGCGGAGCACGCCGTCATAAGGAACATCATGCGGTTCGGGAATCGAAGTGGGCTGGGGCGTGGGTTGCGGGAAGTGCATGGTGTGCAGCTCTGGTGCGGCTATCCGCCTTGGTCACTCACATGAGGCAAGTTTACTGAATGGACGGGTCGTACGTTGCTCAGGCTCTTGCCGCGCAGGTCACGATGAGCCGTGGCAAGATGTTCAAGGCGCAATCGGAGTTATTCAGCAAACGATGTGTTGATCACCGCGATCAGCGTCGCGGTGACGCAAGGTTCTGCCTTCCTGGCGGTCACCACTACGAAACGTGTGTCGAGGCGACCGGGGCGATCGCGTCGGCTGTCGCAGTGTCGCGGTTCACGGCTTTGTTGGGCCGACGCAACGCCGTGACGAGCGTTGCGCTAAGCCCCAGGATCGCGATGGTCTTGATCGCAAACCCCTTCTTGTTGTGGCGCCATTCCGCGCGCACGCCCATCTCGGCTGGGATGTTGGGTACGCGGCCCCGCCGTGCATCGTCGATTATCCCCTCGGCCACGCTCAGCCGGTCGGCGCTCATCAGCATCAGCCAGTGGAACCAGTCGGACTCGCTGCGCTTGAACGCGGCGCGCCGAACCATGCCCGACAAGCCCTGGGGCGGCGCTGACGTGCCCGTCACCGAAGGACGGCGGTTGTGCTCGATGGATTGCAGCACCTCCACCCCTGAGTGCTGGATAGCAGGTCGCTGCCAATCCAGCCCGCGCGTCTCCATCTCCTCGGTATGACGCATCGGATAGGCCGGATCGTTCTCGGGGTCGGCATCGACGCCCCAGCCGGGGATCGTGGCGGTATCGATTCTGCTCATCGCGTGTTCCTCAAAGGCCATGGGGCAGCAGCACGGGCTTGATGCAGCCGTCGAGTTTTGCCGCGAACATGTGGTATGCGTCGGCAATGTCTTCCAAGGGTACGCGGTGCGTGATCATCGCCTTGGGGTTGATGTGGCCCACGCGAATATGCTCGATCAGCCGAGGAAGCAGCCGCTTCACCGACGCCTGATTGGCGCGCACGGTGATGCCTTTGTTCACGACATTGCCCATCGGCACGATGTTGCCGGTCGGGCCGTAAACCCCGACGATCGAGACGATTCCACCCTTCTTGACCGAGTTGATCGCCCAGTGAAGCGCGATCGCGTTGCCGGCTTCCCATTTCAGATAAACGCCGAGCAGCCGCTGCAGCTTGTTACCCGCAGCATCGCCGCCGACCGCGTCGATGCAGACATCCGCACCCAATGAGTCGGTCTGCTTCTTGATGAAGACCGCCATGTCGTCGATCTCGCGAAAATTATAGACTTCGGCCGGCGCAAACGTGCGCGCAAACTCGAGCCGGTAGTCGAGGTGATCGATCACGATCACCCGCCCGGCGCCGAACAGCCAGGCGGAACGTGCCGCCATCAGGCCGACCGGTCCGGCGCCGAACACCACCACCGTGTCGCCGCGTTGAATGCCGCCCATCTCGGCCGCCTGATAGCCGGTCGGCACCACGTCGGTCAGCAGCACGGCGTCGTCCGGGTCCATCCAGTCGGGGATCACCACCGGACCGACATCAGCGTAGGGCACGCGCACGAACTGCGCCTGGCCGCCGTCATAGCCGCCGGCGGTGTGCGAGTAACCGTAGATGCCGCCCACCGCGGTCGCCTGCGCATTGGACTCGTGACAATTGCCGAACAGCCCTTGCTGGCAGAAGTGGCATTTGCCGCACGCGATGTTGAACGGCACGAGGACGTGATCGCCCACCTTCAGGTTGCGAACCTCGGGCCCGACCTGCTCGACGATGCCGCAGAATTCGTGCCCGAATGTCTGGCCCACGCGGGTATCGGGAACCATGCCGTGGTAGAGGTGAAGATCCGATCCGCAGATGCACGAACGAGTCACTTTCACGATCGCGTCTTCGGGATGCTCGATTACCGGCATCGGCTTCTCGTCGGCACGAACCCGGTAGGGTCCGCGGTAGTTCATCGCCAGCATGGTGCCGCTCCAATTCTCTTGCCGTTGAACGAGTAAGCTGATCGGACAGCAAACGTTCCCGATATTGCTCGAGATCAAGAAGTTAGCAGGCCGGCTGCATCGATCCGGAGCTTAACACCAAGCCTGTCGGTCGCGCTTTCGAAACGCGGTCGGTTGCGATCTCTTCTGCATGGTCGGCGGCAGCCAGGTTCAGCAAGGCGCTGTTGCCAAGGCCACGAGCCAAGCCGATCACCGTTTCGGAGGACACGATCTCGGCAGCCTTCGCTTTCCGGATCGCGCCGATCAACGCGATGGCGAACAACCGGCCGAATTGGGGCTGACGCATGTCCCGCTCGGCATCGTTCAATATGCCGCTTATCCAGAGGTTCTCAGGGCCAGTTACGTTGATCGCGGCAGCGATGCGTGCCGCCTGTGTGGTGACGAGGACCACCTGTGTTTCGAGTGCCGCCCTTAATTGCGGATCGCTGCAATGCTTTGCCAGCTTCGGCAACCGAGTAATCTGCGTTTGCTTTCCCGTGCGCAGGTCCTGGAGTGCGACAATGAAGTGACGGGATGGGAGTCGAAGGCGACGCTGATGCGCTCGCCACCCAGGTGGCGCGCCGCAATCTCGATTTCTGACGAAGGCCGCGTGATGCCGACCGTGGCCGCGTGATGCGCTCAATCACAATCCTCTGGCCAACCGCTGCCGATGGCGAGTGCCTCGCCAAGGTTACCGGCAGGTTGTGTGGGCATTCGGAACTGAGGTAAGGTGCTGCGGTAATTGTCTCGTCTAAGGGACTCCGTCAACCGCCGATGCTTTCTCCAGGCCAGTACATTCTTGAAGCGCTTCAACAGCTCGTCAGCGGTGGTGACACCTCGTGGCATGGGCTTGCGAAGTGCGTACCCAATTCAGGCGCTCTGACACTGAACGAACGGGCAGCTTGGCGCGAGCTGTCGCTGTGAACCGAGAAACGAGACCTGCGCCTAGTTCATGCGCGGTACGCGCGCTTCAAGCGCGATTGAATGTGCGATCACCTCGCGGCATTGCAGGTTCGGTAGGACAAAACGCTTAGGTTTCCGAGATCGCACATGTTGCCACATGTCCCCGCTGATGCCCCGCACGCCAACGAGGATCGTGAGCTTGCTGTGCGCGCTGCGCGGGAAGAGGGGCGGCGTGCTGGTCACGACTGCGAAGCGTCTGCAGTCGATTGCCCCTACGTCCACAACAGCGAACTTCAATTTGCCTGCCGCACCGCGTGGCTACGTGGGTTCTCGAAAGGGCGAGGGGAGCTGCGGCACAAGGCTCCTTCCCCGCAGCCCGTAGCTCCACCGGTCGGCGATCCCGTCACGCTGCGCCACGTGGCGAAGATGGTACGCTCTCGGATCGGCAAGCCGGCCGAGGTGTCGCCCGCTGACCAAGCGCGCTTGGCCACTTCCTCGGCCATGCTTGACCTTGCGCGAGACCTTGAAGACCTCGCTAAGAGCGTTGATGCTCGTTACGGGCGATAGGAGGGCGTAAGCACGCGTAAGCGAGGCGCTACTCTTCTTGCAAGCGAATGGGGCAGCTCGGGCGCCAGCTGGCTTTCCAGCCTTTGTTCTTCCAATCTTAGTGATCAGCCACACTCCGCTGACCAGTGGATATCCTCACGAGTTGCCGCGAGTACGTAGGCAGGTGTTGCGACGATCTGGAAACCGGCAGACAGCTCAGAGGGTATCGCTGATCATCCCAGCTCTTGATTCGGCTTATTGGTGGGTCGGCTAACTTAGGTGACCGGCAGTTATCTCACTTTTACCTCGGTTATCACTCTAGATTAGAATAGCTCATAACGGGTTTAAAGCGCCCTTTAGTCTTAACATGGCGCAACTCTTGTTATTGGAGTGGCGGGAACGAGCAGCGTATTTACCTGTTTCATCGCAGCCGTTTGAAAGCGGTGTGTTTGAGAGAGGGAAAATCATGGTTCATGCATCGGCTATTTTCGACACCCACGCAGAAGCAGAGCGCGCGGTCTCGGAACTTCGATCCTCGGGTGTACGGGACACCGACCTCTCGATCATTGCTCATCATGGCGGCACCACGACGGCTACCTCCGGCGAGGGCGAGATCACCGACGAGCATCATCGCAATGTCCTACGGGGCATTCTTGGAGGCGGCGCACTGGGTGCCGGCTTGGGTGTTGCGGCCCTTGCGATCCCGGGGGTCGGCCCTCTTGCTGCTGCTGGTGCCATTGCTGCATCGGCCGTTCCTGAAGCCATGGCGATCGGCGCTGGCCTGGGTGCGTTGACCGGCACGTTCAACGAAGTGCTGACGAAGCACGGCGTCGGTGACGAAGACGCCAGCTACTACAGCGGCCGCATGAAGGATGGTGGCGTGGTCGTCACTGTTGGCGGTGGCGACATCAACGGTCAGAGTGCGCAGGACATCCTCTACCGCAATGGCGGACACAACGCCTCACAGGCACGCGCGTCCACGTACTAAGTCGCACAGCCGTCCGCAGCCGTCCTCACCGGCGCTGCGGGCGGCGTCAGTGTTAACTGTGCTACGCGGCACGCAGGTCCGTCTTCCAATTCGGCAACGGCGTCGCGCAAGCGGCATTGTAGGTACGAGAAGCTTGATTGCACCCGAAAAGATCGCCACCAGCGGGAGAGCCCAAGTTAGAGAGGTGCGCGACACGGCTACATGATGGCGAAGCAAAAGGCTTGCCGCAACGTCCGCTCCTACCAAAACACGATATGCTGGCTTGCCAACAACTCAAGACATTGCGCCTATGAGTGCGGTTCAGAAGCGGAGCTTCAAATCTTCGTTGACGGCGACAGCCGACCACTGGCGGCTAAGCTCATTCAAGCGGTGCCGGATTGTCCCGACATCCGCGTGCGAGATCGCGGCAACGCTGTGCCCGCGAGCTTCGCAGGCATGCTCGTAAGTGGCGACCAAGTCCGCGGCTGGAACACGACCACCCCAAAGTTCGGCTTGAAACACCTCCACCAGTCGCTCGATTGCCTCTTCGCTGTCCCCGCCTTCAGTCCCGAACTCTGCCGGCTTGCCGTCTTTGACGAGCGACAAGAACCCTCGGTGCGCGAGCACGCTCTCTACGGCGTAATGCACCATCTCATGCGGTATGATGCCCTGCTTCGGGCAAGAAATGGTTTCCCGCCCGCCAGCCTCGCGGACGATGGTGAGATCGTCGATCTTACCGCTGCGCTTCACGAAGATCAGTTCCATGCGCCAACTTCTATGCAGTTGGGGGCAGATTTGAAGTGCTTATTCTTTAAGCCGGTCAGGGCGCTTTCCAACAACTCACGAGGCTCAACTACCGTCTGTTTTCACCTATTTGCGAACATTTGAGTGCAAGTCGAATCTGACTAGGTGCGAAAATAAACAGGCTGCACATGAAGCCGAGAGGATGGTTCAGCTGAACGCCATTACCGCTTGGAACCGTTGTAATACGATAAGGACAGCATTGTTGGCGCTTAACCCGGATACGACTGGCCCGATCTGTCACGTTGCGACATAAGCACTTACGCTTTCTGATGCGGTGCGAACACTAGTCGTTCGGTACCGGCAAATTTCCTGACACGCTTCTAATTGGCTGCAATGTGATGTTGTGTGTACCTGTTGCACCATGCGGGTGCAGTTGAGTAACGGCGCGCCAGCATTGGAACGGGGGAACTGGTGACTACGCAGCGGTCGGGGTTTCGTCACGCGGCAGCATGGCTGATGCAGATCATCGGGCCCGACGCCGCCTATATCCGGCTGGGCATGGTATATACGGCGGCGATCAGCCTCTTGGCGCTGGCGACGCCTATCTCGGTCCAGCTACTGATCAACAGCGTGGCAAACACGGCGATGCCAGCCCCGCTATGGGCGTTGTCGGGCGTGCTGCTGCTGCTGCTGCTCATGGTCGCTGCGTTGAGCGCGTTGCGCGTTTGGATCATGGCAGCCTTCGAGCGCCGCGTGTTCGCACGCGTGGTGGCCGAGGTGACCATTCGGGCCGTTCACGCGCAAAATCCCTTCTTCGGTGACGCAAACCGCAGCGACTTGTTTAATCGGTATTTCGATCTGGTCGTGGTGCAGAAAGCGGTGCCAAGCCTGGTCATCGGCGGGTTCACGATCGTTCTGCAAGCGGCCGTCGGTCTGGTGATCACCAGCTTCTACCACCCATTCTTTCTCGCCTTCAACATCGTGCTGGTGGGCGCGGTGCTGCTCGTATGGCTGGTATGGCGACGCGGGGCGATCACTGGCGCGGTCGCGCTCAGCCATGCCAAGCATAATGCCGCAGGCTGGCTCGAGAGCGTCGGTGGCTCGAACGGCTTCTACAAATCCGCGCGACACGTTGATTTCGCGATGGATCGGTCGGAGGAGATGACGGCCTCCTACGTGCGCTCCCACCGGCAATATTTCCGCTATCAATTCGCGCAGACGATCGCCTTTCTGCTGATCTACGCATTCGCGGGGGCTGCACTCCTCCTGCTCGGCGGCACCTTGATCCTTCGCGGCCAGCTGTCGCTCGGGCAGCTCGTCGCCGCCGAACTGATCCTGTCGGGGGTCTTCTACGGCATCTCGCAGCTCGGCTGGTATCTCGACACCTTCTACGATCTCGTGGCGAGCGCCGAGGAACTGTCGCTGCTGTTCGCCATCCCGCAGGAGCCACGGGTAACAGGTGACGGCGGGCCGCGCGATGGGGCGGTGACCCTGACCGGCGTCGTTGCAGAAGACGCGCGCTTCGATTTGTCCATCGCCGCGGGCGAGCAGTTGGTTACCGTCGCCGAACCTGGCGTCGAACACCGCCTGGCGCTGCTCCTGAAACGCCATTCTCCGCCCGAGCGCGGCCTGATCAGGATCGGGGGTGCCGATTTGGGGGCGCTCGACATGTATCATCTGCGCTCCGACGTTTTGGTGGTCGATCGCCCGACGATCGTTGAGGTGACGATCCGCGACTATCTGCGGCTCGCCTCTGGCGACAGCGCTGGAGCGGCGATGGAAGCACTTGCCGCCGTCGGCTTGGAGCGCACGATCGCCCGCCTGCCTCAAGGTCTGGACACGTTGTTGGCCTCGTCGGGCTATCCGCTGAGCGTCGGCGAGATCATGGCGCTCAAGCTCGCCAACGCGATGCTGATTCGCCCCCGCGTGCTGATCCTTGGTCAGCTATTCGATCTATTGCCATCCGACCGACTGGTCAGCACGCTCGGATCGTTCAAACAACTGGGTACAACAGTGCTGTTGAGCACTGGGCGTCCGCAGGACGTGCAACTCGACGGATATCTCTACCTCGGGATGACCAGCCAGCATCGATTTGGCACGCTTGCCGATCTCCAACAGGCGATGAAGCAGGGGCTCGGCGATGTCCAAGCAGCGTGAACCTAGCGCCCATTTCCGCACGCTTGCCTCCCTTCGTCCTCCGCGCGTCGGCGTGGCGGTCGCGTGGCTGGTGACGATCGGCATCGGCGCCGCCCTCGCCGTGCTGTTTCTCGTGCCCTGGTTGCAGACGGCACAGGGCCAAGGCCAAGTTGTGGCACTCGATCCGGAGGATCGCGCGCAGGATGTAACGGCGCTGGTTCCGGGGCGGGTCGAACGCTGGTTCGTTCATGACGGCCAGCACGTCGAACGCGGTGCGCCGATCGCGCGTGTCGTCGATCTCGACCCTGATCTGCTGACCCGCCTGGCGGCCGAACGCGGCCAGATCGAGGCGGAGATCGCTGCGGTCACGCAGTCACAACGCGTCGCCGGGATCGACGTCGATCGTAATCGACAGTTGTTCGCCGAAGGTCTCGCGTCGCGGCGCGATTACGAGCAGTCGCAGATCAAGGTCGCTGATGCAGCAGCCAAGCTCGCTGAGTCGCGAGCGAAGCTGAACCGGATCGATGTTCAAGTGAAGCGGCAATCCGCGCAATTGGTGCGAGCGCCGCGCGATGGGCGGATCCAGAACCTCAATGCTGCGGCCGGTGGTGCCTTGGTCACGGCCGGCACGCCGCTGGCCACGATCGCGCCCGAACGGATCGAGCGGGCGGTGGAATTGATGATCGATGGTCGCGACGTGCCGCTGCTACGCCCTGGTGGGCCAGTGCGGCTCGAGTTCGAGGGTTGGCCCGCGATCCAGTTCAGCGGCTGGCCGTCGGTCGCTTACGGTTTCTTCGACGGTCGCATCAGGACGATTGACGCGACCGCCAACGCGCAGGGTCTGTTCCGCGTTCTCGTCGAACCCGCACCGGGGAAGCCCGCGTGGCCGGCCCGCAGCTTCGTTCGGCTCGGCGGCAAGGTGCGCGGATGGGTGCAAGGGCAGACGGTCTCGGTCGGCTATGAGCTTTGGCGCCAGTTGAACGACTTCCCGCTCGAATTCGGTCAGCCTGCCGGATCAGTGGATAAAACAGGCGGGAAAGCAGAGGACGACAACAAGATCGCGGCAAAGGCGGGCAAGCCCAAATGATCGGCGCCCTGATCTTTACCCTGCTGCTGGCCGCGCCCGAGCGCGTCGCCGCATCGCCTGATCAGCAAAACACCGTCGTCACGCCGAGTCAGCCGACCGAAGGAATGTTGACCCTCGCCGAGGTCTTGCGCTCGTCCGCGCGCACCGCGCCGCAGATCATCGAGGCGCTGGCGCGCGAACGTGCGGCGGAAGGGCGCGCCCTGACCGCCGCGGGAGCATTCGACACGGTGTTCGAGGTCGACGGACGCAGTCGCACCCTTGGTTACTATGACGGCACCATCGTTGCCGGCCGAGCGACGCGGCCGCTGGGGGGCAATGGCGGTTATCTATACGGTGGTTACCGCGTCAGTCGCGGAAGCTTCCCGATCTACGAAGACGAGAATTACACCAACCGCCTCGGCGAGTTCAAAGTCGGCGGATTGTTCTCGCTGCTGCGCGACCGATTGGTTGACGAGCGTCGAACCAGGCGCTCCCTCGCGGCGGGCGACATCGATATCGCCAGGTTCGAGCGCGAAGCCGTGGCGATCGGCGTACAGCGGCGCGCGATCGACGCTTATCAGACCTGGGTCGCCGCAGGCCTGCGGCTGCGCGCCTATCGTGATCTGCTCACCCTATCGGAGAACCGACGCGGAGGTCTGGCGCGTCTCGTCCAATTGGGTGCCCGGCCCGATATCCTGCTCGCCGAGAACGATCAAAATCTCGTGCGCCGCCAGGCACTCGTTGCCCGAGCGGAAGGGGATTACCAGGCAGCAACGAACGCGCTGTCCTTCTACTATCGTGACGCTCAGGGTGTTCCCGTGCGGGTCGGGCCCGAGCGCTTGCCCACCGACGCGGGTGTGCTCGCCGGTGTGACAACCGCGGCACGCGCCGGCTTTGCGCAACGTCGGCCCGACTTGCAGGTGCTTCTATCGCGGATCGATCAAGGCGTCGCGCGTCTCGCGCTCGCCCGCAACGAGCTTCGCCCGCGGCTCGACGTGCGTGGCGAGTTGGGAAAGGACGTGGGCGAGGAAGGGCTGGGCGGTCCTTCGCGGACGCCGCTCGAAGGAGTCGCCGGGGTTCGCTTCTCGGTCCCGCTGCAAAATCGTGCCGCGCGCGGGCGCGTCGCCGAAGCGCAGGCGGAGATCAGCGCCTTGGAGGCCCGCAACCGTTACCTGCAAGATCAAATCGCGACCGAGGTCGAGGGGATCAACATCGGCGTGGGTGCCGCAGAGCGCCTTGCAACGATCGCCGAGCAGGAGCGGCAATTGGCGGAACGTCTCGCCGCTGCCGAGCGGCGGCGCTTCGAGCTGGGTTCAAGCGACTTTTTTCTCGTCAACCAGCGTGAGGAAACGGCAACCGACGCGCGCGTGCGGCTGGTCGACGCACAAGCCCGCATTGCAGCCGCCCGAGCCGAATTGGCCGCCGCAACCGCGGATCGAACGGCGCTGGGGCTGGATCGTGAATGATGTCACGGATTGCGGCTGGTGATGTTGGTGCGAGCTTTACTGCAAGGCGAGCCTGACACTTTCACAAAACGGCAGGTGCAACCAGGGTGCAATGACCTTGCCAGGTTCTGCGTAGGCGTTGCTGGGAGGGGGCTGAACAGCGCGCTTGCAGAGGCGCTCCCTTCAGACCCGTAACATCCGCTTTCTGCCAGAACACACAGCTCCGCCGGAGATAATTAAGGTGTTTTCCACCTCGCGAACCAGCCGTGGGTTCAGCGCGTGGAGCCGGGGGAGGGGCAGGCGGCCGCCTGCTTCTTCGCACCTGCCTCAATGGCGGCGAGCAGCGTGTCGTTAACGAGCCGTGCGGGCGACGTTGGCGTAACCGAGCACCGTGCCTGTGGCGGAGCTACCGACCTTGGCTCACCCTTCAAGCAGTGAGCTCGTCACATGCTATACGGTGCTCAACGTGCCGGTGAGGATCACCGGACCTGTCGGTTGCCCAGTCGGTGACCCACCAACAGGTTCAACCGAGACCGCTAGTGTCTCGCCTTGAACAGGCGTCACTGCCGGCGTGAGTAGCAAACGACGGCCCACAACGGTCGGGACCAGCCCAAGTGATACGGGTTTCCCGCCCACCGGGATGCGCCAGAGTTGACCCACCTTGTCCTTTGCCACGTCGACGGCAGAGGATAATCGGAGCGTACCGTCAACGGGATCGAGAACGGCGATAGGGTTCTGCCTCGCGGCTCCCTTCGACCACGTCAGCGAGGCGACAAGTACCTTGCTAGGTCGCGTCACGGGCACGGGCTGCTCGGACCCCGGTATCTGCATGCCGGGAGTCAGCAGGAACGTAGCGATCGATGCCGCCAACGCACCGATCGCGCCGCCCAGTCCTGCCCACCGCCACCTGTGAGAAGAACGTCGCGGTTCCACCATCGGCACGTCCAATCGTGCGATGATGCGCTCGCGCAAGTAGGATGGTGGTGGCACGTCGCGGGTCTGTGCCAGCAGCGGAGCCAGGCGCTCCTGCCACCATTCAACCTCACGTGCGAACGCTGGCTCAGAGGCGGCACGGTTACGCGCCTGCGCTTGCTCTTCGCCAGCGAGTAGACCGATCGCCAACTCGGCGGCGATCATGCGATCCTCATCCGTCATCGCGCATGCACTCCCGCAACCGGAGCAACGCGCGACGAATCAGGCTCTTCATTGTCGGTAATGGAACCGCGGATCGTGCGGCCACGTCGGCGTAAGTCAGACCGTCGGTAAAAGCGGCATGTATCGCGGCACGTGGGCGATCGTCGAGATCGTCGAGGCAGTGCCGGAGCTTGCCGTGCTCCTCCTCGGCCAGCAGCAGGTAATCGGCGAGCGGCCGGTCGTCGCTTACGGCGGCTGCGGCTGCACCGTCGCTCTCCCCATCCGCATTCCCGCCACGCGGCGGGGACGACCGGTGCGAATCGAGCGCGCGGTTGCGGGCGATGGTGCACAACCAGGTAATCGGATTACCTCGTGCCGGCTCGTAGGCCGAAGCGCGCTTCCAAATGATCAGGTAGACTTCCTGCAACACGTCCTCGGCCGCCTGTCGCTCACCACAGATACGAAGGCAGACGCCGAAAAGCTTCGCCGCGGTCATGTCGTAGACGAGACGAAATGCCTGCCGATCACCGTTCCCGCTCTGCGTCAGGGCAGCGGTCAATGCCAGGCGACGGCGCATAGCTTCTGGTTTGTCATGTGGCACTTTTTGTGATCGCGCCTGCATCCTTGCTCCAGGTTACTCCGTAGCTCCGAATGCCCGCGCGATGAAAGGCATTTCGTGCTGCCTTGCCGCGGGGCTGGGAGGTGCCGAGTGACGATGCAAGACGATCGAGCCGAACAGGATCAACTGATCGAGACATTCGACGGCCGCGCACGGCGCCGCTCGGACCGCCGCGCCTTCTTCACCGCGGCACTCGGCGTCGCTGCCGCCGGTGGCGCGTTCGCCTACGCCGATCCCGCGCTCGCGCAGACCAGCGTGACCGACAGCGACGTGCTCAACTTCGCGCTTAATCTCGAGTACCTTGAAGCGCAGTTCTATCTTTATGCCGTCAACGGCAGCGGCCTCGCAGCCAACCTGACGTCCAGCGGCAGTGGAACGGCCGGTGGCACCGTCACTGGCGGCGCGAGGGTGGATTTCTCGGGTGATCCGCTGGTTGGCGCCTACGCGCGCGAGATCGCCGCGGACGAGCAGGCACATGTGGCATTTCTGCGCACCGCGCTGGGCTCCGCCGCGGTGGCGATGCCGAACATCAACATCAGCGGGGATGCGAACGGCGCGTTTACCGCCGCGGCACGTGCGGCAGGCGTTGTCGGCTCGAACGGCGTGTTCAACCCTTACGCCTCGCCGACGGACTTTCTGCTGGGCGCATTCATCTTCGAGGACGTTGGCGTCACCGCTTACAAGGGTGCCGCGCCGCTGCTCAGCAACAAGACGTTCCTGGAGGCCGCCGCCGGCATCCTGGCCGTTGAAGCCTATCACGCCGCAATCGTGCGCACGACGCTGTACAGCAAGGGCGTGCAGGGGCTGATCGACGCAACTGAGAAGATATCCGCCGCACGCGACATGCTCGACGGCAACCCGACCGAGGATCAGGTGCGCGGCATCGGGCCCAAGGACGATCAGGGGATTGCACCAAGCGGGAGCGGCAGCACGCTGACCGCCAATCTGTCGCCGCTCAACAGCAACGGTCTCGCCTTCAGCCGCACGCCCGGTCAGGTGCTCAACATCGTCTACCTGAACGCGGGCACCGCCACGATGGGCGGCTTCTTCCCCAATGGCGTCACCGGAAACATCAGGTCGACCACCTGACCGGTGTGTCCCCGCTGATCCTGTTTGACGCTACCAAGGACCTTTACCGATGATCGATCCCCGTAAAGCCATCGAAATCCTCGCGGCCGCCGATGCTCGCCGCGCCGCACGCCGCGGCTTCCTGAAAGCGGCCGGCGGCGGTGTCGTGCTGCTGGGCGGCGCGTCACTGCTCTCTGCATGCGGCGAAGACAACGACTTCACGCCGGCACCGGCACCGGCACCGGCACCTAGCCCGACACCTACGCCCACGTCTGCCGCCGTCACGGACAACGACGTGCTCAACCTCGCGCTCAACCTGGAATACCTCGAAGCACAGTTCTACCTTTACGCCGTCAACGGAACCGGTCTGTCTGAGGCGATGATCGCGAGCGGATCGGGCGCGGCAGGTGGCACGGTCACCGGCGGCGCTCGGGTCGATTTCACCGGCGATCCGGTGGTCGGTGCTTACGCGCGAGAGATCGCCGCTGACGAGGCTGCGCACGTCGCGTTCCTACGCGCCGCACTCGGCTCCGCCGCCGTCGCGATGCCGAACATCAACATCGATGGTGGCGCGAATGGTGCGTTCACTGCCGCGGCACGCGCGGCCGGGGTGATCGGCGGGAACGAGACGTTCAATCCCTACTCCTCGCCGGAGAACTTCCTGCTGGGAGCCTTCATCTTCGAGGACGTGGGCGTAACCGCGTACAAGGGCGCGGCGCCGCTGCTGACCAACAAGACCTACCTCGAAGCAGCCGCCGGCATCCTTGCTGCTGAGGCGTACCACGCCGGCATCGTGCGCACGGTGCTCTACGCGAAGGGCATGGCAGCCTCGTCGCTCATCACTGCGACAACCAAGATCTCGGACGCACGTGACTTGCTAGACGGCACTCCGGCCAACGACGACGTGCGCGGTATCGGCTCGGACGACGATCAGGGCCTCGTCGGCTCCGGCAACGCCGCCAACCTTGTTCCCGCCAACGTCAACGGTCTCGCCTACAGCCGCAACAGTCAGCAGGTGCATAACATCGTGTACCTGAACGCCACTGGCGCCAACCGGACCGGCGGCGGCTTCTTCCCGAACGGCACCAACAATCCGAACGCGACCTTGCGCGTCGGTCTTTCCTAATCAAGCGCGTGCCCGTGCGATGATGTTCGTTCGGGCACGCGACTTGGCGCCGCACGTCGGCACTCATGTACGTTGCTGGTTGAAGAACCTCGTAGGGTGACCTCCGCCCCGCAAACCAGCCGTGAGGCGGACGCGCGGGGCGGAGAGGCGGTGAAGGCTGCGTCCTGCTTCGCCGCATCCGCCTGGACGGCGGCGAGCAGCGTGCCGTTGGCGAGGTGGCTGTAGCGCGGTGCTTGCAACGTTTCCGTGCCTTAGCACCTTGCCGATTGCTAACAGATCGGCGCTCGAGTTTGCCTTGAACGACACCGCGGAGTGGCGCTCGTTGTGTATGCGCACATCGGGCAGACCGGCGTCCCGGACCGTGTACTGGCCGTGCTTGATCGTGGTCAGGTGCCTTGATGAGGCTCTCGGGTTGGAGGAACAGGAACTCGCCTAGCTGCAGCGCCGAGAGCACGTCCAAAGTCGCCTATGCTAGAGGCACGTAGCGTTATGCTCCGCCTCAAGGTCGGCACGAACAGCGCACGGGAAGTCGAACTCAACGTTCGCCTGCCGCGCAGCCAGCAACTCCGATATCTGCATATCGGCGAGCAGCCGCTGCAGGATTGCCAACAGCTTCCCCTTTCGCGATACCGCCGCGACCAGCCGAGCCGCCTCGTTCACCGTGAAGTAGCGCTGCCGCGCGTTGTCGACCGCCTTTGATGACAACGCGCGAGCATGAGGCGCGTACTGCCACAAAAGGGCGCGTTGTGGTTCCAAACATCGGCTCGGTCGTGCTGTACAACCGCTGGTGCAGCTTGGTTTCTGCTATCTGCATCGCCGTCGGCTCGGCGTAGCGCGGCAACTCCTTGGTTGCCCGTACCAGCTAAGACCGACCCGAGTTTCCAAGCCAAAGGCCGCTAGCCTCGGGCGACGCCGCTTTCCTTGTGAAAGCGCCTAAGAAGGATGGTGCCGCCTACAGGACTCGAACCTGTGACCCCCGCATTACGAATGCGATGCTCTACCAGCTGAGCTAAGGCGGCCTGGTGCGCCCACTTCGAGGCGAGGCGAGGCGCTTAGCAGGCGGGGGCGGGGGTGGCAAGCGGGATCGTTGCGAGAAGAAGGGCGGATCGCACGGCCGGTCGCGCCAGGGTTTACGCCGCGTTTACGCCGCGCGGTGCATGTGCGTGGGCGAACGGGTCGCAACGGTTGTTCGCGATTGCGTCGGGAAAGAACGGGTTATGGACAGCGTGCGCGGCAATGATGGTTCGGAGGGCTTCCGGCAGGACAATGATCCGACCGAGAGCGGCGTCGGCGAGCCGCAGATCAAGATCGGCAGCGACGAGCGGCGCATGCACGTGCGCGCCTATAATCACTGGGTGTCGCTGCTGCGCGATCGACCGTTCCCGACGATCGCCGACATCGATCCCGCGCGGATCGCCGATTTCGGCCCGCACAGCGTGCTGCTCGATTTCGGCAACGGGCTGGAGGATCCGTCGATCCAGTTCCTGGGCGTCGCGCTGCGCGCCGAATGCGGCGTCGACCAGTCGATCACCAACATCGCGCAGGTGCCGCCGCGCTCGCTCCTGTCGCGCCTGACCGATCATTACCTGCAGATCATCGCCAATCGCGCGCCGGTCGGGTTCGAGGCCGAGTTCGTCGGCATCCGCGGGCACAACACCTTTTATCGCGGCATCCTGATGCCCTTCTCCTCCGACGGCGAGGCGATCGACTTCATCTACGGCGTCATCAATTGGAAGGAGATGGTCAGCAGCGAGGCGCAGGCGCGGCTTGACGCCGAACTGGCGGGCGCGGTGCGCGCAGCCCCGCGCGCCGCCGATCTGTCGCCGGTATGGGCAGACGGTCCGAGCGCGGCGCCCGCGCTGCTCGCCGGTGATGAAACTGACCTGCCCGAGCGGCTGGCGCTCGCGCGGGAGAGCGCGGCCGCCGCCCGCACCGCCGACGCGCGCAGCCGCGCCGCGCACTATCGCGCGCTCGGGCGCGCGCACGATTTCGCCCGCGCGGCCGAACGCGCCCCGCAGGAATATGCCGAGCTGCTTGCCGCCGCGGGCGTCACCGCGCGCGCGCGCGCGCCGCTGGGTGCGATCGCCAAACTCGTGTTCGGCACCGCCGACGACCAAGCGCCGCGCCACGCGGGCGAGGTGGCGGAGGCCAGCGCGATCCTGTCCTACGCGCGCCGCCGCGACGTGCCCGAAGGCGGACTGGCGCGATTGATCGAGGCGATGCCCGGCGGCATCCGCGGCATGATGGCGGAGGAGCGCGCGATGCGCCGCCGCGCCGCGTCGCGCCGTACGGGTGTGCCGCTCGCCGATCGCAGCGCGGTTGCGCAGGTGACGGTTGACATGGTCGAGGTTGATGCGGGCGAGCCCGTGGTCCTGCTCGGCCGCGCGACCGCGACGGGGAAGATCGACATCGTCGGTGCGACCGCCGATCCTGCCTTGTCACGGCGCGTGCTGGCGCGACTAGCTTAGGGGAGCGTAGCCGCGTTGCGCGAGCAGCGATCGAGGTGTGCGTCTCCTCAAGGCGACGCGAGTTCGGCCGCCGCTGGCTCAACTCCTCCGAACAAAGCATCGTACTGGCCAGGCTCGGCGTGGCGGCGCGGCGCTTAGGCTGCATCGCGCACGCATACCGTTGATGCGCATTGCAGGATCGAGGGAGTCTGTAGAGCGGCATGATCCCTCTTTCTTCTCCCGCAACAAGGCCGAGAATGACGGGTGCAGCCACTGCAGCTGCCCGTCACGCAACCATCCTCAAGCCCGCCGCGCTCCTGTCACGGCAACGCCGCGGGGGTTGAGCTAGGACCCCGACGGGCGCATAGCCGCGGTCATGGCGAGGAAGTTTCAGATGATACTGTCGGACACGTTGGCGGCGCGTCTCACGCAGGGCGCACTGCCCGATGAGCTGCATGATTTCTCGCAGCAAGAGCAGGCGAGCGCCGCCGAATTCCTGATCGCAACCGGCGCGACGCGCGCGCCCGGCAGCCCTGCGATCGCGCTTGAGCCGCTGCCCGGCGACGGCGGCCCGCGCCAGATGCGCGTCGCGATCGTCAACGACGACATGCCGTTCCTGGTCGATTCGATCGCCGGCACGATCGGCGCGCGCGATATCGCGATCGAGCGGATCATCCACCCCGTCGTCCAGGTCGCGCGCGACGCGGACGGCACGCTGACCGCGATCGACGCCGCCGACGGTGCACGCGAGTCGATGATCTACATCGAGATGGACCGCGCCGACGCGCGCGACCGGCGCGAGTTGGTCGAGGAACTCGCCTCGGTCCTGTCCGACGTGCGCGCGGCGACGCGCGACTGGCGCGCGATGCAGGCCGCGCTCGCCCACGACGCCGGCACGCTCGACGACACCGGCGGCGACGCGGAGGGTGCGAGCCTGCTGCGCTGGTTCCTCGATCGTCACTTCACGCTGCTGGGCCATCAGCGCTGGAGCGTCGCGAACGGTGACGATCTTGCCGGCGCGCTCGGCATCATGCGTAACGAGCACGGCGTGCCGTTCCTCGCCGATCGCTCGCGCCATTTGGCGGTGGAGTGGTTCCAGGCGGGCAACAAGGCGCCGCTGCTGCTGAAATCGAGCCTGATCTCGCCTGTCCATCGCCGCGTGCCGCTCGACCTGCTGGTCGTGCCCGTTATGCAGGCCGGACGCGTCACCGGCTTGTCGATCACCGCCGGGCTATGGACTTCGGCCGCGCTCAACGCACCGCCGCGCAGCGTGCCGGTGCTGCGCCAGCGGTTGGCGGAGTTCGAGAGCAAGTTCGGCTTCGATCCCGCGGGCCACACCGGCAAGGCGTTGATGCACGCGCTCGCCTCCTTGCCGCACGATCTGCTCACCGCGGTCGAACCGGCGGCGGTGGAACAGCTCGCGCTCACCGCGATGAGCCTCGCCGATCGGCCGCGGCCCAAGCTGGTGCTGGTGCGCTCGCCGCTCGCGCGTCACCTGTTCGCGTTCGTGTGGCTGCCGCGCGACGACGTGACCACCGCGCGTCGTGTCGCGATCGGCGACATGCTGGCCGAGGCGGCGGGCGGGCGCGTCATCAACTGGTCGATCAGCCTGGAGGATCAGGTGATCGCACTGCTGCGTTTCACGCTCGACCTGCGCGAGGGCGGGCGCGTGCCCGACGCCGATCCGCTCGACCAGCGGCTGGCGCGCATGGTGCGCGGCTGGGTGCCCGATGTCGAGGCGGCGCTGGCCGAGCGGATGCCGCCGCCGCGCGCCGCGCGCCTCGCACTCCGCTGGGCGGCGGCCTTCCCGCCCAATTACCGCAACGTGTCTACTGCCGACGAGGCGGCGCAGGACATCGTGCGCTTGTCGCAATTGGACGGTGAGGGCGACCGCCAGGTCCACCTCTACCCGACGGTCGCGGGTGAGGATCACCGGCTCAAGATCTACAAGCTGAACGGCGCGCTCGCGCTGTCCGACGCGGTGCCGGTGCTGGAGAATTTCGGCTTCCGCGTGGTGGGTGAATTGCCGACGCGGTTGCGTGAGGTCGACAATGCCTTCGTCCACGATTTCGTCGTAGAAGCGCCCGACGCGGCGTTCGACCACCAACCGCAGGTGCTCGAAACCGCGATCGCCGCAGCGCTGCGCGGCCACGCGGAGAATGACGCGTTCAACAGCCTGGTCGTCGCCGCCGGGCTGTCCCCGCAGGCAACCGTGCTGTTCCGCGCCTGGTACCGGTATCTGCGCCAGGCCGGGCTCACCTACACGATGTCGACCGTAGTCGAGACGCTGGCGCGCAACGCCGGGCTCGCGCGCGCGCTGATCGCGCGGTTCCACGCGCTGCACGATCCGTCGTTCAGCGGCGACGCGGGCGAGAGCGACGGCGAGATCGCGCGCGCGCTCGACGCGGTAACGGGAATCGACGACGACCGAATCCTGCGCGCCTTCCGCGCGGTGATCGACGCGACGCTGCGCACCAACGCCTTCACACCCGCCGCCAATGAGGCGCTGGCGTTCAAGCTCGACAGCGCGCTCGTGCCGGGCCTGCCCAAGCCGCTGCCGTGGCGCGAGGTGTGGGTCTATTCCCCGCGCGTCGAGGGCATCCACCTGCGCGCCGGCCCCGTTGCACGCGGCGGCCTGCGCTGGTCGGACCGCCGCGACGATTTCCGCACCGAGATCCTCGGGCTGATGAAGGCGCAGCGCGTCAAGAACGCGGTGATCGTGCCGACGGGCGCGAAGGGCGGCTTCTACGCCAAGCAGCTTCCCGCCCCGTCGAACCGCGACGCGTGGCTGGCGGAGGGGACCGAGGCGTATCGCATCTTCATCCGCACGCTTCTGTCGATCACCGACAACATCGTCGGCACGGGCGTTGTCCACCCTGACGGCGTCGTGATCCGCGACGACGAGGACCCGTATTTCGTCGTCGCCGCCGACAAGGGCACTGCGACGTTCAGCGACGTCGCCAACGCGCTGGCACTCGAGCGTGACTTCTGGCTGGGCGACGCCTTCGCCAGTGGCGGCAGCGTCGGCTACGACCACAAGGCGATGGGCATTACCGCCAAGGGTGCGTGGGTATCGGTCCAGCGCCACTTTGCCGAGCGCGGGGTGGATGTGCAGACCCAACCCATCCGCGTCGTGGGCTGCGGCGACATGTCGGGCGACGTGTTCGGCAACGGCATGCTCTTGTCCAAGGCGATCAAGCTCGTCGCCGCGTTCGACCACCGCCACATCTTCCTCGATCCCGACCCCGATCCAGAGACGAGCTGGAACGAGCGCGCGCGGATGTTCGCGCTGCCGCGCTCGTCATGGGCGGATTATTCCGCACCCGTGTCGGCGGGCGGCGGCGTCCACAGCCGCGCGGCCAAGTCGATCACGATCACGCCGCAAGTCGCCGCCGCGCTCGACATCCCCGCAGGCGAAATGGAGCCGTCGCTCTTGATCGCCGCGATCCTCAAATCGCCGGTCGACCTGATCTGGTTCGGCGGCATCGGCACCTACGTAAAGGCCGCAGCGGAGAATAACGCCACCGTCGGCGATCCCGCCAACGACCGCCAGCGCGTCGACGCCGAGGAACTGCGCGCGATCGCGATCGGCGAGGGCGCGAACCTGGGCGTGACGCAGGCGGCGCGCATCGCCTTTGCCGCGCGCGGGGGCCGCATCAATACCGACTTTATCGACAATTCGGCCGGCGTCGATTGCTCGGACAATGAGGTCAACATCAAGATCGCGCTGAACCGCGAGATGACCGAGGGGCGGCTCGGCTACGAGGACCGTAACGCGCTGCTCGCCAGCATGACCAACGACGTCGCGCATTTGGTGCTGGAGGATAATCGCCTCCAGACGCTGGCACTGTCGATCGCCGAAGGATCGGGCAACGACGCCGCGCAGGCGGTGCCGAGCTACGTCCGCGTGATGGAAGTGTTCGAAGAAGCCGGGCGGCTCGACCGCAAGGTCGAGGGGCTCGCCTCCAACGTCGACTTCCTGCGCCGCGGCGTCGATGGGCGCGGGCTGACGCGACCCGAGCTCGCGGTGCTGCTCGCCACCGCCAAGCTCGCGTTGCAGGACGCGATCGAGGGAAGCGCACTTGGCAACGATCCCGCGCTGCTGCCCGACCTCCACGCCGCCTTCCCGCACGCGATGCAGGAGCGGTTCGCGGCCGCGATCGACCAGCATCGTCTCCGCGGTGAGATCGTCGCGACCAAGCTCGCCAACCGTATCGTCAACCGGATCGGCATCCTCCACCCGTTCGAGGTCGCGGAGGAAGAAGGCGCGGCGTTGTCCGACATCGCGGCGATGTTCGTGGTGGCCGAGCGCCAGTTCGGCCTCGCCGAGTTGTGGCGCGAGATCGAGCAGACCGCGATGCCCGAGGCGGCGCGCTACGCCTTGTTCGACGAGGTGGCGGTCGCGACGCGCTCGCACGTCGCCGACCTGCTGCGCGTCGAGGCGCCGGGCACGATGCCCTCGGCGGTGGTCGAGCGGCTGGGGCAGGGGATCGCGCGCCTCGACGCCGCGGCGCGTGACCTGCTGCTCGACGAGGCGCAGGCGCAGAGCCGGCGTATCGCCGCAACGCTGGAGGCGGCGGGCGCGCCGGCCGATCTGGTCACCCGCGTCGTCCGCCTGTTCGAGCTGGACGGTGTGGTCGGGCTCGCCGACCTGGGCGGCCGCTCGGGGATCGACGAGACGCGGATCGCGCGCGCGTTCACGCATCTGGGGCAGGCGCTCGGGCTCGACTGGGCGCAATCGACCGCGGCGCGGATCACGTCGAGCGATCCGTGGGAGCGGTTGCTGATCGCGGGCCTCGCGCGCGATTTCCAGCAGCTCCGGCTCGACTTCCTCGGCCGCACCGCCAACGGTGCGCCCGAGGATGCAGTGGAGCGCTGGCTCGCTGCGAACGCGACCCGCGTCGGGCAGTTCAAGGCGGTGGTCGACCGCGCGCGCCACGCGCCCGCACCCAATGCCGCGATGCTCGCGCAGATCGCTGGGCAGGCGCGCGTGCTGCTGGGACGCTCGTAACCTCGTCACCCCGGACCTGATCCGGAGTCCCGCTTTTCTTGCACCGTCGAAGGAACAGCGGGATCCCAGATCAAGTCCGGGATGACGGCTGGTGAGAGGTTCAGGATGCGAAAGCCTGTTGCGCCGCGCGAGCAACGCCGCTAGTGGCAGCACTCGGTCCTTCGTGGCCGGGCCGGGCGGGGCTGTAGCTCAGATGGGAGAGCGCTGCAATCGCACTGCAGAGGTCAGGGGTTCGATTCCCCTCAGCTCCACCACCCCGCCACTTTCACATCACCATCCCGCGTCTGGCTGGCTGAGATAGGCCTGTTCCTCGGGCGACGACGCGCGCCCGAGCGCCGCGTTGCGCGACGGAAAGCGGCCGTAGCGCGCCTGCACGTCGCGGTGGTCGCGCGCGAAGGCGAGCGCCTTCTCGTCGCCCAGTTCCTCGAACTTCTCGACCGACAGCGCCTGTAGCGCGGCGTCCTCCGCGTGCATCAGCGGCATGTAGAGGAACTGCCGCTCTTCGGGTGTGTAGCGCGGCTCCCACCCACGCGCGATCGCCGCAAGCGTCAGGTCGCGCGCAAGGTCGTCGGCGGCGAACGCCTCTGCTTTCCCACGATGGATGTTGCGCGAGAACTGATCGAGCAGGATGATGGCGGCGAGCAGCGCCTCAGGCGTGTCGCGCCACCCTTGCGCCCCGCTCGCCAGCACCGCGACGCGCGCGTCGCCGAACCGCTCGGCGATTCGACGGTCGAGCGCGTCGTCCTTTGCGAAACGCTGCTCCGGCGTGACCTCCTTGAACCAGAAGTCGAGCACGTCCTCTGGCTGGACGTTCACCGCCTCATTTATCGCCCAACTCATCGCAGCGCCGCCGCAACCGCGTCGAGCAGCGTCACCCCCGCGAGCGGCCCGAAGATCAGCATGAGCAGGTTGAACACGACCACGTTGCGCATCACTCGGGCCTGACGTGGGGTCAGCCGCCGCACTGGACGCTCGGGCTGCCACGGCGGAGGCGGGGGCCAGTTGCGATTGTCGACGAACATGCTCGCGTCTCCTCCTATGCGCCAACGCGCGAGGTCGCGTTAGTTACCGCCGCCAAACCAGCGCTATCAACCCCGCGAGCAGATCATTGTCGCGAGCGCGCGGCCGCGTCCGCATATACCGCCCGTGAGGCGCGCAGGTTTCCGTGCCCAAGACGAGGACACCAAATGGCGCCCGACCAGCGCACACTGACCCATCTCGACCGGCTCGAGGCAGAGGCGATCCACATCATGCGCGAGGTAGTAGCGGAGTGTGAGCGCCCGGTGATGCTCTACTCGGTCGGCAAGGATTCGGCCGTCATGCTGCATCTCGCGCGCAAGGCCTTCTATCCCTCGCCGCCGCCGTTCCCGCTGCTCCACGTCGACACGACGTGGAAGTTTCGCGACATGTACGCGATGCGCGACCGCATGGCGCGCGAGAGCGGGATGGAATTGCTCGTCCATCGCAACCCCGACGCGGAAGCGCGCGGTATCAACCCGTTCGACCACGGCGCGCTCCACACCGATCTGTGGAAAACCGAAGGGCTCAAGCAGGCACTCGACCTCCACGGCTTCGACGCCGCGTTCGGCGGCGCGCGCCGCGACGAGGAGAAGAGCCGCGCGAAGGAACGCGTGTTCTCGTTCCGCTCCGCCAATCACCGTTGGGACCCGAAGAACCAACGGCCCGAATTGTGGAACCTCTACAATGCGCGGAAGGCCAAGGGCGAAAGCATCCGCGTGTTCCCGATCTCGAACTGGACCGAGCTCGACATCTGGCAATACATCGCCGCCGAGGACATTCCGATCGTCCCGCTCTACTTCGCCGCGCCGCGCCCCACCGTCGAGCGTGACGGCACGCTCTTGATGGTCGACGACGATCGCTTCCGGCTTCTGCCCGGCGAGCAGCCGGTCACCCGCTCGATCCGGTTCCGCACCTTGGGCTGCTACCCCCTGACCGGCGCGGTCGAGAGCGAGGCCGCGACCTTGCCAGACGTGATCCGCGAGATGCTGCTCACCACCACCTCCGAGCGGCAGGGCCGCGCGATCGACCGCGACGCAGGCGACGCCAGCATGGAGAAGAAGAAGCAGGAGGGGTATTTCTGATGCCGCCCGAGACCATGACCGAAACCGGGGCCGGCGCAGGGGCCGGCGCTACCTACACCCCCGACGCGCTGATCGCCGACGACATCCACGCCTATCTCGACCGGCATCAGAACAAGACATTGCTGCGCTTCATCACCTGCGGGTCGGTTGACGACGGCAAATCGACGCTGATCGGGCGATTGCTGTACGACTCCAGGACGATCTTTGAGGACCAGCTCGCCGCACTCGAAGCGGATTCGAGGCGCGTCGGCACGCAAGGGCAGGAGATCGATTTCGCGCTCTTGGTCGATGGCCTCGCGGCGGAGCGCGAGCAGGGGATCACGATCGACGTCGCCTATCGCTTCTTCTCGACGGAAGCGCGCAAGTACATCGTCGCCGACACGCCGGGGCACGAGCAGTACACGCGCAACATGGTGACCGGCGCGTCGACCGCCGACCTGGCGGTGATCCTGGTCGACGCGAGGAAGGGCGTGCTGACGCAGACGCGGCGGCACTCGTACCTCGCGCACCTCGTCGGCATCCGTCACGTCGTGCTCGCGGTCAACAAGATGGATCTGGTCGATTACAGCGAGCAGCGCTTCGCCGAGATCGTCGCCGATTACCGCGCCTTCGCCACCTCGATCGGGATCAAGGAGTTCACCGCCATCCCGATCTCGGGTTTCCGCGGCGACAACGTGACCGCCGCGTCGGCGAACACGCCCTGGTACGCCGGGCCGACGCTGATCGCGCATCTCGACCGCGTCGAGGTCGACCAGCACGCCGACGCCGCGCGGGCGTTTCGGATGCCGGTGCAATGGGTCAACCGCCCCAACCTCGACTTCCGTGGCTTCTCCGGGCTGATCGCCGCGGGTACCGTCCGGCCCGGCGACGCGGTGCGCGTGCTGCCCTCAGGGCGCACCAGCACGATCGCGCGGATCGTCACGCAGGGCGGCGACCAAGACCAAGCGGTCGCGGGCCAGTCGGTCACGCTGACGCTCGCCGATGAGATCGATTGCTCGCGCGGCGACGTGATCGCCGCCGCCGACGCCCCGCCCGAGGCTGCCGACCAGTTCGAGGCGACGATCGTCTGGATGGCAGACGACGCGCTGCTGCCCGGCCGCGGTTACTGGCTGAAACTTGGCACCCAGACCGTCACCGCGAGCATCCAGCCGCCGAAATACCAGGTCAACGTCAACACGATGGAGCGGCTCGCCGCCAAGACGCTCGAGCTGAACGCGATCGGCGTCGCCAACCTCTCCACCGACCGGCCTTTGGTGTTCGAGCCGTACGCTGGCGAAAATGGCACCACGAACAAGACGCTCGGCGGCTTCGTGCTGATCGACAAGTTTACCAACGCGACCGTCGCCGCCGGCATGATCCACTTCGCGCTCAGGCGCGCGCAGAACGTGCACTGGCAGGCGACCGATACCTCGCGCGAGCATCACGCGAGCCTCAAGAACCAGCAGCCCGCCGTGCTGTGGTTCACCGGGCTGTCGGGGGCGGGCAAGTCGACGATCGCCAATTTGGTTGAGAAGAAGCTCGCGCGCATGAACCGCCACACCTTTCTGCTCGACGGCGACAACGTGCGCCACGGATTGAACCGCGATCTCGGCTTCACCGACGCCGACCGGGTCGAGAACATCCGCCGCGTCGGCGAAGTGGCGAAGCTGATGACCGACGCCGGGCTGATCGTCATCACCGCGTTCATCTCGCCGTTTCGCTCCGAACGTGACATGGTGCGCGCCATGATGAAGCCGGGCGAGTTCATCGAGGTCCATATCGACACGCCGCTCGCGGACGCGGAAGCGCGCGACGTGAAAGGGCTCTACGCCAAGGCGCGATCGGGCCAGCTCAAGAACTTCACCGGCATCGACAGCCCGTACGAGCCGCCCGAAACCCCCGAGATCCGCATCGACACGCGGGCCCTGACGCCCGACGAGGCTGCCGACGCGATCGTCGCCAGACTGATACCATGAGCGACACGCCGCTCGCGCTCGCAGCGATCGCACCACCGCCGGGGCTGGAGGACGATGCCGCGCTCGCGCGCCACATCGCCGAGCACGCCGGCGCGATCCTGGTCGCCGCGCGCGTCTCGAGCCTGTTCACCGGCGCCGCGCTCGGCCGCGCGGGCGACCGCGTCGCCAACACCTTCATCATGGAGGCGCTGCGCCACAATCGCCCGGACGACGCGATCCTGTCGGAGGAGGAGCGCGACAGTGATGCGCGGCTGTCGGCGCGGCGCGTGTGGATCGTCGACCCGCTCGACGGCACGCGCGAATATGGCGAGGGGCGCGATGACTGGGCGGTGCACGTCGCGCTCGCGATCGACGGTGAGCCGCAGGTCGGCGCGGTGGCGCTGCCCGCGGTGTCGCTGACGCTGTGTTCGGCGCGCCCCCGCGCGCTGTGCGACGCGCCGGCGCGATCGAGGATGCTGGTCAGCCGCTCACGCCCTGCGCCTGAGGCGCTCGCGGTTGCCGATGCGCTGGATGCCGAGCTAATCCCGATGGGGTCGGCGGGCGCGAAGGCGATGGCGGTGGTGCGCGGCGAGGCCGACATCTACCTCCACACCGGCGGGCAATATGAGTGGGACAATTGCGCCCCCGCCGCGGTGGCGCGCGCCGCCGGGCTTCACGTCAGCCGCGCCGACGGCACGCCGCTCGTCTACAATCGCGCGAACACCTATCTGCCCGACCTGCTGATCTGCCGCCCCGAACTCGCCGCACCGGTGCTCGACGTCTACGCGCGCTTCACCGCCGGCACGGCGCGCGGCTGATCGAGCTAGCCCGCTTGGTTCAGTCGCCCGCCGGCCGCCGCTTCATCATCGCCGCGCGGCGGCAGATCGCGACCAGCTCGCCGCGCTGGTTGGTCATGCGATGCTCGAACTCGACGATCCCGACCGCGGGGTTCGACTTGCTCTCGCGGATCGACACGACTTCGCTCGATGCCTGCAGCGTGTCGCCGTGGAACACGGGCTTGGGAAAGCGCGTGTCGCTCATGCCCAGATTGCCGACGGTCGTCCCCAGCGTCGTGTCCTGCACCGACATGCCGATCATCAGCCCCAGCGTGAACAGGCTGTTGACCAGCGGCTTCCCCCACTCGTTCTTCTCGGCGAAGTCGAAATCGATGTGGAGCGGCTGCGGGTTCATCGTCAGCAGGCTGAAGCTCATGTTGTCATATTCGGTCACCGTCCGGCGCAGCGGGTGGGTGAAGGTCTGACCGACCGTGAACGCCTCGAACCACAAACCCATCGCATGCTCTCCTGATCTTGGCCCGCCTCCTGCCGCGACCCGCCACCTCGCGCCAGCCTTTCGTCGTTGCTGCCGCAACGAAGCGACCTTGATGCGAGTTAAGACGGCTTACTGGAGTGCACACCGAACATGACCGATTTCACCACCTCGCGCGGCAACGGCGGCGAGACGCATCAGCAGGCGTCGGGCGACGCGCCCGTCCTCACCACCAACCACGGTGTGCCGATCAGCGACAATCAGAACAGTCTCAAATCGGGCAAGCGCGGGCCGACGCTGCTCGAGGATTTCGTGCTGCGCGAGAAGATCTTCCACTTCGACCATGAGCGTATCCCGGAGCGGATCGTCCACGCGCGCGGATCGGGCGCGCACGGCGTGTTCGAGGCGACCGCCGACATCTCAGATCTGTCGAAGGCAGCGGTGTTCAAGCAGGGCACGCAGACCGAGGTATTCGTGCGCTTCTCGACCGTCGCGGGTGGTGCCGGCTCGGTCGACACGCCGCGCGACGTGCGCGGCTTCGCGGTGAAATTCTACACCAGCGAGGGCAATTGGGACCTCGTCGGCAACAACATCCCGGTGTTCTTCATCCAGGACGCGATCAAGTTTCCCGATCTCGTCCACGCGGTGAAGATGGAGGCCGACCGCGCTTATCCGCAGGCGGGCAGCGCGCACGACACCTTCTGGGACTGGGCGAGCCTCATGCCCGAGTCGACGCACATGCTGATGTGGGCGATGTCCGACCGCACGCTGCCGCGTAGCCTGCGCATGATGGAAGGCTTCGGCGTTCACACGTTCAAGCTGGTGAACGAGGAAGGCCACGCCAGCTTCGTCAAGTTCCACTGGAAGCCGCGACTGGGCCTGCAATCGACGATCTGGGACGAGGCGTTGAAACTCCAGGCCGCCGACAACGATTACCACCGTCGCGACCTGTGGGAGGCGATCGACACCGGTGCGTTCCCGCAATGGGACCTCGGCATCCAGGTGTTCGACCAGGCGTTCGCCGACGCGCAGCCGTACGACGTGCTGGATGCGACCAAGCTGATCCCGGAGGACGACGTGCCCGTCCGCGTGATCGGCACGCTGACGCTCAACCGCAATCCCGACAATTTTTTTGCCGAGACCGAGCAGGTCGCGTTCCTGCCCACCAACATCGTGCCCGGCATCGACTTCTCGAACGATCCGCTGCTGCAAGGGCGGCTGTTCAGCTACCTCGATACACAGAATTCGCGACTGGGGACGACCAACTTCCACCAGATCCCGATCAACGCAGCCCGCTGCCCGATGCACAATTTCCAGCGTGACGGGAAAATGCAGGTTCACGTACCCAAGGGCCGCGCGAACTACGAGCCCAACAGCCTCGCCGAGCACGGCGAGGACGGCGGCGCGCGCGAGAGCAGGCGCGGCTTCGCGACCGTTAATGCCGCAACCGGCGCGGACGAGCAGGGCGACAAGCTGCGCGTCCGCTCGGAAACCTTTGCCGATCACTACAGCCAGGCGCGGCTGTTCTACCGCTCGCAGGACGCGCACGAGCAGGCGCATATCGCCTCGTCGTTCGTGTTCGAACTGTCCAAGGTCGGCGTGCTCGACAAGGTGCCGCCGCGGATGGTCGCCAATCTGCGCAACGTCGACGAGGATCTGGCCCAGCGCGTCGCCGACGGCCTCGGCATTCCGCTGCCCGACAAGGCGACGGCGGCAAAGGAGCCGGTCGACATGTCGCCGTCCGATGCTTTGTCGATCCACAAGAACATGAAGCCGACGCTGGAGGGTCGCGCGGTCGGCATCCTGATCCACGACGGCACCGATGCTGCCGAACTCGACGCACTGATCGCCGCGGTTGAGGCCGAGCAGGGCAAGGCGGTGATCGTCGCGCCCAAGGTCGGCGGCGCGAAGCTGTCGGACGGCTCGACGCGCAAGGCCGACGGCCAACTCGCCGGCTCGCCGAGCCAGATCTTCGACGCGGTTGCAATCGTCTTGTCGGACGAGGGCACACGGGCGCTGCTCAAGGAAGGCGCGGCGGTGCAGTTCGCGATGGACGCATTCGGCCACCTGAAGGCGATCGGCGCGAGCGCCACGGCCAAGCCGCTGCTCGACAAGGCCGGGGTCGAGCCCGACGCGGGCGTCACCGATACGGGCGCGGCGTTCATCGACGCGGCCAAGCACCGCTTCTACGACCGCGAGCCGAACGTCCGCATGCTCGCCTGACCACGGCCCGCCGGGCGGTGCCCAGCCGCCCGGCGTTTACCCCTCCTTGGTTCTTGCGCGGTAGTAAGGGTTCGTGGCTGGCGCTCCGCCGGCCGCGAAGCTAAGCCGCCAACAATCGCCGCGCCGACGCGGCGGCACTGCGTCTATCGGGGGTAATATCAGCATCATGCGCGTCACCATGATCGGCTCGGGCTATGTCGGCCTCGTCTCGGGCGCCTGCTTCGCCGATTTCGGCCACGACGTGGTCTGCGTCGACAAGGATCAGGGCAAGATCGACAAATTGCTCGCGGGTGTGATGCCGATCTTCGAGCCGGGGCTCGACGAGTTGGTCGCGCGCAACGTCGAGGCGGGGCGGCTGCGCTTCACCACCGACCTGCCAGAGGGCGTGCGTGAGGCCGACGCGGTGTTCATCGCGGTCGGCACGCCGTCGCGCCGCGGCGACGGCCACGCCGATCTGTCGTACGTCTATGCCGCCGCCGAGGAGATCGGCCGCGCACTGACCGGCTTCACCGTGATCGTCGACAAGTCCACCGTGCCGGTCGGCACCGGCGACGAGGTCGAGCGGATCATTCGCGAGGCGAACTTAGACGCGGACTTTGCGGTCGCCAGCAACCCCGAGTTCCTGCGCGAGGGCGCGGCGATCGACGACTTCAAGCGTCCCGATCGTATCGTCATCGGTTCCGACGACGCCCGCGCGCTCGCCGTGCTGCGCAACGTCTATCGCCCGCTCTACCTCAACAAGTCGCCGATCGTGGAGATGAGCAGGCGTGCCGCCGAGCTGACGAAATACGCCGGCAACGCGTTCCTCGCGACCAAGATCACCTTCATCAACGAGATCGCCGATCTGTGCGAGAAGGTCGGTGCGAACGTCCAGGACGTCGCGCGCGGCATCGGGCTCGACGGCCGCATCGGCGACAAGTTCCTCCACGCCGGCCCCGGCTACGGCGGATCGTGCTTTCCCAAGGACACGCTCGCGCTGCTCAAGACTGCGCAGGATTACGAGGCGCCGCAGCGGATCGTCGAGGCGGTGGTCGCCGTCAACGACAACCGCAAGCGCGCGATGGGGCGCAAGGTGATCGCGGCGATGGGCGGCGACGTGCGCGGCAAGTGCGTCGCGATCCTGGGGCTCACCTTCAAGCCCAACACCGACGACATGCGCGATAGCCCCGCGATCGCGGTGATCCAGGCGTTGCAGGACGCCGGCGCGACCGTCCGCGCCTACGATCCCGAGGGTCACGAGCAGGCCAAGAAGGTGCTGGAGAACGTCCATTACTGCGACGGCGCGTACCAGACGATGGAGGGCGCCGACGCGCTGGTCATCCTGACCGAGTGGAACGCGTTCCGCGCGCTCGACTTCAAGCGCGTCAAGTCGCTGCTGAGTGCACCGGTGATCGTCGACCTGCGCAACATCTACCACCGCGAACAGGTCGAGCAGGCCGGGTTCGAGTATACCGCGGTCGGCCGCTAAGCCTCCCGTCATCCCGGGCTTGACCCGGGATCCCGCTTCTTCTCGCAGCGACTAGGAGTGGCGGGACCCCGGATCAGGTCCAAGGAGACCTCAGGCGCTCACCATACGCGCACGCTCGCGCCGTGCGCGTCGCGCACCACGCGCATCTCGACGTCGTAGAGCGCGCTCAGCACCTCGGCGGTGAGCACCGTGTCGGCCGCACCGTGCTCCACCACCACGCCGTCGCGCAGCGCCACCGCATCGTCGGCGATGCGAAGCGCGAGGTCGAGGTCGTGCAGCGCCACCAACACCGCGCAACCCGCCTCCGCCAGCGCGCGCAACCGCCGCCCCGCATCGAGCGCGTGGCGCGGGTCGAGCCCAGCGGTCGGCTCGTCGACGATCAGCACCTCAGGCGTCCCCACCACCGCGCGCGCCAGCATGACGCGCGCCAGCTCGCCGCCCGACAACTCGGTCGCGGCACGATCGCGTAGGTCGGTAAGGTCAAACTGCTCCAACGTCTCGCCGATCCGCGCGCGCAAGTCGGGCGACAGTCCGCCGAACGCCGGCAAATGCGCGGTGAGCCCAAGTGCCACGACGCGTTCGACGCTGATCGGCCAATCGACGCGCGGTGCCTGCGGCAGATAGGCCCGCCGCCGCGCCAGCGTCTGCCGTCCGACCTTTCCAAGCGGCACCTCGCCCAGCCGCACCGCGCCCGCGTCCGGCGCGATCAGCCCGGCGGCGACCGCCAGCAACGTCGACTTGCCCGCGCCGTTCGGCCCCACCACCGCGGTCAGCTTACCCGCTGCGAAGCGCACGCTCGCCTCGTGCAACACGGCGCGCGCGCCGCGCCGCACGGTGACGGTGTCGAGCGACAGCGCGCTCACGGGCTCACTCGCCTCAAATGCAGCACCAGCCACAGGAAGAACGGCGCGCCAACCGCGGCGATGAACACGCCCAGCTTGATGTCGGCGGCGAACGGCAAGGTGCGCACCGCCAGATCGGCGGCCAGCACGATCGCCGCGCCGGCGAGTGCGGCGGGCAGCAACGTCGCGCCCGGCCGATGCGCGACCAGCGGGCGCACCACATGCGGCGCGATCAGCCCGACGAATCCGATCGTCCCCGCCACTGCGGTCGCCGCGCCGATCCCCATCGCGGTGCCGATCAGCGCGAGCAGTCGCGCACGCCGCACGTTGACCCCGAGACTCTCCGCCTGCGCCTCGCCCAGCGCCAGCGCATCGAGCGCGCGCGCGGTCGCGAACAGCATCGCCGCGCCGATCAGGACGAACGGCCCGGCGAGCACGACATGGTCCCAGTTGCGATCGGCGAGCGACCCCATCAGCCACGTCATGATCTCGTACGCGGCATAAGGGCTGGGCGCGAGGTTGAGCGCCAGGCTGACGCCCGCCCCCGCGATCGTCGACACCGCCACGCCCGCCAAGATCAGCGCCAGCGTACCCCCGCGCCTAGACAAGGCCAGCGCTACCGCGATCACCGCCATTGCGCCGGCAAGCGCGAACAACGGCGTCGCCAGCGCGAAGCTCGCCGCGAACCCGTAATAGATCGCGATCACCGCGCCGAGCGACGCCCCCGCCGACACGCCCAGCAGTCCCGGCTCGGCCAGCGGATTGCGCAGCAACCCCTGCAACACCGCGCCCGACAATCCGGTGATCGCGCCCACGAGCAGCGCCAGGATCGCACGCGGCAGTCGGATCTCGACCACGATCTCGTGCGCCAGCGGCACGCCGCCGCCAAGCAGCGCGCGCGCGAGCGTGGCCGGCGCGAACCAGATCGTCCCGGCGGCGAGCGACGCGCAGAACAGCAATGCCACCAGCAGCGTCAGTGCGGGCACGAGCGCACGGGTCATGCAGCGGACCCCCACACAATGCTCCACCATCGTTCTTCACCCCTCCCTGACAAGGGAGGGGCCGGGGGTGGGTTGGTCGACGCCGATCGCCACGCTTCGCCGCAGGCCAGCCTACCCCTGACCCCTTCCTTGTCAGGGAGGGGAAGGCGCGCGTGGCGATCGCCGGACACCGTATGGTTCGCACCCATCATCACGCCGCCGCCCGCAACGCCACTGCCGCGCGGCCCACAGCGGGCGTGCCGCAGATCACCCGCGACAGCGGCACGTCGATCCGCTTCGCGCGCGGCCAGCGCGCGCGCACCGCCGGGTGCTCGCGCCGGCTGTCGGCAGCGCTCGCGTCGCGCTCGCCCGCGCTCATCGTGACCAAGCGATTGGGGGCGAGCGCCAGCAGTGTCTCGACATCCGCGGGTGCCCCCGCCGGCGTCACATCGGTATAGCCGGCCGCACGGATCGCGAGCGCGAGCAGCGGCGTCTCGCTCAACCCGTCACGCGTCCACACCGCCACGCGCTCGCGCCGGGGCGGGAAGGGGAACAGATCGCGCGTCATCGCGGCGATCATCGCTTCGCCACGCGCGCGCTCACCCACCGCGGCCGCCAGCGTGCGGATGTTGGCCGCGATCGCGCCCGCGTCGCTCGCGTCGGGCAGCTCGACCATCGGGTACCCCAACCGGTGCAGGATCGCGCGACCGCCCGCGTTGGAGAAGGTGTCGGTGACGATCAGGTCGGGCTTGGTCGTCACCACTTCCTCCACCCCGCCGCGGTTGGTCGCTACCGCCCGCGCCGCCGCCACCGCGTCGGAATAGCGTGGATCGCGCGACAGCCACGTCACCGACGCGATTCGAGCGGGCGGCAGCAGCGCGAGCACCAGCTGGTCGGTACATTGGTTGAGGCTCATCACCCTGACCGGCCGCGCGGGCGCCACACGCGGCACCGGCGTCCCCGCGCCGCACGCGGCGAGCGTGAGCGCGAGGAGCACCGGCCAGCGCATCCGCCTTACAGCCGCGCCCGGATACCGGCGTAGGCGGCGCGGCCCGCGGTGCGGAAGCCCACTACCTCGCGGTAATTCTCGTCGAACAGATTTTCGACCCGGCCGTAGAGCGACAGCCCCGGCGTCAACTGTATGTCGCCGTTCAGGTTGACCAGCGTGTAATCGTCCAGCCGCTCGGTCACGTAGGTCGCGAAATTGGTGTCGAGCGCGCGCCCGTTATACCGCACCGTGACGTTCGCGCCGAAGCGGTCGCCCTGCGCGCGCCACGCCAGGTTCGCGCTGCCGATATGCTTGGGCCGGCGGATCAGCGTCGCGTCCGCCTCATCCTCCGCGTCGAGATAGGTGTACGACCCGTCGAAGCGGAAGCCCGCGGGCAGCGCCAGGTTCGCCGACACCTCGACGCCCTCGTGCGGCGAGCGCCCGGCGGCGTTCACCACCGTATAGGTCGGCGCGAACACCGACACGATCTTGTCGCGCAGCACCGAGTGGAAATAGGTCACGTCGATCCGCCCGCGCCCGTCTAGAAACGATTGCTCCGCGCCCGCTTCCCAGCCGTAGGAGCGCTCGGGCTTCAGGTTCGGGTTGCCGACGAAACCGCTAGTCGGCGAGAAGCCGAACAATTCGGAGAAGTTGGGCGCCTTGACGCCTTCGCCGCCCGCTGCGTGCAGGCGCGTACCGAAATCGAAGCGGTAGCTTCCCTGCGCGCGCCACGTGGTCGCGTTGCGGAACCGGTTGTTATCGTCGTGGCGCACCGACGCGCCCAGCCCCAGCCGCTCGCCGACCGTCAACTGGTACTGGCCGACGAAGCCCCAGTTGGTCGTGTCGCGGAACGGGTTAGCGCCGGTGATGAACGCGGACGTGCCGCGGAACTCCTCGCGCTCGTAATCGACCGCGCCGGTGATCTGGTGCGAAACACGCTCGTCGCCGAGCTTGAGCGACGACACGTACGATCCCTTGATCCGCCGCCCGGTGTTACCCGACGTCTCGTTACCCGTGTCGTCGAACAGCGCGCGGTCGGTGTTGGCATATTGCGCCGACACGTCATTGCTCCAGCGGCCATCGGCGGTGCCGAAGCGGGCGCCGAGCAGCGAGTAGAAGGCGTCGTTGCGATACGTCCCACCCGCGTCGATCGCGTCGCCGGTGACCGCATAATCCTGGTCGTTCAGCTCCGCCTCGCTGTGGGTATAGCGCACCACACCGCGCAAGCTGACACCCGCGACCTCGTAGCCGAGCTTGCCGTTCAGCGTCCCGATCCGCGACCCGATGTCGCGCGTGCCCCCCGGCGCCACCACGAAGCCGCCGGTGCCCAGATACGATCCGCCGACCGCGAAATCGACGCCCGCGAGCGTCCCGGCACCGCGCGCCGCGCCGTTCACCGTGTTGAACGAGCCCGCCTCGATCCGCCCTGCGAAGCCTGGCATCTCGCGCCCGCTCGCGGTGATGTAGTTGATCACGCCGCCGATCGCGTCCGACCCGTAGAGCGCGCTTTGCTCGCCGCGCAGCACCTCGATCCGCGCGCCCGGATCGGCGACGAGCGAGGCGAAGTCATATTCGCCCGAATAAGGGTCCGCCGCCTCGATCCCGTCGATCAGGACCAATGTGTGGTTCCCTTCCGCCCCGCGGATGCGCACCTGCGTCAGCCCGCCGACGGGACCCGTGCGGTTGACCGACACGCCGGGCACGTCGCGCAGCACGTCGGACACGACGCGCGTCTGCCGGTCGGACAGGTCGACCGCCTTGATGACCGTCGCCGACGATCCCAGCGTCGCGGTGGAGATGCCGCCCGCGCCGCGGTTGGCGGTGACGACGACGGTGTCGGTGACGGGTGCGTCGGTGTCGGCCGGCTGGTCGGCCTGCGCGAGTTGCGCGTGCGCCGACAGCGGCAACAGCGCAGCGGTAGTGGCGAGTGCCAGTGAAACGAACTTCATGATGTGTAACCCCTTTGGCGTCGTGACGGACGCACGGGCAGGGGCCGTTCGCGTGAGCCGAAGCGCCACGAAACCTGTCGGCGCGCGAGCCCGGCGGCAGACGCGCGCCACCCGGTTCGTGCACCGTCGCGGCCCCAAAAACCGCGCGGCTTCGTCGCTCGACGAGAAATCTTCCCGTGCCTCGGCCATCCCCTGGACCAAAGCCATGAGCGACACGCGCCGGCAGGTCTCCTGGCTCACGGGTCACGGCCCGGTGCACGGCCTTCCCAGGTTTCCCCAGTGGCTGCGAACGGCAAGAACCGCCCGCCTTGTGCACCGCGCTCGCCGCTTACAGTTGCAGGGACAGCCGCGGATTTGAAGGGAGAGCCCCTCTCACCGCATTCCCTTTGAAGCCCTCTCGGGCACCGGCGCGATCATCGCGAGGAAACGGCGTCGCCGCCACGTCCCCACATGGCGCGCCTTAACGGATCGCGTCCGCAGAACAAGGGGGCGTCGCCGGGCGCGCCATCGTTCGTCCGGCGCCTCGTGCGCCCAGCTATCCCGCCGCGCTAAGCTATGCGTCGCGCTCAGGCGCTCGGCCGCGCTCCGCCGCCCGCGTCCAACCGCCGCCCGATCGCGACCGCCAGGTAGATGAGCGGCGGCACCAGCACGGCCGACAAGACCACCTTGGTCAGCATCTGCCCCGCCATCAGCCACCCGATCGCCGAGGTGCCGAAGGCGATGGTGATGAACAGGATCGTGTCGATGATCTGGCTCAGCGCGCTGGCGGCCGCGGCGCGGAACCACAGCAACGAATGGCCCTCGCGCCCTTTCAGCCACGAGAAGATCGTGACGTTCAGCGTCTGCGACACGCCGTAGGCGATGATCCCGCCCAACCAGATCCACGGCGTCGCCCCCATCATCGTGTTGAACGCCGTTAGCCGATCGGCCCCCATCTCTCCGGCGGCGGGCAGCGCCAGCACGATCAGCGTCAGCAGGATCGAGACGAGCAGCGGAATAAAGCCGAACAGCACCAGCTTGTTGGCGGTCGCGCGGCCGTGCAGCTCCGCCACCGCGCTGCTGGTGACCACCAGCAACAGGAACGCGAAGATCCCCGCCTCGATCGCCAGCGGCGGCAGGCCGACCACCGGCCCCAGCGCGGACAAAGGCCCGAGCGACACCTGCTTGTTGCCCAGCACGCCCGCGATGCACGTCATGCCCCCGTAAAAGATCGAGAACACGAACAACGACCGCGAGATCGCGGGCGCTTGATGGATCGGTGTGGGCGGGATCGGCATCGCCGACTGCTAGCGCGAAACGCCGGCGCGTCAAACGATTGGGGTCGATCGGTGCGCAAGCGCCCGTGTATCGCGTGGCTCAACGACGCTGTGCGGCGCGCTCCATCGCCGGCCGGTCAAAGGCCTGCTCGGCATAGCGACCGTTTTTCTCTACCCAGTGCAGAAAGAGGTGCGCCGACCAGCTATTCGGATTGGCGTCGAGCCGGCCGTGACGGTGGTGCGTGCCCTGGTACAACACGCCATCGCCGGGCTCCATCGCGACCGATGCATAAGGCGCGTCGCCAAAATCGTCGCTCACCTCGGGCCGCGGCATATCCGTCGGCGTTGTCTGCACACTGAGTGCCCAAGGCTTGTTGTCGCCGTAAGCGATCGTCAGCGACACGCTGTGCTCGCACGCCGGACGGTCATGATGGATGCGGCACACGTCGCCTTGCTGATAAGCGCGGAAGTAGGCGTAGGTTGGCAGTAGGTCGCACCCCACCTCCGCCGCGATCCGCGGGGTCAGTCCCCATAAAAAGCCGAGCAGCGGCGTATACTGATACGCATACACCTCCAGCGCCGGGCGCTTGAGCAACGGCCCCTGCGCGGCAAAGCTGCTGAGCGGGCGCCCCGCTGCGTTCAGGTCGGCTTGCATGCGTCCGTAAAGGGTCAGCAGCACCTCGGGCGGAAATAGCTGCGGCAGGTGGGTGTAGCCATTCGTCCGATATTGGTCGTTCACGGTGCACCAGCTCCTTATCCGCTTGACCAACCGCGACAGGGTATGACGCCACCAGTCCGACAGCGGCGCTTACCCGTTCGCGCGCCGGTCGGCAAAGGGGCGAGCGCGGCGCAACAGCCTGGATCAACCAGGCTTTCGCATCCGTCCGGCACGCGTGTATGGCGCGCAACGGTGCCATGTGTATGATGGGTGCCCGCGCGGGGGGCCGCGTCGTTCGATCCACCATTCACGCGGAAGTGTCATGCAGCGTATCCTCATCGGCCTAGCCGGCGTCGCGGTGATCCTCGGTATCGCGCTGCTCTTGTCCACCGATCGCCGCGCGATCCGGCTGCGCGTGGTCGGCTCCGCCTTCGCGCTGCAAGCCGCGATCGCGGTGATCGTGCTCTACTGGTCGCCTGGCCGCGCGGCGCTGGCAGGGGCGTCGGGCGGAGTCGCCGCGCTGCTCGGCTACGCGCACGCGGGGGTCGAGTTCCTGTTCGGCCCGCTCGCCCGGCCCGAGATCGGCGGGACGAGCTTCGCCATCGCGGCGCTGCCCGTCATCATCTTCTTCGCCGCCCTCGTTTCGATCCTCTACCATCTCGGCATCATGCAATTGGTGGTGCGCTGGCTCGGCGGCGCGATCGAGCGCGTGATCGGCGTCAGCAAGGTCGAGAGCCTGTGCGCCGCCGCCAACATCTTCGTCGGGCAGAGCGAATCGCCGCTCGTCATCCGCCCCTATCTCGCCGGGCTCACCCCGCCGCAGGTGTTCACCGTGATGACCAGCGGAATGGCGGGCGTCGCAGGGACCATCCTCGCCGCTTACGCCTCGATGGGGATCAGCATCGACTATCTGCTCGCGGCGAGCTTCATGGCGGCGCCCGGCGGCATCCTGATGGCCAAGATCATCATGCCCGACCGGCTCGCGCCGCGGCCCGGCGAGCTGCCGCTCGACGATCCCAACGACCCACTGAGCATCGAGGGTCGGCAGATCGCAATCGCCGAAGGCCGCCTCGACGCACGCGGCCCCGCGGTGCTCCCCTCCGAGACGCCGGGCGAGCCGCTGCCGGACGCGACGCACGACGAAGAAAAGCCCGCCAACCTCATCATGGCCGCCGCGCAGGGGGCGCAGACCGGCGTCAAGCTCGCGGTCGCTGTCGGCGCGATGGTGCTCGCGTTCGTCGCGCTGGTCGCGCTCGCCAACGGCATCCTGGGCGGGATCGGCAATCTGTTCGGGCTGCCGGGGCTGAGCTTCCAGGGTCTGCTCGGTTACCTGTTCCAGCCGGTCATGTTCCTGCTCAACATTCCCTGGAACGAGGCGGGGATCGCCGGCGGACTGTTCGGCGAGAAGATCGTGTTGAACGAATTCGTCGCCTATATCGACCTCGGCAAGCAGTCGGCGGCGCTGTCGCCGCGCACCGTCGCGGTGATCACCTTCGCGCTGTGCGGTTTCGCCAATTTCTCCTCCATCGCGATCCAGATGGCGGTGACCGGCGGCCTGGCCCCCAATCAGCGCCCGACGATCGCCAAGCTGGGCTTACGCGCGCTGGTCGCGGGCAGCCTCGCCAACCTGATGAGCGCGGCGCTGGCGGGGTTGCTGATCGGGTAGGGAGCGCGGGCGCTCTCGCCCAGCCCCGCACGCTCATTCCATTGAACGACGCACCTGTTGACCGCACCACGCCGGCAAACCCACAACGTAGAGCGGATTCAGCGATTATCAAACATCCACCACAAATACTCGGCGGGTTGTCGCTGCTGCAGTTCCAAGGTGCGGTCGTTTGTAGGAACTCGGACAGGCCGTTCTCGGTAGGCTAGCAACACTTCGTAGGGATATTCGCACCCGACCGCGTGTTCCTGTTTCATGGGCGCAGGCAGACCTGATCGGCCCGCGAACGAAGACAGATGCATGGAGGTGGTGCAATGGCCGAACAGGCCAATCAACAGGAACTCGCGCAGAAGGCCGCACGCCTGAAAGCCGAGCAAGACGTCACGGTTAACCGTCCTGATAACGACGATCACGCGCACGAGGGTGTGACGTCGACGCCCTTTGAGGATCAGGCGCCGTCGGGAGCCTTCGATGCCGAGGGGCATCGCCCGGTCCTTGAACGTAGTCGGAAGGTGCGCTGATGCTGGTACAGATCAATACTGACAATCGCCTCGAAGGCACGACCGCGACCGCTGCGGCCATCAAGGAGCGGGTGCGCGAGCGGCTCGCGCGTTTCGCCGACCGGTTGACCCGGGTCGAGGTGCATCTTCGCGACGTCGACGGCGACCGCAACGGCGGCCAGGGCATCGAAGCGACGCTGGAAGCGCGCCCCGCCGGTGGGCAGCCGATCGCCGTGACCGACCAGGCGGCGTCGATCGACGGCGCAGTGGCCGGGGTGGTTCGCAAATCCGTCGACATTCTGGATCGCGCGTTCGGCAAGCAAGACGCGGTACGATAATTCAGCTCGAGGCGCGTCAACCGGCGCGCCTCGACATTACGCCCAGATCGAAAATGCATCTTCGAGCGCGTTTGGCCAAAACTCCAACCAGCTCGAATTGCCTGACTACGCCAGCCAGTTGAGCACCTGAGGCCCAGCGTACCTTTCCCATTTCACCATCGTTTGCAGGGAGAGCGGCAGGGCACAACATCGATCATGCAGATCGGCGTCGCCGTAAGCGAAATGATCACCTTGCATCAAAGCAGGCATTTCGCAGGAGCCCTGTCCTACACTGTCAGCGCACGCCACAAGCGTGTTCGCTCTTTCTCAGTCCCGCTCAAACAGGCGTCTGCGCGCGACCTAGCACGCGGCATTTTACCCGCCCCTTCACCACCCGCAGCACCGCGCGTTGGCCTCTCCTTCGTGTGACCTTCCGCGTCCACGGTCCCGCACAATCCGCTTGGACCCGTCGCCTGCCGCCCCTATCTCCCGCACCATGACCGAGATCACCGTCGCCGCGCTCCAGCTCGCTTTCTCCGCCGATATTGACGCTAACATCGCCAAGGTGTCCGAGGCCGTCCGCGAGGCGCATGGCCGCGGTGCGCAGGTGATCCTGCCGCCCGAATTGTTCGAGGGCGAATATTTCTGCCGCGTCGAGGACGAGGGCCTGTTCGCCAACGCCGCACCAGTGGGCGAGCACAAGGCGGTGCTCGCGATGCAGGCGCTGGCCGAGGCGCTCGGCGTGTGGATCCCGACCAGCTTCTTCGAGGCGGACGGCCCGCACCATTACAACAGCCTGGCGATGATCGGCCCCGACGGCGAGGTGCAGGGCGTCTATCGCAAGAGCCACATCCCCGATGGTCCGGGGTACGAGGAGAAGTTCTACTTCCGCCCCGGCAACACCGGGTTCAAGGTGTGGCCGGGCCCGAACCGCACCACGCTGGGCGTCGGCGTCTGCTGGGACCAATGGTATCCCGAGACCGCGCGCGCGATGATGCTGATGGGGGCGGAGCTATTGTTCTATCCGACCGCGATCGGCAGCGAGCCGCACGACACCAGTCTCGACACCGCGCGGCTGTGGCGGCGCGCGATGGTCGGCCACGCGGTGTCGAACGTCGTCCCCGTGATCGCCGCCAACCGCGTCGGCACCGAGCACGGTCAGACCTTTTACGGCACCAGCTTCATCACCGACGAGCGCGGCGACATCCTGGCCGAGCTTGACCGCGAGGAGGAGGGGGTGATCACCGCGACGCTCGACCTCGCGCGCGTCAAGCGCCACCGCGCCGCCTTCGGCTTCTTCCGCGATCGCCGACCCGAACTCTACGGCCGACTGGTCGCGGATATTTGAGCGTCAGCGTCGCCGCGCGCCGATGTCCTCGCGCACCTTCATTGGGCGCGAGCAGCCGTTCTCGCTGCGCAGCACGGTCAGCACCGCATCGGCATTGGGCTCCTGACCGAGCGGGTGGACGCCGCCCTTGCGCTCTGCCGCGATCAGCCGTGCCTGCCTATCCTGGCACAAGGGCTTGGCATCGGGCGCCTTGGTGGGCGCGGCCGCTGCGAGCGCGACGAGCAGAAGAAGTGACATGGTCGAAATCTCCGGTCAGTGATGGCCTGAGCCTATCACGCCTTCGCGCGCTCGCGTAGCTCCAGCGCCCGCGCGAACACCGCCTCAAACATCTCCGTCGTCAACCGCCCGGTGTTCTGATTGTAGCGCGAGCAGTGATAGCTATCGAGCAGGATGCGCCCGTCCGGCATCTCGTGCTCGGCCAGATGCCCGAACTTCGCCTTGGGCAAGCGCCCGCCGAGCATCTTCACCGCCGACTGGTGCGCGATCTGACCCAGCGCCACGAAGACGCGGACGTTGGGCAGCACCGCTGCCTGCTCCTCCAGGAAGGTGCGGCAGGTGCGGATCTCCTCGGGCGTCGGCTTGTTCTCGGGCGGCAGGCATTTCACCGCGTTGATGATGATGGCGCCGTCGAGCGCGAGCGTATCGTCCGCGCGCGCCTCGAACGTGCCGTGCGCGAGCCCGTATTTGCCGAGCGTGTTGAACAGTAACTCGCCCGCATAATCGCCGGTGAAGGGCCGACCGGTGCGGTTGGCGCCGTGCTTGCCGGGGGCGAGGCCGATGATCGCGAGCCACGCGTTCGGATCACCGAAGGCGTTGACGGGCGCGTTCCACCAGTCGGGATATTCGACGCGCAAGGCTTCGCGGAACGCAACCAGCCGCGGGCAGCGCGGGCAATCGCGCGGCGGTTCGGTCTCGGGAATAGGGGAGGGTGCGAAATACATGGCGCTGCGATAGGCGCATCTCCATGCGTCGCTCAACCTACCTCGTCGCGGTCGGATCGAACCGCGTCGGTCGCCACGGCCGTCCGCGGGGTGAGGTCGCCGCCGCGCTGCGGCTGCTGGGTGGGCGAGCATCCCCGATCATCGCCAGTGCACCGCTCGGCCCCTCGACGCGCACCTTCGCCAATGCCGCGGTGCTGATCGAGAGTGACGAAGCGCCCGCCGAATTGCTCAAACGGTTGAAGCGGATCGAGCGGGCGTTTGGTCGCCGCACCGGTCGCCGCTGGGGGGCGCGGGTGATCGACCTCGACATCATCCTGTGGTCGGGCGGGCGCATCGCCACGCCGACGCTCACCGTCCCGCACCGCGCTTTTCGCACGCGCAGCTTCGTGCTGGCGCCCGCGCTGGCGATTGCGCCCGCGTGGCGCGATCCCGTGACGGGTCGCAGCGTCCGCCAGCTTCACACCCGGTTGACCGCGCGCCGCCCCGCCCCTAGGTCGCGCGAACACTGTTGGGGTCCGTAGCTCAGTCGGTAGAGCAAGCGACTTTTAATCGAGAGGTCCCGGGTTCGAGCCCCGGCGGACCCACCAGTGTTCCCGTTATCGCCCGATCGCGGTTGCCTCGAAGCGGATCGGTGCGCCCTGCGCCCGGTCGCCGAGCTGGTCCTCCCACATGGCGACCTGCCCGCGCACGATCGTCCCGATCGGCTTGCCGGTCAGCTCCATCCCCGTGAACGGCGACCAGCCACTGCGCGAGGCGAGCCAGCGCTCCTCGATCACCCAGCGCTTCTTCAGGTCCACCACCGTGAAGTCGGCGTCGTATCCCGCGACGATCCGGCCCTTGCCGACGATGCCGAAGATGCGTTGCGCGCCCGCGCTGGTCAGCTCGATGACGCGTTGCAGCGTCAGGCGACCGCTGGCCGCATGGTCGAGCAGCAGCGGCAGCAGCGTCTGCACGCCGGGCATCCCGCTGGGGCTGGCAGGGTAGGGCTTCGACTTCTCCTCAAGCGTGTGCGGCGCGTGGTCCGAGCCGATCACGTCGGGCACGCCCTGGTTGAGCCAGTGCCAAAGCCCGTCGCGGTGCGCGCCCGAACGGATCGGCGGGTTCATCTGCGCCAGCGTGCCGAGCCGCGGATAGGCTTCCTCGCCCGCCAGCGTCAGGTGCTGCGGCGTCACCTCGCAGGTGGCGATGTCCTTGTTCTGGCCGAGCAATTCGAGTTCGGCGGGCGTAGTCACGTGAAGCACGTGGATGCGCCGCCCGGCCGCGCGCGCCAACCCCAAGATGCGGCGCGTGGCGAGGATCGCGCTCTCGTCGTCGCGCCATACGGGGTGCGACGAGGCGTCGCCGGTCACGCGCTCGCCCTCACGCGCGTTCATCCGGTCCTCGTCCTCGGCATGGATCGCGACGCGGCGCGTGCCGTGGGCGAGTACCTGCGCCAGCGTCGCGTCGTCGCTGACCAGCAGGTCGCCGGTCGACGCGCCCATGAAGATCTTGACCCCCGCGGTGCCCGGCATCCGCTCCAGCTCGGCGAGCGCGGCGGGGTTGTGGTGCGTGGCGCCGACGTAGAAAGCGTGGTCGCACCACATTCGGTCCTTGGCGCGCGCGAGCTTGTCCGCGATCGCCTCCGCGCTGTCGGTGTTGGGCTTGGTGTTGGGCATCTCGAACACGCCCGTCACGCCGCCCATGACGGCCGCGATGCTGCCGCTCTCCAGATCCTCCTTGTGGACGAGGCCGGGCTCGCGGAAGTGGACCTGCGTGTCGATGACGCCCGGCAATATGTCGAGTCCGGTGCAGTCGATCGTCCGTCCTGCGTCGCCCGTCTTGCCGATCGCGACGATGCGCCCGCCGCTCACCGCGATGTCGGCCTGCACGGGCCCGCCCGGCGTGTGGACGGTGCCGCCCGTCAGTTTCAGGTCACAGGTCGCCATCGCCAGCCCTTTCGTCGCGTGATGCGCCTCCCTAACTCGGGGGCATGAGCGATGCCACCCCGACCGCCCTCGAACCCGGCACGACATTGACCGATCGCGCGATCCTGCGCGTCTCGGGCGAGGATGCGGCGGGGTTCCTCCAAGGGCTCGTCACCAACGACACGGGCCGGCTGCCCGCCTATGCTGCGCTGCTGACGCCGCAGGGCAAGGCGTTGTTCGACTTCATCATGTGGGCGGACGGCGACGACGTGCTGCTGGATGTCGAGGCGACCCAGGCCGATGCGCTCGCGCGTCGGCTGTCGATCTACCGCCTGCGCCGCGCCATCACGATCGCGCGCGACGACGGGCTGGCGGTGCATTGGTCGCGTGAGCCCGTTGAGGGTGCGGTGCCCGATCCGCGGCTTCCCGCGCTCGGCTACCGCTGGATCGCGCCGCCGGGCGCGCCGGCTAAGGGCTGGCACGCGCACCGCCTGTCGCTCGGCGTCACGGAAGGGCTGGCCGAACTCGGCTCGGGCGAGACCTTGTGGCTGGAGGCGAACGCGCGCGAGCTGAACGGCGTCAGCTTCACCAAGGGCTGCTACGTCGGGCAGGAAAACACCGCGCGGATGCACCACCGCAGCAAGGTCAACCGCCGCCTCGCGGTCGCGCCCGACGACGCCGCCGATCCGAAGCGGCGCGTGGGTTACGCGGACCTGGGCGTGATGGTGACGGTGCGTCGCGCGGAGGAGCTGGGCGACGGCGTCGTGCCGCCCCCCGCAAACTAATCACCCTCGTCACCCCGGACTTGATCCGGGGTCCCGCTGCTTTTGCCCGGTCGCAGAAGAAGCGGGGTCCCGGATCAAGTCCGGGACGACGAATATGCAATCAAGCCGCGACCACCTCCGCCTTCGGCGCCGCTACCTTGGGCGCATAGCGCTCGATCATCTGCGCGCAGAAATCGGCGAACGCCTGCGGCTCGCGCGCCGCGCTGGTGTGGTGCGGCTGGATGCCGAGATGCTCGGGCGTGAAGCAGAAGGTGACGGTGGTGTCGAAATCCTGCAGCGCCTCCATCTGCCGGTCGAACCAGCCGATCGCGTCGGGGCGAAAGCTGTCGGCCCAGGACAGTCCGGTGCGCAGCTTCTTCGTGCCCAGCCGCTTCATCCACTCGACCGCGTCGTCCAGCCGGGGGTCGTGGTAGTGGAACCACTGCATCAGCCCCATCTCCGACGCGACCTTAGCGTAAGAGTCTAGCGACGGCTTGGGCGTCCCGTCGGCGCGGATCAGCCCCATGTAGAAATGGCGATAATAGCTCGAGCCTTCCGCCTCGCGGTGGCGCGTCGTCGCACCCCATTCCTGTGGCAGGTCGAACAAAGAATACCAGTAGATGCGCGGCACGCGGCCGATCAGCAGCTCGGCGGTCTTCTCGACCCCGAACACCTGCACTTCCTCCGCGCCGAACGAGCCGACGCCGACCTCGGTCACCCAGACGGGCTTGGTCGTAACCGCCTCGATCTCGGCGATCTTGTTGGGCCATTCGTGGATCGACCACAAATTCCAGTCGAGCGGAAAGCCGTGCACCGCCAGCACGTCGACCGCGTCCAAGCAGCCGTGGCCCTCCAGACGCTTCACCCACATCGGGTCGATCGGCGACATGCCGCCCAGCACGCGCGTCACGTTCGGGTTGACTGCCTTGATCGCGGCTCCGGTGCGGCTGACCGTGTCGGCGAACTTCGACCAGTCGGGGTCGACCTCGGGATCCCAGTGCGACTTGTTGTTCGGCTCGTTCCAGATCATCGCCGCTTCGATCACGCGTTTACCCCCATATCGTTCTTGGCCGGGTACACCGCGGCCGGACCAAATTGCGCATAGGGCACGTCGGTGACGCGGCAAAGGAAGACGTCGTCCTGCGGGCTCTCGACCACCGCGAACCCCGCGGCGCGCAACATCGCCATCGACCCCGCCCGGTTGGGTGCCCACCAGTTTGTCCAGTCGCCCGCGAACTTCCGCTCGATGAAGTGCATCTTGGGATAGCCCGGCTCGTCGAAATACGGCGGCGGCGTGTAGCTGTCGGGCAGGAAGAAGGGGTGGTCCTCCGGCACGTCCGATACCTCGGTTGATCCCTGCTGCATCGTCTGGAACAGCATCAGGTCGCGCGCGACATGCTCGCGGATCAGGTCGAGCGCGAGCAGCGGGTGGCGCAGGTGGTAGAGCACGCCCATGAAGATCACGACGTCGAAGCGCTCGCCGAGCTTCGCGACGTCGTAGACCGACAGGTTGCGGAACTCGACCGAGTCCTGGAAGCCCAGCGCCCGCGCTGCGACCCGTGCCTGCGCCAAGTAACGCTCGTCCGAATCGATGCCGACGACGCGCGCAGCGCCACGCCGCTTCATCTCCATCGAATAGAAGCCCGCGTTGCAGCCGATGTCGAGCACGGTCTTGCCGGTCAGGTCGGCGGGCACGCAGTCGCGGAACATCGCGAACTTGAAGTTGGGATAGTCGCCCAGGAAATGATCGGGCGCGGTGTGGAGCCCGCCGCCCAGATCGATGTTGTGGAACCACGGCGCGAGCGCGCGCACCTCCTCACGCAATGCGTCACGCGTGTCCGCGCGTTCCCCAGTGTCGCTCATTCGTCCCCCTTCGCAATCGTTACGCCAACGATCCTGCCACAGTGCCGTTCCGGTGAGCCAGCAACAAAGCTGCATTACGCATCCGCAACGATGGAACCGCGTCGCTTCCTCAAGGATTTAGGCAGGGATGGTAGATGCTGCCGACCCCCATGCTACCGACGGGTGGACCGCCGCGATGCGCCGCGGCGACTACGCAGCCGCCTTCGCGATCGGCGACGCGACGATCGCTGCACGTGATCCAGCGGAGCGCGACGACCCGCGCGTCGATTATCACCGCCGCTGGTTGTGGGACGGCCGCGCGTTCGACGGCGAGGACGTGCTGGTGCGCTGCTACCACGGGCTCGGCGACACGATCCAGTTCGCGCGCTTCCTGCCTTTGCTCGCACGCCGGGCACGCTCGGTAGCGGTCGAGGCTCCCGCGCGGCTGCACAATCTGCTGGCGACGATCCCCGGCGTTGATCGCCTGCTCCCCTTCGACCACGCGGCACCTGCCAAGCCGTTCGCCTGCGACATCGAGATCACCGAACTGCCGCAGGCATTGCGCGCGACGCCCGCGGACGCCAGCGCACCCTACCTGCGCGCCAGCCCCGCCGCACTGCCCGCGGAAACGATTGGGCTATGCTATTCCTCGGGCGACTGGGACCACGACCGCCGCGTGCCCGCCGCGCTGCTCGCGCCCTTGTGCGAAGGCAATCGCTGCCTGTCGCTCGTCGCCGAGCCGTCCGAGCTCGCCGTCCTCAACCCCGCCGGGTGCCCGTTCGACATCGACGCCACCGCCTCGCTGGTTGCCGCCTGCGCGCTGGTCGTCACCGTCGACACGATGATCGCGCATCTGGCCGGTGCGCTCGGGCGGCCGACGTGGCTGATGCTCAAGGCCGAGCCCGACTGGCGCTGGACGCCTGGCGCGCCCGACACGCCCTGGTACCCGACGATGCGCCTCTACGCGCAACCGCGCGCGGGCGACTGGGCGAGCGTGGTCGACACCATCGCGCGCGACCTATCCGACTTCCAAGCCCCGCACAGGAAAGCAGCGCATGGCCTCCAGAATTAGCCCAAATGTTCCCGTGTCCTGGGGCGAACTGCTCGACAAGATCAGCATCCTCGAGATCAAGCGCGAGCGGATCGTGCGCGCCGACGCGCGCGCCAATGTGATGAACGAGCACCGGCTGCTGAGCGAATTCGGCGACATGGCGCTGCGCAGCGACGGGGTGGCTCCGCTCTACGCCACGCTCAAGGCAGTCAACGAGGATCTGTGGGAGATCGAGGACGCGATCCGCGAACAGGAAGCGGCGGGCACGTTCGGCGCCGAATTCATCAGCCTCGCGCGCGCGGTGTACCACCGCAACGACGAGCGCGCCGCGATCAAGCGCGCGATCAACGAGACGATGGGCTCCGATCTGATCGAAGAAAAGAGCTACGCCGACATGCGGCAGGTGCCGGTCCACACCTCGGCGCGTGCGGGCGGGGCAGGGCTCATGGCCGCTCGTTGAGCGCGACCAGCCGCGTGCCCGCGTTGCTTAACTGGAGCGTCGTCACCGATCCGGGATCGCAGTCGAACCCGTAGATGCGCGTGAACGACACGCCCAAGTGCCGCGCCACCAGTCCGCGGATCACGTCGCAGTGCGTCACGCACAGCGCGGGCGCCTTATCGGTGGGAATAGCGTGGATGTAGCGCCACGCGCGCTCCACCGCCTCCGCCATCGTCTCGCCGTTCGGGCAGCGCGCGGTGTCGCGCTCCGCGTTCCAGCGCTGCCAGTCCGCGTCCGCGTCGAGTGACGCGAAGTCGCGCCCGGTGAACGCGCCGAAATCGATCTCGTCCAGCGCGGGCGCGACCACCGGCACCAGCCCGGCGCGCGCGGCGGCGGGCGCCGCGGTTTGCTGCGTCCGCGCGCGCGGACTGGTGTGGATCGACGATAGTGGCATGCGACTGAGCCACCACGCCAGCCGCTCGGCCTGCGCGCGACCCTCGTCGGCGAGCGCGATCTCCGACCGGCCGCTCAGGATGTGGCCGACCTCGGCGTGGATGCCATGGCGCGCGAGCAGGATGGTGCGGGTCATGGTGTCCGCTCAACCACGCCGCCGCCGCCGCGGCAACTGAGCTCAAGAAAATTACGACCCCGGAACGACTTGCGGAACAAAGCTAAGTAGAAGATGTTCTTACCTTGTCATGGCGTCGATGGCCGTGCTTTGTCATTGATCCAGATCAATGCCGCTACACCCATCGACCGTATGCGGGGTGGGAAGCATGGAAACGGTTCTGATTACGGGCGGCGCGGGCTTCATCGGGCGCTTCGTCGCCGACGAACTGCTCGCGCGCGGCAACAAGGTGCGCGTGCTCGACAGTTTGATCGAGCAGGTCCACGGCGACGTCGATCGCCCACCGCTCCTCAACGACGAGGTCGAGCTGATCCGCGGCGACGTGCGCAACGGCGACGTGGTCGCCAAAGCGCTCAAGGGTATCGACAGCGTCGTTCACCTCGCCGCCGAGGTTGGCGTCGGGCAGTCGATGTACGAGGTCGAGCGCTACACCTCGACCAACGACGTCGGCACCGCCGTGCTGTTCGAGAAGCTGATCGACCAGCCGGTGCGCCGCGTCGTCACCGCCTCGTCGATGTCGATCTACGGCGAAGGGCTGTACCGCGACGCCGACGGCAACCTCGTGCAGGATGCGGAGCGTAAGGGTCTGCGCGATGGGCTGACCAACTGGGAGCCGGTCGACGCGCAAGGCCGCCCGCTGGAGGCGATCGCGACCCCGGAGTGGAAGCGCCCGAACCTGTCCTCGATCTACGCGCTCAACAAATACGTGCAGGAGCGCACCACGCATATCATGGCCGCACCCTATGGCATGGAGGGCGTCTGCCTGCGGTTGTTCAACGTCTATGGCCCCGGCCAGGCGCTGTCGAACCCGTATACCGGCGTGCTCGCGATCTTCGCCTCGCGGCTGTTGAACGGCCAGCAGCCGATGATCTTCGAGGACGGCGAGCAGCGCCGCGATTTCGTCCACGTCTCCGACGTCGCGCGCGCCTTCGCCGACTCGCTCACGCTGCCGCAGGCGGCGGGCGGCACGTTCAACATCGGCTCGGGCCACCATCGCTCGGTGCGCGAGGTCGCGACCGAGCTGGCGCAGGCAATGGGCAAGAACGACATCTCGCCGCAGGTCGTCGGCAAGGCGCGGATCGGCGACATCCGCCACTGTTTCTGCGACACCAATCTCGCTAAGGAACAACTCGGTTTCGAGGCGGCGCAGGACTTCCAGGCCGGTCTCGCCGTGCTCGCGGAATGGGTCGCGCAGCAGACCGCCGAGGACAAGGTCGAGACGATGCGCGCCGAGCTCGACAAGCGCGGGCTGGTCGCGTGAGTGAAGCGCCTTCGGGGCCGGTCCTCGTCACGGGCGGCGCGGGCTTCATCGGCGCGAACCTCGCCTATCGCCTCGCCGACACCGGCCATGACGTCATCGTCTACGACGCGCTCGCGCGCGTGGGCGTGCGGCGCAACCTCGACTGGCTGCGCAGCCGCCACGGCAACCGCGTCCGCTTCGTCGAGGCCGACGTGCGCGATGCCGATCGCGTGGCGGAGTCGGTGAAAGGCGCGTCGGCGGTGTTCCACTTCGCCGCGCAGGTGGCGGTGACCACCAGCCTCGCCGACCCGATGGACGATTTCGCGACCAATATCGCGGGCACGCTCAACGTGCTGGAGGCGGTGCGCCATCACGCGCCTGAGGCGCCGGTGATCTTCGCCTCCACCAATAAGGTCTACGGCGACCTGACCGACCTCGACTTTGCGTTGGAGGCTGACCGCTACGTACCCGTCGACGCGGAAGTGCGCGCGCACGGTATCGGGGAAAGCCGCCCGCTCGACTTCCACACCCCCTACGGCGTGTCGAAGGGTGCGGCCGACCAGTACGTCCTCGATTACGCGCGCAGCTACGGGCTCAAGACCGCTGTCATGCGGATGAGCTGCATCTACGGGCAGCGGCAGATGGGGACCGAGGACCAGGGCTGGGTCGCGCACTTCCTTATCAGCGCATTGAAAGGCCGCCCGATCACGCTCTACGGCGACGGCTGCCAGGTGCGTGACATCCTCGACGTGTCCGACGCGGTCGACGCCTATCTTGCCGCCTGGTCGCGGATCGACGCGGTATCGGGTCGCGCGTTCAATCTGGGTGGCGGGCCCGACAATGCAGTTAGCCTGCGCGTGCTGCTCGACCATATTGCCGACGTGACCGGCCGCGCGGTTGACGTGCGCCACGACGATTGGCGCGCGGGCGACCAGCGCTACTTCGTCGCCGATACGCGCGCCGCGGAAGCGGCGCTCGGCCTCGCGCGTCGGACCGACTGGCGCGACGGCGTCGCGCGCCTCGCCGACTGGTTGAAGGCAGAGCATGCCGCGCTCGAGGTCGCTGCGTGAGCTTGCGCCTGCTGATGACGGCGGACGCGGTCGGCGGCGTGTGGCAGTATGCGCTCGAACTCGCCGCCGCGCTCGCGCCCCTCGGCGTCGACGCGCACCTGGCACTGATCGGCCCGGCGCCGTCGTCGGCGCAGCGCGACCGCGCCGCCGCGCTGGGCGTGACGTACACCGAGACGGGCCTGCCGCTCGACTGGCTCGCACAGGATGCCGCGGAAGTACGCCGCACCGCCGACGCGGTTGCGATGGCAGCCGCGCTCCACGGTGCGGACGTGGTGCAGCTCAACCAGCCTGCCTTCGCGCTCGCCGATTATGCGATGCCGATCGTCGCGGTCGCGCACAGCTGCGTCGCGTCGTGGTGGGACGCGGTCGAGCGGGGGCCGCTGCCCACCGATCTCGCGTGGCAGGCCGCGCTCACCGGCGACGGCCTCGCGCGCGCCGACGTGAGCGTCTGCCCTTCCGCCGCGCTCGCGGGCACCATGCAGCGGCTCTATGCGCTGCCGCGCCGCCCGCAGGTCGTCCACAACGGCCGCACCGCGATCCCCAGCACCGGTGCGCTCGCCGATCACGTATTCACCGCCGGTCGGCTGTGGGATCGCGGCAAGGACGCCGCGACGCTCGACCGCGCCGCCGCGCGCGTGAGCATGCCGATCAAGGCCGCCGGCCCGCTCGCCGGGCCGCACGGCGAGCAGGTCGCCTTCGCCTACCTCGACACGCTCGGTTCGCTGTCGGACGCGGCCGTCGCCGATCACCTGTCGGCAGGCCCGATCTTCGCCTCCGCCACGCGCTACGAGCCGTTCGGGCTCGCGGTGCTGGAGGCGGCATCGGCGGGCTGCGCGCTGGTGCTGTCCGACATTCCGACCTTCCGCGAACTATGGGACGGCGCCGCCACCTTCGTCACGCCCGGCGACGACGAAGCGTTCGCTCGCGCGATTGAGGCGCTGGCGAGCGACGCCACCGCGCGGATCGAGGCGGGCGAGCGCGCGCGGGCACGCGCCGCGCGCTACACTCCCGCCGCCAACGCGCGCGGCATGGCGGACATCTACGCGCGCGCAGTCGCGCCGCGGGAGCGGGTTGCGGCATGAAGATCGTCTATTTCACCCACAGCCTTTCCTCGTGCTGGAATCACGGCAACGCGCATTTCGTCCGCGGCGTGCTGTCCGAGCTGATCGCACGCGGCCACGACGTGCGAGCCTACGAACCGGTCGATAGCTGGAGCCTCCAGAACCTGCTCGCCGACGGCGGCGAAGACGCGCTCGCGCCCTACCGCGCGTCCTATCCCGAATTGTCGTCTGACACCTACGCCGCCGGCGACGACGTCGCCGCGATGGTCGACGGCGCCGACCTCGTGATCGTCCACGAATGGAACGCGCACGACCTCGTCGCCGCGCTCGGCGCGTTGCGCAAGGCCGGCGCGCCGTGGACGCTCCTGTTCCACGACACCCACCACCGTATCGTCAGCCTGCCGCACGAGATGGATGCCTACGACCTGTCGGGCTATGACGGCGTCCTCGCATTCGGCGAAACACTGTCCGAGCAATATCGCGCGCGTGGCTGGGGCAAGCGCGTCTGGACCTGGCACGAGGCCGCCGATACGCGTCGCTTCCGCCCACTCGACAGCGACACCCACGAAGGCGTCGTCTGGATCGGCAATTGGGGCGACGGTGAACGCACCCGCGAGATCGAGGACTACCTCCTCCGCCCCGCGCAAGCCGCCTCGCTGCCGCTCGACATCTACGGCGTACGCTACCCCGACGAGGCGCGTGCCATGCTCGCGCGCTACGGCGCGCACTATCACGGTTGGGCACCCAACGCCCGCGCGCCCGAGATCTTCGCGCAGGCGCTCGCAACCGTCCACGTGCCGCGCAATTACTACCGCACGATCCTGCCCGGCATCCCGACGATCCGCGTGTTCGAGGCGCTCGCCTGCGGCATCCCGCTCGCCAGTGCGCCGTGGGAAGATAGCGAGGGACTGTTCCGCCCTGGACAGGACTTCCTTTACGCGAGTGACGGCGAGCAGATGGCGGACGTGCTCGCCCGCATCCGCGACGACGCCGATCTGCGCGCCTCGCTGATCGCCTCCGGGCTGGAGACGATCGCCGAGCGCCACACCTGCGCGCACCGCGTCGACGAATTGATGACCATCCTGGACACGCTGGGCACCAACCCTGGCGTGGGAGTTGCCGCATGAAGATCGCTTTCTACGGATCGAGCCTGTTGTCGTCCTATTGGAACGGCGCGGCCACTTATTATCGCGGCATCCTGCGCGCGCTGGGCGAGCGCGGCTACGACATCACCTTCTACGAACCCGACGCGTTCGACCGTCAGCAGCACCGCGACATCGATCCGCCCGAATATGCCAAGGTCGTCGTCTACCCCGCGACCGAAGACGCGATGCGCAATGTGCTGAGCGAAGCCACCGCCGCCGACATCGTCGTCAAGGCAAACGGCGTCGGCGTGTTCGACCGCGAGCTGCTCGAAGGCGTCATCGCCCACGCGAACCCGCGAGCGCTCAAGATCTTCTGGGACGTCGACGCGGCCGCGACGCTCGACGAGATGCGCGCCGACGCTAGCCACCCGGTCCGCGCCGCGCTGCCCGGGCTCGACATGGTGCTGACCTACGGCGGCGGCGCGCCCGTTGTCGACGCGTACACCGGCTTCGGCGCGAAGGATTGCGTGCCCGTCTACAACGCGCTCGACCCGCAGACGCATCATCCGGTCGACGCGGACCCTCGCTTCGCCTGCGATCTCGCGTTTCTGGGCAATCGCCTGCCCGACCGCGAGGCGCGCGTGGAGGAGTTCTTCCTCCGCCCCGCATCGCTCCTGCCCGAGCAGCAATTCCTGATCGGCGGCAATGGCTGGGAGACGAAGGCGATGCCCGGCAACGTCCGCCACCGCGGCCACGTCTTCACCGCCGAGCACAATGCGTTCAACTGCACGCCGCGCGCGGTCCTGAACGTCGCGCGCGATTCGATGGCGCATATCGGCTTCTCCCCCGCCACCCGCGTGTTCGAGGCCGCGGGCGCCGCCGCCTGCCTCATCACCGACGCGTGGGAGGGGATCGAGCTGTTCCTCAAGCCCGACGAGGAAGTGCTGGTCGCGCGCGACGGGCAGGACGTCGCCGACCACCTCTCCGCACTCACCACCGAGCGCGCGGCGGCGATCGGGCAGGCGGCGCTGAAACGCGTGCTCGCCGAACACACCTATGATCTACGCGGCGAACAGGTCGACGCGCTGTTCAAGGTCCACGCCGCGCGCGAGGTGACCGCGGCATGAAGCTCGTCGTCCTCGGCCTCAGCCTCGGCTCGTCCTGGGGCAACGGCCACGCCACCACCTTCCGCGCGCTGCTGAAGGCATTCGCCGCGCGCGGGCATGAGGTCGTGTTCCTCGAACGCGAAGTGCCATGGTATGCGGGCGCGCACCGCGACCTGGTCGACCCCGACTGGTGCCGGCTCGATTACTATTCAGACCTCGATCACTTGGCCGAATGGCGCGGCGAGATCGCGAGCGCCGACGCGGTGATCGTCGGCAGCTACGTCCCCGACGGCGTCGCTGTCGGCCAGCTCGTGCAGGATTGGGTCGCCGAGGGCGGGCAAGGCGTCGTCGGCTTCTACGACATCGACACGCCAGTCACGCTCGCCAAGCTCGAGCGCGGTGACTTCGAATATCTCTCGCCCGCGGTGATCCCCGGTTACGACGTCTATCTGTCGTTCACCGGCGGCCCGACGCTTCGCCACCTAGAGCAGCATTACGGCTCGCCGATGGCACGCGCGCTCTACTGCTCGGTCGACGCGGAGGCGTACGTGCCGCTCGACGTGCCGAAGAAGTGGGACCTGACCTATCTCGGCACCTATAGCGACGATCGCCAGCCGACGCTCGAACGCCTGCTGCTCTACGTCGCGCGCGCCGCACCACAGCGCCGCTTCGCGGTCGCGGGGCCGCAATATCCCGACACGATCATCTGGCCCGACAACGTCGAGCGGATCGAGCATCTGCCGCCCGCCGAGCACGCCGCTTTCTACAGCGCGAGCCGCGCGACGCTGAATGTGACGCGCGCCGACATGATCGCCGCGGGCTGGTCGCCCTCGGTCCGCATCTTCGAGGCCGCAGCGTGCGGCACGCCGATCATCTCCGACCGCTGGGACGGACTGAACGAGATCCTGGGCGACGGGCGCGAGATATTGCTGGTCGACACCTGCGCCGACATGCTCGCCGCGCTCGCGCGCCGCGACCTGGAGCAGATCGGGCAGGCGGGGCGCCAACGCGTGCTCGCCGAACACACCGCCGCGCACCGGGCCGAAGAGCTCGAGCGCCACTTGGAAGAAGCCGCCGAGCACGCGCGCGACAGAAAGCGCGTCTCGGCATGAGGGAGAAGAACATGGACACCATCCTGGTCGCCGGCGGCGCGGGCTTCATCGGATCGCATCTGTGCCGCGCGCTGAGCGACGCCGGCCACCGCGTCATCTGCCTCGACAATCTGCAAACCGCGCGGCCGTCGAACCTGAAGCTGCTGGAGGACCTGCCGAACTTCACCTTCGTCGAGGGCGATATCGTCAACGCGCTGCCCGCCGCGGTCACCGAGGCCGCCAACCTCACGCGCATCTACAATTGCGCCTGCGCCGCCTCGCCGCCGCAATATCAGGCCGACCCCGAGCACACGATGCTGACCAACGTCGTCGGCACCAACCACCTTCTGCGGCTCGCCGAGCGGACCGGCGCGCGCTTCCTGCTCACCTCCACCAGCGAGGTCTACGGCGATCCCGAAGTTCACCCGCAGGTCGAGGGCTATCGCGGCTGGGTCAGCTGCACGGGACCGCGCGCCTGCTACGACGAGGGCAAGCGCGCGGCCGAGGCGATGACGTTCGACTTCGCGCGGATGAACCGCGCTCAGGTACGCGTCGCACGCATCTTCAACACCTACGGCCCGCACATGCACCCCGACGACGGCCGCGTCGTCTCCAACCTGATCTGCCAGGCACTCACGGGGCGCGACATCACGATCTACGGCGACGGCACGCAGACGCGCAGCTTCTGCTACGTGTCCGACATGGTGCGCGGGCTGATCGCGCTGATGGAAAGCGACATCGACGGGCTGGAGCCGGTCAACATCGGCAACCCCGACGAATTCACCATCAACGAACTGCTCGACATGGTGCTCGAACTCGTCCCCACCACCGGCAAGGTCGTCAACGCCCCGCTACCGCAGGACGACCCGCGCCGCCGCCGCCCCGACATCACGCGCGCACGCGACGTGCTCGGCTGGTCGCCGCGCGTGTCGCTTAGCGAGGGTCTGCCGATGACAGCGGAATGGTTCGCGGAAGAAGTCGGCGCCGAGGTCAGCCTACGCGAAGCCGCGGAATAGTCGCGCCACGGAACCCACGGGGGAGGGGAGGGATTGTCCCAACAGCACGCCGCTCTGGCGCGCGCCTCCCCACCAATTCGCGAGGGTTACCCGTGCCGGACATCAAGCATATCTACACCCAGTCGCTCGAGAACACGCACGCCGCCGAGACGCAGGGCCTGCAGCAAATGAACGCGCAGATCCCGCAGCTGGATGACTATCCCGAATATCAGGCGCTGCTGCGCGGCCACGTGTCCACCACCGAAGCGCAGTTGACGCAGATCGAGCAGGCGCTGTCGGACGTCGGCGCGAGCAAGCCCGCACTGCGAGAAGCGGTGACCAGCGCGGTCGGCCTGGTCGGCACCGCGGTGCACGCGGTCACCCCCGACACCACGCTCAAGAACCTCTACGCCGGCTACGCCTTTCAGGGCGAACAGATCGCCGCCTACACCTCGCTCGCGGTGATCGCGGAGCAGGCGGGCTACGGCCAGCACACCGGCTGGATCAAGTCGTTCGTCGAGGACGAAAAGGCCGCGGCGAAGAAGGTCGAGCAGATCATCCCAACCGTCACCGAGCAATTCCTCGCCAAGCACCGCTCGTAACGCATCAGCCGATCCGGTCGCGCGCGTGCGCGACCGGACGTGCCATTTACTCCGCCGCCTCCAGCATCGCCCCACCTTCGCCGTCGCCCTCATCCACGTCGGGCGTGTCCTCGGTGTCGACGCCCTTCTCCAGCGCCGCCTCGTCCGCCGCGAATGCCTCGGCATCCTCGGGATAGATGCCGAACCGCGCCGCCACGTCGGGGGCGAAGCGCAGCAGATCGGGGCGCAGTTTCAGCAGGCTGACGTCCTTCGACTTGCCCTCCATCATCACGTCGAAGACGAGTCCCTCAGCCATCCGCATGAAGGTCGCGAACTCGAACGGGTTGGTGAAATCGGCGTGACCGGTCCAGATCGGCGGGCGCAACACCGTCTTCACGCGCGCGTTCGCCTTGACCGGTGCCTTGGTCAGCTCGCCCTTTCTGGTCGTCTTGCCGCTCGCGCGCTGTTTCGCGGTGATCTTCTGCTTGATCTCGCGCATCTCGGTGCGCGGGGACGAGAAATGCATCTTTGGCCTTACCCCCTCCGGCCAGGTCGCCAGGAACTTCTCGAACGTCGCCCGCATGTCGAGCCGCTCGGGGTTCAGGCACCAGAAATGCTGATAGTCGAACACGAGCCGCACGCCCGTCCGCTCTTGAATCCACAGCGCATCGGCGGCCGAGAAGCGGATGTCGTCATTCTCCAGCACCAGCCGCCGCTGGACATGCTCGGGGCATTTCTCCCATCCCTCGATCCAGCGCGCGCGGCTCGCGTCATGGTCGTCGTACACGCCGCCGACGTGGGTGATCATCACCGCCTCGTCGTCCAGCCCCATCCGGTCGAGCATCTCCGCCTGGCTCGACAGGTCCCAGATGCTCTTCTCGGTCAACGCCTCGTTGGGGCTGTTGAGCAGCACGTACTGCGACGGGTGGAACGACAGCCGGATGTCGAGTTCGCGCGCCTTCTTCCCGAATGCCGCCAGCTCCGCGTCGCTCTCCGCCACCATGTTGTGGAATTGTGGCATGTCGGGGTGCGTCGCGTACGGCGCGAGGTCTGACGACATGCGGTACATGTCGAGATTCTCTTTCGCGAGATAGTCGAGGATCTTCGACACCTCTTCGAGCGAGCATTTGAGATGCGGGTCCTTCTGCCACCGCCGCGTGTCGTTGCTCTTGAAGCCGGGCTTGCCCATCTCCTTGACGGGAAAGCCTAGGCGCATCGGGCGACTGGGGTCGGTCATCGTGGTTCCACTCGTGCTGATTGATCCACCCAACGCCCCACCACGCCCGCATGTTGCGCGCCCGTGCTGGGCTAAGACCTCGCGCCGTCTTCCCCCCACGCGCCGACCGCGGCACAAGGTTCGCCATGACGCTCGCCCGCCGCTGCCTGTCCGCCATCCTCACCCTCTCGCTGACGATGCCGCTCGCCACGCCGGTCGCGGCACAGCGCGAGCCCGATCCGCTCAGCGCTGTCGACCCGTTCATCGGCACCGGCGGGCAGGGGCACACCTTTCCCGGCGCGGTCGCGCCGTTCGGCATGGTGCAGCTCTCGCCCGACACCGACACCAATTGCGTCCTGCGCGACTGCTACCCGCACGCCGCGGGCTACCGCTACGAGGACGCGACGATCCAGGGTTTCTCGCACACGCACTTCTCGGGCGCGGGGCACAGCGATCTGGGCGACTTCCTGCTGATGCCCGCGACCGGCGCGACCGACGCAGTCAAGCTGGAGCCCGGCGACCCGAAGCAGCCCGGCTCCGGCTATCGCTCGCGCTTCAGCCACCGCAACGAGCAGGCGACGCCCGGCTATTATTCGGTCCAGCTCGACGACGCGCGCGTCCGGGCCGAGTTGACCGCGGGCACGCGCGTCGGCGTCCACCGCTATACCTTTCGCTCAAGCGACGAGGCGCACCTGATCCTCGACCTGCGCTCCGGGCTCTACAATTACCCCGGTAAGACACTCTGGTCTTCGATCCGCCTGCGTCCCGACGGCACGATCACCGGCAGCCGCCAGACGCGTGGCTGGGCACCCGACCGGCAGATGTTCTTCGCGATGCGTTTCTCGAAGCCCGTCACCAACCACGCCTTCGTCAGCACCGAGGCCGACGTGACCTACAGGGGGTTTCAGGGCCCCGGCCGCGGCAGCGACCGCGTGATGGAGCGCGCCGGCCGCGCGCTCGTCGCGCGGTTCGACTTCGGCAAACTCGGCGACCCGCTGGAGGTGACCGTCGCGATCTCGAGCGTCGACGAGGACGGCGCAATCGCCAACCTCCAGGCAGAGAGCGGCGGCTTCGACGCGGTGCGCAAGGGCACGACCGCGGCGTGGAAACAGGCGCTCGGCGTGCTCGACGTGGACGGCGACACGTCGATGCGCAAGAACGTGATGACCGCGCTCTACCACAGCCTGATCGCACCCTCGGTCACCAGCGACGTCGACGGGCGCTGGCGCGGCCCCGACAATCAGGTCCACCGAGCGGAAGGCTACACGCAGCGCTCGACCTTCTCGCTATGGGATACGTTCCGCGCCGAGCATCCGCTGCTCACCCTCGTTCAGCCCGCCGAGGTCAATTCGCAGATCATCCGCTCGCTGCTCGCCAGCCAGCAATATTCGCCCGACGGCATCCTTCCCGTCTGGCAGTTCCAGGGACGGGAGACGTGGACGATGATCGGCTACCATTCGGTCCCGGTCATCGCCGACGCCTATCTGAAAGGCATCCGCGGCTTCGACGAAACGCAGGCGCTCGCGGCGATGATCCGCAGCGCGACCTACGCCCCCTATGGCGGACTCGCCGACTTGCCGGTGCTCCACTACGTGCCGATCGACCGCGAGCCAGAGGCGGCATCGAAGACGGTCGAATACGCCTATGACGATTGGACGATCGCGCAGATGGCGCGCGCGATGAAGCGCGACGACGTCGCCACCTGGTTCGACGCGCGGTCGGCCTACTGGCGCAACACCTTCGACCCCAAGACGGGCTTCGTCCGCGCGCGGAAGGCCGATAGCACATTCCGCGAACCGTTCGACCCCACCGCGATCAACTACGGGTCGGACTATACCGAAGGGAATGCGTGGCAATATTCCTGGTTCGTGCCGCAGGATCAGGCCGCCTTGTTCGAGGCAATGGGCGGTGACCAGGCCGCGGTGACCAAGCTCGACCAGATGTTCGACTACGACAATTCCAAGCTCGACTATAGCCACGCGGAGGACATCGCCGGGCTGATCGGCCAGTATATCCACGGCAACGAGCCGAGCCACCACGTCGCCTATCTCTACGACCACGCCGGGCAACCGTGGCGGACGCAGTATCGGCTGACGCAAATCGTCAATTCGCAGTACAAACCGACGCCCGACGGCCTCGCCGGCAACGACGATTTGGGGCAGATGTCCGCCTGGCTCGTCTTCACCGCACTCGGCTTCTATCCCGTGACCCCCGGCAGCCTCGAATATGCGATCGGCCGACCGTTCGTCCGCCGCGCCGCGCTCACGCTGCCCAACGGCAAGCGCTTCACGGTCGTCGCCGACAATTTCGGCCAGTCGCGCCCGTATATCGGCGCGGTGGTGCTCAACGGTCGCCCGCTCGAGCGCAGCTACCTGACCCACGACGAGATCATGGCGGGCGGCGAACTCCGCTTCGCGATGGCGGCCGAGCCCAACTACAAATGGGCCACCGACAAACGCGCGCGCCCCTTCTCCGCCTCGGTAAAACGCTGACGCACCCGCCTCACTCGTCATCCCAGGCTCGACCCGGGATCCCGCTACCTTCTCCCAACTCGCCAGAAAGCGGGACCCCGGATCAAGTCCGGGGCGACGTAGGAGAGGGAGGACTTACCCTCCACCACGCGCCGTCATGCTGAACTCGTTTCAGCATCCATCCTGCCTTGATCGTCCAAGCCGGCCCGAACTCACCCCAAGCTGTCCTACACCGCCGTCGCTCGTTAGACCCCACCACGCGCCTCGGCGTCCGCTCTTTCACACCGTCGACCCGCCACGCACCGCATCGCCGCCGCCCCCGCAACGACGCGCATTGGCGTGACCTTAGCGTGACCTTCCGACCAGCTTGACGCGGCTCTATCCGGTCGCACACCGTTCTGGCCTGGCCGTCCGCTGACAGCCCCACCCGTGCGGGCGCGCATTGGTGTGACCTTCGCGTGACCTTTCGCGTGGCCGACGCCGCACCACCCTTCGCCCCGCCGGTCCGCCCGCGCGCGGAACCTTGCCCGGCCTCCCGCTTTACGCGCAGCAACGTCAGGAGTGCTGTATGAAGATGGTGATGATCGGCCTCGGCCGGATGGGCGGCAACATGGCCCGCCGCTTGATGGACAAGGGACATGAGATCGTCGCCTTCGACCGCGACGCCGATGCAGTCGCCAAGCTGGTCGAGGCGGGCGCGGAGGCCGCGACCTCGGTCGACGACGCGCGCGCCAAGGCGGGCTCGCCCGTCATCTGGTGGGTCATGGTCCCCGCGGGCGAGATCACCGAAGGCGTGATCGACAGCATCTGCGAGAATGCGGCCGAGGGCGAGATCGTCATCGACGGCGGCAATTCCTTCTACAAGGACGACATCCGCCGCGCCAAGGCGCTGGCGGAAAAGGGCGTCCACTACGTCGACGTCGGCACCTCGGGCGGCGTTTGGGGCCGCGAGCGCGGTTATTGCATGATGATCGGCGGGCCGGCGGACATCGTCCAGCAGCTCGACCCGATCTTCTCGACCCTCGCGCCGGGCATGGGCTCGATCGAGCGCACCAAGGGCCGCTTGGGCGACGCGACCGATCCGCGCGCGGAGAACGGCTACATCCACGCCGGCCCCGCGGGCGCGGGCCATTTCGTGAAGATGGTCCACAACGGCATCGAATACGGGCTGATGCAGGCCTATGCCGAGGGCTTCGACGTGCTCAAGGGCAAGGCGTCGGACAAGCTGCCCGAGGACCAGCGCTACGACCTTAACCTCACCGACATTGCCGAGGTGTGGCGCCGCGGCAGCGTGATCTCGTCGTGGTTGCTCGACCTGACCGCGCTCGCACTCGCCAAGGACGGCAAGCTCGACGGCTTCTCAGGCCATGTCGCCGATTCGGGTGAGGGCCGCTGGACGATCGACGCCGCGATGGAGGAAGCAGTGCCGTTGAACGTGCTCAGCGCCGCCTTGTTCGCGCGCTATCGCAGCCGCGTCGACCACACGTTCGGCGACAAGGTGCTATCGGCCATGCGCTTCGGCTTCGGCGGCCATGTCGAGATCCCGCAATAATGACCATTCGCCTCATGGTGTCCGATGTTGACGGCACGCTCGTCGACCAGGACAAGCAACTCACACCCGCGACGATCGCGGCGGTGAAGCAATTGCGCGATGCCGGCATCGCCTTCACCGTCATCAGCGCGCGGCCGATGTCGGGCATCCAGCCGCTGCTCGAACCGCTCGAACTCGACGAGGACGTCGGCGCCTTCAACGGCGGCATCGTGTTTCGCCGCGACGGCACGATCGTCAGCCGGCACACGATCGCCGAGCATGTTGCGCGCGGGGTGATCGACATGGCCGCGGGCGCGCAGGTCGACACCTGGGTCTTCGCCGACGACCAGTGGTTCGCGACCGACGGCGACGGCCCGCACACCGCGAGCGAGCGCGTCAGCTCGAACCAGGAACCCGTCGTCCGACCCGACTTCGACGACCTGCTGGCGCGCGCGGACAAGATCACCTTCGTCAGCGACGACGAGGATCACCTGCGCGCGCTCTACGACCAGACACACGGCCGCTACGGCGAGCAGGCGACGATCGCACAGTCGCAGACCTACTATCTCGACGTGACTGCATTGGAGGCGAACAAGGGCGACGGCGTCGCAGCACTTGCCAAATCGAACGGCGTCGACCTCGCCGACACCGCGGTGATCGGCGACCAGCGCAACGACCTGCCGATGCTCACCCGCGCCGGCCTCGCGATCGCGATGGGCAACGCGCCCGACGACGTGAAGGCGGTTGCGAGGAATGTCACTCGCGCCAACGACGAGGATGGCGTAGCGCACGCCATCGAAACGATCATCCTTCCTACTTTGGAGACCACCACGTGAAAGAACTCGTCGCCTTCGACCTCGACGGAACGCTCGCCGAGAGCAAGCAGGCGATCAAGGAGGACATGGGCGAGGCGCTGGCCGATCTGCTCCAGGTCGCGCATGTCGCGGTGATCTCGGGCGGCGACTGGCCGCAGTTCGACAAGCAGGTGGCGAGCCGCCTGCCCGCGCGCGCCGACCTGTCGCGCCTGTGGCTGATGCCGACCACCGGCACCAAGCTCTACACCCACCAGTCGGGCGAGTGGACCACCGTCTACGCCGAACTGTTCGACGACGAGACGAAAAAGAACATTATCGAAGCGTTCGACGCCTCGCTAGAGGCGACCGGCTTCGTGCCTGAGGAGACCTGGGGCGAGCGGATCGAGGATCGCGGCTCGCAGATCACCTTCTCCGCGCTCGGCCAGCAGGCGCCGGTCGAGGCGAAGGAGAAGTGGGACCCTGATTTCGCCAAGCGCAAGGTGATCCAGGCCGACCTCAAGAAGCGCCTGCCCGAGCTGTCGATCAACATGGGCGGCGCGACCTCGATCGACATCACGCAGAAGGGTGTCGATAAGGCGTATGGCCTCAAGCGCCTGCGTGACGAGAGCGGTATCGCGCTCGACAAGATGATGTTCATCGGCGACGCGATCTTCCCCGGCGGTAACGATTATCCGGCCAAGGAGCTCGGGCTCGACACCGTCCGCGTCCGCGATCCGCACGATACGCTTTCGGTGATCGCGACGATCGTCGCCTGCCAGAAATAAGCCCGAGCGCCTGCGTGGACATCGCGAAACTGTGGACCGACTTTACCGTCTGGGTCGGGGATGGCACGGGTCTGCCCGACACGATCCTCCACGTTCACGCAGGGCTGGCCGTACTGCTCATCGCGCGGCTGGTCACCGGCCGCTCGCTCGGCACGCTGATCCCGCTCTCCGTCGTCGTCGCGGCGGAGGCGGGGAATGAGATACTCGATCGGATGCACTACGGCTCATGGCGCTGGTCCGACACGCTCGGCGACATTGCCAACACGCTGTTCTGGCCGGTCGTGATCTGCCTGGCGGTGCGCCTGCGCCCCATGGTCGCGCGCGACGTGGCGGGTCACAGCACCGCGCCCCAGCCGCTACCCGAACGCGACCACCCACCGATCATCGTCGGCTAAGGTCGCCAAACTTCCGGCAAGCTACCTTCTCGCCGGCGCGTCACCAACGTTATCCGTGACGCAAGATTAGTTTCCGAGCGCTTCAACTCATCGTCATCCCGGACTTGATCCGGGATCCCGCTACCTTCTCCCGCCCTGTCAAAGAAGCGGGACCCCGGATCAAGTCCGAGATGACGGGAGAATGTGGCCCGAACTGATGTGGGACACGCACGGGCATACAGCGGATCGACTTGTTGCGTCTATGCGATCGCTGCTGGGCGACAGGCAAACAATCCTGAACGGCGCGTCAGTTCACCCAATGCCATGCTGCGTGAACTACCGGATCACCGCCCGCGCGCGTCCCGCCAACCGCGCCACCGCTGCCGCGTGGATGCCGCGCGTGCTGGTCAGCACCCCGAACGCATGCGGATCGGGCTTGTTGAACGCCAGCGGCGCGCCAAGTGCGTCCGTCACGCTCGCGCCCGCTTCCTCCGCCACCAGCGCGGCGGCGGCGATGTCCCATTCGTTGCCCCAGCGCATCGTCGCGACCAGGTCGGCACGGTCAGCCGCGACCATCGCCATGCGCAGCGCGATCGAGTTCGGCTTCTCCACCGCCACCAGGTCGCGGTCGACCTTGGGCAGCGCGTCCGCCGGCACCCGCGCGCCGGTGATCTCGCAACGTCCGCCTGCGCGCAGCACCGCGCCGTTCAGCGTCGCGCCACCGCCCGCGACTGCGCGCCACACCTCGCCGCGCGCGGGCGCGTCGAGCAAAGCGATCACCACGCGTCCGTCCTCGACCAGCGCCACTGATACGCACCAGCCGGCACGTCCGCGGATATAGTCGCGCGTGCCGTCGATCGGGTCGACCACCCACACCCGGCTGGCCGCCAGACGATCGGCGCTGTCCGCCGTCTCCTCCGACAGCCATCCGGCATCGGCTAGCAACGCGTTCAACCGCGCGTGGAGCATCCGGTCGACGTCCAGATCGACCTCGCACACCGGGCTGCCGTCGCTCTTTTCCGTGCGCGCGAAATCGGTCCGCCAGCGCGCCATCGCCATCGCCGCCGCCTCGCGCACGACACCGGCGACCGCATCGGCCAGCAGGTTCCGATCGGCGGCGCTTATGTCAGTGGGCGCCTCAGCCACCCGCCACCGTCATGCCGTCGATCCGCAGCGTCGGCACGTTGATCCCCTGGCGGAACTCGAGGTCGTTCGCCGGCACCAGCGCGCGGAACATGTCGCGCAAATTGCCCGCGATCGTGAACTCGGCGATCGGTCGCGTGATCTGGCCATCCTCGATCAGGAACCCCGCCGCCCCACGACTGTAATCGCCGGTCACGCCGTTGACGCCCTGTCCGATCAGCTCGGTGACGTACACGCCAGTCGTGATATCCTCGATCAACGTCGCGACCGGCACGTGCCCCGCCTGCATGAACAGGTTGCTCGTCGTCACACCCGGCGAGCCACCGACACCGCGCGCGGCATGACCGGTCGGCGCCAGCCCGAGCTGCCGCGCCGACGCGCTGTCGAGCAGCCACGTCTCCAGCATCCCGTTCTCGATGATCGAGCACGGCGACACTGGCAGCCCTTCGCCGTCGAACGGACGCGAGCGCAGGCCGTGCGGGCGGTGCGGATCGTCGCACACGCTCACACCGGGCGCGAACACCTCGGTGCCCAGCGCATCCAGCAGGAAGCTCGTCTTGCGCGTGATCGCCGTGCCCGAGATCGCGCCGATCAGGTGGCCGAGCAGGCTCGAGCCCACACGCGGGTCGAACACCACCGGCATCGCGCCGCTCGCCACCTTGCCCGGATCGAGCCGCGCCACCGCGCGCTCGCCCGCGCGGCGTCCGATCTCGTGCGGCGCGTCGAGCCGTGCGCGGTGCCGCGCCGAGTGGAAGGCGTAATCGCGCTGCATCCCGCCGCCCTGTCCGGCGATGACGCTCGCCGACACGCTGTAGCCGGTCGTCGTATACGCGCCCGCGAAGCCATGGCTGGTCGCGAGCGCCCACACAACCGACGACGCGCCCGCGCCACCGCCCTCGCTGTTGGTCACACCCGGCACACTGCGCGCGGCTTCCTCTGCCTGCGACGCCAGTTCACGCAGTTCGGCGGGTGTGACGGCGCCATCATCAGCAAGGTCGAGCAGCGGCGCCGCGCCATGCATCAACCGCTCGGTCGGCGCGAGGCCTGCCCATTGATCCTCGGGCGCCTCGCGCGCCATCGCCACCGCGCGCTCGACCAGCGCATCCATCGCCGCCGACGACAGGTCGGAGGTCGACACGCTCGCCGAACGCTGCCCGACGAACACCCGCAGCCCCAACTCCTCCGCCTCCGAGCGGCCCACATCCTCCAGCTTGCCGAGCCGCACCGACACCTCGCTCGATGCGTCGGCGGCGAACACCGCATCGGCCGCATCGGCACCCGCGGCGCTGGCACGGCGGACGATATCCTGGGCGCGCTCCTGCGCCTGATCGGGGGTAAGCATGGGCAGCGACTTAGGGGGCGGGCGCACGGGATACTAGGGTTAGAGGCTAAACGGATAAGCTGGATGCGATCCCTTGATCTCCCCTCCCTGCAAGGGAGGGGCCGGGGGTGGGTAGCCGCTCGCGCTGCCCTATCCTAAACTCCCCTACGTGCAACGGATCCCACCCGAGCTGACCACCAACGCGCGCCGAATGCGTCAAGAGCCCACGCGCGCCGAGCACAACCTCTGGCAGCACCTACACACCGTGCGTCCACGTTTCACACGCCAGCTCGTTATCGGCCACTACATCGTCGATTTCGCCTGTCGCTCGCTGAAGCTCATCATCGAACTAGACGGCGGCCAACACGCCACGCTCGCCACTGACTTGGAGCGAACCCGCTATCTCGACGCGCAGGGTTGGACGGTGCTCCGTTTCTGGAACAACGATGTGCTCGGGAACGCGGACGGAGTCATGGCAGCGATCCTAGAAGCGGTGGCGCGCGCCTCGACCCACCCCCAACCCCTTCCTTGCAAGGAGGGGAGTTTGCCCTGTCCTACACGCGGCCACCCAGCCTAATTCGCCCCGCTCTTTCTCAGCACCGAACATCACCCCGCGCGCGCACCTGCGTTGGCGCGTGACCTTTGCGACCTTCCGCCCCTACAACGGCGTCCCCACCACCACACAGGCGAGGAACATCAACACCCCCGCGAACCGGTTCGACCGAAACCGCGCCAGCGCCCCCGCGCCATCGTCGGGCGTGAGCGTCGCGACCTGCCACGCTAGATGCCCCGCCACCGGCAGCAATGCCGCGAGCGCCAGCGAATCGGCGCGCACCTGCCACAAGGCCGCCGCCCAGAGCGCAACCGCGAGCGCGTAGCAGACGCCCACGCCGCCACGCACGTGCCGCCCCATGCGTAGCGCCGACGACCTTATCCCGACCAGCGCGTCGTCCTCGCGGTCCTGCAATGCGTAGATCGTGTCGTAACCAACCACCCAGAAGATGCTGCCCGCATACAGCAGCACGCCGCCCACGCTCAGCCACCCCCACGTCTCGGTCCACCCGACCAGCGCCGCCCAGGAGAACACCAGCCCCAGCCACACCTGCGGCCACCACGTGATCCGCTTCATGAACGGGTACGCCGCGACCGGAAGGATCGCCGCGACCGACACGATCGCGGCGGGCAGGTGCAACTGTACCAGCACGACCAGCCCAATCAGGCACAGCAGCAGCAGCCACACCCAGGCCGCGCGCATCGACACCGCGCCGCTCGCGAGCGGGCGGTTGCGCGTCCGCGCGACGCTCGCGTCCAGATCGCGGTCGATTATGTCGTTGTAGACACAGCCCGCGCCGCGCATCGCAATCGCGCCGACGAGCAGCCACAGGATTAGATCCCAGCGCTCCACGGCACCGCCCGCCAGTGCAACCGCCCAGGCGCCCGGCCAGAACAGCAGCCACCAGCCGATCGGCCGATCGAACCGCGCCAGCAGCGCGAAGCCGCGAAGGCTGCGCGGCAGCAGCGCGACCAGCCCGCGATGCTGGCTGTCAGGGGTAACCTGAGCGGACTTAGTCTGGGCGGTGGCGTTCCCGCCGGCTCGAGGCGGGTCGATATTCGGGGTGGGGGCGGACGTCACGAAACCGTCCTATCGCCAATCACGCTGCACCGCCAACAGCCGACACCGGCAGCTTGGCTGTGATGGTACGTCTGGTCTGGAATGACTGCCTTATATCGTGCCGATCGCGCCCCTATCTTCCTCGTCATGAAGCGTATGATCCTCGCCGCCCTTGCCGTCGCTATGGCTTCGCCCGCGATCGCCGCACCCGTCGCCACCCCCGCCGGCACGTGGCGCAACGCGCGCGACAGCGTCCGCATCCGCGTCGCACCGTGCGGCGCCGGACTATGCGGCACCGTCGTCGCGGCCGACCAGCGCGCGCGCGACGATGCGGCGGCGGGCGGCACCGATCGGCTGATCGGCACGCAATTGTTCCGTGATTTCCGCCGCGGCCCGGGTGGTGCGTGGCAGGGCACGGTGTTCGTCCCCGATCACGGGCAGGAGTTCGATGGCACGCTGGCGCTGCAAGGCGCGAACACGCTGGTCGGCACCGGATGCGTCCTGCCGGGCCTGTGCAAGTCGCAGACTTGGACCCGCGTCGCCGCCAAGTGACGCGCCCGCGCGCCGGGTGACCACGAGGGCGGATTGCGGTATGCGGCGTTGCTAATGCCGCACCGTTCCGCACCTCCGTCGCCGCGGCGTTCAGTGACGCATGGGGCCACCCGCTAGATGGTCCACATCTCGGTCGCGATCGGCCGTTTCTTCGAGGCGTTGTTCTTCGCGATCGTGCGCGTCGCGGGAGTCGTGACCGGCGTGGTGCTAGGGGTTGCGCTGTCGGGCGCGATCCTGTTTCTCGGCGCGCGCTGGCTGATCGTGCGCGGACGGAGGAAATAATGGGAGCGACCCCTGCCTGGCCGCCGCGCTCGACCCCCCGGCTGTTCGTCGACGCGCCGCTCGCCCCCGGCGCGCTGACGCTGTCGGGTCCGCAGGCGCATTACCTCGTCTCGGTCATGCGGATGAAGGCGGGCGATCCGGTCAAGCTGTTCGACGGCGCGAGCGGCGAGTGGCTGGCGGTCGCCTCGCACCTGGCGCGCCGCGACGTGACGCTCGACGTGCAGCAGCAGCTCGCCCCGCTCGAACACGTCCCCGACCTGTGGCTCTGCGCCGCGCCGTTGAAGAAGGGCCGCGTCGACTGGATGGCGGAGAAGGCGTGCGAACTGGGCGTCGCGCGGCTCGTCCCCGTCGTCACCAGGCGTACCGTAGTCGACAAACCCAACACCGAACGGCTCGCGGCGCATATGGTCGAGGCGGCCGAGCAATGCGGCCGCACCGCCGTACCCGCGGTCGCCGAGCCGGTGAAGCTCACCGCGCTGCTGCGCGACTGGCCCACGACACGCCACCTGTTCTTCGCCGACGAACTGGGCGGTACGCCGGCAGCCGAGGCGATGCGCGGCGCGCCCGGCTCGGCCGCGATCCTGATCGGCCCCGAAGGCGGCTTCGACGACGACGAGCGTGCCGCGATCCGCGCACTGCCGCAAGCGGTTCCCATCGCGCTCGGCCCCCGCATCCTGCGCGCTGACACCGCCGCGGCTGCCGCGATCGCGGTGTGGATGGCGAGCGCGGGCGATTGGCGGTAGCACCGGCACCGTGACCGAATCGCACTACGAACACCAGTATCTCGATCTCCTGCGCCGCGTGTGGGAGGAGGGCGACGAGCGCCGCGACCGCACCGGCGTCGGCACCCGCGCGATCTTCGGCCCGCAGCTGCGCTTCTCGCTCGCGGACGGCGCGATACCGCTCCTCACCACCAAGCGCGTCGCATGGAAGACAGCGGTGCGCGAGATGCTGTGGTTCCTGACCGGCGACACCAACATCCGCGCGCTGGTCGAACAGAAGGTTCACATTTGGACCGACTGGCCGCTCGACCGCTACCGCCGCGCGACCGGCGACGAGGTGACCCGCGATGCGTTCGAGGCCCGCATCCTTTCCGATGACGATTTCGCCGCCGAGTGGGGCGACCTCGGTCCCGTCTACGGCAAGCAATGGGTCGACTGGCCGACCTACGAACCCGCCGGTGACGATCTCTATCGTCGGGGTACCGGCATCAACCAGATCGCCGAGTTGGTCGAGGCGATCCGTACCAATCCCACCTCGCGCCGGCTGCTGTTCACCGGCTGGAACGTTGCCGAGGTGAACCGCATGGCGCTGCCGCCGTGCCACATGACCTATCAGTTCTTCGTGAGCAACGGCCGACTGTCGGGGCTGTTGTGGCAGCGCTCGTGCGATCTCGGGCTCGGTTTCGCGTTCAATGCTTTCTCCGCCGCGATGCTCGTTCACATGCTGGCGCAGCAGTGCGATCTGCTGCCCGGCGAACTGGTGTGGAGCGGGGGCGATGCGCACGTCTACCTGAACCACGAACATCTGGTGCGCGAGCAACTGGCGCGCGAGCCGCGCGGGCATCCGCGGCTCGAACTGCTGCGCCGCCCGCCCTCGATCTTCGACTACACGATCGACGATTTCCGCGTCGTCGACTACGATCCGCACCCGCACATCGCCGCGCCGGTCGCGGTATAAGGGGAGGGCAGATGGCATTCGACCTGACCGGGCGCGTCGCGCTTATCACCGGAGCGTCGTCAGGGCTGGGCGCGCATTTCGCTGAGCTGTTCGTTGCCAGCGGCGCACGGGTCGCAATCGGCGCGCGGCGCGTCGAGCGGGTCCAGGCGCTCGCCGACCGGCTCGGTGACGCCGCACTGCCGCTTGAGCTCGACGTCACCGACGAGGCGTCGATCGCTGGCGCCTATGACGCCGCCGAGGCGCATTTCGGCACCGTCGACACGATCGTCGCCAACGCGGGCCAAGCCAATCCCGGCCGCTCGACCGACCTGTCCGCCGACCTCATCCGCTCAACGATCGACACGAACTTCACCGGCGTGTTCCTGACCGTCCGCGAGGGCGCGCGTCGCCTGATCGCCGCCGGTGCGCGCGAGCGCGGGCACGGCCGGGTCGTGCTGATCGGATCGATGACGTCGCACCAGACCGCGACCGGTGACGCTGCTTATGCTGCGAGCAAGGCCGCGGTCGCGCATCTCGGGCGCAATTTCGCGCGCGAGTGGGTGCGCGCCGGCATCAACGTCAACACGATCCAGCCCGGCTACATCCAGACCGAGATCAACGGCGACTGGTTCGCGACCGAGGGCGGCCGCGCGCAGATCGCCGGATGGCACCGCCGCCGCCTGCTGCCGATCGACGCGCTCGACGACATGCTGACCTTCTTCGCCTCCGACGCCTCGGCGCACGTCACCGGCAGTGTGATCGACGTCGACGACGGACAGTCGTTATGAGCCGCACGAGGTGAGCGTCATCTTCGTCCTCGCTCGCGCGAAGAACGGCGTGATCGGCGTTGATGGCAAGCTGCCGTGGCACCTCCCCGCCGACTTGCGCCATTTCAAGGCGCTGACTACCGGCCGCGCGATGGTGATGGGACGCAAGACGTTCGAGAGCTTTCCGGCCCCGCTGCCCGGCCGCCGCCACGTCGTGCTGACGCGCGACCGTAGCTGGAAGGCACCGGGCGCGGAGGTGGTCCACGATTCCGCCGCCGCGCTCCGCATCGCGGGCGCACACGTCGCGGTGATCGGCGGCGCGGAGATCTTCGCGCTCTATCTGCCCCGCGCCGACGCGATCGAGCTGACCGAGGTTCACGCGACACCCGAGGGCGACGCGATCGTGCCCGCGTTCACCGGCTGGCGCGAGGTATCGCGCGTTGATCACCCGGCGGAGGGCACGCGCCCCGCCTACAGCTTCGTCCGGCTGGAGCGGTGAGCGCCCGCGGACTTGCCGCCCGCCACCGCGCACCCTAGAGCGCCCGGCATGGAGCGCCTCGACGGCAGCGCCCCGGTCCCGCCGCATCTCGCCGGCGGCGTCGTCGCGCTCGGTAATTTCGACGGATTTCACCTCGGCCACCAGGCGGTCGTCGCGCGCGCGGTCGAGCGCGCGCGGGCCGAAGGGCGGCCCGCCCTCGTCGCCACCTTCGATCCCCACCCGGTGCGCTTCTTCCGCCCCGACACCGCGCCGTTCCGTCTCTCCACGCTCGACCAGCGCGAGCGGTTATTCGCCGCCGCGGGCGCCGATGCGACCGTCGTCTTCTCTTTCGACGCCGCCTTTGCCGCGCTGACCGCCGAGCAGTTCGTGGTCGAGCGGCTGGTCGATCGGCTGCAGGTCGCGGGCGTCGTCACCGGGGAGGATTTCACCTTTGGCAAGGGCAAGGTCGGCGATGCGGCGGGTCTCGCGGCGTTCGGCAACGCACTCGGCTTCACCGCCGAGACGGTCGGTGCGGTCGCGCTCCACGGTGAGACGGTGTCCTCCACTCGCATCCGCGAGCTGCTGCGCGCCGGCGACCCCGCGGGCGCGGCGCGGCTGCTCACGCGACCCTTTGCAATCGAGGGCGTGGTGCAGCACGGTGACAAGGTCGGCCGCACCATCGGCTATCCGACCGCCAACCTCGACATGGGCAAGTATCTGCGACCCGCCTACGGGATCTACGCGGTGCGTGGGCACCTGCCGGACGGGCGCGTGCTGAACGGCGCTGCCAATCTCGGCATCCGCCCCCAGTTCGAGCCGCCGAAGGAATTGCTCGAACCCTTTTTCTTCGACTTCTCCGGCGATTTGTACGGCCAGTGCATCGAGGTCGAGCTGATCGAATTTCTCCGCCCTGAGGCGAAGTTCGACAGTCTCGACGCATTGATGGCGCAGATGGACGCCGATTGCGCGCGCGCCCGCGCGATCCTGGAGCGCTGACGCCCCAACATGCGTTTGGGCGCGCATGACCACGCTCGTCCCCGTCCTCGGCGATCAACTCACCTTGACGCTATCGTCGCTCGCCGCCGCGGATAAGGCGGACACGGTCGTGCAGATGATGGAGGTCGCCGACGAGACGACCTACGTCCGCCATCACAAGCAGAAGATCGCCTTCATCCTGTCTGCAATGCGCCATCATGCTCAGACGCTGCGCGACGCAGGCTGGCAGGTCGACTACGTCCGGTTCGACGACCCAGACAACAGCGGCAGCTTCACCGGCGAGGTCGCGCGCGCGGTCGCGCGTCACGCGCCCGATCGCATCATCGTGACCGAGGCGGGCGAGTGGCGCGTGCGCGCGATGCTCGACGCGTGGGAGACGTTGTTCGGCGTGCCCGTCGACATCCTGACCGACGACCGCTTCATCGTCACCCACGCCGACTTCGAGGCCTGGGCCGCGTCGCGCAAAATCCTGACCATGGAATATTTCTATCGCGCGATGCGTCAGCGCACCGGCGTGCTGATGGACGGCAAGGACCCGGTCGGCGGGCAGTGGAACTTCGACAAGGAGAATCGCAAGCCGGCGAACAAGGACCTGTTCATGCCGCAACCGCTCGCGTTCCGGCCCGACGCGGTGACGCAGGACGTGCTCGACCTCGTCGCCGCGCGCTTCGCCGATCATCCAGGCACGCTCGACGGCTTCGACTATGCCGTCACCGCCGAGGATGCCGCGCGTCAGGCCGACACCTTCTTCGCGCACGCGCTGGAGAAGTTCGGCGATTACGAGGACGCAATGCTGACCGGCGAGCGCCATTTGTGGCACTCGATCCTCTCGCCTTACCTCAACGCCGGGCTGCTCGATCCGCTCGACCTGTGCCGCCGTGCCGAGGCGGCGTACCGCGCGGGCAAGGCGCCGATCAACTCGGTCGAGGGCTACGTCCGCCAGATCCTCGGCTGGCGCGAGTATATGCGCGGCATCTACTGGCGCGAGGGGCCGGACTATGTCGAGCGCAATTACTTCGGGAACACGCGCGCACTGCCCGATTGGTATTGGACCGGCGAGACCGACATGCATTGTCTCCGCGAAGCGCTCGGCCAGACGCTCGCCACCGCGCACGCGCACCATATCCAGCGGCTGATGGTCACCGGCAATTTCGCGCTGCTGATCGGGGCCGACCCTAAGCAGGTCCACCTCTGGTATCTCGAAGTCTATATCGACGCCTACGAGTGGGTCGAGCTGCCCAACACGCTCGGCATGAGCCAGTTCGGCGACGGCGGGCTGCTCGGCTCGAAACCCTACGCGGGCTCGGGCGCGTACATCAACCGCATGTCCGATTATTGTGCGCACTGCCGCTACGACGTGACCAAGCGCGTCGGCGAGGACGCCTGCCCGTTCAACGCGCTCTACTGGGACTTCCTCGCGCGCAACGAGGACAAGTTGCGCCCCAATCGCCGCATGGCGATGCCTTACCGCACCTGGGACCGGATGAAGCCCGAGACCCGCAGCGAGACCCGCGCGCAGGCGGCGGCGTTCCTCGACCAACTCGACGCGAGCGGCCCGCCTTACTGAGTTCAGCACTCCCCTCCCTGGAAGTGAGGCGTCGGGGGTGGGTAGGTTGCGCATGGAACCCTGATGATTGCCGTTCAGATCAGGTCCGACCGGTGCAGCACTCCACCGTCATCCCGGACTTGATCCGGGATCCCGCTTACCTTCACCCGAGCGCCGCAGAAGCGAGACCCCGGATCAAGTCCGGGGTGACGAGGTAGAGCCGATCCCGGCCCAACCCACACTGGCGCCATCTCCACACCCCGCTATGCTGCCGGCATGGACCCGCTCGTCTCCACCCAGTGGCTCGCCGATCACCTGAGCGACCGTGACCTACGCGTTGCCGACGCGACCTATCACATCGATCTCCCCGGCGAGCCGAAGCGCGACGCCGCGGCCGAGTTCGCCGCCGGGCACGTGCCGGGCGCAGTATTCATGGACCTCGCCGGCTTCTCCGACCCGGACAGCCCGCTCCCCTCGACCATGCCGAACGCGGCGCGTTTCGCCAGCCGAATGGCGAAGCTCGGGCTCGGCGACGGGTTGCGGATCGTCCTCTACGACGACGCCTCGCACATCACCGCCGCGCGCGCCTGGGTGATGCTGCGCGCGTTCGGCTTCAGCGATGTCGCGATCCTCGACGGCGGTCTGACCAAGTGGCGCGCGGAAGAACGACCGCTCGACCTCGGCGCGCACACCATCCGTCCGCGCCACGCGACCCCGCGCGCGCAGGGCAGCAACATCGCCGACATGGCGCAGGTACGCGCTGCGCTGAATAGCGACACGCAGATCGTCGACGCCCGCGGCGCGGCGCGCTTCACCGGCGCGGAGGCCGACCCGCGCGCGGGCGTCGCGCCCGGCCACATCCCCGGCGCGCGCAACCTACCGTATAAGCAGGTCTTCAACCCCGATGGCACGTGGAAGCGCGGGCAGGACCTGCGCGCCGCCTTCGCCGCCGCCGGCGTCGATCCTGACCGCCCGATGCTGATGACCTGCGGTTCGGGCATCACCGCCAGCATCCTCGCCTTTGCCGCGCATCTGCTGGGGCAAGAGGCCGCGGTCTACGACGGCAGCTGGACCGAATGGGGCGCCGACCCCGCCACCCCCAAAGCGACGGGCGAAGCATGAGCGACCACGAAGATCTCCGCCCCGACACGCGCGTTGTCACCGCCGGCCGCCGGCCCGAATGGACCGCGGGTGTCGTCAACACGCCGGTGTGGCGCGCCTCGACCATCCTCTACGACGATGTCGCGCACCTGCGCGCGAGCGGCGCGGCCGACACGCATCACCGCCCGTTCTACGGCCGCCGCGGCACGCCGACGCAGTGGAGCCTCGCCGACGCGCTGACGTCGCTGGAGCCTGGTGCGGAAGGTACCTTCCTCTACCCCTCGGGCGTCGCGGCGATCGCCGCCTGCCTGATGGCGGTGCTGTCACCCGGCGACGAGCTGCTCGTGCCGGACAGCGCCTATGACCCGACGCGCTCGATGGCGACCGGGTTGCTCAAACGCTTCGGCATCGCTGCGCGCTTCTACGATCCGCTGGTGGGCGCAGGCATTGCCGAGTTGATCGGCCCCACCACGCGCGCGATCTTCATGGAATCGCCCGGCAGCCTGACGTTCGAGGTGCAGGACGTGCCCGCGATCGTCGCCGTCGCCAAGGCGCGCGGGATCGCGACGATTCTCGACAACACTTGGGCGACGCCGCTGTTCTTCCCCGCGATCGCTAAGTGTGTCGATTATTCGATCCTCGCCTGCACCAAATATGTCGTCGGCCATTCGGACGTCATGCTCGGCTCGGTCACGGCCGGCCCGGGCCGTTTCGCCGCCCTGCGCGACACCAGCTTCCAGCTCGGACAGGTCACCAGCCCCGACGACGCCTGGCTCGGCAGTCGGGGTCTGCGCACCATGTCGGTCCGCCTGCGCCAGCACCAGGCGAGCGCGCTCGAGATTGCCCACTGGCTCGATGCGCGCCCCGAAGTATCGCGCGTCCTCCACCCTGCGCTGCCGTCCTGTCCAGGGCACGGCATCTTCGCGCGCGACTTCCTCGGCTCGTCGGGGCTATTCTCGTTCGCGCTGAACGGCGGCGACGAGCGCGCGCGCGCCGCGCTGATCGACACGCTCGACCATTTCGGCATCGGCTACAGCTGGGGCGGCTATGAGAGCCTCGCGCTCCCGATCGACCCCGCGCGCTATCGCACCGCGACCAGGCCCGACTTCGCTGGATCGCTGGTGCGGCTGCAGATCGGGCTGGAGGACCCGGCCGACCTCATCGCCGACCTCGAACGCGGCCTCGCGGTGTTCCGCGCGACGCAGGGGTAAGCCGGGCCATCGGCGCGTAAGGCCAGCTACGGCAGCACGCCTCCCGCTGCTGGTGAAGCCGCCGTGTCACCGACGCCGCACGAGGGCGCGTGACCCCCACTCAGCGCTTTCCGTCATCCCGGCTGCCAGCCGGGCTCCCGCTTCCTCTCACCCGCTTGCCCGAGAAGCGGGACCCCGGATCAAGTCCGGGGTGACGATCGACGAAGGTAAAGGCGAGCCGCCTCGCTTACGGCTGCGGCTCGGGCGTCGGCGTTGCGGCGGGCGAGGGAGCGGTCGCCTGCGTCGCGCCCGCATTCGCACCACCTGCGACCGCGCGCGCGCCCTGACCGTCGCCCTGAGGTGCTGCGATGATGTCGCGCGTCGTCTGGCCCTTGTCGATCACGTTGGTCTGCGGATCGCCGACCGCGCTGCGGATGCCGGGCTGCGCCACGTCGCCGCCGGCCTGGTCGACGACACCGGCCTCGGCCTGGCTGCGCGGTGCGGGGGTGCCGAACAGCGCCTCCAGCGTCTGGCCCTGCGTGTTCGTGCCTTGCGTCCGCGCGGCACCCGGCTGCGGCGGGACCAGCGAGAAGTCGGGCGGGATCACCAGCGGCGCCTGGCGCGCCACCGCGAACTCGTCGGGCCGCGCGCGGTCATAACCGCTCTTGCCGCACGCCGACAGCGACGCCACCGCGGCGAGCGCCGCGCCCGTGACCACCAACTTACGCATGTACGTTCTCCGAGGAATTCTTCGAAATCTCGTCCGGCTTGTCGCGGATCAGAAGCGCGCGCACCAGCAGAATCAGCACGCCGATCGTAATCGCCGCGTCGGCGATGTTGAAGACGAGGAACGGCCGCCACTCGCCGAAGTGCAGGTCGGCGAAATCGACCACGTAGCCCAGCCGCACGCGATCGAGGATGTTGCCGATCGCGCCGCCCAGTACCAGCCCGAGCGCCAGTTGGTCACCGCGCTTGGGCTCGCGCCACATCCACACCGCCACCGCCACCGCGATCGCGCCCGTGAACGCGACCAGCAGCCAGCGCATCGTCGCCGTCTCTGCGCGCAACATGCCGAGCGACACGCCGTTGTTCTGCACGAACCGCAGGTCGAAGATCGGCAGGATGGTGCGCGACGCACCGAGGAAGTCGATGCCCAGCGGCCCGGTGACGAGCCACTTCACGAGCTGATCGATCACCAGCACGATCGCGGCGAGCGCCAGCCCGGCGCGCGGAGTCACGCGCGTCACGCCGCCACCTCGGCGACGACATTGTCGCACCGCGCGCACAGGTCACCATCCTCGTGCACCTCGGGCAGATGCCGCCAGCAACGCCCGCACTTGTGGTAATCGGTCCGCGCGACGTCGACCGTGCCGGCCTCGCTCACCTTCGCGACGATGAACACCTCGGCCAAAGCATCGGCAGGCAGCGGCGCCTCGGGCACCGTCACCTCGGCCTCCAGGCTCGATCGCACCGTCTTCTCTCGGCGCAGCGGCTCGATTGCCTCGGTAACGCGCTCGCGAAGTGCACGGACCTTGTGCCAGCGCTGCGCGATGTCCTCCGCCGCCTGCTCGGGCAGCTCGGGCCATTCGAGCAGGTGGACCGACGCCTCTGCGTCGGGGAAGCGCGCCTGCCACACCTCCTCGGCGGTGAACACCAGCACCGGGGCGGCGTAGCGCACCAGCGCATGGAACAACGTGTCGAGCACGGTCCGGTACGCGCGGCGCTTCAGATCGCCCGCCGCGTCGCAGTAGAGCGAGTCCTTGCGCACGTCGAAGAAGAACGCCGACAGATCCTCGTTGCAGAAGTCGGTCAGCGCGCGGGTGTAGCGGTTGAACTCGAACGCCTCCGCCGCGCTACGCAGTTCCAGGTCGAGCTTGTGCAGCAGGTGGAGCACGTAACGCTCCAACTCGGGCATGTCCTCAACCGCAACGCGCTCGTCCTCGCCGAACCCGTCGAGTGCGCCCAGCAGGTAGCGGAACGTGTTGCGCAGCTTGCGATACGCATCCGACGCGGTCGCCAGCACTTCCTTGCCAATCCGGATATCGTCGAAATAGTCGGTCGACACCGCCCACAAACGCAGGATGTCCGCGCCGCTCTCGCCGATGATCTTGAGCGGATCGACGACGTTGCCGAGCGACTTGGACATCTTGCGCCCCTTGCCGTCGAGCGCGAAGCCGTGCGTCAGCACCGCGTCGTACGGCGCACGCCCGCGCGTGCCGCAGCTTTCCAGCAACGACGACTGGAACCAGCCGCGATGCTGGTCCGACCCCTCAACGTACAGGTTCGCGCGCGTGCCCTCGCCATAACGCGCTTCGACCACGAAGGCGTGGGTCGAGCCTGAATCGAACCACACGTCGAGGATGTCGTTGACCGGCTCGTACTCGGCCAGATCATATCGGTCGCCGAGCAACTGCTGATGGTCAGCGGTGAACCAGGCGTCGGCGCCGCCCGCCTTGAACGCGTCGAGGATGCGCGCGTTGACCGCGGGGTCGGCGAGATACTGGCCGCTCGCGCGTTGGACGTAGAGCGCGATCGGCACGCCCCAGGCGCGCTGGCGCGAGATCACCCAGTCGGGCCGCCCCTCCACCATCGCAGTGATCCGGTTCTCGGCGCGCGCCGGCACCCACCGCGTCCGCGCGATCGCATCGAGTGCGAGGTTGCGCAGCGTGGGGGCGTTCCCCTGCTCCCTCTCCCCGTGGGGGAGAGGGTTGGGGTGAGGGGCCGAAGTCTCACCGAGCGCAGCATTGCTGGGCTGCCCCTCACCCAAACCCTCTCCCCAGAGGGGAGAGGGCTTATCAGCGATCCCCGCCGCGCGCGCCTGACCCGCAGGCACATCCATCGGGATGAACCATTGCGGGGTGGCGCGCTGGATCACCTTCGCCTTCGACCGCCACGAGTGCGGATAAGAGTGCTTGAAGTCGTCCGACGCTGCCATCAGCGCCCCCGCCTCGCGCAAATCGGCGCAGATCGGCCCCTCGGCCGACACGAACTTCTTATTGATGACGCTGCCCTGGCCACCCAGCCAGGCCCAGTCCGCGCGGTAGAAGCCCGCGCCATCGACGGCGAACACCGGCTCGATCCCGTACTGCTTGCAGAGCAAGAAGTCGTCCTCGCCGTGGTCGGGCGACATGTGGACGAGGCCCGTGCCGGCGTCGGTGGTCACGAAGTCACCCGGCAGCAACGGCCGCGGATTGGCGAAGAACCCGCCGAGGTGATGCATCGGGTGACGCGCGAGCGCGCCGGCTAGTTCCTTGCCCGTCGTCGGGCCGAGTGACTGGTAGCTCGTGAAGCCTAATCGCTTCTGAACCGCCTCTATGAGCGGCTCCGCGATGAGTAGCGTCTTGCCTTGAAAGTCGTTGACCCAAGCGTCTTCGGAAAGGTTTTTGTCGAAGTTGGGGCAAATGCGGACGTACTCAACGTCCTCCCCATAGGCCAACGCCTGGTTCACCGGGATCGTCCACGGCGTCGTGGTCCAGATCACCGCGTGCGCGCCGACCAGCTCGGGCGCGTTCGGCGCGTCGGTGATCTCGAACGCGACGTCGATCTGCGTCGACACGACGTCCTCATATTCGACCTCGGCCTCGGCGAGTGCGGTCTTCTCGACCGGGCTCCACATCACCGGCTTGGCACCACGATAAAGCTGCCCGCTCTCCGCGAACTTCAACAGCTCGCCCGCGATCGTCGCCTCGGCCGCGTACTTCATGGTGAGGTACGGGTCGGCCCAGTCGCCCATCACGCCCAGCCGCTGGAACTCGTCCGCCTGCACCGCGACCCATTTGTCGGCATAGGCGCGGCATTCGGCGCGGAACTGGTCGACCGGCACCTGGTCCTTGTCGAGCTTCTTGGCGCGATAGGCTTCCTCGACCTTCCACTCGATCGGCAAACCGTGGCAGTCCCAACCCGGCACGTAGGGCGCGTCGTATCCCATCAGCGATCGGCTGCGGACGATCACGTCCTTCAGCACCTTGTTCATCGCATGGCCCATGTGGATGTCGCCGTTGGCGTAGGGGGGGCCGTCGTGCAGGATCCAGCGTGTCCGCCCCGCGCGTGCCTCGCGCAGCCGGTCGTACAGCCCCATCTGCTGCCACCGCGCCAGGATCGCGGGCTCCTTCTGCGCGAGGCCCGCCTTCATCGGAAAGTCGGTCTTCGGCAGGAAGACGGTGTCGCGCCAGTCGCGCTTGGTGTCGGTTTGGTCGGCCATGATTGCTCGGCGCCTTAGCGCGTGGGCGCGCGCGAAACAAACCGGCAGGTGACGCGAGCGATCGCCGCTCCTATCTCGCCGCGCATGACCCTTGCCCCCACCCATCTCGGCCAGTCGGTGCCGCTTCCCACCTCGCCCGAGGAAGCCGTACTCGACTACGTCCCCAATCCCCGCCCGAACCAGACCTACCTGATCCGCTTCACCCAGCCCGAGTTCACCTCGCTCTGCCCGGTGACGAGCCAGCCAGACTTCGCGCATCTGGTGATCGACTATGTGCCTGCCGAGACGATCGTCGAGTCGAAGTCCTTGAAGCTGTTCCTCGGCTCCTTCCGCAACCACAATGCATTCCACGAGGATTGCACCGTCGGCATCGGCGAGCGGCTGTTCCGCGAGATGGGCCCGCGGTGGCTGCGTATCGGCGGTTACTGGTATCCGCGCGGCGGCATGCCGATCGACGTGTTCTGGCAATCGGGTGCCCCGCCCGAGGGGCTGTGGCTGCCCGATCAGGGCGTGCCCGGATATCGCGGGCGTGGTTGATTCATACCTGCGCCTCTAGCCATGCTGCGCTGCGGCAAGAACGCGTGCAACTAAACCTTCATCTACCCGTTGGGTAGGCAAGCGGCGGTCCGTCACGACTGCTTGCCAAGCCAGCAAAGGTAGAAGGATGAAGCAGTCGGTCGAGCCGGGCGCGGTCAAGCACATCGCCCTGATCGGGAATTTCCTGCCGCGTAAGTGCGGCATCGCCACGTTCACGACCGACACTTACGAGGCTCTGCGAAAGCGTTTTCCCGATACCCGCGTCGACGTCTACGCAATGGACGACCACCCCGGCCGCTACGACTACCCGGAGGCGGTGACCGGCGCGATCGCGCAGCATGACCGTGCCGCCTATATCTCGACCGCGCGCGCGATCGAGGCGAGCGGCGCGCAGGCGCTGTGGCTCCAGCACGAATATGGCATCTTCGGCGGCGACGCGGGTGCGCACATCCTCGAACTGCTCGATCGCACCACCGTGCCGCTGATCGTCACGCTCCACACCGTGCTGGAGAAGCCGGGCACGCAGGAGCGCGCGGTGCTCGAAGGGCTGCTGCGCCGCGCCGCCAAGGTCATCGTGATGGCCGAACGCGGTCGCGAGATCCTGCAGCGCGTCTACGGCGCCAACCCCGCCTCGATCGCGGTGATCCCGCACGGCGTGCCCGATCGCCCCTTCGTGTCGCCCGACGCGTTCAAGGCGCGCTTCGGCTGGCAGGGCAAGCGCATCATCTTCACCTTCGGCCTCTTGAGCCCCGGCAAGGGGATCGAGACGGTGATTGAGGCGATGCCCGCGGTCGTCGCGCGCCACCCCGACGCCGCCTATGTCGTGCTCGGCGCGACGCACCCCAGCCTCGTCGCGCACGAGGGCGAGGCGTACCGCGACCGCTTGAAGGCGCTCGCCGCCAGCTTGGGCGTCGACCACAATGTCGCCTTCATCGACGCCTTCGTCGATCACGACGATTTGATCGACTACCTCCAGGCCGCCGACATTTACGCGACGCCGTACCTGAACCCCGCGCAGATCACGAGCGGCACGCTCTCCTACGCGGTCGGCGTCGGCAAGGCGGTGATTTCCACGCCCTACGTTCACGCGACAGAGATCCTGGCCGACGGCCACGGCGTTCTCGTCGATTTCAAGGATGTCGCCGCCTTCGCGCGCGAGATCAACGACCTGCTCGGCAGCGAGCGCAACCTGGGCCGGCTGTCGCAGCGCGCCTATGCACGGGGGCGCACCATGATCTGGCCCGCCGTGGCGGAGAAGGCCATGAACGAAATCGCACGCAGCATTACCACGCACCCTAAACGGCTCGCCGCCGGATCGGCGGCGTCGCTCAAGGCACTGCCCGCCGACCTCGCCGCTGTCGAGCGGATGAGCGACTCTACGGGCATGCTCCAGCATTCGATCTTCTCGATCCCCGATCGCCGCCACGGCTATTGCATCGACGACAATGCGCGCGCGCTGATCCTGATGACGCAGATGGCCGATGTCGACGCGGTCACCCGCGACAAGTGGATGACGATCTACGCGTCGTTCGTGCAATACGCCTGGAACCCGGACCGTCGCCGCTTCCGCAACTTCATGAACTTCGATCGCACTTGGTGCGAGGACGTCGGGTCGGAGGATTCGAACGGTCGCACGCTCTGGGCGCTCGGCGTCACCGCGCGCGACGCGGCGGAGGCGAAGCACCGCGACTGGGCGACCGCGATGTTCGACATGACCGCGAGCCTCGCCTTCGATCTCGGCAGCCCGCGCGCGCAATCCTTCGCGATGCTCGGCGCCGCGGCGATGCTGGAGGCTTCGCCCAACCACCCGCTGGCGCTCGAAATCCTGGAGCGCTTCCCCGCGCAGCACCTCGCGCTGCTGGACGATGCGCGGCGCCCCGAATGGGGCTGGTTCGAGATCGTACTCGCCTATGACAATGCGCGCTTGCCCGAAGGGCTGATCCGCGCCGGCACCGCGCTCGGGCGGCAGGATCTGATCGATTGCGGGATCGAGACGCTGCGCTGGATCATGGCGAAGCAGACCTCGCCAGAGGGCCACTTCCGCGCAGTCGGGTCGGAGAGTTTCGGCCGCGAATATGCCGAACCCTTGCCCTACGATCAGCAGCCGCTCGAAGCGCAGGGCACCGTCGAGGCATGCGCCGCTGCGTTCGAGGCAACCGGCGACCGCCACTGGCTGGCGGAAGCGACGCGCGCGTACAACTGGTTCCTTGGCGCGAACGACCTCGACCTCCCGCTCGCCACCGCGCGTGACGGCGGTTGTTTCGACGGGCTGATGCCTGCGGGGCTGAACCGCAACCAGGGCGCGGAGAGCATCCTGGCGCTGCAATTGGCGAGTTGCGCGATTTCGGGGCTTTCAAAGCGGGCCGGAGCCGTGGCAGGGAAGGCGCGCGCCGCCGCGTAACCGGACGCGTCGCGCAACGCACAGACGATTTCGCGAGGCGTAATTCCCTTGAACCTGTTCAATCATCGGCTGCGGCTTCACGCCGATCCGTCGCGCGTCGTGGTGCGCCCGTTCCATATCGGCTGGCTCGCCAACGGCAGCGGGATCAGCCGGTCGCAGCGCTTGATCAACGAAGTGCTCGAGATGGACGCGCAGCAGGCGCGCGACCAGCTCGAGCTCGTGCTCAAGGACTTCGAGGCGCGCCACTGGCAGACGCGGCGCGTGTTCATGACGCGCTACGACGAGATCGCCGCCGCGCATGGGCTCGACGGCAGCCGGATCGACGACGAGAAGCGCCAGCTGATCGGCGCCTACTTCTGTCACGAATATAGCTACGCCGCCGCCGCGCTGATGAATCCCAGCGCGGTGCCGCACCCCGACCAGTCGGGCATGTCGCCGGGCTCGCAGCGCATCCTCATGTCCTTGCGCTCGGTGGGGGAGGGGCACATCTCCTCCGTTGCCTTCCGCGAAGGCATCATCGGCGAGGATAACGAGCTCAAACTCGCGCCCGAGCCGCCGTTCGCCACCGCCGCCGACGCGGTCGGCAGCGACGAGGAGGAAGCGCCGGTCGGTCCCGTCACCGTCTATCGCCACCGCGACAGCACGCTCTCTGGCACCGTCATCTTCCCGATCACCGACGCGCAGTCGAAGGGGCTGGAGGATTTGCGCCTCGTCCACTTCACGCACGACGACGGCCAGGTCGAATGGCTCGGCACCTACACCGCCTATAACGGCGCGACGATCCAGTCGGAGCTGCTGCGCACGCGCGACTTCCGCCAGTTCGACCTCGTGCCGATGACGGGCACCGCCGCGCGCAACAAGGGCATCGCCTTGTTCCCGCGCAAGGTCGGCGGCCGTTATCTGTCGATCGGACGGCAGGACGGCGAGAACCTTTACCTGCTCTCGACCGACGACCTGACGCACTGGGACGACGGGCAATTGATCCTCAAGCCCGAATATCCGTGGGAGTTCGTGCAGATCGGCAATTGCGGCCCGCCGATCGAGATCGACGAGGGCTGGCTGCTGCTGACCCACGGCGTCGGCGCGATGCGCAAATATTCGATCGGCGCCGCGCTGCTCGACAAGGATGACCCATCCAAGGTGATCGGCCGCACCCAGCAACCGATCCTCGCCGCCGCCGACCAGGACCGCGAAGGCTATGTCCCGAACGTCGTCTACACCTGCGGCGCGATGCGCCACGGCGACAAATTGTTCATGCCCTACGGCATCGCCGACAGCTCGGTCGGCTTCGCCTTTGTCGATATCGCGGAGCTGCTAAAGGCGATGTGACGTACCTCTCCCCGCCCTGAAGGGAGGGGCCGGGGGTGGGTAGGCCCAACAAGAACCGCTGCCTGCCTCACCCGTCATCCCGGCCCTGAGCCGGGATCGCGCTTCTTCTGCTCACGCAGCAGCGTGCCCGTCCCCCGCGGCTCCCTTCTTCGTCTCCGGCATCGCGAACAGGTACAACAGCAACCCCGCCCCCGCGATCGCCGCCAGCGTCAGGAAACTGACCGAATAGCCCGCCCGCACGATGATCGCGCCCGCCAGCGACGCGGACAGTGCCGCGCCCAGCCCCTGCGCGGTCGCCACCGCCCCCTGGCTGACGTTGAATCGCCCGGTGCCCTTGGTCAGATCGGCGATCACGATCGGAAATAGCGCGCCGAAGATGCCCGCACCGACACCATCGAGCGCTTGGACTCCCACCAGCCACCACGGATCGCTCGACAGCGTGTAGAGCACACCGCGCAGCGTCAAGAACGCGAAACCGACGAGGAAGATCGGCTTGGTCCCCCATGTGTCCGCCTTGCGCCCCGCGATCAGCGCGACCGGCACCATCACCAATTGCGCCGCGACGATGCACGCTGCGGTCAGCGACGTCGCCAAATCCTTCCCCACCGTCCGCGCGAGCTGCTGGCTGACCGACGTCAGCATCGCCGCATTGGCGAGGTGAAATGCAAAGGCGATCGCGGCAAAGGTGCGCAGCGGCTTGTTCTCCAGCAGCGTGCGCCACGCGCTCTGCGTCTCGCATTCCTCGTCGGGCTCGCAGTCGAGCCCGCGCGCGACCGCATTGTCGATGTCGCGATTGTTCAACCGCGCGGTCGCCGCGATGCTCAGCGCAGTCAGCACCGCCATCATCCAGAACACGACAACGGGACCGAACTTCCATGCCAACGCACCCGCCAGCGCCGCCGACACCGCGTTGCCGCCGTGGTTGAACGCTTCGTTGCGCCCGACGCGCTTCGCGAACAGCTTCGGTCCGACGATCCCCAGCGAAATCGCCGAGATCGCCGGCGCGAACACCGCGCCCGCCGCCGCCGCGATCGACTGCGTGATCGTCACCACGGTGAAGCCGCTCACCACCGGCAGCGACAGGCTGCTCAGCGTCACCAGCAGCGCTGCGACCATCACCACGCGCGGCTTGTTGCGGCTGCGGTCGATCAACCCGCCCGCGGGCGTCTGCGACAGCAATCCCACAATGCCCGCGATCGTCAGCACCAGCCCGACCGTCTGCTCGTTCCACCCGTGCGCCGGCCCGCGCACCGCGACCAGGTAGATCGCCAGGTACGGCCCCAGCCCGTCGCGCACGTCGGCGAGGAAGAAGTTCATCGCGTCCAGCGTGCGCCTGCTCGACGCAGGCCCGCGTTCGCGCGATCGATCAACAGGAGCGTGGGCGAGGCTGGCCATGGTTCGACTCCTCGCGCGGTCTTGCACGATCGAGCGGCTTAACGTCTGTTAGTCGACAAGGTCCCATCCGGTCGCACTTGGCAGCGAATATCTCCCGCCGTGCGCTCGTGCCGAGGCGCGGGCCGCCACATTGCGAGCACCGCCCAATGGAGTCACGAATAGGTTCGCACGCGGGGCCGAGACGAACCGGCCGCGCCGAATGCTTGATACGCGCTCAACCGCCGCATATTCGGCGATCCGTCATTCGGGTTGGTCCTCAACTCGCCGGAACAGGGAGCAGAAACACCCGCTCCCCGCCGCGCTCACACGTCTAGGTTCGCCACCGACAGCGCATTGTCCTGGATGAACTCGCGCCGTGGCTCCACCACGTCGCCCATCAGGCGCGTGAAAATGTCGTCCGCCGCGTCCGCCGCCGCGATCTCGACGCGCAGCATCGTGCGGTTGGACGGGTCGAGCGTGGTTTCCCACAATTGCTCGGCGTTCATCTCGCCCAGCCCCTTGTAGCGCTGGATCGACAGCCCGCGCCGCCCCGACAGCAGGATCGCGTCGAGCAACTGCGACGGCCGCGCAACCAGCGTCTCGCCTTTCGCGATCGTCACCGTCTCCTCGCCATTCTCGTCGGTCTGCTCCGCATCGACCGGCGCCTCGACCACCACGTCGGCCGCGCTGCGCGACGAGCGCACCAGCTTGGCCGCCTGCGCATAGGCATCGGCCTGTTCGGCGGCGAGCGTGTGGAGCTTGCGTGCCTCGGCAGACGCGATGAACGCCGCCTCGACGATGTGGTGGTCGGTCACCCCGCGCCACAGCCGCTGGAAATGGATGCCGCCTTCTTCGGTGACCTGCGCGGTCCAGGTCGCCTCAGTGTCGCCCTGGTCCAACCGCCGCGTCACCTCGGCCACCGCGGTCACCCGCGCCTCGCGCGACGCCTCGGGATCGAGCGCGCCGCCCAGCGCCAGCGTCTCGATAATCGCCGGGTCGTAGCGCCGGGGCACGTAGCGCATCAGCGTCCGCATCCGCCGCGCGTGATCGACCAGCAGCCGAAGGTCGGCGTCGAAGCGCGTGCCCCCCGCCGTCTCCAGCATCGTCGCGCCCACGCCCGCCTCGACCAGATATTCGTCCAGCGCGGCATCGTCCTTCAGATACACTTCGCTGCGCGCCTTGGTCGCTTTGTAGAGCGGCGGCTGCGCGATGTAGAGGTGACCGCCCTCGATGATCTCGGGCATTTGGCGGTAGAAAAACGTCAGCAACAGCGTGCGGATGTGCGCGCCGTCGACGTCGGCGTCGGTCATGATGACGATCTTGTGGTAGCGCAGCTTGGCGAGGTTGAAGTCGTCGCGCCCGATCCCCGTACCCATCGCCTGGATCAGCGTGCCGATCTCACGGCTGGCGAGCATCCGGTCGAAGCGCGCGCGCTCGACGTTCAGGATCTTGCCGCGGAGCGGCAGGATCGCCTGGAAATGCCGGTCGCGCCCCTGCTTGGCCGATCCGCCCGCGGAGTCACCCTCGACCAGGAACAGCTCGGACTTGGCGGGATCGCGCTCCTGGCAGTCGGCCAGCTTGCCGGGCAGGCTGGCGATGTCCATCACGCCCTTGCGCCGGGTGAGTTCGCGCGCCTTCTTCGCGGCCTCGCGTGCCGCCGCGGCATCAATCACCTTGCCGATGATCGCGCGACCGTGCGCCGGATTCTCCTCCAGCCACTCGGCGAGCTTGTCCGCCATCAGGCTTTCCAGCGGCTGGCGCACCTCGGACGACACCAATTTGTCCTTGGTCTGCGACGAGAACTTCGGGTCGGGCAGCTTGACCGAGACGATCGCGGTCAGCCCTTCGCGCATGTCGTCGCCGGTCAGCGTGACCTTCTCCTTCTTGAGAAGCCCGGTCTTGTCGGCGTAATTGTTGAGCGTGCGCGTGAGGGCGGCGCGGAAGGCGGCGATATGCGTGCCGCCGTCGCGCTGCGGGATGTTGTTGGTAAACGCCAGCACGTTCTCGTAGTAACTGTCGTTCCACTCCAGCGCGACGTCGATGCCGACGTCGTCGCGGTGGCCATTGATCGCGATCGGCTCGGGCATCAGCGCCGCCTTGTTGCGGTCGAGATACTTCACGAACGCGGCGATCCCGCCCTCGTAATAGAGCTCGACCGACTTGGGCTCTTCATGCCGCGCGTCGGTGATGAACAGCCGCACGCCCGAATTGAGGAACGCCAGCTCGCGATAGCGATGCTCAAGCTTCTCGAAATCGAACTCGGTGATCTTGAAGGTGGACGGCGAGGGCAGGAAGGTGACGCGCGTCCCCTTCTGCCCCTCGGCGGCCGGGCCGACGACCTTCAACGGCGCGACCGCATCGCCGTGCGCGAAGCGCATGTAATGCTCCTCGCCGTCGCGCCAGATCGTGAGGTCGAGGAACTCGGACAATGCGTTGACCACCGACACGCCGACGCCGTGCAGCCCGCCCGACACCTTGTACGCGTTGGTGTCGCTGGTGTTCTCGAACTTACCGCCCGCGTGCAGCTGGGTCATGATGACCTCGGCCGCCGACACGCCTTCCTCCGGGTGGATGCCGGTCGGGATGCCACGACCGTTGTCGGTCACGCTGACCGATCCGTCGGCGTTCAGCTGGATGTCGATGCGGTCGCAATGCCCGGCCAGCGCCTCGTCGATCGCATTGTCCGACACCTCGAACACCATGTGGTGCAGACCCGATCCGTCGTCGGTGTCGCCGATATACATCCCCGGCCGCTTGCGCACCGCGTCCAGGCCCTTGAGCACCTTGATCGAGGAGGCGCCATATTCGTTCGCGTTCGCGGATTCAGGGGTATCTGCCATGGTCAGCATGTAGGGATTCCGCGCCCGAAACGGAAGCGAAATGGGTATGTTGCGCCTTGCGCCCGCCAGCCGTGGCGCGGGCGTCGACCACCGTGGTTCAGTGCGTGGCAGGGGCGGGTGGTTCAACCGCAACGCAGGTCGTTCGGGGTGATACCAGCGCGTGAACCCAACCGAATGGTGGAGGCACAGTTTCCGTGCCTCCACCCGTTCCACACCCTTGGCTCAGTAGCGCGCGAACTCGCTCGCGCGCCGGCCCAGCAGCGTCACCTCGACGCGGCGGTTCTGCCGCATCCCAGCCGCAGTCGCGTTGCTCGCCACCGGATCACGCTCACCGTGCCCGACGACCGAGAAGCGCGCGCGCGTCACCCCCATCTGGTCGAACGCCGCGCGCACGCTGGCGGCACGCCGCTCCGACAGGTCCTGGTTGTGCGCATCGCTGCCGCGCGAGTCGGTGAAGCCGTCGATCGCCACGCGCACGCCCGGATTGTCGCGCAGGTAACTGGCCAGCGCGCGCAGCTTGTCCACCGCGCCGGGGCGCAAACGATCGCTGTCGGTCGCGAACAGCACGTCCTCCTGCAACGTCAGCGTCGCGCCGCGCGGCGTTTGGCGGAACCCGTAATCGCGCATCGCGCGCCGGTCCCAGCCGCCGCCGGGCACCACGCGCGTCTCCTCGATCACGGTGACCCGCTCGGCCGCGGGCCAGGCATAGCGCGCGCGGTTCGGACCCGCCACGCGCAGAAACGCCTCGTTCGCCGCCTGCGCCTCGCGCGGCTGGACGCGCCCGTCGCGATTGAGGTCGAAGTTCCGCATCACGAACGCCTGCCCGCGCGGGCTGCGGCGCAACTCGGGCACCAGCAAACGGACGCCCGCGCCGATCAGGCGATAGTCGCCCGGGCGATAGTCCCAGCGTCCCTGCGCCAACGCCGGCGACGCGGTGGTGGTCAGCGTCGCGAGGCCGGCGGCTAAGATGGTCCAATGTTTCACGCGTTCACTCCTGCAAACCCCCGCAGGCGAACGCGTATGTCGGCGCTTGGTTTAACCTGCGTTGGACGCGATCGTCAGTCGCCGTTCATGCCGTTCGCGCCATCGCGGTCACGCAGCGACAGGAAGCACCCGCCCGCGCCCAGCAGCGCCACCGCGCCCGCGATCAACGCCGCGTCATAATCACCGAACATGTCGTGCAGCCGACCGAACCCGATGATCCCGATCGCGGTGCCGACCAGCGTCAGCGGCATCGCGCTGCCATAGATCTCGCCGTAAGCGCGTAACCCGAACAACCGCGCGGCCAGATAAGGCAACAGGTCGTTCTCCGCCCCGTTCATCAATCCCGCCAGGAACACCAGCGCCAGCACGGCCGCGACGTGCGACGATCCCCAGGCGAGCCCCAGGAAGGCCAGCGCGGAGACGAGCGCGAATGCCGCCGCCGCGGGTTGCGGCCGGTACCGGTCGATCAGCGCCCCGATCAGCAACCGTCCCGCGATCGCGCTGACCCCGAAACTCGTCAACAGCACCGCCGCTTCCGCGCTATCCAGCCCCAGTTCGAGCCCCAGCGGCACGATCTGCGTGACCAGACCGGTGGTCGCCAGATTGACCAGCATCGCCGCCGCCACCACGCGCCAGAAACGCGGATCGCGCCGTGCCTCCGCCGCGGTCATGCCCTCGACAACCGACGGCGATTGCCCGCGCACGGTGGGATCAGGCGGCGTGCCGTCGTCGGCGATCGTCGGCTTGGCCAGCGTCGAACTCGGCCGGATCACCAGCAGAATGAACGGCAGCGCCGCCGCGCTCGCCAGCGCGAGGGCAACGAAGCCGCGCCGCCATCCCCCATGCTGGATCACCCAGCCGAGCGCCGGCGCCACCACGATCGTCGCCACCGCCAATCCCGAGGTCGCGATCGCCAGCGCGGTGCCGCGATGCTGGCGAAACCGCAGCGCGATCATCTTGCCGTACACCAGGCTGCTCGTCCCCGGCACCGCCAGCACCAGCAGCAGCACGCACGCCTGATAATGCCAGATCGCGCCGCCGACGTTCGCCAGCAGCAGATAGCCTGCCGCCAGCACCGCCGACGACGCGACGATCACCGGCCGCACGCCCACGCGGTCCGCAACGCGCCCGACCAGCGGCGCGATCAGTGCGCCGATCAGCGCGAGGCCGGCGGCGGTCGAGATCTGCCCGCGCGTCCAACCGAACTCTGCTTCCAGCCCCGGCGTGAACAGGCTCGACAGATTCTGGTACAATCCCGGCCCGAACCCCGCGCCCAGGATCGCGGCGACGACCACCCGCCACCCGCCGCGCCACTCGGAGCCGGCGCCGGATGCATCACGCGGGGCACGGGGCAGGTCAGCGCCGATGACGAGCCGGTCCCGCTATCGGCCGCGAACGCGCGATGACCGCGCCGAGCGGGCGAAGCGTCCTGTCGTTCATGCGCGCTTGTCCTCGATCATCCCGGCGAGGCTAGACCCGCCACCGCCCTCGTCAACGCCTAACCGGCCGTCCCCGCAACCGTTCCGTCCCGCGCATCCGCCGCCGGGCTCCGACAGGGCGAACCGCACGCTCGTCGAACGATGCGGTGGACGCCTCCCGAAAGCTTGAAGCCCAACCATCCATCGCAACGGCATTCTTGCTGCCCATTACTTCCGCGACGACCAACCTGCTCCCCTCCCTGCAAGGGAGGGGCTGGGAGTGGGTAGAGGGTTCGTGCAGCGCTCGCACCAACGCTGAACCGCGTTCTTGAGACTAAGCCGTCGTGCGTCGCGGCCTATTTCTAAATCGGTGAGGCGAGGCGGACAGGCCGGCACGAACACTTACTTGCCTCCTCGCACCAAACCGCTCAGCCATGCCACACGCACCCCAACCCGTCCGGCAGCCGCGTAGCGCACCTCACAACTCGACGTGCATCGCCCCATCCGCCGCGTCGAACAGCGCGCGCTCGGTCCCCGTCATCCACACCTGCCCGCGTCCCGCCAGCCGCGCGAACAGCGCGCCGCGCCGCGCAGGGTCGAGGTGCGCCGCCACTTCGTCGAGCAGCAGCACCGGCGGGCTGCCGCGCCGCTCCGCGACCAGCTCGCCGTGTGCCAGCACCATGCCGAGCAGCAACGCCTTCTGCTCGCCGGTCGAGGCGAGCGCGGCCGGCGCGCCCTTGTCGACGTGCGTGACGACCAGATCGACGCGGTGCGGGCCGACCAGCGCGCGGCCCGCAGCGGCGTCGCGCGCGCGGCCCTGGCGCAAGGCCGCGGCGAAGGATGCCGGCTCGTCGGACCACCCGTCCAGCGCAATCGACGCGCGCGGGAAATCGACCGCGCTCGCACCCGCCAACCGTTCTTCCAGCGCCGCGACCGTGGTCCGCCGCGCGGCGTCCAATGCGACACCGTGGCGCACCATCTGCGCTTCCAACGCGTCCAGCCACACCGGCTCCGCCGCCTCCTCGGCCAGCAACCGGTTGCGGTCGCGCATCGCGCGTTCGTAGCGCTGCGTCTCGCTCGCGTGGCCGGGCAGCAGCGCCAGCGTCAACCGGTCGAGAAAGCGCCGCCGCTCGCCTGCCGGCTCGACGAACAGCCGGTCCATCGCCGGGGTCAGCCACAGGATCGACAATCGCTCCGCCAGCGCGCCCGCGCTCGCGTTCGCACCGCTGACGCGCACCACGCGCCGCTCGGGCGCAGCCGCCAGCGTGCCCGTCGCAACCTCGACCCCGTCGTCCAGCGTCGCCGCGACCCCGAACCCGCCCGGTCCATCATGGCGCGCCATCTGCGACAGGCTCGCGCGGCGAAGCCCGCGCCCCGGCGCCAACAGCGACACCGCTTCCAACACGTTGGTCTTGCCCGCGCCATTGTGCCCGGTGAGCACCACGAAGCCTTGGTCAGGCGCCAGTGCCAAGTCCGCATGATTGCGAAAGTCGGTGAGCACCAGCCGCGACAGCATCGCGCCCGGCGATAGCGCGCTTTGCCGCCACCCGACAACCGCCTCTTCCGGCTAGGTCGGCGGCGACGCGCCCGCGCGCCGATGCAGCAGCCGAGTTGCCGGGCGAGGGGGACGACCATTCGTGTCGCACTCGATCAGACCAGCGTCCATCCAGTGTCGCGCGAAGCGGGATCGGGAAACGAACGTCGGGCGAGCGGTGATGAACTTGACGCACGTAATGCGGATGCCGACCTGCCCGTCATTCAGAGAGGTGCATGATGGTTGAGGCAAAATGGAACGGTTCGCGCATCGCCAGCAGCGACGACACGGTGGTGGTCGAGGGTAATCACTACTTCCCGCTCGAGAGCGTCGACGCATCGCTGCTCCGTCCAAGCGATACGACCAGCGTCTGTCCGTGGAAGGGCACGGCGCATTATTACAGCCTGCACGTCGACGGCGCGGTCAACACCGACGCGGCCTGGTATTATTCCGACCCCAAGAAGGAAGCGGAGGCGATCCGCGGTCGCGTCGCCTTCTGGAAGGGCGTGGCCGTCGGCTGAGGTCCGCTTCTCAGGTCACGCGACAGTGTCCGACGGCATCGCGCGGACGAAGCTGCGGAAGTCATGCAGGCCGGAGCAATAAGCTAAACCGCCGCGATCGGATGGCCGCAATCGGGCTACCCACATCGCCGCAAAGCCGCGCCGCACGCACGCACGGCGTGACGCCGTCGCGCGCGCGACCGACCGTTGTCCTTGGAAGGGTACGGCCTCCCGCGACAATCGAGCGCGAGCGCCGCCCGGCGTGCCACCCCTCCGCAACCCAGCGTTACGCCGCCAGCCGCTCCGGCTCCGCCGCGCCCGCGCGCTCCTTTTGCGCGCTCAGGTACGACGCCATCGCCGGCCCCAGTTCGCGTTGCGCGCGGCGGTACGCCACCGGTTCCTTGATGTTCAGCCGCCGCCGCGCTTCGTCGATCGGCTCGTGCAGCAGCTCCAGGTAATCCTCGCCCGAGATCCACTTCGCCGCACGGCCGTGGCGATAACCCTCGATCACGGCTTTGGCGAACGCGGTACCCTTGGTCACGCTCAGGCTCTTGAGCGATGCCGCGCCTGCGATGAACGCCCAGCCGAGCCCGCCGACCTGCGCGAAACTGAACGCGACCAGCGCCGCCTCGCCCAAACTCTCGTCCGCCTGATAACCGGTCAGCACGTGCCAGATGTCGTGCGTGTCGCGGATGCGCCGCCCCATCCACGCATAAGGGTGAACCATGTCGTCCTCGTCGGGCGCGAGCTTGCTCACCGCGACCAGCCCGTCGGCCGAATAGCCCGTGGTCTCCAGGAAATGCCGGTACGCGGCACCGACCGTGCCGGGTGCGAAGCTGGCGACGAACGCCGGATCGGTGAAACGCTCGGCCAGTTCGACATGGTCCTGCGCAATCCGCCCGCCGCGCTCGGTCGCGATCAGCCGCGCGTAATTCTGCGGCGCGTTGCCGACGTTCAGCGCGCGCATGATGCGGAACACCTGCTGCGTGTCGTCGCCGTTGTTCATCAACTTCTTAATCGCGTCGAGCGCGGTGCGCCAGTCGCGCTTGCCGTCGGTGCCCGGAAAGGGAGGAAGGATAGCCACGTGATCGACTCCTTACTGACACGATTGTCAGTAAGGAGTCGCAGGCAATCGGTCAAGCGGGCGCTCTCACTGCCCCACCGACCTGACCGAGATCAGCGACACGCGCGCAACAACCGCCACCGCGCCCGCTTCGTCGCACCGTTCGCCTGCGCCTGGGAACCAGCCCGCCGCCGGCGAGCTACCCGCCACGTGCACCGGGCCACTCCGCCCGCATGGAGCATCGATCATGGCTGACAATCTCAAGGCGCTCGTGTCGCAAGGACTAGCGGCGATGAAGGCGGGCAGTGACGTTGCCGCGCGCGCCACCGACGAGATCGCCCAGGACGCGACGCACCCCGATCTGAAGGCTGCGCTGGACGAGGGCAATCGCACGTCCAGAGAGTGGGCCGACCGGATCGACCGCGCGCTGCAACAGGCCGGCGGCGACCAGCAGGACAATCCGATCCTGGAAGCGCATTACGCGGTCAGCCGCCGTAGACGGCAGCAGGCGACAGACGAGCAGTCGCGCGACCTGGGTATCATCGCCAGCGGACAGCTCGCGCTGCATTACTGGATCGCCGCGTTCGGCACGATGGCGAGCTACACCCGCACGCTCGGGCTCGACGACGTGGCGCAGGACATGAAATCGTCCGCCGACGAGGCGAAACAGGCCGACGAGCAACACACCAAGCTCGCCGAACAACTGCTCGGCTAAGCGGGCGGTCGGGGCGCTTCCATATTGGCACCCCGGCGCCCGCCATCAGGCGGGCAGCTCAACCAGCCCGTCGTCCTCCACCTCCGGTTCCGCCCCGCGTCCCAAGAGCGCGGTGGTGGCGACGTCCATCGTCACGTTGCCCACGGTGCGGATGATGTCGGGGATCGTCTCGACCGCCACTAGCAATCCCAGCGGCGCGACCGGCGCACCCAGGGTCGCCGCCACCGGCGCGATCGCGCTGACGTAGCTGACCGTGCCCGGCAGGCTGACCGATCCGAGCGACGTCAGCGTCGCCACCACCGTCGCGGTCGCGAGCGTGCCCGCGGTCAACTCGACCCCGAACCAGCGCGCGACATAGATGGCCACCGCCAGGTTCATCGCCGGCCCCGTCGCGCGGAACACCGCCACCGCCAGCGGCAGCGTCACCCCGCCGACGCGCACCGGCACGCCCAGCGCGCGCGTCCCCTCCAGCATCGCCGGCAGCGAGGCGAGCGAGGATTGCGTGCTGATCGCCACCACCTGCGCCGGCAACGCGGCCTTGACGAAGCGCCCAAGCGACAAGCGCGCGCCCAGCAGCGCCAGCGGATAAGCGAACGACGACACCACCAGCCCGACCGCGATCACCGTCAGCACGTAATGCACCAGCGCGCCGAACGCGCCCGTGCCAGCGCGCGCGCCGACCACCAAAGCGAGCGCGAACACGCCCACCGGCGCGATCCACAGCACCCAGTCGATCACCACCAGCATCGTGTCGCGCAGCGCGGTGAAGAACTTGGTCAGCAGTACCCGCAACTCGGGCTCGATCCGCCCCAGCGCGAACGCGAACACCAACGTGAAGATGATCAGCGACAGAAACGCATTGTCGCCCGCCGCCTTGACGACGTTCGACGGCACCACGCCTGCCAGGAACTCGCCCAGCGGCGGCACCTCCGGGATCGCCTGCGCGCCCGACAGCGCCCCGCGCAGCGCCGCCGCCGACTCCGCCGGCAATGGCACCAGTTGGAGGAACAATGGCGTCAGCAGCGCCGCCGCCGCCGCCGAACAGAACAGCAAGCCGACGTAGAGCGCAATCGCGCGCGCCGCCAGCCGCCCCGCCTTGGCGGCCTCCGCGGTTGCCGCCACGCCCGTCACCAGCAGCGACACGACCAGCGGCACGATCGTCATCTGCAACCCGTGCAGCCAGGCCGAACCGATCGGCTCCGCCACGCTCGCCACCTGCGGCACCGCGCCCGGCGCATAGGCCGCCAGCGCGATCCCGGCCGACAGCCCAACGACGAGCGAGAGTAATATTCGGGTCGCCTGCGACATTATCGCCCTTTTCACCGCACCTGGTTATGAGCCGTAAAGCGCGAAGCGGATGGAAGGCGTCATGGCAAGAAAGTATTTCGGCACCGACGGTATACGCGGGCTTACCAACGCGGGCGCGATGACCGCGCAGATGGCGATGCGCGTCGGCATGGCGGCGGGCCGCCACTTCGCGCGCGGCGACCACCGTCACCGCGTCGTGATCGGCAAGGACACGCGCCTGTCGGGCTATATGATCGAGAGCGCGCTGCAGGCGGGCTTCACCAGCGTCGGCATGGACGTCACCCTGGTGGGCCCGATGCCCACCCCCGCGGTCGCGATGCTCACCGCGTCGATGCGCGCCGACATGGGCGTGATGATCTCCGCCAGCCACAACCCCTTCGCCGACAACGGCATTAAGCTGTTCGGCCCCGACGGGTTCAAGCTGTCCGACGAGGACGAGGAAGCGATCGAGGCGCTGATCGACGGTGACGACGTGCCGCTCGCCCCCGCGGCGCAGATCGGCCGCGCCAAGCGGATCGAGGACGCGCGCGGCCGCTACATCCACTTCGCCAAGACGACCTTTCCCGCCGATCTGCGCCTCGACGGGATGCGCGTGGTGATCGATTGCGCCAACGGTGCGGCCTACAACGTCGCGCCCGAGGCATTGTGGGAGCTGGGCGCAGAGGTGATCGCGATCGGCGATGCGCCGAACGGCCTCAACATCAACGACAAGATCGGCTCGACCCACCCCCAGCCGCTCTCGGCCAAGGTGCTCGAAACCCGCGCCGACATCGGCATCGCGCTCGACGGCGACGCCGACCGGCTGATCGTGGTCGACGAGCGCGGTCGCGTGGTCGACGGCGACCAGCTGATGGCAACGATCGCGGAGGGCTGGGCACGCGCCGGCCGGCTGAAGGGCGGCGGCCTCGTCGCCACCGTCATGTCGAACCTTGGCTTAGAGCGCCACCTCGCCGCGCAAGGCCTCGGCCTGGTGCGCACCAAGGTCGGCGACCGCCACGTGCTCGAGAAGATGCGCAGCGCCGGCTACAACGTCGGCGGCGAGCAGTCTGGGCACATCATCCTGTCCGACTATGCCACCACCGGCGACGGCCTCGTCGCCGCGCTGCAAGTCTTGGCCGAGGTCAAGCGCGCCGGCCAGCCCGCCAGCCAGGTGCTCCACCGCTTCGACGCCGTCCCGCAACTCTTGAAGAACGTCCGCTTCGCCGGCGGCAAGCCCTTGGAGACCGAGGCCGTCCAAGCCGAGATCGCCCGCGCCGAAGCCGCCCTGAACGGCACCGGCCGCCTCGTCATCCGCCCCTCGGGCACCGAACCTGTGATCCGGGTGATGGCCGAAGCCGACGACCGCGCGCAGGTCGAACAGATCGTCGACGCGATCTGCGACGCGGTCAGGCGCGCGGGGTAAGGGCGCATCGACGTGGCCGACACCAACGTGCAATAGCAATGTCTGCTTTCGCCCAATTGCCGACATTCAGCGGTCGGCTATGTTCGAGTGATGCTACAATCGCTCCTATCAATCGCCTCCGTTGCTATTCTGCTGTCCGCCTGCAGCGTCTCAAACAAGACAGCATGCGTGAGCAAGGAGCGAGCTTGGCCGCTCGGCTCATATCTCACAAGAGGGATCGACCCGGTGCAGACGAACATCCTTGTTACTCAAGATGGTCTTATCAGCTTCAATAAGGCAATCGTCAGCCAGGCCGATTTGAAGAAGTATGTTCAGATCAACGAATCACTAATTCCTGCCCCGCCGATCATCTTGAGCCATAACCCGCAGGCTCCATGCCAACCGCTTGAGGCTGTTCGCAGGATATTGGATAAAACACAGATGTGTCAGGAGGGCAGATGTGGTGAACAGAGAGCATGGGAGCGCATCTACGGGCCTCTACGCTCAATGGAATGATTGCTCTTACTACAACGCGTCGGTCCGCACGTCCGCTTTCCACCACAATGCGACATTGGCCTCAACGATCGAGGGGTTGCCTCACTCGCCACTTCCCCCCGCACCCCCGCGTCGCTATCTCGTCGCCATGCTCGAGATGCGCCCCGATTGCGAACGCTGCGGCGTTGATCTGCCCGCCGACGAGGGCGGCGCGTTTATCTGTTCGCTGGAGAACACCTTCTGCGCCGATTGCGCCGACGCGCTCGATGAGCGCTGCTCCGATTGCGGCGGCGAGCTGCTCGATCGCCCCGCGCGCGTCGACGATGCGCTGGCGCGGCACCCTGCCTCGACCACCCGCCACCACCGTCCGCATTGATGGCGGGAGCTGCTGCTTCGCCCCCGCCTTGCTACCGGCCCGCTCATGCCTGCGACGACTGTCCTACCCACGCCCACGCTGGCATGATGCCGCGATGACCCCTCTCGCCCCTACGCGCGCCCGCGCTACGCCGACCCGTGCTCAAGTGGAAAACATGCGTTTGAACCTCCACTTCCTCCACTTCGTCCCAGAATGACACAGATCATCCCACGCATTCTCATCGTCGCCGGCTCTGACTCCGGTGGGGGTGCGGGCATCCAGGCCGACATTAAGACGGTGACGATGCTCGGCGGCCACGCGATGACCGCCGTCACCGCGCTCACCGCGCAGAACACGCTGGGGGTACAGGGCGTCCACCCCGTTCCGCCCGCCTTCGTGGTGCAGCAGATGACGTGCGTCGCCGCTGACATCGGTGTCGACGCGGTCAAGATCGGGATGCTCGGCGGTGCAGCGGTCGCGCACGCGGTCACCGACGAACTCGCCTCGGGCCGCTACGGCGACCGCATCGTGCTGGACCCCGTCATGGTCGCGACCAGCGGCGCGGTGCTGGCTGACGACGCCACGATCCTGGCGATGCAGCGTCTCGCTCGCCTCGCCACCTTGGTGACGCCCAACCTGCCCGAGTTCCGCGTGCTGTGCGGTCGGCTCGACCTGTCCGACGACGCGGTCGAGGCTGCGGCGATCGACTATGCCGCGCAAGCGGGCACGCATTTGCTGGTCAAGGGCGGCCACGCCGCCGGCGACATCGTGGTCGATCGCCTGATCGCCCCCGACGGCCAGGTCACCCGCTGGTCCGCGCCGCGCATCGACACGGCCCATTCCCACGGCACCGGCTGCACGCTGGCGAGCGCGATTGCCGAGGGGCTGGGTCGCGGGCTGTCGCTGGTCGACGCGATCCAGCGCGCGCGCCTGTTCGTCCGCCTCGCCCTGCGCGAAGCGCCGGGGCTGGGCGCAGGCCACGGACCGATGGGGCACGCGCAGGTCCGCGACGTGCCGGGCGCCCGCGCGACGCTCAACCAGGTGACGCTGCCCGCGACCGACCATGCCGCGAGCGTTGCCTTCTACCGCGCGCTCGGCCTCACGCCGATCGTCGACAGCGGTGGCCGCTACGCCCGCTTCGAAACCGCCGGCGGCACCACCTTGTCGGTCGAGGCAGCGGGCGAGATCGACGGCCGCGCAATCGTCTATCTCGAGGTCGCCGATGTCAACGCCGCGGTCACCGCCGCGCGCGCCGCCGGGATCGCGGTCGCTGACGCGCTCGACCAGCCGTGGGGTTGGCGCGAGGCCGCGCTCACCGATCCCGCCGGCAACGCGCTGCGCCTCTACACCACGGGCGAGCAGCGCCGCTTTCCGCCGTGGCGGCTCTGATGCCCCGCGCCAAGCCCGCTCTCCGCCACGAAAAGCTGTGCCTGCCGCCGGTCGCGGGCGTCGACGAGGCGGGCAGGGGACCGCTCGCCGGACCCGTCGTCGCCGCCGCGGTTATCCTTCCAGCCAAGGGGTGCCCGCGCGGCATCGACGATTCAAAGAAACTGTCGGCGTGTGAGCGCCAGCGCCTCCACGATCGCCTGCTCGCCTGCGCGGTGGTCGGCATCGGGATCGTCGAGGCGGACGAGATCGACCGGTTGAACATCTACTGGGCCACCATGAAGGCGATGACGCTCGCGGTCGACCGGCTCGCCGCACAACTCGGCCACGCGCCCGGCCACGTGCTGGTCGACGGCAACCGCCTGCCGCGCTGGGTCTATGCCGCGACCCCGATCGTGGGCGGCGACGCGGTCAGCCGCTCGATCGCCGCCGCCTCGATCGTTGCCAAGCACACCCGCGACCGCATCATGATCGCGCATGCCGAAGCGTACCCGCATTATGGCTGGCACGCGAACAAGGGCTATGGCGCGCCCGAGCATTTGCGTGCCCTGCGCGAACACGGCCCTGCGCCGATTCACCGCCGCAGCTTCGCTCCCGTCGCGCAGGCCGAGCTGCCGTTCGCATTTGCCGCCTCGGGTGAGTCTTCCGTGCCACACCACAATGCGTTGAGTCCGCTGCCGCCGGCTTGACTCAACATCTGCCCGCGCGTGCCGCTCGATCCGCCGCCGCGCGGACTCGGCTCACGGCATCGTGGACGAACGACGCTTGACGGACTCGCGCTTTCCCGCACGGTAGGGGTCGTTCAAGGGGGCTGTTCGATGGGTGTGTTAACGAAGGTCGCGCGGGCCAAGCGCGCGGTCGCCACGGAGGAGTCGCCGCTCCCGCTCGGCCAGATCGTGATGGGCGATTGCGTCGCCGCGATGCGCGCGCTGCCCGCCAAATCGGTCGACATGATCTTCGCCGATCCGCCCTATAACCTCCAGCTCGGCGGCGACCTCAACCGTCCCGACGGCAGCCACGTCGACGCGGTCACCGACGAGTGGGACAAGTTCGACAGCTTCGCCTCCTACGACGCCTTCACCCGCGCCTGGCTGGCCGAGGCACGCCGCATCCTCAAGGACGACGGCACGCTCTGGGTGATCGGCAGCTACCACAACATCTTCCGCGTCGGCGCGGCGGTGCAGGATCTCGGCTATTGGATCCTCAACGACATCGTCTGGCGCAAGGCCAATCCGATGCCCAACTTCCGCGGCACGCGCTTCACCAACGCGCACGAGACGCTGATCTGGGCGTCGAAGGGTGAGAAGGCGAAATACACCTTCAACTACCGCAGCATGAAGACCCTGAACGACGAGCTCCAGATGCGCTCCGACTGGGAGTTCCCGATCTGCGGCGGGCAGGAACGGTTGAAGAAGGGCGGGGTCAAGGTCCACCCAACACAGAAGCCCGAGGCATTGCTCTACCGCATCCTGCTCGCCAGCACGAAGCCCGGCGACGTCGTGCTCGACCCGTTCTTCGGCACCGGCACGACGGGCGCGGTCGCGAAACGGCTCGGCCGCCGCTGGATCGGGATCGAGCGCGAGCTCGGCTACGTCGATGCCGCGATGGAGCGGATCGCCGCCGCGCTGCCGCTCGACGAATCCGCGCTCGCGACGATGCAGAGCCCGCGCAGCGCACCCAAGGTCGCGTTCGGCGTGCTGGTCGAGAACGGCTTTCTCACCCCCGGCACAATGCTCTTCGACGCGAAGCGTCGCTTCACCGCCACCGTCCGCGCCGACGGCAGCCTGTTGTCGGCGTGCGGCGCCAGCGGATCGATCCACAAGCTCGGCTCCGCCTTGCAGAACGCACCCGCCTGCAACGGCTGGACCTTCTGGCATCAGGAGGTCGAGGGCGCGCTGCGCCCGATCGACGCCGTGCGCCAAACCTATCTGCTCGCGACACAGCCGTAAGAGGGCACTCATGCACCTACGGCCGGTCCAGTTCGTCGACACCCCCGCCGCGCACGTCGACGGCGCGGCGGCGCGGCTCGCGGGCGGGATGCAATGGTTCGCCGCCTATGAGGTGCTGGACGTCGGGCGCCGCTACACCGTGCCTGTCACCGAGGTTACCGGCTTGGGCGCGCGTGCCGCGACGCTCCACGCGCGCATCACCGCACCCCGCCCTGCGTGGCAGCTCGGGCCCCGCACGCTGCGTTTCGATCAGCCCCAGGTCGCCGGCATCCTCAACGTCACGCCCGACAGCTTCTCCGACGGCCGTGCGACCCATGACGACCCAGCCGCGGCGGCCGCCGCCGGCGTCGCCATGGCCGCCGCGGGTGCCGCGCTGGTCGATGTCGGCGGCGAGTCGACCCGCCCCGGCGCTGCATTGGTGTGGGAAGAGGACGAAGCCCGCCGCGTAACCCCGGTGGTCGAGCGCCTGTTCGCCGCCGGCGTTCTCGTCTCGGTCGACACGCGCAAGGCAGGCGTCATGGACGCCGCGCTCGCCGCCGGCGCAGGCATCGTCAACGACGTCGCCGCGCTGCTGTGGGACGACCGCGCACTGCCCGTCGTCGCACGTAGCGGCGCACCCGTCATCCTGATGCACTCGCCTGATCCCAAGAGCGGCCCGCACGGCGGCACCGGCTATGCCAACGTCGTGACGGAGGTGTTCGACTGGCTCGAAGCGCGCGTCGACGCGGTGGTTGCGGGCGGCGTCGACCGCGCGCGCATCATGGTCGATCCCGGCATCGGTTTCGGCAAATCGCTCACCGACAATCTCGCGCTCCTGAACAACCTCGCGATCTTCCACGGCCTCGGCTGTCCCATCATGCTCGGCGCCAGCCGCAAGCGGCTGATCGGCGCGCTGTCGAACGAGGCACCGGTCGCCGAACGGCTCGGCGGCTCGGTCGCGCTCGCGCTCAAGGGGGCCGAGGCGGGAGTGCAAGTAATGCGCGTTCACGACGTGGTGGAGACGGTGCAGGCTCTGCGCGTGTGGCGCGGGCTGCGCGACCGCGCACTGGTCGGCTGAACTTGGCTCAGGCGTTGCGGCTTCGTTGACCGGAGCCGTTCAGGCCGTTTCAATGCGTTTCCGCTTGATCCAAGTTGCACGAACCATGCATCCGTTCGGCGTGATGATGGTTACAGGCGCGTCATGATCGTCACCTCCGTACCCCGCGCCAAGCAGATCTTCTTCGAGGTCTGGAAGCCTCTCACCGTCCTGTTCGTCTGGGACGTGATCGTCACGATCATCTACATGCGCTTTCCGTTCCGCGCGCCGTCGCTGCCGTTGACGCTGTTCGGCTCGGTGCTCGCGCTGTTTCTCGGGTTCCGCGTCAACTCGGCCTACGACCGCTGGTGGGAAGCGCGGACGCTCTGGGGTGCAATGATCAACGCGTCGCGCAACATCGCCCGCGCCGCGCGCAACTTCCTGCCCGAGCCGGAAGCGCGCGACATGGTCCGCACGATCGTGTTGCGCCAGATCGCCTACGTCAACGCGCTGCGCTGCCAACTCCGCAAGCAGAAGGTCGACGACGAGGTGCTGAAATACCTCTCGGCCGACGAAGCACATCCCTCGCTGGAGCGCACCAACGTCGCCAACGGCCTGCTCGACGGCACCGGCCGCCGGATCGAGATTGCGCGCCGAAACGGCTGGATCGACACCATCCAGCAGACGCAGATGGAGGCGGTGCTGGTCGACATCGCCAACGCGCAGGGCGGCATGGAGCGGATCAAGAACACGCCGCTGCCCAACCAATATCGCTTTCTGCCGACGCTGTTCACGCATATATTCTCGGTGCTGTTGCCGATCGGCCTGGTCGAAACGCTCGGCTACGCGACCCCGCTCGGCTCCACGGTCGCCAGCCTCATGTTCCTGGCGGTGCTCGCGATCGGTGAGGATCTGGTCGATCCGTTCGCCAACACCGTCCACGACGTGCCGCTGACCGGCATGTGCCGCACGATCGAGATCGACCTGCTGCAATCGATCGGCGACAAGGCGCCCGACCCGATGCAACCGGTCAAGGGCGTGCTGTGGTGAACGTGTCCGCGGCTACAGCGTGTAGCCGCCGTCGCAGACCAACGTCGCGCCGGTAATCAGCGCCGCGGCGTCGGACAGCAGGAACGCCACCTGCGCTGCAATCTCCTCCGGCTTGGCGTAGCGCCCCAGCGGCGTCGCCATCGCTGCCAGCTCCGCGAACGCCGCATCGCGCCCGATCTCGGCGGCGCGGCTCGCGAACATCGGCACCGTGTCCCACACCGGTGTCTCGACGCCTGCGGGCGCGACCGCGTTGACGCGGATGCGATCCGCCGCGCCTTCCTTTGCCGCCACCTTGACCAGGTGGAGCAGCGCCGCCTTTGACGCTCCATAGGCGGCGACGCCCACCTCCGGCTTGATCCCCGCCGCCGAACTCGTCGCCACGATCGCGCCGCCCGTGTCCTTCATCGCGCGCATCGCCGCGCGCAAGGTCAGGAACGCGCCGTCGAGATTGATCGAGATGATACGCTGCCACTCGGACAGCGACATGTCCGCGATCGCGCCCGCTCCTGCCACGCCCGCATTCACCACCGCCGCGTCGATCCCGGCGAGCAGCGGTGCCAGATCGTCCCACAATGCCGCGTCGCGCACGTCGCCGATCACGCGGTCGACCGAGACCGGCAGTTCGACCCGCGACAGCGCATCGGCGTCGCGGTCGACCAGCACCAGCCGCTCCGCACCCTGCACCGCCAGATGCTGCGCGCACGCGAGCCCGATGCCCGAGCCTGCGCCGGTGATAAGGATATGTCGCGCCATGCCGCCAGCCTAGCAGCCGCGGCCCGCGGCTCAAGCCGCGCTGTCGATCCCCAATTCGCTCAGCTTGCGGTACAAGGTCGACCGCCCGATGCCCAACCGCCGCGCGACCTCGGTCATTCGCCCGCGATAGTGACCGATCGCCAGCCGGATCACGTCGGCCTCGATCTGCTCCAACGGGCGCAGATTGCCGTCGGCCAGGAACAAGGTCACCCCACCCGACTGCGTCATCGGCGCCGCGGCGCCGCGCGTCGGCCGTCCGCGCTGCTGCGCGATCTGCGGGAAGTCGGCGCGGGTCAGCGCGTCGCCCTCGCACAGCACCGCGGCGCGGAACAACGCGTCCTGCAACTGCCGGACGTTCCCCGGCCAGCTGTAATCGACCAGCAGTGCCAGCGCCTCGTCGGTGATCCCCAGTTCGCGCAATCCCGGCTGGCTCGCGATCCGCGCCAGCAGGTGGCGCGACAATGCCGGAATGTCGCCGGCGCGCGCGCGCAACGGCGGGATCGCCACCTGCACCGCGTTCAACCGGTAGAACAGGTCCTCGCGCATCCGTTCGCCTTCGACCTCTTCGGCCAAATTCTTGTCGCTCGCCGCGATGACGCGCACGTCGACGTCGCGCGGGTGGCGCGCGCCGATCGGCTGAACCTCGCCGGTTTCCAGCACGCGCAGCAGTTTCGCCTGCGCGTCGAGCGGGATCGCATCGACGTGATCGAGGAACACGGTGCCGCCGTCTGCTTCGACCAGGCGGCCGATCTTGCGCTCGAACGCGCCGGTGAACGCGCCTTTCTCGTGCCCGAACAGCTCGCTCTCGATCTGGTTGGCGGGCAGCGCGCCGCAGTCGATCGTCACCATCTGCGTGCGCGCGCGCGGGGAGGCATTGTGGATCGCCTCCGCCACCACTTCCTTGCCGACGCCCGGCTCGCCCTCGATCAGCACGCAGACGCGCGCGCGCGCGGCCTTGGCCGCGATCGCCAGCGCGGCGCGGAACTCGGGCGCGGAGCCGACGATCTCGTCGAAGCCGAGCAGCGCCGGGATCTTCTCGGTCAACGGGCGCAACTCGCCCGCCGCACTGCCGGCCACCGCCGCCTCCAGCGCCTGGAGCAAGCGTTCGGGTGCCAACGGCTTGACCAGGAAATCGGTCGCGCCCGCGCGCATCGCCGACACCGCGTGCGCGACCGATCCGTTCGCGGTCAGCATCAGGATCGGCAGCGACGGGCGATTGGCGCGCAGCTCGGCGATCAGCTTGGCCGCGGCGGCGTGGTCCGACCAATGATCGAGCAGGATCGCGTCTAGCTGCATCCCCTCGTGCGTGCCCAGCATCGCCAGCGCCATCTCGCCGTCGTTGGCGAACAGCGTGCGCCACCCGCCGCGCGCGGCGAGCGCCGCCACCAGCCGCCGCTGCGCCGGTTCCTCGTCGATCAGCATCAGCAACCGTTGTCCGTTGCGCGTCATTCCGGCGTCCCACATCGATTCACCGGCCTGTAAATAGCGTAATGGAGTAAAGCCGAGCTTAAACCGTCCCAACGAAGGACATGCCGTTCGTCGCATATCGGCCGTTGCCAGCGCGGCCACGCGTGCATAGGGTCGCACCCGAAACGACGAAACGAGAGGACCATCATGGAGGGCCAACCATCGCAGTTGAAGGCGCACGTCTCCACCTACGATCGCGTGATCGCGATGATGAAGTGGGGATCGGTCGCGGTCGCCATCATCGCTTTCTTCGTCATCTGGCTGATCGCCTGACGCGATGAAGATCGCTGTCCTGGCAGAGGGGGCGGACGGCGAGCGACGCGTGGCGGCGACACCGGAGACGGTGAAGAAGTTCGCGCAGCTCGGGGCCGAGGTCGCGGTTGAGGCGGGGGCGGGTGCCCGGGCCTCTTATTTCGACGCCGATTACGCCGCCGCCGGCGCGCAGGTCGGCGATCGCACCGCCACCGTCGCGGGTGCCGACATCCTGCTCGGCGTACAGGGTCCCAACGTCGCCACCATCGCGGGCGCGGCGCCCGGTGCGTGGATCGTCGCCGGGCTCAACCCCTTCGGCGAGCGCGCGCGGGTCGAGAGCTACGCCGATGCGGGGTTCGAGGCACTGGCGATGGAGTTCATGCCGCGCATCACGCGCGCGCAATCGATGGACATATTGTCGTCGCAGTCGAACCTGGCCGGCTACAAGGCGGTGCTCGACGCCGCCGCCGAATATGGCCGCGCCTTTCCGATGATGATGACCGCAGCCGGCACCGTCAGCGCGGCCAAGGTGTTCGTGATGGGCGTCGGCGTCGCCGGGCTGCAGGCGATCGCCACCGCCCGCCGGCTGGGCGCGCAGGTGTCGGCGACCGACGTCCGCTCCGCCACGCGCGAGCAGATCCAGTCGCTCGGCGCCAAGCCGATCTTCGTCGAGAACGTGAAAGGCATCGAGGGCGAGGGCAGCGGCGGCTACGCCGGCGAGATGAGCCCCGAATACCAGGCCGCGCAGGCCGAGCTCGTGTCGGCGCATATTGCGAAACAGGACATCGTCATCACCACCGCGCTGATCCCCGGCCGACCCGCGCCGCGCCTCGTCAGCGACGCGCAGCTCGCCACCATGCGGCCCGGCAGCGTGCTGGTCGACTTGGCGGTCGAACAAGGCGGCAACGTTGAGGGCGCGGTTGCGGGTGAGGTGGTGACGCGTCACGGCGTCAGGATCATCGGCCACCGCAACGTCGCCAGCCGCCTCGCCACCGACGCCTCGGCCCTGTTCGCGCGCAACCTGTACAATTTCCTGTCGACCTTCTGGGACAAGGAACAGGGTCGCCCGGTGCTCGATGATGAGATCGGCGACGCGGTCCGGCTGACCCGCGGCGGCCAGATCGTCAACGCAAGGCTGTCAGCGTGACCCCCAATCCTCCCCATGCCCCGCATGGGGAGGGGGACCGTGCGCAGCACGGTGGAGGGGCATCGCCCGTCCGCCAGGCGCGAGAACTGCGCCGATCAATGAGCCTTCCCGAAGTGCTGCTGTGGCAGCGCCTGCGCCGCCGCAGCGCCGGCGTGAAATTCCGCCGCCAGCACCCGTTCGCCGGATACGTTCTCGACTTCTACTGTCCCGCGTTCCGATTGGCCGTCGAGGTAGACGGCGAGGCGCATGATCGTGGCGACCGCCCGTTGCGGGACGCACGTCGCGACGCCGTCTTGCAGGCGAATGGCCTCACCATCCTGCGCATTGCCGCCGCCGACGTGCTGCGTGATCCAGACGCGGTCGCAGACGCCGTCGCGCGCACCGCATCGCCCCTCCACCGCCCTGCGGGCGGTCCCCCTCCCCATGCCTGGCATGGGGAGGATCTAGCCGGAGCTGCTTGAATGGACTTCGTCGCGATCCTGTCGATCTTCGTGCTGGCGTGTTTCGTCGGCTATTACGTCGTCTGGTCGGTCACCCCCGCGCTACACACGCCGTTGATGGCGGTGACCAACGCGATTTCCTCGGTAATCATCGTCGGCGCGCTGATCGCCAGCGCGGCGGTGGGCAGCACCGGATCGAAGTGGCTCGGGCTGCTCGGCGTCGTGCTCGCCAGCATCAACATCTTCGGCGGCTTCGCGGTCACCAGCCGGATGCTCGCCATGTACAAGAAGAAGGAGCGGCCCGCAGCCGCCAAGCACTGACGCGGCACCGTCCGCGCACGCGGGCAGAGTGACGAAATAATCGGGGGAGCAATCAAGTGGAACAGGTCGCGGTCAATCCCTGGGTGGCGCTCGCCTACCTCGTCTCGGGCGTGTGCTTCATCCTGGCGCTGCGCGGCTTATCCAGCCCGACGACCAGCCAGCAGGGTAACCGCTACGGCATGATCGGCATGGGGCTGGCGGTGGTCACGACGCTGGTCACCCACATTCCCACCGTGTCGCTGATCGTCGAGACCGACGATTACGCCGCGATTCTGTCGCGCGTCGACAAGTCCGCGGTGTTCGAGATACTCGCGGCGATCGGCGTTGGCGCGGCGATCGGCATCATCACCGCACGCCGGATCGCGATGACCGCAATGCCGCAGCTCGTCGCTGCCTTCCACTCACTCGTCGGCATGGCAGCGGTACTGGTCGCGGTCGCCGCCTATCTCAACCCGGTCGCCTTCGGCATCGCCGACGTCGTTACCCCGCTGATCGGCCAGCCGTTCGCGGCGATCCACCCGGTCAGCCGGATCGAGATGATCCTCGGCGTCGCGATCGGCGCCATCACCTTTTCCGGCTCGGTGATCGCGTTCCTCAAGCTCAACGGCAACATGGGCGGCGCGCCGATCCTCTTGCCTGCGCGTCACCCGATCGACCTCGGTATCGGGTTGATGATCGCCTTCTTCGCTTTCGGTTTTTGGCACACGCAGTCGCCGTTCGACTTCTGGATCGTGGTGCTGCTGTCCTTCGCGATCGGCTTCCTGCTGATCGTGCCGATCGGCGGCGCGGACATGCCGGTCGTCGTCTCGATGCTCAACAGCTACTCGGGTTGGGCGGCGGCGGCGATGGGCTTCACGCTTCACAACACCGCGATGATCATCACCGGTGCGCTGGTGGGCAGCTCGGGCGCGATCCTGTCCTACATCATGTGCCGCGCGATGAACCGCAGCTTCATCAGCGTCATTGCCGGTGGCTTCGGCACCACCGCCGACGCAGGGGGCGCGAGCGGTGCCAAGGTCGACCGCCCATGGAAACGCGGCTCGGCCGAGGACGCCGCCTTCCTCATGAGCCAGGCCGAACAGGTCATCATCGTCCCCGGCTACGGCATGGCGGTCGCGCAGGCGCAGCACGCGCTGCGTGAGATGGGCGACAAGCTCAAGGAACACGGCGTCCGCGTCAAATACGCCATACATCCGGTCGCGGGCCGCATGCCCGGTCACATGAACGTCCTGCTCGCCGAAGCAAACGTGCCCTATGACGAAGTGTTCGAGTTGGAGGACATCAACTCCGAATTTGCGCAGACCGATGTCGCCTTCGTCATCGGCGCGAACGACGTGACCAACCCGGCGGCCAAGACCGACAAGACCTCGCCGATCTACGGCATGCCCGTGCTCGATGTCGAGCGCGCGAAAACGGTGCTGTTCATCAAGCGCAGCATGGGCGGCGTCGGCTATGCCGGCGTCGACAACGACGTCTTCTACCGCGACAACACGATGATGCTGCTCGCCGATGCCAAGAAGATGGTCGAAGAGATCGTTAAGTCACTTGATTAATCAACAAAGATAGTAAGTATCACTGATGCAAGTTGGCTCGTGGGGGCACGGACAACGGCGGGAGTGATGGCTGGTGGCGACCTATCAGGCTGAATATGGCGCGATCATGCGCGAACGCTTCACCGCAATGCTGCTGGGCGCACGCAACGACGATGCGGCGCAGCTGGTCGCGGCGCTCGGCGGCAGGGTGGAGCAGGCCGGGTCAGGTGCCGCGCTGCCCGACACGCTTGAGCATTTCACCGGCAAGCTGGTGGTCGTTTGCGACGTGGCTGACTCGGCCGCGCTCGATCGGCTCGAACAGGTGGAAGCGCTGGCGGCGCAGCGTGCCTGGCCGCTGATCGTCTCGTCGGATGCCGCATCGATCGACGCCGTCGCCGCGATCTGCACTGGTTCGACGCTCTATCACCTGTGCGATCCGACCGAGGCCGACTGGCTGAGCGCGCTCTTGGAGGCGAGCTCCTTCGACGATGCGCTGCACGATCGCAGCGTGCGGGAGAGTGAATCCGCGCGTCTCGCCCGCCTCAACGCCGAGGTGGCGCGCATCGCCGAGGTCGTGGCGCGGCTCAGCAATCGCAGCACCACCGAAGCGCGCCAGCCTCGGGAGCAGGCGCTGCGCTACGCGCCACCGGCGATCGACTTTCAGGTCACCGCCGCGCAGGTGCGCGAGGTGATCCGCGCGCGCCGCCTGCGCGACCGCTTCTTCGAGGGCGGATTGTTCGAGGACCCGGCCTGGGACATGCTGCTCGACCTGCTCGCCGCGCAGCTCGAACGCGCGCAGGTATCGGTGTCGAGCCTGTGCATCGCCGCCGCGGTTCCGCCGACCACCGCGCTGCGCTGGATCACCAAGCTGACCGACGCCGGCCTGATCGAACGCGAGGCCGACCCGTTCGACAAGCGCCGCGCCTATCTCAAACTCTCCCCCACCGCCGCCGGCGCGATGCAGCGCTACGTCGCCGCGGTACGCGAGGCGAACCTGCCGTTTGTGTGAGTTAGTGTGGGAGGGCCTCCAACTGTTTTAACTTATCGTCATCCCGGACTTGATCCGGGATCCCGCTGCCTTTTCCTACCTGACGGATAAGCGGGTCCCCGGATCAAGTCCGGGGCGGCCTGAAAGTCAAACCCCACCCATTCACGGCTCGATCGACGTCCCCACGCTCGCGTTGACGACACCGCCATCAACCGCGATCGTATCACCGATCACGTAATCGCCCGCGCGGCTGGCGAGGAAGATCGCGGTGCCCGCCATGTCTTCCTCCACACCGATCCGCTGCGCCGGGATACGCTTCGCGACCTCATTACCGTGGTCGCGCGCGGCGCGGTTCATCTCGCTCGCGAACGCGCCCGGCGCGATCGACGTGACGTTGATCGCGTCCTTGACCAATTCCGCCGCCATCCGCTTGGTCAGGTAGATCAGCGCCGACTTGGACGCGTGATAGCTGTACGTGTCCCACGGATTGAGCCGTAGCCCGTCGATCGAGGTGATGTTGATCACCTTGGCCGGCTGCTCGCGCCGCGCGGCGGCTTTCAGCAGCGGGTGAAGCGCCTGCGTCAGGAAGAACGGCGACTTGACGTTCAGGTCCATCACCTTGTCCCAGCCGCTCTCGGGAAACTCGGTGAACGGCGCCCCCCAGGCGGCACCCGCATTGTTGACCAATATGTCGAGCCGCTCCTCGCGCTCGGCGAGCTTCGCCGCCAGCGCGCGGCAGCCCTCCACGCTCGACACGTCGGCGGGCAGGCTGATGCAGCGCTCGCCCAGTTCCGCCGCGGTCTCGTCGCACGCCGGCGCCTTGCGGCTCGACACGTACACGGTCGCCCCCTGCGCGATGAAGCCCGCGGCGATCATCTTGCCGATCCCGCGGCTACCCCCGGTCACCAGCGCGACGCGCCCGTCCAACCGGAACAGCTTGCTCGTATCCATATGCCTCTCCCTCTCCCCACCGGGGAGAGGGCCGGGGTGAGGGGAGGCCCCACCCGCTATCCTCTCCCGTGTAATGCTGCTCAGCCGCCGCGCTTCCCCAGGCGGCTCAGCCGTCGCGCTTCCCCAGGCGGCTCAGCCGCCGCGCTTCATCGTCTCGCGCGCGATGATGATCTGCTGGATCTGGCTCGTGCCCTCGTAGATGCGGAACAGTCGCACATCGCGGTACAGCCGCTCGATGCCGTAATCGGCGATATAGCCCGCCCCGCCGTAGATCTGCACCGCGCGGTCGGCGACGCGGCCGACCATCTCCGAGGCGAAATACTTCGCCGCCGCGCTCTCCATCACCACGTCGGTACCGGCATCTTTGGCCGCGGCGGTCTGGAGCACCAGCGCGCGCGCGGCGAGCGCCTCGGTCTTGCTGTCGGCGATCATCGCCTGGATCAACTGGTGGTCGGCCAGCGGCTTGCCGAACTGGCGGCGCTCGGCGGTGTAGGCGACGCAATCGGCGATCAACCGCTCCGCCACGCCGACGCACACCGCGCTGATGTGCAGCCGCCCACGATCGAGCACGCGCATCGCGATCTTGAAGCCTTCGCCCTCCGCGCCCAGCCGATTGGCGACCGGTACCGCGACATCGTCGAAGTTGACGTCCGCGACCTTGGCGCCCTTCTGTCCCATCTTCTTTTCCGGCTCGCCGATCGTCACCCCGGCGAGCGCCTTGGGCACCAGGAACGCCGACACGCCGCGCGCACCCGGCTCGTCGCCGGTCCGCGCCATGACGGTGAACAGGTCCGCCTTATCGGCATTGGTGATGTAGCGCTTGGTACCCGACAGCCGGTAGACGTCGCCGTCGCGCACCGCACGCGTCTTCACCGCTCCCGAATCCGATCCAACATCAGGCTCGGTCAGCGCGAAGCTGGTGACGATCTCGCCGCTCGCGATCCGCGGCAGCCACTCGCGCTTCTGCTCGGGCGTCCCCGCCATGACGAGCCCCTGGCTGCCGATCCCGACATTGGTGCCGAAGGTCGACCGGAACGCAGGCGTGGTACGCCCCATCTCGATCGCGACCTTGGCTTCCTCCAGCATGTTCAGCCCGAGCCCGCCATATTCCTCCGCGATCGACAGGCCGAACAGTCCCATCTCGCGCATCTCCTGCACCACCGCGTCGGGGATCGCGTCGTTCGCCTCCACCTCGCCCTCCAGCGGGCGTAGCCGGTCGGCGACGAAGCGGCGCAGATGGTCGATCAGCGCGTCGAAGGTTTCGGTGTCGAGAGCCATGTCCTGCCCAATTCGGTGAAGCCGTGTCACGCTCTATCGCGCCGTGCCAGCGGAGACAAGCGCGCCAAACCCGACATTCGAACGGCGATGGATTGACGCCGCAATACCCCATACTATGATGCTGAAAACACCGGCTCATGATGGAAGAGACCGGAGAACAGGAGAGCGGATGCGGCTTGCAGGTAAGCGCGCGGTCGTGACGGGTGGTGCATCGGGCATCGGCCGCGCGACCGCCATTCGACTGGTCGAGGAAGGCGCCGAGGTATGGATCGGCGACATCGACGCGACCGCCGGCGAGGAACTGGCCGCGGCCTCGAACGGACGCATCCAATTCCAACACACCGACGTCACCAGTGCGGAGGCGATCGCCGCGCTGCTTCAGACCGCTGATGACGCCGGCGGGCTCGACATCCTGTTCAACAACGCAGGCGCCGGCGGCGCGCGCGAGAAGATCGACGAGATCGCGCCCGACGACTGGGACCGGACGCAGACGCTGCTGCTCCGCTCGGTAGCGCTCGGCATCCGCTACGCCGCGCCATTAATGGCACGCCGTGGCGGCGGCGCGATCGTCAACACCTCCAGCGTGTCGGCACTCGGCTCCGGCTACGCGCCGATCGCCTACTCGACCGCCAAGGCGGGCGTGCTGCATCTGACCAAGCTCGCCGCCGCCGACCTTGCCGCGCACGACATCCGCGTCAACGCGGTGATCCCCGGCTTCATCACCACCAACATCTTCACCCGTCACCTCGACGTACCCGAGGACAAGCGCGCGCAGGCCAATCAGGCGATCGCCGGGATGGCGGCGCACGCGCAGCCGGTGAAGCGTGCCGGTCGGCCAGAGGATATCGCCGCCGCGGTGGCGTACCTCGCCAGCGACGACGCCGCCTTCGTCACCGGCACGTCGATCGTCGTCGACGGTGGTCTCACGATCGGCACGCGCGCGAGCTGGGACGCGACGCAGCCGTCGCTCTTCTCCGCGCTCGAAGCGTTCCAGTGAGCGTCGCGGCCGGCGCCGATCCCGCGGGCACCACCCGCAGCAGCGCACCGCCCGGCACCGCACCCCAGAGCACCGCACCCCAAAGCACCGCACCGAAACCGCGCCGGCTCTCGCCAGGCGCAATGGCGAGCTACGGCGTCGGTGCCGCCGCTTACGGCGTAAAGGACTCAGGCTTCGGCACCTTCCTGCTGCTGTTCTACAATCAGGTCGTCGGCGTTCCCGCGGCGACGGTCGGGCTCGTCATCATGGCGGCGCTGATCATCGACGCCTTCGTCGATCCCACCGTCGGCTTCTTCTCCGACCGCACGCGCACGCGCTGGGGCAGGCGCCACCCGTGGATGTACGGTGCCGCGCTGCCGATCATGCTCGGCTGGATCATGCTGTGGAACCCGCCGCAGGCGTCGGAGCAGGTCATTCTCGGCTGGCTGTTCGCGGTCGCAGTGCTCGTCCGCTCCGCAGTCAGCGCGTACGAAGTGCCGAGCCAGGCGCTCGCCGCCGAACTGTCGGGCGATTACGACGAGCGCACGCGGATCATGGCCTATCGCTACCTGTTCGGCTGGGCGGGCGGCCTGCTGATGCTGGTCGGCGCCTATGTCTGGTTCCTGGCCCCCACGTCCGATTACCCCAACGGTCTGCTCAACCGCGCCGGCTATAGCGGCTTCGCGCTCGCCGGCGCGCTGTTCATGGGCGTCACGATCCTTACCTCCGCGCTCGGCACGCACAAGGAGATCCCGAACCTTCCCAAGCCGCCCGCGGTGCGCCAGTCGCTCGGCGACAATTTCCGCGAGATGCGCCAGACGGTGAAGAACCGTGCGTTCGCGATCCTGATGCTCGCCGGGCTGTTCGCCTATACGTCGCAGGGGATCAGCTACGCGATGACCAACTATCTCTACACCTATGTGTGGGGCTTTTGCGGTTTCAACTTCGTGTGGCTCAGCATCTCGCTGTTCGGCGGCGTCGCGATCGCCTTCGTGGCGGCACCGCGGATCGGCGCGGCGGGCAGCAAGCCGCGCGGCGCGGCGGCGGCGGCGCTGCTCGGCATGGTGATCGGCACCTCGCCCTACTGGCTGCGGCTCGCCGGCCTGTTTCCGGCGGTCGGCTCTGCGATCGCGCTGCCGCTGCTGTTCGGGATCGCCGCCGCCGGCACCGCGTGCGGGGTCACCGCCTACATCCTGGGCGCCTCGATGCTCGCCGACGTGGTGGAGGATTCGGAGGTCACCACCGGTCGCCGGTCGGAGGGCGTGTTCTTCTCCGGCGGTTTCTTTATCCAGAAATGCACCAGCGGCATCGGTATCTTCCTCGGCGGGCTGATCCTGACCGCCGCGCACTTCCCGGCGAAGGCAGTGCCGGGGCAGGTGCCCGTCGCCGTGCTCGATCGGCTGACGCTGATCTACGCCGGCTGCTACGCATTGCTCGCCTGCCTCGCCGCCTTCTTCTACGCGCGCTTCCCGTTCGGCCGCGCCGAGCACGCGCTGCGCATGGAACGGTTGACCGGCACGGCAGTGATCGACCCGGCCTCGCCCGCGCCGACCGTCTGACGTCAGGAAAAAAGGGCAGTGTTTCTGTGCTGTTGACGACGTGAAACCCGGTTCGTCGCCGCCGTTACTCACTTCGTCCTAAATGGTTCCGCGGACGTTTGTTGTTTTCCGCACCCCCGGCTAGCAGCCGTTCAACACTTCCATCTGACCGGGGGGTCACCCGTGAATTTGAAGACTTTGGCAGCGCGTTTTGCGCTGGTGGTTTCGTGCACCCTGATGACGGCGGTTCCCGCCTCGGCCAAGTATCTGCAGTGCGTGCCCTTCGCGCGCGAGGTGTCGGGCATCGACATCCGCGGCAACGCCAACACCTGGTGGGGTCAGGCCGCCGGCCGCTACGACCGCGGTACGTCTCCGGCGATCGGCGCGGTGATGGCGTTCAAGGCGACGTCGCGGATGCGCGTCGGCCACGTCGCGATGGTCAGCCGCATCGTCAACGACCGCGAAGTGCTGCTCACCCACGCCAATTGGTCGCGCCGCGGCGGGATCGAGCGCGACGTGCGCGCGATCGACGTGTCGCCTGCCGGCGACTGGAGCCAGGTTCGCGTCTGGTTCGCCGCCAATCACGACCTCGGCACCTCGGTGAACCCGGTGCAGGGCTTCATCTACGCGCACGGCGCGCGCGCTGCCGAGCCGGCCGCACCCGAGCCGACGCTGCCGACCATGACGATCGCTACCAACGCGCCGGTTTCGGTTGCGGCTGGCGTCCAGCTCGCCTCGGCGAACTGAACCCAAACACCGTAAACCTGAAAAGACGAGCACAGGCCTAACCGGTTACCTCGTCGTCATCCCGGACGTGATCCGGGATCCCGCTACCTTCTCCTACCGTGACGAGAAAGCGGGACCCTGGATCAAGTCCGGGGCGACCAGAGAACGCGCATCACGCAGCGCGAAACGTCATCGCGACCCCGTTCATGCAGTAGCGCAGGCCGGTCGGCTTCGGCCCATCGTCGAACACGTGGCCCAGATGCCCGCCGCAGCGCGGGCAATGCACCTCGGTCCGCGCCATCCCCAGTGTCGAGTCGCGCCGCGTCGCCACCGCCTTGGGCAGCGGCGCCCAGAAGCTCGGCCAGCCGGTCCCGCTCTCGAACTTCGTCTTGCTAGAGAACAACGGCCGCGCACATCCCTTGCACGCGAACACGCCCGCGCGGTGCTCGTTGTTGAGCGGGCTGGAGAACGGCCGCTCGGTGCCTTCCTCACGCAGCACCTGATAAGCCGCCGGTCCAAGCTGAGCCCGCCACTGCGCATCGCTCTTGGTCAGCGGGAAATGCTCCGCCGCCGCAGCCGATCGCGCGCCGCACGCCATCAGCGTGGTGGCCGCGGCACCCATGCCGGCAAGAGTCAGGAAATGGCGGCGATCGAGCGGTTGGCGTGTCATAACATGGATGTAAGCGCGCGCCCGCCGCACGCCAGAGGGGCACCGCAGCACATCAGTGCGACGCGCGCCAAATCATGCTAGCTGGCGGCGTGATGCTCGATCCCGACGCTTCCTCGACCCTGATCGCGCGCATGGGCGCGCTCGCGCGTACGGCCGCCGCAACGCTGGCGATCAGCCCGGACGCGCAGCGCGCCGCCGCTTTGTCGCAGGCCGCCGAAGCGATCCGGGCGGCGCGCGACACGATCCTCGCCGCCAACGCCGCCGATGTCGCGCGCGCGCAGGCGGCCGGGCTCTCGGGCGCGATGCTCGACCGGTTGCGGCTCGACGATGCGCGGGTCGCGGGCATCGCCGCCGGTGTCGCGGCGGTTGCCGCGCTCCCCGATCCGCTGGGCCGGGTGATCGACGCCAGCACGCGTCCCAACGGCCTCGCGCTCAGCCGCGTGCGCGTGCCGATCGGCGTGATCGGCATCGTGTACGAGAGCCGCCCCAACGTCACCGCCGACGCCGCCGCCTTGTGCGTCCGCGCCGGCAACGCGGTGATCCTGCGCGGCGGATCGGAAGCGATCGAGAGCAACCGCGCGATCCACGCCGCGATGGTCGATGGGCTCGCCGCCGCCGGACTGCCGGCCGACGCGGTGCAGCTGGTGCCGACCACCGACCGTGCGGCGGTCGGCGCGATGCTCGCGGCCGACGGCCTGATCGACCTTATCATTCCCCGCGGCGGCAAAAGCCTGGTCGCGCGCGTCCAGGCCGAGGCGCGCGTCCCCGTTCTCGCGCACCTCGACGGCATCAACCACGTCTACGTCCACGCCTCCGCCGACGCCGAGATGGCGCGCGCGATCGTGCTCGACGCCAAGATGCGCCGCACCGGTATCTGCGGCGCGATGGAGACGCTCTTGATCGACCGCGACTTCGCCGATCCCGTCATGCTGGTAGAGGCATTGCAGCACGCGGGTTGCGAGGTTCGCGGCGATCCGGTGGAAGCATCGATCGGCGAGATCGTGAAGCCCGCCGACCCCACCGATTGGGACACCGAATATCTCGACGCGATCTGCTCGGTCGCGCTGGTCGACGGCGTCGACGCGGCACTCGCGCACGTCGCGCGCCACGGCTCGGGACACACCGACGCGATCGTCGCGGCCGACGAAGGCGTTGCCGAGCATTTCCTCGCGCGCTGCGACAGCGCGATCGTGCTGTGGAACGCGTCCACGCAATTCGCCGACGGCGGCGAATTCGGCCTGGGCGCGGAGATCGGCATCGCCACCGGCCGCCTTCACGCGCGCGGCCCCGTCGCGCTCGAAGGGTTGACCACCTACAAATGGATCGGCCGCGGCACCGGGCAGGTCCGCGGTTGAGCGTCTATTCGGCGCCCCGCACGTGACCCGCCGCATCGGCCTGCTCGGCGGCTCGTTCAACCCGGCGCACTCCGGCCACCGCCGCATCTCGCTCGCCGCGATCGACGCGCTCGCGCTCGACGAATTGTGGTGGCTCGTCTCGCCCGGCAACCCGCTGAAGCCCCGCGCCGGCATGGCGCCGCTCGCCGCGCGGCTCGCCTCGGCGCGGCTGATGGCGCGGCGCAGCCGTATCCGCGCGACCGACATCGAGACGCGGCTCGGCACTCGCTACACCGTCGACACGCTACGCAAGATCACGCGCCGCTTTCCGCGCGACCGCTTCGTCTGGATCATGGGCGCGGACAATCTCGCGCAATTCGGCGCCTGGCACCGCTGGCGCGACATCGCGCGCACGATGCCGATTGCGGTTGTCGCGCGTCCGGGATATGACGGGCGCGCTGCCGCGGCCCCCGCGATGGCGTGGCTCAGGCGCTACGGACACCCGCCGCGCTTGGCCAGCAACTGGACCGACTGGAGTGTGCCGGCACTGGTGCTGCTGCGTTTCCGCCCGGACCCGACTTCCGCGACGCTCAGGCGCGCCGCCGATCCCCGCTGGCATGAACGTTTCATGCCTGGCAAAAACGTGGCACCAACGGTTCGTGCCTCCCATATCACCTGAACCGGCAAATTGAGGAGCAACCTTGCCCGCCACCCCCGTTCCTGCGTCCAACCTCGCGACCCGGTCGCCCGACCCCGATCATGTCGAGGCGCTGCACCGGATCGTCATACAGTCGCTCGACGACGATCAGGCCGTTGACACGATTTCGATCCCGCTCGCGGGCAAGTCCTCGATCGCCGATTACATGGTGATCGCCTCGGGCCGCTCGACGCGTCAGGTCGCCTCGATGGCCGCCAAGCTGGCCGAGAAGGTCAAGCGCGAAATCGGACGTTCCGCGCGCATCGAAGGGCTGCCGACCGCCGACTGGGTGTTGATCGACGCCGGCGACGTGATCGTTCACCTGTTCCGTCCCGAGGTGCGCACCTTCTACAATTTGGAACGCATGTGGTCGTTCGGCGACGCGCCCGCCGCGCCAGCGGAGGGTAGTTCTGCCGCGCCAGCGCAGGAAAGCCCCGCTGCGCCAGCGACAGATCATGCTGCCGCTTCCGCGCAGGACGCGCCCGCACCGGGGAACGCCTGACCTGCTGCTCCACATCGTCGCGCGCGGCCGAATCGGCCGCTCGCCCGAGGCCGAACTGGTCGAGCGCTACCTGAAACGGATCGCCTGGCCGACCCGCGTGACCGAGCTGCCCGACACCGGCGGCCGCGAGCCTGACCGCGTGGCCCACAGCCGCCGCATCCTGCTCGACGAGAAGGGCGAGGTGCTCGCCTCCACTGCCTTTGCCGCACGATTGGGGCGCTGGCGCGACGATGGCGTGCGTGAGGCTCGCTTCCTCATCGGCGCGGCGGACGGCTTCAACGACGCCGACCGTGCGGAGGCCGACCTGCTCGTCTCGTTCGGCCGCGCCACCTGGCCGCACCTGCTCGCGCGCGCGATGCTCGCCGAACAATTGTTTCGCGCCACCAGCATCCTCGCCAACCACCCCTATCACCGCGAAGGCTAGCGCATTGCGTCGCCTCGCCTCCGCGCTCGCCGCGCTGGCGCTGACCGGCGGGCTGCTCGGCGTCGTCGCGCAGGCGACCGCCGCGCCCGAGCTTGCCACGACCGCCGCGCTGCGCACCGCGCAAGCCAATCGCGCCGCCGCACAGACCCGCGCCGCGCAGCTCGACCGCGCCGCCGCCGCCTCGGGCAATCCCACCCGTCGCGCGCGGTTGCGTGAGGCGGCGATCCAGGCACGCGTCGAACTCGCCGAGGCGGAGATCGCGATCGCCGCGATCCGCGCCGCCGCCACCGACCGCGCGCTCGACACGCAGCGCCGCGACCTCGCCGCACAGCAAGGCCCGGTGGCGCGGCTGCTCGCCGGCCTCGCCTCGCTCGCGCGCCGTCCCGCCGCGGTCGCGGTCGTCCAGCCGGGCAGCCTCGACGACCTCGTCCACGTCCGCGCGGTGCTCGGCAGCACGCTGCCGGTCGTGCGCGCGCGCACCGCCGCGATCCGCGACGATCTCGCGCGCACCCGCGCGCTCCACGCCAGCGCCGCCGCGGCGCAAGGGCAACTCGGGGCAGGGCGCACGCAATTGCTCGCCGCGCGCCGCGCGCTCGCGACCTTGCGCGACGAGCCGCTCGACGCCGGCACCGCGTCCGAGCGGGCACTCGCGCTCGGGGAGCGCGCGCGCGACATCGTCGATCGGTTGCGCAACGTCGGCGACGCGCAGGGTACGCTCGCCAGCCTCGCCGCGCTGCCCGGCCCACCGATCGCCGCCGTTGTCGCCCAGGCGCGCGCGCCCTACCGCCTGCCGGTTGCAGGGCGGCTCGTCACCGGTTTCGGCGAGCTGTCCGAGAATGGCGTGCGCGCACGCGGCCTGACCTTCGCGGTCGCCCCCGCCGCGCGCGTCGTCGCGCCCGCCGCCGGGCGCATCGTCTACGCGCAAGCATTCCGCGGCTTCGGCTCCATCGCCATCATCGACCACGGCGAAGGCTGGGTCACGCTGCTGACCGGCCTGTCCACGCTGGCGGTCGCGCGCGATCAGCAGGTCGCGGCCGGCACGCCGATCGGCGCGGCCGCGTCCGCGGGGGCAGGGGGTGAGGCGCCCCAGGTCACCGTCGAGCTGCGCCGCCGCGGCCGCCCGGTCGACATCACGCTGCTGATCTGATCCGCGCACTTTCACCTGCTCGCTCGGCCCCGATACTCAGCTGCCGTTCAGCCCCGTCCTGCTTTGATACGACCCGGCTTTTCCGCTACACGGCAGAGCCTTCGCCCTCGAGGATCAAGCGCCCACCCGCATGAAGTCGAAACTGCTCCAGGCCACCGCCCTCGTCGCCACGGTCGCGCTCGTGCCCGTCGCCACCGGCGCGATGGCCGCCGCCGACACCAGCACCTACCGCGAACTCGACAAGTTCCTCGACGTCTACAACCGCGTCAAAGGCGATTACGTCGACAAGGTCACCGACGAGCAATTGGTGAAGGGCGCGATCGACGGCATGCTCGCCGCGCTCGACCCGCATTCCAGCTACGTCGACGCGTCCGACTTCGACAATCTCCGCATCATGACCGAGGGCAATTACGGCGGCCTCGGCCTCACCGTTTCGATGGAGGACGGCGCGGTCAAGGTCGTGTCCCCGCAGGAGGACACGCCCGCGGGCCGCGCCGGCGTCAAATCGGGCGACTACATCACCCACATCAACGGCAAACTGATCTACGGCGGCACGCTCGACGAGGCGACGTCGCAGATGCGCGGGAAGCCCGGATCGAAGGTCACGCTGACGCTGATCCGCCCCGGCCGTGACAAGCCGATCGACGTCACGCTGGTGCGCGAAGTGATCGTCCAGCGCCCGGTCAAATGGGAGGTGAAGGGTGACGTCGGCTACATCAACATCAACACCTTCTCCGAGAACACCGGCGCCGACACGCGCGCGGCGATTCTAGGGATCGACAAGGCGCTCGGGCACAAGCCGCTCGGCTATGTCGTCGACCTGCGCGAGAATGGCGGCGGTCTGCTGACGCAGGCGATCGCGGTATCCGACGCCTTCCTCGACCACGGTGAGATCGTCTCGCAGCGCGGCCGCGACAAGGCTGATATCGAACGCTATTTCGCCAAGCCCGGCGACGATGCCAAGGGTCTGCCGATCGTCGTCCTGACCGATTCGGGCACTGCATCCGCCAGCGAGATCGTCGCCGGCGCGCTCCAGGACCATCACCGGGGCCTCGTGATGGGTGAGAAGACCTTCGGCAAGGGCTCCGTCCAGACGCTGCTGCCGCTGGGGCCGCGCACCGCGCTGCGCCTCACCACCGCGCGCTACTTCACGCCCTCGGGGCGGAGCGTGCAGGAAGGCGGAATCGAGCCCGACATCCGCGTGCCGCAGCTGTCCGATCCCGATTACAAGACGCGTCCCGTCTTCCGTGAGGCCGATCTGCGCCGCCACCTGATCAACGAGATCAAGTCGCCCGACAATGCGGTGCTGGAGGAGGATACCAAGGACGATCCGCGCTTCACCGCGACCCCGGCCAGCCTCGAGAAGCAGGGGATCAAGGATTTCCAGCTCTGGTACGCGCTGAAAACCGTCGCGCGGCTCGGCGGCGCGACCCAAGTGGCGGCAGTCACCGCCTCGATGGCGAAGCCCGCTGCGCCCGGCACCACACCGACGCGCGCACCCGGAACGCCGCGCAAGTGACCGCGATCCTGAACGCCTCGCAACGCCGCGCCCGCGCGCTCGCGTTCCTCGTTCCCGCCGCATTGCTGGCGGGCGCGTGGGCGTTCCAGCTGCTCGGCCACCTCTACCCGTGCGAGATGTGCCATTGGCAGCGCTGGCCGCATTACGGCGCGCTCGCACTCGCCGCGCTGTCGTTCGTCGCGGGCGGCGCGCGCACCCGCGCGACGTTGGTCGCTGGCGCCGCCGCGCTGATCGCGGTGTCCGGGCTGATCGGCTTCTTCCACGCCGGCGTCGAATATCACTGGTGGCAGGGTATCACCGCCTGCACCATGACGGTCAGCGGCGGTGGCCGATCAACCGACGCGATGTTGAAGGATCTGCTCGCCGCCCCCATCGTACGCTGTGACGCCGCGCAGTGGACATTGTTCGGCGTCTCGCTCGCGGGATGGAATGCCGCGGTGTCGCTCATCGGGGCGGCAATGATCGGATGGCTGCTCAGGAGGCGTGCATGACGTGGAAACCAGGGGACCGCCCGGCCAAGAGCGAGTCGATGATCCGTGTCGATCAGGCGGGCGAGTTCGGCGCGACGCGCATCTACGCCGGCCAGCTCGCGGTGATGGGCCACCGCAGCCCGCTCGCGCGCGAGATCGCGGGCATGGCCTTGCAGGAGGAGAAGCACCGCGCCTTCTTCGACCGCATGATCGCGGAGCGCGGCGTGCGCCCGACCCTGCTCGCGCCGTTCTGGGATGCGGCGGGCTTCGCGCTCGGCGCGGTCACCGCCGCGATCGGCCCCAACGCCGCGATGGCGTGCACCGCCGCGGTCGAGACCGAGATCGACAAGCATTACGAGGATCAGCTGAAAGAACTCGGTGACAGCGATCCCGAGCTGTCCGACGCGATCCGCGAGTTCCAGGCCGAGGAGCTCGAACACCGCGACACCGCGCTCGCGCACGGCGCGGAGCAGGCGTTCGGTTACCCGATCATGTCCGCCGCGATCCGGCTCGGCTGCCGCGTCGCGATCGCCGCGGCCAAGCGTATCTGAGGAAGTGTCGATGCGTTCGTTTCTGTTTCCGCTCGTCGCCCTGACCGTCCCGGCCCTCGCATTGCCCGCCGTCGCCTCGGGCCAGGGGCTCGGCCCGCCCGCGCCGACGCAGCCGCGCATCGCCAAGACGACCGCGGCGGAAGGCGTGTCGAAGAGCGCGCCGGTCAACGGCGTGCTCGTCCTCTACGGCAACGAACGCTGCCCGACCAACAACAATAACGAAGAAGTCGTCGTCTGCGTCCGCCGCTCCGCCGCGGAGCAATTCCGTATCCCCAAGGAACTCCGCAACTTTGAGGTCACGCCGGAGAATGCGAGCTGGGCGGTCAAGGAACAAGCCAACCGCACTGTCGGTAACGTGGGCGTCGGCACCTGCTCCGCCGTCGGCGCGGCCGGCGCCACGGGCTGCAACGTCCAAGACCTATCGGCCTGGAAACGCGAGCGCCAGGCCGCGAAGAAGGCGGAGACACCCGACCTGCCGTAATCGGCCGTCTCGTCACCCCGGACTTGATCCGGAGCCCCGCTTCTTTCCCCGGCTCGCGGATCACACCACCGCGCTGTCCTACAAATCCCAGTCCCGCTAAGCCGCGATATGAGGCGCAAGCCACACGCTCCTGCTTATCGTCTTAGCCCGACCAATGTTGGCCGCCGCCACGCGTGTTCCCTATGGCATGCGCGTGTGTGCGCTTCGCCCAGCTTTACGCAAAGACACGCATTGGTGTGACCTTCGCGTGACCTTCCGATCCGTCCACGCCCGCACAACACCGTGCGTTGGTGTGACCTTAGCGTGACCTTCCGGGCTCAGGCGTGCTTCTTCAGCCCCCGCACGCGGTGCGAGATGTAGAAACCGATCGCCGCGACCAGCACCACGCCGATCACCGCGTCGGCGCGGTGGAAGAACGCCTTCAACCGCGGATCGCTGTTCCACTGGTCGCCCAGCTTCATGCCGATCCAGGCGAGCAGCAGGCAGAACGGCCACGACCCGACGAACGTGTAGACGTGAAACGGGATCAGCTTCATCCGCGCGACCCCCGCAGGGAACGCGATGAAGGTGCGGATCACCGGCAACATCCGCCCGATCAGGATCGCCCAATTACCCCATTTGTTGAAGAAGCGATCGGCGAGGTCTAGCTCGCCCGGCCCGATCAGCACGTAGCGGCCGAACTTCTCGGCGAGCGGCCGTCCGCCGCGCCGTCCGATCTCATAGGCGACGATCGACCCCAGATTGCACCCGATCGCGCCCGCGGTCGCGGCGGCGAACAGCTCGAACCGCCCGGTCGACACCAGATAGCCCGCGAACGGCATGATGATCTCGGACGGCAGCGGAATGCACGCGCTCTCGATCGCCATCAGCAGCACGATGCCCCAATATCCCATGCCGGAGATGACGGAGATGGCGAATGCCGCGAGCGTAGCCAGGATCTTCTCGACCATAATGCCGCGCTTGCGCGAATTGGCGTGCGAAAGGAAGCCGCTTTCGGAGCGCCGATCGGAACCGGCTCCGACAGCAATGGTTCGTCATTTCATGACTAACCTGACCCTCAACGACGGTCGCACGATGCCGCAGCTCGGCCTCGGCACCTACCAGATCCCCGACGCGCAGGTGGCGACGATCGTCCGCGCCGGGCTCGACGCCGGCTTCCGCCTGATCGACACCGCCGCGATCTACCACAATGAGCGTGGCGTCGGCGAAGGCCTCGTCCACGACGAGGTGTTCCTCACCACCAAGCTGTGGAACGACCGCCACACCGACGCCGCTGCGGCGCTGGACGAGAGCCTGGCGCTGCTCGGCCGCGACGAGGTCGACCTTTACCTGATCCACTGGCCCCACCCGGCGGCGGACGATTATGTCGCGGCGTGGCGTGCGCTCGTGGACTTGCGCGAGGCTGGCAAGACGCGCTCGATCGGCGTGTCGAACTTCATGCCCGAGCATCTCGACCGCATCATCCAGGCGACCGGCGTCACCCCCACGGTCAACCAGATCGAGCTCCACCCGACCTTCCAGCAACGCGACTGCGCCGCCTACAACGCCGACCACGGCATCGTGACGCAGAGCTGGAGCCCACTCGGGCAAGGCGAGACGCTCAAGGACGAGCGGATCGTGTCGATCGCCGACCGCCTGGGCGCCACGCCTGCGCAGGTCATCATCGCCTGGCACCTGGCGAAGGGTTTCTCGGTCATCCCCAAGACCGGCAACGTCGACCGCCTTGCCGGCAATTACGCCGCCCACGAGGTGACGCTCTCCCAGGAGGATTTGTCGGCGATCGACGCGATGGACGACGCCGCTGGCCGCATGGGACCCGACCCCGACACCTTCTGAGCGCTGGCAGACCCACCCCCCTCACGTCATCCCGGCCTTGAGCCGGGATCCCGCTTCTTCTCGCCCCCGATTAGCAGCACCGCGCGACCGCGCCGCTACCCTGCCAAGGCGTGCGCCGCCTTCAGATCCTCGACGAACTTCGCATATTCCGCCGCTTTCGCCGCCTCGTCGGGCAGCCGCAGCAGGTAGCTCGGGTGCACCGTTATCCACGCGGTGCCGCCATCCTCGCCCGGCAGCGTCAACGCGCGGCCACGCTCGCGCCCGATCGTCATGACCTTGCCGAACAGGCTGCGCGCCGCGGTCGCGCCCAGCGCCACCGTGACCTTGGGGCGGAGCAGCATCTGCTCCTGCTCGATCCACCAGCGGCACGCGGTGATCTCGCCCGCGTCGGGCTTGGCGTGGATGCGCCGTTTGCCGCGCGGCTCGAACTTGAAATGCTTTACCGCATTGGTGACGTAGGTTTCCGCGCGCGTGATCCCGGCTTCCTCCAGCGCGCGGTTGAACACCTGTCCGGCAGGACCCACGAACGGGTGCCCGGCCAGATCCTCCTGATCGCCCGGCTGCTCGCCGACGAACATCATCGACGCAGTTACCGGCCCTTCGCCGAACACCGTTTGCGTCGCGGGCTTGTACAGGTGGCAGCGCGTGCACCCCATCGCTTCCTCGCGGAGCGCTTCCCATGCCGCCTCGATGTTGCCGCCCACTGCCGCGCGTGCCTGCGTGATCATTCCACTCTCCCGTGCCTGCGCGGTCGCCAGCAACTCAGGGACCAGTGCGGTTTCCGGCATGTTCTTCCAATATTTGCGCGGCATCTCCTTCAACATCGCGCCGACCTTGACGCGTGCGGGGTTGAAGATGCTGGCGTAATAGGTCTTCCACACCTCCTCGGTCGGATCGCCCTCCGGCGCATCGCCGCGTGCAGCAGCCGGCCCTTCCGACAGCGCCGCACCATCCCAGTGCAGCGACACCTCGGGCGTCAGCACCGACCAGCGCATCGACGCGAAGCGGTTGACGAAGAAGGCGGCGTTGGCGCGCACGATATGATGGTCGGGCTCCCACCACGCGACGAAGCGCGCGGCGCCGTCCTCCTCCACCTCGCGGAAGCGCAGGAATGCGCGCATTTTGTGGATGTCGCGCCGCACCTGCTTGGCGAGCCCATCCAGTCGCCGCACCAGCGGATCGGCCTGATCCTCGACCAGCTTGGGCTCGCGCCTGAGGCGATACAGTGCCGTGTAAAGAAGCGCGAACCGCTCGGGATCGCTGTGCAGCACCACGCTGCGCGCCAGGTCGAGGAACGCGCGCGACACCTTCAGCGCCGGCGCGGGCGGATCGTGTCGCGGCGCGGGCGCATCGGGCTCTGCCACCGCCGCGAACAGATCGCCCGGTACGTCGCCGACCTGCCACACCACGTCGTCGGGTGGCACCCCTTCCGCCGCCAGCCCGCGTGCCGCGTCGCGCCAGGTGTCGAAATCATCGGGTAGGGGCAGGGTGACGACACGCATATACGGCGAACAACCGGCGAACACGCGATCGGGTTGCGACCACGACGGTGCGCGTCACCCGTCGCCGCTACGTGATGAGCCGACGTGCGGCGTTGCGTCACCAAACTTATCCGCCGATGATCGCCGCAGCAGAAGGCCGCACCGATGTTCGATTGGTTGAAACCACGCCACCCCGATCGAACCCGAACAGGCGACGCATTCCAGCATCTCGAACCCGGTCGCGCCTACCATGTCGTGCACCCGTTCACCGATCACGACGGCATCACCCATCCGGTCGGCGAGACCTGGACCTTCCGCGGCGCGACGCTCCTGCCGCACGAGGATGGCCTGTCGCTGCACGTCACGACGCCCGCGGGCGCGGCGCGACAGATCCGCCTGCAACAAAGTCCGGAGGCACAGGGCCACATCGCCGACGCATTGTTCGAATACGTCCATCCGCGCCCGGGCCGCGCCGGCGCATGGCCGCTGCTCGTCACGCGGCAGAGCCTCGCCCTCGCCGAAGACATTGATGCACCGCACGCGGGGGTCGTCGACGTCGAACCGGATGCCAATGCGGCGGCGATCGCGCGAACGATCCTCGCGAGCGGCTACCTGCCCACCGGCCGGCTGTTCGGGGTGACGTGGTCGTTGCGTCTCGGCCCTGATCGAATCCTCTTCGGCCATCGCCACGCCCGCCGCTTCGTCGAGACGCTCGGACCTGCCCCACTGACCGCCAGGGCGCGCGACGTCACTGAGTTACACGTCAGCTACTGGGCACAAGCCGACATCCCCACGATCAAGGCGCGAATCGCCGCCCAACCCGGTACCAGCTAGCCGGCGCTAGGCCGCGAACAACTCCAATTGCTTCTTCTTCGGTGCGACCAGCGGCTTCAACTCGGCGCGGTCGGTCAGCGTCACCGGTCGCCAATCCTCTGCGACGATGAACGGCCGCAGCTTGGCGATCGACACCGTCAGCCGCGCGACATCGTCCAGCCGCAGCCTGCGCCACCGCCGCGAGGCGAGGATGTTCTTGACCGCTTTCGTCCCCAGCCCCGGCACGCGCAGCAACGCCTCGCGCGGCGCGGTGTTGACGTCGACCGGGAAGTAATCGCGAAACTTCAGCGCCCAGGCGAGCTTCGGGTCGATGTCGAGCGGCAGCATCCCCGTCTTGTCATCGGCCGCTGCGACCACCTCGTGCGGCTTGAACTCGTAGAAGCGCATCAGCCAGTCGGACTGGTACAACCGATGCTCGCGCATCAGCGGCGGACGTTGCAACGGCAGCACCGCGCTCGCATCCGGGATCGGGCTGAACGCCGAATAATAAACGCGCCGCAAGTTAAAGCGATCGTAGAGCTGCGATGCCTTGCCGACGATGTCGCCATCGGTCGCCGCATCGGCGCCGACGATCATCTGCGTCGACTGCCCGGCGGGCGCGAAGCGCGGCGCCGACTTATACTTGGCCTTGGCGTCGGTCAGGTCCGCGATCGACGCCTTCACCTCGCGCATGGCGCCCTCGATCCGCGCCTCGTCCTTCTCGGGCGCGAGCCGCTTCAGCCCCGACGAGGTCGGCAACTCGACGTTGATCGACACGCGATCGGCGTAGAGCCCGGCCTGATGCACCAGCTCGGGATCGGCGTCGGGGATCGTTTTCAAGTGAATGTAGCCGCGGAAATGATGGTCTTCGCGCAAGCTCCGCGCGACCTCGACGATCTGCTCCATCGTGTAATTGGGCGAAGAGATGATCCCCGAAGACAGGAACAGTCCCTCGATATAATTGCGGCGATAAAAGGACAGCGTGAGGTTCACTACCTCTTGCGCGGTGAAGCGCGCGCGCCGCACGTTTGAACTCTTGCGGTTGATGCAATAATGGCAGTCGAAGATGCAGCTGTTGGTCAGCAGGATCTTGAGCAGCGAAATACAGCGACCGTCGGGCGCATAGGCGTGGCAAATGCCCATCCCCTCAGTCGAACCCAGCCCCTTGCCGTCGCGGCTGTCACGCTTCGACGTGCCCGACGAGGCGCATGACGCATCATATTTCGCCGCGTCGGCGAGGATCGCCAGCTTCTGTTTGACATCGAGCTGCGCCATACGTTCGATATATGTTCGGGGTGCCAATTTGTCGAGGTGCGCCGCGGGGTTAGGGGGGGTGACGGTCGAAATGCGTCATCGCTAACCACGCTTTTGGCGGCTCCCGGTTATAGGCTAGGCTTCACGATGCTCACATGCCGCTCACGCCGCACGGTGGGCTCCCGACCGGAATAAGCGACTCGACCGGCGTGCCTGCCCTTGTCGCCCCACGCGCGCTCGGCCAAGACGCGGGGCCATGCGCGACACGATCGACCGATGGACCGACCGACTGGGCGACGAGGCGCCGTGTTGGGCGCTGGCGCTCACCTGCGTCGCCGGGCTCGCGTTCAAGCTGCACTGTGGCGCCTACTGGATCGGCGGCGAGCAATATACCACCGGCTGCTACAGCGACGCGGTGCCGTTCTGGGGCCTGCGCGGCGTCGCGGCAGGGCAGGTGCCGTATTTCCAGGCACGGATGGAATATCCGGTGCTGACCGGCGCGCTGATCTGGGTCGAGGGGCTGGTCGCGCGTGTGCTCGGGCTCGGCCGACCCGACACGGCCGATTTCCTGACGGCGGTCTGGCTCGGCAACACCGCTTGCGCCTTTCTGGTGCTGCGCATGATGCGCCGCGCCGGCGTCGGCCGCCTGCGCCAATATGCCTGGGCGCTCGCGCCGCCGCTGGTGCTCTACCTCGCGCACAATTGGGATTTGCTCGCCGCCAGCCTCGCGGTTGCCGCACTGCTTGCCGCGCGGCGTGGGGAGGACATGCGCGCCACCGCGCTGGCGGCGCTGGGTGGCGCGGCCAAGCTGTTCCCGCTGCTGCTGCTCCCGCTGCTGGGGCTCGGTGCGCTGTTCCGCCGCGGCCACTCAATCGGCGCCAATGTAACCCGTGCCGCCCTGCTCGTCCTCGTCGCGGTCGCCGCTTGGGGTGCGGTCAACCTGCCCGTCGCCGCCACTGCCTTCACCAACTGGAGCGAGTTCTACGCCTTTTCGAGCCAGCGCAGCGGCACCGCGGCGAGCGTGTGGGAGCTTGCCAACACCTTCAACTGGTACCCCACCGACATTCCGACCCGCAACCGCCTCGCGCTGATCGCCTTCGCGCTCGGCGCGTTCGCGATCGTGCTCGCCGGTTGGCGTCGCCACGCCCGCCATCCCTGGGTGTTGTTCACGCCCGTGCTCGCCTGGTTCCTGCTGACCAACAAGGTGTGGTCGCCGCAATTCGATCTGTGGCTGTGGCCGCTGCTCGTCCTGACCGCGACGCGTGCGCGCCCGCTCGCCTTGTTCCTGCTCGGCGACCTGCTCGCCTATTTCGCCGAATTCTGGCTGTTCGCAGGGCTGGAGGGCGCGTGGCCGTCGGCGACCCAGGTCGACGTCGCTACCGCGGCGGCGATCCGCGGTGTCGCGGTGCTGTGGATCATCTGGGCGGCGGTGCGCGACCCCGCGCCTGCCTGGATCGATCGCGTCATTCCGCGGCCATCTGCGCCGCCGCACCCAGGTCGACCGACACGAGCCGGCTGACCCCGCGCTCGATCATCGTCACCCCGAACAAGCGGTGCATCCGGCTCATCGTCACCGCATTGTGCGTCACCACCAGGTAACGCGTCCGCGTCTCACGCGTCATCCGCTCGAGCAGCGCGCAGAATCGGTCGATATTGGCGTCGTCCAACGGCGCATCGACCTCGTCGAGCACGCAGATCGGAGCCGGATTGGTCAGGAACAGCCCAAAGATCAGCGCGACCGCGGTGAGCGCCTGCTCGCCCCCCGACAGCAAGGTCAGCGACTGCAGCCGCTTGCCCGGCGGCTGCGCCATGATCTCCAGCCCCGCCTCCAGCGGATCGTCCGAGTCGACCAATTCGAGATGCGCCTGGCCGCCATCGAACAAGGTCGTGAACAGCCGCCGGAAATGCCCGTCGACCGCCTCAAACGCGGCGAGCAGCCGCTGCCGCCCTTCGCGGTTGAGCGTGCCGATCGACCCGCGCAGCCGGTTCACCGCCTGACCCAGCTCGGTGCGCTCGGCGGCGTTGCCCGCGCTCGCCGCTTCCAGCTCGGCCAGCTCCTGCGCGGCGACGAGGTTGACCGGCCCCATCCGCTCGCGCTCGCGCAGCAACCGTTCGTGCGCCGCCGCCTCCGCCCCGGGCGCGCCCACGTCGGCGACCGCGAACCCCAGCCGCTCGGGCAGCACCGGCGCGGGACACGCGAACCGCTCGCCCGACGTGCGTCCCAGATCGACCCGCCGCGCCTCGTGATGCTCAACGCGCGCCGCCGCACCCGCACGCGCCTCGCGCGCCGCCGCCAGCACCTCGCCCGCGCGCCGCGCCGCGCCCTCGGCCGCGCGCAAGTCGCGCTCGCCGCCTTGTTCATCCGCAACGGTGCGCTCGGCATCGATCCGCGCGGCGGCGTGCGCCTGCTCGGCGGCTGCGACCGCCTCCGCCATTATCGGCAGCGTCGGCGCGAGCGCGGTCAGTTCGCGCGCCACCTCGCCCTCGCGCTTCGCCATGTCGCCGATCCGCCTGGCCGCATCGCCCGCACGCGCGCGCCAGCTCTTGGCGTCGCCCTGTGCGCCCGCCAGCCGCTCGCGCAGCACCGCCGCCTGCCGCTCGCCCGCCTGCCGCGCGGCGCGCGCGACATCCACCGCCTGTCGCTGTGCCGCATCGTCGCGGCGCAGGTCGGCGATCGCCAGCGCGGTCGTGCTCAGGTCGGGCAGCGCGGCCACCGCCGCCTCGCTCTGCGCCACGTCACCTGCCGCCTCGTCGTGCTCGCGCGTCGCGCGGTCGGCGCGCTCCTCGGCATCGGCGCGTTGGCCCGCGATCCGGTCGAGCAGCGCCCCCGCGCGCGCCTCGCATCCCTGCGCCTCGCGCTCCGCCGCCTCCGCGCGCGTGATCGCCGCGCGTGCCTCGCGCGCCGCCGCCTGCGCGCGCGCGATCTCCTCCGATACCGCCTGCGCCGCCGCCGCAGTCCGTTCCGCCGCCGCCCGCGCCTCGGGCAACGCCGCCTGTAGCGCCGCCAACCGGTTCTGCCGTTCCAGCCGCTCCGCCGCAGCCGCACCGCCACTCGTCGCGACCAGCCCGTCCCAGCGCCGCATCGCGCCGCCCAGCGTCACCACGCGCTGCCCGACCGCCAGCGTTGTTCCGCGATCCTCGTCCACCACGAACACCTGCGCCAGCCGTCGCGCGAGCGCCGCCGGCGCGACCACGTGCGTCCCCAACGGTTCGGCACCCGCGGGCGCTGCCGGGTCGTCGTCGCGCATCGCCGCGCCCGCCCACCAAGCGCCGCCGCCCGCCTCCAACCCGATCGCCAGATCGTCGCCCAGCGCCGCCGCCAGCGCACGCTCGTACCCAGGCGCGACCGTGACGTGATCGAGCAACCGATCACGCCCGCTCCGCTGGAGCGCCCGCGCGAGCGTCGCCGCTTCCGCGTCCAGCGCCGCACGCTCGGCGTGAGCAACGGCGCGCGCCTGCTCGGCCGCATTGCGCTTGACCATCGCACCGCGTTCGCTCGCCTCTGCCGTGTCGAGCGCCGCGCGCGCTTCCTCAGCCCGCGCTTGCGCCGCCGTTCGCGCCATCGCCGCCGCGTCGCGCTCGGCCGCGACCGGCGCCGGCTGCGCCACCGCCGCCAGCGCCGCCGCCGCGCTCGCCCGGTCACGCTCGGCGCGGGCGAGCCGCGCGCGTCCCTGCGCCAGCGCTGCCTGCGCCACCCGCGCCTCCGCCTGCTCGCTCGCCTGCGCCGCCAGCGCTTGCGCCAGCGCCACTTCCGCGTCGCGCGCGCTTCGCTCCGCCGCGCTCAGCGCCGCCTCCAGCACCGGCAAGCCCGCGTCTGCCGCGGCCAGCGTGCGCTCCAGCTCCTTGGTGTCCGCCGCCAGCGTCGTCAGCGCCGCCGCCGCCTCGTTCGCCAGCGCGCCCTCGCGCGCGCGATCCTCGCCGATCCGCGCCGCCGCCTGCTCCAGCTCCGCCACGCGCCGCTCGGCCGTGGTCGCATCGTTGCGCGCGTGGGCAAGCGTCGCTGCGGCCGCGCTCGCCCGATCACGCGCGGCGAGCGCGGCGGCGCGCATGTCCGCCAACGATGCGATTGCCGCTTCCTGCGCGTTTGCCGCCTCGTCGTGCGACGCCTGCGCGGTCACCACCCGCGCGTCCGCCATGCGCGCCTCGCCGCGTGCGCCTTCCGCCCCCACGTCTGCCTCGCGCCAGCGCGCGAACAGGCTGCGCGCCTCCGCCACCCGGATCGCCTCGGACAGCGCACGGTATCGCTCGGCCGCGCGTGCCTGCCGCCTGAGCGCGCCCGCCCGCGCGTCGGTGTCCGCGATCACCGCGTCGAGCCGCTCCAGGTTCGCCTCGGTCGCGCGCAGCCGCGCCTCCGCGTCACGGCGCCGCACGTGCAGCCCCGCTATCCCCGCTGCTTCCTCCAGCATCGCGCGCCGGTCGGCGGGCTTGGCCGCGATCACCGCGCCGATGCGGTTCTGGCTGACCAGCGCGGGACTGTGCGCGCCGGTCGCGGCATCGGCGAACAGCAGTTGCACGTCCTTCGCGCGCACGTCGCGCCCGTCGATCCGGTACGCCGAGCCCGCGCCGCGCTCGATCCGGCGCACCACTTCCGCTTCCTCGCCCGCATCGGTGTCGAGCAGGATCGACACCTCGGCGAAATCGCGCGGCGGCCGCGTCGCGGTGCCGGCGAAGATCACGTCCTCCATGCCCGCCCCGCGCAGCGACCGCGCGGAATTCTCTCCCATCGTCCAGCGCAGCGCTTCGAGCAGGTTGGACTTGCCGCAGCCGTTCGGCCCGACCACGCCGGTCAGCCCGGGCTCGATCACGAGGTCGGCGGGGTCGACGAAGCTCTTGAACCCCGTCAACCGCACCCGCTTGATCTGCACGCGCGCTTGCCTCGGCGCGCTACCGGGTGATTACGCCCCCGCGGTCTTCAGCGCGCCCTCGACCCCGTCCCACGTCACGACATTGTCGAGCTTCTTGCCGTTCAGGAAGAAGGTCGGCGTTCCCTGCACGCCCTTCTCGGTACCGGCGTCCATATACTTGATCAGCGCCTCGATCTGCTTCTCGTCGGTCAGGCACGCGCGCGCCTGCGCCTCGGGAATGCCGCGCTGCTTGACGAAGTCGATGTAGCCCAGCTTCTCGGCCCAGTTGGTGAACATGACGCCCGGCGCCTTGCCCTGCTGCGCCTGCTGAAACGCGCCGGCATCCTCCATCTTGGGCAGGATCGTCGCCTGCGCCGCCATCATTTCCTCCAGCAGCGGGAAGAATGGCTGCGTGCCGCCGCACCGGCCCAAGAGCGCCGGCGGGAAGTCGGGCGCGCCGTGGACCAGGAACTCGCGGAACTCGTACGAGACCTTTCCGGTCTTGACGTAATTGTCCATCAACGGCCGCATGCCGGTGTTCGCGAACGCGCCGCACGTCGGGCACAGTCGCGAGCCATATTCGACCAACTTGAGCGTCGCATTGGGGTTGCCCGCGACATACCCGCCCTCGGGCGTCTGCGACACCGTCTGCGTCCAATCCTGCCCGGCAGGTGCCGCCGCCGCCTTGACCGAGCCCGCGGGCGCGCTCGGCGCGTCGCTGCTGCCGCCACCGCAGCCGGTCATCAGCGCCAGCGCGCCGGCGAGAAGTGCGAAACGCTTCATGAACAACTCCACTTCGTTACTTGGCACCGGCCGCGCGCAGCATCGGCTGCAACTGCGCCCAGGCGACCGTCTGGATCAACTTGCCGTTCACGACGAACGCGGGCGTCCCCGCCGCGCCTTCGGTCGACTGCGATACCTTGAGCGCGGCGTTCAGCGCCTTCTCGTCGGCGAAACACGCCTCGATCGCCGCCGGCGACACGCCCGCCGTTCGCGCGATCTCGGTCAGCCCCGCACCGTCCGCCAGCGCGCGCAGCTGCGCCAGCTGCGGGTAGGTCGACACGCGCGCCGCATTTGCCCCATCCCACGCCACCGCGCGGTCGATCCACGCGCGCTGCTGGTCGAGGAAGGCCGCGTGCACCGCCGGAAACGCCGCCGGCCCCGAACAGCGCGCCAGCATCGTCGCGGCGAGGTCGATCTTGTCGTGCAACTGGTTGCGCACCTCGACCGCCAGCGTGTCCGACCGCACCATTGCCTTGATGCTGGCGTCGGACTCGGCCGCGAAATGCGCGCAATGCGGGCAGGTGTAGCTCAATATCTCGACCAGCCGCACCTTGGCTTTCGGATTGCCGATCAAATAGCTGCCCGTCGCGACCGGCGTCGTTACCGCGGTCCACGCGCGCGGCGCGGCGGCGGCAGCATTGGGGGCAGGGGAGGCGGCGAGCATCGCGGCGGCGATGAGGGGCAGGAGCGTCTTCATATCGGCCGTCTTCATTTCACCTGGGGCAGGCTGGGGCGGTTGGCGACGCCGGAGGCCAGCGCCTCCAGCACCGCCTTCAACTCAGGATCGGCGATCGTCTTCAAACTCGCGCCCAGCTCGACCGGCGCGGGCGCGAGTTCGGGCAGGACGCGCTTCGGCGCACGTTTTGTGATCTCGCCCTGACGGATCGTGATCCGCGCCACCGCCTGATAGCCGAAGAAGCGGTTCACCCGCTCGGTGATCTCGGGCAGCACGTGCTGCATCATGACCGCGTGCGCGCCGCGGCAGGTCAGCGTCAGCGTGCCGTCCTGCTTCTTGCCCATCGGAAAGCGGATCGATTCGGGCGAACTGACCGCCGCCAGCCGCTCGCCGACGATCTCGGGCCAGCGCGACACCACCGCCGACTGGATGAAGCCGAAGCGCCGGAACGCGGCACCGCCGACGGCGGGCAGCAGCTCGGACACGGCGCGTGACCGGTTCTGGCGCTCGGGCGGGGGAAGGGGGGCGCGCGGGCGCTTGCTCATCCGCCCGCCCATGCCATAGCGGGGCCGTGGACGCCAAGGATTCGATCGCACCCGCAGCCGATGGTCCCGCCGATCCGCACGCGGTCGCGCCCGCCTTGCTCCACTGGTACGACCGCCACCGCCGCGACCTGCCGTGGCGCGCGCGACCCGGCGAGACGCCCGACCCGTATCGCGTCTGGCTGTCGGAGGTGATGCTCCAGCAGACCACCGTCGCCACGGTCCGCCCGCGGTTCATCGCCTGGACGCAGCGCTGGCCGACCTTCGCCGATCTCGCCGCCGCCGACGAGGCGGACGTGATGGCCGCCTGGGCGGGGCTCGGCTACTACGCCCGCGCGCGCAACTTGCTCGCCGCCGCGCGCGTCATCGCGGCCGAGCACGGCGGTGAGCTGCCTTGCACCGAGGAGGCACTGCGCCGCCTGCCGGGCTTCGGCGCCTATACCGCCGCCGCGGTCGCCGCGATCGCGTTCGGCGAGCGCGCGGTGGTGGTCGATGCCAATGTCGAGCGCGTCGTGGCGCGCCTGTTCGCGATTCAAGTGCCGCTGCCGAACGCCCGCCCCGCGATCCGCGCCGCGACGGATACGATCACCCCCGACACCCGCGCCGGCGACTTCGCGCAGGCGATGATGGACTTGGGGCAGGCGATCTGCACCGTCCGCCGCCCCAAATGCCTGCTTTGCCCACTCGCATCCCATTGCGTCGGCCACGCGCACGGTGAGCCCGACCGCTTCCCAACTAAGAAGCCGAAAGCCGATCGCCCGCACCGCCACGGCACGATCTTCTGGCTCACCCGCGCGGGCGATGACGGCCCCGAGGTCCTGCTCGTCCGCCGCCCCGATCGCGGGCTGCTCGGCGGCATGCGCGCGCTGCCGACCGGCCCGTGGGAACCAGCACGGCCCGGCCTCGTCGACGCGCCCGCCGAGACCGACTGGCGGGCGCTCAACGCGCAGGTCAGCCACGGCTTCACCCACTTCACGCTCGATCTTGCGCTGGTGACGGGTGAGGCGCATGGCCCGATTTCGGCCGCCGGCGAATGGTGGCCAGTGGCATCGCTCGACGAGGCCGGTCTGCCGACCGTCTTCGCCAAGGCGGCGCGCGCGATCAGGGGGATGGAGGCAGGATGAGGCAGGGATCGTTGAAGCGCCGCTCGGTAACCGCCGCAGGGGCCGCCGCGCTCGCGCTGCTCGCCGGGGCGACGATCGCGCACGAGGCCGCGTCGCAGGCCAATCCTCGGCAGAACCCGCAACAGCGCGTCGCCGTTACGCCGCGCGCACCGCTACCACCCGCTCGGACGGCGGCGCAGCGCACCCTGTCCGAAACGCAGGCGCTGTTCGACCGTCTCGTCGCGACGAACCGCGCGCCCGGCGTCGCCGGCGCGTTCGGACAAGGCGACGCGCCGACGGTGTTCCTCTCCTCCGGCCGCATCGCCACCGACGCGACCGCCCCCGCCGCCGGTCCCGACAGTCTGTGGCGCATCTACTCGATGACCAAGCCCGTCACCGGCATGGCGGCGATGCTGCTCGTGCAGGACGGTCGCATCGCGCTCGACGATCCGGTGTCGAAATACATCCCGGCCTTCGCGACCATGCGCGTGCTGACCAATCCCGACACCTCGCTCGACACCGTGCCCGCGCGCCGACCGATCACGATCCGCATGCTGCTCACCCACTCGGCGGGCCTCAGCTACAACATCTCCGCCAAGGGGCCGTTGCTCAAGGAAACCGAGCGGCTCGGCGTCGTCCCCGCGCAGGTCAATGCCGAGACGGAGCGCACCGCACGCCGCACCCGTCCGACCAGCCTGCTCGCCTTCGCCGACCGCGCCGCACAACTGCCGCTGATCGCGCAACCGGGTACTAAATGGAGCTACTCGATCGGCCTCGACGTGATGGGCGCGGTGATCGAGCGCGCGAGCGGCATGTCGTTCGAGCAATTCGTTCAGACGCGCCTGCTCACCCCGCTCAAGATGACCTCGACCGGATGGCAGGTGCCCGCCGGGCAGCAGAACCGCTTCGCCACGCTCTACGTCGCGGCGGCCGGGCGGTTGCTGCCGTTCGATCCCGCGGCAACCTCGCCCTACCTGACTGCTCCCAGCTTTCCCTATGGCGGGGCAGGGCTGGTGTCGTCGGCGCGCGATTACGACCGCTTCCTTCACATGATCCAGAACGGCGGCACGCTCGACGGTGTGCAGGTGATGAAGCCGGAGACGTTGCGGCTCGCCACCTCCAACCTCCTGCCGCCCGGCGTCACCTTCTCCGGCTACACGCCCGGATCGATCAAGGGCGCGGGTTTCGGCGCGGGCGGGCTGGTGCAATTGGAGGATGTGCCCGGCGGCGTGCCGCGCGGCACCTATAGCTGGAGCGGTGCCGCCAACACGATCGCCTTCGTCAACCCGCTCACCCGCACCCGCGCCACGACGATGACCAACATCTTCCCCCCCGGCAGCCTCGACCTCGCCGCGCAGGTCGGCGCGGCGCTGCGCCGCGACGCGGAACGTGCCGCCGGGCGCACCGACACGCGCGCGCCCGCGCCCGCGCAGCAGCGTCGCCCATGACCGGTAACTCGACGCCCGGCACTTCGACGCCCGGCATCCTGACGCCCGGCTTCACCGGCGGCACGCTCGACCGCGCCGACGCGATGCGCCACGACGACGACGCGCTCGCCGCCGCGATGGGCAATTGGCAGGCGCGGCTGCTCGTGCTCCACAACTGGGAGCCGGAGGTCACCGACGACGGCCGGCTCGGCTGGACGATGCTGACCGAGGCACCCGACGATGCCGAGTTCGTGCTGCTCGGGCTCGACCGGGGCCGCCCGCGCTTCGCCGCGCTTCTGCCTGGGCAAGGCGCACCGCCGCCGTTCCGCTCGCCCACCTTGTTCAACGCGCTCGAACAGCTCCAGCCTGGCGAGGCGGCGACCTTCGCCACCGCGCGATCGCTGCTCGACTGGCACGCGCGCCACGGCTTCTGCGCCCGGTGCGGCACCGCGACCGCGATCTTCCGCGCCGGCTGGGGCCGCCGCTGCCCCAATTGCCGCGCCGAGCATTTCCCGCGCACCGACCCCGTCGTCATCATGATCGCCGAGCATAACGGCCGCGCGCTGATCGGCCGTCAGCCGAGCTTTCCCGCCGGCCGCTATTCCGCGCTCGCCGGCTTCCTCGAACCCGGCGAGTCCATCGAGGAAGCCGTCCGGCGCGAAATCGGCGAGGAGGCGGGCGTCGAGGTCGGCGCGGTCCGCTACGTCGCCAGTCAGCCGTGGCCGTTCCCGTCGCAACTGATGATCGCCTGCATCGGACAAGCGCTGACCGACCAGATCATGCTCGACACCAACGAGCTCGAAGACGCCAAATGGGTGTCGCGTGCCGAGGTGCTCGCAGTACTGAACGGCACCGGCGACGCCTTTATAGCGCCGCCGCCCTACGCGATCGCGCACACCCTGCTCGACGCCTGGGCGCGCGAGCTGGCGTAGCCGCGGGCGTTTGCGCCTACCGGACGCGCCCAGCTCAAGCCTCGGCAACCACCCCGCCGCGACACCTTGCAATGTAGGAAAAGGAAGCGCAGCCCCGTCCGTCCCGCTCTTTGACACGGCCGCCCTCCATCTGCGTACCACGCCGCCTCGCGTTTCCGCGGCGACCGGCAACGAGACACGCCTTGGCGTGACCTTCGCGTGACCTTCCGACCGCTAATAGATCGCCGGAGCGTTTCTCGAACAGCTTGTCTCATCTTCGTCACCCCGGACTTGATCCGGGGTCCCGCTTCTCACGGGAGGTCGGAGAAGGCAGCGGAATCCCGGATCAAGTCCGGGATGAGTGTGACAGGTCCGAACCCGCTCTGATCAGCCGACCAGAACGAGCACGCCCGACCGCGCATTGGTGTGACCTTCGCGTGACCTTCCGATCGGCATCATGCGACCGGTGCAACGGATCGCTAGCCAACCGAACATCAACAGCTGCCGCATGATGCCACCTCGAAGCAGTATCCCACCGCTTCAATTCATCGTCATCCCGGACTTGATCCGGGCTCCCGCTACCTTCTCCCAGGCCACCGAAATGCGAGACCTCGCATCAGGTCCGGGGCGACCCCAACCTTCCCCAATCTCAAACAGCCCCTCAACCGCTCACGCCGCCGCCATCGTCGCCTCGGTCTCCGCGATCCACCCGCCGCCCAACACCCGGTCGCCGTCGTACAGCACCGCCGCCTGACCCGGTGCCACGCCATATTCGGGCGCGTCGAACACCAGGCGTTCGCCCAGCATCCGCGCCGGCACCGGCTTCGCCATTGACCGCACCTTCGCGGTCAGCGCACCCGACAACGGCCCGAGCACGTTCATTCCCTCCAGCCGCGCCGCCGCTACCGCCAGTGCGCGCCGCGGTCCGACGACGACGCGCTGCGCCTCGGGCTCGACGCGCACGACGTACAGCGGCTCGGGGCTGCCGCCGATCTCCAGCCCGCGCCGCTGGCCGACGGTGTAGTGGATGATGCCGCGATGCTCGCCCAGCTTGCGCCCGCCAAGATCGACGATCTCGCCGCCTTGCGCAGCTTCGGGGCGCAACTTCTTCACCAGCCCGGCATAATCGCCATCGGGCACGAAGCAGATATCCTGGCTGTCGGGCTTGGCCGCAACCAGCAGCCCCATCTCGCCCGCGATCTCACGCACCCGCGCCTTGGGCAGGTTGCCCAGCGGAAAGCGCAGAAAGTCGAGCTGCGCAGCCGTGGTCGCGAACAGGAAATAACTCTGATCGCGCGCCGGATCGGCCCCGCGATGCAGCTCCGCGCCGTTCGCGCCCTCGACACGCCGAACGTAATGCCCCGTCGCCAGCGCGTCAGCGCCGAGATCACGCGCGAGCGCGAACAGGTCGGTGAACTTCGGCCCCATGTTGCACTGGACGCACGGGATCGGCGTCCGCCCGGCGAGATATTCATCGGCGAAACGGTCGACCACCTGCTCGCGAAAGCTCGTTTCATGGTCAAATACGTAATGCGCGATACCCAGCCGGTCACACACCGCGCGCGCGTCGCGGATGTCGCGCCCAGCGCAGCACGCACCCGCGCGCTTGGTCGCCTCGCCGTGGTCGTAGAGTTGCAAGGTGACGCCGATCGTCTCAACGCCGGTCCGCGCAGCAAGTGCGGCGACGACCGAGCTGTCGACCCCTCCCGACATCGCGACGACGATGCGCCGCGCGCCTGGCGGCAATTGGAAATCGGCGAGTTCCTGCATGGTGCCGACATAGTCGTTCCGGTGCGCCGCCGCCAACGGTGAACGAAGCGTTTCCGCCGGCTTTACCGGAATTTCAATCAGTTCCACATAATCGTGATTGTAACGAACGATCATCATGAGACGCCATGCGTGACCAACGAGCCCTCTCTCTGCCAGACGCCAAGCCTGTTCCGGGCCGCGGCCACGCGCATCGCGACATCGCCTACCGCGGCCGTGGCGCTCGCGCTCGACGCCGCGGGGGGCGAGGTCACGCGCTTGTCGCCTGCCACCGGCAGCTTCGACCCGCCGACCGCCGCCGCGCTGAACGCGTGGCACAACCCGTGAAGAGCCTGTTTACCGCGCCGCTTTAAGTACCGTTCAAAGCCATCACCCTAAAAGGGGTCGCACGATGGAACGGGAGCTCAGGCTCCCAACCGAGGGTTAGGAATGATCGAGAACCAGAAAATTCGTCCGGCGAAAGTCATCGGTCCGCTCGGCGAGCCGCTGACGCTGGACACGCTGCCGCCCGCGGACACGACGCGCTGGGTGGTTCGCCGCAAGGCGGAGGTGGTCGCGGCCGTCAATGGCGGGCTGCTCTCGGTCGACGACGTCTGCGCGCGCTACGGCCTGACGGTCGAGGAATTCGCCGGCTGGCAGCGCGCGATCGACCGTTCGGGCATGCCCGGGCTGCGCGTCACCCGCATCCAGCACTACAAGTCGCTGTACGAGCGGCAGCAGAAATATTGAGTTGAGGTTTCGGCTGCGGAACAATGTTTTATCGTTGCGCGTCTCTCCCGTAGCGCCCGGCTTGGGCGAGTAACCAAGGGGAGTAATTGCGATGAACCTCATCATCTGGCTGATCGTCGGCGGTGTTATCGGTTGGCTTGCCAGCATCATCATGCGTACCGACGCGCAGCAGGGTATCTTCCTGAACATCATCGTCGGCATCGTCGGTGCGTTTCTGGGTGGCCTGATCTTCACCGGTGGCTCGATCAACAACGCGCCGCTCAACCTTTACTCGTTCCTGATCTCGCTGCTGGGTGCGGTTGTCCTGCTCGCGATCGTTAACCTGTTCCGTCGCGGTCGCGTGCGCTGATCGCATCACGTTGACGTCACGACAGCGGCCGCCCGAGCGATCGGGCGGCCGTTTTCGTTATTTCAAGATAAAGCGGACGTTCAACGTCGCAGTGACATCGGTTTCGCCCGGCAGGATGGTCGTGGACACATCGGCCCTCTGCATCGAAACACCCATCCGCGCCATGATCGGAGGCTGCGGATTGCCGCCATCGTTTTCCCCCGCTTCGTTGATCGACAGGATACGCTCCACCCGCATCCCCGCCGCCTGCGCGTAGAGCGCCGCCCGCGCCTGCGCGCGCTTCACCGCGTCGGCACGCGCGGCATCCAGCGCAGCATCGGGCTGCGACAACGACATGGCGGGGCCGTCGATCTGGTTCGCGCCTGCCTTTACCAGCGCATCAAGTATTGCGCCGCTTCGCGCGATGTCGCGAAACTTGACCGACACGCTGTTGCTCGCCTGATAGCCGGTGATCACCGGCGGCTGGTTGTCGCCATAGCGATACTGCGGTTGCAGCGACACGTTGCTGGTCGACAGGTCGCGCGTCGCGATACCGGTCGCTTTCAGGCTGGCGATCACCTGCGCCATGCGCGCGGCATTGTCGCCCAGCGCGGCGGCGGCGGTCGCGCTCTGCGTCACTACGCCGGCACGGATCGTCGCCACGTCGGGCGCGCGAACGACGCGACCGGTCGCGCTGACCTCCAGCACCGTTCCGTCGACCGGTACGGCCTGTACCGGAACGTTCGTCTGAGCCACCACCGGCATCGCCGTTGCCGCCATCACACCCATCGATACCAGCACCAACCCTGTTCGCATCAAACGCCTCCTGCTTATTAACGCAAGGCATCCTAGTCTCACGCGAACAACGCTAGCTGAATGACGCACGCGCCGGCTTGCGCCCGGTGACGTAGGTGGATAATACAGCACGGGGACAAGGACAAGAAGCACGCATGACGTACGAGCCGGGCACTTTGGAGGGCGAGCGGCAGTTGCTGAGCGACGAGGCGCGGCCACGTCGGCGCCGGCGGTGGATCATCGCATTGCTGGTGGTGCTCGCCGCCGCGGGAGCCTGGTTTGTTTTCGGACGCGAGAAGGCTGCGCCGCCCGCCGCCGCTCCATCAGAGGCTGGCGCTCCCAACGTGACCGTGGTCGTGCCCGGCAGCCAAGCCGTCGCGCGCACCGTCAGTGCGACGGGCTCGCTCGCCGCGCGGCGCGAGATGCCGGTCGGCGTTGCGGGCGAAGGCGGCATGGTGTCGCGCGTGCTGGTCGAGCCGGGGCAGTGGGTCGGGGCAGGCCAAGTGCTCGCGACCGTCGATCGCTCGGTTCAGGCGCAGACCGCCGCCAGCCTCGCCGCACAGATCGGCGTCGCGCAATCAGACCTGACGCTGGCGCAGGCCGAGCTGCAGCGCGCGCAGAGCCTGGTCGACCGCGGCTTCATTTCCAAGGCGGACGTGCAACGCCGTATCGCGACGCGCGACGCGGCGGCGGCACGACTACAGGTGTCGCGTGCGGCCTTGTCCGAACAGCGCGCGCGCAACGCCCGGCTCGACATTCGCGCGCCCGCCGCCGGGCTGATCCTCACCCGCGGCGTCGAGCCTGGGCAGATCGTCAGCTCGGGTACCGGCGTGTTGTTTCGCATGGCGAAAGGCGGCGAGATGGAGATGCGCGCGCAATTGTCCGAGGGCGACCTACAGGCGGTTCGCACCGGATCACGCGCGACGGTGATGCCGGTCGGCGATACGCGCGGTTTTGCCGGGCAGGTGTGGCAGGTGGCGCCGATCATCGACCCGCAGACCCGGCAGGGGATCGCGCGTATCGCGCTGTCCTACGATCCGGCGCTGCGACCCGGCGGCTTCGCCTCCGCGGCGATCACGACCAACGCGGGCAGCGCGCCTGAACTGCCGCAATCTGCGTTGCAGAGCGACGAGGATGGCAATTACGTCTTTATCGTCGATCGCGCGAACAAGGCGCAGCGCCGCAACGTGACGCTGGGACCGGTCGACAACAACAAGGTTGCGATCGCCACCGGGCTGACCGGCAACGAGCGGGTGGTGCTGTCCGCCGGCGCGTTCCTCAATTCGGGGCAGAAGGTGACGCCGATCCTGCGGCGGGGGAGCTGACGGCACATGGGTTTCCGCAACATCTCGGCGCTGTCGATCCGCAATCCGGTGCCGTCGATCGTCCTGTTCCTGATCCTGACCGTGATGGGCGTGGTCAGCTTCATTCGCATGGACATCAACCAGCAACCGGACATCGACTTTCCCGGCGTGATCATCTCGATCAACCAGCCGGGTGCCGCGCCGAGCGAGCTGGAAACCCAGGTGACGCAGCGCGTCGAAGCCGCGATCCGCAGCCTGGAGGGGATCGACGAGATCAACTCCTACGTCAGCGAGGGCGATTCGACCACGGTGGTGCAGCTCGCGATCGGCACACCGGTCGACCGCGCGGTGAACGAAGCGCGTGACGCGATCACGCAGATCCGCGCCGATCTGCCCGACGGCATCACCGAGCCGCAGGTCAGCCGCATCAAGGCGAACGACTTCAACCTCGGCAGCTACACCGCGGTCGGCACCGACATGTCGATCGAGGACCTGAGTTGGTACATCGACAACACGGTGGCGAAAGAGCTGCTGTCGGTATCGGGCATGGGCAGCGTGACGCGCAACGGCGGCGTCGACCGCGAGATCCGCGTGATCCTGGATCCCGCCAAGCTCGCGGCCCAAGGTCTGACCGCGAGCCAGATCAACCAGCAGTTGCGCCAGGTGAACCTGAACGCGCCGGGCGGGCGCGCGGAGATCGCGGGCGCCGAACAATCGGTGCGCGTCATCGGCAACGCCGACACCGCCTACACGCTCAGCCAAACGCAGATCAACGTCGGCGGCGGTCGCACCATCCGCCTCGCCGACATCGCGGTCGTCCGCGACCTTTACGGCGAGCGGCGCAGTGGCGCGGCGGTCGACGGCCGTTCGGTGATCTCGTTCGACTTCAAGCGTGCGAAGGGCGCGTCGGACGTCACCGTGTTCCGCGAGGCCAAGGCCAAGCTCGAGGCGCTCGAGAAGCGCAACCCCAAGGTCAAGTTCCGCCTGCGCGTCGACGGCTCCGAATATGCGCTGGTCCAGTACAAGGCCGCGATCCACGCGATGATCGAGGGCGCGCTGCTCGCGGTGCTGGTCGTGTTCCTGTTCCTGCGCGACTGGCGCGCGACGTTCATCGCCGCACTCGCTATCCCCTTGTCCGCGATCCCAGCCTTCTGGTTCATGGACATGCTGGGCTTCACGCTCAACAACATGACCATGCTCGCGCTCAGCTTGGTGGCAGGCGTGCTGGTCGACGACGCGATCGTCGAGATCGAGAACATCGTCCGGCACATGCGGATGGGCAAGTCGGCCTATCAGGCGTCGATCGACGCCGCGGACGAGATCGGTCTCGCGGTGCTTGCGACCACGATGGCGATCGTCGCGGTGTTCTTCCCCGTCGGCCTGATGCCCGGTATTTCGGGTCAGTTCTTCAAGAACTTCGGCCTGACCGTCGTGGTCGCCGTGCTGATGAGCCTCGCGGTCGCGCGCCTCATCACGCCGATGATCGCGGCTTATTTTCTGAAAGCGTCGGGCCATGCCGAACACGGCGGCGGACGCTGGCTCGACATCTACCAGCGTATTCTCGTCTGGACGCTGACCGAGGGCAAGTCGCCGATCGTGCGTGCACGGAGCAAGTGGCGACGCGCCATCGGCTACCTGCGCGACCACCGCGTATGGACGGTCGGGATCGGGGCGTTGGCGTTCGCACTGACCTTGTTCCTGTTCACGCAGATCCCGATGACGTTCCAGCCCGCGCAGGACCGCGACCGCAGTGTCGTCACCATCACCATGCCGCCTGGCGCCACACTGGAAAGCACGCAGGCCGTGGTCGACCAGGTCGATGCGCTGGTCCACCGTCAGCCGCTGGTCGAGAGCGTGTACGCCACCACCAACGTCGGCTCGGGCCGGCTCGTGTTGCAATTGAAGAAGCCGCGCGACGTGACCTCGACCGAGTTCGAGCGCACGCTGACGCCGCAATTGGCACAGGTGGCCGACGCGCGGGTCAATTTCGAATCGCAATTCGGCTGGGGCGACAACAACCGCGATCTGTCGGTGACGCTCGCGGGCGACGATCCCGCCGTGCTGCGACGCACCGCCGACACGCTGGTCCGCGAGATGGCGAGCGTGCGCGGCGTCGTTGCGCCGCGCATCGCGGGCGATCTGAAGCGGCCCGAAATCCAGATCAAGCCACGGCTCGATCTCGCCGCCAACCTGGGTGTGACGACCGCGGCGCTGTCGAACGCGATCCGGATCGCGACGCTCGGCGACCTTGACCAGAACAGCGCACGCTTCTCGCTATCCGATCGCCAGATCCCGATCCGTGTCGCGCTGGCGCAATCGTCGCGCTCGCATCTGGACACGATCCAGAACCTGCCGGTGCCGACCGCGACCGGCGGATCGGTACCGCTCGGCCTGGTTGCGGAGATCGGCTTCGGCTCCGGCCCGACGCGCATCACTCGGTTGAACCAGCAGCGGCAGTTGACCGTCGGCGCCGACCTCGCGCCCGGGCTCGTCGCCAGTGAGGTGATGGCGAAGATCAAGGCGGTGCCTGTCATGCGCAACCTGCCGATCGGCGTGCAGGAACTGCAGGTCGGACAGGCGAAATGGCAGATGGAGATGCTGGTCAATTTCGTCTTCGCGGTGATGGCGGGCGTGTTCCTGGTCTTCGCGGTGCTGATCCTGCTCTACCGCCGTCTGTTGCCGCCGGTGGTCAACATGGGATCGCTGCTGCTGGCGCCGCTGGGTGGACTGCTCGCCCTGATGATCGCGGGACAACCCTTGTCGCTGCCGGTGTTCATCGGGCTGCTGATGCTGCTCGGCATCGTTGCCAAGAATTCGATTCTGTTGATCGATTTCGCGCTGGAGGAGATGCAGGTGGGCGTACCGCTTCGCGCCGCGATCATCGACGCCGGGCACAAGCGCGCGCAGCCGATCCTGATGACCACGATCGCGATGGTCGCGGGCATGGTGCCGACCGCGCTATCGCTGTCGGGCGACAATTCGTTCCGCGCGCCGATGGGGATCGTGGTGATCGGCGGTCTGTCGCTCTCGACGGTGCTGACCTTGCTGATCGTGCCCGCCGCGTTCAGCCTCGCGATCGGGGCGGAGCGCCGCATCGGCCCGTGGATCGGTCGCCGCCTGCTGACCTACCGTCCCGGCGACGACGGCCAGCCAGTGATCGAGCACGACGCACCGGTCGGCGCGTTGCCCGGCACCGCTGGCCGTATCGGCTATCACAGCGAAGGCACGCATCCGGCGGAATGAACGATGGGCGCGTCACGGGCGATCGCGAGCGAAGAGCGGGCATGAACCTTCGCTTCGCTCGCGCTTTCACCGGAGGATGATCGCTTCCGTCCGCCGTAAACTGCCACGGCAATCTGTTCCGTCCGGTCTGCGTCGCATGAGGTTGATCGCGACCGGGCTGCTCGTCGCCATGGCGGCGACCTTTGTCGTCACGCGCTCGCTGCAATCGCTGCATCCCGCCTGGGGCTTCGTGCGCGCGTTCAGCGAGGCGGCGATGGTGGGCGGTCTCGCCGACTGGTTCGCCGTCACCGCGCTGTTCCGCCACCCGCTTGGCGTCCCGATCCCGCACACCGCGATTATTCCGCGCAACAAGGACCGGATCGGCGACCAGCTCGCGACCTTCCTGCGCGACTATTTCCTGATCCCCTCGGTCGTCGCCCGCCGCATGGCGCGCATCGACGTCGCGGGTGCGGCGGGACGGTGGCTCGCCAACCCGCAGGGCGCGGGTGGCCGGCTGGCGCGCGGCACCTCGCGGTTGGCGGTGGAGGTGCTGCAATCGCTCGACCAGGAGCGATTGGGCGGCATGGTGCGCGCGATGATGGTGGCGCGCGTGCGCGAAACCGAGCTCGCGCCGATGGTCGGGCGCGCATTGTCGGCGGCGGTGTCGGAGGATCGCCACCTGCCGGTGCTCGACAGCCTGATCGTGTGGGCGCGCGACGCGCTGAAAAGCAACGAGCAGCTCGTCCGCGCCATGGTGCACGATCGTGCGGGATCGATCCTGCGCTGGACCGGGCTCGACGAAACGCTCGCCAACAAGATCATCGACGGCCTCGACAAGCTGATTGGCGAGATCGCCGAAAATCGCGAACATCCGCTGCGGATCAAGGCGGAGGAGGGGCTCGCACGCCTCGCGCACGACCTGCAACACGACGGGACCATGCGCGACAAGGTGGAGCGGCTGAAGATCGAGTTGCTCGAGAACCCGGCGATGCAGGACTGGATCAATGGCCTGTGGGAACAGGCGCGCGCCGCGATGCTGCGGATGGCGCGCGACCCCGAACGCCTGCTGTCGGGCAAGCTGGGCGAAGCGTTGCAGCAACTCGGCCACACGCTGGAAAGCGATCCGCGGCTCGGCCGCACCATCAACCGCTTCGTGCGTCGTGCGGTGGTGGGCGCGGCGGCCGATTATGGCGACACGATCGTGCGGCTGGTGTCGGAAACGGTGCGCGGCTGGGATGCGCAGACGATCACCGAGCGGATGGAGAATGCGGTCGGCAAGGATCTGCAGTTCATCCGCATCAACGGTACGCTGGTCGGCGGGTTGGTCGGCGTCGTGATCCACGGCGTCGACGTCCTGCTGTGACGCACGACGATCCCCGCTCCGAAACGATCCATGCTCCGGAACGATCGTTCACTTGAATCGCTTGTGACCCGATGAGCTTTGCCGCATGGATCGTTGCATGAGTGCGGCTGCCGATTTCACCGACGACGGGGGCGTGTTGCGCTTCTCGGGCGATCTGTCGCTGGCGCAGCTCGGCAATCTGCCCGATCGCTTGAACGGTCACGACGGTGCGGTGCGTGCAATTGATCTGTCGCGGGTCGATCGCATGGACACGATCGGCGCCTGGCTGATCCACCGGTTCGCGCGCGAGAAGAACACGCAGGTCGAAGGGTTGACCGGCAACAGCCGTGCCTTGTTCGAGCATGTCGAAGCGGCCGACCAGCCGGTTCAGATGCGCCCGACACGCGTCACGCCGTTCCGCCGCGTAATGGGTGAGATCGGCGACGCGGTGGTACTCGCCGGGCAGACGGCGCTGGGTCTGCTCGCCTTCATGGGCGCGACGGTGATTTCGTTCTGGACGGTGATGCGCCATCCTAGCCGCTTCCGCTTCAACGCGGTGGTGCAGCGCTTCGAGGTGGTCGGCGTCTCCGCGCTCGGCATCATCGGATTGATGAGCTTCCTGATCGGCATCGTGATCGCACAACAGGGTGCGGTGCAGCTCCGCCAATTCGGTGCCGAAGCGTTCACGATCAACCTGGTCGGGCGCATCACCTTGCGCGAACTGGGCGTGCTGATGACCGCGATCATGGTTGCGGGGCGCTCGGGTTCGGCCTTTGCCGCGCAGCTGGGCACGATGAAGCTGACCGAGGAGATCGACGCGTTGCGCGTGATCGGCGTGTCGCCGATGGAAGCGCTGGTGTTGCCGCGCACAATTGCGTCGATCATCCTGATGCCGTTGCTCGGCTTCTACGCCTCGGTGATTTCGATCATCGGTGGCGGTTTGCTGTGCTGGCTGTCGCTCGACATACCACCCGCCGCCTATATCTCGCGCATCCGCGAGGTCGTGCCGATCACCGACCTGTTCGTCGGCCTCATCAAGGCGCCCGTCTTCGGCGCGATCATCGCGGTGGCGGGTTGTTTCCAGGGCATGCAGGTCAAGGGCGATGCGGAGCAGGTCGGGCTTCGCACCACCTCCGCGGTGGTCCAGGCGATCTTCATGGTGATCGTGCTCGACGCCTTCTTCGCGGTGTTCTTCGAACAGATCGGGTGGCTGTGATGGCGGACGACGATCACATCATCCGCATCAAGGGGCTGCGCAACCGGTTCGGCGACCAGACAGTGCATGACGGCCTCGACCTCGACGTGCGGCGCGGTGAGATTCTGGGCGTGGTCGGCGGATCGGGCACGGGCAAGTCGGTGCTGATGCGCTCGATCATCGGATTGCAGGCACCCGTAGCGGGCGAGGTCGAGGTGTTCGGCGAGCCGACGCTCGGGCGCGACGAGGTCGAGACGGTCGACATCCGCAAGCGCTGGGGCGTGCTGTTCCAGGGCGGCGCCTTGTTCTCGACGCTGACGGTCGCGGAGAACGTGCAAGTGCCGTTGCGCGAATTCTACCCCGACCTCGATCTCGCACTTCTCGACGAGATCGCCTCGTACAAGGTGGTGATGACCGGGTTGCCCGCCGATGCCGGTCCCAAATACCCGGCCGAACTGTCGGGCGGCATGCGCAAGCGTGCCGGGCTCGCCCGCGCGCTGGCGCTCGATCCCGAACTGCTGTTCCTCGACGAGCCGACCGCGGGGCTCGACCCGATCGGCGCGGCGGCGTTCGACGCGCTGACCAAGGGATTGCAGCGCACGCTCGGCCTCACCGTGTTCCTGATCACGCACGACCTCGACACGCTATACGCCATCTGCGACCGCGTCGCGGTACTCGCCGACAAGAAGGTGATCGCGGTCGGCACGATCCCCGAACTGCTCGCCACCGACCATCCGTGGATCCAGGAATATTTCAACGGTCCGCGCGGGCGCAACGCCGTTGCCGCACAAGAGGCGGGGCAGGCGGGCTCCGCCGATGACGACGCACGGGCGCACCCCACCGAGGTGCCGCGCGAAACCAGCGGCCAGCGCACGCAGGGCTCGGTCGCCGACAATGCCGCGCGTGGCGCGCCCGCGGGTGATCCCTCGCGCACGCTCGCGCACACCGATGCCGCCCGCACAACAGGGACGAATTGATGGAAACGCGATCGAACCACGTCCTCGTCGGGGCCGTCGTGCTGATCCTGCTGGCGATGCTGGCGATCTTCACCGTGTGGATCGCGCGCTTCGGCGGCACGGAGGAGCGCGAGTACGACATCTTCTTCCGCCAGGCGGTTGACGGCCTTGCAAAGGGGTCGTCGGTGACCTTCTCGGGCGTGCCCTCGGGTCAGGTAAAGTCGATTTCCTTGTGGCAGCCCGATCCGCAATACGTCCGCGTGCGCGTCAGCCTCAATCCGGACACGCCGGTGCTGCGCGGCACCACCGCGACGATTCAAGGCAGCTTCACCGGCACCAGTACCGTCAGCCTCGACGGCGCGGTCAAAGGGCAGCCGGCAATCACCTGTCCCGAACCCGATCCCAATCAGGTCTGCCCGCTCGGCAAGCCGGTGATCCCGACCAAGACCGGCGGGTTGGGTGCGATCCTCAACTCCGCCCCGCAGTTGCTCGAGCGGCTGTCGACCCTCACCGAGCGGCTGACCGGCATGCTCTCCGACCGCAATCAGGCGTCGATCGCGGGCATCCTCGACAACACCAACCGCTTGTCGGCTGCGCTCGCCGACCGCGGGCCGGAGATTGCGGCGACGCTGGCGCAGACGCGCGTCGCGATCGCGCAGGCCGGCGTCGCGGCGGAGCAGATCGGTAACCTGGCGCAGACCACCAACGGCGTGCTCGCCAACGACATCCAGCCGACGATCCAGAATCTGAACGGTGCGATCAAATCGGCGCAGGCGAGCGCGGACACGCTGAACAGCGCGATCGGCGACGCGCGTCCTGGGCTCACCACCTTCTCGAAGCAGACGATCCCGCAGATCAACCAATTGGTGCGCGACCTGCGCGTCACCTCGGCGTCGCTGTCGACGATCGCGGAGCGCGTCGAGCAGGGTGGCGCGAGCTCGCTGATCGGCCAGCAGAAACTGCCTGACTACAAGGGGAAATAAGCGTGCGACACTCTCTCCTCCGTCTCGCACCGCTCGCGGCCTCCGTGGCGCTGTCGGGGTGCATCAGCTTCGGTGCAAAGCCACCGGAATCGCTGCTGACGCTCAACGCGACCGCGCAACCGCAGCCGGGGCGCACGCAATCCTCCGCCACCGCGCGTTCCATCGTGGTGCAAACGCCCGCCGTACCGACCGCACTCGCCACCGCGCGCGTACCGGTGCAGGCAACCGCGGGCACGATCGCCTACGTCAAGGATGCGCAGTGGAGCGAGCCGCCCAACCGGCTGTTCGCGCGCCTGTTGTCCGACACGCTGACCGCTCAGGCGGACATGGTGGTGCTGTCGCCCGCGCAATCGGTCAGCGATCCCAGCGGCAACCTGGCTGGCGAGTTGCGTACCTTCGGCATCGACGCGACCGCGCAGCAGGCCGTCGTGGTTTATGATGCCGCCTTGACGCGCGTGAACGCCACCGCCGTCGAGAAGCGTCGGTTCGAGGCTCGCGTCCCGATCGCGGCAATCGAGGCCGTGTCGGCCGGCACGGCGCTCAACCAGGCGGCCAATCAGGTCGCCGCAGAGGTCGCTACCTGGGTTGGAGGTCGCTGACCGGCACAACGGCTATGCCGCGCCGCGGGGTAGGGTATGGTAGCTGCGCTATCTAGCGGTTGCAGCCTTCATCGCGGTCGACACTAACGGGCGCGGGGCAGGCCTGATCGGCGTTGGCCTGACGGGGACAGGGATGTTGCACACGTCAGCCGCGTCCGCCGGACGGATGAAGAACGGCAGTTCGCGGTTGCGCCGCGCCGCCACGTAGCGCGGCCAGGTCGTGCCGGCGGTGGACAGATAATCGAACCGCGGACGCTCGGCAGCAGGCAATTCGCTCGCCAGGCGGATGCTGCTGATCGTCACGCGCTCGCTCGGGCGCGTGTAGAAGCCCAGGTCGCCGGTGCCACGTGGCAGGCTGGACAGGTGCTCCATGCCATCGACCACGCGGCCCACGACCGCGATGTTGCGATCAAGGTGGCGCGGCGCATGACCAATCACCGCGTACAACTCCGCGCCGGAGCCGGCATCGGGCGACAGATTGCGACCCACGCCCACGCTCCCGTAGCAATGTATCGGCCAGACCCGGCGCCCAGCACTCACCAATGCCGCGTCGGTGGCGAGCGGGAAGCCACGGTACCACAGCACGCCGCGCGCGTAGACGTCGGCCGGCTTGGTGTCCTTGTCGCCCGGTGGCGCCCAACGCACGATCGGCTCCGCAGGCCTGCCCGCTGCCGAGCCGGCAAGCGCCGTCCAGCTCAGATCATAGTCGCGTTCTGAGGTCGCCACCAACCCGGACGGCAGCGGCTTCTTCTCGCTGGCATCACCCCATTGCGCGACATAATTGTCCTGCACCCGGTTAACGCTCGTCCCATCCCACCAATGCGCGATCGCCAGCTGTTTGATGTTGGTGACCCATTCACGCGCGATCGGATTAGGCATCAGTTGAATGACGATCCGCTTGCGTGTGGCTTGCTTGGCGGCTCCATCTTCGAGCGACATGATCAGCAGGTCGTCGTCGGCGATGGTCATCCACTCGCCGGCAGGTGCGGCTTGCGCGATCTGGCCGGGGCTCGGCGCCGGTACTTCGGCATCGATGGCTACGAGCGGCAAAGCGGCGATGAACAGCGACAGCATTTCACCATCGTGCAGGTGCCTGGGTGAACAAGCAACCGCTTGCACAAGCCGCGCAGGCCCGGTAGGCGTCCCCACCCAGCGATATGCGGAGCGGTGGCCGAGTGGTCGAAGGCGCTCGCCTGGAAAGTGAGTATACGGCAAAACCGTATCGAGGGTTCGAATCCCTCCCGCTCCGCCATCTGCCTGCCTAGGTCATTGATTTTATTCATGAAATCGGTTGGTGGCCATTTCTGACCAACATTCCGCCCAACATCTTGAACCGGCATACCCTAGACCGAATTGGAACATCGCAGCGGGAGTGCTAGTCCGGGTTTATTGCGGCTAGGTCCACCAAGGCAGTCCGTGACACGAAAAGAGGCGTTTCGTTTGGGGCGCAAAATTCAGGTTTGCATGCCCCTGGGTTCGACGTTCAATCGCGGGGAATGCGCTTAGGGGGCGATAGATGCAGGTTACAGACCTTATCCAGCGCGGGATTGAGGCAAAGCTTATCTCAATTGACGTCGAGCGGAAAAGCATACTGTACCGAGCATTAAACAAGAAATATCGTCTAAGCGACCCGGAAGAACTCGTTCGCGCTCGCGCGTACGTGACCTTGATTTCCGAATACGGGTACCCGGCCGACCAGATCGATATCGAATTCCCTGTACCTCACCGCGTTCCGAGCCTGACGGCCGACATTGTCGTATTCAAGGATAAGGCCCGCACTACGCCCTTTATTGTGGTCGAGTGCAAGAGGGAGGAAGCGAGCAAAGGCGAACTGGACCACGCAGTGGAGCAGGGCTTCGGTTACGCCAACTCACTGAAGGCAGAATTCATGTGGATGACGTCAGGCATCCGCAACGACTACTTCAAAGTTGGCAATTTCGGAGGGATGGAGCGCGAACAGAATCGCGAGCCAGACATCCCGCGCCACGGCAAAGCTGATGTCGCAGCCGCTCGATTCACCAAGGGCGGAGTGAATGGGTTCGACCTCAAGATAGTCCAGGAAACCGACCTTACGCGCAAATTCAAGCAAGCTCATGATGCGCTCTGGGCGGGAGGTAAGCGAAATCCGGCAGAAGCGTTCGACGAGCTCGACAAACTGATTTTCTGCAAAATCTGGGACGAGCGCGCGAACCGCAAACCTGGTGAGCCATACGATTTCCAGGTCTTTAAGAATGACCGGGATAGGGGAGACGACCTGAAAAAGCGCATTCAGGCGATCTACGAACAGGGACGCGCCAGGGACAAGGAGGTGTTCCAGGATAACATTCGCCTGTCCAACGCGGAGCTGCAGACCGTGGTCGGCTACCTGGCCGACACGAACCTTAGCGAAACGGACCTGGATAGCAAAGGCCGTGCGTTTGAAACCTTCATGACCGGGTTTTTCCGCGGCGAGTTTGGGCAGTATTTCACCCCTCGCAACATCGTGAAGTTTATTGTCGACGCCCTGCCGATCACTAGCGAGAGCGCAGTGATTGATACCTCATGCGGCAGTGGCGGCTTCTTACTTCACGCTCTCGACAAGGTGCGTCGCCAAGCGGACGCCATGGCCGAAGATGGTTACTTCAGCCGGGACAGCCGTCAGCATTGGAAACACTGGCACGATTTTGCGGAGAACAACCTTTACGGTATCGAAATCTCCGAGGGCATCGCCCGGACCGCGAAGATGAACATGATTATTCACGATGACGGCCATACCAACGTCATCTCGCATGATGGGCTGGAATCAATCGAAACCATGCGGCAGGCTACCGGCAACCAAGGCTTCATCCCGGGGACGTTCGATTTCATCATAACCAATCCGCCCTTTGGGTCTAAGGTGAAGCTGGCTGAGAAAAGCTACCTTCAGAACTATGATCTCGGCCGCAAGGACATCGACTGGATCGATGCCAAGATGAACAATGTCCGCGTCGTGCAGAAAGATGCGGGCAACGGTGAAGTGATCCGTTTGACCTTTACCGAAAAGAACCGCGATCAACAGACAACCGAAGTTCTTTTCCTCGAGCAATGTCACCGCTTCTTGAAGCCCGGTGGCTATATGGCGATGGTAATCCCGGATAGCATCCTGACAAATTCCTCGATGCAGTATGTCCGCAACTGGATTGAGGAGCATTGGCGGATCGTCAGTGTTGTGTCGCTTCCGCAGTTCGCCTTCGCCGCGAATGGCGCGGGCGTGAAAAGCTCGGTCCTCTTCCTTAAAAGGTACGATGCCAAGACGACGGCTGCCATCCAGCGCATCAAGGAACAGACGCAAGATAAGCTGCATGATGCGAAGGACGGCGGGACCGCGCTTGAAAAGTTGATTGCCGAGAAGAAGCTGGTGCTTAAACGCGGGGATGCAGAGTGCCAGCGCGTCGATGCGGAGGTGATCACGAAGGCCCAGGCGCTGTCCGAGCAGGGCACGCTAACCCCGGCAATCCGCAAGGCTTTGAAGGCCGAGGCTGAGGCCGCGAAGGCCAAGCACATGGAAACCGGTGTGTTCGCGCAGTGGAAGGCCGACACCAACGACGATTACAACGAACGCATCGAAAACCTGCGCGAAACACTTAATGATCAGTATTTGGCCGAGGTAAAGGCAGAGGTATCTGACTATGAGATCTACATGGCGATCGCCGAAGACATTGGTTACGACGCCACCGGGCGGCCCACAGCGACCAATGAACTGGAGGCCGTGGCGGCAGAGCTGAGTCGCTTCATCGCTCATATCGAGACAGGAGCGACGCGCCCTTTTGTGTAAGCCCCGATCTCGACGGAGAGCGTTTCTTCGTCGTCGGTTGGGGTGAAATGACTGGGCGACATGACGCCCGCTACTATCTGCCGAAGTTCACGCGGCTTGAGGAACGTGTCGCGGCACGGGCGACCGGCAAGCTTCGTGACTATAGTCGGCGATCTGCGGGCGGCGCCACGCCTAAGGCTGAGGAAAAAGAGAAGTACTACTCGGATGATCCAGAAACAGGCATTCCATTCATTCGGGTGCAAAATCTCTCTGTTTCCGGTGAGCTTTCGCTGGATGATGTAAAGCTAATAGATCTCGAGACGCACCATGGCATGCTGGCGCGCAGCCATGTTGGGCCGGATGATCTTTTGACGAAGATAACCGGCGTCGGTCGAATGGCAGTGTCGTCGGTCCCACCAGCCGGGTTTCAGGGCAATATTAACCAGCACCTTGTTCGGATCAAAACCAAGGATCGCCACACAAGCGAGGTTCTGGCGGCTTATCTGAACACTGATATTGCCGAACAATTGGCGACGCGCCGTGCAACAGGTGGAACGAGACCCGCGCTGGATTATCCGGCGTTGCGCTCCATCCCGATCATTTTTGATGAGCGTATTTTGCCTATTGCTGCATCAGCGCGAGAGAGGCGAAACCAGCGCCTTGGAGAGGCCGCTGCCCTACTGGCGTCGATTGACGATTATCTTCTGTCCGAACTCGGCATCACATTGCCGCCGGCAACCGAAAACACGTTGGCGAACCGGACCTTTCGCGTCAGCGCGCACGAACTCGGCGGCTCGAGGTTTGATCCGACCTTCTTCAGTAAGGAATTTATCAACCTGACTCATGCGCTCGAAGAAAGGGCACATAAGCGGCTGGGAGAGGTTTGCACGCTCTCGAACGAGAATTGGGATCAGGTCAGTTTGTTCACCGACACATTTCCCTACCTGGAAATTTCTGAGATCGACATTGGCACGGGCGCTATTGGCACGGTGGCCGAAACACTCATTTCGGAGGCACCAAGCCGCGCCAGAATGATCGTGCGGCAACACGATATCCTTGTTTCCACCACCCGCCCTAGTCGGGGCGCAATAACTCTGGCGGACGAAAGTCTAGAATATCCGATTATTGCATCTACAGGTTTCGCGGTGATCCGACGTGTTGTTTCCGAGCTGATCGATCGGGCATATCTATTCCACGTATTACGGTCAAAAATAGGCTTGAGGCAGATGGAGCAGCGGTCCAGTGGTGGAAACTATCCGGCGATCACCTCCACCGAACTGAGAAGGCTCATAATTCCAATTCCCAGTTTAGATTTGCAGCACCAGATCGTTGCAGGTTGCAAACAGCGGATTTCTGACGCTCTGGCTCTTCGCCAAAGGGCGAACGACGAACTTGAGTCTGCCAAACGCGAGATCGAGGCAATCCTACTGGGAGAGGCGGCATGAGGACAACCTTCGAAGGCAAGTATGGTCTTTCTCTCGGCGGCTTCCCCTGCATCCGTGGCTATGCGACGTTGCGCGATATCGCTCGCGTCTCAACTGCTGACGAAGCCTATCAGCGAGAGCTGACCCCCAAGCACGTGGAGGAGATCAAGCGATACTTCGAAGCGGGCGAGTACCTGTTCTTCCCTGAAATCATCCTGTCTGCCACGCTTGATGTGGATTATGAAAAGGCTGATGCGCCGCAGGATGATCCTTTGGCCACCGTCATGCGGGGGCATAAATTCCAGTCGAACGTCAACGATCTGCGCATCACACCACGCGCATCGCGGTATGACATCATCGTCGCCGATGGTGACCGGCCTTTCAAGCGCATCGACGGCAATCACCGACTGAGCGCGCTGGAAGCTTTGAACGACGAAAAGTACGACCGCTTCGTTGCGCCATTTTGCATCATCCTGTTCAGCAAAACTGATGCAGCCCGCAATGAAAAAGCCTTGTTTCACAACATTAATTCCAAGGCCCGCAAGCTGACGAGCGAAGAGTCGTTGCGTGGTATAATCGACGATGAAGTCGGTTTTCCCGATGAAGTATTGAGCGGGCAATTTGGCGAGGAGTACCTGCAGTGTCGGCGTTTGGGCGGCCTGCTGAACTTTGAGTATCTTACAAACCTGCGGGTAGTGTTCGGCAAGATGGATGGTGCGCAGGAGTGCCACCGCTCTTTGCTTACACAGTCGCTTCAGGATGTGAGAGAGCAGTTTGCGCGGCTGAACCTAGGCACCATGCCAGGGATTGCGGCGGTGTTCGAAGCAATCAAGGTGGTGAACGACATTTATGCCGATCCGCGCCTTCAACGTTCCCACGCGCAGGGCCTGTTCGCCACGTTCTTGTTTTGGCAGCTTCACCCGCTCGCGAGCGACGGCCAGCGTCAACAATTCAGGAATTGGGTACTACGAACGCATCAATATGAACTGCGCTCGATCAACACAGCCGATCTCCTCAAGATTTTTGAGAAGATTGCAGAATCCCGCAAACGGCAGATTTTCATTTCAATGTGGTTTCATGAGACCACGAGGGCCAACTTTGAGGCCATCGAGGCTGCGGTCGGAGATTTGAATAAGGATCACCAGCTCGACATAAAGCTACGTCCCATCCGCGTAGACCAGTTCGACACTGGCTATTCGTATGAGATTAATGAGGAAATTCTCGACCTTATCGAAAGTTCAGGTCTGATGATTGCCGATCTCTCCGGCGGCAACAAGAACGTTCATCATGAAATTGGCTATCTCATGGGCCTTAATCGAGGCCGGGGATTGCGGGATGAGAACTTTTTGCTGCTTCATAATGAAACCGTTGGAAAGCCCGCAGTTGACATTGGCTTCAATCTAGCGGGCATCAAGCAGTTGCGGACCAAAGACACCCACACCCTGCGCGAAGAGGTGAAGAAACAAATCGCCATATTCTACGGCCTGACCGATGGCGCTGGTAGCTGAGGGCACGATCAAGGGGGCATTGAATGCGCAAGGATGATTTCCGTGACTGGCTGGGCAAGCGGTTGTGGAAGGGCGAGCCCCTATCGGACACAGCCAAAATCAGTCGCTGCCGTCGTTGCCAACGGGTTGAACGTGGCTTGCAGGGGCTGGGTTTTACAGAGACAACGCTGGAAGGGGTCTTTGAAGCTGGTCACTGGGGTGCTCTCCTAGCCCGTCTCGCTGACCTAAAGAAGAATCCTGCAGCCGATCTGGACGCGGTTCGATCGGTAGTGCCGGAAGCCAAGGGTCCTCAAGGCCAATTAGGCAATCTGCACGCCGCCATAACGCAGTATGGTTACTTCCTGGACGGCCGTGATCCGAACTACGGGGCAAGTGATGATCCCATCGACAGCGATGAGGGTTCCGACGAGGAGCTTCTCGCGCGTTTCGATGGAGATTTTCGCTTCAGGGAGGCGCGCAGAAACTGGTCCGATGAACAGCGGATGGCATTTTGCAACATGGCGCGTGCGGTCCATAACGCCGGGCTAGATTGGTACCATACCAACATCCCACAGATACGGTTTGGCCGACGGTCTCCCGGCGAAGACAAGGCGCCGGGTACTCTTGGCAGTATGCAATTGCGCAAAAACGGCGGCTTTCTGGAATTCAGCCATCAGCACGACCGGTTGAATTTGACGGGCACATATCAGCTCGATAAAATGGCAGCCGATGAGTTTGTAAGTGTCATGGAAGACGCGGAAGAAGTGATCCGCCGTTGGCTCCCGCCGCAGCCAACCCGTTCTGGCTTCTGGCCCGATGAAGCAGCTTCCGATGACGTCGAATCGCAAGCCGATCGAATTCGACAGTATGTATTGGCACATTACATCGAACCAGCCCGAAGGCATGGCAATCCCAACGTAACGGTCATTGTGGGGCCGCTAAACAATGAAATGGGCCTGCACATGAGCTGGCCAAACATATGTCAGGCACTTGAGGGCCGGAAGTTTCTAGAGCTAGCCAAAGTCCCTGCGCCAGTTGCCCAGGGACCAAAGCAAAGCACCACACGGCAACTGACATTCGACTTATCGGAAGGAGCCATCTCAGTGGCCGAAGTAAAGCCGAACCCCCAGAATCTGATCCTCTACGGACCACCAGGCACGGGTAAGACTTACCGCACCGCAATCGAAGCCGTGAAGCTCTGTGATCCGCAAGCCGCTTACCCTGTCACCGAGCACGGCCGGCAGGCGCTCATGAAGCGGTACCGCGAGCTTGAAGCCGAGAAGCGGATTGCCTTCGTCACGTTCCACCAGAACTACGACTATGAAACCTTTGTTGAAGGTCTGAGGCCAGAGACTGCCGAGAATGAACGCGGTTCAGCGGGTTTTCGGCTTGAAGCACGAGCTGGCATTTTTCGAGAAATTTGTGCTTTGGCCGACCAAGCGCGCAATCGCACAGCACCTTTGGCCGACACATCAGCTTACGACTTTTCCGGTCGCCGCTTCTGGAAGATGGGACAAGGTGCCATAGGCACTGAGGACGACGTGTATGAATCCGCCCTGGCAAACAACTATGTAACCCTCGGCTGGGGCGGTTCTATTGATTGGAGCGAAGAGCGATTTTCCACATTTGACGCGATCAAGGCTGAGTGGCTCGCTCAAAACCCAGACGACACAACGCCCAGCAATTGGACGCAGACCTGGCCGTTTCGTTGTGAAATGCAAATTGGTGACATTGTCATAGTTCCGTACGGCAACACCGCCTTTCGAGCGATTGCCGAAGTGACTGGTGAATATCGGTTTGAACCTTCAGCTGACGGCTATTACGCGCATCGCCGCAACGTGCGCTGGCTTCTGACCTTGGATGAACCTTTGCCACTCGACACAATTGTCGACGGTAATTTCACCATGCGCACGCTCTACTCCCTGCCGACGAAGCGCGTGAATTTGGCTGCTCTTGGGCGGTTGATTGCTGGCGACGGTGAGAACGATAACGGCGAAGAGACCGCGAGAGACGGGGCTCCCGACCAGTTCGTGCTGATTATCGATGAGATCAATCGCGCAAACATCTCAAAGGCTTTTGGGGAGCTCATTACTCTCATCGAACCAGACAAGCGGCTCGGCATGCCAAATGAGCTGACGCTAACGCTTCCGTATTCAAAAAAGCGAGATTTTGGTGTTCCCGCAAACCTCCACATCATCGGCACGATGAATACTGCGGACCGCTCGATCGCTCTGCTCGACACGGCCCTTCGACGTCGGTTCAATTTTCGCGAAATGGCTCCGGATCCCGACCTACTTTTGGAGGCCAGCAAACGGACAGGGACCAACCTCGTCCGGGTTCTGGCCACCATCAATCAGCGGATTGAGTATCTCATCGATCGCGAGCACCGGATTGGGCACGCATTTTTCATTTGCTGCGAGACAGCTGAGCAAGTTCACGCCGCCATGCGCGACAAGGTCATTCCCTTGTTGCAAGAATACTTTTTCGAGGACTGGAGCCGTATTCATGCGGTGCTAGGTGACGGGTTCATCCAGGAAGACAAGCTTGATCCGCCACCGGGTATCGAAGGCGACCGGGTTTCGAGCTGGTCGGTGCTCGCAACGTTCAAGGTCGATGCATTCGATCGGTTGATCGGGAAAGTGGTCAATGCGGCGGAGGAGCTTGGCAAGTGATCGCCGAGCTGGCCACCCATCTGCCGTCCGGTGTGCCTGTCGAGCGGGTTGCCGCCTGCTCGTGGCGAGAAGGGTTGTCGTGTTTCCGGCCTAGCCGGACCGATCCTACCGATCGCGCCATCGTCCGGTTCCACCCGTGACCCATCTGACCGTTCACGAATGGGGGGCTACGGGCGTACACAATGATACCGGCGTAGCGCCGGAGAACGCCTTCACCCGGAGTCAGGCGAATGCCCTGCTTCGGGCTGCGCGGTCGCATGCGTTGGCGAATGAGTCAGGGACCAATATCCTTGTCGATCGCTACAGCGAGATAAGAGCCCAGCAAGTTGTTGGAGTTATTGCCGCCCCGGGTTGCAGTCTTGAAATTCTGCCCAAAATCGATGCCGCGGCAGATGAAAGCGATGAAACAATCCGAACTCGGCTTGTTACCATGCTCGATGTCGCGCTTGGGTTGAAACTCGGAGACGGACAGGCGCTGGACATGGCGCGGCAGAAGGAAACCTTGCTCGACATTCTGATCCGCCTGTTTGCTGATCGCTTGCTGACTGAGGCCCGGCGCGGCTTGCCCCGCGCATACATCCCGCAGGAGGACGATCTAGCAGCGCTGCGAGGGCGGCTCGATGTCATCCGCCAATTCACCCATCACGCCGTGCGACCCGACCGGCTTGCCTGCCGCTTCGACACCCTGGGTGCGGACACCCCCTTGCTGCGGATCATGAAAGCCTGTGTCGCGCTGCTACGCAGTCACGCGCGCTCGCTGGAAACGCAGCGGCGGTTGGACGAGCTCCGTTTCATCCTTGCCGATGTGAGCAACGTGGCTGTCGGTGCGCTACCATGGACGCAGGTGCGCATAGATCGGACAAACGGTCGCTGGGCAAGCCTTTACGAACTGGCGAAGCTATTCCTAAAACGCGAATGGCAGCGCACCAACCACGATCCCAGAGCGGGTCTGGGGATTACACTGCTGTTCGCTATGAACGACCTGTTCGAGGCCTATATCGCAGCTCTGGCGCGCAAGGCTTTGTTGGGGACCGATCTGACCGTCCATTTGCAGGGTGGACACCGCTATTGCCTTGTGGAGGAGTGCGAAGGCGGCAGGCCGCGCTTCAAGACGACGCCGGACATTCTGATCAAGCGTAATGGGCTGGTTCAGATGGTGATCGACACCAAGTGGAAGCTGATTCGACGAAACCCTGAAGACAGAAAGCGCGGCGTTGCGCAGTCCGATGTCTATCAGATGATGGCCTATGCCCGACTGTACCGATGTCGAGACGTTATGCTGCTCTATCCCCATCATACCGACTTGGGCGCTGAGATACTGGATTGTCAATCGGCGTCCAAAAAGGACCCCCTATCGGCGTCCAAAAGGGACCCCGTTTGTCGAGCGGTGTGACGGGTATG
>NZ_JABULH010000005.1 GCF_013328205.1 Sphingomonas hominis | reverse complement strand
TAGCGCCCCGCCGCTGCGGTGACACCCATCTAGGCGGCGACAGACAAAGCGTCAAACGGTTTTTGCAGAAAAGTTGCGGGCGACGCGAAAAAAGTGTCCAGACCGCTCCTGAGAGGCTGAGGGGACACGCGTTTACCCGAAGGTAGCTCTGCGTGAGGCAGACGTGCCTCATGTCGCTTGCCTCATCTGCCCCAACACACAGTCGCACGCCGCTGGTGCGTCAGATTCGTAGCGCGGTGGTGTGGCGCTCGGGCAGCCAGATCCTGTCGCAATTGGTGCAATGGACCGCGACCTTTCTGGTCATCCGCATCCTCTCGCCGAGCGACTATGGCCTGTTCGCGATGAGTGCGGTGGTGCTCGCCTTCACCAACATGCTCGACGGCTATGGTCTGGCGAGCGCGCTGATTCGCCAGCCCGAGGTGACGCCGCGCGACGTCCGGCAGCTGTTCGGGTTGCTGCTACTGCTCAACGGGACGCTGGCGGTTGTGCAGGTGATCGTCGCACCGCTGCTCGCGGCTTATTACCGTCAGCCGATCGTTGCCGACATGCTGCGCGTGCAATCGCTGCTGTACCTGACCACGCCGTTCATCGCGCTGCCCTCGGCGCTGCTCAGCCGCCAGCTCGATTTCAGTCGTCAGGCGAAGGTCAATATCGTCGCCTCGCTGATGTCGGCGTCGACCGCGCTGATCGGTGCCTTGTCAGGGTGGGGCGTGTGGACGTTGGTCGCGGCACCCGGTGCGCTGTACCTGACGCGGGCGGTGGGCCTGACCTGGGCAGCGCGCGCATTGGTGTGGCCATTGTTCCGGTTCGATGGCGCGGGCCAGTTGATGCGCTTCGGCGGGTTGATGGCGCTCGGCCAGCTCTTCTGGTTCCTGCAGAGCCAGAGCGACGTGTTCATCGCCGGGCGCACGCTGTCGCCGCACCTGCTCGGCATCTACACCACCAGCCTGTTCCTCGCGCAGATTTTTGTGTCGAAATTCGTGCCGCCGCTCAACGAGGTCGCATTCAGCGCCTACGCCCGTATCCAGCACGACCACGCGGCGCGCGCCACCGCGTTCCTGAAGGCGGTGCAATTGGTAATGCTCGCCGCACTCCCTTTCTACGTCGGGCTTGCCACCACTGCCGAGCCGCTGGTCCACGCCGTGTTGGGAGAGAAATGGGGTGAGGTCGTGGCCGTCGTCCGCCTGCTCGCCTTCGCGATGCCGGTCATGACGCTGCAGGTGCTCTACTCGCCGGCGTGCGACGCGGTCGGGCGTCCCGACGTTGGCGTGGTCAACGGGGCGATCGGTGCCGGCTTGCTGACGGTCGCCTTCCTGATCGGGGTTCGCGGCGGGGTAACGGGACTCGCGACCGCGTGGGTCGTCGCCTATCCGCTCTACCTCACAATCGGGGGCCGCCGCGCGATGCCGGTCATCGGCGTGACATGGGGCTCAGTCGCCCGCGCCATCGCGCCCGCAGCCTTATGCGCCGGCGCCATGGCACTGGTGGTGCTCGGGCTCGATCGCCTGTTGCCCCCGCTGGGCGCAGTGCCGCGACTCGTGTTCCTCGTAGCGGCGGGCGCGGTCAGCTACGTCGGGCTGTTGCTCGCGCTGGCGCGCGGCACCATGCGCGAAGTGGTGGCGCTGATCCGCGCCTGAGCCCGCCACGCCTGCCCAAGCACGTTACGCCTGCTGGATATAGTCGCGCATCGCGCGCGCTTCCGCCTCGATCCGATCGATGCGGTATTTGACGAGGTCGCCGATCGAGACGATCCCGACCACCGCACCTGCCTCCACAACCGGCAGGTGGCGGATGCGTCGCCTGGTCATCAGCGACAGCGCGCCGAGCACCGAATCCTCGCCGCCGACAGTGACCGCAGGCGTCGTCATCTCCGCCGAGACCGGATGATCCAGCGCCGCCGCGCCGTGTTCGCGCAAGCAGCGGATGACGTCGCGCTCGGAAAAGACCCCCGCGGCCATGCCGCTGTCGTCGAGCACCGGCACTGCGCCGATCCGCCGTTCGGCGAGCAGCGCAACAGCGTCGGCTACGGTTCGTTCGGGGGAGATGGACACAAGGTCGGCGCCCTTGTCGCCGAGGATCGTCGCGATGGTCATCGCCTTCTCTCCTTTATGGTCTCGCGCCTATAGACTGGCGATCGGCACCATTTCACGTTCGCGCGCCTGTTGCAAAGCGTTGCCGCGCCGCGCTTGATCCAGGAAAGGAAGCATTGTGCAAGGCTTGGACGATCCCGCGCAGGCTCGACATGCGTGGCGGCGCTTTCGTTGCATCCTGGGCGTGATGACCGTTGTCGGCATCGTTGCCGCGCTCATTGCGGTGTGGCTGGTCGGGCGAGCCTATGGCGCGCTCGGTTGGATCGCGACGCTGGCGACGTTCGGCGGCGTGGTCGGGTCGATCGCGATGGCGGGGGCGCTGATGGGACTCGCGTTCATGAGTTCGGGCACCGGCCACGACGAGGCCGCCGACGCGGCCGGGCTGGATACGAGAACGGGCCGAGCGCCCCGCAAGGACGTCGGCCCGTGATCATCGCAGTCCAAGCGGCGCGGCAGAACCGCGCGCTCGGCTAGTTCCGGTTACTCGGCAGGCGTCGCTTCACCGCTGGCGGCGCGCACGATACGGCGACGACGCGGCTTGGGCGCTTCGGCAGCGGCATCGTCCGTGGCGGAGGTCGGCGCATTGCTCTCCTCACCTGCCGCTGACTCGTTGCGCAAAGGCACGAGGCCGAGCGCGGGCGGCAACCGATCGGCGCCGAGCGCCTCGACGGGCGCAGCCTCCGCTGCATCCTCGCGCGGCTTGCGCGTGCGGGTGCGGCGGCGCGGTGCCTCCTCCACCTGCGCGTCGCTCACCGGCGGCACGTCCTGCGCGAGTGCGGCGTTCAACGCGGGCACGTCGGCTAGGTCGGACGGCGGCGTGTCGACGTCGTTGGCGACGGGAGCCTGGGTCGGGCGCTGTAAACGACGCTCGTCGTCGCGCGCCTCGACCGGACGGCGGTCACGCTCGAAACGGGGACGCTCCTCGCGCGGCTGGCGCTGCTGACGATCCTCGCGGCCCTCACGCGGGCGATCGTCGCGGTCGTAGCGGGGACGCTCGTCGCGGTCGCTGCGCTGACGATCGTCGCGGGCGGATCGCTCGCCCTGCTGCCGCTCGCCGTACTGGCGGTCGCCATATTGACGGTCGCCCTGTTGACGATCGCTCTGTTGCCGCTCTGCCTGTTGGCGATCGTTCTGCTGCTGACGGTCGCTTTCCTGGGCGCGCTGCACCTCGTCGGCGCGGACCGGCTCGCCCTCGTCACCGAAGTCGTCGAACGGATCGAACTGGTCGAAATCGTCGCGCTGCTGACGGCGCTGCTGTCCCTGATCCTCGTTGCGACCGCGCTGGTCGGCGAGCACGCGGAAATAATGGTCGGCGAACTGCAGGTAATATTCGGTGTTGACCCGGTCGCCCGACATCTGCGCGTCGCGCGCCATGTTCTTGTACTTCTCGAGCAACTGCGCGGCGTTGCCACGTGCGCGGCTGTCGATCCGGTTGCCGCTGTCGCGCTGCCCCTGGCCACCGCCGCCGGGACGCTGCGGCCCATTGCCACGACCGCGACGGCGGCCTTGCTGACGATTGTTGATCAAAAGTGTGTCCTCGTCCTCGAACCTAAAACGGCACTGCTCCCGAACGGCACCGACCTCGGTGCACGGGCGATCATTCCCAAGGACGGCTGCGCACGGGCGAACCGGACCTGCCATGGCCACCGGACTGCAGCGGCTGATGACGAAGGGAGGGCTCAACGCCCCATAACAACGACGCGGTAAACAGCGCTGTCTGTGCGGGCCCCTACGGGCGCTCTAGCGGTTCGCCGCTCGTTCTCAAAGCGAAATATGAGCGCGCGGTCACCCACATTCAAGGCGTGACCACAAGGCAACGGTCGAGCCCCGCCAGGTCGCGGCGCACCGCGACGCCGAGCCCGGCCGCGCGGAACAACGCCGCCGCGCGCTCGCCCTGCGCCGATCCGATCTCGATACAGGCGACGCCACCGGGCGCGATCTGCGCCGGCAGCAAGGGGGCGAGCCGGCGATAATCGTCGAGCCCGTCGGCGCCCGCGAACAGCGCCGACGCCGGCTCCCAATCGCGCACCTCCGCGGGCAAGGCCGCGTCCGCCTCGATATAAGGGGGGTTGCACAGCACGAGGTCGAACGCCGCGCCGGTGCCGTGCCAGCCGCCCGCGATCACCTGCGCGCGGTCCGCCATGCCGAGCCGTTCGGCATTGACGCGCGCGATCGTGAGTGCCGCCGCCGAGGCATCGACGCCGACCCCGCTCGCCTTGGGCCATTGATCAAGCGCGGCGAGCAGCAGCGCGCCCGAGCCGGTGCCGAGGTCGAGCACGCGGCGCGGTCCCGACGAGCCGGCGAAATGCGCCACCGCCGCTTCGATCAGCGTCTCGCTGTCGGCGCGCGGCACCAGAACGCCGGGCGCGACATGCAGGTCGATCGTCCAGAAGGCGCGCGTGCCGGTGAGATAGGCGACGGGTTCGTGCGCGGCGCGGCGCTCGACGAGCGCGTCGAACGCGGCCGGCACCGACCAGTCGTTGAGCGACAGCAACAGCCGCTCGCGCGTGATGCAGAGCGCGTGGGCGAGCAGCAGCTCGGCGTCGAGCCGCGGGGTGGCGGAGAAGGTGAAGCGCTGTGCCGCGGCGGCCAGTGCGGCGCGGGGGGTAGAGGGAGGCATCAAGCTAGTAAGGGGCGCCGCGGCAAAGCCGCGCCGTCGAACAGGAGCGGTGCTCCTGCCGGCCGTGCTTGGTCGAGTCCTGCTGCGGCATGCAGCAGGCCGACCTACGCATCCAGACTGGCCAACCGCTCCGCCTCATCTTCCGCGATCAGCGCGCCGACCAGTTCGCCGAGTTCACCCTGCAGGATTTCGGGCAGGCGGTGCAGCGTCAGGTTGATGCGGTGGTCGGTTACGCGGCCCTGCGGGAAATTGTAGGTGCGGATGCGCTCGGAGCGGTCGCCCGAGCCGACCATCGCACGGCGGGTGCCCGATCGCTCCGCCGCCAGCCGCTCGCGCTCGGCCTCGTACAGGCGGGTGCGCAGGACCTTGAGCGCCTTGGCCTTGTTCTTGTGCTGCGACTTCTCGTCCTGCTGGATCACGACTAGCCCGGTCGGCAGATGCGTGATGCGGACTGCGGAATCGGTCGTGTTGACCGACTGCCCGCCCGGCCCCGAGGAACGATAGACGTCGATCCGCAGGTCCTTCGCCTCGTCGATCTGAACGTCGACCTCCTCCGCCTCGGGCAGCACCGCCACTGTCGCCGCGGAGGTGTGGATGCGCCCGCCGCTCTCGGTCACGGGTACGCGCTGGACGCGGTGTACGCCGCTCTCGAACTTCAGCTTCGCGAACACCCCCGATCCGGTGATCGACGCGACGACCTCCTTGAACCCGCCCGCGTCGCTGTCCGACGCCGAGATCAGCTCGACGCGCCAGCCCTGCTCCTCGGCAAAGCGCTGGTACATGCGGAACAGGTCGCCCGCGAACAGCGCCGCCTCGTCGCCGCCGGTCCCGGCGCGCACCTCGAGCATCGCCGAGCGTTGATCGGCGGCATCGCGCGGCAAGAGCGCGAGCGCGAGGCGGCGGTCGGCCTCGGCGAGTGCGGCCTTGTTCTCGCGCAGTTCCTCCTCGGCCATCGCGCGCAGCTCGGCGTCGGCGTCGTCGGTCATGTACTGGAGGCTCTCCGCCTCGGCGCGCAGCCGGCGCACCTCGCCCGCCGCCTGCGCGACCGGCTCGAGCTCGGCATATTCCTTCGATACCGCGACGAAGCGGTCGCCGTCGAGGTTGCCCGTCGCCATCAATGCGGAAAGCTCGTCGCGCCGCGCCTCGATCTGACGAATGCGGTCGGGGGAGATGGTGGTCATGGGAGCCATGGTTCGATGACGGCATCAAACTGCGAACCAACTGGCTTACTGAGGTGTGATGACAACGGGAACGCTTGACCAAGCACATGTACGACACGGGCTATCTGGTCATTGCCACCCTCGTGCTCGTGGTTTGCGCGAATTGAGAGCCCCACATTAGCTTGTTGAGTCGTGCCAGGCCGAGGCGCTGTCACGATCAGCCTGCTCGCCGACAAGCTTTTACTTGCAAGTTCAAATCGACGTTTGGTGTTGCCTCTAAACGCCATTTCGGCGGACAATCCTCCTACACGAAGCACTTTCATCAGGCGTAGCGCTACTCGCTCGGCTTCGACACCTTCCGGTATGATTGTCACATCTGGAACCGAAGTCGCTCCTCCCTCCAGCAGCATCGCCAGCCGCTCGATCCCCGCGGCCCAGCCCACGCCGGCCGTAGTAGGCCCGCCCAGGCTTTCGACCAAACCGTCGTAGCGCCCACCCGCGAGCACGGTGCCCTGCGCGCCCAGCCGATCGGTGACGAACTCGAACGCGGTGTGGCGATAGTAATCGAGCCCGCGCACCAGCCGTGCATTGCGCGTCCACGCGACGCCGGCGGCGTCGAGCCCGGCGGTCACCGCGTCGAAGAACGCGCGCGCCTCAGGCGTCAGATAGGCGTCGATGTCGGGCGCGCTGTCGGCGATCGGACGATCGCGCGGGTCCTTCGAATCAAGGATGCGCAGCGGGTTCTTGTCGAGCCGCGCCAGGCTGTCCTCCGACAGCTCGGCCCGGTGCACCTCGAAATGCGCCACCAGCGCGGCGCGCCACGCGTCGCGCGTCTCCGCGTCGCCCAGCGTGTTCAACTGCAGCGTCACGCCGTCAGCGATGCCGAGTTCGTGGAGCAGTTGGTCGGCGAGGCACAAGAGTTCGACGTCGGCCGCCGGCTCGGGTGCACCAAGGATCTCGGCGTCGATCTGGTGGAACTGGCGATAGCGACCCTTCTGCGGGCGCTCGTAGCGGAACACCGCGCCGCTCGTGACGAGCTTCAGCGGCGCATATTGCTGCCACCCGCCGGTGATGTAAGCGCGCGCGATCCCGGCGGTGAACTCGGGGCGCAGCGTCAGGCTGTCGTTGCCGCGATCGGGAAAGGTGTACATTTCCTTCGACACGACGTCGGTTGTCTCGCCGATCGAGCGTGCGAACACCTGCGTGTCCTCGAACACCGGCACCTCGACGCGCTCGAAACAATAGAGCCGGCGGACACGGTCGAAGGTCGATTGCACGTGCGCGAAGCGGCGCTCGTCGTCGCGAAAGATGTCCTGCGTGCCGCGCACGCGATTGGGGGTCTGGATACGGGCCATAGAAGCGCGCGTATCTAGGCGAGCCGCCGCGCTCGCGCTAGCGCTTGCTCGATGAACGATACGGCGGGCCGGTGGGCCGGGATCAAGCGGATGCTGGGACAGAACGTGGCGCCGCCGCGTTTCGTGCTGTTCGTGGTCGTGTGCCTCGCCGGCGCGGGCCTGTTGTGGCCGGCCGTGGGCAAGGGCCGCGCGGTGATGGGCGGGTTCGATCTCGGCGCGCTGGCGTTCCTGTTGTCGCTCGCCTCGCTGTTCCGCAAATCCTCGGCGGCGGCGATGCGGCAGGCGACGCGTGCCAACGACGCCAACCGCGCGCTGCTGCTGGCGATCACTGCGGGAACCACCTTCGTCATTCTGGTCGCGGTCAACGGCGAGTTGAAGGGCAAGAACGACGCCTTGGCGATCGCCCTGGTCATCGTGACGCTCGCGCTCGCCTGGCTGTTCTCGAACATGGTCTACGCGCTCCACTACGCGCACCTGTTCTACGGCGAGGACAACGACGGCGCAGGGGACGCGGGCGGGCTCGACTTTCCCGGCACGAAGGAGCCCGATTATTGGGATTTCCTGTATTTCAGCTACACGCTCGGCATGACGTTCCAGACCTCGGACGTGACGCTGTTGAGCGGGCGGATGCGGCGGGTGGCGCTGGGGCAATGCCTGGCGGCGTTCGTGTTCAACCTCGGCATCCTCGCCTTCACCATCAACACGATCGGCGGTGCAGGAGGCTAGACGCGGGCGGTCTGCGAACGGTAAGCCCCTCTGACATAGACGATAACATCATCCAGGGGACCGCGCCGCGCATGATCCGTTCTTTCCTGACCGCCACCTTGCTCGCCACCAGCGCGCTCGCCGCCCTGCCCGCTGCCGCGCAGGTGCCCCCGGGCAATTCCGCGCCGCAGCCGGTGCCGATCGTCGACACGGTCCCCGAGGCAAAGGACGTGCGCTTCCCCGGCACGCTCCAGGTCAACGTCGACGCGACTGACACGCAGCGCGGCATCTTCCGCGTGACTGAGACGATCCCCGTTCCCGCAGCCGGGCACATGGTGCTGTTGTTCCCGAAATGGTTGCCGGGCGCGCACAGCCCGCGTGGTGAGATCGAGAAGCTCGCCGGGCTGGTCATCAAGGGCAACGGACAGGTGATCCCGTGGACGCGCGACACCGTCGACGTGTTCGCTTTCCATGTCGACGTACCCGCGGGCGTGACCGCGCTGGAGGCATCGTTCCAGTTCATCTCCGCGACCAAGGGCGACCAGGGCCGGATCGTCGCGACGCCGACGATGATCAGCATGGAGCCGAACTCGGTCAGCCTGTACCCGGCCGGCTATTTCACCCGGCAGATCCCGGTGCAGATGACGGTGAAATATCCCGATGGCTGGACCGCCGCGGGTGCGCTCAAGGCGCAGGTGACGGGTTCGACCTACGCCTACGAGCCGACCAATTACGAGGTGCTGGTCGACTCGCCGATGCTGGCGGGCAAGTACGGCCGCGTCGTGCCGCTGTCGTCGCGCGTCAACCTGAACCTGTTCGCCGACGATCCCGCCGAGCTCGCCGCCACCCCGGCGCAGATCGACGCGCACAAGCGACTGGTCGAGCAGGCGGTGAAGACCTTCGGCGCGCAGCATTACGACCGTTACGAGTTCCTGCTGTCGATCACCGATCAACTGGGCGGCATCGGGCTGGAGCATCACCGTTCGAGCGAGAACGGCGCGACGCCGGGTTACTTCACGAAGTGGGACGACGGCCCCGGCCGCCGCAACCTGCTGCCGCACGAGTTCACCCATTCGTGGGACGGCAAGTTCCGCCGCGGCGCGGACCTGTGGACGCCCGATTTCCGCATGCCGATGCGCGACTCGCTGTTGTGGGTGTATGAAGGGCAGACGCAATTCTGGGGCTATATCCTCCAGGCGCGCTCGGGCATGGTCAGCAAGCAGGACACGCTCGACCAGCTCGCGGCGATCGCGGCGAGCTACGATTCACAGCGCGCGCGCGACTGGCGCGACCTGCTCGACACCACCAACGATCCCATCATCTCGGCGCGCCGACCCAAGGGTTGGACGAGCTGGCAGCGGTCGGAGGATTATTACAACGAAGGGCTGCTCGTCTGGATGGAGGTCGATTCGCGGCTGCGCGAGCTGTCGGGCGGCAAGAAGTCGATCGACGACTTCGCGCGTGCCTTCTTCGGGGTGCGCGACGGCGATTGGGGTGAGCTGACCTACACGTTCGAGGACGTGGCGGCGACGCTCAACAAGATACAGCCGTATGACTGGGCGACGCTGCTGCGCCAGCGGCTGACCGAGCACGCGCCCGGCGCGCCGATCTCCGGGTTCGAGCGCAACGGCTATCGCCTGACCTACGCCGATACGCCGACGCCGTCGTTCAAGAGCGGTGAGTCGTCGCGCAAGATCACCGACCTGACCTATTCGGGCGGGATGATCGTCAGCGAGACCGAGAGCAAGGGCGCGATCACCGGCGTGAGTTGGGGCTCGCCCGCCTTCAACGCCGGGCTGACGATCGGCAGCACGATCGTGTCGGTCAACGGCCAGCCTTACTCCGGCGACGCGCTGAAGAAGGCGATCCGCGCCGCGCAGACTACCACCGGTCAGGCGGGCGGCACGCCGGTGCAGTTGATCGTCCGGCAGCAGGACGCGTACCGCACGGTTGCGCTCGACTGGCATGGGGGCTTGCGCTACCCGCGCCTCGAGAAAATCGGCAAGGGCGATTCCGGGCTCGACCGCCTGCTCGCACCGCGCTGAGCCACGGGGCGTGATCCAAGTAACAAGGGAATTCGATGCGTATTGATCTTATCCCGGTCGGCAAGAGCCCGCCCGACGACCTGAATGTCATCATCGAGGTGCCGACCGGCGGCGAGCCGGTGAAGTACGAGTTCGACAAGGCGTCGGGCGCGCTGTTCGTCGATCGCATCCTGCACACGCCGATGCGCTACCCGGCCAACTACGGTTTCGTGCCGCACACGCTGTCGCCCGACGGCGATCCGCTCGACGCATTGGTTGTCGCGCGCTCGCCGTTCATCCCGGGCTGCGTCGTGCGTGCGCGCCCGATCGCGGTGCTCAATCTGGAAGACGAGGCCGGCGGCGACGAGAAGCTGGTGTGCGTGCCGGTCGATTCGACCTTCCCGTACTACACCAAAGTCGACGGTCGCGAGGATCTGCCCGAGATCGTGTTCGAGCAGATCGAGCACTTCTTCACCCACTACAAGGACCTGGAAAAGAAGAAGTGGGTGCGCGTCGGCACCTGGGGTGACCGCGACGAGGCACGTCGGATCACGCTGGAAGCGATCGAGCGTTACGACGCGGCCAAGGCGCAGGGCGAAGAGCCGCACGACCACGACGTTCCGGGTCGCGACTGAGTAATCATCGGCGCGGTTGCTTTCGGGCGCCGCGCAGACCGGCGTCGACGCCGAGGAGCGCGCATCTGGCGAGCTCCTCGGCGTCGTCGTATGTGGCGTCGGGGGCGCGGCGATCGTTCATCGTCGCTGATTTGCCGTCCTGGTCGTAGCCGAAGCGCTCACAGCCTGCTGCGTCCCAAGCGGGGTCGCTGACCGCATCGCTCTTGAACCACAGCCCTCCGTCTCGGTCGATCAAGGCGAAGATCACCGCGTCGAGGTAGAGCGTCCACCCGCCCATCATGCGGCGATGCGAGACGTGGCCGTGCGGCGCCAGCGCCTCGGCGACCCAGGCAAGCGTTGCTTCTCCGCTCACGCACCTGCCCCGGCCGTCAGTTTCAGCCCGGCGATGCAGGCGACAACGCCCAGGATCAGCAGCAATCGCGGCAGGCTGGCGGGTTCGCCGAACCAGATGATGCCGACGATCACGGTGCCGAGCGCACCAATCCCGCCCCATACCGCATAGGCGGTTCCCATCGCGATGCTGCGCGAGGCGACTTCGAGCAAGGTCATCGAGCATCCGACGCTGACGAGGAAGCCGAGCGTCCAGGGTATGTTGCGGAAGTTGTCGACGTGGCGCAGGCAGGTGGTGAAGCCGATCTCGAACAAGCCACCGACGATCAGCAGCACCCACGCCATCAGCCGAGACCCGCCAGCGTGACGAGCGCGTCGCCGGTCACGCGCTGGATCGTCCATTCCTCCATCGGCACCGCCCCGATCTTGCGATAGAAGTCGATCGCCGGCGTGTTCCAGTCGAGCACCGACCATTCGAACCGTCCGCAGCCACGGTCGAGCGCGAGGCGCGCGAGATGGGCGAGCAAGGCACGCCCCGCCCCCTGCCCGCGCGCGTCCGGCGTGACGTACAGATCCTCGAGATAGAGCCCGCGGCGCCCGGTCCAGGTCGAGAAATTGTGGAAGAACAGCGCGAAGCCGATCGCTTCGCCAGCCTCCTGGGCGATCACCGCCTCGGCAGCGGGATGTTCGCCGAACAGCGCGAGCGCGAGGCTCGCCTCGGTCGCCTCGACCGCATCGGGTTCGCGTTCATAGGCGGCGAGTTCGCGGATGAAGCGCAGGATCGTCGCGACGTCGGCGTGGGTGGCGGGTCGGATGTCGGTCATGCCGCCTGCTCTACCGCGGATTGTGCAATATCGCGACGGCGCGCGGCGTAGAGGCACGCCCCCACGATGATCGCGGCACCGGCGAGCGTGGTCGGCTGCACCCGCTCGCCGAAGACGAGCCAGCCGAGTGCGGCGGCATAGACGAACGAGGTATATTCGGTGGTGGCGAGATAGCCCGTCTCGCCGTGCGCATAGGCCCATGCGAGCAGGAACAAGGACGAGGTACCGAGCGCGGCGGCGATCGCGATCTTCCACCATTCGGCGGCGGGCGGCAGATGCGCGAGCCACGGCGCGGCGCAGGCGAGGATCGCGGTGACGATCGCGGATTGGAGGAAGGCGATCTCGGCTGGGCGGGCAGCTTGGCTTTGCAGGCGCGCGACGACCAAGTTGACCGCGTAGAGCACGGCCGAGGCGAGGATCGCGACCGCGCCCTCGAACGCGCCCGGCCCTATCGCGGCGCTTCGCTGTCCGGCGAGGATCACGCCGACACCGAGGATCGCGACGAACGAGGCGATGACAACGCGGCGGCCCACACGCTCCTTCAAGAACAATGCGCCGAGCAGCAGCGCGAGCAGCGGGGCGATGTAGGCGAGCGAGATCGCCTGTGCCATCGGCACGCGCGCCAGCCCCCAGAAGAACAGCAACGCCATGACCGCAGTGATCCCGCCGCGAAGTCCGTGAAGGCGGAGCGCGCGCGCGGTCGGGCGTGGTCGGCCGGCCGCGATCCACGCAGCCCCGCCGAACAGCGTCGACAGACCGGTGCGCCAGACCATCGCATTGTAGACGCCCAAGCCCAGCACCAGCGACTTCATGAACGCGTCCATGATCGAGAACAGCCCGATCCCGGCCGCGGCAACCGCGAAGGCGAGCGCGGGCGAGAGGTGGCGCCCGCTCATGCCATGTCCCGATATGGGACGAAGTGGAGGAAGTGGAGGTTCAAACGCGTTTTTGCGGCACGCCTCCACTTCGCCTGTCGGGTGGGGTTGCGCGGGAGTGGGAGCGAAGGAGCGGACACGCGGCGGCTATGGCCGATCGCGCGCGGGTAGGACAGCGCGGTTGGACCGCTCACCTCGTCACCCCGGACCTGCTCCGGGGTTCCACTTCGCTGTTCGCGGGTGAGAAGAAGCAGGATTCCAGCCTACGGCCGGGATGACGGAGGTACGCCTGCTCAGTGCGGCGCGAGGCCGAGTTCGACGCCGGTCTTGTCGTGGAGCGCGAAGCGGTCGACCAAATCGGCGCTGGCGCGGTCGTAGCCGACGACCTCGACGTCGCTGCCCCCTTGGCGCAGCCGCACGACGATCTTGTCGAGCGCGCCGACGCCGGAAATGTCCCAGAAATGCGCGGCGGTGACGTCGATCAGCACGGTGGCGGCACGCTCGCCTGCGAAAGCACGGGTGAAGCGGTCGACCGAGGCGAAGAAGATCTCGCCCGAGACGCGGTAGGTCGCGCTCACGTCGTCGGCGGACGCCTCACGGTGAACCGCGAACATCCGCTGCACCTTGGCCGAGAAGAAGATGCCCGACAGCAGCACGCCCGCGAGCACGCCGAGCGACAGGTCGCGCGTGGCGACGACCACCGCGACCGTGACCAGCATCACCGCCGAGGAGGTCGGCGGATGGCGGCGCAGGTTCGCGATCGAATTCCAGCTGAAGGTGCCGATCGACACCATGATCATAATCGCCACCAGCGCCGGCATCGGCACGCGCCCGACCCAGGGGCCGAGCACCGCGAGCAGGAACAGCAGGAATGCGCCCGCGACGAAGGTCGACAGCCGCCCGCGCCCGCCCGAAGTAACGTTGATCACCGACTGGCCGATCATCGCGCAGCCGCCCATGCCGCCGACCAGCGCGGCGACGATGTTGGCGCCGCCTTGGCCGGCGCATTCGACGCGCTTGTCGCTGTCGGTATCGGTCATGTCGTCGACGATTCTAGCGGTCAGCAGCGATTCGAGCAGCCCAACCGCGGCCATCGTCAGCGAATAAGGCAGGATGATCCGTAAGCTGTCGAGGCTGAGCGGCACCTGCGGCCAAGCGAACGACGGCAGCCCTTCGGGCAGGCGCCCCATGTCGCCGACGGTGTTGACCGGCACGCCGAGCCCGATCGCGAGCGCGCTGAGCACGAGGATGGCGACGAGCGGCGAGGGGATCGCGCGCGTGATCCGCGGAAAGCCGTAGATGATCGCGAGGCCGCCCGCGACCATGGCGTAAGTCTGCCACCCGACGCCGACGAGCTGCGGCAGTTGCGCCATGAAGATCAGGATCGCGAGCGCGTTGACGAAACCGGTGATGACCGAGCGCGACACGAACTGCATCACGAGGTCGAGCCGAAGCGCGCCGGCGACGATCTGGATCACTCCCATCAGGATCGTCGCGGCGAAGAGATATTCGACGCCGTGGTCGCGCACCAGCGGACCGACCAGCACCGCGACCGCCGCGGTGGCGGCCGAGATCATGCCGGGGCGGCCGCCGATCAGCGACACGGTGATCGCGATCGCGACCGAGGCGTAGAGGCCGACGCGCGGATCGACGCCCGCGATGATCGAGAATCCGATCGCTTCCGGGATCAGCGCCAGCGCGACGACGATCCCTGCGAGCAGGTCGCGGCGGGCGGCGGCGGCGTCAGTGAACCTCTGGCGCCTGTAGGCGGAAAAGGTGAACGTCATTGAAAAATCCACAACAGGGCACGGCACGCCGCATCGGCGTGTCAAAGGAATGGTGCGTGTTGTTGTCCGGCGGGTCGGCGGCCGGAATAGCCACCCGGGATTTCACCGGGTCCTTGCGAATGGCAGGCGTATAGCCGCGTTGAAGCGGAAAAGGCAATTGTGGCCGCGGGATGGGGTGCGCCAATGCCCGCTTTGCGGTGGAAAGCGGCCGTTTGCTCCGACCTGCCGGCGCACGCTAATGCGCGCCGCAGAGGAGTTTTCTGATGAAATCAGCGTCGGTCGCCATTCTCTACCAAGCCCTGCCGCCGCCGCTGATCAACGGGTTGCGGAAGGACGCGAAGCCGGGCGGATATTCTGACGGCGGGGCTGACATTGCGTTCGCGTTGCAGACGGCCGGTGTCGACGTTGTCACGCCTTCTTCGTCGCCGGCGCCCGACATTGCCCTCGACTGGGTGTTTCCGGACACCGCGGACGGTATTCGACGCGCGGGGGCTGGTGGTGCAACCGTGTTGTGGGCGAACACCGTGTTGTTCGAGGGGCACCCGCTCGAGCAGGTACTTGGCGACTATGACATCGTGGGGCAGCTTCCTGCCGCCATGCAGGCGTACGACGACAAGTTCGAAACCAACCAGCTCCTGGCCAACGCTGGTCTGCCCGTTGCTCGGTCGTTCCTGTTGTCGGGCGCGGCGAGGGATGAAGTCTGCGCCTTGGACAACGTCGAGCGAGCCTTGTCAGACAACGGCATGTCTTTCCCGATGATCGTGAAACCGGTGCGCGGACGCGGCAGCCAGGGCGTCACCCTGGTCGAGAACCTCGACGCCTTGCGTTGGGCCGCCGCCGCACTGATCGAGGCTGCCAGGTTCGGCGACATCCTGATGGTGGAAGAGTTTCTGGGCGGCGACGAGATGACGATCACGATCATGCCTCCCGCTTCCCCGCGGCCTGACGGGTCACGAGCGCCGACGCACTGGGCCTTGCGACCGGTCTATCGGTTCGATCAGCGCGGCGGTGTGGCTCCTTACAACGGCGACGTACCGGTCACCGCCAACAGCGCCGCGATCGATGCCGACCGCCTCCACGATCCAAAGGTAGCGGCGATGATCGACGCTTGTGTCGCGGCAGCAGCGCTGGTCGACGCGCGCACTGCCATCCGGATTGACTGCCGTGCCGATCGTCATGGCACGTTCAAGCTGTTCGACCTCAACATGAAGCCGAATATGACCGGGCCGGGCCGCCCGGGCCGAGAAAATCAGGATTGCTTGTCGGCGATCAGCGCTCGCGCTGATGGTTGGAGCTACGTCGATTTGCTGCAAGCCATGCTTGCCGCCACCTGGAGACTTCGTTCGCCGGTAGCGGCCTAGCTACAAAGTAGTCAGCCGCCGAATGTCGGGTAGTGGCGGAAAGAGAGTCCTGCGCTCGCGTAGCGTCAGGCGCTTCCTGAACGTTCCGCATCAAGCCGTACACGCCAGGGTAAATGTACGTTGAATAGAGATCCCTCGCGGCTTGCGTAACATGGCCGCGCGTAGAGGAGGTAGGATGGCTCTTCCCCTAGCGGGGCCGTCCTACCTCCTTTTGTAACCGACGGTGATTTACAACCACGTCGGCTGGCGTTCTCAGCCTTCCATCGAATGCTTCAGATCGCGCATCTGATCGTGGCCGGTCTTTACCGACGTCCACGCTTGGTTGACCGCATGCTTGACGTTCGGCGACAGCTCGTTGTCCTGCAACGCATCTTCGAACTTCGCCTTGATATGATCCTCGCCGCGCTCGACTTCGTTGATGATCGCTTTGTCATCGCGACCGGTCACGGCGGCCTTCAAATCCAGGAACACGCGGTGAGCACCGGCCAGCACGGTGCCGTCGTCCTCGGGATTGCCGCCGAGGCGCGTCACCTCTGCCTGCAGCATGCGCGCGACCTCTTGCCGCTCGTTGGCGCGCGACGTGAACATCTGTGCAAAGCGAGGATTTTCGGCCTCTTTCGCCGACTCGTTGTAGCCGTTGACGCTGTCGATCGTCGTGGCGATCAGGCTGTTGAGCGTGCGGATATCGTGATCGGTGTCGGCCACAGATGTTACTCCTTACATAGGTTGGGTCAGTCAAACGCGGCATTCCGCGCTTGGCTCCGCGCCCGCCCTGCTGCTGCCTCACGAACCCGCATGTACCGCCACCACGTTCGACCGCTGAGCGCACAACGAGGTCGACTAGGAAGGAGTATCGTTCGCGCTTTGCTCGGAAGTGGGATCGACCAGCGGCGTGTTCGCTGGGCGTGCAGAACCGCCGGCCTGGTCGTCTGACCATGTGGATGGCTGGGTGGTCACGGTTTCCAGGCTCGCACGGAGTTCTGCCTCCCTGGCTCGGTCCTCTTTGTCTCTGGCGCGATCCTCTGCCTTCCACTGCGCCTCTAATCTGGCGAGATCGTCTTCCAGGCGGTGGTCATCGACATAGTGGCGGTCGTCGGGCGTGCTGAGGAACGGTGCGGCCCAAGTGGTTCGAGGCACCGCGTCATAGGCGGCAACAGGGTCGCCGGGTTCGGTCCGCAGCCGGTGCCGCGAAAGGGCGGATCGCGGCTCGCCGTGGTAGGTTCGGACATCTGCCTGGCCGACGGCGAACTCCGCGATCAACGAGCCGCTCAACGTGCTCGCGACGAGGGCCGCTCCAACCACGGCCAGGAGCATCTTCGCGTCGTACCGCTGGCGTCCTTTCACCCTGCTACCCCTGAAGTCCGAGCGGCCTCTGAGTAGCCACACGAGGCATGCCCGCTTACTCCGCCGCGAGTTTCGCTGCGGCGGCGTGTGCCTCGATCTCGGCGGCCTTTGCCTCGACCAGGCGGACGATGTGGTCGATCATGCCGGCATCCTGGACGTGGTGGTCGGTGACGCCCGACAGATAGACCATGTGCTTGCCGTTGCCGCCGCCGGTGATCCCGATGTCGGTCTCGCGCGCCTCGCCGGGGCCGTTCACCACGCAGCCGAGCACGGAGAGCGACATCGGGGTGCGGATGTGCTGCAACCGTTCCTCCAGTGCCTGCACGGTGCGGATCACGTCGAAGCCCTGACGCGCGCAGCTGGGGCACGAGACGACACGGACGCCGCGGTTGCGGATGCCGAGGCTCTTAAGGATCTCGAAGCCGACGCGGACCTCGTCCTCGGGCTCGGCCGACAAGGACACGCGGATCGTGTCGCCGATGCCGAACCACAGCAGCGAGCCGATGCCGATCGAGGATTTAACGGTGCCGCCGACGAAGCCGCCCGCCTCGGTGATGCCGAGGTGCAGCGGGCAGTCGACCACGCTGGCGAGCTGTTGATAGGCGGCGACCGCGAGGAAGAAGTCCGACGCCTTTACCGCAACCTTATATTCGTGGAAGTCGTGGTCCTGGAGCAGCTTGATGTGATCCATCGCCGACTCGACCAGCGCGTCGGGGCACGGCTCGCCATATTTCTCAAGCAGGTGGCGCTCCAGACTCCCGCCGTTGACACCGATGCGGATCGCGCAACCGTTCGCCTTGGCAGCGCGCACCACCTCGGCGACCTTCGCCGCCGAACCGATGTTGCCGGGGTTGATGCGCAGGCAGGCGGCGCCCGCGTCGGCGGCCTCTAACGCGCGTTTGTAGTGGAAATGGATGTCGGCGATGATCGGCACGTTCGACGCGCGAACGATCGCGCCCAATGCCGCGGTCGATTCGACGTCGGGGCACGAGACGCGGATCAGGTCGACGCCCACGTCCTCGCAGCGACGGATCTGGTCAATCGTCGCACCGACGTTATCGGTCGGCGTGTTGGTCATCGTCTGCACGGTAACGGGCGCGCCGCCGCCGACGGGGACGTTGCCGACCATGATCTGGCGGCTCTCTCGGCGGACGATGTCGCGCCACGGACGAATGGACATGATGCTCTATATACGCGCGAGCGGGCCGGGCCGGAAGCCCGCGCGGGTTCGCGCCGACGATCGCGGGTGCACACAGGATCGGGCACGGGTCGCACGCGACGCGCGAAGCTGCTAGGCGCGCGGCCATGCAACGCCATTACGGGCTCGACTGGCTCCGCATCGGTGCCTTCGCGCTCTTGATCCTCTACCATGTCGGCATGGTGTTCGTGCCGTGGGACTATCACGTGAAGCTCGCGGGCCCAGGCTGGGCGACGGTGCCGATGATGGCGACCAACCCGTGGCGGCTGTCGCTGCTGTTCATCGTCTCGGGATACGCCAGCCGCGCGCTGCTCAAGCGGCATTCGAGCCGCTGGCGCTTCGCGCGCAACCGCACCGCGCGGTTGCTGGTGCCGCTCGTCTTCGGCATGGCGGTGATCGTGCCGCCACAGGCGTGGGTCGAGCTGGTGACGAAGCGCGGTTACCCGCACGGCTTCGCGTGGTTCTGGTGGCACGATTATTTCCGTTTCGACGCGAGCCTGGGACTGCCGCTGCCGACATGGAACCACCTGTGGTTCGTGGCGTACCTGTGGATCTACACGCTGACGATCACGCTGGCGGTGGCGGTGACGTCGAAGTCCGCGCGCGAGCGGGCGCAGCGCGGGTTCGAGGCGCTGTTTCGCGGACCAGTCTTGATGCTGCTGCCGCTCGTTTGGATGGTGCTGGTCAATCTGGTGCTGTTTCCTGGCGGGCGCGAGACGCACGCGGTACTGGGCGACTGGGTGGCGCACGCGACCTATTTCCCCGCTTTCCTGTTCGGTTTCGCGCTGGCACGCGCCGACGGCACGCTCGCCAGCTTCGTGCGCTGGTGGAAGGTCGCCGCAGGCGTGGCGCTCGTGTCCTACGCGCTGGTCGCGGGGATCGAGCTGACCTGGCCGGGCGTGGCGCGCGCGCCGCACGGCGTGGGCGAAGTATTCTCGATCGCGCGCGCGGTCGAGGGATGGTTCGCGATCGCGGCGCTGATCGGGTTCGCCGACAGCCACTGGAACCGCGACCACCGTTGGCGCCCGATGCTGACCGAAGCGGTGTTCCCGTTCTACATCATCCACCAGACGGTGATCGTGGTGGTGGCGTGGTGGCTGCGCGGCGCAGGGCTGTCGATGCTCGCCGATTTCCTGATCCTGGTCGCGGCGACCGTGGCGGGATGCTGGGCCTTCTACCTCGTCGGGCGCAAGATACCGTTGGTCCGGCCGCTGATCGGGCTGAGGCGGCACGCGTCGAAGCGCACCCACGTCGATCCGCGCCCCGCGATCGCCTGAGCATCACATGGAGCTATCGATGACGACCGAGCATCCGCCGCGCTCGACGCTTACGCATCCGCCGCGCTGGACGCTGGTGATCCACGGCGGCGCCGGAATCATCAACCGCGGCGTGCTGACGCCGGAACAGGACGCGGGCGCGCGCGCCGGCCTCTCGCGCGCGCTGGCGGCGGGGGCGGCGGTGCTGGCGAGCGGCGGCGCGGCGGTGGACGCGGTCGAGGCGGCGGTGCGCGTGCTGGAGGATGACGCGCACTTCAATTCTGCGCGGGGCGCGGTGCTGACGTTCGAGGGCCGGGTCGAACTCGACGCCGCGATCATGGACGGGCGCGACCGATCGGCCGGCGCGGTCGCTGGGGTGAGTCATGCGCGCAATCCGGTCAGCCTCGCGCGGGCGGTGAAGGACCACAGCCCGCACGTGCTGCTGACTGGCGCGGGTGCCGACACGTTCGCACGCGAGCAGGGCGTCGAGCAGGCGGATGAGGACTGGTTCGTCATTCCCGAACGGCGCGCGCAGCTTGCCGCCATGAAGGCAAGCGAGGACTGGTTCGACGTCGACATGAAATACGGCACCGTCGGCGCGGTGGCGTGCGACGTGGACGGCCATGTCGCGGTCGCAACCTCGACTGGGGGCGTGACGGGCAAGCGCTGGGGCCGGGTCGGCGATTCGCCGCTGATCGGCGCGGGTACCTACGCCGATGATCGCGCCTGCGCGGTGTCGGCGACCGGGTCGGGCGAATATTTCATCCGCGAAAGCGTCGGGCATGAGATCGGCGCGCGCGTGCGGATGCTGGGCGAGCCGTTGCAGGTCGCCGCCGACGCGGTGATGGCGGGCGTCAAGGCGCTGGGCGGCAGCGGCGGGGTGATCGTGACCGGGCCGGACGGACAGCCGGTGTGGAGCTTCACCACACAGGGCATGTACCGCGGGCAGGTATCGGCAGGCGTCGAGGCAAAGGTCGCGATCTACGCCGACGAAGGCTGAAGATGAGGGGTGAATGAACACTCACGCCCATTGAGCGGACGCGCGGCGCAAGCTACGGCGAACACATGGCTGTTTATTTCCACGAGGAAGACCTTCCCGGCGACGTGTTCGCGCCCGGTGCCGCGATCGCGGTCGATACCGAGACGATGGGGCTGATCACGCCGCGTGACCGGTTGTGCGTGGTGCAATTGTCCGATGGGCAAGGCGACGAGCATCTGGTGCGCTTCAATCCCGGCAGCGATTATGCCGCGCCGAACCTGAAGCGCGTGCTGGCCGATCCCGACCGGTTGAAGCTGTACCATTTCGGCCGCTTCGATATCGCCGCGCTCAGCTATTATCTCGGCGTCGTGGCCGCGCCGGTTTATTGCACCAAGATCGCGTCGCGGCTGGTGCGCACCTATACCGACCGCCACGGATTGAAGGAACTGGTCAAGGAACTGCTCGGCCAGGATATCTCCAAGCAGCAGCAATCGTCCGACTGGGGCGGGCCGGAGCTGTCCGACGCGCAGCGTGATTATGCCGCGTCCGACGTGCGTTACCTGCACCGGATGAAGGAGGAGCTCGACAAGCGGCTGGTGCGCGAGGGGCGCATGGCGCTGGCGCAGGCGTGTTTCGACTTCCTGCCCGCGCGCGCCGAGCTCGACATCGCCGGCTGGCCCGAGATCGACATCTTCGCGCATGCGTGACGCGGGCACGGCGCTGGCGATGAGAAGCGCGCGATGAGCGCGAGCGCGCGCGGTGTGCGCTCGCCGCGGCAGCAATGGGCGCGTCCGGGCGGGCGGCACGACCGGCTGATCCGCACGTCGAACTGGCTGATCCCGGCGTCGATCGGCGTGCTGACCGCGTTTCTGGTCATGGCGCCGTTGACGATGGCGGGCGACGTGTCCTTCGTGCTCGACAAGAACAAGGTCGAGGTCGCCAAGGAACGGATGAAGCTGCAATCGGCGACCTACCGCGGCACCGATGCCAAGGGGCAGCCGTTCGAGCTCGACGCAGGGTCGGCGGTGCAGAAGAGCTCGGCCGAGGCGGTGGTGCGCATTCAGCAGATGGCGGCGGCGATCCAGTTGCAGGACGGGCCGGCACGGCTGACCGCGCCGACCGCGCGCTACGACATGGATGCCGAGAAGGTGCGCGTCGACGGACCAATCGCGGTGCGCGCGCCCAACAATTATTCGCTCGACACCTCCAGTGCCGACGTCGATCTGAAAACGCGGCAATTGACCTCGACCGCGCCGGTGACGGGTACGGTCAGGCAGGGCAATTTCAGCGCGAACAGCATGTCGGCCGATCTGGAATCGCGCACCGTCCGATTGAACGGCAACGCGCGCTTGCGCATCGTGCCGAGACAAACGAAATGAGCGCCATGCGTGGCTCGCTCCCTCTCCTGTCGCTTCTGCTCGTCGCCGCCCCCGCGGCCGCGCAGGGCAAGCACAACACCAACGCGCCGATCGATTTTGGCGCGGACCAGATCGAGTTGCAGGACAAGGCGAACCGCGCGGTGCTGACCGGCAATGTAGCGGTGAAACAGGCCGAGATGACGCTCAACGCTCAGCGGCTGAACGTCGCCTATACCGGCGAGATCGTCGACGGGAACCCGCAGGTGTCCAGGCTCGACGCGTCGGGCGGGGTGACGGTGCGCCGCCCGGATCAGACCGCGCGCGGGCAATATGCGGTGTACGACCTTAACCGCCGCGTCATCACCATGCTGGGCGCGGTGCGGCTGATGCAGGGGCCGAACACGGTCAACGGCGCGCGGCTGACGATCAACCTCGATACCGGACGCGCGGTGATCGACGGATCGGCGGTGGCGGGCGGCAACGGCAGCGGAACCGCCGGCAACGTGCAGCGCGCGCCGACCGGCCGCGTGACGGGAACGTTCTCGGTTCCGAAGCGGAACTAACACACGGCTTTCGTTATCCCGGGCTTGGTCCGGGCTCCTGCTTTCTCATGCCGCCAGCAATAGTGGGGCGTCGGATCGGATCCGAACGCGGCAGACCGCGGATCAGCGCGCCGGTGCGGACAGCAGGCGCGCGATCTTGGCCTTCAACCCGCGCAGTGTGTCGCCCGACACCGTCTGTACGCTCGACAGCGAGATCGAGCGCGGGTTCACCGGCACGCCGTTCTTCCACACCTCCCAGTGCAGGTGCGGCCCCGTCGACATGCCGGTCGACCCGACATAGCCGATCACCTGGCCGCGCGCGACGCGTGTGCCGGTGGAGACGGCGAAGCGGCTCAGATGACCGTAGCCTGAGGCGTAGCCGCCGGGATGCGCGAGCTTGATGAAATTGCCGTAACCGCCGCTGCGTCCCGCGAACGACACGACGCCGTCGATCGCGGCGTAGATCGGGCTGCCGTAGGGCGCGCCGATGTCCATGCCACGGTGCATGCGCATGAAGCCGAGCAGCGGGTGCATGCGCATCCCGAAGGTCGACGTGACGCGACCCGCGACGGGCATCCCCATGAAGCCGCGGCGCTCGACCTGACCCGTCGGGTCCATGAAGCTGCCGCCTTCACCCTGTTGGTCGCCCCAGCGGACGAGTTGCAGCCGGCGGCGGCCGGCAGCGTCGGCGAGCCCGGCGTACTGGAGCTGCCCCACCTCGACCTCGCCGGTGGCGGCGCGCGCCTGGTCGGCGACGATGTCGAACGTGTCGGCGGCCCCGACGTCGCCGATCGGCATCCGCGCGGCGACCGCCTTGATGTACGATTCGACCACGCGTGCGGGGACGCCCGCGGCGCGCATCGAGCGATAGAGGCTGGCGCCGACCAGCCCGCGTACGTGCAACGGTGCGCGGTCGATCGAGATCGGGCGACGGTCGAGCAGCAGGTCATTTCCGGCGCGGTTTACCGCGAGGTCGAGGTCAAACCCGGCGCGGAAGCTGAGCTTCTCGAGTGGGCGCGGTTGCAGCCGTGACGGGCGACGGCCCATCGTCAGCGACAGGATCGTGCCCGGCTTCAACTGATCGAGCGACACCGCGCCGCCGACCAGGGTGGCGACGCGCGCGGCCTCGTTCATGCCGACGCCGGCGCGCTGGAGCGCGTTGGACAAGGTGTCGCCACCGCCGAGCGTCACGGTCAGGTCGATCTGCGGGCGCTCGGGCGTCTGGCTCAGGCGACGGACGAGGCCGGAGGCGGCGGCACGGCGCCCGGTGGTGGAACCGAGGGCGAGTGGCGCGATCCCCTGCGTGCGGGTTTCCTCATAGGCCGCGCCGGTCGCGACCGGGGGCGCGTAGCCGAGGATCGGCGGAAAGCCCGGGCGCGTCATCCACGCCGCCGCGATCAGCGCCGCGCAGGTCGCGGCACCGCGCCACCAGGTGCGACTGCCGATATCCTGGCCGAGATCGGGCGCCCAATCGGTGTGGACGGCCACGTCGCGCACGCGGTCGAGCAGCGACGGCTCGGCGAGCGGAACGCTCGGCGTGGCGGCAGCGGGCACGAGCGCGCGCATCCGCACCGACGAACCCGCCGCGCCTGCCAGCTCCAGACCTTGTTGTTCACGCAGAAACAATGCGGCGTCTCGTTCAAATATGCTCGGGTGTCCGGCGGCGCGTTGTGGACCCGAGACCCTAAAGTCAAATTAACCGCGCCGCGCCTGAGCCGGGATGACCGGTGCGCGCGGGGAAGCGATCGGATCGCGTCGGCCGCGAGGAAGTGATTGCATCCCCCTGCCCCGCACCCGATGTAGGGCGAACCATGAGTGCGCGTGACAACGCCCGGGTGAAGGCGGTGCTGGGTCCCACCAACACCGGCAAGACCCATCTCGCGATCGAGCGGATGTGCGCGCATTCGAGCGGCTGCATCGGCTTTCCGCTGCGCCTGCTGGCGCGCGAAGTGTACGACCGCGTTGTCGCGATCAAGGGCGCGGACCGCGTCGCGCTGGTGACGGGCGAGGAGCGGATCGTTCCCAAGGACGCGCGCTGGTTCCTGTGCACCGCGGAAAGCATGCCGCTGCCGCGGTCGGGCCAGAGCAGCCGCTCGACCGACCAGCTCGACCGCGATTTCGCGTTCGTCGCGATCGACGAGGCGCAACTGGGGGCCGATCCCGAGCGCGGGCACGTCTTCACCGACCGACTGCTGCGCGCACGCGGGCGCGAGGAGACGATGATCCTCGGCTCGGAAGCGCTGCGCCCGGTGCTGCGCAACCTGATCCCCGGCATTGAGATCGTCGAGCGGCCGCGCTTCTCGACGCTCTCCTACGGCGCCGCGAAGAAGCTCTCACGCCTGCCCCGGCGGTCGGCGGTGGTCGCCTTTTCCGCGGAGGAAGTGTACGCGACCGCGGAGATGCTCCGGCGCCTGCGCGGCGGGGCGGCGGTGGTGATGGGCGCGCTGTCCCCGCGCACCCGCAACGCGCAAGTGCAGATGTTCCAGGCGGGCGAGGTCGATTACCTGGTTGCGACCGACGCGATCGGCATGGGGTTGAACCTCGACGTCGGGCACGTCGCGTTCGCGGGTCTGCACAAGTTCGACGGGCGTAGGCGGCGTCGGCTGACGGTCGCGGAAATGGCGCAGATCGCGGGGCGCGCGGGCCGGCACCAGCGCGACGGCACGTTCGGCGCATTGACCGAGGAAGGCGACGAAGCGTTCCTGCCGGAGGAAGTGCAGGCGATCGAAGGGCATCGTTTCCCGAAGCTCGACTGGCTCTACTGGCGCGAGGGCGAGCCCGACCTGCGCAGCATCGACGCGCTGATCGCCAGCCTGTCGAAGAAGCCCGAGATGCCCGGCGGCACCGTCACGATGCTGCGCCCAGCGCCCGAGGCGCTCGATCTGAAAGTGCTGAAGCGGCTGGCCGACGATCCGGCGGTGCGCGCCGCGGTGGACGGGCGTTCGGGTGAAGGTCGGGGGCGCGGCAACGTCGCGCGGCTGTGGGCGGCGTGCGGTATACCCGATTTCGCCAAACTGGGGCTCGATCCGCACGCGCGCTTCGTCGGGCGCGTGTTCAACTATCTGGCGCAAGGATACATCCCGCACCAATGGTTCGCCGACGAGGTCGCGCGGCTCGACCGCACCGACGGCGATGTTGAGACGATCGCGGGTCGAATCGCGGCGATCCGCAGCTGGACCTATATCGCGCAGCGCCCCGACTGGCTCGCTGACCCGCAGACCTGGGCGCAGCGCGCGCTGGAAGTCGAGGAGCGGCTGTCGGACGCGCTGCACGCGAGCCTGACGCAGCGGTTCGTCGACAAGCGTACCACGGCGCTGATGCGCAAGATCGGCGCGGGTGCGGGCGAGCTGCCGGTCGAGATCGCCGGCGACGGAGAAGTGACGATCGACGCGCACGCGATCGGGCGATTGGACGGCTTCCGCTTCACCGTCGCCCCCGAGGCGCGCGCCGCGGACAAGCGCCTGCTGCTCGCCACCGCGGAGAAAAGACTCGGCACCGAGCGGCGGCGGCGCGCCGAGGCGCTGATCACAGGGAACGACGACGCGTTCGCGCTGGGCGAGGATGGTGCGATCACCGCGAACGGCGTCGAACTGGCGCGGCTCGCTCGCGGGGCGTCGCTGGCGCGGCCGGCGGTGGTGCTCGACCCTGCGCTCGCCTGCCTAGACACGGCTTTGCGCGAGCGGGTGGCGGCACGGGTGCGCGACTGGGTGACGGCGAACATCGCGCGCCGGCTGCCCGCGCTCGCCAAGCTGGCGGAGGCAACGCGCGCGGCGGAAGCCGGGCCGGCCTTGCGCAGCATCGCGGGCGCGCTGGAGGCGGGCGCAGGGGTCGCCGCGCGTGCGCCGCTGACCGCTTCGCTCGACGCGCTCGACGGCGGCGCGCGGCACTGGCTCAGGCGCGCTGGCGTCACGATCGGCGCGCTCGACCTGTTTGATCCGCGCTTGCTCAAGCCCAACGCGCGCGCGTGGCGGCAGGCGTTGATTGCGGCGGCGCACGGCGCGGCGCCCCCGGCCCCGCCCGCGGGCGCGACCGTGTTGCCGCGCGCGACACCGGGCGCGATGCTGGGGATGGGATACCGGCCGCTGGGTGCGCAGGCGGTGCGGATCGACCTGGTCGAGCGGATCGCGCGGGCGGCGCACGACGCGCGTGCGGCGAGCGAGGGCGGCGCGCGTGGGGCGTTCGCGCCCGACCCGGCGCTCGCGACTTCGATGGGATTGGAGCCCGAGACGCTGGCACGCTTGATGGCGGAACTCGGCTTTCGTACTGCGAGCCGTGAAGGCGAGGAAAGCGCGCCGCGCTACGTCTGGCGCGGGCGACCGCGGCCCAAGGCGGTGCCGAGCACGCCGGCGCGGCCCGGCAATGCCTTCGCCGATCTCCATGACCTCATGCGGGCGCATTGATGCCCGGCGTCGTTGCCCCGGACGATGTAACGATGCGGCTCGATCGCTTTCTGTGGTTCACGCGGCTCACCAAGACACGCAGCGTGGCGCAGGTGTTGGCGGCGGCGGGGCGGTTGCGGATCGACGGGCGCGTGATCGACCGTGCGCATGCAGCGGTGCGGGTGGGCAATATCCTGACCTTCGCGCACCACGACCGCGTGCTGGTGGTGCGTGTCGAGGCGCTGCCGCACCGGCGCGGCCCCGCGCCCGAGGCGCGGGCGTGTTATCAGGAACTGACCGCGGGCGCTGGCACACCGGCAGGTGCGAACAACTCGCAGGAAAGCCACGAAGATTGACGGTGTCGCGCGCCCGGCATAGCAGCGGCCCAAATAGCGAACACGCGCGTTGATCACGCGAACGAGTTTTCGAGGAACGCTTACATGACCTACGTCGTCACCGACGCCTGCATCCGCTGCAAGTACATGGACTGCGTCGAGGTGTGCCCGGTGGATTGCTTCTACGAGGGCGAGAACATGCTCGTCATCAATCCGAGCGAGTGCATCGACTGCGGCGTGTGCGAGCCAGAATGCCCGGCCGAGGCGATCCTGCCCGATACCGAGAACGGGCTGGAGCAGTGGCTGGAGATGAACACCACCTTCTCCGCGCAATGGCCCAACGTCACGCGCAAGCTCGATCAGACCCCGCCCGACGCCGACGAGCACAAGGGCGAAGAGGGCAAGTACGACAAGTATTTCTCGGCCGAGCCCGGCAAGGGCGACTGAGCGGCTGTTCGTCACCCCGGACCTGATCCGGGGTCCCGCTCCGATCCACGCGGGCCAAGAAGCGGTATCCCGGGTCAAGCCCGGGATGACGTAGCAGGTAACACCAGAACGTTCTCGGGCGCGCGGCCCGGCGTCGACGGCCGGTGCCGCACGTCAGCAGCGCTGACGTAAGCAGGCTGGAAACAAACAAATAATCATGCTATATACTGCCGGGACGGGCGCTTTCCTGCCGCGCCCGACGGAGATCAACCTACCCCCGCCCCATGCCGTTCGACCGATGCCAGGTGTTTCCGCACCGGACCGGCGAGGCGTGGGTAGCAGGCGGGGCATAGATTTGGAAAGATCGTCAATGGCTGCCAAGGCTCTGCACTTCGACGTCGGCGATTACGTCGTTTATCCCAAGCACGGCGTGGGTCGTGTGATCGAGCTGCAGAAATCGGAGATCGCGGGCATCGCGCTCGAACTCTACGTGCTGCGGTTCGAGAAGGAGCGCATGACGCTGCGCGTACCGACCAACAAGGCCGAGAGCGTCGGCATGCGCAAGCTGTCGAGCGACAAGACCATGCGCGAGGCGATGGAAACGCTGAAGGGCAAGCCCAAGGTCAAGCGCACCATGTGGTCGCGCCGCGCGCAGGAATATGAGGCGAAGATCAACTCGGGCGACCTCGCCTCGATCGCCGAGGTGGTCCGCGACCTGTTCCGCGCCGAAGACCAGCCCGAGCAGAGCTATTCCGAGCGGCAGATCTTCGAGGGCGCGTGCAGCCGCCTCGCGCGCGAGCTCGCCGCGATGGAGCAGATCGACGAACCGGCGGCGCAGGAGAAGATCCTCGACATCCTGCGCAAGGCCGCGGCGATCTACAACAAGGACAAGCAGCCCGCCTGAGCTGTTCAACTACAGCTGTAAACATTAGCTGTTTACAGGCGTAATCTAGAGAGCGTATCGCTAAACTCCGGTTCAACGGAGTTACCTGCGATGCGCTCTTTGTCGTTTCTGACCCTGCCCGTCCTCGCCGCGCTGATTCTGACGCTTCCGGCCGAACGTGCCGGGGCAGTCGGAAGCGGCTTCGCGGTCGATTACGCGATCCGTGACTTCTCGCGCCTGGCGCTCGGCACCGGCGCGCAGATGCAGGTGCGGGTCGGCCCGACCTGGTCGGTGCATGCGGACGGCCCCGCCGCGGTGCTCGCTACGATGCGCATCGAGCGCGAAGGTGACACGCTGAAGATCGCGCGACGCGATCCGCGGGCGAAGGGCAACCCCGCACTCGAGCGGCAGGTGCGCTTCACCGTCACGATACCCGCCCTGTCGGCCGCGGCATTGGGCGGTACGGGCAATATGCGGATCGACCGGGTCGCGGGTGCGCACTTCAACGCCGCAGTGGGTGGACAAGGTGCGATCACGATCGATGCGCTCAGCGCGAACGAGGCCGAGGTGTCGATCGGCGGCGCGGGCAGCGTCGCGGCGGGCGGCCGCGTTCGCGCGCTCAAGGTATCGGTCGGCGGATCGGGGTCGCTGGGCGCGCCCGCCCTCCACGCCGCGCAGGCCGACGTGTCGGTCGCGGGCGCGGGCAGCGTCGTCGCGCAGGTCGAGGGCGACGCGCGCGTGTCGAGCGTCGGCAGCGGCACGATCGACCTCGGTGCACGGGCGCACTGCGCGGTGTCGAAGATGGGTTCGGCGCGCATCCGCTGCGGGGCTTGATCGTACCTTCCTTGTGTATTAACACAGCAATACAGTTGGAGGATATGTCATGCGCTATCTCGCTCTCGCCTTGCTGATCCCGGTCGCCGCCTGCGGCATGGCGGCTACTTACGCCGCGGACAGTCAGGACGGCATCGCGCCTGAAGGCACGGGCGCGAGCCGCAGCTACGCCGCGCGCGACTTCACGCGCGTGACGATCGCGGGGCCGGACGACGTCGAGGTACGCGTCGGCGCCTTCGCGGTCCGCGCGGAGGGTGACCCGGCGCTGCTCGACCGATTGGTCATCCGGCGCGACGGCAACGCACTGCGCGTCGGACGGCGCAATGGCGTGAGCTGGAACAAGGGCAAGGCACGCGTGATCGTCACCCTGCCGGCGATCGAGGAAGCCGCGATCTCCGGCTCAGGCAGCTTCCGCATCGCCAGCGTCGAGGGCCCGCGCTTCCGCGGTGCGATCAGCGGGTCGGGCGACATTTCGGTCGATACGATGCGCGCGGGCGAGGTTGAGTTCGGTATCTCGGGATCGGGCACCGTGACCGCCGCCGGGCAGGCGCAGGCGCTGACCGTGCGGATCGCCGGGTCGGGCGACGTGCAGGCACGCGGGCTGACCGCGACGCGCGCGCTGGTGTCGGTGGCGGGCTCGGGCAACGTCAACGCCACCGTGCGCGGCCCGGCCGACGTGCGGCTGGCGGGATCGGGCGACATCGACCTGGGGCCGGACGCGCGCTGCACCACGCGCAAGGGCGGATCGGGCACGGTACGCTGCGGCGGGTAAGGCGGCTTGCCTGCGCGGCGGGCTAGTGCGAGGTCTGCGCGATGATCCGGCTTCGCGCGCTCGCCCCGTTGTTCCTGCTCGTCGCCGCGCCTGCGCAGGCGGCGGAGCGGGTGTGGAACATCGCCAGCTTCGACCGCGTCCGCGTCGACGGACCGTTCGAGGTGCGGATCGCGACCGGAACCAGCCCGCGCGCGCGGGCGAGCGCCGACGCGGCGCTGCTCGAACGGCTGCGCTTGGAGGTTCAAGGCAGCACGCTGTCGCTGCGGCTCGACCGCGGTACCGGCGATTACGCGCAGCGTGGCTCGGACGCGGTGCCGGTGTTCACCTTGTCGACCAATGCGCTGCGCGGCGTGACCTTGTTGTCGGGCGCCAAGGTGGCGGTGACGCGGATGGCGGGCACGCGGCTCGACCTGGGCGTCACCGGTACCGGCGCGCTGTCGGTCGCGGAGGCAAGCGCGGATCAGCTCAACGCGACGGTGATCGGTAGCGGCACGATCCGCGTCGGCGGCCGCGCGGGCAAGGCGCGGCTGGTGACCAACGGTCCCGGCACGATCGACGCCGCCGCACTGTCGGCGGGTGAGTTGTTCGTCTCGCTCGACGGCACCGGCGAGACGCGCGCGGCGGCACGCTATGGGGCGGAGATTGCCTCCACCGGCATGGGGCGCGTCAGCGTGAGCGGCAATCCCAAATGCACGGTGCGCGCGGCGGCGGGTGGGCCGGTCACGTGCGGCGCGTTGCCGGCACGCTGAGGTTCAGTCCTCGCTCGGCCCCAGCTCGGGATCGAGGTCGCGCGGGCGGATGAAGCGGGTGAGCGTGCCCGCGCCTTCCGCCACCTGCGCCCACGCATCCACCTCGAATGTCAGTTCGGCGAGTGTGGCGGTGGGATATTTCTCCTCCACGTCGTCGCGCAGGGTGCCGGGCTCGTCGGGGGCGAGCATCAGGACCAGATCCTCCAGCCCCGGATTGTGCCCGATCAGCAGCAGGCGGGCATAATCGTCGCTCGTCTCGCGCACCACGTCGAGCAGCGAGCCGGCCGAGGCGAGATAGATGCGGCGATCGTAAGCGGGCGACAGCGCGCGGCCGTAGCCCGATTCGACGCCGTCGATCGTCTGCTCGACGCGCACCGCGGGCGAGGCGACGACGTGATCGAAGGCGAGTCCGAGCCGGCGCAGCTCGCGCCCGACGGTCTGCGCGGCGCGGCGGCCCTTGGGGTTGAGCGGCCGGTCGAAATCGCGCGCGACCGGATCGTCCCAGCCCGACTTGGCGTGGCGCAGCAGCGTCAGCGTCTTCACCGGGCTCATCTCCATCAGGCGGGCAGGTGCGCTCCATGCCCTATTCGCGCCCGCGTGGATAGCCGCTCGGCAACGCGCGCGGCGGCCTCGTCTAGGGTCAGGCGGCGGATCGGCACGCCGGGCGGAAAGGCGTCGAGCAGGCGCGACGGCATCGCGGCGGACAAGAGCACGAACGCGCCCGCATCGTCCTGCCGCCGGATCAGCCGCCCGAACGCCTGCGCCAATCGCGCACGCACGATGCGGTCGTCGTAGGCGCTGCCGCCGCCTGCCAGTCGCCTGGCAGCATGAAGCACGGTCGGCTTGGGCCAGGGCACGCCCTCCATCACCACCAGCCGGAGCGAGTCGCCGGGCACGTCGACGCCGTCGCGCAGCGCGTCGGTGCCGAGCAGCGAGGCGTGCGGATCGTCGCGGAAGATGTCGACCAGTGTGCCGGTGTCGATCGGGTCGACGTGCTGCGCGTGAAGCGGCAGCCCCTCGCGCGCCAGGCGATCGGCGACGCGCGCGTGGACCGCGCGCAGCCGGCGGATCGCGGTGAACAGCCCCAGCGTGCCGCCGCCCGCCGCCTCGATCAGCCGCGCATAGGCATTGGCGAGTTGCGGCACGTCGCCGCGCTTCACGTCGGTGACGATCAGCACCTCAGCGTGCGACGCGTAATCGAACGGGCTCGCGACCTCGAAGCGGTCGGCGGGGCGGAGCAGGTGGGTCGCGCCGACGCGCGCCTCCGCGGTCGCCCAGTCCCCGCCCGCGGTCAGCGTGGCGGAGGTGACGAGCGCGCCGTGCGCGGGCTTGAGCACCGTTTCGGCGAACGGCTTGGTCGGATCGAGCCAGCGGCGGTGGAGACCGATGTCGTACTCGCGCCCCTCGGCGCGGTCGACCGCGAGCCAGTCGACGAAGGCGGGGTCGGCCGGGCCGCCGATTCGCGAGAGCAAGGCGAGCCACGCCGCGACCGTCTCGGCACGCCAGCCGAGCGAGGCGATCGCGCCCTCGATCCGCGCGCGCGCCGGTGCGTCCATCCAGTCGGGTGCGTCGGCGAGCACCGTCTCCAGCCGCTTGCCGAGCGCAACCATCGGGCGGACCAGCGCGTCGAGTGCCGCGGCGGCGGGTGCGGCGGCCTCGATCAGTTCGGGGCTAGGCTCGGCGAGTTCGGTTTCCAGCGCGTAGCCGGCGTCACCGGGCTGCTCGGCGCGCGCGTAGGTGAGGCCGCGCACCGCCGCGAGCAGCTTCTCTACGGGTCCGAACGGCGCACCCTCCCCCAGCCGCCCGAGCCAGCCATCGGCGGCGAGCGCGCCTGCCGCGGCGACGATGTCGGCGACCGCGGCACCGCCTTGCTCGTCGTAGCTGGCGAGGTCGGACAGGCGCGCCTGCAACCCGCGACGTCGCCCGCGGCTGGTGCCCTCGGGACCGACGATCCAGCGGCGCAGCTCGATCGTCTCCGCACCGGTCAGCGCGACGCCGAACATCGCGTCGGCGGCGTCGAACAGATGGTGCCCCTCGTCGAAGACGTAGCGTGTGGGGCGCGTCGCGGTTTCGCGCCCGCGCGCGGCGTTGACCATGACGAACGCGTGGTTGGCGATCACCAGATCGGCTTCGGCCGAGGCGCGCGCGGCGCGCTCGATGAAGCATTTGCGATAATGCGGGCAGCCGGCATAGACGCACTCGCCACGGCGGTCGGTCAGCGCGGTCGAGCCGTTACGCCGGAACAAGGTAGGCAGCCAGCCGGGCAGGTCGCCGCCGACCATGTCGCCGTCGGCGCTATACGCCGCCCAGCGCGCGACGAGTTGCGCCAGCACCGCGGCACGCCCGGCAAACCCGCCTTGCAGCGCGTCCTCCAGGTTCAGGAGGCAGAGATAGTTCTCGCGTCCCTTGCGCGTCACCACCCGCTCGCGCCGGACCGCCTCGTCGGGGTAGACGCGGCGCGTCTCGGCACCGAGCTGCCGCTGCAGCGCCTTGGTATAGGTCGAGATCCACACCGCGCCGCCCGCCGCCTCGGCCCACAGACTCGCGGGGGCAAGATAGCCGAGCGTCTTGCCGATGCCGGTGCCCGCCTCCGCCAGCATCAGATTGGGCGAGTCGCGCAGCGTACGCGGCGCGAAGGCGGCGCTCGCGGCGGCGGCGAAGCGTTGCTGGCCTGCGCGCGGCTCGGCGCCCTCGCCGGTCAGCTCCTCCAGCCGGTCGAGCACCGCACCCTCCGGCATCGTCACCGTGCGCGGGGCGGGACGCGGCGGCGCCTCGCTCCACTCGGGCAGGCGGGTGAACAGCCAGCGCTCCTGCGACGAGGGCTTGGCGACGCGCGAGCCGAGCGGCGGCGCCCAGGCCCAGCGCAGCCGGGTGAGCGACTGGAGCGCGGTCCACGCGCCGTCGCGCTCGCGCCAGTCACCCGCAGGAACATCGAGCAACCGCTCGGCGGCAGCGAGCAGGAACGGCGCGACGTGTGCGTCGTCAGCGGGCATGTCGAGCCCGGTCACCGCGGCGAGCCCCTTGGGGGTCGGCACCATGAAGCGCGCCGGATGGAGAAAGGCGAACAGTTCGAGCAGATCGAGCCCCGACAGGTCGGCATAGCCGAGCCGCTGCCCGACCAGCGCGGCGTTCAGCAGGATCACCGGCGTATCGGCGGCGAGCCGGATCGCCTCACCGCGCGACACCTCGCGCGTGACGCCGCGTTCCGACACCCAGATGCCCGAGTGGCTGGCGTGCAGGGCGGGATAATGGAGCGCGCTCACCAAGATGCAGGTGCGCATTGGCGAACAGAATGGCAACCCGGTTTCGCCGGTGGGTTTGAAGCATTCTGCATGCCCCTCCCCTTCCCCCGGGTGAAAACCACGATCTGCAATCGGTTCGCAATAGCATCAGCGTACAAGAACCTGCCGCGCGGGGTGGATTCTCGCGCCTCGCTGTGCTTAGGAGCAGCGCAAAGCGTTCCCACCCGCCACCATCTGGAGAGGCGTTCCCATGAACATCCACGAATATCAGGCCAAGGAATTGCTCGCGAAATACGGCGTCGCCGTGCCGCAGGGCTTCGCTGCGATGAGCGTGGAGGAAGCGGTTGAGGCATCGAAGAAGCTGCCCGGGCCGCTCTATGTCGTGAAGGCGCAGATCCACGCCGGCGGTCGCGGCAAGGGCAAGTTCAAGGAGCTCGGCCCGGACGCGAAGGGCGGCGTTCGTCTTGCCAAGACCGAGGACGAAGTGCGTCACGCCGCGACCGAGATGCTGGGCAACACGCTGGTGACGATCCAGACCGGGGACGCCGGCAAGCAGGTCAACCGCCTGTACGTGACCGACGGCGTCGACATCGCCAAGGAATTCTACCTCGCGCTGGTCGTCGACCGCGCCACGGGGCGCATCGGCTACGTCGTGTCGACTGAGGGCGGCATGGATATCGAAACGGTCGCGCATGATAGCCCTGAGAAGATCCACAGCTTCTCCGTCGATCCGGCGTCGGGGTTCCAGCCGCACCACGGCCGCGCGGTCGCCAACGCGCTGGGGCTGACCGGCGATCTCGCCAAGCAGGCCCAGACCGTCGCCGCGAAACTCTACGACGCGTTCCTCGGCACCGATGCCGAGCAGATCGAGATCAACCCGCTGGCGGTGACGGACGACGGCAAGCTGATGGTGCTCGACGCCAAGGTCGGCTTCGACGGTAACGCGATGTTCCGCCACAAGGATCTGATGGAGCTGCGCGACGAGACCGAAGAGGACCCGGCCGAGCTGGAAGCCTCCAAGTACGACCTCGCTTATATCAAGCTCGACGGCGACATCGGCTGCATGGTGAACGGCGCCGGTCTGGCGATGGCGACAATGGACATCATCAAGCTGAACGGCATGTTCCCCGCCAACTTCCTCGACGTCGGCGGCGGCGCATCGAAGGAAAAGGTGACCGCGGCGTTCAAGATCATCCTCGCCGATCCGGCCGTGAAGGGCATCCTGGTCAACATCTTCGGCGGCATCATGAAGTGCGACATCATCGCCGAGGGTATCGTCGCGGCCGCCAAGGAAGTGAATCTGTCGGTGCCGCTGGTCGTCCGCCTGGAGGGCACCAACGTCGACAAGGGCAAGGAAATCCTCAGCCAGTCGGGTCTGGCGATCGTGCCCGCGAACGACCTGGGCGATGCGGCGCGCAAGATCGTTGCCGAGGTGCAGAAGGCGGCGTGATCCGACGTCACCATTGATCGATTCGGAAGGGGTCGGGCGGAAACGTCCGGCCCCTTCTTCGTTGAAGGGTGAGATGCCGCTACGGCACGGCGTGATTGCGGGCTGATCACCATACCGCACTTGCGAAAACGACCGAAAATCGCCAATTGGATCGCCGACACAGGCGCGCAAAGTATGGAAGAGGAGCTCCGATGAAGGTGCTGGTGCCGGTCAAGCGCGTGCTTGACTATAACGTGAAGCCCCGCGTGAAGGCGGACGGGTCGGGCGTCGATCTGGCCAACGTCAAGATGAGCATGAACCCGTTCGACGAGATCGCGGTCGAGGAAGCCATTCGTCTGAAGGAAAAGGGCGTGGTGACCGAGATCGTCGCGGTGTCGATCGGCGAGCAGAAGGCGCAGGAAACGCTGCGCACCGCGCTGGCGATGGGTGCCGACCGCGCGGTGCTGGTCGTCGCCGAGGGCAAGGTCGAGCCGCTGGGCGTCGCCAAGCTGCTCGCCAAGATCGTCGAGGAGGAGCAGCCAAGCCTCGTTATCCTCGGCAAGCAGGCGATCGACGACGACAACAACCAGACGGGTCAGATGCTCGCAGGGCTGCTTGGCTGGGGTCAGGCGACTGCGGCGTCGAAAGTCGAGCTGTCCGCCGACACCGCCAAGGTCGTCCGCGAGGTCGACGGCGGGTTGGAAACCGACACCTACAAGCTGCCCGCGATCGTCACCACCGACCTGCGGCTGAACGAGCCGCGCTACGCGTCGCTGCCCAACATCATGAAGGCCAAGTCGAAGCCGATGGCGCAGAAGACGCCGGCCGATTACGGCGTCGATGTCGCCCCCCGCATCACCACGTTGAAGGTGGTCGAGCCCGCGAAGCGTCAGGCCGGCGTCAAGGTCGCCGACGTCGACGCACTGGTCGACAAGCTCAAGTCGATGGGCATCGCCAACTAATCCGAGAGGACCTGTTATCATGAAGACTCTGGTTTGGGTCGAGCACGACGGGCAGACCGTCAAGGATGCGACGCTGTCGGCGGTGACCGCGGCGTCGAAACTGGGTGAGGTTCACCTCCTCGTCGCCGGGCAAGGCGTCGACAGCGCGGCGCAGGCGGCGGCTAGAATCGCGGGCGTCGGCAAGGTTCACGTCGCCGACGACGCGGCCTTTGCGCACGCGCTGGCGGAGAATGTTGCGCCGCTCGTCGTCGAGCTGATGGGGCATCACGACGCGTTCGTCGTCCCCGCGACCTCGAGCGGTAAGGCGATCGCGCCGCGTGTCGCCGCGCTGCTCGACGTCATGCAGATCAGCGATATCCTGTCGGTCGAGGGCGAGGACACGTTCACGCGTCCGATCTACGCCGGCAACGCGATCGCGACCGTGCAGACGACCGACGCGAAGAAGGTCATCACCGTGCGCGGCACCGCCTTCGAGAAGGCCGCGACCGAGGGTGGTTCGGGCACGATCGAGGCAGTCGCGTCGACCGGTGACAAGGGTCTGGCGACGTTCGAGACGCAGGAACTCGCCAAGTCCGAGCGGCCTGAGCTGACCAGCGCGAAGATCATCGTCTCGGGCGGGCGCGCGCTCGGCTCGGGCGAGAAGTTCCACGAGCTGATCGAGCCGCTCGCCGACAAGCTGCACGCCGGCGTCGGCGCGAGCCGCGCGGCGGTGGACGCAGGCTTCGTGCCAAATGATTATCAGGTCGGGCAGACTGGCAAGATCGTTGCACCCGAAGTCTATGTCGCGGTCGGCATCTCGGGCGCGATCCAGCATCTCGCCGGCATGAAGGACTCGAAGACGATCATCGCGATCAACAAGGACGAGGACGCGCCGATCTTCCAGGTGGCGGACATCGGCCTGGTCGGCGACCTGTTCAAGCTGGTCCCGGAACTGACCGAGAAGCTGTAAAGAATGGAAGGCGGGGCATCAGCCCCGCCAGTGCCGCCGCGCGAAGCGCAGGCGGCATCCATCCGCCCGGCCGGCGCGGCTACAGCCGCAACCGACGACGCGGGACTTGCTCCCGCGGCGTGGCGGCTACGCGACCGTCGCGCGCTGCGGCACGGCCACCTGCCTAGCTGCGGCCGGCGACGTGTGGGCTATGCGACGCTGATCCTCCACGCCTCCGCGGCGAGCGTGGGTGCCGCGCATCGTCGCGTGTTGCAGGTGAATTATGCTGCGGCCGACCCGCCGGGCGGCTTGGCGTACCTCGCAATTTGAGCCGCACAGTCCAGGTTGATCACCTGCCGAGCCAGCGTGCTTCGCCTTGATCGTTCAGCCACTGGACGAGGCCACCAAGGACAGGTCCCCTCACCCGTCGGCGTCGAGCCCCTCGCGCAGGTAGTCGCGGATTAGACGGATCGCGTCGATTGTGTCGGGCAGGATGGTGGCGACCGCGTCCGGTGCTGGCGTAGGCGATGGCGCGGCGGTGGCCTCGCCCGGCTTGCGCTCACCCGCCAGCAGTTGCTGCACACCGCGCACGGTATAGCCCTCGTGGTTGAGGAGCCGGTCTATGCGCTGCACCAGCGCAACGTCGGCGGGGCGATAGTAGCGGCGGTTGCCGGCGCGGGTGACGGGTTTCAGCTGGGGAAAGCGCCCTTCCCAATAGCGCAGGATGTGCGGCGCGATCCCGGTTGCCTGCGTCACCTCGCCGATGGTGCGGAACGCGGCGTCGGCCTTGGCCGCGCGTGCCGGCTCGCTCGCGGTGTCGGCACCGGCCGCGCACACGGGCGGGTCGCTCGGCAGGTGCCGGCTCAGTCGGCGGCCATGATGCGTTCGCGCATCATCTGGCTGGCGCGGAAGGTGAGCACGCGGCGCGGCGCAATCGGCACCTCGACACCGGTTTTCGGGTTGCGGCCGATCCGCTCGCCCTTGTCGCGCAGCACGAAGGTGCCGAAGCCCGAAATCTTGACGTTCTCGCCGTGCGACAGCGCTTCGCACATCTTGCCGAGAATCTGCTCGACCACGCGGGAGGAATCGGCGCGCGAGAGCCCGATCTGCTTGTGCAACGCTTCGGCCAGGTCGGCCCGTGTCAGCGTGCCCGCGTCCGTCATGCTATTCCCCCCAAAACACCTGCAATCGCCGCAGGATGGATAGAAAGCCGCGCGCGCTTTGTCGACTCGGCAGACGCGCCCGAAACGGCACGCCGCACCTCAGTAGCGCAGCACCGCCGCGCCCCAGGTAAAGCCGCCGCCCATCGCTTCCAGCACCAGCAGATCGCCGCGCTTGATCCGCCCGTCGCGCACCGCGGTGTCGAGCGCGAGCGGGACCGAGGCGGCGGAGGTGTTGGCGTGTTGATCGACCGTCACGATCACGCGCTCGGCCGGCAACGACAATTTGCGCGCGGTGGCGTCGAGAATGCGCGCGTTCGCCTGATGCGGCACGACCCAGTCGATGTCGTCAGGCGTCAGGTCGATGCCCTTCAGCGCCTCCGCCATTACCGCCGCCAGGTTGGTGACGGCGTGGCGGAACACCTCGCGCCCCTTCATGCGCAGCTTGCCAACGGTGCCGGTGGTCGAGGGTCCGCCGTCGACGTAGAGCAATTCGTTGTGGCGGCCGTCGGCGTGGAGCTTCGCCGCCAGGATCCCGCGCGCGTCGGGGCTGGCGGGATCGTCGGCGCTTTCCTGCGCTTCCAGCACGATCGCGCCCGCGCCGTCGCCGAACAGCACGCAGGTGGTGCGATCCTCCCAGTCGAGGATGCGGGTGAACGTCTCCGAGCCGATCACCAGTGCACGGCGGTGCGCGCCGGCGCGGATCATGCTGTCGGCGACCTGTACGGCGTAGAGAAAGCCCGAGCAGACCGCCGCCACATCGAACGCGACGCAATCGTCGATGCCGAGCAGCGCCTGCACCTTGGTCGCGGTCGACGGGAACGTCTGGTCCGGGGTGGCGGTGGCGAGGACGATCAGGTCGATGTCCTGTGCGGCCAGCCCGGCGGCGGCAAGCGCCGCCTTGGCCGCGTCATAGGCGAGCGTGCCCGTCGTCTCGTCGAGGGCCGCGATGTGGCGGAAGCGGATACCGGTACGCTCGACGATCCACTCGTCGCTGGTATCGACCTGTTCGGCCAGTTCGGCGTTGGAAACGCGACGCGCGGGCAGCGCGGAGCCGGTACCGAGCAGGACCGAGCGGATCATGCGGCAGCCTTTGCGTCGATGTTACCCAGATCCTCGGCAATCCGCCGCGCGAGATCCGAGCGGACCATCTTGGCGGCGTTGCCGATCGCGGTCGCGACGCCGATTTCATTGGCGCTGCCGTGGCTTTTCAACACCAAGCCGTTCAGCCCCAGGAAGACTGCGCCATTGTGGTTGTTGGGATCGAGATGGTTGCGCAACAGATCGGTCGCCGGGCGCGAGATCAGGAAACCGATCTTCGATCGCGCCGAGCTGGAGAAGGCGCGGCGCAGCAGATCGGCGACGAAGCGCGCGGTGCCTTCCGCGGTCTTGAGTGCGATGTTGCCCGAGAAGCCGTCGGTGACGATCACGTCATGCTCGCCGCGCGACAGGCGATCACCCTCGACGAAGCCGGTGAAATCCATCGGCAGGTGGGTCGCGTCGCGCAGCAACTGCGCCGCGTCCTTGATCTCGCCGGTGCCCTTCTGATCCTCGCTACCAATGTTGAGCAAGGCGACGCGGGGACGGTCGAGTTCGAGCACGATGCGCGCATAGGCCGCACCCATCACCGCGAATTGCGTCAGGTTGCGCGCGTCGCACTCGGTATTCGCGCCAAGGTCGAGCATCACGACGTCATTGTCGCCGAGCGTCGGCAGCAGCGCGGCGAGCGCGGGACGGTCGATGCCGGGCATGGTGCGCAGCGAGAGCTTCGCCATTGCCATCAGCGCGCCGGTGTTGCCCGACGACACCGCGGCGCCGGCGCGACCCTTTTTCACGCAATCGATCGCAACGCCCATCGACGAGGTCTTCGCGCGGCGCAGTGCCTGGCTCGGTTTCTCCTCGCCCGCGATCACGTCGGCGGCGTGGATCACCTCGGAATGTTGCGACAGGTTCGGGTGGCTGGCGAGCCCGGCGCGAATCGCGGGCTCGTCACCGACCAGCAGGAAACGCAGGCCATCGTGCAGACGTCGCGCACGCGCGACCCCTGCCAGCATGACCTCCAGCCCCTTGTCACCGCCCATCGCATCGATGGCGATCACGGAACTGTCGGACATGGACCCAGGCACTCCGTTGAAACGCAGGCGCGGACGATAAGGGTCCGCGTAGGTGTTTACGCCTCGACCGAGACGATCTCGCGGCCGTTATAGTGACCGCAGGCGGTGCACAGATTGTGCGGGCGACGCAGCTCGCCGCAGTTCGGGCATTCCTGGAACGCCGCAACGGTCAGCGCGTCGTGCGAGCGACGCATGCCGCGACGTGAAGGGGTGGTCTTTCGCTTAGGGACGGCCATTTCGGCACCTTGATCAAAGTGTTACGTGTTGAACGATTCGCGCCGTGCCAGTCGCCCGTACGACCGGCACGAAGGCGGCCGCGGCAGGCAGCCGCACATCGGCACGCATCGCGAAGTGACGCGCCTATAGCGAATTCTGCCCGCGTTGCAACCGGGTGGCGGCCTGTGCGACGAGGTTCAACGACGAACAGGGAGATAATCGATGCTGTTGCCGATGACGCTGACGATCGCCGCCGCCTGCGCGGTGCTCAACATCTGGCTGGCGTTGCGCGTGTCGCAGCGGCGGATCAAGGGCAAGGTGATGATCGGCGACGGCGGCTCGGGTCCGTTGCAGGCGGCGGTGCGCGCGCACGCCAATTTCGTCGAGTACGCGCCGTTCGTGCTGATCCTGCTCGCGGCGATCGAATTGGCGGGCGGTTCGTCCACATGGTTGTGGATCGCGGGCATCGTGTTCGTCGTCGGGCGGATCGCGCATGGCCTGGGGATGGACCGCGCGGCGCCCAATCCGTTGCGCGCGGGCGGTATCGCCGCAACGTGGCTGGTGCTCGCCGGCCTGGCGGCATGGGCGCTGGTGCTCGTCTACGCGAGCGACCGGGGCACGAGCGATGCGATCACCACCGTGCCGGTCGACGCGACGCGCGGGTAAGCAGGCGCGCGACTCGGACGCCGAGTCGCGCGCGTCCTCAGGCAGCGAGTGCCGCGTCGCTGACGAACATATTGTGCTGCCGCTCGTGCGCGAAGGTGCTCGGCTTGCCGTGGCCGGGGATGAAATGCGTATCGCCGAGCGGCCACAGCTTGGTGACGATCGTCTCAATCAACTGCTTGTGATTGCCCTGCGGCAGGTCGGTGCGCCCGACCGAGCCCTGGAACAGCACGTCGCCGACCTGCGCGAAGCGCGAGGGCGCGTGGTGGAAGATGACGTGGCCGGCAGTGTGGCCCGGCGTGTGATAAACGTCGAGCGTCAACTCACCCACGGTCACGGTGTCGCCGTCGACCAGCCAGCGGTCCGATTCGGTGTTGACGCCGCGAATGCCCCATTGCCGCCCGTCGTCTTCCAGCCGCGCGAGCCAGAACCGGTCGTCCTCGTGCGGACCTTCGATCTTCACCCCCAGATCGTCGGCGAGCGGGCGCGCCTCGCCCGCGTGATCGATGTGGCCGTGGGTGAGCAGCACCTTCTCGACCGTGACGCCCGCCTGCGCGATCGCCGCCTTGATCCGCGGCAGGTCGCCGCCGGGATCGATCACCGCGGCGCGCATCGTCTTCGTGCACCAGATCAGCGTGCAATTCTGCTCGATCGCGGTCACCGGGATGATGGCGGCGCGTAGCGGGGGCGTGTCGGTCATGCATCGTCTCTCACGTCGTTCGCGCAGCGTTGTGACAGAAACGGGGGCAAGGGGACACGGCAACAATCGCGGTTAATCCGGGCTCGGCCGCGCGAAACACGCGCCGGTGCGCTTGCCGGGTGCGAAGCGGGCGGGCATCACGCGAGTCGGATGCGGATAAAGCCCCCTTACGTCCTGCTGGACGACGCGCGCGATGGTGGTGCGCCGGCGCGGCTGTACCGGCACCCGCGCGCGGTGGTGGAGGCGCGCAGTACCGCCGAACTCGCGCCGATGCTGGCGGCGGTGCGCGGGCATGACGGCGAAGTGGCGGGGCTCCTGTCCTACGAAGCGGCGGGCGCGTTCGAGCCGGCGGTTGCGGGCGCACGGACATCTGACGTGCCGCTCGGCTGGTTCGGGCTGTTCGACGCCTACGAGACGGTCGACGTGCCCGCGCTGCTGCCCGACCCGGCGGGCGCGTGGATCGGCGCGCTCGAACCGCGGGTCTCACGCGCCGATTACGACCGAATGTTCGCGCGCGTGCAGGCGTTGATCGCGGCGGGCGACCTGTACCAGGCGAATCTGACGTTTTGCGCCGACGTGCGCGTGCTGGGCGATCCGCTCGCGCTCTATGCGCGGCTGCGCGCGGCGACGCGGGGCGGATGGGGTGCGATCGTCGACACGGGCGAGACGATTTTCCTGTCCTTCTCGCCCGAACTCTTCTTCGCGCTGGAGCGTGACCGGCTCACCTGTCGCCCGATGAAGGGCACCGCGCCGCGTCAGGTCGACGCGCGCGCGGACGCGGACGCTGCCGCCGCGCTGGCGCAGGATCCGAAACAGCGCGCCGAGAATCTGATGATCGTCGACCTGATGCGCAACGATTTGTCGCGCGTCGCGGTGGCGGGCAGCGTCGCGGTGCCCGAGTTGTTCGCGTTGGAACGTTATCCGACGGTGCACCAGATGACTTCCACCGTCACTGCGACGCGGCTGCCCGGCATCGACGCGGTTGACGTGCTCGACGCCCTGTTCCCGTGCGGGTCGATCACCGGCGCGCCCAAGGTGCGCGCTATTCAGGCGCTGGAGGAAATCGAGCGTGATACGCGCGGGCTCTACACCGGCGCGATCGGGCGGATCGACGCGAGCGGGGACGCCATGTTCAACGTCGCGATCCGCACGCTGGCGCTGCCCGCGGGCGCGAACCAAGCGACGATCGGGCTGGGCGGCGGCATTGTCGCCGACTCAACCGCTTGCGCCGAGTGGGACGAGGCGCTGGCGAAGGGCGCGTTCCTTAGCCGCGATGCGCGCAGCTTCGACCTGATCGAGACGATGGCGTTCGACCCGATGGAGGGCATCGTCCTGATCGAGCGGCATTTGGAGCGGATGAAGAACAGCGCCGCTGCACTCGGCTTCGCGTTCAACCGTCACGACGCGCGCAACGAATTGCAAGCCGCGACCTTCCGGTTGCGCAAGGCGTCGCGCATCCGGATGCTGCTGGCGAACAGCGGCGCGGTGGCGATCCAGGTGTCGCCGCTGCCGCGCCTGCGCGACACGCCGCTGTCGGTCGCGTTGGTCCCGCTGCCGGTCGCGCCCGCCGACTGGCGGTTGCGCTATAAGACCAGCGACCGCGCCTTCTACGATGCGGCTCGGCGGGAGAGCGGCTGCGACGAGGTGGTGTTCGTGGCGCCCGACGGCTCGCTGACCGAGGGGAGCTACACCTCGTTGTTCGTGGAACGCGACGGCGTGCTGCTGACGCCGCCCGCGGGCGCGCTGCTGCCGGGCGTGCTGCGCGCCGAGTTGCTAGAAACGGGCCGCGCGCGCGAGGCGGTGCTGCGGCCTGGGGATCTCGCCGGCGGGTTCCTGCTCGGCAATGCGTTGCGTGGATTGATGTCGGCGACGCTCGCGTCCGACCATCGCGTGGTTGCGTAACAAGCGTGCGCGTTCCATAGGCGCACGCGCATTTTCCGAACCCGAAGGGTGAAGCCCGTGAAGACCTCCGCCGCGCTCGACCGCATCTCGCCCTCGCCGACGCTCGCGATCACGAGCCGCGTGATGGAGCTGAAGCGCGCCGGGGTCGACGTGATCGGCCTGGGTGCGGGCGAGCCCGACTTCGACACGCCCGAGTTCGTGAAGGAAGCCGCGATCCAGGCGATCCGCGACGGCAAGACGAAGTACACCAACGTCGACGGAACGCCCGAGCTAAAGGACGCGATCGTCGCCAAATTCGCGCGCGACAACAACCTTGCCTACACGCCGCAGCAGATCAGCGTGAATGTTGGCGGCAAGCATACCTTGTTCAACGCACTGGTCGCGACGGTCGAGGCGGGCGACCAGGTCATCGTGCCCGCGCCCTACTGGGTCAGCTATCCCGATGTCGTCCAGTTCGCGGGCGGCACCCCGGTGATCGTGCCCGCGGGCGCGGAATATGGCTACAAGCTGACCCCCGAGATGCTGGAAGGCGCGATCACGCCGCGGACCAAGTGGGTGATCCTCAACTCGCCGTCGAACCCGACGGGTGCGGCCTATACGGTCAGCGAGTTGAAGGCGCTGGGCGAGGTGCTCGAGCGGCACCCGCATGTCTGGGTATTCGCCGACGATATGTACGAGCACATCGTCTACGACGATTTCCGCTTCGCGACGATCGCCGAGGTTTGCCCCTCGCTCTACGAGCGGACGCTGACGGTGAACGGCTGTTCCAAGGCCTATGCGATGACCGGCTGGCGGATCGGCTTCGCGGGCGGTGCGCCGTGGCTGATCAAGGCGATGGCGAAGCTCCAATCGCAGTCGACCAGCAACCCGTGCTCGATCGCGCAGGCCGCCGCGGTCGCAGCCTTGACCGGCGATCAGTCGTTCCTGGGCGAGCGCGCGCGCGCGTTCCAGGCGCGGCGCGACCTGGTGGTCGGCATGCTCAACCAGGCCGAGGGCATCACCTGCCCGACGCCCGAGGGCGCGTTCTACGTTTATCCAAGCATTGCGGGCACGATCGGCAAGACGACGCCGAAGGGTGTACAGATCGAGAGCGACAGCGATTTCGTCGGCTATCTGCTCGACGACGCGCGTGTGGCGGCAGTTCAGGGTGTCGCGTTCGGACTCTCGCCCGCGATGCGGATCAGCTACGCCACGTCGGAAGCGCTGCTGACCGAGGCTTGCTCGCGTATCCAGCAGGCGTGCGCCGCACTGCGCTGAGCGCGTCAACTATCCGGCTAAGGAAACGATCTCTTTCGATCGTTGAAATATGCTCGCGCGCTGGTGTGCCGTATATCGCTGGCAGATGAATGGATGAACCAGCGTCGGTTCATCCTGGCTCGCCTAATCGATGTCACGGAAACCATTTCCGCATTGCGCGTTCGGCACGGACGGGTGGGCGGTTCGCAGCAGGATACACGACCAATGCTTCGCCTGTTCAAGACCAGCTTCTTCTGGCAGTTCGCCGGCGGCTTCGCGATCGGGGCGGTTGGTCTGTTCGCGCTGCAGCCGGCGGCGCAGGCCGATCCGACGCACCATCACGCGGTGTACGCGCAGCGCTGACCTCTGGAAGCGCGTAAGCCACTGACCTATATCAGTTTCATGAACCTTCGCCCTCTCCTCGCCGCCGCGCTGATGCTCAGTGCCTGTGGGACCGCCCAGGCTGAGCGCGCGGTGCCAATCCCGGCCGCGGCGATCGACGTGCCCGCGACCAACGGCATGCAGACCGCGGTGCTCGCGGGCGGCTGCTTCTGGGGAATGGAAGCGGTGTTCGAGCATGTGCGCGGGGTGAAGTCGGTGACCGCGGGCTATGCCGGCGGCACGCGCGCGACCGCTAACTATTCGGCGGTGAGCAGCGAAACGACGCGCCACGCCGAGGCGATCCGCATCAGCTACGACCCGCGTCAGGTCAGCTACGCGACGCTGCTGCGCGTGTATTTCTCGATCGCGCATGATCCGACGCAGGTGAACCGGCAGGGTCCCGACAGCGGCACCAGCTATCGCTCGGCGATTTTTCCGCAGACGCCCGATCAAGCACGTGTCGCGGCGGCGTACATCCGTCAGTTGAGCAGCGCGCACGCCTTCCCGCGCGCGATCGCGACCAAGGTCGAGCGCGGCGAGTTCTTCCCAGCGGAGGCGTACCACCAAGACTTCTTCGACCGGAACCCGACGCACCCGTATATCGTGACGTGGGACAAGCCGAAGGTGGCGGCATTCCGCGCGGGGTTCCCGAAGCTGGCGGTCTGAACTGCTCTACCGTCATCCCGGACTTGATCCGAGACTCCGTCCTGTTCCCGTCGGCTCCAACGAAAACGGGACCCTGGATCAAGTCCGGGGTGACGAGATGATTAGAGCTGCCGCGCTTCCTCGATCAGCATGATCGGCACACCGTCGCGGATCGGATAGGCCACTCCGGCGGCGTCCGACACCAGCTCACCCGCTTCGCGGTCGTAGCGCAGCGGCGTGCGCGTCAACGGGCAGACGAGCTTCTCCAACAGCCACGGATCGAGCGCGGGCGACTCGTCCTCGGTCACTGAAGCGTCACCCGCTCGTCGCCGTCGTGCCGACCGAAGAACTGCATCAACTGCACCAGCAACTCGCAGCGTGCCGAGATGCCCTTGCTCTCCAGCAGCGCCTGTTTCGCCGCGACGTCGAACGGTGCGATCTGCGCCACGCCGTTGACCAGCGCAGCGTCGTCGAGTCGCCCGACCGAGTCCCAGTCGACCGCGTAACCCAGCGCCTCGGCGAAGCGTTTCGACTCGAGTTCGAGCGACGAGCGTTCGCCGAGCGCGAGCGTCTGGTCTTCCTCGACCGGCAGCAACTCGGCCTCGACCTGGCGAAACGCGGTCGAGACGTCGAGCTCGTTCACCACGCGGAACAGCGCCACGCCTTCGAGGATGAGGTTGTAGCGCCCGTCCTCCATCGCCTCGAACTCGGCGATACGGCCGACGCAACCGATGTCGAACAATTCGGGATCGTCCGGGTCGCCGTCGGGGCGCGGCTGGATCATCCCGATGCGGCGGTCGCGCGCCATCGCGTCCGACATCATCGCGCGGTAGCGCGGCTCGAAGATGTGGAGCGGCAGGTGCATGCCCGGAAACAGCAGCGCACCCGGCAGCGGGAAGATCGAGAGCCGCGTGCGCGTCATCCGAACAGGATTGCCGACAGCCGGCGACGCTGCGCCGATACCCACGGGTCCTCGAGCCCGACGACCTCGAACAGCTTGAGCAGTTGCGCCCTCGCCGCGCCCTCGTTCCACGCACGATCGGCGGCGGTGATGTGGAGGAAGCCATCGGCGGCGGCGTCGCGGTTGCCCGCCGCCATCTGCGCATTGGCGAGGTCGAAGCGCGCCTGGTGATCCTCCGGGTTCGCCGCCACCGCGGCCTCCAGCGGGGCGAGATCGTCGACCGCGGGGGCGGAGCGCGCCAGCGCGAGCGCGGCGCGCGCGCGCTCGATATCGGGCAGGCGAGCGAGATCGTCGGGCAGCGCGGCGATCATCGCCTCGGCCTCATCGGTCGCGCCGAGCGCCACGAGCGCGCGGACGCGGCCCGAGACGACCGCGTGATGCTCGGGCGCCATCTCGGCCAGTTGGTCGAAGATCGACAGCGCACGCTCGGCGTCGCCAGAGGCGAGCACGTCCTCACCCATCTGGACCAGCGGCTCGAGCTCCGCCTCCTGCGACTGCGCCTCGCCCGTGATCGGCAACTGGCGCAGCAACTGGTCGAGCATCGTGCGCAATTGCGACTCGGTCCGCGCGGGCGTCAGGTCGGCGACGAGCTGCCCCTGGAACATCGCGTAGACAGTCGGGATCGACTTGATCTGGAATTGCGCGGCGATGAACTGGTTCTTGTCAGTATCGACCTTGGCCAGCACCACGCCCTTGTCGGCGTAGGCCGCGGCGACCTTTTCGAGCACCGGGGTCAGCGCCTTGCACGGCCCGCACCATTCGGCCCAGAAATCGATGATGACCAGCTTGGTCATCGACGGCTCGACGACCTCACTGCGGAAAGTCTGAATGGCCTCTTTCTCGGCCGGTGACATGCCTAACGTCGCCAAGGGCTGCTCCTGTTCGTGCGCGCCCTTATGTGGGAACGGGGACGGGGATACAAACCCCCCTCCCGGGAGGGAATACAAACCCCGCCCCGTGCCTTTACGCGTCAGAAGGCCGCGGTCAGCGAGAAGACGACCTGCGATCCCGCAATGTTGCCGGTGCCGTCCTGCCCTTTGCTGAAACTCGGGCGCAGATAGGCCGCCTCGCGGTTGGAGATGTCGGTATCGGTATAAGCGACACCAAGCGTCAGCGGCGTGCCCGGCACCGCGTAATCCAGGCCCGCCATCCAGTCGATATACTCGCCGGTCGGCGCGACGCTGGTGGCGAACGGCCCCAGCCCCTTGTTCCCCTTGGAAAAGCCGACGTGCGCCTTGGCGGTCAGCCCGGTGTTGGGCACGCCGACGCTGGCGTCGGTCCACAGATAGAGGTTGTCGTTCTTGTCGCCCGGATCGTCGTACACGCCCGCTGCCGCCGACGCTCCGTTAGAATACCATGAGCCCAGCGCCTCCTGCTTGGGCGCATAGGCGACGCCCGCCAGCACGGTCGCCGGCCCGATCGTGCCCGACACCTTGGCATAGGGCTCGATGAAGTCGGTGTTGTTGAACCCGCCGGGATACATGTACCAGGTCGCGCCGACGTCGAGCGCGACGCCTTCACTCAGCGTCGTCTTGTAGCCCGCGATCAGGTCGAGCTCCATGTTGGCGCCGCCGAACGTGCCCCAGCCGGCGAGGTTCGACCCCCAGGTGCCGATATAAACGCCGCTCTCGTGCGCGATCGTCAAGCCGCCTTGCACAGCAAGCTGCTCGTCCGATTGCGACACGCCGCGGAAACGATAGTCGGAGACGAGCCCGACACTGCCCGACACGGTGACGGCCTTGGGCGGCGCGGTTTCCTCCTGCGCCAGCGCAGGGGTTGCGAGTCCAGACAGGACCAGCGCGGATAACAGTACGTACTTCATGGGAACCTCCTTGTTGTAGAGGCTCCTCCTGCTCGCGGGACGCACCGCTCTCACCCCAGGCTAACGCCATGGTGGCGGGCGGTGCTGCACCTGCGAACGAAAAGCTATCCGCGCTTTTCGCTTACTTCAAGCAGCAACGTGCATTCAATGCGACGCGGCAGTCAGTATGGCGATCTTGCCACGCGCGCCGGTGATGTCGACCACCCCTCCCGACTGGCGACGCCGCTGCAACCAATCGCGCAGCATCTCCGCGCTGGTGTGGTCGGCAGCGCGCAAACCCGACACGTCGAGCTTGACCGGCATGCCGACCGGCGCGCGGTCGAGCGTGTCCGACAGCTTCGGCAGCGTCAGGAAGGTTGCGGTACCGTTCAGCGTGATGTCGTGGCGGTCGGCGCCGTTCTCGGTCACGTCGGCCTCGACAACGCCTAGCCGCAGCCGGCTGAGGTGCGGCACCAGCTCCAGCGTGGTCAGCGCGATGCCGACCAGCACGCCGGTCAGCAGGTCGGTGGTCACGACGGTGATCAGCGTCGCCGCCCAGATCAGCACCGGCAGGACACCGTGATCGCGCGCCAGATGCTTGGCATGGTCGAGGCTGACGAGGCGAAATCCGGTGACGACCAAGATCGCGCCCAGCGCCGCCATCGGGATCTCGCGCAGCAACCACGGCAGGATCGCGACGAAGCCCAGGATCCACGCACCGTGCAGGATCGCCGACAGCCGCGTCGCCGCGCCGGCCTGCACGTTGGCCGACGAGCGCACGATCACGCCCGTCATCGGCAAGGAGCCGGCGAGCCCGCACAGCATGTTGCCGACGCCTTGTGCGCGCAGCTCCTTATTATAGTCGGTGCGCACGCCGTCGTGCATCTTGTCCACCGCGGCGGCCGACAAGAGCGTCTCGGCCGAGGCGATGAACGCGATCGCCAGCGCGGCGGTCAGGATCGACGGGTTGAGCCACTGCGCCCAGAAACCCGCCGCCGGCGGCGCGATCGCCGCTGTGATCGAGGCCGGCACCTGCACCCGCGCGACGTCGAGCCCGAGCACGACCGCCAGCAGCGTGCCGGTCAGCACGCCGACCAGCGCGCCGGGTACCAGCCGCAGCGACGCCGGACGCAGCTTCTCCCAACCCAGCATCGCGAGGATCGTCGACAGGCCGATCGCGAAGGCGATCTCGGTCGCCTCCAGGTTGAACGGCGACAGGCCGAACAGGCGTGCCGGCGCGGCCGACAGGTTCTGCAATCCGCTCGGCAACGGCTTGGCGTCGAACAGGACGTGGAATTGTCCGGCGACGATCAGCACACCGATCCCGGCGAGCATGCCGTGCACCACCGCGGGCGAGATCGCGCGGAACCAGCCGCCGAGGCGGAAGATACCGGCTGCCAACTGGATCGCACCGGCGAGCAGCAGGATCGGGCCGAGCGCGCTCAGCCCCTGATCACGCACCAGCTCGTAGACGATGACGGCGAGGCCGGCGGCCGGACCGCTGACCTGCAGCGGCGAGCCCGCGAGCAGCCCCACGACGATGCCGCCGATGATGCCGGTGATCAGCCCCTTCTCCGGCGACACGCCGGAGGCGACCGCGATCCCCATGCACAAGGGCATGGCCACCAGGAACACGACGATCGACGCCGTGACGTCACGCGCGAGGAACTGGCGGGACGGCACCGAGACGCCGGGCCGGGCGATCACGTCGTGTTTCATCGCACGACGACCTGAAAATAGCTGCGCATCTTGTTCACGGCGACCTCTCCTGACGAGACCAATGTGAACGGATATCAACGGGGCGTTGCTGCGGTTACGCCGTTCCGTTTCATTGTATGTCCGGCAGCAGGATACAGGCTTCGAGCCCGCCCTCGCGTCGGTTGGATAGCGTCAACGTGCCGCCCTCGTCCGCCACCGCCTTCGCGACGATCGACAGGCCGAGCCCGAACCCCACCGTGTCGCGGCCGCGTGCGGGATCGAGTCGCACGAATGGTTCGAGCACTTCGTGCAGCTTGTCGTCCGGGATGCCGGGGCCATTGTCGGCCACGCGTATCACGACGCCTGCCGCTTCACGCGCCAGCGTCAGCGTGACGACCGATCCGTAATGCAGCGCATTCTCGACCAAATTGGTCATCGCGCGCTTGATCGACAGCCGGCGTACGCGCACCTCCAGGTGATCGGGCCCGTCGTAGCGCGCATCGGCGCCGCGGTCGGCGGCGTCGTCGATCACCGTTTCGCACAGCACCGCCAGGTCGACCATCGACGGCGCCTCCGGGTCGGCACCGCCGAGGAAGGCGAGCAGCGAGGTGATCATCGCTTCCATCTCGGCGACGTCGTGCAGGATCGCCTCGCGCGTCTCGTCGCGCGGCAGCGCTTCGGTGCGCAGGTGCAGCCGCGCCAGCGGGGTGCGCAGGTCGTGGCCGACCGCGGCCAGCGCCTGCGTCCGTCCCGCGATCAGCGCGCGGATACGCTCCTGCATGTCGTTGAACGCGGAGATCACCCGGCGCACCTCGCCCGGCCCATCGACCGCGACCGGCTCCACCGCGCCGTGCCCGACGCGGTCGGCCGCCGCCGCCAGCATCCGTAAGGGGCGGAAACTCCGCCTGAGCGCAACGCCCGCCAGCACCATCAGCGCGATTGCCGGGATCAGCGCCAGCGCGATCCGCTCGGCGGTGAAGCTGATCCCCGCCAGCGGCTCGCGCGTGCGGAAATACACCCAACTGCCATCGGCCAGCCGCATGCCCCCGGTCACCACCGATCGACGCCCGGGCGACAACAGCCGCAGCGTGAGACGCGCGTCGCGTAACGACGGCTCCCATTCGATCACCTGGCGCTGCATCTCATCGAGCGCGGGGGCGATGCGCGGGGTCGAGTGCGGAGTGGGCGACCAGATCAACGCGTAGCGGTCGGTGGTCAGCTCCGCTGCCATCGTGCCGCGCTGCGCGGGCGCGCGCTCGCCGATCAGGCGGCGGCTGATCACCAGATGCTCGGCCAAGCGATTGGCCTCGTCGTCGCGGACCGCGAAACTGCTGGCGCGCTCGTACAGCAAGGTGCTGGCGCCGAACTCGATCAGCAGCGTGATGAGCAGGATCGCAACCACCTGCCCCAGCAGCCCGGCCGGACGCTTCAGCAGCCGCACGCGCGGCTCCGTCGCGGCGACCGGCGCGCGTGCATGGTTACTGGCGCTCGACCGCGACGTTCAGCATGTAGCCGACGCCGCGCACCGTGACGATCGGCGCGGGGGTTCCGGCACTGCCCAGCTTGCGGCGCAAGCGGCTGACCAGCACGTCGATCGAGCGGTCCGAACTGTCGCCCAGCCGCGTGCGCGACAATTCGATCAAGCGTTCGCGCGCGATCACGCGCTGCGCATGGTCGGCGAGCACGACCAGCAGGTCGAACTCCGCGCCGGTCAAATCGACGATCGCGCCCGTCGGGCTGGTCAGCTCGCGCCGGGGCAGGTTGATCGTCCAACCGTCAAAGGTCAGCACGCCCTGTTCCGCGCTACCCGCCAGCCGGTCCATCGGCGGGCGGCGCAGCACCGCGCGGACGCGCGCGACGAGCTCGCGCGTGCCGAACGGCTTGGCGATGTAATCGTCCGCGCCGAGCTCCAATCCGACGACGCGGTCGGTCTCGCTCGCGCGTGCCGACATGAAGATGATCGGCACGTCGCTTTTCTGGCGCAGCGTGCGGCACAGGTCGATGCCGCTGGTGCCCGGCAGCATGATGTCGAGCAGCACGAGGTCGACGGGGCCGTTTTCCAGCGCGAGCCACATTTCGGGCGCGGCGGAAGCGGGGCGGACGAGGAAGCCGTTCTCCTGCAACGCACGCGCGGTCAGCATGCGAAGCGACGGATCGTCCTCGACGAGCAGGATGGTCGGGGCGGTCATGGCTACAGGCGGGTATCCATCGCATTGATCGCGGTCAATCGAGCGACGGCATCCATTTGCCCGCGGCGGCCCTTTCCTCACGCAAAAATGTCGCCCACGCGAAATTGGCTATTGCCGACCCCCAGGGCCGATGCTAGTGGCGCCGCTCCCCGATCGGAACGGCTTCTCGCCACTCCGATCCGAAGGCGCCAGAGCGGGCGTAGCTCAGGGGTAGAGCACAACCTTGCCAAGGTTGGGGTCGAGGGTTCGAATCCCTTCGCCCGCTCCAGCGTGTTGCCGCGAAATAGCGGCGCTATTTCGCGAACCAGCAACACGCCCGGCCAGCGACGCAAAGCGTCGACTGACGACGCGGCTCTGCCGCGGCGTGGCCCGGTACTACCCGCTAACCCACTGCCGCACCCGCGACGCGCGTGTAGCAGGCAGGCACCCCCTCTTAGTTGACCGCGGTTGCATCAGGATCGGGCAACCCGCCGTGATGCGTCGCGATTGCCGCAGCGTCAGAACGATTGCACCAACCACGACCGGCTAGTCGTGCGCGTCGACGTGATCGTGCAGCAGCAGCGTCGCCGTGACCTGTTTGGTGATGCTCGCCAACCGCCAGCGTTCGGCCACCCAGTGCGGCACGCCACTTTCTGGGCGTATCGTGCCATAGCTGCTGTCGAGCATTACCCGCCCGCCGCCCGCGATCAGCGCCGCGCGACAGCGTCGGGCGTTGCAGGCCCTTTCGACAACCTCGATGCGCGCAATGAGGTGGGCGTACCCGGTGCCGACCAACTCGACTCGGCTGACGAGAGCGGCACTGCCAGGATCGCCAGCAAGCCCCTCTCTCGCGATCAGTCGCTCCGCCGCGCGCAGCCGCCGGCGGTTACAGGTAATTGCCCAAATCAGCGGTCGGCGCGGGCTGGGGCGCGATCGTCGGTGCGGGCGCGGTGATCGCAGGCAGCGGCGGCGCGGGCTGCGTCACCTGACCGACGATCGCGTTCGTCTCCAGCTGGTCGAGTGCGCGGTGCGCGTCGACGTAGCGCTGCGCCGCCGCGGTCCAGTTCGCCGCGTTCGCCGCACCGGGCAGGCGCTTCGCCTCGCTCAGCGCACCCTCCACGTTGCCCGCGTCGATCATCCGCCTGACCCGCGCCAGTCGGTCGGCAGGCAGCGGCGACGGCGTTCCCGCCTCGTGGATCACTACCAGGTTGCGCAGTTCGGCGCCCAGGCCCGCCCACCAGTCGCTCTCGCGCGCGACCAGCACCGGCGCGGCAGCGTCGAGCCCCTGGCGCAGATCCTCCAGCGTCACCGGGTTGCGCGACGCGCGAATCACCGCCGCGGCCTCGCGCGGGTTGTTGGCGAAGCGCGCGCGCAACTGCTCCTCTAGATATCCCAGCCCCAGCCCGCGGTCGATCGCGCGCCTGGCGGCAAAGGCGATCAGGATCGCCTCGGCGCGGCCGGCGCGCGTTTCCGCGTCCGCCGCGCTGGTGCCGAGCGTGGCCGCGCGCGCTTCCAGGCTGGCGATCTGCGCCGCGAGCGAGGTTTCGCGTTCGGACAAGGTCTGCGCGTCGATCGTCGCGGGCGCTTGCGTCTGCTGCACCGGCGCGCGCGCGGGCGCGGCTGCCTGCGTGGTGCCGCGGCGCAGCCAGCCCGGCTCGTCGCGGATCGCGAAGATCATCAATCCCAGCCCGAGCGCCAGCGCGAGCGCCGCGATCAGCACCGCCGGCCCGAACCGCGATCGCCGCGGGCGGCTGCCGAACGGATGGTCGTCACTCATGCCGGGCGTTATCCCCGCGCCCGCACGTCGGGTCAATCGCGCGCATCGCCGCCTCGATCAGCCGCGCGTCGTTCGGCGCGTCGGCGACCGCGACGCGCGCCCAGCCCGTGCCCGCCGCGTCGGCGACGCTCGCGCTCAACGCCGCCACTCGCACCCGATCGCGCGGCAGGTCGGCGGCTAGTTCGGCGAAACGCGCCGCCGCGCGCGCAGAGTGAAGCAGCACCACGCCGTCCACCGCCGCCGACAACGCGCCGGGCGCAACCGCGACATGCTCGCTCGCGTAGGTGATGACGCGCGCCACGCCGGGCAGTTCGACGTGCTCGCGTCCCGCCAGATGGAGCAGCCGCGGGAACGCTCCCCCCGCCGCCGCGACCGCCGTCGCCGCGTCGCCGTCGCCCGTCACCGCGACGCGCAACCCCGCCGCCCGTGCCGCCGCCGCGGTCGCAGCACCCACCGCCACCACCGGCAGCGCCGCCAGTGCCGCGAGCCCCGCGCCGCCGACGCGCACTGCGTTGGCGCTGGTCAGCAGCAATGCATCGAACGCACCCGCGTCGGGCACCGTCCAGTCGAGCGCGCGCACTGCGAACAACGGCACGCCGATCGCCGCCACCCCGCGCACGCGCAGCGCCGCCACCGTGCGCGCATTGCCCGGCTCGGGCCTGAGCACCAGCGCGCGCGCCGCCCCGACCCGCGCCGCGCTCACCCCGCGAACAAGCGCCTGACCGCCGCCGGTGCGCGCGCCAGCAGGTCGCGCGCCAGCGCCGCACCAACCGTGTCGTCGCCGCGCAGTTCGCCCTCGACCGACTCGTCGCCGCGCTCGGTCAGCAATTGCGCGCGCAGGAACACGCCGTCGCCCTCGACCCGCGCCAGCGCCGCGACCGGCGAGTGGCAGTCCGCTGCCAGCGCCGCCAGCAGCGCACGCTCGACCATCACCGCGCAGTGCGTGTCGACGTGATCGATCGCCGCCACCAGTTCGCGCGCCGGTCCATCCGCCAGCGTCTCGATCCCGACTGCCCCCTGCGCCGGCGCGGGCAGCATCTGGTCGAACGCGATCGCCACCCCCGTGTCGTGCCGTCCCAGCCGGTCCAGCCCCGCCGCCGCCAGCAAGGTCGCATCGACCTCCCCCACCGCCAGCTTGCCGAGCCGCGTGTCGACGTTGCCGCGGAACAGCACTGTCTGGACATCGGGCCGCAACCGCCCGAGCTGCGCCGCACGCCTGGGGCTGCTCGTCCCGACCACCGCGCCCTCGCGCAAGGCGGCGATGCTGTCCGCCCCGATCAACCGATCGCGCACGTCGGCGCGCTCCAGCATCGCGGCGATCGCGATCGCTTCGGGCCGGATCGTCTCCACGTCCTTCATCGAGTGGACGCAGGCGTCGACCTCACCCGCCAGAAGCGCGCGGTCGAGTTCCTTGGTCCACAACGCCTTGCCGCCGATCTCGGCCAGCGCGCGATCCTGCACGCGGTCGCCGGTGGTGCGGATCACCACGATCTCGACGCCACCTGCATCAGGCGCCCAGCCGTGCGCCGCCATCAACGCGTCGCGCACCATCCCCGCCTGCACCAGCGCGAGCGGCGATCCGCGGGTTCCCAGCCGGAAAATGTCGTCAGCCATGCCGCGCCTATCGCCGAGCCGCCACGCGCCCGCAAGTTCGGCGCGCCCGCACGCTCAGTCGGGCACGCGCGACAGTCGGACATAGGAGGTCCCGACCTCCACCTCCAGCACCTGCGCCTCGGGGTCGAGTGCGATCGCCGGAATGTCGAACGGTTCCTGGTCGCTCGGGTGATAGGTGAAGCGAAAGCTGTTGGGGCCGCCCGGCCTCACCGCGATCGTCTGCAACACCTTCCGATCGGCCAGCCGCAGCAAATAGACCTCGCGCGCGCCGAGCGTCTCGTTCGCCGACACGACGTGGCGTCCGTCCGCCATCGCGTACAAGCCGCCCGCGTCCTTCCACGTCACGCCCAGCCCTTGTGCCGGGGCGCCATCGGGCAAGCGCACCGTCACCGACAGCGCCACTGCGGGATCGCGCACCGGTGCGCCGACAGGATCGAGCCGCACCGGTCCGGGCTGGTTGTGGATGTGGATCGTCCCCGCCTCGTAGGTCCACACACCCTCGGCGACGATGAAGTCGCACGCCTCCGGCCCTTCGGTGATGCGGTACGAGGCGCGGTGGTCCGCGCCCAGCCGCACGTCGATCGTCAGCCCGCCCTCGCTTTCCTTGTAGCGGAAATGCCCGACCAACACGCGCTGGTCGGTGATGTACGCCGGCAGGCTGTTCGACGGCAGCTGCGCCACAGCCGGCGTGGACGCCAGTACGAATGGCACCAAACAGTATCGCAGTTGGCGAGCACGCATCGCTTCGATCCTCTTGTTCGCCGCCAATTTATTCACCGCCAATCGATCGCGCCGTGCACGGGTTCCACGCCATTCCCCCCCGCACCGCGATCCCCTACATGACGCTTATGCTCATCCTCGGCCTTGAATCCTCCTGCGACGAAACCGCCGCTGCGCTGGTCACCGGCGACCGGCAGGTGCTGGCGCATCGCCTGCTCGGCCAGGAGGCGGCGCACGCACCCTATGGCGGCGTGGTGCCCGAGATCGCGGCGCGTGCACACGTCGAGGCGCTGGAGCCGCTGGTCGCCGCCGCCCTCTCCGATGCGGGCGTAACGCTCAATGACGTCGACGCAGTTGCCGCGACTGCGGGCCCAGGGCTGATCGGCGGGGTGATGGTCGGGCTCGTCACTGGCAAGGCGCTGGCGCACGCGGCCGGCAAGCCGCTGGTCGCGGTCAACCATCTGGAGGGCCACGCGCTCAGCCCGCGGCTGTCCGACCCTGACCTCGACTTCCCGTACCTGCTGCTGCTCGTCTCGGGCGGGCATTGCCAGTTGCTGCTGGTCGAGGGCGTGGCGCGCTATCGCCGGCTCGCCACCACGATCGACGACGCCGCGGGCGAGGCGTTCGACAAGACGGCCAAAATCCTGGGGCTCGGCTTCCCCGGCGGCCCCGCGGTCGAGCGTGCCGCACGCGAAGGCGATCCCCGCGCGGTGCCGCTGCCGCGCCCGCTGCTGCGCTCGCCTGAGCCGCATTTTTCCTTCGCCGGCCTGAAAGCCGCGGTCGCGCGCGCGGCCAACGATCACGCGGCCGTCGACCTCGCCGCCTCGTTCCAGGCCGCGGTGGTCGACTGCCTGCTCGACCGCACCCGCCGCGCATTGGATCGCGCCGGCCCGGTCACTGCGCTGGTCGTCGCCGGCGGGGTCGCCGCCAACGGCGCGATCCGCGCCGCGCTCCAGGCGCTCGCCGCCGAGCACGATCTGCGCTTCGTCGCGCCGCCGCTCTGGCTGTGCACCGACAATGCCGCGATGATCGCCTGGGCGGGGGCGGAGCGCTTCGCCGCCGGGCTCACCGACCCGCTCGACGTGCCGGCTCGTCCGCGCTGGCCACTCGACCCACACGCCGAAGCCGTGCGCGGCGCGGGGGTGAAGGCGTGAGCGCGCCGATCGGTGTCGTCGGCGGCGGCGCCTGGGGAACCGCGCTGGCGCAGGTCGCGGCCGGTGCGGGCCACGCCGTCCGGCTGTGGGCGCGCGAGGCCGACGTCGTTGCCGGCATCAACGACATCCGCGAGAACGCTGCTTTTCTTCCCGGCATCGAGCTGTCGCGGGCGATCGAGGCGACGCAGGACTGGTCCGCGCTCGCCGACGCGCGTGCGATCCTTATCGTGACCCCGGCGCAGCACATGCGCGCGGTGCTGGGCCACCTGCGCGATCACACCGCGCCGCTGATCCTGTGCTCCAAGGGGATCGAGGCGGGCACGCTGCTCCCCTTGCACGAGGTCGCGCGGCAGGCGGTGCCCGGCGCGCCGATCGCCGTTCTCTCCGGCCCGACCTTCGCGCACGAGGTCGCCGCCGGCCTTCCCACCGCGGTCACGCTGGCGGCGGAAGACGCGGACCTCGCCGCCGACCTCGCCGCCTTGGTCGCGCAACCCACCTTTCGCCCCTACGCCTCGACCGACGTGATCGGCGCGGAGATCGGCGGCGCGGTGAAGAACGTGCTCGCGATCGCCTGCGGCGTGGTCGACGGCGCGGGGCTGGGGCAGAATGCACGCGCCGCGCTGATCGCGCGCGGCTTTGCCGAGATGACGCGCTTCGGCCTCGCGCGCGGTGCACGCGCCGAGACGCTCGCCGGCCTGTCGGGGCTCGGTGACCTGGTGCTGACCTCTTCCTCGACCAGCTCGCGCAACTTCTCGCTCGGCCGCGGCATCGGCGCGGGGACGCCCGCGGCCGCGCTGCTGGAGAACCGCCGCACCGTGGCCGAGGGCGCGCACACCGCACCCGTCCTGCGCGAAGCCGCCGCGCAGGCGAGCGTCGACATGCCGATCACCGAGGCGGTCTGCGCCCTGCTCGAAGGCGCGCCCGTGACCGCAACGATCGACCGCCTCCTCTCCCGCCCGCTCCGCACGGAGGCGTGAGGGAGAGCCAGTCGAGCGTGATGCCAAGCCGAGTACGGAGCTTATCCACAGCTTTGCCCACAGGGAGGAGAGCGGTTCGCCGCACCGGCGAATTGATCGTCTCAGACACGAACGCAGTTTGGATCGCCGTTGCGCGACGGCGATTTGTTCGAGAGCCGTGGATAACATCGGCAGAACTTTTGGTTCGTGATCTTTAAGGCGCGCAACGCCCGAGACGCGAGTTCACCGCGTGGCGCGCTCTAAGGAAAAGGCGAGGATCCGCTAGAAGGCAAGGCGTCGGCTACGGCACTGGCCTATGACACACGGTCAACGCTAACCTGACCGGTGGCGGAGTGGTCGTACCGCCTCACCGAAACGCGCCGCCCTCGACGTTCGTCCACCGCCATCATCGCCACGATCCTCGGCCGACCTCAGCGATCGTCCGCGTCTCTTGCCCGTTCCCGGTCATCACGAGGCGCGACCAGGTTCAACCGCGTCAGCAGCATTGGCAGGTCCTCGGTCACGAAGGTGTCGCGCGGCGGTGACCACGCGGCACGCAACGCGTCGCGCACTGCGACGAACGGCTCCACACGTGCCGCCGTGCTCGGCAGCGAAGCGGTGGCCCCGCCATCACGCTCCTGCAAACGGAAATCATGGTGAACGGGACGGTCGTCCCGCATCGGCTCGGTCATGGCACACGCAACTGGAAAAAGGGGTCGTGGCGGCGACGGCAGGCCGTCTCCGTCCGGTCATGGCGATTGAACGCGCCAAGCCGCCGCCGGTTGCTACAAAGCTGCGCGTAGCCGCCACGGCTCGCCGCATCGCCAGCATGGACCACCGCTGTCCTACACGCCCGCGGTCACGCACCGTGCTGCACCTTGGGCCACCGCGCCGTGCAGGAGAAAGCGTTCGTGAACCTCCACTTCCTCCACTTCGCATTTCTGCAATCGTGTGCCTCGCATCATGCGAAGCGCCGCGCGCGCACTCATCCGATCACGCCTGACACTCGCTCCAGCCACGTGACCGAGCGAGTACGCCACACCTGTCACCTCGCTGCAAACACCTCTGCGAGCCTCCACTTCCTCCACTTCGCCAGCCAGCAACCGCCGTCAGCGCGCGCAGGCCAGGCTCGCCGCGTCGATCGCGGTTGCCGCGCCGTTCAGCGCGTAGGTGTCGGCGAAAGGGCGCCCGCCGGCGGCGATCCCCGACACGCTCATGCTGCGCCCGCCGCGCATCGCGGCGACAATCGCGCGGTCGGTCGCGGCATCGGGCGCGCGCGCACCGCGCGTGTCGCCGCGCAAGCCGAAACGCCGCTCGCCGATCACCAGCGTGATGGGCGTGCCCGGCTGCCGCGCCGTCGAGAAACGCACGAATACCGCTTGCCGCCGCGTGCCGTCGACCCGCGCTGCCACGCTCGCGAAGCCGCCACGCCGATCGGTGCCGCCGCTTGCCGTCGCCGGCTGCGCCAACGCGAAGCAGCGCCGCGGTGGCCCGGCGTCGCGGATCGCACCCCAGCGTTCCCACACTCCGACCGCCTCGCGCTCCCCCGCCAGCAGCGCCGCGGCGAGCCAGATCACGCCACCGCTCAAGCCGGCGCGTGTCCGGTGCCGCGATGAACCAGCGTCTCGACCCCGCCCGCGATCATCGACACGCTGCCTTGCGGATCGCCGGGCAGCACAGGCGCGCCGCACGCGCCCACCGGCGCACCGGTCGCGACCCCCCGCAGCACGCGGCTGGAGATGCCGTGCATGATGACCAGCCGGTCGCCGGGATCGTCGTTCGTGTCCGCCAGCCAGCCGCCGACCCGCTCGGCGATCGCCTCGTACCGCTCGCCGTCGGGTGCGCAGCGCAACAGGCCACCCGCGTCGATCACCGGACCCACCTCCGCAACGACGTCGGCATAATAGCGCCCGCCCCAGCTACCCATGTCGATCTCGACCAATCGGTCGTCAGTACGCGCCTGGTGCCAGTCGAGTTCGAGATGCTCGGCGACGATCGCCAATGTCTGCAACGCGCGCCCGGCGGAGGAGGACCACAAGGTCAGCGGTGGACGCACCCCCAGCAGTTCGCGCAGCGCCCGCCCCATCTCGTCGGCTTGCGCGAAGCCCGCGCGCGTCAGCGGCGTGTGCGGGTGGTCGCCCTGCAACCGCCGCGCGGCGTTGAACACCGTTTCGCCGTGCCGCGCCACGAAGTCGCGGCCCTGCCGCTTCGTGAAGTCGAACCCTGTTTCCATGCCCGCGGTGTCAACCGGGTGTGGCGCGAAAGCAACGCGAAAAGCTGTTTAGCTGAGGTTCATGCAACCGGCAGCGCCGCTGACTATTTCCCGCATCCCACCCCAGTTGAGGGGTGCCACGATACGGAGTTTCCCATGCGTACGCTCGTTCTCGCTACCACTGCCCTCGCCGCCGGCATCGCCGCGCTTCCCGCCGCCGCGCAGACCGGCCCCGCTGCCGCCGCGCCGTTCACCGGGCCGCGTGTCGAGGCGCTCGCCGGTTACGACAACCTCCAGGACGGCGGCGACGGCGATTCGGAAGGGCGCGATGGTTTCCTGTACGGCGGCGCGATCGGTTATGACGTGCAGGCAGGCGGCGTGGTGCTGGGTGCCGAGGCCGAGCTAACCGATTCGACGTCGCGCGCGCGCAGCTACAATGCCTTCGCACCGGGCGACCGTTTCTCGGTCAACGCCGGCCGCGACATCTTCCTCGGTGGCCGCGTGGGCTACGTCATCTCGCCGCTGGCGATGATCTACGCCAAGGGGGGCTACACCAACGCACGGGTGGAATCGCGCTACACCGCGGGCAACACCGAGTTCCGCGACCACACCAACCTCGATGGTTTCCGCGTCGGTGCGGGTCTCGAATACAACATCACCCCGACCGCCTATGTGAAGGGTGAGTATCGTTACTCGCACTACAGCGAGGTCGACGGTTTCGACATCGATCTCGACCGTCATCAGTTGCTCGGTGGCATCGGCATCCGCTTCTGACGCGATTTCGCGCGGGATTAACGCTTTCCACAGGGTAAGCGCACAAGAAAGACGGCCGGGGCGCTTGCTCCGGCCGTTTTCTTTTGGCTAGGAAACATTGGCCATATCGCCCCTGGTAAAGACCTGCGGGCCGGGGGAATTTCGATGAAGGCGACGATCGAACGCGCAACGCTCCTCAAGGGGCTGAGCCACGTGCAATCGGTGGTGGAACGGCGCAACACCATCCCGATCCTGTCCAACGTGCTGATCGAGGCGGTTGAGGGCTCGCTCAGGCTGATGGCGACCGATCTCGACCTGCAAATCAACGAGAGCGTCGCGGCGGCGGTCGACCAGCCCGGTGCGATCACCGTGTCGGCGCACACGTTGTTCGACATCGCGCGCAAGCTGCCCGAGGGCGCGCAGGTGTCGCTGTCGGCGGCGGACGGGCGCATGGCGATCGTCGCGGGGCGCGCGCGGTTCAGCCTGGGCACGCTGCCGCGTGACGACTTCCCGGTCATCGCCGAGGGCGAGCTGCCGACGAGCTTCGAGCTGCCGGCCGAGACGCTGAAGCAGATCATCGACAAGACGCGCTTCGCGATCTCGACCGAAGAAACGCGCTATTACCTGAACGGCATCTTCCTGCATCTGTCCGACGACGTGCTGAAGGCCGCAGCGACCGACGGCCACCGGCTGGCACGCGTGACGGTCGCGAAGCCGGAAGGGTCGGACGGGATGCCCGACGTGATCGTGCCGCGCAAATGCATCGCCGAGCTGCGCAAGCTGCTCGACGAGGTCGACGGCTCGGTCGGCGTGTCGCTGTCGTCGACCAAGATCCGCTTTGATCTAGGCAGCGCGATCCTGACGTCGAAGCTGATCGACGGCACCTTTCCCGATTACAGCCGCGTGATCCCGACCGCGAACGACAAGATCCTGAAGCTCGATCCCAAGAGCTTCATGGAGGGCGTCGACCGTGTCTCGACGATCGCGACCGAAAAGACGCGCGCGGTGAAGATGGGGCTCGATCGCGACCGCATCACCTTGTCGGTGACCAGCCCGGAGAACGGGACTGCGGCGGAGGAAGTACCCGGCGACTATACCTCCGCACCATTCGAGATCGGCTTCAACAGCCGCTACCTGCTCGACATCCTGGGACAGATCGACAGCGATTTGGTCGAGGTGCACCTGGCCGACGCGGCCGCGCCGACGCTGATCCGCGAGAACGACAAGTCGCCCGCGCTCTACGTGCTGATGCCGATGCGGGTCTGACCCGCGCGGAAGGTCACGCGAAGGTCACACCAACGCGGTGCCGTTGCGCCGGTCGCAGGATCGGAAGGTCACGCTAAGGTCACGCTAAGGTCACGCCAACACGTGGCGTTGGGCGCTTGCGTGAACCAATCTGAGGCGCGGGTGATGACACCGTTGACCCGGCGTTTCGCTTCTCTGGCGGCGGGGTGGAGAAGCGGGATCCCGGGTCGAGCCCGGGATGACGAAGTTTGGGGAGCGGTTGGTCTTGCGGCATCTACGTGGTGGATTTCCGCGCTTGGTCGCTCAGGCAGAGGTTCAGGCGAACGAACGGACGATGCGTAGTTGCAGACCGCGCTCTTTATACGTCGCCGCTGATGCCACGCGCGCGGGACGAGGCGGCGGGTGCGTGGAACGAACGATGGTAAAGAGCCGGGCGGGTGCGTCGCGCCCGGCGCGTAGCGTAGCGCCGGGCTGTAGGACAGCGTGGCCGTGACGCACCGCGTTACGGCTGATCGGATCATCCCCTGAGCGTCGCGCCTTGCCTCGCGGCGGCGGCGACGACCTTGTCGCTGATCGCCTTCAACTCCGCGTCGGTGAAGCTCTTTTCGCCGGGCTGGAGCACGATTTCGAGCGCGACCGACTTGGTGCCTGGCTCGACGCCCGTGCCGGTGAACACGTCGAACACGCGCGCAGAGACGATCGCCGCCTTGTCCGCGCCCCGAACCGCGCGGGTCAGCGCGTCGGCGCTGACGCCCTCTGGCACCAAGAAGGCGAAGTCGCGGCGGACCTGCTGGAGCGTGGGCGGCGCGTAGGGCGCGCGCATGAAGCCAGACCCGCCGCGCTTCGCGGGGATCGCGTCGAGGTAGAGCTCAACTGCGGCGACCGGGCCCGACAGGTCGAACGCCTTCAACGTGCGCGGGTGGAGCATGCCGAAGGCGGCGAGCACGGTTTTCGGCCCGAGCCTGAGCGTGCCCGACTGGCCGGGATGCCACGCCTCGCCCGACCAGACACCGTCCGCACCCAGCACCTGCAGATTGTCGACCGGTGCGCCTGCGGCGGCGAGCAGCGCCAGCGCCTCCGCCTTGGCATCGAAGGCGTCGAACGCCGCCGCCTTGCCCGTGCGCCAACCACGCGCGCGCGCGTTGCCGGCGAGCACGAGGCCGAGCGTCGCGCGCTCGTCAGCCGCGCCGTCCTTGCCGCCGGCAAGATAACGGCGGCCGAGCTCGAACAGCCGCACGCTTTCCGCCCCGCGCTTCAGGTTGCGCTCGGCGGCCGAGAGCAGGCCGGGCAGCAGCGACGGGCGCATGACCTTGAGCTCCTCGCTGATCGGGTTGGCGAGCGTCCAGTCGCCGCCGCCGAACGCCGCCGCGGCGGGTTCGGAGACGAAGCTCCACGTCACCGCCTCGTCGAGCCCGCGCGCGGCGGCAGCGCGGCGGACGCGGCGCTCCAGCTTCTGTGCGGGCGTTGCGGTCGGCGTCGCGACGCCGGCGGGGCGGGGCAAGGCGACCGAGGGGACGTTGTCGATCCCCTCGATACGGATCACCTCCTCGACCAGGTCGGCGCTTCCGTCGATGTCGGGGCGCCAGGTCGGCACGGTGACCTGCCAATCGTCGGCAACGGTGAAGCCGAGCGACGTCAGGATTTCGCGCTGGCGATCGGGCGCAACGGCGAGGCCGCCGAGCGTCTCGGCGCGGTCGGGATCGTAGGCGTAGCGGCGCGGCTCTAGCGGCGGCTCGCCGACGCGCGTCACATCGCTCGGCTGCCCGCCGCACAGCTCGACCACCATGCGGGTGGCGATTGCGAGGCCATCATCGAGGAAGGCGGGGTCGACCCCGCGCTCGAACCGGGTGCGCGCGTCGCTGGTCAGTTGCAGCGCTTGTCCCGTGCGCGCGATGGCGTCGGGATCGAAATACGCGCATTCGATCAGCACGTCGGTCGTGTCCGCGGTGACGCCCGAATGCTCGCCGCCCATCACGCCGCCAATGTCGTGGACCGCGGTGTCGTCGGCGATCACCGTCATGCCGGCGCGCAGGGAATAAGTTCGGCCGTTGAGCGCGAGCACCTCCTCGCCGTCGCGCGCGGTGCGGGCGACCAGCGCGCCCGACAGCTTGGCGCGATCGTAGACGTGCAGGGGACGGCCGAGATCGATCATGACGTAGTTGGTCACGTCGACAAGCGCGCTGATCGGCTTCTGCCCGATGGCGGTCAGGCGGTGGCGCAGCCATTCGGGCGACTCGCCGTTCGCGACGCCCGTCACCGATTGCGCGTAAAAGGCGCGGCAACCTGTCGCGTCCTCGATCCGCACGTCGGGGCCTGCGCCCTCACCCGCGACCGCCCCCACGTCGAGCGGCTTCATCGTGCCGAGCCCGGCGGCGGCGAGGTCGCGCGCGATGCCGCGCACGCCCATGCAGTCGGGGCGGTTGGGGGTGACCGACACGTCGATCACCGGATCGTCGAGCTGCGCGTAGGCGGCGAAGTCGGTGCCGACGGCTGCGTCGGCGGGCAGTTCGATGATCCCGTCGTGATCCTCGCCCAACTCCAGCTCGCGGGTCGAGCACATCATGCCGTTCGATTCGACCCCGCGGATCGCGGCGACGCGCAGCACCATGCCGTTCGACGGGACCGTCGCGCCGGGCAGGCCGAACACGCCCACCAGGCCGGCGCGCGCGTTGGGCGCGCCGCAGACGACCTGCAGCGGGCCGTCACCGGCGTCGACCGACAGCACCTGGAGCTTGTCCGCTTGCGGGTGACGCTCGGCGGTCAGCACGCGCGCGACGCGGAAGCCCAACAGCCGCTCGGCGGGGTTCTCGACGCCCTCGACCTCCAGCCCGACGCGGGTCAGCGCGCTCAGGATCGCGCCGAGCGACGCGTCGGTGTCGAGGTGGTCCTTGAGCCAGGAAAGCGTGAACTTCATGGATTTGACTTCCGTGATCCCGCTTGCCCGTAAATGGAGGGGCGGGTCGGTAAAAGGAAAGGCTGGTTCAGGCGGTGCCGACGCCGCCTGACAGCGTGGGTACGTCGAGCGCGGCGAAGCCGTAATGCTTCAACCAGCGCAGGTCGCCCTCGAACACCGGGCGCAGGTCGTCGATGCCGTATTTGAGCATCGCAAGCCGGTCGATCCCGCACCCAAAGGCAAAGCCCTGCCACTCGGCGGGATCGAGCCCGCAGGCGGCGATCACCTTGGGGTGGACCATGCCGCTGCCCAGCACCTCCATCCAGCCGCCGCCAGGGCCGTTCGGGTCGCCGCCGATCACGCGCTTGCCCTTTTCCATCGTGAAGCCGACGTCGACCTCGGCCGAGGGTTCGGTGAAGGGGAAATAGCTCGGGCGCAGGCGGAGCACGACGTCGTCGCGCTCGAAGAAAGCGCGCAGGAACGTCTCCAGCGTCCATTTGAGGTGGCCGAGCGTGATGCCGCGGTCGATTACCAGCCCCTCGATCTGGTGGAACATCGGCGTGTGCGTCGCGTCCCAGTCCGAACGGTAGACGCGACCGGGCGCGATGATGCGCAGGGGGGGCTGCTGCTGCATCATGGTGCGGATCTGCACGGGGGACGTATGCGTGCGCAGGACGAAGGGGGCAGGCCCCGCTTGGCCCGCGCCGTCGGACGACGCGCTGGGCGCGTCGCCGGCCGCTCTCGCCTGTGGCTCGAGGTAGAACGTATCCTGCATTGCGCGCGCGGGATGCGTGTCTGGAATGTTGAGCGCGCCGAAATTGTGCCAGTCGTCCTCGATCTCCGGCCCCGTCGCGACCGCGAAGCCGAGGTCGGCGAGGATCTCGGCCAGCTCGTCCATGACCTGGCTGACGGGGTGGACGCTGCCGGTGGACATCACGTCGACCGGCAAGGTCACGTCGACGCGCTCGGCGGCGAGCTTTGCTTCGAGCGCGACGTTCTCCAGCGTGGCGCGGCGGGCGGCGAGCGCCGACGTGACCGCCTCGCGCAGGCCGTGGATCGCGGGGCCCTTCACCTGCCGCTCCTCCGGCGACAGCGCACCCATCGTCTTCAAGAGCGCGGTGACGCGGCCCTGCTTGCCGAGCGCCTCGACGCGCACCGTCTCCAGCGCCTCCAGCCCGGCACATGCGTCGATCGCGACGAGGTAGTGCGCCTTCAACTCTTCGATATCGGTCATGGGCGCAGCCGTCCGCGAGGATGGCGCGGAAATCAAGCCCCGCGCGCCTCCGTCCGCCCCGACAATCCCACACCGGACCTTCCCGCTCGCCCCCCGATCGGCTAGGCGGATCGGCAATGCGCTCCACCATCCTCTGCGATGTCGCGATCGTCGGCGGCGGGCTTGCCGGATCGCTGATTGCGCTCGCGCTGCACGCGCGGCGGCCCGATCTCGACGTGCGCGTGATCGAGGGCGGCGAGACGTTCGGCGGCCATCACCTGTGGTCGTTCTTCGGCGCCGACGTGGTGAAGGCGCATCGCCCGCTGATCGCGCCGATCGTCGCGCATGCCTGGCCCGATTACGACGTCCGCTTTCCCGCGCACGCGCGGACGCTCGCGCAGGCTTATTATACGGTGCGCTCGGAACGGCTCGACGCGCATCTGCGCGCGACGCTGCCCGCGCTCGCGCTGATGACCGGACGCAAGGTGCTGGCGTGCAGCGCGACCGCGGTGGTGCTGGCGGACGGCGACCGCGTCGAGGCGCGCGGCGTGATCGACGCGCGCGGGCCCGGCGACCTCGCCGCGCTCGAATGCGGCTGGCAGAAATTCGTCGGGCAGGAGCTGAGCGTAACCGCAGGGCACGGCGTCGCGCGGCCGGTGGTGATGGATGCGACGGTCGAGCAACTCGACGGCTATCGCTTCGTCTATCTGCTGCCCTTCTCCGCCGACACGTTGCTGATCGAGGATACCTATTACAGCGACACGCCCGAACTCGATCGGCCCGCGATCCGAACCCGTATCGGCGATTATGCAAGCGCCGCGAGCTGGACGGTCGGCAATCCGCTGCGCGAAGAACATGGCGTGCTGCCGGTGGTGCTCGGCGGCGATTTCGAGGCGTACTGGCGCTCGACCGGCAAGGTCGCGAAGGCGGGTGGGCGCGCAGGGATGTTTCATCCGACCACCGGCTACTCGCTGCCCGACGCCGTGCGGTTCGCGCATCTGATCGCGGACGCGAACGACCTGTCTGGCGCGGCGCTCCACGACCTGACCCACGCGCACGCGCGGCAAGCGTGGCGCGAGCGGAAATTCTACCGCATGCTCGACCTGATGCTGTTCAAGGCGGCCGAGCCCGCGGAGCGTTACCGCGTGCTGGAACGTTTCTACCGCCTTCGTCCCGGATTGGTGTCGCGTTTCTACGCGGGCCGTTCGACGACGCTCGACAAGATGCGCGTGCTCGCCGGCAAGCCGCCGGTCCCGATCGGGCGCGCGCTTCACGCTTTGAAGGATGCATCATGACGCGTGCAGTGGTGATCGGCGCAGGCTTCGGCGGGCTCGCGCTCGCGATCCGGCTTCAGTCCGCCGGGGTCGAGACGACGATCCTCGAATCGCGCGACAAGCCGGGTGGCCGCGCTTATTATTGGGAACGCGCGACCGAGGCCGGGACCTTCACCTTCGACGCCGGCCCGACCGTCATTACCGACCCGGCGTGCCTGGAGGAATTGTGGAACCTGTCGGGCAACCGCATGGCCGACGACGTCGTGCTGGAGGCGGTGCAGCCCTTTTACCGGCTCCACTGGCCCGACAGCACCAGCTTCGATTACACCAACAACGACGAGATCCTGCGCGCCGAAATCGCGAAGCTTAATCCAGCCGACGTCGCGGGCTACGGCCGCTTTCTCGATTATTCGGCGGGCGTATACCGCGAGGGTTACGAGAAGCTCGGCCATGTCGCGTTCCTCGATTTCGCGTCGATGGTGAAGGCTGCGCCCGCGCTCGCCAAATATCAGGCGTGGCGCTCGGTCTATTCGATCGTGTCGAAGTTCGTCGAAAGCGAGAAGCTCAGGCAGGCGCTCAGCTTCCACACCCTGCTCGTCGGCGGCAACCCGATGACGACCAGCGCGATCTACGCGTTGATTCACAAGCTGGAGCGCGACGGCGGCGTGTGGTTCGCGCAAGGAGGCACCAACCGGCTGGTCGCGGGCATGGTCGCGCTGTTCGAGCGGCTGGGCGGGAAATTGCGGCTGAACGACCGGGTTTCGAAAATCGAGACGCTGGGCGACCGCGTGACCGCGGTGCAGACCGCGGGCGGATACCGGCAGGAGGTCGACCAGATCGCCGCCAACGCCGACATCATGCACGTCTATCGCGACCTGCTGCCCGATTCGGGGGCGGCGAGGCGAACTGCGGGCAAGCTGGAACGCAAGCGTTATTCGCCGTCGCTGTTCGTGGTCCATTTCGGCGTGACCGGCACGTGGCCGGGCATCCCGCACCACATGATCCTGTTCGGTCCGCGCTATAAGGGGCTGCTCGACGACATCTACGACCACGGCGTGCTGAGCGAGGATTTCTCGCTCTACCTCCACCATCCGACCGTCACCGACCCGAGTCTGGCGCCCGAGGGACATTCGACCTTCTACGCGCTGGCGCCCGTCCCCCACATGGGCAAGTTCACCGGCGACTGGGAAACCGTGAAGCCGATCCTGGAGAAGCGCATCCTCGACGAGGTCGGGCGGCGGCTGATCCCCGACATCCATTCGCGGATTGTCACCAAGTTCAGCTACGCGCCGACAGATTTCCAGCACGATTTGAACGCGCATCTGGGCAGCGCCTTCAGCCTCGAGCCGGTTCTGACACAGAGCGCCTATTTCCGCGTCCACAACCGCGACGATGCGATTTCGAACCTGTTCTTCACCGGCGCGGGGACGCATCCGGGCGCGGGCATTCCGGGCGTCGTCGGCAGCGCCAAGGCGACCGCGGCGCTGATGCTGGAAGGGTATCGCACGCCCGTCGCGGCGTGACCTGCAAGCGGCGCACGGTTGTCGGCGTGCGTCGCTTCGCCTAGCGGGGCGGGCATGAAGCGTCTCGCCATTTATTGTGGTTCCGCCACCCCCGCCGATCCCTCTTACGTCGATCTCGCCCGCGAAGTCGGCGAGGGACTCGCGCGGCGCGGGATCGGCCTCGTCTACGGCGGTGGGCGGCTGGGGTTGATGGGCGCGGTCGCCGATGGCGCGCTGGCGGCGGGCGGCGAGGTGATCGGCATCATCCCGCAGGCGCTGGTCGACGCCGAGGTCGCGCACCGCGGACTGACCGAGCTCCACGTCGTGACGGGCATGCACGAGCGCAAGCGCGCGTTCACCGATCTGTCGGACGGTTTCGTCACACTGCCCGGCGGCACGGGCACGATGGACGAATTGTGGGAGGCGCTGAGCTGGGCGCAGCTCGGCTATCACGCCGATCCGGTCGGGCTGTTGAACGCCCGCGGCTATTACGACCATCTGATCGCCTTCTGGGAGAAGATGGGCGAAGTCGGTTTCCTGCGCGCGCAGCACCGCGACCTGTTGATCGTCGCCGACACGTTCGACGCGCTGCTCGACCAAATGGCGGATCACCGCCCGACGCAGCCGATCGTGCGCATGGCGGCGGAGGACCTTTGAGCGCACACGCCGGAGCTGCGCCCGCGCTGCCGTCGCGCGACGCGATCGTCGCGGCGGCGGAAGAGTCGATCGCGCGCGGGTCGAAGAGCTTCGGTGCGGCGTCGAAACTGTTCGACCGCGAGACGCGCGAGCGTGCGTGGCTGCTCTATGCCTGGTGCCGACGCTGTGACGACATCGTCGACGGACAGGACCACGGCCACGGGATGCGCCGCGTGGCGGACGCGGAAGCACGCGTCACCGAGGTGCGGCGGCTGACCGACCTGGCACTCGACGGTGAGGTGGTGGGCGATCCGGCGTTCGACGCGCTGCGGATCGTCGCGGCCGAGGTGAAGCTGCCGCGCGCGCTGGCGCACGACCTGATCGACGGGTTCCAGCTCGACGCGGAGGAGTGGCGACCGCGCAGCGAGGATGATCTGTACCGTTACTGCTACCACGTCGCGGGCGCAGTCGGGTGCATGATGGCGCTCGTCATGGGCGTGTCGCCCGACGACGAGGAAACGCTCGACCGCGCGTGCGACCTGGGGCTCGCGTTCCAGCTCGCCAATATCGCGCGCGACGTCGAGGAGGATGACCGCGCCGGGCGCTGCTACCTGCCGGTCGAGTGGCTGGTCGAGATGGACATGCCGCCGGGGCAGCACATGAAGCCGCCGTTCCGCGACCGGCTGGCGGTGCTCGCGCGCCGGCTGGCGACGCGTGCGGAGATGCACGAGGCGAGCGCGCGGGTGGGGACCAAGGCGCTGTCCAGGCGGTCGGCTTGGGCGGTGCTGGCGGCGGCGGGCATCTACGGCGATATCGCGCGCAAGGTGGCGCAGCGCGGGGGTGCGGCGTGGGACCACCGGGTGACGACGAGCAAGTGGGAAAAGCTCGCGTGGATCGCGCGCAGCTGGGTCGCGGCGCGCGGGCGGATGGCGCTTTCCGATACGCCGCGGCCGGCGGAATTGTGGACGCGGCCGCGGGGGTAACAAGTGAACCGTCACCCCGGACTTGATCCGGGGTGACGCTATCTTCCAGCGACGAAGAAGCGGGATCCCGGATCGAGCCCGGGATGACGAGGGCGGCTTACGCCACCATCCGCCGACGCCCGCGCATCACGGTGGCGGTGTGGCCGATGCTGGCGGCGGGGGTGCGCTGGCGGATCGTGTCGACGAACAGCCAGTCGTTGCTGACCCGGTCGGGCGTGATCGTCATCGCCATATAGCCGCGGCGCGACGTGTCGCACCATTTCAGCTCCGGGTTCGCCTCCACCAGCACGCGCGCGACGAGTTTCGGGTCCTGCGTCAGCGCGCTCTCATAGCCGGGCGAGCTGACCGCGTGGCCGGCGAACTCGACGCCGGCCGCGCCGTCCTGCGCCAGGTCGAACGCCCAGGCATTGTGGCTGTCGCCGCACAGCACGACCAGCTCGGCGTCGGCCGCTTGCGCCGCCTGCAAGAAACGCCGGCGTGCCGCCGGGTAGCCGCCCCACGAATCGAGGTTCGACGGCAGCCCGTTCTGCGCCGCCATGATCCCGGCCTTGATATAGCCTTGCGCGCGCGGGCTCGATCCCGCGAGCCAGTCACCCGCCGCCTTGGGCGTCGACAGATTGCCCATGATCGTGCCGAAGCCGACCACTTGCCAGCGCTGCCCCGCCTTGACCGAGCGCCGGAGGTCGTGGAACAGCCAGGACTCCTGTTGCGTCCCCATCATCGTCACCGCGGGATCGCTCCACGCGCCGTCGCGGAACGCGCGCATTGCGGCCGCAGGGTCGGGTGCCTTGAGCAGCTCGGCAATCTCGGTCTGGCGCGTGCGCGCGAACAGCCGCGTTTCGGTGCGCCACAAGGTCGCTAGCTGGCCGATCTCATACGCTCTCCACGGTTCGTCTGAGACGGGCATCCACTCGCGATATGCCTGGACCGAGGCGGCACGGCGCGTGTTCCAGTCGCCTTCGGTGGCGGGATCGTGGTTCTGCGCGCCGCCTTCCCACGAATCGTTCGCGCTCTCGTGATCGTCCCATTGCACGATCCACGGCACGCGCGCGTGGAGTGTTTGCAGGTCGGGGTCGGCGCGGTAGCTGGCGTAGCGCAGGCGGTAGTCGGCGAGGTGAATCGTCTCGCCCATCGGCTGCGGCACGCGGCCGGGCACCGCGACGTTCGCGGGCGGATAGGTGCCGGGCGAATATTCGTAGAAATAATCGCCGAGATGGACCGCCAGATCGAGGTCGTCGCGCGCGGCGGCGTGCGCGTAGGCGTTGAACCAGCCGTAGCCCATGTTCGAGCAGGAGAAGATCGCCGCCTTGAACGAGCGCGCCGCGCCTTGCGGCAGCGTCTTGGTGGTGCCGGTCGGCGAGCGCGTGCCGTCGGGCGCGACGAAGCGGTAATGGTAGCGCGTGCCGGGTTTCAGCCCCCAGACGGTGATCTTCGTGGTCCAGTCGCGCCACGGACCGGTGATCTCCGCGCCTGTCGCTGCGACGCGTGCGAAATCGGGCGTTTCGCTCAATTCCACCACCAGCTTCGCCGAGTCGCCGCGCGGCGCTACGTAGCGCGTCCACAGCAGCATCGTGTCCTGCCCCGGCTCGCCGCTCGCGACCGAGTGGGTGAAACCGGTCGCGCCCAATGTCGGCACGACCTGCGCGAGGCCGGGGATCGACAATGCGCCGAGCCCGAGCGTGCCGGTGGCGATCAGCGCGCGCCTGGTGGTGGTGAGCGTCAAGGTTTCTGTCCCTTCCCCGAGTAGGCGCCACCCTTGCCGGACGTCCGTGATGCTATCGTGACAGCGCCTCGGCGAGCGACGTTTGCCGCGTCAGGCCGATCGTCGCGTCCGTCCGGCGTGCCCCGCGGCGATGCGTTCGGCGTAGAAGGCAACCAGGTCGGCGGCGTGTTGTTCGTCCGAGCGAACGTGCACCGCCGCCACGCGCGCCGCACGGCGCAGCAGCGCGGGATCGCGGCTGAACAGGCGCACGATCGCCGCCGCCGCGTCATGCGCGTCGCCTCGGCGGTAGATTTCGGCAAAGGGCGGACGCGCGATCGCGTGCGCGCCGCCCGCGTCGGGTACAATCAGCGGCAATCCGCTCGCCAGCGCCTCGGACGCGACCAGCCCGAACGTCTCGGTGGCGTTGCCGTGGATCAGCGCGTCGGCGCTCGCCATGAAGGTCGCGAGCTGGCGGCGGTCGTACACCGGACGGTAGAGCCGGATATGCGGGCTGCGCGCGATATGACGTTCCAGCGCCGCCGTGTCGGGTCCCTGCCCCAGCATCATCATACCGACGGGCAATCGCGCGCCGGCGCATTGCACCGCGTCGATCACGGTCGGCCACATCTTTTCCGGGTGGTGACGCCCGATCCCGAGCAGCAGGTGCGCGGTCGGCGGCAGCCCGCATTCGGCGAGCATCGAGGCGCGCAACCCTTCGTCGCGCAGGTCGGGGGAGAAGCGCTGCCGCTCGATGCCGAGCGGGATCGCGGCGTCGACGCGCACCCCGCGCGCGCGGTAGCGGTCGAACAGCACCGGGCCGTTGGCGATCACCGCATCGTAACGCGCGAAGCAGCGGTCGAGATAGCGGTTGTACCAGTCGAACGCGCGCTCGATCCGCGCGGGCGACGCGACGCGGCCGAACCAGCGCTTGGGATAAGCGTCGAGATTGTCGTTGTGGAGGAACCAGGATTTGAGCGCCGGTCCCGACCAGTCGGCGACGATCCCGGCCGAGCGCCACGGCGAGCAATTCTCCACCACGTCGGGCTCGAGCTGATGGAGCAGCGCGTGGACCGGTGCGGCATCGCGGAACAGCCCGTAATTGCGGTCGAACGGGATGCCGGGCGATTTGACAAAGATGACGCGTCCGCCGCTCGCGCGCTCGATCACCTGATCGCGGCGGCCGGGCGCTATCACGACCAGCTCGTGGCCGGTCGCAGCCAGGATCGCCATCTTGGCATCGACGTAGGTCCGGACGCCGCCGCCGGTCGGGGAATACAGTTCGTTGACCTCAACGATCCGCACGCGCGTCAGAACCCGAAGCCGCCGAGTCCGCGCAGATATTGCACGCGGATCGTGGTGGCGGTGACGCCGGGACCGACCTGGATCAGCGCGTCGGCGAGTTTGGGGCGCGAGCGGCCGATGCGGCGGTTGCCGGGAAAGCCCGCGCCGTCGACCCAGAAGTCGAACTTGCGCTTCCCATCGCGGTCGTGGCCGAAGAACAAGGCGTAGCGGCCGGGACGCGGCGCGCGGATGCACAGCCGCGCGGTGCCGGGGCCGGGCGCGGCGACCGTGATGCGGCGGAACACCTTTCCCTCGGCCAGCAGTTTCTTGTCATCCTTGAGGAAATCGGCCTCAGTCGCGGGGTAGAGCTCCAGCTTGATCGCGCCGCGCGCATCCTTCAGCCCGGTAACGGTGGCGAGGATCGCCGGCCCCTGCCCGCCGCCGCACGCCGCCGCGTCACCGCCCAGCACCTGCGCGCCGGCCGGCATCGCGGCGGTTGCGGCGGTCGCGGCGGTGGCGAGGATGATCCCGCTCAGCCAGGTCACTCGGGATTTCGCCATGCCTTGATCCTTTTCCACACTGGACTCGCGCCGAACACGCCCGTCACCACGATATGGGCCAGCAAGGTTGACGCGGCCGTGAACGCCATCAACTCCGACAAGGCGCGGTCGTGGCCGATTGCGAGGATGGCGAAGTTGGCGAACAATGCCTCCTTGTTGGGGAGGAACGGCAGCCGCGACACGAGCAATCGGCCCGCCATCAGGAACAGCCACATCAGCACCGAGACGTCCGGCAGCGCGAAATGCCAGGCGAGTGCCAGCAACAGGCTGCCAACCGCGATGCGGGCGAGCGACCAGCGGTAGATCCACCACAGGTCGTGGCCCGGCAGCGAGAAGACGATCGGCGACAGGAACAGCACCAGCCCCACCACCGCGCCCGTCAGCGCGAGCGACCACAGCATCGCGCTGAGCACCTCCGGGTCAATTAACTGGTGGCCGAGCGGCAGCGCGATCGCGGCGAGCAGGATCGCGGCGGTGTTGCCCGCCATGCCCGACATCAACGTCACGTCCTTTACCGCACCGAACGGAGACGCCACCATGTTCAAGCGCTGCCGCGCCCAGGCGTAGAAATACAGGTCGCCGGTGACGCCGATCAGCAGGTCGTTGGCGACGCGCTTGCGATTGAGTGCGCCGAACGCCGCGGCGGGCACGTGCCACAAGCGGCGAAAGATCAGGAAATCGACCGCGGGCAGCGTGAAATAGGACAGCAGGAACAACAGGTAGAAGCCTGGGCCGCGCGGCAGCGTGCGCGTCAGCCCGGTGAGCCCGTCGTCGAACAATTCGTGCGTCAATCCGGCGAGCATCGCGCCCGTCATCACGGTGGCGAGCACGCGCGGCCAGCGCGGGGCATGGCGGCGGATCGGCTCCAGCGCGCGCATCGGTGCAGGATCGTGGGTCTGGTCCGCGCCCGGACGTGCTCCGTCCCGCGAACCCCCGCTCGTCGCCATCATCGTGTCGCGGATAGGTGCGTGATGTAACGGGTTGATGTCACGATCGCGCAGCCGGTGGTCGCTGGTTGGTAGCTGTAGCGATCAGGCCGGCCGCACGCGATCGGGGTGCGCGGCGGCGACTGCGGCGAGCGCCGCCATCGCGGCGTCGGCGGCGCGCAACCGCGGCATGTCGTCCAGCGCCACGTCGAAGCGGCGCGCGTTGTAGAGCTGCGGCACCAGGCACAGGTCGGCGATGTCGGGCGCCTCGCCGCCTAGGAACGGTCCGGTGGGCGTGTCCGCCGCCATTTCCTCGATCGCGGTGAGCCCCTCGATCACCCAGTGACGGTACCAATCGTCGCGCGCTTGCTGATCGGCGCCGAACTGCTGCTCCAACCGTTTCAACACGCGAAGATTGTCGATTGGGTGGATATCGGCCGCCACCACCAGCGCGCGCGCTAGTTGCCCTGAGCGCAGCAGCGGGTCGGCAGACACCATCGCGGGTTCGCGAAAGGTCGCGTCGAGCCAGTCGATGATGGCGAGGCTCTGCGTCAGCGCGTGGCCGTCGACCACCAGCGTCGGCACCAGCCCCTGCGGATTGATCGCGCGATTGTCGTCGCCGCGCTGCGCGCCCTCCAGCAGGTTCACCGCCACCGAGCTATAGCGCACCTGCTTGAGGTTCAGGCAAATGCGCACGCGGTACGCCGCGGACGAGCGCCAGTAATCGTGCAGCACGATCTCGTTCACGCAGCCTCTCCCGTATCCTCGCCTTCGACCTTCTCCGACCGGCGCTCCATCGCGGTCTTGAGCATCGCGGTCATCGGGTCGGCGAGCGCCAGCCCGATGATGCCGAACAGGGCGCTGGCGAGGATCTGCGTGCCGAGCGTCAGCGCGGGCGGCAGGTCCACCGTCCGCTTCGCCACCATGGGGATCACGAGGTAACCGTCGATCACCTGGATCGCGATGTAGATCAGGATCGCCAGCACGCCCGTGTGCACGCCCGCGGAGAAACCGACCGCGATCGTCATCGCGCCCGACACGAACGCGCCGACGTTGGGGATGAAGGCGAGCAGCCCGGTGACGATGCCCAGGATCAGCGCCATCGGCACGCCCGCGATCCACAAGGCGACGCCCATCACCACGCCTTCGAACGCCATGCCGATCAACCGTCCGGCGAGCAGGCGGCGCAGCGTGCGCGCCATCCGCTGCGTCGTCACCGCGACCTCGGCGCGGCTGTCCTCCGGGATCATCCACTGAAAACCGCGATCGTAGACGCGCGGGTCGATCGCGACGAACAGCCCGATCACCATGATCATGAACATGGTGGTGAGCGCGCCGAAGGCGGTGCCGACCCAGGCGGTGACCTTGCCGACCGAGCCGAGCGCCTGACGCGCGATCCCGTTCAGGTCGGATGCGCCGGGCATCAGCCCTTGCGACGACAGCCAGCCCGACACGCGGACTACCTGTGTCTCCACGGTGGAGCGCAGCTGCATGACCTGCTGCGTGATCTGAACACCGGCGAGATAGAAGGTGCCGACCAGGAAGGCGAGCGTCAGCAAACAGACGATCAGCAGCCGCCACCCGCGTCCGATCGGCAGCACGCGCCCGAGCAACCGCACCCCGCCGTCGAGCAGCGCTGCGAACACGAGCCCGGCGAAGATGACGAGCAGCGGCTGGACCAGCAGCACGACCAGCGCGATCGCGCCGGCGAGGCCGAGCCACACCGCGGCGCGCGTCAGCTCGGCACGGACGGCGGGGTCGCGCACCTCGTGCGGGCTCGCGCCGGACACGATTCTGACACGGTCGTCGTGCTCGCCGCTCACTGCACGCGTTCCGGGTGGAGCGAGCTGCCCGCACGGCCCGAGCGCAGCGACGGCCACCAGGTGAGCGGGTTGAGGGTCGCATTGCCGTCGACCGAGAAGGTGATGAACTCCGCACGGCCGCCCAAATTCTCCACCGGCACCGGCCCGCCTAAGCCACGCTCGAAGCCGCCGAGCGCGAAGCGGCTGTCGGCGGAGCGATCGCGATTGTCGCCCATCAGGAACACGCGGCCGGCGGGGATCCGAACCGGGCCGTAATCGTCGCCGGGCGAGTCGGGCTGGAGATCGACCGTGTCGTAGCGGCGGCCGTTCGGCAGCGTCTCGGTCACGATCGGCAGGTGGCAGACGCTGTGTCCGTCGGGCAGCACACGCTTCGCGCCGGGATATTGCGCGGGATCGCAGGTCGCGTTCGCGTCGACGGGCAGGTCACGGTAGTGCAAGGGCCCGCGCGGCACCGCGACGCCGTTCAACAACACCGTGCCGCCGCGCACCTCCAACGTGTCGCCGGGCAGGCCGATCACGCGCTTGATGTAATCGCTCGACGATCCCGGCGGGGTCACGATCACCACGTCGCCGCGCTCGGGCAGGCTGCCCCATACGCGGCCGCGGATGAAGGGGAGTTGCACCGACCAGCTCTCGACCGGCTGGTGGAACACCACGTCGCGCACGATCGCGACCGGATCGGGGATCGTCGGCGAGACGAACGACCAGCCAAAGGCGAATTTCGACACCACCAGCCGGTCGCCGACCATCAGCCCGGGCAGCATCGATTCGCTCGGGATGTAGAACGGCTTGGCGATGAAGGAATGGAAGCCGAGCACCGCCAGGATCAGCCAGAACAGTCCCTTGGCCTCCCCCCACCAATCGAACCCGCCGCGGTCGCGCGGCACCTCCGCCGGGGGAGCGTCGCGGGTAAGCGTCAGGTCGTCGGCCACGTGTGGGTTCATCCGATGGGAAGCGCCTCGATGATCACGAAAGCCTGCGCCCACGGATGATCGTCGGTCAATGTCAGGTGAATATGCGGCGCATAGCCCGGCGGGATCAGCGCGTCGAGCCGCGCCTTGGCCCCGCCGGTCAGCGCCAGCGTCGGCGCACCCGAGGGGGCGTTGACGACGCCGATGTCGCGCATGAACACGCCGGCCTTGAAACCCGTCCCGACCGCCTTGGAGAATGCTTCTTTCGCCGCGAAGCGCTTGGCGAGCGTGCCGGCGCGGGTGAACGGGCGGCGCGCGGCCTTGGCGCGCTCGAGGTCGGTGAACACGCGCTGCTCGAACCGCTCACCGAAGCGGTCGAGCGACGCCTGGATCCGCTCGATGTTGCACAGGTCTGAGCCGAGGCCGACGATCATGACGCAAGCCTCACGATCGGACGCTCATCGCGCAGCCGCCATCTCGACCTTCATCCGCCGCACGCTCTCGTACAGCCCGACGAAGATCGCCTCGCCGATGAGAAAATGCCCAATGTTGAGTTCCACCACCTGCGGGATGGCGGCGATCGGCTGAACGTTGTCGAAGGTCAGCCCGTGGCCGGCGTGGACCTCGATGCCGTTCTTGGCGGCGAGTGCCGCGGCATCGGTCAGGCGGCGGAGTTCGTCGCTGCGCGCCTCGCCCTCGCTCTCGGCGTAGCGGCCGGTGTGCAGCTCGACCACCGGCGCACCGAGCGACACCGCGGCGGCGACCTGCTCGGCAGACGGTTCGATGAACAGCGACACGCGAACCTTTGCCTCACGGAGTGCGCCCACCATCGGCGCGAGCACGTCGTGCTGACCCGCGGCGTCGAGCCCGCCCTCGGTGGTGCGCTCCTCGCGCTTCTCGGGCACGATGCAGGCGGCGCGCGGGCGATGACGCAGCGCGATGCCGAGCATCTCCTCGGTCGCCGCCATTTCGAGGTTGAGCGGAATCGGGCGGGGCAGCGCGGCGAGTTCCTCGACCAGCCGCGCGATGTCGGCATCGGTGATGTGGCGGCGATCCTCGCGCAGATGCGCGGTGATGCCGTCCGCGCCGGCGGAGGCGGCGAGCAAGGCGGCGCGCACCGGATCGGGCACAGCACCACCGCGCGCGTTGCGCACGGTCGCGACATGATCGATGTTGACGCCCAGGCGCAGCGGCTGGGCCATGTCAGGCCGCCGCCCGGCTGCCGGGCTTCATCGCCGGGATCGCCGCGAGTTCGGGCGGCAGCGCGTCGGCCGCGTAGCTGGGCACGTCGAGCCGGAGCAGCGGAAAGAACGGCACGCCGATGTCGGCCGAACCGTTCGAGCGGTCGACCAGCGCCGCGCCCGCGATCACGCGCCCGCCCGCCGCCTCGATCGCCGCGATCGCCTCGCGGCTCGACAATCCGGTGGTGACGACGTCCTCCATCATCAGCACCTCTTGTCCCGATCCTAGGCGGAAGCCGCGGCGCAGCTCGAAGGTGCCGGTCGGGCGCTCCACGAACATCGCCTCGACGCCCAGCGCGCGCGCCATCTCGTAGCCGACGATCACCCCGCCCATCGCCGGCGCGACCACCGCCGAGATGCGTGTCCGCAGTTCGGCCGGGATCGTCGCCGCCAGCGCCTCGCACAATCGCGCGGCGCGGCGCGGGTCCATCAGGACGCGCGCGCATTGCAGGTAGCGCGGGCTGCGCAAACCCGACGAGAGGATGAAATGCCCTTCGAGCAGCGCGTCGGCGGCGCGGAACTCGGCCAGCACCTCGTTCTCGGTCATCGCGCGCACTCCAAGCTGTTGCCCCGGCCAAGCTGTTGCCCCGGCGCAGATACGAGCGCGGGCCCGCCGACGCAACGCGCGGTTCGCGCGAAAATTCGCGCAACCGCGCCCTCTTGAGGCATAAGGGGGCGGCGCGTATAGGCCAAGGTAATGGGCGACAATGCCCAATCGGTATCAGGGGGGGCACTCCCGTGCCACGACGCAGGGGTGATGGAAGCACGATGAACCGCTTGAAGACGATGATCTTGGCAGGCGGGCTCGCGCTCGCGGGCCTCGGGCTTGGAACGGGGGGCGGCGCACAGGCCCAGACGCCGCCAGCCGCGCCGGAGATTAAAGCCGCGCAGCCCGGCGTGCCGAGCGCACTGGAGCCGGCCAATGCGGTTGATCCCGCCGCGCCCAACCTCAACGCCGCGACGCCCGCCACGCTGGGTGAGAAAGCACCCGGCGCGATCGACCTAAAGCAGGACGGCGGGCCGGCGATGGTGATCGATCCGAAGATCGGCCAGCCGACCGACGGCGTGATGCGCATCCAGCCGCAGGTGACCAAGAACGGTCAGCGCGCGCACTGGTTTCACGACAAGATCTTGTTTCCGCTGATCACGATCACGTCGCTGTTCGTGCTGCTGCTGCTGGTGCTGGTGATCGTCCGCTTCCGCGCGGCGCGGAACCCGGTTCCGTCCAAGACCAGCCACAACACCTTCATCGAGGTGGTGTGGACGCTGGCCCCCGTGTTGATCCTGGTCGCGATCGCGGTGCCGTCGATCGGATTGCTCCAGGCGCAGTTCAAGCCCGCGCCGTCCGGGGCCGTGACGCTGAAGGCGATCGGCAACCAATGGTTCTGGAGCTACCAATATCCCGACCACGGCGGGATCGAGATCACCGCCAACCTGCTGAAAGAGCGCAGCGACGTGGCAAAGGGCGAGCGGTTCCGCACCGACGCAGACGGGCCCCGTCTGCTCGCCACCGACAACCGCGTCGTGCTGCCGGTCGGCGTGCCGATCCGCTTGATCACCACCGCCAACGACGTGATCCACAGCTGGGCGATGCCCGCGTTCTGGATCAAGCTGGATGCGATCCCGGGCCGGTTGAACGAGACGAGCTTCACCATCGACAAGCCGGGCGTGTATTTCGGCCAGTGCTCCGAACTGTGCGGCGCGCGTCACGCTTATATGCCGATCGCGGTCGAGGCGGTTCCCCCGGCGCAGTTCGCCGCCTGGGTCCGCGCTAAGGGCGGCACGATGCCGACGCCGGGCAAGGCATCCGACGCGCTGATCCCGCAGCCGGGTTCGGACAATTCGGCCACCGTCGCCTCGGAAGCGGCGATCGTCGACAATCTGACCGGTCCGACCGAGAACGGCACCGCCACTCCCCCCGTCATTCCGCAGGGCGCGACCGGTAATCCCGGCGGCGCCGGCGAATCTGGACGCTGAGCATCATGACCGACACCGCACTCCATCCGTCCGCCTTTCAGGCGCACGACGCGCATCATCACGACGCGCACGCCGACCACCTGCCCGGTTTCTTTACGCGGTGGTTCATGTCCACCAATCACAAGGACATCGGGACGCTGTACCTGATCTTCGCGATCGTGGCCGGCATCATCGGCGGCGCGATCTCGGGATTGATGCGCGCCGAGCTGCACCATCCGGGCATCCAGTACCTGCCGCAATGGGTGGCGATGCTGCACGGCGGGCAGGAGCAGACCTTCGATCAGGCGCTTCACCTGTGGAACGTGCTGGTGACCGCGCACGGCCTCATCATGGTGTTCTTCATGGTGATGCCCGCGATGGTCGGCGGGTTCGGCAATTGGTTCGTGCCGATCATGATCGGTGCGCCCGATATGGCGTTCCCGCGCATGAACAACGTGTCGTTCTGGCTGCTGGTGCCAGCGTTCATCCTGCTGCTCGCCTCACCGTTCTTCGGTGGTGCGGGCACCGGCTGGACGGTGTACGCGCCGCTTTCCACTTATGGTGAGCCGGGGCCGTCGGTCGACATGGCGATCCTGTCGCTCCACCTGGCGGGCGCGAGCTCGATCCTGGGCGCGATCAACTTCATCACCACCATCTTCAACATGCGCGCGCCGGGCATGACGCTGCACAAGATGCCGCTGTTCGCCTGGGCGATGCTGGTCACCGCGTTCCTGCTTCTGCTGGCGCTGCCGGTGCTGGCGGCCGCGATCACCATGCTGCTGACCGATCGTAACTTCGGCACCACCTTCTACGATCCCGCCGGCGGCGGCGATCCGGTGCTGTACCAGCATCTGTTCTGGTTCTTCGGCCACCCCGAAGTGTACATCATGATCCTGCCGGGCTTCGGCATCATCAGCCACATCGTCGCGACGTTCAGCCGCAAGCCGGTGTTCGGCTATCTCGGCATGGCCTACGCCATGGTCGCGATCGGCGTAGTCGGGTTCGTCGTGTGGGCGCACCACATGTTCACCACCGGCATGAGCGTGAACGTGAAGATGTACTTCACCGCCGCGACGATGGTGATCGCGGTGCCGACCGGCATCAAGATCTTCTCGTGGATCGCGACGATGTGGGGCGGCTCGCTTCGTTTCCCTACCCCGATGGTGTGGGCGATCGGGTTCATCTTCATGTTCACGGTCGGCGGCGTCACCGGCGTCGTGCTCGCCAACGGCGGCGTCGACGATTACATGCAGGACACCTATTACGTCGTCGCGCACTTCCACTACGTGTTGAGCCTGGGCGCGGTGTTCTCGCTGTTCGCGGGCTTCTATTACTGGTTCCCGAAGATGTCGGGTAAGATGTACTCGGAGGTGCTCGGCCAGTTGCACTTCTGGGTATTCTTCGTCGGCGTGAACATCCTGTTCTTCCCGATGCACTTCCTGGGGCTGCAGGGCATGCCGCGCCGCTACCCGGACTATCCGGACGGTTTCGCGCACTGGAACGCGGTCGCCTCGGTCGGGTACATGATCATGGCGGCTGGCATGGCGATCTTCTTCGTCAACATTATCTGGTCGCTGATCGCGGGCAAGAAGGCGCCCGGCAATCCGTGGGGCGAAGGTGCAACGACGCTGGAATGGACGCTCTCGAGCCCGCCGCCATTCCACCAGTTCGAGACGCTGCCCAAGATCGACTGATCGACGGCACGACTGACCAACCTTCAGAGCGCCCCGGTTCACGCCGGGGCGTTTTTGTTTGTGCTGCCGTCATCCTGAATTGATCCGGGATCCCGCTTCAAGGCTCCCGCAGCAGGAGGCAGCGGGACCCAGGATCAAGTCTGAGGTGACGCGAGGGAGTGGCCAAACGCGCAGCCCGCTGGTGAATACACGCGCGAAGCGTCCCGTGGCGAGACGTGGCAAAAGCGCCACTGGAACATGGACGGCGCCCGCGCGATCACGTCCTTATGATCCGCCTCGCCCTGCTCGCCTGCCTGCTGGCGATCCTGCCGCTCACGCCAGCCGCCGCGCGTCGGGTTCCGCAGCGCGCGGGCGGACCCGACGTGCACACGGTGCTCGACGTCGGCCACGCGCTCGAGCCGGGCGATTACGTGTGGGACGACGATGGCGCGCCCGCGGGACGCACCCATGTCGTCGTCGATGTCGCGCGGCGGCAGCTCTACGTCTATCGCGGCGGGGTGGAGATCGGGCGATCATTCGCGGTCGCTGGCCCGCCCGAGATGCCGACCCCGCTCGGTCGCTTCCCGATCCTGGAAAAGGACGCGGACAAATATTCGCGTAGCTACAATGCGCCGATGCCCTACGCGCTGCGGCTGACGCGCAGCTACGTCGCGATCCACGGCAGCAAGGTCGAGTGGGATTGGGTCACGCACGGCTGCATCGGCGTGCCGCTGCCGTTCGCGCGCATCCTGTTCCGCAACGTGCGCGTCGGTGACGATGTGCTGGTAACGCGCAATTGGCTGCCGGCCGCCTACGACTGAACAGGCGACACACGGTCGCAGGCGCTTGCTCATCGTCGCGCGTGCCCGAGGTCGCGAACGACGACCGATAACACGTGCGTAATGGCGCTCGGCACTGGCGCTCGACGCGTATCTGGGCTTCACTCGCCCGCGATACGACGACCGTTTGCAGGAGAGTGACGTGCCCGACTTTCGCATCATCGACACGGGCGAGGCACGGCTGCGAGTCGCAGTGGAGGGGTCGGGCCCGCTCGTGGTGATGGTCCACGGTTTTCCCGAGAGCTGGTATTCGTGGCGCCACCAGATGCCGGTGCTGGCAGAGGCCGGCTATACCGCCGCCGCGATCGACGTGCGCGGCTATGGCGAGTCGGACAAGCCAGCAGAGGTGGCGGCCTATTCGATGGAAGCGCTGACCGCCGACGTCACGGGCGTGGCGGACGCATTGCAGCCGGGTGTGCCAGCGATCCTGCTCGGCCATGACTGGGGCGCACCGATTGTGTGGAACACGATCCTGTCGCGGCCAGAGCGGTTCCGCGCGGTGGCAGCACTGTCGGTGCCGTTCGCAGGCGTCGCCAAGCGGCCGTTCAACGAGACGTTCCGCCGCGCCTTCACCGACAAAGGACGCTTCTTTTACCAGGAATGGTTCGCCGCGGTCGGCCCGGCGGAGGCCGAGGCGGAGCGTGACGTGCGCGATTTCCTGCGCAAATTCTACTACGCGATCTCCGGCGACGCGCCGGCGGGCACCTGGCCGGAGAAGCCGGCGGGCGCGACGTTGCTTGAGGGCATGGTCGATCCAGGCGTGATGCCGGCGTGGATGAGCGACGCCGACCTCACTTATTATGTCGCCGAATTCGAGGCGTCGGGCTTCTTCGGACCGCTCAGCCGGTATCGCAATCACGAGCGCGACTGGGCGTGGCAGCAGCAGTTCGCCAACCGCCGGATCGAGGCGCCCGCGTTGTTCATCGGCGGCAGCAAGGACCCGGCGACCAACGGCTTCGGTGCGATGGCCGATCCGATCGCCGTCATGCGGCCGCACGTGCCGAACGTCGAGGGGCATATTCTGGAAGGTGTCGGCCATTGGACGCAGCAGGAGCGGCCGGGTGAGGTCAACCAGTTGCTGCTCGACTGGCTCGCGCGGCTGCCGCGTTGAGGGTTGCTGGAGCGACGAGCGTTCTACGGTCAGCTTGCGTCGGGTTCTCTCGTCACCCCGGACTTGATCCGGGGTTCCGCTTTCTTGGACAGGGCAGGAAAAGCCAGCGGGATCCCGGACTAAGTCCGGGATGACGGTGACGGGTACGGTCGGCAATTGCTCTAGCTGGTCCCCGCGCGGCACAGTGTTCGGCTCGGCCCCTCTTTCAACTAGTTGCCGGCAGTGGGAGGGCTAGCCGTCCGCGTGAAAAGCGAGCCTTTCGCGCCGGGCCTGCGACAGGTATAGCGAGCCCACGCGATGAGCACCGCCCTTCCCCTGCTGCCGCCCGCCGACTGGCGCGATTTTCTGGCGCTGACCAAGCCGCGGGTCATGACGCTGGTCGTGTTCACCGGTCTGTGCGGCATGCTGGCCGCGCCGGTCGGGGTTCATCCGGTGATCGGTTTCACCGCGATCCTGTGCATCGCGCTTGGCGCCGGCGCGGCGGGTGCGCTCAACCAATGGTATGAGGCCGACATCGACGCGGTGATGAAGCGCACCGCCAAGCGGCCGCTGCCCGGCGGGCGGATGGACCGGCAGGCGGCGCTGCACTTCGGCGTCGGGCTGGCCGCTTTCTCGGTCATCCTGATGGGGCTGGCGGTGAACGTCGCCGCCGCCGCGATCCTGACCGTGTCGATCCTGTTCTACGTGCTGATCTACACCGTGTGGCTGAAGCGCCGCACGCCGCAGAACATCGTCATCGGTGGTGCGGCGGGCGCGTTCCCGCCGCTGATCGGCTGGGCCGCGGCGACCGGACAGGTTGCGACCCTGCCGGTGCTGTTGTTCGCGCTCGTGTTCCTGTGGACCCCGCCGCATTTCTGGGCGCTGGCGCTGTTCATCGAGTCCGATTACGCCATGGCTGGCGTGCCGATGCTGCCGGTGGTCGCGGGCGAGCGCGTCACGCGGCGCCAGGTGGGGCTGTACACGATCCCGATGGCTTTGGTCGCGATCGCACCCTGGCCGCTCGGGCTGACGGGTGCGTTCTACGGCGTGGCGGCGGTTGTGCTGACGGCGGTGTTCGGCGTGCTCGCCGCGCGCGTCGCGTTCGGGGCGAACACGCCCGCGATGAAGCCGGAGAAGCGCTTGTTCGCTTACTCCATCCTCTATCTCTTCGTGATCTTCGGCGCGTTGGTCGCCGATCGGTGGTTGGCATGACGCATGACGAACAGGAACTGATCCGCCGCCGGCAGAAGGGCCGCGCGATCGTGATGGCGCTGCTGCTGCTAGCGTTCGTCGCGCTGGTGTTTTTCATCACCATCGTGAAGATCAAGGAAGGCATGGCGCATTGATCCGCGCGCTTGCCCGGATTGATCGCCGGCTGCGCACCGCCTTGTTCGCGGTGGTCGGCATCTGCTTCATGGCCGGCGTCGCCTTTGCCAGCGTGCCGCTCTACCGCCTGTTCTGCGAGGCGACCGGGCTGAACGGCACCACCAACCGGGCACTGACCGCGCCGGGCGGGGTGCACCGAACGATCCGCGTCGCGTTCGACGCCAACACCAGCCCTAAGCTGCCGTGGCGTTTCACGCCTGAGCAGGAGGAGCAGGACGTCGATATCGGCGCGCGCGACATGGCGTTCTTCCAGGCGACCAACCGCGGTGCGCAAGCCGTCACCGGCACCGCGACCTACAACGTCACCCCGGCGATCGCGGGCAAGTATTTCACCAAGATCCAATGTTTCTGCTTCACGCAGCAGACGCTGAAACCCGGCGAGACGCAGCGGATGCCGGTGATCTACTTCGTCGACCCCAAGATCCTGACCGATCCCGACACCCGGGACGTCGAGACGATCACGCTGTCCTACACGTTTTACCCGGTGGATTCCGCCAAGACGCCGGGTTAAGGCGTCAAGAAACGCCTTTAGGGGGATGCCACGCATGGCCGGCGCGAAGAACCACGATTACCACATCCTTCCACCCAGCCCGTGGCCGCTCATCGGATCGATGATGTCGCTCGTCATGGCGACGGGTGGTATCATGTACATGCACCAGGCGACGGCGGGCGGTTGGGTGTTCCTGATCGGGCTGGCGGGCGTGCTGTTCACCATGTGGGGATGGTGGCACCAGGTGATCCGCGAAGCGCATGCGGGCGATCATACGCCGGTCGTCCAGCTCCATTTCCGTTACGGCATGATCCTGTTCATTGCCTCCGAAGTCATGTTCTTCGTCGGCTGGTTCTGGGCCTATTTCGATTTCGCCTTGTTCCCGACCGCGATGAGCATCGTCGACGGCCAGGTCGAGCGCGCGGCCGAAGGCGCTGCGGCGATCGCGGCGCAATGGCCGCCCAAGGGGCTAGAGGTCATCAACGCGTTCGAGCTGCCGCTGCTCAACACGCTGATCCTGCTGACCAGCGGCACGACGGTCACCTGGGCGCACCACGCGCTGATCCACAACCAGCGCGGCGGCGTGAAGCGCGGCGCATGGGGGCTGCTGGGTGTCGGCGACCGCGACGCGGTGCTAAAGGGACTGTGGCTGACGGTCGCGCTGGGCGTGCTGTTCAGCGGCATCCAGGCATATGAGTACATGCACGCGCCGTTCCCGTTCAAGGGCAACAATTACGGCGCAGCGTTCTTCATGGCGACCGGGTTCCACGGTTTCCACGTGCTGATCGGCACGATCTTCCTGATCGTCTGCCTGATCCGCGCCTATAAGGGCGACTTCACGCCCAAGCAGCATTTCGGGTTCGAGGCGGCGGCCTGGTACTGGCACTTCGTCGACGTGGTGTGGCTGTTCCTGTTCGTCACCATCTACGTCTGGGGCGGCTGGGGCGCGCCGGTTCACGGCGGCTGATCGGCGACGCATCGGTTTGAAAGGGGGGCGCGGTTCGGATGCGGACCGCGCCCCTTCTTCTTTGCGCGACGTGTGACGGGCGGCACGGTAAGACGTGCGGATGAAGCGCATTCCCCTCATTCCCACCATCGTCGTCGCGCTCGCGGTCATGGGCATGATCGCGCTGGGCGTGTGGCAGATCGCGGTGCGGCTGCCCGAGAAGGAAGCGTATCTGGCGCAGCTCGCGGGCAATCCGGCGAAGCCCGTGGTTGCGTTCCCCCGGGTGCCCGACGATCGACTGCTATTCCGCCGCTCAAGCATCTTCTGCCTGTCACCCGCCACGATCACGCGCGCCGGCGCGGGAAGCGCTGGGTTCCGGTTGATCGCGGCGTGCCGGACGGGCGCGGAGGGACCGGGCGTCAAGGTGCAGCTCGGCACCACGCGCGATCCGAACAAGCAGGTCGCGTGGGGCGGCGGCGCGGTCAGGGGCTGGATCAGCCACGCGCCGAGCGCACGGCCGCTGATCGCCGGGCTGTTCACCAACGCGCCGCAGGAGCTGCTGCTGGTCGCCGATCGGCCGGTCGCGGGATTGAACGCCAACACGCAGCCCGACATCGGCCTCGTGCCCAACAACCACCTGGCATACGGCGTGCAATGGTTCCTGTTCGCCGCGGTGGCCGCGATCATCTACGCGGTGGCGGTGCTCAGGCGGCGCGCGCCGGTTGCGGGGTCGCGAGCGTAAGGCTAGGCCGCAGCGCCATGCGCTACGTCAGCACGCGCGGCCAGGCGGCCGCACTCGACTTTCGCGAGGTCACGCTCGCCGGGCTCGCCAGCGACGGCGGGTTGTACGTGCCGGAGGCGTGGCCGACGTTCAGCCAAGACGAGATCGCCGCGCTCGCCGGCCTGTCGTACGTCGATACGGCGGTTGCAGTGATGATGCCGTTCGTCGGAACCACGATGACGCGCGACGAGCTGCACGCGCTGTGCGAACAGGCGTACGGCGGCTTCTCGCACGCCGCGGTCACCCCGTTGGTGCAGCTCGATCACGACCGATGGCTGCTGGAGCTGTTCCACGGCCCCACGCTCGCGTTCAAGGACGTGGCGTTGCAGTTGCTGGGATTGCTGTTTGAGCGGTTCCTCACGGGATCGAGCGATCACCTGACGATCGTCGGCGCGACCAGCGGCGATACCGGATCGGCGGCGATCGACGCGGTGGCGGGACGGGCGAACGTCGACATCTTCATGCTCCATCCCGACGGGCGCGTCAGCGACGTGCAGCGGCGGCAGATGACGACGGTGGGCGCACCCAACGTCCACAATATCGCGATCCGCGGCGACTTCGACCAGGCGCAGGCGCTGGTGAAGGCGATGTTCAACGATCCGGCCTTCTCTAGTCGTTTCCGCCTGTCGGCGGTCAACTCGATCAATTGGGCGCGGTTGATGGCGCAGGTGGTCTATTATTTCTACGCCGCGGTGCGGTTGCGCGCGCCGGAGCGCGCGGTCGCGTTCAGCGTGCCGACGGGCAATTTCGGTGATGTGTTCGCCGGCTATGTCGCGACGAAGATGGGGTTGCCGGTCGCGAAGCTGGTCGTCGCGACCAACGTCAACGACATCCTGGCGCGCGCGCTGACGACCGGCGATTATTCGAGCCGGCAGGTGGTACAAACGCCGACGCCGTCGATGGACATTCAGGTGTCGAGCAATTTCGAGCGGTTGCTGTTCGATCTCGGCAATCGCGACGGTGACGCGATTGCAGCGCAGATGCGCGGGTTCGAGGGCAGTCGCGCGATGCGGTTGACCAACGCGCAGTCGCAAGACGCGGCCGGGCTGTTCAAGGCCGAGCGCGTCGATCTGGACGACATGGCGCTGGCGATGCGCTGGGCACACGAGCATGCCGGCCAGGTGATCGATCCGCACACGGGGATCGCGCTCGCCGCCGCACGTCGCCACGCAGGGAATGCGCCGGTAGTGACGCTGGCGACGGCGCACCCGGCGAAGTTTGGCGACGCGGTGGAACGCGCTACCGGTACACGCCCGAACCTGCCGGCGCGCGTCGGCGATTTGTTCGAGCGTGAGGAGCGGTTCGACGTGCTCGACGCCAGCTACGCCGCGGTGAGCGGCTATATCGCCGAGCGCGCGGTCGCCCGATGAAGCTCGACACGCTGATCGGGGAGCCGTGGGGCGATTACGGGCTGATCGACTCAGGTCACGGCCGCAAGCTGGAACGCTACGGCCGTTATCGCTTCATCCGCCCCGAGCCGCAGGCATTGTGGGCACCCGCGAGCGCGGACTGGGATGCGCACGGCGAGTTCGTGCCGGGCAGCGACGAGGATGGTGGCGGCCAATGGCGCTTCAACAAGCGCGTGCCGGCGGACGGCTGGACGCTGGAATGGCACGAAGCGCGCTTCGTCGCGCAGAACACGCCGTTCCGCCACCTCGGCTTCTTCCCCGACATGGCGCCGGTGTGGGTGTGGATGCGGGAGCAGTTGAAGGATGCGGACGCGCCGGAGTGCATGAACCTGTTCGGCTACACCGGGGTCGGCACGCTTGCCTTGTCGTCGATCGGTGCGCGGATGGTGCACGTGGACGCATCCAAGAAATCGGTCGAGGCGGCGCGCCACAATGCGGCGCTGTCGGGGCTGTCCGACGCGCCGACGCGGTGGATCATCGACGACGCGTCGAAGTTCATCGCGCGCGAGGTCCGGCGCGGGCGGCGCTATGACGGGATCCTGCTCGACCCGCCCAAATACGGGCGCGGGCCGACTGGTGAGGTGTGGCGGCTGGAAGAAGATCTGCCGCGGCTGATCGCCGACTGCCGCCAGTTGCTCGATGCCGATTCGCGCTACCTGTTCCTGACCGTCTACGCGGTGCGCATGTCGGCGCTGGCGATCGGCGAGATGCTGCGCCAGGCGTTCGCCGATCTGCCGGGTCAAATCGAGGCGGGTGAGCTGGCGGTGCGCGAGGAAGCGCGCGGATTGACGCTGCCGACCGCGATCTGGGCACGTTGGAGCCGCTGAGTTAGCCCGCAGGGCGAAAGCAGTCACTCCATCGCCGCGCGGATCGCCGCGCCGGCGACGAACGGCGCACCGGCGGCGAGCAGCAGGCTGGTGGCGGCGAGCAGTTTGAGCCCCCCTGCCCCCCCGGTGATCGCGCCCGCACCGAAGATCAGCAACGGCACCGCGAGCGGCAGCATGACGAGCCCGGCGACCGCGCCGCCGCCGCGCGCGGCGGCGACCAGCGCGCCCGTCGCCACCGCCAGCGCGGCGAGCCCCGGCGTGCCGAGCAGCAGCCCCGCCTCGACCATCGCCAGCGTCCCGCCGCTCAGGTCGAGCAAGCCGCCCGCGATCACCGCGGCGAGCATCAAGGGTGGCGCGAAGGAAAGCCAGTGCGCGAGCATCTTCGCCGCCGCCACCGCCGCCATCGACCAGCCGCGCGTGGCGAGTTGGTCGAGCATACCCGCATCGAGGTCGGGCGCGACCAGCCGCTCGATCGGCATCAGCGCGGCGAGCAGTGCTGCGGCCCAGATCACCCCGCCGCCGACACGCGCGAGCAGCGCAGCGTCGGGCCCGATCGCGAATGGGAACAGGATCGCGACCAGCAGGAAAAAGGCGACCACCAGCGTCGCGCCGCCGCCGCTATAGCCCAGTCGCACGTCGCGCCAGACGAGCGCGATCACAGCCGCACCTGCTGCGCATTGGACAAAGCGAGCGGCTGGTGCGTCGCCGCCACGACGATCCCACCGCCGGCGCGGTGCCGCGCGATCAGCGTCGTCAGCCGCTCCACCGCGCCCACGTCGAGCGCGTTGCCGGGTTCGTCGAGCAACCACAGCGCAGCACCGCTCGCCACCACGCGCGCCAGCGCCGCGCGCCGCCGCTGACCGGCAGACAGCAGCCGGACGGGCACGTCGGCGAGATCGGCGAGCGCGACGTCCGCCAGCGCGGCGGCGACGCGCGTGGCGGGATCGGGTCGACCGTCGAGCCTGGCCCAGAAGCGCAGCGCCGATTGTAGCGTCAGAGCACGGTCGAGCGCGGGCGCCTCGTCCATCAAGGCGACGCCACCCGCCGGTCGCGTGATGCTGCCCTCATCCACGCGACCGAGCCCGGCAAGCACGCGTAGCAGGCTCGACTTGCCGACGCCGTTGGGACCGGTGACGAGCACCGCCTCGCCTACTCGCGCGGTGAAGCTCACGGGCTCGAACCGCCGCTCGCCGCGCGCGACGACGAGGCGATCGACGACCAGCGCCTCGCTCAATCCGCCACCGCATCTTCGAGCGCGTGCATGTCGTCGTCGCTGAGGCCGAAATGGTGGCCGATCTCGTGCACCGTGACGTGCGCGATCAGATCGTCGAGCCGCACGCCCGTCTCGCACCATTCGGCGAGGATCGCCTGACGGTAGAGGTGGATGCGATCGGGCAGCGCGCCGCTCTCAAACGCCGATTTCTCGCCCAACGGACGCCCGACATACACGCCGGTCAGCTCGAGCGGATGGTCGAGCCCGACGCTTTCCAGCATCTCGGCATCGGCCTCTTCCTCGACCAGCAGCACCACGTCGCTCAGATGCTGTCGGAAGTCGGCCGGCAGCTGCGCGATCACGCGCAGCGCGTGCGCGTGAATCGCGTCGGCGGACGGCGCCGCGCCCATCAGCTCTTGCCGCTCCATCACGCTCGCCATAGTCGTGACCCTGTTGGGGCGGCAAGCAGGGAGACGGTGCATGATCGAGCAGTTGAGCGAGGCCGAGCGCGCCGATGCCCTCGACGGGCTGCCCGAATGGGATTTCGAGGAGGCGCGCGACGCGATTACGCGCACGATCGTGTTCACCGACTTCGCCGAAGCGTTCGGATTCATGACGCAGGTCGCGCTGCTCGCCGAGCGCGCCGATCACCACCCGGAATGGAAGAACGTCTACAATCGCGTCGAAATCCTGCTGACGACGCATGATGCGGGCGGGCTGTCGTCGCGCGACGTCGAGCTCGCCGGAGCGATCGACGACATCCTGGGTGGGTGAACGGCGGCGCTTGACGCGCGATCGCAGCTAACCAACGATCGCTAACGAGTCGTCAACCATGTCGCGCGGTACGGGGCCGCGCGCGGCGGCGCGGGGGATGATCGATGGCCGGCCTGTCAGCCACGCGTGCGCGACGCGCCATCGGTGTCATCATCCTTGGCACGATGTCGTTGTTTTCGCTCGCGAACCAGACCGCGGCGCGGGTGCGCGAGCCATTGCCGGCTCCCGCCGCACTGGTGCCGGTGGCGACCGTGCTGAACGAGGTAAAGTGCGATTACCTCGACTTCGCTTACTCCGACTACGCGCGGCAGCAGCGACTGCCGCTCGGCAAGGTACGCGGCACGTTGCGGCTGTCGCTGTCCCGCATCGGGACGGCGGCCACGCTCGGCGTGCCGGTCGCGCCGTCCGACCTGCGGCTCGATGATGCGGCGGCGCCGATCGTGGCGCGCGACAACGGCCTGACGGTGTCGTTCGACCTGGATCCGGCACTCGCACTCGATCCCGCGGGTGCGAAGCTCGATTGCGCGGCGCCCAAGCGGCTGGCGCGCACCATCCTGGATTTCACCGATCTGGCGGCGCAGTTCGCCGACGCCCGGCGCGTCGCACCGGGGCTGCGCTCGCCGATCCGCTACCAGGGGCAATTCTTCCTGCGCCGCGGTCCCGGTGGGGTCGACGTCGTATTGGTGAGGGTCGATCCGGCGCGGGTCGGGCGCGATCTGGTGTATCTGCAATCGTTCGACGTGACGATCGAGACCGGTGCTGCCTCATGGTTCGCCGATGTCGGCCCCGCCACCGCGGAGCCGCGTCCCCTGCCCGCGGCGCCCGCACCGGGGGCCGCCGCCCCGATGGTGGCGTCGCGCGTCGAGCGGCGTGACGTTCCTGCGACTGGCCCGGGGACCGCGCCGCGCATCGAATTGCGTGACATTCCGGCGGTCACCCCGGCGACACGGCGCGGCCTTCGCGTGCCCACCGCGCCGCGCCCGGCGGGTGCGCCGCCAGCGCGCCGCTGCGTTTCCGACGCGAGCGGCGAACTCGCCTGCTATTAACGCCCGAGCGCGCGCGTCTTCATCATCCGGCGGACGCGTCCGGGCATCCAGCGCGCGGCAAAGGTCAGCCGCCGCGCGGTCGGACCGATCACCGCGTGCACTTTGTCGCTGTGCACCGCGTTCCACGCCGCCTCAGCCACTGCCTCGACCGGCGTGAACTCCAGCTTGGCCGCGACCACCGCCTCGCGCACGCTGCGATTGGTGCCGGGCAGCCCGGTGTTGAGGAGCGCAGTGTCGACGAAGCCGGGCATCAGGCTGCGCACCTTGATACCCTCCGCCGCCCATTCGGCGTCTAACGCCTCGGTCAGCCCGCGCACCGCGAACTTGGTCGCCGAATAGGCCGCGAGCCCGGCCGAGCCGTAGATCGCGCTCGCAGAGGCGGTGTTGAGCAGGCACGATCCCGGCGTTGCCTTCAAATACGGATAGGCCATGCGCGCGCCGTAGGCGACGCCGCGAAAGTTGATGTCAATCACGCGGTCGAGCGCGTCGAGCGACAGCTCGCCGAACGGCCCGCCGAGCGCGATACCGGCGTTGTTGAACAACACGTCGAGCCGACCACCGCTTGAAGACGCAAACTCGTCGAGCAGATGCTCCCATTCGCTGGGATCACGCACGTCCATCTGGTGCGTGGTGGTGCGCTCTGAGGGCAACAGCGCGGCGGTGTCGCGCAGGCCGCCGCGATCGACGTCGGCGAGCCCGACGCGCCAGCCGTGCCCCGCGAACAATTGCGCCACCGCGCGCCCGATGCCCGAACCGCCGCCGGTGATCAGGATCGCCTGCATCCACCCTCTCCTCTTGTTCCGCGGGCATCCTTCCCGCATCGTCGTGCGCGATGCCAGAAAAATCCGGGCAACCACGAACCGGCCGATCGCCATCCGGGCCTGGGGTGACGTTCGAACGCGTGACCAAGCGCTACGCCGACGGCACGGTCGCGGTCGACGCGGTGTCGTGCGAGGTCACGGCGGGCAGTTTCGTCGCGCTGGTCGGCGCATCGGGATCGGGCAAGTCGACGCTGCTCAAGACGGTCAACCGACTGATCCCGCCGAGCGACGGCCGCGTGCTGATCGACGGCGTCGACGTGAGCGAGGGGCCGGCTTGGCAAGTCCGGCGACGGATCGGCTACGTGTTCCAGAACGTGGGATTGTTCCCGCATTTGTCGGTGGCGGAAAATATCGCGCTGCCGCTGAGATTCGAGCGTCGCAGCGACCCGGCACGCGTAGAGGCGCTGCTCGACACCGTTGAACTGCCGCGCGCACTCGGCGGCCGGATGCCCGCGGAACTGTCGGGCGGGCAGCGGCAGCGCGTCGGCGTCGCGCGCGCGCTGGCGACCGATCCGGGGCTCTTGCTGATGGACGAGCCGTTCGGCGCGCTCGATCCGGTCACGCGCGACACGCTGGGCCGGGCGATCGCGCGGTTGCAGCGCAAGCGCGGGCTGACCGTGCTGATGGTGACGCACGACATGGCCGAGGCGCTGCTCGACGCGGAGCGCGTGCTGGTGATGGAGGGTGGGCGGATCGCCGCCGACACCACGCCGGCGGCGCTGATGCGCGGTGAAGGCGGCGACACCGCGCAAGCGCTGGTCGCAGTGCCGCGCGCGCAGGCCGAGCGGATCGCGGCGCTCGGCCGAGGTGCCACGTGAGCGACGCCTTCGCCCGCGTCCCCGCGCTCGCCGCGCAGCATTTGCTGCTCGCGATGTGCGCGCTGGTGCTGGCGCTCGGCATCGCGCTGCCGCTCGGCTGGTGGTCGGCCAGGCGTCCGCGAGTCGCGCGCGTGACGCTGGGGTTCGCGAGCCTGGTGCAGACCGTGCCCAGCCTCGCGCTGCTGGCGCTGTTCTATCCCGTCTTGCTATCGGTGTCGGGCGTGGTCGGCGGCGGCGTGCCGGCGCTCGGCTTCCTGCCGGCACTCCTCGCGCTGACGCTCTACGCGCTGCTGCCGATCATCCGCAATCTGGTGACCGGGCTGACGGGCATCGATCCCGCTGTGCTGGAGGCGGCGGACGGGGTCGGGATGACGCCGACGCAGAAGCTTAGGCTGGTCGAGATACCACTCGTCCTGCCGGTCGCGATGGCGGGCATCCGTACGGCGGCCGTCTGGACAATCGGCGCGGCGACGCTGTCGACCACCGTCGGGCAACCGAGTCTGGGCGACCTGATCTTCGCAGGGCTGCAGACGCAGGCGTGGACGCTGGTAATCGCGGGGTGCGTGTCGGCGGCGGCGCTCGCGCTGGCGGTCGACGCGCTGCTGGGGCTGGCCGAGCATGGCGCGCGGACGCGGCGCGGCTGGCTGACCTGGGGTGCGGTGGCAGCGCTGGCGGTGGCGACGGTGGCGGCGAGCGCGCCGCTGTGGGCACGCGGCGGCGACCGGGTGGTGGTGATCGGCGCCAAGAATTTTTCCGAGCAGTACATCCTCGCGCGACTGATCGGCGATCGGCTCAGCAAAGCGGGCTACACCGTCCAATACCGCGACGGGCTCGGCTCCGCGGTGGCGTTCGGTGCGGTGGCAAGTGGCGAAATCGACGCCTACGTCGATTACGCCGGGACGATCTGGGCGGGCGAGATGAAGCGCACCGACGTGCCGCCGCGGGCCGAGCAGGTGCGCGCGATCGCCGACTGGGCCGGCCGTACACGCGGAGTCGGGCTCGTCGGTGCACTCGGGTTCGAGAATGCCTACGCCTTCGCGATGCGCGGTGACGACGCCCGGAAACGCGGGATCGCCTCGCTCGCCGATCTCGCCGCCGCCTCCCCGCAGTTGAAGCTGGGCGCCGACCTGGAATTCCTCGATCGCGCCGAGTGGGCGGCGATCCGCCGCGCCTATCCGATGCGGTTCGCCGCTGCCACGCCGTACAGCCCGACCTTTATGTACCGCGCGTTGGAGAGCGGGCGCGCCGACGTAATCAGCGCCTTCTCCTCCGATGGACGGATCGCGGCCGACCGGCTGGTGACACTCACCGACCCGAAGCGCGCGATCCCGGGCTATGACGCGATCCTGCTCGTCGCGCCCACGCGCCGGCAGGACGCGCGTTTCCTCGCCGCATTACGCCCGCTGGTCGGCGCGATCCCGGTCGCAGCGATGCGCGAGGCGAACTACATGGTTGACCGCGACCGCGACAAGGCAACGCCCGAGGCCGCCGCACGCTGGCTGGCGAGCAGGATCGGGCGTTAGAAGAACAGCTTCCTGACCGACACCCGGATCGTACGGCCGAGCGGGTCGAGATAGCCCGGCTGAAAGCCGATCGGCACCGTGCCGGTGCCGTCGGTCACGCGCTGACGCTGGTTGAACGCATTGTCGAGCGACAGCGTGACACGCGTGCCGCGCAGCCACGGATGCGCGCGCACCCAGTCGACCCGCTGCCCCATGTCGGCGAACAAGCGCAGGTTGAGCCTCGTCAGGCTGCCGAAATTGAGCGTCTGCGGGCTGGTCGGCGTGCCACCATTGACCCGCGTCGCGCTCTGGAAGTTGAGCGACGCGCGCGCGCCCAGGCCGTTGTTGGAGTAACCCGCCTGACCCTCGATCTCGTGGCGGGACTGCCCGCCCGATCCGCCGACCGCGTCGCCGTTCAGCAGGTCGAGCACCGGGCCGCCATCGGCGATCGTCATGCGGTTGGTGAAGTTCCAGGTATGGTAAAGCGCAAACTGCACGCGCCCGCCGCCCGCGCCACCGCCGAAGCGTCCTCCGCCGCGACCACCGCCGCGACCACCACCGAAGCGCCGCCCGCCCGGTGCGTCGCCCGCGGGCGCAGCAGCCGGCTGCTCGCCACCGTTCGCGGCCGCGCGCGCGCCGCTGCCGTCCGGTTGCGCGTCGCCATCGCGGCGGCGCCCACCTGGCGGGCGCAGGCCGGCGAACGGGTTGGGTCCGATGCCGGCGCGGAATGCTTCCAGCTCTTTCTGAATCTTTGACTTGAGCTTGAACGAGACGTTGAAGCCGTAGCGCAGCTCTGATCGCTCGCGCCGCGCGAAGTTGATCGGGCGGGTATCGAGCCGGACAAGATCGCCGTTCACGCGCGTGAAGCGATCCGGGAACGCCGACTCGATTGCGGCGCTGGCGGCGGGGAAGCTCGCGATCGGATCGTCGACGCGCTCGGTGACGTAATTGGCGATCAGGTTAATGTCGCGCTCCGACCACGGCTGTAGCGTCGCGCCCAGCTTGGTCACGTGGCGCGTGTCGGCGCGCAGCGCGAGGTTGCCGCCGGTCACCGTGGTGACGGTCGCGGTGGTGCCGCGGACGTAGTCGAACACGCGAACCCCCGCGGTCGGCACCTGCGGGTTGCCGAGCTGCTGCGCGCTGGGTGCCTCGTCCTCCTCGGTCACCGAGTAGATCAGCCGCAGCCCGCGCAGCGGCGACCAGTTCGCGCCGTAGCCGAGCGTCCACAAGGTGCCAAAATCCGACAGGTGATCCGCCGCAACGTTCGCGTTGAGCGAGAAGTCGCCGATGGCGCTCAGCACCCCGCGCGAGCGGCTGGCGATCGGCAGGTCGAGGTTCACCTGCGCGTTGCCGATGTCGCGCGAAATGTCGGGCTGCTGCACCACGCCCGCACGCGTCGAACGGCTGGAGAAATCTGCGCTCGACGCGCCGACACGGATGCTGGTGTTGGCGTCGCCCGCGGGTAGCGAGAACAATGGCCCGGTCGCCAGCGTATCGAGCGACAGGTTGGTCGAGCGCGAGCGGCCGAGATTGTCGGGCGTCCGCACGAGGTCGAACGTGCCGAACGGATTGGCGATCGCATTGCCCGCGTCGAGCAGCGCCTGGAACGCGGTCGTGTCCAGCCCGGTCTGCGTGCGCGTGTTGCTGGCGGCGTAATCGGCATTGGCGTTGACCGTCCAGCGCCAGCGCCCCTGGTCGCCGTTGGCGCTTGCACCCAGATGCGCGTCGGTGCTCTCGACATGCTGGCCGAGCGCGCCGAGTTCGGGAAAGGCGCGGGTCACGCGCGCGTCCTCGGCGAAAGGCGAGAAGGGCGTGCCCGTGGGCAGGGTGAACGCGCCCGCAACGAGCCCGCGGTCGGCGTCGCTCACATTATGTTCGACGCGCGCGTTGAACGTCGCGCCGATGCGGTCAGTCAGGCTGGTGGCGTAGACGCCGTTTGCCTGAAAGCTCTTGGTTTCGGGCAGCAGCGTACGGAACCGCGCCTGATCGCTCGGGTTGGCGGTGGCGAGGAAGTCGCCCGCCGCGAGCGCGCCGTTCGCCGCCGCCGCGGGCACCCCCAGAATGGTGCCATCGGCGAGCGTCACATTGCCCGCGCTCGCCGCACCGCCGGGCGCCTGGATGATGCCGCGCTCCGCCTCGCTCAGCGCACTCGCTTGATTGTATTCGAGGTGGATGCTGGTGCGCCCGGTACGGTTGACGCGCAACCAGTCGCCCTCGACCTCGGGCTGGTTGCGCCCGCCATCGGTGGCGATGCGGTCGTCGAGCTCGAGCGTGTAGGCGCGGAAACGCGGGCGCAGCACGAAGTTCACCACGCGCTGGTCGGCGCGATAGCCATATTTGAGCGCGACCTCCTCGGGCAGGATCTCAACGCGCAGGATCGCCTCGGTCGGCAGGTCGCGAATTTCGGAGAAGCCGCCGATCCGCCGCCCGTTGAGCAGCACGACGGGCGCGCCGCCTGATCCTCGACCCGAGCGCGTCTGCGGGCTGAGTTCGGTCAGCAGGTCGGCGACCGAGCTGACGCCATAGCTGCGGATGTCGGCGGGAGACAAGGTCTGCTCGGGCGGGATGTCGCCCACCACGCTGCCGACCGGCTTGCGGCCCGTGACGACGATCTCCTCACCCTCGCCCGCCTCTCCCTGCGCCTCGGCTGTGGCGGCGGCGGCGTCGCTCGGCGATCCGGCGGGCGGCAGCGCGGGCGGCGTCTGCGCGGCTGCGGGATCGACGAGCGATGTGCCCTGCGCTGCCGGCGCAGCGGTGACGGAGGTGGTAACGTTCGCGGGGTCGGACGACGGCGTGGGCGTGGTTTGCGCCCAGGCCGGCACCGCGGCGGTGGTCGCCAGCAACAGGAACAAACGCACGTCACTCTCCCGCGCCCGATCATGGGCCACGCCGCGCTAAACGCCGTTTGTCGCGGAATTATGCCCGGTTGAGGTTTGCACGGCAGATGACGGTTGGAGCGGAACGTCTCCCGCCATCTGCATCAGGCTGATTGCTCACAAGCACCGTTTATCTGCCTGACACGCACCTGGCTCGTGGTCGGATCATTTCCCCAGCACGGATAAGAAACGGCATCCCGGAACGACGGTGAAAGGAACAGTCGACCGTTCAGCGAAGAACTTCATCGATCGGTAAGCCGGCTCGGACACCAGCCCGAGCCGGCCCGTGCTCAGACCTCGATCCGCACCGGCACCGACTTGGCGGCGGGGACGTGGCTCTCCTCAGCGTGGTGCTCCAGCGCGATCAGCGGGTTGCACTCGGGATAATAGGTCGCGACGCAGCCCTTGGGCACGTCGCGCGCGACCACCATCAGGCCTTCGACGCGGCGCGAGACGTTGTCTTCCGCGTCGCCTACCAGCGTCACCTTCTGTCCCTCCGACAGGCCACGTTCGGCGATATCGGCGGGGCTCATCATCACCACCTGCCGGGTGCCGTTGATGCCGCGGAAACGGTCGGAATAGCCGTAGATCGTGGTGTTGAACTGGTCGTTCGACCGCACCGTCAGCATGCGATAACGGCCGTCGGCGTCGGTGAAGCCGGTGGCGTTGAGCACGTCGGGCACGATGAACTCGGCCTTCTTGGTCGGCGTGTCCCACTCGCGCCCGGCGGCCTTGTTGCCCTTCCAGAACCCGCCCGGCTCCTTCAACCGCTCGTTGAAGCGCTCGAAGAAGTTCGGGTAGATTGCCGCGATCTCGTCGCGCACCAGCGCGTAGTCGCCGACCCAGACATCCCACGGCGCGCGCGGATTGGGGTCGAGCGTTTCCTTGGCAATCCCCGCGACGATCGCGGGTTCGGACAGCAGGTGCGGGCTGGCGGGGTCGACCTTGCCGAACGACGGGTGGATGACGCTGGTCGAATCCTCCATCGTCACGTGCTGCGCGCCGGTCGCCTGCAGGTCGCGCTCGATCCGGCCCAGGCACGGCAGCAGCCAGGTATCGCCGGCAGCGGGGATCAGGTGGCTGCGGTTGAGCTTGGTCGCGATCTGCACCGACAGGTCGAGCTGACGCCAGCCTTCCTCCATCAACCGCGTCTCGGGCGTGGCGCGGACGAAATTGCCGCCGAGCGACACGAAGCCGCGCACGCTGCCGTCGATGATGCCGCGACACGCCTCGACCGTGTCGGTACCCTTCTCGCGCGGCGGCTCGAAGCCGTAGCGTTCGGCCAGCGCGTCGAGCGGGGCGAGCTCGGGCTTCTCGGTGATGCCAACGGTGCGTTGCCCCTGCACATTGGAATGGCCACGCACCGGCGTCGGACCCGCGCCGGGCTTGCCGATATTGCCGCGCAGCAGCAGCAGGTTGACGAGCATCCGTACATTGTCGACGCCCTTGACGTGCTGCGTCAGCCCCATGCCGTAGATTGCGATCGTCGCGTTCGCTCGGCCGTACACCTCCGCCGCCATCGACAAGGCGTCGCGCGTCAGCCCGGACTCGCGCTCGATCTCGTCCCAGGTCGTCGCGCGCGCTTTCGCGGCGAAGGCGTCGAAATCATGCGTGTTCGCCGCGATGAACTCGTGATCGAGCCGGTCGTGCTCGATCAGCCACTTCGCCATCCCCATCATCGCTGCGAGATCGCCGCCCGCGCGCACCTGATGATATTGCGTCGCGATCCGCGTCTCGCCGCCCGTCGCCATCTCGATCGGGTTCTGCGGATCGGTGAAGCGCTCGAGTCCGCGCTCGCGCAAGGGATTGAACACGATGATCGGCACGCCGCGCTTCCGCGCCGAGCGGAGCTGGTGGAGCATCCGCGGGCTGTTGGTCGCGACATTCTGCCCGAAGTGCAGGATGCAGTCGGTGGTGTCGAAATCCTCCAGTCGGGTCGTGCCGACCGGAACGCCGATCGCCGCCTTCAATCCGACCGAGGTCGACTCGTGGCACATGTTCGACGAATCGGGTAGGTTCTGATTGCCGTACATGCGCGCGAGCAGCTGGTACATGTACGAAGTTTCGAGGCTGGCGCGGCCCGAGGCGTAGAAGACCACTGACTTCGGCGCGAGACTCTTCAGTTTGGCGCCGATCTCCTTGAACGCCATCTCCCACGGCACGACGATATATTTGTCGCTCGCCGCGTCATATTTCATCGGATGGGTCAGCCGCCCGGCTTCCTCCAGCCGGTAGTCGCTCCACTCACGTAGCGCCGTCAGCGTGTTGGCGCGGAAGAAGTCGGGCGTGACACGCTGGCTGGTGATCTCCCACGCGGTCGCCTTGGCGCCGTTCTCGCAGAATTCGGCCGGGTTGGGCGGGTATGGCTTCGACCAGGCGCAACTGACGCACATGAACCCGTCGTGCTTGTTCTGCCGCAGCAGCTCGGCCGAGGTCTCGACCGGGTTCTTCTCACGTGGGACGATGTCGGCGAGCGAGCGCATCGACCCCCAGCCGCCGGACGGACCGGTGTAGGGCGTGAAATCGGGGCGATCGTCGTGTTGCTTGGCCATGGGCCATCCAACTCACGAGGCGGCGAAAAGTACCGTGTCGATTGATGGCGGGAACAAAACCGCGTCCGATCGCGCGAGGCTGACGAGCGTCAGGCCAGCCTGCGCCGCACGCGCGAGCGCAAAGTCGGTCGCGGCTGAGATCGTCACCAGCATCGGACACGCGGCCAGCGCCGCCTTCTCGACCAGCTCGTACGAGCAACGCGACGACAGCAACGCGAAGCCACCGTCCCATGCCAGCCCCTGCACTGCCATTGCGCCGATCAGCTTGTCGAACGCATTGTGCCGCCCGACATCCTCACGTGCCAGCCGGATCGTGCCGTCGGCGGCGCACAGCATCGCCGCGTGCGCGGCACCGGTCGCGGCATTGAGCGGCTGATGCGCGCGCATCGCGCCGAGCGCGGCGAAGATCGCAGGCGCGGCAACGTTGCTCATCGGCACCTGCGGCAAGGCGCGGTGGACCGACTCGAGATTGTCCATCCCGCACAACCCGCACGAACTGTCACTGGCACGCTGCCGCACGCGCGCGGCAACGGCAGCGGCCCGCTCCGGCGGCACGCTCAACCGCGCGACCCAGCCGAGCGGCGCGTCGAACAGGTCGAGGTCGGCGATCTCATCGGCCGCGGCGACGATCCGCTCCGATAGTGCGAAGCCGGTGACGAAGTCGGCGAGGTCGGCGGGGGTCGCCATCATCACCGCATAGCCGAAGCCGTTGACCTCGATCGCGACCGGACATTCGGGGATCGTGGCGCGCGTGATCGCCTGGCGCGTGTCGTCCGCCGCGACTCGCGTGAAGGCATGCACCTCGCTCATTGGGGTTCTTGCCGCGATCGGGGCGACGACGAGACGCCGGAACGCACAAGCTGCGGAACGATGGTCAGAAAATTTGCGCTCTTCTGATACATGTCAATGCGGACCCAAATCACGACGTGCACAATATTCCTCAGTCGCCGCGTGACCAGGCGCTCTCACGAAGGAGCTGGAACATGGGTAGCAGAGACGACATCGACTTCTGGCGCAATCGTGCCGAGCAAGCGCGCGCGATGGCCGATCGCGCGATCACTCCGGCGATCCGCCAGATTCATCTCACCCGCGCCGACCTCTACGCCTCGCACGTGCGCGACAGCGAGCAGTTGATCAATCGACCCTATATTCGATCGGTTTGAAGCTGCCGCCGTTGGACGCGCCGGCCGAACAGGCGGTGAGCCCGATGACGAGGTCCATCGCCGCGCGGAACACGATGCGGTCGCCGGCCTTGCTGACCGGCGGCAGCACCTGCAACTTGCCCGTGATGCCGTCGATCGGCACGTTCATGAAGCAGTTGAACGCGATCGGAATCATGTCCTCCGTTACGCCGTAAGGGGCGAGCGCGGCGGCGAGGTTGCCGAAACACCCGCGGTGCGGCGGCTCGTCGGGGTAGAAATGGTGAAACGTGTCGTACGAGCACGGCGTCAGTAGGAAGTCGTGCACCCCGACGTCGTCGGCGACGATCTCCAGCATCGGACGCGAGCGGTTGGAGCATAACACGTGCCCGGTCGTCAGCCGGATCGTCTCGGCATAATCGAGCGTGCGGCCCGACGAGATCACCTCACGCAGGTCATCGCGATTATACGCCAGTAGATCGGCCACCTGCACCCCGCGCGGGTCGATCACGGTCAGCGTCTGCCCGGCGTCGAGCATGAATGCGGTGCCGGAGCGCGGCGGTATCTCGGTCGTGGCGTCGCTCACTGCTCGGCATCGCCCGAGTAATGGAACGGGCAGCGCCACTCGGCATCGACCACGCGCCCGCTATACTGACGCGCCTCGCTCGATGCGCCGTGGCGCGCGAGCATTGGGTTGCGCGATCCGGCGATCGCCTCGTCACGCACCATGATCTTCTCGCGCATCGTCTCGTAACGGCCCTGCGCGCGCAAGGTCTCGAATTGGTCGTGCAGGTTGAACACCATCGTCGGGCGTCCGAAGCGTCGCGCGGGGCGTGACGCCTGTGGGTGGAGCCCGACGACAAAGAACGCCTCTCCGCCGAAACTCAGCGAGAAATGCGGGTCTTCGGGATCGGCGCTAACCCGCGCGTCATAATCCTGTCCGCGCCACACGTCCTTGTCGGACAGCGACTGAATGCGCTTCCACAAGGCGCGCTCGAACGTCGGCTCGGTCAGGTCATCCGGACCTTCGAACACCACCGCGAAGCTGCGGAACAGGCCAGGCTCCTCGCGATAGGCCTGGGCGAAGCGCATCAGCCCGTCGTGGATGCGCAGATCGTCCCACGAACTATCGATGCGGTTGCACGCCAGCACCTGCAACGTGCCCTTGGCGAGCGCCGCCTTCGCGCCGACACAAGGGAAAGCACGATCGTCGACGTGCGCGTGCATCATGGCTTCGAGTTCTGCCTGCGCCGAGTGGCGCCACGGGAACATCGGTGTCTCAGGCATAGGCATGGATGGGCCATACGGGCGACTCGCGCGCGTGGTTCCGGCAGAACGTCCTAACACCGATCAACATAGGAGGTTGTGCAAACAGGAAATTCGTTGCGGCACCAGCTGCGTCATGCAGGTTTCCTGCCAAGCGGCTTTGGCGTAGAGCAGCGGGCGTACCACCCGTTCCGGAAAGTGCCCGCGCGCATGGCAACCACTGCCGACCCCACGCTCGATCAGGTCGAGGCGATCCACGAGGCTCCCGTCAGCCACGGGTTGCAGGTCGTCTCGATCGCCAAATCATACGACAAGCGCACCGTGCTGACCGACGTGTCGGTGTCGGTCGGGCGCGGCGAGGTGATCGGGTTGCTAGGCCCGAACGGCGCGGGCAAGACGACGTGCTTCTACTCGGTGATGGGTCTGGTGAAGCCCGATGCCGGGCGCATCATGCTCGACGGCGACGACATTACCGGGCTGCCGATGTACCGCCGCGCTATCCTGGGTCTGGGCTATCTGCCGCAGGAAACCTCGATCTTCCGCGGGCTGTCGGTCGAGAAAAACATCATGACCGTGCTCGAACTGTCCGAAGCCGACGCGTCGGCGCGCGGCGCGAAGCTGGAAAAGCTGCTCGACGAGTTTGGACTTACCCGCTTGCGGGACGCGCCCGCGATGGCCTTGTCTGGTGGCGAGCGCCGCCGCGCGGAGATCGCGCGCGCGCTGGCGGCCGATCCGTCGATCATGCTGCTCGACGAACCATTCGCGGGCATCGACCCGATCTCGATCGCCGACATCCGCGACCTGGTGAAGGACCTGAAGCGCCGCGACATCGGCGTGCTGATCACCGACCACAATGTGCGCGAGACGCTCGACATCGTCGACCGCGCCTACATCATCTACGACGGGCGCGTGCTGTTCACCGGCTCGCCGGAGGAACTGGTCGCCGACGCCAACGTCCGGCGGCTCTACCTCGGCGAAGGCTTCACGCTGTAGTCATGGGCGACGCTCGCCAACGTTCTGACGGCGATCCCAGATGAGCCTCGCGCCGCGGCTCGACCTGCGCCAGTCGCAATCGCTGGTGATGACGCCGCAATTGCAGCAGGCGATCAAGCTGCTGGCGCTGTCGAACCTAGAGATCGAGGGCGTGATCGCGGAGGAGGTCGAGAAGAACCCCCTGCTCGAAACCGCGCCGGCCGCCGACGATGCGCCGGTGGTCGCGCCGGAAGCGCCCTCCGCGACGCGTGAGGAGCCCGCGGGTGCCGACGAACTGGTGATGGCGGGCGAGGCCGCGGGCGAGGCGCTCGACGTCGATATCGCGGCGGAGCGGTTCGACGATGGACCGTCGGACGGCGGCGCATCGCTGGGGCCGGCCGGCGGCAGTGTGTCGAGCGGCGAGATGCCCGACCTCGATGCGTTCGCCGATACGCGCGCGGAGAGCCTGGCCGACCATCTGCTCGCCCAGGCGGGCACCGCATTCGCTGCCAACGACCTGTTCATCGCGCAGCATTTGATCGATCACATCGACGAGGCGGGTTACCTCCAAGTCCGCCCGCTCGAGGTTGCGCAGCGGCTGGGCGTGCCGCTTGCACAAGTCGAGGCGGTGCTTTCCACGATCCAGACGTTCGATCCCACCGGCGTCGGCGCGCGCGATCTCGCCGAATGTCTCGCGCTGCAAGCGAAGGAGGTCGACCGCTACGATCCGTGCATGGCGCGGTTGATCGACAACCTCGACCTGCTCGCGCGCGGCGAGCTGTCGCGCCTCAAACGCCTGTGCCACGTCGACGACGAGGACATGGCGGACATGATCCGCGAACTGCGCGGCTATGATCCCAAGCCCGGCTGCCGCTTCGGTGGCGAGGTCGCGCCCGCGGTTGTCCCCGACGTCTACGTGACGCGCGGGGCCAAGGGCTGGAACGTCGAGATCAACGGCGCGACGCTGCCGCGCGTGCTGATCAACCGGCGCTATCATGCCGAGCTTGCCGCGGGCGCACAGGACAAGGCGTCCAAGGCGTGGCTCGGCGATCAGCTCGCCAGCGCCAACTGGCTGGTCAAGGCGCTCGACCAGCGGCAGCGCACGATCATCCGCGTCGCGACCGAGCTGGTGCGTCAGCAGGAGGCGTTTTTCCTGCACGGCGTGTCGCACCTGCGCCCGCTCACCCTGTCGCGCATCGCCGAGGCGATCGACATGCACGAATCGACCGTCAGCCGCGTGACCTCGAACAAATATCTGTCGTGCGCGCGCGGGCTGTTCGAGCTAAAATACTTCTTCACCTCCGCGATCCAGTCGGCCGACGGCGGCGACGCGGTGTCGGCGGAGGCGGTGAAAAGCGCGATCCGCGCGCTGATCGCGAACGAAGGTGCCAAGATCCTGTCGGACGACACGTTGGTCGAATTGCTCAATGCCAAGGGCTTCGACATCGCGCGGCGGACGGTCGCGAAATACCGCGAGGCGATGGGGATCGGCAGCTCGGTCCAGCGCCGCCGCGCCCGCGCGCTGGCGGGTTAAGCCACCTACGTCACCCCGGATTTGATCCGGGGTCCCGCTTGTACGCGACGAAGGCAGCGGGATCCCGGGTCGAGCCTGGGACGACGAGCTCTGGATGATCTAGGTACTCGCTGCTCGTCGGTAGCTCATGACCTCGCGACAGCTACCAACATCTTATCCACAGCTTATGAACAGCCGACCGACACGCCGCGATCGGCGGTCACACCCTCACCCCTTCTTCGTCGCGATGTAGCGGTCGACCTGCTCCTCCAGCACGTCGAGCGGCAGCGCGCCCTGCGCCAGCACCGCCTCGTGGAAGTCGCGGATGTCGAACTTCGGCCCCAGCGCACGCTCCGCCTTGGCGCGCAGCTCGGTGATCCTGAGCTGGCCGATCTTGTACGCGGTCGCCTGCCCCGGCCAGTTGATGTAGCGATCGACCTCGCGCGCGATGTCGGTGTCGCTGACCGAGCTGTTGGCCTTGAAATACGCGATCGCCTGCGCGCGGGTCCAGCGCTTGGAATGGATGCCGGTGTCGAGCACCAGCCGGATCGCACGCCACATCTGGAGCGAGAGCATCCCGAACTCCGAATACGGGTCCTTGTACGCCCCCATCTCCTTCGCCAGCCGCTCGGTGTAGAGCCCCCACCCTTCCGCATAGGCGCCGTAGCCGCCGAAGCGGCGGAACTTGGGCAATCCCTCCAGCTCCATCGCGCGCGCGATCTGGAAGTGGTGGCCGGGCGCGCCCTCGTGGACAGAGATGCCCGCCATCTGCACCTTCTGCGTCTGGTTCATGTCGACCAGATTGACGTAATAGATGCCGGGGCGCGAACCATCCGGCGCAGGCTGGTTGTAGAAGGCGGTCGGCGCGGTCGCCTCGCGCCATTTCTCGACCGCGCGCACCTCCAGCTTGGCCTTGGGCAAATGGCTGAACCAGCGCGGCGCCTTTGCCATCATGTCCGCGATCACCGCGCGCGCGTCAGACAGATACTGTTCGCGGCCCGCCTCGGTGTTGGGATATTTGAACTTCGGATCGGTGCGGATGTAGTTGAAGAACTCGGGCAACGTGCCGGTGAAGCCGACCTGTTGCTTGATCGCATCCATCTCGCGCCCGATCGAGGCGACTTGGTCGAGCCCGATCTGATGGATCTGGTCGGCGGTCAGGTCGGTCGTCGTCGTCGCGCGCAGCCGCTGCTGATAATAAGCCGCGCCGTCGGGCAGGCTCCACGCGCCATTGTCGCCCTTCGCCATCGGCTCCACCGCGTCGAGCGCGGCGAACATCACGTCGTAGCCGCGCTTGAACGGACCCGTCATCGCCGCCACCGCGTCGGCAACGAGCTTGTCCTTCTCGCCCTGCGGAATGGTGAGCGCGGCGACCTTCTTCTTGAAGTCGGCGAGAACGGCGGTGTCGGCGCCGGGGGTGAACGGTGCGCCCGTCACGACCTTGCGCGCGTCGGCGCGGACGGGGGCGAAGTTGAGCTTCGGCGGGACGATCCCCTTGGCCGCGCGCGCGCGCAGCTCGGCCGCGCTCTCGCGCATCACGCGCTCGGTGTCGCGCAGTCGTGCGATGTACGCGCGCGCGTCGTCGGCCGAGTCGATGCGGTGGTTGTTGATCAGGAACACCGGCACCTCGCCCATCGGGCTGCCGTTGGTCGAGATGATGTAGCCGTGGTCGCGGAAGCGGTACGCCTCGCGCGCCTGCTCGGCCTGTTGCTCAAACAGGCGATAGCTGAGCCGCGCGCTTGTCCCCAGCCGCGTGGGGCTGAACTGCGGGCGCATCTGCTTGAGCTGGCGCTCGCCCAGCTCGCGACTCTTGACCGCCGCGGCATCGGTGTAATCGTCGAGGCGGTCGTAGTTCGTCTTCAACCCCAGGCTGGTCTGCGCCTCCGGGCTGAGCGCGACCTGCTCGTCGAAGGCGCGGTCGAGGAACGCGACCAGGCGCGCGTCCTCCGCGACGGTGCTGCTGGCGGCGACCGGTGCTGCGGCGGGACGGGTTTGCGCGGAGGTGGACGCCGCAGCGCTGGCGAGCAGCAGCAGCGTCAGGTGACGGATCGACATATCTTCTCCCCTTTGTCTCGTTATCAGTTCGGCGGCGTGGCCTGCGCGGCCGACAGGCTGGCGGGCTGCGCGGGCGTGCCGTTCCGCGCGTCGCTCACCGCCTCGTCGTACCATGCCGACAGGTCACGCTTCATCGCGTGCAGCGCCTCGGGGTTGAGATACGTCATGTGCCCGGCCGGGTAGTAAGTGAACTTGAGGTTCTGCTGCTGCGCGGGTTCGAGCATCATGTGGCCGAGGTCGTTCTCGGTCCCGAAGAACGGCGTCGCCATGTCGTACCAGCCGTTCATCGACAGGACGTGGAGATACGGATTGGCGCGCATCGCCGCCGCCAGATCGATCGCGGTGTTGGGGTTGTTCTGCATCGCGCCGTATCCGCCGCCCGGCGCGCGGTGCTTCCAGTTCCAGTCCCACCCGGCCGCGTCGCGCGCCGACAGGCGGTACGGCATGTCGGTCTTGTAGCCTAAGGTGTGCGTCGCATAATCGTTGAACGTCGCGATGAACGCGCCCGAGATCGCGTCGGACGAGGCGTCAGTCTCCGCCCGCTCGCCCGCCGCATCCGCGTCGAGCCCGGTATAGCGCGAGTCGAACCGCCCGATCGTCTGGCGGGTGCCGCGCAGCAGCTCCTTCTGGAACCGCGGCAGATCGACGCGCAGGTTGGATCGGATGATGAACTCTGGGCTGAGCCCGGTCAGCTCGCTCATCCGCCGCGCGACCGCGTCGCGTTCCTGCACCGAGACGTTCTGCCCCTTGGCAAGCGCGGACATATAGGGACCGGTCGCGAAGTCGCGCGCCTGCTGCACGATCGTCGCGACGTCGGCCGGGCGGTTGGGCACGCGATTGTGGTACCACGCCGTCGCGGCGTAGCTCGGCAGGTAGTTCAGATACACCTGATCGAGCCCGGGCTGGCGATAGCCGTAGTTCATGATTGATGACAGCAGCACGACGCCGTTCAGCGCCATGCCGCGGTCCTGCAGCTGGTAGGCCAGCGCCCCCGACCGCAGCGTGCCGTAACTTTCACCAAAGATGAACTTCGGTGAATTCCAGCGGCCGTACTTGGTCGAGTAGCGGATGATCGCCTTGGCAAAGGCGTCGGCATCCTCGTCGGTGCCGTAGAAGGCGCTGGGCTTCATGTCGCCGAGCGGCCGCGAATAACCCGCGCCGATCGCGTCGAGGAACACCATGTCGGTCTTGTCGAGCAACGTGTCGGGATTGGGGCCGAAATCGTACGGCGCGGGGCGGATCGACTCGGGGTTGCCGGTCCGCAACCGCACCGGCGCGAACGATCCCATGTGGAGCCAGAAGGTCGGGCTGCCCGGTCCGCCGTTGTAGAAATAGGTGATCGGCCGCTTCGTGCCCGGCTTCGTCCCGTCGAGCGTGTAGGCGGTGTAGAACATCGACGCGGTCGGTTTGCCTTCCGTGTCGCGCAGCGTCAGCGTGCCCGCGGTCGCGGTATAGCCCAGCCGCCTGCCCGCGACCGTCACGTTGCCGCGCGACACCTCGGCGCGCTCGGCGACGGGGGCGCTGGCGTAATCGGCCTCGACCGCGTCGCGCTGTACCTCGGCGTTGGTGCGGCCGGGCTTCTCCTTCGCCGGCGTCTTGTCGGCGGCCGCGCGGTCTTGCGCCATCCCGGCAGAGCTGACCGTCAACCCCGCGCTCAACAGCAACAGCGACGCCAATCGGAACATGCGCGAACCCCCTTCGATCATCTTGTTTGCACGCAGCCTAGGCCAGCATCCTTCACCCATTCAAGCGAAAGCACCCGTATGCCGCAGCGTGACGAAAGCACTTGTCCTTCGCCGCGCGCGCGGCAAGGCTGCGCGCAACAGGGGAAGGGTTTCACATGCATCGTCTGTCCGCGCTTCTCGGCGCCACCATGCTCGCGCTCGCGCCGCTCGCCGCGGAGGCGCGCACCGTTGTCGTCACCGCCGCGCACATGATCGACGTGCTGTCGGGCCGCCGCGTCGACGATGCGCAGGTGGTGGTGACCGACGGCCGCATCACCGCGGTCGGCCGCCGCGGTGACACCGTTCCCACCGGCGCGGAGCGGATCGACCTGGGTGCACGCACGCTGCTGCCCGGGCTGATCGACATGCACGTTCACCTTACCAGCGACCCACGGCTGTCGGGATACCGCGGGCTCGAGTTCACCGACAATTTCGCCACCGTGGTCGGCGTCGCCAATGCGAAGAAGACGCTCGACGCCGGCTTCACCACCGTGCGCAACGTCGGGTCGGGCAATTACGACGACGTGGCGCTGAAACAGGGGATCGAGGGCGGCTACGTGCCCGGCCCGCGCATCGTCCCCGCAGGGTACGCGCTGGGCGCGACCGGCGGCCACTGCGACGCGACCGAGGCGCTGCCGCCGTCGTTCGCCGCCGTGCCCAACCCCAGCGTCGCCGACACGCCCGACGGTTATCGCAAGCTGGTGCGCACGATGCGCAAATACGGCGCCGAGGTGATCAAGATTTGCGCCACCGGCGGCGTGCTGTCCAAGCGCGATTCACCCGGCGCGCAGCAGATGAGTTTGCCCGAGATGAAGGCGGTGACCGACGAGGCGCACATGCTCGGCATGCGCGTCGCCGCGCACGCGCACGGCACCGCGGGCATCAACGACGCGCTTCGCGCCGGCGTCGACACGATTGAGCACGCCAGCCTCGCCGACCCCGAATCGTTCAAGCTCGCGCGCGAGCACGGCGCGTGGTTCAGCATGGACATCTACAACGACGACTACATCCTGGCCGAGGGCGCGAAGAACGGTGCCTTCCCCGAGAGCCTGGAAAAGGAAAAGGTGATCGGCCGCAAGCAGCGCGAGACCTTCCGCGCCGCGCACGCCGCCGGCGTGAAGATGGTGTTCGGCACCGACGGCGGCGTCTACCCCAACGGCGACAATGCCAGGCAGTTCGCCAAAATGGTCGAATGGGGCATGACGCCGATGGAGGCAATCCAGGCGGCGACGAAGAACGCGGCCGAGTCGCTCAATCGCAGCGACGTCGGCGCGATCGCGTCGGGGCGCTACGGCGACCTGATCGCGGTCGACGGCGATCCGCTGTCCGATGTGCGCGCGCTCGAACGCGTCAGCTTCGTGATGAAGGGCGGCGAGGTCGAGCGCAGCCCGCGCTGACTGCTAGGTGTCCGTGTGGCGGACGGGCTGGAGGCGAATTTACGGAATTCTATGGGCTCCACTTCAGCAATAGCTCAGCAAGAAGAAGCGGAATTCCGGATCAAGTTCGGGATGACGGCGGTGAGTCGGTCGCGAAATAGTTGAAGGCGGCGTGCGGCGACGCGCACCTGCCCGGGGGCAAGCGGTTGGCCGCGCAGGTGGACGGCAGCGTGCGGATCCACTTCGTGCTGCCGGTGACGGTAACGTGGATCAGCTATTCGCCCTCGTCCGACGCTCGCTCCACCCTCGCCTTCGCACGCCCGAACGCCCATGTTGCATGCATGGACGATCCAACACCCGAGCCCGCCGACACGCCCGCCGCTGAGCGCCGGTCGCCGCTCAAGTGGATCCTGCACTGCGGATTGAAGGGGCTGTGCCCGCGCTGCGGCGAGGGGAAGATGTTCTCGTCGTGGCTCAAAATCGCACCCAAGTGCGACCATTGCGGGCTCGATTACCGTTTCGCCGCGGCCGACGATGGGCCTGCGTTCTTCTCGCTGTGCATCATCGCGCTGCCGCTGACCTTTATCGTGGTGTGGATACAGGTCGCGTATGATCCGCCGGCCTGGGTGCATCTTGTCACCTCGGTGCCGATCATGGTGCTCGGCTGCCTGTTGCCGCTACGGCCGATCAAGGGCTGCCTGGTCGCGTCGCAATACGTTAATCGCGCACAGGAAGCGGGCACCGGCGGCCTGTGGGCGAAACTGGAAGGGCGTGACACGGATGCGGGCGGCAGTTCGTTCGACTAGCCTCGCGCTCGCGGCATCGCTCGCCGCCTGCGCGCCCGCCGCGCGCGACCGCGGCGTCTCACCCGATGCGCCGCTCGCCGCACGCATGAAGGTCGCCGACGCCGGCGCCGGACGCGCGGTGTTCCGCCAATGCGCCGCCTGCCATACGATCAACGAAGGTACGGGCGACCGCGACGGCCCCAATCTGTACGGCGTCACGCGTGCGCAGGTCGGGCACAACAGCCAGCGCTTCGGCTATACCGCCGCGCTGCAATCGGTCGGGGGCGCGTGGAGCTGTGAACGGCTCGATCGCTGGCTGACCAACCCGGCAGCGTTCGCGCCGGGCACGTCGATGCACTTTCCGGGCCTACGCGACGGGCTGACTCGCGCCGACGTCATCGCCTACCTTTACGCGAACGGCGGCGGCAAACTCGACTGTTCCTAGCTGCCGTCATCCCGGATCAAGTCCGGGGTGACGTGAACACTCAATCGTCCTCGTCCTCGAACCCGGCGAGTGCCAGCGCGCGCGCGCGGATCTGGCGCGTCATGCACCAATGGACCAGCGCGTCCTCCCGCCCGTGCGTCACCCACACCTCCTTGGGGCTGATCTCGAGCAATGTCGTCGTCAGCTCGTCCCAGTCGGCGTGGTCGGACAGGATCAGCGGCAGCTCGACGTTCTTCTGCCGCGCGCGTTGCCGCACGCGCATCCACCCGCTCGCCATCGCGGTGATCGGGTCCGGCAGCCGCCTGGACCAACGGTCGTTGAGCGCGCCCGGCGGACACATCACGACATGCCCCGCCATCTCCGCCTTGCTCGCGTCGGCCACCGTGCGCAGCTCGCCCAGCCGCACGCCCTGCTCGACATAAAGGTCGCACAAGCGCTGCAAGGCACCATGGAGGTAGATCGGCGCCTCGTGCCCGCGCTCGCGCAATTCCGCGATCACGCGCTGCGCCTTGCCGAGCGCGTAGGCGCCGACCAGCACACAGCGCGTCGGATTGGCGTGCAGCGCGGCGATCAGCTTGTCGATCTCGTCGCCCGTATCGGGGTGGCGAAACACGGGGAGCCCGAACGTCGCCTCGGTCACGAACACGTCGCATTTGACCGGCTCGAACGGCGTGCAGGTCGGATCGCTGCGTCGCTTGTAGTCGCCCGACACCACGACGCGCTCGCCGCGGTAATCTAGTACGATCTGTGCCGAGCCGAGCACGTGGCCGGCGGGAACGTAGCCGACCTCGACGTCGCCCATGCGGATCGTCTCGCCGTACTGCACCGGATTGGCCGATTGCTGGCCGTAGCGCACGTCCATGATCGCCAGCGTTTCGGGCGTCGCCCATACCGCGCCGTGCCCACCGCGCGCGTGATCGGCGTGGCCGTGCGTCACCAACGCGCGCGGCTGCGCCGTCGACGGGTCGATCCACGCGTCGGCCGGGCGCACGTAGATGCCGTGCGGATGCGGTTCGATCCAGTCGCCTAACGTCGGTGCGCGTGTCGCCATCCGCGATCAACCGGCCAGCGGCGTCGTGCGTTCCGGGTCAGGCATGTTCCGGGATCGAATGAACCGTCGTGCTCGTTAGCGTGGGGAATAGTGATGGGAGCAGGCGATGTTCGGCGACAATCTTCAGGCAATTCTCGTCATCCTCGGTTTCGTGGTGCTCGGCGGCGCGATCCTGTTTGCCAAGCTGCGCAACAAGCAGACGCCGGCCGAATTCCGCCAAACCGAAGAAGCGACCCGGCGGAACTATCACGAGCAATCGGCCGAGGACCGCGCGCGCACGCCGTGATCGCGCTTGCCTGACGTATCGAACCGCGGTCGAGTGACGTGGTGACCGCGCCCGACAACCAGGTTCCTGCGCCACTCGCGCGCTGGTTCGAGGGGCGCGGCTGGAAACCGCGTCGTCACCAGCTCGACATGCTGGCGGAGGCACGGCGCGGCCGGTCTGCACTGCTCGTCGCAACCACGGGCGCGGGCAAGACGCTCGCGGGGTTCCTGCCGACGCTCGCCGAACTGATCGAGCATCCAGTCGACGGGCTCCACACGCTCTACGTCTCGCCGTTGAAGGCGCTGGCGGTGGACATCCAGCGCAACCTCGTCACGCCAATCGACGAGATGGGCGTCGACATTCGCGTCGAGACGCGCACCGGCGATACGCCGTCCGATCGCAAGGCACGCCAGCGCGCGCGCCCGCCGCAGATCCTGCTGACCACACCCGAGTCGCTGTCTCTGCTGCTCAGCTACCCCGACAGTTTCACGATGTTCGCGCAGTTGCGCACGATCGTGGTCGACGAGGTTCACGCCTTCGCGACCGGCAAGCGCGGCGACCTGCTGTCGCTGTGCATGGCGCGGTTGCAGCGGATCGCGCCCGCGATGCGCCGCGTCGCGCTGTCCGCGACCGTCGCCGACCCTGACGGCTATCGCGCCTGGCTCGCCCCCGACGGCGACATCGACACGGTCAGCCTGGTGCAGGGCGAAGGCGGCGCCGACCCCAACATCGCGATCCTGCTGCCCGAGGATCGCGTACCCTGGGCGGGCCACTCGGGCCGTTACGCCGCGGCGCAGGTGATGGCGGAGATCGCGCATCATCGCACCAGCATCATCTTCTGCAACACCCGCGCGCTCGCCGAGCTGATCTTCCAGGATTTGTGGAAGTCGAACACCGACCAGCTACCGATCGGCATCCATCACGGCAGTCTGGAGAAAGAGGCACGCCGCAAGGTCGAGGCGGCTATGGCGTCGGGGCGGCTGCGCGCGCTCGTCGCGACCTCCAGCCTCGACCTCGGCGTCGACTGGGGCGACGTCGATTGCGTGATCCAAATGGGCGCGCCGAAGGGGTCGTCGCGCCTGCTTCAGCGGATCGGCCGATCGAACCACCGGCTCGACGAATCGTCGCAGGCGCTGGTCGTGCCCGGCAACCGCTTCGAATATCTCGAGGCACGCGCCGCATTGGACGCGGTTGAGGCGGGCGAGCTCGACCCCGACATCTTCCGCATGGGCACGCTCGACGTGCTCGCGCAGCATTTGATGGCGTGCGCCTGCGCGGCACCGTTCGACCAGGCCGCGATGCTGGGCGAAGTGCGCTCCGCCCTCCCCTATTCGGCACTGACCGACGAGCTGTTCGACCGCGTGCTCGGCTTCATCCGCGACGGCGGCTACAGCTTGCGCGCCTACGACCGTTTCAAGCGGCTGAGCCAGGATGCCGACGGACAATGGCGCGTCAGCCATCCGCGCTTCGTCGCGCAACACCGCCTCAACGCCGGTATCATCGTCGAGGCGACGATGCTCAAGGTTCGCTTCGGCAACGGTCGCGCGCTCGGCAAGGTCGAGGAAGGCTTCGCCTCCACCCTCTCCCACGGCGACACCTTCTTCTTCGCCGGATTGAGCCTCGAGGTCGAGAAGATCGACACCGAGGATTTGATCGTCCGCGCGACCAGCCGTCCCGCGCGCATTCCAACCTATGGCGGCAGCCGGATGCCGCTGTCGACCAGCCTCGCCGACCGTGTCCGCGGCTTTCTCGCATCCTCGTCCGAGTGGCACCGTTTTCCGCCCGACGTGCGCGAATGGCTCGAGATACAGGACCGCCGCTCGGTGTTGCCGCGCCCCGATCAGTTGCTGGTGGAAACGTTCGTGCGCGAGGGCCGCCATTACATGGTCGCCTATTCGTTCGAGGGGTGGAACGCGCACCAGTCGCTCGGCATGCTCGTCACCAAACGCATGGAGACGATGGGGCTGAAACCCCTCGGCTTCGTTGCCAACGACTACGCGCTGGCCTGTTTCGGGCTGGAGAAGATCACCGACCCCGCCGCCTTGTTCTCCGCCGACATATTGGAGGACGAGTTCGTCGACTGGGTCGAACGTTCACACCTGCTCAAGCGCGCCTTCCGCGAGGTCGCGGTGATCGGAGGCCTCGTCGAACGCCAACATCCCGGCAAGCGCAAGACCGGCAAGCAGGTTACCTTCTCCACCGACCTGATCTACGACGTGCTGCGGCAGTATGAACCGAGCCATGTATTGCTCCAGGCCGCGTGGGACGATGCACGCGCGCGGATGACCGATGTCGGGCGGCTCGCCAGCCTGCTCGAGCGCGCCGCCGACACGATGGTCCACGTCGACCTGCCGCGCGTCTCCCCGCTGGCCGTCCCGGTGCTGGTGCTGATCGGGCGCGAGCGTATCTCCACCAACAGCGCCGACGACGCGCTGCTGATCGAGGCCGAGGCATTGGCGCACGAGGCTATGGCGATCGACTGAGCCGCCGGGCATCCCTGATCGCGCAATCGCCCAATAGCGTTGCGCAATCGCGCATTCGCTGCGACCCTGTACGGCGTAACGGTTGCGAGGGGATGCAGGATGCGCGGAGTGTTGGTCAAGCTGCTGGCAGGAGCGGCAATGATGGCGACCATGCCGGCCGCTGCGCAAACTCGCGCCGACCAGAAGCCGTTCTTCGATCTCTACAAGGAGCTGGTCGAGACCAACACCGTCGTCGGCGTCGGCAGCTGCACCAAGGCATCGGCGCAGCTCGCCCAGCGGTTGAAGGCAGCCGGATACGCCGACAGCGACATCACGTTGTTCTCCACCCCCGATCACCCCAATGACGGCGGGCTGGTCGCGGTCCTCAAGGGCAGTGAAGCGCGCGACAAGCCGATGCTGCTGATGGGCCACCTCGACGTCGTCGAGGCGAAGCGCGCCGATTGGCAGCGCGATCCGTTCACGCTTGTCGAGGAGAACGGCTTCTACTACGGTCGCGGCACCGTCGACGATAAGGCACAGGCGGCGATCTGGGCCGACGCGATGATCCGTTTTCGCCAGCAGGGGTACAAACCGAAACGCACGATCAAGCTCGCGCTGACCTGCGGCGAGGAAACCACCTACGCCTTCAACGGCGCGCAATGGCTGGCGCAGAACAAGCCCGAGCTGATCGCGGCGGAGTTTGCCTTGAACGAGGGCGGCGGCGGGCGGCTCGACGCGCAGGGCAAGCGGCAGGTGCTGGCGGTGCAGGTCGGCGAGAAGGCGGCGCAGAACTATACCATGCTCGCGACCAACCCCGGCGGGCACAGTTCGGCCCCGCCGCCGGAGAACGCGATCTACGACCTCGCGACCGCGTTGAAAGCGGTGCAGGGCCACGAGTTCCCGGTAAAGTTCACCGACACGACGCGCGCCTTCTTCGCCGCCACCGCCAAGAGCCTGGGTGGTGAAACCGGCACGGCGATCACGCGCCTGCTCGCGAACCCGAACGACACGGCCGCCGACACAATCGTCAGCCGCGACAAGACGCTCCACTCGACACTGCGCACCACCTGCGTCGCCACGCTGCTGAACGCCGGCCATGCCGAGAACGCGCTGCCGCAGCGCGCCACCGCCAACATCAACTGCCGCATCTTCCCCGGCGAGAGCGTCGACGGCACGCTCGCCACCCTGAAGCAGCTCGCCGGCTCCAAGGTGACCGTTACCGCCAACCAGCCGTTTCGCCCGACCGCGATCCCGCCGACGCTCGACCCCAAGATCATCGAGCCGATGCGCACGGTCGCGGCGAAGCATTTTCCCGGCGTGCCGCTGCTGCCGCTGATGTCGACCGGCGCGACCGACGGCGTGTTCCTGGAGGCGATCGGCATCCCGGTCTATGGCGCACCCGGTACTTTCCTCGAGCCCGATAACAACGGCACACATGGATTGAACGAGCGTATCCGCGTGTCCTCGCTCTACGCCTCGCGCGATTACCTGTTCGATCTGGTCAAGGCCTATGCCGGGTAGGGAGAACCGGCAGCTTTCGTCACCCGGATCAAGTCCGGGATGGCGGCGGCACTTACCGGATCGTTACGCCGTCGGCGATTGATCCACCATCCAGCTTGCGGCATGAGCGCGCGCATGGTTCCCCTTTCGTTCGGCGGACATGACTGGCGCGCGCTGGCGCAGGGGGCGTTGTTCTGGCCGGCACGCCGCGCCTTGCTCGTGGCCGACCTGCATTTGGAAAAGGCGAGCTGGTTCGCGCGCGGCGGACAGATGCTGCCGCCGTATGACTCGATCCGCACGCTGGCCGATCTCACTGCACTCGTCACCGCAACCGCGGCGGAGGAGGTCTGGTGCCTGGGCGATAGCTTCCACGATATCGAGGGCTGCGACCGCCTACCACCGCAAGCGCGCGACCTGCTCACCGCGCTGACCGGCAGCACGCGCTGGACCTGGATCACCGGCAACCACGACCGCGTGCTGGTCGATCGCTGCGGCGGTGAGGTGTGCGACGAGGTCGAAGTCGATGGCGTGATCCTGCGGCACGAAGCGCAGCCGAGCGAGACGCGCCCCGAGCTCTCCGGCCATTTCCATCCCAAACTACGGCTGCGCGTCCGCGGCAAGTCGATCGCGCGGCGCTGTTTCGTCGCTACCCCGCGCAAGCTGATCTTTCCCGCCTTCGGTTCGCTCACCGGCGGGCTTGACGCGACTCACCCGGAAATCGGCCGCGCAACGCGACAATCCGGCGGAGAACCCGCCGAGGCGCTGGTCGCGCTCGATGATCGCCTGCTGCGCTTCCCGCTCGCCGCTTAGGCCGGCATCCCCATCAACAGCCGCGGCAATTGCCCGCTCTCGCCGCGCGCCTCGGCCATAAACCGGTCCTTGAGCGGCGACATAGCGTCGACCGCGCTGATTCCGAAGCGCCGCACCGCACTCGCGGTCTTGCCCGGCAGGCCGAACAGCCGCGTCAGCGTGTCGGTGGCGAACGCGACGGCGAAGGTATCGACGCTGCGCCATTGTTCGTAGCGCGCGAGCAATTGCGCGTCGCCCGCCTCCAACCCGAGCCTGCGACCCTCCACCAGCACCTCGACCAGGGTGGCCACGTCGCGGAAGCCGAGGTTCAGCCCCTGCCCCGCAATCGGATGGATGCCGTGCCCTGCGTCACCGACCAGCGCCAGCCGTGTGTCCGTCACTCGCGTGGTGTGGTGGAACCCCAGCGGATAGGACGCGCGCGGGCTCGGCGCTGACAGCGCTCCCAGGAACCCACCCATTTGCTTCTCTGCCTCTGCCAGGAAGCCGCGATCGCCAAGCTTGAGCATTCCCGGCGCCTGATCCTTCGCGACGGTCCACACGATCGCAGAACGGTGTCCGATGTCGTCGTCCGGCAGCGGCAGCAGTGCGAACGGCCCAGACGGGTAGAAGATCTCGAACGCGATATCTTCGTGCGCATGTTCGTGATGGAACGCGCCGATGATCGCGGCATGATCATACTTCCAACGCGCGACCTTGATCCCGCTCGCCTCACGCGTCGGCGAGTTGCGCCCCTCGGCGGCGACCAGAAGATCGGCGGTGACGATACTGCCGTCCGACAGATGCGCGGTCACCCCGTCGAGGTCGCGCGTAACGTGCGTCGCCCGCGTCTGCATTCGCAAATCAACCCGCTCCGCCGCCGACGCCGCCTCGAACAAGGTCGTGCGCAGCAGCCGGTTCTCGTACATCGTGCCGAGCGGATCATCCTGATCGCCGGCGATGAAATCGAGCTTGCCCGGTGCCAGCCCGTCGCTGACGCGGATCTGCCGGATCGCGCATCCCTGTCCACGCAGCGTCTCACCAACGCCGATCACGTCGAGCAATCGATGGCTGGCACTCGCTACCGCCGACGCGCGGCCGTCGAACCCGGTCGACAGGATCACCGCCGGATCGGCAGGATCAACCACGATCGTGCTGATCCCGGCCTGCGCCAGCGCGATCGCCAGCGTGCTGCCGACCAGACCACCACCCAGGATCAGGACGTCTGCGTGCGCGGAAGCGTTGTTCATGCAGTCCGCTCTACCCGTCATCGCCGCGCCTGCCAACGCCGACCGCTTGACGAACAGCGGTGGCGAGCGGATGGTTTCGCCCAAGTTCACGACATCGTTGAGGATTAACTATGGCGACCCGTGCAGACGCACCCTTGTGGCGCGAGACGGTGAAGGCGGGAGCGTTGCGCAGCTGGTCGCTCGCGGTCGCGATCGCGCTGCTGCTGCTCACCGCGGCGATGGCGCTCGCGCTCGCCAGCTACCATCCGGGCGACAGCTCGCTCAACACCGCCGGTGGCGGCGTCGACAATCTGCTCGGACCGGCGGGCGCGTGGTTTGCCGACATCGCGCTGATGCTGTTCGGGCCGGCGGGTGCGCTGCTGCTGCCGGTCGGGCCGATTGTCGCGATGCGGCTTTGGCGCGACGAGCCGGCGGGCGCGTGGGGGCGGATGCTGCGCACCGCCTTGTTGGGGGTTGTGTTGATGGCAGTGGCGCTCGCCTGCGTCGCGCCGGGTGCGGTACCTGCGCTGCCGTTCGGTTGGGGCGGCGCGGTGGGACTCGCGGTGGTCGGCGGTGCGCGCTGGGGCATGGCGTTCGCGGGCAACCCCACGGTCAGTTGGTGGGGTCTGGTCGTGCTCGGCCTGCTCACCGGCTTCGCGGGTGTGATCGTCTGGGGCCGCAGCCTGGAGATCGACTTCGGCCGCTTCGCGCGTCGCCGCGTGCGCGTGCGTAGCGACGACTATTCCTATGACGACGAGGAAGACGAGGAGCAGCTGGAGGAGAGCCAGGCGCTCGCCCCAGCCCCGCTGCCGCGCCGAGACGCACGCGTCGAACTCGAGATCGAGGTCGACACCCGCCCCGCACCGGTCATCGGAGACCGTAAGCTGGCGCCCACCGCTGCCAAGCCGAAGCCGCAGGCGGGCGCGAGCACCGCCGCCAACAGTGCCGAGACTCGCGACAGTTACGTCCTGCCGACGCTGGACATGCTGACGCCCGCCCCGCTCTCCAACAGCGGCCCGGTGGACAAGGCCGCGTTGGAGCGCAACGCGCGGCTGCTCGAAACCGTGCTCGACGACTTCAACGTCAAAGGCGACATCGTCGAGGTTCGCCCCGGCCCCGTCGTCACGATGTACGAACTCGAACCCGCGCCAGGGATCAAGGCGAGCCGCGTCATCCAGCTCGCCGACGACATCGCGCGCAACATGTCGGCGATCTCGGCGCGCGTCGCGGTGATCCCGGGGCGCAACGTCATCGGCATCGAACTGCCCAACCAGAAGCGCGAATCGGTCTCGCTGCACGAACTCGTCGGCTCGCAGACGTTCGACGACCTGACCGCGCAATTGCCCGTCATCTTGGGCAAGAACATCGCGGGCGATCCCGTCATCGCCGATCTCGCGCCGATGCCGCACCTGCTCGTCGCGGGCACCACCGGCTCGGGCAAGTCGGTGGGGTTGAACTGCATGATCCTGTCGCTGCTCTACCGGCTGACGCCCGAGCAGTGCCGCATGATCATGATCGATCCGAAGATGCTGGAACTCAGCATGTACGACGACATCCCGCACCTGCTCTCGCCCGTGGTCACCGATCCCGCGAAGGCGGTGCGCGCGCTCAAATGGGCGGTCGAGACGATGGAGGATCGCTACCGCCAGATGTCGTCGGTCGGCGTGCGCAGCCTCGCCAGCTTCAACGAGAAGGTGCGTGCGGCCAAGGCCAAGGGCTCGCCGCTCGGCCGCCGCGTCCAGACCGGCTGGGACGAGCACGGCCGCCCGGTGCACGAGGAGGAGCAGCTCGATTATGACGTGCTGCCGCAGATCGTCGTGGTGGTGGACGAGCTCGCCGATTTGATGATGACCGCGGGCAAGGAGGTCGAGTTCCTGATCCAGCGCCTCGCGCAAAAGGCGCGTGCGGCGGGTATCCACCTGATCATGGCGACGCAGCGCCCCTCGGTCGACGTCATCACCGGCGTCATCAAGGCGAACCTGCCGACCCGCATCTCCTTCCATGTCACCTCAAAGATCGATTCACGCACGATCCTGGGCGAACAGGGCGCGGAGCAGCTGCTCGGCAAGGGCGACATGCTCTACATGCCCGGCGGTAAGGGCATCGTCCGCGTCCATGGCCCCTTCGTCAGCGACGAGGACGTGCAGGCAGTTACCGATCACTGGCGCTCGCAGGGCGCACCCGATTACGTCAACTCGGTTACCGAGGAGCCCGAACAGAGCTTCGCGCTAGACGGCGCACCGACTGGGGAAGACTCTGCCGAGGACCAGCAATATCGCGCCGCGATTGCGCTGGTGTGTTCGAGTCAGAAGGCGTCGACCTCGTGGATCCAGCGCCAGCTGCGCATCGGCTACAATTCCGCTGCGCGTCTCATTGAGCGGATGGAAAAGGACGGCGTCGTCAGCCGCCCCGATCACGTCGGTCGCCGCGAGGTGCTGCGCGACACCGACGGTCAACCGGTGTGACGGTGTGGGCGGGGCTCACCACCCCGCCCGCTTCGATCAGCCGAGATGCTCGGTGAAGAATGCCGCGGTTCGCTCGTCCGCCTGACGCGCCGCCGCGTCTGACCGCCGCTCGCCAAACTCGGTCGCGAAGCCGTGGTCCTCACCCGCGTAATCGTGCAACGTCACCTTCGGGTGATCGTCGAGCCCTTCGTGCATTGAGGCTTGGGTTTCCTTGTCGACGAAACCGTCCTCGCCGGCGATGTGGAGCATCAACGGATGCGCGATCGCGTGCTTCTCGCCGAGCAGCCCGTCTACGCCGACTGCGTAATAGCCAACACTCGCGTCGACGTCAGTCCGCGCCGCGGTCATGTACGCCAAACGTCCGCCCAGGCAGTAGCCGACCGCACCGACCTTGCGCCCGCCGCTCGCATCGCGCGCGTAGCGGATCGCCGCCTCGATATCGCTGACACCGCGATCCTGGTCGAACTCGCCCATCAGCGACAGCGCACGCTGCATCTGCGGCTCGATGTCGGGATCAAGCTCGATCCCAGGCTCCAGCCGCCAGAACAGGTCGGGCGCGATCGCGAGGTAACCGGCCTCGGCAAGCGTGTCGCACTTGCGCCGGATACCCCCGTTAACGCCGAAGATCTCTTGAATGACGACGATGGCCGCCTTCGGCGTGCCTTCGGGTTCGGCGCGATAGGCGGGCATCGTCTGGCCATCCAGCGTGTCCAACGTGACGTTGCAGGTCATCCTCACACTCCATCGATTGTCGCGGCCGTTCGCACGCACCACCTAAGGGCCTAGTCCCGAGCCTGAACGACCGCAACGCGCCAACGTTGCCGCGAGCGTGCCGCGGCAGGCATAACGCGGGAGGCCGCACAGGTTCGGCACGCAGATGAAAGGCTCGCGATGAAGGTCACGATCGAGGTTGAATGCACGCCGGAGGAAGCACGCCGCACGATGGGCCTGCCCGACCTCACGCCACTGCATGACCGCTATCTCGCACGGATGCAGGAGGCGATCGATGGCGGCGGCGTCTCGCCCGAGATGGTCAACGCGCTGGTCAAGAGCTGGGCACCAATGAATGACGCTGGGATGGACTTCTGGCGCACGATGTTCGCGGCCGGCGCCAAGCCGACGACGTGACCGACACGATCTACGCTTTGTCCAGCGGCCGGCCGCCCGCCGCGATCGCCGTGCTGCGCATCAGCGGCCCCGATGCAATCCCAGCGGGGCGACGATTGGCCGGCGATCTGCCGCCTCCCCGTACGGCTGCTCTGCGAACGCTGCGCACCGCCGCCGGTGAGCCGCTCGACCGCGCGCTCTTCCTCGTCTTTCCGGGTCCCAAAACTGCCACCGGCGAGGATCTGGTCGAGCTTCACCTGCACGGTGGGCGCGCCGTCGTGGCGGCGGTAGAGGCCGAGCTCGCCACCCTACCCGGCTTGCGCGCTGCGATCGCGGGCGAGTTCACCCGCCGCGCGCTCGAGCACGGACGTATCGATCTCGCTGAGGCGCAAGGTCTCGCCGACCTGCTCGCCGCCGAAACTGAAACCGAACGCCGCGCTGCCTTTGCAGCGGCCGAGGGCGAGATCAGCCGGCAGGTTGCGGCTTGGCTTTCCCGCATCGCGCATCTCTCGGCTTTGGTCGAGGCATCGCTGGACTACAGCGACGAGGACGACGTCGGCGCCGCGCCGCTCGTCGCAATCCACGACGACACCGCGGATCTCGCCACGACGATCGCCGCCGTCCTCGCACGTCCCACCGTTGAGCGGCTGCGTGAGGGCATCACTGTCGTCTTCGCCGGGCCGCCTAATGCGGGCAAGTCGTCGCTGTTCAACGCCCTGCTCGCCCGCGATGCTGCCATTGTCACCGATCAGGCGGGGACCACGCGCGACGTGCTGGAGGCGTCGGTGCAGCGTGACGGCACCAACTTCGTGCTGATCGACACCGCTGGCCTGCGCGCCGACACCGAGGATGCGATCGAGCGGATCGGCATCGCACGTGCAGGCAATGCCATCGCGCGTGCTGATATCCTGCTCTGGCTGGGCGAGGCGGCGGACGCACCGGAAGGCGCGACGATCGTCCACGCGCGCAGCGACGCTTCTGACCGGGCGACCGCACCCGCCGGCGCGCACGCCGCATCAGTCAACGATCAGGCATCGATCCAGGCATTGTGGAACCACCTCCACCAGCGCGCCACGACGATCATGCCACCAGTCAGCACCGCATTGCTCCACCAGCAACAGCGCGAGCGCGTTGCCGTCGCACATGCCGCGCTGACGCACGCGACGGTTGAATCCGACCTGTTGTTGGTGGCAGAGCAATTGCGCACCGCGCGCACCCATCTGGCATCGTTGCTGGGCGTCGACGCCACTGAGGTGATGCTAGACGCATTGTTCGCGCGCTTCTGCGTTGGGAAATGAATGTTCCACGTGAAACACGATTATGACCTCATCATCGTCGGTGGCGGCCATGCCGGCACCGAGGCCGCCGCCGCTGCCGCGCGGCGTGGCGCGCGCGTCGCACTGCTGACACAACGCCCTGATCGCGTCGGGGCGATGTCGTGCAATCCCTCGATCGGCGGGCTCGGCAAAGGCCATCTCGTCCGCGAGGTCGACGCGTTCGACGGCATCATGGCACGCGCGAGCGACGCCGCCGCAATCCACCATCGCATGCTTAACCGCAGCAAGGGCTTGGCGGTGCAAGGCCCCCGCGTGCAGGCCGACCGCGGCCGGTACCTGCGCGCCGTGCAGGACCTCCTGGCTGGCTATTCCAACATAGCAACACTCGCCGGTGAAGCGGCCGAACTACTGATCGATCATGGCAAGGTCGCCGGGATCGTCACCGCCGCGGGCCAGACGATCCGCGCACGCGCCGTCGTCCTCGCCACCGGCACCTTCCTCGGCGGCCGCCTGTTCCGCGGCAGCGAACGACACGAGGGCGGACGCGTCGATGAAGAGTCAGCCAATCGCCTCGGTCAGCAACTCCGCGCCGCCGGCCTCCCGATCGCACGCCTAAAAACCGGCACCCCACCCCGGCTCGACGGACGCACGATCAATTGGGCCGCACTCGAACCGCAGCCGTCCGATCAGGACGCCTGGACGATGTCGCCGATGACGCCGCGACGCATCCTGCCGCAAGTGGCCTGCGCAATCACGCGCACCACGCAACAAACGCACAATATCATCCGCGCGGGACTGGGCGATTCACCCCTCTTCGGTGGCGCGATCGAAGGGCAGGGTCCACGCTACTGCCCGTCGATCGAAGACAAGGTCCATCGCTTCGGCGACCGCGACGGTCATCAGATCTTCCTCGAACCCGAGGCGCTCGACGATGCCACAATATACCCCAACGGCATCTCGACCTCGCTTGGCAGCGATGTGCAGCAGGCGTTGGTGCGCTCGATCCCCGGCCTCGAACAGGCGCGCATCGTCACGCCCGGTTATGCGGTCGAATATGACTATGTCGACCCGCGCGCACTCGACCATTACCTGGCACTCGGCGCCATCCCCGGCCTGTTCTGCGCCGGGCAGATCAACGGCACGACCGGCTATGAGGAGGCTGCGGCACAAGGGCTGGCCGCCGGCCTCAACGCCGCGGCCTATGCCTGCGATCTCGCGCCGGCCAAGCTCGACCGTGCCAATAGCTATATCGGCGTGATGATCGACGACCTCGTCTTGCAGGGCGTCAGCGAGCCCTACCGCATGCTCACCGCTCGTGCCGAGTTCCGCCTCTCGCTACGCGCCGACAATGCCGAGTCGCGCCTCAGCGCGATCGCTGCGGCATACGACTGTCTGTCGCCGGAACGTCGCCGCCATGTCGAGGAACGAGACGCACAGCGCGCCCAAATCCGCGCCGGCGCTATGGAAGGCGCACCGATCGACCTCGTCCGCGAGGTCGAGGAGGATCGCCGCTACGCACCCTATCTGCTCCGCCAAGCTGAGGAGATCGCGCGCATGCGCAAGGACGAGGGCGTCGCCCTGCCCCCAGTCGCGACGCTGCGTTCGATTCCTGGTCTGTCGAACGAAATGATCGAACGGCTGACCGTTGCCGCGCCCCGCACATTGGCAGAGGCGTCGCGCGTCCGCGGCGTGACGCCAGCCGCACTCTCAACCTTGTGGCTCCACGCCCGCAAGCAGAAGCAAGCATCATGACCGAGAATCAAGCGCGTGCCTGGGCGAGCGAGCACTTCCCCGTCGCAGTCGACCGGTTCGACCGTTTCGCCACCATCGTCACACGAGAGACTGAGCGCCAGAACCTGATCTCGCCCTCAACGATCCCGCTGATCTGGTCGCGCCACATCGTCGACTCGGCTCAGTTGCTGTCGTTCGTTCCGGCAAGCGCCACGACGTGGCTCGACATCGGCACCGGCGCCGGCTTCCCTGGCATCGTCGCTGCGATCCTGTTCGACGGCCATGTGACGATGGTTGAACCTCGGGCCAAGCGTGCGACCTTCTTGCGCGAGGTCGTGGCCGCGCTCGACATCGATGCCACGGTCATCCAGTCGCGTGTCGAGACGACGACGCCCACCACTGCCGACATTATCTCCGCACGCGCCGTCGCCACCGTCGACGCACTTCTCACCATGACCACGCATTTACGCGGCGCATTAACCACTTACCTGCTGCCACGCGGCCGAACGGGGCAGGACGAGATTGTCAAAGTGCGCGCAGGATGGCACGGAACGTTCCACGTGGAACAGAGCATCACTGATCCCGCTTCCACCATTCTGATCGCGACAGGAGTACGCACCCGATGTTCTGCATCGCGATAGCCAATCAGAAGGGCGGCGTCGGCAAGACCACCAGCGCGATCAATCTCGGCACCGCCCTCGCCGCATCGGGGCATCGTGTGCTGCTGATCGACGTCGACCCGCAAGGTAACGCTTCGACCGGGCTCGGCATCGGTCACGCAATGCGCACGCGCTCGAGCTACGATGTGCTGATCGATGCCGGCGGACTCGATGCCGCCGTCGTCCACACCGCCGTGCCCAAGCTCGACATCATCCCCGGCACCGTCGATCTCTCGGGCGCCGAGATCGAATTGGTCGAGCTCGATCAGCGTACCCACCGCCTCCACATGGCGCTGGAGCAGAGCCGCGGTGAGTGGGACATCGTGCTGATCGACTGCCCGCCCTCGCTCGGCCTCCTCACCATCAACGCGATGGTCGCGGCCGACGCGTTGCTCGTGCCGCTGCAATGCGAGTTCTTCGCACTCGAGGGGTTGAGCCAGTTGCTCAGCACGGTCGAGCGCATCCGCTCCCGCTTCAATCCGTCGCTCTCGATTCTTGGCGTCGCGCTCACCATGTACGATCGTCGCAACCGCCTGACCGAACAGGTGTCGACCGACGTGCGCGCCGTGCTCGGCAAGGTGGTGTTCGACACCGTCATCCCGCGCAACGTGCGTCTGTCGGAGGCGCCCAGCCACGGCCTCCCCGCCCTTATCTACGATCACCGCTGCAGCGGGTCGGAGGCTTATATGGCACTCGCGCGCGAGTTGATCGTCCGCCTCCCCGCCGCTCCGACGGAGGTCGCGGCGTGAGCGAGACGGTAACGCGCCGCAACCGCGGCGGACTCGGCCGCGGTCTCGGCGCACTGCTCGGCGACGTCGCACGTGACGAGCGCGAGGCAAGCGCCAGCGGGGAGGCACGGGCTTCGGTTCGGATGATCTCGGTCGGCGCGATCTCGCCCCACCCGGAACAGCCGCGCCGTCATTTCGACGAGACCAAGCTGGAGGAACTCGCCGCCTCGATCGCAGAGCGTGGTATCATCCAGCCGATCGTCGTGCGCCCGCACGGCCACGGCTATCAGATTGTTGCCGGCGAGCGTCGCTGGCGTGCGGCGCAACGCGCGCGTCTCCACGAAGTACCCGTGGTCGTCCGCGACTATAGCGACAGCGACACGCTCCAGATTGCGCTGGTCGAGAACATCCAGCGCCAAGAGCTCAACGCGATCGAGGAGGCCGAAGCGTATCAGCGGCTGCTCGGCGAGTTCGGCCATACGCAGGAAGCGCTCGCTAAGGTCGTCCACAAATCACGCAGCCACGTCGCCAACCTGTTGCGGCTGCTCGATCTGCCCAGCGCGATTCAGTCGCAGGTGGTCGACGGATCGCTGTCGATGGGCCACGCCCGCGCGATCATCACTGCCCCCGATCCGGCCGCGCTCGCCACGCAGGTCGTCGCCAAGGGATTGTCGGTACGTCAGACCGAGAAGCTCGCCAGCGTCGCCAAGAAGCGGCCGCGCGAGGCGAAGCAGCCCTCGCCCGAGCCGATCGCCGGCGACACTAGCAGCGCCGACATTGCCGCGCTGGAGAGCCAGCTCGCCGACCTGCTCGGACTCAAGGTCAAGATCACCTTCACGCCCGCGGGCAGCGGTACGATCGCGCTCGACTACAGCACGCTCGAACAGCTTGACATGGTCTGTCAGCGACTGACCGGCGACAGCATCTGACCGAGGGCACTCCTACACCGCACCGGCGGCGTAGGAGCGGGTCGTTCAGACCAAGCCGACACCTACCGCCGCGCCAGCATCAGCAAGCGCTGGTCCGCGATCGTCCGGCCCGCAGCGCCGCGCGCCATCACCTCGCGCTCGGTCGCGCGGACGATCTCCAGCGCACGGGTCAGCCGCGCGACGTTCCAGCGTTGCAGTGCCGCGATCGTTGTGCCTTCTTCGCGCCAGAATACGCGAAAGCGCTTCACGACCTGCCCTGCCCCCTCACCCGCATCGACCGCGGCGCGCATCTCGGCGAGGTTCGCCAGCCGCCGCGCCAGCGCACGCAGCCACGGGATCGGTGACGCATCGCTGCCCTCCATCGGACGCAGCGCCGCGATCAGCGCCTGCGCGTCGCCCGCGATCACCGCCTCGACGATCGGCGTGATCTCGCCCTCGTCGATCTCCGCGCCGATCTCCGCCAGGTCACCCGCGCTTGCATCGCGCGGATGTTCCACGCCTGCGTCGAGGAAGAGCGCCAGCTTCTCGACTTCCGAGGTCATGATCGCGCGGTCGCCGTCGCTCGCGCGCACGATCCGCGCCGCGACACCTGTACCCAACCGCAGCCCCTGCTCGCGCGCCAGACTGTTGACCAAGCTTTCGGCATTGTTGCCCTCTGGCGGGTAGCAGGCGAAGCTCATCGCCTGATTTGCGGCGAGCGCCAGCTTCACCAGCCGCCCCGTTGCCTTCACCGATGGTGCGATCATCACCACCGGGTTGCCCGCGCTGGGCGCCGCCAGCAACGCCTCGACAGCGTCGCCGCTCTCCTCGCCCGCGCCTGCGATCCGAATATAGCGCCGCTCGCCGAACAGCGACATCGACGCCGCTTCGTCGGCGAGCTTGGCAGGATCGCTGCGTAGCGTCGCAGGCTCGATGTCGACGCGCTCCACGCCCGCGCCGACACCCTTCGCCAGCCGTGCGGCGAGTGCCATCGCGCCCGATTCGTCGGGGCCGTGGAGCAGGAATAGCCTGATGTCACCGCCGCCGCGGTCGACCGCGGCGTTGAGCTGCGCCTGCGTCGCCTTCACGATGCCGGTTGAGGGGCAGGCTGCGTGCGGCGCCTCGCGTAGAGCGCCACCCGCGCGACGATCTGATCCGCGATCACGGTCGACAGCCGCTCCAACGCGGTGTTCTCTGCCGCAATGACCGCATAATCGCTCTGCACCACATCGATGCCGACGTCCGACCCCGCGGTCTGATCGAGCAGTACCGTGCCCTGCGCCGCGTCGACCAGTTGATAGCGCGCGCGCAGCGTCCGTCGCTCGCGCGTGACGCTGTTGTCGCGCCGCACGCCCAGCCCGCTGATCTGGTCGTCCAGCCGCACCACCAGCCGATACGACGCACTGCCGCCCAACACCGCACCCAGCCGATCCTTCAGCGCGTTGGTGACCAGCCACCCCGCCTTGCCCTCGATCGGCGCGATATCGACCTGCCCAATCGCATTGGCGACCGCGCCCGAGCTGCCGCCGGAATAAAGCGGCTGAAGCCCGCATCCGGCCAGCAACAAGGCGGCGAGCGGCAGCAGATGGAGCGAGAACGGGCGCGTCATGCGACGATGTTCACGAGGCGGTCGGGCACCACGATGACCTTGCGCGGCGTCTTGCCCTCCAGCGCCCGCACGACCTTGTCGCTCGCCAGCGCCGCGGCTTCCGTCGCGTCCTTGGCCGCGCCTTTCGCCATCACCAACGTGTCGCGCAGCTTGCCGTTGACCTGCACCGCGATCGTCACCTCGTCCTCGACCAGCAGCGCCGCGTCGACCTCGGGCCAGGCCGCATCGGCGACCAGCCCCGACTTGCCCCGCGCCGCCCAGGCTTCCTCGGCCAGATGCGGTACCATCGGGGCGACCAGCCGCAGCAGCGTGTCGACCGCGTTCGCGCGCGACGTTGACGGCGCGGACTTCTCGATCGCGCTGGTCAGCTCGTACAGCTTCGCCACCGCCTTGTTGAACGACAGCGCCTCGATGTCGCCTGCGATCCCGGCGATCGTCTGATGCAGCTTGCGATCGAGCACCGTGTCCTGCCCCGCTGCCACGTCGGGCTCGGCATCGACCAGCCGCCACAGACGCTGCACGAAGCGCCACGCCCCCTCGATCCCGTTCTCGCTCCACTCCAGGTCACGCTCGGGCGGTGAATCGGACAGCATGAACCACCGCACCGCGTCCGCGCCATACTGGTCGACGATCGGTTCGGGATCGACCGTGTTTTTCTTCGACTTGGACATCTTCTCGACCCGGCCGCGCAGGACCGGGATCGAGGCGCCCTCGGCGGTCTCGAACGACAGCGCGCCACCCTCGCCCACCGTCAGGTCGGCCGGGTTGACCCACAACGCGCCCGGCGGTCCGTCGTGGTCGGGGATGTCGAGCCGGTACGTCTCGTGCGTCACCATGCCTTGCGTGAACAGCCCGGTGAACGGCTCCGCCACGTCGAGCATGCCGACGTGCCGCAGCGCACGCGTCCAGAAACGCGCGTAGAGCAGGTGCAGGATCGCATGCTCGACCCCGCCGATATACTGCCCCACCGGCAGCCAACTCTCCGCCACGGCCTTGTCGAACGGCTTGTCGTCGGGCGCGCTGGCAAAGCGGATGAAATACCACGACGAGTCAGCGAACGTGTCGAGCGTGTCGGTGTCGCGCAGCGCCTCGGCCCCGCAACGTGGACAGGCGACATGCTTCCACGTCGGATGACGATCGAGCGGGTTGCCCGGCACGTCGAAGCTCACATCCTCGGGCAGCACCACCGGCAACTGTTCGCGCGGCACCGGCACCTCGCCGCACGCGGCACAGTGGATGACCGGGATCGGCGTGCCCCAGTAACGCTGGCGGCTCACCCCCCAGTCGCGCAGGCGATAGACCGTCGTCCCCTCGCCCCAGCCCGCTTCCTCGGCGCGCGCGATCACCGACCGCTTGGCGTCTTCGACGCTCATCCCGTCGAGCTCGCGCGAGTTCACCAGCACACCAGGCCCGGTATAGGCCGCGTCATCGTCGAACGCCGGGTCGGTCCGCTCGCCATCAGCGACGACGCGGCGGATCGGCAGCTTGTACTTGGTCGCGAACTCGAAATCGCGCTGGTCGTGCGCGGGCACGCCGAACACCGCGCCGGTGCCATATTCCATCAGCACGAAGTTCGCAATGTACACCGGCAGCTCGCCCGCACCCAGCGGATGCGCCGCGGTCAGCCCGGTGTCGAACCCCAGCTTCTCCTGCGTCTCCAGCTCGGCCGCGGTAGTACCGCCCTGCTTGCACCGCTCGATGAACGCCGCGGCATTAGAGTTCTGAGCCGCCAAGCTCTGCGCGATCGGATGATCCGCGGCCACCGCCACGAAGCTCGCGCCGTAGATCGTGTCGGGACGCGTCGTGAACACTTCCACGCTGCCGCTGTCGGAGAGCAAGAAGCGGAACCGCAACCCCTGGCTGCGCCCGATCCAATTCTCCTGCATCAGCCGCACCTTGTCGGGCCAATGCTCGAGTGCGCCCAGCCCCTCGATCAGCTCGTCGGCGAATTGCGTGATCTTCAGAAACCACTGCGACAGCTTGCGCTTCTCGACCAGCGCACCAGATCGCCAGCCGCGCCCGTCGATCACCTGCTCGTTGGCGAGCACGGTCATGTCGACCGGGTCCCAGTTGACCGCCGACTCCTTGCGATAGACGAGCCCCGCCTCGTAGAACGCCAGGAACAGCGCCTGCTCATGCCCGTAATAATCGGGCTCGCACGTCGCCAGCTCGCGCGTCCAGTCGAGCGCGAAGCCGAGGCGCTTCAACTGCGCCTTCATCGTCGCGATGTTCTGGCGCGTCCAGTTCCCCGGATGGACGCCCTTCTCCATCGCCGCATTCTCGGCCGGCATCCCAAACGCGTCCCACCCCATCGGGTGAAGCACCTCGTAACCCGTCATGCGACGATAACGCGCCAGCACGTCGCCCATCGTGTAATTGCGCACGTGCCCCATGTGGATCTTCCCCGACGGATAGGGGAACATCTCGAGCACGTAGCTCTTGGGCTTGGCGCTGTGGTCGTCGGCGGCATAGGTGCGGCGTTCGTCCCACACCTGTTGCCAGTGCGCATCCGCCTTCAGGGCATTGAACCGGGTAGCCATAAGTATGTGGTCGCTCAGCCGGTCACCGACCCGCGACGCAGGTCACGCGCCTTGGTCAGGATGATGTCTTCCAGCTTCTGCGTCGTCGCCGCGGCAACGGGTGCGGACACCCACTGACCGCCGCGGTTCACTTCACGCAGTGCCGCCACGCGCACCGCGTCGGCACGCAGGTCCTGGTCGAGGATCGACACCGTCACCTTCATCCGCTCGGTCGGCAGCTGCGGATTGACGTACCAGTCGGTCACCACGACCCCGCCGTTGGAATCAGTCTGCAGCAGCGGCATGAAGCTCAACGCGTCGAGCGTCGCGCGCCACAAATAGCTGTTGACGCCGATCGTCGTCACCTTCGACGCCGCTAGGTCAGCGGTCGGGCGCTTGCTGCCCCCGGTGCTGCATCCCCCCAGCACGGACGTGGCGGCGAGGGCGGCGCAGAGGCCAAATGCGACACGCGAACGGCGAAACATGGCAGGATCCTTGGAAAACGCGCGCCTTGGACCGGCGCATATCACGCTTATCTCTACCGTTCAGGCAAGGGCGCGGCAAGGATGGACACGGACCTACCGCCTGTGCCGAATCCGCAACACTCCCGGGGATTCGCAAGTCGGAGTAATGGACTTGGAACACAAAGCTGCTAGGTCGCTTCTCCGGGGCGGCGTAGATCGCCGTTGAGGGGTTTTTGTCGTGAACGCACGTCGGGTCATGGTTGGCAGCATGGGGGTCGCCTGCGCGGCGCTCGCCTTTGCCGTCGCGCCCGCTTTCGGTGCGGCTGAAACGGCACCGCGTTCGATCAAGCGCTTCGTCGCGCCGCGCGTCGCCGGCTCCTTCACCCCCGCCGCCGCCGATCCCAAGCTTGCCGCGCTGTTCGCACGCAGCGGGTTGGACGCCAGCAGCTTCCGCTTCACGCCCACCGAGTCACGCAGCGGCAGCCGCTCGGTGACAGTCGCGGTCCGCGCGCGCTCGACGCTGACGCCGCCGACCGAGACCCGCGTGGCCGCGGTCGCCGCGCCGACCGTCGGTCCGGCGCCGATTGCCTACAACCTCGGCGTGTCGGTCGGGTGGAAGCGCTTCGCCGTCACCGGCGAAACCGCCAAGGTCGATCTGGTTTCGGTGCCCGGCGGACGCGAGACGTCCGACCTCGCGTTCAGCTACGCCGGCAACCGCGTCTCCGGGCAGCTTCGTGCAACCGCCGACCGCGCGCTCGCGGGAACGCCTGCCCTCGTGGCCGAACGTCCCAGCTACGCGCTCGACCTCGGCGGCTCCTACTCGCTCACGCGCAACATAGATCTGACCGCCGGTATGCGTTACAAGAGCGAGCGTGAGCGGCTGACGCGGCGCGAGGATGATCGCCGCGATAGCCAGGCAGTCTACGTGGGCACCGCCTTCCGCTTCTGATTGCTTGCGCGAAGGCTGTTACGCCGACCAGGCATCGATCGCGGCATAACCGTGAAACCCGCGCAGCCGCCGGAATCGCGCCTCGCTCATCCCGCCTAAGGCAATAACCGGAACCCCCGCCACCCGCCCGATCGCGCGCGCACGGCGGGCACCCAACCCCGTTGCACCCGGATGCGACCGCGTCGCGAACACCGGCGAGACGAACACCGCATCCACCCTTGCACGCCGCGCCCCACGCGCTTCACCGACATCGTGCACCGGCCACGTCACCATGCCCGCCCCGCGTTGCGCGTGCGTTCCCATCTCGCCCGTCATCCGCGCCGGCCCTGCGCGTACCAGCACCAACCCGCGCCGCAGCGCCACCCGCCGCACCCGCGCGAACAAGCCTCGTCGCTCGCGAGACGGAAGCGTGTAATGCCGGAACACCACCCCTCCGCCGCGCGGCAACCGTTCCAGCGCGCGCCACAATCCCTCGCCCATCCGCTCGTCGGTCATTAACCAGCGCATCGGCAGCGGCGTGCGTCTCGAGCGGTCGGGGTGGCAGCGATCCATTCCGCCTCCTATAGCGCCCGCGATGCCCTTCCACGAACCCTCGCTGCCCAAACCCGCCCCGTGCCTCGCGCCTGACGATCGCCCCGTTACCGAGCGGCTGGCGACGATCCGCGCGCGCATCGACAAGGCCGCCACCATCGCGCAGCGACAGCCGGGCGACGTCACGCTGATCGCGGTATCGAAGACGCACCCGATTGAGGCGATCGAGCCGCTGCTAACCGCCGGACAGCGCGACTTCGGCGAGAACCGCGTCGCCGAGGCGCAGGCGAAATGGCCTGGCTTGCGCGAGCGCTTCCCCGACACCCGCCTCCACCTGATCGGGCAATTGCAATCCAACAAGGCGCGCGAGGCTGTGGCGCTCGCCGACGCGATCCACGCGGTCGACCGCTCCTCGCTCGTCGCCGCGCTCGCGCGCGCGATGGAGCAGGAGGACCGCCGCCCCGACTGCTTCCTCCAGGTCAACATCGGCGACGAACCGCAGAAGGGCGGCTGCTCGATCGCCGACCTGCCCGCCCTGCTCGCCGAAGCACGCAGCGCCGACCTGCCGGTCGCCGGGCTGATGTGCCTGCCACCCGCCGGGCTGGAGGCAGCGCCCTATTTCGCGCTGCTGGCCAAGATCGCACGTGACCACGGCCTATCGGGGCTCAGCATGGGGATGTCCGACGATTTCGAAACCGCGGTGACGCTCGGCGCCACGCACGTCCGCGTCGGCTCGGCGCTGTTCGGCGCACGCGCATGAAGTTCGCCGCACTCCTGTTCGACTTCGATGGCGTGCTGATCGAGAGCGAGGCCGCCGGCAACCGCCAGATCGCCGCGTTCCTGACCGGCATCGGTCACCCGACCACCCCCGAACAGTCGATGGCGAACTTCATGGGCCTGTCGGGCGCAGACTTTCGCGGTGCAGTCGAGCGCTGGATCGATGGCCCACTCCCCGCCACCTTCCACGAAGCGCGCGCTGCCGAGGATGCGCGCTGCGTGGCGGAGGGGATCGAGGAGGTCGCCGGCGCGGTCGCCTTCGTACGCAGCCTACCTGCCGATCTGCCCAAAGCGGTCGTGTCGTCGAGCGGCACGCGCTGGCTCCACGCGCATCTCGCTCACCTCGGCCTCACCGACGTGTTCGGCGATCACGTCTACTCGGGTGCGGAGCACGTGACCCGCGGCAAGCCCGCGCCTGACCTTTACCTCTACGGTGCCGAACAGCTCGGCGTGCCAATCGAGCGCTGTGCGATTCTTGAAGATTCGCCCGTCGGCGCGACCGGCGCAGTGGCGAGCGGCGGCTACGTCATCGGCCTGGTCGCCGGCACGCACTGCGCACCCGGCCACGCCGACCGGCTGCGCGCGATCGGCGTCGACGCGGTCGCGCGCGATTTTGCCGAGGTCAGCGCGCTGCTCGCCTGACGCGCGCGCCCGTCAACGCCCACGCGCCCGCGACCACGTCGTACGGCAGCGCCAGCGCCTCGCGCGCGTAGTTGCGCGCGCGCAAGGCGGCCGGCTGCGCACGGGGCGTCATCCACGCACCGCCCGCCACGACACCGAACATCCGCAACAGCATCCGCGCGCGCGGCTGATGCCAGTTGTCGGTACAGGCGATGCAGCGCGCGATGCCGTTTGCGCGGGCATAGCGCGCCGCCGCCAGCGCCGTCTGCAACGTGTCGCGGCTCGTCTCGTCGAGCACCAGCCGCTCGCCCGCCACCATGTCGCGCAGACCGTCCGCGATCACCGACGCTTCCGACGGTCCCTCGCGCCCGACCGCTCCCGAGCAGAACACGATCGCGCCCGGCTCCTCCAACGCAAGTCGCCGCGCCAGCGCGATCCGCCCCGCCAGCGCGCCGCTCGGCCGCCCGTCGGCACGCACCGCCGCGCCGAACACGACGATCAGTGTAGGCGCCCGCATCGTCATGCCGCCTTCACGTCTGACCTTACCCACACGGCAGGTCCGACGGTCAGAGCTGATGCCCCGTCCGGTCGCGCTTGGTCGCTAGGTATCGCTCGTTGTGCGGGTTGGTCGGCAGGAAATGCGCCACGCGCTCGATCACGCGGACGCCCGCCGCCTCCAGCCCCGCGACCTTCGCCGGATTGTTGGTCAGCAGTCGCACCTCGCCCTGCCCCAGCAGCGTCAGCATCCGCGCCGCCACGCCAAAATCGCGCGCGTCGATCGCGAAGCCGAGCCGCGTGTTCGCATCCACCGTGTCGAAACCCTGATCCTGCAGTGCGTAGGCACGCAGCTTGTTGATCAACCCAATTCCGCGCCCCTCCTGCCGCAGGTACAACAGGATGCCCCAGCCGCTATGCTCGATCGCGTGGATCGCGGCATGGAGCTGAGGTCCGCAATCACACTTGAGGCTGCCGAGCACGTCGCCAGTCAGGCATTCGCTATGCAACCGCACCACCGGCGGGCGCCCATTCGGCGCGCCGACGATCAGCGCGACATGTTCGTCCGCGCTCTCGGGCGAGCGGAACGCAACGATCTCCGCATCTTCCGCGCCGTCGACCGGCAGCTTGGCACGCACCGCGATCGACAAACGCGCGGCATCCTCGTGACTCGCCACGTCGTCAGGCGTGATCGTCACCTCGGGATCGACGCCGTCGGTGAAGAAGGCGGGCAGCAGCCCCGCAATCCGCGCCAATTGCAACGCCGCCGCAGTCGCCATAGGTCGCGCATTGTCGAGCGTGCGGAACGGCCCCTTCATCGGCGTCGCCAGATCGCGCTGCGGGTCGGCGATCGCGGTCGCCAGCGCCATGTCGAACCACGGCGCGCGCTCGATCACCACCGGCTGGTCGGGGTCGCCCGACGCGCGCTGGTTGAGCAGCTTGAGCGTTTCCGCGCGCCCGCTCGAGATCAGGATACCGTAATCGTCGCCCGCGAAGTCGCGCAACCGCCCCTCGTCCGCGGTCTCGATCGCCAGCAATGTCAGCGCTTGCTCACCCGCCGCGTGGATCGCGATCGGCCAACCACGGCGCAGCGCGTCGATCGCCTTGGCCGCGGCGCGCGCGCTCACCAGTCGAACTCGGTCATGATCGGCACATGGTCGCTCGGCTTCAACCAGGCGCGGCAATCCTCGAACACCGTGTGCGCACGCGCTTGCGCCGCCACGTCGGCAGTCGCCCACATATGGTCGAGCCGCCGCCCGCGATCGTTCTTGGTCCAGTCGGGCGAGCGATAGCTCCACCACGTGTGCAACCGCGCCGGTGCCGGGTGGAAGTGCCGCCCGAGATCGACCCACGTGTTCGACGCTTTCAGCGTATCGAGTGCCTCGACCTCGATCGGCGTGTGGCTGACCACCTTCAGCAGCGCCTTGTGGCTCCACACGTCGGCGGGCAGGGGGGCGATGTTGAAATCGCCGGTCAGGATCGTCGGGCAGTCGAGGTCTCGCGACCAGCGTGTCATTCGCTCGATGAAATCCAGCTTCTGCCCGAATTTCGGGTTCACCTCGCGATCGGGCACATCGCCGCCCGCGGGCACGTACACGTTCTCCAACCGGACGCCGTTCGGCAGCCGCACGCCCAGGTGCCGCGCTTCCTTGTTCGCCTGCCAGTCGAGCCGGTCGTCCTCCACCACCGGCACGCGCGCGACGATCGCGACGCCGTGATGCATCCGCTGCCCGTGCAGGATGACGTGCTCGTAACCGAGCGCATGGAACGCCTCGACCGGGAAGTCGGCGTCGACCACCTTGGTTTCCTGCAAGCACAGCACGTCGGGCTGCGCCTCGCGCAGGAATTGCTCCACGATATCGATGCGGAACCGCACCGAGTTGATGTTCCAGGACACGATCTTCACAGCAGCGCGTGTAGCGCCGCGGGGGAGGGGCTGCCAAGGGGAGGGGAGAACCACACCCGTCTCAACCGTCATCCCGAGCTTGACCCGAAATCCCGCTTCTTCGCGACGCTGACGTGAGTGGGGAAGGCCCGCCGCGGGCAAAGCCCGCGTCGTCGGACGGGCCTCGCGGCCCGCCGGCCGTGCTCATGGGCCAATTCATAGGCCCATTCGCAGAATGGCCCCCGCTCCGGGGGCGAGGAGCGAGGGCCGACCTGTCGTTCGTCACGCAGGCGGGACCGTGGGAGAGCGGGGCAACAGGGGGAAAAATCCCCGACAAGCCCCCACGACCGCAAGCCCCGTCTAAGCGCTTGTGCCTGTCGCTGCGATGAACGGAATTGCAAGAAACCGCATCACCCGACGCGTCCCTGCCGCCGCGGATCGTTCCAGCGGAACGTTCCGTCGCTCACGGGTGCGTTGAACTTCTGTCCCGACAGCCGGATCGTGGTGCGATTGCCCTGCGCGTCAAGCTGGACCCAGCCCTGCAGCATCAATCCGGCCGGCGCACCCGCGTCGCGCGCGAATACCAGGGTAATGCGCCCATATTCGGGATGCTTGGCATCGTAACCGTCGAGCGTCACGACCCGTGGATCGCTGCTGGGCACGATCTTGGCGAAGCGGGAAATATCCTTGTTGGGATCGAGCAGCACGCCCAGTGGCGAATTCCCGATCGGCCAGCGCTGCACCTGCCTGACCGAATAATCGATGAAGGTGAGCGCGCGGCCATCGCCGACGATCAGGATCGGCACGCCCTTCTGATACTGGAACCGGATCTTGCCCGGCTTCTTGAGCGTCAGCGTGCCGGTCAGCACCTGTCCGTTGCGATCGGTCTGGCTGAATGCGGCGGTCATCGTGTTCACCGCCGACAGATGCCGCTGCACCGCCGCCAGGTCGCCGGTCTGCGCCGCGGCGGGAATCGCGGTCGCGGCGAGGACGGCGAGCGGCAGAAAGACTTTCACGAGTTGAAGCTCCGGTGATTGCTTGATCGGCCATGAGTGGCACGGCGGCATTGAACGCGCCGTGAACCCTGACCGATCCCGATCGCCGTCGTCCCCCGCGTCAGAACAGCGACACGATCCCCGCCGTCTCCGCGGTCCCGGTCCAGCCTTCGTAGATCATCTTGCCCGCCACGAACACGATCACTGCGAGGCCAATATAGGCGATCCAGCGATGCTTGTTGATGATCCGTGCGATCAGGTTCGCGGCCAGCCCCATCAGCGCCACCGACAGCAGCAGCCCGATCACCAGAATGCCCGGATGCTCGCGTGCCGCACCCGCCACCGCCAGCACGTTGTCGAGGCTCATCGACACGTCGGCGACCGCGACCGCCCAGGCAGCGGCAGCGAAGCTCTTGGCCGGGCGCACGCCCGATACTTCCTCGGCCTCGTGCGCGCCGCCCTCGCGAATTTCGCGCCAGAACTTCCAACTGACCCACAGCAGCAGCAACCCGCCGGCGAAGATCAGCCCGACCAGCCCCATCAACCACGTCACGATCAGCGCGAAGAAGATGCGCAGCACCAACGCCGCGCCGATGCCGATCAGGATCACCTTCTTGCGCTGGTCCGCCGGCAACCCCGCCGCCAGCGCGCCGACGACGATCGCATTGTCGCCCGCCAGCACCAGGTCGATCAGCAACACCTGCCCGAACGCCGCCAGCGCCGCGGGCTCGTTCAGGTTTGAGAAGTCGGCGACGATATGCTGCCAGATGTCGGACAGCGATCCGGGGCCAGCGGCCGCCGCGGCGGAGAGGATGGTGGCGAGGATCAAGCGACGGGCTCCCGGTTCATGTCACGCGTCATAGCGCAACCGCTGCACACGCCAAGCCGGTCAGACGCACTAGCCGGCCCGGTGATCCGCTGAGTGATCCCCCGGACATGTTTCGATACATTGTGAGGGGAGGGAAGGCGCCGCGGGCTAAGCCCGCGTCGTCGGTCGGGTGCGGTTTGTGCCGCACCCGCCGGCCGAACCGGCGTGAGTCGTGCGCCAGCATGGCGCACGCCACGCTCGGTTATTGATTCATGCTGTCGAAGAAATCGGCGTTGGTCTTCGAATCCTTCATCTTGCCCAGCAGGAACTCCATCGCGTCGACGGTGCCCATCTGCATCAGGATGCGGCGCAGCACCCACATCTTGGACAGCTGCCCCTTGTCGACCAGCAGCTCTTCCTTGCGCGTGCCCGACTTGCCGACGTCGATCGCCGGGAAGATGCGCTTGTCCGCCACCTTGCGGTCGAGCACGATCTCGGCGTTGCCGGTGCCCTTGAACTCCTCGAAAATCACCTCGTCCATGCGGCTGCCGGTGTCGATCAGCGAGGTCGAGATGATCGTCAGCGAACCACCTTCCTCGATGTTGCGCGCCGCACCGAAGAAGCGCTTCGGCCGCTGGAGCGCATTCGCGTCAACACCGCCGGTCAGCACCTTGCCCGAGCTCGGGACGACGGTGTTGTAGGCGCGGCCCAGGCGCGTGATGTTGTCGAGCAGGATGACGACATCCTTCTTGTGCTCGACCAGCCGCTTGGCCTTCTCGATCACCATCTCGGCGACTTGGACGTGGCGCGTCGCCGGCTCGTCGAAGGTCGAGGACACGACCTCGCCGATCACCGTGCGTTGCATGTCGGTGACTTCCTCGGGCCGCTCGTCGATCAGCAGGACGATCAGGAATACCTCGGGGTGGTTGATCGAGATCGCGCGCGCGATGTTCTGCATCATGATCGTCTTGCCGACGCGCGGCGGCGCCACGATCAAACAGCGCTGCCCCTTGCCGAGCGGCGTGACCACGTCGAGCACGCGGCCCGACTTGTCCTTGATCGTCGGATCCTCGATCTCGAGCTTCAACCGCTCTTCGGGGTAGAGCGGCGTCAGATTGTCGAAGTTCACGCGCTGGCGCACGCGATCGGGGTCCTCGAAATTGACCTGGGTGATCTTCACCAGCGCGAAGTAACGCTCACCGTCCTTCGGTCCGCGGATTTCGCCTTCGACCGTGTCGCCGGTGCGAAGGCCGTGCTTTCGCACCTGGTTCGGGCTGACGTAGATGTCGTCGGGCCCGGCGAGATAGTTCGCCTGTGCCGAGCGCAGAAAACCGAACCCGTCGGCGAGCACCTCGATCGTGCCCTCGCCCATGATCTGCTCGCCGTTCTCTGCCTGAACCTTCAGGATCGCGAACATCAGATCCTGCTTGCGCAAGGTCGAGGCGCCCTCGACGCCCAGCTCCTCGGCCAGTTGGACCAGCTCGGCAGGAGCCTTCTTCTTCAAATCTTTCAGGTGCATGGTCGTCGGTCCGATACGATCGGGTAAACAGGGAGAAGCTGGTTCCGGCGAAAGGAGTAAGTCGCTGGCGGAAACGCTGGAAGGAGGCGGCAGGGCGCGGGCGCGCCTCTACCGTGCTCGCGACCTAAGATTGGCGCGTAGCCAAGTCAAGCGCGCAAGGCTCGCCCAGGCGCCCGGCCGATCGAAACGGCCTTACGACTCAGAACGGCTTCACGATCACCAGGATGACGATCAGCGTGACGGCGAGCGCGGGTATCTCGTTCATCATCCTGAGCGCCTTGTTCGACACGGTCGCACGACCCCGCGCCAGCTTCTTGGCATATCCGACCGCCCAGCCGTGATAGCCACTCAGCAGCAGCACGATCAGCAGCTTGGCATGGAGCCAGCCGAGCCCAGGCACGCCCGCGAGCAGCCCGGCGTTGATCGCGAGCAGGATGCCGAGCACCCACACCAGCACCATCGCCGGTGTCAGGATGATGCTCCGCAGCTTGTTCTCGCGCTCGGTCCAGCGCGCCGCCTCGCCCGCGTCCGCCAGCCCTTCCTGATGGTACACCAGGTAACGCGGCAGCATGAACAGCCCCGCCATCCAGAAGATGACGAAGATCAGATGCGCCGCTTTGACCCACAGATAGGTCGCGCCCAGAAAACCCGGTTCCATCATTCAGCCCTTAGCACGGCAAGTAGCCGTTCGACATGCGCGATCGGCGTGTGCTGCCCAATGCCATGCCCCAGATTGAACACGTGCGGGCGTCCGGCGAGCGCCGCCATGATCGCGCGTGCGCCGTCCTCCAGCGCAGGTCCGCCCGCTTCGAGCAGCAGCGGGTCGAAATTGCCCTGCACCGGCATCCCCGCGGGCAGCACGCGGTTCGCCCATGCCGGGTCGACCGTCTCGTCCAGCCCGATCGCGTCGGGCGCGACCCCCGCGGCGTAATCGACCAGCTTCGCGCCCGCACCCTTGGGGAAACCGATGATCGGCACGCCCGGATGCCGCGCCCGTAATGCATCGACGATCGCCCGGTTGGGCTGGATCACCCAGCGCTCGAACTGCGCCGGGCTGAGCGACCCCGCCCAACTGTCGAACAGCTGCACCGCCTCGACGCCCGCCGCGATCTGCCGCGACAGATACTCGACCGTCAGCGCAACGACCCGCTCGATGATCTCACCAAAACGCACAGGGTCGCGATAGGCCAGCATCCGCGTCGCGCCCTGGTCCTTCGATCCCGCGCCCGCCACCATGTACGTCGCGACCGTCCACGGCGATCCGGCGAACCCCAGGAACGTCGTCTCAGCCGGCAGCATCGCCGCCACCCGCTCCACCGTCGCATAGACCGGATCGAGCCGCGTGAGATCGGGGGTCAGCGCATCCAGATCGGCCTCGACCAGCGCCGGCGCCAATCGCGGGCCTTCGCCCACCCCGAACGTCAGCTCCTGTCCCAGCGCCCACGGCACCATCAGGATGTCGCTGAACAGGATCGCGCCGTCGAACCGGAAGCGGCGGATCGGCTGCACCGTCACTTCGGCTGCGGCGTGCGGGTCGATCGCCAGCGCCAGGAACCCGCCCTTCTCCGCTCGCAATGCGCGATATTCGGGCAGGTAGCGTCCAGCCTGACGCATCAGCCACACCGGTGGACGCGACCGCGCCTCACCGTTCAGAACCGCGAGCAGGGGCTTGGAGCCGGACAATCGGGCACTCCTTCTTCAATAGAAGAATCTAAAATGAGGGTTGTTGATGTTGTTGGCGTGTGGGCGCCGGGGATTATGCGTTCGCACACTTAATGCCAACAGATTGACTCGTGTGACTCACCGATTCCACCGGGATTCGATTCAACCGCTACCACGACTCACAGCCTGTGGATAAATCGAGGCGGCGTTGGCGGGATTGTGGACAAGTACCGCGTTATCCACGGCGGCTGGCCGGCTTGGCGGGTCGGCCGAGTTACGCTAGCCCTCGTCCCCATGTTGTCCACAGATCGATCCTGAGCGCTGCGTGCCGGTCCGGCTCCACCTCCACTTGCTGTCCGATTCAACCGGCGAGACGCTGGAGAACATCGCCAAGGCGGCGCTGGCGCAGTACGACGACGTCGAGACGGTCCGGCATTTCTGGCCGATGGTCCGCACCGAGGCGCATCTCGACCGCATCCTGCAGGAGATCGCGCAGAACCCCGGCCTCGTCATCTTCACGCTGGTCAATCCGCAGACGCGCCGCGCGCTCGAAGGGCGCTGCCACGCGCTCGGCCTGCCGATGGTCGCCCCGCTCGACCCGGTGAACGACGCGCTGTCGGGCTTGCTCGGGCAACAGGCCAAGGCACGCCCCGGACGCCAGCACGTGCTCGACGCGGCTTACTTCGCGCGCGTCGACGCGATCCAATTCACCATCGCGCATGACGACGGGATCGCGTGGGAGGAATGGGAGGAGGCCGACATCGTGCTCGCGGGCGTCAGCCGCTCGTCGAAGACGCCGACCTCGATCTATCTCGCCAATCGCGGCTACAAGACCGCGAACATCCCCGTCGTGGTCGAAAGCCCGCCGCCGCCGCTTCTCTACCAACTCAAGAACCCGCTCGTCGTCGGGCTCACCACCAGTGCCGACCGGCTGATCGCGATCCGCCGCAACCGCCTGCTCTCGCTCAACCAGGCGCCGGAAACCGATTACGTCAACGGCGAGGCGGTCGCGCGTGAGATCGCCTTTGCGCGCCGGATGTTCGCCGACAACGGCTGGCCGGTGATCGACGTCACCCGCCGCTCGATCGAGGAAACCGCCGCCGCGATCATCTCGCTGTGCAACGAACGCCGCGGCGACGCCGTCGGCCCGCGCGACTGACCCACCGTCATCCCGGATTTGATCCGGGATCCCGCTTCTCCGCCGCGGCCCGATCGGAGCGAGCCCGAACGTCAACAGCCGACCGCCGCAGCCACACCCTGGACCTCATCACCCCATGACCCTCATCCTCGCCTCGCAATCCGCCTCGCGTACCGCCATGCTGTCGGCCGCCGGCGTCCCCTTCACCGCCGAACCCGCCCACGCCGACGAGGCAGCGCTCAAGGCCGCGATGGCGGGCGCACCCCCGCGCGACATCGCCGACGCGCTCGCCGAACTGAAGGCATTGAAGGTGTCCGCGCGCCATCCCGGCCGGCTCGTGCTCGGCTCCGACTCGCTTGCGGTGCTCGACGACGGCACGATCCTCGACAAGCCGCGCGACCGCGACGACGCGCGCGACCATCTGCTGCGGATGTCGGGCAAGCGCCACGACCTCGTCAGCGCGGCGGTGATCGCGGAGAACGGCCGCCCGGTATGGCGCCACGTCGAGGCCGCGCGCATGTTCGTTCGACCGCTGTCTTACAGCTTCGTCGACGCCTATCTCGACGCCGAATGGCCGGCGATCGCGGGGTGCGTCGGCTGCTACCGGATCGAGGGGCCGGGCGCACAATTGTTCAGCCGCATCGAAGGGAGCCAGTTCACCGTGCTCGGCATGCCGCTCCTCCCGGTGCTCGGCTACCTGCGCGACCGCGGCGTGCTGCCCGCCTGATCCTGCAACACCGTCATCCTGGGCTCGACCCGGGATCCCGCTTCTTCTCACCGGCTGCCGCACGGGAGCAGGAGCTCGGATCAAGTCCAAGGCTACGATCATCAACAGCCGCGTTGGTGTGACCTTCGCGTGACCTTCCACCCCGCTGGCCCCGCAGAAAGTGACCCGTTGGACTAACCTTTGCCTGACCTTTGGCGCATGATGCCACGATGACCCGCCCCTATGCAGAAGTGATCGGCGACCCGATCGCGCATTCCAAGTCGCCGCTGATCCACCGTTTCTGGCTCGACCAGCTCGGCATCCAGGCCGACTACCGCGCCACCCGCGTCGCCCCCGACGACCTCGCCACCTACTTCGCCGAGCGTGCGGCCCACTCCGACTGGCGCGGCTGCAACGTGACTGTACCCCACAAGGTGGCAGCCCTCGACCACGTGCCCGATCCCGGCGACGTGCGCGGCTCAATCGGTGCCGCCAACACCGTGTTCCGCACCCCCGACGGGCTGGCGGCGACCAACACCGACGCCGCGGGATTCCTGTCGCCGATCGCCGACCTCGACCTCGCGGACAAGCCGGTGGTGGTCGTCGGGGCAGGGGGCGCGGCGCGCGCGATCCTGTTCGCGCTGTCGAAGGTCGGTGTCGGTCCGGTCACCCTGCTCAACCGCACACCGTTGAAGGGTGCCGCACTACTCGCGCAATTCGGCCTGAAGGGACAGGCGCTTCCGCTCACCGCCAAGCTTCCGCCCGCGGCCTTGCTCGTCAACGCGTCCACGCTCGGCATGGCAGGCCAGCCGCCACTCGATCTCAACCTGTTGGCGCTCCCAGCCGACGCGATCGTCTACGACATCGTCTACTCGCCGCTCGAGACCGACCTGCTGACCCAGGCGCACGAGCGCGGACTCGACACGATCGACGGGCTCGACATGCTCGTCGGGCAAGCCGCGCTCGCGTTCGAGCTGTTCTTCGGCCAGCCCGCTCCGCGCGAGCACGACGAAGACTTGCGCGAACGGCTGCTCGCGTGACCCGGCTAATCGTTGGCCTGACCGGCTCGATCGGCATGGGCAAGTCCACCGTCGCGCAGATGTTCCGCGACGAGGGCGTCCCTGTCTTCGACGCCGACGCCGAGGTGCACCGGTTGCAAGGCCCAGGCGGCAAGGTAGTCGCGGCGATCGAGGCGCGCTTCCCGGGTACGACCGGGGCAGCGGGCGTTGACCGCGCGAAGCTCGCCGCCGCATCGCTGGGCGATGATGCGGCGATGAAGGCACTGGAGGCGATCGTCCATCCCGCGGTCGGAGTCGAGCGCGCCGCCTTCCTGACGGCACATGCCGATGCGCCGTTGATCGTGTTCGACGTGCCACTGTTGTTCGAGACCGGCGGTGACGCCCGCGTCGACAAGGTGGTGGTCGTCTCGGCCGATCAGCACGTCCAGCGCGCCCGCACGCTGGCGCGTCCCGGCATGACCGAGGCGAAGCTCGACGCTATCCTCGCGCGCCAGACCCCCGACGCGGAGAAGCGCGCGCGCGCCGACGTCGTGATCGCGACGGACACCTCGCTGGAGGAAACGCGTGGCCAGGTCCGCCGCGTCGTCGCTTGCCTCCGCGCGGGGGAAGCACGATAATCGCTTCCCCATGCGCGAAATCGTCTTTGATACCGAAACAACGGGCCTGAGCTTCGCCGGCGGCGACCGGATGGTGGAGATCGGCTGCGTCGAACTGTTCAACCGCGTCGAGACCGGGCAGACGTTTCACGCTTACTATCACCCCGAACGCGATATGCCCGAGGAGGCAGCGCGGGTGCACGGCCTGCGCATCGACTTCCTGTCCAAGTTCCCGGTGTTCACCGCTGGCGTCGACGCGCTGCTTGAGTTCATCGGCGACAGTCCGCTGATCGCGCACAATGCCGGCTTCGACTTCTCGTTCCTGAACGGCGAGTTGGAACGCTGCGGCCGCACGGCGGTGTGTCGCACCCGCATGGTTGACACGTTGCAGATCGCGCGTAGCCGCCATCCCGGCGCCAAGCACACGCTCGACGCGCTCTGCAATCGCTACGGCGTTGATCGCTCGCACCGCGTCATGCACGGCGCGCTGCTCGACGCGCAATTGCTCGCGCAGGTCTATGTCGAGCTGCTCGGCGGCCGGCAGATCGGGCTCGGGCTGGTGAGCGACGTGATGGTCGAGGCCGCGCCCGTGGTCACCGCATCCCCGCGCAAGGCACGCGCACCGCGCGTCTTTCATGCAAGCGCGGCGGAACTGGCGGCGCACGCAGCGTTTGTGAATGGTATAAAGGAGCCTTTGTGGGGAGCGGCCGAAGGCTCTTCGTGAAGGGGGCCGTCGCGCCCGGTTGGCGCGGATGGCGGGGTCGTCCTGGCCCCGTGTCGAGCAGGAGAAGACAATGGATATCCGGACCAATGGTCACCAGGTTTCGATCGGCGACGCGCTGAAGAGCCATGTCGAGGACCGCCTCCAGGGTATCGCCGACAAGTATTTCGCGCGCGCCATCTCGGCCGAGGTGACCTTCGGCAAGGGCCCGCACGACGTCGGTTTCCGCTGCGACATCGTGTCGCACGTGATGCGCGGGCTGGTGCTGAAGGGCGCGCACGAGGCGCATGACGCGCACGTCGCCTTCGACGGCGCGGCCGAGAAGATCGAGAAGCAACTGCGCCGCTACATGCGCCGCCTGAAGGATCGCCACGCCGCGCACGTCGGCGCGGAGGCCGAGCAGGACCGCTCGGGCTACGACAATGCCGGCTATACGTTGTTTGCCGAGTCCGTGTCCGAAGAGGAAGATACCACCGACGCCCCGTTGATCATTGCGGAAACGCGCGTCGACGTGCCCGATGCCAGCGTCTCCGACGCGGTGATGATGCTCGATCTGCGCAACACGCAGGCGCTTTTGTTCAAGAATGCGGGCACGGGCGCGTACAACATGGTCTATCGCCGCGGCGACGGCACGATCGGCTGGGTCGAGCCGCAGCGCGGCTGATCTCCACCCACATAACGCAACATGGACCTGAGCGACCTGTTGCTGCCCGAGCTCGTGGCGGTGGATGTTCCCGCCGCCACGCGCAAGGCAGCCTTTACGCAGATCGGCGCCCTTGCGGCGCCGGTGCTGCACCTCGACGCGCGCGTGATCGCCGACGCGCTCGGCGCGCGCGAGAAACTCGGGTCGACTGCCTTTGGCGGTGGCGTGGCGATCCCGCACGCGCGTCTGGACGGGCTCGACCGCATCGTGGCGGGTGCGATCCGGCTGGCGCAGCCGATCGATTTCGCCGCCGTCGATGACGCACCCGTCGACTTGCTGTTGATCCTGTTCTCGCCGCCGAACGCGGGTGGCGATCATCTGAAAGCGCTCGCGCGCGTGTCGCGTCGGCTGCGCGACCGCGGCTTCGTCGCCAAGCTGCGCGGCGCGGGCTCGCGCGACGCGATCTGGGCATTGCTCACGGACGAGACACGTGACGCCGCCTGAGGGAGCCGCCGCGCATTTCCGCGCGCTCGAAGCGCTCTACACGGCTGCCCCGATCAATCGCTTGTTCGAGTCGCGACTAGAGGTGCCTGAGGCGGGCGTAGCACGCATCCATTTCGCGATCGACGAGCGGCATTTTCACGCGGCCGGTGCAGCGCACGGCACCAGCTATTTCAAGATGCTGGACGATGCCGCCTTCTACGCCGCCAACAGCCTCGTCACCGATCGCTTCCTGCTCACCACTCAGTTCAGCCTCAACTTCACGCGACCGCTGGGCATAGGTCCGGTCGTCGCCGAGGGACGTTGGATCAGCGGGCAGCGCCGCGTGTTCATCGCCGAAGCACGCTTGATCGCCGCCGATGGCGAGGAAGTGGCGCGCGGCACCGGCACGTTCATGCGGTCGCGCATCGCACTCGCCGGGCTGCCCGGCTATGGTGCGCCGGCGTGAGCGGACGGCTGCCAACCCATCTCGCGGTGGGCGCGCTCGTCCGTCGCGTCAACGACGCCGGCGGCTTCGCGGTGGTGCGCGCGCGCGGCGAGGCGCAGAGCGGTGCGATCCTGGTCGTGATCGAAGACGATGGCCGAATACGCGCGCTGGAACGGTTCCGTGATCTCGACGATCGCGAGACGCTGGTTCCCGCGGGGCCAAGTGACAGTGATGGTGCCGCCATGGACGACTATTGGCGGAAACGACGCGTTTCCGATCCTGATCTATGGGTCATCGAACTGATGATCCCGCAGGCCGAACGGTTCGTCGCTGAAACGATCCTGGTTTGTTGACCCGTTAATCGCCGCAGTCGAGAGAGACTTTCATCAACAAACGCGTTGTGCTGCGCCGGTGTGCGATGCCGGACGGTTACGCAGTCGGGGGGATCCCGGCGGTGGCGTACTCGCTCGCGAGTAGCGCGCACCGTCCGTGTACTCACCGCACGATGTAGACGATGAATGACGTTTCGGAAGCGCGCTGCGACCATTGCAGCGACCTTGATCTCTCTCGCTGGCCTGACGCTCCACAGCACAGCCAGCCTGGCAGCGGAAACACCCGTTGTCGTATCGAGCAGTCAAGCTTCTGAACAACCGGCCACTTCTTCGGTTCCCGCGTCCTATTTCGTTCAACAGCTCCCCGCCGAGCCTAGCGTCCAGGCGGCCGTGGCGCAGGAGCCGGCCTTCGCACCCGACGCGGACGAAGACGACACCGTCGCCTACCCGACGCTCGCCGCAGCGGTTGCCGCACAGGAAGCTTCCGCCGACAACGAGCAGATCCGCTGCTTGGCGGGTGCGATCTATTTCGAAGCGCGCGGTGAGCCGCTCAGTGGGCAGCTCGCGGTTGCCGAGGTCATCCTGAACCGCGCCAATTCGGGCCGGTTCGCCAAGAGCGCGTGCGGCGTGGTGACGCAGCCCGGCCAATTCTCCTTCGTGCGCGGCGGCCGCATCCCCGACGTTGCCGAGAATGCACGCTGGCGCACCGCGATCGCGGTGGCCAAGGTCGCGATGAAGGATGCGTGGGACAGCGACGCTGCCAAGGCGCTCTACTTCAACGCCGGCCGCTCGCCGGGTCGTTCGCTGATCCGTGTCGCGTCGATCGGCAATCACACCTTTTATCGCTGAGCCGCGCCGGCGCGAACGGCCGCTAGCCGCCGTTCTCGCAATGTTCTAAAGGTCGGCGATGTTGCAGCCGCCCGCCTCCTGCCAGGATCATGCCAGCGATACGCTCTGCGCCGCTGATGTCGCGCGCGGAGTGACGCGCATGTTCCTGCGTCACGATCTCGCCACCATCCACGAAGTACCATTGGAGGGTGGGCGCCGTGCCGACCTGATGGCGGTCGACGCGCGCGGACAACTCGTCATCGTCGAGATCAAGGTGTCGCGCGCCGACCTGCTCGGCGACGGCAAGTGGCAGGATTATCTCGCGCATTGCGACCGCTTCTACTGGGCGGTGCCGGCGGGCTTCGACGCGTCGCCAATCGACGGACCCGCCTTCCTGCCCGAGCGCACCGGCGTGATCATCGCCGATCGCTACGATGCGGAGATCGTGCGCGAGGCGCGGACCGACCCGCTGCCCGCGCATGTGCGCAAGCGCTGCACGCTCGCCTTCGCGCGCCGCGCTGCCCGCCGCCTGATCGCGCATCACGATCCGGAGGCGATGCAGTTCGGCGGGTAAGTCAGCGCAGCGTTGGTCCGGACACCGCGCGCGGCTTGACTACGGGAGTGTCCGACAGAACCTTCAGCACCGGCGCGGCGCGCGGATCGGCCTTGGCGTAATCGCGCGCCGACATGCCCGCGACATTGTCGGTCTGATCCGGGTTCGCGCCAGCGGCGAGGAGGGAGCGCACCAGCGCCAGGTCGCGACGCTGCACCGCGCGGATCAGCGGCGTCTCGCCACCCGAATTGCCGAGGTTCGCATTCGCCTTCACCAAAGCAAGGATATCGATCAGCGCGGGTTCGCCGCCCTGCACAGCTAGCATCATCGGCGTGTTGCCGGCATTGTCGCGAATGTTCGGGTCGGCACCCTTCGACAACAGGTAGCGCAGATAGGTCGCGTCACCGCGTTTGACCACGATGTGCAACGCGGTCTCGCCATTGGTCACGTCGCGCGTGTTGACGATCCGCTGTCCCGGCTGCTCGACCAACTGCGTCACAACCGTGCCATCGCCGCTGCGTACCGCTTGCAGGAACTTGTAGCTGGCCGATTGCTGCTGCGCTGCGACCGGAGCGGCGACTAGGATCGCGGCGGCGGCGAATAGGGCGGAACGGAACATGGGCCTCGCTCGGATGACAATGACGAAAGGGCGACGAACGCCTTGGCGAACATGCACTTGCTCCCCATCGTATAACCAATCAATGCTGGACGCACCATGTACATGCCCCGTCTGATGCTCGCCCCGGCCGCGCTGCTCGCGGCGGCGCTCTCGTCCTGCTCGTCGCCAGTTGCGTCGACGCCCGCCCAGCCGCCACTAGCCGGTGCACGGATCGGGGGACCGTTCACGCTGGTCGACCAGAACGGCCGCACGGTCACCGACGACGATTTCGCCGGGCGCTACCGCATCATGTACTTCGGCTACACCTTCTGCCCCGACGTCTGTCCGACCGATGCGCAAAATATCGGTGCCGGCTTGCGCCTGCTTGAGAAGAGCGACCCGACGCTCGCGGCGCGTGTCGTGCCGATCTTCGTCAGCATCGATCCTGCGCGTGACACGCCCGCGGTGCTCAAGCAGTTCGTCGCCGCGTTCCACCCGCGCATGATCGGGCTGACCGGCAGTGCGGCGGAGATCGCGCGCGTCGCCAAGGAATACGGCGTATTCTTCGCGCGCGGCAAAGGCACGCAGGACGGTTACCTTATGGAACACAGCCGACAAATTTACCTGATGGACCCCGCGGGCAAACCGCTCGCGCTGCTGCCCGAGACACCGCCGCAGGCGCTGGTGGACGAGATCGCGAAGTGGGCGAAGTGAGCGCGCGTTTCTGGGAAGACACGCCGTTGTCGAAGCTCGATCGCGCGCAATGGGAAGCGTTGTGCGACGGTTGCGGCAAATGCTGCCTGCACAAATTGGAGGATGACGAGACGGGTGAGATGTACGCCACCAACGTCGCGTGTCGCCTGCTCGATCGGCGCAGCGGGCAATGCTCCAACTACCGCAACCGCCGCGCTTATGTGAGCGAGTGCGTGCGGCTGACCAACGGCAACGTCGACCAGATCGACTGGCTGCCCTCGACCTGCGCCTATCGCCTGCGCGCCAACGGTGAGCCGTTGCCCGAGTGGCATTATCTCAACAGCGGCGACCGCGACGCGGTACACCGCGCGGGCGAGTCGGTACGCGGCTGGACGATCAGCGAGGACGATGCCGGCGACCTGGAAAACCACGTGGTCGATCGTCGGTTGTAACGCGGGTGGAAGACGACGCGATTGAGGTCGTTCGCCACCCACGCGCGCGCCGGGCGAAGCTGTCGTTCGATCCGGTAACCGGTCGTGTCCGGCTGACCATCCCCAAACGCGCGGCGCTCGCGCCGATGATGGCCTGGGCGAGGTCGAAGGAGGAATGGATCGCGCAGCAGCGTGACGTGCTGCCGCAGGCGCGCCCGTTCGTGCCGGGTGCGACGCTGCCGCTCGACGATGAAAACCTCTCGATCGTCTGGCAGGCGGAGGCGCTGCGCAGGGTCGAGCGCGATGGCGCGACGCTCGTCGTCGGGGGGCCGATCGACCGAGTCGAGGCGCGCGTCGCGACGTGGGTAAGGCAGCAGTCGCTCGCTCTACTGGTCGCCGATACCGCTTTCTACGCCGAGCGCGCCGGAGTGAGCGTGACGCAGGTAAGCGTCGCCGATCCGCGTGGCCGCTGGGGGAGTTGCGCGTCGAGCGGTGCAATCCGCTACAATTGGCGCCTCGCACTCGCGCCGCGCACCGTACGCCGGGCCACCGCCGCACACGAGGTCGCACACCGCGTCCATATGAATCACGGGCCGGCGTTTCACGCGCTGGTGGCCGAACTGTTCGGGCGCGATCCTACGCCTGAGCGGCAGTGGCTACGCCAGCACGGCGCCAGGCTTCACTGGTATGGTCGTTCGTCGTCCGAAGGTTCGGCGCGGGGCGGGTAGCGTCGCTCACCCGCCTGCGGTGCGGGTTCGCGCACTGTCGGGGGTGCTGGGCGCGCGGGATCACGCCGCCTGTTGGTGACGCGGTCGATCCAGTCCTGATCAAGCCGCTGCTCGTCGCCGTCGACCGGCTGTGGCTCGTCCGGGTTCGCGCGCTGCGGCTGCTCGCGCACCGTCGGTTCGGATGCCGATGGCGGATTGCCGTCGTCATCGACGAACGTGCCGTTGTCGGGTGAGCCGAAATACGCTTCCTCATCGGGTTCGAGCTGCCATTCGGGCAGCGTCACCTTGGTGTCGAACTCCTCGATCGGGCGATTGGCGACCGCGCGGCTCATGAATGCGGCAAAGGCCTTCGCCGGCGCGGTACCGCCGTGCAGCCCAGCGATCGGCCGCGCATCGTCGCGCCCCATCCACACGCCCGTCGTCATGCCCGACGAAAAGCCGAGGAACCAGCCGTCCTTGCCCGAGGTGGTGGTGCCCGTCTTGCCCGCGACGGGTCGCCCGATCTGCGCCGCGCGACCGGTGCCGGTGTTGACTGCGGTCTGGAGCAGGTCGGTCATGCGCGCGGCGACGTCAGGGGCGACCAGCACGCGGCTGCGGTCGACCTCGTGCGTATAGATCGTCTCGCCGTCGCTCGTCACCTTGGTGATTGCGTAGGGGGTGATCGCCACGCCCTTGTTCGCGACGCTGGCGAAGGCGCGCGTCATGTCGATCAGCCGCACTTCCGATGTGCCGAGCACCATCGAGGGATGCGTGTTGACGCGCGTGGTGATGCCGAAGCGGCGCGCCATGTCCGCTACCGTTTGGAACCCTACCGCCTGCCCCAGCTTCGCCGCGACGGTGTTGAGCGAATAAGCGAAGGCGGTGCGCAACGTCACTTGCCCCGAGTTGCGGCGCGAATCGTTGCGCGGGCTCCACCCGTCGATCGTGACCGGTGCGTCGAGTTCCTTGTCTTCGGGCGTCTTCCCCGCCTCGATCGCGGCGAGATACACGAACAGCTTGAACGCCGATCCCGGCTGGCGCACCGCTTGCGTCGCGCGGTTATAGATCGAACTCACGTAGTCGGTACCGCCAACCATCGCGCGCACGGCCCCATCGCGGTCGATCGCGACCAGCGCACCTTGCGCGCCCTTGGGCACGTTCTGCCGGATCGCTGCATCGGCGTCGCGCTGCATCGACGTGTCGATCGTGGTCCACACTTCGAGCGGCTTGACCGTCTCGTCGATCAACAACTCGAGCTGCGGCAATGCCCAATCAGTGAAATAGCGCACGCTGTTCTGGCGCGGGGCGGGGGCGAGCTTGACCGCCTGCGGATCGGCGGATGCGGCCTCCGACGGCGTGATCGCGCCCGTCTCGCGCATCGTCTCGATCACCACGCCGGCGCGGCCGACTGCGGCCTCGGCGTCAGCGGTCGGCGAGTAGCTCGACGGCGCCTTGACCAGCCCGGCGACGATCGCGGCTTCGGACAGGTTCAGCTCGTCCGCGCCGTGACCGAAGAAGCGCCTGGACGCCGCGTCGATGCCGTACGCACCGCCACCGAAATAGACCTTGTTCAGGTACAATTCGAGGATCTGGTCCTTGGAAAATTTTCGCTCCATCGCCAGCGCCAGGATCGCCTCGCGGAACTTGCGGCCGAACTTCTTGGCTGAATTCAGGAAGATGTTGCGCGCGAGCTGCTGCGTGATCGTCGAGCCGCCCTGGGTCCAGCGCCCGCGCCGCACGCGCACGTCGACCGATCGCGCCACGCCGACCGGATCGACGCCCAAATGGCTGTAGAAGCGACGATCTTCGACCGAGATCATCGCGCGCTGCATCACGCTGGGAATGCGGTCGATCGGCAACCACTCGCCGTAGCTCGGCCCGAGCGACACGATCACCGAGCCATCGGCGGCGTGAACGCGGATCATCTGCCCGTTGGGTGAGGACTTCAGATCCTCGAAGCTCGGCAATTGCGCCCGCGCGACATAAACCGCGGTGACGAGCGCGCCGAGTGCGACCAAGGCGAGCACGACCAGCGACTTCCACGCGATCGACCAGCGCCGCCGCCACGGAGAGCGGGTCTTGGAGCGCTTGCGGGATGAGGAGGGACGGGCGCGGGCCATGGCGTCGGCCCTGGCGGATAGAGGCTTGAGCGATGCTTAACAAGTCATGCCCGGCGTGGCCGATCGGTGCGGATCGGCAGCTAATCGAGCGCAGGTACCCGCGTGCTGGCCGCCACCATCGCCAGCGCGCCGGGTACGCGGGCGGCGAACGGCAGCAAGGCGGCCGACGCGCGCCGGTCCGACAGCGCCCAGACCGCCCCAGCGTTGCGCAACGGCGCGGCGACCGCGCGCGCGAACCGCTGCTGCCACGCCGCCGCGCCCGCTGCACCATGCGCGACCATCGCCTGCGCCGCCGATCGGCCGCTGGCGAGCGCGATCCCCATGCCCTCGCCGGCCAGCGACGGGATCACCGCTGCCTGATCGCCCAGCCGAAACACACCAGATGTCGTCCGTTCGGTCCGCCAACCATAGGGCACGTTGGCGATCGCATCGATCGCGCTCCATCCGCCGGCGAGCCGTTCGCCCAATTGCGGCGCCTCATGCATTAGGTCGCGTAGCAGCGCTTCCGGGCTGCCTGCCTCTCGTAAGCGCGAGCGGTGCACCGCCATGCAGGCGTTGGCGCTGCCATCTTCCTGCAACACGACGCCGCAGTAGCCGCGGTCGAACAGGTGCAGCTCGATCGCGTCACCGACCAACCGCGCCAATGCGGGAGAGGGTGCCAGCCGTACACGGAGCCCGAGCGTCGGATCACTGCCTCGCGCCTCCGCAGGGCGTGCGCCGCCGCGAATGTCGTGCTTGCCGCTGGCGAGGAACAAGGCGTCGGCGGCGAGCGTCGCGCCGTCGGCGGTGCTGACCGCGTGCTCGGCAACCTTGCGCACCGTCACGCCGCGCTCAACCGCGACGCCCAGCGTCTCGGCATGGGCGAGCAGCAGCGTGTCGAGCCGGCGCCGCGACACGGCCAGGGCCGGTCGCGGCAGCCGCGCTTCGCCACGGCGGCCTGCCGCAAAGATGCGCGCGCGGGTGATCCGCATTGGGGTGAGCGCGTCGGGGTCGATGCCGAGCCGTTCCAGCGTCTCAATCGTGCGCCAACTGATGAAGCCGCCGCACAGCGCATCGGCGGTTTCGCGCGTGCGCTCCACCAGCAACGGCGCGTGTCCGCCGCGCGCGAGCGTGATCGCGGCGGCGCTGCCTGCGGGGCCACCGCCGACGATCAGGGCCGCGCGACGCACAGCCGGAACGGAAAAGCGGTGAACACGCGCGCGGCGACACCTGCCTGATCGAGCAACGGCTGCCACTCGGCTGGACGATAGCTGCGCGCGATGGAGAGATGGCCGTCGTGCCGGACGATTGGGTGCCAGCGGAACAGCCGCGCGAGCAACGGCCAACCGGCATGCGCGAAACGGTGGCGATGGAGGTCGTTGACGAGCCACCCGACGCGCGCATGGTCATGCATGAAGCGCAGAAACGCGACGAGCTGCGCGGTCGTCATGTGGTGCGCGACCAGGCTGGAGACGATGAAGTCCCACGGCTCGTCCGCCAATCCGGCATAGTCGCCGGTGCGATAATCGATGGCGAGCGCGGCCGGCGTGTCGGCGCGCGCGGCCAGTTCGCTGCGTGGATTGAGATCGATACCGACGAGATCGAACACGATGCCACGCCGTGCGCCCCAACGCGCGATCCGCCGCAACATGTCGCCGTCACCGAACCCGACGTCGAGCAGGCGATAGCGATTGCCAGGACGTGTGTGGGCGTGCAGGAACGCGAGCGTCGGTCGCGCGGCCAGCGTTACCGCGTTGACGCAGGCAAGGTCGCGCACCACCGCGGCATAGGTGTCCGCCGGTAGATCGTCGGCGTCCATCAACTCCTCGCCCTCGGCGCGTTCGGCGAGCGCGATCATGCCGACGGACCGAACGCGAAACCCTCGGCAGCGAGACCGGGCCCGAAGGCGAGCGCAACGCCGCGGCGCACGTCGGACCGCGCGAGCACACGCGCGAGCACGAACATCAGCGTCGCCGACGACATGTTGCCATTGTCCACCAGCACCGCACGCGAATCGTCGAGGGCGTCGGCGTCGAGCGACAGCCCATGCTCGACCGCGTCGAGAATCGAGCGTCCGCCGGCGTGCACCGCCCAGCCATCGATAGAGGTGGCGTCCTGTCCCGCGGTGATCGCGTCGACCAGCACCGGATCGGCCAGCGCGGCGGCGATCCGGCCGGGCACCTCGCCCGACAGATGCATCGCGAAGCCGGCGTCGGTGATGTCCCAGCGGATTAAACGGTCCGACTTGGCGAGCGTGGTCGCGAACGGTTGACCGATCGCGAGGCCGCGGCGCTCGGCAGACACCATCGCCGCGGCCGCGCCGTCGCCGAATTGAAGCATCGCCAGCAATGGTTCGATCTCGTCGACGGCTTGCAGGTGCAGCGTGGAGAGCTCGACCGTGACCACCAGCACGCGCGCGGCGGGGTCCGATCGCACGATATGCCGCGCGGTGCGCAGCGCCGCGACCGCGGCGTAGCACCCCATGAAGCCGATCAGCGTACGCTCGATCGCGGGCGAGAGGCTTAATTGTCGCGCGATGATCTGATCGATGCCGGGCGCAACGAAGCCGGTGCAACTGGCGACCACCAGGTGAGTCGCATCGTCGATCGGGACCTGATCGCGCAGCCGCTCGATCGCACTCAGCGCCAGTTCGGGTGCCGCCTGTGCGTAGAGCGACATTCGCGCGGCAGTGCCCGGGTGCGGCGTGTCGGCGTAGAAACCGGTGTCCCCGACCGGTGACCCGGCGTCTTCCGGCAGCACCGACCAGCGATGACCGATCGCGGCACGCGCGGCCATGCGGTCGAACAGCTTGCGCTGCGCGATTGGCAAACGCTCGCGCGCCCAGCCGATAAAGGCCGCGTGGATGTCGTGGGACGGAACAGCCGTGCCGATCGCGTTGATATAGGGTGTCACAAAGTCGGCCGATGCCATGACGGTCGAACGCGCACCGGCTTCGTTCGGGCCCACGCACCTGCGCGACACCGCGCCAGGAGGAGCGACGAGCAGTGAGGCGATGAGGGAATCACACCCGACGCTGCCGGGCGGTTATCGATCCCGCTCTCCACAGAGCGAGAAATGGTGCGGTCGAGAAGACTCGAACTTCCACGGCCTTTCGGCCACAACGACCTCAACGTTGCGCGTCTACCAGTTCCGCCACGACCGCACGTGTTGTTCACCGGGCAGGCCCGGCGACTGGCAGGAGCGGGCCTCTAGCAAAGCACTTCGACCCTGGCAACGCCGATTGTGCGTGAGTTGACACGATTTGCGCGGTCAGCTCGCTTCGCCGACGAAGGTCAGGTCCAGCCGCTTCGATGACGGCGGCACGTCGACCTGTGCCGAGTTGAAATCGATCGCGCCATTGGCGGGCAAAGTGCGCTGCTGCGGGGTGATCGTCCAGCTGAACACCACCCGGCCGCGTTCGTCGCGCAGGTCGGCGCGCAGGTCGGGGACGCGCTGCGAGGCGGAGGATGGGTTGGTGATCCGCCCGCTGACCGCGAACAATTCCGACCCGTTGGTCATCTGCCGTCGCTCGATCGGATTGTCGACGATGCGGAGCGGCGACTGTGCCGGACCGATGTTGAAGCCGGCCTGCTGCGCCAATCCAGGCGCGGTGGTCCACAGGATTACGCCGACCAGCGCCAGCATGATCAGCCCCGCCGCGATCGACGCAATCGTGCGGACGCGCGCCATGTTGCGCCGCGGGCGGAACGGCGGGCGGTGCGCGAAGGCGTCGTAGCTTGCCTCGTCCGTCGGCGTCGGATCAATCGTCGGCGATGGCGCGTAGCCGGCGGGTGCGAAGCCTTTGGTGGTCCCGGAGAGCGCGTCGGGCGCGGTCGGCGTCGTGGTGCCCGAGAGCGGAAGTGGCGGAAGCGCGGCGCCTTCCTGGAACCAGCTGTGCCGGCAATTGGCGCAACGCACGGTTCGGCCCGTCACGCCGACCGCGGAGTCGGGTACGAGGTAGCGGGTGCGGCATTCGGGGCACTCGAGGATCATGACGCCACGCTGTTGGTTATCGTTACCGACGTAAACACTTACCGTGCCCCGCTGGCAAGTATCGCTGGCGAAACGACGTGCGATGATGCCCCGCGCGCTGCCCAAGCTTGATGAAGGGGGCCGCCACGTGCGATGGCGGGCGCCTTCAAGCGAAGGGATGTCGCGGGCCGGTGGCCGGAATCGTGCAGTTCGAGAACGTGGGGCTGCGCTACGGCCAGGGCGAGGAGGTCTTGCGCGACCTCAGCTTCTCGCTGACGGGGGGCGAGTTCTACTTCGTGACTGGCGCGAGCGGCGCGGGAAAGACCTCGCTGCTCAAGATGCTGTACCTGGCGCAGCGCCCGACGCGCGGCGCGATCCACCTGTTCGGCACCGACGTGGTCACCTTGCCGCGCGGGCGCATTCCTGGCTTTCGCCGCCGTATCGGCGTGGTGTTCCAGGATTTCCGGCTGGTGCCGCACCTGTCGGCGGCGGACAATATCGCGCTCCCCTTGCGGATCGCCGGCGTGCTGGAGGACGAGGTGCGCGACGCCGTGTCGGAGATGCTCGCCTGGGTCGGGCTCACCAGCCGCGCGGAGGCGCGACCGCCGACGCTGTCGGGCGGCGAGCAGCAACGCGTCGCGATTGCGCGCGCGGTGATCGGCCGGCCCGAGATCCTGGTTGCCGACGAGCCGACCGGCAACGTCGACGAGGCCATGGCCGACCGGTTGCTGCAATTGTTCGCGTCGTTGAACGGGCTCGGCACCACGCTGGTGATCGCGACGCACGACCTGCAGCTTATCGCGCGCGTGCGCTCGGCGCAGATGATGCGGATCGACGACGGGCGGCTGCTCGATCCGACCGGCATGCTGCGCCATCCGCCGGGACGCCATTCGTGAGCGCGGCGAGCACGCGCGTCCTAGAAACCGCGCGCACCGGACGCGGCATGGTGTGGGTGATCGCGGTGATGCTGTTCCTGACCGTGCTGGCGACCGCGGGCGGGATCGGCACCGCGCGCGCCACCGGTGCGATCGGGGTGCAATTGGGCGGGCGCGCGACGGTGCAGGTCGCCGCCGCCGATCCGGCCCGGCGCGAGCGCGACGTGGGCGAGGCGGCGGCGGTGCTCGCCGGCATCGCGGGGGTGAGCCAGGTGCGCGTCGTGCCGCGCGCGGAGATCGCGCGGCTGCTGTCGCCGTGGCTCGGCGGTGATGCGGCGGACGTCGACCTGCCGATCCCGGCGATGGTCGACCTGACGGTAGCGGACAAGGCGAGCGTGACGCGCGTGCGCCGTGCACTCGCCGCCGCGCTGCCGGGGGCGCGGCTCGACCTGCACAGCGCGGCGCTGGCGCCGGTGCGGCGGTTCCTGACGGTGATGAGCGTGCTGGGCCTCGCGTTGGTCGCGATGATGGTCGCGGCGACCGCGTTCGTCGTCGTGCTGGCGGCGCGCGCCGGGTTGGAAGCGCATCGCGGCACGATCGAAGTCATGCACATGCTGGGCGCGACCGACGTGCAGGTCGCGCGACTGTTTCAGCGGCGCTTGTCGCTCGATGCGGCGTTGGGCGCGGCGGTAGGCGGGGTCGCGGGGCTGGTCGCGGTGGCATTGCTGGGCGCGCAGGCGAGCGCGCTCGGCTCCGAACTGCTCGGCGCGGTGACGCTGGGTGGGCTCGGCTGGGGGGTGCTGCTGCTGCTGCCGTTCGCATTCGTCGCGCTGGCGGCGGGCGTCGCGCGGCGTGCGGTGGTGCGCAGCCTGGGGCAGATGCTGTGACCGGACGGTCGCCATCGTGACCGGGTGGTTGCCATGATCGGACGTTTGGCCGGGCTGGCGCTGATCGCCTGGGCGCTGGGCTTTGCGTTGTTCGCGGTCGCGCTGCCCGAGCCGGTGGACGACGTGCGCACCGACGCGATCGTGGTGCCGACGGGCGCGGCGGGTCGGATCGATCGCGGGCTCGCGATGTTGGCCGCGGGGCGCGCGCGGCGGATGCTGGTGACGGGCACCGCGCCGGGCGTGCGCAAGCGCGATCTGGTGCGCACCTACGGTCACGGCGCGACCTTCGCGTGCTGCGTCGATCTGGGCGAGCAGGCGGTCGACACGCGCTCCAACGCGGCGGAGACGGCGGGGTGGGTCGCCGAGCATCGTTATCGCTCGGTGCGGCTCGTTACCTCGAACTGGCACGCGCGGCGGGCGGCGATGGAGCTGGCGCAGACGCTGGGGCCCGATATCCGCATCGTCACCGACGGCGTGCCGACGCACCCCAGTCTGGCGCAATTGTTGAACGAATATCACAAGCTGCTGCTGCGGCGCGCGGTGTTGTGGTGGGAGAGATGGCGTGGGTGACGTAGTGCGGACGTGGCTGTTCCGATTGCTGTTCGCGATCGGATCGCTGATCGTGGTGCTCGTAATCCCGTTCGTCGCGCTGTTCGGGCCGCGCGCGATGATCCCCTATGCGCACGGCTGGGCACGCTATCACACGTTCATCGCGCGCTGGGTGATGGGGGTTCGGGCGCATTTCGAGGGCGCGGCGCTGCCGCCGGGACCGGTGCTGTTCGCCGCCAAGCACGAGGCGATGTTCGAGACGCTGGAGCTGCCGTACCGGCTGGGCGGGCCGGCCGTCGTCATAAAGCGCGAATTGTCGCAGATCCCGATCTGGGGCTGGGCGGCGCGCATCTACGGCGCGCTGCCGGTCGACCGCGAGGCATCGGCCAAGGCGCTGCGCCAGCTCATGGCCGATGCCGCGACCTTCAAGGCGGCGGGGCGGTCGGTGATCGTGTTTCCGGAAGGAACGCGGATGCCGCACGGCGAACACCCGCCGCTGCGCTCAGGGTTCGCCGGCCTGTACCGTGCGCTCGGCTATCCGGTGGTGCCGATCGCGCTCGACAGCGGCCGCCGCTGGCCGCGCAAGGGGCACGCGCATTCGGGGCCGATCCGCGTGCTGATCGGCGAGGCGATCCCGCCGGGCCTGCCGCGGCGCGAGGCGGAGGAGCGCGTCCACGCCGCGATCAACGCGCTCAACGATTGAGCGCGGAAGGTCACGCGAAGGTCACACCAACGTGTGTCGCCGCGGGGTGCCGATCGTTTGCCGAAAGTCGCACCCTGGACGTGTGTGCGCGTCTGTGTCGGATAATGGCAAAGAGCGCCGATCCGGGTAGGTGATCAGTCGCGTGTAGGACAGCGGGCGCGGGCAGCGTTTCGCGGCGGTACTCGTCACCGCGGACTTGATCGGGGGTCCCGCTGCCTGTGCACCGGCTTCGCAGAAGAAGCGGGATCCCGGGTTGAGCCCGGGATGACGGAGGAGGTGACCTGCTAAAGCAAGCCGCATTTTCTGGGCCACAGACCCACTCGCCTTCCTTCGATATTGGGGAGCGAGTTGGCGATTGCCCTAGTCGTGCTTGCGGCCGAAGTCGGCGGCGGCGTCGTCCTGGCCCTGGTCGACGATCGAGCGCCGGATCGCGCGGGTGCGCGCGAAGCGATCGTATAGCGCGTCGCCGTCGCCCCAGCGGATCGCGCGCTGCAATTGCGACAGGTCCTCCGAGAAGCGTTGCAGCATGTCGAGCACCGCGTCCTTGTTCGACAGGAACACGTCGCGCCACATGGTCGGATCAGACGCGGCGATGCGCGTGAAGTCGCGGAAGCCGCCGGCGGAGAATTTGATCACCTCGCTCTCGGTCACCTGTTCGAGGTCGTCGGCGGTGCCGACGATCGTGTAGGCGATCAGGTGCGGCAGGTGGCTGGTGACGGCAAGGACGAGGTCGTGGTGGTCGGGCGCCATCTGCTCGACCTCGGCGCCCAGCCGGCGCCAGAACTCCGCGACGCGCTCGACGGCTACGGGGTCGTTGTCCGGGAGGGGGGTTACGATGCACCAGCGACCGCGAAACAGCGTTGAAAAGCCCGCCTCGGGCCCGCTCTGCTCGGTGCCCGCAACCGGATGGGCGGGGATCACCTGCGCCGCCGGCAAATGCGTGGTGAGCGCGGCGGCGACCGATGCCTTGCAACTGCCGACGTCGCTGACGATCGCGTCCGCGGGCAGGTCTGCGGCGATCTCGGCCGCGACCGCGCCCATCGCGCCGACCGGCACGCACAGGATGACGAGGTCGGCGTCGGTCACCGCTGCGCCCGCGGTGTCGGTCACGTCGTCGGCAAGGCGCAGCGCGCGCGCCGCCTCGCGCACCTCCGGGCTCGCATCATGCCCGGTCAGGCGGACGCTTGGCATATATTCCCGCACCGCGCGCGCGATCGAGGAGCCGATCAGCCCCAATCCAATGACGGTCACGCGCGCGAACGGGAGCATCAGCCGCGCTCGATGCCCTGATCGGCCGGGGTGGCGTGCGCGGGGGAGGCGTGCTGTTCGACGAGCGCGCGTAGCGCCGCGGCGACGCCGCGCGTCTCTTCCTCGGTGCCGATCGTGATGCGCAGGCCTTGCGCAAGACCCTGACCGGGCAGCCAGCGGACGATGAACCCTGCGTCCATCAGCCCCTTGTACGCGGTCTCGGCAGTCAGCTCGCCCTCGAACACGACGAGGACGAAGTTCGCCTGGCTGGGGATCGCGCGCAGGCCGGCGTTGCCGAGGCTGGCGACCTCCTGGTTGAACCACGCGCGCCACTCGGCATTGTGGACCCGCGTCGCCTCGACGAACGCGCGATCCTCGATCGCCGCCACCGCCGCGCGCTGCCCGCCGATCGTCACGTTGAACGGCAGGCGGATGCGATGCAGCGCCTGGATGATGTCGGCATGCGCGTAGCCCCAGCCGATCCGTTCGGACGCGAGGCCGTGGATCTTGGAAAAGGTGCGCGTGACGAGCACGTTGGACGCGGTGCGTGCGAGGTCGAGCCCGCCGTCGTCGTCGGCGGCGTCGAGATATTCGGCATAGGCTTGGTCGAGCACCAGCAGCACGTGGCTCGGCAGCCCGGCGTGGAGGCGCGCGATTTCCGCGCGAGCGGCGAAGGTGCCGGTCGGGTTGTTGGGGTTGGCGATGTAGACGACGCGGGTGCGGTCGGTGACGGCAGCGAGCACCGCGTCGACGTCGGTGGCATAGTCGCGATCGGGCGCGATCACCGGCGTCGCGCCGACGCGCCGTGCCGCGATCTCGTACACCGCGAAGCCGTAGCGGACGAAGATCACCTCGTCGCCCTGACCCGCGAAGGCGCCGGCGGCGAGGTGGAGGATCTCGTCCGAGCCATTGCCGTAGATGATGCGTGCAGGATCGAGATCGAACGCCGCGGCGATCGCCTCGCGCACCGGTGCCGCGCTCGCGTCGGGATAGCGCTCGAGCGTGTCGGCGGCGGAGGCGTAAGCCGCACGCGCGGCGGGCGAGGTGCCGAGCGGGTTCTCGTTCGACGACAGTTTGGCGACCTTGCGCCCGTCGTCGGTGGTCGAGCGGCCGGGGATGTAGGGCGCGATGTCCATCACCCACTGCTTCGGGGCGGGAGCGTTCTGGCGTGCGGTCGCGGTGTCGGTCATGGTGCGGAGGCTTAGTGCCGAGGGCGGGCCGGGGGAAGCGGGTCGTTCAAGTCGAGGCGCTGCGAACGCACAAATCCTCTCGTCACCCCGGACTTGATCCGGGGTCCCGCTTTTGTCGGGCGGCGAGAGAAGAAGCGGGATCCCGGATCAAGTCCGGGATGACGGTGGGTTGCTGGCGAGGGTGGCGTTGCTTGCGGGATGACGGGGCGCGGATTATCGCGGCGGCTCGATGTCGCTCGCCTCCCTTTCTGACGATCAACGCTTCGGCCTGTCGCGCCGCGTGTCGCTGCCAGGTCCGCTCCACCTCGACGGCGGCGCGACGCTGTCGCCGGTCGAGATCGCGTACGAGACCTATGGTACCCTCGACAGGGATGCGGGCAACGCGATCCTCGTCTGCCACGCGCTGACTGGCGACCACCACCTCGCCAGCCCGCACCCGCGCACCGGCAAGCCGGGCTGGTGGCAGCGAATGGTCGGGCCGGGCAAGCCGATCGACACGAACCGGTTCTTCGTCGTGTGCGCCAACGTACTGGGCAGTTGCATGGGGTCATCCGGCCCCGCCTCGATCAACCCCGTAACCGGGCGCGCCTGGGGCATGGCGTTTCCCGTCATCACGATTCGCGACATGGTGCGCGCGCAAGCTTTGCTGCTCGACCATCTCGGCATCGCCCGGCTGGCGGCGGTGGTCGGCGGGTCGATGGGCGGAATGCAGGCGCTCAGTTGGGCCGCGACCTATCCTCAGCGGGTCGCGGCGGCAGTGGTGATCGCCTCCACCGCGCGCCACACCGCGCAGAACATCGCGTTTCACGAGGTCGGGCGGCAGGCGGTGATGGCCGACCCGAACTGGCGCGAGGGCGATTATTACGATCGTGAAGCGCCGGCGCGCGGGCTGGCGGTGGCACGGATGGCGGCGCACATCACTTATCTGTCGGAAGCGGGCCTCACAGAGAAATTCGGACGGCGACTCCAGGCCAGGGAAGCGAAAAGCTTCGGCTTCGACGCCGATTTTCAGGTCGAGAGTTACCTGCGTCACCAGGGGCTGAGCTTCACCGACCGGTTCGACGCCAATTCCTATCTCTATATCACCCGCGCGATGGATTATTACGATCTGGCGGAGGAGCATGGCGGGCGGCTCGCCAATGCGTTCGCGTCGGCGACGCGTTTCTGCCTCGTCAGCTTCGACACCGACTGGCTCTACCCGACCGCCGAATCGCGCGCGATCGTCCAGGCGTTGAACGCCGCCGGGGCGCCGGTCAGCTTCGTCGAGCTGTCGAGTCCGTACGGCCACGACGCGTTCCTGCTCGACTCGCCCGAGCTCGACCGCATCGTCGCGGGGTTCCTCGGCGCGTGAGCTTGCGTCCCGACCTCGCGATCATCGCCGCGCACGTCGCGCGGGGCAGCCGCGTGCTCGATGTCGGGTGCGGAACGGGTGACCTGATGGCAGCGCTGCGCGACGAGGCGGGGGTCGACGCGCGCGGGCTGGAGATCGATGCCGTCAAGGTCGCCGATGCGGTCGCGCGTGGGTTGAGCGTGATCCAGGGCGATGCCGATGTCGATCTGGCGGGCTACCCCGACGCGAGCTTCGACTATGCGATCCTCAGCCAGACGTTGCAGACCGCGCGCGCGCCGCATCTGGTGCTCGACCATCTGCTGAGGATCGGGCGGCGCGCGTTCGTCAGCTTTCCCAATTTCGCGCACTGGCGGGTGCGGCTGTCGTTGCTGTGGGGAGGGCGCATGCCGGTGACGCGGCTGTTGCCGGAGGAATGGTACGACACGCCCAACATCCACCATCTGACGATCGACGATTTCCGCGCGTTCCTGCGCGCGCGCGGCGTCGCCGTCGAGCGCGCCTGGTTCTTGTCGGGCGACCAGGAGATCGGCAGCGCGGCGGCCAATCTTATGGCCGAACACGCCGTATTCCTGCTTGCTCGGAACCAAGAACGTTGCTCAAGGTTAGCTGAATTCGATAGCAACCTTTCCGAGACCGATGCCCAAAACCGCGCTCATCGTTGAAGACGAGATCTTCGTCGCCCTCGACCTGGAGCGTATCCTGGTCGATGCAGGCTATACGGTGGGTGCGATCGCGGCCGACAGCGCGCAGGCGCTCGCCGCTGCACCGGCATGCTCGTTCGCGTTCGTCGACGTGAACCTGCGCGACGGGCCGACCGGTCCGATCGTCGCCGAGCGGATCGCGCGCGATTACGGCGTGAAGGTCGTGTTCGTCACCGCCAACCCCGGACAGATCGGCACGGTGCCCGCGGCGCTCGGCTACGTCCGCAAGCCGTTCAGCGACCAGGCGATCCTGGCGGCCGCGGCGATCGCGGCGGCGGGCAGCAACGAAGCAACCGTCGACGCCGACTTCGTTAGGCTGGACTAAACCCGGCTGAACGCGGCGAGTGGGGCGGTGAGCGTCACTGACAGGCCGGCGCTCCGCCAGTCGCGATCGATCGATCCGCCGAGCTGACGCACCGCCGACAATTCGATCAACTGCGTACCGAACCCCACATGGTCGCTCGCGCCGCCGATCGCGGGGCCGCCGGCCTCGTCCCAGCGCATCGTCACCATGCCGTCGCTGTGCGCGACGTCGAGCGTCACCGACCCTTCCGCCCGCGATAACGCGCCGTATTTGGTCGCGTTGGTTGCCAGTTCGTGGAACAACAGCGCGAGCGGGGTCGCGGCGCGATCGTCGATCCGCAGGTCGGTGCCGGTGATCGCGATCCGTGCGCTGTCGCCGACGACTGATTGGTAGGGCGCGAACAATTGCGTCAGCAGGCCGCGCAAACTGTCCTGCGGTGCGTCGGGGCGTGATCGCGGACTGTGCGGCCGCACGAAATCATGCGCGCGCCCCAGTGCGGTGATGCGCTGGCGCAGGTCGGTGGCGACGGGCGCGAAGCCGGGATGGCTGCGCGCGGCGAACTGGATCAGCCCGGCGACGACCGAGAAGATGTTCTTGATGCGGTGCGACAGCTCCTGGCTGATCACCTCGCGCTGTTCGAGGGCGAGTTTCTGCTCGTGGATGTCGGTGCAGGTGCCGAACCAGCGCGTGATGCGCGCGCCCGCGTCGCGGATCGGCAGCGCGCGCCCCAGCACCCAGCGATAGGTGCCGTCGCGGTGTCGCAGCCGATACTCGATCTGATACGGCTCACCGGTATCGAGCGAGTGGCCCCACACCGCCCACGCCCGCTCCTGATCCTCGGGGTGGAACACGCCGTTCCACTCCGCGCCGTCGGTCGAACCTTCGGGCATGCCGGTGAACTCGTACCAACGTGCATTATAATAATCATGATAACCGTCGGGCAGCGTCGACCACACCATCTGCGGCATGGTGTCGGCAAGCGTGCGGAAGCGCGTCTCGCTGTCGAGCGCGGCGCGGCGCGCGTCGTTCTCCGCGGCGCGCCATGCGGCACCGTCGCGCGAGTCGCGCAGCCGCGCGAGCACGTTGGAGGCGAGCACGACGAGACCCTCGTGCTGGAGCGCGGTCAGCCCACCGGGCCGCGGCGCCATGTCGAGCACGCATAAAGCGCCGAGCGGGATACCGTCATCGCTGACGAGCGGCGCGCCGGCGTAGAAGCGCACGCCCGGGTCGACCAGCAGCGGGTTGTGCACGAAGCGCGGATCAAGCGTCAGGTCGGGGACGACCATCACCTCGCTGCCCCACATCGCGTGGGCGCAGAAGGACTCGCTACGCGGCGTGCCGCACAGGTCGGTGCCCGTCGCCGAGAGGAACGACTGCCGCGTTTCCTCGACCAGGCTGACCAGCGCCACGGGCGCGTCGCACAGCCGCGCGGCGAAATCGGTGATCTGTTTCAGCGCCGGCGAGTTGCGCAGCAGGTCGAGCTCGTATGCCTCCAACGCCGCCGACCGACGCGCCTCGTCGACGCGCCAGCCCGACGCTGCGGGCACGCTCGGCGGTTCGGGCACGCTCAATGGTTTGGACAGGGAGCGCCCGTCGGACTGCGTCTGGTCGCTCACTTAGAACGGAACGTCGTCGTCGAGGTCGTCCGCGTAGCCACCGCCGAAGTTGCCGGAACCGCCCGAGCCGCCGCCCGACGAGCCGCCGCGCGATCCACCACCCGAACCGCCGCCGAAGCCGCCGCCGCCACCGCCGCCGCGCGATCCGCCGCGACTGCCGCCGCCGAAATCATCACCGCCGCCGAAATCGTCACGCGCGCCGCCGCCACCGCCGCCCGGACCGTCGAGCATCGTCAGCGTGGCACCGGGGCCTTGCAGCACGATCTCGGTCGAGTAGCGATCCTGCCCCTGCTGGTCCTGCCATTTGCGGGTCTGGAGCTGACCCTCGATGTACACCTTAGAGCCCTTGCGCAGGAAACGCTCGGCGACGCCCGCGAGGCCTTCGCTGAAGATCGCGACCGAGTGCCACTCGGTACGCTCTTTCTTCTCGCCCGAATTGCGGTCCTTCCACGATTCGGAGGTGGCGATGCGCAGGTTCACCACCTTGCCGCCGTTCTGGAACGAGCGCGATTCGGGGTCGCGCCCGAGATTGCCGACGATGATGACCTTGTTGACGCTGCCTGCCATTCCTGCCTCTTCAAAGGCCGACGGCGACCGCCAGCCAGTAGGTTAATCCGGCCATGATGTAGGCCGCGGCGAACAGATAGCCAATCATGAACAGCGGCCATTTCCACCCATTCGTCTCGCGCCTGGTCACCGCGATGGTGGAGATGCACTGCGGCGCGAAGACGAACCACATCAGGAACGCGAGCGCGGTCGGCAGGGTCCAGCGGTGGCGCAGATTGTCGACGATGGTGCGCTCGCCCTTGGCATCCTCGGGATCGTCGACCGCGTAGACGGTGCCGATCGCCGCCACCGCGACCTCGCGCGCCGCCATCGCGGGGATGAGCGCGAGCGCGATGTCGCGGTTGAACCCGATTGGGCGCACCGCGACCTCGATCCCGCTCGCGATGCGGCCGGCGACCGAGTAATCGACCTGGCTCTGCCCCTCAGGCGCCTTGGGAAAGGACAATAGCGCCCACAGGATCACGGTGGTGAGCGCAATGGTGGTCCCTGCGCGTTTCAGGAAGATATAGGCGCGCTGCCACAGCCCGATCGCGACGTCGCGAAAGCGCGGCATCTGATATTTGGGCATCTCCATCATGAAGCCCGACGATGCACCCTGCGTGACCGTGCGGCGCAGCACCAGCGCCGCGACGAACGCGCCCAGGATGCCGAGCAGGTAGAGCACCAGCAGCACCAATCCCTGTAGCCCCACGAACCCCGCGACCCGCGTGTTAGGAATGAACGCGCCGATGATGATCGTATAGACAGGCAGCCGCGCCGAACAGGTCATCAGCGGCGCGATCAGGATCGTGGTCAGCCGGTCCTTCTCGTCGTCGATCGTGCGTGTCGCCATGATGCCCGGCACCGCGCAGGCGAAGGACGAGAGCAGCGGAATGAACGCCCGCCCGGACAAGCCGACGCGGCTCATCATCCGGTCCATCAGAAACGCCGCGCGCACCATATAGCCCGATGCTTCGAGAACGAGGATGAAGGCGAACAGGATCAGGATCTGCGGCAGGAACACGACCACCGCGCCGACGCCCGCGATCACGCCGTCGGTCAGCAGCGAGCGCAGGAAGCCATCGGGCATCACGCTCTTGATCACGTCATCGAGCGCGGTGAACGCGCCCTCGATCCAAGCGATCGGCGCCTCCGACCAGGTGAACACCGCCTGGAACATGATAAACAGAAGTGCCACGAGCAGGACGGGGCCGACGATTGGATGAAGCGCGACGGCGTCGAGCGCGTGATTCCAGCGGCGTGTCGGTGTCTCGCTGACGGTCGCGGCGTTGGCGATCGCGCGCGCGCGGCGTTGCAGCACGCCGATCTCCTCTGGCACCGGGTCGACCGGGTCGCGTGCGGGCACGCGCTGGCCGAGCAGTGTGCCGAGCTGCGCCTTGAGCACGTCGATCCCGCGGCGGCGCACCGCGACGGTCGGCACGACCGGCACGCCCAATTCGCGCGCGAGCACGTCCGGGTCGAGCGTCAGCCCGTCGCGCTCGGCGAGGTCGACCATGTTGAGCGCGACGACGACGGGCAGCTTCAACGCGATCAGCTGGAGTGCGAAGCGCAGGTGGTTGTCGAGGTTTGAGGCGTCGACCACGACGATCATCGCGTCGGGCCGCCGCTCGAAGCCGCCGCGTCCGGTCACCACGTCGACGGTCACGCGCTCGTCGGCGGAGACGGGGTCGAGGCTGTAGGTGCCGGGCAGGTCGACCAGCTCGACCGGGCGGCCATCGTCCAATGACAGGCGACCTGAGTGGCGCTCGACCGTGACGCCGGGGTAATTGCCGACCTTCTGCCGCGCGCCGGTCAGCGCGTTGAACAGCGCGCTCTTGCCGGCATTGGGGTTGCCGACCATCGCGACCAGCGGCGAGGCATGCATGTCAGCCGGCGTTGGTCGAACGGTGTGGGGTCACTCGGCGGGCAGCGGGTCGAGCGAGACGCGCACCGCGCCCGCGACCGCGCGGCGCAGCGCCACCGTCATGCGCCCGATGCGGCAGGCGATTGGCCCACCGCCGAAGCGCGCGCGGTGCAGCACCTCGATCGAGACACCGGCGTCGAACCCCAGTTCGCGCAGTCGCAGCGCCTCGGGCGTCGCGAGCCGCGCCCACTCGATCGAATCGACAGTCGCGGCCTGGTGGCGCGGGAGGGTTTCGAGGTTGAGGTTCGCGGTCACACGACGGTTATAGGTGGTCTGCGAGTGATTATCAATAACTCGCGTCGCGTCTTACGCGACGGGGTAGCGCAGTCGCCCGACGAAGCGCGACAGGCTGGGGCGGTAGCGCGTGCGCGCGGTGGCGCTCGCCTTGGCCTTCTCGATCGCCATGATGTTGTCGATCCGCCGTGCGAGGAATGCGCGCGTCTCGGCATGACCCTCGCTGTCGTCGTCGAGGAAGACAGTGATCGTCGCGGCGTAGGTGGCGAGCAGCATCGCGCGCTTCGTGTAATGGTTATAGTCGGTCGCGGTGTCGCCGGCGAGCCGCCACATCCGGTCGGCGCTGCGCCAGCTGAGCCGCGCAGCGCGCGCGACGTTGGTCGGCAGCGCGAGGATCGCGATCGCGCGACGCAGCGACTCGCGGTCGGGTGACAGAATCTCCAGCCGCGTCTCGATCAACGCGGTAATGCGCTGACGAACCTTCATCGCGGCAAGCGTCTCAGCGGGCAGGCGCGCCGCCATTTCGGCGTCGACGTGGTCAAACCAGGCATCGATCATCGCCGGCGCGCCGCCGTCGAAAGCAAGACGGGCCACGTCGCGGTCGATGCCCGCGCCCTCGGCGGCATAGTCGCGCGCCTCGTCGCCCCAGCCATCGAAAGCGGCGTTGCTGGCGATCGCGGGGGCGAGTTGCTGGCGCACCTCGTCGAGCGTCAGGTCGGCTGGATCGTGCGCCGCTGCCGCGCTGCCGGTCGTGTTCGCCATCGTATCGGTCATCACCGCACCTCGTCTGCCGCTAGCGGCTCCGCCGCAGTCTTTACCACTTGGGGACTGCGCCGCACCAGCACCAGCGCCACGGCCACCATCGCGGCGCCGAACAGGTCAGGCGCGCCGAGCGACTCGCCGTAGACGATCCAGCCGATCGTCGCCGCGACCACCGGCTGGAGCAGCAGCGCGAGTCCGATGACGAGCGGGCTCAATTTGCCGAGCGCGTAGATCATGCAGCCCTGCCCCACCACCTGACTGACCAGCGCGAGCCCGATCAGCGGCCACCAGTCGCCCGGCATCACGCGTTCTCCCAACGCGAGCGCGATCGCTAGCAGCGGCACGAGCGCGGCGAGTGAGGAGAGCGCGAGCGCGGGCCACGGCGCCATGGTGCGGCGCACCCCCGACATCAGCACGAAATAGACCGCGTAGAGCACGCCCGCGAGCACGCACAGCAGATCACCGACGAGGTGGCGCGGGTCGAGCTGATACGACCGCCCCATCAGCAACCCCGCGCCGAGTGCGGCGAGTAGCAGCGCCAACCCTTGCGTCCGCGATGGCCAGGCACGCGCGATGATGAAGCCGTAGATCGGAAAGATGAAGGTCGCTGAATTGCCGAACAGCGTCGCATTGGCGAGCGTCGTCTGCAGGATGCCGACGTGCCAGCTACCCAGGTCCATCGCGAAGGCGACACCCGCCAGCGCGAGCAGCAGCCACATCCTGCCCGGCAGCCGCAGCGTGGCCGCGCGCGTACCGCTCGCGATCGCGAGCACGACGATCAACGGCAGCGCGAGCGCCATGCGCCAGAAGGCGGCGGCGACCGGCCCGGTGTCGGCCAGCCGCACGAACCACGGCCCGAACGCGAGCGCGACGTTCGCCACCACGACCGCGAGCAGCGGCAGTGCGGGCGCGCGCTCGCTCGCATTCGCTTCGGCGCCGACCACCACCGCTTCGACGCCGCGCTCGACCGCTCGCGGAACCGCATCCCGGGCGAGCGCGCTTGGCGGCGGCGAAGCATTTCTTGGGTGCGCGCTCTGGTGCATGGCGCCCCTTAGCGTCCTATGTGTGCGGCGTCAGGTAGCTGAATGAAACGGAAAGGCCCATCAATGCCCAGCCTGTTCGACCCCATTACCCTCGGCACGATCGAGGCCCCCAACCGCATCCTCATGGCGCCGCTGACCCGGTCGCGCGCGACCAAGGATCACGTGCCGACTGATTTGATGATCGAATATTATCGCCAGCGCGCGTCCGCCGGGCTCATCATCTCCGAGGCGACGGGCATCAGCCGGCAGGGGCTCGGCTGGCCGAGCACGCCGGGGCTGTGGACCGACGAGCAGGTCGAGGCGTGGAAGCCGGTGACCGCGGCGGTGCACGAGGCGGGTGGGCGCATCGTCGCGCAGCTGTGGCACATGGGCCGGCTCGCGCGTCCCGACGTGACCGGCATCCAGTCGGTGTCGTCCTCGACCAAGCGCGCGCCGTACCACGATCCCGATCCGGCGAAGAACCCGTATGACACGCCGCGTGCGCTGCCGGTGGACGAGATCCGCACCACGATCGACGATTACGGCACCGCCGCGCGCAACGCGATTGCCGCCGGGTTCGACGGCGTGCAGATCCACGGCGCCAACGGCTATCTGATCGACCAATTCCTGCGCGACAACACCAACGACCGCGAGGACGAGTACGGCGGCAGCCCTGAGAACCGCATCCGCCTCATGCGCGAAGTGACCGAGCGCGTGATCGGCGAGGTGGGCGCTGGTCGTACCTCGATCCGCCTGTCGCCCAACGGCGAGACGCAGGGCGCGGACGACAGCAATCCCGAGGCGGTGTTCGTGCCTGCCGCGCGCGCGCTGAACGACCTCGGCATCGGCTTCCTCGAACTGCGTGAGGTCGGGCCTGAGGGAACGTTCGGCACCACCGACGTGGCCAAGCTCAGCCCCAAGATCCGTGAGGCATTCACCGGACCGCTGGTGCTCAACCAGGATTACACACAGGAAGCCGGGCAGGCCGATCTCGACTCAGGGGTCGCCGACGCGATCGCCTGGGGTCGGTTGTGGATCGCCAACCCCGATCTGGTGGAGCGTTTCCGTACCGGGGCCGGCTTCAACAAGCCCAATCCGAAGACCTTCTACACGCCCGGCGCCGAGGGGTACGTCGACTATCCCGCGCTGGAGCGCGCGGACGCGTGAACCGTGCCGCCCCGCCGCCCACGCGCGGCGGGGCGCTTCACGCCGGATCGGTGTAACGGTCGATCAGTGACGTGACGCCGGCGCGCAGCCGCTCGCGTACCTTCGGGTTGAACACGATCGCAGCGACCACGACCAGCAGCGGGAAGCTCGACCAGGCGAGCATGAGCAGCAGCGCGGGCGTGATGATGAGCAGCACCAGCGCGGCGAAGGCAGCCCCGCGAAGTAGGTTCGCACGGGCAGGATCGAGCGCCACCGTGCGCGGTGCGCGCTCGTCGTAGAAGGTGCGGGTGGTGAAACTGACCGTGCCATCAAAACGGGTCGCGCGCGGCAATGCGCCGGGCTGCGGCACTGACTTGCTACGCGGAACGGAAGCCCCGCCAACAACTTGATCGAGCAGCAGCGGCGTATCGTCGCGGCATGCGCCTGCGGATGATGCGGCTGGGTTCAAGCCCGGCTTGCCGCCGATCGCCCGCCCCGTCGCGGTGTCGATCACCTCCAGCCGCCGCCCACGCTCCACGACGCGGAAGCGGGTGGGCGGCATGTCCATGTGGTGGTCAGCCGAGCCGCGACTTGAGGTCGAACATCGCGAGCGCCGCCTTCGCCGCGCCACCACCCTTGTCGAGCTGCGCCGGATCGGCGCGCACGATCGCCTGCTGCTCGTTCTCGGTCGTCAGGATGCCGTTGCCGATCGGGATACCATCCATCGTCAGCGCCATGATCCCGCGCGCGCTCTCATTCGAGACGATCTCGAAATGGTAGGTCTCGCCGCGGATCACGACGCCGAGCGCGACGAATCCGTCGTAGCGCCCCGTTTCCGCCGCCAGCGCGATCGCGCCGGGCACCTCTAGCGCGCCGGGCACGGTCGCGACCTCGCATGAGTGGCCGGCCTGCTTGAGCGCGGCCTCGGCCCCCGCGACCAGCATGTCGTTCAGGTGATCGTAGAACCGCGCCTCGACGATGAGGAAATGCGCCATCTGGGTACTCCGTAATCAGTCGATCTTGCGCTCGCCGACGATCGACAGGCCGTAGCCGTCGAGCCCGACCAGCGTGTGGTGCGTGTTGGTGAGGAGCACCATGTCGTGGACGCCAAGCTCGGCGAGGATCATCGCGCCGACGCCGTAATCGCGCAATTCCTCCATCTCGACCTCGACCGGCTCGCCCACCTTCATCTTGACCGCGGTGGTGAAGGCGTCAGCGCGGTGGCGGTTGATGACGATGATGACGCCGGCACCTTCCTCGGCGATCAGCTCCATCGAGCGCGACAAGAGGCGCGAACGGTCGCTGTCCTCGCCGAACATGTCGGCGAAGGGCGATAGCGCGTGCATGCGTACCAGCGTCGGCTTGGCCGGGTCGACGCGGCCTTTCACTAGCGCGATCTGCTCGGTGCCCGTCGCCTTGTTGCGATAGGCGCGCACGGTCCAGTCGCCGCCCCAGCGGCTCTTGAATGGCGCCTCGCTCGCCAGTTCGACCAGGTGATCGTTGCGGCGGCGATAGGCGATCAGGTCGCGGATCGTGCCGATCTTGAGGTTGTGGAGCTGCGCGAACGAAACGAGGTCGTCCATCCGCGCCATTGTCCCATCCTCGTTCATGATCTCGCAGATCACGCCCGAGGGGTTGAGGCCGGCCAAACGCGACACATCGACCGCGGCCTCGGTGTGCCCGGCGCGCACCAGCACGCCGCCGTCGCGCGCAACCAGCGGGAAGACGTGGCCGGGCGTCACGATGTCGGTCTTGTCCTTGGTGCCGTCGATCGCGACCGCGATCGTGCAGGCACGGTCGGCCGCCGAGATGCCGGTCGTCACGCCCTCGCGCGCCTCGATCGAGACGGTGAAGGCGGTTTCGTGCCGGGTGCCGTTGTTGCGGCTCATCAATTCGAGCCCGAGCGTCTCGACCCGCGACTTGGTCATGGCGAGGCAGATCAGCCCGCGGCCGTGGCGCGCCATGAAGTTGATCTTCTCGGGTGTCGCCATCTGGGCGGGGATGACGAGGTCGCCCTCGTTCTCGCGATCCTCGTCGTCGACCAGGATGAACATGCGCCCGTTGCGCGCTTCGTCGATGATCTCTTCAGGGCTGGAGAGATAACCGTGCCGCAGGCGAGCGAGTTCGGGGTTAACGGCCACGGTAATGCTCCATCCTTTGGAGGTAGCGGGCGAGCACGTCGATCTCGATGTTGACCGATTGCCCGGGCGCGAGCCGGCCGAGCGTCGTCACTGCCTGGGTGTGCGGGATCAGGTTGATCGTGAAGGTGGAGCCGTTGTCCGCGTCCTCAACCGTGTTGACCGTCAGCGACACGCCGTTCACCGTCACCGAACCCTTGGGCGCGATGAACGGCGCGAGGTCGGCGGGGACGCGGATGCCGATGCGGCGCGAGTCACCGTCGGGCGTGACCTCGATCACCTCGGCCACGCCGTCGACGTGGCCGGTCACGATATGCCCGCCCAGTTCGTCGCCCAGCTTCATCGCACGTTCCAGGTTGAGCGCGGCGCCTTCGATCCACTGCCCCTCGGCGGTGCGGCTGATCGTCTCACCCGAAACATCGACCGCGAACCAGTGACGGCCGTCCTGCTGACCCTTGTCGACCACCGTCAGGCACACGCCCGAGCAGGCGATCGACGCGCCCAGGTCGACCGTATCGGTGTCGTAGGCAGTCGTGATGTGGAGGCGCGTGTCGCCGCTGCGCGCCACGCGCTCGACCGTGCCGATGTCGGAGATGATCCCGGTGAACATATGCCCTCTCAGCCGCGCTCGTAGACCTCGACGCGGTCGCTGCCAAGCGCGCGCGCGTCGTGGAGCCGCCAGCGTCCGTGCGCGTCGCTGAGGTCGGTGAGGCCGATGTTAGGCAGTGTCCGCCCGCCACCGACGACGATCGGCGCGCGGTAGATCAGCAGCCGGTCGACCAGATCATCGGCGAGGAAGGCGGCGGCGGTTCGCGCGCCGCCCTCGACCAGCAGATGATCGCCCGCGAGGGCGGCGATCTCGGCCGGCTGCGCGATCGTCCGCACGCCGTCGATCGCTCGCGATGACAGCACCACCCGCTCGGGTGCGCGCTGTTCGAGGCCGGGCAAGCGCACGTCGAGCCGCGGGCGATCCGCCTTCCACGTGCCGCGACCGACCAGGATCGCCTCGTGCCGCGCGCGTTCGAGATGCGTGTGCGCGCGCGCCTCCACGCCGGTGATCCACTGGCTGCGTCCGTCCGCCATCGCAGCGGCACCATCGAGCGACAGCGCGAGCTTGAGCGTCACGAACGGTCGCAAACGCGCGCGACGGGTGAGAAAGCCGGCCATGACTCGCGCCGCCTCGGCCTCGCGCACGCCCTGCTCGACCGCGATCCCGGCGGCACGAAGGCGCGCAATCCCCTGACCATCGGTGCGTGGATCGGGATCGCGGTGCGCCACGACGACGCGCGCGATACCCGCGGCGATCAGCAGGTCGCTGCACGCCGGCCCGCGCGGCGAGACATGCGCGCACGGCTCCAACGTCACGTAAGCGGTCGCGCCCGCGGCCCGCTCGCGCGCCTGTTCCAGCGCCATCGCCTCGGCGTGCGGACGCCCGCCCGCCTGCGTCCAGCCGCGTCCGACCACCACGCCGTCCGCCACGATCACGCAGCCGACGTTGGGATTGGGCGCGGTCATCCCGCGCGTCCGCTCGGCGAGCGCGAGGCTTGCGCCCATCCAGCGCGCGTCGTCGGCGGACGGGCGGGTCACGTGTCGGTCAGATGCCGAGGCGGTTCATCGCGTCGTCGACCTTCTTGAACGATTGCCGCATCTTCTCCTCGCGCGCCGCCTGCTTGGCCTTGGCGGCGTCGATCGCCGGCTGGTCGATCTTCTGCTGCGCGATGATCTGCGCGTCGGTGCGGTCGAGACGATATTGCTGCACGTAGATGATGTTGGGCTTGTACTCTTTCTCGAAGTACGAATCGTGCGCGAACGCCCAGATCAGCACGCTGGTGATCGTGACCGCGAGCACCAGGAACCACAATTCGTACGGCTGCCGCTGGTTCAGGAAGAAACGCAGGTCGCGGAAGGCGCGCAGCGGGGACATGCGGCTGAAGAATTGCATGGAACCGATATAGGACGCGTGCGTGACGCGTGCGAGTCCCGCCTTACCCGCGTGCCGCCGCCTCCAACCGCTCGATGCTACGCGCCTGTCCGATCAACGGCAGCAGCGCCGCCATGTCGGGGCCGTGGTCGCGGCCGGTCAGCACGCGGCGCAACGGGAGGAATAGTGCCTTTCCTTTGCGCCCGGTGTCGGCCTTGAGCGCATTGGTCAGCGCGTGCCACGGGTCGCCGGCCCAGTCGATCGCGCGCGCGGCGGCGGCGGCTTGCGCGAGGTAATCGGCGTCCTCGCCCGCGGCCACCGTCTCGATTGGCCCCTCGACGACGTGCCACCAGTCCGCCGCTTCGGCGACGGTATGGAGGTTGGGGCGCACCGCCTCCCACCCGGCCGCATCCATGCCCGCGGGCAGGCGATCGGCGACCACGCCGTAATCGAGCTGGTGGATGACGCGCGCGTTGACCTGCGCGAGCTCGGCCTCGTCGAAGCGCGCCGGCGCGCGGCCGAAATGCGCGAAGTCGAACGCGGCGACGAGCGGGGCGGGGTCGACCATCGGCTCGACGGGATCGCTGGTGCCGAGCCGCGCAAGCAGCGAGACGATCGCGGCGGGCTCGATCCCGCTCTCGCGCAGCTCGTTCATGCCCAGCGCGCCCAATCGCTTGGACAGCTTGCCCTCGCTGCCGGTCAGCAGCGCCTCGTGCGCGAAACGCGGGTGCGCCGCCCCCATCGCGTCGAACATCTGCAGCTGCAGCGCGGTGTTCGACACGTGATCCTCGCCGCGCACGACATGGGTGACGCCCATGTCCACGTCGTCGATCGCGCTCGGCAGCAGGTAGAGCCACGAGCCGTCGGCGCGGCGGATGACGGGGTCGCTCAACTGCGCGGGGTCGAACGACTGGGGTCCGCGGATCAGGTCGTCCCAGGTGATCGGCGCGGCGTGATCGAGCCGGAAGCGCCAGTGCGGGCGCGTGCCCTCCGCCTCGAAGCGCGCGTGATCCTCGGCCGTCAGCGACAGCGCGGCGCGGTCGTACACCGGCGGCAACCCGCGCCCGCGCGCGATCTTGCGCTTGAGGTCGAGCTCCTGCGCACTCTCGTATGCCGGGTAGATCCGCCCCGCCGCGCGTAGCTCCTCGAACACCGCGTCGTAGCGCTCGAAACGCGCCGACTGCCGCTCCTCACGATCGGGGTGGAGGCCGAGCCAGGCGAGGTCGGCGCGGATCGCGTCGACGAACCGCTCCTCGCTGCGCGCCGCGTCGGTGTCGTCGATGCGCAGGATGAAGTGCCCGCCGTTCTTCTTCGCCCACATCCAATTGTGCAACGCCGCGCGCACGTTGCCGACGTGGAGCCGGCCGGTCGGCGAAGGGGCGAAACGGGTGACGATCGGGGAAGCGGTCATGCGCGCGGCCCTAGAGAAGCGTGAGCGTACGCTCAACCTCGCCGCTCAGATGCGGCAGCCGTACAGCACCGTTGTTCCCGACTGATGCCGCACCGCGCCGCAGCGCAGCCGCACCACCGACCCGCGGGTCAGCAGTTGCAGCGCGTCGCGCTGGTCGCCCGCCAGGTCAGCGATCACGTAATTGCCGCGCGAACGCCCTTCCAGGCTGAGCGCGGGCGGCGAGTCGGACAGCAGCCCGATCACCGTGCCGCGCACCGTCACGGGGCCGGGGAACTCCTCGCCCGCGCGGTCGGGATCGTCGTCGAACGCGGTGTCGATCGCGGCGGCGGGGATCGCCGCCTCGCCGTTCGGGTTGAGCGATGCGGTCGAGCCGATCTCGTCGCCGGTTTGCGCCACCTCCAGCGTCGGGGATGGTGTGGGGGTCGGCTCAGGCTCGGGCAGCGGCGCGCTCGCCACCTCGGCGGGTTCGCTGCTGGGTTCGGGGGCGGGCTCGCTCGCGTTGGTCGCGACCTCGGCGACGGGTCGCGCGCCGTCGCGCTGCTGCCAGAATACGACCGCGAGCACCGCCGCCGCGATCAGCGCCAGGATCACCAGCAACCGCGTGCCGGTGCTGGTGCCGCCCTCGTCCGCGTCCTCCTCGTCGTCGTCGTCGCGCCGCGTCGGAGCGGGGGCGAGCGGGGGCGGCAGCGATGCACGTCGCGGCTCGGCGCGTTCACCCGTCGTCGCGCCTAAAACCGCGCCGGTGCGCGGCGCGGGGCCGAAATGCAGACCATCGGCCGGCAGCTCGGGTCCGCTCGCGGCAGGGGGCACGAGCGGCGCGCGCGGGCGCTCAGGCTCAACAGCGCGGTCGGCGTCCGTCGGCGGGTCGAGCGTTGGGGCGGCCGCGCCGCAGCGCGGGCAGAAGCGTGCCTGATCGGGCAATCGCGTGCCGCATTGGGTGCAGAATGCCATTGCTCACCTTTCACGCAGACGGACAGCAACGCCTAGCGCGCGCGAGCACGCCCGAACAGTCCCGCTAGCGTGCGCGTCAGAACAGCCCTGGCGTCTCGCGCTGCGCGGTCGACGGACGCTCCGGGCTGAGCAATTGCTGGCGCTGCGCGAACGGCGTCGTGGCACGCTCCACCGAAGCGGTGGCCCCGATCCGCGTGCAGCCGCGCCCTTGCAGGAAGTTGAGCGCGGCGCGCGTCGACGCTTCGCGCGGGTCGCCCATCTGATAGGTCGCATCGTCCACCGCCTGGCACGACGTTTCCACCTTGGTCGCCAGCCCGTCGTAATAATCGCCCTGACGCGACGCATTCTGCAGCGCGAGCGCGATCACGCGCAGCCGGTCGTCGCATTGCGACCGGTCGAGCGCGATCTGCCCGACCGGCTTGCCATAGGTGTTGCTGCCGATCAGCGCGACGTTGCTCCGAAGGTACGGCAGCATCGAGTTGATGACGTACTCGCTCGCCGACGCGGTGCTGCCGGTGCCGATAAAGGCGATCTTGGTCGGTGCGATCGATTGCGGCTGCGGCGAGAAATAGGTCGTCTCGTTCTGCGATGCCTTGGACGGGCGGAACGTGATATAGCTCTGCACGTCGTTGGTGGACCGCGCACCACCGAGCAGGTCGGTGAACAATTCCGCGATCGAGAGCGACCCGCCGCCGTTGTAGCGCACGTCGACGATCACGTTGGTGATGCCGGCGTCGCGGAATTGCTGAAACGCCGATCGCAGCCCGGCATCGGCGGTGCCGATAAAGGTGCGCAGGTTGACGTAACCGACGCGCATCCCGTTGTCGGTGATGATCTTCGCGCCGTAGCGCGACGACACCGGCGTCAGGTTGAAGTCCGCCTTGGTCAGCGTGACGTTGCGCGTTCCGCTGTTGTCCGACACGCGCAGCACGCGCGTCGTGCCCGCATTGTCGGGGCCGAGCGCGTCGACCACGCCCTGCGGGCCGTTCGCCGCGATCAGGTCGCTGGTGGTGCGCAGCGTATCGGCGCTGGTCCCGATCGCCAGGATCTCGGTGCCGCGGTCGAGCCCGGCGGCGAGCGCGGGTGCGCCTTCGAACGCTTCAATGATGCCGACGCGGCGGTTGGTGGTGTCGTAACCCAGCCGGATGCCGAACCCGCCGCTCGCGCCGGCGCTATAATAGGCATTCTCCTCGGCGATCGAGGTCAGATAGGTGAAATACCGATCCTTGCGCTGCGCGCGCGCAGTGGCGGTCAGCGCGTCGACGTAATCGTCCACCGTGGAATAGCCCGCCGGGCTGAGCGAGGCCGGCAGCGTTTCGGGAAACAGATACCATTCGTTCAACTGGGCGAACGCCCAATCCTGCCGCTCGCGCAGCGAACAGCCCGCCGCCGCGGTCGGTGTCGGGGAAGCGGCGGGTGTGGGCGTCGGCGCCGATGCAATCGGAACGCCGCTGCCCGACCCGCCACCATCGCCGCCACCGCATGATGCGAGCAGTGCCGCACTTGCCAGCAAACCGGAAAAACGCCCCGCACGCATCTCACTCTCCACTCAACCATCATCGCTCGCCGCGTGATGGTGCAGCGTCGTCGTCGCGACGCGCGGGCGCAAGCGGAATCGTGCAGGCATCCACTCGGAGTGACGGTTGCCGCTCGTCTTGCGCGCGGGTCGACGCTACATCATCGCCCGTTATGAGCCGCAACCTCCTCTTCTTGGCGCCCGCGCTGCTGACGCTGGGCGCCTGTCAGCAGCCGTCGAACGAGGCACCGTCGGTGCCGGAGCCGGTCACCACCGTCGGCAATTACGTCGCGCGGGTCGAGGCATTGGGCGAGCGGCAGCGCTTCGGCGTGCTGTTCCGCGCGGTGCGCGACGCCGGGCAGGACTGCCAGGAGCTGACCGACGCCACCGCGACCAAGACGACCGACGGTCGCCCGGCGTGGATCGTCACCTGCGACGCGCGCACGCGCTGGACGGTGGTGTTGAGCAACGACGGCACCGCGCTGGTGACGCCCGTGTCGCAGGCGCGCTGAGCTACCGTCCGATCAACCGCAGCGTCGCGGCGTCGGGCGCGGGGAAAAAGGTATCGAGCGCGCGGGCGACGGCGGGCGGCGCGCCCGCGGCGTCGAACAGCGTCAGCGACGAGCGCAGCTTCACCGCGTCGATCTCGCCCATGATTGCGCGCGCATCGCGCCCGGTGTGGCGCAGCAGCGCGTCGACGCAGGCGAGATAGCGCGTCCCGAGCAGCGGGTGCGCCAGATAGGCGCGCGCTTCATCCAGGTCGGCAATCGCATAATGGATCGCGGTGGCGCTGCGGCCCAGCCCGGCGATCTGCGGAAAGATGAACCACATCCAGTGGCTGCGCTTCGCCCCGGCGGTGAGCTCGGCCAGCGCACTGTCGTAACTGTCGGCCTGCGCGGCGACGAAACGGTTGAGGGGGTCGGACATAGGGCGATAACGCCGGCGGCCCTGCGCGGGTGCCGCGATCAGACGATCGCGCTACCCGGGTCGATCCACAACAGCATGGCGGTGGTCACGATGCTCGCCAAGACGAGTGCGAGCGGACGGTGAGCGAGACCGGTCATTGCCGACCTCACGCGATCGGCGACACGGGAACCGCGGCGCCGATCATCAGCGCGGCGACCGAGAAAGCGGCAACGAGGGCGAATGCCTGGCGAGCGACGGCGTCAAAGGTGCGGATCATGGTGGTGAACTCCTGTTGCTCGATCGGCCGTTCCGATCGATGCAAGAGGCGTAGCACCCAGCGTGCCAATTTCAGTATTCGTTCACGATCAACAGCTTAGCACTGAGCGATCGAGCAGGTTGGCGCGATCCGCCGCATGGTCGCGGCGATCCGCGCCACTTTATGGCGCGACCATCGTGCGGCCACGCCCGGCCTGCTTGGCGGCGTAGAGCGCGCGGTCGGCGCGTTCCATCAGCGGGATCAGCGTGTCGCTCGCTTGTCCCAGCGCCACCCCGGCGGAGAAGTTGATCGTCCCGATCGGACGATCGGTGTCGCGGTCGCGCAATCGTCGCGCGCCGATCGCGTCGCGCGCCGCCTCGATCCGCGATCGTACCTCGCCGACATTGCGCGATTCGAACAACAGGGCGAACTCCTCGCCGCCGTAGCGCGCGACGGTGCACCCGACCTCGCGCTCGAGCAATTGCGCGACCAGCTTCAGCACGCGGTCGCCGACCGCGTGGCCGAAGGCGTCGTTGACGCGCTTGAAGAAGTCGATGTCGCAGATCGCGACCGCCACCGGCGTGTCGGGGGACAACGCGGTGAAGGCGTCGTCGAACGCGCGGCGGTTGGGCAGCTCGGTCAGTGGGTCGGTCTGCGCGCTGGTGCGTGCCTCCTCCAACGCCGCGCGCAGTTCCGCCGTCTCGTGCTTCGCTTGTTCCAACCGCGATTCGGCCTGGTGGACCCGCTCGATCATCGCCGCGGTCAGGTGCGAGATCCGCTCTACCCCGGCATCGGCACCACCGACGCGGATCGCCTCGGCCGTCGCCGCCAGATCGCGGCCGAAATGGTTGGTTTCGCTGTGGATCGCGTGCAGCGTGTCGCTGAACCCCGCGACCTGCGCCAGCGCGCGCGCGGCCAGCGCATCGTCGCGCTGGTCGGGCGGCGAGGCGACCGGGGCGGGCGCAGCAGGCGTGGCGGGTGCGGATGGGACCGGGCCAGCCTGCGCCGGTGAGGTCACCAGCGCGATTGGCGCCGCACTGCGCGCACTGCCACCCAGCCGAACGATGTCGCCGCCCGACAGGCGCACGCCGTCCTGCGTCAACCGCGCGACCTCGCGCGCGCGCGGGCAGTCGGGATGACACACGACGTCATAGGCGAGGGCGTAATTGACCGGGTCGGGGTGCAGCCAATGTTCGCCCAGGAACGCCATGATCCGCGCCACCATCGTGTTCGCATCGGTGGCGTCGTGTACGTTCCGCAATCTCGTCGCCACGCCTTAACCCCCCAGCCGCGATCCCCGTTCGGCACCGCGATAGGACAGGATTGCTAACATCCCGTGTGTGACGCGGCGTTTTCTCTTATGATTGTTGCGTCAGGCCGGTGACCGGCGACTCAGCGCGCCGCCAACCGCTTCACCGCCGCCAGCGTCGTCTGCACGTGCTCGGCCGGGTTCATGTCGGCGTGGACGAAGGCGATACGACCGTCGCGGCCGATGACGTAGCTGGTGCGGCTGGTCACGTTGCGTCCCTTGATCGCCTGGCCCAGCGCCACGTCATACCCTGCGATCACGCGCGGCCCGGCGCTCGCCACCGCGAACTTGCCCGCGCACTCGCTCGACGAGAATTTCTGCAGCGTCGGCACGTCGTCGGCCGACATGCCGATTACGCGCGCGCCCGCCGCCTCGAACTGCGGCACGGCCTCGGCAAAAGCGCGCGCCTCCGCGTTGCAGCCGCCGGTGAACGCCGCGGGGAAGAAGTAGAGCACAACCGGACCGCGACGCAGTTCCTTGGCGAGGTCAACCGAGATCACCTTGCCCGCCATCGCACCGCGCGTGGAGAACGTCGGCGCCTTGGCACCGGTCGCGAGCGTCGCCGCGGCGGGCAGGGCAGCGAGGGTCGCGGCGGCGGCGATGATGGTGGCGAAGGCACGCATGAGTATAGGTCTCCTGTTGCGCCGCATCCTAGCGCCGCGCCGCGCACCGCGATAGGCACCACGTTTATGCCCGTACGCCCCGCCGACATCCAACTCGCCCACCGCCTCGCCGACGCCGCCGGCGCGGTGATCCGACCGTATTTCCGCGCCGACGCCGGCGTGCGGATGAAGGACGACCAATCTCCCGTCACGCTCGCCGACACCGAGGCGGAGGCCGCGATGCGCCGCATCCTCGACGCCGAACGCTCGGGCGACGGCATCGTCGGCGAGGAATATGGCGAGAAGCCGGGCGTCACCGGGCGGCAATGGGTGCTCGATCCGATCGATGGCACGCGTAGCTTCACGGTTGGGCGCGCAATCTTCGGCACGCTGATCGCGCTGGTCGAGGATGGCTGGCCGGTGCTCGGAATCATCGACCAGCCGGTACAGCGCGAGCGCTGGATCGGTGTCGCCGGCCGCGCGACCGAGTTCAACGGTGCGCCGGCACGCACCCGTGCCTGTGCCGCGCTCGCGGGCGCGACGATCGCGACAACCAGCCCGCACCTGTTCGGCGACGGCGACGTGCCGCATTATTTGTCGCTGGTCGCGGCGGTCAGCGGCGGCTCGCCCAGGCAGGGTCCGGTCTATGGCGGGGACTGCTACAATTACGGACTGCTCGCCAGCGGCCACCTCGACCTGGTGTGCGAATCGGGGCTCCAGCTCTACGATTTCGCCGCGCTAGTGCCGGTGGTTGAGGGCGCCGGCGGGCGGATGTGCGACTGGAACGGCGATCCGCTGACCGCGGCGAGCGCGGGCCACGTGCTTGCGATCGGCGACCCCGCGCGCACCGACGACGTGCTGGAAGCGCTGCACGGCGCGCATGACCATGGGCACGCGCACGACCACGATCATTGAGGCGCGGGTAATTTCGCGCCGCGCGCGCGTTGTGGGGCGATGACCGTCTCCACCCCGCCGCGCTATGCTTATCGCCCGATCACCGATCGTCCCGACTACGACTGGCCCGAGGGCAAGCGGCTCGCGATCTACTTCGGCATTAATTACGAGGTGTTCGACTTCGGCGGCGGGATGGGTGCCGAGCTCGCCCCGCCCAAGAACCAGCCCGACGTGCTCAACTATGCGTGGCGCGATTACGGCAACCGCGTCGGCGCGTGGCGGCTGTTTGATTTGTTCGACCGGCTCGGCTTACCCGCCACCGCGCTGCTCAACGCCGACGTGCTCGCGACCTGCCCCGGCCTCGCCGAGGCGTGCGTCGCGCGCGGCTACGAGATTGCGGCGCACGGAGAGAGCAACGCCGCCGCGCAGGGCGAGCTGTCGCAATCCGACGAACGCGATCTGATCGCGCGCACCACCGACGCGCTGGCGGCGCTCGGCACGCGGCCGACCGGCTGGCTCGGGCCGTGGATCTCCGAAAGCCACGACACGCCCGATCTGCTGCACCAGGCTGGTTACCGTTACACGCTCGACTGGGCGCACGACGACCAGCCGACGTGGCTGTCGACCGACACGGGCCGGCTGCTGTCGGTGCCCTATTCGCAGGAGATCAACGACATTCCCGCGATCGTCGCGCGCAACGGCGAGGCATCGCAGTTCGCCGCGACGATCGAGGATGCGGTGGCGCAATTGCTCAGCGAGTGCGACCGCCGCCCGCTGGTGCTCGGCGTCGCGCTCCACCCGTATATCATGGGTCAGGCGCACCGTTTGCCGCCGCTCGCGCGCGCCTTAGAGCGGCTACGCGCCGATAACGACCCACGCATCTGGTGGACGACGGCCGGCCAGATCGCCGACCACGTGATCGAGCACGATCTGGGCGTTTAGGCGCCCGCTTATCGGGCTAGAAGATGCCGAGGAACTTCTTGCGCTTCGGCTTGGCGCTTCCCCCCACGTCGTCGCGCGCCTCGCCCTTAACAGTGCGCTGGGCGGCGGCAGTCTTGCCCGCCAGCACCGGGCCGCACGCCGCGGCCTTGGCGTCGCCCGGATCGATGAACGCGATCAACCCCGCGACCGGCGTCGCCAGCACCGCCAGCCCCAGTCCGACGCCCGCGCGCGACAACAGCTCGGGCGTGATGATCTGCAATCCCGGCTGCGCGAACGTGCCCTTGATCCCGACCGGCGATTGGCCGGAGAACAGGCTGAACTTCTTCGAATCGGCTTTGAACGCCAAGTCGACGCCCTCGGTGCGGAAACTGAACCCGCCGCGCGCGGTGACGACGTTCTTGCGCGTGTCGATCAGCACCGGGTCCGCCGCCGCCACCCCGCCGCGCACGGTGAAGCCGATCAACCCGCAGTTGATGTTCACCGGCTCTTTCAGCGCACCCGAGAACATCTTCTGCACGAACGTTCCGATGTCGAGCTCGGCCAGTTCGGCATTGCGCGTCCACAGCGTGCCGGCGGGCAGCACGAACGCGATCCGCCCGCGCGCGGTGCTGAGCGAATCGTGGATCGTGTCGCCGCGTCCCGCCAATTGGATGCGCCCGCGCACCGTGCCGCTCGTTCCCGCCTCCGCGACGCCCCAGCCCGCCAGCAACCGCCCGAGCGGGGTAGGGGCTAGCCGGATGTCATAGGACACCGCACTCGGCCGCTGGCGCGTGTCGAACACCAGGTCCGACGCCACGTTGCCGCGCGCCATCGCGAAGGTCAGGGGCGCGACGGTCAGCTTGCCGCGGTCGAGGTTCAGCGTCACGTCGACGTCGCTGATCGGCACCCGGCGCGAGCGTACCGCCTGAATCGTCCATTTCAGATCGGCGTCGAACCGCCGCATCGTCTCCACCGGGAAGGCCGCGTCGGGCATCAGCCGTGCCGGCGCCGCACCCGTCTCCGCCGCCGCGGCGGTCACGCCCTTGGTCGCGACCGTGTCGGGGTTGAACCCGATAAAGGGTGCCGCGTCGACGATGTCGAGGCTGCGCGTCGCTAGCTGCGAATCGAGGTGCAGCCGCGCGCCGTTGGTGATCGTCAGCCGACCCGCCAGGTCGGTCTGCCCGGCGGTGCCGGTGATGCGGGTGAAGCGGTATTCGTCGCCCGCCTTCACCATCTGCCCGCGTAGAGCGTAGGTCCGCGTCTGTGGGATCGCCACGTCGATGATGCCGAGCAGCGTCGACAGGTCGCGCCCCCGCGCGCTGACGCGCAGCGGCACGTCCTCGATATCGGCCAGGCTCGGCAGCGTGCCCGCGATATCGACCGTGTTGCCCGCGGCGCGTGCCGTCGCGACCAGCTTGTTCTCGCCGCGGTTGGCGGTGGTGTCGGGCGACAGCAGTTGCGCGGACACGCTGAACGGCGTCGATCGGATCGTGCCCGCGCCCTTCACCCCCACCGCCTGCCCGATCCGCGCCTGAACCGAGCGGATCGTGTCGACGTCGAGATCGGCGAGCAACCGCATGCGCGGATCGCGGTAACGCACGCTCGTGCCCGCCACGGTCGCGCGGTCGATCCGCGGCAGCTCGAACGGCTTGCCGCCCTTCTTCTCGCTGAAGGTCCAGGTGTTGCGATCGTGGCGCTCGTTCCACTCCATATCGAGCGCCGCGTTCGTCAGGTCGAGCCAATAGAGCCGCCGCCGCCCGAAGATCAGCGACAAGGGCGCGATCCGCGTGTCGATCCGCTCGGCCTCGAACAGGTTCGGCTTGGTCGCCCAATCGGGATTGGAGATGCGCAACCGCTCGGCGTGGAACTTGATCTGGAACGGCGCGAAATAGAGCTGGAAGTCGCCGCCGACGCGCACCTCGCGGTGTGTCATGCGGCCGACGATCCGCTCGAATGGCGATTTCAGGAAGCGCCCCTTGGTGACGAACAGGATCGCCCAAGCGGCGAAGATCGTGCCCAGCACAGCCAGGACGATGTTGCGCGCAACCCGCCGACGCCTGGACGCGACCGGGCCGGTCGCGTTTGCGCGCTCGACCGGTTCGTCGGGCTGGGTCGTCGTCGTCATGACGGGAGCGCAATGGTCGAACGCGGTGCTTGGTTGCATGGGAGCGGGTGGGGAGCAGGACGGTTGCATCGCGCGCGATCCGCGGCTAAGGCGCGCAGCTTCCGTGAGCGAGGCGCTTAAAGGAACGGCCCGGCCATCTGGGGCTGCCGCGGCCGTTTTCAGCCTCCTCTCAACCGAAAGGACCAAAATGCCCAAGCTGAAGACCAAGAGCGGCGTCAAGAAGCGCTTCAAGCTCACCGCCACCGGCCTGCTCAAGCACGGCGTCGCCGGCAAGCGCCACCGCCTGTTGCACCACAACGGCAAGTACATCCGCCAGAACCGCGGCACCAAGGTGCTGTCGAAGGCGGACACGGCGGCCGTGAAGGCCTGGGCCCCCTACGGCCTGAACTGAGCGAGAAGGACTGAGATATGGCACGCGTCAAGCGGGGCGTAACCACTCGCGCCAAGCACAAGAACATTCTGGAACAGGCCAAGGGTTACCGCGGCCGTCGCAAGAACACGATCCGCGTCGCGCGGCAGGCGGTCGAGAAGGCCGGCCAGTACGCGTATCGCGACCGGAAGGTGAAGAAGCGCACCTTCCGCGGCCTGTGGATCCAGCGCATCAACGCCGGCGTCCGCGCCGAGGGGTTGAGCTACAGCCAGTTCATGCACGGGCTGAAGCTCGCCGGGATCGAACTGGACCGGAAGGTCCTGGCCGATATCGCGATGCACGAGGGCGAAGCCTTCACCGCGATCATCGCGCAGGCGAAGGCCGCACTGCCGGAGCAGCAGCAGGCCGCCTGATCGAACGATCCGGTTGATCCAGAAAGGGTGTCGGTGGAGCGATCCACCGGCGCCTTTTTCGTTGCGCGTCTTCTCGCGGAAGCTACGCGATCGATCCGGCGTAGCGCCACCCCCACCCGTCATCCCGGGCTCGATCCGGGATCCCGCTTCTTGGTGCACCGGCTCGGAAGTGGTTCACGCCTCAGGGTCGAAGGCGGACAGGAGTTGCTCGCCAGCAGCCGCTTCGACTGTTCGTGCCATGCCGAAGTCGACTCACATCTCCGCCGCCGTCGCGCCCGAATAAGCGGGGCCCCGGATCAAGTCCGGGGTGACGGGTGGGTAGAGACGGCATCTACATCCGCTCAATGCATCGTGTATTTGCGAGCCCCACCGACGCGTGGGTCGATCACCGCAGCAGCCGGGATGACGAGTGGTGGGAGGCTCCTACAACCGCGTCACCGCGCCGTGGACCCGCTATCCGCCACCGACCGCGCGCGTGCCTCGGCCGCGGCGTCCGCAGCCCCGGTGTCCAGCCCGGTATCGACCGGGTTCGCCGCATTCGCGCCGCCCCCGCTCGCTGCGGCCGAGGCTGCCGCCGCATCAGCCGCATCCTGCCCGCCCATGCCGCCACCGCCGCCGGCATCGCTGCCCGGCGTGCCGCCGTTGGTATCGCGCAGCACGTTCGCCGCGGTCGCGTCGTCGCGTGCGTCGGTGCCGATATCCTCGGGTGCAGCGTTCGGGTCGGTCATCGCCATCTCCTTGTTTTCAGGCTGTGAACGAGCGGGATGGGCGGATGATCCGCGATCGGCTACAGGCCATGCATGTCCGCGCTGTCGATCCTCGCCGCCGTCACGCTGTCCGCGATCGCGATGACGCTGATCGTCGGCGTGCGCTACCTGATTACCTCGGCCGGGTTCGCGTGGGCGACGAAGCTCAGGCATCCAGGCCTCTACACCGGGCTCGATCCGCAGATCCGGCGCGAGATCTGGTGGAGCCTCGTCTCCGCCGCGATCTACGGCATACCCGCGGGCGTGCTCGCCTGGGGGTGGGACAATCACGGCTGGACCCGCGTCTACCGCGACGTGCACGATTTCCCCTTGTGGTACCTGCCCGTGTCGGTGCTCGCCTATCTGTTCCTGCACGACACCTGGTTCTACTGGACGCACCGCTGGATGCACCGGCCGCGGCCGTTCAAGCTCGCGCATGCCGTTCACCATGCCAGCCGCCCGCCGACCGCCTGGGCGGCGATGGCATTCCACCCGATCGAGGCATTGACCGGCGCTGTGGCAATTCCGCTACTGGTGCTCGCGATTCCGATCCACGTCGCAGCCCTCGGCTTGGTGCTGACGATCATGACCGTTATGGGTGTGACCAACCATATGGGGTGGGAGATTTTCCCCCGGTTCATGTGGCGGGGGGTAGTGGGACGCTGGCTGATCACGGCCAGCCATCATCAGCGTCACCACGAACGATATGGGTGCAATTATGGGCTTTATTTCCGGTTCTGGGACCGGGTTTGCGGCACCGACGATGGGGTCGGCGACTTCACCCGCGCCCATGCCAAGGCGCGCGCGCGTGGGCATGCTGGCGAGCGCCACGTTGTTGCTGATGGGGGCAGCGCCGGTCGCGTCGCTTGACGTCGGCATCGACCATCTGCGCTCGACCAAGGGGATGCTGCGCGTCTGCCTGACCGCGGATGCGGAGAACTTTCCGTCGTGCGTCGACGACAAGGATGCGGTGACGCGCAACGTGCCCGCGACGACGCACGGCCTGCGCTTCGCCGGCCTGCCTTATGGCAATTACGCCGTGGCGGTGATCCACGACGAGAACGGCAACGCCAAGCTCGACACGTTCGCGGGCATCCCGCGCGAGGGCTTCGGCTTCTCGCGCAATCCGCCGATCCGCTTCGGCGCGCCGCGCTTTTCCGCCGCGCGCTTCGCGATCGCGGGTGATGCACAACGGCAACAGATCGGCATGCGCTACATGCTGTAAGGACGTAAGCGGACACAAAGCCGTAAACGCTCGTTCACGCGGGCAGATCAAAGGGGAAATTTTGTGTCCGCTGTTCGTCCCGTCGCCGTTCGCTCGCTCCGTCCGCTCCGCCTCGCCACGCTGGCGGTCGCCGCCGCGTCGTCGCTCCTTGCCGCTCCGGTGCTGGCGCAGTCCGCGCCGGTCGACCCCAACGCCCCGCCGATGCCGGTGCCCAACGCCAACGGCAACACGGTAACCGTCGCGGTGGCGGGTGCGTGGTTGCCCGATTACGAAGGCTCGAACGATTACTCGCTGACGCCCGCGCCGGCGGCGATCGGCACGCTGGGCGGCGTCTCGTTCCAGGTGCTCGGCAACCGTGCCTCGGTCGATCTGATCGCCGAGCCCACCGACGCCAAATGGGATTTCCAGGCTGGCCCCGTCGGGCTGGTCAACTTCAACCGGGTCAGCCGCAAGGGCATCGACGATCCCCGCGTCAAGGCGCTGCCGACCACCTCGACCGCGCTCGAACTCGGCGGCTATGTCGGCGTCGGCAAGGTCGGCGTCATCACCAGCGATTACGACAAGCTGACGGTGTCGGTCAGCTATCGCTACGACGTGACCGGCATTCACGACAGCGGCGTGATCCAGCCCTCGATCAGCTATTACACCCCGCTCAGCACCAAGGCGGCGATCGGCATCTTCGGCTCGGCCGAGAAGGTCGAGCGCGAATATGGCCGCACCTATTTCGACGTCCGCCCACAGGACGTGGCGGCGAGCGGCCTGCCCGCGTTCCGCACGCGCGGCGGGTGGAAGAACTACGTCGTCGGCTTCGCCGGCACCTATTCGCTGACCGGCGACCTGCTGCACGGGTTCAAGGTGATCGCGGGCGGCACCTACAAAAGGATGCTCAACGACTTCGGCGACACGCCGATCGTCAGCATCGCGGGTTCGCGTGATCAGTGGCTCGGCGCAGTGGGCATCGGCTACACCTTCTGACCTTACCTTGGGTAGGTCGATCGACGACTCACCCACCCAGACGTCATCCCGGGCTTGACCCGGGATCCCGCTTCTTCTCTCAGGCTGACCAGAAAGCGGGACCCCGGATCAAGTCCGGGGCGACGAGTGGAGAATGCGTCCGCTCGGCTCGCCCGGTCACTCCCGCCGCATGACGCCCCCGGTTGAAGAGCGTCGCGGCGAACCGCAGCGTCCCATCTCACCGCTTCAAACGGCAGCGACCGCCTCTCCCACATCCCCGATCGCCCGGCTGACCCAGCCGACACCACGTCGCCGCCCACCACCCACCATTTGCACCCACGTCCGCCTGCGCCTATCGCTGCGATCGAGTCAGCCGCGCGCAAGGTTCGCCGCGGCATGGTCGAGCGTAGCGGAAGAAGGATGCAGGCGATGGGCGAAGGCGAACTGATCGGGGCGCTCGACGCACGGGCGACGCGGCGCGAGGAGCGGCGCGCGTTCTTCGGACAAGCCCTCGGCGCGGTTGCCGCCGGTGGCGCGATGGTAGCGGCGGGCCGCGCCGGCGCGCAAACCGCGACGCCGACGCCCACGCCGTCGCCCAGCGCGACCGCAACCAGCACGCTGGGCGTCTCGGACTACCTCAACTTCGCGCTCAACCTCGAATATCTCGAGGCCAATTTCTACGCCTTCGCGGTCAACGGCGCGGCGATCGGCACGGGGCTTCAGGGCGGCGTCACCACCACCGGCGCACAGGGTGCGGCAACCGGCGGGCGCCGCGTCGCCTTCACCGATCCGATCGTGGCGCAGTTCGCGCGTGAGATCGCGGCGGACGAGCTCGCCCACGTCACCTTTCTGCGGTCCGCCATCGGCTCGCTCGCGGTGGCGCAGCCCGCGATCGACCTGAGCCCAGCCGGTGCCTTCACCGCCGCGGCGCGCGCCGCCGGCGTGGTCGGGGCGAGCGAAACCTTCGACCCTTATGCCAGCGACGAGAATTTCCTGCTCGCCGCGTTCCTATTCGAGGACGTCGGCGTCACCGCCTACAAGGGCACGACCGGGCGCCTCGCCAACTCGACCCTGCTCGAGGCGACGCAGGGCATCCTGGCGGTGGAAGCGTATCACGCCGCGATGATCCGCACGACCTTGTACCGCAAGGGCATCGAGACACCCGCACTGCGCCTGATCGAGAAGACGCAGCAGCTGTCCGACGCGCGCGACCGGCTCGACGGCAGCGCGACCGAGAACCTCGTCACCGGCTACGCGACCGACGACGATCAGGGGATCACGCCGGGCACCAACGAGGCGGGCGAGACGGTGTCCAATATCGTGCCGCTCAACGGCAACGGCCTCGCCTACAGCCGGACGGGCGACCGCGTGCTCAACATCCTGTACCTGAACCAGGCCGCGGTCGGCACCGGCGGCTTCTTCCCGGCCGGGGTCAACGGCGCGATCAGGACCAGCGCCGCCGCGACCTGACGCGCACCCCGCGCCCGCCCCCAATCGATCCTTCTCGCATAAAGTGTCCGCTTCGATGACCGATCCCATCACCGATCCCGCGCTCGCCCACACGATCCTCGCCGCCGCGGCCGAGCGCCGCGCCGAGCGTCGCCGCTTCATCAAGCTGGCGAGCGGCGGCATCGCCGTCGCCGGCGGCCTGTCGCTGCTCGCCGCCTGCGGAGGCAACGACGATGACGACAATCCGATCACCAACCCCACGCCCACCCCAACCGCGTCGGCGACCAGCTCGACCGCCGAGGTCGACGTGCTCAACTTCGCGCTCCAGCTCGAATATCTCGAAGCGCAATTTTACGCCTTTGCCGCGACCGGGCAGGGGCTGCCGGCGACCCTGACCGCGGGCACCGGTACCGCCGGCGCCGTGACTGGTGGCCGCCGCGTCGCCTTCACCGATCCGGTGGTCGCCGCCTACGCGCGCGAGATCGCGGGCGACGAGCGCGCGCACGTCGCCTTCCTGCGCCAGGTGCTCGGCAGCGCCGCGGTGGCGATGCCCGCCATCGACCTGAGCGCCGCCGGCCCGTTCACCGCCGCCGCGCGTGCTGCCGGGATCGCGGGTGCCAACGACACCTTCGACCCCTACGCCACCGACGAGAACTTCCTGCTCGGTGCGTACATCTTCGAGGACGTCGGCGTCACCGCGTACAAGGGCGCGTCGTCGACCCTGGTGTTCACCCCCGGCTATCAGGAGGCGACCGCCGGCCTCCTGGCGGCGGAGGCGTATCACGCCGGGCTGATCCGCACGACGCTCTATCAGAAGGGGCTGGCAACGCCGTCGCTGCGCACAAAGGCCGACGCGATCTCCAACGCGCGCGATCTGCTCGACGGCGTCCGCGCGCCGACCGCGACGCCGACCCCCACGCCCTCGCCGACCCCCAGCTCGACCGCGACCGGCCTGCCGACCGGCGTCGACAATCGCGACCTCGACCAGGGGATCACCGGCACCGCTGACGTGTCGAACATCGTCCCCGCCGACGACAACGGCATCGCGTTCAGCCGCACGGTCGGGCAGGTGCTCAACATCGCGTTCCTCAGCAACGCCGCGGTCGACAAGGGCGGCTTCTTCCCCGCGGGCGTCAACGGCAACCTGAAGATCAGCGCGGCGAGCGGCGGGTAAGCCGCGCACGGCGTCGGTGGATCGCCGACGCCTCGTCACGACGATCAGCGTCGCCGCGAAGGCGACGTCTGACGTCACGGCACCGGCTCCGTCTCACACCGTCACGATCCGGGGTTCGTGCGCCTGGTCGCATGTCCACGAGGCCAGCGGAACACCCCTCCACCGAAACCCCCTTCCACTCCGCCCCCACGCGCCTATACTGCGCCGCATCCCCGGGGGACCGCTGAGGCGGTTGAGAGGGGGGCGCCTGAGCCCCCGACCCGCTGAACCTGATCCGGCTGACACCGGCGTAGGGAGTGGAGCGGCGACCATACCCGGCCACCGATCCTCTCCCCCATAAGGAGAGTGAAGCGCATGGCAGACATCCAGGCCCGCAGCGAGATCGGCGTCACCACCGGCGCGATCCGCGGTTCCCGCAAGATCCACGTCGGCCCCCTCGGCGTCGCAATGCGCGCGATCAATCTCGATCCCTCGTGCGGGGAGCCGCCGCTCAACGTCTACGACACCTCCGGCCCCTACACCGACCCGAACGCCCGCATCGACATCATGGCCGGCCTGCCGAGTCTCCGCCGCGACTGGATCATCGCGCGCGGCGACGTCGAGGCATATGACGCACGCGAGATCCGGCCCGAGGACAACGGACAGCTCGGCCCCGACCGCTCGGGCGGGGTGCAGCCCTTCCCCAACGTCAACCGCCGTCCCTTGCGCGCGAAGGCCGGTGCCAACGTCAGCCAGATGCACTACGCCCGCCGCGGCATCATCACGCCCGAGATGGAATATGTCGCCACGCGCGAGAACCTCGGCCGCGAGATGCTGCGTGAATACGTCCGCGACGGCGAAGATTTCGGCGCCTCCATCCCCGATTACGTCACGCCCGAGTTCGTCCGCGACGAGGTCGCCCGCGGCCGCGCGATCATCCCCAACAACATCAACCACCCCGAAACCGAGCCGATGGCGATCGGCCGCAATTTCCTGGTCAAGATCAACGCCAACATCGGCAATTCCGCGGTCGCCTCCAACGTCGCGTCCGAGGTCGACAAACTCGTCTGGTCGATCCGCTGGGGTGCGGACACGGTGATGGACCTGTCGACGGGCCGCAACATCCACGACACGCGCGAGTGGATCATCCGCAACTCGCCCGTGCCGATCGGCACCGTTCCCATCTACCAGGCGCTGGAAAAGGTCGGCGGTATTGCCGAGGAGCTGACGTGGGAGATCTTCCGCGACACGCTGATCGAGCAGGCCGAGCAGGGCGTCGATTACTTCACGATCCACGCCGGCGTCCGCCTCCCCTACGTGCCGCTCACCGCCAAGCGCGTGACCGGCATCGTCAGCCGCGGCGGCTCGATCATGGCGAAATGGTGCCTCAGCCACCACAAGGAGAGCTTCCTCTACGAGCGCTTCGACGAAATCACCGAGATCATGAAGGCGTATGACATCGCCTATTCGCTCGGCGATGGTCTCCGCCCCGGCTCGATCGCCGACGCCAACGACGAAGCGCAGTTCGCCGAATTGTACACACTGGGCGAACTCACCAAGCGCGCCTGGGAACAGGACGTGCAGGTGATGATCGAGGGCCCCGGCCATGTGCCGATGCACAAGATCAAGCAGAATATGGAAAAGCAGCTCGAGGCGTGCGGCGAGGCGCCGTTCTACACATTGGGGCCGCTCACCACCGACATCGCGCCGGGTTACGACCATATCACCAGTGGCATCGGTGCCGCGATGATCGGTTGGTACGGCACCGCCATGCTCTGCTACGTCACGCCCAAGGAGCATCTGGGCCTCCCCGACCGCGACGACGTCAAGGTCGGCGTGGTGACCTACAAGCTCGCCGCCCACGCTGCCGACTTGGCAAAGGGGCACCCGGCGGCCAAGATGCGCGACGACGCGCTGTCCCGCGCCCGCTTCGAGTTCCGCTGGCGCGACCAGTTCAATCTCAGCCTCGACCCCGACACGGCGGAGTCGTACCACGACCAGACGCTGCCCGCCGAGGGCGCGAAGACCGCACACTTCTGCTCGATGTGCGGACCGAAATTCTGCTCGATGAAGATCACGCAGGAAGTACGCGACTTCGCGGCCAAGCAGAACGCGCCGGTCGAAACCTTCGTCGCTGCTCAGCCACCCCGGCACGGGGAGGGGGACCATGCGCAGCATGGTGAAGGGGCCGCGCCGCTCGACGCAACGTCGGCCGAGGCCGGCATGGCCGAGATGAGCGAGCGTTTCCGGGAACAAGGTGGCGAGGTATATCTGCGACAAGCGGAGTAAACGAAGGTGGAAGAAACGGCCAAGCTCATTACTGCGTTTGGTGTTCTGCTGGGTGCAGTCGCTTGGCCGGTTTGCATCTTAACTATAACGCTGATTTTTCGTACTGAAATTAGAGGCGGCTTTCAACGCTTGCCTGGGCTGCTCGATCGCATGCGCAAGATGAAAGTCGCAGGTATTGAAGCGGAACTTGATGAAGTTGCAAATGCTTCTGCAAATGTCAGCTCCGGGGAGGTCACTCCACTTCAGATTGAGGCTGCCGCAAGGATCACAGTTAAAGCTGACAGCCACACAGATGTGTTGTCTGAACAACTTGATCGGCTTTGTCTTGAGTACGACGCAATTCGCCGCTCGATGCCGGCCGGTTCAAACCGAACAGAAGCTATGACGCGTGTCCTTGTAAAAATGCGTGCGTTAGCTCCAACCCTAGTAGGGCGAATACAAATCTACAAAGGTTCCGGCTCAAGCGGCAGTCGATTGGCAGCTATTGCGATGATGCAGATGAACCCTGCTGTCGCTGACGTTGAATGGTTAGCTAAACGCTTTGAACACGAGCAGCCGTTCCTCTTTTATCACGCCGCCCTTGCTCTTGAAAACATTGCATCGAACGAGCTTTCCGACGTCGAGCGAATTCGACTACTTGGGGTGGCTCAGCAAGGCTTACAGAAGGTGAAGTCTTTTAGCGGTACACCTGATAAGCAAACAGTTAACGTACTACAGAACCTCATCTCAAGTATCAGTCAATAGTAATACCGGCACTGCGCCATGCGCAACATGCTTCTCGCCTGATCTCGCCGCGCGGTACACCAAGCGATGCTCGTGGCTGATCCGGCGCGACCACCAGCTTAACAGGTTATTGCCGAGGGGCTCCGGCTTGCCGGTGACCTCGAGCGAGTGGCGCCGACATCCCTCGATCAAAGTGTTGAGCTTGGCAAACAGCTTCGTATCGTGCGCGTTGAGGTCCTGATACTCCGCCACGAGCGCTGAAGCTTCACGGCGTTACGAAATCATGTACCTCGCCGTTCCCGGCTTCAAGTTCGGCGATGCTGTCCAGCAGCCGCTTGGCGTTGGCGGGCGAGCGTAGCAGGTACAAGGTTTCCTCGATCGCCGCCCACCCGCTCGCCGAAACCAGCACCGCGCCCTCACTACGCCGTCGCGTGATCGCGACCGGTGTACAGTCAGCGACCACCATGGCGATCACCGCATCCAGATCGTCGCTCGCCTCGACACAGGAAATTGCGCGCATGCCGGTAAGATGAAGGCGCGAGATCGGCAGGTCAACGCACCTCCCGTTCTGCACGCCCGCGATCTGCACGTGCCCAACGGATGCTTGCCCGGCGAAGCCGACCACCGCGCGTGCCCCGATGCGGGAGGTAACGGCGCAAGCCGCGGCTTGATCGGTGGTGATGGAGGTCAGTCACATTCGGAGCGAGCACCCGGACCGGAGGCTAGCCGTCACACCGCGACCACCGCTCTGCTCATTGCAGTGACCTACCAAAGTTGCCGCCCACTTTTCACGGAACAGCCGTTTCGTGAAAAATGGGCCTCGCAATTTGCACATCCGTGCAAAGTGACGATGCCGTGCCCCACTGTCCTACACGCCCGCGATCTGCGTTTACCCTCGCGGATGCACGACTATCCGCACACCCCAGCCGGCGCCGCCGCTCCCCACGCGGCCGCGCTCCCTGCAACCCAAGCCCCGTCGCCCGAGCGCGACGCGCATGGCTTCGATCCGAACGACTTCGAGTGGCGACCCGTCCCGCGCCGCCCGCGTGCCGATGGCTGGTCGCCCGAGGTGCAGGCGCGCTTCGTGGAGGCGCTGGCGGATACCGGGCTCGTGTCCGCCGCCTGCGCCGCGGTCGATATGTCGATCGGCAGCGCTTATCGCCTGCGCCGCGCGGCGGGTGCGGAGAGTTTCGCGCGCGCCTGGGACGCCGCACTCGATGCCGCCGCCGATCACCTCCAGGCACTCGCCTTTTCCCGCGCGATCGAGGGCGTCGACGTGCCCGTGTTCGACCGCGACGGCTGCCGCATCGGGTCGAAGCGGCAATATAACGACCGCCTGCTCATGTTCCTGCTGCGCGCCTACCGCCCCGATCGCTTCCGCCACGCGCACGAGGACACGCGCCGCGCCGACGAACCGCGCGCGGCACCCACGCTGTCGATGGCGCGCGCGACGCCTGCGCTGTCGCCGGTCACCCCGGCCGAGCCGCACCGGCTGATGGCGCCCGACGCGCTCGCCGATGCGCTGGACGCCGCGGCGGGGATGGGCGAGCTCTTCGAACGCTACCCCGACCTCGAACGCCAGCGCTACGCCCGCCCGTCGGTGGAAGGCGACAGCCACGTCGCGACCGAACGCGCCCGCGCGCGCGCCGCCCGTGACGCAGCGCGCGACGACGCCGACTGGGCGCGCGGGAACGATCCGTTCGGGCGCGAGCCGACACGCGACTACGACGGCACGCCCGAGCTATGATCGCGGGCGGGTGGGGAGCGCGGAACGGTCGCCGGGTCGGGCAGCGCCGAGGTCGCCTACATACGCCACCGCTGGCGCGCCTATGTGATCCGGATCGAGCCACGACCGCCACGACACGCACGCCTCGCAGCGAGTTGGCCCGCCGCGTCGCCGCGTCGCCGCACGGACGATGGCGAGATCGCGATCAATCAGCGGAAGTCGCTCCGACCCGACACCCAGGCCGTACGCACCCGGCGATTAGCGAACTAACTTCACGCGCTTTGGCGTCACCTTAGTATGACCTTACAAGTTTCGAGGTCCGCAATGTCCGACGCAACACCACGCATCGCCGAGCCCCTGAGGCAATCCCCAACGGATACAACCAACCGTCATCCCGGACTTGATCCAAGATCCCGCTACCTTCTCCCACCCCGCCAAAGAAGCGGCACCCCGGATCAAGTCCAGGATAACGAGAGCATGAGCGTCAAGCTGGTGCAGAAGCGGCTAAGCCTGACCTTCCACGTCTGGCAGCCCAAGAGACAACAGCCCCGTCACAATACCGTGCGTTGGTGTGACCTTAGCATGACCTTCCACGGCTCACGGAGCAACAGCCCCGTCGCAGCACTACGCGCTCGCGTGACCTTAGCGTGACCTTCCAGGCCGCAACGAGCATCGGGTCCGACGCTTCCCGCGCCGAACCCGATGCTCGATCAACGCCAGGCGGGCGGCAGCGTGCGTCGCGCATCGCCCCGCCCACCTAAGCGGATCACATCTGGTTCTTGACCTGCTGCTCGACGCGCGCGTCGTCATTGTCATCGGCCTTGTCGGCGGCGTCGTCGCCCATCTCGCGGACGTTGTCGGCGCGGTCCTCGAGCATGTCGGACACCTGCTCGTTGCCGGTCGCGTCGGCCTGCGCGTCGAGCGCGTCCGCACGGTTCTCGGTCATCGCCTCGATGTTGTCGGCGGCCTTGTCGTCGGCATTGCCGCCGCACGCGCCCAGCATCAGCAGCGCGGCCACGCCGGTGGCCTTCAGGATCGTCTTCATGGATATTCCCCTTTCTGGTTCGTTGCGGGGGTTCAATGATCTGCTCGGGCACCGGTTCCAAATCGCGCCTCGCGCGTTGGCTACGCCATGCCCGACGCTTCCCCGACCGACGATCACGGCTGGATCCGAATTGCCAGCGACCATTTGTCCGCCGCGATCAACCCGCACGGCGCGGAGCTGTCGTCGCTGACCGACGCCGCCGGCCGCGAGCTGATGACCGACGCCGACCCGCGCTGGTGGAGCGGGCGCGCACCGATCCTGTTCCCGGTGGTGGGCAAGCCCGCGAACGAGACGATCCGCGTCGACGGCCGCGACTATCCGATGAAGCAGCACGGCTTCGCCCGCCGCCGCGACTTTACGGTGGTTGCCGCCGAGCCGACGCGCGCGGTGTTCGCGCTGACCGACGATGCGGAGACACGCGCCTCTTACCCATTCGCGTTCCGGCTGGAAGTGGGGTTCTCGCTGAACGGCGCGACGCTCGACATCCAGGTGACGGTCAACAATCCGGGCGACGTGCCGCTGCCCGCGAGCTTCGGCTTCCACCCCGCCTTCGCCTGGCCGCTACCCTACGGAGCGCCGCGGGAGGAACACCGCGTGACCTTCGCCGACGACGAGCCTGAGGCGCTGCGCGTGCTGAACGGCGACGGGCAGATCAGCGGCGAGGAGCGCCCATCGCCGCTCGAAGGACGCACGCTGCACCTGTCGGGCGACCTGTTCGCGCACGACGCGCTGATCTGGGACCGCGTGCGCAGCCAGTCGGTGCGCTACGGTGCACCGCACGGCCCGGCGCTGGAGATCGCGTTTCCCGACACGCCGATGCTCGGCATCTGGAGCAAGCCGGGCGCGCCGTTCGTCTGCGTCGAGCCGTGGCACGGGATCGCCGATCCGGCAGGCTTCACCGGCGAATATCGCGACAAGCCTGGCGTGTTCACCATCCCCCCCGGCGGCGAGAAGCGCATCGCCATGTCGGTGACGCTGACGGCATGAACGTGCGCGGTATCGCAAACGACAACGGCCGGCCGCTCGGGCGAGCAACCGGCCGTTCCGACGTTTCAGCGGCGATCAGCCGTCGTAGTCGGCGCCCAGATTCTGGTTGCGCGGCGGGGCGGCGGCGGTGAGGCGCAGCGCCTCTGCCGACGCGGCCAAGCTGCCGACCTCGTCGGCCTCATCCTCGTCGTCGATTTGCACGCGCTGCATGCCCTGGATCGCGGATTCGTTCAGGTCGCGCGGGCGCACGGTCTGCTCGGCGATTTCCCGCAGCGCCACGACCGGGTTCTTGTCGCGGTCGCGGTCGAGTGTCAGTTCCGCACCACCCGAGATCTGGCGCGCACGCTGCGCCGCCATCAGCACCAGGTCGAAACGGTTCGGGATCTTGTCGACGCAATCCTCGACGGTCACGCGCGCCATAGGCGGCTTCCTTGCAAAAAATGGAAACGGGAAGATGCCGCTGTATGACGGCGGCGTCACCAAGTCAACGAACGCGACCGTGCCGCACCCGACGCACCCGCCGGAGGCGCGCGCGTGACGGGGCCGTTCACGGTCGACGGTCACCGTTTGACGCTGCTGACCGAGGGGCCGGAGCGGCGGCGCGCGCTGCTCGCGCTGATCGAGGGCGCGCGTGAGACGCTGCGGCTGATCTTCTACATCTACGCCGACGACGCATCGGGGCGGCGGATCAACGCGGCATTGATCGCAGCGGCCGAGCGCGGCGTGCGCGTGGCGTTGATCGTTGACGGCTTCGGCAGCGACGACACCGATGCGGCGTTCTTCGATTCCTTGCGCGCGGCGGGCATCGCGGTGTGCCGTTTCTCGGCGCGGTTCGGGCGGCGCTACCTGCTGCGCAACCATCAGAAGCTCGCGCTCTCCGACGCCGACACGCCGCATGCGCGCATCCTGACCGGCGGGTTCAACGTCGAGGACGATTATTTCGGGACCGAGCGCGAGCAGGCGTGGCGCGACTTGGGGCTGCTGATCGAGGGCGCGGCGGCGTCGCGGATGGCGGGGTATTTCGACGCGCTGGAGCAATGGGTCGGTCAGCCCAAGGGCAAGCTGCGTCACCTCAACCGGGCGCTGTCGCAGTGGAGCGAGACGCAGGGACGGCTGCGCTGGTTGATCGGCGGGCCGACGCGGCGACTGTCGCCCTGGGCGCGAACGGTGCGCGACGACATGCGTCGCGGCACGCGAATCGACCTGATCGCGGCTTATTTCACGCCCAGCCCGGCGATCCTGCGCCGGCTCGACCGCGCGGGGCGCGGCGGCAAGGCAGTGCGCGTGGTGACCGCGGGCAAGTCCGACAATGACGCCACGATCGCGGCGGCGCGCTTCACCTATCGCGGGCTGCTGAAAAAGGGCGTCCGCGTGTTCGAGTATCAGCCGACCAAGCTGCACACCAAATTATACGTCGTCGACGACGCGGTGCACATCGGCAGCGCCAATTTCGACATGCGCAGCCTGTTCATCAATCTGGAGCTGATGATCCGCATTGAGGACGCGGATTTCGCCGCCGCGGTGCGCCACTATGTGAATGGCGAGATCGCGCAATCACGTGAGATCACGCCCGAACTTTACGCCGCAGCGACGGGATGGTGGCAGCGCGCCAAGCAGTTCGCGGCCTATCTGATCGTCGGCGTGCTCGATCCCACCGTGTCGCGCGGGCTCAATTTCCGCAGCGACGACCTATAGCAGATAGCGGCAGCGCGACGTGTCGCGCTGATCCATCCGCGAGTCCTCCGTATCGGGGCAGGCGAGTTAGTCAGTCCTTGTGCGCCCAGTAGAGTTGTGCCGGCGGCACGTTCCACCATTCCATGTCATGGTCGATGCGCGTGAAATGCGCGGCGATGAAGTCGCGGACCTTGGGGCTGAACTGATAAACCAGGAACGCGCCGTCCTTGCGAAGCGCAGCGTGCGTAGCGGCCGCAATCGCAGGGCCGACGCCATCGGGCAACGTCGAGAACGGCAGGCCCGACAGGATGTAATCGGCCGCGGCGTGGCCATGCTCGGCGATGATCCGCTCGACGTCGGCGGCCGATCCTTCAACCGCGACGAAGCGCGAATCGGTGATGGTGTGATCGAGGTAGCGGATGAAGTCGGCATTGGTATCGATCGCGATCAGCATCGCGTCGGGCGCCATCCGCTCCAGGATCGGACGGCAGAAGGTGCCGACGCCAGGGCCGTATTCGACGAACAGCTTGCAATTCGCCCAATCGACGGGGCCAAGCATCTTGCGGATCAGCCGGTCCGACGACGGGATGATCGAGCCGACCATAACCGGGTGCTTCAGAAAGCCTTGAAAGAACATCTGCAGCGGTCCGGGGACGCCGGCGGGCCGGGCGCGACGCATCGCGTTGGTCGAACTGGGCATGAGGAAAAGCACTGCTCCCGTTATGTCCGCGCTGCATGCTCCGCGCAGCCCGGTTTGACGAACGCTTGGTCAAGCGCGTCGGTTGCCATAGCGGGGTTGCGCCGCGCCCCCAAGCGCCTAATCGCTTGGGTATGCCGGACGACAGAACAGCGGCGCACGGGAGCAGGACGGGGCAGATCGCGGTGATCTTCGCGGCCTGGCGCACCCGCGTGGACGAGGCCGGCTACGCCGCCGCCGCCGCGGCAATGGACGCGCTCGCTGCCGCGCAGCCGGGCTACCTCGGCGTCGACGCCGCGCGCGGGGGCGACGGGTTCGGCATTACTGTCAGCTACTGGACCGACGAGGCGAGTGCGATCGCGTGGCGTGAGCACCCGCAGCACGCGGTGGTGCGCGAAGCCGGCCGCGGAAGCTGGTACGACCATTACGATCTGCACATCGCGCATGTGACGCGTAGCTACAACTGGCGCAGGGCAGGGGAGGAACGGGCATGACGCGCGGGTTCGATCGGCGCTTCGCGCTCATGTTCCTGGTCATGCTGACGATCGCGGCGGGGAACACGGCGCTCCAATCGGTGCTGCCCGCGCTCGGGCGTTCGCTCGGCGTCGAGGACAGCGCGGTTGCCGCCGCCTTCTCGGTGTCGGCGCTGCTGTGGGTGGTCGCGGCACCCTTCTGGGCGAAGCGGTCCGACCGGCACGGGCGCCGGCTGATGATCCTGTTCGGCATGGGCGGCTTCTGCGTCAGCCTGACCCTGTGCGGCGTGTTCCTGGCCGCCGGGATCAACGGCTGGATCGGCGGCACGACCGCGTTCGTGCTTTTCATCCTCGGGCGGCTGATTTACGGCACGTTCGGGTCGGCCGCGCCGCCCGCGGTGCAGGCGCTGGTCGCGGGCAACACGACGCGCGAGGAGCGGACGCGCGCGCTCACCCTGCTCGCCTCGGCATTCGGGCTGGGAACGATTTTGGGGCCGGCACTCGCGCCTTACCTGATCCTAGGGCATGCCGGGACGATCGAAGTCGGGCTCGCGGGGCCGGCGTTCGTCTTCGCCATCTTCGGGCTGATCGTGTTCGTAACTGTGCGCCGCGTGCTGCCCGACGACCGCGGCATCGCGCCGGGCGTCCATGGTGCGGCGAACGCCTACCCCTCGATCGGTGGGCAGGCATCAGGCGCGAGCGTCACCGCGGCGACTGCCGAGGGACGAACCGAGGTGCGCTACACCGACCCGCGGATCAGGGCGTGGATGATCGCCGGACTGGTGATGGGCCACGCGCAGGCAATGACCGGGCAGGCGATCGGCTTCCTGGTGATCGACCGGCTGAGCGTCGCGCCCGCCGCCGCGCTGGAGCCGACCGGCATCGTGCTGATGATGGGCGCGGGCGCGGCCTTGCTCGCGCAATGGGGGCTGATCCCGACGCTCAACCTCAAACCCCGCGCGCTGGTGTTGGTGGGGCTGGTGCTCGCCGCGGCGGGTACCGCGCTGACGGGGCTCGCGACCTCGCTCTACGGCATCGCGACCGCCTATGCGCTGGCGAGCCTGGGCTTCGGCTTCACGCGCCCCGGCTTTACCGCAGGATCAAGCCTCGCAGTGGGCCCCGCCGCACAAGGCTCGGTCGCGGGCAAGGTGACGAGCGTCAATGGCGCGAGCTTCGTGCTCGGGCCGTCAATCGGTGTCGGACTGTACGAGGTGCAGCACTCGCTGCCGTACCTGACCGCGGGGGCGGCGTGCGTGATCCTACTGGTGTACGCGTGGCGCGCGCTGGGTACACCGGAGAGCGACGCGCAGGTGTGGAGCGATCCCGAGGTGTGAGCACCTTGGCGATGTGCTTGCCGGACTATCCGCTGTACGAGTGGAGTGGTGCATGCGCAGAGTGCCCAAGTGCTGAGCAGTGACAGGGGCCGGTGCGCGTGTCGCACCGACGTGAGCCTCGGGTTTTATTCTTTTCCTCTCTAAGGAAGGGAGAAGAACGGGTCGTCGCTCGCGAGCCTGTGCCGTGCCGGAGAAGAAGCGGGACCCCGGATCAAGTCCGGGGTGACGTAGCCAAAAATTGCGAGATGGGGTGCCGCCGACGTGACGGCACCCGCTATCGTCAGTCGCCGCCCTTCGGCCCCCGCGGGGTAAGCTGGCCCGGTGAAATGAAACCGAGCGGCTGGATCGCGTTCGCTTCCTGCTTCAGCTTCGCCGCCATCTGCTCATATTCGCGCTCGACCTCGGGCGTGACGCTTGCCCGCGAGTCGTCCAGCGCGCGCTCGAAATTCGCCTGGCTCACCTCGGCATTGTCGATCCGCTCGCGCAGCGCGATCAGACCGGCGCGGCGCACCACGTCCTCAAGATCGGCGCCGGTGAAGCGGTCGGTGCGCGCAGCGATGTCGTCGAGATCGACGTCGCTCGCCAGCGGCATCTTCTGCGTCTGGATACCGAGAATGCGGCGACGTCCCTCGCGCGTCGGCAATCCGACATAGATCAGCTCGTCGAACCGGCCCGGACGCAGCAGTGCGGGGTCGACCAGGTTCGGCCGGTTGGTCGCGCCGATGACGACAACCGATTGCAGCTCCTCCAACCCATCCATCTCGGCGAGGATCGTGTTGACCACGCGCTCGGTCACCTGCGGCTCGCCCAATCCACCGCCGCGCGCGGGGACGAGGCTGTCGAGCTCGTCGATGAAGATCACCGTCGGCGCAACCTGACGCGCGCGCTGGAACAATCGCGTAATCTGCTGCTCGCTCTCGCCATACCATTTCGACAAGAGGTCGCTCGACTTGGTGGCGATAAAATTCGCCTCCGCCTCGCGCGCGACCGCCTTGGCGAGCAGCGTCTTGCCAGTGCCGGGCGGGCCGTAGAGCAGGAAGCCCTTGGCAGGACGGATGCCGAGGCGGCGGAATGCGTCGGGGTTCTTGAGCGGAAGCTCGACGCCTTCCTTCAGCCGCATCTGCGCGTCGTCCAGTCCGCCGACGTCGCTCCACTTGGTCGTGGGCGCCTGCACCATCACCTCGCGCATCGCGCTCGGCTGGACGCGTTTCAGCGCGCCGAGAAAGTCCTCGCGCGTCACCGCCAATGTGTCGAGCACCTCGGGCGGGATCGTGCGCTCCTCCAGGTTCAACTGCGGCATGATGCGACGCACTGCCTCGATCGCCGCCTCACGCGTCAGCGCGGCGAGGTCGGCGCCGACGAAGCCGAACGTGGTGCGAGCGAGCTCGCCCAGATCGACCTTGTCGCCGAGCGGCATGCCGCGCGTGTGGATGCCGAGGATCTCACGCCGCCCGCGCTCGTCGGGCACACCGACGACGATCTCGCGGTCGAAACGGCCGGGACGACGCAGCGCCTCGTCAATCGCCTCGGGACGGTTGGTGGCGGCGATGACGACGAGGTTCGCGCGCGCCTCCAGCCCGTCCATCAGCGTGAGGAGCTGCGCGACGACGCGTTTTTCCGCCTCGCCCGATACCTGGCCGCGCTTGGGCGCGATCGAGTCGATTTCGTCGATGAAGACGATCGAGGGCGCGTTCTTCGCCGCTTCCTCGAACACCTGCCGCAACCGACCTTCCGACTCGCCGTAGGCCGAGCCCATGATCTCGGGGCCGTTAATCAGGAAGAATTGCGCATCCGATTCGTTCGCGACCGCACGCGCCAGTCGCGTCTTGCCGGTGCCGGGCGGGCCGTAAAGCAGCAGCCCCTTGGGCGGATCGACACCCAGACGCTGGAACAACTCGGGGTAGCGCAAGGGCAGTTCGACCATTTCGCGTAACTGGTCGATCGTGCCCGCCATGCCGCCGATGTCGTCGTAGGTGACGTCGGCGCGGCGCGCAGCCTCGGGCTCCTCATACTCGGGGCGCAGCTCGATCTCAGTGTTTTCGTCGATGTGCACGATGCCCTTGGGCGTCGCCGAGACGACGAGCAGGCGAATTTCCTGCAGCGCGTAGGCGGGGGCGTTGACGAACTGCGCCATGCCCGGCGGCATGTTCTGCACGCGCTGGTGCCCGGCCGTCGCGACCACGTCGCCTTGCGCGAACGGGCGACCGATAAAGGTGCGCTTGAGCGCGTTGGACGACCCTTGAAGGCGCAAATTCTGCTGCGCGGGTGCGAAGACGACGCGGGTAGCGGGCTTCGACTCCGCCTTACGCACCTCAACGAAATCGCCCGAACCGACACCCGCATTGGCGCGCTGCAACCCGTCAATGCGGATCAGCGCCAAGCCTTCGTCCTCGTTATACGGGCCAACCGCGCGCGCGGGCGTGACCTTCTTGCCCGAAATCTCGATCACGTCGCCATCGGTGATGCCGAGCGATGCCATGATCGCGCGCGGCAGATGCGCGATGCCGCGGCCGGAATCCTCGGGCCGCGCGTTCGCGACCTGCAATTTGGTAGGTTGTTCGGCGTCGGCCATCATTTCCTCACTCGCTCGAAAGCGTCGAGCGCGGGAGATAGGCGGCAGGTTCCCGATTACGAGCATGGACGCGCCGGATGCTGATCCAGCGCAGACGAAAAAAAGGGCCGATCAGATGACCGGCCCGTGAAAGTTTTTAGGAGAGGATGCCTGAAAGGCCCGATCTTTCTGCGTCGCAGCAGGTCATGTTGCAAGTGCGAAAAGGTCGTAGTACGATTGCAGAAACGGCAATCGCCTGCCATCGTGCGATCACAGTTCGCGGTTCGCGCCGCGCCCGAAACGGACCAGCCATGCGCCGTCTGCCACCGCTCACTGCCATCGAAGCGTTCGTCGCGGTTGCGCGCTTGGGCTCAATCAAGGCTGCGGCGACCGAGCTGGCGCTGTCGGCTCCCGCGCTCAGCCGACGCATTCAGACCTTGGAGCGCTTTCTCGGTCGTCCGTTGTTCGACCGCCGGCACCAGGCGATGACCCCCAACGCCGACGGCGACCGCCTGCTCGCCGCGATCGCGCCCGCGCTCGACAGCCTATCGGACGCTGTCGAGTCGATGACCAGCGGCGGCGAGGTGCTGCGGCTGCGGCTGGGCGTGCTGCCGTTGTTCGCATCGCAGCGGTTGTTTCCGAAACTGGCGCAGCTGCGCGCCGCGCGACCCGAGCTGCACCTCGACGTCGATACCGGCAGCAACGCGATCTCGCGGCTGGGCGAGGGATTGGACGCGGTGATCGTACTCGCGCGTGAGGTCGATCCGACGCTTTATGCCGAGCGGCTCGACCGCAACAAAGTGTACGCGATCGGCGCGCGGACGTTGGTGGAAGGAGCAGATCCGCTGCTGCGCCCGGAACAGCTCGCCGACCACAGCGTGCTGCTCCATCGCGACATGGGGGATAATTTTACCGCCTGGCGCCAGAGCGCGGGGATTGCCGAGATCGAGCCCAAGGCGGTCGACCATTTCGATTCGGGGGCGCTGATGCTGGAGGCGGCGGCGCAAGGGTTAGGCGTCGCGTTCATGCTAGAGAGCCATTTTAACGACGCGAACGATCCGCGGCTGGTGCGCTTGTTCGAGCTCGAGGTCGAGAGCCCCTATTCCTACTGGTTCGTCTGCCGCCCGCGCGCGTTGCAGACGAAGCCGGTGCGCATATTTCGCGACTGGTTGATCGCGACGCTGCGCACCGACTGACCAGCCCGCCGCTTGGCAGGCCAGCTCGGATTGCTCTGCCCCGATTACTCCGCCTTCGCCTTGACGATCTTGCCCGGCTCGCGCGGCGGCTCGCCCTTGGGCAGCGCGTCGATCAGCTCCATGCCGTCGGTCACCTCGCCCCACACCGTATACTGGTTGTCGAGGAAGCGCGCGTCGTCGAAGCAGATAAAGAACTGCGAGTTGGCCGAATTCGGGTCCATCGTCCGCGCCATCGAGCAGGTGCCGCGCACGTGCGGCTCCTTGTTGAACTCCTGCTTGAGGTTGGGCTTCTTCGACCCGCCGGTGCCGTTGTGGTTCCCGCCGTCGCCGCCCTGCGCCATGAAGCCGGGGATGACGCGGTGGAACGGCACGCCGTCGTAGAAGCCCTCATTGGCGAGCTCGCCGATACGCTGCACGTGCTCGGGCGCGAGATCGGGGCGCAGGCGGATCGTCACGTCGCCGCTGTCCAGCGTCAGCGTCAGGGTGGAAAAGGTATCGGCCACTCAAAAATCCTTTCGTGTTCGTGCGCCACAGTTAGTGTCGCGCGCCTCGCGAGGCAAACGGCCGAGCCGGGCAAATGGTGCATGGCCAATCGTGCGCCCCGGCGATAAGGCGCGCTCAGTCAGCGCACAGCAGGGAGGCACGCGACATGAGCGAGACCGAGCTTCCTGACCTCGAACGTGACGAGGCCGTCGAACAGGGCGACCAGCCCGCCCCCAATCAGCTTGACGAGGACGACCGGCTGAAACCCGCCTTCGTCGCGGCGGTGCTGGATGCGGTAGAGGACGGCGACGTCGATGCCGCGCGCGCGCTGGTCGCGCCGCTCCACCCCGCCGATATCGCCGATCTGTTCGAGCTGACGCCCGAAGACCGCCGCCGCGACCTCGCCGCCGCGATCGCCGACCAGCTCGACGCCGACGTGTTCGCGGAGATGAACGACTACGTTCGCGAATCGCTGATCGACGCGCTCGACGCGCGGCAGGTCGCCGACATCGCGAGCGAGCTCGACACCGACGACGCGGTTGCGATCATCGAGGACATGGACGTCGAGGACCAGCGCGAGGTCCTGCGCGCGATGGAGCCCGACGACCGCGCCGCGATCGAGGAAGCGCTCTCCTACCCCGAGGAGTCTGCCGGTCGCCTGATGCAGCGCGACCTGGTCGCGGTGCCCGAGCATTGGACGGTGGGCGACGCGCTCGATTACCTGCGCGGCCACGACGAACTGACGACCGATTTCTGGGAAATCTTCGTGGTCGATCCGGCGCACCGCCCGGTCGGCACCTGCGCCTTGTCGTGGATCCTGCGCACGCCGCGTGGGATCGCGATGGCGGACGTGATGCAGCGCGAGCAGACGCTGATCCCGGTCGACATGGACCAGGAGGAGGTCGCACTCCGCTTCCAGAAATACGCGCTCATCTCAGCGGCGGTGGTCGATGGCTCCGGCCGGCTGGTCGGCATGATCACCGTCGACGACATCGTCCACATCATCCAGCAGGAAGCGGGCGAGGACGTGCTGCGCCTGTCGGGCGCGGGCGAGGGCGACATCAACGAGCCGATTCGGCTGACCGTGCGCACGCGGGTTGCCTGGCTGGTGGTCAATCTAGGCGCGACGATCCTGTCGGCCTCGGTCGTCGGGATCTTTCAGGGCGAAATCGCGCGCTTCGCGCTGCTCGCCGCCCTCATGCCGATCGTCTCGGCATTGGGCGGCAATGCCGGCACACAGACGCTCGCGGTCATGGTGCGCGCGCTCGCCACCAACCAGCTCACCAGCTCCAATACCGTACGAATGTTGTTCCGCGAGTTCCGCATCGCGCTGTGTAACGGCATCGCGCTCGGCACCGTCGGCGCGGTCGGCAGCTACCTCGTGCTCGGTCACCTGCAACTCTCGATCGTGTTCGCGATCGCGATGATGATCAACAGCGTGGTCGCGGGGCTGGTCGGCGTCGTCGTGCCGGTCGCGCTCGACAAGGCGAACGTCGATCCGGCAGTATCCTCGGCGGTGTTCGTGACCACTGCGACCGACGTCATGGGGTTCCTGTCGTTCCTGGGACTCGCGGCCTTGTGGGGCCTATCGGGCTGACCCACATCGGGGAGGCATGTCGCTTCCCCCGTTACACCTGACCAAGGTCGCGTTCGGCGCGACGAGCCTCGACGTCCTGACCGATCGTTTGAAAGCACGCGCCGCGTCCGGCGAGCTGTTCCTGACGACGCGCTATTTGCCCAAGCGGCACGAGGAGGTCGCAGGGCGCGGCTCGCTCTACTGGATCATCAAGCACCAGCTCGTCGCGCGCTCGCCGATTACCGGCTTCGGTGAGGCGGAGGGCGGCCGCATCGCGATCCATCTCTCGCCCGACTTCCAGCTAATCCACGCCCGCCCGCGTCGCGCGCACCAGGGGTGGCGCTATCTTGAGGCGCACGAGGCACCCGAGGATCTGTCAGGCGAGGCGGGCGACGGCGTCGCCGCAATGCCGCCGGTGCTGGTCGGCCGGTTGGTGGAACTGGCGCTGTTGTAGGCGGAAGGTCGCAAAGGTCGCCCCCCAACGCAGGTGCGCGCGGGCGCATACGCACGCGGGGTTTATACACGATTGAGCAAGAGCGACGCAGCGGGTGGCACGAGGTGCTGGTGTAGGACAGCCCTGAATGTTGAGGTGGGGTGGAAAGCGGACGTTGACAGCTAGTTAGAAATTATAAGCTAATGGTAATTACGTGAGATGCTAATAAATCCTCTGCGATGCATAGATGAGCACTAAGTGCTTAGGCTTTCTGTTTTCTTATTATAAAGGCATCGGACAAGACAAAGTAACAGGGCAAATACCATGACTGTGACCCAGATGTAATAACCTAGTCCGTAGGCAATGATAGGGTAAGCTCCGTTATCGTACGGAACTTCACGCCAATTTAGAGCGCTTAATATCGGAAATGGAAATAATCCAGCTTGAACTGCCGCCACGCGTCTTGAATCCGGCGAAGACAAAACCACGCAAAACAGTAGAATGTTACCAAGCCATCCAGTTTGAAGTAGAGCAAGGCCCATCCATCCGATTGCCAGAACGGCCCAACCAGGGAGCGTTTCAGCATTGTACCGACACGCTGGAAGGATCAGTGAAGCGATACCGCCTAGTATCAAAAGATAACAAATTGGTGGGTCGAGTCGCCTTAATCGCTCCATCTTTAATGCTCCAAAGCACCAACATCTGGTACCGTGTTGTGCTGAGAAAGTCTGGACGACTGCCTAACCGACGCCTTGGTTCGCGCTCGGTCGACTAGGTATCCGATGTCCGTAATTGGGCGAAAGCGGATATTCACGCGAGATCATCCGCTTGCCAAATCACTCCATCCCGCTGCCCCCATCCGCGTTTCCGTGCGTTGTGCGTCCTCACGCCAATGGAGCCAACACCATGACCGACGACACTGCCGTTCAGGCCCGCCGCCGCGAGATCGCGAGTGAGCACCTGTTGTTCAAGCTGATCGAATATGTCGAACAGCGGCATCCTGGCCTGCTCGATTTCCTGGAAGGCAGCCTTGATCACCTGGGCGATCCGGCGCACGACGAGACCAAGGACGACGAGGCGGTGCGGCAGATCGCGCGGCAGATGATCACGGGCGCGCGCGCCGAGATCGCGGAATAAAAGCTAAGCGCCGCCTTCCAGCTTCGCCTTCAATGCGGCGAAGGGGTTGGCGGGTTTCGCTTCCTCTTCGCTGATCACGCCGGCCTCGCGCAGCACCTCGGCAGCGCGCGGAGATCGCGGAAACGGGTCGAGCGCCAGCGCCATCGTCTCGGCGGCGGTTTCGCCCAGGTCGATGCCACCGCCCTCGATCTCGACCGTGTCGATCTCCTCGCCGGCGAGTTCGATCTCTTCCTCGTCGCCTACTGGCGCGCGCGCGCCCGCGGGGTGCACGAAGCGAAGCTCCACGGGCTCGTCGACCTGCGCGGGAACGGGATCGCCCGTCACCGAGCAGGCTTGCGTGACCGTTGCGGTGACGCGGCCGCGCACGGCGACCCCCGCTGCCTCTTGCCGCACGGTGAAGCGCCCTTCGAGCCGCTCGATCGCGAGAAGGCCGAAGCGCCCGACCAGAGCGGCGCGCTCGGCTTCCTTCGCGCTGATCGACACGTCGCGCGGGTCCGATCCGATCGCGTCGAGCCGTTCGACGCGGCTGAACTCGGGCGTGTTCACGGCAGGCGTCCTTCCATCAGCGCGTTGATCGACGTCTGCCCGATTGCGGCGTGAAGCGCGAGCAGCGCGTGCCGCACATGCGCGACCGCTTGGGGATCGGGTGCCTCGCCGCGGTAGAGGTTGCGCACCAGCGCGGCGTCGAGCGTGCCGCTCGCGATCCCCTCGCGATACGCGCCCAGCCGCCCGCCGAGCATCCCCATCATCCGCCCGACGTGCTTGCCGACCACCATGTCGCCGAAGCCGATCTGGCGCACCTGCGCATCCATGTCGTCGACGAACCGCTCGGTCAGCACCGCCGACGGTTCGGCACCGGCCGGATCGGTTTCGAGTCGCAACTGCACCATCGCCAGCACCGCCGCCACCATGTCGAAGCGTCCGTCGAGCGTGTCGGGCACCGCGCCGTCCAGATACCAATGCGGTTGCCGCGCCCGCGCGATCACCGCATCGTACAACGGCAGCGCGGCGGTGCGGTCACGTCCGCCGAACAATGATTTGAGCCAGCCCACGTTCGTCACTTCGCCATCAATGGTGTCGGGTGCAGGCGCGCTTGTGTCGCGTCCACGGGGGGCATATTGGGGGCAAAGGCCGCACCTGTCCACGTCCGGGCACGCGGCGAGGGTCGCGAACGTCCGCTTCGACCAGCGGCGCGCGCAATCCGATCGAGTCCGCCGGAGAGTCCATGCGTTTCCTTCTTCCTCTCGTTCTCACGGCCGGCCTGCTGGCGGCGGGTTGCACGCCGCTGCGCTCGCATCAGGGCTATATCGTCGACGCCGACCTGGTGAATTCGGTGCAGCCGGGAGTCGACAACCGCGCCTCGGTGCTGGCGACGCTGGGCCATCCGAGCTTCGCGAGCCAGTTCAACCAGGGCGACTGGTATTACATCGCGCGCGACAGCCGCAATTACGCGTTCAACCCGCCCAAGGCGGTTGAGCAACTGACGATGCAGATCAGCTTCGATCAGGCAGGCAACGTGTCCGCGATCCGCAAGTCGGGCGTCGAGCAGGTCGCGTCGATCGATCCGTCGAAGAAGACGACGCCGACGCTGGGCCGCAGCCGCAGCTTCTTCTCCGAATTGTTCGGCAACATCGGCGCGGTTGGCACTGCGGGCGGGCCGGGTGCGGGCGGCCGCGCGGGTGGTCGCGACCAGCCGTGATCGTATAGGTGTTTCCAGCATCGCGGCAGTCGGGCGGTTACCTTGCCTCGACCGCTGCGGGCGACGCTTGAGCAAGCAACGCCGCCGCAAGCTGTCGTTTCGCTGACGCACCCATTCGCGGCCGGTTCAGCCGCCCAAAGCTAACTTCCGCTTCATGCCGAAGCCGATCAGGCCAAGCCGTGAAAAGGAGGTTGTTCATGCGTAAGCTCATCACCACCGCGCTGCTCGCCGCCGTGGCACTGCCCGGCGTTGCGATACCCGGCGCGGCCTCGGCGCAGTCGCGCGAGGAGTTGCGCCGCGACCGGCAGGACATTCGCGAGGAGCAGCGCGATCTGAACCGTGCGCGCCGCTTCGGCGACCGTGACGACATCCGCGACCAGCGTGGCGACCTGCGCGAGGCGCGGCAGGAATATCGCGAGGATCTGCGCGGCCGTTATGGTGATCGTGACTGGCGCGGCGACCGTGACTGGCGTGACGATCGCGGGCGCAATGCGGAGCGTCGAGATTGGGGTCGGGGCGACTGGTCGTCGTGGCGCCAGCAGAACCGCAGCCTCTACGCGCGCGGCAACTGGCGGGCACCGTTCGGCTATCAGAACTTCCGCCCCGGTGCGCGGATCGGCGCGGGCTATTACGGATCGCGCTACGTCATCAACGATCCGTGGCGTTATCACCTGCCGCCCGCGCGCGGTTACGCGCGCTGGGTGCGGCATTACAACGACGTGATCCTGGTCGATCAGCGCCGCGGCGTCGTGTTGGACGTGATCCGCAACTTCTACTGGTAACGTCGGCCTGACCGGAGGCGGGCAAGCGCTCTCCCCAAGGGCCAAGGCGGTGCGCGGGTTCGAGCCGCGCACCGCTGGCAAGGCCCCGATCGGCCGCGCCGCTGATTACGCGTCGGCGCGGCCCGTACCGGCTTGGGGTCGGCACTGGTCCCGAAAGGGGGATAAAGGGACCGTGAAAGCGAACGCGGATGCGTCGCTTTTGTTCTCCCGTACCGACCAATTGCATCGAAACTATCGCTGTAGTTGCACGCATGGCGGCGGCGCCGTGCACATCGACGCTGCAAATCGTAAGTTTCAACAACTTGCGCGCCAATTACGTATTTTGCAGATTGCCGTTCCGGGGACAGCGCACGGGGGTGGCTGATGTGGGACGGCGTGGCCACGGCGGGCCTGCACGCGTGCGACCTCGTGTTGCACGAAGCCTTGTTGTTCGCAGCGATCATGTTCTTTGTCGGCGGCGTCGACGATCTGCTGGTCGATCTCGCCTATGTCTTCTGCCGGCAGCCCGCCGCGACGCTCGCCGACATACCGGATGCGCGTGCGGAGCCGCTCGCGATCTTCGTCGGGGCGTGGGACGAGCAGGCGGTGATCGGCGCGATGCTGCGCACCGCGCTCGCAGGCTCGATTATCCCGATTACCGCATCTTCGTCGGCTGCTACCCGAACGATCCGGCGACGATCGCAGCGGTGGCGGCGGTCGCCGACTCGCGGGTGCGGCTGGTGGTGGGGGAGCGCGCCGGCCCGACCACCAAGGCCGATTGCCTCAACACCTTGTGGCGCGCGCTGCTGCGCGACGACGCGGCGGCGGGGCGGCAGACGCAGGCAGTGATCCTGCATGACGCCGAGGACGTGCTGCACCCCGCCGAGCTGCGCGTGATCGCGCATTACCTGGAAAACAACGCGCTGGTGCAATTGCCGGTGGTGCCGTTGATCGATCCGGCGTCGCCGATGGTGACCGGCCATTATGCCGACGAGTTCGCGCTGGCGCACGCAGTCGCGCTGCCGGTGCGCAATGCGATAGGCGCGGCGATGCCGCTCGCCGGGGTCGGCTGCGCGATCCGGCGCGACGCGCTCGATCAGCTCGCCCGCGCGACCAACGACGCGCCGTTCGAGCCCGCCAGCCTGACCGAGGATTACGAACTCGGCCTGCGCGTAGCGGCGCTGGGATATCGCAGCCGCTTCGTGCGAGTGCGCGAGCGCGAGAACGACGCGCTGGTCGCGGTGCGCGCCTATTTCCCCGACACGGTGCGCGCGGCCGTGGTGCAGAAGGCGCGCTGGATGACCGGCATCGCGCTTGCCGGTTGGGACCGCACCGGCTGGGGCGGGCGCTGGCGCGCGGCTGAGCTGTGGATGCGCATGCGTGATCGTCGCGCGCCGCTGGCGGTGCTGACGCTGGCGGTCGGTTACCTCGCACTGGTCGCCTGGGGATTGTCGCTGCTCGGCCATGGCCTGCTCGGCAGTGTGCCGCCGGGGACGAGCGACCTGCTGGCGGCGCTGCTGTCGGCAAATGCGGTGCTGCTCGCGTGGCGCTTGCTGGTGCGCGCGCGCGCGACCGCGCACGAACATGGCTGGCGCGAGGGGGTGCGCTCGGTCCCGCGCGCGGTGCTGGGCAACGTCATTTCACTGCTCGCCGCAAGGCGCGCAGTGGTGCGCTACGTCGGCATGCTGCTGGGGCGTGCGCCGCGATGGGACAAAACGACGCACCGCTTCCCCACGGTGCTGCCGGGTGCGGCATGAGCGCAGTGCGACTTAGTGAGGTGAGATCTGGCTGGGGCGCGCTGCGGTTCGGCGGGCAGGGGCGTCCGCTGCGGTTCCTGATGATCGTAGTGGGTGGATGGACCGGCGCGCGCGTGGCGTTGCTGTGGCCGGAAGCGCAAGTCGAGCGGCTCGCCGCGGTGACACGGGCCGCGCGCGCGCCTACTCCCCACTTCGCTCTAGGCACGCGCGCGCCGACGCCGTTGGTTGCGGCGGGAAGCTTGGCTGCGGCCGAGGTGATGCTGCGCAGAAGCTTGGTAGCACCCGCGGTGCCGGCCGTGTCGCGTGTGGCGCCGCCGGTCGCGCCCGTGTCGATCGCGGCGGTCGAGCCGGTGGAAGCTCCTTCGATCACCGCCCCTGTGCCGGTGAACGCGGGCACGGCGCGCTACGATGCCGCGCAACCGGTCGCCACCGCGCTGCCGACGCGACCGCGCTGGTCGGGCAGCGCCTGGGCGTTCGTGCGCGGTGCCGGCGATGCGGGCGGCGTCGCGACCCCGCAGCTCGGCGGCAGCCAGATCGGCGCGCGCATCGCCTACCGGCTCGACGCTCGCGGGCGCGTGGCGGCGGTGGCACGCGTCGCGGCGGCGACCGGGGTGCGGCAACAAGAGGCGGCGGTCGGCGTCGAGTGGCAGCCGACGCGGCTGCCGATCCGCCTCGTAGCCGAGCAGCGGATCGGGATCGCCAACATCCGCGGCGGCCCGGCGATCGGCCTGGTGGGCGGGGTCAGCGCGCTGCCGCTCGGCGCTGGGCTACACGTCGACGGCTACGCGCAGGGCGGGGTAATCGCGCGCGACCGCGCGGACGGCTATATCGACGGCGCGGTGAGTGTCGGGCGCACGATCGCAAGCCGCGGGCGGGCGCGGCTGGAGCTCGGGCTCGGCGCCTGGGGTGCGGCGCAGCGCGGCGCGGCGCGGCTCGACCTCGGGCCATCGCTGGTGGCGGTGCTGCCGGTCGAGGCGCGCGCGATCCGCGTCGGCGTGCAATGGCGCGAGCGGGTGGCAGGCAACGCGCGGCCGGGATCGGGCGCGGTGCTGTCGATCGGTGCCGATTTTTGATTGGTGCCGAAGGTGGCCGAAGTTTTGGTGACCGAGCCGGGTAATGGCAGCCGCCTAACGTACCACCGGGCACAGCGAGGCACCGCTCACATTTTGGCTTATAGCGCGGACACTCGGATGGCGTAGCTGTGGGTGCGCGTGCGACTGCCCTCGGTCCGCCTCAACGTTGGCATGCTGATGCCGTGCAGACCTACGCATAGCATGTCTGTTCAGTGGAAACGCCATTGCCGATAATCGGAGCACGCGCCGCCCAGTCCTGTGTGTACGGTGTTGCTCAACCGGATCGGTGTCGCTCTCTAGCGCCTCCTGCGTGCGGCCGAACGTGGATGCGAGCCGCCCCGCCCGGCACTGTCCCCGAGGTGGTCCCACAAACGCCGGTATGGTCGTTGGACGCGGAGCCGCGTGCGGAAGTGCCGCCTACGATTCCACGCATTCGCGGCGTCGCCCCTTCGCGTAGGACCGAGAGCCTGGTGTTTGCGGTTCCACCTGAGATGACGGAGCGCGAGCCGTGCACGCGTCGCTCCGCCCCCTCCGCGCGAGGCGCGGCTATCGCTGCCGCGACGAAGCGACTAACCCTGCGATCATGGACGTCTACCTGCCGATCGCGAACCTGTCGGTGAACGCGCTGGTGATGATCGCGCTGGGCGCGGGCGTCGGCTTGCTGTCGGGCATGTTCGGCGTCGGCGGCGGGTTCCTGACCACGCCGCTGTTGATCGTTTACGGCATCCCGCCGACCGTCGCCGCGGCCTCGGCGGCGAGTCAGGTGACGGGGGCGAGCGTATCCGGCGTGTTCGCGCATTTCCGCCGCGGCGGCGTTGACGTGAAGATGGGCGCGATCCTGGTCGCGGGCGGCGTCGTCGGGTCGATCGCGGGCGCGTTCCTGTTCCGCATCCTGCAGGCATCGGGGCAGATCGATACGGTGATCGGCATCGTCTACGTCGTGCTGCTCGGCTGGATCGGAACGCTGATGACGCGCGAGGCGGTGGGGTCGATCCGCGTGCTGCGCGGTGCCGCGACGCCGCGACCGCGTCGGCGGCGGCACCACCCGCTGGTCGCAGGGCTGCCGTGGCGCATGCGCTTCTACGCCTCGGGCCTGTATATCTCCCCGCTGGCGCCATTCCTGCTCGGCTTCGGGGTCGGCATCCTGACCGTGCTGCTGGGCGTCGGCGGCGGGTTCGTGCTGGTGCCGGCGATGATCTACCTGCTGGGCATGGCGACGTCGGTGGTGGTCGGCACCTCGCTGTTCCAGACGTTGTTCGTGACCATGGTGGCGACCATGGTCCACGCCACCACCACCAAGGCGGTCGACATCGTGCTCGCCGGATTGCTGCTGGTCGGATCGGTCGTGGGCGCACAGGTCGGCGCGCGCTTCGCCAATCGCGCGCGGCCCGAATATCTGCGACTGGCGCTCGGCATCGTCGTGCTGCTGGTGTGCACGCGCGTCGCGCTCGGGTTGGCGTGGCGGCCAGGTGAAATCTACACCGTTGAGCTGTCGTGAGGCGCACGCTTCTTCTGCTCGCCCCGCTGCTGATGGGGCAGGCGAAACCGGTGCTGGTCCCCGACGTGTCGCAGCGTGACATCGAGATCAAGTACAGCTTCTCGGGCGCGGACCTGCTGCTGTTCGGTGCTATCCTCTACCCAGGCGGACGCTTGCCGGAGCGGGCGGAGCGCACCGACGTCGTCATCGTGCTGAAAGGCCCGGCGCAGTCGATCATCATCCGCGAGAAGGAGAAAGTGGCGGGCATCTGGGTCAATGCCGAGGCGCTGCGCTATCGCTCGGCACCGTCCTTCTACGCGATCGCCTCGTCGCGGCCGATCGATAAACTGGTGGATGCGCGAACGCGGGCGATCTACGAACTGGGGTTGGGCAGCCTGCAACTCTCGCCTGCATCCAATGCACCCTCGGCGGTGCAGGATCGCTTCACGCAAGGATTGGTCGAACAGCGTCGCCGCACCGGGCTGTTCGTCGAAGCGCCCGGTGCGGTCGAGATCACCGGCGACGTGCTGTACCGCGCGCGGCTGACGATCCCTGCGCGCGTGCCGACCGGGCGCTTCACCGCGGAAACGTTCCTGATCCGTGACGGGCGCGTGCTCGCCGCGGCGGTGCGCGACATCGACGTGCGCAAGACCGGTTTCGAGCGATTCGTGTCGCGCGCCGCGGATCACCACGCGATCCTCTACGGGTTGAGCGCAGTGGCGCTGTCGGCGCTGCTCGGATGGGGCGCAGGGCGCTTCGCGCGACGCACGTAGATCGCGCCGGTTCCGCTCCAAAACGGATACATCCACGCAAAATTTACATTATCGGCCTAGCACCGCGACTCATGAACGGCGCCGTGCCCTTATGACCGATCAACCGCCTTCCCTCGCGTTTGCGGGCGTGTTCGCCGGCGCGATGACTGATGCGGTGCCGTCGCACGCGGCCGACCCGATCGGCTACGTGCTCGAGATCGCGGGTTCGCGCAGCGAGATCGTGCTCGACATGGCGGCGCTCGCGCCGCTGGCGGGCAGCGACGACGTCGTGCTGGCGAGCGCGGGACAGGTCGGTGGACAGATCAAGGTTCGGCTGGGCACGACGTGGCTCGTTGCCAGCATCCGCTCGCTCAAGCTCGCCGCCGGCACCGCCGGGCAGATTGTCGCCGCGGTCGATTTCCTGGGCGAAGGCGAGGAGGAGCAGCTGACCGGCAAGCTCTACGCCTTCCGCCGCGGTGTCACGCGCTACCCCATGCCGGGCACCGAGGTATATCCGGTGTCGGCGAGCGACCTGGTTCAGGTCTATGCCGCCGACGACCGCGCGACGATCGAAGTCGGCCACGTCTACCCGACCAAGGACGTGCGCGGATCGCTGTTCGTCGACGCGATGCTGGGCAAACATTTCGCGCTGCTCGGCTCGACCGGCACCGGCAAGTCGACCTCCGCGGCGTTGATCCTGCACCGCATCTGCGAACTGGCGCCGCAGGGCCATGTCGTGATGATCGACCCGCACGGCGAATATGCCGCGGCGTTCAAGCACAATGGCGCGCTGTACGACGTCAACAACCTGCAGATGCCCTATTGGCTGATGAACTTTGAGGAACATTGCGAGGTGTTCCTGACCTCCAGTGGCCCTGATCGGCAGATCGACGCCGACATCCTCGCCAAATGCCTGCTCGCCGCGCGCGCCAAGAACCGGATCGGGCAGGATATTCCCAAGCTCACCGTCGACGCGCCGGTGCCGTACCTGCTCAGCGACCTGTTGCAGTTGATCCAGCAGGACATGGGCAAGATGGACCGCGCCGGCTCCACCGCGCCCTACCTGCGGCTGAAAGCCAAGATCGAGGAGATCAAGGCCGATCCGCGCTTCGGCTTCATGTTCAACGGCATGCTGGTCGCCGACACGATGGCGGCGTTCGTGTCGCGCATCTTCCGCCTGCCGGGCGACGGCCGCCCGATCTCGATCATCGACGTGTCGGGCGTGCCGAGCGAGATCACCTCGGCGGTGGTCGCGGTGCTCAGCCGCATGGTTTTCGACTTCGCGATCTGGTCAAGGAACGAGCCGCAACGCCCGATCCTGCTCGTGTGCGAGGAAGCGCACCGCTACATTCCCAACGAGCGCGAGGCGCAGAGTGCGGTGTCACGCATCCTCAGCCGCATTGCCAAGGAAGGACGCAAATATGGCGTGTCGCTCGGCCTCATCACGCAGCGCCCGTCCGATCTCGCGGAGGGGGTGCTGTCGCAGTGCGGAACGATCATCGCGATGCGACTCAACAACGAGCGCGACCAGGCGTTCGTGCGCGCAGCGATGCCTGAGGGCGCCCGTGGCTTCCTCGATTCGATCCCCGCGCTTCGCAATCGCGAGTGTATCGTCTGCGGTGAGGGCGTGTCGATTCCGGTGCGCGTCATGCTCGACACGCTGGAGGAAGCGAAGCGGCCGGCCTCGGCCGACCCGGTGTTCTCCGAATCGTGGCGCGAGGTCGGCGACGAGGACCAGATCGTCGCCCGCACGATCGCCCGCTGGCGCGCCCAGGGGCGGTGAGGCGAGCCGGCGGCGGATGTCCGCTGCCGACGAAAGGCAACATTGCAACAAGTCGGCGCGCGGCTACGGGACAGGCATGAATGATGGCACACAACTGCTAAGCGACTATCGCGACGTTTTAAGTGACATCTTCATCACGCATGCTTGGCGTGGGCATGGCTCTGCAATCTTCCTTGAGCTTGGCAAACTGACGCCCAAACTCCGGAGTGATGGTAGCTCCGGCAATCCCGATGGCGAATTTACGCTGATGATCGGCTGGAGTTGGCGCATCGAGGAAGCAGATCACATAGTCTGCGGTAGCGAGAGCGAAGTAGAAGTTTTTGAGCATTGGCTTAGAAAGCTAGTCGGCCGCAAGGTATTGAATGTGACAACGTTCGGCCGGATCCCCGAAATCATGTTGTCGCTTTCTGATGACCTTTATGTTTCTTCCTTCATGACGGCAGAAGGCGGCCCGGAGTGGGCGCTTATGGATCATCGCACGAACGGCTTGCCGACCCTCATGACCAAGAAAGGGCGTCTTTGGCCAGAGGAAAGACGGTCCTCATGTTCCTGACCGTCGGCTGGCCAGTTGACGTCTGTAATCATGAGAAAGCGGCCATCCCCAGCATCAACTTGGCCTGAGCCTCAGTCAAGCTAGCCTCCGGCCGCACACCCCGACCCATTGCCATCGCGCGCGCGGCGGCTAAAGCCGGCGCGCGAAAGGGTATTCGACCATGAAGCTGTTGACCGGCAACTCCAACCTGCCGCTCGCCACCGCGATCTCGGACTATCTCGAGGTACCGTTGACCGAGGCGCTGGTCAGGCGCTTTGCCGACGAGGAGATCTTCGTCGAGATCATGGAGAATGTTCGTGGCGAGGACGTGTTCCTGCTCCAGTCGACCAGCTACCCGGTCAACGACAACCTCATGGAACTGCTGATCATGATCGACGCGTGCAAGCGCGCGTCGGCGAAGCGGATCACAGCGGTGTTGCCCTATTTCGGTTATGCGCGGCAGGACCGCAAACCGGGGCCGCGCACGCCGATCTCGGCCAAGCTGGTCGCGAACCTGATCACCACCGCGGGCGCCGACCGCGTGCTCTCGGTCGACCTCCACGCCGGGCAGATCCAGGGGTTCTTCGACATCCCCACCGACAATCTGTTCGCGGCGCCGGTGATGAGCGCGGACATCCGCACGCGCTTCGGCGACAAGAACCTGATGGTCGTCTCGCCCGACGTCGGCGGCGTGGTGCGCGCGCGTGCCTTGTCGAAGCGGCTCGACAACGCCCCGCTCGCGATCGTCGACAAGCGTCGCGAGCGCGCGGGCGAATCGGAAGTCATGAACATCATCGGCGACGTCGAGGGGCGCTTCTGCGTGCTGATCGACGACATCGTCGATTCGGCGGGGACGCTGTGCAATGCGGCGGCGGCGCTGCGCGAGGCGGGGGCAGAGGATGTGGTCGCTTACGTCACACACGGCGTGCTGTCCGGGGGGGCGGTCGCGCGCGTCGAGGGCTCGTCGCTGCGTGAGCTGGTGATTACCGATTCGATTGGGAACCACGAGTCGATCGGAAAGGCGGAGAAGATCCGGCATTTGACGATCGCGCCGTTGCTGGCGGAGGCGGTGAAGCGGATTGCGGATGAGACGAGCGTGAGTAGTCTGTTTGACTGACGGCGGCAGGCGCGGCCACGTCCGTGCCGATGCGCGCAGCGCAGCCGCCGGCACGGCCGGCGAACAGGCGACAGCCTGATCCGGCCGACGACGCGGGCTTTGCCCGCGTGAATCTTCCTTTCCGCGCCAGCGCCGCGCGCGAGCTGGCAGCTTCTCAGAAGTGTAGGAAACAAGAAACGCGAGCAAAGCCCGCGTCGTCGGCCGTGTCCGGCTATGCCGGCACGCCGTCCGGCTTACGCGCTGCGCTGACGCGCACCGGCGCGAACGCGGTCGCGCTTGCGCTCAGCGTTCCCCTAACGCCACAATATGGTCAAAAACCGCCGGGTGCAGCGGCTTCGAGAAAGCACACCCGTACCGGAACTTGTCCCGCCACGCGACCACCGCCTCCAGCGCGGCGAGCCCCGGCAATGTCAGCCACACCGTCGTCCCCGGCCACAAAGTAAAGCTCGTCTGCGCGCGGAACCCCGTGACCGACAGGTCGACCACGTCGATCTCGAACCGCGTGTTGCCGCGGTCGCGCAGGTGCGCCTTCATCTTCACCGCACGACGAAGCGCGTGGCGGTGTTCGTCGGCCTCGGTCGAATCGGGGATGGGGATCGCGGGTTCCATGATCCCGAGTCATGCCCCGAAAGGGTTAATCTTCGGCAAAGGCCGTATGGCCGGGCGCCATCTGGTCGGGCACGCTCGACCGTCGCATGCCCTTGCGCCCACGACGCTTCAACTCGGCCTTCAGGTCCTCGGGCTTGGGTGCGACGATGAAGCCGAAGCTGACGTTCCCCTCGCGCGTCTCGACCACGTGGTGCAGTCGGTGCGCCTGCACGATCCGCTTCATGTACTGGCCTTTGGGTAGATAGCGTGTCGGGATACGGCGATGCACGATCACGTCGTGAAACCCGAAATAGATCATGCCGTAAGCGGCGACGCCCGCACCCACCCACACGAACCCTGGCCACCAGCCGTAATGCAGCGCGCCGTAGATCATCAGAACCGACGGCACGGCAAAGATCACCGCGTAGAGATCGTTCAGCTCCCAATGGCCGTCGCGCGCGCGGTGATGGCTCTTGTGCAGGAACCAGCCGGGCCCGTGCATCACCCAGCGGTGCATCGCATAGGCGAAACCCTCCATCAGCACGACGGTGACGAGGAACAGGAGAAGCGCGGACCACCAAGCCATTGTGTTTGCGCATATAGCGTTCGCGCGGCCTTATCGCTACGTCGCACCGCACCATGAACGACGAACTGCGATCCGCTGCCCTAGAGTCCAAGGCCTGGCCGTACGAGGAGGCGCGCAAGCTCCTCAAACGCTATCCCAGCGGGAAACCGGGTGGCGAGCCGGTGCTGTTCGAAACCGGCTACGGCCCCTCGGGGCTGCCGCACATCGGCACCTTCAACGAGGTGCTGCGCACGACGATGGTGCGCCAGGCGTTCCACGCTTTGTCCGATCAGCCGACCCGGCTGGTCGCGTTCAGCGACGACATGGACGGTCTGCGCAAGGTGCCCGACAATGTGCCGAACGGCACGATGCTGGCCGAGCACCTCGGCAAGCCGCTGACGCGCATCCCCGATCCGTTCGACAAGTTCGACAGCTTCGCCGCGCACAATAACGCGATGCTGCGGCAATTTCTCGACCGCTTCGGCTTCGATTACGAGTTCGTGTCCTCGACCGATTACTACAGCCAAGGCCGCTTCGACGAGGCGCTGCGTAGCGTGCTGCGGCATTTCGGCGGCGTGATGGACGTCATGCTGCCGACGCTGCGCGCCGAGCGCCGCGCGACCTATTCGCCGATCCTGCCGATCAGCCCCGTGACCGGCATCGTGCTCCAGGTGCCGGTCGAGGTGATCGATGCCGAGGCGGGTACGATCGCCTTTACCGACCCGGCGACGAACGAGCGGGTCGAACAGAGCGCGCTCGGCGGTATGTCCAAGCTGCAGTGGAAGGTCGACTGGGCGATGCGCTGGGTCGCGCTCGGCGTCGATTACGAGATGGCGGGCAAGGATTTGATCGACTCGGTGACGCAATCGTCGCGGATCGCCCGCGTGCTCGGCGGACGTCCGCCCGAGGGCTTCAACTACGAAATGTTCCTCGACGAGAATGGCGAGAAGATCTCCAAGTCGAAGGGCAATGGCCTCAGCCTCGAGCAGTGGCTGACCTACGGCCCCGAGGAGAGCCTCGCCTTCTACGCGTACCGCGAGCCGAAAAAGGCCAAGCAACTCCACATGGGCGTGATCCCGCGCGCGGTGGACGAATATTGGCAGTTCCGCGGCAATTACGGTGGCCAAGCGGTCAAGGAACGGCTCGGCAATCCGGTCCACCACATCCACGATGGCCGCCTGCCCGAGGGCGAGTTGCCGGTGACGTTCGGGCTGCTGCTCAACCTCGTCGGCGTGATGGGCGAGGGTGCGACGCCCGAGCAGGTCTGGGCCTATCTCGCCAATTACGTCCCCGACGCCTCGGCCGCGCGCTATCCCGAGCTCGACCGGCTGATCGGCCACGCGCTCGCCTATCACCGCGACTTCATCGCCCCGACTTTGAAGCGCCGCGCACCCGAGGCGATCGAGATCGAGGCGCTGCAACGGCTCGACGCCGCGCTCGCCGCACTGCCCGCCGACGCGAGTGCGGAGGACATCCAAAACGAGGTGTACGAGATCGGCAAGACCGGCGGGTTCGACTCACTCCGCGACTGGTTCAAGGCGCTGTACGAGACGCTGCTGGGATCGTCGCAGGGGCCGCGGATGGGCAGCTTTATCAAGCTGTACGGGGTGGAGAATACACGAAGGCTGATCGCTGAGGCGGTAGGCGAAGGCGCGGCCACGCCCGCGCCGGTGCGCGGCTAGCCGCGTAGCGCCGAGGCCGGCCGGCGGGTCGGTCTTGACCGACTCGTCCGACGACGCGGGCTTTGCCCGCGGCGGCCTCCCTGGCCTTCTCTCCTCCCTGAAAGGGAGGGGTCGGGGGTGGGTTGGTACGCCGGGTGACATCCGCACCAGGTGAGCGCTCGCGTCTCCCCGACCCACCCCCAGCCCCTCCCTTCCAGGGAGGGGAGCCTGTCCCGCTTCAGCCAACCGCTCACATCCAACCTTGCGCCACCCCACCCCAACCCGCATCTTATGCTGCAATGCAGCAACATACGCCTCCCGCAGCCTTAAAGCCTGCCGCCCCGGTCGGCCTCGTCCACCTCGCACTCGCGGTCGGCGGCTTCGCGATCGGCACGACCGAGTTCGCCGCGATGAGCCTGGAGCCCGACCTCGCGCGCGGGCTGGGCGTTGACGCGCCCGCGGTCGGCCACCTGATCAGCGCCTATGCGCTCGGCGTCGTGGTCGGTGCGCCGACACTGGCAGTGGCGCTCGCCAAGGTGCCGCGGCGCGCCGCGCTGATCATCCTCATGCTCATGTTCGCGGCCGGCAACGCGCTGTCGGCCTTCGCGCCCGGTTACGATGCGATGCTGCTGTTCCGCTTCCTCGCCGGGCTGCCGCACGGCGCTTATTTCGGGGTCGCCGCACTCGTAGCCGCGTCGCTGATGCCCGAACGGCGCACCACCGCGATCGGGCGCGTGATGCTGGGGCTGACGGTCGCGACGATCGTCGGTGTGCCGCTCGCCAAGCTGCTCGGCCAGTGGCTCAGCTGGCGCTACGTCTTCGGCGTGGTCGCGGCGCTTGCGCTCGTCACCGCCGCGCTGGTCGCCGCCTTCGCGCCGCACGACCGGCCCGATCGCGACGCGAGCCCGCTGCGCGAACTCGCCGCGTTGCGCAACGGCCAGGTGTGGCTGACGCTCGCGATCGGCGCGATCGGCTTCGGCGGGTTGTTCGCGGTCTACACCTATCTCGCCTCGACGCTGACCGAGGTCACCGGCGCGTCGAACGCGGTCGTGCCGCTGGTGCTAGCGGTGTTCGGTGCCGGGCTGACCGCGGGCAATCTGTTCGTGCCGCGCTTCGCCGATCGCGCGCTGATGCCGACCGCGGGCGTGCTGCTGGTCTGGTCGGCGGTCGTGCTCGCGCTCTATCCATGGGCGAGCGGCAACCTCGCCGCGATCACCGCCTGCGTGTTCGCGATCGGCTGCGGCGGCGCACTCGCGACCGTGCTCCAGACGCGGTTGATGGACGTGGCGGGCGATGCGCAGGGGCTGGCGGCCGCGCTCAACCATTCCGCCTTCAACGTCGCCAACGCGATCGGACCCTGGGCAGGCGGCCTCGCGATTGCGGGCGGCTACGGCTGGGCATCGACCGGCTATGTCGGCAGCGCGCTGGCGCTCGGCGGATTAGCGATCTGGGCGCTGACGCTCGTGGTGGATCGGCAGCGGCGAGGACACCCAATGCCCGCGTGAGCGGCGCCCGGCTGTACCGGCAAGGACCACCCCACTTGGCCGTGTCCTACGTCGCGCACGCGTGGCATGATCGCGCCTATGACCCTTGCCTCTCATCCCACTCCTGTCGTCTCGCGCGCGCACATGCGTAGGGGTGTGACCTTAGCGACCTTCCAGCGCACCGAGCCCCGCGCATGAGGCGGTACTTCTCGCCCGCGCAGGCCACCCACGCACCCGCGCAGGAACTCCACAACGGCGCCTTCACCGACTATGCCGAGAAGCCGTCGCGCGCGCAGGCGATCCTCGACGCGATCGGCGGCGCGGAGCAGCCGGACGACTTTGGCGCGGCACCGATCGAGGCGGTGCACGACGCCGATTACCTCGCCTTCCTGCGCGACGCGGCGCGTCTGTGGGAGGAGGCCGGGCGCCCCGGTCAGGCGATCCCCTACGCCTTTCCGATCGTCGGTCGTCGCCCGCTCGCGCTGTCGCGCGTGGACGCGCTGCTCGGGCGCTACTCGCTCGACGCGACCACGCCGCTGACGCACCAGACCTGGGCGGCGGGCTATGCCAGCGCGCAATCGGCACTCGCCGCGACGCACGCGGTGCTGGCGGGCGAGCGCGCCGCCTTCGCGCTCTGCCGCCCGCCCGGCCACCATGCCGGGCGCGATTATTGCGGCGGCTATTGCCACATCAACGTGGCGGCGGTCGCGGCGCAGGCGGCGCGCGACGCCGGCTGCGCACGCGTCGCGATCCTCGACATCGACTATCACCACGGCAACGGCACACAGGACATCTTCTGGCAGCGCGGCGACGTCTTCTACGCCTCGCTCCACGCCGACCCTGCGACCGACTACCCGTTCTTCTGGGGCCACGCCGACGAGGTCGGCGAGGGCGAGGGGCGGGGCGCAACGCTCAACCTGCCGCTGCCGCAGGGTACGCGGATCGACGCTTTTCGCACCGAACAGGAACGCGCGCTCGCGGCGATCGCGCGCTTCGGGGCCGACCTGCTCGTCGTCAGCTTCGGCGCGGACACGTGGGAGGGCGACCCGATCAGCCGGTTCAAGCTGACCACCGACGATTATCCCGTCCTCGCGCGCGACATTGCCGCGCTGGGACTACCAACCGCGATCGTGATGGAGGGTGGCTACGCGATCGACGCGCTCGGCCGCAACGTCGCGGCGTTCCTGTCGGGGTTCGACTGAACGGCAGGGTGCGCGGTCTAACGCGTCGGCCGCTTCTCGAACCCGTCCAGCACCTCGGCGGACGCGTCCTCACTCACGGCAACCTCGTCGACCCGAGCGGCGGGTGGTCCGCGACGTGCCCGCTCGATCATCGCCGCGACCTGTTCGGGCGCACCGGCCATCACCGCCTCGACCGATCCGTCGGCACGATTGCGCACCCAGCCGTCGAGGCCGAGCCCGCGGGCCTGTTCAACCGTCCAGTCGCGAAAGAACACGCCCTGCACCCGGCCGGTCACCACCAGCCGGCGGAGGATCACTCCACCTGATCCCCGCTCGCGGGCTCGGGATAATCCTCGGGCTTCGCCTTGCCCTGGTTCTTGACCGCCTGCTCGTCGGCGACATCGCGGACCTTGTCGTCGCGCTCGAAATCGCCGCCGGGCTTGTTGGGTTGATCTGGCATCGCATCGTCTCCTCGGGTGATCAACGAGCCGCGCGGCGGGAAGGTTCAGCCCAAGACCCTCAGCCCTCGCGGCGGCGCTCGATCAACCACGGCCGCGGGCGCCCGGTCGGCTGCGGCTTGCCGTCCAGCCGCACCGCGCGATTGACGCGCACCGGGCGCAGCATCAGCGTGCCGCGCATCTGGCCCCCGACCGGCTCGGCGAGGATGCGGCGCACGGTCGCCTGTCCCGACACGATGCGGCCGAACGCGGCATAACCCGGATTGCTGGGCGACCAGTCCATCGACGGCAGCGCGCCGACCGAGATGAAAAAATTGCCGTTCGCCGATCCCGGCGGTCCCATCCGCGCCATCGAGATCGTCATGTCGAGGTGCTTGATCCCGGTCTTCTTGGTCGATTCGTGGGGGATCGTGTCGAGGAACCGGCGCGCGTCGGTGCGGATGCCGCCCTGAATGAAGCCGTAGCGCGGATCGCGCTTGTTCTTGGCGGTGCGATATAAAGAGATGCCGTCGAACCGCCCGTCGTCGACGTAGCGCAGGAAATTGGCGGTGGTCGCCGGCGCCTTCTTCGCCGCCAATGCGATCACCATCGGGCCATCGGCGGTCTCCAGCCGCACCCGCACCCAGCCCGGCGTCGCACGATCGGCACGCTGCGCCGCGGCGGGCGCGACGAGCAGGGGGGCAAGCAGGGGGCCAAGTAGCGCGGGGGCGATGAAGCGGATCATGGCCGGCGGGGTAGAACTCGACCTTGCCGGCTGCAAGGCTCCCCTCCCTGCCAGGAAGGGGTTGGGGGTGGGTTGGCCCGACACGAAGCGTTCTCTGTTCTACTGCTCACCCGACCCCTTCATGTCAGAAGGCGAGAGGATCAGCGCGTCCGCTCCAGCAGCGCGGCCAGATCACCTTCCCAGAACTTCGCCCAGGTGTGCGTGCCGTGCCCGCGGGTCTCGGGCGTCTCGGGGATCAGCCGGAAAGTGGCGTTCTTGATCCGCTTCACGCCCTCGGCCGGATAAGTGAAGCCGCGCGGGTTGATGAAGTCGTCAGCCGAGTTGATCCACGCGGTCGGCGCGGTGATCGCCTCCAGCCGCGGCCACGGATCGTAGGTGCGCGACGAATCGAGTTGATAGATCAGGTCGTTGGCGTCGATCCCCTTGATCGACGCCGCCACCCGCTCGCGCGCGTAGCTCGCCGCGGCATCACGCGACTGGTAATTGGTCTGGATCCACAGCGGCGCCCCGCCCGCGACGAACAGCAGCGACGCCGCGCCGCGCACCCCTTGCGCCGGCTCGGCGGTGTAATTGCCCGCCATCCACGCCGGATCGCTGGTGATCGCATCGATCGCGAGTTGCCGCCACATTCGGTTGAGGCCACCGATCGGCACCACCTCGCATCCCAGCGGCATCAGCGCCCGCGCGAACGTTGGATAGCTCTCGCCCCAAACAAAGGCGTGCATGCACCCCATCGACGTGCCCATGATCAGCCGCATCCGCTTGATGCCTAGCCCTTCGGTCAGCAAGCGGTGCTGCGCGGCCACCATGTCGTCGTAATCGTATTTCGGGAACGCCATCCGCAGCCCATCGGAGGGCTTGGACGACCCGCCATGCCCGATATTGTCAGGCAGGATGACGAAGAAGCGGGTAATGTCGAGCGGCTGGCCCGGGCCGTAGAGCCGGTCGGCAAACTGGGGCTGGAGGAACTGCTTGCCCGTGCCGCCGGTGCCGTGGAGCACCATCACCGCATTGTCGATCTCACCCGCGGCATTGCGGTGCGGCGTGCCGAGCGTGGTATAGTGGAGCCTAAGCGCGCGCATCCGCTCGCCCGAGCGGAACGTAAAGTCGCGCGCGGTGAAGTCCGCCTCGCGCGTCGGCCACTTGGTCGACGTGGTGGGCGCAGTCGCAGCGCGGGTCGCGATCGGCGCGGCAGGCGTCGCCTGTGGCGGCGGGGTCAGCGCCTGGACGGCGGCGAGCAGGACGGTGAGCAGCATGGCGGCATGCTACACAGCCGGTGCGGGGACGCCAGCGCTATAGTTTGGCGGTGCCAACTCCCCTCCCTGGAAGGGAGGGGCTGGGGGTGGATCGGTGCGCCACGAGCGCTTCCACCTCGGCCTCACCCACCCCAACCCCTCCCTTTCGGGAAGGGGAGAAGGTCAGCGCTCGCGCGTCGCGTTGAAGCGGACCTTCGGATAACGATCCGCGACATAGCCGATCTCCCATGCGCTTTTCGCCAGGAACACCGGGTTACCGTCACGGTCCTTCGCCATCGCGCCGCGGTTCACGTCAGCGAACGCCTTCAGGTCGGCCGCCTCGCCCGTCACCCAACGCGCGGTGTCGAATGGCGCGGGCTCAAGCCCCGCGGCGACCTTATACTCCGCTTCCAGCCGGCTGATCAGCACCTCGAGCTGCAACTGCCCGACGACGCCGACGATCCAGTTCGACCCGATCTCGGGGTAGAACACCTGCGTCACGCCTTCCTCGGCCATGTCGTCCAGCGCCTTGCGCAACTGCTTGGTCTTGGTCGGGTCCTTGAGCGCGACGCGGCGCAGGATCTCGGGCGCGAAATTGGGCAGGCCGGTGAAGCGGATGTCCGCGCGTTCGGACAGCGTATCGCCGACGCGCAGCGTGCCGTGATTGGGGATGCCGATGATGTCGCCCGGGAACGCCTCGTCCGCGACTTCGCGGTTCTGCGCGAAGAACAGGATCGGCGAGTGGACCGCGATCGGTTTGCCGTGGCCCGTCGGGGTCAGCTTCATGCCGCGCTTGAACGTGCCCGAGCACAACCGCATGAACGCGATCCGGTCGCGGTGGTTGGGGTCCATGTTGGCCTGCACCTTGAACACGAAACCGGTCACCTCGGGCGTCTCGGGCGCGATCGGCGCGGGCTCGGCGGGTTGCGGACGCGGGGCGGGCGCGTGGCGCGCGAGCGCGTCGATCAGCTCGGCGACGCCGAAATCCTTCAACGCCGATCCGAAATAGACCGGGGTCAGGTCGCCGTTGCGGTACGCCTCACCGTCGAATTCGGCATAACCCGCCTGCGCCAGCTCGACCTCCTCGGCGAACCGGTCGGACAAGGTCACGTCCTGGTCGACGCGGCCCTGGAAATTGCGGCTGTCGCCCTCGGGTCGGCTGACCCCGCCCGTCTCCAGATCGAGCACGCCCTCGAACTCGCCGCCCATCCCGATCGGCCAGCTCATCGGCGCGACGTCCAGCGCCAGGATATCGGCGATCTCGTCCAACAGTTCGAATACCGGACGCCCTTCGCGGTCGACCTTGTTGACGAAGGTAATGATCGGCACCGAGCGCAGCCGGCACACCTCGAACAATTTACGCGTCTGCGCCTCGATGCCGCGCGCCGCGTCGATGACCATGACGGCGGAGTCGACCGCAGTCAGCGTGCGATAGGTATCCTCCGAGAAGTCCTCGTGCCCCGGCGTGTCGAGCAGGTTGAAGGTGATCCCATCCCGCTCGAACGTCATCACCGACGAGGTGACCGAGATCCCGCGCTGCTGCTCGATCTTCATCCAGTCGGACCGTGCTCGCCGGTTCGCGCCGCGCGCCTTTACCTCGCCCGCCAAATGGATCGCGCCGCCCGCGACCAGCAACTTCTCGGTCAGCGTGGTCTTGCCGGCGTCGGGGTGGGAGATGATCGCGAAGGTACGGCGGGGCGAGGTCATGACGGTCCTGACGGTCGGCGCGACCGAGGACGCGCGCAGGCGGAAGTGGGTGGCGCGGCTCGCCGTCCGCAGCGACACGGCGCGATCTGCGAACAACAGACTCGCGCGCATAGCAGCAAGTCGGCCATGCTGGACAGTGGCTCCAGATAGGTCGCACGAGCGAGTGTTCCAATCACAAGCGCGCCGGTGAGTGAGAAAGTTAACGCTCTGACACTGGGGCGAATTGCATCGAACGGCGTTTCTATCGTTCGTCAGCCGTGATCCATTCCCGACGTGCGGGAGCGAGGGCGCGTATGCTGTCGCAGGTGAGGAGGTCCGAATGGCCGATAGTGTGGAGTTGATCGAGGCGCTCGATCGACGCGTGAAACGTCGCGACGAGCGGCGTGAATTCTTTCGCCACGCGCTGAGCGTGGGTACGCTGGCCGCAGGCGGTGTCGCGGCAATGGGCTTCTCAACCGCGGCGCGCGCGCAGACGGCGGCGCCAAGCGACAGCGACATCCTCAATCTCGCGCTCAACCTCGAATATCTCGAAGCGCAATTCTACGTCTACGCCGTCCGTGGCGAGGGCCTGCCCGCAGCCCAACTGACCGGCACCGGTCGCCAGGGCGCGGTAACCGGTGGACGCAAGGCCAACCTGACCGACCGCACCGTGATCCAGTACGCGCGAGAGATCGCCGAAGACGAGGTCGCGCACGTCGCAGCGCTGCGTTCAGCACTCGGCAACGCGGCCGTGGCGCAGCCCGCGATCAACATCTCGGGCGCGGCTGACGGACCGTTCACCGCGGCAGCGCTGGCGGCGGGCATCGACCTGTCGGCAAGCGGCGGCGTGTTCGATCCTTACGCCAACGACGACAATTTCCTGCTCGGCGCGTACATTTTCGAGGACGTGGGCGTCACCGCTTACCAGGGCGCGGCGCCGCTGATCAGCAACGTCGACATCGTTGATGCGGCAGCGGGCATCCTGGCGGCCGAGGCGTTCCACGCCGGCATCATCCGCAGCGCGCTCTACGCCCGCGGCGTCGCGACGCCAGTGCTGCGCACCAACGCCGACCGCATCTCCGACGCGCGCGACCTGCTCGACGGCAATCGCGCTTCGGCGGCGGGTTCGCTGCCGACCATCGTCGCCGACGACGATCAGGGCATTTCGCCGATGACCGTCAACGGTCAGGTGCAGGCGAACATCGTGCCGACCGACAGCACCGGCCGCACGTTCAGCCGTACCTCGGAGCAGGTGCACAACATCGTCTATCTGACGCGCAATCAGGCGACCTCGGGCGGTTTCTTCCCGAACGGCACCAACAACCCCAACGCGGCGCTGACGCGCTCCGGCGCGAACTGAGGAGGCGCACGATGAGCAACGAAACAAGCCTGGTCGACATGATCGAGGGCGCCGAACACCAGCGCAGCGCACGACGCAATTTCATCCGGATGTGCGGCGGCGCAGCGGTGATGACGGGCGGTCTGTCGCTGCTGGCGGCATGCGACAATGACGAGAACGACTTCACCCCCGCGCCGGCACCGTCGCCGACACCCACGCCGACCTCGGCGACGGTAACCGACGTCGACGTGCTCAACTTCGCGTTGCAGCTCGAATATCTCGAGGGCAATTACTACAGCTACGCGACCACGGGTCAGGGCATCGCCGCGGCGCTGCAGACCGGCACGGGTACGCAGGGTGCGGTGATCACCGGAACGGGTGCGGGCGCTGCACGCCAGGTTACCTTCACCGATCAGGTGCTGGCGCAATATGCACGCGAGATCGCGGCGGACGAGCTCGCGCACATCACGTTCCTGCGCACCGCGCTGGGCGGATCGGCAGCGGCGCAGGCATCGCTCAACCTGTCGGGTTCGGCGAGCGTCACGACGCCCGGCGGCACCGCGGTCGGCGCCTTCACCGCGGCGGCACGCGCGGCGGGCGTGGTCGGCGCTTCGGAAACCTTCGATCCGTTCGCCAGCGACGAGAACTTCCTGATCGGCTCCTACCTGCTGACCGACGTCGGCGTCACCGCTTATCGCGGTTCGGCGCGGTTGATCAGCAACAAGACCTTCCTCGAAGCGGCGGCGGGAATCTTGTCGACCGAATGCTACCACGACGGCGTGATCCGCTCGTCGCTGTGGCAGCGCGGACTCGCCGCACCGACGATCTACACGCGCATCAAGCAGATCTCGGACACGCGCGACGGGCTCGACGGGGCGACCGATACCGATCAGGACATCGGCGACGCCACCACCGCGAACCTAGTACCGACCAACAGTAGCGGGCTCGTGCTCGGTCGCACGCCGCAGCAGGTGCTGAACGTTGTGTACCAGACGCGGACCGCGGTGAATGCGGGCGGCTTCTTCCCCGCGGGCGTTAACGGCAACGTGCGGACGTCGGGCGCCAACTAAGCGTCGACACCGTTGAACGATCGAACCGCGTCCGTGCACCAAGCACGGGCGCGGTTTCGTTATGGTGCCGTCCGTGCCTCAACCACGCAGCAGCGCCACGGCGAGCGCGATCGAGCCGGCGATGGAGACGAACAACAACACCAGCGCGATCTGGATCGCGCGTTGCACTCGGGGATCATTAGTCACGGCTGCCATATCGTGCGTCGTGGCGGCTCGCTCAAGCGGTAGCGACGATCACCTCGCGCCGGCACCCGAAGCGCAGCGTGACGATGGCGGCCGCGTGGAGACGGCCGCGCGCTGGACGGTCCTAACGGTCGCGACGACCATCCGGCGCTGACACGTGGCGTCTCTGGATGAGGATGGAATTGGGTCCGCGCCGATGCTCCGGCGCGACGCGGGTCGCATTGCGCCCGAGAAGCTGCTCGCCAGCCATTCGCCGCAGCTTGCCGATCCTCGGATGGTGATCGCAGCCCGGATCGTCATACAGCGAAAAAAAAGCCCGGTACGTTGCCGTACCGGGCTCAAGGTGTCGTCCGCAGGAGGAACATCGGGATGACGACGGGCACCGCCCGCCGCCGAAAAGCCGTCAATAATTGTAGGCGCGCTCGCCATGCTCGCCGAGGTCGAGGCCTTCGCGCTCGACTTCGGGGGTGACGCGCAACCCGGTCAGCGCCCTGGCCGCGAACATCGCGATCGCGGTGCCGATGCCGGTCCAGACGATCGTCGCCGCCACCGCGGACAGCTGCACGATCAGCTGGTGCGCCATGTCGTAATCGGGCTTGCCCGGTCCGCCGAGCGACGGGGCATAGACGATCGCGGTGCCGATCGCGCCGACGATGCCGCCGACGCCGTGGATCCCGAAGGCGTCCAGCGCGTCGTCGTAGCCGAGCCGCACCTTCAGCACCGACACCGCGTAGAAGCAGATCACCGAGGCGACGGCGCCCAGCACGATCGCGCCGAACGGCCCCGAATTACCCGCCGCCGGGGTCACCGCGACGAGTCCCGCGACCACACCCGAGCAGAAGCCCAGCGCCGACCCCTTGTGGCCGTTCAACCGCTCGGCCAGCATCCAGAACAATGCGGCCGACGCGGTGGCAACGAAGGTGTTGATCATCGCCAGACCCGCCGATCCGTTCGCCTCCAGCGCGGAGCCGGCGTTGAACCCGAACCAGCCGACCCACAGAAGCCCGGTGCCGATGCCGGTCATCGTCAGCGAGTGCGGCACGATCCGCTCGGTGGGGTAACCGATCCGCTTGCCCAGGATCAGCGCGGCGACGAGCGAGGCGACGCCGGCGTTGATGTGCACCACGGTGCCGCCGGCGAAATCGAGCGCGCCCATCTTGAAGAACAGCCCGCCCGACGCCCACACCATGTGCGCGATGGGGAAGTAGACGATCGTCAGCCAGATGGCGGCGAACGCCATCACCGCGGAGAATTTGATCCGCTCGACCACCGAGCCGAGCACCAGCGCGACCGTGATCGCGGCAAAGGTCATCTGGAAGCAAACAAAGACATATTCGGGGATCGCCACGCCCTGCGTGAAGGTCGCCGCCGTGCTCTCCGCTGTGACGCCGACGAGGAACGCCTTGCCCAGCCCGGAGACGAAATCGTTGCCGCCGTCACCGAAGGCGAGCGTGTAGCCCCACATGACCCAGATCAGCATCGCGAAACACGCGACCGCGCCAATCTGCGTCATGGTCGACAGCATGTTCTTGGTGCGCGTCAGCCCGCCGTAGAATAGCGCGAGGCCGGGCAGGATCATCATCATCACCAGCAGCGTGCTGGTCAGCATCCACGCGGTATCGCCCTTGTTGACGGTCGCACTCGCCGCCGCGGCGGGTGCCTGTAGTGCCGCGTCCTGCGCCCAGGCGGGCAGCGCGGCGACGAGCGCCAGTCCCGCGCCCGCGAGGCCGATGCCCCGCAATCCGGTACGTTCCATCGATCGCTTCATTCCCCAACCCCCGTCAGAGTGCATTGTCGTCGGTTTCGCCGGTGCGGATGCGCACCGCCTGTCCGACATCGAGCACGAAGATCTTGCCGTCGCCGATCGCGCCGGTGTTCGCCGATGCCTGCACAGCCTCGACCACGCGCTCGGCCATGTCGCTCGCGCACACGACCTCGATCTTGATCTTGGGCACCATGTTGGTGCTGTATTCGGCGCCGCGGTAGATTTCGGTCTGGCCCTTCTGGCGACCGAACCCCTTCACCTCCGACACCGTCATCCCCGCCACGCCGATCGCGGTCAGCGCCTCGCGCACCTCGTCGAGCTTGAACGGTTTGATGATGGCAATGACCAGCTTCATCGCGCCCCCTTCCCTGTAGCGAGAGAGGGCTTCGCAACGACCGTGCCAAACATGGATCACACCGAGAGAAGGGCTAGTACCCGCTCAGTGTCGTAACGCTTTGGTAATAATTAGGCAGCGGAGCAGGTGAGTGCCCGTTTTCCAGGCAGGCCGCTCAGGCAGGATCGAGCAGCCGCTTCGCACGCGACAGATCGTCCTCGTCCACCATGACGCGCGCGGGGATCAGCAGCCAGCTACCGTCGGCGATCGACGCGCCGGTGTCGAACGCCACCGCCTCGATCCCCTCGGACTCGAGCCGACCAACGATGATGTTGGCGAGATTGCGGTCGAAGCGACCGAGTTCGACCAATGCCATTACGCGGGCACCGTCGGATTGCGTACCGGCAGCCCGTCGATGCTGGTCGTGCGTACGGCATATTTCGCGAAGCGCGTCTCGTCGTCGTGCTTCTCGTGATATTTGTTGAGCGTCTCGCGCGTGCGCTCGAACGCCATGTACGGCACGCCCCAACCGCACGAGGTCTGCACCTCCTGCACGTCGACGACGAAGATCTGCCGCGTGCCGGGCAGCAGCGTGAAATGTGCGGCGAGCCCCGCCCACTCGTCGTCCTGCGGCAGCACCGGGCGACCACGACCGTAGATGCGGAAGATCAGCGCAGGGTTATCGAAGGCGCAGAACATGATCGTGATGCGCCCGTCGGCGATGAGGTGCGCGTTGGTCTCGTTCCCCGATCCCGCGACGTCGAGATAGGCGACGGTGCGCTCGTCCAGCACGCGGAAGCTGTTCATGCCCTTGGGGCTGAGATTGACCCGCGTCCCTTCCGCCGCGGTGGCGACGAAAAACACCGGCTGTTTCGCGACGAATGCGCGATGCTCAGGGGTGAGCGCGGGGAAGAACTCCATCGACATGGCCTCGCGTTGACGCGCATCGGTCATGCGCATACGTTCCACGCATGAAGCATGATCCGATTAGCTCCGGCAAGCGCAAAGCGGTCAACCTGTCGATCGACACCGGCGTCGTCGCCGCCGCGCGCGAAGCGGGGATCAACCTGTCGCAGACCTGCGAGGCGGCACTACGCACCGCCGCCAAGTCCGAGCGCGATCGCCAATGGGCCAAGGACAATCGCGACTGGATCGAGGCCAACAACGCCTGGGTCGAGAAGAACGGGTTGCCACTCGAGAAATATCGCCTGTTCTGATGGCGCGTTTCGATGTCTATCCGGCACCGGATGGCGGATATTGGCTGGACTGCCAGTCCGACCAGTTCGGTGCGTTGAACAGCCGCTTCGTCGCCCCGCTGATCGACGAAAGCGAACGTCCCGCGGGCGACCCCCGCCTCACCCCCGTCTTTGAGATCGACGGCGTGCCCCACACGATGCAGGCTCACCTGTCCGGCGCGGTCGCGGCGCGGCTGCTGCGCGAGCCCGTTACCAACTTGGTCGAGCACGAATACGCAATCGGCACCGCGCTCGACCTGTTGCTGGGTCGCTACTGACCGCTCACGCGGTCGCGGTGCCGCCCACGGTCAGCCCGCCGATCAGCAGCGTCGGCTGACCCACGCCCGCGGGGACGCTCTGCCCGCCCTTGCCGCACATGCCGATGCCTTCGTCGAGCGCGAAATCGTTGCCGACGCCCTCGACCTTGGTCAGCACGCTTGGCCCGTCGCCGATCAGCGTCGCACCCTTGATCGGCGCGCCGATACGGCCGTTCTCGACCAGATACGCTTCGGTGCACGAGAAGACGAACTTGCCCGACACGATGTCGACCTGCCCGCCGCCGAACGACTGCGCGAAGATGCCGCGCTTGACGCGGCTCAGCAGCTCGGCCGGATCGTCCTTGCCCGCCTTCATGAAGGTGTTGGTCATGCGCGGCATTGGCGCGTGCGCGAAGCTCTCGCGGCGGCCGTTGCCGGTCGGCTCGACCCCCATCAGCCGTGCGTTCAGCCGGTCCTGCATATAACCTTTCAGGAATCCATCCTCGATCAGGATCGTCTCGGAGGTCGGCGTGCCCTCGTCGTCGATCGACAGCGAGCCGCGGCGGTCGGCGATCGAGCCGTCGTCGACCACAGTGACGCCGCGCGCTGCGACCTGCTCGCCGATCCGACCGGAAAACGCGCTGGTGCCCTTTCGGTTGAAGTCACCCTCCAGCCCGTGGCCGATCGCCTCGTGGAGCACGATGCCGGGCCAGCCCGGCCCGAGCAGCACCGTCATCTCGCCAGCAGGAGCGGCTACCGAGTCGAGATTGACCAGCGCCTGACGCAGCGCCTCATCCACCGCGCGGTTCCACGCCGCGGGCTCGAACAATTGGTCGTAGAGGTAGCGCCCGCCCATGCCGAACGTGCCCGTCTCGCGCCGGCCGTTCTGCTCGACGACGATCGAGACGTTCAACCGGACGAGCGGGCGCACGTCGGTGGCGACGAAGCCGTCGGCACGGACGATCTCGACCACGCTCCACGTGCCCGACAGCCCGACCGACACCTGCGCCACGCGCGGGTCGCGCGCGCGCGCCGCGGCGTCGATCGTCTGGCACAAATTCACCTTGTCGGCGAAGGGGACGAGGTCGAGCGGATCGGCGTCGGTGTAGAGGTGGCGGTTGGTGCTGCGCGGCGGCTGCGCCTTCCCGTTCGCGGAAGGGTCGATCAGCGCCATCGTCTCCGCGGCGCGCTTGATCGCGGCCTCGCTCAGTTCGTTGGCGTGCGCGAAGGCGGTCATCTCGCCCGACACGGCGCGCAACCCGAAGCCCGCATTGGTGTCGTAGCTCGCGGTCTTCAGCCGCCCGTCGTCGAACCCGAACGCCTCGGCCTTGCGGTACTGGAGGTACAATTCACCGTCGTCGGCCTTCGCCAGCGCGTCGGCGGTCAGCGCCTTCGCCGCATCGGGGTCGAGCGAGTCGCGGTACAGGAACGAGCGGGGGTCGAGTGCGGTCATGCAATTTAGATAGGACGGCTCAGCGCATTGGCAAAGTCGCCCCACGCACTCGGATCGTCGCCCGATCAATGCACGTCGGGGTTCGACCCTTCGTGGATGTCGGGCAGCGTGCCCTGGTCGACGCCGTCCGCCGCACCGCCGATCAGCACGAAGCGGCGGTCGCAGTAACCGCAATCGACGTAGCCGTGCTCGTCGATCTGGAGGTAGATGCGCGGGTGGCCGAGCGCCGCACCACCGGGAATGTCGCTGGCGCCATCGCAGGCGACGCGGGGTTGCGAGACACGGACGACTTCGAGCGGCGGATGCATGGGTGATGCGTTAGCAAGCACGCGCGCGACTCGCAATCATCGCCTAGCGCGCGGCCTGCGATCGGCGTACCGCGCCAGCCATGACCAGCGAAGCCGCGATCTCGATCCAGAATTTGTGCAAGACCTACGCCGCGCCCGGCCCGGGTGCCGCGGAGAAGCGCGCGCTCGACGGCGTCACCTTCGACGTGCCGCGCGGCAGCGTGTTCGGGCTGCTCGGCCCCAATGGCGCGGGCAAGTCGACGCTGATCAACATCCTGGCGGGCCTCGTCAACAAGACCAGCGGGACGGCGTCGATCTGGGGTTTCGACATCGACCAGCACCCGCGCAACGCCAAGGCGTCGATCGGGATCGTCAACCAGGAGATCCTGTTCGATCCCTTCTTCACGCCGATCGAGACGCTGGAAATCCAGGCGGGGCTCTACGGCGTGCCCAAGCGCGAGCGCCGCTCGCTGGAGCTGCTGCGCGCGGTGCACCTGGAGGACAAGGCCAGGGCATACGCGCGCACCTTGTCGGGCGGCATGAAGCGGCGGTTGATGGTCGCCAAGGCAATGGTCCACCAGCCCCCCGTCCTCGTCCTCGACGAGCCGACCGCGGGCGTCGACATCGAGCTGCGCCAGCAACTCTGGACCTATGTGCGCAGCCTCAACGACGCGGGCGTCACGGTGGTGTTGACCACGCACTATCTCGAGGAAGCCGAGGAATTGTGCGACCGGATTGCGATCATCAACGGCGGGCGCGTCATCGCCAACGAACCCACCGCCGAGCTGGTCGGCAAGGCGCAGGAGAAGGTCGTCGCGGTGACGGTCGACCGCGATGTCGCCGATTTGCCCGACGCGTCGTGTTTCGAGAAGATTGTGCTCAAGGGCAGTCGCACGCTCGAGATCACTTATTCTAAGGACCGCGTGAACGCGGGCGAGGTGCTCGCCGCGGTGCAGCGGGACGGACTCGGCATCGTCGACGTGACGACCAAGGAAGCCGACCTGGAGGACGTGTTCCTGAGCCTCACCCGCGCCGCCAACGCCGGGTAGGTTTTCTAACCGTCATCCCGGACGTGATCCGGGACCCCGCTAACCGCTTCGGCGGCAGGCGCGAGTGAACGCTGGATCACGCGCGATTGAGGGACGAGCCACCGTGCCCGCCCGAACCGCGGCTACGCACGCAGCCGCACCCAACCCTCGCCCGCGTCGCGCCGCTCCGCCGGGTCGATGCACGCGGCTAGGATTTCCGCCGACTCGACCAGCCGCGGCCCCGGACGATTGAAGAAATGGTGCCCGTCCGCCACGAACACACGGTTCTCGCGCACCGCCGTCAGGTCGCGCCAGCGCGGGTGGTTCACCACCGGCCCTAGCTCCCCCATCGTCTGCGGGATCTGGTAACCGCACGGCATCATCACGATCACGTCGGGGTCGGCCTCGGCCAGCGCGTCCCATTCCAGCCACGGCGAATGCTGTCCGGCGGCGGCGAACAGCGGCTCACCACCCGCGATCCTGACCAGCTCGGGCACCCAATTCCCCGCCGCCATCAGCGGCTCGGTCCATTCGATCGACGCGACGGTCGGCCGCTCGTCGGAAGCCGCGACGCGCGCCTCCAGCGCCGCCATCCGCTCCTGCAAGCGCGCCACCGCCGCGGCGGCCTCCTCCTCGCGCCCGGTCACTTCCCCGACGCGCGCGAAATCGCCCCACACGTCCGACAGGTCGTCGGGCGCGAGCGACACCAGCACCGGCTGCGTGCCGGTCCACTGGTCGAGCGCGTCGACCAGGTCGGCGGGCGTCACCGCGCAGACCGCACATTGCGACTGCGTCAGGATCACGTCGGGGCGGATGGCGCGCAGCCGCTCGGTATCGACCGCGTAGACCGACAGGCCCTGGCGCACGATCTCCTGCACGCGCACGTCGATCTCCAGCGACGTCAGCCCCTTCTCGAGCTTGGTCGAGGTCAGCACCGGCAGGTCGCCGACGAAGCGCGGGAAGTCGCATTCATGGCTCCGCCCGAGCAATTGCTCGCCCAGGCCCACCGCGACCGCGATCTCGGTCGCGCTCGGCAGCAGCGAGACGACGCGCAGGGGAGCGCTCATGCGGCGCGCGGCGCGGCCGCGTACCAGCGCGGCGCGGCGCGCGTGAGAACCACGTGGAGCCCGGCCAGCACGCCGCACCACAGCGCATCGTTGGCGAACAGGCGCAGCACGATCGCGGGGGTGAAGGTGGCCGTCCCGCCGACCGCGAGCGCGAAGGCGTAGAGCAGCGCCTCGTCGAGCACGAACGCCGCGGCGAACACCGCCAGCGCGCGCGGCAGCGTGACGCTCTCCGCGAAGGCGGCGCGCGCGAGCAGTCCCGCCGCAACGCTCGCCGCACCCAGCGCCACGCCCCAGGCGAGCGCGTAGCCCTCGAGCGGATAGCCGAGCAGGCCGAAGCCGAGCAGCTGGTTCGCCGCCCACGCCCCAACGATCGTCACCAGCATCGCGGGCTTCCGCATCGTCGCCGCCGCCACCACCGCCAACCCAACGAACGGCATCATGCACGCAGTCGCGAGCGTGCCGAGGATCGTCGCCGCGGCGAGCGTCAGCGGCCAGGCGATGTCGCGTGTGGCGGAGTTCGAGGCGGACATGCGTTTCTCCCGGTTCACGCCGTTCCGCCTAGCCGCCACGGCGCGCGTTGCACAGCCTCCCGGCTCATCACACCACCAGCGTCATCCCGGCGAAGGCCGGGATCCATCGCGCCGCGAACAACCAAGTCGCAATGGCGCACCCGTCCGTGAGCGCACATCCAACAACAAGCGACCACACCGGGACTGTCCTACGCCCACGCCATGGTGCACAGACGCGCGCCATGTACCCATCCGCTCTGACCGCTTCGTCCCTCGCGCGCACGCACACGAGTCGGTGCGACCTTAGTGACTTTCCGCGCGCCGGAGCCGCCGCGTGAGCGTGGCAAGCAGCGATGTGCTGATCGTCGGTTCGGGCGCCGCTGGCCTCACCGCGGCACTCAACCTCGCCGACCGCTTCCGCGTCACCGTGCTCGCCAAGGGCGCGCTCAACGAAGGATCGACCGCGTGGGCGCAGGGCGGGATCGCCGCGGTGCTCGAGCCCGGCGACACCTTCGCCAACCACGTCGAGGACACGATGGTCGCGGGCGCGGGGCTCAACGATCGCGACGTGGTGGAATTCGTCGTCGGCGAGGCGCCGGAGGCGATCGCGCGGCTGCGCGCACTGGGCGTACCGTTCGCCGAGGAAGCGGGCGCGCTCCACCTGACGCGCGAGGGCGGCCACTCGCATCGCCGCATCGTCCACGTCGCCGACGCGACCGGCTGGGCGGTGCAGGAGGCGCTGCAACGCGCGGCGGAAGCGCATCCCAACATCACGCTTTTGCCCGACCGCTGCGCAATCGACCTCGCCACCAGCCGGCACGAGCAGCGTTACTCGGGCGCGGGCAACGTCTGGGGCGTCTACGCGCTCGACCGCGCATCGGGGACGGTCGAGCTGCACACCGCGCGCGCAACGATCCTGGCGACGGGCGGGGCAGGGCGCACCTACCTCTTCTCCACCGCACCCAGAGGGGCGACCGGCGACGGCATCGCGATGGCGTGGCGCGCGGGCTGCCGCATCTCGAACATGGAGATGATGCAGTTCCACCCGACCTGCCTCTACAATCTGGAGGTCAAGAATTTCCTGATCACCGAGGCGGTGCGCGGCGAGGGCGGGCGGCTGATCAACCCGGCGACGGGCAAGCGCTTCATGACCTACTACGACCCCGACCGCATGGAACTCGCCCCGCGCGACGTGGTGGCGCGCGCGATCGACGCCGAGATCAAGCGCTACGGCCTCGACTATGTCCACCTCGACATCAGCCATCAGCCGGCGGATTTCGTGCGCGAGCATTTCCCCAACATTCACGAGAAGTTGCTGGGGCTCGGCATCGACATGACGACCGGGCCGATCCCCGTCGTGCCGGCGCAGCATTACACCTGCGGCGGGATCGTCGTCGATCGCGACGGGCGCACCGATTTGCCCGGGCTGTACGCGGCGGGCGAGTGTACCGAGAGTGGCTTGCACGGCGCCAACCGCCTCGCGTCCAACTCGCTGCTCGAATGTTTCGTCTACGGCGAGGCGGCCGCGCGGCACATCGCGGGCGCGTGGGACAGCTTGTCCGAGGTGCCCGCGATCCGCGCGTGGGACGAGAGCCGCGTCACCGATTCCGACGAGGAGGTGGTGATCAAGCAGAACTGGACCGAAATCCGCCGCTTCATGTGGAATTACGTCGGCATCGTGCGCACGACCAAGCGGCTACAGCGCGCCAAGCGTCGCATCGACCTGCTCACCCAGGAGGTGGAGGAGCATTACGGCCATTTCCGCGTAACGCCTGACCTGATCGAGCTGCGCAACCTGATCCAGACCGCGGACCTGATCGTCCGCTCCGCGCTCCACCGGCACGAGAGCCGCGGGCTGCATTTCACGCTCGATTACCCGGAGATGGCGACCAAGGCGGTCGACACCGTGCTGGTGCCGTGAAAAGCGAGCCGTGCCAGACGCTTGTTCCGCCGCCCTTGTTGCGCGCGATGGCCCGCGTCACAACATCTCGTCGTATGGATGAGGTCAATGGTCGCAACCGCGCGCGTCCGCCATTGCCGACGGGGTTCGGCTCGGGGCAACGCTTCGACGTCGGGCGAGGTGCGGGTGCGAATGCGTAAGGGTGGATTTCTCGGGCTGGCTGCGATGCCGGCGCTGGTGGTGGCGTGCAGCGGCGGGGTCGTGCCCGATCCGGGTGGCCGCGCGCCGCTCGCCGCTGAGACGCAGAGCTACGCCGCGCCGATCGTCAGCCTGCCGGTGCCGGTCACGCGCCCGCTGCCCGTCACCAACGCCGCCCCTGCCGCGCTGCGCGCCCGTGTCGACCAGTTGATCGCCGCCTTTCCCGGCAAGGCTGGTGCCGCGATCCGCGCGGTCGACGACGGCTGGACCGTTCAGCGCGGCGGCGCGCTCAGCCTGCCGCAACAGAGCGTCAGCAAATTGTGGGTCGCCTTGACCGTCCTGTCGCATCGCGACGCGGGCAAGCTCCGGCTCGACGATCCGGTGCTCGTCACGCCGCAGGATCTGACGCTGTTCCACCAACCGATCGCGGGCCTGGTGCGCGGCGAGGGCTATCGCACCACCGTCATGGGGCTGCTGACGCGCGCGCTGACGCAGAGCGACAACACCGCCAACGACCGGCTGCTGACGCTGGTCGGCGGCCCGAGCGCGGTGCGCGCCTTCATCGCCGAGCATCAATTGGGCGCGATCCGCTTCGGTCCGGGCGAGCGCCTGCTCCAGAGCGGCACCGCTGGGCTCACCTGGAACCAGTCGATGGCGACCGGCCGCGGGTTCGAGGCGGCGCGCGCGCGCCTCGCCCCCGAGGTGCGCGCGGCGGCGATGCAGCGCTATATCGACAATCCGCCCGACGGCGCGGCCCCGCTCGCGATCGCCGATGCGCTCGCGCGGCTGGCGCGCGGCGAGCTGCTGACCGAAACCTCGACCCGCGTGATGCTCGACACGATGGGCGCGTCGGTGACGGGCCGCGCCCGGCTGCGCGCCGCGCTGCCTGCGGGATGGAAGATCGCGCACAAGACCGGCACCGGACAGGAACTCGCCGGGCGCAACGCCGGGTTCAACGACGTCGGCCTGCTGACCGCCCCCGATGGCAAGCGTTACGCGGTCGCGGTGATGATCGGCGACACGCGCACGCCCATGCGCGTGCGCCAGCAATTGATCCAGAACATCGGTGCCGCGCTGACCGGTGGCCGGGTCGCATCAAGCGTCAGCGAGGACCCAAGCGAGAGCTGATCTCCTGCCGTCATCCCGGACTTGATCCGGGATCCCGCTTCTCCCACGCCGGCAAGGAAGCGGGACCCCGGATCAAGTCCGGGGCGACGAGTGGGTGGGGTAATCCACCGCGTTGCCGATCCGCCACGCCCCCGAACCATCGCGCCACCGCTGTTTCGCTGCCACGCGAAACCCCCTAAGTGTCGGCCATGCCGCATCTCTATCTCGTCGACGGTTCGGGCTACATCTTCCGCGCCTATCACCGCCTGCCGCCGCTCACCAACAAGCACGGCGAGCCGGCCGGCGCGGTCTACGGCTATGCCTCGATGCTGTGGCGGCTGGCGGACGACCTGCACAAGGCCGACGGCCCGACCCACATGGCGGTCATCCTCGACAAGTCCTCGGTCACGTTTCGCAACGAGATGTACGACGGCTACAAGGCGCACCGCCCCCCGCCGCCCGAGGATCTCGTGCCGCAATTCCCGATGATCCGCGACGCGACGCGCGCCTTCTCGCTGCCGTGCATCGAGGAACAGGGCTGGGAGGCCGACGACCTGATCGCCAGCTATGCCAAGGCGGCGCTGGCCGAAGGCTGGCAGGTGACGATCGTCTCCTCCGACAAGGACCTGATGCAATTGGTCGAGGACGGCAGCCTCGACATGCTCGACACGATGGCCAACCGCCGGCTGGGCGAGGCGGATGTCGAGGCGAAGTTCGGCGTGCCGCCCAAGAAGGTCGGCGAGGTGCTCGCGTTGATGGGCGATTCGGTCGACAACGTGCCCGGCGTTCCCGGCGTCGGCCCCAAGACCGCGGCCAAGCTGATCCAGGAGTTCGGCGACGTCGAGGGCGTGCTCGCGGCCGCGCCCGAGATGAAGAAGAGCAAGTTGAAGGATAACCTGCTCGAATACGCCGAGAACGCCCGCCTCTCACGGCGGCTGGTCGCGCTCGCCTGCGACGTGCCGCTGCCCGAACCGCTCGAGGATCTGGCGCTCAAGGGCATTCCCGAGGCGCCGCTGCGCGCCTTTCTCGAACACCACGGCTTCAAGTCACTGCTGTCGCGTCTCGGGCAGGTCGCCGACGCACCGACGCGCGAGGCCAAGGTGCCGGGCGTTCAGTTCGACGACGAGCCATCGTGCAACCACGACGGCTACGAGACGGTGATCGAGGAAGCCAAGCTCGATGAATGGATCGCCGCGGCGCATCACCAGGGCTGGGTCGCGCTCGATACCGAGACGACGGGCAAGGACCCGATGGCCGCGACGCTGGTCGGTATCTCGATCGCGCTCGCCCCCAACCGCGCCTGCTACGTGCCGCTCGCGCACGGCGGGTCGGACATGTTCGCGGACCGCCCGGCGCAGCTCGACGCCGCGCTGGTGCTGGGCAAGCTCAAGCCGCTCTTGGAGGACGCCGGCGTCCTCAAGGTCGGGCACAATTTCAAGTACGACCTGATCATCCTCAACCGCGCCTTCGCCGCCGCTGGGCTCGGCGCGGTGACGATCGCGCCCATCGACGACACGATCGTGATGAGCTTCGACCTAGACGCTGGCCTTCATGGCCACGGCATGCACGAGCTCGCAGCCACCCACCTCCAGCATTCGTGCATCGCCTACAAGGACGTGGTTGGCACCGGCAAAAAGGCGCTCGGCTTCCACGAGGTCGATCTGAAGGCCGCGACCCGCTACGCCGCGGAGGACGCCGACGTGACGCTCCGGCTGTGGCGGCGCTTCAAGCCGCGCTTGCCGGCGGAGAGCGCCACCCGCGTCTACGAGATGGTCGACCGCCCGCTCGTCCCCGTCATCGCGCGAATGGAGCAGCGCGGCATCACCGTCGACCGCGAGCGGCTGGCGGCGCTGTCGGCCGACTTCTCCGAGCAGATCGCCGGGCTGGAGACGGTCATCCACGACCTCGCCGGCGGACCATTCACGATCGGCAGCCCCAAGCAATTGGGCGACGTGCTGTTCGAGCGACTGGGCTTGAAGGGCGGGCGCAAGGGCAAGAGCGGGGTCTATTCGACCGACGTGAACGAGCTCGAACGCCTCGCCGCCGACAAGGATTCGGCCGGCGCGGAGATCGCGCGCAAGGTCCTCGACTGGCGCGGGCTCACCAAACTCAAGAACACCTACACCGACACGTTGCAGGAGCAGATCAACGCCGACACCGGCCGCGTCCACACCAGCTACTCGCTAACCGGCGCGCAGACCGGGCGGCTGTCGTCGTCCGACCCGAATTTGCAGAACATCCCAATCCGGCAGGAGGTCGGCCGCCAGATCCGCGACGCGTTCGTGGCGTGGCCCGGCCACGTCATCCTCGCCGCCGATTACTCGCAGATCGAGCTGCGTTTGGCCGCGCACATGGCCGACGTGCCTGCCTTGAAACAGGCGTTCGCCAACGGCGACGACATCCACAGCCTGACCGCGCAGGAGCTGTTCGGCGAGGTGACACGCGACAATCGCGCGCGCGCCAAGACGATCAATTTCGCGATCCTCTACGGCATCAGCCGCTGGGGGCTCGCCGGCCGGCTCGACATCTCGGCGGACGAGGCGCAGTCGATGATCGACCGCTATTTCGATCGCTTCCCCGGCATCAACCGCTACATCGCCGAGACGTTGACGCAAGTGCGCGAGCACGGCTTCACCACCACCTTGTTCGGGCGCAAGACGCACTTCCCGCGCATCCGCAGCAAGGTGCAGAATGAACGCCAGGGCGCCGAGCGCGCCGCGATCAACGCGCCGATCCAGGGCACCAGCGCCGACATCATCAAGCGCGCCATGGTGCGCATGGAACCCGCACTCGCCGCCGCCGGGCTGACGAGCACGCACATGCTGCTCCAGGTCCACGACGAACTGGTGTTCGAGGTCGCTGACGGCGAGGTCGAGGCGGCGCGCGGCGTGATCGAGCACGTCATGGCCACTGCCGCCGAGCCCGCGGTCAAGCTCGACGTACCATTGGGCGTCGAGATCGGCACGGGGGCGAGCTGGGGAGCGGCGCATTGACCAGCGCCCCCTCGGCGCTCACGCCGAACCAAGCGGGTGCGGTGCCGGCCGAACAGAAGGACATCGCCGCGCTCGCCAAGGGCGGGCGCACCAACGTCGCGGGGTTCGTGCTGCGGCTCGGCGCGCGCATCCCGTTCCTGTTCATTGCCGGGCATCTGTACGGCGCGGCGCTGGTCGGGCGCTTCGCGATCGCGGTGGTGGTGGTCGAACTCGCCGCGCTAGTCGCGACGCTCGGGCTGAAGCGCGGCCTCGCGCAGGCGCTGAGCAGCACCGATCGCCCGCACAATGCGGTGGTCGCCGACGCGCTGACCGTCGCGCTGATCGTCTCGCTGTGCGCCAGCGCGCTGCTGTGCGCCTTTCCGGGAGCGATGTATCCGAACAGCTGGATCACCGGGCTCGACCGCTTCTTCCCGCTGATCATCCTCGCGCCCGCGCTGTCCGACGTCAGCCTCGCCGCACTCGCCTATCGCCACGACGTGAAAGCGAGCGTCACCGCGCGCGCGGTGGTGGAGCCGTGGACGCTGTCGGGCGCGGCCTACGCTTTCTCCTTCTTCACGCTGCGCGATGGGCTGATCCTGTCCTACGTCGCCTCGATGATCGCCGCGCTGATCGCCAGCATCGTGCCGCTGGTGCGCAGCTACGGGTTCCCCACCGGCTGGTCGCCGCAGTTGCGCGGGTTGTTCGCCCTCGCGCGCGCGAACGCGCCGCTGGCGGGCGCCGACGCATTGGAGTGGGGCAGCCGCAATGTCGACCGGCTGGTGCTGGGGGTGCTGTTCGCGCCCGGCGTCGTCGGCATCTATTACATGGCGCAGCAGGTCGCGAGCCTGCCGCAGAAGCTCAAGACCAGCTTCGACCCGATCCTTGGTCCCGTGGTGACGCAGAGCCTGGCGCGGCGCGACTACCCGGCGATCGCGCGGCAGGTGCGACAGGTCGCGTTCTGGATCATCGCCGCGCAATTGTGCCTGGCCCTCATGGCGTCGATCCCGCGCAAGGCAGTGATGGCCTCGATCGGCCCGCAGTTCGAGAGCGGAGCGGCAGCGATGGTGTTCCTGCTGTTCGCGGAGGTGTTCGCCTCCACCGGGGCGGTCAGCGAATCCGCGCTCGTCTACATGGCTCGGCACCGCAACCTCGTCATCTCCGCAACGATGCTGGGGGTACAGGTCGCGCTGTCGTTCGCGTTCGTGCTCGGGATGCGCGGCTTGGGCTTCGGGCTGACCGAGCAGGCGGCGGGCGCGCCGGTCGCGCTGATGGTGACGCTGCTGCTGACCTCGGTCGTGAAGGCGCGCGTGCTGCGCCGGATGCTCGGCGCGTCGGTGTCGCCGATGCGCTGGCCGCTCGCCTGGGCGGCGGTCGCGGCGGGGCTGGTCGGCGCGGCGTTCACGCTGCTGCCGCCGGGCTACCGCGCGGTCCAACTCGCGGTCGGCATCCCCGCGACCGCCGCGGTCTATCTGTGGATGATCTGGCGCTACGCCTTCGGGCCCGAGGACCGGGCACTGTTCACCAAGATGCCGCAAGCGGAGGAAGCGACGCTGCCCAAGGAGGGTGGCTTCACGATCTAGCCGAAACGTCTCGCATATCCCACGTCATCCCGGGCTCGACCCGGGGTCCCGCTTCTTCTGCGCCGACAAAAGCGGGACCCCGGATCAAGTCCGGGGTGACGAAGGAAGAGGGAGGGGGGCGCACACCCACTCCCGTCACTCACCTTCGCTCAATGGCGGAAGTGGCGCATCCCCGTGAACACCATCGCCAGCCCCGCCTCGTCCGCCGCCGCAATCACCTCGTCGTCGCGGATCGAGCCGCCCGGCTGGATCACCGCGGTCGCCCCCGCCTCGACCGCCGCCAGCAACCCGTCGGCGAACGGGAAGAACGCGTCGGACGCGACCGCCGAGCCGATCGTGCGGGGTTCGCCCCAGCCCGCCTTGTCGGCGGCGTCCTTCGCCTTCCACGCCGCGATCCGCGCCGACTCCAGCCGGTTCATCTGCCCCGCGCCGACCCCAGCGGTGGCACCGTCCTTGGCGTAGACGATCGCGTTCGACTTGACGTGCTTGGCGATCGTCCAGGCGAACCGGCAATCGGCCAGCTCCTGCGCGGTCGGCTGGCGCTTGGTCACGACCTTGAGCATATCGTCGGACAGCACCCCATTGTCGCGCCCCTGCACCAGCCATCCGCCCGCAATCGACTTGGCGAACAACCCGCCGCGCGCCGCATCGGGCAGGTCGCCGGTCAGCAGCAGCCGCAAATTCTTCTTGGCGGCGAACAGCGCGATCGCTTCCTCGTCGGCGTCGGGCGCGACCACTACTTCGGTGAAGATGCCGGTGATCGCCTTCGCGGTCGCCGCGTCGAGCCGGCGGTTGAGCGCGATGATCCCGCCGAACGCCGACACCGTGTCGCACGCGAACGCCTGAGCATAGGCGTCCTCCAGCGTCGCCGCAGTCGCGACGCCGCACGGATTGGCGTGCTTGACGATCACGCAGGTGGGCTGCGCGTCGCGGAACTCCGCCACCAGCTCGAGCGCCGCGTCGGCGTCGTTGTAATTGTTGTAGGACAGCGCCTTGCCCTGCACCTGCCACGCTTGGCCCACACCGCGCACGCCATCGTTCGCGGCGTAGAAGGCGGCGGACTGGTGCGGGTTCTCGCCGTAGCGCAATGCGTCACCCGCGCGGCGCAGCGTCAACGGCAGCACGTCGGGGAAGGCCGCGCCCTGGTCGACCTGCCCGAACCAGCGCGCGATCGCGCCGTCGTACGCGGCGGTCAGCGCGAACGCCTTCGCCGCCAGCAGGCGACGATCGTCGAGCGTCGTCTCGCCCGCCGCCACCAGCGCGTAATCCGCCGGGTCGGTCACGATCGCGACGTAGGCGTGGTTCTTCGCCGCCGATCGCACCATGCTCGGCCCGCCGATGTCGATGTTCTCCACCACCTCGTCGCGCGCAGCCCCCTTCGCGACCGTCGCCTCGAACGGGTAGAGGTTGACCACCACCAGGTCGATCGCACCGATATTGTGCTCCTCCAGCGACGCGGCGTGGCCCGCGTCGTCGCGCACCGCCAGCAGCCCGCCGTGCACCATCGGGTGCAGCGTCTTGACGCGCCCGTCCATCATCTCGGGAAAGCCGGTCAGTTCCGAGATGTCGCGCACGTCGAGCCCGGCGTCGCGCAGCGCCTTGGCAGTGCCGCCGGTCGAGACGAGTTCGACGCCGCGGTCAGCGAGCGCGCGGGCGAGATCGACCACCCCCGTCTTGTCGGACACGGAGAGAAGCGCGCGCTTAATCGTAATGCTGGTCATGGCTGCGCGCCTTGGCCGCTCAGCACGCGCGCATCAAGACCCAGAGCGGCGTACGCGCGAACAGCCGAGCGTTTCGCGACCAGCTTCTTGCCGTCACCCCGGACTTGATCCGGGGTCCCGCTTCTCGGATGCGGTAAGGGAAGGCAGCGAGGTCCCGGATCAAGTCCGCAATGACGATGAGGCAATTCGCTCGGGCGCTCTAAGTCACCGCGCGCGCTTGAAGACCCAACTGATCGTCGCGCCGCCCGGATCGGCGCTGCCGCCCGCGACGATCTGCTTCGTCGGCACGATCTCTCCGGCCGGATCGATCCACACGCTGTCCTCGATCATCACGGTCGCGCCGGCGGCGCGAAAGTGCCACACCGCGCCCTGCGGCGTCGTCAGCGTGGCACCCTGCGCGTCGGGGCTGGCCGAAACCTCGACACCCATCCCTAAGTGGAAGCGCGCCACGAACGGCACCGCGCCGCGCGCCTGCCGCTTACCCGCGGGCAGCAGCGAATCCTCGCCGCGCAGTTCCAGCCCGTCGACCGTCATCGTCAGCGTGCGGTGATGGCGAAAGCCGAAACGGCGCGCGTAACCGTCGTGCCGCGCCTCGATCCGGCTGCCCGCGTCCGATTCCTGCCGCGACAGGTCGACCGCACCGACTCCGCGCCCGAGCGATCCGTCGGGCAGCAGTGCGGTCGAATTGGTGTCGGCGAGCACCAAGGTCGAGTGCGCCGCGGTGGAGCGCAAGCCAGCCGCCAGCCCCGCGTCCGCGACCGCCAGCGCGCCGCCGCAATTGACGATCAACCGCTCCTCGCCGTCCGACAGTTCGAACGCCAGCGTCGACGCGCACGCGCCGGCCGCGCTCGGGCTGGTCGGGGGCGGGGCGGCGTCCATCACCAGCACGCTGCGCGCCGCCGCGATCCGCTGATACCCGCGGTCGCTCGCCTGACGTAGCGGGCGGCGCACGACGCGGCTGGCCGCCAGCACCGCCTGCACCTCGTCGTAGCCGATCGGGCCCGCGCCCTGCCAGCTCGACAGCCCGGCATCGCCCATCATCGTGCCCAGCAGCGCCGACACGCTGCGCGCCAGCACCTGCATCACTGGCTCGGGCAAATCGAGCCGACGCGCGTCATAGGCGGCGCGCAAACAAGCGAGCAGCTCGATCGCGTCCAGCTGATCGCGCGGCGACCGGCTGGCGATCCCGCCGTCGCTGCCGATCGACACCGACAATGCACGCTCCAGCCCGGCCTCGCCGATCGCGCGGCGCGGGTCGCCGCCCGGGATCAGCAGCCCCGCCGCGACCACGCCGCACCACGCCGCGATCCGGCGCACGCCCACCGGCGTCTTGTCGGCGGTGCGATCGAGGTGGCGCGCGCCACGCGCGATCGCGCTCAGCACGCTGCTGCGATAGATCAGGTCGGTGGACGACAAGAGCAGCGGCGCGTGCGCTGTCCACATCAGCATCCGCCGCCCCCATAGGTCGGGGCGCCAGCCGCGCTCGGTCACGCGCTCGCCGTTGACCGCGAGCCAGCGCTGCGTCAGCACCTCGGCGGTGCGCGTCGCCGCGGCGCGATCCGGCGCCGCCCACAGGTCGCGCAGCCAGGCGAAGCTCTGCGCGTGATCGTCGAACGCGACACTGCCGATCGAGGAAGCGAAGGTCACCTCGTCGAGCGCGCGGAACTCGTTGCCCCACGCCAGCCAGCCCGCGGTCAGTGCCTCGCCGCGCTCGGCATCGCCCGCGACCGGATCGGCCGGAACCGCCAGCAGCTTGCGCGGGTAACGCCCCTTCAGCCGCATGTCGTGGATCGGCGTGCGCCACGTCAGCCGGTCGAAATAATCCGCGACACGCTGCCCCAGCGACGCGCTGCCCTCGCCGGCGGCGCGCACCATGCGGTGCCCGGCATCGATCGTATCGCGCCCTTGACCGTCGTTCGGCTCGTCGGCGCGGGACTCGCTCATTCGCCGCGGATCGCCCGGATATTGGCGGCATAGGCTTCCGGCCCGCCGCGGAAGGTGGCGGTGCCGGCGACCAGCGCGTCGGCGCCCGCGTCGATCGCGCGCGGCGCCGTCGTCGCGTCGATCCCACCGTCGACCTCCAGGTCGATGTCGCGGCCGGTGGCGTCGATCATCTTGCGGATCGCGGCGATCTTTTTCAGCTGGCTGTCGATGAAATGCTGCCCGCCGAACCCCGGATTGACGCTCATCACCAGCACCAGGTCGACCATGTCGAGCAGGTAATCGAGCATCTTCGCCGGCGTGCCCGGACACAGCACCACGCCCGCGCGCTTGCCGAGCGACTTGATGTGCTGGAGCGAGCGGTGGATGTGCGGCCCCGCCTCCGGGTGAACGGTGATCGTGTCCGCACCGGCCTCCGCGAACGCGTCCAGGTACGCGTCGATGGGTGAGATCATCAGGTGGACGTCGAACGGCTTGGTCGTGTGCGGGCGGATCGCCTTCACGATCGCTGGACCCATCGAGATGTTAGGCACGAAATGCCCGTCCATCACGTCGATGTGGATCCAGTCCGCACCGGCCGCGTCAATCGCGCGCACTTCCTCGCCCAGCTTCGCGAAATCGGCGGACAGGATCGAAGGCGCGATGCGGACGGGCTTTTGCATACGCTTGCCCTAGCGTGCGCGACGCCTATCCGCCAGCACGACGCAGGCGCGCGACGAAGAAGCCGTCGCACCCGCCCTGGTCCGCCAGCATCCCCGGCAACGTCCGCACATAGCCGCGCTCGTGCGGCGTAATCCCTACCGGCAGTTCGTCACCGCGCGCCGGCTCCAGCACGTAATCGCCGCGAGCCTCAAGGAAGCGGTCGAGCTGCGCCTCGCCTTCCTCGGGCTCGAGCGAGCAGGTGGCGTAGACCAGCACGCCGCCTGGGCTCACCCACTCGGCCGCGCGCTCCAGGATGTGCGCCTGCAACGCGGCGGTTTCCGCGATCACGCCGTCATGCGCGCGGTACAGCACGTCGGGGTGGCGGCGGAAGATGCCGGTCGCGCTGCACGGCGCGTCGATCAGCACCGCCTCCGCTGGGACCGCCGGCGCCCAATCGAGCACGTCGGCGATCGTCACCTCGAACGCGAGCCCGGTGCGTGCGCGGTTCTGCGCCAGCCGCTCGGCCCGCGTCTGCGACACGTCGACCGCCTCGACCGCCCATCCGGCCGCGGCGAGTTGCAGCGTCTTGCCGCCCGGCGCCGCGCACAGGTCGAGCGCCTTGCCCGTCCCCCGCCCGATCAACCGCGCCGGGATCGTCGCCGCGACGTCCTGCACCCACCAGCCGCCGTCGTCGTACCCCGGCAGCGTTGGCACATCGCCGCCTGCCACGCGCACGTGGTCCGCCGCCAGCGACACGCCGTCGGGATGCACCACCGCCGCATCGCGCAGCGACAGATCGAGCGGCGGTGGCAGCGCGATCGCGTGACGGGCGGCGTCCACGGTCGCCTTGCCCCAAGCGCCGCGCCACCGCCCCGCGACATGCGCGGGCAGCATCGGCCGCTCCGGCAAGGTCGCACCCTGCCGCATCAGCGTGCCGAACACGCCGTGTACCAGCTTCCGCGGCCCGCCGTCGACCAGCGGCAGCACCGTTGCGATCGCCGCGTGCGGCGGCGTGCCGAGCGCCAGCGCCTGCACCAACGCGATGCGCAGGGCGAAGCGCGCCTTGGCGTCGTCGGGCAATCGCTGCCGCGTCGCCGAATCGATCAGCGCGTCGAGATCGGGCAACCGCCGCAGCGTTTCCGCCGCGATCGCAAGCGCCAACCCGCGGTCCGGCCCGCCGTGCAGCGCGCGCGTCGCCAGCGGGATCGCCGCGTCGAGCGCCTCGCCGCGCCGAAGCACCGCGTCGAGCAACCGCAGCGCCGCCCGCCTGGGCGCGGTGCCCAGCGGCTCGCCCGCCCGCGTCATGTCGCGCGCCATCAGTGTCGCGCTTCGGGGATGCGCGCGTTCGTCTTGAAGCCGTTCATGCCGGCCCATATGTCGCCCGCGTCCCCCGCATACAATCCGAAAGGCCGGTTCATGGGAAAGCGCCCCGACAACGTGAAGCCGCCCGAATATCTCACGCCGAACACGCCCGTTCCCGCGCCCGAGCCGATGCGGCGCCCGGCCGAGGACCCGCTGGGTCGCGATCCCGTCCGCTACGGCGATTGGGAGAAAAAGGGCATCGCGATCGATTTCTGATCCGTGGATCGCCGCGTGGAATCGTTACTCATCTGGAACACGGTAGGCCGACCGGCTAAGACGACGGGCAGTCGGCAACCGGGCGCGCGCCGGTGCGTTCGCCCTTCAAATCGCAAAAAGGCTTCCCGATGACCGATACCGCGACTGCCACTCCCGTTACCGCTAACAACACGCACGAGGACGGCAGCCCCGCGCGGCTCCAGATCGACACGATCCGCACGCTGTCGATGGATGCGGTGCAGAAGGCGAACTCGGGCCACCCCGGTACGCCGATGGCGCTGGCACCGGTCGGCTGGACCGTGTGGAGCAACTATCTGCGCTACGATCCCGGCGCCCCGCAATGGCCCAACCGCGACCGCTTCGTGCTGTCGGTCGGCCATGCATCGATGCTGCTCTACGCGCTGTTGCATTTGGCTGGCGTCGAGGAGGTCGATGGCTCGGGCAAAAAGACCGGCCATCCCGCGATCAGCCTCGACGATATCAAGCAGTTTCGCCAGCTCTCGTCGCGCACCCCCGGCCATCCCGAATATCGCCACACGACCGGCGTCGAGACCACGACAGGCCCGCTCGGGCAGGGTTGCGGCAATTCGGTCGGCATGGCGATCGCCGAACGCTGGCTGGCGGCGCGCTACAACAAGCCCGGTTTCACGCTGTTCGACCATGACGTCTACGTCGTGTGCGGCGACGGCGACATGATGGAAGGCGTCAGCGCCGAGGCGGCGAGCATCGCCGGCCACCTGAAACTCTCCAACCTGTGCTGGATCTACGACAGCAACCACATCTCGATCGAGGGCGACACCGCGCTCGCCTTCGACGAGGACGTCGGCAAGCGGTTCGAGGCCTATGGCTGGAACGTCATGCACGTGAATGACGTCAACGATCTCGCCGCGATGAACGCCGCGCTCGACACGTTCAAGGCGACTAATGACAAGCCGACCTTCATTGTCGCGCACTCGGTGATCGGCTGGGGCAGCCCCAAGGCGGGCAGCGAGAAGGCGCACGGCGAGCCGCTCGGCGCGGAGGCGATCGCCAAGACCAAGCAGGCGTACGGCTGGCCGGAGAAGGACTTCTACGTTCCCGCCGACGCCAAGACCGCGTTCGAGCAGGCGGTGCGCGGTCGCGGCGAGAAACTGCGCACCGAATGGGAAGCGCTGCTGGCGACCTACACCGAGCAATTCCCTGCCGAGGGGGCCGAGCTCAAGCAGCTCCTGTCCGACGAGCTGCCCGAAGGGTGGGAGGACACGATCCCCACGTTCGACGCGGACGAGAAGGGCCTCGCCAGCCGCGATTCGAGCGGCAAGGTGCTGAACGCCATCGTGAAGAAGGTGCCGTGGCTGCTCGGTGGTTCGGCCGACCTCGCGCCCTCGACCAAGACCGACATCAAGGAAGCCGCCTCGTTCGAGGCGAGCAATTACGGCGGCACCAACTTCCACTTCGGCGTGCGCGAGCACGGCATGGGCGCGGTGGTGAACGGCATGGCGCTGTCGCACCTGCGTGCCTACGGCTCCACCTTCCTCGTCTTCATCGACTACATGCGCGCGCCCGTCCGCCTGTCGGCGATCATGGAGATCGGCTCGGTGTGGGTCTACACGCACGACTCGATCGGCGTGGGTGAGGACGGCCCGACGCACCAGCCGATCGAGCAGCTCGCCACGATGCGCGCTATCCCCGGGCTCGACACGATCCGCCCCGGCGACGCGAACGAGGTCGCCGAGGCGTGGCGCGCGATCCTGAAGGACGGCAGCACCCCCGCCGCGCTGGTCCTGTCGCGCCAGGCGCTGCCGACGCTCGACCGCAGCAAATACGCCAGCGCCGCGGGCGTCGCGCAGGGCGGCTACGTCCTCGCCGACAGCGAAAACCCGCAGGTGATCCTGATCGCGACCGGTTCCGAAGTGTCGCTCGCGGTCAACGCGTACGAGAAGCTCAAGGAAGAAGGCGTGGCCGCGCGGGTCGTCTCGATGCCGAGCTGGTATCGCTACGAGAAGCAGGACGACGCCTATAAGGAGAGCGTCCTGCCCAAGTCGGTCAAGGCGCGCGTCGCGATCGAGATGGCGGGCGAGATCGGTTGGGACCGCTACGTCGGCTACGAGGGCCGTACGATCACCATGTCGACCTTCGGCGCTTCCGCTCCGATCACCAAGCTGCAGGACAAATACGGCTTCACGGTCGAGAACGTCGTCAAGGTCGCGAAGGAAGTGATGGGCTGACGCAGATCAGCGCGCCGCGGCGAAACGCGGCGCGCGTCACCATATCGGCATCAGGCGCGCCGCGAACGGCGATCAAGAGGATCAAGGCATGAGCAAGCTCGAACAACTCCGCGACATCGGCCAGGCGCCGTGGCTCGACTTCGTCGACCGCAAGTTCCTCGATGCGGGCGGTCTGAAGAAGCTGGTCGATGAGGACGGGCTGACCGGCGTCACTTCCAACCCGACGATCTTCGAGAAGGCGATGGGCGCCGGCGACGCCTATGCCGCCGGCTTCGCCGAGTTCGACCAGGCGACGCCGAACGCCGAACCGATGGCGCGCTATGAATCGCAGGCCGTGAAGGACATCCAGGCTGCGTGCGACGTGCTGCGTCCCGTCTATGACCGGCTGGACACCAAGGACGGCTATGTCAGCCTCGAGGTCTCGCCCTATCTCGCGCTCAAGGGGCCGGAGACGGCCGAGGAAGCCGAGCGGCTGTGGAAGGCGGTCGACCGTGCCAATCTGATGATCAAGATTCCCGGCACCGACGACGGCGTCCGCGCGATCCGCGACACGATCGCCAAAGGCATCAACGTCAACGTGACGCTCTTGTTCTCGGTCGAATCGTACCAGAACGTCGCCCATGCCTATGTCGAGGGGCTGGAGGAGCGCGTGTCGAAGGACCTGCCCATCGACAAGATCGCCAGCGTTGCGAGCTTCTTCATCAGCCGCATCGACGGCAAGATCGACGACAAGATCGATGCGGGCACTGGCGGCGACGAGGCCAAGGCGCTCAAGGGCAAGGTCGCGATCGCCAACGCCAAACTCGCCTACGCCTGGTATCAGGAGTTCATCGCCTCCGACCGCTGGCAGAAGCTCGCCGCGAAGGGCGCGCAGCCGCAGCGGTTGCTGTGGGCGTCGACCGGCACCAAGAACCCCGACTATCCCGACACGCTCTACGTCGACGAGCTGATCGGCCCCGATACGGTCAACACCATGCCGCCCAAGACGATGGACGCCTTCCGCGACCACGGCACGGTCGAGGTTACCTTGACCAAGGATATCGACGGCGCGCGCAAGACGATCGCCGACGCCGACCGCCTCGGCCTCGACCTCGACGGCGTGACCAAGACGCTGGTCGACGAGGGCGTGGCGAGCTTCACCAAGTCGTTCGACGACCTGCTCGCCGCGATCGGCAAGCAGAAGACGGACGCCTGACGCCCTGTTTCCGCCGGCGGTTAGCGCCGGCGGAAACCCGTTCAAGTGGCAAGTGCGACGAGGGCTGTCCTACCGCGCACAGCCCCGCTACGGCGCCGAGACCGCGGCTTCGATCGTCGCTCTTTCACATCGCTCAGTACAGCTAGATCCGCGACAATGGCTCCCGGCCCAACCCGCCGAGCCGGTCAGCACACCTCACCTACACGCACGTCACCCCGGACTTGATCCGGGGTCCCGCTAACCTTGTCCAACCAGTCGGAATCACCCGCATCCGACCGACAACCGATCACCGTCTCGTTGGTGTGACCTTAGCGTGACCTTCCACCCACCGCGCCCGCGACCCCGCTCGAACACACCGCCGTTCAGCCCCGCAGCGACGTCGCGCTTCGTCCCCGAGCGCCGCTATCGACGCCCACGCCTCAGCCCGTCGTTGGACTATACTTCGCGTGACCTTCCGCGCGCGCCGACGCGCTCAGCCCCGTACCCTCACGCGCTCGCCCGCATGTCTCCAGTCTCGCGCCCCGCAGCCCAGGCAGCAAGCGCCTCGACGATGCGCGGCACCGCGTGACCGTCGCCATAGGGGTTATGCACCCCGCTCATCGCCGCATAGGCGTGCGCGTCGGTCAGCAGCCGCGTCGTCTCGCGCACGATCGCTTCCTCGTTGGTCCCGACCAGCCGGACGGTGCCGGCGTCGACCGCCTCGGGCCGCTCGGTCGTGTCGCGCATGACCAGCACCGGCTTGCCGAGCGACGGCGCTTCCTCCTGAATGCCGCCCGAGTCGGTCAGCACCAGCGTCGCTGCGTCGAGCATCGCGACGAACGGCAGGTAATCGAGCGGCGCGATCAGCCGCACATTGGGCAGGTCGCGCAGCAACCGATTGACCGGCTCCTGCACGTTGGGGTTGAGGTGAACCGGATAGACGAAATCAACCGCCGGGAAATCACGCGCGAGCCGCGCGAGCGCGGCGCAGATACGCTCGAACCCGGCACCGAAATTCTCGCGCCGATGCCCGGTCACCAGCACCATCCGCCGCCCGGGCGCGGGCAGCGGCAGGCCGGCGGTGACCTGTGCGTACAGCTCGGCGTCGCCACGCAGCCGCGCCACCACCTGCAACAGCGCGTCGATCACGGTGTTGCCCGTGACGGCGATGATCCGCGGGTCGATCCCCTCGGCGCGCAGGTTCTGGCTCGCATTGATCGTGGGCGCGAAGTGCAGCGTGGCGAGGCTGCCGGTCAGCTTGCGGTTCGCTTCCTCGGGCCATGGTGCGTAGAGGTCGCCGGTGCGCAACCCCGCCTCGACATGCGCGACCGGGATACGGTGCCAGTAAGCCGACAACGATGCGGCGAGCGTGGTCAGCGTATCACCGTGGACCAGCACGATGTCGGGCGTCTCGGCCGCGAACACCTCCGCCATGCCCGACAGCACCGCGGTCGCGACCCCGGTCAGGTCCTGCCCCGGCTTCATCACCGCCAGGTCGTGATCCGCCGACAGGTCGAACAGCCGCAGCACCTGGTCGAGCATCTCGCGGTGCTGCCCCGTCACGCACACCTTGGCATCGAACCGTGCGTCGGCGGCGAGCGCGAGTGCCAGCGGCGCCATCTTGATCGCTTCGGGCCGGGTGCCGAACACCGACAGAACCTTGATCGTCACTACGTCCCCGCTTGGTCGTTCGGGCAGGAGCTTAGAGCAGAAGGCTTAACGAAGCGGTGCCTCGGCGACCACGCGAACTACAGAGTTCGCGTCAGCGCGAGCCGAAGCCGGTCAGCATCGTCTTGATCGTGCGCACCACGATCAACAGGTCGATCCACGGCGAGAAGTTGCTGATGTAAAAGAAGTCGTAGGAAAGCTTCTTCATCACGTCCTCGATTTCTAGCACGTGACCCTGGCTCACTTGCGCCCAGCCGGTGATGCCCGGCCGCACGATGTGGCGATAACGGTAAAAGGGGATCTCGCTCTGGTACCAGCGCGACAAGGGCAGCGCCTCGGGCCGCGGGCCGATCCAGCTCATCTGCCCGCGCAGCACGTTCCACAATTGCGGCAGCTCGTCCAACCGGCTGCGACGCAGGAAGCGGCCGGGCGCGGTGATGCGCGGATCGCCGTCCAGCGTCTTCGCCGCCTCCAACTCAGCCTGCGTCGCTGGGCGGTTCACCATGGTGCGGAACTTCCACATGCGAAACGGCTTGCCGCGGTAACCGACACGCGGTTGCACGAAGAACACCGGCCCGCGCGAGGTAGCCTTGATGACGACCGCGATGGTGACGAGCACCGGTAGCAGCAGCAGCAGCACGCCCGACAGTGCGCATTCGGCGAGGAAACCTCCCCACTGGCCTCCCATGTCGACGTGAAAGTCCGTGGCGACCGAGTGATAGCCGGGCGGCAGCGCAGGTGCCTCCAGCGCTGTTCAATTGACGCCCGGCACGTCGAACAATCGCGCGGCGCGGCCCAGCGAGACCACGGCAATGAACAATTGCTGGCGGCGCTGCAGCTTGAAGTAGACCACGTAATGCCAGATCAGCGTCATCACGAAACTGACCAGCAGCAGCGGGCGGCTGTACCCCGCGCGCGCCATGAACAGCACCATCACCGCGACGCCGAAGGTCGAGGCGAAGATTGGAAACACGTAGTAGCTCGAGCGGATGCCCGGAAAGTTGCCGAGGTTGCGGAAAATCTGATGCCCAGCGATCAACGCGCCCGCACTCGCGATCAGCGTGTTGGCGAACAGGCTCTCGCCGCTCAACACGTCGAAAAGGTGACCGCGGCGGCGAAGGGAACAATAACCGCCAGCAGCATCGCGTCCTAGCGCTGCTCGGCGGTGAGGGATCACCGCACAGCGTTAGCCAGTATTCGTGCATCGCCTCGCCCGCGTCAGCGCGCAAATCGTGAACGTCCACCACTTGGCCGAGCGTGTGCAACCGCGTGATCACGTCGGCGACCTTGAAATTGGGAAGGTCGGGCACATCCTCTTCCAAGATGAATCCGAGCACCAGTACGCGGCCACTAGGTGCGAAGCCCGTCATCAGTTCTTCCGCGACCCACTCCGCCATCGAGCCGTTGATCGCGCGACTTGCCAAGATCACGGCGGGTTCGTGCCCGAGTTCACGCGCACGGAGACTGAGATAATATGGATCGACCCCGATACGATGACCACCGACTAGGCCGGCTGGAACTTCAGGAAGTTCCATTTCGTCCGCGCCGCCAGCACGTCCCATACCGAGATGTTCAGCCGCGCGAAGATGCGCGCGATCTCGTTCATGAAGGCGATGTTGATGTCGCGCTGCGCATTCTCGATCACCTTGGCGGCCTCCGCGACCGCGATCGAGGAGGCGGCGAAGCAGCCGCCACTCGTCACCGCGCCGTACAGCGCGTAAAGCGTGGCGGTTACCTCCGGGTTCTCGCCCGCCACCACCTTGGTGATGCGATCGACGGTATGCTCGCGGTCACCGGGATTAATTCGCTCGGGCGAGTAGCCGAGAAAGAAGTCACGCCCGCGCGTGAGGCCGCTGACCTCGGCGATCAGGGGACCGCAGATATCCTCGGTCACGCCGGGATAGACGGTGCTCTCGAACACCACGATCGGGCTGCGATCGGGGGCGATCATCCCGCCGACCATGCGCGACGCGGCGCGCACCAGCCGCAGGTCGGGGACATTGTCGGCATCGACCGGCGTCGGCACGGTGACGATATAGACGTCGGCGGGCGGACAATCTTCCGCACGTGCGATCAGCTTGAGCGTGCTGGCGGCGAGCGTACCGGCGTCGATCTCCCCGGTGCGGTCATGATGTTGCTCGGTGAGTTCCGCGATGCGGCCTTCATCGATGTCGAGCCCGACGGTGTCAAAATGCCGTGCCAGCGCGACCGCGAGCGGCAGCCCAACATAGCCGAGCCCGATGACGACAACGCGCGTGTCCGGGCTGACCGGCGCAGGCGTCATCACCCGGCGATCCGGTGATAGTCGCGGTACCAGGAAACGAAGCGCGGCACGCCGACGTCGATTGAGGTGGTCGGCGCATAGCCTAGGTCACGGCTGATCGCCGACACGTCGGCGTAGGTGCGCGGCACGTCACCTGCCTGCATCGGCAGGTAGTTGCGCACCGCCTCGCGTCCGGTCTCACGCTCCAGCAGGTCGATCATGCGGCCGAGATGCTCGGAATTACTGTTGCCGATGTTGTAGAGCCGGTGCGGCGCATGGCTGCCGCCCGCCTTCTCCTCGCCATCGTGGGGCGGGGGATTGTCGTGGCACGCGACCACGCCGGAGACGATGTCGTCGATATAGGTGAAGTCGCGTTCCATGTTGCCGTTGTTGAACACGGGGATCGGCTCGCCGGCGAACATCGCCTTGGTGAAGATCCACATCGCCATGTCGGGGCGACCCCACGGGCCATAGACGGTGAAAAAGCGCAAGCCGGTGAGCGGCAGGCGGTAGAGGTGGGCGTAGGTTTCGCTGATCAGCTCGTCTGCCTTCTTGGTCGCGGCATAGAGCGAGATCGGGTGGTCGACACGGTCCTCGACCGCGAACGGCAGCTTGGTGTTGCCACCGTAGACCGACGACGACGAGGCATAGACCATGTGCGCGGACCCGCGAGCCCGTGCGATCTCCAGCATGTTCAAGTGCCCGACGAGGTTGGCCTGCATATAGGCGTGCGGGTTCTCGATCGAGTAGCGCACGCCGGCCTGACCGCCGAGGTGTACGATGCGGTCGAACTCGAGGCCGGAGAGTGCAGCGGTCAGCGCAGCCATGTCGGCGAAATCGACCTGTAGGAAGGTAAAAGCGTTGCCGAACGCGTCGCGCAACTTCGCCAGCCGCGCCTGCTTGAGCATGGGGTCGTAATAATCGTTGACGATGTCGATGCCGATCACCCGAGTGCCGCGCGCGAGCAAGCGCTCGGCCACGTGCATCCCGATGAAGCCGGCCACACCCGTCACCAACGTCGCCATTTGATCAATCCCCCAGCCGCGCGTCGTCCTAATAGCCATGTCCCAAACCGCAAGCCCGGAGCATTTGAGCTCCGGGCTATTATACATTTACGTCGTGTTGCCGCCAATCGCCGCGGCGCGCGCATCACCGAATCTTGAAGATGAAGCGTATTGCCGAGCGATTGCGCCGGCCGGCATCCGCTGACCTATCACAAGGCGCCGAGCGTTCCCGCGACCTTGTTCGACATCGCCCACGGTACCGCGCGCGCGCTGGCCCCCGCGCTGCGTCACCGGGTGCGCATCGTGCACGCGCGCAGCTACCTGCCCGCGCTGATGGCGCGAGGGGTGAAGCGCGCTTACGGAGCCAAGCTGCTGTTCGACATGCGCGGATTGTGGGCGGACGAGCGCGTAGATGGCGGGCTGTGGCCGCGCGAGGGCGCGGTGTATCGCACGGTGAAGGGGCTGGAAGAGGGGTTGCTGGTTGATGCCGACGACGGCGTCACGCTGACCCACGCTCTGGCGGGCGAGATCAGGTCGTTTCCGTACCTGCGCGGACGCGACGTTGCGATGTCGATCATCCTAACGTGCGCGGACCTCGATCGCTTCCGTACGCCCGCGACACGCCCCGAGGGGCCGTTCACGCTCGGCTACCTCGGCTCGGTCGGGACCTGGTACCTCTTCGACGAGGTGCTGTAATGTTATAAATTGATCGCCGAGAAGCGGCCGGACGCGCGGTTGCTGGTGGTCAATCGGCACGAGCACGATTTCATCCACCAACGCGTCGCGGCGCTGGGGATCGCGGCCGACGGGCTCGAGCTCGTCGCGGCGGACCACACGCAGGTACCCGTGCTGATCGCGCGCATGACGGTGGGCGGCGCGATCATGAAGCGGGTATATACCAAGATTGACAGCGCACCGACCAACCTCCCCAAATATCTCGGCTGCGGCGTGCCTGGGCGACGCAGCGGTGGGCGACTTGAACGCGGTGCTGGAAGGAGAACGTACCGGCGTGGCGCTGACCAGCTTTCCCCTAATAGTCGCGTCGCCGCAGTGGAGCGATTGTTCAAGCTGTTGGACGGTCCAACAGATCGCCGAGAAACACGATCAGTTTTTGGGAAGCGCCCCGGCGTGCGTGCTCTTCGTCGATGATCACGAGCATCTGATCGAGCAAATCGATCCGGCCGTGAACGTCACCGATTGCGAATATTCGAAGACCTGCGGGCACCCGCGGATTGATGCGACGCGACGCGAACGGACGAAGGAAACGCCGGATTGTCCTTCTCCACGCTACACGTCAGCTACACCCCTTGCCGACCCGCTGGATAATAGCAAGTCGGTGCTTTCGAGGTCTTCGGTGCGCTGAGTGATTAGCCAGCCAGCCAATAAGCGGACAGCGCAATCGGAAGCCAACACGTCACTGCCAATCCGGCGATGATCGCGGCATTGTTGGGATGGACTGCCTTCACCCGGTTCACGAATGAACCATCGCCGTGAGCGTAAGTGAATGGAACAGCCACTTCGGCACGGCGATCTCTCACGCATTCTCTCCCGTAACGGCCGCTGCGTGGCGAGCCGTGTCACATGCTCAACAGTGGAATGCCCCAAGTGTTCCGGCGCGGTGATGGCCGACCATCACCTGTTCAAGCGTGCGACACGTGGTGCGCGCAGAGTAGATTTTTGCCACTACCGTTGGTCCTGCCTAGCGGCTAAGCGGGGCGGCTTCGAGGGAGCGGTTGTTGTAATCATGTTGGATGCTGCCGCAACGGGAAAGCGGAGCCGCTTAAAGCGTCGGCTGCGGCTGCGGCTGTACGTCGGTATCCTGCTGGTCGATGCACTCGCCGTGGCGCTCGGCTTCTGGTTGGCGCGCTACCTTCAGCCCGACCTGTGGCAGGACGCGCGCACCTTCGGTCTGTTCATCGCGACCTTCTCGCTGTTTCTGCTGATTGAGATCCGCAACCTGCGCCCGGCCGCGCTGGAGCAATGGCTGCGCGGCACGGGCTCCAGCCTGGTGTCGCTGATGGCGGCGTTGCTGCTGGCGGTGTTTGTGTCATTCTGCCTCAACCGCGCGGCCTATGTGCCGCGGTTGTTCGCTGGCGGATCGCTGGTGCTGTCGGGGGCGCTGCTGATCCTGTTTCGCACGATATTGGGACGCGTGGGCGAGCGGATGCTGAGCGGATCGGCGGTGTCGCGGCTGGTCGTGCTCGACGGGCTGGCGATCGACCTGCCGCATAACGTGGCGACACTCGACGCGCAGCGGATCGATCCAGGTGCGGGCGCGCCCCACCCCTATTTTCTCGATCGGCTGGCGCAGGCGTTGAAGGGCGTCGACGAGGCGTTCGTCGCCTGCCTGCCCGAGCGGCGCGCGTTCTGGGCGGTGACGATGAAGGGCAGCGCGGTGCGCACCGAATTGCTGGTGCCCGAGCTCGACCAGTTCGGCGCGATCGGCAACAAGCATTTCGCCGGGATCGCGACCGTGCTCGTGTCCACCGGCGCGCTGCCGACGCGCGAGCGGGTGATGAAGCGAATCCTCGACCTCGCCATCGTGGTGCCGGCGATCGTATTTCTCGCGCCGTTGCTGCTGGCGGTGTTCATCGCGGTGAAGCTCGACAGTCCGGGCAAGGCGTTCTTCGTTCAACCGCGCGTCGGCTACGGCAATCGGCTGTTCCCCATGTTCAAGTTCCGCAGCATGCGCACCGAATTGTCGGACACCGCGGGCGCGCAATCGACCTCGCGCGACGACAAGCGGGTGACCCGCGTCGGCCGCCTGATCCGCGCAACCAGCATCGACGAGCTGCCGCAATTGTTCAACATCCTGCGCGGCGAGATGAGCTTCGTCGGTCCGCGCCCCCACGCGCTGGGGTCGCTGGCGGGCGACCAGTTGTTCTGGGAGGTAGACCCGCGCTACCACCATCGCCACGCTTGCAAGCCGGGGCTGACCGGGCTGGCGCAGGTCCGAGGTTTCCGCGGTGCGACGCACCGGACCGAGGACCTCACTAACCGGCTCGACGCCGACCTGGAATATATCAACGATTGGAGCGTGGTGCGCGACATTCAGATCCTGGTCGCGACGTTCAAGGTGCTAGTCCACCGCAACGCATTCTAGCGCGGTCTTCGATCAGGCCGGATGTCGGGTGTCGGAGTTAGCGGCGGGTCGCCTCCCTATCGGAAGCGACGTTGCCTGCTAGTTACAATGGTTCACCTCGGGCGTCCTTGACCCTCTGGCGGCCCGACACCAACCCTGATGTTTGAACACGTTGGCCGTTCACGGTGCGACGGCGAGCTCCGCGTTGGGCGTCGCCATAGCCGCTTGCCTCGGGCGATCATCGGACGCTCGACCCCCGTGTAGACGGCGGTGGCGAGCGCAACGGTTGCCGCGACGGTGAGCGCGATGAACAGGATCGCCGCACCGGCGTTCGCGGGCGGGACGATCAACGCTGCCACGCGCGTGACGGGGATGTGGAAGAGGTAGATCGAGTAACTGATCGCGCCGAGCCGCAGCAGCGTCGGCGATGTCGCACCCGCACGATTGTGCAACATCGCGAAGGTAGCGGCGGCGGCAATCCCGGCGAGCAGCACGCCAATAGGCGTCGACAGCGTGAAGCTGTGATCGGGCTGAGCGGCGAGTAGCGGCATGGCGGCAAGTGCGAGCAGCATCAGGGTGACGGCATAGCAGGTGGCCGCGCGGCGCGCGTGCTCGTGCGCGATCCGCATCAGCGTGCCCGCGAACAGGAACGACAGATGCGCGCCGAGATAGACGACCGGCGCGTGCACGCCGGCATCGCGCAGCAGCACGCCCGCGACCGGCAGCGCGACACAAGCGAGCCCGAGCGTGAACACGGCGCCCGCTCGCCGCAACAGCCCGGCCGCGAACAGCGCGACGCACAGTGTATAAAAGGCGAGTTCGACGAACAAGGTCCAGTACACGCCTGACAGCGGTTGCTGCCCCAACAAACTGGGCGCCATCGTGAGGTTGGCCACGACCTGCGCCATTGGCGGCAGCGCCGGAGCGGTTGCGACAACAGCGATGAGCGAGAGCCAGAAGGCCGGATAGAGCCGTATCGCGCGGGTGAGCGCGAAGCGCCGCAGCGCGTGCGCGCCATGTAGGCTGAACGGGACCACGTAGCCGCTGACGAGGAAGAACAGCACCACGCCGTAGCGCCCGAGATCGAAGCGATCGACCGTGATCGCCGACAGCCACGCGCGCGCTTCGGGCATAGTGGCGGGATGTATGATGATGGGGTGGACCGCATGCTGTACGCAGACGCACAGCGCGGCAATTCCGCGCAGCGCGTCGATCGAGCCGATCCTTCCTGCGATCGCCACACGTCCCCCATTCCGCCCGGCCGAGCAACGTGTGACATGCGCGCCGCCCTGCATCAACCGTGACGGGGAACTTGCCGCCATCGGGTCGACAGGTGGTTAAAACCTGCTGCGGTGCCGAAGATGCGTGGGCTTCTGCGTAAGTCTTTGCGCGTTCTGCGACCGCATCCACGTGCGGCGCAGCCGACGCCTTGCAAGCAGCGAGACGCATCGCGGGCGTGGTCATGCACATCGCGCCCGGTGCCGTCACGAAGGTGCGGTGCCGGCCGCCAGCTCCACCGGTCGGCCGAGATATCCGGCCCGGCGCTACCGACGAGATTGTCGCTGTCCTACAAGGTTGCGAGCCAATAGCCGGAACGTACCGTGAACAAAAAAGGGAGGCGGTACGATGGACGAGGTACAGGTGGAGGCGCCCGGCGGGTTCGTGCCGCAGATCGCGCTGACGTTTGGCGCGCGCGACGGTGCGGCAGTGGCGGTTGATCGCGCCAACCCGCTGCCGACGCGCGCGGTAACCGCTGCGGCGGGATCGGTGCCGCTGGCGGGGGCCAGCGCGGAGAGCGGTGTGTTCGGCCCGTTCGCGCCGGACCTGAGCCGCGCGATCGTCGTCACGCTGGCGGGCGAGTGGAGCGGCACCGTCACCCTGCTGCGATCGAGCGACAACGGCGCGACGCGGCGACCGCTGACCTTCATCGATGGATCGGCGAAGGGCGTATGGAGCGGCAACGTCAACGCCGCGATCGGCGAGGAGAGCGTGGCAGGTGCCACCTATTACCTCCAGTTCGCGCGCACCGCGGGCACGCTTTCCTACCGCGTGGAGCAGTGACAATGGCGCTGGATATCGAGGCGCAGGGGCTGGCGCTCGGTGCGCGCGCGCTGGCGGAAGCGCGGCATGAGGGCTATTTTCCGATTGCCTGCCGCACCGGCGCGGCGTTCGGGCGCGCGGTGGCGTCGAACAATCCGGGCGTCTCGCGGATGCGGCACATATTGCCGTACGGCGCGCTCGACGTAATCCCGGTCTACGCCGGCTGGACGTTGCAGCCCGGCGAGATCGCGACCGCGGCGCTCGCCGGCATCCACCTCGGCGTCGAGCCGACCTGGGGCGCACAGACGATGTGGGGCGCAACCGGCAACGGTGCGGCGGTGGTGCGGCGCGTCAGCGCGAACGGCAATCTGTCGCCGAGTGTGCCGGCCGACCATCTGCTGCTGCCCGAGCCGGTCGCGGTCAACCGCCGCGCGGGCGAGGCAATCGGCACGCGCATCTGGGTGCCGAGCGGGTCGGGCTATGCCGCGAGCCGATCGGTGCTCGCGGGGCACGATTACTGCTACATCGGCGCGAACGCGACCGATTGGGCGTGGGGCGGAACCATGCCGGTTGCGAGTGCCATGCCCTCGGCGATGCAGCCGATCGCGATTCTCGGGCGCGCGCCCGACCGGCGGCGGCATCCGGCCGTCGCGATCGTCGGCGACTCGATCGGCTACGGCAACGTCAGCCTTAGCGGCGGCTCGCTCGGTTGGGATAATGACGCCGACGGCAATTCGGGCTGGATCGAGCGCGCGCTGGCGAGCCGCGTCGCGTGGAGCAACTTGTCGGCGCCGGGCGATCGGCTCGATTATCTGACTAACGTCAACGGCGGCGCGGGCGCGCGGCGGGTCGGGCGAACGGGTGCGCTGAAGCGGTTGGGCTACACCCACGTGATCCACGCGCTGAGCGGCACCAACGACGCGTTCACGGGGCTGACGCTGGCGCAGCTTCAGGATCGCTGGCTCAACTGGACCGACGAGCTGGTCGGCATGGGGCACCGCGTCTGGGCGGTCACACCGCCGCCGCACACCGCGTCCAGCGACAATTGGGCGACGCTCGCCAACCAGAACGTGACCGCACCGGGCGCGGTGCTGGTGCAAATGGCCGATTGGATTCGCGGCAACGCGCGTGCCTATGGGTGCGAGCGGGTGATCGACCTCGCCGCGTTGGTCGACAATGGCGCGGGCAAGTGGCGCGTCGATCTCGCCGCGCAGATCGGCGTGCCCCCGACCTACGACGGGGTCCATCCGTCGAGTTCGATGACGCAGTGGATGGCGAACCAGGGGCTGCTCGCGCCCGGCATGTTGTGATCGAAACAAGGTAAAGGCTTACACTTCCACCGCCGATTACGTGTTTTGCGTAGTCTGTCCTCGACGCGCCGGATACCACCGGGTCGGGAACAGGCGGGGGCTTGTTTGAGAGAGACGAGCGGCGAGGAGCATCGTGCGCAGGCGGCGCAGCATCGCGGCGACATCGCGGGGATGCGCGCGATCGCGGTGGCCGGCGTGCTGTTGTTCCACGTCGGTGGCTCCGATGGCGGGTGGGGTGTCGCGCGCGGTGGCTTCGCCGGTGTTGACATCTTTCTCGTCATCTCGGGCTATCTGATCACCGGTAACCTGCTGCGCGCGCGGGCGGCCGGGCAGTTCACGCTTATGGGCTTCTACGCGCGCCGGATCGTGCGCATCGTGCCGGTGCTAACGGTGGTGGTGCTGGCGACGCTCGGATATGCCATGCTCGCGCTGCTGCCGGTCGAGATCTCGCGCGTCGGCAAGAGCGCGGCGGCGACCGCGGCGTCGGTGTCGAACTTCTATTTCAACGCCACCACCGGCTATTTCGCCACCGCCGGCGAGGCGCAGCCGCTGCTCCACAGCTGGTCGCTGGGGGTGGAAGAACAATTCTACCTGTTTCATCCGCTGTTGCTGCTGTGGCTGACGCGGCGGGGATGGGCGCCGCGTCCGATGCTACTCGGCATCGGCGTCGCGTCGTTCGCGCTCGGCACGGTGCAGGCATTCCATCAACCGGCTGCGGGTTTCTACCTGCTGCCGGCGCGGGCGTGGGAACTGGCACTCGGCGCGTGGCTGGCAGCGGGGGGCGTCAGGATGCGCGCAGATCGGTCGGGCGAGGGCTGGTGGCCTAGGACTTGGTGGGCCGGGAACTGGGTGCGCGAGGCGGCGAGTGCGGCCGGTGTCGCGATGATGCTGCTCGCGCTGGTGATGCTCAAGCCCGACCTGCCGTTTCCCGCACCCACCGCGCTCTTGCCGTGCGTGGGTGCGGCGCTGGTGCTCGGCTGTGGCGCGGGCACCCGCGCGGGGACGCTACTCGGGTCGCGGTCGCTGCGCTGGCTGGGGATGATCTCCTATTCGGTTTACCTGTGGCATTGGCCGATCGTCACTTTCTATCGCCTGCGCTTCGGCCTGACCTTGGGAGTGGCGGAGGCGGCGATGCTGGTCGCGGTGTCGGTCGTGGTCGGGGCACTGTCCTTTTACCTGGTCGAGCGGCCGGCGATGCGGCGCTGGCGTAGCGCGTCGCCCGCCGGCGTGATCGCGGCCGCACTGGCGGTAGCCGCAGCGCTGGTGACGCTCGGACTCGGCGCGGGGGCGACGGCCGGGTGGCTGCGGCCGGTCCGACCGGCAGTGTCGGCGCTCGCGTCCTTTGTGGATTACGAGCGCAGCGCAGTTGGACGCGCGCAGTTCCGGCGCGGCACCTGCTTCGTCACCGACAACGCGCCGGGGTTCGACGCCGCGCGCTGCCTGGCGCGGCGGCCCGGCCGGCGCGCGCTGCTGGTGATCGGCGACAGCTACGCCGCGCAATATTGGCGCTCGATCGCCGAGCGCTTCCCCGATGCCGACGTGATGCAGGCGACCGCCGCGGGGTGCCGTCCGCTGATCGAGGCGCGCGGCGCGGCGCGTTGCACCGCGCTGATGCGGCACGTGTTCGCGGACCTGGTCGCCCATCGCCAGGTGGAGGCGGTGGTGCTCGCCGGGCGCTGGCTGGCGTCGGAGGATGCGGCGCTGGCGCGGACGATCGCCTTTATCCGCGCGCACGGCGTCGCGGTGACGGTGGTCGGGCCGGCCGTCGAATATGACGGCAGCGTGCCGCTGCTGCTGGCGCGTGCGGTGCAGGCCGGCAATGCGCGCGGGATCGATCGATTCCGACGGCATGGTGCGCGCCGGGAGCGTGCGATCCGGGCGATCGCGCTAGCGGCGGGCGCCAATTACTACTCGGTTACGTTGCGCGAGTGCCCGCGGAGCGCGTGCCGGCTGTTAGCCGCGCCGGGCGTGCCGATCCACTTCGACGAAGGCCACGTAACGCAGGCGGCGGCGCGGCAGTTGATGCGCGATTTCGGATGGCCATCGTAGCAGCGGGCAAGAGCCGGGTGGTGCCCGCGCGCGCGCGCCGACGCGCAGTGCCATGGGTTCCGGGGGTTATGCTGGTCGCGGTAGCTTACGTGTCGGCGATCGGGCCGCAGGCGTTGCAGGATCGCGGCGCCGCGTTCGCGCAATATGCGGTGGTCGACCAGCGGCTGTTCATGCCCTTCTACCTCGCGCTGGCGGTGCTCGCGGGCGTGATATGGTGGGTGCGTCCGGCCTATCCGCTGCGGTTGTTCGATCCGTGGCTGCTCGCATTCCTGTGCTGGTCGGGTTTCACCGTCGTCGTGTCGCCGGTGCCGGGCAAGGCGGTGATCGGATGGGGCAAGCAGCTGGTGTATTTCCTCGGCGTGGCGGCGCTGGTCGTGACGTTTCGCACGCAGCGCAGCCTGGTCGGCGTGCTCGGCTGGACGTTGCTCGCCTTCGTGGCGGCCGACCTCGCCGCGGTGCTGCTGCGGCCCGATGTCGCGATCCATCACGCCAACGACGCGGTGGAGCCGACGCTCGCCGGATTGTGGCGCGGGCTGCACCCGCACAAGGCGAAGTTCGGCGAGCTGCTCGCCTTCGCGGTGCTGCTGGTGCTGGCGATGGCGCGTGGGCGGCGGCGCGGGTGGCTGGCACTGCTGGTGGTGCCGCTGGTCGTGCTGATGCTGTTGGCGGGGGCGAAGACCTCACTACTGGCGCTCGCGCTTTCGCTGCTGCTGCTCACGGGGCTGCGCACGGCGGCGCTTTACGCGCCGGGTTTGCTGGCGACGCTGGTGATCGCGCCGCTCGTCATGCTGGTTGGGGTGGCGGCGGCCCTGGTGATGCCGATGCTGCTGACGAGCGTGTTCGGCGACGCGACACTGGCGGGGCGGACGCATCTGTGGGGCGTGTTGTGGCGCTATGTCGGCAGCCACGCGCTGTTCGGCAGCGGCTATTCGTCCTTTTTCCTCGGCGAGGAGGGGCCGCTGTTCCGGTCGGGCGACGCGATGCTGATGCGGATGGGGAATGCGCACAATTCGTTTCTCGACCTGCTCGTCACCACCGGATGGCCGGGCGCGGTGCTGGGCTATGCCGCGCTGCTGGTGGTGCCGGTTACGGCCGCCTATGGCCGCTTGCCCTATGATCGTTACGCGCGATTGTGGGTGGCGGTGATCCTGTTCGGCGGGATCAGCAGCCTGACCAGCGTGACCTTGTTGCAGAACGAGCGCGCGTCGGGGTTGATGCTAACCCTGGCCTATGTCGCGCTGCGTCAGTTTACCCCCGCCGGCCACGCCGTGCCGCCGATCGGCACGCGCCTGCGCAGGCAGCACCGGGCAGAGGTGGGCGCGTGACCGGGGCGGTGCGCGTGTCGGCGATCATCACCGCCTATCGTCGCGCGGGCGTGGTGCGCGCGGCGATCGAGTCCGCGTTGGCGCAGGACCATCCGGTGCTCGAGGTGATCGTCGTAGACGATGCCTCGGGTGACGACACCGTCGATGCGGTGCTGGCTGTGGGCGATCCACGCGTGCGATTGCTGTCGCTGCCAGCGAACGTCGGGCCGGCGGGGGCGATGAACGCGGGGATCGCGGCGGCGCGCGGAGAACTGGTTGCGCTGCTCGACAGCGACGACCAGTGGCTGCCGCACAAGCTGTCGCGCCAAGTCGCGGCGTGGCAGGCGCATCCCGGACGCGAGGCGTTGCTTGTCGCGTCGCGCGTGCTCGACGTGCGTGACGGGCGGGTCGCCGGCACAAGACCCGAGGCGACGATCAGACTGCGCGAAGATGTTGCCGATTATCTGTTCGTGCGCGACGGATTGCTCCAGACCAGCACCATGCTGCTGCCGCGCGCGCTGGCGTCGCGGGTCGGGTTCGACGCGGCGACGAGGCGGCACAGCGATCCGGGCTTCGTGCTGCGGCTGGCGCGGGCGGGCGCGAGCATTCTCCAGCTGGAAGAACCGCTCGCCTGCTGGTGCAGCGTGAGCGGAGCGGCGCGCGTGAGCGGCACGCGCTCGCTCGACGAGTCGATGGCGTGGTTGCGGTGGTACGGCTCGTGGATGAGCCCGCGCGCGCGCGTCGCCTTTCGCTATCGCAACCATATCCGCATCCTGCGCCGCAATGCGCCGTTGGCCGCGGCGTGGCTAACGTTGCGCGCGGCATTGGCCGGGGTGCTCGGCGGACGCGAAGTGCTGCGCGCGTGGCGGTGGATGCGCGGGTGATTTCACTCGCTTTCCCGGCAAGCGCGACACGCGCGCAGGCGTTGCTGCTGGTACGCCGGCTGGCGACCGCGGGAGCGGCGACGCTGTTGCTCAATGGCTTTAACTTCGCACTGGGATTGCTGCTGGTCCGGCGTCTCCCGCCGCGGACCTTCGGTGTCTGGGCGATGCTGACGACCTTGCAGGGGGTGGCGGGCGTGCTGCTGACGGCGCTCGTCGCGCAGCAGATGGCACATGTGCTGCCGCGGCTGCATCATCCCGCACGGCAGCGCGCAAGCGCGCGGCTCTTCGCCAGCGTCGCAGTGTGGTGCGTTGTGGCCTTCGTGCCCGTGACCGCGGTGACGTTGTACGCGCTCGACCTTCCGCTGAGTGTCGTGGCTGCGGGCAGCGTGTTCGTCGCGGCGGCCGGTATACGCAGCCACGCGCGTTTCCACCTGTACGCGCTGCGGCGTCCGCGCGCGGTACTGACGCAGGACGTCGTTTTCGTCACGCTGGCGGCGGGCTGCGTCGCGCTGATCGGGTGGCGCGAGGACCTGACGGCGTTGCTGCTCGTGCTGACTTTCGCGAACATGGGGGCGAACGTAGCGGCGGTGGCATGGCGGTCGCAGGCACAACTGCCGACGTCCGGGCGCGTGCGGGTGCGCCGGCGGCTCGTTGCCTATCGCCGGCACGCGGCACGGGCGTGGTGGTCGCTGGTTACCGTTGCCTTGTCGACTGTGTCGGCGCTGTCGCCCAATCTCGCGCTGGCGAGCACGGGCGCGCTCGCGGCGCTGGCGACGGTTGCCGCACCCGTCGCGCTGCTCGCACCGTTGCGGCTGGTTGCGCTGACGTTTCAGGCGTCGCTGCGCGCCGAATATGCGGCGCTGATCCACGCCGGGCGGCAGCGCGCGGCGATGCATTTATATGCCGGCGCGAGCGGGCTGGCGCTGCTCGCGTGTCTGCTGCTGGCAGTTGTCTTGTGGCAGGCGTGGCCGTGGCTCGGCCCGCGGGTGTTCGCGCGCGGTTACGATCACGCACTGCTCGCGCGCGCGACGATGCTCGCCTTCGCGATCGCGGCGGTGAACGTTGTGCGGCTGCCCGGGGCGGTGTTGCTCAACGTGCTGGGCGTGTTCCGTTTCTCCGCCGCGACGCTTGGTGCGGTGGTGCCGGTGGTGGTCGTACTCGCGTGTTGGCTCGCGCACCGCGGCGCGGTCGTGGCGGTGCTCTACCCCGCGCTTGCCGGAGAAGCGGCGATGCTGGTCGCCGAATTGGTCGCGCTGCGACGGCGGCTGCGCTGATGCCGCGGCTGCTCAACGTCAACACCTACCATTATCGTCGCGGCGGCGCCGACGCGGTCTATCTCGATCACGGCGCGCTGTTCGAGCAGGCGGGATGGCAGAGCGGCTGGTTCGCGATGCATCATCCGCGCAACGAGGAAACGCCCTGGTCGCGCTTCTTCGTCGACGAGATCGAGCTGGGGCACGACTATTCGGCTTGGCGCAAGCTGGCGATCGCCAAGCAGGTGATCCACTCGCGCAGCCACGCGCGTGCGGTTCACCGGTTGCTCGATGCTTTTCCCGCCGACATCGCGCACGTCCACAACATCCGTCATCACATCGGCGCCAATATCCTGGCCGAGCTCAAGCGGCGCGGGGTGCGCGTAGTGCTGACGGTGCATGACCTGAAATTGTTGTGCCCCGCCTACCGCATGCACGACGGCGTCGGCGTGTGCGAGGCGTGCAAGCCGCATGCGGTGCACCACTGCGCGACAAGGCGCTGTATGCACGGATCGCTGCCGCTGTCGGCCCTCATCAGCGCCGAATCGGCAGTGCACCGCGCGACCGGTGCCTATCGCCGCCACGTCGACCGCATCGTCTGCCCGAGCCGTTTCTATTTGGAGAAGCACGTCGAATGGGGTTGGCCGCGCGCGCAGCTGATCCACATCCCCAACGACGTGGCGTTGCCGCGGCCCGCACAGGTGGCGCCGCCGGGCGACTACTTCTGCTATTTCGGGCGGTTCTCGTTCGAGAAGGGATTGGCGACGCTGGTGCGCGCCGTGGCGATCGCGCGCGTGCCGCTGCACCTGGTGGGTGAGGGGCCGCAGGAAGCGGCGCTGCGCATGCTGGCGGCGGAGACGGGCGCGGACGTGACCTTTTACGGCCATCTGGCCGGCGACACGCTGTTCGACGTGGTACGCGGCGCGCGTGCCTGCGTGCTGCCGTCCGAATGGTACGAGAACGCACCCAAGAGCGTGCTGGAGGCATTCGGTCACGCGCGCCCGGTGATCGGCGCGGCGATCGGCGGCATTTCCGAGCTGATCGAGCACGGCCGCACCGGCTGGCTGTTCGCGAGCGGCAACGTCGGCGAACTCGCCGCGCTGCTGGTTCAGGTACGCGATGCCGATGATGCGGTGATCGCCGATATCGGCGCGCGCGCCGCGACGTTCGTGCGGCGCACGTTCGGCACCAATCGCTACCTGTCGCAGATGACCGCGCTCTACGCCGAACTAGGGATCGAACCGGCTCCAATTGCTTGCTAGATGGAGGTATTTGTAAGTAAAAGCAGTAGTTGACCGCGAGGTCAACTTGACCGTCGGCGGCACATCTCAATAGATTATTCACCAAGATCAAACGGGGGCTCGATGCGGGTTTACGTCGCTGGTTGCGGGGGCATGCTCGGTGAAGCCGTTCACAAGACCTTTGCGCAACGGCATCATGTCGCGTGCAGCGACATCGACCTCAATGCCGACTGGCTCGACCATTGTGACTTTCGAGATTTTGCGCAGTACAAGCGCGCGGTGGAAGCGTTCGCGCCCGACGTGCTGATCCACCTGGGCGCACACACCAGCCTGGAATATTGCGAGCGCGAGCCCGACGACGCGTATCGCACCAACACGCTGGCAGTGGAACATGCTGCAACGCTCGCCAATACGCATGGCCTTCCGCTGGTCTATATCTCGACCGCGGGCATCTTCGATGGCGAGAAGCGGTTGTACGACGATTGGGACCAGCCCAACCCGCTCGGCGTCTACGCACGAAGCAAATACATGGGCGAACTGCACGTCCAGCGCAGCGTGGCTAAGCACTTCATTTTCCGTGCCGGGTGGATGATGGGCGGGGGACTGGCCAAGGACAAGAAGTTCGTTGCCAAGATCATGCAACAATTGCGCGCGGGCGCGCGCGAGTTGAAGGTGGTCGACGACAAGCTCGGCACGCCGACCTACACGATTGACTTCGCGCGCAACATCGAGCGGATGCTCGGCACCGAATATCACGGGCTCTACAATCAGGTATGCGGCGGCGAGACCGGGCGGCTGGAGGTGGCGCAGGAACTCGTGCGGCTGATGGGACTGGAGGAACGCGTCGCGGTGACGCCGGTCGGGTCTGACCATTTCGCCGCCGATTATTTCGCGCCGCGCCCGCCGTGCGAGCGGCTGGTCAATTACAAGCTGATCTTGCGCGGCATGAACCACATGCGCGACTGGCGCGTGTCGCTGCACGAATATCTGCGCGACTATTGGGGCGAGGCGATCGCCGGGATCGAGGGCGCGACGCTCGCCCCGATGCCGAGCGTCGTCCCGCCACCCGGCCGAGCGCAACGCGCGGTCGCGGTGGCGGCCCTGCCGCCGCTCGTTCATGCGGCAGCCCAGCGTGGGATGACGCGCGCGACTGGGCATCACGATCACGAAGGGGCAGACTCGGCAACTGTCGAACGGTGCGATGCCTGACGCGTCGTCAGCGAGGCGCTCCGGCGCGGGCCGATGACGACCGACTGCGTGCCTACACCGTGCGTTCGGCGAGCGATTTGACGACCAGCGACCCTGCAGCGGCCAAGCCGATCGACCGGCTGTCGCCTCGCTGTTGGGATGCGCCTGTTGTGGGCACCGAAGCAGCGGTTCGGCATGGTACGGCGCGGCAGTACGACATGCTGTGCGAGCAGGGCATCGGCGATGTGATCGATCACCGGCCGCGTGCCGATGCTCTGTCGCAGATTCCGCAACTCACCGGTGATCCTAAGATTGCCGATGCTCCGCCCGATGGAACGGCATGCATACTGAGCCCTGTGCCGCCCGACGATCCGCCTATGCGGCCGCCACGTCCGCCTGGTACCGCGCCGCTCAGGATCGCGTCGTTTGGGTTCCGGCACCTGCCGCCGCGCGCTGGTTGTGCAGGCGCTGACAAGTTCGTCTTCGAATTACTGCCCCGCCTCGCCGCGCGCGGGCACGAGGTCGTCGCGTACAACCGGATCGCATTCACCGAGCCGGCACTGCCACCTGACAGCTATCGTGGCGTGAAACGCCGCACCATTCGTACGTTCCACACATCCGGGCTGGAAGCTCTGTGGCACGCCGCTCGTGTAACCTTTGACATCATCCGCCACAATCGCGCGGACGTGGTTCACATCCAGAACGGAGGCAACAGTCCGTTTGGCGCGATTCTGCGGCTGTTCGGCAAGCGCACGGTGCTGACCGAGGATGGCAAGGAGTGGGAGCGTGGCAAATGGTCGCCGCTCGCGCGCACCTATCTGCGTGCAATGACGTGGCTCAGCGCGCGGGTTCATAGCGAAGTCGTATTCGACAACGTTTTCGCACGCGCCGAAGTCGAGGCACAGGCCGGGCGACAGTTCGCGCTGATCCATTACGGTGCGGAAGTCGACTATCAGCCCGACGCGGACGCCGAGACCGCGGTGCTGGCGCGGTTTGGGCTGGTGTCGGGTGACTATTTCCTGTTCGTCGGCCGCTTCATCCCGGACAAGGGATTGCACCACCTCGTCGCCGCGTTCGAGCGGTTGGAGACGAACAAGAAGTTGGTGCTGGTCGGCGGCGCGCCTGCGGGCAGCGACTATGCCGCGGCGATCCGCGCGACCGCCGACCCGCGGCTGGTACTGCCCGGCTTCCTTTATGGCGCGGAAACGCACGCGCTAATGCGGCATTGCGTCGCCTACGTGCAGCCGTCCGACCTGGAAGGGTTGTCGCCGGTGATCCTGGAGGCGGCGTTTCTCGGCACGCCGGTGATCTGCTCGGACATCGCGATGAACCGCTACGTATTGGGCGAGCACGGCATCTATTTCGCGGCTGGCGAGGCGAACGACCTGCACGACCGATTGGCGGCGGCGCTGGCGGCGCCCGATGCCTTGCGCGCGCGCGCCGCGGCGCAGCAGCGGCACGTCGCCGATACCTATTCGTGGGAGCGGGTCACCGACGAATATGTCAGCGTCTTCGAGGCGAAGGGGCGCGAACGATAACGCGAAGGGGGGGATCGGACATGCGGATAGCGGTGGTCGGATTGGGGAAGATGGGGCTGGCGCACCTCGCGCAGATCAGGATGGTCGAAGGGGTCGAGGTGGTTGCCGTCTGCGACAGCGCGGCGTTCATGCTCGGCCTGTTGCGCGGGCAGACCGGGCTCCACGTCTGTTCCGACTATCGCGCCATGCTTGCTTCGGTCGCGCTCGACGCAGTGGTGATCGTCACGCCGTCGAAGTCGCACGTCGCCATGGCGCGGGCGGCGCTGGAGCGCGGCCTGCACGTCTTTTGCGAAAAACCGCTGACGCTCTCACCGCAGGACAGCGCGATGTTGTGCGAGATCGCCGCCGCGCATGGGTTGGTCAATCAGGTCGGCTATCATCACCGCTTCATGGGCACGTTCCGCGAGGTCAAGCGGCTGCTCGACGCCGGCGCGATCGGCACGGTGAGCCACGCCTCGGCCGAGGCCTATGGGCCAGTGGTGCTGCGCCCCGCCGCTGGAACGTGGCGATCGCGGCGCGAGGAAGGCGGCGGGTGCTTGTACGATTACGCCGCGCACCCGATCAACCTGCTCAACTGGTACATGGGGCGTACGGCCGCGGTCGGCTGTACCGCGCTCAACCGCATCTTCTCGGCCGATACCGAGGACGAGGTGCACGCCACCTTGTTCTTCGATGCTGCCACCGCACGCATCGCGGTCAATTGGAGCGACGAGTCGCAGCGCAAGATGTGCACCAGGGTGACGATCTGGGGATCGACCGGGCGCATCTACGCCGACCGACAGGAGGTGCAGTTGTTCGCACGCAGCGGCGCGCGGCTGCCGCAAGGCTACCATGTCGGCTGGAACACCCGCTACACCACCGACCTGACCCCTGCGGCGGGTTTCTACATCCGCGGCGAGGAATATGCCGCGCAGTTCGAACATTTCGTGTCAGCGATCCGCGGTGAGCGTCCGGCCGCGGAGAACGACTTCGCCTCGGCGGCGGAAACCGACCGCGTGCTCGCGATGCTGCGCACCGACGCCGAGGAACCGCGCGTCGCAGCGGTGCCGACCAGGCGACGGCGCCTGTCGATCTTCGGGCGCTGAGCATGGAGCGGCTGATCTTCGGCGACAACCAGTTCTTCGGCATCAACCATATGTCGGAGGAAAAGGCGCGCGCGCAGGCGATCCGGTTTCAGTCGGACGCGGCGGTGATCGCGGTGCTTGACGCCGCGTTGGCGGAGGGCGTGCACGCCTTTACCTGCACGACGCACGACCGGATCGAGCGCATCGCCGACCACGTGCGCGCGCATCCCGAGCGATACCGCGACTTCCATTTCTACCCGGGCATGCCTTACGCGCACAAATACGCGAATGCGGTGACCGAGGATGGGATGCTCGGCGCGCTTGGGCGGTTCATGCCCGGGGAAGGCGGCGTCGCACGGTTGATGCGCGGTGGTTTGTCGCTAGCTCGCGGTGACGTGGAAGGGATCGCGACCTTCCTGGTCGATGCCGAAATGGCGATGTTCGCCGGGCTGAGCACGCCCGTGATCTTCCTGCAGAACGTGCTGGTCGACCTGTTGCTCGGGCTGGGCGCACACGACGCGTTCCGGATCTTCGACGCGCACGTCCGCACGCGTTATGGCGCGGAGCCCGGTTACATGACCATGAACATGCCGCATCTGCTGCCCGTGCTCGAGCGGCTGGGGATCGACAATCCGATCGTGTGCACCACCATCAACAAGCGCGGGTTCCGCATGTCGGGCGGGATCGAGGCCTACGTCCGCGCGCTCGAACGGCATCGCTTCCGCTGCGTGGCGATGTCGGTGTTCGCGTCCGGCGCGATTCGTCCTGAGGAGGCGATCGATTGGGTATGCCAACAGCCCAACATAGAGAGCATCGTGTTCGGTGCGTCGAGCCGCGCCAACATTCGCGCGACGCGTGCGCTGGTCGCGCGACATTGGGCGCTCGACGAGGCGGAGATCGCTGTGGCGGTCTGATGCCAACGTACGACACTTGCTGCCAAGCGTGCCCACTTCAACGCGCGCGCACTTCGACCGGCGATTGTTCCAACGGGGGTGGGCGTGGTGATCCGCCTGCGCTAGGCCATTGATCCGTGACCGAGAAGGGTGCGTGGCGACGTGGGTGCAAGGGCGTCCGGTGCCCGACGAAGCAACGACCGGGACCGCAGCGCCACGTCAGCAGGGAGAGCAGAGACGACCAGCGACGAGTACGGGGCAAACGGACGTTCCTGGTGCTGGTCGTGCCGCGTGGATGATCGGGCGTGCAGGGGGCGCTGCTGTGATTACTGGGTGAGCGGCACTACCGCCCACCCGCGCTCACCGCCGCTCAGCTGCGGTAGTTCTGGTAATAATCGCTGTACTTGTTGGAGTAGTAATTAAGCGCGCCGGCCGAGGCGGAGGCCGGATCGACCATCGACAGCATAATACCAACCGGGCGGCTGCCATCGGTGCGCAGGAAGTTGATCGCCGAGGACACCGCGCCACGCGACGTGTCGTTCCATTTCACCACCACGATGGTCGCGTCCGCCAGGATCGCGAGGAAGCGACCATCGGCTAGGCCGAGCAGCGGCGGCAGATCGAGCACGATATGCTCGTAACGACCGCGCAGGTCGCGCATCAGAGCGTCCATCGCATGCTCGCCGAACAGATTTTCCGAGGAGAAGAAACGCGTCGGTTGCAGCAGCACGTCCAGGTTGGGAACGTCGCCGGTCATGATCGCCTCGTCGACGCTCGCGTCGCCGTGCAATACCTCGACGATGCCCACCTTGGGACGCGGTGAGCGCGTCATGTTCTGCATCACCGCGCGGCGCACGTCGCATTCGACCAGGATCGTCTTCGATCCCGCGATGGCCAGCGTCCGCGCGAAGGCGAGCGCGGTCGTCGACTTGCCCTCCGCCGGCAGTGCGGAGGTAAGCGCCACCACCTGCGGTGCGGAGCCTGCACGCACCCCCATCACCGCGGCGCGCCCGATGCGCAGCGCCTCGGCGTAGAAGGAGGTGGGCTCGTCGAGCATCAGGTCGGCCGGGTTCTCGGTCTTGCCGACCTTGGGCACCGCGGCGACGACGGGTAGGCCGTACTCGCGTTCGATATCCTCGACGCTGGTGAGGCCACCCGACAGCGCTTCCTGTACCGCGATCGTTACCGTGCCGGCGGCCAGCGCGACGATCAGCGTCAGCACGAGCAGCAGCGGGCGGTTGGGTGAGGTCGGACCCGCCGGGGGCTCGGCATTGTCGACGATCTCGGCCGGCGCCAGGCTGACGCGTGCGGCCTGCATGCTGTCGAGCGAGAGCTGCGACATGCGATCGTACTGCGCGCGCTTGGCCGCGGCCTCGCGCTCCAGGCTCTCGGCCAGCACCGAGTTGCGCGCGTCGCGTGCGCGCTGCGTTTCGATGTTCGACAACGACGACTTTAGGCTCTCGGCACGCGCGCCGGCAGCAGCGGCATTGGCCTGGAGCGAGGATACGACGCGGCGCGCCTCGGCCTGGATTTGCGCGTCGATGCCGGCGAGCTGCTCGCGGACGCGCAGTGTCTCGGGGTGGCGATCGCCGTAGCGCGCCTGCACCTCGGCCATGTTCTGCACCACCAAGGCGCGCTGCGCACGCAGCTGCGTCACGACCTCCGAACTCAGCACCGCAGCGACCGAGCCGATCCCGCCGCGCTGCATTTGGCCCTGCGCGGCGTTGAGCGCCGAGCGCGCGCCAGCCGCCTCCGATTCAGCGAGCGACAGCGACGAAGCAAGCGGCGCGACCTGCTGGTCGAGCACGGTGCCCGACCCGCTGTTAGCGGCGCTGCTCTCGGTGATCCCGTTGGCACCGCGGAACTCGGCGACGCGCTGATCGGCCTCGCGCGTTTCGACCGCGAGTTCGGCCAGGCGGCGCGAGAACCATTCCGACTGACGCTCGGCGGTGCTCGCCTTGCCGGTCAGTCGACGCTCGATGTAGGTCGAGGCAAAGGCGTCGGCGATCGCGGCCGACTTCTGCCCGCTGCTCGAGGTGAACTTCACGTCGATCAGGTAGGTCAGCTTCTCGCGAGCGACGTCGAGGTGGCCGAGCACGCCATTCGCTATCGCGGTCTGGCGTGCGGTGGTGTTGGTCCGCGCGGCGGCACCTGCGTTCTTCAACGTGCCGGCAAATTCGGGATCGTTGTCGAGGCCAAGCTTCTGCACCACCTCGAGCGCGACCGGCAGCGCGCGGATCGCCGACACTTCGGTTTCGATCGCCTCCGTGGTCAGTTCGGCGCGACCGTCGGCGGAGCGGGTGGCGAGCGGGTTGCGCGATGGGTCGATGCGCACGCGTGTCGTCGCCGCGTATTTGGGCGGCAGCGTCATGACGAAGGCTGTGCCTGCCACCAAGACCGCCAGCGCCACCAGCGCCAGCGTCAGCCAACGGCGGTGCAGCGTGTCGCGCGCGATCGCGAACACCTCGGCGATCCGCGGATCCGCGACTCGCGCGACATTCTGGGTCATTTCTATAGCGTTTGCATCCCCCGTGCGCCCCGAACAGGCCCGCCGCTGCCGAAACAGATCATAGTTGATACCGTATGCTCGCCTCGGCGCGCGCTTCGTCGAAGCCGCCGCCGAGCGTACCCGAGCCTGCCCGATTGTTGTATCGGGCACTAGCCTCCAGCACCAGGCGACGCGACAACAGATAGCGCGCGCCGGTGGCGAGCTGGATAAAGTCGACCAAACCTTGCGTGCTGCGCGGGAATGTCTGGTGAGAGTAACCGGCCTCGGCGCGCAGAATGAGGTTGCGTAGTAGCGCGTGGTTGACGATTGCGGCTAGGCGGTTGTCGAAGAACACGAGCTGGTTCAACTGCGTGTCCTCCAGCACCCGACGCCCCGAGATCGTCACGGTGGTAAGCGCGGTCATGAAGAAGTCGACGCGCGCTTCCGCCGAAAGGCCGGCGACCGCTTGGTAGATCGACGCGGTCGGCGCGCGTCGGACATAGCCGACGCCGATCGTCCCGCGCGCCCTCCCCGCGAAGTCGAAATTGATCCCGGCGAGCGCGCGGTAGCTGTTCGAATTGCGGTTAGGAACTGCGGCGCTGAGCGGACGATCGTAGCCGATGTTGGCGTAGGCGAGCTGCGCGTAAACCGACACGCTGGGCGAGGTAGCGTATTCGGCCTGTCCGCTGACGCGCGCGATCGAGCGGTCTCGGGTCGCCTGGCTGCGCGGCGGGCCGTCGAGCAGCGGCACGTCGCTAAATGTAAAACTGGTGTAATCAGCTGCGAGCGTCAGGCGGGTGCGCCCTTCCTGGTAAACACCGCGCAGGGAGGCGAGATCGCGGCGGTAGCGCGACAAAGCAGCAATTGTCGGCACGACCTCGCTGCTGAACTGGTTCTCGACCAAGCGCGTGGAGGAGAGTTCGCCGGTGACCGACGACGATCGCCCGAGATCGGCGCGGCCGGTCGCGCCAATGTCATAGGTGCGCGCGCGGGCGCGGGATTGACCGATGTAATCGAAGTTCTGCCCGGCAGCGCGGAGCGAAACCGAGTGCCGGTTCCAGTCGGACTGGAGCCGGGCCAATGCTTCCTCGTAGACGAAGACGGTGCTGATCGGATTGACTGACGACGAGTAGATGTTGGAACTGGCACCTGCTCCCAGCTCCACGCTGGGGAACAGCAGAAACGATCCCAGCCGTCCGCCAAGCGGGTTGTAGTCGGGCGGTGTCTGATCGGCGACGCTGATGTTGCGGCCGCGGTCGAAGCCTTGCGGTACGAGAGGGGGAACCAGCAGACCTTCGCCGACCTGTGCCCGTGCGGGGCTGGCGTTGATGGCGACGATCGCAGCGAGGCCGGTCAGCAGGCCAGCTGAGGCGAGGCTTCGCCAGGCGGCGCGCGCGTGACCCGTCGGGTTCGCGCGTCTCGAGAACCCAGTCAGGTCGACTAACGGTTGCTCAAACCGGATCATGAACGGGTCAGAAGAAGCGCTCGCCTACCCGCACCATATCGCCGGGATAGATACGCAATCCGGGCGAGGCGCGGTACACTTCCTCATCGGCGGCACCGAGCCGCATGATCCTCACGGTGCCACGATCAGCGCGCGGCGTGTAGCCCTTCGCGGTCGCGACCGCCATCGGCAGCGTCATGCCGATCGTGTAGGGATATTGGCCCGGTGTCTCGACCTCGCCTAGGATAAAGAAGGGGCGATAGTTGATGACCTCGGCGCTGACCTTGGGTTCGCGCAGGTAACCATCACCGTAGCGTGCTTGCGCCTCGCGCGAGAATTCCGCCACGCTTCGCCCAAGCGCCTTAACCGAACCGATCAACGGCAAGGCGACGTTGCCGTCGGCGCCGACCGCGAACTCGCCGGTCAAGTCGGCCTCGCGGTAGACGGAAACGCGCAGGCGGTCGCCGACACCCAGGCGATAATCCTCCACCACATCGCCCGCCGTGGAGAAGCGTTCGCCCGATGAGATAGGCGCGTGACCCTTGCCGCCGCAGGAGGCGAGCGTCGCGGAAGCCGCGAACAGCATGATGTATCTAGCGCTAAACAGCTGACCCCCCCCCCCCCCCCCCCCCAACCGAGCCCTGACCTGACAAGGACGATGGAGGCTGTGCCATAATGACATAAGTGAAGCAAGGATCGATGATGCCGATTTGCTGCAAGGGAAAGGTTCGCGAAGCAATGCAGGTGCGCGCCGGGGTGCTTCAAATTGATGACAATTATTACAAAGGTGCGCGCTTTATCGCTGTCGAGCTGCATCAAACAAGTGGGCATCACATGGACTTGTGCATATGCTCTGAGCTTTGCGCGCTCCGTACTTATAATCAATAGGTATCCGGCCATTCCATTATAATTGTCGTGCGAAGGCAGGCAGGTTTGAAGGGGCGATACTGGGGTTATATCCATGCGTATTCAAGTCAGAGCCGGCGAGTAGGCCCACGAACAACAGAAACAAAATTGGCCTTTGTCACGATTGCTCCTGAGCCCGGTTGAGTGGTGAGCGTGAGCCTCAACCACGCAGACCTACCACGCCAACCGCGATCGTATCCGTGGTGCCTCAGCTCGCGAGGCGGATCGCGCGCGTGTCGGGCGCGGGCGGCTGGTCGGGCCAGATGCCGCGTGTGTCGTAGACGTGCTTGGTTGCGCGTTCCTCCAGCGGGACCGAGCGGAACAGGTCGTGGTCGACCAGCGCGATCATCACGCCCGCGCGCTCCAGCGCGTCGTCGAGGTCGACCAAGGTCGCGCCGGTGTTCGCGAAGGCCGCGGGCAGCGTATCGGCGTAAGGCTCGACGATCTGGACGCGCGGCCCGAAGCGTTCGGCGAGCGCCAGCGCGACCTTGAGCGCGGGGCTTTCACGAAAATCGTCGATGTTGGCCTTGAATGCGAGGCCGAGGCAGGCAACGGGCGTGCCTGGATGCGCGGCGATGAGAGCGGACGCGCGGGCGATGACGTGGTCGCATTTGGCGTCGTTGACCTCGCGCGCGGTGCGGATCAGCTGGGTATCCTCGGGCGCGCCGTGAACCAGGAACCAGGGGTCGACCGCGATGCAGTGACCACCGACGCCGGGGCCGGGTTGCAGGATGTTGACGCGCGGGTGCCGATTGGCGAGGCGGATCACCTCCCACACGTCGACGCCGAGCGTTTCGGCCACGCGCGACAGTTCGTTGGCAAAGGCGATGTTGACGTCGCGGAATGCATTTTCGGTCAGCTTGGTCATCTCGGCGGCGCGCGACGTGGTGGTCACGCAGGCACCGCGCACGAAGCGGCGGTAGAAATGGAGCGCGCGGCGCGCGCAGCGCGGGGTAATGCCGCCGATCACGCGGTCGTTGTCGATCAGCTCGACCAGAATGCGCCCTGGCAGCACGCGTTCGGGGCAGTAGGCGATCGCGACATCGGCTGTCTCGCCCGCGCGGCCGGGTACCTTCAGATCGGGGCGCAGCCGCGCGATAAAGTCACGCACCTGCTCGGTCGTGCCGACGGGCGAGGTAGACTCGAGAATTACCGTGTCGCCCGCCTTGAGCACGGTCGCGACCGCGGTGGCTGCCTTCAGCACGTAGCCGATGTCGGGGACGTGGTCGGCGCCGAACGGCGTCGGTACCGCGATCACGAACACGTCGGCCGCTTCGATCTGCGTCGAGGCGCGCAGCGACCCGCGCGCGACCACGCCCGAGACGAGCCCGTCCAGGTCGACTTCCTCGATGTGGACACGGCCCGAGTTGACCGTTTCGACCACGTGCGGCGAGACGTCGACGCCGAGCACCTGTGCGCCCGTCCGTGCGATCACCGCCGCGGTTGGCAGGCCGATGTAGCCGAGACCGAGTACGCAAACCTTCAGTTCCGTTCCGCCGAGCACGAGCGACCTCTTTCCTTCGCGCGCCCGCGCCGATGGCGGGCAATTCTGCGCGGGTCATGCAGCAGAATTGGTTTCGTTTTCGGTAACGCTGCGAGTGATCGGACGGCTGAAAGGTCGTATCGCTGCACGAACGAACAAGGAACTTTCTAACGGAAAAAGCGTATCATTATTACCATGACAAACTACTTCGAAGTAACGAGAGGACGTGCCGCACAGCCGGCCAAGCTGCCACCGATTACCGGTGTGTTCATCGGACTTACCTTGTGCCTTCCCTTTTGGGCGTTGGTAGCAATTGCGCTGGCATGAATGCTTATGGCTGAAGTGGCCAGAGCTGATTATCGGGCCGTACATTCCAAACTAAAGGTCGGTCGGAGTTAGACGTGCGGGTCCTAAGCTCCCCTTGCTGATCAAGATGCCACCTGCCTATGACCTCAAACAGGCGCGGTAATCGCGCCGGTGATGATGGGGGCAGGGATTGGTGCGACGTACGGCATTGGGGTTCGCCTTCGCGCTGATCGGCGCAACACCGGCGGTCGCAGTGGGAGCGACACCCGCTGATCAGCAGTTGAAGGCGATCTACGACGCCGAATGGGTCTGGCGGCAAAAAGAGTTCGCGCAGATCAGTGATGGACTGCGCAGCGAGAGCGACGATCACTTCCCCGCGATAGCTCCTGCCGATTGGGTGCGCCGCCGCGGCTATTGGCAGAATGTACTCGCGCGCATCGCGAAGATACCGGTCGCCAGCCTGTCACCCGAGGAGCGGATGAACGCTGCGGTGCTGAGCGAGTCGCTGCGCGCCGAGATCGCGAACATCGATTTCCGCACTTATGAAGCGCCGCTCAACAGCGACAGCTATTTCTGGGGCGAGGTGAAGCCCTATTCGGCGCTGGAGAACGCGGACGACTACCGCCGCTACATCGGGCGGCTGCGCGACGTGCCGCGCTGGTTCGACGGCAACATCGCCAACATGCGCGCCGGGCTAGCACGCGGGTTTACGCCGCCGCACGTGACGCTCGCCGGGCGCGATAAGACGATCGCGGCGTACGTCATGCCGGGTGCGGCGAACCCGTTGTTGGATCCATTCAAGGAAATGCCCGCGGCGATCCCCGCGGCCGAGCAGGCGCAGTTGCGGGCACAAGCGCAGGCCGCGATCGATACGCAGGCGGCGCCTGCCTATGCCAAGTTGCTGGTTTTTTTCCGCGACACCTATCTGCCGGGCACGCGCCAGACGGTGTCGGCGGCGGCGCTCCCCAACGGTCCGGCTTTCTATCGCAGCCAGATCCGCGAATATACAACGCTGGACCTCTCGCCCGAGCAGATCCATCAGATCGGCCTCGCCGAAGTGGCGCGGATCGACCGCGACATGAAGGCGACGATCGCCCTGACGGGGTTCAAGGGCAGCTTTCCGCAGTTTCTCGCCTTTCTGCGCAGCGACCCGCAATTCTACGCCAAGACGCCCGATGAGCTGCTCGGCTTCTCTGCGCTGGTCGCCAAGCGGATGGACGGGCGGTTGAAGGACGTGTTCACCACACTGCCGCGTTACCGTTTCACGATCCTGCCGGTGCCCGACGCGATCGCGCCGGTCTACACCTCGGGGCGCGGTGGGTTGAGCGCGTGTCTGATGAACACCTATGACCTGAAATCGCGTCCGCTCTACAATCTCGTCTCGCTCACGCTGCACGAATGCGTGCCGGGGCACAGCCACCAAGCGGCGATGGCGCTGGAGGCACCCGACCGCCCCGCTTTCCGGCGTCAGACCTATTTCTCGGGCTATGGCGAGGGGTGGGGGCTGTACTCGGAGTGGCTCGGCACCAAGCTCGGCATGTATCGCACGCCGTACGAGGAGTTCGGTCGCGAGACGTTCGAGATGTGGCGCGCGGCGCGGCTGGTGATCGACACCGGGATCCACAGCATGGGTTGGACCCGCGCGCAGGCGATCGACTATTTGTCCTCGCATACCGCGCTCGCCAAGCTGGACGTCGAGATCGAGGTCGACCGCTACATCAGCTGGCCGGGCCAGGCGCTCGCCTACAAGTTGGGCGAGATGAAGATGCGTGAATTACGCGCCAAGGCGGAAGCCGAACTCGGCACGCGGTTCGACCAGCGACGCTTTCACGACACGCTGCTCAACATGGGATCGGTGCCGCTGCCGACGATGGAGGCGGAGATGCTGCGCTGGATCGCGGCGGAGAAGGCGCGGCCGGCTTCGGCTCCGGCCGCCTGAGCCTCAGCCGGCGGCGCGGGCGTGGAGCGCGCGCACCGCGGCGGCGAGTTCGGGGACCGGTCCGGCCACAACGGCATCGGGGATCACCGCGGTGATCGGCAGCGGTTCGATCCCCATCGGCGGACGGCCGAGCTCGCGCATCCACTGCGTCAATTGCGCGGTCGAGGTGGCGTAGACGACCCGCCCCAGGCCGACGAGGCCGTGCGCGGCGGCGCACATCGCGCAATGCTCGCCCGAGGTGTAGACGGTGGCGGTGCGGCGCTCGTCCGGCGACAGATGCTCAGCCGCCCAGCGCACGATCGCATATTCGGGATGGCGCGTCGGGTCGCCGCCGCCGACGCGGTTGCGATCCTCGAACAGCACGCGCCCGTCGGCGGCGACGAGCAGCGATCCGAATGCCTCGTCCCCGGCGTCGACCGCCTCGGTGGCGAGCGCGACGCAGCGGTCGAGATAGGCGCGGTCACGCGCATCGATGCTCACCGGCGCCCCCGCATCTCGAAGCCCGCGCCTCCCTGTTCACCGTCGTCGTCGCGCGCGCGACCGGCGAGCACGTTTTCCAGCTCATCCAGCGTATGCGGCACGTCGAGGTGCTGCGCGCCGAGGAAGAGGCGCGCGCCACCGTCCTGCGGGACCGCGTGGGTCAGCTTGTCGATGTCGACCAGCGCGCGGCCGGTCGGCAACATCTCGATCTGGACGAAGCGCATGTCGGGATCCTTCGTGGTGAATGATCGCACAAAGCGCAACGGTGACGCTGCGATCCGTATGCATGCGACGCTTCGCTGCGAAAGGACAGGGATGTTGCAACATATGTATTGTTATGGCAGCGTGATTACCAGCGATACTATCTGTCGTCTTGCGGAGATTAGTTCTTGTCCAGGAAGCCTTTTTTCCTCGCCGCCGCCGCGGCAACGATTGCGCTCGCAGCACCGGCGCTGAGCCGGGTCGAGCAGGCGGCAGCACCGGCCGCACCCGCTTCGCCGGCACCCGCCGCCGCAACCGATGCGACGGCGACCAGCTACGGTCCGTGGGGCTTCGACGTGTCGGGCATGGATCGCAACGTGCGTCCGGGCGACGACTGGTTCCGCTTCGTGAACGGCACTTGGGCGAAGAACACGCAGATCCCCGCCGACCGCAGCTCCTACGGCGCATTCGCGGTGCTGCGCGACCTGTCGGAACAGCGGCTGCGCACGCTGCTGCAGAGCTACAAGGTCGATGACACCGCCAACCCGGACCGGATGAAGGCGGCGATCCTCTACAACGGGTTCATGGACCAGGCGGCGGCGGAGAAGCTCGACGCCAAGCCGCTGACTGATCGGCTGGCGGCGATCAAGGCGGTCGGCGACAAGAACCAGATGGCGGCGGTGATGGGTCGCGCGATCGGCGGCTTCGGCGGCAGCTTCTTCGGCCCCGGCGTGTCGGACGACGCGAAGAAGCCCGACACCTACGCGCTCTACCTGCGCCAATCGGGGCTGGGTCTGGGCGACCGCGATCTGTACGTCGACCCGAAGTTCCAGCCGCAGGTCGCGCGCTATCGCCAATATGTCGCGCAGATGCTGACGATGGCGGGGTGGCCGAACGCGGAGGCGGCGGCGGACAACGTCGTCGCGATGGAGACGCGGCTGGCGCAGGCGCACTGGACCCGCGCGCAGAGCCGCGACCGCGACAAGACCTACAATCTAACCACGCTGGCCGAATTGAAGGCGCAGGCTCCGGGCTTCCCGTGGGACCCGTTCTGGCAGGCGGCGGGGCTGGGCAAGTCGGAGCGCGCGATCGTGGCGCAGAACACCGCTTTCCCGAACATCGCCAAGGTGTACGCCGACACCGACCTCGACACGCTGAAGGCGTGGGAAGCGTTTCGCATGACGGACGAGATCGCGCCGATGCTGTCGAAGCGCTTCGTCGACGCGCAGTTCGAGTTCCGCTCCAAGTTCCTGAACGGCCAGCCGCAGCAGCGCGAGCGCTGGAAGCGCGCGGTCGCGTTCGCGGAGAACGGCGTCGGCGAGGGGATCGGCCGCGATTACGTCCAGCTCTATTTCCCGCCCGAATCTAAGGCGAAGATGGACACGCTGGTCGCGAACCTGCGCGTGGCCCTCGCGGGCCGTATCCAGAACCTCAACTGGATGAGCCCCGCGACCAAGGCGCAGGCGCAGGACAAGCTGAAGGGCTTCACGGTCAAGGTCGGCTACCCGAGCAAGTGGCGCGATTACTCTGCCTTGCGGATCGTGCCGGGCGACCTCGTCGGCAATGCCGAGCGCGCGGCGCGGTTCGAGTGGGATTACGACCGCAACCGCATGAACGCGCCGGTCGACAAGGCCGAGTGGGGCATGACGCCGCAGACGGTCAATGCGTACTATAGCTCGGTCAAGAACGAGATCGTGTTCCCGGCCGCGATCCTGCAACCGCCGTTCTTCGACCCTAAGGCCGACGACGCGGTCAATTACGGCGGCATCGGCGGCGTGATCGGGCACGAGATCACGCACGGCTTCGACGACCAGGGACGCAAGTCGGACGGGCAGGGCGTGCTGCGCGACTGGTGGACCCCCGGCGACGCGCAGAAGTTCGAGGCGCAGGCGGCACGCTACGGCGCGCAGTACGAGGCGTATGACTTCGTCGGGCTGCCGGGCATCCACATCAACGCCAAGGCATCGATGGGCGAGAATATCGCCGATCTGGGCGGCGTGCTGATCTCGCTCGACGCGTATCACAATTCGCTGAACGGCAAGCCCGCGCGCGTCATCGACGGGTTCAGCGGCGACCAGCGCTTCTTCCTTGGTTGGGGTCAGGTGTGGCGCACCTTGTTCCGCGACGAGGCGCTGCGCCAGCAGCTCGTCAGCGATCCGCACTCGCCCGGGCAGATCCGCGCGGTGAACCCGCTGCGCAACGTCGATGCCTGGTATCAGGCGTGGAAGATCACGCCCGACCAGAAGCAATATATCGCGCCCGCCGAGCGCGTGCGAATTTGGTGAACGGATGATCGAGGGCGCCGCGCGGGCGCCCTCGATTTAACGGCTAATTCGTTCGAACAGGAGCCGACGGTCAGCGGTGAACGCCGCTGAGCCCGAGATGGTGGTCGATCGTCGCGAGCAGTCGGTCGAGCCCGGCCTCGTCTGCCGCCTCCGCGCGCAGCGTCACGGCGGCCTGCGTGTTCGACGCGCGCAGCAGCCACCAGCCGTCGGGGGTGGAGACGCGCAAGCCATCGGTGAGGTCGATCGCGACGCCTTCGGCATGGACCCGTGCGAGCACCTCGTCAACAATGTGCAATCGGCGATCCTCGGGCACCGCAATACGCAGCTCGGGCGACGCGCAGGTCGGCGGCAGTTGATCAACCAGCTCGGCCAGCGGGCAGCCCGCCAGGTGGATCGCGCGGATCAGCCGCACGGCGGCAAAGGCCGCGTCATCGAACCCGTAATAGTCGCGCGCGAAAAAGATGTGGCCCGACAGCTCGGCACCGATCGCCGCGCCTTCTTGCCGCATCCGCGCCTTGATCTGGCTGTGGCCTGATTTGGCCATCACCGCGCGCCCGCCGAGCGCGCGGACGCGGTCGAACAGCGCATTGCTCGACTTCACGTCAGCGACCACGCACGCGCCGGGTGCCTCGCGCAGCAGCGGCTCGGCGAGCAACGCCAGTATCTGGTCGCCCCAGACGATGCGCCCGCGCGCGTCGACAGCGCCGATGCGGTCGCCGTCACCGTCGAACGCGAACCCTATGTCGAGCCGCTCGCGCGCAACCAGCGCACGCAGGTCGGCCAGATTCTTCGGGATGGTGGGGTCGGGGTGATGGTTGGGGAAAGTGCCATCTACCGTAGTGTGGAGCAGGTGGTGCTCGCCCGGCAGCAGGCGGGTGAGTTGCTCGATCACCGGTCCTGCCGCACCGTTGCCGGCGTCCCAGCCGATTCGATACGCGCCGCCGCCGTAGCCTGCGAACAGGCGGCCGACGTAATCGTCGATCACGGTCGCCTCGGTCACGCTGCCGCTGCCCGTCTCCCAATCGCCTAACTCCGCCAGCCGCGCGAGGTCGCGGATGTCGTCGCCGAAGAAGCTGTCGTGCCCGAGGACGAGCTTGAAGCCGTTGTCGTCCGCCGGATTGTGGCTGCCGGTCACCTGCACGCCGGCGTCGACCTCCAGCGTCGCTTCGGCGTAATAGAGCATCGGAGAGGGGCCGAGGCCGATCCGCACCACGTCGACGCCGCTCGCTACCAGACCGTCGACCAGCGCCGCCTCCAGCATCGGCGAGGACAGGCGCCCGTCGCGCCCCACCGCGACACGGCGACCACCAGCGCGGCGCACGCGCGTCGCGAAGCTGCGGCCGACCGCGCGGGCGTCCGCCTCGCCGAGCAACGCGCCGACGGTGCCGCGGATGTCGTAGTCGCGCAGGATCGTAGGGTGGAGGCGGTGTGTCATCGCCCCTGCATATGATGCGCCGGTGACCAGTCCAACGGGGTCGCGCCGGGTTGGAAAAGATCGTGCACGTCGGAGCTCGCTCCTGACGGCACGGCCGCGTCAGCGCGCAGGCGTCACCTGCGCGAGCAGCAGGTCGCGCGCGGCATTGACGCGCCGCGCTTCCTCCGCGGAGCCGCCGCGATCGGGGTGGATCTCGGCGATCAGCCGCCGGTGCGCGGCGCGGATCGCATCGCCATCGTCGCCGGCGGAAACACCGAGCGTCGCGCGCGCGGCGGCGAGCGCACTGGGACGGCGCCGCTCAGGCTTGCGAAGCAGCCACCAGACCGCCCAGATCACCAGCGCGGCGACGATCCATTTCACGCCGCCGCACTCGGTGCGGCGGCCGCGGTCGCCTCCGCCGGCAATGCGGCATCGGGCAGTGCGAAGCCCGCCATCATCTCGCGCAATTCCTGCCGCGCGGCGACGTGGCTGAGGCCCATGCCGCCGAACGACTTGTTGTCGAGGAGCGTAAGGCCGGCGGGGAACAGTTCGCGGTAGATCACGCGCTCGCCCAGACCGGGAATGATGCGGAAGCCGACGCGGCGCGACAATTGGTCAAGCGCTTCCGACACGCGACGCATGTTGCGCGCGTCGACGTAAGCCAGGCGGTTGCGCAGGACGACCCAGTCGATCGTCGTCCCGTCCGCCTTGGCGCGTGCCTTGCGCACGTCCCAGATCAGCTCGGAATAGAAGGACGGCCGCGTCACCTTGAACGTCTCGGCATCGACCTGCCCGATCAGGTCGAAGTCGACGAAACTGTCGTTCATCGGCGTGACCAAGGTGTTGGCGAGCGCCGCGGCGGTGCGTGCGCAGGGATCATCGCGGCCCGGCGTGTCGATCACCAGGAAGTCGTAGCCGTCGCTATATTGCGCGAACAGATCCTCGAAATTGCCGTCGGCGCGGCCGTCGCCGGTGGCGTGGTCGGGGATTGGCAGTTCCTGACCCGTCCGCTTCACCGTTGCGGCGCGATTGTCGAGGTAGCGGCCCAGCGTACGCTGTCGGTGGTCGAGGTCGATGCACGCCACGCGACCGCCGCGCGCGGCGAGCGCAACCGCGGTGTGGACCGCGGTGGTCGACTTGCCCGTGCCGCCCTTCTCGTTGGCGAATACGATGACGTGGGGAGCGCCGGTGGCGGGTCCCGCGAGGTGAGGCTTGTTGTCCAGGTCCGGCAACGCACGACTTCCCTGATTGATTGCTGTTTGGTGCCATCATAGAAGCCGCGGCGCAGGGATACGAGGGGGTTAGCGCGTGGAAGTGTTTCGGGAACTCGTCGATCTGCGCGCGGCGGTCGCCGCCGCGCGTGCGGCGGGCCGCGAAGTCGCGCTGGTGCCCACCATGGGCGCGCTCCACGCCGGACACATCGCGCTGGTGGAGGCCGCGCGGCGGCCGGGAACGACGGTGGTCGCGTCGATCTTTGTCAATCCCAAGCAGTTCGGCGCGAACGAGGATCTGTCGCGCTACCCGCGTAAGGAAACGGGCGACATCGCGATGCTGACCGAGGCGGGCTGCGACCTGCTGTGGCTGCCCCCGGTCGAGGCGATGTACCCCGATGGGTTCGCGACCAACATCTCGGTCGCGGGCGTCAGCGAAGGGTTGGACGGCGCGGCGCGCCCCGGCCATTTTGACGGGGTCGCGACCGTCGTCGCCAAGCTGTTCAACCAGGTCCAGCCCACGCGCGCTTATTTCGGCGAGAAAGACTTCCAGCAGCTCGCGGTGATCCGTCGCATGGTCGCCGACCTCGATTTCGCGATCGAGGTGACCGGCGTGCCGACGCAGCGCGAGGACGACGGGCTCGCATTGTCGAGCCGCAACGTCTACCTCGACGCCGACGAGCGCGCGAAGGCGGTGGCGCTGCCGCGCGCGCTGGGCATCGCGGCGCGCGCGATTGCGGCGGGCACGCCGGTCGACAAGGCGCTGGCCGACGCGACCACCTATCTGGCGAATGCGGGGTTCGAGGTCGATTACGTCTCGCTGGTCGATGCCGAAACGCTGCAACCGCAACCCGACGCAGGCCGGCGACGGCAGTTGTTGGCGGCGGCGCGGCTGGGCACGACGCGGTTGATCGACAATCTCGCGATCGAACCGATGGCATGAAGGATCAGCGTTAACGCGTTAACCATTTGGTGAGCCGAATCAGGTCATAGCCTCTGTTCAGCATCCACGCTGATATCGGGGGCAAACCGATGACCGTTGTTTCACACGCGCCTTCACTGCTCGACCGCCGGATCGCCAAGGCACGCGCCGGCGACGCCAATGCTTCTTACGATCTGGGGATCGCCTACTCGACCGGCACGTCGGGTGCGGCGCTCGACCTGATCGAGGCGCACAAGTGGCTCAACCTCGCCGCTGCTTGGGGCCATGATGCGGCACCCTCGGCACGCGCCGAGGTGTCGGAAGACATGACCGCGCGCGAGATCGCTACCGCGCAGCGCGCCGCACGCGACGTGATCGCGGTGCTTCAGCGCCGGGCGGCGTAAGCGGGCAGGTCGCCCGCGGCCGCTCGCCTGTTTTTCCAACCTAGCGTCACCCTGAACTTGTTTCAGGGTCCATCGTGCTGGTGGCGACGGAGCCGCGTGGGGCACGATGGATGCTGAAACGAGTTCAGCATGACGGCAGGAGGATAGGTGCCGGGACGTACCCCCGACACCTATCCGCTCAGACGCTGGCCTTCTTCGCGGCGGGCTTCTTCGTTGCCGCTTTCTTAACTGCCGGCTTCTTTGCAGCAGTTTTGGCCGCGGGCTTCTCCGCGTCGGCCTTCGCGACCTTCTTGGGCGCGGCCTTCTTCTTGGCCGGCGCCTTCTTCTTGCTCGGCGGCGCCATTGCGGCGCGCGCGTCGATCAGTTGCGCGGCCTCTTCCAGCGTCAGTTGCTCGGGCGTGATCGTCTTCGGCAGCGTCGCGTTGGTCGTGCCGTCGGTGACATAGGGTCCGTAGCGCCCTTCCATCAGCTTCAGCTCCGCCTCAGTGCGCGGGTGCGCGCCGAGCACCTTGAGCGGCTCGCGCGCCGCCCCGCGCTGCGGCCGCCCGCCGCCCGCCGCTGCCTCGGCCAGTTTCACCACCGCGGCGTTCATGCCCGTCTCGAACACGTCCGCGGTCGAGGTCAGCCGCGCATACTTGCCCGCGTGCGCCAGATACGGTCCGTAGCGCCCGATCGCCGCGGTGATGTCCTGCCCCGTCTCGGGATGCTGCCCGATCGTGCGTGGCAGGCTCAGCAGCTTGAGCGCCATCTCCAGGTCGAGTTCGACGTCCTTGGGGATCGAGGCGCGCTTCGCCTCCTTGCCTTCGCCAAGCTGGATGTACGGACCGAAGCGACCCGACTTGCGCTCGACCTCCAGTCCCGTCTCCGGATCCTTGCCTAGCATCTCGGGCCCGGTCGACTCGGCGGCGTCACCACCTTGCGCGAAGCGGCGGGTGTATTTGCATTCGGGATAGTTGGAGCAGGCGATGAACGCGCCGAAGCGCCCGCCGCGCAGCGCCAGGCTGCCCGCCTGGCACGCCGGACAGGCGCGCGGATCGCTGCCGTCGGCCTTGTCGGGGAACAGATAGGGCGCGAGGAAGGTGTCGAGTTCGGCGGTCACCTCCGACGGCTTCTGCTCCATCACCTCGGCGGTGCGCGGCTTGAAATCGCGCCAGAAGCTTTCCAGCACCGCCTGCCACTGCGCGCGCCCGCCCGACACGTCGTCGAGTTCTTCCTCCAGCTCGGCGGTGTAATCATAGCCGACGTAGCGCGGGAAGAAGCGTTCAAGGAACGCCGTCACCAGTCGGCCCGATTCCTCTGCGAAAAAGCGGTTCTTCTCGACACGGACGTAGGCGCGGTCCTTCAGCGTCTTGATGATCGACGCGTAGGTGGAGGGGCGGCCGATGCCGAGCTCCTCCATCCGCTTGACCAGACTCGCCTCTGAATAGCGCGGCAGCGGCTGGGTGAAATGCTGCTCGGCGTAGACGGCCTTCTTCGCGGGTGCGTCGCCCTCGCGCATCCGCGGCAGACGGCGCGCATCCTCGTCGGCGCTGTCATCGGTGCCTTCCTCGTAGAGCGCAAGATAGCCGGGGAAGAGCACGACTTGACCGGTCGCGCGCAGGACATTGCGCCCGGTGCCGTCGGCGAACTCGATCGTGGTGCGCTCCATCCGCGCCGATGCCATCTGGCTGGCCAGCGCGCGCTTCCATACTAGGTCGTACAGGCGCGCGTGGTCGCCCGCGCCGACGCGGTCCTTGGAAAAATCGGTCGGGCGGATCGCCTCGTGCGCTTCCTGCGCGTTCTTGGCCTTGGCCTGATACTGCCGCGGCTTGTCGGGCACGTAGCTGCCGTCGTAGCGATTGGCGATCGCGCCGCGCGCGGCCGAGATCGCGCTGCCGTCCATCTGCACGCCGTCGGTGCGCATATAGGTGATCGCGCCGTCCTCGTAGAGCTGCTGCGCGATCCGCATCGTGTGATCGGCGGAGAAGCCGAGCTTGCGCGCCGCCTCCTGCTGCAATGTCGAGGTGGTGAAGGGCGGCGGCGGGTTGCGCGTCGCCGGGCGCGTTTCGACCGACTGCACGGTGAAGCGACCGGCCTCGACATCGGCCTTGGCACGCATGGCGTCACCCTCGTTGCCGATCGAAAGGCGATCGAGCTTGCGTCCCTCCCACTGCGACAGTCGCGCGGTGAAGGGCGTACCGTCATGCTCCAGCGACGCGGTGACCGACCAATATTCCTGCGTAACGAACGTCTCGATCTCGCGCTCGCGCTCGACGATCAGGCGCAGCGCGACCGACTGGACGCGCCCCGCGGACTTGGCGCCCGGCAGCTTGCGCCACAGGACCGGCGACAGCGTGAAGCCGACGAGATAGTCGAGCGCACGGCGCGCACGATACGCGTCGATCAGGTCAGTATCGAGCGCGCGCGGCGCCTTCATCGCCTCCGTCACCGCCTGTTTGGTGATCGCGTTGAAGGTGACGCGCTCGACCGCCTTGGGCAGCGCGCGGCGCTTGGCGAGCACTTCCTGCACGTGCCAGCTGATCGCCTCGCCCTCGCGGTCGGGGTCGGTGGCGAGGATCAGGCGGTCGGCGGTCTTCGATAGATCGGTGATCGCCTTGAGCTGCTTGGCCTTGTCGGCGTAGTTTTCCCACTCCATCGCAAACCCGTCGTCGGGGTTCACCGACCCGTCTTTGGGCGGCAGGTCGCGGACGTGGCCGTAGCTCGCGAGGACGCGATAATCGGAGCCGAGATACTTTTCGATGGTCTTCGCCTTGGCGGGCGATTCGACGATGACGAGTTGCATTGGTGCCTAACTAAGGAGCTTCACACGTGTACGCGAGGGTGGCGACGCGGAGACGGCGTCGTCAAGGGGCGCGTGAGGGTGTGGCGAACCAGGCAAGCACGAAGCCCGCGCCCAGGATCAGGTCGATCGCGCCAAAGGCCGCGGTCGCCGATCCGCCCGCCAGAACTAGCGCGGGCACGCCGAACGCGCCCTTCTCGGCGACACCCGCGAGCATCAGCGGGCGATACCGCACCGGATCGCCGCCGATCGTCCAGAAGACGAGCTGGAACGCGAGCGCAGTCAGCGTGAAGGCGAGTTGCGGCAGGATGAGCGGTCCTGGTGCGGCGAGGCTGGCGACAAGCGCCATCGTGGCGTAGATCGCGGCACCGCGGAACCACCAGCCGACCCAGCGCGGCGCGCTCAGCACAGGCTGACCCGCCCGGCGGCGTGACGTTCGAGCCGGCCGCCGAGTTCGAGTTCGAGCAGCACCATCTGCACCACCGCCGGCGCGAGCCCAGCCTGACGGACGAGTTCGTCGACGCCGACCGGGACGGGGCCGAGCAGCGACACGATGCGGCGGCGCTCGGCCTCGCTCGCATCCTCGGGCGGCGGTGCGCCCCACGCCGCGTTCGGCGATCGAACGCCGTTTAACCGATTGACGGCGCGCGGGTCGATCGGGCGGATCTGTTCAAGCACGTCGGCGGCGGACTGGACCAGCACCGCGCCGTCGCGGATCAGGCCGTTGCAGCCTTGCGCGCGCGGGTCGCTAGGGTGGCCGGGCACTGCCATCACCTCGCGTCCCGCCTCGCCCGCCAACCTGGCGGTGATCAGCGAGCCTGAGCGCGGCGCGGCCTCGATCACCACGGTGCCGAGCGAGAGCGCCGCGATGATTCGGTTGCGATGCGGGAAGTGGCGCGCGCGCGGTTCGGTGCCGGGCGGCATCTCGGCGACCAGCAGTGCGTCTGCGGCGATGCGGTCCTGCAGTCGCGCATTCTCCGGCGGGTAGGCGACGTCGATCCCGCCCGCGATGACGCCGATCGTCGCGCTGCCGGCACCCTCGTGTGCGGCGGTATCGATCCCGCGTGCCAGCCCCGAGACGACGACCGCGCCCGCCTGTGCGACCTCCTGCGCCAGGCCGCGCGCGAAGCGGCACGACGCGGCGGAGGCGTTGCGCGCACCCACCATCGCCACCGTGTCCCGCGACGCGAGCGACCGGTCGCCGCGGATGGTGAGGACGGGCGGCGCGTCCGACAGTTCGGCGAGCAGCGGCGGGTAATCGTCACGGCCGAGAAACAGGTAGCGCGCGCCGATCCGCGCGACCGCCTCCATCTCGCGCAATGCCACACCCGTGTCGGTCACCGCGGGTACGCGCCCGCCGCCGCGCCGTGCTAGGTCGGGCAGCGCCTCGATCGCCGCCGCCGCGGTGCCGAAGCGCGCGATCAATTGCCGGAACGACACCGGCCCGATCGAGGCTGTGCGGATCAGCCGCAGCCGCGCGAGCGCGTCATTGTCGTCGATACTGCCGGCCGCGGTTGCGCGATCGAGGGCCGCGACTTCGCGCACGGTCAGGCCGCGTCCCTGCTGCGGCCGATCCGCGGCTCGGTACCGTCGAGCAATCGGGAGATGTTGGCCCGATGCTTCCACACCACCAAGAGCGCGAGCGCGAGCAGCAGCGGCACGAGGTCGAACGGGCCGAGTATCGCGGCAGCGACCGGCGCGCTGACCGCCGCCGCCATGCCCGCGACCGAGGAGATGCGCATTCCTGCGAGCAGCCCCAGCCACACGACCGCGTAGACGAGACCGAGCGGCCAGGCGAGCGCGACCGCGATCCCCATCAGCGTCGCGACGCCCTTGCCGCCCTTGAAACGGAGCCAGACGGGATAGCAGTGGCCGATGAACGCGCCCGCGGCGGCGAGCGGCGTTTCCTGCGGGAACAGCCGCGCGACGATCAGCACCGCTGCCACGCCCTTCAACATGTCGAGCAGCAGCGTCGCGGCGGCGAGCCCCTTGCGCCCGGTGCGCAGCACGTTGGTGGCGCCGATGTTGCCCGAGCCGACCTGCCGCAGATCGCCGGCGCCGCCCAACCGCGTCAGGATAACGCCGAACGGAATCGAACCGAGCAGATAGCCGATCAGCAACGCCGCCGCGGGCGGCATCCAGACGATTTCGGTGCCCAGTTCTGTTCCCCTTCTGACCCTGTTCTAGCGCCCTGCGAATAGTGTGTCACTCATCTGTATCTACTAGCATCCCAAGCCTATGCGGTCGGCGATGAGCGACAATACGCGACCGATCCTGTTCTTCGATTCTGGTGTGGGCGGCTTGTCGGTGGTCGCGCCGACGCGCGCGCTGCTGCCCGCCGCACCGATCGTCTACGCCGCCGACAGCGCGGGCTTTCCTTACGGCACCAAGAGCGAGGGCGAGATCGCCGCGCGCGTGCCCGCGCTGCTCGGGCGATTGTTGGAGCGATTCCGCCCGCGATTGATCGTGATCGCGTGCAACACGGCGTCCACGATCGCGCTGCCCGCGGTGCGCGCCGCGCTTGATCTTCCGATCGTCGGCACGGTGCCCGCGATCAAGCCCGCGGCACAGGCGTCGCGCACGCGCGTGATCGGCGTGCTCGGTACTGAGGCAACGGTACGCCAGCCCTATGTCGACGACCTCGCCAGGCGGTTCGCGGGCGACTGCACGGTGCTGCGCTACGGTTCGGCGGCGCTGGTCGAGTTGGCGGAAGCAAAGCTGGCGGGCGAGGCGGTCGCGCCGGACGCGGTGGCGCGCGAACTCGCCGGCTTGTTCGGGCAGGCGGGTGGCGAAGCTATCGACGTGATCGTCAACGCGTGCACCCACTTCCCACTGCTGGAGGACGACATGCGCGCGGTGGTGCCGCGCGAGGTCACCTTTGTCGACGGCGGCCCAGGCATCGCGCGGCGCGTGGCGACGCTGACCGATGGGCAGCAATGGCCGCACGACTCGGGCGAGGCGCGTCTGGTGTTCACCCGGCTCAGCGAGCGTGAGGCCCAAATCGGCGCGCACCTGCGCGCGCACGGCTTCGCCCCGCCCGAGACACTGTGATCGACCAAATGCGCTGGAAAAGCGTGTGACACAGGCGTAAGTCGCTCGCATGATTAGCGAGAGCAGCGAAGCGCGCCGCGTCCATCAGGTCGACGCACGCCCGGTCGATTATTCGCGCGTGTTTACTCAGGCGATCGACCGCCTGCATGCCGAAGGGCGCTACCGCGTCTTTATCGACATCCTGCGCAACAAGGGCATGTTCCCCAATGCGCGCTGCTTCGCCGGGCACAACGGCCCCAAGCCGATCACGGTCTGGTGCTCGAACGATTATCTCGCGATGGGGCAGCACCCCAAGGTTATCGCGGCGATGGAAGAAGCGCTCCACGACGTCGGCGCCGGCTCGGGTGGGACGCGCAACATTGGCGGCAACACGCACTATCACGTCGACTTGGAGGCGGAACTCGCCGATTTGCACGGCAAGGAAGCGGCGCTGCTGTTCACCAGCGGCTATGTCTCGAACGAGGCAACGCTGGCGACGCTCGCCAAGGTGCTGCCGGGCTGCATCATCTATTCCGACGAGCTGAACCACGCCTCGATGATCGCAGGCATCCGCAATTCGGGCTGCGAGAAGCGCGTGTTCCGCCACAATGATCTCGCGCATCTGGAGGAACTGCTCGCCGCCGACGATGCCGCGGTGCCCAAGCTGATCGCGTTTGAGAGCGTATACTCGATGGAAGGCGATGTCGCGCCGATCGCGGCGATCTGCGACCTCGCCGACAAGTATAATGCGCTGACCTACCTCGACGAGGTGCACGCGGTCGGCATGTACGGCGCGCGCGGCGGCGGCATCTCGGAGCGTGATGCGGTCGCCGACCGGCTGACGATCATCGAGGGAACGCTGGGCAAGGCGTTCGGCGTGATGGGCGGCTATATCGCGGCCGACCGCACCATCGTCGACGTGATCCGCTCCTACGCGCCCGGGTTCATCTTCACGACCTCGCTGTCGCCGGTGCTGGTCGCGGGCGTGCTGGCGTCCGTCCGGCACCTGAAATCGTCGAGCGTCGAGCGCGACGGGCAGCAGGCCGCCGCCGCGACGCTCAAGGCGATGCTGGCCGACGCCGGTCTGCCGGTGATGATCGGCGAAACGCACATCGTGCCGGTGATGGTCGGCGATCCGGTCAAGGCCAAGAAGATCAGCGACATCCTACTTGCCGAATACGGTGTGTACGTTCAGCCGATCAATTATCCGACCGTCCCGCGCGGCACCGAGCGGTTGCGCTTCACCCCCGGCCCCGCGCACAGCGAGGCGATGATGCGCGAGCTGACCGACGCGTTGGTCGAGATCTGGGGCCGGCTGGAGCTGCGTCAGGCGGCGTAGCAACTTCGTCATCCCGGCCTTGAGCCGGGATCCCGCTGCCTGTCTCTAGCGTGCGGAGAAGTGGGACGCCGGATCAAGTCCGGGCAACCGCGTTCACTGTAACGCTGCATCGCGCTGATCTAGGATCGCGGGCACGTACGGCGTCGGCGCACCCGCCGGCATCGCCGCCAGCGCTTCCGCGATGATCCGTGCGCGATCCTTAGGTGACGGATGCGTGCGGCTGCGGAACATGCCGGGGTCGACCTTTTTTCCCGGCCCTTGCCAGAAGCGTACCGCATTCTGCGGGTCCCAGCCGGCGTTGCGCAGCAGAAACGCGCCAAGCACGTCGGCCTCGGTTTCCGTCACGCGAAACAGCCGCGCGTTGCGGCCGAACTCGCCGAACAGCCCCCATTTGACCCCCGCCGCCTCCAGCCGCGCGCGGTGGCGCAGGATCGTGTGCGCGAGCTCGTGCGCGACCACGACTGCTACATCGTCGTCGCCGTACGTTTCCATCAACCGCGCGCCGACCTGCACGACATACCCGTCCGATGACGCGCCGAGCTTGGGTCCTGCGACCACCTCGAACTCGCTGCGGCAGGCGGGGACCGGCGCGATCGTGGCGCGGCGCGTGCCGTCCAAGTCGTTGAGCGTCAGCACGATCGGTGCGCCCGGCGGTCGCGCGGCCAGCCGGGCAAGTGCCGCATCACGCGTCGCGCTGGTGTCGTGCGCTGCGGTCGGCGCAGTCAGCGGCGTGCCGGCGATCGCCGCCAGTCCTTCGTTCTGGACGATCCCCGCCCGCGCAGCGGGTGAACCGGGCACCACCCACTCCACCGCAACCGGCTCCGCGAAGCCGAACACCGCGCGCGCCGTGTCGGCATCACGCGCGGCATATTGGTCGATCGCGTGAAGCACGAGCCCAGTGCCCGGCTGCTGGTCGCGGCACAGCGCGGCGTTCGCGGTGGTGAGCCGCCACGCCACGTCCGCGAGCCGCGCATCCTGCGCCCGCAACGCCTCGAATGTCGCGCGGCTGTCGGGCGCTGCGGCGGCGAGCAGCGTGAGGGGGAGCAAGATGCGGAGCAGACGCGACATGCCTCGTCCTCTACGCCGTGCAGGTCGCGCGGTCATCACCGCGCAACACCGCGCCCGCATTGACTTCGCGCGCCTCACGCATCAGAATAGTTTCACTTGATACCAGTGGAGCAGGCTCATGGACCATATCGACGTCAATCCGATGGGGCTCGACGGCTTCGCCTTCTGCGAGTTCACCTCGCCTGAACCCGACAGGCTTGCCAAGCAGTTCGAGGCGCTCGGCTTCGTTCCGGCCGCCACGCACCCGACCAAGCAGGTGACGCTCTACCGCCAGGGTCGCATCAACCTGCTGATCAACCGCGAGGAGACTGGGCAGGCCGCCGAGTTCCGTAACAGTCACGGCCCGTCGGCCAACGCGATGGCGTTCCGCGTCTCGAACGCGCGCGAGGCGCTCGACGCAGCGGTGGAGCGTGGCGCCAAGGCCATGGACGCGAGCGGCAGCGCACTGCCTGACGCGCAGGTGCTCGAAGGCATCGGCGGCTCGCTGCTGTACCTGGTCGACGCCGATCCGTTCGCCGACTGGACCGAGGTCGAGGGCTGGCAGGACGCAGCGGCGGAGAACAACGTCGGGCTCGACCTGCTCGATCACCTGACGCACAACGTGCGGCGCGGACAGATGCGGACGTGGTCGGCGTTCTACGGCCAGATCTTCGGCTTCGAGGAGCAGAAGTATTTCGACATCAAGGGCAAGGCGACGGGCCTGTTCAGCCAGGCGATGATCGCGCCCGACAAGGCGATCCGCATCCCCTTGAACGAGAGCCAGGACGACAAGAGCCAGATCGAGGAGTTCATCCGCGATTACAACGGCGAAGGCATCCAGCATCTCGCGCTCACCACCGACGACATTTACACCACCGTCGAGAAGCTGCGCGCGCGCGGTGTGCGGTTGCAGGACACGATCGAGACCTACTACGAGCTGGTCGATAAGCGCGTGCCGAACCACGGCGAGGACCTGGAGCGGCTGCGCCGCAACCGCATCCTGATCGACGGCAACGTCGGCGAGGAAGGATTGCTGCTGCAGATCTTCACCGAGAACATGGTCGGCCCGATCTTCTTCGAGATCATCCAGCGCAAAGGCAACGAGGGGTTCGGCAACGGCAACTTCCAGGCGCTGTATGAGTCGATTGAACTCGACCAAATTCGGCGCGGTGTCATTACAGTCGACGCCTGATCGATGTGCGAAGCGAACGCTTCGCACGAGATGCGCCGCGACGGCGGCGCCGTCGACCGGCTAGCGCGACGAAGCCGGCGCACAAGGCGCGGCTTCGCCGCGTCTGACGCGCCGGCGGGCGTGACACGATCCACCCGCGGATTCGTTACACAAAGCCGCCCAAGGAAGGACCGAGGATGACCGACCCCATCACCCCCACCTACATCCCCGGTTTCGGCAACCACGTCTCGACCGAGGCGATCCCCGGTGCGCTGCCGATCGGCCGCAACTCGCCGCAGCGCCCCGCCTTCGGGCTCTATACCGAGCAACTGTCAGGCACCGCCTTCACCGCGCCAAGGCACGAGAATCGCCGCTCGTGGCTGTACCGGATGCGCCCGACCGCGGAGCATCCGCCGTTCGAGGCTTATGAGGGAGCCAAGCGTTTCGCCCCCGGCACCGCCGACACGCCGCTGCCACCCAACCGGCTGCGCTGGGATCCGCTGCCGCTGCCGGGCGGAGAGCGCGTCGATCTGGTCGACGGCATGACGACGATGCTGACCAATCGCCACCCCGCCGACCTCGAAGGCGTCGCGATGCACGTCTATGCCGCGACCAAGGATATGGACGCGCGCGTGTTCATGGACGCGGACGGCGAACTGCTCTTCATCCCCGAGCAGGGGCGGCTGGAGCTGCTGACCGAACTCGGCCGGATCGAGGTCGCGCCGGGACAGGTCGCGCTCGTGCCGCGCGGCGTCCGTTTCAAGGCGCTACTGCCCGACGGTCAGGCGCGCGGCTATGTCGCGGAGAATCACGGCGCGCTGTTCCGCCTGCCCGATCTCGGCCCGATCGGCGCCAACGGCCTTGCTAACCCGCGCGATTTCGAGACGCCGGTCGCCTGGTTCGAGGACCGCGACGAACCGACCGAGGTCATCCAGAAGTTCATGGGATCGCTGTGGACGACGACGCTCGACCATTCGCCGCTCGACGTCGTCGCGTGGCACGGCAATCTCGCGCCCTGGCGCTATGACCTGTCGCGCTTCAACACGATCAACACCGTCAGCTTCGACCATCCCGATCCGTCGATCTTCACCGTGCTGACGAGTCCCAGCGATGTGCCCGGCCGCGCCAACGCCGATTTCGTCATCTTTCCGCCGCGCTGGATGGTGGCGGAGGGGACGTTCCGTCCGCCGTGGTTCCACCGCAACGTCATGTCGGAGGCGATGGGGCTGATCACCGGCGCGTATGATGCGAAGGCGGAAGGCTTCCAGCCCGGCGGCATCTCGCTCCACAACATCATGAGCGGGCACGGCCCCGACGTCGCGAGCTGGCAGGGGGCGAGTGCCGCCGACCTCAAGCCGCACAAGATCGAGGGCACGATGGCGTTCATGCTCGAGAGCTGCTGGGCGTACCGGCCGACCGACTACGCGCTGACGCACGCACAGCTCGACTATGACGCGGTATGGGCGGATTTCCCCAAGGCGACGCTGCCCCGTTCATGAAGGTGCGCGCGTGAGCGAGGTGACGACCGGCGGGCAATCCGCTCGCGTCTTTGCAACCCCAGCGGGGGTGAAGCTCGGCACGCTCGATCAGATCGCCGACGGTGCCGCGCGCAATTACGTGCTGCAATTGCGCGCGGGGCGATTCCACGGCTTCGTCGTGCGACAGGGGGAGGCGGTCTACGGCTACGTCGACCGCTGCCCACACGCCGGGCTACCGCTGGCGCAGGAGCTCGACGCCTATCTGACGCCCGATGGCGCGCGGATCATGTGTTCGTGGCACGGCGCGGTGTTCGCGATTGCCGATGGTCGCTGCGAGGGCGGGCCTTGCATGGGCGCGCGGCTGACGCCGTGGCCGGTGCGCGTCGATGGCGGCGTGATCGTCACCGCCGATACGTAATCCGCCATCCGAAACGGATGCTTAATCACCTTCAACCATGACAGGCTGGTGATCGCATCCGAAACCTTGCCCAACCATTTCAGCATCGGCGCGTCGCAGGCCGCCTGGCACGCGCTGTGCCGATCGCAGGCGGTGATCGAATTCACGATGGACGGCGTCGTGACCTGGGCGAACGACCGTTTCCTCACCATCGTGGGTTACCGGCTCGATGAGATCGTCGGGCGGCACCACCGTGTGCTGTGCTTCGACAATCAGGCTGATACGCCAGCCTATGCCGAGTTCTGGCGCAAGCTCGGCTCCGGCCGGTTCGACCAGGGCGAGTACCCGCGACGCGACGCGCGCGGCGAGGAAGTGTGGTTGCAGGCGACCTATACGCCGGTCCTCGGACCACCGGGCATGCCAGAGCGCGTGCTGAAGATCGCCACCGACATCACGCGACAGGTCAAGCTGGAACGCGAGGTGCAGGCACACCTAGACCAGTCGCGCGTGTCAGGCGCCGCGCTGGTCGAGCGCGGCACGGTGATGGAGAACACGATGGCGCAGGTGGCGGAGATCGTGTCGAGCATCTCCGCCATCGCCAAGCAGACCAACCTGCTCGCGCTCAACGCGACGATCGAGGCGGCGCGCGCGGGAGAGGCGGGGCGCGGCTTCGCGGTGGTCGCCTCTGAGGTCAAGAAACTGGCACGCGACACGCACGACGCCGCCGGGCGCGCCGCGCGGCTGGTCGCGGCGCAGGGCGACTAGGCACGCATCCGGGCGCGCCTCACGGCTGATGTGTGCGGCGCAGCGCGCCCGTGTCGTAGCCGAGCGACTTGGCGCGCGCGAACAATGCGTCGACCTCCTTGTCGCCGGGACGCGGCGAGCGTGACAGCAGCCACAGGTAGCGCCCGCCGGGCTCGCCGACGATCGACCAGCTGTAATCGTCGGCGTGGTCGAGCACCCAGTAATCGCCGACGTACAATGGCCCGAAGAACGACAGCTTGAGCTTCGCGCCCGTCGTCTTGTCCGCGACCACGCCCTTGGCGCGCGCGACCTTGCGCTTGCCGCCGCGCGTGCCAGCATTGGTGACGCCGATCTTGTCGGCCGCGAGGCGGGAGTAGTCGGCGGTGACCGCGTCCATGCCCTCCTCGAACAGGTATTCGTGCCGCGCGATCTCGTACCAGCGGCCGAGATAGCGGTTGAGGTCGACCGGCTTGGCGGGCTCGGGCACCGCACGGTTAATCACCGGCGGACGCTTGGCGCGCAGGTAGAGGAAACCGCCGAGACCGAGCGCGGCGGCGCCGGCTCCGGCGAGGACGGCGGCGTTGGGACGGGAGGATTGCTGTGCCATGCACATCCCTACCAGCGAACGCCCGCCTGGTTCCCTCAGGCCACGCGCGCCTTCTCGCGCAACCGCGCGGCGTGCAGCAGCGGTTCGGTGTAGCCGCTGGGTTGCGCGACACCGTCGAAGACAAGCGCGCGCGCGGCCTGGAATGCGATGCTCTCCTCCTCGCGGCCCGCCATGGGGTGATAGGCCGGGTCGCCTGCATTCTGCGCATCGACCTTGGAGGCCATGCGGGTCAGCGCAGCATTGACCTCGTCGGCGGTGGCGACGCCGTGGAGCAGCCAGTTGGCCATGTGCTGCGACGAGATGCGCAGCGTCGCACGGTCCTCCATCAGCCCGACGTCGTGGATGTCGGGCACCTTGGAACAGCCCACCCCCTGGTCGATCCAGCGCACGACATAGCCGAGAATCCCCTGCGCATTGTTGTCGAGCTCCTCGCGCACCTCCTGCGGCGTCCAGTTGCGCCCCGCGGCCAGGGGCACGGTGAGCAAACGGTCGAGCGCGGCGACCGGCTCGGCGCGGCGCGCCTCTTGCCGCGCGAACACGTCGACGCGGTGGTAATGCGTCGCGTGCAGCGTCGCCGCGGTGGGTGAGGGTACCCAGGCGGTGGTCGCGCCACTGGTCGGATGCGCGATCTTCTGGTCGAGCATGTCGGCCATCATGTCGGGCGCGGCCCACATGCCCTTGCCGATCTGCGCGCGGCCGGAGAGGCCGCAGGCGAGCCCGATCTGGACGTTGCGGTCCTCATACGCCTTGATCCAGTCGGCGCCCTTCATCTCCGCCTTGCGGATCATCGCGCCGGCACGCATCGCGGTGTGCATCTCGTCGCCGGTGCGGTCGAGGAAGCCGGTGTTGATGAACACGATGCGGTGGCGCACCGCGTGGATGCACGCGGCGAGATTAGCCGAGGTGCGGCGTTCCTCGTCCATCACGCCGACCTTGATCGTGTGGCGTGGCAGGCCGAGCAGGTCCTCGACCGCGTCGAACAGGCGGTCGGTAAAGGCGCATTCGTCGGGGCCGTGCATCTTGGGCTTGACGATGTAGATGCTGCCCGCGCGGCTGTTGCGGCGCCCCCCCCGGATGTCGTGAAGCGCGACGAGGCTGGTGACGATCGCGTCGAGGATGCCCTCGGGTGCCTCGCTGCCGTCAGGCAGGTGCAGCGCCGGCGTCGTCATCAGGTGACCGACGTTGCGGACGAACAGCAGGCTGCGGCCGGGCAACACGATCTCGCCGCCGTCGGGGCCGGTGTAACGGCGGTCGGGGTTGAGCCGACGCGTCATCTCCCGCCCGTTCTTCTCGAACGTGTCGGCGAGGTCGCCGCGCATCAGCCCGAGCCAGTTGGCATAGGCCGCGACCTTGTCGGCGGCGTCGACCGCGGCGACTGAATCCTCCAGGTCGCAGATCGTCGTGACCGCACTTTCCAGGATCACGTCGGCGATGCCCGCGGGATCGTCGCGGCCGATCGGATGGTTGGAATCGAACACGACCTCGATGTGCAGCCCGTTGTGGCGGAACAGGCGGCCGTTCTCGCTGCGGCCGACGTACTGAGCGGGGTCGGCGAGCGTGATGTCGTCGCCGGTGAGGTCCGTCCACGATCCGCTCGCGAGCGGCACCGCGTCGTCGAGGAATGCCTTTGCCCAGGCGATCACCTGACTTCCACGTGCCGTGTCATACGCACCGCCGGGGTTGGGCGAGCCGAGCGCGTCGGTGCCGTAAAGCGCGTCATACAGGCTGCCCCAGCGCGCGTTGGCGGCGTTCAAGAGGAAGCGCGCGTTGAGGATCGGCACGACCAGTTGCGGCCCGGCGGTGGTCGCGACCTCCGCGTCGACGTCGGTCGTGTCGATCGTGAACGGTGCGGGTTCGGGGACGAGATAGCCGATCTCGCGCAGGAACGCCTGGTACGCGGCCTGGTCGATCGGCTGTCCGGCGCGCGCGGCGTACCAGTCGTCGATGCGGCGCTGCAGCTCGTCGCGGTGCGCGAGCAGGTCGCGGTTCTCGGGCGCGAAGCGGGCGAAGATGTCGGCGACGCCCGACCAGAAGGCGTTCGGCTCGACACCAGTGCCGGGCAGCGCACGCTCCTCGATAAAGGCTGCGAGTTCGTTCGCGACGTTGAGGCCGGCGCGGTTGGTCATCTGCTCGGTCATCTGCTCTCTCCTGCCGGCACGCTTGTAGCCTGCGCCCGTTGACGCCACTAGACGCATCATTGACGCGGCAGCCGCTACTCAGATGCATGAATGATCGACCCTGATTACATCCTGTTTGCGCGGCTGGTGACCGCTGGCAGCATCGCTGCGGCGGCGCGGGAGCTGCGCCTATCTCCTGCGATGGCGTCGCGCCGGCTCCAGCGGCTTGAGGCGCGGCTCGGTGCGCGGCTGGTGCAGCGCACGACCAGACGTCTCGCACTGACGCCAGCAGGCGAGCGGTTCCACGCCGACGTGGTCGCGATCCTCGCTGCGGTCGAGGCGGCGGAAGCGCGGTTGACCGGTGCGGCGGCGGTGCCGGCGGGGCTGCTCCGCGTCAGCGCGCCCACCTCGTTCGGGCGCCTCCACGTCGCGCCGCAGCTGCACCGCTTCCTCGACGCGCATCCTCAGGTGAGGCTCGCGTTCGACCTGTCCGACGCATTCGTCGATCTAGTCGCGGGGAGCGTCGACGTCGGCATCCGCATCGCCGCCGGGGTGCCGCCGTCGCTGGAGGCGCATCGGCTGGGCGCGAGCCGCCGTGTGTTGTGCGCTAGCCCGGCCTATCTAGCGCGCGCGGGCGTGCCGGCGCGGATCGCCGATCTGGGCGACCACCGCCTGCTCGCCGCGGCGGGGCAGATGCCGTGGCGGCTGGTGTCGGGCAGCAGACGCGCGAGCGTCGACCGCGCGAGCCACGTCGAAACTAATTCGAGCGAGCTGGTACGCGAACTGGCGCTGTCGGGGGTTGGCATCGCGCTACGCTCGCTATGGGACGTCGGCGATGCGCTGCGGACCGGCGCGCTGGTGCGCGTGCTGCCCGAGTGGGAGGGTATGCTGGACGTCGCGATCTGGGCGGTGCACCCGCGCGCGCCGATCGTGTCGCCGGCGGTGCGCGCGTTCGTGGCGTTCCTGCGCGAGGTGGTTGATCCGGCGGCGTGGGAGTGAAGGGGATCGCGGAAGGTCACGCGAAGGTTACGCCAAAGCGCGGCGCGCGGGGGACTGAGTCGACGTGGGGGCGGTGCGGAAGGTCACGCGAAGGTCACGCCAAAGCGCGGCGCGGAGTTGGAGTAATCCGACTGTCGCGAGAGATCACGCTGGGCCGCTTTCCGCGCGGCTTAACGGGCATGTTCCCGTCACCCCGGACTTGGATTCGGGTTTCCGCTTCTTTGAGCACGACACGAGAAGGTAGCGGGATCCCGGATCAAGTCCGGGATGAGGGGGGTTAAATCCGTCAAAACGCTTTTAAAAAGATCAGCGCTCAAAAAGGTTGGGTGGGTGCGGCGTGGTTCGCTGGCGTAGCGATGTCAAAGAGCGTCGGTGATCCGGTCCTGGGATGACGCTGGCATGGATCGGGTGTGTAGGACAGCGTGGCATGGCGGCTGCTGGGGTGACTTGGGACTAGCTTATCGGAGCGGTTCTCGGCCGTTCGCCACATCGTCCCCCGGACTTGATCCGGGATCCCGCTGGCTTCTTCTGCCGGCCCGAGAAGCGGGACCCCGGATCAAGTCCGGGGTGACGGAAGAATGTGCGTTGAACTGGTTGGAGCACGCACGCGGTATCGCGGAGCGCGCATCCGGCCGCATCATCCTTGTTCGTCGCGAGGTCGGGCCGGGTGACGGCGTTTGTTTCAATCGGTTCGCGGAGCCAGCGCCCCGCCGGCCGGTCAGAACAGGCGGCCGCCGTTCGGAACTGGGTGCGCCGGACTGACGAGCACCACCGCGCCGTCCGCGTCGGGGAAGCCGAGCGTCAAAACCTCCGACATCATCGGGCCGATCTGTCGCGAGGGGAAGTTGACGACGGCGGCGACCTGGCGGCCGATCAGCTCGTCGGCCGAGTGGCGCACGGTGATCTGCGCCGAGGAACGCTTGATGCCCAGCACCTCGCCGAAGTCGATGGTGAGCTTGTAGGCGGGCTTGCGCGCTTCGGGGAAGGGGTCGACCGCCACGATCGTGCCGACGCGGACGTCGACGCGCATCCAATCGTCGAAGGTGATCGGGTCGGCGGCGGGCGCGGCGGGATCGTTGGAGGCGTGCATCAGTCCCTCGGCATCAGAAGTCCGGATTTTCGTAATAGCTCGGCGGCTCGATCCCGCTGACGCGCTCGGTGAGTAAGGGGCGGAAGCTGCGGCGGCTCTTGAATGCGGCATACCACGCCTTGGCGTGCGCGTGGCCGGTCCAGTCGATGCCGCCCAGGTAATCCGCGACCGAGATCTGCGACGCGGCGGCGAGGTCGGCGAGGCTGATCGTCGCGCCGGCGATCCATTTGCGGTGGTCGAGCAGGTAATCGATATAGTCGAGGTGCCCGACCGACGATTTCATCGCCTCGCGCAGCCGTGATGCATTGGGCGCGGTGCGGTGGACGAGGCGGTTGAGCATCCGTTCTTCGAGCAGCGGCTGCGTCACGTCGCGGTAGAAGAAAGTGTCGAACCACGCGACCAGCCGGCGGATCTCGGCGCGGTTGGCCGAGGTGCCGTTGATCATCGCGGCACGCTCCACCGTTTCCTCGAAATACTCGCAGATCGCGAGCGAATCGATCAGCACCTCGCCCTTGTTCGGCTCGACCATCACCGGCGTCTGGCCAGCGGGGTTCATGTGGAGGAAATCGTCGCGCCGCTCCCACGGATGCTCGCGCACCAATTGGTAGCCGACGTCCTTTTCATTGAGCAGTGTGCGCACCTTTCGGGTGAACGGACACAGGGTGAATTGGTGCAACTGCCACATGGGTTTGGTGAATAGCGCGCCCGTGAGGTGGGGCAAGGGGCGCACGTGGCGAGGTGCAGGTTTGTGGCGTCGGGCGCGCGCGATGAAAGTGCTGGCGCCGCAGGGACTTCCGTCGCGGCGGCCGAGCGGGCAGGGACGTGGGCGTGTCGCACCCGTTGATCGCCGCGCTCGCCACGTTGCTCGCCTTCGTGGTCGGGCTGACCCTGCCCGACGTCGACATGGCGTTGTGGCTGGGGCATCGCAGCGCGGTGACGCACAGCGTGCTGCTGCCGGGCGTGCTGCTGGCGCGGCGGCGATGGTGGCCGGGGGCGTGCGGGTTCGGCGGCGGGCTGGGGCTGCACCTGGCGGCGGATTTCTTTCCGAACCGGATGATCGGGTTCGCGACCGTGAAGCTGCCGCTGGTGGGCGCGCTGTCGGCGGCAGGGTCTTACTGGTGGTTGGGGGTGAATGCGCTGGCGTGCCTGGGGCTCGCGGCGTGGGTGCTTCGGCGGCTGCACGCGGGCGGCGCGGCGGTGCTGGTGGCGGGCGCGGCGGGAGTCGCGGGGGCGGCGTATCTGTGGCGGACCGATGGCGGCTGGCCGGTGCTGGCGATCGTGGCGGTGCTGGTGTGGGGGGCGTGGCGGTGGCGGCGGGCATAGTCGCCGATCGTACCTTCCCCCGCACGTCACCCCGGACTTGATCCGGGGTCCCGCTGTCCTCTCGGCGGTGGCAAGTAGAAGCGGGATCCCGGGTCGAGCCCGGGATGACGTAGGAAGAGACGTTACTCCGCCGCGACCAATTCGGCGCTGTCGTCGAGCGGGTGGGGGAGGCGGGTGAGCATTTCCTTGGGCACGACCTGCCAGAAATGCTGGAGCGCGGCGTCCCAATCCTCGAGCAGCCCCTTCGACCAGCGGCTGTCGGTGGCGCGGGCGTGGGCGTGGACGAGCGCGTGGAGCCGCTCGGCCCAGTGGGCGCTGGCGAGGCGCTGCCACACGATGCTCTCCGGGTTGGCGTTGCGCGCGAAGCTGCCCTTGGCATCATAGACGAACGCCATGCCGCCGGTCATGCCGGCGCCGAAGTTCTGGCCCACCTCGCCCAGCACCACCGCGGTGCCGCCGGTCATGTATTCGCAGCCGTTCGCGCCGCAGCCCTCGACCACGACGTCGGCGCCCGAATTGCGCACCGCGAAGCGCTCGCCCGCCTGGCCCGCTGCGAGCAGTTTACCCGCGGTCGCGCCGTAGAGCACGGTGTTGCCGAGGATGGTGTTGTCCTGGCTGGCGAGCGGCGAGGATACCGCTGGGCGCACGATGATCGTGCCGCCCGACAGCCCCTTGCCGACGTAATCGTTGGCGTCGCCGAACACTTCGAGCGTGATCCCCTTGCACATGAACGCGCCGAGCGATTGCCCGGCCGAGCCGCGCAGGCGGACGGTGACGTGGCCGTCGGCGAGCTTGCTCATCCCGAAGCGTCGGGTGATCTCGCTCGACAGGCGGGTGCCGACCGCGCGGTGCGTGTTGCGCACCGAATAGGTCAGCTGCATCTTCTCGCCGCGCGAGAAGACGGGGGCGGCATCCTTGATGATCTGCGCGTCGAGGCTGTCGGGCACTTCGTTGCGGAAGGTGGAGAGCGAGAAGCGCCGCTCGGCGTCGGTCGCGTCGACCTTGGCGAGGATCGGGTTCAGGTCGAGGTCGTCGAGATGCTCCGCGCCGCGGCTGACCTGGCGAAGCAGCTCGGTGCGACCGATGATCTCGTCGAGGCTGCGCACGCCCAGCCGCGCGAGGATGTCGCGCACTTCCTCGGCGATGAAGGTCATCAGGTTGATGACCTTTTCCGGCGTGCCGACGAACTTGTCGCGCAGTTTCTGGTCCTGCGTGCAGATGCCGACCGGGCAGGTGTTCGAGTGGCATTGCCGCACCATGATGCAGCCCATCGCGACGAGGCTGAGCGTGCCGATGCCGAACTCCTCTGCGCCTAGGATCGCGGCAATGACGATGTCGCGTCCGGTCTTCAATCCGCCGTCAGCGCGCAGTTTGATGCGGCCGCGCAGGCCGTTGAGGGTGAGGACCTGGTTGACCTCGCTCAGCCCCATCTCCCACGGCGTACCGGCGTACTTGATGCTGGTCTGCGGGGACGCACCCGTACCGCCGACGTGTCCCGAGACGAGGATCACGTCGGCGTGCGCCTTGGCGACGCCCGCTGCGACCGTACCGATGCCGGCCGACGACACGAGCTTGACGCAGACGCGCGCGCGCGGGTTGATCTGCTTCAGATCGTAGATGAGCTGCGCCAGATCCTCGATCGAGTAGATGTCGTGGTGCGGCGGCGGCGAGATGAGCGTGACGCCGGGCGTCGAGTGGCGCAGGCGGGCGATGAACTCGGTTACCTTGAAGCCGGGGAGCTGCCCGCCCTCACCGGGCTTGGCACCCTGAGCGACCTTGATCTCGATCTCGTCGCAGGCGTTGAGATATTCCGACGTCACGCCGAAGCGCCCCGAAGCGATCTGCTTGATGACCGAATTGGCGTTGTCGCCATTCTCGTACGGCGTGTAGCGGATTTTGTCCTCGCCGCCCTCGCCCGACACCGCCTTGGCACCGATCCGGTTCATCGCGATCGCCAGCGTCTCGTGCGCTTCCGGCGACAGCGCGCCGAGGCTCATGCCGGGGGTGACGAAGCGCTTGCGAATCTCGGTGATCGCCTCGACCTGATCAACCGCGACGCCCTCTGCGGGGAAGTTGAACTGGAACAGGTCGCGCAGGTAGATCGGCGGCAGGTCGGCGACTCCGCGTGAGAATTGCAGGTAGCTCGAATAGCTGTCGGTCGCGACCGCCGTCTGGAGCAGGTGCATCAGTTGCGCGGAGTAGGCGTGCGCCTCGCCGGTGTGGCGCTGGCGGTAGAAGCCACCGATCGGCAGCGTCGCGACCGCGCTGTCGAACGCCGCCTCGTGCCGCTCGGTCGCGTTGACGTGGAGCGAAGCGTAGCCCTCGCCGCTGATCTTGGCGGGCATGCCGGGGAACAGGTCGTTGACGAGCGCGCGGGAGAGACCCACCGCTTCGAAATTATAGCCGCCGCGATAGGAGGAGATCACCGCGATCCCCATCTTCGACATGATCTTGAGCAGGCCCTCCTCGATCGCCTTCTTGTGGCGGGCGAGGCAGTCGTCGAGCGCGAGATCGCCGAACAGCCCGCGCGCTTGGCGGTCGACAATTGCGGCTTCGGCCAGGTACGCGTTCACCGTCGTCGCGCCAACGCCGATCAGCACGGCGTAATAATGCGTGTCGAGGCACTCGGCGGTGCGCACGTTGACGCTCGCGTAGGAGCGCAGCCCGCGACGCACGAGATGGGTGTGGACCGCGGCGGCGGCGAGCACGCCGGGGATCGCGACGCGGTCCTCCGAGATATTCTCGTCGGTCAGGAACAGCTCGCTGCGTCCCTCGCGCACCGCTTGCTCGGCCTGGTTGCGGATGCGCTGGATCGCGGCGCGCAGGCGCTCCGCACCGCCGCCGGTCTCGAACGTGCAGTCGATCTCGGCCGCGCTGGAGCCGAAATAGGCCTTCAACCGGTGCCAGTGCGCGCCGGTCAGCACCGGCGAATCGAGCACCAGCACGCGCTCGCGCCGATCCTCGGTGTCGAGAATGTTGGCCAGATTGCCGAAGCGCGTCTTGAGCGACATGACGTAGCGCTCGCGCAGTGAATCGATCGGCGGGTTGGTGACCTGCGAGAAATTCTGACGGAAGAACTGGCTGATCAGCCGCGGCTTGTCGGAGATGACCGCGAGCGGGGTGTCGTCGCCCATCGAGCCGATCGCTTCCTTCGCGGTCTCGACCATCGGCGACAGGATCAGCTCCATGTCCTCCAGCGTCTGTCCGGCCGCGACCTGTCGCCGCGCGAGTTCGGCGCGGTCGTAGCGGGTGGTGCTGTCGAGCGGAGCGGGGGGCAGGTCGTCGACCGTCGAGAATTCGCCGATCATCGCGGCGTAATCGTGCTCGGCGGCGATCTTGTCCTTGATCTCGCGGTCGCGCAGCACGCGGCCTTCGTGCAGGTCGACCGCGATCATCTGCCCCGGGCCCAGCCGGCCCTTGGCGACGATCGTGCTCTCGGGCACCACCACCATGCCGGCTTCCGAGCCGATGATGAGCAAGCCGTCGGCGGTCTGCGTGTAGCGTAGCGGGCGCAGCGCGTTGCGGTCGACGCCGCCGACCGCCCAGCGCCCGTCGGTCATCGCGAGCGCGGCCGGGCCGTCCCACGGCTCCATCACGGATGCCAGATATTGGTACATCGCGATATGCGCGTCGGGCGTGTCGCCGCCCGACTGCCATGCCTCGGGCACCAGCATCAGCTTCGCGGTCGGCGCGTCGCGGCCCGAACGGCAGATCGCCTCGAACGTCGCGTCGAGCGCCGCGGTGTCGCTGGCGCCCGCGGGGATCACCGGCTTGATGTCCTCCGAATGCTCGCCGAACGCGATCGATGCCATGCGGATCTCGTGGGAGAGCATCCAGTTCTTGTTGCCGCGAACCGTGTTGATCTCGCCATTGTGCGCGAGGCAGCGGAACGGCTGCGCCAGCCACCATTGCGGGAAAGTGTTGGTTGAATAACGCTGGTGAAAGATCGCGACGCGGCTCTCGAAACGCTGGTCGGTGAGATCGGGGTAGAAGACCGACAGGCTCTCGGCGAGGAACAGCCCCTTGTAGATGATCGAGCGGCACGACAGCGAGCAGACGTAGAAGCCCTGGATCTGCGCCGCGATCACGCGCTTCTCGATCCGGCGGCGGACGAGGTAGAGGTTCTTCTCGAACTCCTCCGCGCTGACCGCGTCGGGCATCGGCCCCGCGATCATGATCTGCTCGATCTCGGGTCGCGTCAGCTGCGCCTTGGCGCCGATCACCGACACGTTCACCGGCACCTGGCGCCAGCCGTAGATCGTGTAGCCGGCCTCGATCATCTCCGCCTCGACGATCGTGCGGCACGTCTCCTGTGCCCCCAGATCGGTGCGCGGCAGGAACATCATGCCGACTGCGAGCCGGTTGGGGAGGAGCTTGTGCCCCGAGGCGGCGACGCAATCGTCGAAGAAGCGCACCGGCAGGTCGACGTGGAGCCCCGCGCCGTCGCCCGTCTTACCATCGGCATCAACCGCGCCGCGGTGCCACACCGCCTTCAACGCGTCGATCGCGGATTGCACGACGCGGCGCGACGGCTTGCCATCGGTCGCCGCGACGAGGCCCACGCCGCACGCGTCGCCCTCGAATTCGGGGCGGTACATGCCGTGCTCGGCGAGATAGGCGCGCTGGGCGGTCAGACTGGGGGCGGTCATGATCGGGGCTCCAGCATGTGACGATCCGCAATCACGCGCTCGGCACGCGCGGCGGCATCGGTGAGAAACGGAATGGATGTGAGCGCTGCGACGACACGCTCGAAGCGCTCGGTCGATCCGAGCGGGTATTCGTGCACGAGTTCGTTTCGCAATTTGACGATTGTCACCCAGCGCTCAGGCTCGTCGATGACACCCAACTCGACCATGTGGTTGCCGATATCGAGCGGATAGAGACCCTTCAGTCGAATGCCCAGCATCCGCAACATAGCACGGAACAGGCTGTGCAGCGTGCCTTGGAGTTGCTCGAACTCCTTCAGCAACGCGGTCGATGCCACGCGTTGTACCGAGGTCATCGCCTCAAACGCCTCTTTGGATGAGGGCGGTTGTCCCATAAGCGGCTGTGTTTCCACGACCGAGCGGATCAGCGCGCGGGTCGCCAGCAGCAAATCCTCCAACACCTCCTGCTCGGGCGTCACAGCACGATCCCGTCGCGATAGGCGATACGCTCGAACCCGCGCGGGATCGTGCCGCGGCGCGACAGGACTAGATCGATCTTGCGCGGTTCGATCTGGCGAAACAGTCGATCCTCGAACAGGCCACGTGCCTGCCATTCGTTAGTTGGCGGAGACGCCTCCACGTGCAGATCGATATCGCCGCCGCGCAGGTCGTCGTGAACGCGGCTGCCGAACAGGCGCACGACCGCGTCGTCGCCGAACGCCTCGCGCGCCGCCTGCTTGATCGCCGACACCTCGTGTTCGGTCAGCCTCACGCCGCGACCCGCGCGTTCGCCGCCTTTGTCTTCAAATACTTGTGCATCGCCGCCGACACGTCGCGGCCATCGCGGATCGCCCAGACGACCAGGCTCGCCCCGCGGACGATGTCGCCGGCGGCGAACACGCCGTCGAGGCTGGTCATCAGCGTTTTCGCGTCGACCAAGACGGTGCCCCAGCGCGTGACGCCGAGTTCGGGCGCATCCCACAAATGCGGCAAATCCTCCGCGTCGAAGCCGAGCGCCTTGACGACGAGGTCGGCGGGCATGTCCTCGGCCGCGCCCGGATCGATCTCGGGCGTGCGGCGGCCGCTGGCGTCGGCGCTGCCCAGCCGCATCCGGTTGGCGCGGACGTGGGTGACCCGGCCGCCGTCCTCCACGAAGGAGGCAGGGGCGGAGAGCCAGACGAACTCGACGCCTTCTTCCTCGGCGTTCGCCACCTCGCGCTGGCTGCCGGGCATGTTGGCGCGGTCGCGGCGGTAGAGGCATTTGACGCTCTTCGCGCCCTGGCGGATCGCGGTGCGGACGCAGTCCATCGCGGTGTCGCCGCCGCCGATCACGACGACGTTCTTGCCCGCCGCATTGAGGCTGCCGTCCTCGAACGCGGGCACGGTGTCGCCGAAGCTCTTGCGGTTAGAGGCGGTGAGATAGTCGAGTGCTGCGACCACGCCCGATGCGTCATGCCCGCCGACGTCGATCGCGCGCGCCTTGTACACGCCGGTCGCGATCAGGATCGCGTCGTGGCGCTGGCGCAACTCGTCGAGCGTCGCGTCCTCACCTACCGCGAAGCCTTCGTGGAAGACGATGCCGCCTGCGCGCAATCGCTCGACCCGGCGCGTGACGACTGGCTTCTCGAGCTTGAAGCCGGGGATGCCGTAGGTCAGCAACCCGCCGGCGCGGTCGTGGCGGTCGTAGACGTGGACCTCGTAGCCGTGGCCGCGCAGATATTCCGCCGCCGACAGCCCGGCCGGACCGGCGCCGATCACGCCGACCGACTGGCCGCGGGGCGAGCCGGGGACGAGCGGTTCGACCCAGCCTTCCTCCCACGCCTTGTCGGTGATGAACTTCTCGACCGAGCCGATCGTCACCGCGCCGTGGCCGGTGAACTCGATCACGCAATTGCCCTCGCACAACCGATCCTGCGGGCAGATGCGGCCGCAGATCTCGGGCATGGTCGAGGTCGCGTTCGACAGCTCATACGCTTCGCGCAGCCGGCCTTCGGCGGTCAGCCGCAGCCAGTCGGGGATATGGTTGTGCAACGGGCAGTGGACCGAGCAATAGGGCACACCGCATTGCGAGCAGCGCCCTGACTGATCCTCCGCCGATTGCACCGCATAACGCTCGGCGATTTCGCGGAAGTCCTCCGCGCGCGCCTCCGCCTCGCGCTTGGCGGGATAGGATTGCGGGCGTTCAACGAAACGAAGCATGTCGGCCATCGGTAATCTCCGATGCCCGCAATTTCATATCAACAATCGTCTGTCACGCGAAATCAAACAACTTAGGTATTGCAATGGACCTAGTTAGTCGAGTTTTCTACTTAAATCCGAGAAATCGGTTATCATCTGCTGTGTAGAAGGTCCGCTTCAACACCTATCATTGTGTCAGGAGTAGCAGCGCCAGCGCACCGGCCACGATCCGGTACCAGGCGAAGGGCGCGAAGCCGTGCCGCCCGACGATGCCGACGAACCAGCGCACCACCAGCAGCGCGACGACGAACGACACGACGAAGCCGACCGCGATCGCGCCCAGACCCGCGCCCTGGCCAGTCATCAGCTCGCGGTGATGCCCGCCCAACTCGACCACGCTCGCGCCCAGCATCGTCGGAATCGCCAGAAAGAAGCTGAATTCCGCCGCGGTGCGCCGCTCGACGCCGAGGCTCAGCGCACCGAGGATCGTCGCGCCCGAGCGGCTGACGCCTGGGATCATCGCCAAACACTGGATGAAGCCGACGCCCAGCGCGGTGCGCGCGGGCATGTCGGCGATGCCGCGCGTGGTGCCGGGCTTCACCAGCCGCTCGATCACCAGGATCGCGATGCCGCCGACGATCAGCGCGACCGCGACCACGCGCGGTTGCAGCAGCAGCGCCTCGATCTGGTCCTTGAGCGCCAACCCGATCACCGCCGCCGGGATGAACGCGATCAACAGGTTGCGCACGAACCGCACCGCGCCCGCTTCACGCGCGAACAAGCCCGTCAGCACGGTCCAGAAGGTGCGCCAGTAGAGCACGGCCACCGCCAGGATCGCGCCCAGCTGGATCACGATGTTGAACAACCGCCAATGCGCCTCGTCGTAGCCGAGCAGCGCGCTCGCCAGGATCAGGTGGCCGGTGGAGGAGACGGGCAGGAACTCGGTCACCCCCTCGACGATGCCGAGGAGGACGGCGGTGAGCAGGTCGTTCAAGCACGATCTCCCGAGGAGAAGAAATGGGTAGGCGGGTTAGCCCAAGTGTCAGCCCAGGTATCAGCCTTGCGCGCGGTTGAGCAGCGAGAAGCGTCCCGCCTTCCGGTAGCGCACCAGCCAGCCGGGCGCGACCGCGTCGAACGGCGTGCGCGCGACGCCCAGCGCGGTCAGCCCGTCGCTGCCGGCGGAGACGACCGAGTCGCGCTGTAGCAGCAGCCACTGGTCGCCGGTCAGCGGCCCGCCGGGCAGCTTCGACAGGATGGCGCCCGCCGCGTCGGGCAGCGGCAGGAAGGTCGGCGTGCGACCGACGTGCGTCGCGATCCGCTGCTGGATCTCCAGCATGGTCAGCACCTCCGGCCCGCCGAGCTCGAACAACTGGCCGCCGAAGCGCGCCGGATCGCCGAGTGCGGCGACAACCGCGTTCGCGACGTCGCCGGCGAAGACCGGCTGGAACCGCGCGCCGCCGCGCAGCACCGGTACCACCGGCAGGCGCGAGACCATGCCCGCGAAGCGGTTGATGAACTGATCCTCACGCCCGAACACCGTCGAGGGGCGCAGGATCGTCGCGTTCGCGAACGCGTCGCGCACCGCGGCCTCCGCCTCGCCCTTGGTGCGGGCGTAGTTGGACGCGCTGTCCGCGTCGGCGCCGATCGCGGACACGTGCACCAGCGCGCCGACGCCTAACCGCGCGGCGGCCTCCGCGACCGCGCGTGCGCCCTCGACGTGGATGCGCTGCAGGTCGCCGGCGAAGCTGCCGACGAGGTTCACGACGCCATCGGCATGCTCGACCGCGCGCGCCACCGTGTCCGGGCGCGTCACGTCCACTGCGACGAACTGCGTCTGCCCGAGCGCGCCCAGCGGCTTGAGAAAGAATGCCTGCCGCGGATCACGCTGCGCGATGCGGACGCGCGCGCCCGCCTTCAGCAACGCCTGCGCCACGTAGCGGCCGATAAAGCCGCCGCCGCCGATCAGGGTCACGAGCTTGTTGTTCACGCCGGTCATTGGTCAATGTCCCTGGGAAGTCGGGCCACGCCTTAGCCGCCCGCGCGGGCGAATAACAAGGCTGCGCACGGGCGTGGCGCCGCGCACACGATTTTCTGTGCGGGAAAGCGTTGACAAGCCTCCGTGCGCTCCACTAGAGGCGCCGGCCTACCCGAGAGCTTGTCAGCTCTTACCGTGCCCAGATGGCGGAATTGGTAGACGCACCAGCTTCAGGTGCTGGCGATCGCAAGGTCGTGGAGGTTCGAGTCCTCTTCTGGGCACCATTCACCCTAGGCCATTGAAAAGCCTAGGAAATAGCTGAGAAACAACGGTTTTTACAGGCGGCTGTTACAGATGTAACAGGGGCTGAAAGCCATGTGTACCTATCTCGCTAAGCGCGGTTCTACCTACTATTTTCGGCGGGCAATCCCTGTCGAGCTACGGCCTGCCTTCGGCGGTCGGGCTGAGTTCATGCTGTCGCTACGGTCCAAGGATCGGGCAGAGGCCAAGCTCCGCATCCCTGCTCACACTGTCGAAACGGACAAGCTGCTAGCCGATGCTACCCGGTCCCTAGCTGGCAAGCCTGCCCCTAAGCCGAAAGCGCCCCTGTCCCCCGCTCAGATGGAGCGGGCGCGGACCCGTTGGGAACAGGAGCAAGAGCAAGCGGACCATGTAGCCGATGAGCTATTCGCCACGGACATGGAGGCTGAGGCCCTATCCCCGATCATGGATGCCCTGAGCGCCGGTAAGGAACCTGAGGGATCGCTAGCCGACATAGCTAGGGCTGGCAGGCTGCTAGTGGAGCATGAGCGGGAGACAGCCGGGGCAAATCGGGAAGCCCTGATAAACTCCCTTCATGCCCGGTTCGGCCAGAATGCCCGCGCATCGAAAGGGCAAAATCAGGCCGTTGAGTACAGCGACGACGCCAAGGCCAACGAGGGCAAGGGCAAATACCTAGATACAGATATCCTCGACGGGTGGGCCGCTGAGCGTAAGCCGTCTCCCCGTGGCAAGGATGCCTATTGGCGGGATGCCAAGCTGTTCAATTCCATGATGGGCCGTAAGTCGGTCGAGCTAATTACCAAGGCCGATGTGATGGCCTACAAGCGCAAGCTGATAGCGGACCCGGCCCGATCACAGGTGAATGTGCGGGATCGGCTGGCGTATCTGCGGACCCTGCTAGAATGGGCGACTCAAGAGGATATCGTACCCGTCAACGTGGCCCGTGACGTTAAGATGGCCGTCACTGAGCGGGGAGAGAAGCGGAAAGACTTCTCTACCGATGACCTCAATGCCCTGTTCGCTGGCCCGGTTCATGCCAAGGGCGAACGACCTAAGGGCGGCTATGGAGAAGCTGTCTATTGGCTTCCCCTCCTAGCCCTGTTCATGGGAGCGCGCCGGGAAGAGATAGGCCAGCTACGGGTGCAGGACGTGAAGCCCGTGGCTTACATAGACGATGCCGAAAACCGGCAAGAGGTATGGTGTATCGACATAACAGATACGCCCGATGACGATGCCCTGCCTAATCAAATCAAGAACGAGGCGAGCAATAGGCTTGTCCCGCTGCATCCCAAGCTGATTGAGCTAGGGTTCATCGACTATGTATCCAAGCTGCCAGATCAGACAGGCCGCGTATTCCCCGGCCTGAAAGCTGTAGGCATTGGCAAGAAACTAACTGACAAGATAGGGCAGTGGTTCAGCCGCTATAAGCACGACTGTGGGATTGAGGATAAGGCCAAGGTCTTTCACTCATTCCGCCATACATGGAAAACCCATGCTGTAGATGCCGGTATCCCTGAGCGGGTATGCCGACAGTTCCAAGGGCATGAAGGTAAAGACGCTGCGGATAAGTATGGGGCTGCTCCATCTATGCGGGTAATGGTAGCGGCTATTGCATCTTATCGGGTGCCGGGGCTGGTCATTCCCAAGCCTTGAGCGAACCGGACATACAGATACCCGAAATTGCCCCGGAGCCGCCCGTGTGGAGCGATTTGGAAGCGTTCGGGTATCTGTAGGACGGAATGAGCTATCACCTCTCAGCGACTCTCCTAGGCAGGATTTTAGGCATCCCGCCCGAGCGGTACGCCAGCCTCACGGCGGGCAGCTTCCCCGGTCGGGGTCACTCGGTAGTAAGCGTCCGGTGACGGCGTCACCTCAAACGGGCCGGTAGTTCCACGGCAGCAGTTCAGCGACCCGGCGGGCCGGA
>NZ_JABULH010000004.1 GCF_013328205.1 Sphingomonas hominis | reverse complement strand
CGTGTCTTCAACCGGCGCTTCCTGGTCATGGCCAACCACTACATGGTCGAGCCGACCGCCTGCTCGCCCGCGTCGGGTTGGGAGAAGGGTCAGGTCGAGAACCAGGTGCAGACCGCGCGCGGCCGCTTCTTCCAGCCACGCCTGCGCTTTACCAGCCTCGCGGAGCTGAACGGCTGGTTGGAGGCCGAGTGTCGGCGCTGGGCCGACATGCACCAGCATCCCGAGCAGAAGGAACTGACGGTCGCCGAGGCATGGGCAGCCGAACAGGCTGTACTCCAGCCTGTTGTCGCACCCTTCGACGGCTTCCACGAGAGCGAGCATGCGGTAAGCGGCACATGCCTCATCAGCTTCGACCGCAACCGCTATTCCGTTTCTGCCAGGGTGGCGCGACGCGCGGTGCAGGTTCGCGCCTATGCCGACCGCATCGTCGTGCGCTGCGATGGTGAAGTCGTCGCCGACCATCCCCGGTTCTTTGGCCGCGACCGGACCATCTACGACCCGTGGCATTATCTGCCGGTGTTGGCGACCAAGCCGGGCGCCCTGCGCAACGGCGCACCGTTCCAGGGCTGGGAGCTGCCGCCTGCGCTGGCACGACTGCGGCGCAAGCTCGGCGTCGGTGACGATGCCGACCGGCGGTTCGTGCGGGTGCTGGCAGCGGTGCTCGACGACGGACTGGAGGCGGTGGAAGCGGCCGTGCGAGAGGCGCTGCTGGCCGGCACCGCCAGCGACGACGTCATCGTCAACATCCTGGCCCGCAGGCGAGAACCGCCACGACCGCTGACCATTGTCACCCCCGAGGACCTGGCGCTGCGCTATCCGCCCCGTGCCGACTGCAACCGCTATGACAGCCTGCGAGGCCTCCATGCAGCGGCATGAGATGATGACGGCCATGACCGAGTTGGGGCTGAAGGGCATGGCTGGCGCCTTCGACGAGGCGGTGACCACCGGTCTCCAGCGCAAGCGCACGACCATGGAGGTCCTGACCGACCTGCTGCGTGCCGAGGCGACGCACCGCCATGCAGCGTCGGTTCGTTACCGGATGTCGGCCGCCAGGCTGCCGGCGGTGAAGGACCTCGACGCCTTCGTCTTCGGCGACACTCCCATCAACGAAGGACTGGTGCGCTCCCTGCACAGCGGCTCGTTCCTCCCCGGCCGGCGCAACGTCGTGCTGGTCGGTGGGACGGGCACCGGCAAGACGCACCTCGCCACCGCCATCACCGCCAATGTGGTACGAGCCGGCGCCCGCGGGCGCTACTTCAACACGGTGGACCTGGTGAACCGGCTCGAGGAGGAAACGCGCCTCGGCAAGGCCGGCACGTTGGCGGCCCAGCTCTCGCGTCTCGACCTCGTGGTGCTCGACGAGCTTGGCTACCTGCCGTTTGCACGCTCGGGCGGTCAGCTGCTCTTCCATCTCGTCAGCAAGCTCTATGAGCAGACCTCGGTCATCGTCACCACGAACCTGGCCTTCGGTGAGTGGCCGACCGTCTTTGGCGACCCCAAGATGACCACCGCGCTGCTCGACCGCATTACCCACCACTGCGACATCGTCGAGACCGGCAACGACAGCTGGCGATTCAAGCACCGCAGCTGACGCGCGGGACCACCGGCAGAAGATGCTTCGCGCTGGTTGCGCCTCCGGTCGGGCTACGCCCGCCCTACGCCGCAACCAGCGCGAACGGCACGCCCGCCATACCCGTCACACCGCTCGACAAACGGGGTCCCTTTTGGACGCCGATAGGGGGTCCTTTTTGGACGCCGATTGACAGCCGCGTCGATCACGCAGGGCATCTCAGCACGAGGCAGTATGCTCGACTGGTGGATGAGTGGGTTGTTGCGGCCGGACTCCGCCGGGCCGAGTACGGCACGCACTCGCTTCGCCGCACGAAAGCATCGATGATCTACAAGGCTACCGGGAACCTTCGGGCAATCCAGATCCTGCTGGGCCACACGAAGATCGAGAATACTGTCAGGTACCTTGGCGTGGACATCGAGGATGCTCTCGTCCTCGCAGAACGGACGGAAATCTGACAAGTGGGGGGCGGCCCATCTCAATGAGAGGTGGGTCGCTTCCGCGCCAGACCGCTTTCGACCCACTTCCAGTCTTTCCAGCGTTGCCTTGGGGCACCTAACTTCTGCCATTATGCCGGGCGCGGAATGCGTCAGACGCGATTGCCGACGAACACAGGATATAACGCGGCCAAGCAAGAGGCCGCCCGCTCCTCACATCGCCGTTGCAGGGGGCTCGAGCATCCCCAGCCAAGCAACCAGCGCCAGGATCGTGACGGCACAGCTCGCCTCGATCGCGAGGCTGCGCCGCAGAGTACCGAGCGCAGCCCGATGATCGCGCGCGGCAACTGAGCGCTCGAACGCCGGCGTCAGCCGAAAGCGATTGAGGGAGGCCAGCCCCAGCATCGCGCCGAACAGCGCCAGCTTAGCGAGGAGGAGCTGGCCGTACAGGGAGGTGGGAAGTCTTGGCAGATTGCTGGCACCGACCAGCAGCCAGCCATTCACCAGACCCGTCACAACGATCGTGCCGACAACGATCGTGCCGACCATACCGAAGCCGTGGAGCGCCCGGTGGGTCAGTCTGAGATGCGCGACGTCGACGCGAGCTGCCGGCCGCACCACGAGGAGCGTCAATCCGAGCAGTGCACCGAGCCAGGCTCCGGCCGACAACAGGTGCAGAATATCGGCCAGCAGATGGACCCAGCCCGTCGCGCCCTCATCCATCGCGCCATGGCCCGTCCAAGCGAGCGTCGCGAGCGCAATGCCCGCCGCGAGTACCACCAGGCCGAGCGGCGCGGTACGTCCTGCCGCGATCAGCGCCGCGATCACGGCCACAATCAGTGCGACCATGCGCGCTTCCCACGCCGTGCCCGTCGCGGACCCGGTAAGCAGCATCCCGATCGCTTCCCGATCGATCGGCCATGCCGGCGCACCGGCCATCGTCGCTGCAAGGAGGACGAGCGCGATGCCGGAAAACAGAAGGCCGAGCAGCCCGGTCCCCACCAGCCAGGGGCGCAAGGCGAGTGCGTCTGCGCGCGCCCCGGCCTTGAGCCCGTAGAGGCTGAACGCCGACAGGCCGAACAGCCCGCTCAACGTCGCATAAAGCGCGAAGCGGACCCCGATCAGCGGCCAGTCGGCGTCCACCTCACTTCACCGCGAAGGCGAAGCTGCCGGACACCCGATGCGTGTCGGCCGAGACGACGTGCCATGCGACGCTGTAGCGGCCCGCACCGAGCGGCGACTTGGGCACCACGACCAGCGTTCGACCGTCGGGTGCAACCTGGGTGGTGGCTGCTACCTTCATCGGCGAGTGCTTGGCGCCGCCATGCCCCGTCATCATCAGGTCCGCACCGGAGAATTTCGGCATCAGCTTCTCGCTGAACTGCAAAGCGACACGCGCGGGCTTGGCAACGGTCGCGTTGGGCGCGGGGGAGGCCACAACGAGCTTCGGGTGGGCCTGCGCCGCACTGGCGAGGCTCAGGAGAGCGAAGGCGGCAGGAAGGGCGAGACTACGCATGGTTACTCCGACGAGGTTCGTGCACCCTTCTACGCGGCGCGCTGCCCGACCCCTCACCAGCGGTTGAGGGGTGATGGGCAGCGATGCGTATCCGATGATAGAGGGGCGGAGTGGAAAGCATGGACGATCTAGACAGAGCATTGGCGCGACTAGCGGGCGCACCCGCTCCGGCCGCGTTGGAGGGTATCGAGGACCAGATCCTCGCGCGGATCGGCAGCCGCCCCGCCGTGCGCGGAGCAGGGCTCGGGATCGGTGTGATAACCGCCGCGGCGCTCGGTATCGGGATCGCCGGTGCCGAGCTGCCCGCGACGGCAAGCCCTGCTGTCTCGCTGGCGCCGCTCGGCGGAGCCTCCCCCCTTGCCCCTTCCGCGTTACTGATCGGCGAGCCATGACCTCGACCAAGCGGGTTGTCCTGTGCGCCTTGCTCGCCTTCCTGGCAGCGATCGGTGGTGTCTTTATCGGGCGCGCGCTGCTGCCGCAGCCCAAGCAACCCGGTGCGGCGCTTCACGAGGTGCTGCACCACAAGCTCGCGCTTGATGGCGACCAGCAGGCCCGATTGAAGGTGCTCGAAGACCGGTTCGCGGTGCAACGCCGCGCCCTCGAGCTGGAGATGCGTGCCGCCAATGCCCGCCTTGCCGAGGCGATCGAGGCCGAGCATGGCAATGGTCCGCGGGTGGCCGCTGCGGTCGACCAGAGCCATGCCGCGATGGGCGAGCTGCAGAAGGCGACGCTGGCGCACATCTTCGCCATGCGTCAGCTCCTCCGGCCCGATCAGACCTCTCAATTCGATGACGCGGTGGTGAAGGCGCTCACCGACGGCGAGGGGTGAGCCTCGTTTGGACCGCGTTGTCGGATGGCGAACTGGCGACGCTCAGCATCGCCGGCCGACAAGCCGCTTTCGCCGAGATCGTGCGACGCTATCGGCAGCCGATGTTCCGGCTTTCGCGCGCCTTCCTCGGCGATGCCGACGACGCGATGGACGTGACCCAGGAAGCGTTCGTGGCCGCACATCAGGCATTGTCGCGCTACGATCCCAACCGCTCGATGCAGGCGTGGCTCACGACCATCGCCGTCAACAAATGCCGCGATTGGGCGCGCAAGCGTGCCGTGCGCCGGTTTCTGTCGTTCGCGCTGCCGAACGACGAACAGGTCCAGAGCATCGTCGACGAACAGGTGCCGATCGACGACGCGGCCGGCGATCGGCAGGAACTCGATCGTGTGACCCGCGCGATCTCGACCTTGCCCGCGAACCTGAAGGAGCCTTTGGTACTTCGGACGATCGAAGGCCTGAGCCAGGCCGAGACGGCCGAGGTGCTGGGGATCAGCCAGAAGGCGGTCGAAACTCGCCTCTATCGCGCGCGAGCACGGCTGCTTGAAAAACTAGGGAACCGCTGAGGGCTGGACGGATCGGCCGCGTAGAAGAAGCGACGGCCCTTTTACGGCCCCATTCTTAGGAGCTTGCATGTCGCGCGTTCTCGACCGCCGCCAGGTGCTGCGCGGTGCCAGTCTGGCAGGCGGCGGCCTCGCCTTGTCGGCCTATATGCCGGCATGGGCACAGCCCGTCTCTGCCGGCATCGCCAAGCCGTTGCCCACGGTCTCGGGCGAGGACATCACCCTCAAGGTCGCGCATCAGATGATGATGATCGACGGGCGTCAGAGCCACGCCATCGGCATCAACGGTACCGTGCCCGCTCCGCTCATCCGCCTGCGTGAGGGCCAGAACGTCCGCCTCCACGTCGTCAACGAGCTCGACGAGGAGACCTCGATCCACTGGCACGGGCTGCTGCTTCCCTTCCAGATGGACGGGGTGCCCGGCATCGCCTTCCCCGGCATTCCAGCGCGCTCGACCTTCACCTACGAGTTCCCGATCATCCAGAGCGGGACCTACTGGTATCACAGCCATTCCGGGCTTCAGGAGCAGGAGGGACACTACGGCCCGATCCTGATCGATCCGAAGAACCCCGATCCCGTGCAGTTCGACCGGGAGCACGTGATCGTGCTGTCCGACCACAGCTTCCATCACCCGCACTACCTCTTCGATCGGCTGAAGAAGGAGTCGGGCTATTTCAATCGCCAGCGCCAGACCCTCGCCGGGCTTCTCGCCGGCAAGGATCAGTCGCTCAAAGAGCGGTTGGAGTGGGGCCAGATGCGGATGGACCCCGCCGACGTCGCCGACGTCACGGGCTCGGTCTACACCTACCTGGTCAACGGCTACGGCCCCAAGGACAATTGGACCGCGCTGTTCCGCCCCGGCGAGCGGGTACGGCTGCGCTTCATCAACGCCTCGTCGATGACCACCTTCAACGTCCGCATTCCGGGCCTGCCGATGACCATCGTCGCGGCCGACGGCTTGAACGTGCGCCCGGTCGAGATCGACGAATTCCAGTTCGGCCCGGCGGAGACCTATGACGCGATCGTCACCCCGCCCGACCTGCGCGCCTATACGCTGGTCGGTGAGAGCATCGATCGCTCCGGCATGGCCCGCGCGACGCTCGCCCCGCGCGAGGGCATGGCGGCTGAGGTGCCCCCGCTCCGCAAGCGCCCGCTCGCGACCATGAAGGACATGGGCATGGGCGGCATGGATCATGGCACGATGGACCACGGCGCTATGAGTCATAGTGCTACGGGCGGCGCCGCGGGATCGATGTCCGGCATGGACCATGCTGCGATGGGGCATGGCGCAGGTACCGGCGCGATGCCGGGTATGGATCATTCGCAGATGAACCACGGCGCGGCCGGCGCCGCAGCAAGCGGCATGGCGGGCATGGACCACGGCCAGGCTCAGGGCGGCGCCATGGCCGGAATGGATCATGGTTCCGGCACGATGCCGGCGATGAACGGCGATCAGATGGGCGGGATGGACATGGGCGGCATGAGCCATTCCATGCGCGATTTCAGCAATGCCCCCGAGGTGAAGAAGGGACCTGGCGTGCAGACCATCTCGCCGATGCCGGTCGATCGGACCGGCGATCCCGGGCAGGGGCTGGAGAACGTCGGGCACCGCGTTCTCACCTATCGCGACCTGATGGCGCTCGACCGCAACCCGGACACACGCGCGCCGGAGCGAGAGATCAAGCTCCACCTCACCGGCAACATGGAGCGCTACATGTGGGGCTTCGACGGCGAGAAGCTGTCGGAGAACCCCGACCCAATCACGCTGCTCCACGGCGAGCGAGTACGGGTGACGCTCATCAACGACACGATGATGGGGCATCCGATCCACATCCACGGCCACTTCTTCGACCTGGTGACCGGCAAGGGCGCCTACGCGCCCCGTAAGCATACGGTGCTGGTGCAGCCGGGAGGCACGGTAAGCTGGGACGTGACCGGCGAGGAAGGCGACTGGGCCTTCCACTGCCACATGCTCTACCACATGCACGCAGGCATGATGCGTGTCGTCCAGGTCCGCAAGGCCGGGGAGGCCGCGGCGTGATCCGGGCGCTCCTCCTCGCCGGTATGGCGCCGCTCGCCCTTGCGACACCCGCATTGGCGCAGACCATGGACCATTCCATGCACAACATGCCGGGCATGACGATGCCGGCAAAGCCGGCGGCCAAACCGGTAGCCAAGCCGAAAGCGAAGGCTGCGGCCAAGCTCGCGACTAAGCGTAAGGCCCCTGTCCGACGCACCGCGCCGCGGCGCGCGCAACCGGCGAAGACGCAGGCTGCCGACCCTCATGCCGGGCATGACATGAGCGGAATGCAGGGGATGGATATGGGCGGTCAGCAGCAGGCTGCGCCCACCCAAAACCCCCATGCCGGGCACGATATGTCGGCCATGCCCGGCATGGGTGCATCTACAGGCGCGGCGCAGGACCCCCACGCCGGGCCCGACATGAGCACGATGCCGGGCATGGCGATGCCCGGCGATCAGCCCGCTGCCAAGGTCGGAACCGACCTTCCTCCCGGCAACAAGCCCGCTCCCGCTCCGGCCGGAGACCACCTAGCCGATCGCTTCTGGGGCGCTGACGCCATGGCCAGCTCGCGCGAGAACGATCTGCGCCGCGAGCATGGCGGGATGACCGTCTACCAGGTCCTCTTCAATCTCGCCGAATATCAGGCACGCAAGGGCGGCGACGGCTATCGCTGGGACGGAGAGGCCTGGATCGGGGGCGACATCAATCGCTTCACGCTGAAGAGCGAGGGCGAAGGCACATTCGGCAAGCCGCTCGAACAGGCCGAGGTGCAGGCGCTCTACAGCCGCGCTCTCGACCCCTATTGGAACCTCCAGGCCGGCGTTCGCTACGATTTCAAGCCCAACCCTTCGCGCACCTATGCGACGGTAGGGATCGAGGGGCTGGCCCCCGGTTGGTTTGAGGTGGAGGGCGCATTGTTCCTCTCCGACAAGGGTGACGTGCTTGGCCGCGCGGAGGGCTATTACGACCAGCGCATCACCAACTGGTTCGTGCTGCAGCCCAGGGTGGAGGCCAATTTTTCCGCGCAGGACGTTCCCGAGACGGGGACCGGCTCGGGGCTGACCGATCTGGAAGCCGGCTTGAGGCTTCGCTACGAGGGTCGCCGCGAGTTCGCGCCCTATATCGGCGTGTCGTGGGAGCGACAGTTCGGCGACACCGCGCGCTTCACCCGCGCACGCGGTGACGATACGGGCGGCTTCAGCTTCGTCGCGGGCGTGAGGACCTGGTTCTGAGCCCGCGGCTCCGCCTCCATGTTGGGGCAAGCAAGGTTCACCGCTGGCTTGCGCTCCTGATCGGGGCGCAGGCGATCGTCTGGTTCACCAGCGGGCTCGTCATGAGCCTGCTGCCGATCGACACGGTGCATGGCGATCACCGGATCGACCGGAACGTCGAACCGGCCCTGATCGCGACCCAGGACTTCGCGCCCGTCCCTGCCCTTCTCGCATCTGCCGGAGCGCCGGTGCGTCAGCTTCAGCACCGGATGCTGCTGGGGCGGCCGATCGTCGAAGCCCAGCTCGGCGACGGCAAGGTGCGTTTGCTGGACGCCCGCACCGCAAAGCCGCTCCCCCCGGTCGACGGCGCATCCGCAGCGCTGATCGCAAGACAGGCGTATCGCGGCGATTCCGGCTCGGCGCCCGTCGTCGAGCGGATCGACCGCGCGAACACCGAGTACCTCGGTGCCCTCCCCGCCTGGCGGGCCTCTTTCCCCGATGACGACGGGGACCCGCATCTACGTGGCAGCTGAGACGGGGAGGCTGACATCGGTGCGAACCGGCACCTGGCGGCTCTACAACTTCTTCTGGGGCCTCCACATCATGGATTGGACCGAGCACGAACGGTTCAACACGCCATGGCTCAACGCTTTCGCAGCGGGCGGACTAGTGTTCGCTGTCGCCGGGGCGATCCTGCTCTTTATGCGCTGGCCCCGTCGACGCCGCAGAAAAGCTCAAGGGATCCAGTAGAGGGCCACGTATCCTTCAGTGGGTGGGGTCGCACAGGAGAGCGCATGATGAACCACGACGACCCCAGCTCCAAACAGGGCGGTATGGGGATGAGCTACGGGCGCTTCGCCGCGATGATCGCGACGTCGACGGTCGTGATGTTCGGGCTCATGTACCTCAACACCTACGCGCTCGCCCATGTCGAATACAGTCAGACCCGGACGTGGATGGCGATCGTCATGGGCGCCACCATGGCGCTCATCATGATCGGCTTCATGTGGGGCATGTACCCCGACCGGCGGGCTAATCTCGGCATCGTGGCGGCCTCGATCGCGGTGTTCGCTGGTGCCTTGTGGCTTGTCCGCAGCCAAGAGACGGTCGGCGACGTCGCTTATATGAAAGCCATGATCCCGCATCACTCGATCGCGATCATGACCAGCGAGCGCGCGCACATCAAAGACCCCGAGGTACGCAAGCTGGCGGACGGGATCATCGATGCTCAGGTCCGCGAGATCGCGCAGATGAAGCGCTACATCACCCGGCTCGAGGCGCATCCCACGTCCGATAATGCGCCCGACCTCCCGTCCTATCGCGACAAGCAGGTGCCTCCGCCGCCCCCCGAAACCGACGAGAGCGTCGGCATCAACACGCTTCAGCCGATCCGCTGAGCAACATCGTTTGAGGGCTAATCGTTTGAAGCCCGTAACCCTGTTGAGCGGGGGGCCTTGACGCAGGAGCGACACGATGAAGAAAATGATGATTATGGCCGTCGCGGCCGCCCTCGGCGCGGTCCCCGCGGTCGCCCAGATGCAGGGCATGGACCATTCCGGCATGAACCACGGGCAGATGATGCGGCCGACGCCGGCGAACCCGTACCCGCAGGCCGAGATGGACATGCATCAGAAGATGATGTCGGCGATGGGTGCTGATGCCACCGAGACGTGGGTCCGCAAGATGGTCGAGCACCACCGTGGTGGCATCGCCATGTCGCGTATCGTGCTGCGCGAGACAAAGGACCCCAAGGTTCGTCAGATGGCCACCAAGACGATCGCAGAGCAGACCCGCGAAGTCGGCGAGCTGAACGCCTGGCTGCGGGCGCATGGCAAGAGCGCCCAGTAAACGATTATCGTCCTCCCCCCGCCGCCGTGCGGGGGGATGAGCTTACGGGGATTCACACATGGCTCGCTTTCGCATTCTCGCCGCCGCGCTGGCGTTCGCTGCCCCTGCGGGCGCTCTCGCCGCGGGCCCCGTCCTGATGCACCGTGATCCGGGTTGCCCTTGTTGCGAGAAATGGGCGCAGCAGGTGAAGGCGCAGTTCGGCCGCGCCGTCCGCGTCGTCGACGATGCGAACCGGCGGGCGTTCATGAAGACGCGCGGCGTGCCTCAGGACCTCGCCTCCTGTCACACTGCCATCATTGACGGCATGACCTTCGAGGGCCACGTCCCGATCGCCGACATGAAGCGCGTCTTGGCCACGCATCCGAAGGGCGTCACCGGCCTCGCTGTCGCCGGGATGCCGATGGGCTCTCCCGGTATGGAGATGCCGGGCATGAAGGCTCAGTCCTATGACGTGGTGGCCTTCGGGCCCGGTGGGCGCCGCGTTTTCGCGCATCACGGAGCCTGACGTATGCATCACGACCACCGCAGCGAGCACGTCCACGACCACGTCTTTCTGGGCGACGCACACGACGCGCACGAGAAGCGCACCCGGTATGTCGTCGCGCTGACGGCCGGCATGATGGTCGTTGAGATCGTTGCCGGGTGGCTCACGGGATCGATGGCGCTGCTCGCCGACGGCTTCCACATGGCGACCCATGCCGGCGCACTCGGCGTCGCGGCGCTCGCCTACCGCTATGCCCGCCGGCACGCTTCCGACAGGCGCTTCACCTTCGGCACCGGCAAGGTCGGCGAGCTGGCCGGCTTCGCCAGCGCACTCGTCCTGGCGCTGATCGCGCTGGGGATCGGAGTGGAGTCGGTCGGACGGCTCTTCGCCACGCCTTCCATCGCCTACGGCGAGGCACTCTGGATCGCCGTGCTGGGCTTGGGCGTGAACCTCGCTAGCGCATGGCTGCTCGGGGGTGATCATCACCACCATGGGCATGGCCACGACCATCACGGCCATCATCATGGGCACGAGCACGGCCACAGCCATGCCCACCACGACAACAATTTGCGATCGGCATACTTCCACGTGCTGGCCGATGCGCTCACGTCCGTGCTCGCCATCCTCGCCCTTCTGGCCGGGCGCTATCTCGGATGGAGCTGGGCGGACGCCGCAATGGGCGTCGTCGGCGCGATCGTCATCGCACGCTGGTCCTGGGGCCTGCTGCGCGACACCGGACGAGTCCTGGTCGACGCCAGCGCGAACCCCGGCCTCGAGGAGGAGATCCGCGAAGGCATCGAGGACGGCGATGCCGTCATCACCGATCTACACGTTTGGCAGGTCGGCCCTGGCAAGTTCGCGGCCATCGTGTCGCTGGTAGCCGAGCGGCCGCTGGCGCCTTCAGATTATGCTTCCCGCGTGACCATCCATGAGGAGCTGGTGCACGTCACCGTTGAGACGCACCGCTGCCCGGGCGAGCACAGCCACCTCAGGGCGGCTTGAAGGCGGGGGCGCCGGAACGGCGTCCCCCACCCGACGTGTCACTTTTTCTGCATGCCCGACATGTCGTGACCGGCGTGCTTGCCGTGCTTCATGTCCTTCATGTCGGCGCAGCAATCCTTCTTCGCGCCGTCCTTGTCCTTGCAGCAATCGGCGCCGTCCTTGCAGCACTCCTTGCCTGCACAGCAGTCAGCGGCGGCGAAGGCCGTGGCCGGAACGAGAGCGAGCGCGACGGCCGCACCGATGAACTTGATGGTCTTCATGTCTGATTATCCTCAAATGCATTGATTGATCGGAAGTCTAATCGATCAGGGAGTTCGAGGAGGTGGCGGCGCAGGACCGCCCGACCGACCAACAAGGGCATGAGGCTCGGGGGCGGGCGGGGCCGTCCGCAAGGCGATCTGCAGCGCCGGAGACGTGTGCACATCGAGGGCGGTTGCGATGCAGGCTCCTAAGCAGTCCACCGGAGGAGCCTTTTTCGCGGGAGTGGGCGGCGCGCGATCGCAATCGGCCATGCCGGCATGCGCCTGCGTAAGCGGAGCCGCCTGCGCCATGGCCTCGCACATCGGCCCCATGCGCACGAGCAGCATCGCGCCCAGCAGGACCAGCGCGAACGTGCGGACGAGGCGGCCGAAGCTCATGCGGCCCTTGTAGGTTGCGCCGGGCCGCCGCGCCAGATCAGTGCGCGACGCCCAGCATCATCCAGATCGCCATGGCGACCATCATCACGTTCTCGGTCAGCGACAGAAAGCCCAGGGGCACATTGCTGTCACCGCCCACGCACGCGCATTTCAGCTCGCGCTTGTCGACATAGACGGCCTTGATGACCGAGACCGCCCCGATCGTCCCGATCACCAGCGCGATCGGCACTGACAACCAGGTCAACACGCCGGCCGCCATCAGCACGCCCGCCGCGCCTTCCGCGTAGGGGTAGATATAGGAGTATGGCACCCAGCGCTTCGCGAGCAGGTCGTAATTGAGGAACATGGTCGCGAACTTCTCGACGTTCTGGAGCTTCAACATCGCCAGCACACACATCGAGAAGGCGATGAACCACTCACCTGCCCGTACCGTGAAGGGTGTGCCGAGCACGGCATAGCTGGCCGCAAGCGCCATTAATGCCGTCATCGCGAACACAACCGCGACGGGCCGGTATGTTACCGCCTTGGGGTCGGCCACGGTCTTGCCGAAGAACCGACGCAAATCGTCATAGCCGCCTACCCGCTCACCGTCGATGAAGGTCTGCGGTGTCGTTTTGACCCCGTGCTTGGCTTTGAACGCGTCGGTTTCCTCGCGCGTCCTCAGCCAATGGTCCTCGACCTCATAGCCGCGTCGTTGCAGCAGGTCCTTTGCCTTGAGGCCGTAGGGGCAGGTGTGCGTCGGCATCACCATGCGGTAGATCGTTGCCTTCTTGGGCACCGCGGTCGCCATGTTCTTCTCCACCATGTTCGCGACGCCTATATGGGGGCCGTACTATGGTACGGGGTCAAGGCATGGCCGACGTGACAATTGCAGGACTCGCGCGCGAGGGTGGCGTCGGTGTGGAGACGGTGCGCTATTATCAGCGCAGAGGATTGCTCAAGACGCCGGAAAGGCCGGAAGGGTCGGGCGCGAATGGCGGTATCCGCCGCTACACAGCAGACGATGTTCGCCGGCTCCGGTTCATCCGATCGGCGCAGGCCGCTGGCTTTACGTTGGAGCAGATCGGAGAACTGGTGGCGCTGGACGCGACCGACGATCGCGATCGAGCACGCCAGCTTGCCAATGAGCGGATCGCGGCGCTGGACGCGAAGATCAAGGAGCTGGAGCGCGTGCGAGTATCACTCCAGCGGCTTGCTCATGAATGTGGGTCCGGCACGAATGGCGCATGTCCCATTCTCAAAGCCTTCGACGCAGATCGATCTACGGACTCTTAGCCTGCTCTCGTCATCCACAGGTCAGAAGGCGACAGCCGAGGGAAACTGCCGGCCAGCGCTTGGTTTCGCTCAGCACCAGAACCGGGCAGACCGACTGCTTGTGACGGTTGTCGTCGGAGACCGGATTGGCAGCTACGTCCCCAGCCTCAGTCACCCCGCTCTATGCCCGGAGCAAGATGAACAAACGGGCGGTTTCTGGAAAGCGCTGAATCAGGCCGAACGTCGGGAACTGGGTCGGAAGCCGTCAGGCAGCTCTACGGCGGACGTGGATCGAAGTCGGTCATCCGGGCAGGTTCTCAGGTGCGAGGGACCGCGACAGCTGCGTTGAGCAGTGACAAGGCAGCCGGTCTGCGTTGCAGACCTTAGAGGCGCTGCATACATCTGTGACGGGTAAAACGTCGACGCGCGAAGGCGTGCGCCCATCCTTTTCTATCTAGGTGTAGCTTGACACAACCGTAACAGGTTGTGGGCGCCCGCTGCCGCGATCTCCAGGGCGCGTTTCGCTGTTTCCTGCCCCTTTACCTGGCGCAGGTCGGGGCCACTGCGCGTGTCGATCACCTCACCAGGGCGAGGCATCGCGAGCAGTTGCTCGCCTTTCAGGTGATTGAGCAGGCCGAGCAGGTCGGGCGCGGCAACCAACTCGATCCCGGCGCTCCAGGCGGCTTCGGGTCCTTGCGCGGCGGGGCAGATCAGGCCCTTCCCCATCTCCGCCGCGTGGATCGCGGCGAGCAGCACGCCCGGCGAAGGTGCTAACCGGCCGTTCAGCCCCAACTCGCCGACGATGACGTAATCGGCGAGCGCCTCGGCATCGACCACGCCCATTGCGGCGAGCAGGCCGAGCGCGATCGGAAGGTCGAAGTGCGATCCTTCCTTCGGCAGATCGGCGGGCGACAGGTTGACCGCGATCCGCTTGGGCGGCAGCGAGAGGCCCATGCTGGCGATCGCGCCGCGCACGCGCTCGCGGCTCTCGCCCACCGCCTTGTCGGCGAGCCCGACGAGGTTGAATGCGGGCAGGCCGGCGATCAATTGCACCTGCACCTCGACCGCGCGCGCCTCCAATCCCAGATACGCCACGGTGGATACGATCGCGACCATGTTGCTGCCCCCCTGCCCGACGTCATAGCTTGCTCGTATCAATTGCGAAGCCGACAAGACTTACCGTAAGGTCAGCGCGCGACGTTGACTTGGAGCCGTGCTTTGCCTATGCGGCGCAGCGTTGGGGCTGCCCGTGTGGTGGCCCCTTGATATTTGTATTCGGGACATGAACGATGAAGCGGACCTTTCAGCCGAGCAACCTGGTGCGTGCACGCCGTCACGGCTTTCGCGCGCGGATGGCGACGGTCGGCGGCCGTGCGGTGATCCGGGCGCGTCGCGCACGCGGCCGCAAGAAGCTGTCGGCGTAAACGAGAAAAGCTCCCCGCGCATGACGCCGGGGCGCATGACGAAGCGGCCGGACTATCTGGCCGCGAACGCCGGGCGTCGGGCTCCGACGCCCGGCTTCGTTTTGTTGGTCAAGGATCGACGCGACGACGATCCCGCGATGCGGATCGGCATCACCGTGACCAAGAAGGTCGGCAACGCTGTGGTCCGCAACCGGATCAAGCGGCGTTTCCGCGCACTAGCGCGTGAGGTGTTGCCCGAGGCGGGATGCGCGGGCGCCGACCACGTGCTGATCGGGCGTGACGCTGCGCTGACGCGCGACCATGCCGCGCTCAAGCACGATCTGGTGCGCGCGCTGGAACGTGCGGCCAAGGCGCCCGAGGGCGACAACCGACCGCCGCGGCGCAAGCGGAAATGATCGCACGCGCGCTGATCCTGGTCGCGCGCGCGTGGCAATTGGGGCCGAGCGTCATGCTGCCGCCGTCGTGCCGGTTTCAGCCGTCGTGTTCGGCCTATGCAATAGAGGCGCTGCGCCGCTATGGAGCGGTCAGGGGCGGATGGCTGGCGGTCAAGCGGATCGCGCGATGCCATCCTTGGGGCGGACACGGACCCGATCCGGTGCCGTGATGACGATGTGGAACGCCAGGTGAACAACGACAACAAGAATTTCATCGTGTTCGCGGTGATCGCGGCGCTGATCCTGTTCGGCTGGCCGCTGGCGCAGAGCCGCTTCTTTCCGACTGCCAACCCGCCCGCGACCAAGATCGTCGACGGCAAGTCGAAAGCATTGCCGCAGCCCGGTGCCGATCCGACCGCCGATGGCCCGGCCGCGATCCGCGACCGACGCGCGGTGTTGTCCGAGAGCCCGCGCGTGCGCATCCAGACGCCGCGGCTGCAAGGATCAATCAACCTGCGCGGCGCGCGCATCGATGATCTCGTGCTGACCGATTACAAGGAAACGGTGGCGAAGAACTCCGCGCCGATCCGGCTGTTGTCGCCCGCCGGGGCGCCAGAGGCCTATTTCGCGCAGTTCGGTTGGCGTGACGGCGGGTTGATGCCGCCCGCGGCCGACGCGACCTGGACCGCGTCGTCGACCGTGCTGTCGCCGGATCGTCCGGTCACGCTGACCGCCGCCAATGCCAACGGCCAGCGCTTCCGCATCGACCTGTCGGTCGACGGCGATTACCTGTTCACCGTCCGCCAGACCGTCGCCAATGCCGGCCGCACCGCGGTGCCGGTGGCGAGCTACGGACTGGTCAATCGCACCGGCGTGTCAAAGGACCCCGATAGCTGGACGATCCACACCGGCCCGATGGCGGTGTACGACAATGCGGCGCATTACGGCCCCAATTTCAAGGACGTCGACGAGGGCGCGCAGCGCTTCGCATCGAAGGGTGGCTGGCTCGGCTTCACCGATAAATATTGGCTGACCGCGCTGATCCCCGATCAGTCGCGCGGCTTCGACGGGCAGTTCCGTGCCGGTGCGAACAAGGCGTATCAGGGCGACTTCACCGGCGCGGCGCAGTTGCTCGCACCCGGCGCGCAGGTGTCGCAGACGACACGCTTCTTCGCGGGGGCGAAGGAAGTGAAGCTGCTCGACCAATATACCGACAACGGCACCGCGGCGAAGCTCGACTATTCGCTCGACTGGGGCTGGTTCCGATTGGTCGAAAAGCCAATCTTCTACTATCTCGACCTGCTGTTCCACCTGGTCGGCAATTTCGGTGTCGCGATCATCCTGCTGACGCTGACGATCCGCCTGCTCGTCTTCCCGATCGCGCAGCGCCAGTTCCGCAGCATGGCGGCGATGCGCGCGATCCAGCCCAAGATGAAAGCGATCCAGGAGCGTCACAAGGACGACAAGCAGCGCCAGCAGCAGGAGATCATGGCGCTGTACAAGGCGGAGAAAGTCAACCCGCTCGCCGGCTGCCTGCCGACGCTGATCCAGATCCCGATCTTCTACGCGTTGTACAAGGTGCTGCTGCTGACGATCGAGATGCGGCACCAGCCGTTCGTGCTGTGGATCAAGGATTTGTCCGCGCCCGATCCCCTCACCCCGCTCAATCTGTTCGGGCTGCTCGACTTCACCCCGCCGCACGTGATCGCGATCGGCGTCGTGCCAATCCTGCTCGGCATCTCGATGTTCTTCCAGTTCCGCTTGAACCCGGCACCGATGGACGACGCGCAGAAGCAGGTGTTCGCGATCATGCCGTGGGTGCTGATGTTCGTGATGGCGCCGTTCGCGGTCGGATTGCAGGTCTACTGGATCACCACCAACTGCATCTCGATCATGCAACAGAAGTGGCTCTACAGCCGGCATCCGCAATTGAAGCAGGCGCCAGTAAAAAGCGGGGCCAAGTGAGCGACGAGCCCTCCGACATCGGCGGCGACGCGTTCAACGCGGAGCAGATCGAGGCGGCGCGCAAATTGTTTGCAGGCCCAGTCGAGTTCCTGAAGTCGGCGCCCGCGCTTAACTTCCTGCCCCCGCCGGTCGTGCCCGAGGTGGCGTTCGCCGGACGATCGAACGTCGGCAAGTCGTCGCTGCTCAACGCGCTGACGGGGCGCAAGTCGCTCGCGCGCACGTCGGTCACGCCGGGGCGGACGCAGGAGCTAAACTTCTTCGACGTCGGGCAGCCGCTCGCCTTTCGACTGGTCGACATGCCGGGCTACGGTTTCGCCAAGGCGCCCAAGGACATGGTCAAGAAGTGGCGCTTTCTGGTCAACGATTTCCTGCGCGGGCGGCAGGCATTGAAGCGCGCGTTGGTGCTGATTGACAGCCGCCACGGCATCAAGGAGGTCGACCGCGAGATCCTGGAGATGCTTGACCGCGCCGCCGTCAGCTACCGGCTGGTGCTGACCAAGGCGGACAAGGTCAAGGCGACCGACCTCGCCGACGTGACCGCCGCGACCGCGGCCGAGGCGCGCAAGCACGCGGCCGCGCACCCCGACATCATCCAGACGTCGAGCGAGGGCGGGATGGGCATTCCCGAACTGCGCGCGGCGGTGCTGGAAGCCGTAAACAGCTGACGCGGCGGGTGGGGCAAGCGGGCGCTTGTGGTCCCCTGCCCGGCCCCGTATCGCTGGCGGCCATGAAGCTCATCATCGGCAACAAGGCCTATTCGTCGTGGTCGCTGCGCGGCTGGCTCGCGTGCAAGCAGTCTGGGCTCGCGTTCGAGGAGGTCGTCGTGCCGCTCTACGACGAGGAGTGGGACAAGCGCCGCGAAGGTGACGAGTTCGCGCCTTCGTCGGGCAAGGTGCCGATCCTGTGGGACGGCGACGCTGTGGTGTGGGATAGCCTGGCGATCGTCGAGTATCTCTCCGACAAGGTCGGGCGCGAACGCTTCTGGCCCGAGGATGAGGCGGCGCGCGCGATGGCGCGGTCGATGGCGGCGGAGATGCACTCGAGCTTCGCCGCGCTGCGTCGCAAGCACAGCATGAACATCCGCCAGATCTTCGCGCCCAAGCGGCCCGACGACGATGTCATCGCGGACCTGTCGCGCATCATGGAATTGTGGGCGCAGGCGCGCGCGCGCTTCGGCGGTGACGGCGATTTCCTGTTCGGCGAGTTCGGCGCGGCGGACATCATGTTCGCGCCCGTTTGTACGCGCATCGTCACCTACTCGCTGCCGACCCCGCGCTTCGCCGCCGCCTATGTCATGGCGGTGCTGTCGCATCCGTTCATGCAGGACTGGATCGCGGGGGCTCAGGCGGAGGATTGGGTGCTCGAACAATTTGAGCAACCTGCGGCGTGAGTGCGCCCGCGACGGTCAATGTGGTGGCGCTGGCCCGCGCGCTGATCGACGCGGAGAGCGTGACGCCGGCGCGCGGTGCGGTGTTCGACGTGCTGGAGGCAGCACTGCTGCCGCTCGGCTTCGCGGTCGATCGCTTCGTGGTCGGCGAGGCGCCCGACGGACCGGTGGAAAATTTGCTTGCGACCCGCGGAACGAGCAGACCCCATCTCGCCTTTGCCGGTCACGTCGACGTCGTGCCCGCGGGTGACGGCTGGACTAGCGACGCCTTTGCCAGCCAGGTACGCGACGGCCTGCTCTACGGGCGCGGCGCGGTCGACATGAAGGGGGCGGTCGCCGCGTTCGTCGCAGCCACCGCCGCGTCGTCCGACGTGGGTCAGGTCACGCTGATCATCACCGGCGACGAGGAAGGTCCTGCTACCTACGGCACCGAGTCGCTGATCGAGCGGATGCGCGACCGCGGGATTGCGCCCGACCTGTGCCTCGTCGGCGAGCCGACCTCCGCGCGCGCGCTCGGCGATACGATCAAGATCGGGCGGCGGGGATCGGTGAACATCTGGATCGAGGTGCCGGGCCGACAGGGGCACGTCGCCTACCCCCACCTCGCCGACAACCCGATCCCCAAGCTGGTCGCCGCACTGGCCGAACTCGACGCGCTGGTGCTCGACAAGGGCAGTGAATGGTTCCAGCCGTCCAACCTGGAGGTGACCGACATTACCGTCGGCAATCCGGCGACCAACGTCATCCCGGCGGCGGCCAAGGCGCGGGTGAGCATTCGCTTCAACGACCTGCACCAGGGCGACACACTGGCGACGCGCGTGGCTGAGATCGTCCGCCGTCACGCACCCGAGGCGATCGTCACCTCGCGCGTGTCGGGCGAGGCGTTCCTGACCGAGCCGGGACCGCTCTCGGCGATGCTGTCCGCGGCAATCCTGCATGAGACGGGGCTCACCCCCGAGTTGTCGACCACCGGCGGCACCTCCGACGCCCGCTTCCTTCGCGCGCTTTGCCCAGTGATCGAGTTCGGCCTGCTCAATGTCACGATGCACCAGCGCGACGAAGCGGTGGCGATCGACGACCTTCACGCGCTCACCCGTATTTACGCCGACCTGCTGCGCCGCGCGTCTTCGGTCGGGTAGCGCGCAACCGGTCACGCCTGCCGCTCGTTGAACTTGGGATGGGCGGCAAGGATTGAGCAATATGAGCGACGCGACCAAGCTACTTCGCGGGCTAGTGGCCGGAGCGATTGCGGGCGCCGTGGCGTCATTCGCCATGGACAGATTTCAGGCAGCGGTGTCTGCGTTCACCACCGATGATGACGACACGCAGTCGGAGCCGGCGACCGAGAAGGCTGCCGACGCGGTCGCCAGGCAGGTTACCGGCCGAGAGATCGCGGAGGCCGACAAGCCGCTCGCCGGGCAGACGATCCACTATGCGCTCGGGATCGGGTTGGGCATCGCCTACGGAATCGTGGCCGAGTTTCGTCCCGCGGCGACGGCCGGCTACGGCACGGGCTTCGGCGTCGCCACCGCGACGATCCTCGACGAAGGCGCAGTGCCGGCCGTGGGGCTTGGCGCCGCGCCGTGGAATACCGATCTATCGGTCAACCTGTATTCTTACGCCTCGCATCTGGTGTTCGGCGCGACGAGCGAGCTGGTGCGGCGGCAGGTTGCCGCCACGCTGGCCGCCTGATCGACGACGCGACGTCCGGAGCTGACAAGGAGCGATCATGACCGATTATAGCAAGACCGAAGAAGCCATCGCGCGCCTGACGCCCGAGCAATTCTATGTCACCCAGCAGAGCGGCACCGAACGGCCGGGCACGGGCGAGTATCTCTACAACAAGAAAGTCGGCATCTACGTCGACGTGGTGTCAGGCGAGCCGCTGTTCGCCTCGGCTGACAAATATGAGTCGCATTGCGGCTGGCCCAGCTTCACCAAGCCGATCGAGCCCGCACGCGTCAACGAACTGTCCGATCGCACCCACGGCATGGTGCGCACCGAAGTACGCTCGGCGGGCGGCGACAGCCATCTCGGCCACGTGTTCGACGACGGTCCGCGCGACCGCGGCGGCTTGCGCTATTGCATCAACTCGGCGGCGCTGCGGTTCGTGCCCAAAGAGCAGATGCAGGCGGAGGGCTACGGCGATTACCTCGACCAGGTGGAGGACGCCTGAGGCGTCAGCGTTTGCGCCTGAGGATGACGTACAACGCACCCGCGCCGCCGTGTCGCGGGTGCGCGTTGCGCACCGCTGCGATCATGTCGGCGTGACGCGATAGCTGCAGCCAATCGCCGATCGCCGCGCGGATCGCACCACGCGCGTGCGGACGCTCGCTTTCCTTGCGCGGCAGGCGTCCGGTCACCAGCAGGATCATGCGCTCGCCCTGCCTGATCGACTGGTCCAGCTGATAGTCGAGCATCGCATGTGCCGACGCGAGTGTGTGACCGTGCAGATCGATGGTGCGATCGGGCGACGCCATGCCGGTCGACAGCTTACGATCCCAGCTACGATCGAGCGTATTTCCGGTTGCGCGCGCCAGCGGCGCGGCAACGCGCGCGGGTGGCGGCATCTGCACGGTCGTTGGCGGGGCTGGTTTCGCCTTCACCGGCTTGGACGGTGCGCCCACGATCGGAATTGGAATGAGCTTCTCGGGTCGAAGCGGTCGGACCGTGGCGCGGACCTGCGCCCAGGCACTCGTTTCCTCAGGGGCGAGGCGTCGTCCCATCGGTCGCCCCCTTGCCGCGCAGCCGTTGAAGCGCGCCGCGCGGCAGCAGCAGGAACGCAGTGCCACGCGCGCTCATGCCTCCGGCGATCGCGCGCGCTTCGGCGCCCGCGCCCCAGAAGGTGTCGAACCGGTTCGCTCCCTTGATCGCGCCGCCGGTATCCTGTGCCACCCAGATGCCGTTGGCGTCGGTCCGATCCATCGACAGGAACACCGGCGCGCCGAGCGGGATGAACTTCGGATCGGCGGCAACGGTCGCACCACCCGTCACCGGCAGTCCCAACGCACCCAGCGGTGCACCGTCGAGCACGCGGAAGAACACGAAGCTCTTGTTCTCGCGCATGATCGCGCGGCCTTCCTCGGGATGATCGTGCAGCCATTGCACGATGCCCTGCATCGACGCCTGATTGGGGCCGATCAGCCCGCGCGCGCGCATCAGCGCGCCAATGCCGGTATAGTCGCGCCCGTTCTGCGTGTCGTAGCCGATCCGCAGCAGCGATCCGTCCGCCATGCGGACGTTGCCCGAACCCTGCACCTGCAGGAAGAAGAACTCGACCGGATCGACCGCGTAGCCCAGCACCCGCGCGCGACCGTTCAGCACGCCTTGTTCGATCGCGGTGCGATCGAAATAGGGCACGAACTTGCTGCCATCGACGCGGCCGCGGATCTTCTTGCCCGCCAGATCGGTCGAGAAGGCGCCGAGATCGACGTCGATCAGATCATTCGGCCGGGCGTAGATCGGGGCGTAACCGGCGCGTTCCTCGCGTGAGCCGCCAATTTCCGGGATGTAATAGCCGGTGGCGTAGGCGCGGCCGTCACCGACCTGCACCGGTTCGAGATAGCGGCGGAAGAAATCGACCGCCTCGCTCGACTGCGTGGCCGATGCGGCGGCACAGGCCGACTGCCAATCGGCGGGTGCGGTCAAGCCCGATTGGTCGGCGCGTCGCACCAGACTCGGGCACGAGGTGCGAAACGCCTGCAACGCCGCCGCGGCATTGTCGGCGGTGATCGGAAGCGACGCCCAATCGACCCCGCTCGTCGTCCCCGCCTGCGCGGCGGTCAGCGCGCCCGGGGTAGCGATCGCCGGCACCGGCAGGATCGGCACCGACGCGACCGGCTGGCGTGGCGGCGACTCGTTGTATCTCTGTGTCTCGCCTCGATCACGCGACGGAAGCGGCGGCGCCGCGCTGGACTGCCCACCGATCTGCGGCCGCGGCGGTGGATTGCCGCCGCCCACGCACGCGGACAGCGCCAATGCGATGGCGAGCGCCGCACCCCCCTGCCGGTAGCTCACGCTTCGTCGGTATCCGCGAGCAGCCAGTTCGGGTCAGCGCTCTTCACGGTGCGCGTGAACGTCCACAGATCGTGCGTCTGCACCGCGTCGCTGGTCGAGCCCGCAACCACGTCTCCATCGGCATTGCGGGTGATCGCGGCGATATCGGCGTCGAAGCGCACCGCGATGCGCGCCTCGCGCCCTTCGAGCGCCGCCGACACGATTGACGCGCGCTCGATCACGACCAGGCGATTGTCGAGCACGTGACCGGCATCGCGCCGCGCCTCGATCGCTTCGACAAAGGCATCGCGCACGTCGGGTACGACCAGCTCGGCCAGCGCGTCCTCGTCGCCGCGCCAGAACGCTTCCAGGATCATGCGGTAGGCCGACTGCGATCCGTCGATGAAGCGCGACACGTCGAAACCCGGGTCGGCGGCGGCGATCGCGCGCAGCCCGGTTTCCGCACCGCTGTCGAACGGGCGAACCGTTGGCGTGCGCGCCTCGGCAACCTTCTCGACCGCGCGCGACGCGACTGGCGCAGCCACACGCTCATCGGCCGGACGCGGCAGGGGTTGTTCGTGCCCGCCACGCTTGCCGAGCACCGAATAAAGGCGAAGGGCCAGAAACGCGGCGACCATCGCGAGCAGGACTACGTAGAACACCGGGCCTCCGATCAGCTAGGGCGCAACATAGTCGTGTCGCGTCCGAACTTCAAATCGCCGAGCGGGCACGTTGTATCCGTGGATCGGCGCTGCTAGGCGCGCGGCACTTGGGCGCGAGCGCCCCGATCACGAGGAATAGGATCATGGACGAGCAGGACAACGGCGGCGCGCAGGGCAGCGACGCGTTCGCGAACGGTGCCGATCAGGCGCCCGCCGCCGGCCTTATCTCGCAATACGTCAAGGACTTGTCGTTCGAGAACCCGAACGCGCCCGCGATCTACCAGAACGAGACCCCGCCCGAAATCAACGTCCAGTTCGACATCGGCGCCAATCAGGTCGGCGAGGAAGTGCACGAGGTCGTGCTGAAGATCGAGGTTCGCGCGACCTCTAACGGGCAGACCGCGTTCATCACAGAGTTGAGCTACGCCGGGCTGTTCGGCCTGCGCAACATCCCGGCCGAGCACGTTCAGCCGTTCCTGCTGGGCGAAGGCCCGCGCCTGCTGTTCCCGTTCGCGCGCCGCGTGGTGTCGGATGCGATCCGTGACGGCGGCTTCCCGCCGCTGGTGCTCGAGCCGATCGACTTCAACGCATTGTTCCTCCAGCAGGCGCAGCAGCAGGGCATCCAGTTCGGCGACGGCCAGGTCGGCCACGCCTGATTTCTGACGGGCCAGGGGCAGATTAAGCGATGAACCTGGCCCGCGCGCTCGGCTCGGTCGGCGGGCTGACGCTCGCCAGCCGCGTGCTGGCATTGGTGCGCGACACGTTGCAGGCGGCGTACGTGGGCGCGAGCTTCGCGTCCGACGCCTTCTTCGTCGCGTTCCGCCTGCCCAACATGTTCCGCGCGTTGTTCGCGGAAGGCGCCTTCTCCGCCGCGTTCATCCCGCTGTTCAACCGCAAGGTGGCGGAAGGCGGCGGAACCGCGGCCGGCGTCGACTTCGCCGAGCGGGCGCTGGCATTGCTGTTCCCGATCCTGGTCGCGTTCACCGCCCTGATGCTGATCGCGGCCTATCCGATCACCTGGGGACTGTCGGGCGGGTTCGAGCGGCAGCACCCTTCTCCGACCGATTTTGCCTTCGCAGTGACGCTGTCGCGCTTCACCATCCCATATTTGATGCTGATCTCGTTGGTGTCGCTACTCGGTGGCATTCTCAACTCGCTCAACAAATTCTGGGTCAATGCCGCTGCGCCGATCCTGTTGAACGTGGCAATGATCGCCGGGCTGGTCTTCTTCCACGGCGACGACGCGTATGACACCGCGCGTGCGCAGGCGATCTCTGTTACGGCGGGTGGCGCGTTGCAGCTCGCCTGGCTCGTGTGGGCGTGCCGCCGCGCGGGCGTGCACTTGCGGTTGCGCTTCCCCAAGCTCGACGACGACGTGAAGCGATTGCTGAAGCTGATCGTCCCCGCCGCCGCCGGCGCAGGAGCGGCGCAGATCAACCTCGCGATCTCGACCGCGCTCGCGGGTGGATTGCTGTCGGCGGGGTCGATCTCGGCAATCTATTATGCCGATCGCCTCAACCAGTTGCCGCTGGGGATGATCGGTATCGGGCTCGGCACGATCCTGCTGCCCGTCGTGTCGCGGCTTTTGAGCGAGGGGCGCGAGGCGGAGGCGATGGAGACGCAGAACCGCGGGCTCGAACTCGCGTTGTTCCTGACCCTGCCCGCGACCGCCGCCTTCGTCTTCGCCGCCGAACCGATCGTGCGCGGGCTGTTCCAGCACGGCGCGTTCGACGCCGCTGACACGACGCGTGCCGCGCTCGCGCTGTCGGCGTTCTCGATTGGCCTGCCCAGCTACGTGCTGGTCAAGGTGCTGACTCCCGGCTTCTACGCGCGCGCCGACACCAAGACGCCGGTGCGGCTTGCGCTATGGTCGGTCGGCATCAACTTGGTCGGCAACCTGATCCTCATTCCGCTGCTCGGGCGTTACGAGATCGGGCAAGTCGGCCCACCGCTCGCCACCGCGCTCGCCTCGACCATCAACGTGGCATCGCTCTACGTCACGCTCGCGAGACAGGGGCATTTCACGCTCGACGCGCAGGTGCGGCGCAAGGTACCTCGGCTCGCGGTCGCGGCGGCGCTGATGGGCGCTACGCTGCTGCTCGTTACACCGCCGATCGATCCCTATCTGACCGGCAGCATCGTGACGCGCGGGTTGGCGCTGGCGGTGCTGGTCGGCGCGGGCGTGCTCGTCTACGCGGTAGCCTGTTTCGCGACCGGCGCGTTCCGCGTGTCCGATCTCCGTTTCCTTCTTCGCCGCAGAGCCTCCTCCCGATGAACCCCGACAGTCCTGCCAGCATGCGCGTCGTCTCCGGCATCAAGCCGACCGGCAATCTCCACCTCGGCAATTACTTGGGCGCGGTGAAGCAGTGGGTTGCGATGCAGGACCAGATCCTGTCGCAGGGCGGCGAGACGATGTACTTTATCGCCGACCTGCACGGGCTGACCGAGTGGATCGCGCCCGCCGAGCTGCGCGCTAACACGATCGAGATGACCGCGACGCTGGTTGCGGCCGGGATTGATCCCGAACGCTCGATCCTGTTCAACCAGGCGCGCGTGCCGCAGCACAGCGAGCTGTCGTGGCTGCTCAACAACGTCGCGCGGGTCGGCTGGCTCAATCGCATGACGCAGTTCAAGGACAAGGCGGGCAAGAATCGCGAGGGCGCGAGCGTCGGGCTGTACGATTACCCGGTGCTGATGGCCGCGGACGTGCTGCTGTACAATGCGACGCACGTGCCGGTTGGCGAGGATCAGAAACAGCATCTGGAGCTCGCGCGCGACATCGCGACCAAGTTCAATGCCGATTACGCGACCGAGCTGTTCACCCTGCCCGCCCCGCTGGTCAGCGAAGCGGCACCGCGCATTATGAGCCTGCGCGACGCGGGCGCGAAGATGTCGAAGTCGAACCCGTCCGAGCAGTCGGTGGTCAAGCTGATCGACACGGACGAGGTGATCGCGGACAAGTTCCGGCGCGCAAAGACCGACCCCGACCTGCTGCCCGAGACGTGGGAAGAGCTGGAAGGCCGCGCCGAGGCACGCAACCTCGTCACCATCTTCGCGGCGCTGGCGGATCGCACTCCGGCTGACGTCGTGGCGGAATATGCCGGCAAGGGCTTCGGACAGTTCAAGCCCGCGCTCGCCGATCTCGCGGTCGCGAAGCTCGCGCCGATCCGCGACGAGATGACGCGCCTGCTCGACGACCGCGGCGCGATCGACGCAATTCTGGAGCGTGGCGCCGAGCGCGCGCGCGACCTGGCGGCGCCGCTGCTGCGGCGCGCGCAGGAGGCGATGGGGCTGCTCGTCTGATCCTGGCGCACCTCGCGCCAACTTATGGCGTGCGGCGCCACCGACTTGAGCCAAAACGCCATGGCTTGCATGCGAGATCAGCGGCTTAGCGGATTGGCACGATTGGTGCTCAGCAACGCGCATCGAGGCTGCGGCCTCCTATGAAGCGGAGCGAAGACCATGACCGATCGAGCAATCACCAGCGACAAGCTGAAATCCGACAAGCCTGCTCGCGACAGCATCTTCGGCGTGTGCGCCGCACTCGCCGCCGATTTCGGCTTCAACCCGCTGTGGTTGCGACTCGCGATCGGTGCGGGGTTGATGGTGAACATGGAGGCGGCGCTCGCCGCCTATGTGGTACTGGGCGTGATCGTGCTGATCAGCCGGCTCGCCGCGCCTGACGTCAAAACCCGTCAGATCCCCGCGGCCGAAAACGTCGCCTTGGTCGCGTCCGAACAGGATATGGACGAGGTGCCGCTCGCCCACGCTGCCTGAGCGGCGTCAGGCCTCGAGCTGGTGAATCAGCGTGCGCACTGCGCCGTCGACGTCGCGGTCGGTGTCGCGCAGCTCCTCGATCCGGCGCACGGCGTGGATCACCGTGCTGTGATCGCGCCCGCCGAACTTGCGCCCGATCTCGGGCAGCGAGCGCGTCGTCATCCGCTTGGCAAGGTACATCGCAATCTGGCGCGGGCGGGCGACGGCACGCGCGCGGCGGGCGGAGAGCAGGTCGATCTGCTTGATGTCGAAATGCTCGGACACGAGCTTCTGGATCTCGTCGATCGTGACGCGCCGCTGTGCGCCGCGCAGCGTGTCGCCGAGCACGCTCTGAGCGAAGCTGAGGTCGATCACCTCCCCTGTTAGCGAGGCATAGGCGACGACGCGGTTGAGCGCGCCCTCGACCTCGCGGATCGAGCTGGCGATGCGGCAGGCGATCATGTCGACCACCTCGGCGGGCACGATCGCGTCGGGCAGCTCGGCCAGCCGCTGTGCGAGTACCGCGCGACGCAGCTCAAGCGTCGACATCTTCACGTCGGCGACCAGCCCCGCGCTCATGCGGCCGAGGATGCGCGTCTCGACCCCGTCGAGCGCCTGCGGCGCGCGGTCGGCGGAGATCACCAGCCGCTTGCCCGCGGCCATGATCTCGTTGATCGTGTGGAAGAACTCCTCCTGTGTCGCGTCCTTGCCCGCGATGAACTGGAGATCGTCAATCAGCAGCAGGTCGCAGCCGCGCAGGCGCGACTTGAACGCGTGGGTGTCACGCGCGCGCATCGCGGCGACGAAGTCGAACATAAAGCGCTCGGCCGACATGCACAGCACGCGCGCGTCGGGACGTGCGTCGAGGAAGGCGTGGCCGATCGCGTGCATCAGGTGCGACTTGCCCTGCCCCGTGCCGCCATGGATGAACAACGGGCTGAAGCGAACCGGACCAGGTTCGGCAAGCGCACGCGCGGCGTTGAGCGCGACGAGGTTCGAGGGGTCGGCGACGAAGCGGTCGAAGGTGTAACGCGGGTCGAGCTGCGGACGCTCGATGAACGACGCAGGCTCGGACACCGGCGGCCGAACTGCAGGCGTGGCGGCGACGAGGTCGAGCAGCGGCGCGGCGACCGCAGCCGGGCGGGCGGCGACAGGTGCTGGCACCGCGATCGTCAGCACCTCGGGCGCGGGTGTCGCACGGCGCGTCTCGATCGTAACGCTGCGTACGCGTGGCAGCAGGGCACGGAACTCGTGCACCAGCCGCTCGGCATAATGGTTGCGCACCCAATCGGTCATGAAGGCGGACGGCAGCGCCAGGCGCACGTCCTCGCCGTCACACGGCTCGACCAGCGACATCGGCGCGAGCCATTGGTCGAACAGCCGTGCGCCCGCGGACAGGCGCAGGTTGGCGCGAACGCGGGACCATGCTCGGCCCGCATCGCTCAACCCAGTCTGTCCATCGGCATGCGTCACACAATATTCTCCCGGTTCCGCGAACAGGGTGTTCGCGGATCGACACTCACGAAGGTCAGAACTTCCCACCACACGGTCCCCACCGCGTCGGGTCGCCAAGCTGATCCGTACTGTCCCAACCGAACGATGCGTCGGCCTGGAGGGACAGGGATAAGAACAGCGGCGTGAGTCGATCAAGTCCGGCCGCGGACACAAAAACGAAATAAAGCGGATTGACACGGATTCCGGCGCGCAAACGCGTCGGAAATCTTATAAGTGTCTGTATAGACTCAGTTTTGTTAGCGAGCGGCAAAGCCCGGAGAGCACGAATCGCGGATTAAACTGGGTTTTCTGAAATGCTCGATTTCGCTGCGTTCAACGATGCTCGAATGTTCCGCGGGACGACTCCGGACAAGAAAAAAGGCCCGTCGGGCGGGTCCCGACGAGCCTTTAATTTCCGGTAAAAATCAGATCAAGCGAGCGCGGACAAACGCTTCGTCAGGCGCGAGAACTTGCGCGACGCCGTGTTCTTGTGAAGCACGCCCTTGGCCACGCCGCGCGCCAGCTCCGGCTGCACTGCGGCCAGCGCCGTCGTTGCGGCCGTCTTGTCGCCGGCCGCGAGCGCTGCCTCGACCTTCTTCACGAAGGTACGGATGCGACCGATGCGGGCACCGTTGACTTCGGCCCGACGCTCGTTGCGGCGGATGCGCTTCTTGGCTTGCGGCGTGTTCGCCATGTAGGTCCTCTGATCTGCTGAAAACGTTGACAAAGGGCGCGGGAACGGCCCGCCACCCTGTTGAAGGTGCTGCGCATAGCGATGCGCGTGCGAAGCGTCAACTCTTGCGGCGGCGCTTGAGCGGTTTCGTGCCCTGGCAGGCGGGACACCAGAAGGTCGACCGCCCGCCCTCGGCATAGCGCGCGACCAGCCCGCCGCACGCGCACGGTTCACCCTCGCGCCCGTAGACTGCGAACTGCTTGGAGAAATAGCCGAGCTCGCCGTTGGGCCGCGCGTAATCGCGCAAGGTCGATCCGCCCGCCGCGATCGCTGCCTCCAGTACGAGGTGAACCGCGTCGACCAATCGAACGAGCGCGTCGTGGCCGATGTCGCCCGCCATCTGATGCGGGTCGATCCGGGCGTCGTACAGCGCTTCGCACACGTAAATGTTGCCGAGGCCGGCCACGACGCACTGGTCGAGCAGTGCGAGCTTGATCGAGGTCCGCTTGCCCGCCAGCGCCGCGCGAAGGTAGACCGCATCGAACGAGCGGTCGAGCGGCTCTGGACCCAGCAGCTGGAACGCGGGAAATGCCGCCAGTGTCTCGGTCGGCACCAGATCAACCGAGCCGAAGCGCCGCGCATCGTTGAGCGCGAGCCGGCGCCCTTCCTCGGTCTCGATCACCAGATGGTCGTGGAGCTGAAGCTCAACCGGGTCGACGCGCCACCGCCCCGACATGCCGAGATGAAAGAGCATCGTGTCGCCGCGATCGGTGCCGATCAGCCCGTATTTGGCGCGGCGATCGAGGTCGGTCACGCGCGCGCCGGTCAGCCGCTGTCGCAGATCGTCGGGGAACGCGCGGCGCAGATTGGCGCGGCGCGTCTCAATGCTGCGGATCACCTGTCCTTGGAGGACCGGACGCAGCCCGCGCACGGTTGTTTCAACTTCTGGAAGCTCTGGCACCACGGCGAGCTAGGTTGGGTTTGCCCGCCCGGCAAGGCTTGGCTAGAGCGGCGGGGTTTCCGCCTCGCGCGGGCGGCGCGCGTGCCAGGACCATCCAGGCCGCCGGTCATGAACGGATGTGAGAGTTGAGCGACCAACAAACCGTCTCCTTCGGCTACGAAGACGTGTCCCCGACCGAGAAGACCGAGCGCGTGCGCGGCGTCTTCTCCAACGTGGCGAGCCGCTACGATCTGATGAACGACGCGATGTCGGGGGGCATGCACCGGTTGTGGAAGGACCGCTTCGTGCGCCGTGTAAAGCCGCGCAGCGGTGAGCAGATCCTCGACATGGCGGGCGGCACCGGCGACATCGCGTTCCGCATGGCGCCGTCCGGCGCGGCGATCACGGTTGCCGACATCAACCCGGAGATGCTCGGCGTCGGCATGAAGCGCGCGCAGGAACGTGGGTTGACGGGGCTGGTGTGGACCGAGGCGAATGCCGAGACGCTGGCGTTCCCCGACAAGTTCTTCGACGCATACACGATCGCGTTCGGCATTCGGAATGTAACTGACATTCCGAAGGCGCTGCGCGAGGCGCACCGCGTGCTGCGGCGCGGTGGTCGGTTCTTCTGTCTCGAATTCTCCACCACCACTTGGCCGGGGTTCGGCGAAGTATATGATGCTTACTCGCACAAGGTGGTGCCGCAGCTCGGCAAGCTGCTGGCGAACGATCCCGATAGCTACCGCTACCTGATCGAGTCGATCCGCCGCTTCCCCGACATGCCGGCGTTTCAGCGGATGATCGGCGAAGCGGGCTTCGTGCGCACCCACGTCGAGCCGATGCTGGGCGGGCTGGTCGCGATCCACAGCGGCTGGAAGATTTGACCTCCGCGATCGTTCACACCTGGCGGCTGCTGACCTGGGGCCGCACGCTGGCGCGGCATGGCGCCTTGCGCGGGATCGAGCGCGATCCCAACACGCCCGCGCGGCTGCGTCGTTTGCTGCGGCTCGCGCGGTTCGGCGCGCGCGTGCCCGCGGTCCCGCGCTACGCCGACGCGTTCGAGGCGCTGGGGCCGGCGGCGATTAAGCTCGGGCAGACGCTCGCGACGCGCCCAGACATCGTCGGCGAGGATGCCGCGACGAGCCTGTTGCGGTTGCAGGATGCGGTGCCGCCGATCCCCTTCTCGGTCGTGTGCGCGCAGATGAAAGCGAGCTTCGGCCGGCCGCTTGACGAATTGTTCAGCGAGATCGAGGAATCGCCGGTCGGTGCGGCCTCGATCGCGCAGGTGCACCGCGCGCTCACGACCGACGGGCGGCGCGTCGCGGTCAAGGTGCTGCGCCCCAACGTCGAGGAAGATTTCGCGCGCGCGATCGACACCTACGAGTGGGCGGCGGCGCAGATCGAGCCGATGGGTGGCGAGCTCGCGCGGCTGCAACCCCGGCTGGTAATCGAGACGTTCAAGCGCTGGACCGCGCGCGAGCTCGACCTGCGCCGCGAGGCCGCGTCGTCGTCGGAACTCGCGGAGACGATGTCGGCCGAGCCCGGCTTCCTGGTGCCCGCGATCGACTGGCAGCGCACCACGGGCAAGGTGCTGACCAGCGAGTGGATCGACGGCATCAAGCTGTCGAACCGGCCTGCGCTGATCGCGGCGGGCTACGACCTGCCCGAACTGGCGCGTGTGCTGATCCACGCCTTCCTGCGGCAGGCGATCGCCGACGGTTTCTTCCACGCCGACATGCACCAGGGGAACCTGTTCGCGATGCCGGGCAACCGCGTGGTGGCGATCGATTTCGGCATCATGGGGCGGATCGACCGGCGCGCGCGGGTGTGGCTCGCGGAAATCCTCTACGGCCTGATCACCGGCAATTACCGGCGCGTGGCGGAGATACACTTCGAGGCGGGCTACGTGCCCGCGCACCACGACGTCGGCGAGTTCGCGACGGCGCTACGCGCGGTGGGCGAGCCGATGCGCGGGCTGCCGGTCAAGGAGATGTCGATCGGGATGATGCTCGACTCGCTGTTCTCGATCACGCGCGACTTCGACATGATCACGCAGCCGCACCTGCTGCTGCTGCAGAAGACGATGGTAATGGTGGAAGGCGTGGCGACCAGCCTCGACCCCGACATCAACCTGTGGGAAACCGCCGGGCCGTTCGTCGAGGAATGGATCCGCACTGAATTGGGCCCCGAAGCCGCCATCGCCGACCGCCTGGTCGCCGACGTGCGCACGCTCGCGCGGCTACCCGACCTCGTCCGGCGGATCGAGGCGCGCTACCCCGCGCCGGGCGGTGCGCCCCCTGCCCCGCCGCTGCGCGAGATCGAGGTGGTGCGGATCGGCGGCGGCTGGCGCTACGTCGCGGTGGCGGTGGCGAGCGCAGCGCTCGCGGTCGGTGCGACGTTGGTCGGGATCGCGTGGTAGCGGAAACGCTCTCGTGGTTGCGTGAACCAAGTCGCCTTGCCGGGGTGCGCCTCCAATCTGCGCGATGGCTGCTGGCGATCGTGGCAGTGGTTTCAGTCACGGCGGCCATGCTGGCTGACCCGGTCACGCTGGGCGATAATGATCACGCTGCTGTCGTCGCTGCGATGCGCAGCGGAAGCGATTTCTACGGATTGATCGGCGGCATCGTGCCGGCGGGTGCGTTCGCGGGTCGCCTCATTCCCCTGCCCACGCTGGCCCTGGTCGAGATGGTCGCACGCGCGTTCGGCACGGTCGTCCTGCTCTGCGGCGTGTTGGCGGCAGTGCTGCTGGTCGGGTGGGACCGGCTTGGCGAGGTGTTCGCGGATAAGCGCGGTCGCGTGCTCGGCGCGCTCATGCTGCTGGGTGGCACGACTGCGACGGCGCTGCTGGTCATCGCCGAGCCTCACGCCGGATGGTGCGCGCTGCTCGCCGGTTGGTCGCTGCTATTACGTCGACGCGGGCGCTGGATCGAGGCGGCCGCCATCGCCTGCATCGCGGCGACGATCGACCCGTCGGCGATCGTGCTCGCGCTCGTCATGGGTGCCGCGGCGTGGCACGAGGGCGAGCGGCGCGAGGGGCTGGGATGGCTAATCGTCATCACGGTCACCGGGGTGGCATGGGCAGCGCACTGCGTTGCGCTTGGGCGAGTGGGACTTGGTGCGGTGGCGGACGGCGCGCAGATCGGGCCGTTCGACATGGTCGCCGCGGCATTCCTGCCGATGATGCCGCCGGCGCTCGCTGCAGCGGCGCTGGTGATCGCGATCGTAGGATGGAGCGTCGTTCGCGGCACGCTGGCTGTCAGGACAGCGGCGGTGGCAGTCGTCAGTCCGATGATCGCGTACGTGCCGGGCATGCAGTCGGCGGCCGCGCTCGCGCTGACCCTGCTGCCGCTCGGGTTGGTGTTCGCGGTGGAGGCTGGAGCCTTGCTGGCGACGGCGGCGATCAGTCGGCGACGGATCACGGTGACGAGGGTGACGCGATGAGAGTTTGGGCGTGAGCCGTATCCTGCTGATCGTCGGCGGTGGAATCGCCGCGTACAAGGCGTGCGAGATCGTGCGTACCTTGCGCAAGCGCGGTCATTCGGTGCGCTGCGTGATGACGGAGGGCGCAGCGCACTTCGTGACACCAATGACGCTCGCCGCTTTATCCGAGGACAAGGTCTACACGACCTTGTGGGACCTGAAGGACGAGGCCGAAATGGGTCATATCCAGCTCAGCCGTCAGGCCGACCTCGTGGTGGTGGCGCCGGCCTCCGCCGATCTGCTCGCGCGGATGGCAGCGGGGCTGGCGAACGATCTGGCGACCACCTTGCTGCTGGCGACCGACAAGCCGGTGCTTGCTGCCCCCGCGATGAACGTGCGGATGTGGCATCACCCGGCGACGCAGCGCAACGTCGCGCAATTGCGCGCAGACGGCGTGACGGTGATCGAGCCCGACGAGGGTGCGATGGCATGCGGCGAATGGGGGACCGGACGCCTGCCCGAACCTGACGCCATCGTCGCGCGGATCGAGGCCATGCTGGCTCCCGCTCCGATGCGGTCGCTCACTGGGAAACGGGTGATCGTTACCGCTGGACCGACACACGAGCCGATCGATCCAGTACGCTACATCGCCAATCGCTCCTCGGGGAAGCAAGGCTTCGCGATCGCGGCTGCACTGGCGCGGCTGGGTGCGGATGTCCGCTTGATCGCAGGGCCGGTGATGCTGCCGACGCCCGCCGGCGTGACCCGGATCGATGTGGAGACCGCGCGTGAGATGGCGCAGGCGGTCGACACGGCGCTTCCTGCCGACGCGGCGGTGATGGTGGCGGCCGTCGCCGACTGGCGCGTCGACGCCATCGCCGGGCAGAAGATCAAGAAGGGTGACGCGCAACCCGCGCTGACGCTGACCGAGAACCCTGACATCCTCGCCGAGCTGGGGCGCAGCGCGCGTCGCCCACGATTGCTGATCGGCTTCGCGGCCGAGACCGAGCGGGTGATCGAGCACGCCGCTGCCAAGCGCGCGCGCAAGCAGGCCGACTGGATCGTTGCCAACGACGTATCGGGCGACGTGATGGGCGGCGATGCCAACACGATCCACCTCATCACCGCCGACGGTGTCGAGCACTGGGCCAAATTGCCCAAGGACGAGGTCGCCGCACGCCTCGCAGGAAAGATTGCCGATGCCCTCCAATGAAGTAACCATTGCCGTTCTGCGTCTCGTTCATGGTGCAGACTTGCCCCTGCCCGATTATGCGACTGCGGGCGCCGCTGGCATGGACGTCATCGCCGCCGAGAACGTCACGCTCGCACCCGGCGCACGCGCCGCGATCGCGACCGGTTTTGCGCTCGCGATCCCAAACGGCTATGAAGTGCAGGTGCGTCCGCGATCCGGCCTTGCCCTCAAACACGGTGTCACGTGCCTGAACACGCCGGGCACGATCGACAGCGATTATCGCGGTGAGGTGAAGGTGATTTTGGCGAATTTGGGCCAGGAGCCGTTCGTGGTCGGGCGCGGTGATCGCATTGCGCAACTCGTGCCTGCGCCGGTGCTGCGCGCCGATCTGGTCGAGGTGGACTCGCTTGACGCGACGACGCGCGGCGCTGGCGGGTTCGGATCAACGGGACGCTGATGCTGCTCGCGCTCGCCCTGCAGGTCGCGGTGGTGACGATCCCCAGCCCGCCGTTCGACTGGAGCGGGCTGCCGCCGCTGCGGGTGCCGCGCGCGGAGGCGAGCGCGTCGGTTGCCGATTTCGTGCGCGAGGAAGTGCGTGCGGGCCGATGCGCCGCGCCTCAGCCCAATTCGATCGCGGTCGACCTGGCGATCTACGTGACTGGTGACGGCAAGGTTCGCCGCATCGTGCCGCGGGCAATCAACTGTCCGACTGTCGAGCAATACGCCTCCGGCATCGCGCTGCGCACCATCAGCGGCAAGATCGAACCGCCGAAGGACGCCGGCTGGCACCGCATGGCGGTGACGTTCGTGTGGCAATGACGCTCTCACCCGACGAACTCGCCCGCTATGCCCGCCACGTCATCCTTCCCGAGATCGGCGGCCTTGGCCAGTTGCGGTTGCGACGCGCGCAGGTGACGGTGATCGGTGCAGGCGGCATCGGTTCACCGGCACTGCAATATCTGGCCGGGGCGGGCTTCGGGCGGATCGTCGTCGTTGATGATGATCGGATCGATACATCGAACCTGCACCGGCAGACCTTGTTCTCGGGCGATGAGCGCGGGGAAGCCAAGGCCGAGCGGGCGGTGGCGGCGATCACGCGCATTAACCCGCACGTCGAGGCGCGCGCCGCGGTCGAGCGGATCGACGCGGGCAACGCGCTTCGCCTGTTGGACGGGGCTGATGTGGTGATCGACGGTAGCGACAATTTTGCGACCAGGCTGGCGGTTGCCGATGCGGCACTCGCGTTGCGCATCCCACTGGTGTCGTCCGCGGTCAGCCGCTTCGAAGGGCAAGTCGCCGTGTTCCGCGGGTGGGAGCGTGACAAGCCGTGCTATCGCTGCTTCGTCGGCGACGATCCCGCACGCGAGGGGCTGACCTGCGCCGAGGAAGGCGTGCTGGGCCCGGTTACCGGTGTGCTCGGCAGCATGGCGGCGCTGGAAGCGATCCGCGCCGTTGCGCCGTTCGGAGAGGATAGCGCCGGCACGTTGTTGCTGGTCGACCTGCTCGCACTACGGTTCCGGACGTTGCGCCTGCCCAAGGATCCGGGTTGCCTCGCTTGTGGGACCGGACGGCAGTAAGCCAAGGCATACTGCCGCCCTGCCCGGTCAGCCGAGCAACCGCTGCGCGAACGAGCGCACCGCCGGACCGATGTCGTCGCGTGCCAGCGCAAGTGCCAGATTGGCCTGGATGAAACCGGCCTTGTCACCGCAATCGTAGCGATCGCCGTTGAAGGTGAAGCCGTGGAACGGCTGCTGTCCGATCAGCTGCGCCATCGCGTCGGTCAACTGAATCTCGCCGCCCGCGCCCGTCTCCTTACGGTCGAGGATACGCATGACCTCGGGCTGGAGGATATAGCGCCCCGGAATCATCAGGTTCGACGGTGAGGTGCCCGCGGCCGGCTTCTCGACCAGGGCGGTCACTTCGGTCAGGCGGCCATCGATGTTGCCTGGCGAGATGATGCCGTATTTGCTCGTCTCCTCTTCGGGCACCTCCAGCGCACCGATGACGTTGCCGCCGACCTGATTATACGCTTCGACCATCTGTGCGGTAAAGTTGGGGCGACCCACCATCAGTTCGTCGGGCAGCAGCACCGCGAACGGCTCGTCGCCGACGATCTCGCGCGCGCACCACACCGCGTGCCCGAGCCCGAGCGGTTCCTGCTGGCGGACGTAGACGGGTGATCCGGGCTGCTGGCGGATGCCGTCGATTAGCGCCAGGCTCTTGCCACGCGCGCGCATCGTGGCTTCGAGCTCGTAGGAGATGTCGAAATGATCCTCCAGCGCGCCCTTCCCGCGGCCGGTGACGAAGATGATCTGCTCGATGCCCGCCTCGAGCGCTTCCTCGACCGCGTATTGGATCAGCGGCTTGTCAACGACCGTCAGCATCTCCTTCGGCATCGCCTTGGTCGCAGGCAGGAAGCGTGTGCCCAGCCCCGCGACCGGAAACACCGCCTTGCGCACCTTCTTGATCGTCATTTCTTCCCCTGTCGGAAAAATCATCGGCGCGCTGTAACGGTCCGGCAAGGCAGCGGCAAATTACATAATATACAAGGATGTAACCGATGTTGCGCATAGGGTTGCCGCGACGCCCTGCAAACCGTAAGCGACGTTGCTCACATCATGCTCCGTAAACTGTTCCGCGGCGGCGCTCGGGCGTCGGCCACACCACCATCGATGATCCCGCCCGGCGAGCGCGTCTACGCGATCGGCGACGTGCACGGGTGCCTGACGCAGCTCGACGCGCTGCTGGCGATGATGGCGCAGGACGAGGCGGAACGTGGCGCGGCCGAGACGACGATCGTCATGCTGGGCGACGTGGTCGATCGCGGCCCCGCGTCGGCGCAGGTTGTGGAGCGATTGATCGCGCTCAAGGCCGAGGCACCGCGTACCCGGTTCCTGAAAGGCAACCACGAGGAGGTGTTCCTCCACGCGCTGGGCGGCGACGATCAGGCGTTGCGGATGTTCTGTCGCATCGGCGGACGGGAGACGATCATGAGCTACGGCGTCGATGCGCGCGAATATGAGCGTCTCGACTACGCCGAACTGGCCAAACGGCTGCTGGCGGTGGTGCCCGATGCGCATCGCGGCTTCCTTGATGCATTCGAGGATGTGGTGACGATCGGCGATTATGCCTTCGTTCACGCCGGCATCCGGCCCAACGTCGCCTTGTCGCTGCAGAAGTCGAGCGACCTGCGCTGGATTCGTGGCGCGTTCCTCGACTATCCTGGACGGCACGAGAAGATGATCGTCCACGGCCATACGATCACGCCTGAGGTCGAGCGTCGCGCGGGTCGCATCGGGATCGATACCGGTGCCTATGCCGGCGGACCGTTGACTGCGCTGGGGATCGAAGGCGACGCGACTTGGGTCTTGCAGGCTCCTGCCTGAACCCAGGCGACGGGTGTGTTCGGGATGTTGCACATGCTGGAGAAATGTCACAGCCGGTCTTGGAGAGACTTGATTTCAACACAATGCCGCTATATCGGCACACGGGAAGCAAAGGGAGTTTCACATGCGTCTTGCTAAGTACATGCTCGCCGCCGCTGCCGCGTCGGTTTCGGTCGCTCCGGCGATGGCCGCTCCGGTGAACGCCGCCAGCAGCCTGTCGGTGTCGCGCGCTGCGTCGTCGTCGGCCAAGAAGAACGAGCTCGCCGGTGGCGGCTTCATCGTCGCGATCATCGCGGCGGCTGCCGTGATCGCAGGCATCATCGTGGTCGCTGACAGCGACGACGAGCCGGACAGCAACTAAGTCCGTTCGGCGAAAGCTGAGAAAAGGTAGCGGCCCTCGGGCCGCTATTTTTTTGCCTGTCATAGGTGAGCATGGCCTTGGCGCTGGTGGCAGCCCGCGATCACCATTGCTGACGGAACAACGCGACTAGCCGCACCTACCCAGCGAAGGTGGCAATCACGCCTCTGTGGTACATCTGCACCTAGACACCCAACGGTGCCGAGACAAAGAAAAAGGCGAGGCCGGATGATCCGACCTCGCCTCCACTCTCAGTTACCAAGCCTCAGTAGAAGTCAGCGCCCACCCGGCATCGCGCCGCCCGGCAGGCCACCCTGCTGCTGCATCATCTGCTGCATCGCACGGATCTGCGCTTCGGACATGAACTCGATCAACTCGACGTCGAATTGCAGCGTCGAGTTGGCGGGGATCGGCCCCTTGTCCTCGGCACCGTAAGCGAGTTCGGGTGCGATCCAGAAGCGGTACTTTGCGCCCTTGTTCATCAGCTTCAACCCTTCGGTGAAGCCGGGGATCATGCGCGAGACGGGCAGCGGGGTGGGCTGATCGGCCTTGTCGAAGACCGTGCCGTTCATCAGACGCCCCTCGTAGCGGACCAGCGCCACGTCGCTGTCGGTCGGGTGCGCGCCGGTGCCCGCTTTCAGCACCTTGTAGCGCAAGCCTGATGGCGTGGTCTGGATGCCGGTCGAGCCAACCTTAGCGAGCGCGACGCCCGCAACCAGCGCGAAGGCGAGACCGAGCCAGAGCCACAGCACGTAAGCCCGCTTGACCGGTGCGATCGGAACGGCGGTGATGGTCGACATGGATCAGCACACCTGCATTTGTCGCGGTCGCGTGAGGACCGCCATCACCCGTGGAACGTCACAAAGGTCAAACCCCTACGCGTATGCGCGCGCGGGGTGCGCCCCTGATGCTTACCGTGCGCCGTCGCGCTCGGCGCGCTTGCGCTCCAGCTTGCGCGCGCGGCGAACCGCGGCCGCACGCTCGCGTGCGCGCTTCTCCGACGGCTTCTCGTAGTGACGGCGCAGCTTCATCTCGCGGTACACACCCTCGCGCTGCAGCTTCTTCTTGAGCGCGCGAAGGGCCTGGTCGACGTTGTTGTCGCGAACGATGATCTGCATAAAACCAATGAACTCCGGGAAAACAGCTACAGCGGCGGCAGGCAGGCCTGCGCCGAACGCGTCGCGTCTATCAGCTAGGGTGCGGCTCCGCAACCCGCGAAGGCGCGCCGTTCAGGATGTTACGTGCACCGCTCCAATGGCACGGCGGTGGCTGAGTACAGGTATGCGCGCCTGCACGCGTTCCACCTGGCCGAGATCGAGGTCGACGTAGCCGATGCCGGCGCCTTCTCCCATGTCGAGCAGAACCTCGCCCCAGGGATCGACGACGAGCGAGTGGCCGTAGGTCTCGCGGCCGTCCTGATGAACGCCGGTCTGCGCCGCCGCGATCACGAACGCGCCCGCCTCGATCGCGCGGGCGCGGAGCAGAACGTGCCAGTGCGCGGCGCCGGTCGGACGCGTGAAGGCCGCGGGCACCGACAGGATGCGCGCACCGGCATCGCTCAGCGCGCGGAACAGGTCGGGGAAGCGGAGATCGTAACAGATCGTCAGACCCAGACGGCCGAGCGGCGTGTCGGTCGCCACCGCCTGCTCACCCGCGGCATAGGTCGCCGACTCGCGCCAGCGCTCCCCGGTCGGCAGATCGACGTCGAACAGGTGCATCTTGTCGTAGCGCGCCCGGATCGTGCCGGCGGAGTCGATCACGAAGCCGCGATTGGCGAGCATCCCGTCGTCGCGGCGAAGCGCCAGCGAGCCGAGATGAACCCAGATGCCCGCCGCCCGCGCCGCGTCTGTTACAGCGGCGAGCACCGGATCGTCGCCTTCGGCATGGATGTTCGACGCGGCGCGCGCCCGGTCGCGGTCGAGCAGCCCCGACATTTCGGGCGTGAACAGCATCGCCGCACCTGCCCTGCCCGCTTCCTCGATCGCGGCGACGAGCCCGCGGGCGTTGGCGGCAGGGTCGATCCCGGTGGTGGTTTGAGCAAGTGCGATCTTCATGCGCCGCTTGTGCCACGCGCGCCGGGCAAACGCGCGCGCTTTCGCCGCCGAGCGGCTTGGCGGGTGCGCTGGCGTGCGGTTAAGAGGTCGCATGACTGGCGCCCCCCTCACCCTCTACAACAGCCTGACGCGTGCGACCGAGCGGTTCGCGCCGATCGATCCCGGTAACGTCCGCGTCTATTCGTGTGGGCCGACCGTCTACCATTACGCCCACATCGGAAACTTACGCGCCTACGTTTTCACCGACACGCTGTCGCGCGTGCTGACGTGGAAGGGCTGGCCGCTGACGCACGTCATCAACATCACCGATGTCGGGCATCTGACCTCTGACGCGGACGCGGGCGACGACAAGATGGAAGCGGCAGCGCGCGCGAGCGGGCGCGATATCTGGGAGATTTCGCAGCATTATACGCAGGCGTTTAAGCGCAACCTGGCCGACCTCAACATCCGCGAGCCGAGCCGCTTCCCGCTCGCGACCGACCACGTCGCCGAGATGATCGAGTGGGGCGAGGCGATCGAGGCAAAGCATTGCTACCGGCTGGACGACGGGCTCTACTTCGACGTGACGACCGTGCCCGATTACGGTGCGCTGGCGGGCGCGGCCGACGATGCGGCGGCCGGCCGGATCGAGACGGTCGCGGGCAAGCGGCACCCGCAGGATTTCGCGATCTGGCGCACGACGCCGCCGGGCGAGTCGCGGCAGATGGAGTGGGACTCGCCCTGGGGCCGCGGTGCGCCGGGCTGGCATCTGGAATGTTCGGTGATGAGCCGAAAATATCTGGGCGCGTCGTTCGACATCCACACCGGCGGCATCGATCACCGCGAGATCCACCATCCGAACGAGATCGCGCAAAACCAGGCCTATTGCGGCTGCGCCGACACGGGCGCGACTTTCTGGATGCACAACAACTTCCTCGTCGATCGCACGGGAAAGATGAGCAAATCGTCGGGCGAGTTCCTGACGCTCGACGTGCTGGTGGCGCGCGGCTTTCACCCGTTGGCGTACCGGATGATGTGTTTGCAGGCGCACTATCGGTCGGAGCTGGAATTCTCCTGGGACAATCTGGCGGCGGCGCAGGTGCGATTGAAGCGGCTGGTCCACGCGGTCGGTGCCTTGCGCGATCGACCGGCAAAGGCTGGCAGCGCGACAACGGAGGCGTACCGTGACCAACTGGACGCGGCGGTGTCGGACGACCTCAACACCGCGCGTGCGCTGCCGGTGCTTGATGCGATGCTGGCGGACAAGAAGGTGTCGCCGGGCGATCGACTCGCCGCGCTCGCCGACTTCGACGCGGTGCTGGGGCTCGGGCTCGCGGACCTCACGCGCGAGGCATTGCGCGTTCGCCCGTCGGCGAGCGCGATCACCGCGGACGAGATCGAGGCGCGTTTGGCCGAGCGACGCGAGGCGCGCGCCGCAAAGGATTTCCCGCGCTCCGACGCGATCCGCGACGAACTCGCGGCGGCAGGTGTCGAGGTGATGGACGGCGATCCGCTCGGTTGGGATTGGAAGGTAACGCTATGAAGGCCGTTCTCCCCGAGATCGCGCGACCGCTGCTCGAAGCCAAGCTGCCGAGCGACCTGGAGGTGGCGTGGTTCACCTCACCCGACGAGGCCAAGGCGATGATTGCCGACGCCGAGATCGCCTGGGTCGACATGCAACCGACGAGCCACGTCGCCGAGGCGATCCGCGCCGCCGGACCCGAGCTCAAGTGGGTATCGACGATCTATGCCGGGCTCGACGCGTTTCCGCTCGACCTGCTACGCGAGCGAAGCGTTACGCTGACCAACGGCGTCGGCATCAACGCGATCGCAGTCGCTGAGTATGCGGTGATGGGCGTGCTGGTCGCGGCCAAGCGCTACGACGAGGTGTTGCGCGCGCAGGACCGGCGCGAGTGGCCGAAGGACGCGCCGGGCAAGATCGAGTTGGCCGATACGCGCGCGCTGATCATCGGGATGGGCGCGATCGGACGATTGATCGCGGAGCGGCTGGCCGCTTTCGGCGTGGACGTGACCGGCGTGACGCGGTCGGGTCGCGACGGCTCGCTCACACCGGACGCGTGGCGCGCGCGGTTGGGCGAGTTCGACTGGGTGATTCTCGCCGCGCCATCGACCGGCGACACCAAGGCGATGATCGGCGCGGACGAACTCGCCGCGATGAAGCCGGGCGCGTGGCTGATCAACATCGCGCGCGGCGATATGATCGACGACGACGCGCTGCTCGCGGCGCTGCGCGAGCGGCGGATCGGCGGCGCCTTTCTTGATCCGACCAACCCGGAGCCGCTGCCGTCCGACCACCCGCTGTGGAGCGCGCCCAATTGCATGATCACCATGCATCTGTCTGGCCGCAGCCAGACCAAGATGTTCGAGCGTGCAGGTGCGTTGTTCCTCGACAATCTGAGCGCATATCGCGCCGGCCGCGCGTTGAAGAATGTCGCCGATCTCGATGCGGGCTATTGATCTCCAAGCGCGACCAACCGGTTTTTCGACGCGACCGAGGATCGATCGACGGTGAACGATCGTGCTTAGACGATTGCGGCGAGCCGTTTATTTCCTTAACACGCCCTGGCTTTGAACCGGGAGTTTGGAGTTGGAAGCAAGATTGATGGTTGCCTACGGCCTGATCGCGGCAATCGCCCTGGTCGGAAGCGTCGTTGGGTTGGTGTGGTCAAAGAAGCGCAAGGCGCGCAAGCGGCGACTGCGCGGGATTAAATCCTATACGCCGGTCAGCGGCCGCTCCACCGCGCAGTGAACGGCGCACCGCAGACACGTTGAGAACGGTCGAATGGACCTGAACCTTCGCGGACGCACCGCGATCGTCTGCGCGTCGAGCCAAGGCTTGGGACGTGGTTGTGCGCTGGCGCTCGCCGAGGCGGGCTGCGCGTTGGTGCTGAACGGGCGTGACGAGGACGCGCTCGCCGCCACAGCGGCAGCGATCCGCGAGGCAACGGGCGCTCGGGTCGCGACCGTCGCAGGCGACATCGCCGAGGACGCGACGCAGGAGGCGTTGGTTGCCGCGGCGAGTGGCGCGCCCGACATTCTGGTCAACAACAATGCGGGACCGCCGCTGCGCGACTTTCGCGCGCTCGACGGCGCGGCGATGCGTGCCGGGCTGGAGGCGAACATGGTGACGCCGATCCGGATGGTGCAGCGCGTGATCGACGGCATGGTCGAACGGCGGTTCGGGCGGATCGTCTGTATTACCTCGGCCGCGGTCAAGGCGCCGGTGGCGGGACTTGACCTCTCGAGTGGCGCGCGTGTCGGGCTGACCGGCTTTCTGGCCGGGGTGGCGCGCTCGGTCGCGCATGCGAACGTCACGATCAACTTTCTGCTGCCCGGACTGTTCGACACGCGGCGACTAGCGGGTGTCCACGCCTTCGCCGCGGCGCAGCAGGGCATCGACGTGGACGAGGCCGCGCAGCGCGCGCGCGAGCGGATCCCGGCGAAGCGTTTCGGCGCGCCCGACGAGTTCGGCGCTGCCTGTGCGTTCCTGTGCTCGGACAAGGCCGGGTTCATCACCGGACAGAGTTTGCTGATCGACGGCGGCGCGTTTCCGGGCGTGCTCTGACGCGGTCATCCACGGTTCATCGGCGCTCACGCACCGCGAACGCGTTGTGACAGGCAGGCGAGTGGATCATGCAGCGTCGCTGGCAATGGATGATGTTGTGGTTGTTCTGTGCGCTCGGCTGGCTGCTGGCGATCGGGTATCTGGTCGCGGACGTGCGCGGCGGATCGCTCGACCTGTTCTGACGGCGTGATCGGCATGTCCGATCACTGCGCGTTCGATTGCAAACTTTTCTTCGTTGCGTGCAAGGGCTAACGGACGCACGGATTGTTGCTCTTGTTAAGTGATGGAACTGCACATGGCCGCCAATTGGGCCCCCGATAGCTGGACTCGCCACGAGGCGCGGCAGCTCCCTACCTATCCCGACGCCGCGGCGTTGAAGGACGCGACCGATCGCTTGGCGAACTTCCCGCCGCTGGTGTTCGCGGGCGAGGCGCGCAACCTGACGGGCGATCTGGCGAAGGTGGCAGAGGGCAAGGCGTTCCTGCTTCAGGGCGGCGATTGCGCGGAAAGCTTTGCCGAATTTCACCCCAACAACATTCGCGACACATTTCGCGTCATCCTGCAGATGGCGGTGGTGCTGACCTTCGCGTCCAAGCTGCCGGTGGTGAAGCTCGGGCGGATGGCGGGGCAATTCGCCAAGCCGCGCTCGGCCGACAACGAGACGATCGACGGCGTCGAGCTGCCGAGCTACCGCGGCGACAACGTCAACGACATTGCGTTCACAATCAGTTCGCGCGTGCCCGACCCCGAGCGAATGGTGCGCGCCTACGCGCAGTCGGCGGCGACGCTCAACCTGCTGCGGGCGTTCGCGCAAGGTGGCTACGCGAACCTGCACCAGGTGCATCGCTGGACGCACGACTTCATGGGTCGATCCCCCTGGGCGAAGAAATATGCCGAGACTGCCGATCGGATCGGCGAAGCGCTCGACTTCATGGAAGCGTGCGGGATCAGCCCCGACACGGTGCCGCAACTATCCCAGACGACCTTCTACACCAGCCACGAGGCGCTGCTGCTGCCGTTCGAGCAGGCGATGGCGCGGCAGGATTCGCTGACCGGCGACTGGTACGACACGTCGGCGCACTTCCTGTGGATCGGGGACCGCACGCGGTTCGAGGGATCGGCGCACGTCGAGTTCCTGCGTGGGATCGGCAATCCGATCGGCGTCAAGTGCGGGCCGAGCCTGGAGCCCGACGCGCTGCTGCGCATGCTAGACACGCTCAACCCCGCGCGCGTGCCCGGGCGCATGACGCTGATCACGCGTTACGGCCACGACAAGATCGAGGCACATCTGCCGCGGCTGGTGCGCGCGGTGACGCGTGAGGGGCATCCGGTGGTGTGGTCGTGCGACCCGATGCACGGCAATGTCGTCAAGGCCGCCAACGGCTACAAGACGCGGCCCTTTGATCGCATCCTGGCAGAGGTGCGCGGCTTCTTCGCGGTGCATCGCGCCGAGGGGACGCACGCGGGTGGTATTCACGCCGAGATGACCGGGCAGAACGTCACCGAGTGCACCGGCGGCGCGATCGACGTGACCGAGCAGAGCCTGGCCGATCGCTACCACACGCATTGCGACCCGCGGTTGAACGCCGGACAGAGCCTGGAGCTCGCGTTCCTGCTGGCCGAGATGCTCAACACCGAGATGGCGGAGCGTCGCAAGGCGGCATGATCGCCGACGCGGGCGGGCGCGACTGTACCCGCCTGCTCGGTGCCGAGCAAAAGCGTGCTTGACGCCCAAGCGGCATCGCCGTATCTGCGCGCCTCACACTGCGCACGGCCCCTTCGTCTAGCGGTTAGGACGTCGCCCTCTCACGGCGAAAACACGAGTTCGATTCTCGTAGGGGTCACCAGCTTTTCGCGTCGCGGTTCGCGCATCATCCTCGGCAATGGTTACTCGGTCGATGGCGCTTTCTTACAGCATTGAGCCGCGCGCCGGTTTGGACTAGCGAACCTGCCATGAGTGCAACGATCGCCCTGGTCGACGATGATCGCAACATCCTGACCTCGGTGTCGATCGCGCTGCAGGCCGAAGGTTTTCTGACGCGGCTCTATCCTGACGGTGAGGCGGCGTTAAAGGCGTTGATCGAGAACCCGCCCGATCTCGCGATTCTCGACATCAAGATGCCGCGGATGGACGGGCTCGAACTGCTGCGTCGCCTGCGTGAGAAGCAGTCGACGCCGGTTATTTTCCTGACCAGCAAGGACGACGAGCTCGATGAAGCGCTCGGCCTTGCGCTCGGTGCAGACGATTACATCGCCAAGCCGTTCAGCCAGCGGCTGCTGATCGCGCGCATTCGTGCCATCCTGCGCCGCACCGAACTAACCGCCGGGTCGGACCCGGAGCAGGCCGAGACGAACGGCCCGATCGAGCGCGGGCGGCTGGTAATGGATCCGGCGCGCCACCGCGTGTCGTGGAACGGCACGCCGGTCACGCTGACCGTCACCGAGTTCCTGATCCTGGAAACGCTCGCGCAGCGCCCTGGCATCGTCAAGACGCGCAACCAGTTGATGGATGCGGCGTACCAGGACGACATTTACGTCGACGATCGCACGATCGATTCGCACATCAAGCGCGTGCGCCGCAAGTTCCGCGAGGTCGACCGCGACTTCGACTCGATCGAAACGCTATATGGCGCCGGCTACCGCTTCTCCGAGGAGTGAGCCGGGCGACCCCGCGCGGCGGTGGTCGGATCAGGTCTCGCTCACGCCGCGCATCCTGGCGGTCAACGTCTTTGCGCTGCTGCTGCTGGGCGGCGGGTTCTTCTACCTCGATTCGTTCCGAACCCGCATTCTCGACAGCCGGGTCATGCAGGTGCGTCGCGAAGCGGGGTTGATGGCGGAAGCGCTGAACGCCGCCCCGCCTGCTAGTCGTCCCGCGGTGCTCACGCGGTTGGCGCGTGATACGGGCGGCAGATTGCAATTGCTCGACCGATCCGATCGCGTGCTGATGGACAGCGAACGACTGGGCGGTTCCGACTTCACGCTGGTCGATCCGCGCACCGACGGGCTGGGGCAGCGCGCCGCGCGGTGGCTCGATGCGTTGATCGATTTTATCGTGCGTGCGCCCTCCTCCCCGGCATTCCAGGGCGATCCGAGCCGCTCGCAGGTCGACCCGGGCATTGCCCGCACCACCCGTACCTTGTCTGCTACCGTATGGCGCGCGCCCGATCGCACCCCGGTCATCACCGCCGCGGCCCCCTTGCCTGGTGGCTCGGTGGTGCTGTCGACGATCAACGCGCGCGACATCACCGAGCGCGTCCGGGTTGAACGTTATCGCCTGAGCCTGGTGGTGCTCACCGCGCTGGCGATCTCGGTCGCGTTGTCGCTGTACCTGGCGCGCACGATCGTCGATCCGCTCCGCCGGCTGGCGCGCGCCGCGGTACGTGTTCGGTTGGGACGTGCGCGCGAGGTGGTGGTGCCGCGGCTGCCCGAGCGTCGCGATGAGATCGGGATGCTCGCGCGCGCGCTCTCCGACATGAGCCTAGCGCTGCGTGCCAGGATCGACGCGACCGAGGCATTCGCCGCCGACGTGACGCACGAGTTGAAGAACCCGCTCGCTTCGCTGCGCAGCGCGGTCGACTCGCTCACGCTGATCGACGATCGCGACGCGCAGGCAAGACTGCTCGCGATCGTCGCCGACGACGTGCACCGGCTTGACCGGCTGATCAGCGACATCTCCGAAGCATCGCGCCTCGACGCGCAGCTCAGCCGCGCGAAGTTCGAGCGAATCGATCTGATCGCGATGATCGCGAGCCAGATCGCGCAGCGCGAGCAGCGCGGCACTGTGCGCGGCATTAGGCTTCACCTCGACCTGCTCCCCGACGCGCAGGTGCCCGTTATGGCGGAGGGTGCCCGGTTGGAGCGCGTGTTCGACAATCTGATCGACAATGCTTTGTCCTTCTCGCCAGACGGCGGGATCGTCTCCATCGCGGTGCGACGCGTCGACGAGGACATCGAGGTGCGCGTGGAGGACGAAGGACCCGGCGTACCCGCGGAAGCGCGCGAGGCGATCTTCCGCCGCTTCCACTCGGTCCGACCGAGTGAGGAAGCGTTCGGCAAGCACTCGGGCCTGGGGCTCGCCATCGCCCGCACCATCGTCGAGGCACATCAGGGCAGCGTCGCGGTCGAGAGCCGCGAGGACCGGCTGAGCGGCGCGCGCTTCGTCGTTCGGTTGCCGATTGCCGACGCGGTCGAACCCGCGTGAGCGCGGTTCACGCGACGACCGTGGCGATCGGGGGCCACGGCGTAATGCTGCTCGGATCATCGGGTGCGGGCAAGTCGGATCTCGCGCTCCGCCTGATCGACCGCGGCGCGCTGCTCGTGAGCGACGATTATACCCAGCTGGTGGCGCTGGAGGGCAAGCTGATCGCCACGCCGCCCGCGACGATCGCGGGCCGGATGGAGATAAGGGGCATCGGCATCGTCGTTATGCCATTCACCCCCTCCATCACGGTCCGAATGGTGGTAGGCCTCGGCGATGAGGTCGATCGTATGCCGAGGCCTAGCTGGCGCACCATCGCCGACCAGCGCGTGCGCGCGATCGTGATCGATCCGCGCGCCCCGTCTGCCGCGATCAAGGTCGAACGCGCGCTGGCGCAATTTCTGGCGGAGTGCGGCGCGTGACGACGCCGGTTCTGCTGGTCGTCGGCATGTCGGGCGCCGGCAAGTCGACGGTGCTCAAGACGCTGGAAGATGTCGGTTGGGAGACGGTCGACAATCTGCCGCTCACCTTGTTGCCGCGCTTTCTCCACGGCACGCAGCCTGAGGCGGGCGCGACCGAGCGACCGCTCGCGCTCGGGTTCGGATCGCGCACGCGTGACTTCGATCCGGACGCATTCATCGCGCAGGTCGCCGCGTTGCGGACGCGCAGCGACCTCGACATCGGCACCTTGTTCCTCGACTGCTCCGCCGACGAGCTCGCGCGTCGCTACGCCGAGACGCGGCGCCGCCACCCGCTGGCGGAGGATCGCCCGGTGCGCGACGGTATCGCGCGCGAACGCGCGCTGCTCGCACCGCTGCGGCAATGGGCGAACCGGTTGATCGATACCGGCGAGTTGAAGGCCAATGCGCTGGCGCAGCAGATCCGCGCCACCTTCGCGCGCGACGATGCCGCGGCGACCACGCTGACGATCGAGTCGTTCGGCTTCTCCCGCGGGGTGCCGGCGGAGGCCGATCTGATGTTCGACATGCGCTTTCTGCGCAATCCGCACTGGGAGCCGACGCTGCGACCCAAGACGGGACGCGATCCCGACGTCGCCGCTTACGTCGCGGCCGATCCGGCGTACGAGGAAGCGGTGAGCCGGATCGAGGACCTGCTGCTGCTGCTGCTGCCGCGCTACCGGGCAGAGGGAAAGCCCTATGTTACGGTCGCGTTCGGGTGTACCGGCGGCAAACATCGTTCGGTGCACGTGACGGAGCGGGTGGCGGCGCGGTTGCGCGACGCGGGGTTTTCGCCCACCGTCCTGCATCGCGATTTGGCGGCGGCGCCGCAGGACATGCTTGAGGGGCGACCGCAGGGTCAATGAACGGTAAGTCAATGCAGATCATCGGGCTGGTGCTCGTCACGCATGGCCGGCTGGCCGACGAGTTCGTCACTGCGATGGAACACGTGGTCGGACCGCAGAAGCAGGTACAGACCGTCGCGATCGGCCCCGAGGATGACATGGAAGCGCGCCGCGCCGATATCGCGCAGGCGATCGCCGATGTTGACGGCGGGCGCGGCGTGATCGTGCTGACCGATCTGTTCGGCGGAACCCCCTCCAACCTCGCCATCTCGCTGATGGAGCGTGGCCGGATTGAAGTAATCGCGGGCATCAACCTGCCGATGCTGATCCGGCTCGAGTCGGCGCGCAAGGCGATGTCGGTGGTCGCTGCCGTCGCCGCGGCGCGAGAGGCTGGGCGCAAGTACATCTCGGTCGCCTCCGAAGTGCTGGGCGAGGCCGCGGCGTGAGCGCGTCGCGCACCGTCGAGATCACCAACCGCCGCGGGCTGCACGCGCGGGCGAGCGCCAAGTTCGTGACGCTCGCCGCCGGGCAGCCGATCCCGGTCGAGGTGGCACGCGGCGGCTCGACCGTCACCGGCACGTCGATCATGGGGCTGATGATGCTGGGCGCGGCCAAGGGCGACACGATCACGATCAGCGCCGAGGGCGACGAGGCCGAGGCGGTGGTCGCGACGATGTGCGCGCTGGTGGAGGACAAGTTCGGCGAGGAGTGATCCCGCCGAGCCGCTCCCTCCCGGTCTGCTAGCCGATGCCGCGCCAGATCACCGCTTATTCCAACCCGCTGATCAAGCAGGTCCGCGACCTGCGCGACAAGCGCCACCGTCGCGAACAGGGCCTGTTCCTGGCCGAGGGTTTGCGCATCCTGACCGAGGCACGCGAGACCGGGCGTGTGCCGCGCTTCCTGTTCTTCGCCGCTGCCTCCGCCGGACACCCACTGGTTGGCGCGCTGATCAACGCGGTCGAGGCGTCGGGCGGTGAGGCGATCGAGACCACGCCCGACATCCTGTCGAAGCTGTCGGGCAAGGACAATCCGCAGGCGGTAGTCGGCGTGTTCGCGGCGTTCGAGACGCCGCTGTCCGCGCTCGACCGAACGAATTCGCCAATCTGGCTCGTGGCCGAGCGGCTGCGCGATCCGGGCAATCTCGGCACGATCCTGCGCACCGGCGACGCGGTCGGTGCCGGCGGGCTGATCCTCGTCGGCGAGTGCGTCGATCCTTTCTCGGTCGAGGCCGTGCGCGCCAGCATGGGGGCGCTGTTCACCGTGCCAATCGTGCGGACCGAGTGGGCGCCCTTCATCGCTTGGCTTCGCGCCGGGCCGGGGCAATTGGTGGGCTTGAGCCTCCAGACCGAGCATGATTACCGCACCGCCGATTATGCCGCGCCGACGTTCCTGCTGACCGGCAACGAGGCGCAAGGGTTGCCCGACGATTATGAGGCGGCGTGCGACCTGCTGGTCAAGCTGCCGATGCTGGGCAAGGCGGATAGCCTGAACGCAGCCGTCGCGACCGCGGTGATGGCTTACGAGGTGCTCGCCCGGCATCGCTGATACTGTTGATGCGACATCGCGACGCGCTTGCCTAGTTGGATGGCTCACCGCCTGACCAACAAAGATCAGCAACGAAGCGCAAAGCCGTGGGTTCTGTGCGCCGTGACTACCGGCTTCCCCACCTTCCTTCGCCTTCCCGCCGCCACGCTCGACGACCTGCCCGACACGCCTGTCGTGGTGTTGGGCGCTGCCGAGGCGACGCCGTACGATCCCGCCCAGCGCAGCCATTCCGCCGATGCACCCGGTGCAATCCGAGCGGCATCGCAGCAGTTCGCCGGGCAGGTATCGCAGCATGACTTCGACTTGAACGCCACGTTGCTGACCAAAGGTGCCGATCCGGTGTCGGTCGGAGTCGACATCGGCGACGTCGTGACCAAGGTTCAGGATGCCGACGGCAACCGCCACCGCATCGCCGCCGCGGTCGAGCAAGTGCTGGATGCCGGCGCCTTGCCGGTGGTGCTGGGCGGCGACGATTCGGTGCCGATCCCGGTGCTCGCCGCCTTTGATCGCTTCGGCCCAGTGACGGTGGTGCAGATCGACGCGCACGTCGACTGGGGCGGGACGATCCAGGACGAGGACAATGGCTATGGCTCGCCGATGCGGCGCGTTGCCGAGATGCCGTGGGTGACGGGCATGCTCCAGGTCGGCATTCGTGGCCTGGGCAGCGGCGCGGCATGGCAGCACGATGACGCGCGCGCCTTCGGTGACCAGATCCTTACGGCACGCGAGTGGCATCGACGCGGTGCCGAGGCGGTGCTTGACGAGCGGCCGGGGGGCGAGCGCTACGTCGTGTCGATCGACTGCGACGGGATCGATCCTGCCGCCTTCCCGGCGGTGGCGATGCCGACGCCGGGCGGGCTGACCTACGAGGATTGCCTTGACCTGCTCCACGGTCTCGCAGCGCGCGGGCAGATCGTCGGGCTTCTTCTCGCCGAGTACGTGCCAAGCCGCGACGATCCGCAGCGGCTCTGCGCGCAGATCGCAGTGCGGCTGGTGACCGTCGCGATCGGGCTGATGCGGCGTTGAGCTCTTACTCCGCCGCCGCGTCGTAGCTGAGCTTGGTGAGCGGCCGCACCGCCTGCTCGCCGACCGGCAGCGACTCGATCGACTTGGTGCCGGTATCGATGTTGAGCGCTTCGAAGCGGCGCGCGCTGGTCAGCACCTGGCTCTCCAGGCTGCCGACGAACGAATTGTACGCGCCCATCGCGGTGTCGAGGTTTTTGCCGAGTTTGGCGACGTGCCCGCCCATCACCGCAAGACGGCTGTAGAGCTCCTTGCCGAGCGTTGCGATCTCCTGCGCCTGTGCGGCGAGTTTCTCCTGCCGCCACACCGCCGAGACGGTGCGCGCGATCGCAATTAGGTTGGTCGGCGTCGCAAGCAGCACGCGGCGATCGAAGGCGTCGTCCCACAGCTTCGGGTCGTGCTCGAGCGCGGCACCGAGGAAGTGTTCGCCGGGCACGAACATGATGACATAGTCGGGCGCGTCGTCGAACTGCGTCCAATAAGCCTTGGCGCCGAGCGACAGCACATGGTTGCGCATGGAGAGCGCATGCGCGGCGAGGCCGAGCTGGCGCTCGTTCTCGTCCACCGCGCCGAACGCGTCCTGGTAGGCGTTCAACGACACCTTGGCGTCGATAATCAGCGACTTGCCGCCGGGGATACGCACGATCGCGTCGGGGCGCAGCCGCGCGCCGTCGTCGAGCGACACGCTGACCTCCATCTGGAAGTCGGTATGTTCGGCGAGGCCGCACGATTCGAGCACGTTGCGGAGCTGCTGCTCACCCCAGCGACCGCGTGCCTTAGGGGCATTGCGTAGCGCGTTGACGAGCTTGGCAGCCTCGCTCGACACGCGTTCCTGCCCGGTGCGCATCGCCTCGATCTGGCCATGGAGCTGGCCGAAGGCGTCGCGGCGCTCGGCCTCGATCCGCTGGACGCCTTCCTCGTAGCGCAGCAGGCGGTCGTTGACGGGTTGCAGCAGCGCCTTGATCCCCTGCCCCGTCGCTTCCTCGCTCTGGCGGAGGCGTGCCTCGGCGCGGTCGAGGAACTGCTTCTGCGCGTCGCCGAGCGCGGACTGCGCGACCTCCTTGAAGCGGAGGCTCATCTCGTCGGCGGCGACTTTCAGGTCGGCGATGCGCTGCTCGGCGGCGCGACCCTCGGCTTCCAGCCGCGAGACGTGGAGACGCGCGGTCTCGCGTTCGTCGCGCGCTTGGGCGAGGTCGCGGCGGAGGTGTTCGGCGGCGCGGGCACGTTCCTCGGCACCCGCCAGATCGGCGATGGCGCGGCGGAATTGCTCGGTCTGTGCGTCGCGCTCGGCACGCGCGGCGTCACGCTCCCCGCGCATCTGGTCGCGCTCGGCTGTCACGCCGCTCGTGGCCTGCCGCGTCAGGAACCAGCCGAGTGCGGCGCCGACGACCAGCGCGATGAGGGCGATCAGCAGTGTCTCGGCCATGCGGCGCTCCGGTGGAAGGTCACGAAAGTCACAGCCCTACGCGGCTGCGCGCGCGGGCCTGCGCGCGTGGGGGGCGGCGCAGGAGGCGGAACATAGATCGAACAGCCAGTGTAGGATAGGGGGTATTTGGGACGCGGATGAGCTGCGTAGAAAGCAGCGGGGCCTGGACCAGGTTCGGGGTGACGAGAAGAAGGAGCGCGTTGCCTGCTCCACCTTCCGAGCCAAATCGCGCCGTCCGGCGAAGCTGTCGGCGCCGATGCTTCGCGCGTAGCCTACCCACCCCCGGCCCCTCCCTTCCAGGGAGGGGAGTTAAGCGCTCAACCGTTGCGGCGCATCTTGTCGAGCTTCTTCATCAACATACCGCGCTTCAATCGCGAGATATGGTCGGTGAACAGCACGCCGTTCAGGTGATCGATCTCGTGCTGCATGCACGTCGCCATCAGCCCGTCGAACTCCTGCTCGTGCGGCTGCCCGTCGGTGTCTAGCCAACGGACGTGGCAGCGCGCGGGGCGGGTCACCTCGGCATATTGCTCGGGGATCGAGAGGCAACCCTCGTTGTAGGTCGAGGTTTCCTCGCTGACCGACACCAGCTCGGGATTGATGAACGCGTGCGGGTTGCGCGTGCCGCCGGCGTCAGCCTCTGCTCGATCCTCGTCGGCGCTCTCGGCCGTCTCATCGCCTTCAGGTCGCTCCTGCAAGTCGATCACGACGATGCGCTGGAGGATGCCGACCTGGCTCGCGGCGAGGCCGATGCCGCGCGCGTCGTACATCGTGTCGAACATGTCGGACACGATGCCGCGTACCTCGTCTGTCACCTCGACGACGGGCGCGCACATCTTGCGCAGGACGGGATCGGGGACTTCTACGATCGGGAGAATGGCCATGACGGGGCAGCTAGGTCGCCGTCATTGCAGCGTCAAGCGACGGGACGGCGCGCGCGGAGCGCCTGGGCGAGCGTGCCCTCGTCGAGATAGTCGAGCTCGCCGCCGACCGGCAGGCCGTGCGCGAGCTGGGTCAGCCGCACCGGATAGCGCTCCAACCGGTCGGCGACGTAATGCGCCGTCGTCTGCCCCTCCAGCGTCGCGTTCATTGCGAGCACGACCTCGTCGATCTCCCCCTTGGCGACGCGCGCGACGAGCGGTTCGATCGCGAGATCCTCGGGCCGGACGCCTTCGAGCGCCGACAAACGCCCGCCGAGCACGTGAAAGCGGCCGGGGAACAACCGCGAGCGCTCCAGCGCCCACAGGTCGCTCACGTCCTCCACCACGCACAGCGAGCGCTGGTCGCGGCGGGAGTCGGCGCAGATCGCGCACGGGTCGCTGGTGTCGACGTTGCCGCAGGTCGAGCAGGTCGACAGCCGTTCCTCCACCGCGGTCAGCGCGGCGCGCAAGGGGACGAGCGCATTCTCACGCTTCTTGACCAGGTGCAGCACCGCGCGTCTGGCCGAGCGGGGACCGAAGCCGGGCAGACGGGACAGCGCCTGCGTCAGCGCCTCGATCTCGGGGGATGCCATGCGTGGTATATGGCGATCCCCTGCCCCGTGCGCCAGCGCGTGGGGTGACGCACGCCGCGCGATGTGGAAAAGGCTCGGCCATGCGGATCGTCTTCATGGGAACCCCCGATTTCGCGGTGCCGACGCTCGACGCGCTGGTGGAGGCCGGACACGAGATCGTCGCGGCGTACAGCCAGCCGCCGCGGCCGGGCGGACGGCGTGGGCGAGAACTGGTCGCCTCGCCGGTGCAGCGGCGCGCGGAGGCGCTGGGCATCGCGGTGCGAACGCCCGTGTCGTTGAAAGGCGCGGAGGAGCAGGCGGCATTTGCGGCGCTGAACGCGGACGTCGGCGTGGTCGCGGCGTACGGGCTGATCCTGCCGCAGGCGGTGCTCGACGCGCCGCGGCTCGGGTGTCTGAACGTTCACGGCTCGCTCTTGCCACGCTGGCGCGGCGCGGCGCCGGTCCAGCGCGCGATCATGGCGGGCGACGCGGAGACGGGTGTCGGGATCATGCAGATGGAGGCGGGGCTCGACACCGGGCCGGTGCGGCTGGCGGGACGGACCCCGGTCGAGCGCAAGACCGCGGGTGAGTTGACCGCCGAGCTGGCGCAGATGGGTGCGCGGTTGATGGTCGAGGTGCTGGCCGACGTGGACGCGCACCCGCCGGTGCCGCAGCCAGGCGATGGTGTCACCTATGCCGCGAAGATCAGCAAGGCCGAGGCGAAGATCGACTGGACCCGCAGCGCAGGCGAGATCGAGCGGATGGTGCGCGGGCTCAACCCGGCGCCGGGCGCGTGGTTCGAGCTCGCGGGCGAGCGCGTCAAATTGCTCGCCGCCGACGTGCTGCCGTTCACCTTCCCCGGCGGCGAGGGCGTGACGGTCGACGCCGCGCTGACGATCGGCTGCGGCGACGGCGCGATCCGCCCGACCTTGGTGCAGCGCGCCGGGCGCGGAGTCACGAGCGCGGAGGAGATGCTGCGCGGATTTCCGGTCCGGTCGGGGACCGAGCTCGCGTGACGCGCTTCGCGCTGACGGTCGAGTTCGACGGGCGGCCATTCATGGGGTGGCAGCGCCAACCGCACGGCGCCAGCGTGCAGGGCGCGATCGAGGACGCGCTGCACACGATCACCGGCGAGGACGCGACGGTGCATGCCGCGGGGCGGACCGACGCCGGGGTCCACGGGCTCGCGATGCGCGCGCACGTCGACGTCGCAAAGGTGATCACGCCGTTCCGGTTGATGGAGGCGCTCAACGCGCGGCTCCGCCCGCAGCCGGTCGCGGTGCTCGCGTGCGAGGAAGTGCCGGACGACTGGCACGCGCGCTTCTCGTGCCTGGGGCGCTCCTATGAGTATCGCATCGTCAATCGCCGTGCGCCGCTGACGTTCGAGCGTGGCCTCGCGTGGCAGGTGCCGCAGCCGCTCGACGCGGAGGCGATGGCTGGGGCGGCGCAGGTGCTGGTCGGGAAGCATGACTTCACGACCTTTCGCTCGGTCCATTGTCAGTCGGCGAGCCCGGTCAAGACGCTCACGCGGCTGGGCGTCCGGCGCGTGGGCGATCGCGTGATGGTAGAAGCGGCGGCGCGATCGTTCCTCCACCATCAGGTGCGCTCGATGGTCGGCTGCCTCGTACTCGTCGGCCTCGGGCGGTGGAGCGTCGAGCGGTTACGCGAGGCGCTTCAGGCCGCGGACCGCGCTCAACTCGGCCTCAACGCGCCGCCCGATGGCCTGTTCTTCGTCGCCGCGGATTATTGACGCGAGAAGCGAGCGGCGAGTTCGGTGTGGGTCGACCAGCGGAACTGCCCGACCGGCACAATCCAATCGAGGTGATAGCCGCCTTCGCACATGATCTTGGCATCGCGCGCGAAGCTACTGGGATTGCACGAAACGTAGGCGACGTGCGGAACGCGTGCGGCAGCGAGCGCGTCGATCTGCTCGCGCGCACCGGCGCGCGGCGGATCGAGCACGACCGCGTCGAAGCGGTCGAGCTCGGCGGTGGTGAGCGGGCGACGGTAAAGGTCGCGGTGCTCGGTGAAGAAGAGCCGCTGCGCGCGGTCAGCGCCGGCCTTCAATGACAGGATCGCGTCACGTCCGCCTTCGGCGGCATAGACGCGGCCGGGTAGTGACAATGCGAAGGTGCCTAGCCCGGCGAACAGGTCGGCGGTGATGCGTGGGCTCCCGATCGCCTCGTGCACCGCGGCGACCAGCGCCGCCTCGCCTTCGCGCGTCGCCTGGAGGAAGGCGGCGGGCGGCAGCGGTACAGGCGTGTTGCCGAGCGTGATCGTGACCGCGTCGGGCTCCCAATGCGTCTCGGGGCCGAGCCCGTCGTCGAACGCGATCCGCGCGACGCGGTGCGCCTGCGCGAAGTCGGTGATCGCGTCGGCGTGCTTGAGCCCGGACGGCGTCACGCCGGTGATCAGTACGTCGACGCCCTGATCGGCGAGGATCAGGTGAACGTCGAGGCGGCGCTTGGGCTTGAACACCGGCAGCAGGCGCTTGAGCGGGCGCACCAGCGCGAACAACTCGGGCGCGAGCACGTGGCATTCGTGCAGGTCGATCAGTTGATGGCTCTTCTCCGCCGCGAAGCCGAGCCGGCCGGCGGGGTCGTAGTGCAGCGTCGCGCGGCGGCGCGTGCGCGGCGACGACAATTGGGCGGCGCGTATGTCGGTCGTCAGCCCCTGCGCGGCGAGCGCGCCGGCGATGCGGTCGGTCAGGAAGGCGGACCAGCTCTCGTCGTCGAGGTGCTGGAGCTGGCACCCGCCACATTCTGGGAAGTGGCGGCACGGTGGAGTCTGGTGGTGCGGGCCGGGCGTGATCGTGCCGTCGGGTGCCAGGCTGTCACCGGGTGCGGCAAAGGCGACGTGGCGGCCGTCCTCGGCGACGCCCTCGCCGCGCGCTGCGACGCGTAGAATGATGCTCATCGCGGTGCCGTAGAGCGGTTTGCCCGGCGCGTCACGCGGGTGCGGCACCGTTCCGACACGTGCGACGTCAGCGCGGCGGCACCGCTCCGGCAACTGCCGCTCTGGCGGGCCCCAGCGCACAGGCGAGATCGTCGGCGATGAACGCCGGACCGCAGCGCCGCGCTGCCTCACCGTGCAGCCACACGCCGGCCGCGGCGGCGCCGAGCGGATCGAGGCCGGCGGCGAGACAGGCAGCGATCGCGCCCGCGAGCACGTCGCCGCTGCCCGCGGTCGACAACCAGTTGCTGGCGGCAGGCGCGAGCCGCGCGCGTCCGTCGGGCGAGGCGACCACGGTGTCGGCGCCCTTGAACACGATCGTGGCGCCGGACGCCTGCGCGGCGGCGCGGGCGCGGTCGAGCTTGCCGGCGTCACTCGAACCGAACAACGCGTCGAACTCGCCGGCGTGCGGCGTCAGGATCATCTGGCCGCCACGTGCGCGCAATTGCTCGGGCGTGACGAGGTGGAGCGCGTCACCGTCGACGACAAGTGAGTGATCGGTGGCGAGCGCGCGTTCGAGGGTGGCGCGCATGTCGTCGTCGCGGCCGAGCCCGGGGCCGACGACCAGTGCGCCGATGCGTGGATCGCCCAGCGACTCGTCATTGAGCTTGCGCCTGACCAGCGCGTGCGGTGCGGCGGGGATCGTAGAGCCGAGCAGTGCGACATAGCCGGAACCCGCGTGCATTGCCGCGGCGGCGGCCAGCTCGGCCGCGCCGGCCATGCGTCCACGCACGATTGCGACCATGCCGCGGTTGAACTTGTGCGAATGCGGCCCGGGCATCGGCAGCGCGGGCGCGGCGACCACCTGCATGGTGTCGGGCGCGGACACGCCGATGTCGAGCAGGCGAACCGCGCCGCAGTGCGACGCTGCCGGTTGCAGCAGGTGCGCAGGCTTGAGCGCGCCCAAGGCAAGGGTGATGTCGGCAGGCGCCGGGCACCCGAGCAGCGCGCCGCTATCGGTGTCCACCCCGCTCGGCAGATCGATCGCGATCGTTAGCCGTGCCGCCGCGATTAGCACCAGGAGCGCTTGCGCGATTGCAGGATCGAGCGGGTGCGAAAGCCCGATCCCGAACAGCGCGTCGACCAGCACCGGCGCCGGCGCTGTGTCGTGCAGCGTCTCGACGGGGCCGACCCAGCCGGCACGCGCTTGCTGCGCCACGTCACTGCCCGGCGTGCCGAGCGCTGCGACACGAACCGGATGGCCGTCGGCGGCGAGCGTCGCCGCGATGACGTAACCGTCGCCGCCGTTGTTGCCCGGTCCGCACAGCACCAGCACCTCCGATCCGGCGGACAGGCGACGGATCGCGGCGGCGCACGCCTGCCCCGCGCGACGCATCATCGCGGCGGCGCTGTCACCCTGCTCGAATGCGGCCTGCTCCACCGCGCGCATGTCGGCGGCGGTGAGGACCGCGGCACCCTCGATCTGTCTCACGGACGCTTCGTGTCGGTCGGCTTCACCGTCACTGGCAGACGATAGATGTCGTCGCCGAGTGCGACCTCGATCTCACTGGCGCCGACCAGCGTCACCTGCGCGGGTTGCGCGCCATCGGCCGCGACGACGCCGCGGCCGTCCTTGGTGACGAGCAGGCGACGAAACCCGCCGTCGGGGTGACGCACGGTCAGCACGAGCCCACGGTCGCTCTCCTGCCGCTCGACGCTGCACACGCGCGACAAGGTGGCGGCCGCACCGACCGCACAGTTGAGCAGGCCATCGTCGGCCGCCTCCTGGTCCTGCACCGCCTCGACGTTCGCCAGCACCTGCGTGTTCGCGGTCTGCTCGGGTGAGCAGGCCCCGGCGAGCGCGGCGAGCAGAACCGCGCTAGATGTCCGCGTAAACATGCGTTTCCGCTTGCGCGCCAGGATGGGTGACAGCGCCCTTGTAGGCCGGACCGACGTTCTGAGCATAACGCCACAATGCGCCCGAGCCATAGTCGTTGCGCCGCGCCTGCCAGCGCGCGCGGCGATCTGCGAGGACCGCGTCCGCTACGTCTAGGTCGATCGTGCCGGCCTCGGCGTCGATGCGGATGATGTCGCCGTCCTCGACCAGCGCGATCGGGCCGCCATCCGCTGCCTCCGGTCCGACATGGCCGATGCAGAAGCCGCGCGTCGCGCCGGAGAAGCGCCCGTCGGTGATGAGCGCGACCTTCTCGCCCATCCCCAAGCCGTAGAGCGCGGCGGTGGTGGACAGCATCTCACGCATGCCGGGTCCGCCCTTCGGCCCTTCGTAGCGGATGATGATGATCTCGCCTTCCTTGATCTGGCGCGCCTCGACTGCGGCGAACGTGTCCTCCTCGCAGTCGAAGCAGCGCGCGGGCCCCTCAAACTGGAGCCGGTGCATGCCCGCCACCTTCACGATCGCGCCATCGGGGGCGAGCGTGCCGCGTAAGCCCACGACGCCGCCGGTTGGGGTGATCGGCGCGCGCGCGTCGTAGATCACCTTCTGATCGGGGTTCCACGTCACCTGCTCGATGTTCTCGGCCAGCGTACGTCCGGTGACGGTCAGGCAGTCGCCGTGAAGCAGCCCTTCCGCCAGCAACGTCTTCATCAGCATGTAGATGCCGCCGGCTTCGTACATGTCCTTGGCGACGTACTTACCGCCGGGCTTAAGGTCGGCGATGTAGGGCGTGGTCTTGAAGATCTCGGCGACGTCGAACAGGTCGAAGTCGATCCCCGCCTCGTGCGCCATCGCGGGCAGGTGCAGCGCGCCGTTGGTCGAACCGCCGGTCGCGGCGACGATGCGTGCGGCATTCTCGAACGCGTCGCGGGTGCAGATGTCGCGCGGGCGGATATTGGCGGCGAGCAGCTCCATGACTTGCGCGCCCGCCGCAACCGCGATCTGCTCGCGTGAGGTATAAGGTGCGGGCACCATGTTGCTGTTCGGCAACGACAATCCGATCGCCTCACCGACGCAGGCCATGGTATTGGCGGTGTACTGCCCACCGCACGCGCCGTGACCGGGGCACGCCACCTTCTCGAGCGCGTGCACCTCGCTGATCGGGCAGGTGCCCGCGGCATAGCGGCCGACAACCTCGAACACGTCGACGACGGTGACGTCGCGATCCTCGAACCGGCCGGGCAGGATCGATCCGCCATAGACGAAGATCGACGGCACGTTGAGCCGGAGCATCGCCATCATCATGCCAGGCAGCGACTTGTCGCATCCAGCGAAGCCGACGAGCGCGTCGTAACAGTGGCCGCGCACGGATAGCTCGACCGAATCGGCGATCACCTCGCGGCTGACAAGGCTCGACTTCATGCCCTGGTGGCCCATCGCGATGCCGTCGGTGACGGTGATGGTGTTGAAGCGCCGCGGCATGCCCCCGCCCTGCTCCACCCCGCGGCGTGCGGCATCGGCCTGCGCGTCGAGTGTCGTGTTGCACGGCGCGCTGTCATTGCCCGCGGAGGCGAGTGCAACGAATGGGCGCGCAATCTCCTCCTCGGAGAGGCCCATCGCGTAATAATAGCTGCGGTGCGGCGCGCGCTCGGGACCGACCGAGACGTGGCGGCTCGGCAGGTGGTTCTTGTCAAAACGTGTGGTCATGGTGCCTGCGCTATGCTGCGCATGCGCAAGCTATGGCAAGCCTCGAAGCTGTGCCGAGACAGAAAAGTTCGCAGGCCTCAGCCGAGTTTGGCGAGCGCCTGCTCGACGCCTTCCATCGTATAGGGTTTAGGCAGCATCGGGCGGTCGCGGTACTCAGGCGCGATGTCCTCGCCACCGCCGCCACTGGCGAACACGAAGGGAATGTTCTTCGCCGCCAGCGCTTCGGCGATCGCGAAGCTCTTCTCGCCGCCGCGCAGGTTGACGTCGAGGATCGCGGCATCGAGCCCGCCCGCCGCCACCATCGGCAGCGCGGCCGCCACGCTGTCGGCGGTGCCGGCATGCTGGCGATCGAGCGCATCGAGAAAGTCCTCGAGCATCATTGCGATAAGCGGTTCGTCTTCGACCAGGAGCACGCGCATCGTCATCGCGTGCCGCCATAACGTGCGCGCGGGCGAGTGCAACCTTTGCGCAGTCGCGCTTGATCCACGTCAAACACCCGCCAGAACGTCGCGCGCCGCCTCGGCGAGCTGCTGAACGGAGAAGGGTTTGGGCAGGAACGCGACATTGTCGAGGTCGATCGAGCGGCGGAGCTGTTCCTCGGCATAGCCCGACATGAACAGGATCGGAATGTCGGGATAACGGGCGCGCACCGCGCGCGCGAGGGTTGGCCCATCCATCACCGGCATCATGACGTCCGACACGATCAGGCTGGGACGCTCGGCATTCTCCAGCAACTCGAGCGCGGCCTCGCCGTGATCGGCGGCGAGCACGGTATAGCCCTGGCGGGTCAGCGCGCGCTCGGCGATCGCGCGCACCATGTCCTCGTCCTCCACCAGCAGGATCGTGCCCGTGCCCCAGGTGTCGGTCGACTTGGCACGCGCGACCGGTCGCGAGGGCGCCGCATCGGGGCTGACCGCGTGAACCGGGAAGTAGATGGTGAAGGTCGCACCCTGCCCCGGCTTCGAATCGGCGAAGATGAAGCCGCCCGATTGCTTGACGATGCCGTAAACGGTCGAGAGGCCCAGCCCGGTGCCCTTGCCAACCTCCTTGGTGGTGAAGAAGGGCTCGAAAATCTTTGGCAGCACGTCGGGCGGAATGCCGGTGCCGGTGTCGGCGATCTCCAGCGCGGTGTAATCGCCGAGCGGCATGATGTCGGTGCCGCGGTGGCGCAGTTCGGCGATCGTCGCCGCGCGGGTCTGGATCGTGACGCGCCCGCCGGCTCCCTTGGCGAGCATCGCGTCGCGCGCGTTGACCGCGAGGTTGACGACCACCTGTTCGAGCTGCCCCGGATCGGCACGGACGGCGCCCAAGTCGCGGCCATGCTTGACCTCTAGCACGACCGTTTCGCCGAGCAGCCGTCGCAGCAGCGTCGACACTTCTGACACGACGTCAGGCAGTTGCAGAATTTGCGGGCGAAGCGTCTGCTGCCGCGAGAAGGCTAGTAACTGCCGGGTCAGGCTGGCGGCGCGGTTCGAATTGGCGCGGATTTGCTGAATGTCGTCGTAATCGCTGTCGCCGGGCGAATGGCGCATCAGCATCAGGTCGCAATGCCCAATGATCGCGGTCAGGATGTTGTTGAAATCGTGCGCGACGCCGCCGGCTAGCTGGCCGACCGCCTGCATCTTGGTCGCTTGCGCCACCTCACGCTTCAGCCGGTTCTCCTCGCCATTGTCCTTGAAGGATAGCAGCACGGAGGCGCCACCGAAACCGCGTGTGGCGGCGATCGACAGCGCGAGCGGTTCGTCGGGGTGGTCCTTCAACCGGATGGCCAGATCGGCCGACTGCGCGCCGCCTGTAGCGAAGCGGCGCACCGTGTCGGCGACTGCGGCCTTGTCCTCGCGCACCACCAGGTCGCCGGGATAGAGCGGCGGCGCGGACGGCTCCACCCCGGCCACGCGCGAGAAGGCGGCGTTCATGGCGATGAACCGGCCTTCGCGGTCGACCAACGCGAGCCCGAAGGGGATCACCGACAGGAGTGTGTGGACGTCCTGCGGATCGCCGATCGCGGGCGCGCCGCCGAGGTCGTCGATCAACGCGACGAGGACGGGGGATTGCTCGCCGCTGCCGAGCGGCACCTGGAGCAAGCGCAGCGGCCCCGCTTCCTCGTCGCGCGCGAAATGGATGCTGCCTCGTGCGTCGCCGACGAGCAGTTGGGCGAGATCCTGCCCTGTGATAGAAGCGTTCGGCTGACCGGTGGCGCGCGCGCCGAGCACGCGATTGCCCGCGATCACCTGACCCGCGGGCGTCATCAGTGCGGCCATGATGCCCGCTTCACCGAGCCGATCGCCGAGCGACCCGTCGATCTCGCGAACCAGCGACTCGACGGTGTCGACTGCGCGATGACCGGTGAAGCGCCAGACGAGGTGGTCGCCGGCGTGGCCCGAGCGCGTCACCGAGACGGCGACGGGCGTACCCGCGACCTCGATTTGCGCCAGGGCGGCGTGACCGTCGCGCCAGGCGTCGCGCCCGGCGGCGGTGAGCGCGACGAGCGCGGGCTCGGCCAGGGCTAGCGCGGGCGGTGTGGGAAGCCCGCCGCACAGCGTCTCATATGCCTCGTTCGCGCAGACCAGATGCCCACCTCGCCCGGTTACCGCAATCGCGTCGGCGTTCGCGCCGGCGAGTGCTGAGGCCAGCGACCAATCGGTTTCGGGTTCAACGACCGTGCGGGTCGGAAAGGCCGCTTTTACAGCCAGGGCGATGCCGGCGAGCACCACCGCCGCCGCGACGAAGCCAGCCGCGACGATCATGCTGCCGACCAGCCACAAAATGATCCCGCCCGCGATCGCACCCGCCGCGCCTGCGATAAGCAGGGCAGCGCGTGTTCCGCCGATCATCGGACCTGTTGCACCCTCACGCATTGCCGCGCGATCGTCAGTTGAGCGTCACGCGCGGTGCGCGTGAACGGTGCGGTGGGCGTGAGATGCGCACGGGCGCGCGATCGCGCACGACCACGTGGAAAACAGGATCGAATGGCGCATCAGCAGTCACCCGCGGGAGGAATGTTCCTCCTTACGGCGACATCCGAACAGGCGCCAGTGCGGCGCGTGCTAATCGCGCTCGTGCCGCGTCTTCCACTTGCGCGCGATCCACAGTCGCCAGCCGAGCGCCGCCGCGCCGTAGCCGACGAGCGCGCTGACAACGGTGATGACGAGCAGACCCAGGATCAGGTTCGGCCCTGCGTCGCGCAGCCATTGCAGCCACCCGGTCGCTGCCTCCGCCACCGGCTGCGCCACCGCCGCCGCGTTCGAGCGCAGCAGCCACGCGCCGATCTGATAAGCGGCGAACAGGATGAACGGCGTCGTCAGCGGATTGGTGATGAAGGTGACGAGCGCGGCGACCGGCACGTTGGCGCGGAACGGCAACGCGATCAGCGCCGCAATCGCGATCTGCCCGACCGGGAACAGGATGCCCGCCACCATGCCGAGCGCCACGCCGCGCGGCACCGAACGGCGGGTGAAGCGCCACAATTCGGGCGCGAGTACACGATGCGCGACCGGGCGCAGCATGCGGCTGCGCTCCATCGCCTCGCGCGTCGGCAGGTTGCGCCTGCTCCACGCGGCCATTTTGTCCCATGCCGTCATCGGGCGGCTCGCCATCAGCCGTGGTCGCGCATGATGCGCCCGGCATCACGCTTCCACTCGCGTTCCTTGATGTGCTCGCGCTTGTCGTGCGCCTTCCTGCCCTTCGCCAACGCCAACTCCACCTTCGCACGACCCTGTCCGTTGAAGTAAACGGTCAGCGGGACGAGCGTCATGCCGTCGCGTGCGACCGCACCGTGCAGCTTGTTAATCTCGCGCTCGTGAAGCAGGAGTTTACGCGGACGCTTCGCCTCGTGGTTGAAACGGTTGCCGTGGCTGAATTCGGGCACGTTGGAATTGACCAGCCACACCTCATCGCCGCGCACCTCGGCGTAGCTTTCCGCGATCGACCCCTCGCCGAAGCGCAGCGACTTCACCTCGGTACCGGTCAGGACGATGCCGGCCTCGTACACGGTGTCGACCGCGTAATCGAACCGCGCGCGGCGGTTCTCGGCGACAATCTTCTTCTTGTCGAAGGTGGCAGGCTTGGGACGCGACATGGCCGCGATGTAGGCACACGAGGGGCAGGCGGCAAAGGGCGATCGTTACGATTGAACCCGCGCAAGGGGCGACCGAGCCCGACGGGACGTCAGAAAGGGCGCTTGAGACGGAGCATGATGCGGTTGGTCGGGATGCCGCCGACGTCGCCCTGCTCGGCTTCGGCCGCCACCGTGTTGCCGCCGATCGTAGTCTGCGCCTTCGGCAGTGCCTGCGGGTCGGCGGAGTAACGCTCGGGGATTGAACGGAGGCGGAACTCTTCTTGCCCGCGCCCGCAGACGATGATCGTGGTGTCGCCTTCCTGCGGCTTGGGGCAGTCGCGCGGCAGCACGGAGCGGGGTTTCGGGAGCATCGGCCCGGCAACCGCCGCCTGCAGCAGCAGCGCGGCGATCATCGAAGTGCTTCCGGGTGGCGGGTGGGATGCCTTGTGCTGCCCTGCCCGCCCATCCGCTTACAGCCCAGCGTGCGCTAAGCCGGCATCGACCGCGGCGCGCGATGCCTCACCGGGCCAGGTCATCGGTAAGCGCAGCCCGCGGGGGAAGTCGGGTCTGACCTTGTTGACCGCATATTTCACCGGCCCCGGCGAAGCGTCGGTGAACAGCGCGGTGTGTAGCGGGAACAGCCGATCGTGGAGCGTCCGTGCGGCCGCGAAGTCGCCGTTGGCGCACGCCGTCTGGAAGTCGGCACATAAGCGCGGTGCGACATTGGCGCTGACCGAGATGCAGCCGACGCCGCCGGTCGCGTTGAAAGCGAGCGCGAGATCGTCGTTGCCGGAGAGTTGGCAGAACGCCTCGCCCAGGCTGGCGCGGTGCTGCGACACGCGCGTGATGACGCCGCTCGCGTCCTTGACCGCGACGAACACTTGCGGGAACGCCTCAACGATCCGCGCGAGCGTGTCGGGCAGGATGTCGGTCACGGTGCGCGCGGGCACGTTGTAGAGCACGATCGGCAATGGCGCGTCCGCACCCAGCGCCTCGAAATGGCGGAAGATACCCTCCTGCCCCGGCCGGTTGTAATAAGGCGGCACCATCAGCGCGGCGTCGGCGCCGGCCTCTTTCGCGGCGACGAGGTTCTCGCGCGCGACGCGCGTGTCGTTCGAGCCCGCACCCGCGATCACCGGCACGCGACGGCGCGCCTGATCGACACAGACGCGCACGATCGCGAACTGCTCCTCCTTTGTCAGCGTCGCCGCCTCGCCGGTCGTGCCGCACGGCACCAGCGCGGAGGATCCTTCGGCGATCTGCCACTCGATGAACTCACGGTAGACCTGCTCGGCAAACGCGCCATCGTCGTCGAACGGGGTCACCAGCGCGGGGATCGAACCTGTGAACATAAAGACGAACGCTCTCTCCGGCGCGGTGGAATAATGAAGTCGTTCAGGACAGATACGGGTTGGATCGCTATCCTGTCCACCAATCTGAGAGTGATGATGAAGGCGGGCGCGTTGATCGGAATAATGGCAGGTGTCGGGGCGGCGCTGTTGCTGGCGCAGAGCCAGGTCGGTTCGGTGGGGCAATATCCTGCGCAGGCTGGCGCACAGGCGAACGCGCAAGCTCAGGCGGCCGGGCTGGCGCAGGCGGTGGCGCAGTGGAAGGTGCTGCAACAGAGCGACTCGTTGCCGTTCGACACTTATGCTAGCTTCCTCCTCGCGCATCCCGGTTGGCCCAATCAGGTCGCCAACCGGCGCGCGGCGGAGAAGCAGGCGGCGAGCGGCTATGCCGCACCAGCGAACGTGATCGCCTTTTGCCGCCGTTTCCCGCCGCTGACGGGCGGGGGCTGGCTGGCATGCGCGCGCGCTTATCAAGCGAGTGGTGCCTCGGCCGAAGCATATGCTGCCGCGCGTGCGGCATGGCGCAGCGGCAGTCTGTCGCCGACCGACGAGAGCGCGGTGCTGACCGGCTTCGCGGGCGCGCTGACACCGGCCGACCACGATGTGCGAATGGATATGCTGCTGTGGCAGGGTCAGACGGGTGCGGCGGCACGGCAGATCGCGCTGACCAGTGCGGGCGCACGGCCGTTGTTCGAGGCTCGGCTGGCGTTCCGTACCGGTGGTGCGAATGCCTCCGCGCTCGCTGCCGCCAACGATGCGGCGGGCGCGACCGATGCGGGCTATCTCGCCGACAAGGCGGTGTGGCTGCGCAACAGCGGCGCGTCGCTGAGCGCGCGCGGGTGGCTGGCACGGTCGCGGCAGGGGCTGGTGCGGCCGGGTAACGTCGAGAAGTTCTACGAGGTATTGCTGACCAACGCGCGCGGCGCGGCAGCCGACAATCAGTGGCAGACTGCCTATGACATCGCGCGTCAGATCGACGACGCCTATCCCGCTGGCACCGACATCTCGACCAAGCCGTACGGCGAGCGCGACGATTACACCAGCCTGGCGTGGCTGGCAGGTCAAGCGGCACTGACCAAGCTCAACCGTCCGGCTGATGCCGCCTTCCTGTTCCAGCGCTACGGTGAGGCAAGCCAGTCGCCACAGACGCGCGCCAAGGGCTTCTATTGGGCGGCACGCGCCGCGGAAGCCGCCGGCAAGCCCGAGGCGGCGGGACTGTTCGCGCGCGCGGGCGGTTACCGCGACCAATATTACGGCCAGTTGGCGCTGGAACACATGCGTCAGCCACTGGTCGCGCCGCCCACGGTGGCGCCGCGCACGATCGATCCCGCGATCCGCGCCGCCTTCTTCAACCGTGAAACGGTGCGTGCCGCGCAGATGCTCGGGCAAACGGGGCAGCGGCAGGACCAGACCGCGTTCGTCCGCCTGATCGCGAGCGATGCGAAGACCGACACCGACCATCTGCTGACCGAGGAACTGTCGCGCCAGTTGGGGCGCCCCGATCTGGCGGTGCTGGTCGGGCGGAACGCGATGCAGAACGGCTTGACCGAATATAGCGCGGTCGCCTTCCCGACGGTGCCGGTGCCCGGCGGTTACGAGAGCCAGTGGACGATGATCCACGCGGTCAGCCGGCAGGAAAGCCAGTTCGATCGCGAAGCGCGCAGCCCGGTGGGCGCGAGTGGGTTGATGCAGCTAATGCCCGCCACCGCGCGCGAGCAGGCGGGCAAGCTCGGACTGCCTTATGACGCAGGCCGGCTGACCGCGGACACCAGCTACAACGTCATGCTGGGATCGAGCTATTTCCAGCGCATCTTCACCCTGTACGGTAGCTACCCGCTGGCGATCGCGGCGTACAATGCCGGGCCGGGCAATGTGAATAAATGGCTGCGCGCCAACGGCGACCCGCGCACCGCCGGGGTCGACATGGTCGATTGGGTGGAGGCGATCCCGTATAGCGAAACGCGCAACTACGTGCAGCGTGTGCTGGAGAATGCGGTCGTCTACGACCTGATGTATCCCGCACGCGCGAAGAGCCGCGGGCCGGCGAACCTGAGCTGGTATCTCGGCCGCAGCCGCTCGGGTTGATGGGCAGGGTGACGCCAGCACGGCTGTTGGCTAGGCGCGGGTGATGGATCGTCCGAACTACATCACCCCGGCGGGCTATGCCGTGCTGCGCCGCGAATACGAGCAGTTGTTCGGCAACGAGCGGCCTAAGCTGGTTGAGACAATCTCCTGGGCGGCGGGCAACGGCGATCGCAGCGAGAACGGCGACTATATCTACGGGCGCAAGCGGCTGCGCGAGATCGACCGGCGGCTCGGTTGGCTGTCCCGGCGGATGAAGGCGGCGAAGGTGGTCGATCCCGCCAGCGCGCCCGACCGCTCGCGCATCTTCTTCGGCGCCACCGCGACAATCGCCGACGAGGACGATCAGGAGCGGACGCTGACGCTGGTCGGCGACGACGAGGCGGACGCGGGCAAGGGAATGATCGGGTGGAATTCGCCGATGGCGCGTGCGTTGCGCGGAGCCGCAATAGGCGATGTGCGCCGCGTGGCACTGCCCGCAGGCGAGCGCGAGTATGAGGTCGTCGCCCTCTCCTACCCGCCATCCCGCGCCGCCGGGTAAGGAACGCCCGCTCGCCGTGGTTCGTTCGAGCCGGTGAAGGAGAAGCCACCATGACCGAGCAGACCCGCACCGACAGCGCGCGCGACCACGACGACAAGGACCTGATCGAGGGCATGATCGCCAGCGACGACGCGCAGACCGGCACCAGCGGCGGCGCACTCGCGCGCGACGTCGGATCACAGGCCGACATGAAGACCGTGACCGATCCCGACGGCGAGACGCGCGCCACCAAGCAGGACGATATCAGCGCCAACGTCGCCTATGATAGCGACCGCCGCGGCTCAAACGGCTGAGTGACGCCGATCTTCGCGCGGCCATGATGAGCCGCGCGCATGGTCGAACAAGAAAGCTCGCGTCGCTTGACGTCGGTGCGTGCACGGCCGACACCCGCCCCCATGCCGACCGACGACACGCCCACCCGGAACATCGCGCTGCTGATCGACGCCGACAACGCGTCGTGGCATGCGCTGGACCCTGTCCTGACCGTTTTGGCGGAGCTCGGCACCGTCAACATTCGCCGCGTCTACGGCAATTGGTCGAAGCCGGGATTGAAGGGCTGGCGCGACATGAGCGTCAAGCATGGGATCGAGCCGCAACAGCAGTTCGATCTCACCAAGGGCAAGAATGCCACCGACATGAAGATGACGATCGACGCGATGGACCTGCTGTTCCGGGGGCGCGTCGAGGGGTTCGGGATCATGTCGTCCGACAGCGACTTCATGCCGCTCGCCACGCGCATCAGACAGGATGGGTTGCCGGTCTACGGCTTCGGCAATGCCAAGACGCCGCAGGGCTTTCGCCAGGCGTGCAGCCGCTTCATCGACGTGGCGGCGCTGCTGAGCGACGGCGGCGAGGCGGGTGCGAGCACGACGCCGACGGCGAGCGCCGAGGTGCCGTTGACCGAGGCGCTGCCGCCCGCGATCAGTGGTCGCACGCCCGTCGCTGCGGCTGCGTCACCGCCCACGCGCAAGACCAAGGCACCGGTCGATCAGGAATTGCTCAAGCTGCTGGTCGACGCATATGACGCATCGAAGCGCGACGAGAAGGGCTACGTCAGCCTGTCTGCGATGGGGCAGCTCGCCGCCAATCGCTCGTCGTTCGACGTGCGCAATTACGGGTACAAGAGATTGTCCGACCTGGTCGAATCGGTGCCCAATTTCCAGATCGAGCGGCGTGACGGCCGCGCTCTCGTCAAAAGGGTTCGTTGATGCGCTCCATTCTGCTCGCCGGCCTTGTCTCGGCACTGCTGTCCACCGCTGCGGCCGCGCAGACCGACCCGGCACGCCTGTCCCAGACGGTAAAGACGCTCGCCTCGGATGAGTTCGGCGGTCGTGCGCCGGGCACCAAGGGCGAGAAAGTGACGGTCGACTGGCTGGTCGCGCAGTTCAAGGCCCTGGGGCTGGAACCCGGCGCGGCGAACGGCGCCTGGACGCAAGCCGTTCCAATGATCCACACCCGGATCGGTGCGGGCGCGACGCTGCGTGTGGGGAACACGGTGCTGACGCAGGGCAAGGAGGTCGCGGTAACTACGGTCGCCGATGCGACCCGCATCGCCGTGGCGAACGCGCCGATGGTCTTCGTCGGCTACGGCGTCACCGCACCCGAGGCCAAGTGGAACGACTTCAAGGAACAGGACCTGCGCGGCAAGGTCGCGGTGTTCCTGGTCAACGATCCCGATTTCGAGGCCCAGGCGGGCGACGACGCCAAGGGCCGCTTCGGTGACCGGCGAATGACCTATTACGGGCGCTGGACCTACAAGTTCGAGGAGGCCGCCAGGCGGGGCGCCGCTGCGGCGTTGATCGTCCACGATACCGGCGGTGCTGGCTATCCATGGTCAACGGTCAACGCGTCCAACGGCGAGAATTATGACATCGTGCGGGCGAAGGACGATCGTCGCGTACCGCTGCAAGGCTGGATCGAGCACGACGCCGCCGATCGGCTGTTCCGGCAGGCAGGGCTCGATCTCGCCGAGCTGCGCGTCAGGGCTCGCTCGGCGTCGTTCCGTCCCGTCGACATGAAGATGCGGCTGTCGACGTCGATGCCCGTGTCGGTCGAGCGGATCGAGAGCGCCAATGTGCTGGCCAAGCTGCCGGGCAGCAAGCGCCCGAACGAGAGCGTGATGTTAGGCGCGCACTGGGACGCCTACGGCGAAGGCCCGGCGGATGCGAGCGGGGCGACGCTGCGGCCGGGCGCCAACGACGACGCGCTGGGTGTCGCGGGCGTGATCGAGCTCGCGCGCCAGTTCAAGGCCGCGCCACCGCCTGAGCGGACGTTGGTGTTCGCTTTATGGACCGGCGAAGAGCGCGGGCTGCTCGGGTCCGAATATTACGCGACGCACCCGGTGTATCCACTGGCGACCAGCGCGGCGAACCTGACGCTCGACATCCTGCAGACCGCCGGGCCGGCGCGCGACGTCATTCTGGTGGGCAAGGGGCAGAGTTCTCTCGACGACCTACTGACCCAGGCGGCCGCGAAGCAGGGTCGCTCCATCACGCCCGAGACGTTCAGCGAGCGCGGATTATTCTACCGCGCGGATCATTTCTCGGTCGTCCGCCGCGGCGTGCCGTCGCTGCTGCTGATGGCACTGGGCGGTGCGCCCGACTTGCGCGCCGGCGGCGCGGCGGCGGGGCAGAAGTGGCTCGATGGCTATATGGCCTGCTATCACAAGACGTGTGACCGCTGGTCGGCGGACTGGAACCTGACGGGCGCGGCGCAGGAGGTCGACCTGTTCCGCGACATGGGCGAGCGGTTGAGCCACGCGGGCGTGTGGCCGACGTGGAGCGCGACGTCCGAGTTCACCGCGACGCGCGCGCAAACCGCAACCGAGCGTCGCTGACGCTTAGGCGGTTTGCAAGGTGAGCTGGACCGTCTCCAGCTCGCTCAACGTGTCGAGCGCGCAGGCGGGCAGTTCCTGCGCGTGCTCGACCAGCGCCGTCGCGTCGGCGCGCTCGACCGCGTCGGCGAGCAGGGCGATCCGACGCGCGCCGATGCTGAGCGCCGCGCCTTTCAGGAAATGCGCAGCGGCACGCGCGTTGGCGAGATCGCCCTGGCGCGCGAGATGCAGCACCATCGACGGGCGGGTTTCCAGTTCCTTGGTAAAGGTACGGATCAGCTGCAACACCTGCGCACCCGGCAGGAAGTCGGCAAACTCGCTCAGCTGCGACGGGTCGATCAACGGGGCGGACGAGTCGTTCGCGACTGCGATCATGATTGCACGCGCTGAAGCATGAGGATCGCCTGCGTGCGATTGGGCACCGCCAGCTTCTTAAGGATGGCTTTCACGTGCGCTTTCACAGTGATCTCCGATAAACCCAGGTCGAACGCGATCTGCTTGTTGAGTCGCCCGCTCTCCATCGCGTTCAGCACCCTCGACTGCGCGTTGGTGAGCGAGGACAGCCGCGCGAACTCGCTCTCGGGCGCGAGCGCCGCGTCGGATGGCTCGAACGAGAACCACGTGCCTCCCGAAATCACCGCGCGCATCGCCTCCACCATCACCGAGATCGGCGTCGCTTTCGACAGGTAACCGTCCGCGCCGGTCGCCGCGACCTGCTGCTCGATGTCGGGGTTGAGCGCGCCGCTGATCACCAGCAGCTTGAGGCCGGGAAATCGTTCGAGCAGCGCGGGAACGCCGAGCACCGAACGGTTGTCGGGCAATGCCAGATCGAGCGTCATCAGCTTCGCCTCCCCTGCCCGCGCACTCGCCTCGGCGAGCGACGCTGCCTCAACGACCGTCAACTCGGGCGCGGCGACGCCCAGCGCCATCCCGGTCGCCTGGCGGCACATGGGATGGTCGTCGACGACGATAGCGATCGCGGACATGATGATGTGCTCCGACAAAATGCGCACCCGCTCGGCGGTGCGATGATGCGTCGTGTGGCACGGCAATGGTAAGCAAAGCGGAAACGATACTCGGAAAGATTACTCGACGGTGTCAGTTGATGCTGGCGATCAGCGCTCTGAGCTGACGACGGCCGAGGTCGTTGACCGAAATGTTGGTGCGCGAGGCCGCGGCCTTTTGCCCGACGGTGCGCAGCAGCGCCGCCTGATAGCTGGCGCAACCGGTGCTGGCGGCGGTGTTGAGGCACACGGTGCTGCCGTCCATCGCGGTGCGGGCGACGATCGGGCGCGACGGCGTGGCACGGCCGGTGTCGGCCTGCGCCGGAAAGGCCAGCACGGTGGCAAGGGCGGCGGCGGCGATCAGCGGGAAGCGGGTCATGAGCTTGGCTCCGATTATTCTGGTGACGGGCGATCAGCGCCCTCTCGATGATCCGCTTCTGCCGGTTCGCAGCGTTCGACGATATTACCCGTTGGGGTGAGATCAGGCAGCTTGCGTCAACACGCGCAGGCCGTCCTCGAGAACCGCGGGCAGATCGTCGCCGACGCACCCCGACACCGCCTGCTCGACACCTGCGGCCGCGTCGGCGAGCGGCGATGCGCCACTCGCAGCGAGCGTCCGCAGATGTGCGGAGATCTCGATCAGCGTGTTTTCCTCGAACGCGCCGCGGCGGATCAGCGTCGACAGCGCTTCCAGCACACCGCGGCAATCGGGTGCGGCGGCGCGGCCCCAACGATCGAGCACTTGCTGCAACTCGGCCAACCGCAGCGGCTTGGCGAGGTGCGCCTGCATGCCCGCGGCAAGGCACAGGTCGATGTCGTCGGCATAAGCATTGGCGGTCAAGGCGACGATCGGCAGGTGTCGCGCATCGCGGCCCGACGCGCGCAGGCGACGCGTCGCCTCCAGCCCGTCAACCTCGGGCATCTGCATGTCCATGAGGACGAGGGCGAACGGATCGCCTGCGGCCTCCGCTTCGTCAACCGCGGCGACCGCGGCGGCACCGTCTGGCGCGACGACGCAGCGCGCACCCAACCGCTCCAGCATCGCGGACGCAAGCATCTGGTTGATCTCGTGATCCTCGGCGAGCAGCACGCGGATGTCGGGCGTGGCAGGCCGCGCCGGCAGCGCGGGCACCACGGGAGCTGGCACCTCGGCCGCAGCCGCAGCGACGAGCGGCACGCGCAGGAAGAAGCTGCTACCCTTTCTCGGCGCACTCTCCAGCCGCAGCGAGCCATGCATCAATCGCGCGAGCTGCGCGCCGATCGAGAGGCCGAGCCCCGATCCGCCGTAGCGGTGTGCGGTGCCCGCGTCCGATTGCATGAACTTGTCGAAGACGGCAGTGTGACGTGCGGGCTCGATACCGATGCCGGTGTCGCGCACCTCGATCTCGAGGAAGTCGCGGTCGTCCACGCGCACGACATCGGCGCGCAACGTGACGGCACCCGTGTCGGTGAACTTCACCGCATTGCCGAGCAGGTTGAGCACGATCTGCCGCAGCCGCAGCCCGTCGCCGACCACGCGCGGCGGGATCGCGTCGGCGAAGTCGCAAGTGAGCGCCAGGCCTTTCTGCTCGGCGAGCGGCGCCATCAGCTTCGCGCAACCGCGCAGCGCGTGACGCAAATCGACCGGCTCGGACGCGAGCTTCATCTGACCGGCGTCGATCTTCGACAGGTCGAGAATGTCGTTGAGCAGCCGCATCATTGCGCGACCCGACTCGGCGATCACCTGCACGCGCGCGCGCTGATCCGGCTCCAGCGCGCCGTCGAGCAGCAACTCGGTTGCACCGATCACACCGTTCATCGGGGTGCGGATCTCGTGGCTCATGTTGGCAAGGAAACTCGCCTTGGCATTGCCCGCCACCTCGGCCGCGTCGCGCGCGGTGGCGAGCTGGAGTTCGAGTTCCTTGCGCGCCGTAACGTCGCGGATCGAGACGATGATCTCCTGCGCCGCGCCGCTCGCGGGGTTGCGGACGAGACCGCAATTCGCCTCCAGCCAGCGCCACGTGCCGGGGCGATCGACCGGGTTCGAGCGGTAGCTGACGACCATCTTATCGACGATGCCGCGCGCCAGATCTTGATACGCGCGACGCACGACTGCGTCGTCTTCGGGATGGAAGCGGCTGAGCATCGATGCGCCGAGCAATCGCTCCGGCGGCGCACCGATCACCTCACGCACCGAGGGCGAAGCGTAGAGGCAGGTGCCGTCGAGTGCGAGGCGGAACACCGCGTCGGTGGCGTTGCTGGCGAGCAGGCGCAACTGCGCCTCGCTGTCGGCGAGTGCGGCAGCAGCGAAGGTGCGTTCGCTGATGTCGATCGTGACGCCGATATGGCCGACCGGGCAGCCGAACAGGTCGCGCTCTACCGCGCTCATCGCATCGACCCAGAGCAGCGCGCCGTCGGCGTGAACGAAGCGAAACTCGCCGCGATACTTGCCACACGCACCGGCGGTCGCCTGCCAGTCGGCGAAGACGCGGTCGCGGTCGTCGGGGTGGACCGCATCGCTCCACCCATCTCCCCGCGCCTGTTCATGGGTCAGCCCGGCGAGCACGTACCAGGCCCGGTTGGCGTAGGTCAGCCCACCGCGCGCATCGGTGCGGAAGATGCCCACGGGTGCCAAATCCGCCAGCGTCTGAAATCGGTGCTCGCTCTCGCGTAGCGCCTGCTCGAATACGAGCCGCTCGGTCACGTCGTGGAGCGAGCCGACGACAGAGTGCGGCACGCCGGCATCATCGAACAATACGCGCGCACTAACGTCGACGTGGCGGATCGCACCGTCTCGCCGGATGATGCGCAAACGCCCGACCTGCCCCTCAAGCGTACGGGCGGCGTGACGCTGCTGGAAGTCTTCGAAGATCGGCATGTCGCCCGGATGCACCACCTCGCGTGCCCGGGTGCCGATTGCCTCGGCGACGGAGACGCCGGTCAGTCGCTCCCACGCGGGATTCAGGAAGGACCAGCGCCCCTCGGCGTCGATGCGGTACAGGACCTCTTGCATGTTGGCGAGCATCGCCTGCGCGTTGTCGTTGCGGGTGCGCAGGTCGTTGCGCGCGCGCTGGAGCCGGCGCAGGATTACGGCGACGGGCAGGCCGAGGCAGAAATTGGCGGCAAGGAACAATTGCAGCACCAGCATCCGGCCGAGCGCGTCGCCGCGGGTCAGTGTGATCGGGCCGACCCCGCGATAGGTCGCGATCGAGGCGACCGCAGCGAGCATCACGACCGTCAGCGCGGCACCGAAGCGCCCCAGACGCATCGCCGCCAGCATCACCACTGGACCGGTCAGAAACAACAGCGGATAGCGCGACTGCGAGAACAACAGGCCGGCCACCACCAGCGACAAGGCGCCGATCGCGACAGCTTCGAACACGCGAACACGGCGAACACCATCGCGCCGGTTAAATGCATCGGCGCTGGCGCAGACCAGCGGGGTCACCAGCAGCAGACCCAAGGTGTGCGCCGCGGCCCAACTAACGGCGACGGTCACGGCGAAACCCGCACCGTGCCACCAATAGGACGCCGCCACCAACACCGACAGGAGCAACGGTGCGAGCAGCGCCACACCGGTGAAGCGCGCGAGCTGACGCAGGCTGTCGAGCCCGGGCACACGACCTACCCCGTGCATCGCCGCCACGACGATCAGCACCTCGGCCATGTTGATGCTCGAGCGCAGCACGATCTGGATCGGCGACAGATCGACGCTGAACAGGGCGGCGGCGAGCAATGCCAGACTACACAGCATCAATGGCCGCAGCCTGAGCGTCGCCGACTGGATCAGCACGCCGACGAGCAGCGCATTGGGCAACCACACGAGCGCCACCGGCGAACCGGTGCGGGTGTAGGCGAGGCACAACCAGGCGGCGACGCCGAACACGACGGCGAGAACGAGGTCGGCGAGCAGCGAACGCGATGGCCGGTCAAGGGTCATGCCGTGTGGCGTAAACCCAGGTGGTTAATGCGCAGCTAACGCACTGTGTTCATTCAGGCGTAAGCGTAGGGGCCACCCACCTCCAGCGCCTTCTGATAGGCCGGGCGCGCATGCACCTTTTCCAGCCAGGCGATCGTGTTGGGGCGATCCTTATCAAGCCCGGCGCGGCTGCGCGCGGCCTCGAGCGGGAAGCTCATCATCACGTCGGCGGCGGTGATCCGATCGCCTGCGAACCAGGGACGATCGGCGAGCGATTGTTCAACGAAGTCGAGATGGACGTCGATCATCGGCTGAATGCGCTTGGTCGCGGGCTTGCCCATCAGCGGGATGCGGCCGAGCACCAGCTTGAGCAGCAGCGGTGGCATCAGCGAGCCTTCGGCATAGTGGAGCCAGAAACGATAAGCGAGCGCATCGTCGCGCCTGGGCGGTGCGCCGAGCTTTCCATCCGCCTTGTCGACGAGATATTCCACGATCGCGCCGGTTTCGGCGATCACGCGGCCGCCGTCGTCCTGGTCCTGGATCACCGGCGACTTGCCAAGCGGGTGGATGCGGCGCAGCTCGGGCGGGGCGAGCATGGTCTTCTTGTTCCGCTCGTAGCGCTTGACCTCGTACGTTAGTTCGAGCTCCTCCAGCATCCACAGCACGCGCTGCGAGCGCGAGTTCTCAAGGTGGTGGACGATGATGGTCATGCGGGCTCCCCTGCGGCGCGTGCGGTCCAGATCCAGGCGGAGACCGGCATGGCGACGCGCCCGTTTCGTGCATAACGCGCGAGCCGGGTTCCGATCCGCTCCAGCAGATCGGCGCGGGCATGATCCGGCGCGGTACGGATCGTGGCGGCGGCGGGACCGATGCGGGTGAAGAAGGCGATCGCGTCGGCGATCGCGGCGGCGTCGTCCGCGCCCTCTCCCGCCACATAGTCGAAATCGGCTGCTTCGCTCGACTCGACGCTCCAGCCGGTGCGCGCGAGCAGGTCGGCGACGAAGGCGTGGTCGGCGAACCCGAACGGGTCGGGCGCGTAGCTGCGGTCGTCACCCACAGACTGACCAGTGGCGTCGGCGAGTTCGAGCGCCCATCGATTGTGGCTGCGCCCGCGAAAGCAAGAGAAGACAAGCGGGGCGCCCGCACTCACCCGTCGGCGCAGGTGGGTGAAGGCGGCAACAGGGTCGGCGAAGAACATCACGCCGTGGCGCGAGAAGACGAGGTCATCCAATCGGCTGGTCGCCATGTCGAGCACGTCGCCATCCACGAAGCGGAGATTGGGTGCGTCGTGTCGTGCTCGCGCGATCGCGACCATCGCGGCGGAAAGGTCGACGCCTGTGACGCGGGTGTCCGGGTAGGCAGCGGCGATGGCGGCGCTGGTCGTGCCGACGCCGCAACCGAGATCGAGGAACTGGCCGCGATCGGGCGCAACCGACAGGATCGCGCGACGTAGCAACGGTTCGAGGTGAGCGAAGCTGCGCTCGGTGCGCGGCCACTCGCGTGCCCAGACGTCACCGACCTTGCCGATCCAGTCGCCTGCTGCAGTCACCGTCGCGGGACGTTCATGGAAGGTGAGGTCACGCCGAGATCATTTAAACGGGGCGATGATGCGAAGGTGGTGCAGTGTGGTGTAATGCCGGCGCTGGCTGGACCGGGCGCGACGTGGTGTCGACGTCCCTCACCCCGCTGCGGGTAGAAAGAAGCGGGACCCCGGATCAAGTCCGGGATGACGGTATGAGCATGGTTGGCGCTGCGCTGCATCAGCGGTCTTTGGCTCGGATCGAGATGCTCTCTGGCGGAGCGACGATCGCGGAAGGTCACACGAAGGTCAGTCCAACGCGCGTCGTCGCCGATGTGCAAAACGGACGCGGCCCGCCGTTTCCGGCGAGCCGCGCTGCGATCAGACCGGGCGACCGTCCAAATCAGATGTCGTCGTCCTCCGACGGGCCGGCCATCATCTCTTCGGCAACCGCGTCGGTACGGGCGCGGATCGCCTTTTCGAGGCGGTCGGCCATTTCCTTGTTTTCGCGCAGGAAGTTCTTCGAATTCTCACGTCCCTGCCCGATGCGGACGCTGTCGTAGGAGAACCACGCGCCCGACTTCTCGACCAGCCCGGCCTTGACGCCGAGGTCGAGGATCTCGCCGATCTTGGAGATACCCTCGCCGTACATGATGTCGAACTCGACCTGCTTGAACGGCGGCGCGACCTTGTTCTTAACGACCTTCACGCGGGTGGCGTTGCCGGTCACCTCGTCGCGGTCCTTGATCGCGCCGGTGCGGCGGATGTCGAGCCGGACCGAGGCATAGAACTTCAGCGCGTTGCCGCCGGTCGTCGTCTCCGGGTTGCCGTACATCACGCCGATCTTCATGCGCAGCTGGTTGATGAAGATCACCATGCAGCGCGAGCGGCTGATTGAGCCGGTCAGCTTGCGCAGGCTCTGCGACATCAAACGCGCCTGGAGGCCGACGTGGCTGTCGCCCATCTCGCCCTCGATCTCCGCGCGCGGGACGAGGGCTGCGACCGAGTCGACCACCAGCACGTCGATCGCGTTCGAGCGCACCAACGTGTCGACGATCTCCAGCGCCTGCTCACCGGTATCGGGCTGCGACACGATCAATTCGTCAATGTTGACGCCCAGCTTCTTGGCGTAAACGGGGTCGAGCGCGTGTTCGGCGTCGACGAAGGCGGCAGTGCCGCCGTTCTTCTGCGCTTCGGCGATGACGTGGAGCGCGAGCGTCGTCTTGCCCGACGATTCGGGGCCGTACACCTCGATCACGCGGCCGCGCGGCAGCCCGCCGACGCCCAGCGCGATGTCGAGCCCGAGCGAGCCGGTCGAGATCGCCTCGACCTGCATCGCTTCCTTTTGCCCCAGCTTCATCGCCGAGCCCTTGCCGAACGCTCGGTCGATCTGCGCGAGGGCGGCGTCGAGCGCCTTTTGACGGTCGTTAGTCGCGGTTGCCATGCCGGTATCGATCACCTGAAGTTTGGCGGCCATTGCCGATCCCTTTCGCTAGAGCACCCGCGCGTGACGTTCAACGCGTTCCTGCTCGTGTACACATTCTGTTCCACAGGAACAAGTGGGGAACATGGCCGTTATTTCAAGCGCGTAGATACCGTTTAGTGGCAGCGGCGAAGCGCGGGGCGGCGAACGAATTCTCGAACGCGCGGTCGTGCGCAGCGTCGACGGGATCGCGGATCGTCGACTTGAGCAGACACAGCGCGGCGACATCGTTGGCGGCGATCGCGGCCGCGACCTCGGCCGGGTCGGCGAGCAGGTCGACGAGGCCGATGCGGTGCGCCTCGGCGGCGTCGATCGTGGCAGCGGTGAACAGCAGGCGTGCGGCCTGCCCCTGCCCGACCCGTGCGGACAAGCGCGCCACATCGGGCGCGGGATAGCCGATGCCGAGCCGCGCCGGCGGGATCGCGAAACGGGCACCCGGCGCAGCGACGATCAGGTCGCAGGCAAGCGCCAGCGCGACCGCGGCACCGTGGCACCCGCCCTCGACGCCGGCGACGACCGGCATCGGCAGCGCGGCGACCGCGTCGATGCCGGCGCGCATCGCGGTACGAAAGGCAGTGCGTGCGGGCACGTCCTCACTGAGCCGCGCGAGATCGACGAGGTCGGCCCCGGCGGAGAAGATGCCGGGGACGTCGGAAGCGATGAGTACGACGCGCGCGTCGATGGGCACCTGCGCGACCGTTGCGGCGAGATCGTGCCACGCGGCGGTCGGCAGCGCGTTACGCGCGGCCGCACGGTCTAGCGCGATCCGTGCGACGCCGTCGTCGACGCTGAGGTTGATCACTGGATGGCCGTTTCGAGCCGCCACCACGCCGGGTGCACGGCGGCGATGGCGCGCGCGGCGGCGTCGCGGGCGTTCTCGTCGTCGAACAGCGCGAAGCAGGTCGCGCCCGATCCCGACATGCGGGCGAGGCGAACGCCCGCTTGCTGTGCCAGCAACGCGAGCAGATCAGCGATGACAGGTGCGAGCTGCTCGGCGGGAGGCTGGAGGTCGTTCCGCCCGGCGAGCGCCCACGCGAGCGTGCCATCGTCGCCGAACGAACCGCCTTCACGCAGGGCGCCGCGGTCGACACGGTCCCAACGCGCGAAGACGGCGGCCGTGGAGACGGCGACCCCTGGGTTGACCAGCAAGGCGGGCATGTCACCCAGGCCGGGGATCGTCGTCAGCGCGTCGCCCTTGCCGTCGCCGAAGGCGGCGCGGCCGAGCAGGCAGGCGGGCACGTCGGCGCCGAGCGTTGCGGCAATGTCGATCAGTTGAGCATCGTCGTGCGCGATGCCGTGTAACGTCGCCAGCGCGCGCAGCGTCGCAGCGGCATCGGCCGAGCCGCCGCCGATCCCCGAGGCGACCGGCAGATGCTTGTCGAGCGTGATCGTGTGCTGCGCCGTCACGCCGAACTGCGCACAAAAGGCAAGTTCGGCGCGCGCGACGAGATTGTCGGCCCCGGCGTCGAGCCCGGCGGCGAACGGCCCGGTGATCGTGAGCGATGGTGCGCCAACCGCGACGCTGACGCTATCGCCGTCGCGCGCGAAGACGAACAGCGTTTCGAGGTCGTGATAGCCATCGTCACGGCGGCGGCGGACGTGGAGCGCGAGGTTCAATTTGGCGGGGGCGCGCTCAACGATCACCTTTTCCCGTATCTCCACCTTCGGCACCTCAGCCCCTCACAACCCGTTCGCGATCTTCCCCGACAGGCGCTGTGCGACCACCGGTGTTTCGGCACTAACGCGCGCGGCGGTCCAGGCATAGCGCGCCTCGTAGCGGCGCCCGAGCTGCCAGTAGATGTCGCCGAGATGCTCGCCGATCTCGGGATTGATCGAGTCGGCGGCAGCAGCGCGCTCGATCAGCGGCAGCGCGCGCTGCGTCGCGCCGGCACGGAACAGCGCCCAACCGAGCGAGTCGGCAATCGCGGGATCGTTCGGACGCGCGCGTGCCGCCTGTGCCAGCATCGCCTGCGCCTCGGTCGGGCGCTCGCCATGCTCGGTCAGTGCGTAGCCGAGATAGTTGAGCACCAGCGGCTGGTCGGGCGCGAGCGCGTGGGCGCGTTCCAGCGCGGTGCGAGCAGCCGGCCAATCGCCCGCGCGGTCGAGCGCGGCGCCATATTGCAGCCAGTCGGTCCAGTCGGCGCCGGCGCGCTCGGCCAAGCGACGGTAGAGTGGAGCCGCGTCGCGTGCACGCTCGAGCCGCAGGTAGAGGTCGGCGAGCCGCTGAACATCGGCCGGGCCGGCATCGGACGCCATCCCGAGCGGCTCGGCCAGGCGCAGCGCGTCCTCGGTCCGGCCGGCGTCGGCGAGCACTTCGATCCGCCCGGCCGTCGCCTGCGCGGCGTAGATGCCGCGCGGGTCGACCTCGCCCAGCACGGTCAGCGCGCGGTCGGCCGCCTTGTCCTTCGACAGCGCGCCGGCGAGCAGCAGCCGCGCACGGTCGTTGGCCGGATCGGCACGCAGTGCGGATTGCGTCAGCGTGTAGGACAGGTTGCCGGGCGGCCCCATCGCCAGGTCGGAGGCGACGCGGGTGAGCAGCCACGACACCCCAAAGGCGAAACCGGGATCGCCGCGCCACCTCGGCTGCTCCCGCAAGGCCACTTCGGGCGGCGTGCTGCCGGTGAGCAAGGTGCGGGCGAGATCGGGCTTGCGACGCGCGATCAGCAGCCGCGCGGCGGCGATGCGGGTGTCGATGCTCGACTGATCGTTGCCGAGCAGCGGACGCAGCGTGGCGAGCCCTTCCTCGCTGTGCCCTTGCGCGAGCAGGATCAGCGCGCGCGTTTCCGCGACGAAGCGGCGCGCGACCGCGTCGTCGGACGCGGGCGCCAACGGGGCAAAGGGATCGCCCCGCCACTCGAGCGCCGCCCAGGCGCGCAGCGGCGCAGATAGGATCTTGAGCGGCGTCGCGTCGAGCGCAGTCAGCGCGCGCTCGGCCCCGGCGCGGTCGTGCGCGCGCGCGGCGGCGGCGAGCGCGAGCAGCGGGGCGTCGTTGGGAAGCACGTCGGCGCTCGCCAAGGTGACGGCGGCACGGTCGACGAGCGCGAAGTCGCCCGCCTGGATTGCCTCGCGATAGGCGCGGACCGCGACCACGGGATCGGCGGCGGTCGCGGGCAGCGCTTGTGCGTAATCCGTGACGGCGAGTGCAACACGACCGGCGGCGTCGGCGACGCGCGCGCGCAGATAGGCGGCGATGTCGGGGTCCGAGGTGCCGGCGGCAGGCGCGACCCGTGGAGCGTCGGTCTTGGCGGCCACGGGTGTGGCGGCGATCAGTACGGCAAGGAACATGGAGCCCCCCACCACGCGGCGGCGGTGGAGGGCAGAACGGATCGGGTCACATGTTCGGGTAATTGGGTCCACCACCGCCTTCGGGCACGACCCAGTTGATGTTCTGTGTCGGGTCCTTGATGTCGCACGTCTTGCAGTGAACGCAATTCTGCGCGTTGATCACCAGACGGGGATCGTGCGTGTCTTCGCCCACGATCTCGTAAACGCCCGCCGGGCAATAACGCTGCGCGGGTTCGTCGTAGAGCGGCAGATTGTGCACGACCGGCACCGACGCATCCTTGAGCGTCAGGTGGACAGGCTGATCCTCCTCGTGGTTGGTGTTCGACAGGAACACCGAGGAGAGCTTGTCAAAGGTCAGCACGCCGTCGGGCTTGGGGTATTCGACCTTCTTGACCAGATCCTTGCGCCACAGCGTCTCGTTGTCGGGATGGTGGTGCATCGTGAACGGCATCTTGAGCCCGAGATATTCGGACCACATGGTGATGCCCGCGAGGCCCGAGCCCATCAGGTCGCCGAACTTCTTGACCAGCGGCACGACGTTACGGACGATCGACAGCTCCTTCTTGACCCAGCTGGTCTCGAACGCATCCGGATAGGCGGTCAGCTCGTCGCTCTGACGCTGCGACAGGATCGCGTCGACCGCAGCCTCTGCCGCCATCGTGCCCGACTTCATCGCGGTGTGCGTGCCCTTGATCCGCGGCACGTTGAGGAAGCCGGCGCTGTCGCCGATCAACGCGCCGCCCGGGAACACGAGCTTGGGGATCGACTGCAGCCCGCCGTCCGAAATCGCGCGCGCGCCGTAGCTGACGCGCTTGCCTCCCTTGAGCAGCGCGGCGACCTCAGGATGCGTCTTCCACTTCTGCATCTCCTGGAACGGGGAGACGTAGGGGTTGGTATAGTTGAGCCAGGTCACGAAGCCGATCGACACCTGGCCGTTCGCCTGGTGGTAAATCCAGCCGCCGCCGTTCGAGCCGTCGGTCTCGCTGAGTGGCCAGCCCTGCGTGTGAACGACCTTGCCCGGCGTGTGCAGCTCGGGATCGATGTCCCACAATTCCTTGATACCCAGACCATAGACCTGCGGGTCGCAGTTCGCGCGCAAGTCGAAGATGCGCATCAGCTCCTTCGACAGATGTCCACGGCAGCCTTCGGAGAAGAAGGTGTATTTCGCATGCAGCTCAAGGCCGGGCTGCCAGTCGCCCTTGTGCGTGCCGTCGCGCGCGACGCCCATGTCGCCGGTCGCGACGCCCTTGACGCTGCCATCCTCGTTGAACAGCACCTCGGCAGCGGCGAAGCCGGGGAAGATCTCGACGCCGAGCTCCTCCGCCTTGCCCGCCATCCAGCGGCACAGATTGGCGAGGCTGCCGGTATAGGTGCCCTTGTTGTGGAGGAACGGCGGGGTCCACAGGTGCGGCAGGTCGACCTTCTTGTTCTTGGTCAGCACCCAATGGATGTTCTCGGTAACCGGCACCTCGGCGAGCGGGCAGCCGTCGTCGCGCCAGTCGGGCAGGAACTCGTCGAGCGTACGCGGATCGATCACCGCGCCCGACAGGATGTGCGCACCGACCTCCGAGCCCTTCTCGAGCACGCAGACAGAGATGTCCGCTTCCTTCTCCGCGGCGAGTTGTTTGATGCGGATCGCCGCCGACAGACCGGCCGGGCCGGCGCCGACGATCACCACGTCATACGGCATGGATTCGCGATCGCTCACTTCACTCTCTCCTCTGGTGCCCGCTGACAGGGGCGTTCCGCTCCTCGTCGCACCGCAGCAACATCCTGACCGTGCCGCGGTGCCAGTAACTTGACCTTCGCGTCAACCATCCATGCTATGCCGACCGGATGGGGGCAGACCAGAATCTCGATTGGGGCGCGGCGGCAGCGAGCGCGCTTGATTGGTGGCGCGACGCCGGTGTCGACGTGGTGGTGGGTGACGCGCCCGTCAACTGGTTGGAAGCGAAGAATTTTGCCGGCGATCAGCTTGCGCCGCACGAGCCCGTCGCCGACCCGGCGCCAAGCGCCGCACCGCTGCCGGCAACCGCCCTGCCCGGCGTGCTGGCCGAGTTCGTGTCGTGGCGAATCGGGCGCGAGGCACCCGATGCGGTATGGGCGGGCGAGGCGATCGGCTGGGCCGGGCCGGAAAGCCCCGAGCTGATGGTGCTGGTCGATTGTCCCGAGCGCGACGACCGTGGACAATTGCTGGGCGGTGAGGTCGGGCGATTGTTCGACAACATGCTGCGTAGCATCGGGCGCACGCGCGCCGACGTGCTGCTCGCCTCCGTCTGCGTACGGCGGCCAACGACCGGGCGCGTACCGCGCGACCTGGAGCAGCGATTGGGCGAGGTGACGCGGCATCATCTGTCGCTCGCCGCACCCAAGGCGCTGCTGGTGCTGGGCGATGCGGCGACCCGTGCGGTTCTGGCGACGAACGTAGCGCAGGCGAGAGAGCGTTTGCACGTCTTTAACCATACAGGTGGCACCAGCACGCACGTGGTTGCGAGCCATCACCCCCGCGTCCTGTTGGACCGGCCGGCCTGCAAGTCCGAAGCGTGGAAGGACCTGATCTTGCTCAACGAAGGATTGGCGAAGTGACGGGGTTGAAGCGGTTGTTGCTCGCGGGCGCGTGTTGCGCCGCCGCCGTGACCTCTGCGGTTGCCGAACCCGCACCGCCGACGCCGGCGGTCGGCATTCCCAAGCAACTGACCGCCGAGCAGCGCGACGGCTATCGCGGCGTGTTCACCGCCATCCGTGAGAGCCGCTGGAGCGACGCGCAGATCGCGCTCGACAGCATGGCGCCTGGTCCCTTGCACGCCTACGCCCGTGCCGAGCTCTACACCGCCAAGGGAAGTCCGCGCGTCGAGGCCGACGCGCTGCTGAAACTCATCAACGAAGCGCCCGAACTGCCGCAGGCCGAGGCGTTGGGGCGGATCGCCCGCGCGCGCGGCGTCGCCGAACTGCCGCCGCTGCCGGTGCAGCAGCGGCTGATCTGGAACGACGGTGCCCCTGCACGCATCCGCGCCAAGGCGACAAAGAGCGACCTGATCGCCGCCGACCTGGCGGTGAAGATGCAGCCCTACGTCAAGGCAGATTCAGGTGCTGAGGCGGAGGCGCTGCTCGATGCGACACCGGGGCTAACCCCCGAGGCGCTGACGGAGTGGCAGACGCGGATCGCGTGGATCTATTACCTGCAAGGCATGGACCGCGAAGCGCGCGCGCTGGCGGCCAAGGCGGAGCTGGGCGCGGGCGACTGGACCACGCAGGCGCGCTGGACTGGCGCGCTGGCGGCGTGGCGGCAGCGCGACTGCGGCGCGGCGCCAGCGGGGTTCGAGAATGTCGCGGCGCGCGCATCCGACACCGACCTGCGCGCCACCGCGCTCTACTGGGCTGCGCGCGCCGACATGATGTGCGGGCGCCCCGACCGGATCGAGGCGCGATTGAAGCAAGCGTCGCAGTTCGGCGAAACGTTCTACGGGCTGCTCGCGCGGCAGGCACTCGGCCTGAGCCCGGCCAAGTCGCGCGCGCAGCGGGTGACCGGGGACTGGGCCGCGCTGGAACGCCGCCCCAACGTCCGCGTCGCCGCGGCGCTGGTCGAGATCGGCGAGGACGAGGAAGCCGAAGGCGTGCTGCGGCAGCAGGCGCGGATCGGCGCACCGCAGGAATTCACCAGCCTGACGCGGCTCGCCGAGCAGCTTGACCTGCCCGCGACCGCGGTGTGGATGGCGCACAACATGCCGCAGGGCGTGACCGCGACGGCCGAATCGCATTATCCGCAACCCAACTGGACGCCCGACAGCGGGTGGCGGATCGACAAGGCTTTGGTCTACGCGCACACGTTGCAGGAATCGGGCTTTCGTCCGCGCGTGAAGAGCCCGGCGGGCGCCTACGGCCTGATGCAAATCATGCCCGCGGCAGCGACCGATTACATGCGCGAGCGCGGATTGACCGTCGACCAGGCAGCGCTCACCCGTCCGTCGACCAACATCGACATCGGGCAGCGCCATATCGAGCGGCTGCGCGACATGGGCACGACCGGCGGGCTGCTGCCCAAGGTGATCGCTGCGTATAACGCCGGTCCGGTGCACGTCGCCGAGTGGAACGGCATCGTGCGCGATGGTGGCGATCCTTTGCTCTATATTGAGAGCATCCCGTATTGGGAGACGCGCGGCTACGTCGTGACGGTGCTGCGCAATTACTGGATGTACGAGGCGCAGGGCGGCAAGGCAGCGTCGCCGAGCCGGTCGGCGCTGGCGCAGGGCATGTGGCCGCGCTTCCCCGGACTGCCGGGCGCGAGCGCCGTGCGGATGAACGCGCAGGCGTCGAAGACCGCGATCGCGATCAACGGCACGGTCAGCCCCGCCTCCACCACGCGCGCCGAGTGAAGCGGCGTGCCGATCGACGAGACGCGTGACTTTCTGCCGATCCGTATCGCGGTGCTGACGGTGTCGGACACGCGTGGGCTGGCAGAGGATCGCTCGGGCGACACGCTGGTGGCGCGCATCGAGGGAGTCGGACACGTACTCGCCGATCGTGTGATCCTGCGCGACGACGTCGAGCAGATCGTCGCGCAGCTCAACCACTGGATCGACGACGCGTCTGTCGACTGCATCATCACCACCGGCGGCACCGGCGTGACCGGCCGCGACGTGACGCCTGAGGCGGTGGAGCGCGTCGCGGACAAGATGATCCCAGGCTTTGGCGAGCTATTCCGCTGGCTGTCGTTTCAGACGATCGGCACTTCGACCGTGCAGAGCCGCGCCTGCGCTTGCGTGTCGCGCGGCACCTATATCTTCGCGCTGCCCGGTTCGACCGGCGCGGTGAAGGACGCGTGGGACGATATCCTGCGTGACCAGCTCGACAGCCGTCATCGCCCGTGCAACTTCGTCGAGTTGATGCCGCGCCTGCTGGAACGCTGAGCGGCAACGTTCTTGCTATGTTCCGGTTGTTCGCCTAGCCTTTAGGCATGGGCGAGAAGACTCGGGCAGTTCGCGGCGCGACGCTGAACGTGGAGAGCCGGCGCTTCAATTTGCCGCAGACCGAGGCGGACGGCGACTGGCTCGACGCGCGCGGCGACGTGGATGGCGCGATGTCGCCGCTGCGCACGACGGTGATCGTCGAGCATCCGCGCACGATCCTGACGCGCAACACCTCGCCCGACGTGCCGTTCGACCGCTCGATCAACGCCTATCGCGGGTGCGAGCACGGCTGCATCTATTGTTTCGCGCGGCCCAGCCACGCCTTTCATGACCTGTCGCCGGGGCTCGACTTCGAAACCAGGCTGTTCGCCAAGCCTGATGCGGCGGAGCTGCTCAAGGCCGAGTTGCGCAAGCCGGGCTACACCTGCGCACCGATCGCGATGGGCACCAACACCGATCCCTATCAGCCGATCGAGCGTGAGTGGCGGATCACGCGCGCGCTGCTGAAGGTGCTCGCCGCGTGCGAGCATCCCGTCGTCATCACGACCAAGTCGGACCGCGTGGTGCGCGACATTGACCTGCTCGGCGGCATGGCAGCGAGACGGCAGGCGGCGGTGGCGATCTCGATCACCTCGCTCGACCCGCGCATCGCGATGACCGTCGAGCCGCGCGCACCAACGCCGGCACGACGACTGGCGGCGGTGCGGCAGCTCACGGAGGCGGGCGTGCCGACCTACGTCAACATGGCACCGGTGATCCCGGCGGTGACCGATCACGAGGTCGAGGCCGTCGTCGCGGCGGCCGCCGAGGCGGGTGCGCTCGGCGTGTCGTACATTCCGGTGCGACTGCCGTGGGAGGTCGCGCCACTGTTCCGCGCCTGGCTCGACGAGCAATTCCCCGATCGCGCGGGCAAGGTGATGGCGACGATCCAGAGCTTGCGCGGCGGGCGCGACAACGATCCCGGCTTCTTCTCGCGCATGCGCGGACAAGGCGTATGGGCGGAACTGCTGCGCACCCGCTTCCGCATCGCGCGCGCGAAACACGGCTTCAGCGACGATCGTCGGCGGCTGAACCTCGACTGCTCGTGCTTCCGTCCGCCGGCGGGCGCGCAGGGCGAGCTGTTCTGATCACACGTCACCCCTGACTGGCTGCGGGGCCCCCTTCTCTCGCGCGGAGCAAGGAAAGGGAAGCCCGGGTCAAGCCCAGGATGTCGGCAGCAACGTCGCTACCCCACCGCGCGCAGGCGCACTTCCTCGACGTCGAAGCTGACCGAGGCGATGCCTGCTATTCCCTCGATCCGCTCGGCCAGTTCGGCATCGAGCGAGAAGTCGTGGCCGAGCAGCACCTTGGCATGGCCGCCGTCGGGCACCGGCACGGTCAGGGTCACCTTGCCGCGCTGCCCGCGACGCTCGCCGATCAGCGCGGCAAGTGTGGGGATCGCGCGCACGTCGTCCACCGCTACCTCGAGCGCGAAGCGCGTCGTCGCGGCAAGCGTCTCGAACGGCTTGATCGCCTTGATGCTGACACGCGGCGTTTCCTCGCCCGGCCGGCGATCGAGCTCGACCGTCAGCAGCCCGCAACCGCCGATCCGCGCCGCCTCCTCCAGATCGGTCGAGGTCGAATCCTCGAAGCAAGTCGCGTTGAACTGCCCCGTCGCATCCGACAGCGTCGCCATCAGGTAGCGCCGCCCGCGCGCCGAGGTGCGCCAGCGCGCTTCCTCGACCAACACCGCCAGCGTCGCGCCGACGCGCGCGCCATCGGCGATATGCAGCTCGTTCAACGTGGCGAAGGTGCGCGCGCCGTGCATCTTGGCGAGCATGCGGTAGCGATCGACCGGGTGCGCAGAGAAGTAAAAGCCGAACGCCTCCTTCTCCTGCTCCATCCGCTGCATCAGGCTCCAGCGCACGTCGGTCGGCAGCTTGATGACCTCGCTGCCATGGCTCTCCTCGCCGAACAGGCCGCCCTGCCCGCTGGTGCGCCCGTGGTGCGCGCTGGCGGCGATCGCGAGGATCGTCTCGGCAATCGCGTGAACGCCGGCGCGGTTGGGGTCGAGCCCGTCGAAGGCGCCGCCCGCCGCCAGCGTCTCCAACTGACGCTTGTTGACGAGCCGCGGGTCAACCCGGTCGGCAAGGTCGCTCAAGCTCTTGAACGGGCCATCACTGGTACGCGCCTCGACCAGCCGCTCCATCGCGCCCTCGCCGACCGATTTGAGCGCAGCGAGCGCGAAGCGGACCGCGAGGCCACCGTCTGGCGTCGCCTCGACGTCGAACTCGGCCTGGCTGGCGTTGATGCATGGCGGCAGCAACTCGACGCCCAAGCGCCGCGCGTCATCGACGAAGATCGCTAGCTTGTCCGTCAAGTGCAGGTCGTAACACATTGAAGCCGCATAAAATTCATGCGGATGATGCGCTTTCAGCCACGCGGTCTGATACGCGAGCAGCGCATAGGCGGCGGCGTGGCTCTTGTTGAACCCGTAGCCCGCGAACTTGTCGATCAAGTCGAACAGCTCGTTCGCCTTCGCCTTAGGGATGCCGTTCACTTCCTGGCAGCCGGCGACGAAGATCGAGCGCTGCGCGTCCATTTCCGCCTTGACCTTCTTGCCCATCGCGCGCCGCAACAGGTCGGCGCCGCCGAGCGAATAGCCCGCCAGCACCTGCGCCGCCTGCATCACCTGTTCCTGGTAAACGAAGATGCCGTAGGTCTCGGCCAGGATCGGCTCCAGCAGCGCGTGCGGATACTCGATCGGCTCGGTGCCCTGCTTGCGGCGACCGAACGACGGAATGTTGTCCATCGGACCCGGACGGTAGAGCGAGACGAGCGCGACGATGTCGCCGAAATTGGTCGGGCGCACCGCCGACAGCGTGCGGCGCATGCCTTCCGATTCGAGCTGGAACACGCCCACGGTGTTGCCGCTTTGGAGCAGTTTGTAGACCGCCTCGTCGTCCCACAGCAGCGCGTCGAGATCGACCGAAATGCCGCGCTTCGCAAGCAGTTGCACCGCCTTCTTGAGCACCGACAGCGTTTTCAGGCCGAGGAAGTCGAACTTCACCAGCCCCGCACCCTCGACATACTTCATGTCGAACTGCGTCACCGGCATGTCGGAGCGCGGATCGCGGTAGAGCGGGACGAGCTGCGCGAGCGGCCGGTCGCCGATCACCACGCCGGCCGCGTGCGTCGACGAGTGGCGCGGCAGCCCCTCCAACTGCGTCGCCAAGTCGAGCAAATGCCGAACCTGGTTGTCGTTGGCATATTCCTTGGCGAGCTCGGGCACGCCGTTGAGCGCGCGCTTGAGATCCCAAGGGTCGGTCGGGTGGTTGGGTACGAGCTTGGCCAGGCGATCGACCTGCCCGTAGCTCATCTGCAACACGCGTCCGGTGTCCTTTAGCACCGCGCGCGCTTTCAGCTTACCGAAGGTGATGATCTGCGCCACCTGATCGCGGCCGTATTTCTCCTGCACGTAGCGGATCACCTCGCCGCGCCGCGTTTCGCAGAAGTCGATGTCGAAGTCGGGCATCGACACGCGCTCGGGATTGAGGAAGCGCTCGAACAGCAGACCAAGCTTCAACGGATCAAGGTCGGTGATCGTCAGCACCCAGGCGACGACGCTGCCCGCGCCCGACCCGCGGCCCGGGCCGACCGGGATGTCGTGGGCCTTCGCCCATTGAATGAAGTCGGCGACGATCAGGAAATAGCCGGGGAAGCCCATCTGGATGATGACGTCGAGTTCGAATTCGAGCCGGTCGCGGTAGCCCTGCCTCCAGTCGGGTGCGAGCGGCTCGGCAGCGTCGCCCGCGGCGGCGTGCAATTCCTCGATCCGCTGCAACCGCGCGTCGAGCCCCGCGCGCGCGAGATCGCGCAGCATTGCCGCCTCGCCCTCGCGGTCACCGGCGAGGCTGGGCAAGATCGGCTTGCGCTTGGGCGCCGCCACCGCGCAGCGCCGCGCGACGACCAAGGTGTTGTCGATCGCCTCGGGCAGGTCGGCGAACAGCTGGCGCATCTCGGCCGCGGGTTTCATCCACGCCTCGGGCGAACTGCGGGGGCGGTCCTCGGTCTCGACATAGGTGGAGTTGGCGATGCACAGCATCGTGTCGTGCGCTTCGCCGAAGCTCGCTTCTTCGAAGCACGACGGGTTGGTCGCGACGAGCGGCAGGTTCCGCGCATAGGCTAGGTCGATCAGCGCTTCTTCCGCCGCATCCTCAACCGGATCGCCGCGCCGGACGAGTTCGACGTAGAGCCGATCAGGGAACAGCGCCTGTAGGCGATCGGCGTAAGCGGCGGCGCGCGCGGGCTGATCCTCCGCGAACAGGCGCGCCAGACCACCCTCGCCGCCCGCGGTCAGCGCGAGGAGGCCGGTGGTGTGCCGCTCAAGCGCGTCGAAGGTGACGTGCGGCGCATGCTCCAGCGGGCGATCGAGGTGCGCCTGGCTGACCAGCGCGCACAGATTGTCATAGCCAGTCGTGTCTTGCGCGTAGAGCGCGATCCAGTCGACCACCGGGCAGCCGCCCTCGGGCATGTCGGGGCGGCAGATCCCCAGCATCGTGCCGATCACCGGCTGCACGCCCGACGCGAACGCCCCATCGGAGAAGGCCATTGCGGCATAGAGCCCGTTGCGGTCGGTCAGGCCGGCGGCGGGGAAGCCGAGCTTTGCGGCACGCTTGGCAATCGCCTTCGGGTCGATCGCGCCGTCGAGCATGGTGTAGCAGGAAAAGATGCGGAGCGGCACGAACCCGGAGTGAGGCATCGCGCCAACCTAGGCGCTGTTGGATGATTCGACCAGCGCGCAACCGCGGAGGAACCGTGGCGCGTTCGCGCCCGTTCGACCGCGCAAGTAGGAGGAAGTGCGATGACGGACGTGCGCGGTGATGGCCGATCGGGCAGCGGTGCGGTTGGTGCCGGCTGGGGCTGGATCATGGCGTACGGCATCGTGTCGGTGGTGCTCGGCATCCTGGCGTTCGCGTCGCCGTTCGCCGCCACGTTCGCAGCGACCGTGGTGATCGGCGCGTTCTTCTTCGTGTCGGGCGCGTTCGCGATCGCGGCGTCGCTGTTCGGGCACGGCAGCGCGCATCGCGGCTACACGATCCTGTTCGGTGCGCTGTCGGTGATCGTCGGACTGATCATGCTGCTCGAACCTGCGACCGGTGCGTTGTCGCTGACGCTGATGGTCGCCGTCTGGCTGGGTGTGCGCGGCGTGCTGGAGCTGGTCTATGGCTTCCGGCTCAAGCGGCGGCGCGGCATGTTGATCACGCTCGGCATCATCAACGTGCTGCTCGCGCTGTTCATCCTGGCGACGGTGCCGTTCTCGGCGCTGACGCTGCCGGGCTATATCTTGGGGATCAGCTTCATCTTCGGCGGGGTCACCTCGATCACCGCCGCGGCCGACCACCGCAAGGGCGCGAGCGCGTTCGCGGTGCCCGGCTGACCTATTAGCGGTAGTGCAGGACTGCGAGTAGCGTAAGCAGCCCTACCATGACGAGGCAGATCAGCGCGAACATCGCGATCAGGATGCGCCACGTGCCGCTGGGATCGAGCGACTTCACAGCAGCGCCTCGATGTCGCGACGGATCTCCTCGGGCTTGGTGGTCGGCGCGTAGCGGCGGACGGTGTGGCCGTCGCGGTCGACTAGGAACTTGGTGAAGTTCCATTTGATCGCTTTGGTGCCCATCACGCCGGGCGCGTCGGCTTTCAATCGCTCGAACAGCGGATCGGCGGCGTCGCCGCTGACGTCGACCTTGGCGAACACCGGGAACGTCACGTCGTAGGTCAGCGAGCAGAAGTTCGCGATCTCGGCAGCGTCGCCGGGTTCCTGCGCGCCGAACTGGTTGCACGGGAACGCCAGCACCTCGAACCCACGTGGAACCAGATCGCGATGAAGCGCTTCTAATCCCTCGTACTGCGGGGTGAAGCCGCATTTGGACGCGGTGTTGACGATCAGCAGTACCTTGCCGCGCCACTGGTCGAGGCGGGTCGGCGTGCCATCGGCGGCAATGACGGTCAGGTCGGTGATCGCGGTCATCGTCTATCCTCTCGTACGAGCAGGTGATCGAGGTTGCGCCGGACCTGCGGCCACTCTTGCGCCATGATCGAGTAGACCGCACTGTCGCGCACCTCACCGTCGGGCGTCACCATGTGCCCGCGCAAGATGCCGTCGAGCCGCGCGCCGAGCCGCTCGATCGCGGCACGCGACGCGCGGTTGAGCACGTTGGTGCGCAATTGCACGCACTGGCAGCCGAGAATATCGAAAGCGTGGGTGAGCAGCAGCCGCTTCGCCTCGGTGTTGACGCCGGTCCGCTGGACGCGCGGCGCGTAGACGGTGCCGCCGATCTCGACGCGGGCGTACGCCTCGTTCATCCGCAGGAAGCGCGTGACGCCTGCAACCGTGCCGTCGGCGTCGAGCACCGTGAAGGGAAGCGCGCGGCCCGCCGCTACCTGCTTGTCAATCGCGTCATACCAGCCGTCGACCGTGGTTGCGTCGGGTACAATCGTCGCCAAGCTCGGCCCCACGTCGGCCAGTGCTGCGACGATCGCGTCGCGGTCGCTGCGCGCGAGCGGGCGGAGCGTGACGTGCCGGCCCGAGAGCGTCACCGCCTCGCGCCACGCGCTCACTGCAACTGGCCCTCGTGCAGCCGCACCACTCGGTCCATCCGCGCCGCCAGCCGCTCGTTGTGCGTCGCGACGAGCGCCGCCGAACCTTCCTCGCGCACCAGCCGCAGAAATTCGGCGAGCACCACGTCGGCGGTATGTTCGTCGAGGTTGCCGGTCGGCTCGTCCGCGAGGATCAGCGCGGGACGATTGGCGAGCGCACGCGCGACCGCGACCCGTTGCTGCTCGCCGCCCGAGAGCTGCGACGGGCGGTGCGTGAGGCGATGACCGAGCCCGAGCACCGTCAGCAGGTTCGTCGCGCGCGCTTCCGCCGCGGGGCGTTCATCGCCGTGGACGAGCTGCGGCAGAATTACGTTCTCGATTGCGTTGAAGTCGGCGAGCAGGTGGTGGAACTGATAGACGAAGCCGAGCCGGTCGCGCCGCACCGCGGTGCGGCCCTTTGCGTCGAGCCGCGCCGCTTCCTCGCCCGCGATGCGGATCGAGCCCTCGAACCCGCCCTCCAGCAGCCCAATCGCCTGGAGCATCGTCGACTTGCCCGAACCCGACGGGCCGAGCAGCGCGACGATCTCGCCCGGTGCGATCGAGAGATTCACGCCGCGCAGCACGTGAATCGTTTCCGAGCCTTGCGTAAAGCTGCGCGCAAGGGCGCGCGTCTCAAGCACGGGCCCGTTACTGGCTTCATGCCCGCCGCCGTCGGATGCGGCGAAGTCGCCTGTGCCGATCGCTCCTGGGGCGGCACCGATGCGCCGGCCGATCGCGCCCTCGTCGCTATTCATATCTGAGAACCTGCACCGGATCGGTACTCGCCGCCTTGTAGGCGGGGTAGATCGTCGCGAGGAAGGTCATGACGAGCGTGATGATGACGATGGCGATGATCTCCACCGGATCGGGTTTGGACGGCAGCTCGGTCAAATAACGGATCGAGGGATCCCACAAATTCTGCCCCGTCACGAACTGGACGAAATTGACCACCGCTTGGCGGTAGAACAGGAACACCGCACCCAGCACGAGCCCCGCGATCGTGCCGAGCACGCCGATCGTCGTGCCGACCGTCATGAAGATGCGCAGCATCGCCCCCCTGCTCGCCCCCATGGTGCGCAGGATCGCGATGTCGCGTGTCTTGGCACGCACCAGCATGATGAGCGAGCTGGCGATGTTGAACGCGGCGACCAGGATGATAATGCACAGGACCACGAACATCGCGACCCGCTCGACCGCCAATGCGTCGAACAATTCGGCGTTCAGCTGTCGCCAGTCACGGATAATCGCGTAGCCCTGCACCTTGGGTGCGAGCGGGGCTAGGATCTCGCCGACGCGGTCGGCATTCTGCGTTTCCAACTCGATCATGCTGACCGAGTCGCCCATCAGCAGCAGCGTCTGCGCGTCCTGGATCGGCATGATGACGTAGGCCTTGTCGTAGTCGTAGATGCCGACCTCGAAGATCGCGCCGACCGTATAGCTCACCTGACGCGGCACGGTGCCGAACGGGGTCGACTGCCCTTGCGGGTTCCAGATCGTGATCTGCGAACCGATCGTCGCGCCCAGCGCCTCCGCCAGCCGCGCGCCGATCGCGACGTTGTTGCTACCGGGCGTCACCGAGGAGAGGCTGCCGACCACCACCTTCGACTGGATCGTCGCATTCTGCCGAATGTCCTGCGTCCGCATGCCGCGCAGCAGGATGAACTCCGCGCGGCCATTGTAGGTCGCGAACAGCGGCTGCTCGATCAACGGAGTGGCCTCGGTCACGCCGGGCGTCGCGCGCGCCTCGCGCACTACCTGCTGCCAGTCGGGCAGGCGCCCGCCGACCCCTTGCACCACCGCGTGACCGTTCAGCCCGACGATCTTGTCGAACAGCTCGGCGCGAAAGCCGTTCATCACGCTCATGACGATGACGAGCGCGGCGACGCCCAGCATCACCGCGCCCAGGCTGAACCCGGCGACCAGAACAATGAAGCGTTCACCGCGGCCAGGCAGAAGGTACCGGCGCGCGATCATGCTCTCGTAGCGCGACAGCAACATGCGCGCCGCTCTAGGATGAGAGGGCGGCGCTGGCAACGCCCCGCCCCAATCCATCGCGATCGTTACAGCTGTGGCGAATACGACACAGGCGTGGCATAATCGGATTAACCGGCGTTCATAACAGTCGACACAGCGGCGACCCTCACCTAGCAATCATCGCACTGGCACACAGGCAGAAGCCGTGGTTCGGGGAAAGCAGACCAGCCCCGCTTCGTGAACAACGAGGCGTGCGGGCGGAAAGCAGGATTAGGGGGCTGACGAGTTCATCGTCACGCAGGCGCCCGGGTCGGAAACGGCCCGGGCGTTTGCTTTGCAACAACTCCCGAATACTTGAAGCTCGCCGCAAACGGTCTGACGCCGCGCCACACGATCCAACCCAGGCGCCGCCTGGGCCGGACCGCATGTCTCAAAACGATGCCGAAAAGGTCACGCCATAGGTGCGCGGATCGCCGGGTTGCCCGACCACCAGCCCGGTATTGCCCGACTGCGTCGCGAGCAGCTCGAAGTAGTCCTGATCGAACACGTTGCGCACCCAACCGAACACATTGAGGCGGCCCCCCTCGCGATAACCGACGCGCACGTTGGAGATCGAGTAGCCGTCGACCTGCGTGTAGATCGACTCGGACGGGTTGGACGAGAAGTTGGACCGGTAACTGCCGTCGTAGCCGAGATATACGTTGCCCTCGTTGCCGCCGAAGTTGGTCGGCACGCCGTACTCCGCGCCGTAGGAGAAGGCCCATTTCGACACGCCTGGAATGCGCTGACCCGACACGTTGCAGAACGGCAGGCTGTTCCCCGGCGTCCCGGCCGCCGCGGGCGTGCCAACGATTTGGCCGTTGACGATCGGCAGCGCGGTACCCCCCGCCAGCTCGGGCGGGCACGGCGCGTCGGTGAAACGCTGGTATTTGGCGTCGGTATAGGCGGCGTTGGCGTAGACGTTCAGCCGGCTGGTCGGGCGAAACGCCGAGTCTATCTCCACGCCGCGGGTGCGAACGTGCCCGGCATTGGCGAGATAGCCGCGCAGAACGCTCAACTGGCTGTTGGTGACGGTTGCCTGATAATCGAAGATGTCGGTCCAGAATGCGGCGATGTTGACGGTCGCGCGACGGTCGAGAAACTGGTTCTTCAGTCCCAGCTCGTAATGATTGACCGTCTCGGGCTTGACCGTGGCGGTCGCGAGCAGCGGCAGGTTGTCGGCGCCCAGCGGCAGGCCCGACAGGTTGATCCCGCCCGATTTGTAGCTGCGCGCATAGGTGGCGTAGAAATGATTGTCGGGCGACAGGTCGTAGGCGAGCGTCACGTCGCCCGACACGTTCCAATCATCGAACTTGGGCTGGTAGCTCTGCGGCGCGAGGACGCCGCAGCGGTCGCGCGTCACGCCGTTCGCCCCTTGCGCGGTGGCCGAGCAATCGAGCGTCGCGCCGCTGCCCGTCGTCACCACCGAGACGTAATCGCCGCTCTTCTTGTCGTAATTGACGCGCAGACCCGGCGCGATCGAGAGGCGGTTGGCGATGTGCCACGTCAGCTTGCCGAAGGCGGCCGCGCTCGTGTTGCTGAACCCGATCGTGTTGCGCGAGGTCAGCCCGTTCAGCACCGCGGGATTGCACGCGTTGGCGGTGCTCGCCGCGGTGCAGCCGCCCGCGGGCGGAGCGAGCAGGAAACGGCTGGCCGCCGACCCCTGCACCTGCAACCCCTGCGTGTCGATCGTCTGGTGGAAGTAGAACAGCCCGGCGACGTAATCGACCGTGCGGCGACCGTTGGACGCGATGCGCAGCTCCTGGCTCACCTGCTCCTGCTGCGACGGATTGGCCGACACGGTGGTGATCGGCAGCCCGACGTAATCGCGGTCGTTTGACGGCTTCCAGTCCCATTTGCGCCACGCGCTGACCGAGGTGAGCAACGCGCTGCCGAGATCGAGCTCGCCGACCAGCGAGACGCCACCCAACTCCTGTCGCGCGCGCAACGGCGTGTCGAGGTCGGTCACGCGGTCGAACGGGTTGCGCGACGGCGGCTGGTACCCGAACGCGGCGGCGAGCGCTTCATACTGCCGCGCGACCGGGCGCTGGGTCGCGCCGACGCGAACGAAATATTGCGCGCAGCAATCGGGGTTCTGATGGTTGTAATCGGCCGACAGCGTCAGATCGAGTGTGTCGGTCGCGTGCCAATAAAGCTGCCCGCGCAGGCTCTGATTGTCCTGCGCGTTGACGTGCACGCCGGTGCGCACGTTGTTCACCGTACCGTCGCGCCGCGTCACCGAGGCCGACAGTCGCACTGCGAGCTTGTCGTCGACGAGCGGCCCCGACGCCGACGCCTTTGCCTGAACGAATTCGTAATTGCCCGCGGTCAGCTCGACCCGTGCTTCGGGCGTGAAGCTGGGCTTGCGCGTCGTGATGTTGATCGCGCCCGCGGTCGTATTCTTGCCGTACAGCGTCCCCTGCGGCCCGCGCAGGATCTCGATCCGCTCGGTATCGGTAAAGTCGAACGTCGCCGAGGCGATACGGCTGTAATAGACCTGGTCGACGTAGATGCCGACGCCCTGCTCGATCCCATCGTTGGTGAGGCCGAACGGCGCGCCCAATCCGCGGATGTTGGCCGCCGAGTTACGCGGATTGGTGGAATAGAATTGCAAGCTCGGCTGCAATTGCGTCAGTCGGTTGACATTATACGCGCCCGTGTCCGCCAGCGCCTGACCGCCGATGACCGAGATCGCGATCGGCACCTGCTGCACCGTCTCGGCGCGACGCCGGGCGGTGACGACGATGTCGCCGCCACCCTGCTGCGCGGTGCCGAGCCGGCCCGCCGCAGCCTCACCCTCACCTTCCTGCGCGACCGGTGCAGGTGCCGGTCCGTTGGTCTGATCCGCAGGTGTGGGTTGGGTGGCGAATTGCGCGAGCAGCAGCGCGAGCGTGATCGACATTGGCGAGGTCCCCTTTGCTTACCCGCTTGATAGCCAGCGCGCCCAAAGCCCATCAATGAAGTAGATGTTTGCGGCAGGCTTGAAACGCTTCGCCCGTTCACCATCTCGGAGCCGTGCGGTGCCGCGCAGTCGGGCCGCACGAATGCCGGCGTCGCGGGCACCCGGACGCCGCTTTTCAACTCGCTCAACCAAGAGGATTTGAGATGCGTTTCGACCTTACCCCTTATCGCCGCTCCACCATCGGGTTCGATCGTCTGTTCGACATGATCGAGGCCAATGCGCGCGGCGCGTCAGAGAATTACCCGCCGTTCAATCTCGAGCGTCTCGCCGACGATCGTTATCGCATCACGCTGGCGGTCGCCGGGTTCAGCCGCGACGAGGTGGAGATCACCGCACAGCAGAATTTGCTGCTGGTCGCCGGCAAGAAGGACGATCGCGCCGAGGGGCCGAGCTTCCTGCACGTCGGGATCGCTAACCGCAGCTTCGAGCGTCGCTTCGAACTGGCCGACTTCGTCTTCGTCGAGGACGCGCGGCTCAACGATGGGCTGCTGGTGATCGACCTGGTGCGTGAAGTGCCAGAAGCGATGAAGCCGAAGAAGATCGCCGTGCGCACCGGCGCGCCGCTCGCCGCGGTCGACAATGTGCCTGCAGCGGACGAGGCGCGCGCGGCCTGATCTTTCGCTTGAAGGTCCCGAGTTCGGCGCCTCTTTGCTCCCTTTCGAGGCGTCGTGGAGGCGTCCGGGCGTTTAGCCCGGGCGCCTTTTGTTATGGGCACTCTCTATTTGCTTGGTCCTGGTTCCCGCCACTACGCTCGTCGAACAAAGAAGCCGCATGGCGAGTAGATAGGTCCGACGTGCCGTAGCCTACGGGTCAGGCGATCAGCCGGTGATGACGCGCAGCACCGCCAATCCCGCGGCAGTCAGCACGACGTGCCCCATGAAATGCCGCGTCAACCCCAGCTCGAACAACAAGGACAGAATGCTGCGGTCGGTATCGGGGGGCAGGAAATGTCGCGGCCCGGCCTGTCGCGCCGAGCGGATGGCTGATTGTGCGGGTTGCGGCAGGCCGGCGGCCGCCGTTGCTGCGAATGTCATGGATGCGATCCCCACCGGTCCTGATGAACCGGGTTACAGCATCGTCACTGCACCCCGATCAAGTCGTGCCCTAGCGTTAAGCGATGAACGACGGCTTGACCGGGATGGGTCGAAATCGACCCATCCATGGTGGTTATTATCACCTTCCTGATCAGGCGGTTCTCGGCTCGACCTGCGATCCGCTTACTTGAGCATGACGTAGTGCAGCCCCCGACCGAGGCCGGAGCTTAAGCGTGGGGAACAGCCGGATGCCGCCTGGCAGCGGGGGCGTTTGCTCCGCGACCCCCAATCGACGTCAGACCAGCCGGCTCTGCTTGACCGCCGCGGCAATGAAGCTCGCGAACAAGGGATGCGGGTCGAACGGCTTGGACTTCAATTCGGGATGGAATTGCACGCCGACGAACCACGGATGGTCGGGCCGCTCGACGATCTCGGGCAACATGCCGTCGGGCGACATGCCGGAGAAGACCAGCCCGCCCGCCTCCAGTCGTTCGCGATAGCCGGTGTTGACCTCGTAGCGATGGCGATGCCGCTCCTCGATCTCGCCCGACCCGTAGACCGAGGCGACGACGCTGTTGCCGTCGAGCTTCGCCGGATAGGCGCCCAACCGCATCGTGCCGCCCATGTCGCCATCCGCCGCGCGCTTCTCCAGACCCCGCTCGCCCATCCATTCGGTGATCAGGCCGACGACCGGCTCCGGGGTCGGGCCAAACTCGGTCGACGAGGCGTCCGCGATCCCCGCCAAGTCGCGCGCACCCTCGACGCACGCCATCTGCATGCCGAAGCAGATGCCGAAATACGGCACGCGCCGCTCCCGCGCGAAGCGGACCGACTCGATCTTGCCCTCCGCGCCGCGCGATCCGAACGCGCCGGGAACGAGGATCGCGTGGCACGGCTCCAGATGCGCCGCGATCTCCGACTCGTCGCCTTCGAACAATTCGGCGTCGATCCAGCGGATGTTGACCTTGACCCGGTTGGCGATGCCGCCGTGGACCAGCGCCTCGTTCAACGACTTGTATGCGTCCTGCAGTCCGACATATTTGCCGACCACGCCGATCGTCACCTCGCCCTCGGGGTGCTCCAGCCGCTCGACGATCTGTTCCCAGCGGCTTAGGTCGGGCGCCGACGACGGCGTGATGCCGAACGCGCGCAGCACCTCTGAATCGAGCCCTTCGCCGTGATATTGCAGCGGCACCGCGTAGATGCTCTTCGCGTCGAGCGCGGGGATCACTGCGCTTTCGGGCACGTTGCAGAACAGCGCGATCTTGGCACGCTCGGTCATCGGCAACGGCTGTTCGCAGCGGCAGACGATCACGTCGGGCTGCACGCCCAGCGCCGCGATCTCGCGCACCGAATGCTGCGTCGGCTTGGTCTTCAGCTCGCCCGCCGCCGCGATATACGGCACCAGCGTCACGTGGATCGAGATCGCGTTGCCGCGGCCCAGTTCGTTCTTCAACTGGCGGATCGCCTCGATGAACGGCAGCGACTCGATGTCACCCACCGTGCCGCCGATCTCGCACAGCACGAAATCGACGTCGTCGGTCTCCGCCAGCGCGAACGCCTTGATCGCGTCGGTGACGTGCGGGATAACCTGCACCGTCGCGCCCAGGTAATCGCCGCGTCGCTCGCGCTCGATGATCGTCTTGTAGATGCGACCCGAGGTGACGTTATCCGATTGGCGCGAGGCGACGCCGGTGAAGCGCTCGTAATGGCCGAGGTCGAGGTCGGTCTCCGCGCCGTCGTCGGTCACGTAGACCTCACCGTGCTGATACGGGCTCATCGTGCCGGGATCGACGTTCAGATACGGATCGAACTTGCGGATGCGAACGCGGTAGCCGCGCGTCTGGAGGAGCGCGGCGAGGCTCGCCGCCATGAGCCCCTTGCCGAGCGAGGAAACCACGCCGCCGGTGATGAAGATAAACCGCGCCATGGGGATAAACGCCTAACCCTGAAATACGAACGACCACAAGCGCGCGGTCACCCACGCGCGGCGAATTCACGATGAACCGAGTGCCGACACGAACCGCGTGTCGACAGCTAAACGAGCAGCGTCAGCGCGCCAGCGGCACGCCGTTGTCGGCCTGCGCCGGGGCCGGAGCAGCGGCGGCCGCCGCATTGCGGGCGGCATCCGACAAGGCGTCCTGGTTGGCTGGTGCCGGAGCGGCCGCCGCGGCAGGCGCGCGCCGCTGGAGCGAGGTGTCGACCGACGTCGCGTTGCGGTTCGCCGCCAGGAACGCGAGCAGGATCGACAGCAGCACGAAGGCGCCCGCCAGCACCGAGGTGGCACGAGTCAGGAAATCCGCCGCGCCGCGCGCCGACATCAGGCCCGACGGGCTGCCGCTCGACGTCAACCCGCCGCCTTCCGAACGCTGCATCAGGATAACCGTGACGAGCGCGGCCGCGACGATCGCGTGGATGACGAGCAGGAAGGTGAACATGGGGCGACGACGCACTTCTATCTGGGGAGCGCCGGATCGGGCGCGACGCGCGGCGACATAGGCCGAAGCGCCCGCGCAATCAACCGTGGCGGGTAGCTGCGACGACCCGTGGCAAGGGCGCGCCACGCCGCACGTCGGGGCTCCCGCAAATTCATGACGATGCTGAAACCAGCGCGTGAACAAGGCGTTAAGATCGCACAAACCCGGAACGATCCGGGGGCGCGAACGAGCGGGACGAGGAAGTGGCAAGTCTTATTCAGCCCGAACTTGGTCAGTGGATGAACGCGCTGGTCGATTACGTGCGCTCGGGCGAACCCGATCTCACCAATCGACAGATGGCGTTGTTGCTGGTGGTTTACTTGCGGCCCGGGCCGCATACGGTACGTGGTTTGGCGCGCGCGCTGAACGTATCGAAACCGGTCGTTACTCGTGCCTTGAACAGGCTGGGGACGCTCGGCTATCTGCGCCGGCAACGCGACGACAGCGACAAGCGCAACATCTTCGTCGCGCGCACATCCGAAGGGGCAGATTTTCTTGAGGAGTTCGGGCAGTTCATCGGCGAGGGCGACGCCCATGCCGCACCCGTCAGGGCCGCAGTCAACGCCTGAAGCGCCCACCGCGACGCGGCTGCCGCGTCGCACCTTCGCACTGACCGGTCCGTCGCAGCCAATCGATCGGCGAACCAATGCCGTGCGTGCCGATATTGCGGACGTACGCCTGGCCGAGCTGGTGTTCGCGCCGCATTACGCCGCGCCGTTACCGCGTGTCGTGACCCGGCCCGCGTCGTTGCGGCGTGAGCGCGCAGCCGATGCGGAGGTGTTGACCGAGCTCGCAGCGGGCGCGCGGTTCGACCTGCTCGACGTGACCGGCGGCATCGGCTGGGGCATCGCGCTCGACGCCGATCTGGTCGGCTACCTCGACGCCGACGCGATCGCCGCGGCATGACCACTACCATCTTCATCGATGGCGCGGTCGGCACGACGGGGCTGGAGATCCGGGAACGATTGTCGGGGCGCGGTGACGTGTCGCTGCTGGTCCTCGACGAGGCGCGGCGCAAGGATGCGGCGGCGCGTCGCGACGCGCTCAACGACGCCGATCTGGTCGTGCTCTGCCTGCCCGACGATGCCGCGCGCGAGGCGGTGGCGATGATCGACAATCGCCGCACGCGCGTGGTCGACGCCTCCACCGCACACCGGGTGGCGGAGGGCTGGACCTATGGGTTCGCCGAACTGGAGCCCGGACGCAGTGACGAGATCGCCGCCGCGCGGCTGGTGTCGAACCCTGGCTGCTACCCGACCGGCTTCCTCGCACTCGTCCGCCCGCTGGTGCGCGCGGGGTTGCTGCCTGCCGACGCGCTGCTCAGCGTCAACGCGGCTTCCGGCTACTCGGGCGGCGGCAAGAGCATGATTGCCGAGTTCGAGGACGGAGACGCCGACACCGCCTTTCGCCCCTACGCCCTCACCCTCGCGCACAAGCACGCGCCCGAAATGACGCGGCACGCCGGGCTCGCGCACGCGCCGATCTTCCAACCTGCGGTCGCCAACACCTATCGCGGCATGGTGGTCGAGGTGCCGGTGCACCAGTCGCAGCTCGTACCGGGCACGAGCGTCGAGGCAGTCGCCGCCACCCTGCGCGATGCCTACGCCGGTGCGGCGCTGGTGCGCGTCGCATCGGACGCGCCGGCGACGATCCGCATTGAGGACGATGCCAACACCGATCGCATGACGCTGCACGTCTTCGCCAATCCGGCCGCGGCGCAGCTTCGCCTCGTCGCCACGCTCGACAATCTCGGCAAGGGTGCGGCGGGCGCGGCGGTGCAGAACGTCAATTTGATGGCGGGGCTGGACCCGTTGGCGGGTCTCACGCGCTAACGCCGTCATTATCGGTCAACCCGCTCCACGGACACGCCGTGAGCCAATTTTCTCGGAGCCCCCATGCAGCGCAATCCTGTTGGCAAGCTTCTCCTGTTCGGCGCTACCGGCGATCTGTCCAAGCGGATGCTGCTGCCCTCACTCTATGGGCTGCACGCCGACGGATTGCTGCCCGAGGGGCTGACGATCACCGGCTCGGCGCGCGGCGACGAGGATGACGACAGCTTTCGCGAGATCGCGCGCGCAGCACTCGATGCGCAATTGAGCGACGACCGCAAGGACGAGGAGAAGATCGCCTCCTTCCTCGACCGGATCTTTTTCCAGCCCGCCGATCTGTCGGACGAGTCGACGTTTCAGGCGCTCGCCGACAAGATCGGCGACGTATCGGGCGGGCTCGCCATCTATCTTTCCACCGCGCCGTCGTTGTTCGAGCCGGCGGTAAAGGGATTGGAGAAGGTCGGTCTCGCCGGCAACACGGTGCGGATCGGCCTGGAAAAGCCACTCGGCTACGATCTCTCCTCCAGCCGCGAGATCAACGACACCGTCGCCGCGGTGTTTCCCGAAGACCGGATTTTCCGCATCGATCATTATCTCGGCAAGGAGACGGTGCAGAACATCCTCGCGCTCCGCTTCGGCAACAGCTTCTTCGAGCCCGTCTGGAACGCGCAAGGGATCGACAACGTCCAGATCACGATCGCCGAGACGGTCGGGCTGGAGGATCGCGCCGGTTACTACGAGGGCGCGGGCGCGTTGCGTGACATGATCACCAACCACATCCTGCAATTGCTCGCGCTGATCGCAATGGAGCCGCCAGCGCGCTACAGCAAGGACGACATCCGCGACGAGAAGGCCAAGGTGTTCCGCTCGCTGCGCGTGATGACGCCCGCCGAAGTGCCGCAGAACACCGTCACCGGCCAGTATGAGGAAGGCGCGGTCAGCAGCAAGGTCGTCAAGGGTTACGACGACGAGCTCGGCTATGATTCGGACGTCGAAACCTTCGTCGCGATCAAGGCGCATATCGACAATTGGCGTTGGCAGGGCGTGCCCTTCTATCTGCGCACCGGCAAGCGGATGGCGAAGCGCCGCAGCGAGATCGCGATTCAGTTCAAGCCGGTGCCGCACTCGATGTTCGCGGGGCGCGGCGGGCTGCTCCAACCCAACACGCTCGTGATCCGCCTCCAGCCCGAGGAATATATCGAGCTGCTGGTGATGGCGAAGGAACCGGGGCTCGACCGCGACGGCGTGCGGCTGCGCGAGGTGCCATTGAAGCTCAGCCTTGACGCCGAGTTCGCCGGCACGCGCCGCCGGATCGCCTACGAGCGCCTGCTGCTCGACCTGATCGAGGGCGACCAGACCTTGTTCGTCCGTCGCGACGAGGTGGAAGCGCAATGGGTGTGGACCGACGCGATCCGCGCGGGCTGGGCAGCGAACGGCACCAAGCCGAAACATTATCCCGCGGGCACCTGGGGGCCTTCCGCCGCGATCGCGCTGACCGAGCGCGACGGCGTTACCTGGCAGGACGATTGAGCGCTTCGGCGCCCTGCCCCAATTTCATGTGAGTGAGAGTAAAATGACTACCGAGATCGAATGGTGGGAATATGACGACGCGGCCGAGCTGGCCGACGCGGTCGCGGGCGACATCCAGTTCGTGATCGAGAGCGCGCTCGACGCGCGCGGCTCGGCGGTGATCGCGCTCGCCGGCGGCAAGACCCCGCTGCCCGCCTACGAGAAGCTCGCCAAGGCGAAGCTCGACTGGAAGCGCGTGACGATCATCCCCAGCGACGAGCGGATCGTGCCGCTGGGTGACCCGCTGTCGAACGTGACCGCACTCGGCAAGACCTTCATCCCCAAGGGCGCGCGCGTAATCCCGGTCGTGCCCAAAGCGACCGACGACTACAAAGCGGCGGGCCGCTCGGCCGATGCGTTGATGCAGGACCTGCACTGGCCGCTCGACCTGTGCATGCTGGGCGTCGGCGGCGATGGCCACACCGCGTCGATCTTCCCCGGTCCCGACTTCGACGAGGCGCTGAACGGCCCGCGCGAGCGCCGCGCGCTGGGCGTCATGCCTGACCCGCTGCCGCCCGAGGCGCCGGTCGCGCGCGTGACGCTCAGCCGCGCCGGCATCATCACCGCGCGCGCGCTGCTGATCGCTGTCACCGGTAAGGACAAGCGCACGGTGATCGAAGACGCGATCAAGCAGGGCGCGGGCTCGACCTATCCGATCGGCCGCGTGCTCGCCGACGTCGAGCTGCCGGTCGACATTCACTGGGCCCCGTAACTAGGCCGAGTAACACCACGTAGTAGATTGCCCTGACGCCCTGAGCCACTAGAAGCACGCGACCAGCTCAGGGCGAACGGAAGATTGCAACGATGAACCCCGCCGTACAGGCCGTCACCGATCGCATCGTTGCGCGCTCGCGCGATACCCGTCGTGCGTACCTCGACCTGATTGAGCGCGAGCGCGACACCTGGATCGGTCGCCCGCGGCTCGGCTGCGCGAACCTCGCCCATGCTTATGCCGGCACGCCCGAGGACCGCGCGGCGATGCGCGGCGGCGACGGCATGAACATCGGCATCGTCACCTCGTACAACGACATGTTGTCGGCACACGCGGTCTATTATCGTTATCCCGAACAGATGAAGGTCTGGGCGCGCGAAGTCGGCGCGACCGCGCAGGTGGCGGGCGGCGTCCCTGCGATGTGCGACGGCGTGACGCAGGGCTATCCGGGCATGGAGCTGTCGCTGTTCAGCCGCGACACGATCGCGCTGTCGACCGCGGTGGCGCTGTCACACGGCACGTTCGAGGGCGCGGCGCTGCTCGGCATCTGCGACAAGATCGTGCCCGGCCTCTTGATGGGCGCGCTGCGCTTTGGTCACCTGCCGATGGTGATGGTACCCGGCGGCCCGATGCCGTCAGGCCTGCCCAACAAAGACAAGGCCGCGGTGCGCGAGCGCTACGCGGTCGGCCAGGTCGGACGCGAGGAACTGCTCGAGGCGGAGATCGGCGCTTATCACAGCCAAGGCACCTGCACCTTCTACGGCACCGCCAACACCAACCAGATGATGATGGAGGTGATGGGCCTCCACATGCCCGGCGCCGCCTTCGTCAATCCGGGCACCAAGCTGCGCCAGGCGCTCACCCGCGCTGCGGTTCACCGCCTCGCCGCGATCGGCACGTCCAGTCAGGATTACCGCCCCCTCGGCCTGTGCGTCGACGAGAAAGCGATCGTCAATGCGGCCGTCGGCCTGCTCGCGACTGGCGGCTCGACCAATCACCTGCTGCACGTCCCCGCGATCGCGCGCGCGGCGGGGATCGTGATCGACTGGGAGGATTTCGACCGCCTCTCCGCCGCCGTCCCGCTGCTCGCACGCGTTTATCCCAACGGCTCGGCCGACGTGAACGGGTTCGAGGCGGCGGGCGGGATGCCCTACGTGATCGGCGAATTGCTGGCGAGCGGGCACCTCCACCGCGACATCATGACGATCGCGGGCGACGACCTATCGGCCTACGCCAACAAGCCGGTGCTCGAGGGCGACGCGCTCGGCTGGGTCTCGCCGGGCGCGAGCGGCGACGACACTATCCTGCGCCCGGCCTCCGCGCCCTTCTCGCCCGACGGCGGGATGCGCATCCTGCAAGGGAACGTCGGTCGCGCCTGCATCAAGGTGTCGGCGGTCGAGCGCGACCGCTGGATCGTCGAGGCACCCGCGCGCGTGTTCGACGACCAGCTCGACGTGCTCGAGGCGTTTAAGGCGGGCGAGCTCGACCAGGACGTGGTCGTGGTCGTCCGCTTTCAGGGCCCGCGCGCCAACGGCATGCCCGAATTGCACAAGCTCACCCCGCCCCTCGGCGTGCTCCAGAACCGTGGATTCCGCGTCGCGCTCGTCACTGACGGTCGCATGTCGGGCGCGAGCGGCAAGGTGCCGTGCGCGATCCACGTCAGCCCGGAGGCGCTGCCCAACGCGCAGGGCGTCGGCGGCAACATCGGCCTGATCCGCGACGGCGACATGGTGCGGGTCGACGCGGTATCGGGCACGCTTGACGTACTGGCCGACGCAGGCGTGCTCGCCGCGCGCGAGCGGCCGACGCCGCCGCCCGCGCCGACCGGCATGGGGCGCGAATTATTCGGCATGTTCCGCGCCGGCGCCGACGAAGCGGAAAAGGGAGCAAGTGCGATGCTGGCGGGAGCGATGCTGTGACGGAGATCGTAGCGGCCGACATCGGCGGCACCAACGCGCGCTTCGCCATCGCCGAGGTCGAGGGCGGCCACGTCGTGTCGCTGGGCGAGCCGGTGACGCTGCGCACCGCCGACCACGCCAGCCTGCAGACCGCGTGGCAGGCGTTCGCCGCGACGCTCGGCCGCCCGATGCCACGCGCGGCGGCGCTGTCGGTCGCCTCGCCGATCACCGGCGACGTGATCCGCATGACCAACAACCCCTGGGTGATCCGTCCGTCGCTGATCCCCGAGCGGCTCGGCGCCGACGTTTACACGATCATCAACGATTTCGGCGCGGTCGGCCACGCGGTCGGCCAATTGCCGCACGAGGATTTCGAGCATCTCTGCGGGCCCGACATGCCGCTGCCGGCCGAGGGTGTCACCACCGTGTGCGGCCCCGGCACCGGCCTGGGCGTCGCGCAGGTGTTCAAGACCGACGGGCGCTACCTGGTGCTGCCGACCGAGGGCGGGCACATGGACTATGCCCCGCTCGACCCGATCGAGGACGCGATCCTCAAGCGCCTGCGCCGCACCTTCACTCGCGTCTCGACCGAGCGGATCGTCGCCGGCCCCGGCATCGTCGCGATCTACGAGACGCTCGCCAGCCTGGAAGGACGCGCTATCCGCGAGCGGACCGACAAGGAAATCTGGACCGACGCGCTCGACGGCGACGATTCACTCGCCCTCGCCGCGCTCGACCGCTTCTGCCTGGCGCTCGGCGCGGTCGCCGGGGACTTGGCACTCGCGCACGGCGCCAAGGGCGTCGTGATCGCGGGCGGGCTGGGCCTGCGCATCAAGGACAAGCTGCTCCGCTCGGGCTTCGACCAGCGCTTCGTCGCCAAGGGGCGCTTTCAACAGTTGATGGCCGCGATCCCGGTCAAGCTCATCACCCATCCCCAGCCCGGCCTGTTCGGCGCCGCGGCCGCCTTCGCGCAGGAACACACATGAACATTTCCGACATCATGCAGACCGCGCCCGTCATCCCGGTGCTGGTGATCCACGACGCGGCACAGGCGCGCCCGCTGGCTGAGGCTTTGGTCGCCGGCGGCCTGCGCGTGCTCGAGGTGACGCTGCGCACCCCCGCCGCGCTCGACGCGATCCGAGAGATGAAGCAGGTGCCGCGCGCGATCGTCGGCGCCGGTACCGTGATCGCCCCCGACCAGTTCGATCAGGCGATCGACGCGGGCGCGGAGTTCATCGTCTCGCCCGGCCTGTCGCATCGCCTCAGCGAGCGGATCATCGACAGCAAGGTGCCGTATCTGCCCGGCGTCGCAACCGCGGGCGACATCATGCGCGGGCTCGACCTCGGCCTCACCCACTTCAAGTTCTTCCCGGCCGAGACGTCGGGTGGGGTCAAGGCGCTGAAGGCGCTCGCCGCGCCCTTCTATCAGTGCAAATTCTGCCCGACCGGCGGCATCAGCGCGAAGAACGCGCCCGACTGGCTCGCGCTCGACCCCGTGCTGTGCGTCGGCGGCAGCTGGGTGACCGAAGGTACGCTGCCCGAAGTGACCGAGCGCGCGAAGAAGGCGATGGCGCTCAAGGGCTGAACAAGGAGGCTGCACCCACTGCCTTCTCCCTTGCTGCCTGCACGACCAATTTGCTTCAGACAGGGAGCCCGCCTGTCGGGAAATATAAAGTCACAATATCGGCACCGTAACGGTTGATCTGCGTTAATCGGTTCACCTTGCCGCCCACCGGCGAGAGTTGGAGATACGCCGATGGATCAAACAGCCTTCTTGATCGGGTTTACGGTCATGTCACTCGCCTCGCTGGCGATCTACTCGAAGGGGAAGAAAACCTCGCCTTCGCTTCACCACACGCTGCTACACTCGGCCGTCCCCTTCATCGCCGCCACCGCCTACCTCGCGATGGCATTCGGCATCGGTACGCTGATCAAGGGCGACGGATCGGCCACCTATTTCGCCCGTTACGCCGACTGGACGTTCACGACGCCGATCCTGCTGTCGAGCCTCGTGCTGCTTGCCTTTCATGAGCGCGGAAAGACGGGCGAAGTCGGTAGCTATCTCACCGCGATCATCGTGCTCGACGTGCTGATGATCGAGACGGGTCTGATCTCGTCGCTGGTGGAGACGCCGGTGGTGAAGTGGGTGTGGTTCCTGTGGTCCTGCGTCGCATTCCTCGGCGTGCTCTACCTCTTGTGGGTGCCGCTGCGCGCGATGGCGGTGGAGCGCGGTCACGCGCTGGGCTCGGCTTATACGAAGAACGTCACCTTCCTGACGGTGATCTGGTTCTTGTACCCGCTCGTCTTCCTGATCGGTCCTGAGGGCCTGAAGATCATTACCGACCCGGCATCGGTGTGGGCTATCCTGATCATGGATATCATTGCCAAGGTCGTTTACGCATTCTTCGCGGCGAGCAACCTGGAGAAGGCGCTCCACGAACACGAACGCCGCGCGTGAACCGCGGCGTCGCATGGCTGGCGATGGGCGCTGTTGCAGCGTCCTTCGCGCCCCTGACGGTGCAGCTGGCCTTTGCGATCCTGGGCATCGGCGTCGTGGGCATGGTCCATGGCGCCGGTGATCTGGCGGTCGTCGAGAACTCCCGGCGACCGATGTTTCTCGTCATCTACTGCCTTGTCGCACTGGCGACATTATTGTGGTGGACGGTAGATCCCGCGGTCGCGCTGCCCGCATTCCTGCTCGCCTCCGCGTTCCACTTCGGCATGGAGGACGCGCCCGACGGGACGGTTGCAGAGCGCGTCGCACGCGGAGTCGCACTGGTCGCGGGTCCAGCGGCGCTGCACGTTGCAGGCTACGGCGATCTGCTAGCAATCGCGGGCGGGCCGTCGTCGGCGCTGCCGATACTTACACCTGTTCTCGCCGTAGCGGGCGGGCTCGCCTGCGGCGTCATGGTGGCGCTCGCGATTCGACGACGCGATGCGCGCCTCGGCATCGGCATGGCCGCGCTGTTGTGCCTGCCCCCGCTCGTCGGGTTCACGCTCGGCTTCCTCATTCTTCACGCACTGCCGCAGACGATCAAGCGTCGCGACCGGCTCGGCTGCGCTACGACGGCGTCGTACCTCGCGTCTGTCGCGCCCGTTCTCGGTGGAGCGCTTCTCGCAACAGGCTTGATCGTCGCACTGTTGCTGCACGTCGAGCCGAGCGGGCTGCGCGGCCTGTTCGCGGCAATCGCGTCGCTCGCGATCCCTCACCTGCTAGTGACACCATGGTTCGAGGCTCGGAACGCGGGTGATCGACCCGCACCGACAGCGGACCTCAGATGCTGAGATTGCTGAAAAGCGGTCGCTAGAGCGGGTCGCGACTGCTTCAATCCACCGTCATCCCAAACCTGATCCGGGATCCCGCTGCTTTCTCTCACCCCGGTTGATAAGCGGGACCCCGGATCAGGTCCGGGGTGACGAAGAATTTGTTGGACGACACGCTGGCGGTAAAGGGGGGCGCTAGCGTTCGAGCCTTGACTAGGCGCGACCAACCCTAGCGCTACATCTCCCCACGAGCACGGCGGATGGCGTACCATTTCTTCACGTTGGCGTTGTGCTCGGCGAGCGTGTCCGCGAAGACGTGCCCGCCGGTCCCATCCGCCACGAAGTACAATGCCTTGGTCTCCGCCGGGTTCAGCACCGCGTCGATCGACAGCCGGCCCGGATTGGCAATCGGCCCCACTGGCAACCCCGGCGAAGCGTAGGTATTATACCCATTCTTCGCGCGCAACTCCGACTGACGGATGCGGCGGCCGAGCGGACGACCCTTGGTGATCGGATAGATGACGGTCGGATCGGCCTGGAGCGGCATGCCGATGCGCAGCCGGTTAGAATAGACCGCCGCGACCATCCGCCGCTCGGACGGCTTGCCCGTCTCCTTTTCCACCACCGACGCGAGGATCACCGCCTCCTGCGGCGTCTTGGCGATCGTCGTCGGACGGCGCTTCCCCCAGGCTTGCGCGACATAAGTCTTCATCGCCGCCTGCATCCGCGCAAGCACCGCCGCGCGAGCCTCGTCGCGTTCGAACGAATAACCGTCGGGCAGCACCGACCCTTCGGCGGGCACGCCGACGCTGCCGGTCAGCGCGTCGGCCGCCATCAACTTGTCTCGCACCATGACGGACGGTAGCCCCTCAGGGATCACGACCAGGCGCTGGACCGCCTTGCCGCCCTGCAGGATCGACAGGATGTCCGATTCGCTCGCACCCGCCGGAATCGCGAACTCGCCCGCCTTGATCGAGCCCGTGCCTCCGAACAGCCGCGCGCGGAACCGGAAACGCGAGGCGGAGCGGATCGCGCCCGCCTTCTCCAGCTGCGCCGCCGCGCTCGCCAAGCTGGCGCCTTGCGCGATCTCGACATTCATCGGCTTCGTCGCCGGCCCGCTGCCCGACCAGCCGAGCAACACCCACGCGGCGGCGATGATTAGAACCAGCCCGGCGATCAGCGCCAGACAACCGGGACGGCGCATGGATGTCAGTTCCTCAGACCGGCTTCATCACCAGGCTGGCGTTGGTGCCGCCGAACCCGAACGAATTGTTGAGCACCGCGCGTACCTGCCGCTTCTTGGCGGTGTGCGGCACCAGGTCGACGCCCGCGCAACTGTCGCTCGGATTGTCGAGGTTGAGCGTCGGCGGCACGATCTGGTCGCGCATCGCCAAAATGCAGAAGATGCTCTCCACTGCACCCGCACCACCCAGCAGGTGGCCGATCGCCGACTTGGTCGAGCTCATCGACAATCCGCCGATCGCGTCGCCGAACAACCGCCTCACCGCGCCCAGCTCCAGCTCGTCGCCGAGCGGGGTCGAGGTGCCGTGCGCGTTGATGTAGTCGATGTCGTCGAGGCTCAGCCCCGACTTGCGCAACGCCATCTCCATCGAACGGTACGCGCCCGAGCCTCCTGGGTGCGGGGCCGTCACGTGATAGGCGTCGCCTGACAAGCCGTAGCCGATCACCTCGGCGTACATCTTCGCGCCGCGTGCCTTCGCGCGCTCATATTCTTCCAGCACGACGACGCCCGCGCCCTCGCCCATCACGAAGCCGTCGCGATCCTTATCGTAGGGGCGCGACGCCTTCTCCGGTTGGTCGTTGAACGCGGTCGACAGCGCGCGCGCCTGCGCGAAGCCAGCGATGCCCAGCGGGCAGATCGCGCCCTCCGCACCGCCCGCCAGCATCACGTCGGCGTCGTCCATCGCGATCATCCGCGCGGCGTCGCCGATCGAGTGCGCGCCCGTCGAGCAGGCGGTCACGACCGCGTGGTTCGGCCCCATCAGCCCGTATTTGATCGTCACCTGACCCGTGATCAGGTTGATCAGCCGCCCATGGACGAAGTGCGGCGAGACGCGGCTCGGCCCCTTCTCGTGCAGCACGATCGACTCGCTCTCGATTCCCGGCAGGCCACCGATGCCCGCGCCGATCGAGGCGCCTGCGCGGTAGCGCTCGGCTTCGCTCATCTCGGTCAGCCCGGCGTCTTCAAGCGCCTGGCACGCCGCGTCGATGCCGAACACGATGAACGGATCGACCTGTCGCTGCACCTTGTGGTCGACGCGCTTGTTGGCGTCGAAGCCATATTCGTGCCCCGCGGGCTTCACCTCGCAGGCGATGCGGCATTTCTGGTTCGACGCGTCGAAGCGCGTGATCGGGCCCGCTCCCGACTTGCCGGCGATGAGATTGGCCCATGCCGTTTCCACGTCCGCACCGAGCGGGGTGACGAGGCCGAGACCGGTGACGACGACGCGACGCATAGGCATTCCTTCTTCACCCCTGGCGCGCGGCGCATCGTGCGCGCGGGTGTCTTCTCAAACCGAAACGGCTCCCCGCCCTCTAGCCGAGGATGGGGAGCCGCTCAAATCTCGTGTCTCCGAGTTAAGGGATCAGCCCTTATGCTCGTCGATATAGGTGATCGCGTCCTTGACGGTCGTGATCTTCTCGGCGGCGTCGTCGGGGATCTCGACCCCGAACTCTTCCTCGAACGCCATCACCAGCTCGACGATATCGAGGCTGTCCGCGCCCAGATCGTCGATGAAGCTGGCATCCTCGGTCACCTTGTCGGCTTCGACGCCCAGGTGCTCGACGACGATCTTCTTCACGCGGTCGGCAGTCTCGCTCATGGTAATCCCTCTTCTTCTTGGGGGGTCAGTAACTTCCTGAACGCAGGTAGAACGGGCAGCGTTTCGTGACAAGTGCGACGTTTACCGGGCGAACGGCCCGTCTCGCCGCATCGCTGCCACCTGGATCATACCATCGCCATGCCGCCGTTAACGTGCAGCGTCTGCCCAGTGACGTAGCCCGCCTCCTTGGATGCGAGATACACGACCGCTGCGGCAATGTCCTCGCCGGTGCCCAGGTCACCGTTGGGGATACGCCCGACCAGCGCGCTTTTCTGCGCCTCGGGCAGCACATCGGTCATCGCCGAGCGGATGAAGCCCGGCGCGACGCAATTCACCGTGATGTTGCGGCTGGCGAGTTCCTGCGCCAACGCCTTCGACATGCCGACCAGCCCCGCCTTCGACGCGGCATAGTTCGCCTGGCCTGGGTTACCGGTCTGCCCGACGACCGAGGTGATCGAGACGACGCGGCCGAAACGCTGCTTCATCATCGGCTTGGCCGCCGCACGGATCAGGCGGAACGCGGCCTCCAGATTGACGCGGATCACTGCGTCCCATTCCTCGTCCTTCATCCGCATCGCCAGATTGTCGCGCGTGACGCCGGCGTTGTTGACGAGAATGTCGAGCCGCCCGCCCAGCGCCTGCACCGCCGCGGGGACGAGCCCGTCGACCGAGGCGGCGTCCGACAGATCGCATGGAAGGAACACAGGAGCGAGATCGTCGTTCTGCGCGGTTGCATGAGAAAATGAGACACGCTCACCATCTCGCATGACATTCGCAGTCTGCTGGGCAGCGCGTAACTTTTCTGCGTTTGTCCCCGACCACGCAACACGAGCACCTTGCAAGGTCAACGCACGAGCGATTTCTGATCCGATGCCACCCGACGCGCCGGTCACCAGCGCGGTCATGCCTGAAAGATCGAACATGCTTCTTCTCCTCAGTGTGCGGGTCAGAGCGTCTTGGTCAGCGCTTCGACGTCGTCCATCGTCACCACGCTGGTGACGGTCGCATCGGGCACGATCCGCTTGACCATCGGTCCCAGCACCTTGCCGCCGAACTCGACGAACTCGGTGACGCCCGCCTCGGCCATCGCCAGCACCGATTCGCGCCAACGCACGCGCCCCGTGACCTGCTCGACCAGCAGCCGCCGGATCGCGCCCGGATCGGCCACCGCGGCCGCGTCGACATTCGCGAACACGGGCACGAGCGGCGCGCGCAGATCGGCCTCGGCGAGTGCCGCCTCCATCGCGGTCGCGGCGTCCGCCATCAGCGCGCAGTGGAACGGCGCCGATACAGGGAGCAGCACCGCGCGCTTCGCGCCCATTTCCTTCGCCAGCGCGACCGCACGCTCGACCGCGGCGCGGTGGCCGGAGATCACGACTTGGCTCGGATCATTGTCGTTGGCCACGGTGCAGACCAGCTCCGCGCCGCCTTCGGCCAGGATCGAATCAACCGCCGCGCCCGCGATCACGCCCGCCTTCTCGACGTCGGCCCCCAGCAGCGCCGCCATCGCCCCCTCGCCGACCGGCACCGCCGCCTGCATCGCGCGCCCGCGCAGCTTGAGCAGCCGCGCGGTGGTCGCCAGATCCAGCGCCTCGGCCGCGCACAAGGCGCTATATTCGCCGAGCGAGTGACCCGCGACGTAATCGGCTTTCTCGGCCAGACGCACGCCGCCTTCGTGTTGCAGCACCCGCAGGGTCGCGATCGCATTCGCCATGATCGCGGGCTGCGCATTCTCGGTCAGCGTGAGGTCGTCCGCCGGACCGTCCCACATCACGCGGCTCAGATGCTGGCCGAGCGCGTCATCGACCTCCTCGAACACCGCGCGCGCGGTCGGCGACGCGTCGGCGAGTGCGCGACCCATCCCGACCGCCTGGCTGCCCTGTCCGGGGAAAATGAATGCGCGCATCGCCCTCTCCATGCGTGAAGGGCTGCGCTGCTAGGCGCGGGGGCGATAGCGGTCAACTGGAGCGGCGGACCAGCACCGCCTCCGGGCTAGGCGCGAACATCCGCCGCGCGACCGCGCCGGGCACCAACGGTTCGAGCTCCAGCGCGCGCAGGATTGCCCCGACCCGCGTCGGCGGCGAGGGATAGCGCGCCACCACCTGCCCCGCGGGCGCGTGGTCCGCCTCGGCGATCTCCAGCCCGCCAGGCCGCGCGGGCGCGTAGCGCAAATTCTCGCGCCCGGCGTACAGCATCGGGATCAGCGCGCGGCGCACCGTCTGCGGATCGCCCGCGATCACCTCGTGCGAGTGCGCGGCGGAGGCCTCAACCATCGCCTCCATCACCCAGCGCGGATGCGCGTTGCCGACACCCATCAGCAGCAGGTTGCTCGACACCAGGACAGTCAGCAGCATGACCCGCCAGACGGCCGAGAGCCGCGCCACCCAGACCGCGACGATCACCACCGCCGCGAGCGCGGGCAGCGTGAAGTAGCGCGGGTTGAGCACCAGCTTGCCGTACAGCACCGCCACCAGCAGGAACATCGCGCCCGCCATCGCGGAGAGCACCACCATTCGCGGACACTGCTCCCGCGGAACCAAGCCCCAAGCGCCCAGCCCCACCGCCGCGCCCGCGATCCAGAACAGCAGCCCGAAATCGTCGTTGATCAGCAGCACCAGCAGCGGATCGATTGGCGGCCAAAGCGGGAAATTGCCTTCCATGTTCGCCGCGCGGTCGATGTGATCGTCGTGATTGAACGCGATGGTGTAGCGCCGCAGCGGATCGCCGGTCAGCGCCCATTGGTACAGCGCCTCGCCCCCCAGCACGACCGCGACCCCGACGCCCACCGCGATCAACACGCCGCGCGGCACCGGTCGCCCGAGCAGAAACAGCGGCACCAGCCCGACGAGCGGCAGCACGCTAGTCTCACGACACAACACCGCCACCCCGAACGCGATGCCCGCCGCAACCCCGCGCAGATAGCCCGCACGGTCCGCGCGCGCGCCGCCCAGCAGCATCACGCCCAGCACCAGCGCCGCCGCCTCGATCAAATCGACCGACACGGTCGTCGCGTGACTGACGATCACCGGCAGCGTCGCGGTCAACAGCGCCGCAATCCACCCAGCGAGCGCGCCCGCCACCTTGGCTGCGAACACCCCCGTCACCGCGACTAAAGCTGCGTAGAAGATCATCGCCGTCACCGCGAACGCCGCGAACCCCTGCCCCATCGCGCGCAGCACCGCGGCAAAGGTCAGCGTCAGCGGGAAGCGGGTCGTCCAGTGGTTGTCGCCCGGAAACGGCGGCTGCGTCATCACCTTCATCGCGCCCTGCCAGTAGAGCGAATCGTCCGACGCCTCGAACCCGATCCAGCCGATCCACAGCGCAGCCGCGGCGCAGGCGAGCAGCACCAGCAGCCACGGCAACGTGCGTGCGCGGTCATTCGCGTCGATGCGATGAAAGGTGTGATGCATCTTCATGCGCGCGGACCTAGCGCGCCGCCGCTTATGATTTGGTTGAAGCGGGCGAAATCGCGGCCTTTCTGACGCCTCATTCAGACTAGGCGTCGGTCCGCGACAATTTGCGACCAATTGGTGCCGCCCGCGACACGGGAACGCGACACGCGCTTCCTAATTTAGCTCTCGACGGCGGATCACGCCGCCGCAGATCAACGGGAGCCACGATCATGTTCAAGAAGATCATCCTTTCCGCCATTTCCGCTTCGGTCGCGCTGACGCCGATCGTCGCTGCCTCCGCCGAAGCGCAGACCCGCACCATCACCACGGTGAAGGAGCGTCGCAACGGCACAATCGTGCAGCGCACCGTCACGCGACAGAACGGCCCGCGCAACTGGCGCTCGGGTCAGCGTTTCGACCGCCGCTACGCCCCCAATTACGCGCAGATCGATTACCGCCAGTTCCGCGGTCGCGGACTCTACGCCCCGCCGCGCGGCTATCGCTGGGTCCGCTCCGGCCGCGACGCGGTGCTCATCTCGGATCGTGGCGGCACCGTCCGCACGGTGGTGACGCGCATCTACCGCTGATCCGAACACCCGCTCCGGCTTGCGTCACGGCGCAAGCTCGGGTATCGGACACAACGCTTCGGGCGGGATGGCATGGCCGTCCCGCCCTTCGCTTGTTTGAAGACGACAGCCGGAGGGGCGGTGCGCATGGGGCGTCCGTCAGCGATCGGCCAACATAGAAGGTAGCACATGGCTCTCTACGAGCACGTGTTCCTTGCGCGCCAGGATTTGGCACAGGCGCAGGTGGACACGCTGGCTGAAAACGCCAGCAAGATCGTGACCGACCACGGTGGTCGCGTCGTGAAGACCGAGAATTGGGGTCTGCGCAGCCTCGCGTATCGCATCGCGAAGAACCGCAAGGCGCATTACGTGATGCTCGAGATCGACGCACCCGGCGACACCGTCGCCGAGATCGAGCGTCAGGCCGGCATCAACGAAGACATCATCCGCTACATGACCGTCCGCGTCGACGAGCTGGAGCAGGGTCCGACCGTGATGATGCGCAAGCAGGAGCGCGACCGTGAGCGTCGTGCCGACCGCGGCGAGCGTGGTGGTGAGCGCGGCGATCGTGGTGACCGCGGCGACCGTGGTGATCGCGGCGGCGACCGTGGCCCCCGCCGTGAGGAGGAGTTCGCGTAATGGCCCGTCCGTTTTTCCGTCGTCGCAAGTCGTGCCCGTTCAGCGCCAAGGATGCGCCCCGGATCGACTACAAGGACGTCCGTCTGCTCCAGGGCTTCGTGTCCGAGCGCGGCAAGATCGTGCCCTCGCGCATCACCAGCGTGTCGGCCAAGAAGCAGCGTGAGCTCGCGCAGGCGATCAAGCGTTCGCGTCACCTGGGCCTGCTGCCCTATATCGTGAAGTAAGGAGTAGCAGACATGGACGTCATTCTGCTCGAGCGCGTCGAGAAGCTCGGCGCTATCGGCGACGTGGTGAAGGTGAAGGACGGGTTCGCCCGCAACTTCCTCCTGCCGCGCAAGAAGGCGCTGCGCGCCAACGAAGCCAACCGCAAGGTGTTTGAGGCCAACCGCGCCCGCATCGAGGCCGACAATGCGGCACGCCGCGGCGACGCCGAGAAGGAAGCCGGCTCGTTCAAGGACGCGCAGATCACGCTGATCCGTCAGTCCTCGAACACCGGTCAGCTCTACGGCTCGGTCGCGGTGCGCGATCTGGTCGAAGCGCTGGTCGCTGAAGGCTACAAGGTCAGCAAGGCGCAGGTCGTGCTCGATCGCCCGATCAAGGCGATCGGCCTGTACGACGTCAAGGTGCAGCTGCACCCCGAGGTCGTGGTGAACGTCAAGGTCAACGTCGCGCGCTCGCCCGAAGAGGCCGAGATGCAGGCGTCGGGCGTCGACGTCATGCAGCAGGTCTTCGAGGAAGGCCGGGACCAGGGCGGCTTCGTCGAAGCATATGATCCCAATGCGGAGCCCGGCGCCACCGCCGAGGTCCAGCAGGATCAGGCGCAGGGCTGACGCCCGCGCCGTTTCGGCAAACGAAAAAGGCCGCTCGGGAAACCGGGCGGCCTTTTTGTTTGCGCTGATGCTGCGGGTCAGCGGCGGATCGGCTTCACGGATACATCAGCACCGCAGACACAACGGCGGAGAACGGGATCAGCGCGAGGACGACGGGGAAGAGCTGCTTCATGGCATCACCTTGCGACCATGGTTTGATGTTGCGCGGTAGAATGCGCGAGCCGCGATAGGGTTTCCCGCAGATTAACGCAGGCGTCAGGACGCCTCCCCGCCGTGCCCGGCAAACGCGTTGCAAAGGTGTCCGGCTTTCTGCCTTAGTTACTTAGATCGCTGAGATATTCTCCCTGCCGACCACCCGCACCTTACAGAACTGTCCTACAACGGAACAAGCCGCTACGCCTCATCGGTTCTTTGCCACGTCGAAACTCCGCCCCGCCGCGTCGCCCAGCCACGCGACCATGTCGCCGGTCCACCACCTCGGCAAAGGTGCGCGTTGGTGTGACCTTCCCGTGACCTTCCGATCGCGCGACCGGCGATCAGAGCCGCTGCACCGTCCTGAACTGCACCCGCGCCTCCTCGCCCATCAAATGCTGCAGCACGATCCACAATCCGGTCACCGCCTCGCTGCCCGCGGCCCGGTACGCGCGCACCACATTGTCGTGCAGGTCGTCAAAAATCGCCTTCTCGAGCTTCGCGCCCTCGGGCGTCAGCTTGAGCAGCCGCTGCCGACGATCTCGCTCGCCGGTGTGCTGTTCCATCAATCCCTTGGCGATCAGCTGCTTGGCGACGCGCCCGAACGACTGTTTGGTGATCCCCAGGATCGCGAGCAGCGCGGTTACGTTGATCCCAGGCTGCCGCGCGACGAAATACATGATGCGATGATGCGCCCGCCCCAGCCCCAGCTCGGCGAGCGTGTCGTCGGCGTGCCGCAGGTGACGCGTGTTGGAAAAGAACAACAGGTCCATGCCGCCGCGAATCGTTTCTTCGCGTAGGAACTCGTCGCCGGGCGGAAGCAGGATCTCGGTCATCGCGCCACGATGCCAAGGCAAACTAGGTTAATCCAGACCCGTCGCGCATTCGTTAGCGCTACCCCGTCCCGCTTTCGCGCACGGTGTGGCTTCAGCGCCTGCCGAACAGCCGCTCGATGTCGCCGTGCGCCAACTTGACCCAGGTCGGTCGCCCGTGATTGCACTGGCCCGAATGCGGCGTCGCCTCCATCTCACGCAACAGCGCGTTCATCTCGGCGACCGACAGCACGCGTCCGGCGCGTACCGACCCATGACACGCCATCGTTCCCGCGATCGCGTCCAGCCGCTCGCGCAAGCTCAACGCCTCGTCATAGGCGGCGAGCTCGTCCGCCAGGTCGGTCACCAACCCGCTCGGGTCCGCGCTGCCGAGCAGGGCCGGCGTCGCGCGCACCAGCATCGCGCGCGGACCGAAGCGCTCCAGCTCCAGCCCCAGCTCGCCGAGTTCACCGGCTCGCGCCTCAAGCCGGTCGCACGCCGGCTCCTCCAACTCGACCACCTCGGGCAGCAACAGCGCTTGGCTCGCGACCACGCCACCCGCTAGCGCGCGGCGCATCCGCTCGAGCACCAGCCGCTCATGCGCGGCATGCTGGTCGACCAGCACCAGCCCGTCCTCGGCTTCTGCGACAATATAGGTCTTGCTCACCTGCCCGCGCGCGACACCCAGCGGATGCTCGCGCGTCTCCGGCGGCGGCGCCCAGGCCGGCTCGGCGCGCGCGAGCGGGGGTGCGGCGATGAAGCTCGCATGGCGCTCATTCACGTAGGACGGCGCGGTGGCCGGCGAATCGAGCAGGCTCACCTGCGTCGCCTCCCCGCTCCACGCCGCCGGTGCCGCAAGCGGCTCCTGCTGCCACATCGCGAGCGCGTCCTCGCTCGGCCGCTGCACCGCGCGGTGCCCGGCGGCGTCGAGCGCGCGGCGAAGGCCTGAGACGATCATGCCGCGGATCATGGCCGGATCACGGAAGCGCACCTCGGTCTTCGCCGGATGAACGTTCACGTCGACCAGATCGGCCGGCAGGTCGAGGAACAACGCCACCACCGCGTGACGATCACGCGGCATCATCTCGGCATAAGCACCGCGGATTGCGCCCAGCAGCAGTCGGTCCTTCACCGGCCGTCCGTTGACGAACAGATGTTGGTGATCGGCCACGCCGCGATGGAACGTCGGCAGCCCGGCGACGCCGCCCAGGACCACGCTGTCGCGCTCCAGGTCGATCGCGACCGAATTGTCGGCGAGCGCGCGGTCGGTCAACGCCGCGACTCGCGCCGGCCGGTCGTGCTGCGCCGGCACGCTCAACGCGCGCCGCCCGTCATGCTCGACCGCGAAGGCGATCTCGGGTCGGGCGAGCGCCAGCCGGCGTACCACGTCGAGACAGGCGCCATATTCCGCCCGCGCGGAGCGCAGGAACTTTCGCCTCGCCGGCACCCGCGCGAATAATTCCTCGACCACCACACGCGTCCCCGGCGGCAGCGCGGCCGGGCCTTCGCGCACCACGACGCCGTTGTCGACCGCGCGCGCCCAGCCCTCCGCCCGCGCTGGCCGACTCTCGATCGTTACCCGCGCGACGCTCGCGATCGAGGGCAGCGCCTCGCCGCGGAAACCCAGCGTCTCGACCCGGTCGATATCCTCGTGCGGCAGCTTGGACGTCGCGTGGCGTTCCAGCGCGAGCGCGATCTCGGCGGGCGCCATGCCGCAGCCGTCATCGGCCACCGCGATCCGCTCCACCCCGCCCCCGACCAGTTCCACCGCGATGCGCGTCGCGCCCGCGTCGATCGCGTTCTCGACCAGCTCCTTCAACGCACTGGCCGGTCTTTCCACCACTTCACCGGCGGCGATCCGGTTGACCAGATGCTCGGGCAGACGACGTATTGACACGGTGGTGTCCCTAGCCCAAGCGGCCTCATCCCGCGACCTGAAAGATTGATTTCGCGAAGCCGCCAGCGTGGCTTCGACGGGCCGGGCACAGGCAAGAACCGCCGGCCAACGGCGCCACACGGAACGCATCTCACATGGTCTTCTCGCGCTTGTTCAAGATGTCCTCGCACGACATGGCGATCGATCTCGGAACGGCGAACACCGTCGTCTATGTCCGCGGTCGCGGCATCGTGCTCAACGAACCGTCGGTCGTTGCCGTCGAGACGATCAACGGGCAGAAGCGCGTCAAGGCAGTCGGCGACGATGCCAAGCTGATGATGGGCAAGACGCCGGGCACGATCGAGGCGATCCGCCCGCTGCGCGACGGCGTGATCGCCGACATCGACGTCGCCGAGCAGATGATCAAATATTTCATCGAAAAGGTGCATGGGCAGCGCCGCTTCATGCGCTGGCCCGAGATCGTAATCTGCGTCCCTTCGGGCTCGACCAAGGTGGAGCGCCGCGCGATCCGCGACGCCGCGCAGAACGCGGGTGCGAGCCAGGTGTGGCTGATCGAGGAGCCGATGGCGGCCGCGATCGGCGCCGACATGCCGGTCACCGAGCCGGTCGGCAGCATGGTGGTCGACATCGGCGGCGGCACGACCGAGGTCGCCGTGCTGTCGCTCCGTGGCCTCGCCTACACCACTTCGGTTCGCGTCGGCGGCGACAAGATGGACGAGGCGATCGTCTCCTACGTCCGCCGAAATCACAATCTGCTGATCGGTGAAGCGACCGCCGAGCGGATCAAGCAGGAACTCGGCTGCGCGAAGCCCCCGGTCGACGGCATCGGCAAGACGGTGTTCGTGAAAGGTCGCGACCTCGTCAACGGCGTGCCAAAGGAAATCCCGATCACGCAGGCGCAGATCGCCGAAGCGGTCAGCGAGCCCGTGGCGCAGATCGTCGACGGTGTCCGCATCGCACTGGAGAACACCGCGCCCGAACTCGCCGCCGACATCGTCGATCAGGGCATTGTCCTGACCGGCGGCGGCGCACTGTTGCAGGGCTTGGACGAAGTGCTGCGCGACGAGACCGGGCTGCCCGTCACCATCGCCGACGATCCGCTGATCTGCGTCGCGATCGGCACTGGTCGTGCGCTGGAAGATCCGATGTTCCGCGCTGTCCTGCAGAGCGGCTGAAGGACAAGAGCGATATATGGCGCCGCCGCGTGATCGGCGCCCGGGTTTCTCGCGACGGGCGCAATATGGTGTGTTCTTCGGCTACATCCTCGCCATTGCCGGCGGGGTTGTCGGCGCGGTGCTGCTCGCGCTGTCGCTGCTGAACCCATCCACCTTTGCGCCGGTGCGTGCCGGCATGGCGGAAGTGACCGCGCCGGTGTCGAGCGCGCTGGCGGTAGCGGTGGACACCGTGTCCGGCGTGCCTGGTGCGATCGCATCGTGGTGGAACGTCCACGGCAAGAATGCCGAGTTGACGGCACAGGTCGCGCGCGCGCGTCCGGCGCTGGTTGCGGGGCACCTCGCACAGCTCGAGAATGCGCGGCTGCGTCGCTTGCTGGCGGTGCGCGATCTCCAGCCTGCCGTGATCGTCACCGCGCGGATCGTCAGTTCCAGCGCGTCAAGCACGCGGCGCTTCGGCCTGCTCAATGCCGGCGCCTGGCAGGGCGTGCGCGAGGGACAGCCGGTGCAAGGGCCCGAAGGACTCGTCGGTCGTGTGCTGGAAACCGGGCCGAACACCGCGCGCGTGCTGCTGTTGACTGATCCGCAGAGCATCGTGCCGGTCCGCCGGCTGCGCGACGGCCTGCCCGCGCTCGCCGCCGGGCGCGGCGACGGCCTGATCGACATTCGCGTCATCGACACCGACGATGCGCACTTCAAGTCCGGCGACATCTTCGTGACCTCGGGCAGCGGCGGCATCTTCGCACCCGGCGTGCTGGTCGCGCGCGTGTTGCAACCCGGCCCCGAGACCGCACCGGCCAAGCCGTTCGCGCGTCCCGACGCGACCGATCTTGTTTCCGTTCGCGCGATCTACACCCCGCCGCCGTTGCCCGAGCCCGCAGCGAGGCCCGGTACCGCGCCATCGCCGCAGGCGAGCCCGACCGCTGACGCCGCACTTGCCGCGACACCGACCCGCCGATGACGCCTGAGCAACCGTTCCGCGAGCCGCTGCCGCTCGGCAGCGCGCGCCTGCTGCCGTGGTCGACCGTCATGGCGGGCTCGCTGCTGACGATCGTGCCGGTGGGCGCGACCTTAGCGCTGATGCCGCCGTTCGGGCTGCTGGTGCTACTGTCGTGGCGGCTGCTCGCGCCGTTCGCGATCCGGCTATGGGCGCCCGCCGCGCTCGGCTTGTTCGACGACATCGTATCGGGTCAACCGATCGGCAGCGCGATGCTGCTGTGGACGCTCGGCTACTTCCTCGTCGGCGTCATGGAGGCGCGTTCGGGCATGCGTGATTTCTGGCAGAATTGGGTGATCGCGGCGGTGGCGATCACCTTGTGCCTGGTGGGCGGACGCATCATTGCCACGCCAGTGGCGGCGCACGTCGATGTCGCACTGGCGATGCAGATCACGCTGTCGATCCTGTTCTTTCCCGCGGTCGCGTATCTGATCGGTCGCCTCGACGCGCGGCGGGTGCGCTGATGCTGCGCGGCCCCCGCGTGCTCACCGAGTCGATGCAGGCGTTCAGCTTTTCGAGGCGCGCCTGGCTGCTCGGACTCGGCCAATTGGGCGTGGGCGGGCTGCTCGTCGGGCGCATGGCATGGCTGTCGATCGCGCAGAACGAGCGCTACAATCTCCTGTCGGAGAGCAACCGCGTCAACAACACGATGATCCCGCCGCGGCGCGGCTGGATCGTCGACCGACACGGTCAACCGATCGCCAACAACCGCACCGACTTCCGCGTCGACCTGATCCCCGACCGCTTGGTCGACAGGGATGCGACGCTCGCCGCCTTGCGCAAGCTCCTCGCGCTCACTGACGAGGACATGCTGCGGGTCGAGGCCGATTTGAAGAAGGCCGCCGGGTTCCAACCGGTGCCGGTGGCCGAGAACATCGATTGGGAGCGCTTCGCCGCGGTTTACGTCCGCCAACCTGAGTTACCGGGCGTCGCCCCCACCCGCGGTTTCGCGCGCAACTATCCCGCCGGCGCCGCGGTCGCGCACCTGACCGGCTACGTCGGCGCGCCTTCCGTCGAGCAATATCGTGCCACACGCGATCCGCTGCTCGTGACCCCCGGCTTCAAGCTCGGCAAGGATGGGCTGGAAAAGACGCTTGAGCCCATCTTGCGCGGCAAGGCAGGGGCGAAGCGGGTCGAGGTCACCGCGCGCGGCAAGGTCGTTCAGGAACTCGCCACGCGCAAGGACGAACCCGGGCGCACCGTGCGGCTGACGATCGACGCCGGATTACAGGAATATGCCGCACGGCGCCTTGGCACCAACTCGGGCTCGGCGGTCGTGTTCGACTGCCTGTCGGGCGAGATGCTGGCGATGGTGTCGATGCCCGCCTACGATCCCAACAGCTTCTCGGAGGGGATTAGCCACCTGGAATGGGACTTGCTGTCGAACGACGACCACGTGCCGCTGATGAACAAGGTGACGCAGGGGCTTTATCCGCCGGGCTCCACCGTCAAGCCGATGAACGGCCTCGCGCTAATGGCGGCAGGGGTGAGCCCGAACGAGCGGGTGTTCTGTTCGGGCGCGATGCGTGTCGGCACCAGCGTGTTCCACTGCCACAAGCGCCACGGTCACGGTCCGCTCGATCTCAAGAACGCGATCATGCAGAGCTGCGACATCTATTTCTACGAGATGATCCGCCGTGTCGGTTACGACAAGATCGCACCGGTTGCGCGCGCGCTGGGCCTGGGCGAGAAGTTCGACCTGCCCTTCTCGACGCAGCGCTACGGCACCGTTCCCGACAGCGCGTGGAAGCTGCGCAAGTATAAGACGAAGTGGAGCGTCGCAGACTCGCTCAACGCTTCGATCGGTCAGGGCTACGTGCTCGCCAACCCGCTGCAGATGGCGGTGATGGCGGCGCGCATGGCATCGGGCAAGGCGCTCGTCCCGACGATCCTGCGCGATCCGTTCAAGCCGCAGGCGAAGCCGCTCGCGATCGATCCCGACCATTTCCGCATCATCCGCGAGGCGATGAACGGCGTCGTCAACTTGGGCGGCACCGGCGGCGCGGCGCGGATGCAGGTGCCGGGCGTCGGCCTGGCGGCGAAGACCGGCACCGCGCAGGTGCGGCGCATCACCATGGCGGAGCGCCGCTCGGGCGTGCTCAAGAACGGGCAATTGCCATTCAAGCTGCGCGATCACGCGCTGTTCGTCTGCTTTGCCCCCTACGACAACCCACGCTACGCCGCGGCCGTCGTGTTGGAGCATAACGGCCACACGGTGCGCAACCTCGACACGCCGCTGATCGGGCGCGACATCATGACCTATCTGTTCGACCGCGAGCGCGCGATGAAGTCGCTGGCCGAGGTCGAGCCGACCTGGGGTGGTGACATCCGCACCCGCATGGCGGCGCAGGAGGCCGCCTACCGCGCCGCGCACACCGCCCCACCCGCTCAGGCGGCCGCGACCGAAACCGATGCTCCTGCACCCACCGAGGCACGCGCGGTGGAGGTCGCCACCGACATCCAGAACGCGAGCCAAGCCGCGGTCGAGCGCGACATCGCCAACGGTGCCGGGCCGGCGCAGACCGGTTCGCCCGAGCCCGACATGGACGACATGCGCAACCTGCCGCCGCTTCCACCCGCTACCGCCACGGAGCCGCCACGTTGAGGTCGATCATCCCCTCGCCGCTGACGATCCTGCCGTGGCGCACGTTGCTGCTCGTGGTGGCAATCGGTTGTTTCGGATTGGTGGTGCTCTATTCCGCCGCCAACGGCAGCATGCGCCCTTGGGCGTTGCCGCAAGGCGTGCGCTTCTTCGTGTTTCTCGGCGGCTCGCTCGTCCTGTCGCGCGTTCCGCTGCAATGGTGGCGCAACCTCGCTTTTCCCGCTTACGGCGGGCTAGTCGTGGCACTCCTGCTGGTCGAACTGCTCGGCGCGGTACGCGGGGGTAGCCAGCGCTGGCTCGACCTCGGCTTCATCCGCCTGCAACCGTCCGAATTGATGAAGATCGGCATCGTGCTCGCCGCCGCGCGCTTCTACGAGATGCTGCCCGCGGCCGAGACGCGCAAGTTCGTCGCGATCTGGCCGGTCGCGGCGCTGATCGGCGTGCCGGCCGCGCTTGTCATGCTCCAGCCCGATCTCGGCACTGCGCTGATGATCTGCGCGGGCGGCGCGACGGTCATGTTCCTCGCGGGCGTGCCGCTTCGGCTGTTCGTCGGTGGCGCCGCCGCGCTGGCGATCGCCGCGCCGCTCGCCTTCATGTTCGCGTTGCACGATTACCAGCGCAACCGGGTACTGATCTTCATGGACCCCGAGAGCGACCCGCTCGGCACCGGCTACCACATCAGCCAGTCGAAGATCGCGATCGGATCGGGCGGCATCTTCGGCAAGGGCTTTCTCCAGGGCACGCAGAGCCACCTCGATTATCTGCCCGAGGGACAGACCGACTTCGTCTTCGCCACCATGGCGGAGGAATGGGGCCTGATCGGCGGCATCTTCATCATCGCCGCCTTCCTGCTGGTGATCCGTTGGGGCGTGAACGTCGGCGTGCGCGCGGAGAGCCGTTTCGCAAAGCTGGTCGCCGCGGGATTGTCGACCACCATCTTCTTCTACGTCGCGATTAACCTGATGATGGTGATGGGGCTCGCCCCCGTCGTCGGTATCCCGCTGCCGCTGGTGAGCTTCGGCGGTTCGGCGCAAATGACGGTGTTGATCTCCCTCGGCATTCTGATGGGGATCGATCGCTCGACTCGACAGAAGTCTCTGTGGTGAGCGCGGGCGAAAAAATGCACGCTCAGCGGAAAAAAGGGGTTTGCAGAATCGGCCGGTCACGGTAGAGGCGCGCTTCCCGATCGGGAGCGACCAACCAAGCCGCTCCTTTCAACCGGTCATGGACGCATAGCTCAGTTGGTAGAGCAGCTGACTCTTAATCAGCGGGTCCTTGGTTCGAGCCCAAGTGCGTCCACCACCGCCTGTATCGGTACCCACCATCTTACGTGCTTAAAATAACCGGCAGCGTGACGCGCACACTGCCGGTCGCGTCACGTTAGTCGCGGATCGAGGAGCCTGCGTTCTGGAGCGCGGCACCCGTGCGGTCGGCGGCGCGATCGCCGGCGCGGTCGATCTTCTCGCCGGCGCGGTCGGCGGCGGCATCGGCTTCGCGGGCGGCTTCCTTCGTCTCGGCCGCGGCGCGGTCACCGGCCCGGTCGATCTTCTCGCCAGCGCGATCGGCGGCTGCCGCCACGTCGTCCGCTGCGCGCTCGGTCGCGTTCGCTGCGCGCGCACCGACCGATTTGGCGTCGTCGCCGATCGCGTCGGCTGCCTGCGACGTCTGCTCCTGCGCACGCTCGCTGCATGCGGCGAGCGGCATGGCGGCAATCGCGAATGCCAGACCCAAATGAACCTTCTTCATACATCCTCCCGGAACACGACGCGCGCGGCGTCCGACAAAGCGTCGTCGGCGCCATACGCCGGCAACGGCAGCAACAACCCGGTATGCGGCGCAACTGTTCCGCAGCGGCAACGAAAGCAGCGACGACGTTCTTCGGCCCTGCAAAGCGCGGCGCGATCACGCGCCGGTCACAATTGTGCGGCACCGCTATCACCATGCGATTACTAGCCTTTGCCGTTACGGCACTCCTCGCGCTGCCCAGCCCCGTGCTTGCCTGGGGCAAGACCGGACACCGTGTCGTCGGTGCGATCGCCGACCCGTTGCTCACACCGTCCGCGCGCGCCGGCGTGCGTAGCATTCTGGGCGTGGAGACGATGGCCGAGGCATCGAACTGGCCCGACTTCATGCGAGCCGACCCGGCGCCCTATTGGCAACGCCAATCGACCCCGTGGCATTACGTCACCGTGCCGAAAGGCGCGGGTTACGCCCAGGTCACGCCCCCGCCTGAGGGAGACGCGGTGACCGCGCTGCGCCGGTTCAGCGCAACCGTTCGGGACAAGAGCGCCCCCCTTCCCGAGCGTCAGGCCGCGCTGCGCTTCATCATCCACATCGTCGGCGACCTGCATCAGCCGCTTCACGCCGGTAACGGCACCGACAAGGGCGGGAATGAGGTGCCGGTGACCTTCTTCGGCAAGCCCACCAACCTGCACTCGGTGTGGGACTCGGGCCTGATCGACGACGAGCAACTGTCATACAGCGAGCTGGCGACGTGGCTGGGTGCACGAATTACCCCCGCCGATCGGCGCGCCTGGGCGAGCACCGACCCCGCCGTCTGGATCGCGGAGAGCACTGCGATGCGCGACCAGATCTACCCGACCGATCCGGCGCTGTCCTACGCTTACGTGTACCAGAACAAGGCGCGCGTCGAGCAGCGGCTGGAGATGGGCGGCGTTCGCCTCGCCGATTACCTCAACGCGCTGTTCCAGCCTCAGCGCAAGCGGCGCTGACACGAAAAGGGCGGCGTGCCCGCGACACGCCGCCCTCCTTGTCTCTCGCGGTCGAACCAATCAGGCGAGCGCGTCGGCCACGACCTTGTTGACGATCTTGCCGCCGCGCACGTTTAGACCTTCCATTAGGCCCGGGTTCTCCTCGCACGCCACATAGCCCATGTCAGCGAGCGCCAGACCATAGGGCAATGTCGCGTTGTTGAGCGCGTGGCTCGACGTCAGCGGCACCGCGCCCGGCATATTCGCGACGCAGTAATGGATTACGCCATCGACTTCGTAGGTCGGCTCGGCGTGTGTCGTCGCGTGGCTGGTCTCGAAACAGCCACCCTGATCGATCGCGACGTCGACCAGTACCGCGCGCGGCTTCATGTGGGCGAGCATCGGACGCGTCACGAGCTTGGGGGCCGAGGCACCGGGGATCAGCACCGCGCCGATGACGGCGTCGGCCTCGGCAATCTCCTGCTCGATCGATTCGAGCGTCGAGACGCGCGTGCGGACGCGGCCGGCGAACATGTCGTCAAGCTCGCGCAGGCGCGGAATCGAGCGGTCGATGATCGTCACCTCGGCACCCAGCCCGACCGCCATCCGCGCGGCATGCGTGCCGACGACACCGCCGCCCAGCACGACGACACGCCCCGGCTGCACGCCCGGTACGCCGCCCAGCAGCACGCCGCGCCCGCCGTTTGGTGCCTTCAATGCGTGCCCCGCCGCCTCGATCGACAGCCGCCCCGCGACCTCGCTCATCGGGGCCAGCAGCGGCAATTGCCCGCGCGCGTCGGTGACCGTCTCGTACGCCACCGCGGTCACGCCCGAGGCCATCAGCCCCTTGGCCTGCTCGGGATCGGGGGCGAGATGGAGGTAGGTGAACAGTATCTGCTCGTCGCGCAGCTGCACCCACTCGCTCGGCTGCGGCTCCTTGACCTTCACGATCATCTGCGCCCGCGCGAACACTTCCTCGGCGGTATCGACGATCTCGGCACCCGCTGCGCGGTAGACGTCGTCCGACGCCGCGATGCCCAGCCCGGCGCCTGCCTGCACCAGCACCTCGTGGCCATGCGCGACATATTCGCGCACCGCGCCCGGCGTCAGGCCGACGCGATATTCGTGGTTCTTGATTTCCTTGGGCACGCCGACGCGCATGGTAACTCTCCTCTAGTTTGCCGCCTTTTACTGCGTGGCGCGCGCACTTTCCCGGCAAAGCACGCTGCCCTCTTGTCCGAAGACGCCCACTTCCGGCATGATCAAGCAATATGGCGCCACAATCACAAACGCTCGACCGTGTCGACCGTCGGCTGCTCGGCGCTCTAGTCGAAAACGCGCGCGAAACTGCCTTCGCGCTCGCCGAGCGAATCGGGCGCAGCGCCACCGCGATCGCCCGGCGGCAACGCGCGTTGGAGGAAAGCGGCGTGATCGCGGGCTATGCCGCGCAACTCGACCTCGCTCGCCTGGGGCTCGGCACCACCGTCCACATCAAGATGACGCTGGAAAGCCAGCGCAAGGACGTACTCGACGCATTCGAGCGCGCGATCGCCGACAGCCCCTCGGTGGTGCGCTGCGATCTGATGTCGGGCTCGTACGACTATCTCGTCACCGTGCAGGCGCGCGACCTGGCGCATTTCGCCGAGGTCCACCGCGAAGAATTGTCACGATTGCCCGGCGTCACCAGCATGGAATCCGGATTCGTCCTGCGCGAGGTCGTCGCCGCGCGGTTGCCACTCCATCTGCTCGATTGAGGCGCGGTTGGAACCATGCGGTCGGCATGATAGCTTCGCCGACATGACCGAGCATGTGCCGATCACCAACGTGCCGACACGCGTGAAGCTACGGGTTGAGGATTACCTGTCGCTCGACCACGACGGCGCGTTCGAAGGCTACGGCAAGACGGAGCTGATCGACGGTGAGGTCACCTACATGAACGCGCAGCATCGGCCACACGCGCTCGCGAAGATGGCGCTATACGATGCGCTACGTGATGGTCTTCGTGCCGCCGGCTCTACGTTGCATGTCATGGTGGAAGCAAGTGTGGCGTGGGCACCCGTCGACGTTCCCGAGCCCGATCTGCTCCTCACGTCCGAACCACGCGGGCCCGGTCCGGTCCCCGGCGTGAGCGTTTCCCTGATAATACAGATTGCGGATGCGACGTTGCAGTCTGACCTGGACCGCAAGGCTGCTCTCTACGGGCGACACGGTGTTCGGGAGTATTGGGTTATCGACGTGAACGGCCGGACCATCCACCAGCTATCGTCGCCCACGAACGGTCGCTATGCCGACCATGTCCAGCATCAGTTCGGCGCTGTCATCACTGCCGCCACGATCGACGGGCTTACCGTCTCCACCGACCACCTCTGACCATCAACGCTCGCGCCAGTAGTCGAACGCCTTCCCCTGCTCGCCGGCGACAAAACATTCCGCCTCGCTGCCCTCCCACGCACCACGATAGCCGCGTCGCTCCGCCAGCGTCGTCCACCATCCCTGCCCCGGCAACCGATCACCCTCGCGCACCACCAACGCGGCGAGTGCCGGTTCGCCGACCGCCTCACCCGCGGCATCGATCGCGTCGAGCGTCTTGCACAACGCACGCATCTTCGGTCGCGTGAAGCGGTGGCCGAGTGCGCGCAACAGCTCGGAATAACTTACCGCCCGCCCCTCGCGCGCCGCGTTCACCAGCAGCCCGCGCACCAGCGCCACGTCGGCGATCGTGCCCGGCCCCTCGACCGGCACGATCCCCTCCGCCTCCAGCCAGCGCGGCAAATCGTCGCCGGTACCGGAGGCAGCGCGCATCAGCGCGTCAGCTTCTTATACGCCAGCCGCGTCGGACGATCGGCGGCATCGCCCAGACGACGGCGCTTGTCCTCTTCGTAGCTCTCGTAATTGCCCTCAAACCATTCGACGTGGCTATCGCCCTCGAACGCGAGGATATGCGTGCACAGACGATCGAGGAAGAAGCGATCGTGGCTGATGACCACCGCGCAGCCGGCGAACGTCTCCAACGCCTCTTCGAGCGCGCGCAGCGTCTCGACGTCGAGATCGTTGGTCGGCTCGTCGAGCAGCAGGACGTTGCCGCCCTCCTTCAGCATCTTGGCCATGTGGACGCGGTTGCGCTCACCGCCTGACAGCTGACCGACCTTCTTCTGCTGGTCGGGCCCGCGGAAGTTGAACGCACCCACATAGGCGCGCGTGCCCAGCTCCTGCTTGCCGAAGCGGAACACCTCCAGCTCGTCGGAGATTTCCTGCCACACGTTCTTGTTCGGATCGAGGTGGTCGCGGCTCTGGTCGACGTAGCCGAGCTTGACGGTCGAACCGACCTCGATCGTGCCGCCGTCGGGCTGTTCCTGGCCCGTGATGAGCTTAAACAATGTCGACTTGCCCGCACCATTCGGCCCGATCACGCCGACGATGCCGCCCGGCGGCAGCGTGAAGTCGAGCCCGTCGAACAGCAATTTGTCGCCATAGGACTTGGTCAGCCCCTTGGCCTCGATCACCTTGCCGCCCAAACGCTCGGGCAGCTGGATCAGGATCTGCGCCTTGCCCGCGACGCGGTTCTCCTGCTTCTCCATCAGCTCGTCGAACGCGCGAATACGCGCCTTGGACTTGGTCTGACGTGCCTTGGGGGTCTGGCGCATCCAGGCGAGTTCGTCGGCGATCGCGCGCTGACGGCCCGCCTCCTCGCGCTCTTCCTGTTCCAGCCGCTTGGACTTCTTCTCCAGATAGCCCGAATAGTTCGACTCGTAGGTGTAGTAACGCCCGCGATCGAGCTCGAGCACCCAGTTGACGACATTGTCGAGGAAGTAGCGGTCGTGGGTAACGAGAATGACGTTGCCGGTATATTCCTTCAGGAAGTTTTCCAGCCACGACACGCTCTCCGCGTCCAGGTGGTTGGTCGGCTCGTCGAGCAGCAGGATGTCGGGCTTCTCCAGCAGCAGCCGGCATAGCGCCACGCGGCGCTTCTCACCGCCTGACAGGTTGGTCACCGGCGAATCGGACGGCGGGCAGCGCAGCGCCTCCATCGCCTGTTCGAGCTGGCTGTCGAGCGACCATCCGTCCGCGGCGTCGATCTTCGCCTGGAGGTCACCCATCTCCTCCATCAGCGCGTCGAAATCCGTGTCGTCCTGCGGATCGCCCATCTCGGCCGAGATCGCGTTGAACCGATCAACCATCGCCGCGACCGGACCCGCGCCCAGGCGCACGTTCTCGATCACGGTCTTGCTGTCGTCCAGCTTAGGCTCCTGCGGCAGATAGCCGACGCGCACGCCCTCGGCGGCCCATGCCTCGCCGGTGAACTCGGTGTCGATCCCGCCCATGATCTTCATCAGCGTCGACTTGCCGGCGCCGTTCGGACCGATGATCGCGATCTTCGCGCCCGGAATGAATTGCAGGTGGATGTTGTTGAGCACGGGCTTGTTCGCGCCCGGGAAGGTCTTGGTAAGACCCTTCATGACGTAGGTGTACTGGACGGCCATGGGTCGCCTTCTCGCGTGATGATGCTGCGGGGAAATTCGTTCCGTTCGCATGTAAGGCCCCCGCACGGCGTTGGCAAACCGGCAGGTGCCGGTTACGCCTTGCCGCCATGAAGCGCCTCCTGCTCGCGGCGACCGCCGCTTCCGCCCTGCTCTCTGTCTCTGCGCTGGCGCAGACCTCGCCGGCCTCGACGCCCGCCGGTCAGCCCGCGATCACTCGTCCGGCGCCGACTCCGCCCGCACCCGTCGACGCGCGCGTGGCCGCCCTGCGGGACGCGGCGCTCAAGGACGAGGTCGCCTATGAGATCGTCGAAGGTTTAACGACCGAGGTCGGCCAGCGCCTGGCGGGTACCGAGGCGGAGGCTCGCGCGCGCACTTGGGGCGCCGCCAAGCTCAAGGCGCTCGGCTTCAAGAACGTGCGGATCGAGACGTACCAGATGCCGGTCTGGGTGCGCGGCGCGGAGGAAGCCGAGATCGTCGCGCCGTTCGCGCAGAAGCTCAAACTCGCCGCGCTCGGCAATTCAGGCTCGACCGGCGCGCAAGGCCTGACCGCCGAGCTCGTCGTCTTTCCGAGCATGACCGAGTTCCTGAACGCCCCCGACGGCGCGATCCGCGGCAAGATCGTCTACATCGGGAATTCGATGCAGCCGACGCAGGACGGGTCGAGCTACGGCGCGAACGGCCCCGCACGCTTCACCGGCCCTGCGCTCGCCGCGGCGAAGGGCGCGGCCGCGATCGTGATCCGCTCGATCGGCACCGACACGCATCGCCTGCCGCATACCGGCGTTACCAACTTCCCCGCGGGCACGGCGGCAATCCCGGCCGCCGCGCTGTCGGTCCCCGACGCCGAGTTGATCGAACACATGGCGAAACGTGGCAAGCCGATCCGCATGCGCCTGGTCCTCACGCCGCAGCAGACCGGCAGCCACGAATCAGGCAACGTCATCGCCGAGGTGCCCGGCACCGATCCGAACGCGGGCGTGGTGCTGGTCGGCGGTCACCTCGATAGCTGGGACTTGGCGACCGGCGCGATCGACGACGCGAGCGGCATCGCGATCACCACCGCGGCGGCGAAGCGCATCCTCGACTCAGGCCGGCGCCCGCGCCGCACGATCCGTGTCGTCTGGTTCGGCGCGGAGGAAGTCGGCGGCTTCGGCGGCGAGGATTACGCGAAGAAGCACGGTGCCGAGCGCCACGCGATCGCGGCCGAGAGCGACTTCGGCGCCGACCGCGTCTGGCGCTTCGAGACGACGCTGCCGTCCACCGCCAAGCCCGTCGCCGACCGACTGGCCAGCGCGCTCGCCCCGCTCGGCATCGTGCGCGGCACGAGTCCTGGCGGCGACGGATCGGACATCGAAGCGACGATCGCAACCGGGGTCGCAGGCATCGACCTGAACCAGTCGGGCCTGCGCTATTTCGACGTCCACCACACGCCGGACGACACGCTCGACCGCGTCGATCCGGCACAGTTGCAGCAGAATGTCGCTGCCTGGACGACGATGCTGGCGGTCGTGGCCGACGCCCCCGAAGAGATCGGATCGGTCACCCGCCCGTAAAGTCGAGCACGCAACCACTCGTCGCAACCTGTACGCCAGATGAATTTTACTTATTGACCCCCTGAACCACTAGGGTATTCGGGCGTTTCGCGACGGCGTTGGGGTCGGCCGCGATTGTTGTGATGCTTGGGAGCATTCGAATGAAGAAGATCCTGCTCGTTGCCGCTGCCGCCGGCCTGATGTCTGTCGCTGCCTGCTCGAAGTCGCCGGAAGCCTCGGCTACCGAGAACAACGCCGAAATGGTTGCTGACAACATGGAAGCGATGGCCGACAACGTCGCCGACATGTCAAACACCACGGCGAACCCGTTCGCTGAGGACAACGCCGAAGCAGTTGCCGAGAACATCGACGCAGCGGCCGACAACGTTCGTGACTCGGCCGACGCCGCGACCACCAACATGTAATCGAACCGAAGCCGGGCTCGGACACTGCTGATGCGAGGATTGATCCTTCCGCTCGCCGCGCTGGTCGCGCTGGGTGGATGCAACAAGCAGCCCGAGCCGGTTTCGGTCGAGAATGGTGCCGAAGCGCTGTCCGCCAATCTCGAGCAGATGGCGAACGAGCTGGAGGCCGCCGCCGCGGGTCAGGTCAACGCGACCGAGCACGCGACGCTTTCCGAAGCAGCGGCGGCGTTCGACAATGCGTCCGATACGATCAACGTATCGGACACGACTGCGAACTTCTAGCACGCGGCCGGACACACCGTTCCACGGATCAAGGGCGCTCCTTTGCGGGAGCGCCCTTTTTCGTATGGGCGCGCCATACCCGCACTGAACCCGACACCGCACCGGTGAGTTGTTCGGTCAAACAGATGACGGAGACATGATGCGCAACGCTTTCCTGATGGGGCTGGTCGGTGGCCAGCGCGCGATGACGCCGCTGGCGACGGTAGCAATTGCCAGCGCTCGCGGCCAATTGCCGGCGGACAATGGCGCGCCTAAGCTGCTCGCCCATCCACTGGTCGCCGCGGGCACGCTGGTGCTCGCGATCGGTGAGATGGCGGGTGACAAGCAGAAGACTGCGCCTAACCGCATCGTCCCGATCGGCCTTGCCGCACGATTCATTACCTCCGCCATCGCGGGTACCGCGTTGGTTCCGAAGCGGGAGCGCTGGATCGGTGCCGCGATCGGCGGCGTAACGGCGGTGGTCGCATCCTATCCGGGCTGGCGAGCGCGCATGGCAACGCTGCCGAAGTACGGTCAAACGCCCACCGGGTTCGCGGAAGATCTGACGGTATTGTCGTTGGCCGCCGCAATCGTGCGATCGAAACCAAACTGATCGGCTGCATCGTGGTGACGGCATGCTTGCCAAGCCGCCGCCCATGCCGCTACCTGCTGCACGCGCGCGGAGGGGCCTGTAGCTCAACGGTTAGAGCTGGCCGCTCATAACGGCTAGGTTGCGGGTTCGAGTCCTGCCGGGCCCACCGCGCGTTTGGCATCGGCACAAGCGTCCAGCACCTGTTGCAGCGACGCCGGCGCGTAACCGTGCCGCGCAAGGGCGGCAAACACTTCCTCCCACCACGCATGAAAGCGGGCCAGATCACGCTCGGTGCGGACGTATGGCGTATGCCCCGGCACCAACGATGGCGAGTGGAAGCTGAGCTGCAGCAAGCGTTCGCCGTCTCGCGCCGCAAGGCCGATTGCATGGACCGCCTCGCGCACCGGCGTACCTTCGGGTGTCAACGGCACGCGCGACAGCAATCCCAGACGAGCGAACATGCCGCGTCCTCGTGGGATCCGGCCGAGCAACGGGTGCAGCGTCGCGCCGCGACGCCGCAGCAATCCGGTATAGATGGCGGTCAACGGCAGCTCCACGATCGCACCGTCGTTCAGCCTAAACGGTGCCGCGGTGACCTGCGTGAAGTCAGGTCCGCCCTCACCCGAATAGTCGAACCGCGCGCGCATCGACGCGTCGAGCCGAAATCCACGCGCCGCCAGCGCCGCGATCGTGTGCGGACCCAAGCCGTATCGACCCGCGCGATAGATACACGGCCGACGATGCAATGATCGCTCGATCACCGCGAGGAGGCGATCGAGCTTCGCCGTCTCCATCTCGCGCGGCAAGTTCCCCGCGAACGTCTCAGCGCACGCACGCGCTCGCGCATCACCGAGCGGCGGGGTGACCCAAGGATGCAACTGCGCGCCGACGGCCGTGGCGGGATCGGACACCAGAATGTCGCGAATGACCGCCGCGGCGGCCTCGTTCGCCGCCACGACATAGTCCACCATGTAGATCGGGCTCACACCATGTGCGGCGAAGCGCCGCTGCATGGCGGGCAAAGCCGCGATCGCTGAAACGTCGTAATCGTCACTGGCGCCCGGCGTCGCCCAGTCGAACTCCTCCTCGGTGTCGATCGTCACCATGAAGCGCCGGCCGAACCCGTCCGGCCACTCGATCAGCGCGTCACTCGGCGTTCGGAAGCTTTGGCTCACGGCACCAACGTGGAAGCGGCATCCTTGCGCGTCGCGCTCGCCCGCGGCAGCGCAACCGTCAGCCGCGTCGGCTCGAATAGCAACTGGCCCCCGATCTCGTTCGCTAGATTGCGGACCAACCGCAGCGCGAAGCCGACGCCCAGCAATGGCGCGCCATCGGCATCGTCCGCCTGATCGTCGAGGTGGAGCAAGGCGGCATCATCGCGGCCGACGAAGGCAGCAGGTCGCTCGATCGAGACGTGCAGCGCTTCACCCAGTTGCGCAACCGTCACCGGCAATGTCTCGCCCGGCGTGCTGGCCGACAGCAACGTCGCGATCAGGCGCGAGATCACGCGCTCGACCGCGATCGGATCGGCGGCAACGCGTGCATCCGCCACCTCGGGCATGGACAGCGTCGTGCCGCGTCGCGAAGCTAGTGGCGCGAGATCCTCCGCGATCTGCGCCAACAACGGCGCGAGCGCGATCACGTCGGCGCGCAGGTCGAGCGCCGCTGATTCGATCCGCGCCGCCATGTCGAGGTCCTCGATCGCACCGATCAATCCGGACACTTGCGCGCGGATGGCTGCTGCGCGTTCACGATACGTCTCGGGCACGGGACCGAGCAACTGCCGCTCGATCAGTTCGGAGAAGCCCGCGATCGCGTTGGTCGGCGTGCGCAGTTCGTGCACCAGCCGACGCAGCCCGTCGGCCCCGCGCGGATCGATCGTCACCTCGGCCGGACGCGCACGTGCCGCATCCTCCTCGATCCGCGGTCGCCGCGCGCTGCCGCGATAACCCAGGAAGCGCCCGCTGCTCTGCTCGAACACCGGCACGCCCGCGATGCGCCAATCGCCCGCCAGCGGCGAGTTGCCTGCGACCACCAGGCGCGCATCGCTGAACGCCGCCCGCTTGCGGAATGCGCCCGCAGCCACGCCGTCCACTCCCGTCCGCGCGACACCGGCATGCGCCAGATGCGTGCCGATCACCGCGCCGCGCGGCGCACTGTCGATCCAGCGAACAATACCGTCGGCGTCGGTTTCGAACCGAAACGAGGCGACCTGCACCGCCTCTGCCCCGTCGAGCGGATAAGGCGCGTTGCGGCCACGCTGAAACTCCTCGATCCGGTGCACGAGATCGGCGATCTCGAACCGCTCGCTGCCAGTGCCGATCGCCGGCGACGCATCGTCGGGCTCGCGCGAGACCTCTCGCGATGGAACAAGAACCGCCGCAGGTTCGCCGCGCGAGCGGATCGGCGTGACCGGCGCTGCGGCCACTGGCGCGATCGGTGCCGGCGCGGGCGCTCGCTCGTGCGCGGTGCGTTGGTCACTCAACGCGAAATCGGTGCTGCCCAGGCTCTCGAGCGAGCGAACCGCACTCGGCGGAAGGTCGCGACGCTGCCGCAACACGCTGCGCCCCATCGGCGACAATTGTGGGATCAGCACTGCCCAATCTTCCGGCGACAGCCGCGCGACGCGTAGCACCGCGGCTGCAACCTCCGGCGTATCGCTGGCGAAGAACGCCACGAGCGACGCCGGCGGATCGACCAGCGCGAGCCCGCGCGCGACCCCGCTGCGTGTCTCGACCGGCACCATCGTCTGGAGCGAACGCAGCTTGGCGATCAGCAGGTCGTCGGCCGGCGCGCGGCCACGCGCGATCAGGTCGGACAATTGCCGAAATGCGGCGCGTGCGCCGAATGAGGTCGACACGTCGGCGGCGAGAACCGTCTTCAGACTGTCATCGAACCGCACGCGACCCTCCTTGGCGGGGCTGGAAAACGATCGCCCCGCGACCTGACCCGAATGGACTACAACGCGGAAGGGTCCACGTCATCAACGCCGGTGATTTGACCTGTCGCAGCTTGGCACAATTGCGTTAGCGCGCAATTATCCTATAGCAGCGCGTGGCGCTTATGTCGTCAATGTACGTAAGAGTTTAGGAATAGGTTATGGCGTTGGACAAGATCGACCGCGAAATCCTCGCGCTGCTACAGGACGACGGTCGCATGACCAACGTCGATCTCGCCGACCGTGTCGGGCTGACCGCGCCACCGTGCCTGCGCCGCGTCCGCGCGCTGGAACAGGCCGGGGTGATCCGTGGTTACCATGCCGACTGCGATCCGGCGAAGCTGGGCTATCCCATCACCGTGTTCGCGATGGTCAGCCTGCGCAGCCAGGCCGAGCAGGACCTGGCGCAGTTCGAGGAGCATATCGCGAACATTCCCGAGGTGCGCGAATGCCACATGCTCAACGGCGAGATCGATTTCATTCTCAAGATCGTCGCTCCCGATCTCGAGAGTTTCCAGCGCCTGCTGACGACGCAGCTCACCGCCGCGCCCAATGTCGCCAGCGTCAAATCGTCGCTGACGATCCGCACCGCCAAGGCACAGACCGGCGTACCGATCGCCTGATCGCAAGCGCACGAAAAAAGGGGCGACCCGCAGGCCGCCCCTTCTCATCACCCAACCTGCCGGCTCAGCCGACCGGCGGGTGATCCAGATACTCGATCCACAATCCGGCGAGGTCGGCGCGCGGCTGACCCTTGACCCCCTCAAATGCGGTGCGGGCACCAGCCTTGTCGCCCGAGTAAGCCAGCGCGATGCCGAGACGCGTATTGACCGCGTCGGCGTCGACCTGACCCTTCTGCAGCGCCGTGCGGTAGAGCCCCGCCGCCTTGGCGTAATCGCCCGTCCCGAAGAACGCGTCGGCCGTGCTCGCCGCCAGCTTGCCGTTAGCCGCGGCGTTGGCCCGCGTCTCCAGCCCCGACAACGACCCTTCGTTGCTGATCGACTTGTTCGACGCGGCGAGCAGCGAGGTCGCGTTCGCGCTGCCGGCAGGGATCTTGCCCGACGACGTGCCCTGGCTCAGCACCGTCTTGGCCTCCCACGGAATACCGAGATCGAAGGCATATTGCCCGTAGATCTCGTAATCATATTGGTCGGCCAGCGCCTTGCCGTGACGCAGCAGACGGAACAGATCGACCTTCTGCCCCTTGTCGAGCGTAGCGACACCGCCCGACGTCAGGCCGAAGGTGGTCACCACGTCGCGCCAGTTCTTGGCGGTCGGGTACGCTTCGACGTACTTCTTGAGCCAGGTGTAGGTGAGCGCGCCGTTGCGCTTCTGATTGCTCTTGGCGATCATGTACCGGTACAGGTCCTCGCCCGGCTTCTGACCCGCGGCGGCCTGCGCCGCGATGACCTTGTCCATCTCGGCCGACGCGCCCGCGAGATCGCCTGCATCCGCCTTCGACTTGACCAGCTGCAGCGTCATGTTGGGGTTGCTGTAACCGGCCGCCTGAGCGGCGGCGAAATATTGCGCCGCGCCGGCATTGTCCTTGGCGTTGGTCGCGATCCGGCCGAGCTCGTAATTATAGCGGCCGAGGTCGGCGGGCGGCGTCTTCGGGTTGGACACCAGCGCCTTGAGCGGCACCGCCAGCGCGGCATCGCTGCCCTGATTGGCGGCGATCTTCTTCGCCTCGACGTTCAGGCGCAGTGCGGCGGCGATATAGCGCTCGTCGTCGGTCTTGGCCGCCGCGTCGATCTGCGCGAGCGATGCCTCGGCGGTGGCGAGATCGTTCGCCGCGATCGCGGTCTGTGCCGCGGCCGCCGGCCCCTGCACTTCCTTGCTCAGCTTCAGCCCGGCGCCTTCTGCCTTCTTGTCCTTCTTCTGCGCGGCGGCGGGCTGAACCGCAAGCGACGCACCACCGGCGAGCAGGGCGGCTGCGAACAAAGCGTTAGTGAAGCTCTTCATCGACTATTCTCTCCGATACGGCCGCGATCGTGCCCGCTGCCGCGACGCTCTAATGATCCTGCGCCACGGGTTCAAGGAAGGTACGATGCCTACCCCTGATGCGCTGAACCGCGATTGAACGCGCTCGTTCCGCCCGCTAGCGGATCGAGGATGATCGCCCTGCTCTCCCCTGCCAAGACACTCGACCTCGACACGCCGGTGCCGTTCGATGCCACGCGCCCGCGCTTCACCGATGAGGCCGCGACGCTCGCCAAGGCCGCGTCGCACCTCACCCAGAAGAGGCTCGCCGAGCTGATGCACATCAGCCCCGCGCTCGCCAAACTGAACGCCGATCGCTTCCGTAACTTCGACGACGCCGCCGAGCGCCCCGCGATCTATACCTTCGACGGCGACGTCTACACCGGGTTCGAAGTCGCGACGCTCGACGAACCCGCGATCCGCTTCGCGCAGGACCACCTGCGGTTGCTGTCCGGCCTCTACGGCCTGTTGCGCCCGCTCGACGCGATGCGCCCCTATCGGCTCGAGATGGGCACGCGCTGGGCGCCCAGGCACAAGAAGCTGACCGATTGGTGGGGCACGCGCATCGCCGACGCGCTCGCCGCCGATCTGGCGGAGGAGGGTTCGGGCGCGATCCTCAACCTCGCCTCGAACGAATATTTCGCCGCCGTCGACGGCAAGCTGCCCGCCGGCACGCGCATCATCGCGGTCGATTTCCGCGAGGCCGACGGCCGCTTCATCAGCTTCCACGCCAAGAAAGCGCGCGGCACAATGGCGCGCTGGATGGCCGAGCACCGCGTGACCGACACCGACGCGATGCGCGGCTTCGACAGCGACGGCTATTCCTTCGACGCGAGCGCCAGCAGCGACGACCGCTGGACCTTTGCACGAACCGGAGCAACGGCATGAGCGAGATCAGGAATGCCGTCGTCATCGGCGCTTCGGGCGGGATCGGCGCCGCGCTGGTCGAGGCGTTGGAGGAAGAGGGTGTCCGCGTCCTGCACCTCGCCCGCTCCTTCACCGGCGACCGCCACCTTGATCTGGAAGACGAGCCGAGCATCGCCGCCGCCGCCCAGCGCGCGGGCTCGCCCGACCTCGTCATCGTCGCGACCGGCCTGTTGCATGACGCCGAGCACGGCCCCGAGAAGGCAATCCGCGAGCTCGACCCCGCCTGGCTCGCCCGCCAGTTCGCGGTCAACGCGATCGGCCCCGCGCTCGTCGCCAAGCACTTCCTGCCTGTCATGCCCAAGACCGGGCGCAGCGTCCTAGCCTTTCTGTCGGCGCGGGTCGGCAGCATCACCGACAACCGGCTGGGCGGCTGGTACGGCTATCGCGCGTCGAAGGCCGCGCTCAACCAGCTCGTCCGCACGCTCGCGGTAGAGGACAAGCGCCGCAACGATCGCGGGCTGGTCGTCGCGCTCCACCCCGGCACCGTCGACACCGCGCTATCTCAGCCCTTTCGCCAAGCTGGCCGAGACCTGTTCAAGCCCGACCGCGCCGCGGTGCAGTTGCTCGACGTGATCGACGGACTGAAGGTCACCGACAGCGGGCGCCACTTCGCCTGGGACGGCAGCGAGATCGCGCCCTGAACGCTTATGCCTTATACGCTCCCGCGCGCGCCCGTACGCGCGCGGGGGTGGTCAGCACCTTTATGCTCGGCTAGGCTGCATCCTTTCCTGACCCAAGCGAAGAGCATCCCTTGACCGACGCGACCCTGCTCGCCGATCCTTCCGACATCGCGCCCATCTCCATCGTCGAGGAGATGAAGACCTCCTACCTCGATTACGCGATGAGCGTGATCGTGGCGCGCGCGCTGCCCGACGTGCGCGACGGGTTGAAGCCGGTTCACCGCCGCATCCTGTATTCCGCGAACGAGAGCGGGTTCCTCTACAACCGCCCGTATCGCAAGTCGGCGCGCATCGTCGGTGACGTGATCGGTAAATACCATCCGCACGGCGACACCGCGATCTACGACGCATTGGCGCGCATGACGCAGGACTGGTCGATGCGCGTGCCGCTGATCGACGGTCAGGGCAACTTCGGCTCGATGGACCCCGATCCGCCCGCCGCGATGCGCTATACCGAAGCGCGGTTGGCAAAGGCGGCGAACTATTTGCTCGAGGATCTCGACAAAGACACGGTCGACTTCCAGCCGAACTACGACGGATCGGAGCGCGAGCCGACCGTGCTGCCGGCGCGCTTCCCCAATTTGCTCGTCAACGGCGCGGGCGGCATCGCGGTCGGCATGGCGACCAACATCCCGCCGCACAACCTCGGCGAGGTGATCGACGCGTGTTTCGCCTATCTCGACAATGGCGCGATCACCACCGAGGAACTGATGCAGATCGTTCCCGGCCCCGACTTCCCAACCGGCGCAATCATCCTCGGCCGCGCCGGCGCGCGCTCGGCCTATGAGACCGGACGGGGCTCGATCATCGTCCGCTCGCGCCACACGATTGAGGAGCGCGGCGGACGCGAAGGCCGCCGATCGATCGTGCTCACCTCGATCCCCTACCAGCAGGGCAAGAACGCGCTGGTCGAGAAGATCGCCGAGGCCGCCAAGGACAAGCGGATCGAGGGCGTCAGCGACATTCGCGACGAATCGAACCGCGAGGGCGTGCGCATCGTCATCGACCTGAAGCGCGACGCGACCCCCGACGTCGTGCTCAACCAGCTCTGGCGCCACACGCCCGCGCAAGGCTCGTTCGCCGCCAACATGCTCGCGATCCGCGGCGGACGGCCCGAGCTGCTCAACCTGCGCGACATCATCCAGGCGTTCGTGCAGTTCCGCGAGCAGGTCATCACCCGCCGCTCGAAGTTCGAGCTCGCCAAGGCACGCGAGCGCGCGCACATCTTGCTCGGCCTCGTCATCGCGGTCACCAACCTCGACGAGATGGTCAAGATCATCCGCGGCTCGTCGAGCCCGGCCGAGGCACGGCAGAAGCTGCTCTCACGCGCCTGGCCGATCGCCGAGATCGCGCCCTATATCCGCTTGGTCGAGGCGACCGACGTCGAGGTCACCGGCGACAGCTACCGCCTGTCCGAAACGCAGGTCCGCGCGATCCTCGACCTGCGCCTCCACCGCCTGACCGCGTTGGGACGTGACGAAATCGGCAACGAGCTCGAAGGCCTCGCCGGCTCGATCGCCGAGCTGCTCGCGATCCTGTCCGACCGCGTGAAGCTCTACGGCGTGCTGCGCGACGAGCTGCGCGAGGTGCGCGACCAGTTCGCGACCGCGCGCCGCACCGAGATCGCCGCCGCCGCCGACGGGATCGAGGACGAGGACCTGATCGAGCGCGAGGAGATGGTCGTCACCGTTACCCTCGAAGGATATATCAAGCGTACCCCGCTCGACGCCTTCCGTGCTCAGGCGCGCGGCGGCAAGGGTCGCGCCGGCATGGCGACCAAGGATCAGGACGTCGTCACCAAGCTGTTCGTCACCTCGACGCACACGCCGGTGCTGTTCTTCTCGACCCTCGGCCGCGTGTATCGTATGAAGGTCTGGCGCCTGCCCGAGGGTGGCCCGGCGACGCGCGGTCGTCCGATGATCAACCTGCTGCCGCTCGAGCCCGGCGAGACGATCTCCACCGTGCTGCCGCTGCCGGAGGATGAGGCCGACTGGGGCAAGCTCCACGTCATGTTCGCGACCGCGAAGGGCAGCGTGCGTCGCAACTCGATGGACGCGTTCACCAACGTGCCGTCGAACGGCAAGATCGCGATGAAGTTCGAGGGCGTCGACGCCGACGACCGGCTGATCGGCGTCGCCTTGCTCGACGAAGGCGACGACGTGCTGCTCGCGACGCGGCAGGGCAAGGCAATCCGCTTCGCCGCCGAGGAAGTGCGCGAGTTCCAGAGCCGCAACTCGACCGGCGTTCGCGGCATCGCGCTCAAGAACGACGATGCGGTGATCTCACTGTCGGTCCTCCACCGTGTCGATGCGACGCCGGAGCAGCGCGAGCAATATCTGCGCAACGCACCGTGGAAGGAGCGCGAGGGCGAGCTCGAGATGGAGCTGACGCTGTTCGAGCGGCTGCGCGGCTGCGAGCAGTTCATCCTGACAATCTGCGCCAACGGCTATGGCAAGATCTCGTCGGCCTATGATTACCGCCGCACCGGCCGCGGTGGTCAGGGGATCACCAACATCGACAACGTCAAGCGCAACGGTCCCGTCGTCGCGAGCTTCCCCGCGAGCAAGGCCGATCAGCTCATGCTCGTCACCGATCAGGCGAAGATGATCCGCACGCCGCTGGCGTCGCTGCGCATCATCAGCCGCAACTCGGCTGGCGTCCGCATCTTCAACGTCGCCGACGACGAACACGTCGTCTCCGCCGCGCGGATCGATGAAGAGCCCGAGCCCGAGGACGCCGCCGAGGCGATGGTCGCCGAGGAACTCGCCGAGGTCACTGAAACCGCACCCGTCGACGATGGTTCGATCGGCGACGATGCCGCGGCCGGGCCGGAGGATGGCGAATGAGCGACGATCAGAACAAGCCGCTTACCGCCTACAAGGTGCTGACCGCCGACCAGATGCAGGCGCTGGAGCGTGACGGCAGCTTCGCCGGCGCCCCGGTCGATCTGGAGGACGGCTACGTCCACTTGTCGACCGCCGACCAGCTTGCCGAGACGATCGACAAGCATTTCGCCGGACAGGCCGACCTCCACCTCGTCGCGGTCGATCTCGCGGCGTACGAAGGCAAGCTGCGCTGGGAGCCGTCGCGGGGCGGACAGCTCTTCCCGCACCTTTACGCCCCGCTGCTGCTCGAAACCGCGATCGCCTACTCGCCACTCGAGCGCCACGAGGACGGCAGCATCCGCCTGCCCGTAACCGGCTAACTCGTCATCCCGGGCTTGACCCGGGATCCCGCTTCTTCTGCGCCACGCGGACGAAGCAAAACGCGGATGAGGCTGGGTAATCAACGAGCCACGCAACGATCGCCTCACACGTACAGGTCAACCACCTCGCGCCCCTCACCCACCGCTTCCAGCAGCAGCGTGCGGTGGCAGTGGCAAGGATCGCGCTCGAAGCACAGCAACGCGCTCGGCATCTCGTCGGCGAGCGCCAGCATCTGCGCCGCCGCGACCTGCGCCTCGGGTAGCTCGAGCTGCGCGTCATACACCACGGTCAGCGTCGCCACGTCGCCCTTCTTGGCCGCATCGCGCCCCGGCTTGGGCGTGCCGAGCGCCTTCAGGTGAAAATAGTCGATCCCCTCTGCCTTGAGCGACGCCGCGAGCGTCGACTTGGAAAAGCCCGGTCGCCGCGACAAGGGTAGCGCGCGCACGTCGATCACGCGCCGCACGCCCGCCGCGTGCAGCGCAGTGATGAACCCCGACATCGTCGCGCCTTCGTACCCGATCGTGTAGATCGTCATCGCCTCATCCTTCCCCAACCAGCCTTGCGCGGGCACGCGCCACGCCATAATCACCCGCCCCGATGCAACGCTCGGACCACCGCCCCGGAACCCTGATCCCCGGCGGCGCGGTGTTTCCGCACCGTCACCTGACCGGGATTGACGGACTGGAGCCGCACGAGATCACCTTCCTGCTCGACGAGGCAGAACAGTGGGTCGAGGCGAACCGCACGCCTACTGCGCCGGGCAAGCGCCTGGCCGGGCTCACGCAGATCAACGCCTTTTTCGAGAACTCGACCCGTACGCTCTTGAGCTTCGAGATCGCCGGCAAACGGCTGGGCGCCGACGTCGTCAACATGCACGCTGCGCAGTCGAGCGTGAAGAAGGGCGAGACGCTGATCGACACCGCGATGACGCTGAACGCAATGCGCGCCGACGTGATCGTCATCCGCCACATGAGCTCGGGCGCGGTGCGCCTCATCGCGGATAAGGTCGACTGCCCCGTCCTGAACGCGGGCGACGGCCGCCACGAGCACCCGACTCAGGCGTTGCTCGACGCGCTCACCATCCGCCGCCGGCTCGGCAGCATCGCCAACAAGCGTGTCGTGATCTGCGGCGACCTGCTCCACAGCCGTGTCGCGCGCTCGAATATCCTGGCGCTCACCGCGCTCGCGGCCGAGGTCCGCGTCTGCGCGCCCTCGACGCTGATGCCGCCCGAGATCGAGCGGATGGGCGTGACCGCCTTCACCGATTTCGATCAGGCGATCGCGCACGCCGACGTCGTCATGATGCTCCGCCTCCAGACCGAGCGTATGTCGGGCGGCTACGTGCCGTCGGTGCGCGAATATCATCTACGCTACGGCCTCACGATGGCACGGCTAGAACGCCACGCGCCCGACGCGCTCGTCATGCACCCGGGTCCGATGAACCGAGGCGTCGAAATCGACTCGGCGGTCGCCGACCACGTCGAGCGTTCCGCGATCACCGAGCAGGTCGCGATGGGGGTCGCGGTCCGCATGGCGTGCCTCGACGTGCTGACCAGACGCGCGCGCGGCGTGGAGGGCTGGGCATGAGCGCGCTCCACCTCGTCAACGCGCACATAGTCTGTCCCGTGGCGGGCGAGCGCAACGGCGACCTGCTGATCGTCGACGGCGTCATCGCCGACGGCCTCGCGCCTGACGATGCGACCCGCGTCGATTGCGGCGGAAAGCTCGTCCTGCCCGGCATCGTCGACGTGGGTGTCGCCGCGATCGACCGCGCCGCCTTTCGCGCCGGCGGCATCACCCGAGTCGCGCTGATGCCCGACCAGTCGCCGGTGCTTGATGAGCCCGGCATCGTTCAGCGCTCCGCACTGATCGGCCGCCCCGACCTGTGGATTCACCCGATCGCCGCCGCGACGCGCGGGCTGAAGGGCCATGACCTCGCCGAGATGGCGATCTGCGCCTCGGCCGGTGCGCGCGCGGTCGGTACCGGGCGCGGCTGGATCGCCGACACCGGAGTCATGTACCGCGTGCTCAGCTACGCGCGCGACCTCGACCTGCCCGTCATCGCGCACGCCGAGGACGGCGGGCTCACCGCCGGCGCGGTCGCCTCCGCGGGCGAAACCGCGACCCGCCTCGGCCTGCCCGCCGCACCGTCGCTTGCCGAGCCGCTGGCGATCGCGCGCGACCTGATGCTCGCCGAAGAGACCGGTGCGCGGCTCCACCTGCGCCAGGTCACCACTGCCGCCGGCTTCGCGCTCGTTCGCGCCGCCAAGGCGCGTGGCGTCCACGTCACCTGCGGCATCACGCTTGCCCACCTGCTGCTGTCCGACAATGCGATGAGCGACTTCCGCACCTTCGCGCACCTCTCGCTGCCGCTCAGGTCGGAAACCGATCGCAAAGCCGCGCTCGCCGCGCTCGCCGACGGCACGATCGACCTGTTGTGCTCGGGTCACGACCCGCACGGCCCGGAGGAGAAGCGCCTGCCCTTCGCCGACTCGACCGCCGGCGCGGCGGGGGCGGTGACGCTACTCCCGCTGGCATTGGGGTTGGTGCGCGACGGCGTGATCGGCATGGCGCGCCTTACCGAATTGCTCGCCCACGCCCCTGCGCGGCTGCTCGGCGTTGAGACCGGCACGCTCGCGCCCGGCATGCCCGGCGACGTCATCCTTGTCGACCCGCACGCCCCGTGGCAGATCGACGCCGACGCGACTCCCGGCATGGCGGGCAACACGCCATTCGACGGCCTGCCCGTACAGGGTCGCGTGCTCCGCGTGTGGAAAGGCGGACGCGAAATCTAGCGCGTTGCCCGACCAGCCGGACGACCACCTTTCGTCACCCGCAAGTCAATCCGGGCTCACTCTTCTTGAAGCGGACCGCGAGATCTCGGATCAAGTCCGGGATGATGGCGGGTGAAATTGGCCGGATCAGCTCAAGGCGCCGCCCGATCCACCCCGATCGCCTCAGCGCGAGGCGACCTGCACGCCCTTGCTGCCCTTGACCCAGGCGGCGACCTGGTCGCCCGCCTGCTGGCGGACGAAACAGCGCCCACCCTTCACGCGGTAGCTGCGGCACATGCGCTCGGCATCGCCGCGCGCGAAGCCGCCGACCGACAGGCGGTAGTAGCTCGCGCCTCCGACCGACGCCGACATGCCCGCCGGGGTCAGAGCAGCGAACCCCGCGTAGCGGCGCGACGCCCGCGCCCAGCCATCGCGCGCCACCGCGGCATTCTCGTACGCGCCCAGTTGGACGTACCAGCGGCCGGGCGCGGGCGCCTTGGCAACGGCGGGCTGTTCGCCACGTGGCTTCGCCACTGGCGCGCCGGTGCGGACCTTGTAGCTGCCCGCGGCCCTGATCAAATTGGCAAGCCGCACCGGCTCCGGCCTCGACTCGGTCGCCCGAACGGGCGCGGAGACGGGCGCCTGCGCCACCTCTACCTCGCCGACTAACGGCTGCGGCTCGGCTTCCGCCATCTGCTGCGCGTCGGGGCGGCCCGGCATGAACTGATCCACCGGATCGACCGTCGCCGCACGCACCGGCGCAACCGCGGCATTGAGCGCGATCGCCACCGGCTGCCCGGGGTCCTCCACCGGCGTGATACCGAGCAGGCTGGCGACCTGCGCCGAGGAGGAGGCGGGATGCGCGAACTTGGCCCATTCGATCATGCGCGCGTCGGCCTCCGCCGGTGTCATGTCGACGCCGATCAGCGTCCGCGCCTCCTGCCACCGCCCGCCCAGCGCGAACGCCAGCGCCAAATTCTGCCGCGTCTTGGCGTCCGCCTCGGGCGAACGCGTCGCGGCGGTCAGCACCTCGATCGCGGTCGCCGGATCGCCCGCCAGCGCCACCGCCAGCCCGCGGTCGGCCGGCGCGATCGCACCCGAATGCGCCTCAAGCGTTTGGCGCGCCGCGTCCCACTGCCCCAGCGCGGTCTGCGCCAGCGCCAGATTCAGTGCCGCCTTGCCGTTCGCCGGTTGCAGCGACAGCACGTCACCGTACGTGGCGCGCGCCGACTCGAACCGGCCCGCACGCAGGTACGCGTTGCCCAGGATCATACGATAGCCCGCGTCCGCCGAACTGTTCGCCACCGCCGCCTCGGCATAGCGCACCGCCTTGTCCCACTTGCGCTTACCCAGCAGATCGGACGCCTTGCGCGCGTAGCCGGCCGCTTTCTTCGGATCGCTACGCTGCGTCGCGACCGCCGGGTCGATCGCCTGCACGACGACCAAGCCGCCGCCGCCCAGCAGCAGCGCGGACAGGCCGATGCCGGCCAATGCAGGAAGCTTCACCATCTTCTACCTCACCGCTCGCGTGCGTCCGCTCGGGCGCACCGTGTCTCGGTGAACGGCCAGCCGGGGTTCCGGCGCGGCATTCACCCGTTCGTGGTCCGGGGATGCCAGCAACGGCTCAATTTACCGTTAACGACGCGCGCGCATGGTTAAGCCACTTTCACCCGCGCGGCGGCTCGGGCATGATGGCCGTCATGGTTCGGGGCGGGATGAGACAATGAAGACGCGACTGATGGTGCTCGCAGCGGCGCTGGCGGGCGGAGTGGCGGGGACGCCCGCGCTTGCCGACGTAAAGGCGGGCGTGGAGGCGTGGAGCCGCGGCGACTATCCCGCCGCCGTGGCGCAGTGGCGCGCGCCCGCCGCTGCCGGTGACGCCGACGCGCAATTCAACCTCGGCCAAGCCTATAAGCTCGGGCGCGGCGTGGCCGCCGACCCCGCTCAGGCGGTCGACTGGTTCCGCAAGGCAGCAGCCCAGAACCACCCGCAGGCGACCGACAATTACGCGTTGGCATTGTTCCAGGACGGCAAGAAAGCCGAGGCGCTGCCCTGGCTCGAAAAGTCGGTCGCGCGCGACGAGAAGCGCACCGAACTCGTGCTCGGCACCATGCTGTTCAACGGCGACGGCGTGCCGCGCGACTGGACCCGCGCCTACGCGCTCGTCACCCGCTCGTCGCAGCAGGGCCTGCCGCAGGGCTCGCAGACGCTGGCGCAGATGGACAAATATATCCCCGAGGCACAGCGCCAACAGGGCGTCGCCCTCGCGCGCCAGATCGAGGCGCGCGGCCGCTCCGCAGGCGCCGCCCCGGCCACCGCGATCGCCTCGGCCGAGCCCGGCGCGCGGCCGACACCCGCTCGGGTTGCGCCTGCGCCGACACGCGCCGGCACTTCCTACGCGCAGCCCGGCCGACCCGAGCGCGTCCCCGCATCCGAGCAGCCCCGGCGCCCCGACCGCGCTGAACCGCGCCCGCGTCCCGCGCCAGCCGAGCGGTCGACCCGCGCCACCGCAGCGCCGACCCGTGCTGCGGCGGCGAAGCCCGCGCCTGAACGCGCCGCTCAGCCGAAGGCGAGCGGCGGCGCCTATCGTATCCAACTCGGCGCCTTCGCCAACGACGGCAACGCGCGCAGCCTATGGTCGAGCGTCGGCGCCCGTGTCGGCGGGACGCCCAGCTTCGCGCGCAGCGGCAACATCACCCGCCTGCAGGTGAGCGGCTTCGCCTCCAAAGCCGAGGCACAACGCGCCTGCACCCGCGCCGGCAGCGGCTGCGTCGTCCTGCCGCGCTGACCTCGCCCCACCTGCGCCGGTGTAACGCCCACCGGCCAGCAGCCCGCCACCCCATCAACCCTCCGTCATCCCGGACTTGATCCGGGATCCCGCTTCTTCTCGCCAGCAGCCATCACGCGGGCAGTCGGATCAGTCCGAAACCACGCTCCCGTCGGTCACGAGCGGAAGTAGATGTCAAACTCCGCACTTCCCCACTGTCCTACACGCGCCATACCTGCTCTCCTTGTCCCTCTCAAACCCACCCACCTGCCCGCGAGCAGTCGCGTTGGCGTGACCTTCGTGTGACCTTCCGCCCGCTTGGCGGCGGCGGCGCTCTCGCCTAGAACCATTCGCAAAGGAGCCGCTCGCATGACCGCCACCCTCGCCACCCGCACCGATTGGAGCGCGCTCGGCGCCGAACAACTCGCCGACACGATCGCGCTGCGCCGCGCCATCCACGCCGAGCCCGAAGTCGGCCTGCACTGCCCGCGCACGACCGAAAAGGCGAAGGCAGCACTCGCCGGCCTACCGCTCGAAATCCACGACAGCACCTCGACCACGGGATTCGTCGCGATCCTACGCGGCGGACGCGCCGGCGGCGCAGGCTCGAACGGCCGCACCGTCCTGCTGCGCGGCGACATGGACGCGCTGCCGATGACGGAGGAGACGGGCCTTCCCTTCGCCTCGACCATCCCGGGCGCGATGCACGCCTGCGGCCACGACGCGCACACCGCGATGCTCGCCGGCGCCGCCAAGGCCTTGTGTGCGCGCCGCGACGAGCTGTCGGGCACGATCGTGTTCATGTTCCAGCCCGGCGAAGAAGGCCATCACGGCGCGCGCTGGATGATCGAGGACGGGCTGCTCGACATCGCCCGGCCCGAGGCCGCGTTCGCGCTCCACATCTCGCCCAACGCCCCCGCCGGCGTGTTCGTCAGCCGCGAAGGCGCGCTGCTCGCCTCGACCGACACGGTGCTGGCGACGATCAAGGGCCGCGGCGGCCATGCCGCAATGCCGCACGAGTGCGTCGATCCGATCCCCGTGGCTTGCGCGATCGTCACCGCACTCCAGAACCACGTCGCGCGCCGCGTGCCCGTTGCCGACCCTGCCGTGCTGACGATCACGCAGATCCACGCCGGCTCGTCGCACAACATCATTCCCGGTGAGGTCAAGCTAATGGGCACGCTGCGCACGCTCTCGCCCGCCACGCGCGAGGCGATGCGTGCCGCCTTCGCGCGCATTTGCGAGAACGTCGCCGCCGCGCACGATTGCACCGCCGAGGTGGGGCTGGAGGAAGGCTATCCCGTCACGATGAACGATCCGCGCGCCACCGGGCTGATGCGCGGCCTCGCCGGCGAGATCAGCGGCGAAGACGGCTGGTCGGTGATGCCCGCGCCGATGATGGGCGGCGAGGATTTCTCCTACGTGCTGCGCGAGGTACCCGGCGCCATGGCCTTCATCGGCGTTGCGCCCGAAGGAACCGACCCACGCACCAACCCACCGCTTCACAACACCCGCATGACGATCGACGAAGCGGTGATGGCGAAGGGCATCGCAATGCACTGCGCGCTCGCCGAACGTTTTCTGGAGAACGGCCTCGACTGACACCTTGTCCGCGGTCGCGCGGCTGCGTGCCGCTACCCGCGCCTCGCACAACCTGGTCGATGCGGCCTTCGGCGACTTCGTCCTGTCTGACCGCGACGCCTATCGTTGCTTCCTCGTCGCGCACGCCCGCGCCCTGCCGCCGGCCGAAGCGGCGGTCCAGCGCCTCGCTTTCGCGCGCACGCTGCCATCCCGCGCGCCGCTGTTAGAGTGCGACCTCGCCGATCTCGGCGCACCGATGCCCGCCCCGCTGCCGTTCGCCGATCTCGACGAGCCTGGCCTATGGGGCGCGCTCTACGTCGTCGAGGGGTCACGTCTGGGCGGCGTGATGCTCGCGCGATCAGTCCGGACCGACGTGCCCGCCCGCTATCTCGCCGCCGCGCACCAACCCGGTCAGTGGCGCGCGATCCGCCACGCGATCGACAGCGCAGCCGCGAACGGCTCGACCACGTGGAACGACGCGATGCTCGCCGGTGCCGCCGCTACCTTTGATCTATACGCAGCCGCGGCACGGCTGGAGACGGATTGGCCAATGCCGAAGATCAGCCCCGACCGTAGCTGACCAAAGCAGACGGTAGATAGGTCCCCCGACGTCGTGCCGGTCAGTCTTCCTCGATCGGCGCGGTCAGCACCGCGCGCAGGCCCGGCTGGTTGTTCTGATACTCGACCTCGCCGCCGATCCGCTGCACCACCGCGCTCATCATCCGACTGCCGAAACCGACATTGTCGCCCTGCTTGCCGCGCCCCTGGTCGGCAACGATCAACCGCAGCTTGTTGCGATGCTGCTCCAGCACGATGTCAATCGGCCCGACCTTGCCCGCCGGATAGGCGTATTTCGTCGCGTTGATGACCAGCTCCGCTGCGATCAACCCGACATTGACCGCGCGGTCGGTCGGGATCAGCACCGGCGCCAGATCGGTCGACAAGCGATTGCCCCAATCGCGCCCCAGCGAAGCGCGCATGTCGTCGAGCAACTCGCCCAGATACCGACTGAGGTCGATCGTCGCGATTTGATCGTCGCGGTACAAGCGGCGGTGAACCAGCGCCACCGCCGACAGCCGCGACCGCGCTTCCTGCAACTGGTCCGCGACCTCGCCCGGTCCGGCAGCACGCGCCTGCAACATCAGGAACGAGGCGACGAGCTGCAAACTGTTCTGCACGCGGTGGTCGACCTCGCGCATCAGCAGGTCCTTTTGCGCCAGCGCCGCATCCTTGTCCGCGATCGCACGGTTCAGGTCGGCGTTGACGCGGCGCAGCTCACCCAGCAACCCCGCCTCGCGCAGCATCCGCCGCAGCCGCTGCGCGGCGTCCACCTGCTCCAGCGTCCAACGCCGCGCACGGCCGCGCACCGTCTGCGTCCAGCTGTCGAACGACGTACGCGGCGTCAGCGTGGCGTGAGGATCGAGCTTGACCGCCTTGTGCGGATTGCCCGCCCATTCGACCTGCTCGACGTGCTCGGCACGCAACCAGATCAGCGCCACGCGCTCCTGCGGCAGCGTGATGGCGAGCACGCCGGTGAACGGCGACATGCGCTCCGCCTCGTCCCACTCGACACCGAGTTCACGCGTCGAGAAGACGCCCGCTTCGTCGCGCTTGAACAACCAACGCGACAGCGCGCGCAGGTGGTCGTCGGTCGGACAGAAACCGGTTGTCTCCACCGTGTCGCCGACGATCGCGAAACCGTCGGCGGCCATCATCCGCCGCATGTCCTCGCACCGCCGCGCGACCACGCGCTCGGGCCGCTCGTCGCCGAACAAAGCCGGCAGCAGCGTGTCCTCTTCGGCACGCAGCGCCAGCCGCTCGCGGTAATTCTCGGCCTCTTCCTTGGCGGTGATCTGCCGCGCCAGCCCGCCGGCGAGCGCCGCCGCAACCGTCCGCACGTCGCGCGACAGGCTGCGCGGCGCATGATGGTGGCACGCGATCAACCCCCACAACATGCCGTCCTTGACGATCGAGATCGACGCCGACGCGCCGACTTCCATGTTGCGTAGGTACTGGAGGTGGATCGGCGACACGCTGCGGATCGCCACGTCGCTGAGATCGATACCGGCGAACGCCGCAGGCCGGATCGGCTGCGGATGATAGTCGATCGTCGGGATCACGCGCGTTCGATTGCGCACATAGAGCGCGCGCGCCTGCCGCGGAATGTCAGTCGCGGGAAAATGATGGTTGAGGAACGTGTCCAGCGCCTCGTCACGGTCCTCCGCCACCACATAGCCCGCCTCGTCGTCGAGGAAGCGGTACACCATGACGCGATCGAAGCCGGTCAGCGCACGAAACGCGACCGCCGCGCGCTCGCACAAAGCCTTCAGCGTACCCGTCCGCTCGAACCCGCTCGCGGTCGCGTCGAGCCAGCCGAGCGTTTCCGCAGCACCACGCGCGTCCGGATCAACCGGCTCCAGCTCGGCGAGCAGGTACGCACCCGAGCGATGGAATGCGAGGTCGTGCCCGGCCACCACGCCACCGATCACCGTGCCGCCCGGACCAACCGCCGCCTGCGCCAGCACGCCCGCCACGTCGATGCCGAGCACGTCGGATAGGCTGCGTCCGAGCCAGTCCGGTGCGAGCCGTTGCTCGATATCGCCGGCCCCCGCGACGATGCTCAACGTCTGCGGCTCGGCGATGAGCAACAGGCCGTGCGGCTGCACCGCGCCCGGAATGTGGATCGGTTCGCGGTCACAGGCCGTCAGATCGACCGGTGTTCCCACCTTCCGCACCGCCACTCCGTCGCCCGCCAAACGCCACTCCTGTTCACGCCTTAACCTGCCTCTAGAACAAAGTGGCACCCTCCTGCTAGTCTTCTGGCGTCAGCACGGGACCATTGTGGGTCACACCCAAGCCAGGCTTTCGAAAGCTGACGGACTGTTCTCCGTAGCTAGGTCCCGAACCCCATCGAACCAAAACATGCTTTCGCCGCGCCGTAACTTTTGTTGTGCCGATCTAGCGCCGCTTCTACACTGATTCTCGACAAGGAGAGGGAACGCATGGCCAAGCCACCGCTCGACGGCATTCGCGTGATCGAGTTCGCCGGTATCGGTCCCGGACCGTTCGCGGGCATGATGCTCGCCGATCACGGAGCGGAGGTGATCCGCATCGATCGCGCTAGCCCCGGCGGACGCTCGCTGGCGATCGATGCCAAGGACCCGCTGCTGCGCAGCCGCAAGTCGATCGCGCTCGACCTGAAGAACCCGCGGGCGATCGCCGCGGTACGCCGAATCGTGGCATCGGCCGACGCGATCATCGAGGGGTTTCGCCCCGGCGTCATGGAACGGCTGGGCCTTGGACCCGACGTGCTGCTCGCCGACAATCCACGGCTCGTTTACGGTCGGATGACCGGCTGGGGACAGACCGGCCCGATGGCGCACGAGCCGGGCCACGACATCAACTACATCGCTTTGTCGGGTGTGCTCCACGCGCTGGGACGCGCTGGCGAGAAGCCGACACCACCGATCAACCTGGCAGGCGATTTCGGCGGCGGCTCGATGTTCCTCGCCTTTGGGATGCTCGCCGCCCTGCTTCACGCCGCACGCACCGGCGAGGGTCAGGTCGTCGACGCCGCGATGACTGAGGGGTCGTCGGTGCTGATGTCGATGATGTGGGGTTTTCGCGCGATGGGCCGGTGGAGCGACGAGCGCGGCACCAACCTGCTCGATACCGCTGCGCACTTCTACGACACCTACGAGACGCGTGACGGCAAGTTCGTCTCGCTCGGCGCGATCGAGCCGCAATTCTTCGCCGAGTTCCGCCGTGTCGCCGGGCTCGACGACGCCAAATGGGACCGCCAGATGGACCCGCGCGGCTGGGCCGCGCTCAAGGACGATCTCACCGCGCTGTTTCTCACCAAAACGCGCGACGAATGGGTCGAGGCCTTTCACGGCTACGACATCTGCTTCGCGCCCGTGCTCGGCTTCGACGAGGCCGCGGCGCACCCGCACAATGTCGCGCGCGAAGCGTTCGTCACCGCCGCCGGAGTCCGGCAACCCGCCCCTGCCCCACGCTACTCGGCGAGCAGCACGGTTGCCCCGCGCATGGCCGACCATCGCGACGATGCCGGCACCTTGCGCGACCTCGGCTTCGACCCGGACGAGATCGCCGCGCTCCGTTTCTGATGAACGTTCCCCTGGGGCAATCCAGGGGAGCCCAGGTTCAGGCGCCCGCCAGCTCAGGCGCCGGCTTGCGCGCGAACACGCCATACGCGGCGATCACCAGGTAGCACAGCGCAGGGAGGATCAGCGCGAACTGCAAGCTGCCGCTGGTATCCGCCAATTGCCCGGTCAGGTACGGCACGATCGCACCACCGACGATCGCAGTCGCGATCACGCCGGACCCTTCCGCCGCACGCTTTCCCAATCCCTCGCTCGCGAGGCTGAAGATCGTCGGGAACATAATCGAGTTGACCAGCCCGATCGCCAGCAGCGACCAGCCCGCGATCGCGCCGTGCAAATTGGCCGAGATCAGGATCAACGTGATCGCACCCGCCGCAACCGCCGCCAGCACCTTGCCCGGCGACACCTTGGTCAGCACCCACGCGCCGATAAAACGACCGACCAGCGCGCCGCCCCAGTAGAAGGGCACATGGTCGCCCGCCGCCTTGTCCGCGACACCCCACACGCTCGGCTGCATCAGATAGTTGACGATCAGCGACCCGATCGACACCTCCGCACCGACGTAGAGGAAGATGCACGCGACGCCCCAGGCGAAACGCGGACGCTTCAGCAACGTCAGCGCGTGGAAGATGCTGCCCGCTTCCTCCTGCTCCTCGTTCAACCGGTTGCGACGCGTCCATACCACCGCGGCGATCACCAGCAGCGCGACCGCGAGACCTAGATAGGTGTGGACGATCGTGCGCGAGCTCTCCGCACGGTACGCGTCGAGCGCCGCGCCGCTGAGCGTCGATGCACTCTGGTCGGCGAGCCCGCCCAGGATGAGCGCCGACCCAGCAAGCGGGAAAAGCGTGGTGCCGAGCGAGTTGAAGCCTTGCGCGAAGGTCAGCCGGCTCGACGCGCTCTGCGGCTTACCGAGCAAGGAAATCAGCGGATTTGCGACCACCTGCACGATGGTGATGCCGGCGCCAAGCACGAACAGCGCGAACAGGAACAGCCCGAACGCTGCGTTGCTCGACGCCGGGATGAACAGCAAACACCCCGCGGTCATCGTCACCAGCCCGATCGAAGCGGTACGCATATAGCCGAAGCGCCGCACGATCCCCGCCGCGGGCAGCGAGAACAAGGCGTAAGCGAAGAAGAAGGCCGTCTGCACCAGCATCGCCGACGCGTGCGTCAGCGTGAACAGCTCCTTCAGCTTCGGGATGATGATGTCGTTGAGGCTGGTGATGCCGCCGAAGATGAAGAACAACGCGAACACGAACACGCGCAGGTCCGGTGCGTCATAACCGTGGCTCGCGTCGCCGCTCGCCGCCGGTGCGTTGTTCATTGCCTGCATACGCCCTCTGATCCTTCGCGTGTCGCGCTAACGCGCGCCGTCTGTTCTCGTGTGAACGAACGGGTGCCATCGCTGCGACTTGCGCTATGGAACCCCCATGGCCCGTCTAACCGTCAACAACGAACCGGTCGAGTATCTGATGGTCGCGGATACCCCGCTGCTATGGGCGCTGCGCGACGGCTCCAACCTGACCGGAACCAAATACGGCTGCGGCACCGGCAGCTGCGGCGCGTGCACCGTCGACGTCGACGGTCGCGCGGAGCGTTCGTGCCAGCTCCCGCTCCGGCGCTGCGAGGGCGCGTTCGTCACCACGATCGAGGGGCTGTCGCGCGATCGTGATCACCCGGTGCAACTCGCGCTAGTCGCGGAAAACGTTTCGCAATGCGGCTTCTGCATCCCCGGCATCGTCATGGCGGCCGCGGCGTTGCTCAAGCGCGATCCGATGCCGGGCGAGGATCAGATCAAGGCGGCGATCACCAACATCTGCCCGTGCGGCATCTACCCACGTCTGGTCGCCGCGATCCAGCGCGCCGCGCGCGCGCAGCGCGGTGACGAGACGATCCCGGTAGGAGCACGTCCCGGCATCAATCCCGAAGACGCCGCACGCACCGTGCCCGCGCTCAATCCGCGCTGATCCCACCTGTCGCTCGCATGTTAAATAGCAGCAAGTAGGTGATGGGCGACACCGCGCTAATTGGCGTCTGCCCCAATGCTCAAGCCGCCGACTGCCGGCATCACAAGACCGTCCTCTATCAGGCCGTCGCGCGACAGAGGCATATTACACGCAACACGGTCTAAACGGCAGGTCGCCCAAAACAGCGCGAACACTAGCAACAGTCCCGAGCAGTGTTGGGCGAGTACGCCCAACACCACCACGCCGCTCAATCGAGCCGGTTCGCGAGTTCCTTGTTGAGCCCCAACGCAACTAGCGTACCCACCGCGCCCGACAACAGGTAAGTACCTGCCGCCACCAACCCGAACTCTTCCGCCAGCACCAGTGCGGCGAGCGGTGCGAAGCCGGCACCGAACAGCCACGCCAAATCAGAGGTGATCGCCGCCCCGGTGTAGCGCGCGCGCTTCGGGAAGTTGCTGGTCACCGCGCCAGACGACTGGCCGAACGACAGCCCCAGCAGGATAAAGCCGACGATCATGAACACCGCCTCGCCCGAGGTTCCAGCATCGAGCAGCTGCGGCGCGAAACCACTATATACCGCGATCGCTGCGGCAGTGTAGCCGAGCAGCGAGCGCCGTCCGATCCGATCGGCCAGCAATCCCGACACGACGATCGCGCCGACGCACACCGTCGCTCCGAACATTTCTATCAGCAGGAAGCGCGTGATGTTCTCGCTGGTGTTCAGCGCCACCCACGACAACGGGAACACCGTCACCATGTGGAACAAGGCAAAGCTCGCGAGCGGCGCGAATGCGCCGATCACGATATTGCGCCACTGGGCCTTCAAGGTCGCGGTGACGCGCGACGGGGTCAGCTCGCGCGTCTTGAACATGTCGGTATATTCGGGCGTCACCACGATGCGCAGCCGCGCGAACAGCGCGACGACGTTGAGCGCAAATGCAACGAAGAACGGATAACGCCAGCCCCACGACAGGAAATCGGCGGTCGACAGCGTACCCAGCGAGAAGGCGAACAAGCCGGCCGCGACGATCAGCCCCAAGGGCGCACCGATCTGCGGCACCATCGCCCACCAGCCACGTTTCTGCTCAGGCGCGTTGAGCGCGAGCAACGAGGCAAGCCCATCCCACGCGCCACCCAGCGCCAGCCCCTGCCCGATTCGGAACAGCGCCAGCAGCAGCGGCGAGAAGATCCCGACCGACGCGTAGCCGGGCAGGAACGCCATCGCCACCGTCGAGGTACCGAGCAGGAACAACGCGATCGTCAGCTTGGTGCCACGGCCCAGCTCGCGATCGACCTTCATGAAGATCTGCGTCCCGATCGGCCGTGCGATAAAGGCGAGCGCGAACAGCCCGAACGACCAGAAGGTACCCGTAACGCGATCGAGTTGTGGGAACACGATCTGCGGGAACACCAGCACGGAGGCGATGGCGTACACGAAGAAGTCGAAGAACTCGCTGGTGCGGCCGATGATCACGCCGATCGCGATCTCGCCCGGATTCACCTCATGGTCGTCCCGCGTGTGCAGGACGCGGGCATCGCGCTCGGCGGGCGCGGACGAGGCGATCGACTGTGCCATAGATATGAAACTCCGAAGCTATTCAGACGCTTTAGGTTCCACGCGAACGCGCGGGGATAGGACAAATTGTCCTATTTCACCGTCGAGCAACGGAGCCTAGCTCAATCGTGATGAAGAACCGGCCTCTCGCTTCCTGGCGCCGCCCCCGGCTCGCCGCTCCGCTGGCCCTCGCTGCGGCGCTGGCATTGTCCGGGTGCGACCTGGTGGTCATGAACCCCGCAGGCGACGTCGCGCGGCAGCAGGCTGACCTGATTCTGTGGTCAACCGCGTTGATGCTGTTGATCATCATCCCTGTCATGGCACTGACCGTCCTGTTCGCGTGGAAGTACCGCGCGACCAACAAGGATGCGGAATACGCGCCCGACTGGGACCATTCGACCGGGCTCGAGTTGGTGATCTGGGCCGCGCCACTGATGATCATCATCGCGCTTGGCGCACTCACCTGGGTTTCGACGCACCTGCTCGATCCCTACCGCCCGCTCGGCCGGCTCGCGCCTGCCAAGCCGCTCGCCGCCAACGATCGCCCGCTCGAGATTCAGGTCGTGTCGCTCGATTGGAAGTGGCTGTTTATCTATCCCGAACAGGGCGTCGCCACCGTCAACGAGCTGGTGCTGCCGCTCAATCGTCAGGTTCGTTTCCGCATGACCTCCTCGTCGGTGATGAACACCTTTTGGGTGCCCGCGATGGCCGGCATGATCTACACCATGCCGGGCATGGAGACGAAGCTGCACGCCGTGCTCGACAAGCCGGGCCGTTACGAGGGCCGATCGGGCAATTACAGCGGCGCAGGCTTCTCGGGCATGACCTTCTGGACCTACGCGGTGGATGACGCAGGCTTCACGCGCTGGGCCTCGCAGACGCGCGCGGCGCAGGCTCGCCTGACCGACGCCAACTACCTGAAGCTCGAGCAGCCGAGCGAGAACGTCCAGCCGATCCGCTTCGGTGGCGTGCAGAACGACCTGTTCCGCCGCATCACGCAAATGTGCGTAAAGCCCGGTGTGCCGTGCATGAGTGACGTGATGGCGGACGATATGGCGGAACCGGGCAGCCACGCCCCCGTCAACGACCGCCCGCCGGTCGACGCACCCAAGGGCGCATTGCGCAAGGACCCGAACGAGAAGGGCTCCGCGCCCCACCTCACTGCCCCGCGTGGCCCGGCCGAGGGATCGACCGAACGCGGCGCGCAGAGCAACCGAAACATGACCCGCCTCGAACCCGTGCGTCGTCCCGGCGTCACGGTCACGGCACAGGGCTGAACCGCTATGTCCGACACTTTGCTCAAGACCATCTTCGGCCGCCTGACGCTGGAGAGCTTCCCGATCCACGAGCCGATCATCCTCGCCACGTTCATCGCGGTCATGCTCGGCGGCATCGCGCTGGTTGGCGCGATTACCTATTTCAAGCTGTGGAAGTGGCTGTGGACCGAATGGTTCACCTCGGTCGACCACAAGAAGGTCGGGATCATGTACATGATCTTGGGCACCGTCATGCTGCTGCGCGGGTTCTCCGACGCGATCATGATGCGCGCGCAGCAGGCAATGGCGTTCGGTGCCAATGAGGGCTACCTGAACGCGCACCACTACGATCAGGTGTTCACCGCGCACGGTGTTATCATGATCTTCTTCGTGGCGATGCCGTTCGTGACCGGCATCATGAACTACGTGGTGCCGCTGCAGATCGGCGCGCGCGACGTCAGCTTCCCGTTCCTCAACAACTTCAGCTTCTGGATGACCGCGGCTGGTGCCGTGATCGTGATGGCCAGCCTGTTCGTCGGCGAGTTCGCGCGCACCGGCTGGCTCGCGATGGCGCCGCTATCGGGGCTCGACTACTCGCCCGATGTGGGTGTCGACTATTACGTCTGGGCCTTGCAGATCGCGGGCATCGGAACGCTATTGTCCGGCGTCAACCTGATCGCGACCATCGTGAAGATGCGTGCGCCGGGCATGACCATGTTCAAGATGCCGATCTTCACCTGGTCGGCGCTGGTCACCAACGTGCTGGTCGTCGCCGCCTTTCCGGTGCTGACCGCGGTGCTCGCGATGCTCAGCCTCGACCGCTACATCGGCACGCACTTCTTCACGAACACCGGCGGGGGTAACCCGATGATGTACGTGAACATGATCTGGATCTGGGGCCACCCGGAGGTCTACATCCTGATCCTGCCCGCGTTCGGCGTGTTCAGCGAGGTGACCTCGACCTTCTGCGGCAAGCGACTCTTCGGCTATACGTCGATGGTCTACGCGCTGCTGGTGATCTGCATCCTCGCCTATCTCGTGTGGCTGCACCACTTCTTCACCATGGGTTCAGGCGCCAGCGTCAACAGCTTCTTCGGCATCACGACGATGATCATCTCGATCCCGACGGGTGCGAAGATCTTCAACTGGCTGTTCACCATGTACAAGGGGCGGATCCGCTTCGAGCTGCCAATGATGTGGACGGTCGCGTTCATGCTCACCTTCGTCATTGGCGGCATGACGGGCGTGCTGCTGGCGGTGCCACCGGCCGACTTCCAGCTCCACAACTCGCTGTTCCTGGTCGCGCACTTCCACAACGTGATCATTGGCGGCACGCTGTTCGGCATGTTCGCGGCGATCAACTACTGGTTCCCGAAGGCGTTCGGCTTCAAGCTCGACGAATGGTGGGGCAAGGTCAGCTTCTGGTCGTGGGTTGTCGGCTTCTGGGTCGCGTTCACCCCGCTCTACGTGCTCGGCCTGATGGGCGTGACGCGTCGTCTGCGCCACTTCGACGATCCGTCGTTGCAGATTTGGTTCATCATCGCCGCGGTCGGCGTCGCGATGATCGCGGTGGGCATCGCTGCCTTCCTGATCCAGATCTACGTCAGCTTCCGCGATCGCGAGCGGCTGCGCGACTGGACCGGCGATCCGTGGGACGGCCGTTCGCTCGAGTGGGCGACCTCCTCGCCCCCGCCGGCGTACAATTTCGCCTTCACGCCCGTCATCCACGACCTGGACGCTTATTACGACATGAAGACGCGCAACGCCGAGCGTCCGCTGACCGGCTTCCGTGACATCCACATGCCCAGGAACACGGGCACGGGTGTGATCCTGGGCGGCCTGTCGATCGCGTTCGGCCTGTCGATGATCTGGTACATGTGGTGGCTGTCGGCGCTCAGCTTCGTGGGTATCCTGGTCGTGTCGATCGTTCACACCTTCAACTACGACCGCGACTTCCACATCCACGCCGATGAGATCGAGCAGACCGAGGCTGAGCGCACGCGCATCCTCGCCAATGCAGCCGCGGGGGCCTGAGCCATGACCAGCACGACCAACGTGCCCCCCGGTGCGCAAGACGCGGTGACGTTCTACGACACCGATCCGCACGAGCATCCGCCGGGCCAGAGCACCATGCTCGGCTTCTGGCTCTACCTGATGAGCGACTGCCTCATCTTCGCGATGCTGTTCGCGGCCTGGGGCGTGTTCGGCGGCAGCTACGCCGGGGGCCCACGCCCGTCCGAGCTGTTCGAGCTGCCGCTGGTCGCGCTCAATACCGCGATGCTGCTGTTCTCCTCGATCACCTACGGCTTCGCGATGCTGTCGGCGGACGCGAAGAAGCAGGGCGCGACGCTCGGCTGGCTCGGCACCACCGGCGTGTTCGGCCTCTGCTTCCTCGGCATCGAGCTGTACGAATTCTCGAACCTGATCGCGGAAGGTGCGGGTCCGTGGCGCTCGTCGTTCCTGTCGTCCTTCTTCACGCTAGTCGGCACGCACGGTCTGCACGTGACGTTCGGCATCATCTGGCTCGTCACGCTGATGGTGCAGGTGTCGCGCAAGGGGCTGATCGACGCCAACATGCGCCGTCTTCAGTGCCTGTCGCTGTTCTGGCACTTCCTTGACGTCATCTGGATCGGCGTCTTCACCTTCGTGTATCTTCTGGGAGTGCTGCGATGAGCGCGAACACGCAAGGAGCGCCCGTCGCCGCCGGACCCGAGGTCGCGCCGCAGGCTCACGCGCAGGGCCAGGCGGCCGGGCAGTCGCACCACGGCCACGACGATCACGCGCATGACGGCGCACCGCACGGCTCGATGAAGAGCTACGTCACCGGCTTCGTCCTGTCAGTGATCCTGACCGCGATCCCGTTCGGGCTCGTCATGTCGGGCGCGATCGCCAACAAGTCGGTGGTGGCGGGGATCTGCATGGTGTTCGCGATCGTGCAGATCGTCGTGCACATGATCTACTTCCTCCACATGAACCGCAAGTCGGAGGCCGGCTGGACGCTGATGTCGCTGATCTTCACGATCATCATCGTCGTGATCGCGCTGACCGGTTCCTTGTGGGTCATGTTCCACATGAACGAGAACATGATGCCGCCGATGCAGCCGATGTCCGCGGCGGAGATGTCGGACCGGATGTGAGCCTCGCACGCGTCCGCGTCCTGCCGCTGGCACTCGGCGCGGTCGCGATCGCCCTGCTGATCGCATTGGGCGTGTGGCAGGTCGAGCGCCGCGCGTGGAAGCTGTCGCTGATCGCGCAGGTCGAGCGCCGACTGGCCGCTGCACCGATCGCGGCACCCGGCCCGGCAGTGTGGCCGACCATCAGCAAGGACGACGCCTATACGCGCGTTGCGGTGGTCGGCCATTATCGCCCGAATGCCGACACTTATACTCAGGCCGCGAACGAATACGGCTCTGGCTATTGGGTGTTGACCCCGCTCGACACCGGGGGCTGGACGCTGCTCGTCAACCGCGGCTTCGTGCTCAGTGCCGAGCGTGGCCGGCACCCCGCGCCCACCGGCGAACAGCGCGTCACCGGGTTGCTGCGCATTACCGAGCCGGGTGGCGGTTTCCTGCGCAGCAACGACCCCGCCGCCGACCGCTGGTACTCGCGCGACGTGTCAGCGATCGCCGCAAAGCGCGGGCTGGCGCACGTCGCCCCTTACTTCATCGACGCCGACGCGCGCGGGTCGGGCTGGCCGCGCGGCGGGCTGACCGTGGTCCGCTTTCCGAACAACCATCTCGTCTACGCGCTGACGTGGTTCGGCCTCGCCGCGCTGGTCGCCTTTCTACTCGCGCGCTCGCTGCGCAACGACGCGGATTGAGCGCCGCCATGAGTGGGCGCGGCGCGCAGCTCGACACCAGCCCCGACGATGCGCTCAGGCGCAATTTCATGCTGCTGGTGCAATTGCGCTGGCTGGCGGTCGGCGGACAGCTCGCGACGATCCTCGCGGTCCGCTACCTGCTCGGCATCCCGCTGCCGGTCCATACCATGTTGATGACCGCGATGCTGCTGGTCGTCCTCAACCTGCTGGTGCTGATCGCGGAGCGCCGCCACACGCCAACCAACCTGCAATTGCTCGCCGGCTTGAGTGTCGACGTCGCCTGCCTGACGCTGCAATTGTACCTGAGCGGCGGGGCGACCAACCCGTTCGTCACCTTGTTCCTGCTCCAGGTCGTGCTCGGTGCCGTGCTGCTCGAGGCCTGGTCGAGCTGGCTGCTGGTCGCGATCACCAGCGTCGCCTTCGCCGCACTCACGCTCGCGTTCCGCCCGATCGCGTTGCCTGCACTCTACGCCAGTCACCTGTCGCCGCCATTCCTGTTCGCGTCCTGGTTCAACTTCACGCTCGCCTCGGTGCTGCTGGTCGCGTTCGTCACCCGGATCGCGCAGAATCTGCGCGACCGCGACGCGCGGCTCGCCCGGCTGCGCCAGCGCGCGGTCGAGGAAGAGCATATCGTCCGCATGGGCCTGCTCGCCAGCGGCGCGGCGCACGAACTCGGCACCCCGCTCGCCTCGCTCTCGGTGGCGCTCGGCGACTGGCGTCACGAACCCGCGATCGCTGCGAACCCGGCGCTCGCCGCCGAGGTCGAGGACATGCGAATTGAGGTCGCGCGCTGCAAGCACATCCTCGCCGGCATCCTGTTCGCCGCCGGCGAGGTGACGGGCGAGGCGCCAGCGCGCACCGGACTACGCCGCTTCGTCGGCGGCATCGTCGCCGACTGGACCGGACCCGCGCAGGCAACGCTCGACGATCAGCTCTCCCAAGACGCCACCATCGTCGCCGACCACGCGCTGGCGCAGGCGCTCATCAACCTGCTCGACAATGCGGCGGAGGCCGGCGCGACGCGGATCGGCGTCACGCTGCGACAGGACGACGACCAACTCGTGTTCGTCGTGCGCGATGACGGCCATGGCTTTCCACCCTCAATCCTCGGCAACATCGGCAAGCCGTACCAGAGCAGCAAGGACCGCCGCGGCGCGGGGCTCGGCCTGTTCCTGTCGACCAACGTCCTGCGCACGCTCGGCGGAACGCTGGACGCGCGTAACCTGTTGAGCGGCGGCGCGGAGGTGACCTTGCGGCTGCCGTTCGACGCCTTGTTGTTGGAGGATGCCACGCCGTGAGCCAGCCGCGACTGCTGATTATCGAAGATGATGCGGTGTTCGCGCGCACGCTCGCCCGCTCGTTCGAGCGGCGCGGCTACCGCGTCGAGATGCTCGACGGCCCCGAACGGCTCGACGAGGTCGCCGATGCGCTCCAACCCGACCATGCGGTCGTTGATCTGCGGCTCGCCGGCGCGTCAGGGCTCGTCTGCGTCGAGCGATTGCACCAGCGCGACCCCGCGACCCGTATCGTCGTGCTGACCGGTTTCGCCAGCATCGCCACCGCGGTCGAAGCGATCAAGCTCGGCGCCACCAACTACCTGACCAAGCCCGCCAACACCGACGATATCGAGGCCGCCTTCGCGCGTACCGAAGGCGACGCGCAGGCCGACCTGTCCACCCGCCCCACCTCGATCAAGACGCTGGAATGGGAGCATATCCACCAAACGCTCGCCGACACCGGCTTCAACGTGTCGGAGGCGGCGCGGCGGCTCGGGCTGCACCGCCGCACGCTCGCGCGGAAGCTCGACAAACGTCACATGACGTGACGCGCGGGTAACCTGCGTCATCACGCCCGCGCCCGCCGCGCGCCTATGCGCGGAGTTCAACGATCAGGGAAGGCCGACATGGCGGACGCCGCATTGCTCATCATCGACATGCTCAACCGCTTCGATTTCGAGGACGCCCGCCCGCTCGTCCAGGCGGCCTACCGCGCGGCGAACGCGGTCGAGGGCTTGCGCGATCAGGCGCGCGCCGCCGATGTGCCGGTCATCTACGTCAACGACAATTACGGCCAGTGGCAGTCGACGCCCGACCAGTTGATCGAGATGCTGATCGGCGACAATCCAGAGGGCGGCGAGATGGCGCGCCGGCTTGCGCCCGGCGAGCAGGATTATTTCGTCATCAAGCCCGAGTTCTCCGGCTTCTATGCCACCAATCTGCCCGCGATCCTGCCGCGGCTGGGCGTGTCGCGGCTGATCCTGACCGGGGTAGCTGCCGACATCTGCGTGCTGTTCACCGCCGCCGACGCGCACATGCGCGAATATGACCTGTGGGTGCCCGCCGACGCGGTCGCCGGCGTCAGCCCGGAGCGCGCCGCCTGGGCGATCGACATCATGCGCGACACGCTCAGCGCCGAGGTCGCCGCCACCACCGACCTGTCGCTCGCCGATTGGATCCAGCGCCAGTCGAAGGATTGAGCGCGTTATCCGAATATCAACCGCGCGGCGGCTAGGCGCGATGGATGCAGTCGACCGCCTGGATTCTGCTCGCCCTGCCGTTCGCGGTGTTTCTCGGCTATCCCGCGCTCGTCCTCGGCGCAGCGGCACTGCGCCCGCCGCGTTACCTCCCTGCCCAATCACCCGAGCCGCCGTCGATCACGATCCTGATCTGCGCGCATAACGAAGCCGCGACGCTGGGCGAGAAGCTCGCCTCGGTCGCGCGCGCACTCGCCCATTGGCCGGGTGAGGCCGAACTGCTCGTCGCCGATGACGGCTCCACCGACGACACGGTTACCATCGCGCAGGCGGCCGGCGCGACCGTGATTGCGGCACCGCGCGGCGGCAAGGCGGCGGCGCTCAATCGCGCGATCCCGCAGGCGCGCGGCGAGATCTTGGTGATGACCGACGCCGATCCGTTGTTCGATGACGCCACGCTGCCCGCCCTCCTCGCCCCCTTCGCCGATGACCAGGTCGGCGCGGTCGCCGGACGGGTCGAGACGCTGCGCACCCGTCGCGCCGGTCGCTTCGCCGCCGCCGACCGCCTGTTCCGCGGTTACGAATCGCGTTTGCGCGCGGCCGAGGATCGGTTGTTCGGCTGCGTTTCCGCCGACGGCGGGCTCTACGCGATCCGCCGCGCCCTGGTGCCGCATGTCGTACCGGACGCAACCGACGATTTCTTCATCAGCACCGCCGCGGTCGCCGCCGGCTATCGCATCGCCTTCGCCGACGACGCGCGCGTGTGGGAACACAGCATCGCCGGTGGGCGCCAGCAATTCCGCCGCCGCGTTCGCATCACCGTTCGCGGCCTGACCGGCCTGTGGCGTCGCCGCGCGCTGATGAATCCTTGGCGCACCGGTTGGTACGCCCCCGCGCTCGTGCTGCACAAGGTCGCGCGCCGGCTGGTGCCGCTCGCGCTGCTGCCATTGTGGCTGCTCGCCGGCGTGCTCGCACTCGCGGGCAGCGCTTGGTGGACGCTCGTGTTCATCGCGCTCACCGCCACCTTCGCGATCGGCGCGGCGGGAGCGCTGGGCATGCGGCTACTCGGACCGCTGCGCGTCGTGCACGGCGCGACGCTCCACCTCGCCGGGCTCGCGCTCGGCACCTTGCTGTTCGTCTCCGGTCGTCGCTACGCGCAGTGGACACCGCAGAAGGACGCGGCATGATGCGTGTCGCGATCCCCGTGCTGCTCGCCACTGCGACGCTGATCGCGGCGGGCGTGGCGTCACGCTCCAATGCACAGCCCGATCTCGCGAGCTTCTCCGACGATTTCGACCGCGGCCTCTGCGTGGGCCGCTGCGCCGCCTCTCCCTGGGCGATTGCGCAGCAGGTGCGTGGCACGGTCCGCGCCGCTCCTGCGCCCGCGCGCGCCGGTCTAGCCTTGCTCGCGCGCGCAGAGCCCAAGGCCGATGGCGTCGCCAAGGCTGACGTCGTCGCCCGCCTGCGCCCGGTCGGCGCCGGTCGCCGGATCAGCGTCGCCTTCGACCTGCGAGTCCCCACTAGCACGCCGCTCAACTCGCTCCAGCTCGTTGACCTCGAATGCGCCACCTGCGGCGAAGGCGGCAATCCGGGTATTCGCCTCTACCTTCGTCGCGGCCGGCTGCGCGTTGATCGCTCCAAGATCGGCATCGAGCACGCCTGGACGCGCGACGACGCGCCGACGCTCGCCAACGACCGCTGGCATCACATCGTCTGGCAAGTTCGCGTCGCGGCGGACGGAAGCGGCGCCACCCGCGTGACACTCGATGGTTATGAGGTCTTGGCCGCGCGCGGGGCGACCGCCGCCAACCTGCCGCGAGTCGCGGTCGACCGCGTGCAGATCGGCATCACCGCCAATAGCAACCCGGTCCCAGCCACCGCCTGGTTCGACAACGTCCGCGTCAACGTTCGCTAGCGCTAACCGATCTCACTCCGGGCTCGATCCAAGGGCCCTCTCGTCACCCGCACCCACGATCCGCCGCAGCCTGCATTAGCAGGCACCGTCGCCGCGCTTCACCGCGCCGATCGTGCGCATGATCAGGTCGATGTCCTGCTTCGCCGACAACGACTTGATGTACCGCATGTCGAGCTCCGACCGCTCGTCGAAGTCGATGTTGGCGCGGCCCGATACCTGCCACAATCCGGTCAATCCCGGCTTCACGGCCAGCCGCGGCAGATGCGCCATGCGGTAGGTGCCGGCCGAGAAGGACGTCGGTCGCGGCCCGACCAGCGCCATGTCGCCCAGCACCACGTTCCACAAATTGGGCAGTTCATCGAGGCTGGTCTTGCGTAGCAATCGCCCGATCCGCGTTACCCGGGGATCGTCGATCAGTTTGAAATCGGGCGAGTCGGCGGCGTGGACGTTGCGCGCGCGCAGCTTCTCCTTCAGCGCCTCGGCATCCACCACCATGGTCCGGAACTTGAACAAGCGGAACCGCCGGCCGAGATAGCCGGTACGCTGCTGGATGAACAGCACCGGACCACGATCGTCGAGCTTGATCGCCAGCGCGACCGCAACGAACACCGGCGAAAGGACGATTGTTGCGGCGAGTGCCAGCGCGCGGTCGAAGAACGGTTTCAGCGCCTGCGCGTAACCCCGCCGCTTGACCTCCAGGTGCAGCGGCACGCCGCGCATGTCGCACTCGAACCGAACGCGCCGCGCCAGGTCCTTGCGCCGTTCGGCCGGCGGAAACGATGGCGGTGAGTCGGTCATGCGGCGCGGATCTTGTCTCGTGAAAGGCAGCTCGTGCCCGTCATTGGTTTACGTTGCATCAACGAACAAGGTTACCGGTGCTGCCTCACGCAAAATCCGATCCGAACCGGCGGCGTATCGCGAAAACCACGCGCCGCGTGACCTGCATGGGCGCCAGCAGCAAATACCAATAATGATTGCCCTGCATCAGCCGAACCGCCGCGCGCAGGTATAGCGCCTCTGCCGCCAGCCACCGGAACCCCAGCACACGATCGTTTACGTGAATGCGCGAGATCGTGTCGGCGGGCTCGTCCGCGGTGTTGCGTCCCTTGCCCCCGGTCGTGGCGCGATAACCGAGATCACGCGCGATCGTCCGCCCTTGCGCGCACAATTTATTCTCCGGCCAGCAGAACAGCTTCGGCGTGATGCCCAGCTCGCGCTCGAACGCCGTGCGACACGCGGTCAGGTCGCGCGCGATGCGATCGTGCAGCGTGTCGACGCTCTCGCGAAGGCCGTCGCGAAAAGCCGGCTCGGCGAGTGCCAGTCCCGAGGCGGGGATCGCGCTGCCGATCGGCACCGCGTCGGGCAAGGTACGGCGATACCAATCGTGCTTCGGCCCCGGCGTCGCGTCCCATTGCATCCAGGCGTGGGTGCGCCAGTTCGCCGCGTCCAGGGTTCCCACGACGCGCTCGCTGGTCGGCACGCGCGCGTGCGCCACGCCGTGCGGCTCGACCTCGAACCGCGGATCGGCCTCCAGTTCGGCCAACTCGTCCCAGTTCATATAGCCGTCGAGCGCGCCCCCGCTCCGAACGCCGCGCGCCGGATCGACGAAGTCGAGCGACGCGAAGAAGGTCGCAGGCGCATCATACGCGCGCAGCAACGGTGCCGCACAGCGCCAATTGTCGAAATACCCGTCGTCGAAGTGCAGCGCGACGGCGTCGGGCAGCACCGGCGCGCCGGCACTGCGCCGCTCGGTCAGCGCGCGGCTGCCCACCAGCGTCACCCCCATGCGCCGCAGCGTGCGCAGGTGCCGCTCGAACGTCGCCGGATGCACCGCGATCTCGCGCGACCACGGCAGCCACGCAGGGTCGGGGCTGACCGAATGATAGGTGAGCACCGCCACGCCTGCGGGCGCGATCATCTGCCGGTGACCGATCGCCAGCGCGGCGGCGACGATCAGCCCGGCGCCCCAGTGCCACGGCGCCGGCAGGGCTACCCACATGATCACCGCCGCGGCGATTCCCAGTGCGACGATCGCCGCCCACCGCCGCGTTCGTGCGATCCGCTCTTCCTTGCGGGTCACGCCGCAGCCCGCCGCACGTCGCGCCACGCCTTGGCGCGCGCCCGCGCCGTATCATAAGCGAACAGCATCAATCCCTCCGGGTTCGGCGCATAGATGGTGACGCGGTACAACGTCGCGCACGCATCGGCGAAGCGCAGCTTGTACGGCGCCGGCGTCATGCCGTTCCCCATCTTGTCGTAGCAGCCGATCGCGGGATGCTCGAAACAATGCCGGATCATCTGCGCCGCCAGCACGTGACCGAGCGACATGCTGGAAAACTCCTCGTCATACGCGACCTTGAGCAGGAACAGCCGGTCGCCCCCCAGCACGCCGAATTCGAACGCGACCAGTCGCTCGCCCAGCCACATCAACCCGATCTGCAACGCACCCGCCGCCGCCGCACGCCGCGCCAGCTCGGTATAGAAGCGCGTTGCCGCCGGATCATCGAGGATCGCGCTACGCTCGCGCCCCTTCCAGCCGGATTGTTCGAGCAGCAGCATCCGCTGCCACAGGTCGCTCGTGGTCGGGTCTTCCGTAACGTTCTCGAACCGCATGCCCCGCTGCGCGGCCGCGTCGCTCTCACGGCGCAGCATCGTGCGCACCTTCTTGCTGCGGCGCGCGAGCCACGAGTCATGGCTGCCGGTGGTATCGATCAGCGGGGCGAGCGCGTGCGGTGCGATTCTGGTGCGTACACCGCGCCAGCCCTGTGCCGCCCGCAACAATCGCCCGCCCTCGGGCAGATAGTCCAGCTCCACCGCCGCAACTCGGTGATGCGCCAACAGCCGCGTCGCGAGATCGTCCGGCAGCGCCGCAGCCTCGGGCACGCCATAGTGAACGCTGTGGGGGTTGGTCGCGCTGCGCAGCACGCGAAAGCGCACCGGGCCGACCCGCCGCTCCGCGGTGACGACCCGCAATCCTTCGACGAGATCGGCCTCTCCGAACGCGCCGGTCCAGCAATCGAACCAGTCCGCTCCAAAGTGGAACGGTTCGCGAGACGTCAGCGCCAGCATTTAACCACTCTGCAAGTCCCTCCCTGATACTGGACCGGCTATCATGCTTGTTCCGAAGAATTGATGAATGGACGGATCGGCCCTTTCCAACAACACCGCTACGGCCACGTTAAGTCACGTACTTGATGCAGCCGATCTCGCCGAGTTCGACGCCTTCATGTGCGCCGCACCCTTCGGCGCCTATCAGCAGACACGTGCCTGGGCGACCGTGGCGCCGCGTCATGCGCGCCGCGGCTGGCGCTTCTTCGTGTGCCGCGTGGGCGGTGACATCGTCGGTGCGGCCGTCGTGCGCACGACCCGGCTGGCGGTGGGCGCGTGGCTCGCCACCGTGCAGCGCGGACCGGTGGTGCACGACCCCGCGATGCTGCCGCTGGTGCTGCATCACCTGCGCGACTCCTTGAAGCGTGCCGGCTGCTGTTCGGTGCAATCGGCGCCGCGCGTGCGCGGACGGCCGCTGCCGATCATGGCGGAGGCGATGCGCGCCGCCGGGTTCGTGCCGCTGCCGCCGCATCAACAATCGCTACACCACGCGACCGGGATCGTCTGGCTCGACAAGCCCGAGGCCGAGATACTGGCCGGCTTCAAGCAACGCGCCCGCCGTGCGATCCGCGCCGCCGACAAAGCCGGGATCACGGTGCGCGCCGTGACGAACGAGCGCGACATGGACGAATATCAGGCCCTGCTCGACCGCTTCGCGGTTGAACGCAGCGACTATGACATGACCGGGCAAGCCGATGCGCGGGGCCAGGCCGCGCTCGTTGACGCTTGCGGCGGCGCGATGTTGCTGGCCGAGCGCGAGGGCGTGGCGGTCGGCGCGCACGCCTTTGTGCGCCAGGGCGACGAGGCGATCTGGCTGTCGCTGGTCACGCTCGATCGCGACGGTGCGTCGCCGGGCTATCCGTTGCTGTGGCACGCCATGCGCGCCGCAGCGGCATTGGGGTGCGTCGGCTACGATCTCGCCGGCCTGCCCCAGGGCGAGCCGCGCGACGCGGGCGAGGCAGGTCGCGTACAGTTCAAGACCGCCTTCGCACCGCACCGCCGCATCATGCTGCCAATGCAGCAACTGGTGCTCCAACCCGTGCAGCACACCCTGCTGCTGGGTGCGCGCGAGGCATATCGCCGCCTGCGTCGCTCAGGCGCGCTTCATGGTTAGAATTGAGCGCTCCGCCGTTGCCAAATGGCGCGCCCGGTTGCGCAAGGCGTGGGGCGATCACGTGTATCGCTCCAGTGAGAGCGTGGTGATGGAATGTCGTCGCGAATGGATCCGCGCCGGCGTCGGCACCGCGCCCGGACTGTCGTTCGTCACCGTGACCGATGCCGCCGACCTGCCTCCGCTCTGCGCCTGGCTCGCCCCCCGCGCCGCCGCGTTCGCCGACATGTGCCGGGCGGGCAAGGTCGGGCTGTTCGTCCTGCGCGACGGGGCCGCCGTCGGCTGTGCCTGGCTGGCGCTCAGCGATCATCACGACCGCGGCGCGCGCGAGTTCTACCGCTTGGCACCGGGCGAAGCCTATCATTATTGCTGGCTGGTCGAGCCGGCCGAGCGCCCGCGCGGCGGTGCGCTCGCGCTTGCCCGCTACGCGCTGCACGTCATGCGCGACATGGGGATCGAGCGTCAGTTCGGCGTCATCGACCGCGACAATCGCGCTTCCTACCAGATCCAGCGCCATTTCGGTTACCGAGAGTGCGGCGTGCGCGTGCGCCACTTCCATTTCTTTCATCGGCGCTGGACCCGCTTCTCGACCTACACGGGCACGCTCGGCCTGCATCACACCGTCACGGGACAGCGCGCGCGATGACCGCGCCCACCACCACCTATCGCCCGCGCAGTTCGATGCGTACGCTGGTGCGTTCCGCCGGCGTCGTATCGGCGATCCGCGGGCTCGATTTCGGGCTGTCGTTCCTCGTCTCGGTGCTGCTCGCCAACCGCTTTGGCGCGTCGGGGCAGCTCGATGCTTTCTTTCTCGCGCGTCGCACCACCGTTGGGTTCGCCGACACGATCCGCAAGCTGATCGGCCAAGTCGTGCTGCCGCCCGTCATGGCGGCGGTCGACCGCGGCCAGCCGCTGTCGATCTACCTGCTGCCGCGCCGGATCGGCTGGTTCCTGCTCGTCTTCGCATTGGTGCTCGCCGCGGCCATGCTCGCGCCGGACCGACTTGTCGGCCTGTTCGCACCAGGTTTCCGCGGCGAGCAGGCGACGCTGACCGCGCGCATGATGACGATCATGCTGCCCCTGCTGCCGATCGCGGTGGTCGCCTCGTTCCTCGCCGCGATCCTCCAGGCGCGTCGGCGCTACCTGCTGAGCGAGGGCACCAACCTCGTTCAGCGCGCGATGCTCGTCCTCGTGCTCGCATTGTTCATCCCGCCGCTCGGCATCATCGCCGGCGCTTGGACGATGCTGGCGAGCGGTGTGGTCGGCTTCCTGATCCTGCTCGCCGGAGCGTGGTCGATCGTGCGCCCACCCGCTGCCGCGGCGACCGATTCGACACTTCAGGCCAAGCCGCTGCCGACGGCCGGCGGCGGGATCGTCGCCGCGCTCGTCATCAACGCCTATTTCCAGGCAACGACGCTGCTCGATTTCGCTTTTGCCTCGACCGCGGCGGACGGCGCGGTCGCCTCGCTCGAATATGGCTCGCGCCTCGTCTCGCTCGTCCCCGGCCTCGTCATGTCGAGCCTGTCGACCGTGCTGACGCCCGAACTCATCCACGCGGTGCAGCAGTCCGATCGCCGCGCCGCGGCCGCCGGCATTCAGCGTTTCCAGCGCATCTCGGTGTTCGCGCAAATGCCCGTGTCGGTCGGCATGATGCTGGGCGCCCAGTTGATGGTCGGTGCGCTGTTCGGCCACGGCGCGTTCGGCGCGCAGGCGATCGCAACCGCCGCTGCCTGCACCGCGGGCTATGCCGCCGCGCAGATCTTTCTCGCACCATCGAGCGCGATCATCAGCGCGATCTACGCCGACCCGCACGCCTCCCCCCTCGCAGACCTGATCCGCATCGCGGTGCTCGGCCTGATCATGCGCGTCGCCGCACTCGCGCTCGCCGCTCCCTTGTGGGGCGCGGGCGGGATCGCCTGGGCAGCCACGATCGCCACCGCCGGCACCTTCGTGGTGGCGCAGATCATCGCGGTCAGGCGCTTTCACCATTTCGCGATGACGCCGCAATTGATTGATCTCGCGCGAAGCGCGCTGAGCGCCGGCGTCGCCGCGCTGGCTGGGGCGGCACTGCTCTGGCTCGTCCCGGCACCCCACGCCTTGTGGAGCCAGTTGCTGTTGCTAGCCCTACTCGGCACGGTCGTGCTGCTCGCCTACACCGCCGCCGCGATCGCGCTTCACGTGCCGGAGGTCGCGCAGGTGCGCGAGATCGTCGGCAAGATCGTGGCGAAGCGCAGGCGCCGCGCGTGAGGCCGCATCGTGTCGCCTTCCTGCTGCCGCACTTCCGAGCGGGCGGTGCCGAGCGCGTCGTGCTCAACTGGATCACGGCGCTCGATCGGACCCGGTTCGCACCGGTCCTGATGCTCGGCCGCGTCGACGGTGCCTTTCTCGACCTGTTGCCCGCCGACACGCGCCTCCTGGCGATCGGCGGCAATCGCGCGCTCACCCGCCCGTTGCGCATCGCGCGGTTGTTGCGCGAGCACCGGATCGACGTCGCTTATTCCGCCACCAGTGCGATGAACCTCGCGCTGCTCGCCGCGCCGACGCGCACGCCGCGGATCGTGTCCGAGCACACGCCTCCTGCCGCCTTCCGTGCCGAAGCCAAATGGCCGCTGCTCCGCGGCACCGCGACCCGACTGTTGCACCGCCGCGCGCGCGCGATCGCGGTGCCGACGCAGGCGATCGCCGACGAGCTCGCCGTTCCGCGCGTCCACGTCGTCCGCAATCCCGTGCTCGCCGGCGCGCCGGGTCCGCTCCTCCCGTTCGATCCCGAGCCACACCACCTGGTCGCCGCCGGTCGCCTCGTGCCCGCCAAAGGGTTCGACACGCTGATCGCCGCCGCCGCCCACCTTCACGTTTCGGGTGAGCGCTTCACCATGACGATCCACGGTGACGGTCCCGATCGCCCGGCACTCGAACAGCAGATCGCGCGCGCGGGGCTGCATGACATCGTGTCGCTCGCCGGTCACACCGCCGATCTCGCGCCCGCGCTCGCGAGTGCCGCGCTGTTCGTGTCATCCTCGCGCCGCGAAGGCTTCGGCAACGTGCTGATCGAGGCGATGGCGGTCGGCACTCCCGTGCTCGCGACGCGCGCGGGCGGTCCGGAAACCTTCATCACGCACGATCGCAACGGCTTCCTGGTAGAACCCGGCGATCCGGACGCGCTCGCGCGAACGATCGCCGCGCTGCTGCACGATCCGACACGCCGCGCCAGCGTACGTCTGCCTGCGCGCGATACCGCCGCGCGCTACACGGTCGCTGCCTCGACGGACGAGTTCACGGCCCTGCTCGACGCGGTGCTCGCCCACTCGAGACCGACGTAAGGTCAAGGCGCACTTAACGGTAAAGTTACGCCGCTTCGGTACCACCCCGCTCACCTTCATCTCGCGAGTTTCCCGCGCATGCGCTCCACCGTTCTGCTTCTCTCCACTGCTGCCGCGACGCTCGCCGCCTGCGCGGGGCCGGTGCGCTATGCGCCGGCACCAGCAGTGCCGCTGACCGCGGGCTCGCTCGATCTCGCGCGGGATGCATCGCGCATGGTGGAGGCACGGCTCGATCAGGACGGCGACTTCCACGCCGGCGACCTCGTCCGCCTCACCTTCCCCTACACGCCACAGCTCAACAGCGATCAGCGCGTCCAGCTCTCCGGCGCGATCAGCCCGCCGCTGCTCGCCCCCGTCGAAATCCGCGGCCTGACCGCCACACAGCTACAAACCCGGCTCCAATCGCTCTACCGCCCCAAGCTCGCGCGACCCGATGTTTCGGTGACTGTGCTCGAATACAACCGCCCGCCCCCGCCACAGGAGATCTTCGTGCTAGGTGAAGTCGCCAAGCCCGGCAACTTTCCTTATCGCGACGGCACCACCCCGTTCGAGGGGATCGCGCGCGCCGGCGGCGGCAACCGCGACGCCGATCTGTCGCGCGTCGTCGCACTGACCCCGATCGGCAACCAATTGGTCGCGCGCATGCTCGACCTGTCGGCGACGCTGAACGGCAGCGCGCGGCCGATCGACTTCCTGCCGCCCTACACCATCCTGATCGTGCCACCGACCGCGATCGCGCGCGATGTCGACCGTTCGCGCCAGATCCGCGCGATTATCGGCTTCAACGGCATCAACGTCGGCTCGGCCGTCACGTTGATCCAGCCGTGAGCCTGGCCCTGCCCCGCGGAGCGCGTTCGTGAACGGCATCGGCGCCACCTATCTGCGGATTGTGCTGTCGCGCTGGAAGCTGATCCTCGCGCTCGTGCTCACCTGCACGCTGCTCGCCTGGGCGGTCAGCCAATTCTACCTCGCGCAGAAACCAAAGTTCGAGGCCGCGGCGCGGCTCAACATCGTGCCGACCGCGGAGGAGCTAGGCTACGCCAGCCGTTTCGTGCGCGGCTCGACCTTCGACGGCGGCAGCGTGCTGCTCGGCACCTACGCCGAGTTCGCACGCACCCGCCCCGTCGTCGCGCCGATCGTCGACCGCTACATCGCCGAGCATGCCGCCGCCGCCGGCCAGAGCAGCGCCGAGTGGATCAAGGCCAACACCGGCGCGCCGTCCTTCTCGCCCGGCCATATTCTCTCGATCCTCAATTACGGCGAGGCGCCCCCGCTTCCCTTGCGCGACGACATGATCGAGTCGCTGCTCGAGGGCACCACGATCGAGACGGTGGAGGGCACCTACCTGATCCGCATCGCGGTCGAGTGGGACGATCCGCAATCCGCCGCCTGGTTCGCCAACGCGCTCGCCGACGCGATCATCGCGCGCGCCGACACCGCGTCGCGCAACTCGGGCCGCGAACTCGCCGGCACGATCGAGAACCGGCTGGATCAGAAACGCGCCGAACTCGCCGCGGTGCTGAAACGCTCGCGCGACCTCAAATCCTCGATCGGCGTGGTCGACATCGACCGCCAGAAGCAGTCGCTGCTCGAAGCGCGCCTGACCGAACAGGCCGCGCTCACCACCGACCGCGCCGCGCGCGACGCGGCGGCGAGCCAAGTCGCCGCACTCCGTCGCCAGGCCGGCGGCAAATTGTCGAGCGCGCAGGGCGTGCTCGACCAGACGCTCGCGGTCGAGGCACCTCGCGCCTCCGGCCTCGAACGCAGCGTGGCGATCCGCGAAGGGCGCATCGGCCAGCTCGACCGCCAGATCGCCGGGCTGGGCGGCTACGAGGACCGCGTGAAAGCGCTCGACGATCAGGCAACCGCGCTCCAGGCCGAGGTCACAGCGCTGACCGAGCGCGTCAGCTTCAGCCAGACCGAGAACCTCGCCAACGGCCCGCGCATCCAGTTGATCGAGCGCGCCACCCCGCCGCTGGTCCGCTCCTCGCCCAAGATCTTCTTCAACACGGTGCTCGGCTTCATTGCCGGCTGCGCGCTGTCGGCCTGCGCGCTGCTGCTGCTCGGTGCGGCACCCGCGCGGCGCGACGACAAGGATGAGGAGGCGCTAGAGGCAACCGCGCTCGACCACGCTCACGCCGATCCGCCGCGCGCGATCGCCGACGTGCACCCGATCCGTCCCGAGCCCGCGCGCACCGCCAAGCGGGCGGTGGCGCTGGCGAGCGTCGCAGTCGCGGCCGAGCCCGAGCGCGCACCCGAGCCGCCGCGCGTCCACGACGACCATCATCTGTCGCAGGCGCTGCCGCGCCCGATCGATCCACAGGGCTATTCCGCCGCCGAGATCGCGGCCGCCGGGCGGATGCTCGCCGATGACGCCTTCATCCACCTCGACGACGATCGCCCGGTGTTCGTCGGCGCGATCGGCAGCGACCGCGACGCGCAGCAATTGTCGCAGATCGTGCACGGCCTGCTGCGTCGCAGCGGTCAGCGTCTGCACATCGTCGACGGCACGCAGGCAGGCGCACGCTGGGATGCCGCGGCGAAACCGTTCGTCTACCTCGGCGGGCTATCGCAGAGCGCGCACCCTGACACGCTGTCGCGCCTGCCAGCCGACGCATTGCTGATGCTGGCGGCAAGCGGCGACGAGCGCGTCTACTGGCGCGAGCAGGTCGACACGGCGGCCTTGCCGAGCGCGCATGTCGTCGAATTCGAGCGCTGAGCCCTCGCTCGCGCCCCGGCGCGGGCCGGTCGCCCCTGCCCCGACCGCCGCCTCGGCCGAGACGATGCGCGCGCTCGCGATGGTGCCGCTCGTCGTCTACGCCGTTCTGACGCAGCTCGATGCGGTCGCCAACCGGCTGTCGGGCGGTTCGCCGATCGGCACCACCGAACTGACGCTCGCCGCACTCCTCGGCATGACCGCGCTGATCTTCATCGCACCTGGCGACGAGCCGGCCCCAGCACGCGCATACGGCAACACCGGCGCGCGGCTGATCGCGCTCATGTTCTGCTGGGCAGTGGTCAGCTGGACGCTGTCAGCGCACCAGTCGGAGGGCCTCAGCTACCTGTCGAAGCTGTTCGTCGCCATTCTGCCGGCGCTGTGCACGCTCATCATCGCCGATCGGCCGTCCCGCATCCGCCTGCTGCTATGGGCGATCATCGCCGCCGGCGCGGTATCGGCCGCGATCATCGTGATCGAGTCGCGCACCGGCACGCGCCTCGTGTCGACCTCGATCGCGGCGACCACCGCGGGGTTCGAGGGCGTCGCGCGCTCGGCCGGCGGATCGGACCAGAACCCGACCACCGCGGCGCAGATGCTGCTCGTCTCGGTTGCGCTCGCGGCGGCCTTGCTGTTCTCGGGCGAGCGGCGCTTCCGTCTCGTCTACGCCGGTGTCGTCGCGCTCGGGGCGCTCGCACTGGTGCTCGGCTCGGCGCGCAGTGCGATCATCGGGCTGGCGGTCGCCTTCGCGCTGATCGCGCTGTCGTTCCGCGGCAAGCCCTATTTCCCGCTGCTCATCATCGGTGGGCTAGTCGCCTGCGTAGGCGCGATCCCGTTCCTGCCGCCGACCTTGCTCGAGCGCTTCACTGCCGTGACCGACTTCGGTCGCGACCAGACATTATACCGCCGCATCAGCTACCTGCGCATCGGCTTCGACCTGCTGCAGCAATCACCGATCTGGGGCGTGGGGCCGGGCAACTTCCCGCTCCACTACCTCCTGCCCGATTACCGCTGGATGCCGGGCCGCGAACTCTACCCGCGCGAACTCCACAACACCTACCTCGACGCCGCGGTCGAGTACGGGCTGGTCGGCTTCCTCGCCTTCGCTGCCGCACTCGGCTACGCGCTTCTTGCGGCGTGGCGGGCGATGGGCTCGCGGGACCCGCTGCTCGCGCGCTGCGCCTTCGCGGTCGGGGTCGCGCTCCTCGCGCTGATGGCGGCGTGTTTCTTCATGCCGCACAAGAACCTGCGCTACCTCTGGCTGGTGGTCGCGATTGCCGTGCAATGCGGACGCCTGCGCGCCGCCGAAAAGGTGTCCCCATGAAGCTCGCCGTTATCGTCACCGAATTTCCGAAATCGACCGAGACGTTCATCTACCGCGATCTCGTCAAGTTCATCGAGGCGGGCGTCGACGTGCGGCTCTACCACGTCGCGCCGTTCCGCCACGCGCAGCCGCTCCACGGGTTCGCCGCGCCGCTGAGAGATCGCGCGGTCGACTTCAGCTTCGTTCAGCCCGCCGCGCTCGCCCGCGCGCTGGCGCGGCGTCCCGCGGCGCTCACGGCCGGCATCGCGCGCATGCTCCACGCCTATCGCCGCCACCCGCGCATCGCCGCCAAGTCGCTGGCACTCGTGCCCAAGGCGCTGGCGATCGCCGAGGACGCGCGCGCCTGGGGCGCGACCCACGTGCACGCCGAGTTCGCCGGCCACCCCGCGACCGCTGCCTGGCTCGGGCATCTCGCGGGCGGCCTGCCCTATTCGGTCAGTTGCCGCGCGCACGACGTGTTCCGCACCCAGTCGCTGCTGGCCGAGAAACTGGGTGCCGCCGCCGCGGTCCGCGCCGTCAGCGACTTCGGGCGCGACTTCCTGCGCGGCCATGTCACCGGGCTCGCGACCCGCGACATTCACGTCATCCATTCCAGCGTCGATGTCGGCCGCATCGAGCCGGTCGAGGCAATCCCAGCAACCGACCCGTTCCGAATCCTCTACGTCGGCGCGATGGAGCCCAAGAAAGGCGTGCAGCACCTACTCGACGCGCTGGTGATCGCCGGACCTGCGCTCGGCGAGTGGCGCTGCGACCTGATCGGCCACGGCCCCGACGCGGAGACCTTGCGCGCACGCGCAGCGCAGCTCGGCCTCGCCGACCGCGTCCGCTTCCACGGCGCGCAAGCCTTCGAGGTCGTCGCGGAATCGTATCGCACCGCCAGCGTCTGCGTCGCGCCCAGCGTCATCGGCCCGAACGGCCGTCAGGAAGGCATTCCCAACGTGATGATCGAGGCGCTCGCCTATCAGCGCCCCGCCATCACCACCGCGATCTCCGGCATTCCCGAGTTGATCCGCGACGGCGACACCGGCCTGCTGGTGCCACCCGGCGACGCAGTAGCGCTCGCCACTGCTTTCACCCGCGTCCTTGCCGACCCACACGCCGCGCTGGCGATGGCGAAGCGCGGCCGCGCGCACGTCGAGGCGGAGTTCGATCTGGAGAAGAACGCGCGCCGCCAACTCGCGCTATTCTTCCCGTAAGGAGCACCGTCATCTCGGACCGGGTCCGGGATCCCGCTTCCTCCCGTCGGCTCCTCAGTAAGCCGTCCGGTTCCCGCCCTTGCCCAGCGCGCGCTTGACGTTCGCCGCCGTGCTCTTGACCAGCCGGTGCCCCGCGATCTTGGCCGCGTCGACGCTCGGGTTCGCGCCCGGCACGCCCGGCTCGACGCCCAGCGCGCGCATCCGCTGGTTGACGCGGTGCAGCCGCGCCTCGCCGTCGCTCAGCCCCGAGCGCCAGGTGATGCTGAACGAGATCGACGGTGTTGGGCCGTTCTGCACCCAGTGCGGCGCTTTGACCGGCACGTAGACCGCGTCGCCCGGTGCCATGGCGAAGTCGCGTGCCTTTGCATCGAAGCTCGGATCATGGCGCATGTTGCGGTGGCTGCCGCCGCGGTGGAACGCCTCGTGCACCTGCTGCGGCACGATCTCGTCGTCACCCGCCGGATAGACGCGCATCGTCTTGGTGCCCGCAATCTGCAGCAGGATATTGTGCTCCGGGTCCATGTGGAACGGCGTGACCGACCCCGGCGCCGACAGGAAGATGAACGCCTCGCGCCGGCGGTACGGGCCGGTCATCAGGCTGGTGACCGGCGCGATCTCGGCCAGGCACGCGTCGATCAGCGCGGCATAGTCGGGATCGACATCGACCTTCTTCAACACCATCCAGCAGCCGTTCGTCGCGATCGTGCGCACGATCTCGCCCGGCGACAGATCGGCCTGGCGGACGCCCGACGGATCCTGATCGACCTTGAGGTTTCCCAAACTCTGCTCGACGTGGCTGGCGGGCAGACGCTCTGCCAGCGCGGCGAGCGCCGGTAGCGCGAACAACGGATGGTCATGCAACTGGTGCCGAACCGGTGCGGCTGTCGCCGGGTAAGCGACGGAAAAGTCGGTCAGCCCGTGGTCGGCAAACAGCGAGTGCGTCATGCTGGTGTTCCTTGAGGGATCGGGGATGTGGACGCGCGGGCGCGCCGCGTGCGCCAGCGATCGCTGCCGAGGCACAGCAATCGCGAGAAAGCATTGTCGAACGGCACCGCCAGCGACACGATCCGCCGTCGCTCGGGCCAGATCCGGTCGATCATCGGGTGCCCGGCGCGCGCGCAACTATCGACCCGCGCGAGTCCGCGGCGATCGAGCGCGTAGGCGAGATATTCCATCTCGATCAGCACGCCGGGCGAGAAGCTCCCCCAGTCCTCGTCATACGCGATCTTCAGCTGGAACGCTTCGTCACCGCGCTCCAGGTTGGCGAGCATCGCGATCGCCTGGCCGCCCACGCTCATGCGATGGAAGTCGAGCGTGCCCTCGGCGTGCGCGGCGCGCAGAAGTCTGCGGAAACACCGCTCGGTCGCCGGGTCCGCCGCCGCCGCGACACCCTCGCGACCCTTCCACCCGGTCTGCTCGAGCGCGAACAGCGCGTCGATCCACGCCTCGACCGGCTCATCCGCCGTCAATCGCTCGAACAACAGCGCGCCGCGATCATTCAACCGTGCGCGCAGCCGGCGATGCTCCTTCAACACCTTGCCGCGGACGTGCTCGGCGGCATGTTCGGCGCTCGACACGCCGCCGTGCAGCACCGCGCGGCCGTAATCCCGCGTGCGATAGTACGGTCGACCCTGCTCGCCCAGCACCGCCAGCAGTGCGCGCGTCCCCGCGCTGTCGGCATCAAGCGCCGACAACCGCAGATACTGCCCCGGCATCCGCGCCAGCAGCGGCAGTCCCGCACGCCAGAACGCCGCCTCAGCACCCGCGAGCAACAGCGGCTCGCCCAGCGCACGCACGCGCTGATCCCAATTCTCGACGCACAGCGCCAGCCCGCGCGCGCGCCGCGTCGTGATCGGCAGCGCGCCGATCAGCGTCTCACCCTGCCACACCAGCAGCACGCGCGGTCGCGCCGCCTCCGGCAGATCGACGCACGCCGCCACCGCCGCCGGCGCGTAGAACGGATTGGCCGTACCCGCCGCCTGCGCGAGCGCGTGCCACGCGTCCGCGGGCACCGCCTGCCAGTCCAGTGTTTCGGCGCGTTCGGCCATGATCCTAGCTCGATATCTGCGCGTCGGCATAGGACGTAAGTCTCACCAACAGGTTCACGCGCGCCCGCTGGACGCGGCACCGGGCAATCGTTACGCTCGCGTTAACCCTTTCCGGCAGCGAGCATGTACCCCGACCCCTGGTTCCTCCTCGCCGTCGTCGCCAGCTTCACCGGCTACGCCATCTATCTCGCCGGGCTACAACGCCGCCTGGTCGAGCCGAACCGCGCCTCCTGGCTAATCTGGGGCAGCGGAACCCTGGTCGAGGCGGTCACCTATGCCGCGGTCAATCCCGGCACACTGCAATCGTTCGTGTTCCTGTTCTCCGCCGCTGCCTGCCTCACCGTCGCAATCGCCTTGTGGCGCCGCTCGCGCTGGTCGGCGCCCGATGCGATCGAAGGCGTCTGCATGGCCTCTTCGCTCGGCGCGATCCTGTTGTGGCTGGTCTTTCGCGAGGCGTTCTGGGCGCACATGCTGGTTGTCGCGGTGGTGCCGGTCAGCTTCTGGCCGACGTGGCGCAGCGTCTGGGCCGACCGCGCGCGCGAACGCTCGCCCGCCTGGGGATTGTGGTCGATCGGCGACCTCGCCACGCTGATCCTCGCCACCCGGATGGGCGGACAGGGTATCGGCGAATACGCGTATATCCTGGTCGAACTCGCCTGCCACGCCAGCGTCTGGTTCATGGTCGGGCTCGCCACGGTCAACCCGCTACGCTCGTTCGGCTGGCGCGAGGGCCGATTGCGCGTGCTCGACGCCTACGCGCCCGCGAACCCCTTCGCGGTTCGGGACACCCACCTCGGCAAGGCGGTGTTCGCCGCGCAAGCGTTCGCCGCGGGCGAGCCGATCGTCGCCTTTACCGGCCGTCGCCTCGCCGCCGACCGCCTGCCGCGCCGCCTGTCGGGACGTACCGATCGCTTCGTGCAGATCACGCGCGATGCGTACCTCGGCCCCTCGGGCGCGATCGACGACCTGATCAACCACAGCTGCGCGCCCAACGCCGGGCTGCACTTCACCGGCGACGCCCCGCTGCTTGTCGCGATGCGCGACATCGCGGTGGGTGAGGAGATCAGCTGGGATTATTCCACCACGCTCGCCGATCCTGATTGGCGTATGGCCTGCGCGTGCGGCGCGCCCGCGTGTCGCGGCACGATCGCCGCATTCGACACCCTCCCGCCGGAGCGACAGCGCTGGTATCTCGACCACGATCTCGTCGCCCCATACCTTAGACGCGACCGGACCGACGTCGCCGCGTGACAGGCTAGCGCGGTTTCAACCAATCCAACTTCCCGTCATCCCGGACTTGATCCGGGATCCCGCTGCCTTCCCCTACCCTGTCGAGAAAGCGGGACCCTGGGTCTAGTCCGGGGTGACGAAAGAAAGTGCGTTCACTCGGTCTAAAAACACCCAAGCACCACGTCTTCAACACCGCTTAGGACAGCAACACAGACCAACGACCAGTTACGACTTCCCCAATAAGCAGCATCACCCAACAATCGCGCCCATCATCGACGACTCACTGAACGAAATCTACCCCAATCAGGTGCAACAATACCTCGGATACCGTAGCCTATGCCGGCGGTTACTCGCTGCGACTTCACAACGACGATCGAACCGATCGTTGCTAGCGTGACGTCCAATGGGAGGATAACTCAATGCTCAACCGTTTGTCAGCCGGCACGTTCGTCGCCATCACCGCCGCATCGCTCGGCCTGGCCGGCTGCGTCGACCCATCGGCGAAGATCGCGGGCTCGCTAGAGGGTTACGGGTTCCAGCCCGCGCAATCGCAGTGCGTCGGCGACCGGCTGGAGGCGAACCTGTCGCTCGGCCAGTTACAGCAGCTCGGCCGCGCCGCCCGCGCCACGCGCGAGGGCGACACCACGCCCGGTCGTCTGACCACCAGCGACTTCGTCCGCGCCGCCCGTCAGGTGAAGGACCCCAAGGTCGCGCTGGAAGTCGGCAAGGCCGCCGCCGGATGCGGTATCCTGACCGACCCCGCCTCACCGCTGTAACTACGGACGAAGTGGGCGCTCAGGCCGCCTGGTCGAGCGCCCGCGCTCCGGTGCCGGCGGCCTTCAGCGTCAGCACCGCCGACGCCCCGGTACCCCGCCCCTCGCTCTCCAGCCGCAGCGACCCCTCCATCGCGGTCATCGAATTGGCGCACCAGTGCAGCCCCAGCCCGCCCGACTTGTGCGCACGGGTTGAATAACCGCGCTGGAACAACGTCGCACCGACGTGCGGCTCGAACCCCTCGCCATCGTCGCTGATCCGCACCTCGACCCGCCCGTCCACGCGCGCGAACGACACGGTGATGCGCCCGCTCGCACGCCCCGCCGCCGCGATCGCCTCCGCCGCATTGGCGAACAGGTTGCCGACCACCTGGCTCAGGATCACGCGGTTCGCCAGCACCGGGTGCGGCTCGGCCGGATAGCTGAACGCGATCTGCGTCGTACCCGAATAGCGAGCAATGGTCGCATTCTGCGCAATCACATCGGTCATGTCGCACTCTGACAGATGCGGTCGCTCGTGCGCCGCCGCCTGCTGCTGCCCGATGATGTCGAGCACGTGGGCGAGCGCGTCGCGCCCGATCCGCAACTGCTCCACCTTATCGGCCCGCGCTACCGGAGAGGTCTCTTCAACACCTTGCCGCGGACGTGCTCGGCAGGGTGGTCGGCGCTTAACACGCCGCTGTGCAGCACCGAGCGACCGTAATCGCGCGTGCGGTAATATGGCTCCCCTGCCCGCTCAGCACCGCCAGCAGCGCCGCGTCTTCGAATGGTCGGCATCGAGTGCCCACATCCGCAGATGTTGCCCCGGCCGCTGTGCCAACAGCGGCAGTCCCGCGCGCCGGAACGCCGGCTCGTCACCCGCGCGCAACAGCGGCTCGCCGAGCGCGCGGCTGCGCCGCCTCCGGTAGATCGACGCAGGCCGCACTGCCGCCGGCGCGTAGAACGGATTGGCCGTACCCGCCGCCTGCGCGAGCGCGTGCCACGCGTCCGCGGGCACCGCCTGCCAGTCCAGTGTTTCGGCGCGTTCGGCCATGATCCTAGCTCGATATCTGCGCGTCGGCATAGGACGTAAGTCTCACCAACAGGTTCACGCGCGCCCGCTGGACGCGGCACCGGGCAATCGTTACGCTCGCGTTAACCCTTTCCGGCAGCGAGCATGTACCCCGACCCCTGGTTCCTCCTCGCCGTCGTCGCCAGCTTCACCGGCTACGCCATCTATCTCGCCGGGCTGCAACGCCGCCTGGTTGAGCCGAACCGCGCCTCCTGGCTGATCTGGGGCAGCGGAACCCTGGTCGAGGCGGTTACCTACGCTGCGGTCAATCCCGGCACGCTGCAATCGCTCGTTTCCTGTTCTCCGCCGCTGCCTGCCTCACCGTCGTGGTCGCCTTGCGGCGCCGCTCGCGCTGGTCGGCGCCCGACGCGACGGCATGATCACATCTGTAGCCTTTTAGCCACGTGCAGCTGACACAACATGCCCGAATAACGTGGAATCAAAGGCGCCGCGTCGCATTGCTCGCGCTGCTCGGGCTAGCGCTCACGTTGATCATGCTAGGTCTACGCAGCGCCCCGGCCCCCATCAGTTCACAAGTGGCAGCAGGAACGGCCGGCGATGCTGCCTTATATCGGGCCATCGATCGACGCGTTGCCGCGGGTGAGCCTTATTACCGCGTCGTCGTACAAGAGCAGCGCGCGCGTAATTATCCGCTGCAACCGTTCGTCGTGGTGCGCCCGCCGACGCGCACATGGCTTTTCGCGCAGGTCGGGGACGCAGGTGCACTGTGTTTAGCGTGGCTGCTTGCCGGTTTCGTGATCGCGACCCTCGCTTGGCGACTGCGAACGGCCACGACATCGCTGCCGCTATGGAGCGCGAGCTTCGCCGTTGTCGCCGCCTCTGTCGTGCCGCTCGTCAATCCCGTGGTGGTGCTGTGGAGTGATCTGTGGGCCGGGCTACTGACTGCACTGTCGCTAGGCTGTCGCAGCGATCGACACTGGCGAGCCAGCGTCGCGTTCGGCTTCCTGGCCGTGTTATTCCGTGAATTGGCGCTCGCCTACCTCGCCGCAATGATGCTCGCCGCGCTGGTCGAGCGGCGCCGGTTCGAGGCAGCGGTCTGGTTCGGGGGCATTGCCCTGGCACTCGGTCTTCTCGCGGTCCATGCAGTCGCTGTTCATGCCGTGCTGCCGCCCGACGCACCGGTGTCGCAAGGCTGGCTGCGCGCCGGCGGCTGGCATTTCGATCTGTCAATGGCGCGCGCGACCACCTTCTTGCTGCTGCTGCCTGCGTCGATCGCCGCGGTCTTCGTACCACTCGCGCTGTTCGGATGGGCTGCCACGCGCGGCGGCTTCGCACGCCGCGTGACGCTCGCGCTCGCCGCTTGGCTGCTGCCGTTCCTGCTAATCGGACGACCGGAGAACAGTTACTGGGGACTGCTGATGGCGCCGTTCTGGCTCGCGGGCTTTCCGCTCGCTTTGCCGGCGCTCTACGAACTCGTGCGACGACCTCACCCGATCACGGCTTGATAGGATAGCTCGCCTACCCACTGGCGCGACGATCGCATCGCGCAACCGTCACGCCGCTCGGTCAAGCACCACCCCGACCGGCGCCTTCAGCGTCAGCACCGCCGACGCCCCGGTACCCCGCCCCTCGCTCTCCAGCCGCAGCGCCCCTTCCATCGCGGTCATCGAATTGGCGCACCAGTGGAGTCCCAAGCCCCCCGACTTGTGCGCACGGGTCGAGTAACCGCGCTGGAACAACACCGCGCCGACGTGCGGCTCGAACCCCTCGCCATCGTCGCTGATCCGCACCTCGACCCGCCCGTCCACGCGCGCGAACGACACGGTGATGCGCCCGCTCGCACGCCCCGCCGCCGCGATCGCCTCCGCCGCATTGGCGAACAGGTTGCCGACCACCTGGCTCAGGATCACGCGGTTCGCCAGCACCGGATGCGGCTCGGCCGGGTAGCTGAACGCGATCTGCGTCGTGCCCGAATAGCGCGCAATGGTCGCGTTCTGCGCGATCACGTCGGTCATGTCGCACTCGGACAAATGCGGCCGCTCGTGCGCCGCCGCCTGCTGCTGCCCGATGATGTCGAGCACGTGGGCGAGCGCGTCGCGCCCGATCCGCAATTGCTCGACCTGCTCGGCCCGTGCCGTCTCCAGCGCCGACACGCCCGCTGCCACGAACACGCCCAGCTTGACCCGTCGCGCCTCGGCCATGTCGGACTTGCCCAGCTCGCCCGCCGCGCGTGCCAGCATCGCCCCGTCAACCGGCGGCGGCTTGCCGATCCCGTGGCTGATCACGGTCGAGATCGGTGACAGCGCGTTGCGCACGTTGTGCATCACCGCCACCGCGCTCTCCGACCGGCCGAGCGCGAAGCTCTGCGCCTCGATCTGCTCGCGCAGGTCCTTCAACTGCGCCAGCATCGCGTTAAAGCTCAACCCCAGCGACCCGATCTCGTCGCGCCGCCCGTCGTCCTCCAGCAGCGCCAGCGATCCCGACGCGCGCACCCGCTCCATGTGCCGCTCGACCCGCGCCAACGGCACCAGCACCAGTCGCCCGATCATCCGCCGCAGCATCATCAGGACGATGAGCAGCAGCAGCACCGATCCCGCCACCGCCACCAACAGCATCCGCTTGCCCAGCATCGACACCTCGCGCGGCACCGTGAAGCGCGCGCTCGCCACCGGCTCCCCGCCCGCGCCGTCGATCGGCACGGTGATCGACATACGCGCGCGCGATTGCTGCACCGCTTCCTCGCGCGCCGGGTCCAGATCGATCCGCGCGTCGAGCTGCAACAATGCGGCGAGCTGCGGCGAGGTGATCTCGCGCGCCATCAGCACGAACCCGCGCGGCGTGCCGGTGCCGTCGCTGCGCCGCACCTGCGCGACACCGACCGCCGCCACCACGCCGCCCAGCCGCGCGTAGAAACTCGCCGAACTGCGCCCCTTGAGCAATCGCGACAGGTCGCGCTCGCCGATCATCCGCATCAGCCGCGCGCGCATCGCCGGCTGGTCGCGGTGCGCTTCGTCGATCCAGCGCGCGATCACGATGCGGCGACCGTCCGCGACATAGGCCATCGCGTTGACGTCCAGATTCGCCATCGCCAGCGGCGAGAAGCTCTCGCGCTCGAACGCGGCGGACGGCCGCGCCATGTAGGCGTAGCTGTCGTTCCAGTCGCCGTAATCCTTGACCGCGCTCTCGACCTTGTTGGCATATTCGGCGAGCGCGGCGTGCGTCCGCTCGACGTGCGCGTCGACCGATCGCCGCTCCAGCTTGTTGAAGCTCGGCAGGATGATCGCGGCGAGCAGCAGCGTGATCGCCACCGCGCCCACCGCCCCGACCGCGGTCAGGATCAGCACCAGCCGCGCCCCCAACGAGCGCGGGTTGCGCAGCGCGCCGACCTGCGCCCCGACGTGGCGCCGAACCTGCGCCGCCATCAGCCGTGCGTGCCCGTCGCCGGCTCCACCTGCACGAAGCGCGCGTGCGCCATCTCGCGCGCGGGCGCCTCCGCCAGCGGTCGCGCGAAATGATAGCCCTGCAGGTGGCTCGCCCCCGCCACGCGCAGCAAGTCGACCTGCGCTGCGGTTTCCACGCCTTCCGCGATCACCGTCAGGTTCAGCGACTGCGCGAGGTGGACGATCGAGCGCACGATCGCCGCCGATTCGCGCTCACGCGACATGCCGTCGATGAAGCTGCGGTCGATCTTCAACGCATCCAGCGCGAACTTGCGGATATTGTAGAGCGACGAATAACCGGTGCCGAAATCGTCTAGCGCGATCCGGAACCCCATCTGCCGCAACCGGTACAGCGTCTCCGCCGCGCGATCGGCGTCGTCGAAGATGGCGGTCTCGGTGATCTCGATCTGCAACCGGCTGGGCTCCACGCCGGCGCGCTGGCAGCGCTCGATGATATAGCCGACGAAATTGTGCCGCCGGAACTGGCGCGGGCTGAAGTTGACCGACACATATTGCCCCGGCCACGTCTTCAGCACGTCCAGGCTGTGTTCCAGCACCCAGTCGCCAAGCTCGTGGATCAGGTTCGATTCTTCCGCGATCGGGATGAACGTCGCCGGGCTGATCGGCCCGTATTCGGTCGTGTGCCAGCGCAGCAGCGCCTCGAACCCGACCACCTCGAACGTGCCGTGCGCGACGATCGGCTGATAGACCAAAGCCAGCTCGTCTCGCGCGATCGCCTGCGACAGGCCGGTCTCGATCCGGCGGCGCACGCGCACGCCCTCGTCCATGCTCTCGTCGAACAGCCGCGCGAGCCCGCGCCCCTGCCGCTTGGCATCGTTGAGCGCCAGGTCGGCGCGGCGGATCAGGTCGATCGGATCGCGATTGTCGCCCTCGCCCGCGGTCACCACACCCGCCGACGCCGCGGTCTGCACCGCGTGGCCCAACACCTTCAGCTCGACCGCGCAGGCGTGAACGACGCGCGTGCACGCCATCTCCGCCGCCTGCTCGCCCGGCGTCTCGAACAGCAGGCCGAACTCGTCGCCGCCCAGCCGCGCGACCAGCCCGCCCGGCGGCACCGCGTCCTGCAGGATCATGCAGATCTCGCGGATCAGCTCGTCGCCCGCCAGATGCCCCAGTGTGTCGTTGACCAGCTTGAACTTGTCGAGGTCGATCATCGCCACTGCGAACCGTCCCGGCTGCTTCGCCCGCTCCGCCAGGGCGCGCAGGAACGCGAGCCGGTTGGGCGCATCGGTCAGCGCGTCGTGCGTCGCGATGTGGATCGCCTTGACCTCGTTGGCGGCGAGTTCGGCCGCCTGTTCCTCCAGCAGCACGACCTGCCGCGACAATTGCTCGCGCGCCGCCTTCAACGCGCGGTCGCTTTCCCAGCGGTGGGAAAGCGCGGTGGCAGTCTGCACGATCTCGGCGACCTCGAACGGCTTGGCGATGTAGAAGATCTTGTCCGCCGGCCCGGCGACCTTGCTGATCTCGACCAGCGAGAAATCGGAATAGCCGGTCACGATCACGATGTTGACGTCGGGATCGAGCGCGCGGATGCGCCGCGCGGTTTCCTTGCCGTCGATCCCCGGCGGCATCCGTATGTCGATGAACGCGACCGCGAACGGCGTGTCGTCGGCGCGCGCACGCTCGACCTCGGCCACCGCGTCGAGCCCCTGCATGTGGTGGACGCAATCGAACGTCTCGGCCGGCTCGTGCGCGCGCACCGCACCGCCATCGCCATCCTCGTCGCCGAACAGCTCCGCCGCCATCGCCGACAACGACCCCGCCTCCGCATGATCCACCGGCGCGAAGCTGCGCCGGTAGCTGTCGTGCATCATCGGTTCGTCGTCTACGATCAGTATGCGCATGCGTATCGCCTCGTTGCCGCAACCGGTGCCGGTCGCGCCGCGATACGGTAAGCGAAGGTGGTTAAACGCGCGTAAAGGCCCGATCGGTGCGCTCCGCCAGCGCCTGTGCGCCGAGCACCACCGCGCCCAGCGGCCCGGCGCCTGCGCCCAGCGCGGCGGGCACCAGGAACGTCTCCATATTCTCCAGTTCGGGCCGCACGACGTAGCCGTTGAGCGACAGGCGCGTCGCCGCGCGCAGTTGAGGCAACAAATGCGGATTGCCGACCAGCACGCCGCCACCCAGCACGATCCGGCGCGGCACCCCAGTCAGCACCAACGTCGCCATCAAATGGGCGAGCGCGTCGACCACGCTGTCCCAGGCGGGGTGATCCGCGTCCAAATCTTCGCCCTTGATGCCGGTGCGGGCGGCGATCGCCGGACCCGAGGCGAGCCCCTCGACGCAGGCGCCGTGAAACGGGCACACGCCGGTCCAGTCGTCGCCGCTCAACCGCGGCACGCGGATGTGACCCAGTTCGGCGTGGGTCAGCCCATCGACCGGCTGGCCGTGTGCGATCATCCCCGCGCCGATCCCGGTACCGACGGTGACATAGGCGAGCGCGTCCAATCCCTGCCCCGCGCCCCAGCGCGCTTCGCCCAGCGCCGCCCCCACCACGTCGGTGTGGAACCCGACCGGCACGTCGTAGCGCGCGGCGAAGCGGCGCGCGACGTTGGTGTCCGCCCATCCCGGTTTCGGGGTCGAGGTGATGTTGCCGTAATCGCCGGACTGCCGGTCGATCGACACCGGACCGAAACTGCCGATGCCGATCGCGGCGAACCCGCGCCACCCGTCGAGCACCGCTTCCAACGCCGACAGCGTCTCCTCTGGGCGCGTCGTCGGCACCCGCACCTCCTCGTGGATCGCGTCGGGACCGCTCGCCAGCATCGCGACGCATTTGGTGCCGCCCAGCTCCAGCGCGGCGATGGGCGGCGCGTCGGTCATTCGCTCTCCTTGGCGGCGGCATCGATCCGCCGCAGCATGTGGGTGAACTGTTCCAACTCGCCGACCGCGAAGCGCGAGAAGATGCGCGCTTCCAGCTCCTTCGCCTTGGGCACGACCTCGTCGTACAATGCGTGCCCTGCCTGGCTCAGCGTCAAATGGTGCGATCGCCGATCCTGGCTGTTCGGGCTGCGCTCCAGCAGACCGCGCTGCGTCAGCGCAATCGCCGCGCGACTGACCGTCACCTTGTCCATGCGCGTGCGCTCGCCGATCTCAGCCTGCGTCGTGGCCGTTCCTTCGGCGATCACGGTGACCAGCCGCCATTCGGGGATGCTCAGCCCGAACAGCGCCTCATAAGCGGTAGCGATACGGCTGCTGACGCGGTTCGACGTGACCGACAGCAGGAAGGGGACGAAATCGTCGAGGATCAGGCGATCGGCCATATACCGCTCGCGCTAACACGCCCGTTCGCCGTCGCAAAGGACCGGCGCAGTCGCAAAGGACGGACGCACGCGCGCAGCACCGGAACATGCCGCCGTTCATTGCATTTTCATGACAGGTGCCGCATCGCGGCGGCGGAGTATATCAGTGGCCCAGATACGCGCGAACGACATCACGATCGAATATGAGGATTACGGCGACGCGTCCGCACCGCCGGTTGTGCTCATCATGGGGTTGGGCGCACAGCTCGTCCGCTGGCCGATCGAGCTGGTCAACGATCTGGTCGCACGCGGCTACCGCGTCATTCGCTTCGACAATCGCGACGTCGGTCTGTCGAGCAAGTTCGATCACGCGGGCACGCCCAACATCGTCTGGACCGCGATGATCCAGCAATTCGGCCGCACGCCGCCGGTGCCTTATACGTTGCAGGACATGGCGGCCGACGCAGTGGGGTTGCTCGACGCGCTGGGGATCGAGGCTGCGCACATCGTCGGCGCGTCAATGGGCGGCATGATCGCGCAATTGGTCGCCGCTTCCTGGCCCGAACGCACGTTGTCGCTCACCTCGATCATGTCGACCACCGGCCGTTCGGATTGTTCGCGCCCGACGATGCGCGCGACCGCAGTGCTGCTGCGCCATCCGCGCACCGATGATCTGGAGGCGATCGTCGCGCACGGCACGCTCGCGGCGAACGTCGTCGGCGGGCGCTTCCCGATGGAGGACGCGTTCCTCGCCGAACGCATCCGCAGCGAGACGCTGCGCAACCGCCACCCCGCCGGCTTCGTGCGGCAGATGGCGGCGATCATCGCCGACGGCGACCGCAGCAAGCGTCTCGTGCGCATCACCGCCCCCACGCTGGTGATCCACGGCAGCGACGACCCGCTCGTCCCCGTCTCCGGCGGCCGCGAAACCGCGCGCGCGATCCCCGGTGCGCGGCTGCTCGAGATCGACGGCATGGGCCACACCCTCCCGCCGCAGGTGCTGCCCCAGATCGTCGACGCGATCGACGCCCACGCCCGCGGCGCCAGCCTCGGTCACGACATGGCCCACGCCGCCTGATCGCGGCCCTCTTCCCACGTGCGTCATCCCGGCCTTGAGCCGGGATCCCGCTATCTTGTGCCCTCCGCAACTTGACGCACGACGTCGAGACACGCTGCCAAGCCTAGCCAGCGATCTCGATTACCGCTGTCCTACAAGCCCCTGCCCAAACTAGCTCCGAGCCATGTACGCCAAGGCTCCGCCGCCCGTTCGCAAAGCCAAAGAGACGAGCCGCACGCAGCCGCCTTGGTCTCTCCTTAGTGTGACCTTCCGACCAGCCGCAGCTCCCAATTGCCGCGTCTTGGCCTCTCCTTAGCGTGACCTTCCGCCGCTCACTCCACCGTCACGCTCTTGGCCAGGTTGCGCGGCTGGTCGACATCAGTCCCCTTGGCCACCGCGACATGGTAGGCGAGCAACTGCACCGGCACCGCATAGACCAGCGGCGCGATCAGCGGGTGCACCTTGGGCATGGTGATCGTCGCGACGCAGCCCTCGCCAGCCGCCTGGATGCCGTCATAGTCGCTGATCAGCACGACCTTGCCGCCGCGCGCCTGCACTTCCTGCATGTTGCTGACAGTCTTGTCGAACAGCGGTCCCGACGGCGCGATGACGATGACCGGAACCGCGTCGTCGATCAATGCGATCGGCCCATGCTTCATCTCGCCCGCGGCATAACCCTCGGCGTGGATGTAGCTGATTTCCTTGAGCTTGAGCGCCCCCTCCAGCGCCAGCGGATAGTCGGTCCCTCGCCCCAGGTAGAGCACGTCACGCGCTGCCGCGACCACGCCAGACATCGCCTGGATCGCCTCGTCATAGGCAAGCGCGGCGTTGATCGCCGCCGGTGCTTCGCCCAGGTGACGCACGATCTGCCGCTCCTCGCCCGGCTTCAACTGCCCCTTGGCACGTGCCAGATTGGCCGCGAGCGCGGCAAGGACCGCGAGCTGGCAGGTGAACGCCTTTGTGGAGGCAACGCCGATCTCCGGTCCCGCGTGCGTCGGCAGCAGCAGGTCGGCCTCGCGCGCCATCGAGCTGGTCGGCACGTTGCAGACGACCGCGATCGTCTGCCCCTCGCTGCGCGCGTGGCGAAGCGCGGCGAGCGTGTCGGCGGTCTCGCCCGACTGGCTGATGAAGAGGGCAAGCCCGCCCGCCTCCATCACCGGCGCGCGATAACGGAACTCGCTCGCGACATCCAAGTCGACCGGCACGCGCGCGAATTGCTCGAACCAGTATTTGGCGACCATGCCGGCGTAGAAGCTCGTCCCGCACGCGACGATCGTGACGCGCTTGATGCCCGAGAGCTCGAACTGCGGGATCGGCAGCGTGATCGTCTCGTCCATACGTTGCAGGTACGAACGCAACGTCTGCGCGACGACGATCGGCTGCTCGTAGATCTCCTTGAGCATGTAATGGCGGTGGTTGCCCTTGGAGATAAGCTCGCCTGTCACGCCCGAGATCGTCACCGCGCGCTCGACCACGTTGTTGTCGCGGTCGAACACCTGCGCGCCGTCGGCGGTGCAGACGACCCAGTCGCCCTCTTCCAGATACGCGATCCGCTGCGTCAACGGCGCGAGCGCGAGCGCATCGGAGCCGAGGTAGGTCTCGCCGTCGCCATGCCCGACGACCAGCGGCGAGCCGAGCCGTGCGCCGATCAGCAGGTCGGGATGTCGCCGGAACAGGATCGCGAGCGCGAACGCGCCGTGCAGCCGCGGCAGCACGCTGCGCACCGCGCTCTGCGGATCGAGCCCAGCCTCGACCTGCTCGCTGACCAGATGTGCCACAACCTCAGTATCGGTCTCGCTGGTGAAGACGCGTCCCCGTGCGATCAGCTCGTCGCGCAGGCTCTTGAAGTTCTCGATGATACCGTTGTGCACCACGGCAACCTCCTCGGTCGCGTGCGGGTGCGCATTGTTGGTGGTCGGGCCGCCGTGTGTCGCCCAGCGCGTATGTGCGATCCCGGTCGTGCCCGGCAGCGGATGCTCGGCGAGTTCGCGCGTCAGATTGATCAGCTTGCCCGACGCGCGGCGACGCTCAATCGCGTCGTTATGATCGGTCGCGATCCCGGCCGAATCGTAACCGCGATATTCCAGCCGCTTGAGACCATCGAGCAGCCGGTCCGCGACCTCATCCCGACCAACGATGCCAACGATGCCACACATGCGATCAATCCCGTTCTCGAAACGCGCGGACGCGTTGTTCAATCGTCATCCGTGAAGACGACCTCACCGCCAATAGCGCAAACGTGCAACCAACCGGTTGCCGTCACATGAAGCGCTTGTCACTTGCCCGCTTTCGCCGCCTTGCGCGCGCGCATCTTCTCGCGAAAGCGCGTGGCCCATCCCGGCTTCGCAACCTGCTCGGGCCGGACCAGCGCCAAGGCGCCCGCCTCGACATCGCGCGTTACCACCGATCCCGCCGCAACGATCGCGCCGTTCCCGATCGTGACCGGCGCGACCAGCGCAGAGTTCGAGCCGACGAACGCCCCCTCACCGATCACGGTTTGATATTTGAAGAAGCCGTCGTAATTGCACGTGATCGTGCCCGCGCCGACGTTCGCGCCCGCGCCCACGTCGGCGTCGCCGAGATAGGTCAGGTGATTGGCCTTCGCCCCCCGTCCCAACCGCGCCTTCTTGACTTCAACGAAATTGCCGACCTTGGCGCCTTCCTCCAGCACCGCGCCCGGGCGCAGACGCGCATAGGGGCCGACCTCGACGCCTGCGCCGATCTCGGCGCCCTCGATGTGGCTGAAGGCGCGGATTGTCGCGCCGTCCGCAATTTGCACGCCGGGGCCGAAGAATACGTCTGGCTCGATCACCACATCGCGGCCGATCACCGTGTCGTGCGCGAACCACACCGTCTCGGGTGCGATCAGCGTCGCGCCATCCGCCATCGCGCGCACCCGCCGCGCTGCCTGCCACGCCGCTTCGACGCCGGCGAGTTCGACGCGGCTATTGACCCCCGCCACCTCGCTCGCCGCGGTCTCGATCACCGCGGTCTGCCGGCCGTCGCGCTGCGCCAGCATGACAATGTCGGGCAGGTAATATTCGCCCGCGGCATTGTCGTTGCTGACGCGCGACAGCAGCGTAAACAGGTCGCGCGACGATGCCGCCATCAATCCGGAATTGCACAATGTCTCGGCGCGCTCCGCCGGGCTCGCATCCTTAAATTCGACCATCTTGGCGACCAGATCACTGCCAGGCGCCGTGATGACACGACCATAGGCCGCCGCGTCAGCCGGCCGGAAGCCCAGCACTACCGCCGCCGGCGCATCCGCGGCGTGCAGGCGATCGAGCATCCGCCGCATCGTCGCCGCCTCAACCAGCGGCACGTCGCCGTACAGGATCAGCACGTCGCCGTCGAAGCCGGTGAGCACCGCCTCCGCCTGCTGTACCGCATGTCCGGTGCCGAGCTGCTCGCCCTGGTGCGCGATCGCCGCGCCATGCGCCGCGACCGCCGCCTCGACCTGCTCGCGCCCGGCGCCTACCACGATCACCGTCCGCTCGGGCACCAGCGTCCGTGCGGTATCGATCAGGTGCATTAGCATCGGCTTGCCCGCCAAGGGGTGGAGCACCTTGTGCAGGTTTGACTTCATGCGCGTACCCTTGCCCGCGGCAAGGATCACGATGGCGAGAGGCGGCTGGCTCATGGCGCGCGCCCTGCCACCACTCGCCGCCGATTTCCAGCGGGCGGGTAAGCGATCGGAAAGGAGCGCGCTTGCCACCTTGGCCTCACACGGGCACGGGCGCGGCGATGACAGCATTCCCGTTCGACATCGTCGGTTTCGACCTCGACGGTACGTTGGTCGACACGTCAGGCGATCTTGCCGGCGCGGTCAATCACGCGCTCGGCGTCGCGCATCGGCCGGCGTTGCCGATCGCGCAGATCGTGACGATGATCGGCGGTGGCGCGCGCCACATGCTGGCGCAAGCGCTGGACGCGACCGGCGGATATGATGAGGCCGAACTCGACTTTCTACACGAGCGGCTGCTTACTCACTATGAAGCCAATATCTGCGTCAATTCAGCGCCGTATCCCGGCGTGATCACCGCATTGGACAACCTCACCGTGCGCGGCGTCAGGCTGGCGGTGGCAACCAACAAGATCGAACGTTTCACGCACGCGCTGCTCGACAAACTCGGGCTCACAGGACGTTTCACGACAATCATCGGCGGCGACACGCTTGGGTCAGGCAAACAGAAGCCCTCACCCGCACCGATCAAGGCGATGATTACCGCCGCGGGCGGCGGTCGCGCCGCCTTCGTGGGCGACTCGATCTACGACGTCACTGCCGCGCAGGCCGCCGATGTGCCCGCGATCGTCTATCGCCACGGCTTTACCCGCACCGGCGTCGACGAACTCGGCGCCAGCGCGATCATCGACCATTTCGATCAACTCATTCCCACGCTGGAGCAGCTATGACCGGCCCGCGCATGCAATTCGTCTGGCGTTTCCTGCTGCTCGTCGCGACCTGCTTCGCGGTAACGATGGCATTGCTGCCGCATCCGCCAGGGGTCGTCGAGGTTGGCGACAAATATCAGCACATGCTGGCGTTCGGCACGCTGACGATCCTCTACGCGCTCGCCTTCCCCACCACGCCGCTCCCGCGCATCGGCGAGCGCCTGTCGTTCCTCGGTGCGCTCGTCGAGGTGTTTCAGTCGATCCCGGCGCTGCACCGCGACTGCGACGTGATGGACTGGGTCGCCGATACCTTCATCATCGTCGCGGTGCTGGTCGTCATCGCGCTCGCGCGTCATCTCCGCCCGAGCCGGCGCGCCGTTGCGCCTTGATCAGCAGGTGCCGTGCGAGCATCAGCGGCGGCATCCGGATCCAGTGCGAGCGGACGTAGAAGGCGAACCGCGTCGCCGGGCACGTCTCACGGCCCCAGCCATCGCGCGCGAGGAACCGCCGCGCATATAGTCGATCGCTCACATTCCGGCGCCGCCACGCCGCCGGGATCGGGGTATCGAACAACCGCGCCGCCAGCCGCGCCGCACGCGCCACGTACCGGCTCGCCTGATGCTCTGCCGCCCGCGCATGGAGCTTGAGCCAGAAGTCCGCATCGTCGTCGGCGAACTCGCGCAACAGCCGGTCGATGTCCCAAAGGTTGCGCAATCCGCCGCTCAAATCGCCATCGGCGAACAGGTGAAGGCTGGCGTGGATCACCATGTCGGCGGGCGCGAGCACAGCCAACCCGTTGCCCAGCGGCACCGCCCCCGCGATCAGCGCGTCGGCATCGGGCGTCGGCCGCGCGGTGGGTGGCAGGATCGTGTGATGCACGTCGATCATCCGGTCACGCTCGCGATGGATGAGCGGCGGCAGCTCGTGCATCCAACGGCGGTAATAGAGCTCATCGTAAGCGTCGGGTTTGGCCCATTCCCAGCCCGCCGCCAGCAACACTTGCTCGACCAACGCGATCGACGCGCGCGGCACCAGCACGTCGAGGTCGCCGATGTGACGCCCTTGCCCCGCCGCCAGTCCGCTCGCCACGAATGCCGTGCCCTTCAACAAGATCAGCGGCACTGCGAGGGGCGCGAGCACCCGGCGCATCATCTCCGCCTCCCACAAGGCGGCGCGCCGCTGTTCGGTCGCGGCATCGCGGGCGTCGCGCAGTAACTCGGCAACGACTGGCGGCACCGCGCCCACATCGACCCGCAGCGCGAGCGTTCCGATCAACTGTTCCGCTCGCGCCGCGGTAATAAGCGCAGACCAGTCGGCAGCACCAAGTGCACCGGCACGATCGGGCCGGGCAAGCACGCGCGCGAGCAACCGCGCCGCGTTCACAGCGCGCTCCACAATGCTTCCACCATGGCGAGACCGCTCTCCCCATCGGGATAATCGATCGCGCGCGCGGGGACGCGCCCGACCAAATCGGTCAGCACGCGAAAACCACTTTCGCCTAGCGCGGCGTAATTGGTGGACGCCTGCGTCAGCCGCACGAACGCTTCGGCCACGCCTACCTCCCGCACGTCGCGCGCCGATCCGAAGCTGGGAAACAGCAACAGCGCGGGGGTGGCCGGCACGTCCATTCGCGCGATCGCGTCGCGGAATGGCACTAGGTGGCGAATGTCGCCTTTGGGCGTCGCGCGCAGCATCGGTCCGAAGCGCTCTCCCGGCAGCGCGCGTTCGACCACCGCAATGGCCTCATTCTTCAAACTGATCAGCCGCGGAAAGGCGTATGCCTCGCCACTCACGGTATCGAGCAACACGAACTCGTCGCCCATGAACCGCCACCCGCGCGCACCCAGCAGCGCCGCCAGCGTCGACTTACCCGCGCCCGACTCGCCCGTCATGATCAGCGCGCGCCCATCGCGCTCGACACAGGAAGCATGGAGCAGCAGGTGGCGACGATGGCCGAGCGCGACCTGAAGGTTCATCGCCATCTCCGCCGCGAGCAGTCCGTGCGCGAGCGGCAGCGGCGCCGTGTCGGGCAGCATGTAATCGCCCGCGATGTTCACCGCAGGACGCACGAACCGGCGCCACGGTGCTACTGCCGGGAGCCGCACGGTGAAGTGCGCGATCTCCGGCACCGGATAATCGGCGTAGAGCGCGCGCAAAGCCGCAATCGGCGCCGCGAAGTCGCTGCCGACGCGAAAACCGATCGGCCCGACCCTCACCGCCGCGACATGTTTCATGCCGGTACGTGTCTCACGTCGTGCTCACTAGGCCGACCAGCATCAGTTCGCTGAGCCTGGCATCCAGCAGGTCACCCGCCGCGTCCGCCACATCGTACCGCTCGACCAGCCGCGCGAGCAGTTCGTCGCGCGTCATCGTGCCTTCGGCCAACAAGTCGAGAAGTTCGGGCGCGGGCGACGCGAGCAGGTGCGTCGCGCCCGATGGTCGGTGATACAGCGCGACCAATCCGTCGAGCTCACGGATCAACAGCGCGTCGGCGGGCGGCGCGCGGTAGCGCGTCGCGGACAATCGCCTATTTCCTCAGCATCTGAACCGAGGCGAAGCAGGTGAACCCTGCCGTGCCCCGCTGCAATCGCTGAACGTATCGGAGGTACGCGCGGCTGCGTTCGTAATCGTAACCGGGCAGGTTCGATCCGCTCGCCAGCGCGCGGCGCACCTCTTCGCCCTTCAACGGGCGACTGGGCGGTGCAAAGGAACCCGCAGTTCCCGCCGCCACGACCTCTCCGTCCTTACTGATGTACCCGCGCGAACGGCCAGCGTCGGGCACAGGAATGTCGCACATCAGCACCGATCCTGCCGCCTGCGCCAGCGCGGGGCGGATCGACACCACCGACGCCGCACCGACTGCGCCCAGCATCAACGCGCGGCGACGCGTGGCGCCGTTCGCTTCGCCGTCGACACCGGTGGGAGTATCTTCGTCCATCGAGCCCTTCTAACAGCCTTCGCCCTTCCACAATCCTAATGTTGCGGCAAGCGCGGCGTTGAGGGCGTACCATTCGGGCACGTTTACCACCGTGCGGACGGACGCTTGCCCTCCGTCGCGAAACGGCTAGGCGACGAAGCGTGATCGAAGGTTTCGCGCTCCGCACCTGGCTTGCCGGCACGATCGCGGTGGTGACCGCCGCCATCGTCTTTGCCTATTCGCGCGATGTGCAGCTCGCGCTGATCGCGCTGGTCGGCGGCGCGACCGCGACCGTGATCGCGCGCAACATCGGCGATTCGGATACTATGGAGGCAGACAGCGACGGCGATGGCGACCAACCGCTTGAACTCGCGCCGGTGCTGGAGGCGATCCTCGATCCGGTCGTGATGGTGCGCCAGGACCGCGTGATCGCGGCCAACCGTCCCGCGCGCACCCTGCTGGGGCAGCATATCATCGGCGAGGATATCCGCACGGCGATCCGCCACCCCGCCGCCAGCGATTATCTTGCCCTGCCCCCTGCCGAGCGCGGCACCGCGCCGATCGAACTCGTCGGCCTCGGCGCACAGGACCGTCGCTGGCAGATGCGCGCGACCGAAACCGCGCCGGGTACGCAGATCGTCCACCTGCTCGATCAGACCGGGCAGCACGCCGCCGAGCGGATGCGCGTCGACTTCGTCGCCAACGCGAGCCACGAGCTGCGCACGCCCTTGTCCTCGATCCTCGGTTATGTCGAGACGCTCAGCGACGAGGCCGGCGACGATCCCGCGATCCGCCAACGTTTCCTCGGCATCGTGTTCGACGAGGCGACGCGCATGGAGCGGCTGGTTGAGGATCTGATGAGCCTGTCACGGATCGAGGCGGAGAAGTTTCGCCTTCCCTCGGCCACCGTCGACCTGAACCTGCTCGCGGTCGAAGTGCACGAGGCGCTGCGTCACAGCCGCGGCACGCGCGGCGAGGATATTGTGCTGCAACTCGATGAGAACGTGCCGCCGGTCGCGGGCGACCGCGTGCAATTGTCACAGGTGCTGCACAATCTGATTGGTAACGCGATGAAATATGGCCGCACCGGTACACCGGTTACTGTCACCCTACAGGCTGGCCCGCGTGATGCAGTGGTAATGCAGATCGAGGACGAGAGCGAGGGCATCGCGCCCGAGCACATCCCCCGGCTGACCGAGCGTTTCTACCGCGTCGACGCCGGACGCAGCCGCTCGCTCGGCGGCACCGGCCTCGGCCTCGCGATCGTCAAGCACATCGTCGAGCGTCACCGGGGCCGCTTCGATATCGCCAGCACCGTCGGCAAGGGCACGCGCGTGACCGTCACGCTTCGCGCCGCCGAGCGCTGACCGCGCGCTAGCCGGAGCCGCTGTCATCAAGCGGTAACGCGAGTGTCACACGGAGCCTGGCGGGGGTTGGCGCCGCGGGGGCGCGACCGTTCAATCGGGGAAACGATGCGTCGTCACGTCCTGGCGCTCGCGGCATGGCTGCCGGTCGCGCTCGGCGCCTGCGTGGATCAGGCGGCGGGCGGCGGCGCGGGTGCGCGCGACCAGATCCGCGTTGTCGGCTCCTCGACCGTTTATCCCTTCACAACCCTGATCGCCGAACAATATCTCGCCGCCAACCCTGATGCGCGGCCGCCCGTGATCGAGTCGACTGGCACCGGTGCCGGCATACGCCTGTTCTGCGCCGGTATCGGTGCCTCCTACGCCGACCTCGTCGACGCATCGCGACGGATGAAGCGCAGCGAATATGACGAATGCGCGCGGCACGGCGCGGGTGACCTGATGGAGGTGCAGATCGGCATCGACGGGATCGCCTTAGCCGAGGCGCGACAAGGGCCGCCGATGCGTTTGACGCCTGCCCTGCTGTTCCGGGCGCTCGCCGCCGCGCCGAACGGCCAGCTCAATCGCAGCCGCACCTGGCGCGATCTCGACCCGGCGCTGCCCGCAACACCGATCCGCGTCTACGGCCCGCCTGCGACCAGCGGCACGCGCGAGGCGTTCGCCGAGCTGATCCTGGCGCGTGGGTGCGAGGCGCTCGATCCAAATCTTGCCGAATTGCGCGAGCGGAACCGTGCGGCGTTCGATGCGCGTTGCCTGACCGTGCGCGACGACGGCGCCTATATCGACGCGGGCGAGAACGATAACTTGATCGTTCAAAAGCTAGGCGCCAACCCCGACGCGATCGGCATCTTCGGCTACAGTTACCTGGAGGAGAACAGCGACGCGGTGCGCGGCGTCGCGATCAGCGGCGTTGAGCCGACATATCAGGCGATCGCCGATGGCCGCTATCCCGGTGCTCGCCCGCTCTACGTCTACGTCAAGCGCGCGCACCTGCGCGCGGTGCCCGGGCTACGCCGCTTCATCGCGCTCTATGCCGGCGATTGGGCGCCAGGTGGCGCGCTGACCCGCCGCGGCCTGATCCCCAGCCCGGCGAGCGTGCGCGCGCGCGCCGCCGACACCATCCTGCACAATCGCGCGCTCGATCCCGGCTCCCTAGACTCCGACGTGATCGGTTGATGTCGTCGCTGACGCTCCTGTTTCTGATCGCCGCCTTGGGTCTCGTCGCCTGGGTGGTGGCGCGGACGCGGGCGCGGCGATTTCGGCGTGGCGCGCGCCAGCGGTTCAGCTCGTTGCCGCAGCATCACGGCTGGTATGTGGCGTTGTGCACGGTGGTGCCCGCACTGACCTTTCTGCTGCTCTGGTATTTCGTCTCGCCCGCGCTGGTGACCGATGCCGTGCTCGCCACGCCGGGCGCCGCAGCGCTGCCCCCGGCGGGGTTCGACCGTGCTGCGATCCTGTCCGAAGCGCGTGAGATCGCGGCCAATCGCGCTTTTGGGGCGTTTACGCCACTCGCCGACCGGCTCGCACCGGGTTACGCCGCAGCACAGGCGCGTTTCGATGCAATCGGTACCGCTATCGCGTTGCTGCTCGCCTTTGCCGGTTGCGCGTGGTCGTTTCTTCGCGTGCGGCCTGGGTTTTCTGCGCGGACACGCAACGAGCGGCTGGTCATGTGGCTGCTTCTCGCCGCCTCCCTCGTCGCGATCGCGACAACCGTGGGGATCGTGCTCAGTCTGTTAATCGAGAGCGCGCGCTTTTTCCGGATCGTGCCGGTCGGCGATTTCCTGCTCGGCACGCGCTGGAACCCGGGGGTGATTGACCCGCGCGATTCCGGTGCGGCGCTCGGCGCATTGCCGCTGTTCTGGGGCACGTTCTTCATCGGGGCGGTGATCGCGATGGCGGTCGCGGTGCCGCTCGGGCTGATGAGCGCGATCTACCTGACGCAATATGCGACCCCGCGCGCGCGCCGCTGGATGAAGCCGCTGCTGGAGGTGCTCGCCGGCGTGCCGACCGTCGTTTACGGCTATCTCGCCGCGCTGACGGTCGCGCCCGCGGTGCGACAGGTGGGTGCGGCACTCGGCATTGCCTCGGCCTCCTCGGAGAGCGCGCTCGCCGCCGGGCTGGTGATGGGGATCATGATCATCCCGTTCGTCTCCTCGATGGCGGACGATTCGCTCGCCGCCGTCCCGGCATCGATGCGCGATGGCAGTCTCGCGATGGGGGCGACGAGCGCGGAGACGATCAAGCGCGTGCTGGTGCCCGCAGCACTGCCCGGCGTGATCGGCGGCGTGCTGCTCGCGGTCAGCCGCGCAGTCGGCGAGACAATGATCGTCGTCATGGCTGCTTCGGGCGTTGCCACGCTGACGCTCAATCCGTTCGCCAGCACCACCACCGTCACCAAGCAGATCGTCGACCTGCTGACCGGCGAGGCGGCGTTCGCCTCCGCGAAGACGCTCGCCGCCTTTGCGCTCGGGCTCACGCTGTTCGTCGTCACCTTGCTGCTGAACGTCGTCGCACTGATGGTCGTGCGCCGCTACCGCGAGGCGTATGAGTAAGTCGCTCGTCCTCGAAGCGCCGTTGAGCACCGCCGAGGTCGAGCCGCACCGCCCGACCGATTGGCGCAGCAGCGCGATGGAGCGGCGCATCCGCCGTCGTTACGCCGCGGAACGTCGTTTCCGCCTGCTCGGGCTCGGCGCAGTGGTTATCTCCGCGGGGTTCCTCGCCTTCCTGCTGATCGTGATGATCGCGCAAGGTCACCTGGGTTTCGTCGAGACGCGCGTCGCGTTGCCGCTCGATCTGCGCCAGGCGCGTCTCGGGCTGAGTGCGGAGCGACTGCGCGGGCCCGGCGCCGACCTCGCGCTGTCGGGTGCGGGGCTGGAGCGCGCAGTGGATGCGGCAGCGAACCGCGCTTATCTTACCGAGGGCGGTGCGGCGTTGCTCTCGGACGGCGCATGGCTGCGCGTGCGCGACCGATTGAAGCGCGATCCGCACCTGCTGGCGCGACCGTTCACGATCGACCTGCCGGTCGCGAGCGCGATCGACGTCGGGGCAAAGGGCACCGGCACGCCCGCCGCGGAGCGCGTCGTCGCCGCGCTTGGTCCCCGGCTGTCGCGCGGGATGGCTTGGGATTTCTTCACCGGCGCCGATTCGACCGACGCGACGCGCGCGGGGATCTGGGGCGCGCTCAAGGGATCGCTGTTGACCATGCTCGTTACGCTCGCGCTCGCCTTTCCGGTCGGCGTGCTGTCGGCGATCTATCTCGAGGAATATGCGCCGCGGAACCGCGCGACCGATTTCCTCGAGGTGTCGATCAACAATCTCGCGGCCGTTCCCTCGATCGTGTTCGGGCTGCTCGGACTCGCGGTGTTCCTCGGCACGCTCCATCTGCCGCGCTCGGCGCCCCTTGTCGGCGGGCTGACGCTCGCGCTGATGACGATGCCGGTGATCGTGATCGCGTCGCGCAACGCGATCCGCGCGGTGCCGCCTTCGATCCGCGATGCCGCACTCGCGGTCGGCGCGTCGCCGATCCAGGTCGTGTCGCACCACGTCCTGCCGCTCGCCGCGCCCGGTATCCTGACCGGGACCATCATCGGCATGGCGCGGGCGCTGGGCGAAACCGCGCCGCTGCTGATGATCGGGATGCGCGCCTTTATTGCCGCGCCGCCCGACCGGCTGACCGATCCCGCAACCGCCTTGCCGGTGCAGATCTTTCTGTGGTCCGACCAGGTCAGCCGCGGCTTTGTCGAAAAGACGTCGGCGGCCATCCTGGTGCTGCTCGTATTCCTGCTCGCGATGAACGGCGTCGCGATCTTCCTACGCAACCGTTTCGAGACGCGCTGGTGATGAGCAACAACCCGCCCAAGATGACCGCGAGCCACGTCGACGTCTTTTACGGCGCGAACCATGCGATCCGCGACGTGTCGATCGACGTGTACCAGGAGGACGTTACCGCCTTCATCGGTCCGTCGGGCTGCGGGAAGTCGACTTTCCTGCGCAGTCTCAACCGCATGAACGACACGATCCCAACCGCGCGCGTGTCGGGCGACATCAGGCTCGACGGCGAGGACATCTACGCGCGCGATATGGACGTGGTGCAATTGCGTGCGCGGGTTGGAATGGTCTTCCAGAAACCCAATCCGTTTCCTAAGTCTATCTACGAGAACGTCGCCTACGGCCCCAAGATACACGGGCTGGCTCAGTCAAAGGCCGAGCTCGACCGCATCGTCGAGCGCTCGCTGACACGCGCCGGGTTGTGGAACGAGGTCAAGGATCGCCTGTCCCACTCCGGAACCGCGCTGTCAGGTGGTCAGCAGCAGCGATTGTGCATCGCGCGCGCGATCGCGGTCGACCCGGAGGTGATCCTGATGGACGAACCGTGCTCCGCGCTTGATCCGATCGCCACCGCGCGGATCGAGGAACTAATACACGACCTGCGCGGCCGCTACGCGATCGTGATCGTCACGCACAACATGCAACAGGCCGCACGCGTCAGCCAGCGGACAGCCTTCTTTCACCTCGGACAGTTGATCGAATACGGCGACACCTCCGACATCTTCACCAATCCCCGCCAGGAGCGGACCAAGGATTACATCACCGGCCGGTACGGCTGAGGGATAGAGCAATGGCAAGCAGCCAGGAACATACGGTCAAGGCGTTCGACCAGGACATCGGGCAATTACGCGGGCTGATCTCGCAGATGGGTGGACTCGCCGAGGCGGCGATCGGCAATGCGATGCTGGCGCTCCAGCGCGGCGATCACGAACTCGCCGCGCAGGTCCGCGCCGACGATCGCAAGATCGACGCAATTCAGCACGAGGTCGAGCGCGCGGTCGTGCGCATCATCGCACTGCGTGCACCGATGGCGAATGATCTGCGCGAGGTCGTCGCCGCGCTCAAGATTGCGACGGTGGTCGAGCGGATCGGCGACTATGCCAAGAACATCGCGAAACGCGTGCCGCAGATAGACAGCGAACACCGCATCGACCCGATCTCGACCCTTCCTGCGATGGCGCGGATGGCGGCGGACATGGTGCGCGACGTGCTCGACGCCTTTGCCGCGCGCGATCCCGATGCCGCAGTCGCGATCTGCGAGCGCGACGATGCGCTGGACGATTTCTACGACAGCATCTTTCGCACGCTCGTCACCTACATGGTCGAGAACCCGAAAACGATCAGCCAGTGCGCGCATCTGCTGTTCGTCGCCAAGCATCTGGAGCGGATCGGCGACCATGCGACCAACGTCGCCGAGATGATCCACTTCGCCGCGCACGGCACGTCGATCGCCGACCGCGAGCGGTCCGAACCCACCTTTTCGCCAAGGAGCTGACCCACAATGGCACGCGCACGCATGTTGCTGGTCGAGGACGATGCGAGCCTCGCCGAACTGCTCGTCTGGCATTTCGCCCGCGAGAATTTCGACGTGCAGCACACGATCGATGGCGAGGAAGCGCTGCTGCTCGCGCGCGAGACGCCGCCCGACATCGTGCTGCTCGACTGGATGGTCGAGGGTATTTCCGGCATCGAGGTCTGCCGCCGGCTGCGCCGCGCCGCCGAGACGCAGAACGTGCCGATCATCATGCTGACCGCGCGCGGCGAGGAAGAGGACCGCGTCCGCGGACTCGAGACGGGGGCGGACGATTACGTCACCAAGCCTTTCTCCCCGCGCGAACTGGTCGCTCGCGTCGGCGCGGTGCTGCGCCGCGTCCGCCCTGCACTCGCGGGTGAGGCGCTGAGCTATTCCGACCTCGAAATGGACACGGTCGGCCACAAGGTTCGCCGCAGCGGCGAGGTGATCCCGCTCGGGCCGACCGAATTTCGCCTGCTCAAGCACTTCCTCGAACATCCCGGTCACGTCTTCTCGCGCGAGCGGCTGCTCGACAGCGTCTGGGGCCACGACAGCGACATCGAGAGCCGCACCGTCGACGTCCACATCCGTCGGCTACGCAAGGCGATCAATGAGGGCGGTCGCCCCGACATCATCCGTACAGTGCGCTCAGCCGGTTATGCGCTGGATGCCGGGCATTGATAGCGCGGACCACACCGAAACATTGATCCCGTTGCGGGACCGTTCTGCCGGCCGACGTCGGATCGCTCCCGCAACAATGGACCCTTCCTGCCGATCGCACGTTCCCCCGACCGCGTGTCTTTCACACGACCGATATTCGGCAGGAGAGTTCTCATGAAGTCGATCCTATTCGCAGCCGCCGCTTTCATTGCGGTGCCCGCCATCGCGCAGACGACCACCCCCACCGACGGCAGTGCCACGATGCCGCAGGACCAGACCGCGCCGCCGACCGATTCGACGACGATGCCGTCGTCCGACCCGTCGATGTCGACGCCGCCGACCGCTTCGGATCCCAACATGTCGACGCAGGGTTCGATGCAGAACGCGCCGATGAACCAGTCGCAGACCATGCCCGCGCCGACGACCGGCGGTGACGGCACGATGGCCACTCCGGCAGGCGGCTACCAGCCTTCCCAGCCGGCGATGAGCGGTCAGATGACGCCGGGCGCGACCGTGCGCTATCAGGCGGCGCAGGATCCGGCCACCGCCTATCCGGCACCGGCACCCAAGGCGAGCTATCCGATCTGCAAGGCCGGTCAGTATGACGGCTGCACGCAGGCGAGCGACGCGCGCGGTTCGCGCAAGGCGACCCGCCGCCGTCGCTAAGCGGCACAAGCGGGCGGTTGCGCCCGTTTGAATGACGAGTATGGAAGGCGCTCCAGTTTTCACGCAGGAGCGCCTTTTCCATGTCCATCCGTTTCGACGACAAGGTCGCGATCGTCACCGGTGCCGGCGGCGGTCTAGGCCGCGAATATGCGCTCGAACTCGCGCGCCGCGGTGCGAAGGTCGTCGTCAATGATCTGGGCGGCGATCGCAGCGGCCAAGGCGCGTCCGATGCGGCGCAAAAGGTGGTTGCCGAGATTGAGGCAATGGGCGGCGAGGCGATCGCCAACGGCGCCAGCGTCACCGAATATGATCAGATGGTCGAGATGGTCGCGCAGGCGAAGGAAAAATGGGGTGGCGTCCACGTCCTGATCAACAACGCCGGCGTGCTGCGCGACAAGTCGTTCGCGAAGATGGAGCCTGCCGACTTCGATTTCGTTGTCAAGGTTCACCTGATCGGCTCGGCCAACGCGACCAAGGCGTGCTGGGACACCTTCCGCGAGCAGAATTACGGCCGCGTACTGATGACGGCGTCATCGACAGGGCTGTTCGGCAACTTCGGGCAGGCGAATTATGGCGCGGCCAAGCTCGGCCTCGCCGGCCTGACCAAGACGCTGTACCTCGAAGGCGCGAAAAACAACATCAAGGTCAATACGCTCGCTCCGACGGCGGGTACGCGCATGACGCAGGACATCTTTCCCGAACAATTGTTCGACGCCTTCTCGCCCCACAAGGTCGTGCCCGCCGCGCTGTTCCTGGTCAGCGAGGATGCACCGACCAATCAGATCCTCGGTGCGGGGGCGGGCGTGTTCCAGGCGAGCTACGTCACGCTGACCCAGGGTGTAGCACTTAAGGGCGACGATCTATCGCCCGAGGGGATCGCGGCGCATTGGGCGCAGATCACCGACCGCGCGAACGAGATCGTGCCGGAGTCGGGCGCTGCGCAGGCGATGCTGATCGGTAAGAAACTTCAGGAAGGCTGATTGGCAATTGGGTGCTTCCGACATGGAAGCACCCGCCACAGCGACCTAGCAGGGCTGGGTCAACTCGGGCTTATAGCCGGATTGATCATCGACAAGTAATCATTGGAGACAGCGCTTCTGTTCGACAAACGCGCCACCTGAATGTCTCATGCAAGTTAGCAGGCAGCCGCCGTCATTCTCCCACCAGCTTGACCAAGCGCCGCTCGACCGGAGCCAAAACTGGGCCGATCTCGTGCCCACGCTTGATCACCTGCCCCGCTTCCCCGATCAGCGCCCACATACCCTGACGCTGGCGTAGGCTGGGTCGCTTCTCGATCCGGAACTCGGGCCGCTCGGTTGCGCGGCGGAAGGCGGAGAACACCGCCGCCTCACGGCCAAGGTCGATTGCGTAATCGCGCCAATACCCCGCCGCGACCATCCGCCCATACAGATCGAGGATGCGCGTCAACTCCGCCCGCTCGAACGGCACTTGTGACGGCCCCGACGGCGATTGGGGAAAGGGCGTCACGACACCCATCAGGCGCGACGCCGATCCTGCTCGTCGAGCAGCGCATCGAGCCGCTTGCGCATCGCCTCCAACTCGCATCGCAGAATCTCGACCTGCTGCGTCGCGGGATCGAACATTTCCGAGCACGGCGTGCCGTAGGGCACAAAGCGGCGTTCCGGCGCCTGCCCACCCTCGACCATCGTCGGCCGAGCCGGAATGCCGACCATCACCGCGCCCTCGGGCACGTCGCGCGTCACCACTGCGTTCGCCCCCACACGTGCGCGCCGGCCAACCGTGATCGGTCCCAGCACCTGCGCGCCCGACCCGATGATCGCACCGTCGGCGATGGTTGGGTGCCGCTTTCCGCCGACACCATTGTCGGGGCTCGTGCCCCCCAGTGTCACGCACTGGTAGATGGTGACGTTATCGCCGATGACCGCCGTCTCGCCGATCACCACGAAACCGTGATCGATGAAAAAGTTGCGGCCGATACTTGCGCCCGGATGGATGTCGATCGCGGTCGTGACGCGCGAAAAGTGATTCACGCACCGCGCGAGAAAGAACATCCGTCGGCGAAACAGCGCGTGTGCCACCTTGTGCCAACCAAGCGCCCAGACACCGGGATAGGTAAGAATTTCGGCGCGGCTACGCGGCGCGGGATCGCGGGCGCGGATCGAATCAAGATAGGTAAGAAAAGGCATAGTTCCGCGCCCCTATACGCGTGAGCGGCTCACTTAGGTTCGGTGCGCGGCCTTTTCCAGCGGTGACACGCTGTGCCGCAAAGCCTAGCCTGAACATAGGATTTCTACCTCGACGCAGCCCGCCGATGTCCGCAAGAGGTGAACATGCCTGATCTCAGCCTGATCGACCCCGCCGCGATCCTGCCGTTCGTGGCGATCGGCTTTGCCGCGCAGCTGGTCGACGGCGCGCTCGGCATGGCGTTCGGCGTCATCTGTAACGTACTGCTGGTCGCGGTGGTCGGCCTTCCGCCGGCACGCGCGTCGGCGAACGTGCACATCGTGGAGACGTTCACGACCGCCGTGTCCGGCGTTAGCCACGCGCTGCACGGCAACATCGATCGCAAGCTGTTCGCCCGGTTGCTGGTTCCGGGCCTGATCGGCGGGGTGACCGGTGCCTATGTCCTGACCAGCATTGACGGCAGCGTGGTGAAGCCGTTCGTGCTCGCCTATCTGGTCGCCATGGGTATCTACCTGCTGGTGCGCGGGTTGATGGCGATTCCGCAGCACGGGCGTGCCAAGGTGGTGGCACCGATCGGGTTGGTCGGCGGGTTCCTCGACGCGGTCGGCGGCGGTGGTTGGGGCCCCATGGTGACCTCCAACCTGCTGGTTCAAGGCGTCGAGCCGCGCCGCGTCGTCGGCACCGTCAACGCGGTCGAGTTCTTCCTGACCGCGACCGTGTCGGCGACCTTCATCTATCACCTGGGGCTGAAGGATTTCGCCACCGCGACGCTCGGCCTGCTGATCGGCGGGGTCGCCGCGGCGCCGATCGGCGCGATATTGGCGAAGAAGATACCAACGCGGCCGCTGATGATCCTGGTCGGCAGTGTGCTGACGATCACCAGCACCTACGGTTTCATTGTCGCCGTCTTGATGTAGATCAACTTCAACGCTTGCTTGATCGACCGCATCGTCTATCCATGATGCTGCGATCGATCGGAGCGATGATGTCAGCCACCTATCTGCCGACGCTGAAGCAACTGCAATATCTGGTGGCATTGAAGGATCATGGCCATTTCGGCCGCGCGGCGGACGCCTGTTTCGTGACGCAATCGACGCTTTCCGCGGGTCTGCGCGAGCTGGAAACGCTGATCGGCGTGGTGTTGGTCGAGCGCACGCGCCGCGTGGTGCGCTTCACGCCGCTGGGTGACCAGATCGCGGCCAAGGCACGCCGCGTGCTGCGCGAAGCGGAGGAGCTGGGCGACATGGCGCGCGCCGCCGGGCGTCCGCTGTCGGGCGAGATGCGGATGAGCGTCATTCCGACGATCGCGCCGTTCATGCTGCCGCGCATCCTGCCGACGCTGCGCAAGGACTACCCCGATCTGAAGCTGTTCCTGCGTGAGGAGCCGAGCGGGCCGGCGTGCGAGGCGCTGGCGAACGGACGCGCGGACTGCGTGCTGCTCGCCCTGCCCTATGCGTGCGGGGATGTAACGGTGGCGCCGCTGTTCGACGACCGGTTGTACCTGGCGTTTCCGCAAGGCGAGCTGGCAGCGGGCGCAGCATCGGTGCAGCCGGCCGACATTGATGAAACGCGGCTGCTGCTGCTGGAAGACGGGCACTGCCTGAAGGATCACGCGCTGGCGGCGTGCAATCGGCCCGAGTTGCGCGCGGAGGCGACGATGCTGGGCACGTCGCTTCACACCGTGGTGCAGATGGTCGACAATGGATTGGGCGTCACCATGCTGCCGAAGATCGCGCTCGACGCGGGCATCTTGGATCACACGCGGGTGTCCGCGCGTCCGCTGGATGCCGAACATCCCGACCGGACCCTGGCATTGGTGTGGCGGCGCGCCTCGCCGCGCGAGCGCGATTTCCAATTGCTGGCCGAGGTGTTGAAGACGGCTGCCTGAGGCGGAAGGTCACGCGAAGTTCACACCAACACGAGCCGTCGCGGGTGAGCCGAGCGGTGGAAGGTCACACGAAGGTCACGCCAACGCATGACGTCGCGGGTATGCTATTCCTGATAAGTTTGGCGCATGCTCGTCCGTCGACCTGCGGTTCGCTTATGCGAGAAGGCAGCAGGATCCCGGATCAAGTCCGGGATGATGAGGGATCTTTGCTTAGCCGAGCGCCGGAAGGTCATGCGAAGGTCACGCCTATGCGGCGCCTGACACGCTCGACTGATCTCGCGTCGGCTTGTCCAGCGTGGGACGCACGTATGGACGGTGCGCGCGTCGTTGGACGAGCGCAGTTCAAGGAGCCGGGAGTGGGTAGAGGCTCGCGACCGTGTAGGACAGCGCGTCAGCGCCAGCGGTCAGCGGCGTGGTCGTCGGTTTCGCGTGCTTCGACCCAGCGGGTCTGGCCGTTGACCACCTCCCGCTTCCAGAATGGCGCGTCGGTCTTGAGGCGATCGATCAGGAAGGCGCACGCCTCCAGCGCGGCGGCGCGGTGGGCGGATGCTGCGCCGGTGAAGACGATGCGCTCGCCCGGCTGCATCGGGCCGACGCGATGGACGATCGTGGCGGCTGACAGTGACCAGCGCTGCACCGCCTCTTCCGCGAGCCGGCGCAGCGCCGCCTCGGTCGCACCTGGATAATGTTCGAGCTCCAGCGTCGCGACGCCGTCGTCGGCGCGGACGAGGCCGGTAAAGGTCGCGACCGCGCCGCCGTGTTCGAGCGCGGCATGCTCGGCCGCAACGTCGAGCGATTCCGTCGTGACGATGGCGCGGATGATGGACGTCACGCTCATCCGCCAGTCACCGGCGGGAAGATCGCGACCTCGCGCGCGCCGACGATAGGCGTGTCGAGCGGCACGAACGCCTGATCGACCGCGGCGCGCAGGCGTGAGGGATCGGCGAAGGCGGCGGCGTGACCCTCGCTACGGGTCGACAGCCAGCCGACGAGATCGGCGACGGTTACCACCTCAGGCGGTGGCGTCACCTGCTCCGCGCCCATACCGATGCGCTCGCGCACCCAGGCAAAGTACAGCAATTGCATGGGCTTAGTCCATGTGCCTGATACCGACACGCAGGTAGTCCCAGCCGGTGATCAACGTCAGCGCGGCGGCGCCCCACAGGCTCGCGAGCCCGACCGCCTTGATCCATGTCTCCGCCGGCAGTGCGCCGGCGAGGATCAGCGCGCCGAAGGCGACGAGTTGCAGCGTCGTCTTCCACTTGGCGAGCTTCGATACCGGCAGCGACACCTGCAGTCCGGCCAGAAACTCGCGCAGACCCGAGACCGCGATCTCGCGCAGCAGGATGACCAGTGCGGCGATGATGTGAACGCCGGTGATGACCGCGACATCCTCATGCCGCGTTCCCACCAGCATCAGGATGACCGCGGCGACCATGATCTTGTCGGCGATCGGATCGAGAAACACGCCGAGCTTCGACACCGTGCCCTGCGCGCGCGCGAGATAACCGTCGAAATAATCGGTCACGCCCATCAGGCAGTAGAGCGCGAAGGCGATGCCGAACCCCGCCGCCCAGGTCGGCCACCACAAGAACCAGACCAGCAGCGGCACCATCACGATGCGTGACAGCGTGAGGAGATTGGGAAGCGACAACATCGCCGTCACGCTTGGACCCGGGCGGCGCGTGGTGCAAGAGGCGGGCGGTACGGGCGAGGATGCCGGACGCGGCGGGCGCGTGTTGGGTTCGTTTCGGCAAAGGCCTGCACTGATTGATGGGGTTGGAAGCGGTGGCTGGGGTCCGTGATTGCGGGCCTTGGCTCGTGACGATGGACTTGGCGCGGAGCCTCGTCTTCCTTGCAGCGCGAAGAAGAAGCGGGATCCCGGGTCAAGCCCGGGATGACGGGTTTGGGTGGTGGCGAGCGATGTTGCTCAGCAGGCTACGTCCTTATCGGCTGTTCGATACACACACTCCTGCCCGCACAATCGGCATTGGTCCGCGCCGACGAAGCGGCTATGCCCGCGATCGTACAGCCACAGGACGGGCCTTTTCTCGCGTCATGATCAATGCCCTCGGGCTCCTGAAGCGCCGCAATTTCCTGCCGCTGTTCACCACCCAGTTCCTGGGCGCCTTCAACGACAATCTGTTCAAACAGGCGATGGTCCTGTTCGCGACCTACGCGATCTTCAACGATGCCAAGGTCGAGCAGAGCTTCAACGCGCTGGCGACCGCCTTGTCGACGCTGCCGTTCCTGTTGTTCTCAGCCCTAGCGGGGCAATTGGCCGACAGCCACGACAAGGCGCGCATCATACGCATCGTAAAGTCGGCGGAGATCGGCATCATGCTGGTCGGCGCGGCCGGGTTGCTGGTCGCGCATACCGCTTATCAGACGACTGGGATCGCCTTGATGCTGGGCGCGGTGTTCCTGCTCGGCATGCATTCAACCTTTTTCGGGCCGATCAAATACGCGATCCTGCCGCAGCATCTGGCACGCGGCGACGTGCTGGGCGGGACCGGGCTGGTCGAGGCGGGCACCTACCTGGCGATCCTGACCGGTACGGTGGTCGCAGGCTGGATCACGCCGCATAGCGCCGCCGTCGGCGTGCTGCTGATCGCGGTGATCGGCTGGTTCTCCGGCCGGCACGTCCCGCCTGCGCCGCGGCTGGGGCCGCCGATCCCGCTCGACCTCAACCCGTTCCGATCGTCGTGGCGTTTGGTGTCGGCGACCTTGCACATCCCGCGGCTGTTCCTGGCAATCTGCTCGATCAGCTTCTTCTGGACGATTGGCGCGGTGCTGATCATCATCTTCCCGCCGCTCGTGAAGAACGTGCTAACCACCAGCCAGCAGGTCGCGAGCATCTTTACCGGCACGCTGTCGGTCGGGATCGCGATCGGGTCGGTCGTCATCAACACGATGCTGAAAGGGCGCATCTCGGCGCGCTACGCACCCGCGTCGGTGCTTGCGATGGGCGTGTTCGTGGTAATCTTCTCGCTGCTGGTGCGCTCATGGGATCCCGCGCCGGCCGGGCAACTCTATGATTGGACGGCGTTCATCGCGCAGCCGCGCGCGGCGCTCGTCCTGCTCGCGCTGCTGGCGATCGCGGTGACGGGCGGCATGTTCGTGGTGCCGCTGTACGCATTCCTGACCACCACGGTGGCGGAGGATCAGACCGCGCGCACGGTGGCGGCGAACAATGTCGTGAACTCCGGCGCGATGGTGATCGGTGCCGGCGTGGTGACCGCGATCAGTATGGCGGGCGTCACCGCCGAGGACCTGTTGTTCGTGGTCGCCGGCATGTGCCTGGTAAGCGCGTGGCTCGCGCTGAAGCTGCACCGCGCCTGCTTCGACGGCTGCCCGGCGGGCGATTGCGCGGGTTGAGCAGCGTTCAGAAGATCAGCGTGTAGAAGCAGATAAAGAAAGCGAAAAAGCTCAGCACGAACAGGCGCACGTCCTCGTCGTCGCGGCGCGCTTTCGCCGGGGCCACGGGCGGTGGCAGCGTGCGGCGGAATGGGTGGCCGGCGGCTTCGTTGGTAAGAACAAGTCTGCGTTTCATGGCGCTGGTAAACGCGACGTTTACGTTTCGGTCGATCGAGGCCATTGGTTAACGTGCGTGCCGAAACGGGATGTGCCCGAACGGGACAGGAGAGGAGTTCACCGATGCCGCTCTATGCCTTCAAGGGCCAGCGCCCGACACGCCACCCAAGCGCCTGGGTTGCGCCGAGTGCCGACGTGATCGGCGACGTGCAATTGGGCGAGGACGTGAGCGTGTGGTTCCGTGCGGTGATCCGCGCCGATAATACGCCGATCCCGATCGGCGCGCGCAGCAACGTGCAGGAAGGCGCGATGCTCCACTCCGATCCCGGATCGCCGCTGACGATCGGAGAGGACGTAACGATCGGGCACCACGCGATCCTGCACGGCTGCACGATCGGCAACCGCGTGCTGATCGGCATGGGGGCGACCGTGCTCAACAATGCGGTGATCGCGGATGATTGCCTGGTCGGTGCGGGCGCGCTGGTGACCGAGGGCAAGACGTTTCCGCCGGGCAGCCTGATCGTCGGCAGCCCGGCTAAGGCGGTTAGGCAGTTGGACGAGCGCGCGATCGCGATGCTGAAGGTGTCGGCGGCGCATTATGTCGCCAACGGGCGTGCCGCGGCGGCGGAGTTGCGCGAGGTAGAATAGGACGTTCGGCCGAATAGCATGCTGGACAGCCGCGAGCGCGTCTGCATAACCCGACTTATGTCGAAGCCTGCGATCCTGTCCCGCCTGCGCCTGCCGATCATCGGTTCGCCGCTGTTCATCATCTCCGGGCCGGAGTTGGTCATCGCGCAGTGCAAGGCGGGGATCGTCGGCTCGTTCCCGGCGCTGAACGCGCGGCCCGCGACGCTGCTCGACGAGTGGCTGCACCGGATCACCGAGGAACTGGCCGCGCACAACCGCGCCAATCCCGATCGACCCGCCGCCCCCTTCGCAGTCAACCAGATCGTGCACAAGTCGAACGATCGGCTGGAGCAGGATCTGGCGGTCTGTGCCAAGTGGCAAGTGCCGATCACGATCACCTCGCTCGGCGCGCGCGCGGAGGTGAACGACGCGGTGCATGGCTGGGGCGGGATCACGATGCACGACGTGATCGACGACCGTTTCGCGCGCAAGGCGATCGAGAAAGGCGCCGACGGGCTGATCGCGGTTGCGGCCGGCGCGGGCGGGCACGCCGGGCGCACCTCGCCCTTCGCGCTGGTGAGCGAGATCAGGCAGTGGTTCGATGGGCCGCTCGCGCTATCGGGATCGATCGGCACCGGCGATGCGGTGCTCGCCGCCGAGGCGATGGGGGCCGATTTCGCCTATGCCGGCTCGATCTTCATCGCGACCGAGGAGGCGAACGCCGACGACGCGTACAAGCAGGGCATCGTCGAGGGACGCGCGGCGGACATCGTGTATTCCGACCTGTTCACGGGCGTGCACGGCAATTACCTGCGCGGATCGATCCAGGCGGCGGGGCTCGACCCGGACAATCTGCCGGCGGGCGACTATAAGACGATGAACTTCGGTGGCGGCGACAATGCCGGCAAGGCGAAGGCGTGGCGCGACATCTGGGGGTCGGGCCAGGGAATTGGATCGATCGACAAGGTCGAGACGGTTGCGGCGCGGGTCGACAGGCTGGAGCGTGAGTACCGCGCGGCGCGCGAGAGGATCGGGGTCGCGGCGGCGGCCTGAGCGGGGCGGACGCTGGGTATCACGATGGTGCTCGCGCATCGTGGCGCTGAATTCTAGCCGATGTCATCCTGGACTTGATCCGGGATTCGCTTTCTCCCTTCGGTTCAGGAAAAGCGGGACCCCGGATCAAGTCCGGGGTGACGTGAAGGGTAAGCTAGACGCCCTGCCCGCTCAGAACGCCGTGGCGAGGCGGTCCAGCATCGCCCGCGCGGGGCTGGGATCGGGCAGGTCGCGCAGTTGCGCGGCGTCCAGTCGCGCGACGCGGCGGTGCAGGTCGATGCTGGCGTCGATCATGCGGCGCGCGTGCGACGGCAGGTCGGCGGCGACGAGCGGTTCGGTACCGGGTGCCTCGCCCAAGCGGCGCGACGGCTCGGTCGCTTGTGCCGCCGACAGTTCACCCGCGATCACCGCGCGCTGCGTCAGCAGCCAGGCGATGACGTGCATCAACCGCGTCGTGACCTTCAGCGACTCGCAGGAAAAGGCGACGCGCGCCATCGGCGACAGCGCCTCGCGCTCGGCGCGCCCGACCTCGTCGAAGTAGCTGCGTGCCTCGTCGGCGAGCAGCATCGCCTCGACGTACACCGAATCGATCAGCCGGCGGTGGATGCGGTGGTCGGGAAAGCGGTGCAGCATGGTTCAGCTTCGTTGCACAGCGATTGCGGCAGCGCCACGAGCGCGTGGTCGCATCGATGGCTGGCGCAGTTCCATTTCGGGATCAGGCGATACTGTCGGGGATCAAGTAGTCCTCGAGCTGGCTGATCTCGTCGCGCAGCTTGAGCTTGCGCTTCTTCAACCGCGCGAGCCGCATCTGATCGGGCACGCCGCCGTCGGACAATGCGGCGACCGCGCTGTCGAGGTCGCGGTGCTCGATGCGCAGCAGGTTCAGCCGCGCCAGGATATGTTGTTCGTCCACCCGCTCACGCCCCCAGCGCCCATCACGCACCCTCTATACGGCAGCCGGCGGTTGCGCGCGCCGCAAATCGCACGTCGTCGCGCGATGGATGCCGTCCATCCGATCGCCACCAATTGTCACGAGACTTTCACACGAATTGGTGGTTCAATCCTCGGTCTCGTTCAACCACGAAGGAGGAAAGTGCGATGCAGACTGCCCATGTCCAGGCGCTGGAGGCCAAGCACGCGACGCTCGATCAGCGGATCCACGCCGAATCGTCGCGTCCGATGCCCGACGCCGCGCTGCTGGCCGATCTAAAGAAGCAGAAATTGCGATTGAAGGAAGAAATCAGCGCCGCGCACTGACACGGACGTGGCCCGGCGGTGACCATCCGCCGGGCGCTTACCCCTAGCCTTCAATCGCCGGGCGCCCGCCTCACCCCTTCATTCGCTGCGCGATTCCGCGGCGCGTGGCAGCACCATAAGGCGGCTTGAGCCCGCCGAGTTTCGCGACATCGATCTTTGGTTGCTGGTACACCGCCTTGGCGTGGCTGAAGGTGCGGAATCCGTCCAGACCGTGATAGCTGCCCATGCCCGACGGTCCGACGCCGCCGAACGGCAGATCCTCCATCGAGACGTGGAAGATCACGTCATTGATCGTCGCCCCGCCCGAGATCGTGCGGTCGAGAACCTGGCGCTGCTCGCGCTCGTCCTCGCCGAAATAATAGACCGCGAGCGGGCGGTCGCGGCCGTTTACCAAATTGATCGCGCCACCCAGCGTATCGTAGCGGCGGATCGGCAGTACGGGGCCGAAGATTTCCTCCTGCATCAGCGTCATGTCGTCGGTCACGTCGCGCACGATCGTCAGCGGCATCTTGCGGCTGTTGGTGGCGGCGAAATCCTCGTTCGCCGGATTGACCACCTCGACCCGCGCACCCTTTGCCCGCGCGTCCTCGACCCAGTCGGTCAAGCGCTGGTGATGGCGATCATTGATGATCGCGGTGTAATCGGGATTGGCGAGCAGCGTTGGGTACATTGCCGACGCCGCGCTCTTGAGCCCGGCGACGACCGCCTCCTCCTGGTCTGGCCTGACGAGCATATAGTCGGGCGCGAGGCAGATCTGCCCGGCGTTGAGCATTTTGCCCAGCGCGACGCGTTGGGTGGTGCGCGCGATGTCGGCGTCCTGCCCGACGATCACCGGCGACTTGCCGCCGAGTTCGAGCGTGACGGGCACGAGATGGTCGGCAGCGGCGTGGAGGATGTGGCGCGCGATGCCGGTCGCGCCGGTGAAGATCAGGTGATCGAACGGCAGCTCGGCAAATGCCTTCCCGACCTCCGGCCCGCCCTCGACGAAGGCAAGTTCGGTGCTGTCGAAGTACTGGCGTGCGATCTCCGCCATCAACGCGCCAGTCACCGGCGTGAACTCGCTGGTCTTGACCATTGCACGATTGCCGGCGGCGAAGATGCCGGCGAGCGGCGACATGACGAGGTTGACGGGGAAATTCCACGGCGCGATCACGCCAACGACGCCCTTGGGCTGATACTCGACCCGCGCCTTCGCGCCGAGCAGACCGAGCGGAAATTGGACGCCGCGCTTCTCGGGCCGCGCCCAGCGATCGAGATGCTTGAGCGCGTGGCGGATCGGCGCGACCGAGCTGGCGATGTCGGTCATCATGGATTGTTCGCGGCTGCGGTGGCCGAAATCCTCCGACAACGCGTCGCACAGCCGATCGGCATGGTCGGCGATCATCGCGGCGGCGCGGGTCAGCCGGTCGCGGCGGACCGACAGCAATTCGGGCAGCGCCGCGGTGAACGCCGCGCGTTGCGCATCGAGTATCGTTCGCATTCCACTCTCCCGTTCGACGATCGCCCCGTTGCTTCGGGTCGTATCGGATCTATCAGTTCTGGCCGGCGCAGCCGATCATGCCGGCGAGCGGCATAATGACCCCGTCCTTGCCCGCGCGCTCGACCAGCAAGGTGGCATCGGACACGATCGCTCCCTGCGCCAGATCGGCGCGGCGCGTGATCGTCATGGTCAGCGTCGCGGCAGTGTCGCCGGCGGCGTAGCGCGTCTGGTTGGCGAAGCCGAGATCGGTCGCGTCGCCCTGCCCCGTGCGCGCATAGTCGCGCGCCTGACCGTCGAGCGCGATGCGCAGCGTGCCGCCTTCCGCCCCCGCCATCGCGACCAGCGCGCGCGTGGCGCCCGTGCTGAACAGATAGGCGGCGCATCCCTTCGCCGGCAGCGACTGCCGCCCTAACCCGCCGATCGGAAAACCATCGATCGACACCGGCGGCGGCGGATCGGCCGCGAGAACGGCGGGCGCGAGCAGCAGCGCGGACAGGAGCGCGTGGATCATGGCGGCAATCCTATCATGACCAGCCACGCCGGGTAAGCCGCGATGCTGAGGAAGGTGCCGAACGGCAGCGCGTCATCGGCGGCGATCGCCCGCCCGCGCAGATGCTGGAACAGGACCAACCCGATCCCGACCAGTCCGGCGAGCAGCAGCACCGGCGGCAGCATCCGCCAGCCGAGCCACAGGCCGATCGCGCCGAACAGCTTGGGATCGCCCCCTCCCAGCCCCTCCCGCGCACGCAACAATCGATAGCCGGTCGCGACCGCCCACAGGCTAGCGAAACCGGCCGCGCCACCGATCAGCCGGTCCGCGAGTGGCGGCGCGCTCCAGACTGCGCCGACCAGCCCGGTGAGCGCGAGCGCGGCGACGAGCGGGTCGGGCAGCCACAATTCGGCGGCGTCGAGCACGGCGAGCGTCAGCAGCAGCCAGCCGAACAGCGCTCCCGCCACGCCCGCGATCCCCGGCGCGACCAGCGCAGAGACGGTCCCGATCGCGGCGCATCCGAGCTCGAAGGCGAGGTGGCGCGGGTCGATCCGCGCGCCGCACGCACGGCAGCGCCCGCGGGCGGCGAGCGCGCTGACGATCGGCACCAGTTCCCACCATGCGAGCGTGCGCCCGCAGCCGTCGCACGCCGACCGGCCGCGCAATACCGAGCGATCCTCGGGCCAACGCACCACGATCGTCGACAGGAAACTACCCGCGATTGCGCCCGCTATGCTCAGCAACACGACCCACCAAGCGACCGTCACGCGAGCCTCCCACCTCTGGCAATCGGCGACCGCATATCTTAGGTGCAGTGCAGCAACCAGCGTCGGCACGACACAGGCCGACCGACCTACAGGAGCTTGTCATGGCCGCCGATCCCGTCGTTATCCTATCCTATGCTCGGACCCCGATGGGGTCGATGCAGGGGAGCCTTTCGGGCGCGACCGCGCCGCAATTGGGCGCGACCGCGGTCAAGGCGGCGGTGGAGCGCGCGGGCGTGAGCGCGGACGCCGTTGAGCGCATCTACATGGGCAACGTGCTGTCGGCCGGGCTCGGCCAGGCGCCGGCGCGGCAGGCGGCGATCTTCGCTGGGCTGGGCGAGCATGTCGAGGCGACGACGCTCAACAAGATGTGCGGATCGGGCTTGCAGGCCGCGATCATGGGGGCGGAAGCGCTCGGTGCGGGGTCGATCGACCTGCTGGTCGCGGGTGGCATGGAGAGCATGACCAACGCGCCGTATTTGTCGAAGGCGCACCGCGGCGGCGCGCGGATCGGGCACGACCGCCTGTTCGACCACATGTTCCTCGACGGGCTGGAAGACGCGTACGAGCCGGGCAAGGCGATGGGCGTGTTCGCCGAAGATACCGCGCAGGGATATCAGTTTACCCGCCAAGCGCAGGACGATTTCGCGATCAAGTCGTTGGAGCGCGCGCAGGCGGCGCAGAAGTCGGGCGCGTTCGACCGCGAGATCGTGTCGGTCGAGGTTCAGGGCCGCAAGGGCAGCACGACCGTCAGCCTGGACGAGCAGCCAGCGAAGGGTGATGTCGCCAAGATCCCGACGCTGAAGGCCGCGTTCGCCAAGGACGGCACGATCACCGCGGCCAATGCTTCATCGATTTCGGACGGCGCGGCCGCGCTGGTGATGACGCGGTTGTCGGTCGCGGAGCGGCTGGGGATCAAGCCGGTCGCGCGCGTGGTCAGCCACGCCGCGCACGCACACGCCCCGGCCCGCTTCACTACCGCGCCGGTCGCCGCGATGCGCAAGGCGCTAGAGCGCGCAGGGTGGAGCAAGGACGAGGTTGACCTGTTCGAGGTCAACGAGGCGTTCGCCTGCGTCGCGATGATCGCAATGCGCGACCTGGGGCTCGATCACGAGAAGCTGAACGTGAACGGCGGCGCGTGCGCGCTGGGTCACCCGATCGGCGCGTCGGGCGCGCGCGTGCTGGCGACGCTGCTCGGCGCGCTGGAAAACCGCGGCGAGAAGCGCGGGCTGGCCTCGCTGTGCATCGGCGGCGGCGAGGCGGTCGCGATGGCGGTCGAATTGATGAACTGAGTGTCGTCGGCCCCTTTCGATTGGAAAGGGGCCGGTGATCAACGCCGCTCGGGGCGGAAGGCGTAGCCCTGACCCGAGCGGACGACGTAGCCGATGCCGGGGTACGGGAAGTGTCCGGCGAAGATGCGCTGGTGCGTCGCCGCCAGTCGCGCGAATTCGCGCACGCGGGTCTGCTCGCCCTGCTGCTTGTCGCCGTCATATTGGATCGGCCACTCGGGCTGGGCGAGCGAGACGATCGCACTGTGTGCGAGGTCGCCGATCACGAGCAGGCTCTGCTTGCCCGAGGTGATGCGATAACCGCTGTGTCCCGGCGTGTGGCCGGGTAGCGCAACCGCGGTGATGCCGGGCAGCACCTGTTGCCCCGGCGCGAACGTCTTCACCTGCGCCTCGATCACCGGCACCACCGACGCGCCACGGCCCTGCTGCGTCGCCTGCCACTCGGGCGCGGACATGCGGATCGTCGCGCGTGGAAGGGCGGACCTGCCCTCAGCATCGACCAGGCCGCCGACGTGGTCGGGGTGGCCGTGGGTGATGAGTACGTCGGTGACCTGGTCCGGCTGAACGCCAGCGATGGCGAGGCTCTGGATTAGCGACCCGTTCGCCTTCGGACCCAAGCCGGTGTCGATCAGCACGAGGTGCCCGGGCAGGTGGACGAGCAACTGGTCGACGCCGAGCGTGATCGGATCGGCGGGCGCGCCGCGCGCGCGCAGCACGCCGGCGACGGCGGCGGGCGACTGGTCGATCCCGAAGGTCTTGCCGTCGTTCGGCACGACGTTGACCGCGTCGCGCAAAGCGGCGACCTCGACCTGGCCGACGCGGAACGGGGTCGCGGCCGGGGCGGCAGCGCGCGGCGCGGCGGACACCGCCACTGCGGCAAAGGCGGTGCCGAGGGCGAGCGAGGCGAGCGGGCGGATCATCGAACGGGTCCTCTGCAGGTCACAGAGGCGGAATGACCGGCGCGCGCGTGCGTTCCGCTCGCCCGCGTGCAGATCAGCCGAGCACGGGCTCGCGCCAGCTGTGCGGGTCGGGCGCGCGGCCGCGCTGGATCGCGTTCAGCGTGTCGAGGATGCGCTGCGTCGTCGCGCCCGTCGCACCGTCGCCGATGGTGAATTCATAGCCGGGTCCGGCGACGCGGCCGATCGGGGTAACGACGGCGGCGGTGCCGCAGGCGAAGCTCTCCACCAGCCGGCCGCTGGCGGCATCGGCGCGCCATTGGTCGAGCGAGTAGGCTTCCTCGCGCACCACCAGCCCGGAATCGCGCGCGAGCGTCAGGATCGAGTCGCGCGTGATTCCGGGCAGGATCGTGCCGGTCAGCGCCGGGGTCTGGACCGAGCCGTCGTCGAACACGAAGAAGATGTTCATACCGCCCAGCTCCTCGATCCAGCGGCGCTCGGCCGCATCAAGGAAGACGACCTGATCGTAGCCGCGGCGGATCGCCTCCTGCTGCGCGACCAGGCTGGTGGCGTAATTGCCGCCGCACTTGGCCGCGCCCGTGCCGCCGGGTGCCGCGCGGGTGTAGTCGTGGCTGACCCACAGCGACACAGCGCGCGCGCCGCCCTTCCAGTATGCGCCGACCGACGAGGCGAGCACCATGTAGATGTACTGGGCGGCGGGCTTCACGCCCAGGAACACTTCCGACGCGATCATGAAGGGGCGCAGGTAGAGCGAGCCTTCCGCACTGGTCGGGATCCAGTCGCGATCGGTGTTCACCAGCGCGTGGATCGATTGAAGGAACAGCTCGTCGGGCAGCTCGGGCATCGCCATGCGGCGTGCGGAGGAACGGAACCGCTCGGCATTGGCGCGAGGGCGGAACAGCGACACGCTGTTATCCTCCTGCCGGTACGCCTTCATGCCCTCGAAGATTTCCTGCGCGTAGTGGAGCACGGCCGATGCCGGGTCCATCGTCAACGGCGCACGTGCGGTGATCCTCCCGTCGTGCCAGCCCTGCTCCTCATTATAGTGCATCACCGCCATGTGATCGGTGAACACGCGCCCGAACACCGGGTCCACCAGTCGCGCGGTGCGATCCTCGATCGAGACGGGCGTGGGATGAGGGTCAAGCGCGAACACGGGGGTTCCTCCAGGTCTGATGCGCCGCAAAGCGGGTTGCGGTCGGTTATGGGCGATGGCAAAGCCGGTCAACATGACTGCCCCACCCCAGCCCGCCCCGTCCCAGATCGCGTCGCCGCAGTTTCTTCGGGAGCCCGAGCTGCGTCGGGGCATGGAGCTGCTCTACTTCGGAAACAGCCATATTACACGCGCGATCGATCGCGGGCTGGCGAAACAGGGGCTCGGCCGCGCGCACCACCGCGCGCTATATTTCATCGCGCGTCGCCCCGACATGCCGGTCAGCGAGCTGCTCGCGCTGCTCAACATCACCAAGCAATCGCTCGGCCGCGTGCTGAACGAGCTGATCGAGCGGCAGTTGGTCGATACGCGTCCGGGTGACCGCGATCGGCGCCAGCGGCTGTTGCGGTTGACCGAGGAAGGCACTGCGCTGGAGGCGCAATTGTTCGAGGCGCTGCGCGAGCGGCTGTCCGCGGCCTATTCGCGCGCAGGCATGAACGCGGTGACGGGCTTCTGGGCGGTGCTGGAAGGACTGATCCCGGCGGAAGAGATGCCGCGGATCGAGGCGCTGCGGCGGTAATAGAGGCGCGGCCGCGACGGGTTCAGGCTGTGGGTTCAGCCCGCCCGCCGCTCCGCCGCCATCGAGCGACCGCGCGCGATCGCCGCGTCGAGCGTGCGGGTCAGCAGGTCGTTCAATGCCGCATCGCGGTCGAGCACGTTCAGCCCCTCGCGCGTCATGCCGCCGGGACTCGCCACCGCGTCGGCGAGCGCGGCGGGCGTTCGGTCGCTCGCTGACGCCATTGCGGCCGCACCGGAAACGGTGACCATCGCAACCGCGGCGGCGTCGTCCGCGTCCATGCCGCCGGCACGTCCCGCGGCGGCGAGCGCGTCGATGAAGCGGAACAGGAAGGCGGGTCCGGTGCCCGACAGCGCGCCCGCGACCTCGAACGCCGCCGCATCGTCGAACCAGCGCACCAGCCCGAGCGGGTGCATCAATTTGTCGGCCGAGGCGCGGACGTCGGGCGACGCGGACGGCGCGTGGACCGCGACGACCCCCTGCCCGATCTCGACCGGAAGATTGGGCATGACCACGATCGGTTCGGGACCGGGAATGGCGGCGCGGAGCATCTCGCCGTCGACGCCCGCCAGCATCGAGACGAGCACGGGCGCACCCGCGACACCAGCGGCGTAGCGCGCGGCGACCTCGCGCAATTGCTGCGGCTTGACCCCCAGGACCACGATGTCGGGTGCGGGCGCGTCGGGCAGATCACGCGATTGCCGAACGCCCGTGGGCAGCGTGCGATCAGTACGGTTAACGACGTGGACGTCCGCGGGGGACACTACGCCGCTCGCGATCCAGCGGCGCAGCATCGCGCCGCCCATGTTGCCGCAGCCGATCATCCACAAACGCATGACCTGATCCTCAGGCTTCGCCGTGCGTCTCGACCATCGCGGCGGCGATCGCCTCCGCCGGCGTCTTCCCGCCCCACAGCACGAACTGGAAGACGGGATAGAAGCGCTCGCACTCGTCGATCGCGGTCTCGATCATCAGCTCGGCCGCGGTAAGCGACAGGCTGGGCTCGTCATCGACCGAGTCGACCATCGTCGCGTTGCGGTAGAGCAGGATGCCGCTCGACGACCAGAGTTCGAAATGGCCGAGCCAGAGCTGTTCGTTGACCAGCGCCAACGTTTCCCAGATCGCGGGGCGGCGATCCTCGGTCACCTTGACGTCGGGAAAGGCGAGAAATTGCAGCACGCCATCTTCCTCGCGGAACAGCGCGCGCAGCTCGTACTCGGTCCAGCTGCCCTTGATCGTCGCGGTGATCTCCTCGTCATGGCGATCACACGTCCAGCCGTGCGCGAGAAAGTACGACTCGAGCATCTCGAGCGGCGCCTCGCGTTCGGGTTCCATGTCGGCTTCGTCGAGCATGGCGATCGTCATCGCACATCGCCCGCGCTACGGGAAAGACCCTTGTGCAGCGTCAGAGGCCCTGCGGCTGGTGTGCCGCATCAGTGTCGGTGCTCGCCGTCGTTGCCGATGCCGATGCCGATGCCGGTGCCTTGCCCGCGGCCTCCAGTGCGTCGAGTCGGGCACGCAATGCGTCATTCTCGTCGCGTGCCGCCGCGGCCATCGCCTTCACCGCCTCGAACTCGTCGCGGCTGACGAAATCGAGCCCGCCGACCCACTCGCGCATCCGATCGCGCGCGCCGGCTTCCGCCTCGCGCCCGACGCCCGCGAGCGTACCGGCCGCGCCGTTGAGCAGCTTGGCGAAATCGCCGAAGATCTTGTTTTCCGTCTGCATCGCGTCCGCCTCAGTCCTACGTTCAACCAATCATTTGGGACGTCCCGCCCGCCGGTACAATGGTTTCTGCATTCGGGTTCAACTGCACGATCTGCCAGTTGAGCACGCCGGCAAAGGCGAGCCAGGCGAGATAAGGCACCATCATCGCCGCCGCCGACACGCGAATACGCGAGAAGACGTAGGTCGTGGCGACCGACAGCGCTAGGATGGCGACGATGACGACCAAGGCGGTTCCGACCTTATGTGCGCCGAAGAACAACGGCGTCCAAGCGAGATTGAGCGCGAACTGCCCGGCGAACAGCGCCGCCCCCAGCACGCGCAACCGCGCGCCGCGCGCGGCAAGGATCGAGGCGAGCGCGAAGCCGATCAGGATGTAGAGGACCGTCCAGGCGACCGGAAACACCCAGCCCGGCGGCGTGAACGCGGGCTTGGCGAGTGCGACGTACCAGGCGTTCTCGTTACCGGCGGGCACACTGCGCCCCGACAAGAAGCCGAGCAGCAGCACCAGCGGCACGACGAACGCCGCCCAGCGGACGAACGACATCCGCAACTGGCCCTTGGACGCGATCGAACCCAATTCTATCCCCCGTGAAGGTCGTGCCGCCGGTGCACGATCGTTGCGGTCGCGTAAACTGCATATTGCGGGGCGACGTTCCGCGATGGAGCAAATGACCGGATCGGATCAGTCGCGAGTGGCGGCGATCAGGAACTCGACGTTGCCGTTGGGGCCGGTGATCGGGCTCTCGACCACGCCGTGGACGTGCCAGCCTTTGCTGGTGAACCAGTCGGATACCGCCGCGCAGACGCGCGCGTGCACCGCAGGATCGCGCACGACGCCGCCCTTCCCCACTTCGTCGCGCCCGGCCTCGAACTGCGGCTTGATCAGCGCGAGCGCGCGTCCGCCCGCGCGCACGAAGCCGAGCGGCACGTCTAGCACCTTGGCGAGACCGATGAAGCTCGCGTCGCATACCAAAAGGTCGAGAGGTTCGGGGATGTGCGCCGCGATCAGGATGCGCGCGCTGGTCTGTTCATGAACGATCACGCGCGGGTCCTGCCTGAGCTTCCACGCGAGCTGGTTGCTGCCGCTGTCGACCGCGTAGACGCGGGTCGCGCCGCGGGTGAGCAGCACATCGGTGAAGCCCCCGGTCGAGGAGCCGACGTCGATCGCCACCGCGTCCTTCACGTCCCAGCCGAAATGGTCGAGCCCGTGCGCGAGCTTCACGCCGCCGCGCGACACCCAGGGGTGGTCGCGCCCGCGCACGTCGAGCAATGCGTCCTCGGCCAGTGCCTGTCCGGGCTTGTCGACCTTTCGATCGCCGACGAACACCAGCCCGGCCATGATGAGCGCCTGGGCGCGCGCGCGCGACTCGGCGAGGCCGCAGTCCACCAGCATCTGATCGGCACGTTGCTTTGGCATGGCGGCGCCTTAGCCCGGCCGACGCGATCTGACAGCGTTTTCATGCTGACAGCGAAAAACGGTCTGCCGCAATCGCGCCTCATTTCATACGAATTGCTGCGCTGCACGATTGTCGATCGGCTTAGTAGGTAATACCTTGCTTGACGAGGCCGCGGTGGTGCCGACCCCTAGACTGCGCCGCGGCCTCGCCAAGCCGGGCGCGCATCCCGTGCGACCGGTCAGAGAGGTGACGCATGGCACGCGCGATGTTCGACCTGTCGGTTTCGCCGACGATCCTCACCATACCGGGACTGGGCGGCTCGGGTCCGGCACATTGGCAGAGCTTGTGGGAGAAGAGCCGACCCGACACGTCGCGTGTCGAACTCGGCATGTGGGACCGCCCGCACCGTAATGCCTGGGTGACCAAGCTCGATCAGGCGATCTCATCGGCGCGCGCGCCGGTGATCCTGGTGGCGCACTCGCTCGGTTGCGTTGCGGTCGCGTGGTGGGCCGCGATGAGCCCGCAGCCTTATGGCTGGCCGGTCGCCGGCGCGCTGCTGGTCGCGCCGGCCGATGTCGACCGCGCGCATGTCGCGGACGAGCTGAGACCATTCGCGCCCGCGCCCAAGCAGCCGCTGCCCTTCCCCTCGATCGTGGTGTCGTCGAGCGACGATCCGTGGATCGACGCCGATCGCGCGCACAGCCTGGCGGTCGATTGGGGCAGTCACTTCGTCGACATCGGACCGCATGGGCACATCAATGCGGCGAGCGGACTGGGTCGTTGGCCTGAGGGACAGGAACTGCTCGATCGCGTGCTGGCGGCGACGGGCGGCCGTTACGGCGAGGTGCGCTCGCCGGGTGATGCACGCGCGATCCTTTCATCGCCAAGGAACTACGACCATCGGTCAGCGCTGCGGTGAGCCGAGCGGTCGTCAGCGAGCAACGTTACCGGACGCGACCTGCGCGTCGACGTAGCGGGTCAGCGCGGCGATATCAGGTAGTGCCGGGATGACGCGGGTGTCGGGTGCGATGCTAGGGTCGAGGCGGCGGACGATCGCTGCCGCCAAGTCCTCGATCTCGCCATTGTCGAGCTTGAGGAAACGTTTGAGCGTGTCCTCCGGCCTGGGCACCACCCCTCCGCCGTAGAGCGGCGCCACCGCCTCTCGCACCGCGGGTGCCACGGCCGGTGCGCAGTCGGCGAAGACCGCGTCGAACTCAGCTGCGGTCCAGGCAGCGCGCGCCGCCTGCGCGCCGCGGACCCGGCGCACCATGTTCCAGTTCACCCATAACAGCCCGACGACGTAGAGCGCGGTCAGCGCCGCGACCTTCTGCCAACCGGTCATGCGCGTAATGCCAGCGCGCTCAGGCGCTCGCCGCCTGCCCTGCCTCGTTATAGCGCAGCGCTTTCAGCACCGTGTCGACGATCGCATCGGCGTCGAGCCCGGCCTGCGCATATTGCACCTCGGGCTTGTCCTGATCCTGGAACAGATCGGGCAGACGCATAGTGCGGATCTTGAGCCCCGCGTCGGTCAGCCCCTCGTCTGAGGCCATCGTCAGCACGTGTGCGCCGAGGCCACCGACCGCATTCTCCTCGATCGTCACCGCGACCTCGTGGGTGGTCAGCAGGCGGCGGATCAGCGCTTCATCGAGCGGCTTGGCGAAACGCAGGTCGGCGACGGTGGTCGACAGCCCGCGCGCCTCCAGCGTGTCGGCGGCGCGCTGCGCCTCGGCCAGGCGGGTGCCGAGCGACAGGATCGCGACCTTCTTGCCCTCGCGCACGACGCGGCCCTTTCCGATTTCCAACAACTCGGGCGTCTCGGGCAATGCCACGCCGGTGCCGTTGCCGCGCGGGTAGCGCACCGCGATCGGGCCGGAATCATGCTCGACACAGGTGTGGACCATGTGAACCAGCTCGGCCTCGTCTGCCGCCGCCATGACGACGAAATTGGGCAGCGTGGCCAAGTAGGTCACGTCAAAGCTGCCGGCATGGGTCGCGCCGTCCGCGCCGACGAGGCCGGCGCGGTCGATCGCGAAGCGGACCGGCAGGTTCTGGATCGCGACGTCATGGACGACCTGATCATAGGCGCGCTGGAGGAAGGTCGAGTAGATCGCGGCGAACGGGCGCATCCCCTGCGCGGCGAGACCAGCGGCAAAGGTGACCGCGTGCTGCTCGGCGATGCCGACATCGAAGAAGCGGTCAGGATAGGCTTGCGCGAATTTGTCGAGCCCGGTGCCCGACGGCATCGCCGCAGTGATCGCGCAGATGCGCGGGTCGGCGGCGGCTTCCTTTGCCAGCGTTTCGCCGAACACGTTCTGGTATTGCGGCGGTCCGGGCGGTGCCTTGGCCTGGGTGCCGGTGATGACGTCGAACTTCTGCACGCCGTGATATTTGTCGGCCGCCGCTTCGGCGGGAGCGTAACCCTTCCCCTTCTTGGTCACGACGTGGACGAGGATCGGGCCTTCTTCCGCGTCGCGCACGTTCTCCAGCACCGGGATCAGATGCTCGAGATTGTGGCCGTCGATCGGACCGACGTAGTAGAAGCCGAGTTCCTCAAACAAGGTGCCGCCCATCGTCATCCCTCGGGCGAATTCATCGGTCTTGCGCGCGGCGGAGTGGAACGGACGCGGCAGCTTGCGCGCGACCTTCTTCATCAGGTCTCGAAGCGATAGGAACTCGCGGCTCGACACCATGCGCGACAGATAGGCCGAGAGGCCACCCACCGGCGGCGCGATCGACATGTCATTGTCGTTGAGGATGACGACCAGCCGGTTACCCGCGGCCTCGGCATTGTTCATCGCCTCATACGCCATGCCGGCTGACATCGCCCCGTCGCCGATCACCGCGATGCCCTTGCCCGGCGTGCCCGCGAGCTTGTTGGCGACTGCGAAGCCGAGCGCGGCCGAGATCGAGGTCGAGGAATGCGCGGCGCCGAACGGGTCGTACTCGCTCTCGCTACGCTTGGTGAAACCCGACAGCCCGCCGCCCTGACGCAGCGTGCGAATACGGTCGCGGCGGCCGGTCAGGATTTTGTGCGGGTAGCATTGGTGCCCGACGTCCCAGATCAGCCGGTCGCGGGGGGTGTCGAACACGTAGTGGATTGCGGTGGTCAGCTCGACCACGCCGAGGCCCGAACCCAGGTGGCCGCCAGTGGTGCCGACCGCCGAGATCGTCTCCTGCCGCAGTTCGTCCGCCAGTTGCGGCAATTGCTCGGGGCTGAGCTTGCGAAGGTCGGCGGGGGTGCGAACGGTGTCGAGCAGCGGCGTAGCGGGAACATTGGCCATCGCGGCCGAATATACCAGCCTAACCGTCGTGTCGATTGCAACGATCTACCATGCCGGTGGCCTACCCGATCGGAGCCGCATGTGGTGCTCGCGCGCTCGGTTGTGCGACGCGCGCGCACTCTCCCTATTGCCGCGCTCCTCGGTCAGCGGATTCGCTTACCGCGAGGCAGACCGCCCCGGTGTTTGAAGCGACATGGACTGCGCGAGGTCAGAAACTACCGCCGAGCGTTCGTATCCAACGAACACGCCCTCACGAATGCGGGTCCATGGCTCATCCGCTTGTTCGAGCTGCGGTGATTGCCACCTATCAAGGCGCGAGGCGCGCGCCTCGCACGATCAGGCGTGGCGGTGCCGATTGAGCGCGTGACCGGTCGCCAGCACCACCACGCCGAGGATCGTCAGCGCACTCTCGGTCAGGTGATGCGCGCCGTGCGGCACCATCACCGCCGCCGCCATCATCGCCAGCCCCGTTCCGCCCAGCAGCAGCGGCAGCGGGCGGCCGTGATCGACGATGCCCTTCCCGAACGCCAGCGCGCCGAGCAGGATCGCGAGCACCAGCCCGACTTCGTGGATCAACGGATTGCCCAGCAACCCGCCCGCAGTCGACAACAGCGCCACCATCACCGTCGTCGCCAGGCAATGCACGACGCACGCCGCCGACAGCCACATCGCCCAGCGATCGAGCCGCCGCGCGCCGTTTGTCGAGGTGGTCGGTTCAGCCATCACCCGCCATCTAGGCCGAACACGCGCTAGATACAATATCACATGAGACATTTTGCCCCAGGTCGCGCTTCGTCGCCGTGGGATGATCGACGCTCGGCGTGATTCGGCGTATGGCGTGTCATGCTTCAGGCAACTCCCGGTTACTCCACCACGGCGCGACCGCTGGCGATCGCGCGCTGGCTCTACGCGGTCGCCGCGCTGATCGTCGCGATGGTCATCGTCGGCGGCATCACGCGGCTGACCGAATCGGGGCTGTCGATCACCGAATGGAAGCCGATTAGCGGAATCATCCCGCCGCTGACTGATGCGCAATGGCAGGCCGAGTTCGCCAACTACCAGCGCATCCCGGAATACCAGCAGCTCAATCGCGGCATGACGCTCGACGGGTTCAAGGCGATCTTCTTCTGGGAGTATCTCCACCGCGTGCTCGGGCGCGTGATCGGCATGGCGTTCGCGCTGCCGTTGATCTGGTTCGCGCTGCGCCGGCGCATCCCAACGGGTTACGGCTGGCGGCTGGTCGCGCTACTCGCACTCGGCGGTTTGCAGGGGGCAATCGGCTGGTGGATGGTCGCATCGGGCCTGTCGGAGCGCACCGACGTCAGCCACGTGCGGCTGGCGGTGCATCTGGTGACCGCGCTGACCATCCTGGCGGGGATCGTGTGGACCGCGCGCGATCTCGGCGCCCTCGCCGCCTCCCCGCTCGCGCGTCCGGCGCGGATGACCCTCGGTGTCGCGGCCGCATTGCTGCTGTTGTTCGTGCAGATCACTTATGGCGCGTTCACCGCCGGGCTCGACGCGGGCTATGCCTTCGCGAGCTGGCCGCTGATGGGTGAAACCTTGTTCCCCTCGGGCGTGCCGATGCTGACGCCCGCCGCTGCCAACATCGTCGACAATGCCATCGTGGTTCAGTTCATCCATCGCTGGCTGGCGTTCGCTACGGCGGCGGGGCTGTTGTGGCTGGCGTGGCGGGCGCGCCTTGCCGGACATGAGCTCGTCGCAACAGCGGTGGTGGTGCTGGTGACGATCCAGATCGCGCTCGGCATCGCCACGCTGTTGAGCGGGGTGGAGATCCTGGTGGCGGTGTCGCATCAGGCGAACGCCGCGCTGCTGCTGATCGCCAGCGTGATCGCGGCGCACGGCGTGAGTGCCAGATCAACGCGCTAAGTCAGCAGGTATTCTGATACCCGTCAGTAAAGTGGCGAAAACCTTGACTTGCCGGGTCGGTAGCGGCAATTGAGCGCCAACGACGCGCGGGGCTTCCCGGCGCGTCGCTTTTCTTTCGTTCAAACAAGGTCACGAAGCCCATGAAGGCGCTGATGAAGACCACCAAGTCGGCCAAGCCGCACGAGGTGGAGAAGAAGTGGCACATCGTCGACGCGGAGGGCCTGGTGGTCGGTCGCGCGGCGGTGGTGATCGCCAACGTGCTGCGCGGTAAGCACAAGACCAGCTTCACCCCCCACGTCGATTGCGGTGACAATGTCATCGTCATCAACGCGGACAAGATCCGCTTCACGTCGAACAAGGCGGAGAAGAAGGTCTATTACAAGCACACCGGTTACGCCGGCGGCATCAAGGGCGTGACCGCGGCCAAGGTGCTGGAAGGTCGCTTCCCCGAGCGCGTGCTGGAAAAGGCCGTCGAGCGCATGATCCCGCGTGGGCCGCTGGGTCGCGAGCAGATGCGCCACCTGCGCATCTTCAAGGGCACCGAGCATCCGCACGAAGCCCAGAACCCCGAGACTCTCGATATCGCCGGCATGAGCCGCAAGAACAAGGTGGGCGCCTGATGTCCGACAACCGCCAGTCCCTTTCCGACCTCGGCGCCGCACTGCAGCAGCAGGCGTCGGTCGCGCAGGAAAACTCGGACGACAAGGCCGAGGCATATCTCGCCGGCCAGATCGATGAGCCGGTTCAGCGCGCTCCGCTGCGCGCGCAGGAACTCGACAAGTACGGCCGCGCCTATGCGACCGGTCGCCGCAAGGACGCGGTTGCACGCGTCTGGCTGAAGCCGGGTTCGGGCAAGATCACGATCAACGGTCGCGATCAGGAAGTCTATTTCGCGCGTCCGACGCTGCGCCTCGTCATCAACCAGGTGTTCGGCATCACCGAGCGCGAAGGTCAGTATGACGTGATCTGCACCGTCAAGGGCGGCGGCCTGTCGGGTCAAGCCGGCGCGGTCAAGCACGGCATCAGCCAGGCGCTGACCAAGTTCGAGCCGGTGCTGCGCGCCCCGGTCAAGTCGGCCGGCTTCCTGACGCGCGACCCGCGCGTCGTCGAGCGCAAGAAGTACGGCCGCGCCAAGGCACGCCGCAGCTTCCAGTTCTCGAAGCGTTAAGTTCAACCTTCCCGGTTGTACGAGGGGGCGGTCCGGCAACGGGCCGCCCTTTTTTGTTGCGCTGCTCGCTAACTAGGTAACTGCTGACGCTAAGCGAAATGTCGACCTCAATAGGTGAGGTCGCATCCTGTCGGCCTTTCCAAAGGCACCGCGTTTAGAAGCCCGCAGCTTTCCTCAAGCATATGTTGCAGCAAGGCCATGCTGAGACGGATAAGTGCTGGTGCAGTTCAGATCTTCAACCATCAAACAGGTTGCTGATCTCAGCATAATGCCCGCTCGATGGCGACGAACATCGACTCGTTGAAACGCCTTGTTGGCTCGGCATTCGGGCAGAGGACGTTGAACGCGTGATATGCCCCGCCGACTTCATACAGCTCGCAATCCACGCCAGCCTGTTTCAGGCGTCGCGCGTAAGCCACATCTTCTGCATGAAACAGGTCCAGGGTGCCTACCCCGAGCCACGTAGGTGGTAACCGGGAAAGGTCGGTGCGTGCTGCAGATACCGCGTAGGGCGGGTAATTTCCGCTGGTAGGATCGCGCCCCAGGTAGCTTTGCCAACCATATCGATTGCTGTCGCTTGTCCAGATGAAGTCACCAGTTCCGCTGTCATCCTTTCGCGCGACCGTCATCGCATCGAGCATTGGGTAGACCAGCACCTGGAAAATCGGTTTGATCGGACCCTGATCAACTGTTCGCTGCACAAGCGCGGCGGCGAGACCACCGCCGGCACTCTGCCCGCCTATGATGATGCGCGTGGTGTCGACGCCCAGATCTTCTGCGTGGTCAACCACCCATGAGAGCGCTGCGTGGCAATCATCGAGGGGAGCGGGATAAGGATGATCAGGCGCAAGGCGGTAGTCGACGGTTGCGACAACGATGTCGAAGCGCGCAAGCAGGCGCTCAATAAACGTCGTGTCCTGCTCGGGCGTGCCCAGGACGTATCCGCCCCCGTGCATCCAGAACAGCACCGGCCGTACGCCCGATGACCCGGCACGTTCGCACACCAGAAGCCGTGTAGCAGCCTCTACAGCACCGCGTGGCACATGATGAGTCGTTACCTTGACGCCGGCCGTGTCGTCGGTTCGCGCTGCCGATAGCTGCTTCAACAGTGGGCGGGTCAGCGCGTTGATGTTCAAGGGCACATAGAGAAGTGGCGAACGCAACTCCAGGGCCACGGGCGTCATCTTGCGCGCTCGTCTTGCCACTAGTGCAGTACCTATCACGCCTGCTCCAGCAGCAAGCAGCCAACCCATTGGCCTTTGGCGACCGTTGCCAGCCGACGAGTTCTTGGCGAGGTCTGGCACTAGGTCAATCTCCCGGGTAGCGTTAGGTGCGGAACGCCTGAGCAGGCAGTTTTTGCCATCACCATCGGCAACTCGAATCAGATTATGACACTTTTTGGTGCGTGCGACCGGACCGCTCGTTCTCCACTAAAGAGCTGCCTAGCCGTTAGCGCATAGGTGGGTACGTTCTATGTGCCTTGTGGCGGGCGTTCTGTAAAAGAACCCCGGAGCGGCAGCGTCGCTCAGGTGGTCATCGTGCCGATGAGCCGCTATTCGGAACCCGAGTTGCCAGCCTGAGTGTCTCACTTCGAGTGTAAGCAGTCGTTGCTTATCGCAAGCCTCTCCTACGCCAGCGTTCGCCGAAGCGCGTCGTGCCAGCCTTCGATCAGCGGCGCGCGCGCGTCCTGGGTCATCGTCGGCTCGAAACACTGTTCACGCGACCACAAGCGTTCGAGCTCGTCCAAGCCAGCCCACACGCCGGTTGCCAGCCCGGCGTGGAAGGCGGCACCCCGCGCGGTCGTCTCCAGGTCGTCGGGGCGCTCGACCGGCACCTCGAGCAGGTCAGCGAGGAAGCCGCACAGCCAGTCGTTCGCCGCCATGCCGCCGTCGACGCGCATCGTGGCGGGGCGCGCGCTGCCGTCGGCGACCATGGCCTCGACCAGGTCCATCGTCTGATACCCGACCGCCTCCAGCGCGGCGCGCGCGAGATGCGCCTGGGTGGCACCGAGCGTGAGACCGAAGATCGCCGCACGCGCGTCGGGATCCCAGTGCGGCGCGCCAAGCCCGACGAAGGCGGGGACCATGTAGACGCCGTGGCTGTCGGGCACCTGCGTCGCCATGTCGTTGGTCTCGCTCGCGTGAGTGATGACGCCGATGCCGTCGCGCAGCCACTTGATCGCGGCGCCGGCGACGAAGATCGAGCCTTCCAGCGCGTAGGTCGTGCGCCCATTCAGCCGGTACGCCGGCGTCGTCAGCAGCCGGTTCTCCGACGCGATCGCCTCCTCGCCGGTGTTGAGCAGCATGAAGCAGCCGGTGCCGTAGGTCGACTTGGCCATGCCCCTGGCGAAACACGCCTGTCCGAACAGCGCCGCCTGCTGATCGCCGGCGATGCCCGCGATCGGGATCGCGGCGTCGAACAGTCCGTCGGCGGTGTGGCCGTAGACGTGCGCATTGTCGTGCACGTCGGGCAGTATTGCCATCGGCACGTTCAGCAGCCGGCACATCGCCTCGTCCCATTGGCCCTCGCGGATGTTCCAGAGCAGCGTACGCGACGCGTTGGTGACGTCGGTCGCGTGCACCGCGCCGCCGGTCAGCCGCCAGAGCAGGAACGAGTCGATCGTCCCGAACGCGAGTTCGCCCGTCTCGGCGAGCGCGCGCGCGCCTTCGACATGATCGAGGATCCAGGCGAGCTTGGTGCCCGAAAAATAGGGATCAAGCAGCAGCCCGGTGCGCGCGCGCACCTCGTCTTCGGCGCCCTCCCCCTTCAATCGCGCGCAGGTCTCCGCAGTGCGGCGGTCCTGCCACACGATCGCATTGTGGATCGGTTCGCCGGTCGCGCGATCCCACACCAGCGTCGTCTCGCGCTGGTTGGTGATGCCGATGCCCGCGATGCCGTCCGCGCCGACGCCGCTCTCCGCGATCGCCGCGCGCGCGGTCGCCAGCACGTCGCGCCAGATATCTTCAGGATCGTGCTCGACCCAGCCGGGTGCGGGATAGTGTTGCGCGAACTCGGTCTGCGCACTCGACACGCGCTTGGCCCTCGCGTCGAACACGATGCTGCGGGTCGAGGTAGTGCCCTGGTCGATCGCCAAGATATGCGTCTTTGCCATGCTTGTCCTCTCCTGACCCGACCGGCGGCAGCAGTCGCGCGTTTCGCAGGGCTGCGTCAACACTTTCGTTTTCACGTCAAATGAACTATATACGAAAGAGCAAACGAAAGTGACCTGCCATGACCGAATCCTCTCACCTCTACGACCTGCTGATCGTCGGCGGTGGCATCAACGGTGCGGGGATCGCGCGTGACGCCGCTGGGCGCGGCCTGTCGGTGCTGCTGGTCGAACAGGACGATCTCGCCAGCCACACGTCTTCGGCCTCGACCAAGCTGATCCACGGCGGGTTGCGCTACCTGGAATATGGTGAGTTCCGCCTGGTGCGTGAGGCGTTGATCGAGCGTGAACGGCTGTGGCGAATGGCACCGCACATCATCTGGCCATTGCGCTTCGTGCTGCCGCAGACGCAATCGCCCAGGCCGGCGTGGATGGTGCGGCTGGGGCTGTTCCTCTACGATCACCTCGGCGGGCGCGAGGAACTGCCCGGTACCGACACGATCGCGCTGGATGAGACGGTGTACGGCAACGGCTTAAAGGACGGCGCGGGTAAGGCGTTCGTTTATTCCGACTGCTGGGTCGAGGACAGCCGCATGGTGGTGCTGAACGCGCGCGACGCGGCCGAGCACGGTGCCGACATCCGCACGCGCACCCGGCTGATCGACGCGCGCCGCGACGGCGCCGAGTGGATCGCGACGATCGAGGGTGACGCCGGGCGAGCAACGGTGCGCGGGCGCGCGCTGGTCAATGCCGCGGGGCCGTGGGTCGCCGACGTGATCGGGCGGACGGGCGCGAACCGCAGCGAACGCGGCGTGCGGCTGGTCAAGGGCAGCCACCTCGTCGTGCCGAAACTGTACGAGGGCGATCACGCCTTCATGTTGCAGAACCCCGATCGGCGTATCGTGTTCGCGATCCCCTATGAGGGCAAGTACACGCTGGTCGGCACCACCGACGAGCCGTGGGAGGGCGCGCCCGCCAAGGCGCAGATCAGCGAGAGCGAAACCGACTATCTGCTGGAAACCGCCAATCGTTATTTCACGCGCACGCTGACCCGCGCCGACGTGGCATGGAGCTACGCTGGCATCCGGCCGCTGTACGACGACCAGGCGGGCAGCGCCTCGGCGGTGACGCGCGACTATGTGCTCGACCTCGATGGCAGCGAAGATCGTGCGCCGATGCTGAGCATCTTCGGTGGCAAGATCACCACCTATCGCAAGCTGGCCGAGCACGCGATGGCCGAACTGGCACCGTTCTTCCCGCAGGCGGGCACGGCGTGGACCGCGGGCGCCGAACTGCCCGGCGGCGACATGGACGATTTCGAGCGCTTCCTCGCTCATTTGGCACTGGATCATCCCGAGGTCGCCCCGGCGCTGCTGCGGCGGCTGGCGCGCGCTTATGGCACGCGCGTGTCGCGCATCCTCGACGGCGGGCTGGGCGAGGACCTCGGCGGCGGGCTGACGCGCGGCGAGGTCGATTACCTGGTGAGTGACGAATGGGCGTCGACCGCGGAGGACATCCTATATCGCCGCAGCAAGCTCGGGCTCCACGTGCCGGAGGGAACCGAGGCGCGATTGACCGACTATCTCGCGCAGGCGGTGCGCGCGGCGGCGTGAACCAGCCCGCGCTCGATCTCGTCGCCGATCGGCACCGCCGCATCCTCGAACGCGCACGACAAACGGGCAGCGTCGCGGTTGAGGCATTGGCGAGCGAGTTCGGCGTTACGCCGCAGACGATCCGCAAGGATCTGAACGACTTGGCCGCGCGCGCGATGCTGGCGCGCGTTCACGGTGGCGCGGTGGTCACGTCGGGCGTCGACAACCTCGACCATGCGACGCGCGCCGCGGTTGCCTCCGATGCCAAGGCCGCGATTGGCGCGGCGGCGGCGCGGCTGGTACCCGAGGGTGCCAGCCTGTTCGTCAACATCGGCACCACCACCGAAGCGGTCGCGCGCGCGTTGACCAACCACCGCGAGTTGCTGGCGATCACAAACAATCTGAATGTCGTCGACATTTTCGCCGGACGCGCGGGTATTGAGGTGATCGCGGCGGGCGGACGCGTGCGCGCGAGCGACCGCGCGGTGGTGGGGGCGCTGGCGATGGACTTCATTCGCGGTTTTCGCGTCGACTATGCGGTGATCGGTGCCTCGGCGATCGACACGGACGGGACCCTGCTCGACTTCGACGTGGAGGAGGTGCGCGTGTCGCAAACGATCATTGCGCACGCACGCAAGGTGATTCTGGTCGCCGACCGCAGCAAGGTGGGCCGCCCTGCGCCGGTGCGGATCGCCGGCGTCGACGCGATCGACTATCTAGTCACCGACCGGATCGAGCCGCACCTCGCCGACGCGTGCCGCGAGGCGGGCGTCGCCGTGATCGAGACAGAGGCGGAGGCCGGGTAGCAGCGCAGGGAGAGATCCGATGGGCTCAAGTTGAACGTCGACCGAAGATGCGCGACCCGACACGCTGGGCGCGGCTTCGCTCGAGCGGCTGGCTGGGCAGCTTATCCATGACGGCACTCGCTGAACCAAGGCTCGCTGCTGCCCCAGTGTACGTTGGCTCTTTTTCATGCCGACTAAGCTCTAGCGCGATGTTCTAACCTAACGGCTACTGACGACGCCGCGCGTATCTGCCTTCGCTTAGGCGCGTTGCCCCCTGCGCGCATCGCACTTACTACGTCAGCAGCCAGGCGCGCGGTGACAGCCTGCTCTGGCGCAATCCCGCCGGCGACGCACCCGTTGCGTAAGCGAGCAGCAAGGCCGATGGCCGCACCGACACCGGAGCCCAGGGAGCGCTCGCCTGAGCATCACGGCGCGGTGGCGAACCAGATCGTGTGATTGGCGCCCTTGCCGTTGCTGCGCGCGCGTACGGTGCGCTCTTCGACCGCGAAGCCCGCGACCGACAGACGCCGCGCGAATGCCGCGTCTGGCGCGGCCGACCACACCGCCAGCACTCCGCCCGACCGCAACGCCTCGCGCGCGGTGTGCAGCCCACGCATGCCGTAGAGCCGGTTGTTGGCGGCGCGCACCAGTCCGTCCGGGCCATTGTCGACGTCGAGCAGGATCGCGTCATACTCGCCCGGCCCTTCGGCGATCATGTCGGCCACGTCGATCTGCATCACGGCGACGCGCGGGTCGTCGAGGCATCCGGCGGTCAGCGCGGCCATCGGTCCTTGCGCCCAGGCGATGATTTCCGGAACCAGTTCAGCCACCGTCACCCTCGCATCGTCGGACAGAACGGCGAGGGCCGCGCGCAGCGTAAACCCCATGCCGTAGCCGCCGATCAGCAGTCGGGGTGCCGCCCGCCCCTGCAACCGCTCGATCGTCATGGTGGCGAGCGCTTCCTCCGATCCGCTCATCCGGCTGTTCATCAACTCGTTGCGATCAAGCACGATCATGAAATCGGCGCCGCGGCGGAACAGCCGCAAATCCTCGCCGCCGGGCACGCGCGCGGTGCCGATCAACTCCCTGGGAACCATGATGCCTGCCCGAACCGTCAGTGGAAAGGTCGCGCGTTACGCCTGCCCGCGCGGCTTGGCGACCACCAGGCCCGCAATCTTTTGGCAAAATGACGCGGGCGCGCTATATGGACCGTGTCTGAGCGCGGTTCGCGCGCCGGCACGTTCACCAACAATCGGGAAATTATCGAGCTACATGGCTGCGTTCAAGGAACAGGGTTTTCAGGAGCGCGCCGCGCTCGCCGCCAAGGCCAAGGAGGCCGCGATCGCGAAGCTGCGCGCCAAGCCGCCGGTCGACGAGGCGGTGCTGGCCGAACAGCGCAAGATCGCCGAGGAGCGCGCGGCCGAGCAGGCACGCGTCAGCGCCGAGAAGAAGGCGGCGCGCGAGCAGGCGATTGCCGAGAAGAAGGCGGCGCGAGAGGCAGCCGCCGAGGAAGCGCGTTTGGCCGAGGAAGCCAAGCAGAAGATGCGCAAGGTGCCAACCGAGGCCGAGATGAAGGCCGCGCGCGACGCTCGCTACGCCGCACGCAAGGCACGGCTCAAGCGCTGACGATCGGTGGCCGTGCCCGCGCGCACGGCCATCCGCGCCGACGCTGGTGGTCGCGACCGATTGCTCGTGCGACTTCCAAACCGCAGACGCTTACGCCTGCTGGTTACCCCGTCACTACACGTTTGCGTAAACCCACCCGGACCGCACCAATGGCGGCGATGGTGACCCCTACGGGAATCGAACCCGTGCTTCAGCCGTGAAAGGGCCGCGTCCTAACCGCTAGACGAAGGGGCCGTCAGGCGAGGCGGCGCATTGCGACAAAAGCGTCGGCCGGTCAAGCCCCGCGTGCGGCGATCGAGTATTTCATCGGCTCAGTTCGCCCAGGCGGCATCGTCGAGGTGTAATTCCGCGGCGGGACGACTGCCCCAGTCGTCGAGCTTGGCACGCCCCGCCAGCCACAGTCGCCGCGTCGGTCCAGCGGCGAGCAGCGCTTGGCCAAGCGGCGTGTCGGCGGCGCGGAACGCCATCGCCTTGATGCTGCGCCCGTCGTCGCCCGCGACGATCGCACGGACGTGGCCGTTGCCGACGACGTCGACCTTGATCGTGCGCACCGGCCCGACCGCCACGCGTGGGCTCGGCCAACCGGTGCCGTACGGCCCCCCTGCCTCCAGCGCCTGGACCAGGTCGGGCGTGACGCCGCCAGGCGCCAGCACCGTGTCGACCAGCAGCGCGCGGTTCGCGGTCGCCTGCGCCACCGCCTCGGCGAGCCGCTCGTCGAGAAAGGCGGCGAGCGCGTCGATTTGGTCACCTGCGACCGTCAGCCCCGCCGCCATCGCGTGGCCGCCACCGGCAACGAGCAGCCCATGCTCCTTCGCCGACAGGATCGCGGCGCCGAGATCGACGCCGGTGATCGAGCGGCCCGAGCCTTTGCCGACGCCGTGCTCGTCGAGCGCGATGACGATCGCGGGCCGCCCGAGCTTCTCCTTCAACCGCCCGGCGACGATGCCGATCACGCCGGGGTGCCACCCCTGCCCCGCGACCAGCACGATCGAACGATCGGCGACGATGCTGGCTTCCGCGCCCTCCTGCACGATCGCCTCGATCGCGCGGCGTTCCCCGTTCAGGCGGTCGAGCTCGGCGGCGATCGCGCGCGCCTCGCCGGCGTCCTGCGTGGTGAGCAACCGCACGCCCAAGTCGGCGAGCCCGACGCGCCCGCCCGCGTTGATCCGCGGGCCCAGCGCGAAGCCTAAATCGGTCGCGGTCGGCGCGCGCGTCAGCCGCGATGCCTCGATCAGCGCGGCGATACCGGGGTTGCGCCGCGCGGCCATCACCTTCAGTCCCTGCGCCACGAAGGCGCGATTGAGCCCACGCAGTTGCGCAACATCGGCGACGGTGCCGAGCGCCACGAGGTCGAGCAGCTCAAGCAGCTTCGGCTCGGTGCGGGCCGCGAAATAGCCGCGGGTCCGAAGCACGCGCACCGTCGCGGCGGCGAGCAGGAAACAAACGCCGACCGCCGCCAGATGCCCGTGTGCCGCGCCATCGGTCTCGTCGAGCCGGTTGGGGTTCACCACCGCGTGCGCACGCGGCAGTTCGGTGGCGCATTTGTGGTGGTCGACCACCAGCACGTCGACGGGCACATCGGCCAGCGCCTCGAACGCCTGCGCGCCGCAGTCGACCGTGAGGATCAGCGTCGCGCCTTCGTCCGCCAGCAGCCGCATCGCCGCGGCGTTGGGGCCATAGCCCTCGCTCAAACGATCGGGAATATAGACGCGCGCCTCGCGCCCCAGCGCGCGCAGCAGCAGCGTGAGCAGCGCCGAGGAGGTCGCCCCGTCGACGTCGTAATCGCCGAAGATCGCGATCTTCTCACCGCGCTCGACCGCGTCGGCGAGCCGTGCGGCACCCTTGTCCATGTCGAGAAAGATCGAGGGATCGGGCATGAAGCTGCGGATCGACGGCGCTCGATGATCATCGAGCGCCTCGCGCGGGCAGCCGCGCGACAAGAGGATCTGCGTGATGAGATCGTCGGGCACCATGCCGGATCGCTGATCGTCGGCGAGCGCGCGCCAGCGCCATGCTTGCCCGAGGATCGAGCGATCGATGTCCAAAACATTCCGCATTAACGATACTTAGCCGAAACTGGCGCGGGGGTCACGCGCCCGCACGCGCTCCCCTCAAGCCTGTCGCATCACCCAAGGATGCTCGCGGAACCACTTGGTGACGATGTACTTGACACCCTCCACCACCGGCATCCCCTCGTGCAGCGTGCGCGTGTTGGGGCGACCGTCTGCTTCCATGTTGTTCCACGTCAGCAGCATGCCGCGCCGCGGCGACGCGCGCACCCCGCCCTGCGGGAACCAGGTCGCACCGCCCTCCTCCACGTCGTTCAGGTAGATCATCGCGGTCCAGGTGCGCTGCCCGCCGCTCGCTCGCATCTGCGGCCAGTAGCTCTCGCCTTCGTGGAAATAATCATGGTGCGTGCGGAAATGCTGGCCGGGTGCGTAACGCTGCCCCTGCATCGTCTCGCCGTGCGCGGGGTCGAGCCCGAGCGCGCTCGCGATCCGCTCGTCGATCGCGCGGATGTCGGAGGCGTTGCGGTCCATGTCGCAGCTCTCGCTGGTGCGATTGGCGCCCTGCCCGTTGTCCGACAGCAACGTCGAGGGCCGACGGCGACGCTCGATCAGCGCGATCAGGTGATCGCACGTCGCGCCGTCGAGGAAGTCGAACGATCGATACGCCTGGATCGTCTCGCTCGGCAGCCGCGTCATGCGCGGGTCGGCGTCGAGCCGCGCGGCGACCGACTGGCCGATCGCGGCGCGCGCTGCGGAGGGTTGACCGGGAGGAACGCTGGTGATCGCCATGTCCTCACCCTTGCAAGGTGTAGCGGATGAGGCAAGCTCGTCCGCCGCCGGCCGGGCCGCTCACCAGAACAGGTCGTGCACCACGTCGACGATCTCGCCGCTATCGACGTCGACCAGAACCGCGTCATTGTAGTAGCGCACCCAGCGATACGGGCCGTAGGGTTCAGGCAGGCGATAGGCGAATGGATCGTCGATCCAGTAGCTTTGCGCGAACAGCACGCTCGACAGCCGCGCGCCGACGCCGAAGCGGCGATAACCGCCGTTCCAGCCGTAAGGCGCATAATAGCGCGGCAGTCGGAACGCGCCGCGGTGGCCGGTGCGATAGCTCGCCCAGTCGTAGCGGCGATCCTGCCGCCAATCGCGGTCCCATCCGCCACGACCGCGCGCCCATTGCCGCGCGTCGTCGGAGCGCCAGTTCCAGTCGCGCCGCTCGTCGAAGTCGGAGCGATCGTACCACGCACGCTCGTCGCGCCCCTGCTGGTAGCGCCACGATGCCCCGTCGCGCCCGCGCCAGTCACGTCCGGCCCGGTCGCGCCCAGATCGATCACGCCCTTGCCATTCACGCCCGCGGCGGTCTCCGGCTCGGGCATTCTCGGATCCGCGGTCATCCCGCCCCGCGCGCGGACGCCCGTCTCGGTCGGCGCGCGGCTGATCGGTGTTCGTGGGTCGATCCGGCCTCACTTGGCGATCGTCACCGCGCCAGTCGGGACGCTGGCCGCGCGCGCCTTCGCGGCGGTCGGAACTCCGTTCGCTTGGATCGGGTCGCGAGTCGCCGCCGTGGGTCGGGCGATCGGCACGGTGCCACTCGCCGCGCTGCTGCGGCTCGGCTCGTTCGCGTCGCTGCCACGCGCCATTATCGGCTGCGCGATCGACGCGAGCGCGATCCGGGCGCGGCTCGCCGCGCTGCTCCGCCTCGATCCGCGCCTGCATGCGGGCGCGCATCGCGTCGCGCAGCCCGACTTCCTGCGCCAGCGCCATGCCTGGCAGAACACTCGCGGCGGCGGCGAGCAGCCCGGCCACGAACGACTTGGTCTTCTGCACCGCTGGTACCTCACCCTGTCGGCACGCCGATCGCACCGTTGACGAGTATCGGCGTAGAAGGTCCGCAGCGAACCTTTGCTGAACTGCGCAGTCAGCAACGTGAAAGCTTGGACGCGCGGCGCACCGGTTTAGCCGGCGACGCGCTCCACGATGACCGCGGGTGCCATGCCGCCCGCCGCGCACATCGTGACGAGGCCGTAGCGCTTCTCCTGCCGCTCGAGCTCGTCGACGATCGTCCCGATCAGGATCGCACCGGTCGCGCCGATCGGATGGCCGAGCGCGATCGAGCCGCCGTTGACGTTGACCTTCTCACGGTCGAGTTCGAGGTCGCGGATGAACTTCTCCGCTACTACTGCGAACGCCTCGTTGATCTCCCACAGGTCGATGTCGTCCTTGGTGAGCCCCGCCTTCGCCAGTACCTTCTTGGCGGCCGGCACCGGCGCGTTGAGCATCAGCGTGGGATCGTCGCCGACGTTCGCCATCGCCACGATCTTCGCACGCGGCTTCAGCCCATGCTTCTCGGCGTAATCCTTCGACGCTAACAGCACCGCCGCCGCGCCGTCGACCACACCCGAGGAGTTCCCGGCATGGTGGAAATGCTGGATGTCGAGATCGGGATAGCGCCGGTTGATCTGCTTGCGAAACGTGTCGCCATCCTTGTTGTACGGCATGTCCGCCATCGCCGCGAACGAGGGTTTGAGCGCTGCAAGCCCTTCCGCGGTCGTCTGCGGACGCGGGAACTCGTCGCGGTCGAGGACGACATTGCCATCGTCGTCGGTCACCGGCACGACCGAGCGATCGAACCGCCCCTCGTCCATCGCGACCTTCGCGCGGCGCTGCGACTCGAGCCCCAGCGCGTCGAGCGCCTCGCGGTCGATCCCTTCCATGCTCGCAATGGCGTCGCCGCACACGCCCTGGTGCGATTGCGGATGGCTGAGGTTGAGCCGCTGATTGCCCGATCCCATGCCGAGCATCGGCTTGCCCGCTGCCATGTCCTCCTGCCCCATTGCCGCGGTCAGGCTCATCATCTCGGTGCCGCCCGCGATCACCAGGTCTTCCATGCCAGACATGATCTGCGCCGCGGCGAAGTTCACTGCGGTGATGCCGCCGCCGCAGAAACGGTCGAGCGTCGTCCCCGACGCCTTCACGTCATATCCCGCGTCAAGCGCGGCCATCCGGCCCAAGTCACCGCCCTGCGCCCCGCGCTGCGTCGAGGTCGACCAGATGATGTCGTCGACCTCCGCCGTGTCGATGCCGTTGCGCTCCTTGATCGCTTTCAGCACCGTGGCGGCGAGATGCTGCGGGTGCATGTGCGCGAGCGCGCCTTTACCCTGCTTGCCAATCCCGCGCGGCGTCCGGACGGCATCGATGATATAAGCCTCGGCCATGCGATCCACTCTCCTGATTGTCGGCACGCGGCCCTTTACCGCCGCGCTTTTCCGGCATAACCTTCGTTATGGTAGCTGACATGTCAAGCGTCGTGGATCGCCCCGCCCGCAAGCCCGCGAGTGCGCGCACGCCCGACCTGACGCCCGCGGCATGGCTGGAAGCGGGGCAGTCGTTGCTGCGCCGCGGCGGTCTTCGCGCGCTGAAACTGCGGCCGCTCGCCGAGGAGCTGCGCGTCTCGACCGGCAGCTTCTACCATCACTTCCGCGACTTCGACGATTATCAGGGACAACTCGCGCGCTATTTCGCCGAGGATCAGGTGAGCGACCTGATCGACGCACTCGAACGCGCGACGCCCGATCCGATCGAGCGTATTCGCCTGCTCGGCCAGACGGTGCGTCGCCGCGGCTCGTCGCGCCTGGCGATCGCGATGCGCGCCTGGGCGGAGAGCGACCCGCGCGCGCGCACCGCGGTCGAGCGGCACGACATGCTGATGCTCGACTTTCTGGCGCGCTGCCTGATCGCGGTTGGCTTCACGCGCGAGGAAGCGGAGATCCGCGCCTACGGCCTGATCACGCTCGGGCTGAGCAAGGTGCACGCCCCACATCTTAACATGGCGTCGCTGTTCGACTCGCTGCTCGACATCATGGTCGCGCGGCCGGCCTGACCGTGAAGGCGCTGGTCGTCTCTGCGCTCTCGCCCGATCTGTCGGGTACCGCGCTCGCCGAGGTGCCCGTCCCTGCGCCGCGTGCCGGTCAGGTGCTGATCCGCGTCCGCGCCGCTGCGCTCAACTATCCCGACCTGCTGATGACGCGTGGCGACTATCAGCTAAAACCGCCGCTGCCGTTCATGCCAGGGATGGAGGTTGCCGGCGAGGTCGTGTCGGGTGACGGCTTTGCGCCCGGTGAGGCAGTGGTCGCAGGCACGCGGCTGGGCGGCTTCGCCGAACTTGTCGCGGTCGACGCGGGCGCGGTCAGGCGCAAGCCCGACTGTCTCTCCTTTGCCCAGGCAGCCTGCGTCGGCGCGGTGTACCTCACGGCCTATGTCGCGCTGGTGCGGCTCGCGCGCGTCGAGGCGGGCGAGTGGGTGCTTGTTCACGGCGCGACCGGCGGGGTGGGCTGGGCGACGGTCGACCTCGCCCGCGCGCTCGGCGCACGCGTGATCGCAACGGGGCGCGACCGGGCCAAGCTCGACCTGCTCGCGCGCGATCTGCCGACCGAGGCGACGCTGACCGTACCGGGCTTCCGCGAGCGGGTGAAGGAGATCACCGGCGGCGGCGCGGATGTGATCGTCGATCCTGTCGGCGGCGACGTGTTCGACGAGTCGGTCCGCTGCGTCGCGTTCGGCGGACGGTTGCTCGTCGTCGGCTTCACCTCGGGCCGGATCGCGGACGTCTCTACCAACATGCCGCTTATCAAGGGCTTTTCGGTGATCGGCGTACGCGCGGGCGAATACGGCCGGCGCTTTCCCCACAAGGGTCGCGAGAATGTCGACGCGATCTGGCGGCTGGCGGAGCAAGGTCACCTGACCCCGCGCGTCGACCAAGAGATCCCGCTCGGCCGCTGGCGCGACGCCTTCGAGGCGATGCGCGATAGCCGGCTGGTCGGCAAGCTGGTGCTGGTGCCATGAACTAAACGAACGAGGCGCGACTCCGCCGCATGAGCGGGGCACGCCAACCAAGGAGAGGAAGCAGATGCCCGGATACGATTACGTCATCATCGGCGGCGGCTCGGCCGGCTGCACGCTCGCCGCGCGGTTGAGCGAGGACCCGGCGGCGAGCGTCTGCCTGTTGGAGGCGGGCGGCGCGAACAAGGAACTGCTCGTTAGGATGCCCGCAGGCGTCGGCAATCTGATCAAGGACAAGGGCAAGCACAATTGGGGCTTCTGGACCGAGCCGGAGCCCCAACTGAACAATCGCCGCCTGTGGTGGCCGCGTGGGCGCGGGCTCGGCGGATCGTCGGCGATCAACGGCATGATCTACATGCGCGGGCACCAGCGCGATTACGACGACTGGCGGCAGATGGGACTGACCGGCTGGGGCTGGGACGATGTGCTACCCTATTTTCGCCGGCTCGAAGGGCATCACCGTGGGCCGAGCGACGGGCTTCACGGTCATGACGGTCCACTGCATGTCTCGGCGGGCGAGAGCGACAGCCCGTTCCACGACGCACTGATCGAGGCGGGGCGACAGGCCGGCTATCCCGTCACCGACGATTTCAACGGCGCCGAACAGGAAGGCTTCGGTCGCTACGACCTGACGATCAGCAACGGGCAGCGCTGGTCCGCCGCCGCCGCTTATCTGCGCCCGGCGATGTCGCGCCCGAACCTGACCGTCATCACCGGCGCACGCACCACGCGCATCGTCGTCGAGCGCGGACGCGCGGTGGCGGTCGAATATCTCCGCGGCACCGAGCGCGCGCGCGTCGAGGTTTTAGGCGAGGCATTGCTCGCGGCGGGCGCGGTGCAGTCGCCACATATCCTCCAGCTGTCGGGCATCGGCGACGCCGCTGCGTTGCGCGAGGTTGGCGTCACGCCGGTCCACGACCTGCCCGGCGTCGGCGCCAACATGCAGGACCATCTCGACGTCATCATGAACTGGACGACCAAGGGACTGGTCACCGGCTATTCGGCGACGCGTGGGCTCGCGATGCTCAAGACCGGCGTCAATTACATGCTGCGCGGGCAAGGCCTGGGGCGGCAGCAATTCCTCGAATCGGGTGCGTTCCTACGCTCGCGCGAGGGGCTGGAGCGTCCCGACGTGCAGATCCACGGCGTGCTCGCGATCATGCGCGACCACGGCCGCACGCAGGTGAAGCAGGACGGCTTCTCGCTCCACCTGTGTCAACTCCGCCCCGAAAGCCGCGGCCGCATCACGCTCGCCTCGCCCGATCCGACCGCCGATCCCATCATCTTCGCCAACTACCTCGCCGCGCCGGAGGACCGCCGCGTCATGCGGGAATGCGTGCACATCGGTCGCGACGTGGCGAGCCAGCACGCGCTCGACCCCTACCGCGCCGACGAGATCTATCCCGGCGCGTCTGTGCGCAGCGACGAAGAGATCGACGCCTGGGTCCGCGCCACCGCCGAGACGATCTACCACCCGGTTGGCACATGCAAGATGGGCGCGGATGGTGACGCGATGGCGGTGGTCGGCGGCGACCTTCGCGTGCGCGGGATCGATCGGCTGCGCGTGATCGACGCCTCGGTGATGCCGACCTTGGTGGGGTCGAACACCAACGCGCCGACGATCATGATCGCGGAAAAGGCGGTCGACCTGATCCGCCGGCGCGAGACTGCCCTGGCGGCCTGAAGGGGGCGGGGTGCAGGGGCCGCCGGCCGGGTGAGACCGGCCCCCTTCTCATCGCGGCGGTCGGGATTGCTCGCAAATAGCGTGCAGCCGTGACACCAATTCCTCGCGCGTGAACGGTTTGCGGATCACGCGCTCGTCCGGCACGTCACGAATGGCGTTCAGGTCGGCGTAACCGGTTACGAACAGGATCGGTAGTCCGGGCCGTTGACGCTGCGCGAGGACGCGGAATTGTGCGCCGTTCATCCTGGGCATGGCGAAGTCGGCGACTACCGCATCGACCGCGTCTAATTGCGCCAGTGCCTGGAGCGCGCCCTGCCCGTCCGCCGCCTCAATCACGCGGCAGCCGGCCTCGCGCAGCGTGTCGGCGGTGACGCTGCGCACCGCATCCTCGTCGTCAAGCACCAGGATCGTCCGCCCGGTGACGTCGGGGGGCACGACCGCGGCCTGCTCCGCCACTGGGGCCTCGACCGGCGCACCGCGCGGCAGGAACACGCTGACCGTCGTGCCGCGGCCCGGCGCGGTGTCGATCCGGACGCCGCCGCCCGATTGCTTGGCGAAACCGAACACTTGCGCCAGTCCGAGGCCAGACCCCTTGCCGACCTCCTTGGTGGTGAAGAACGGCTCGAAGGCGCGCGCCAGCACCTCGTCGCTCATGCCGGTGCCGGTGTCCGACACCGACACCGCGACGTAATCGCCGGCGGGCGGCTCCTCCGCGCGTTCCGGCGCCCGGCGCGACACGTTGGCGGTCGCGACCGTCAGCGTGCCGCCGTCCGGCATCGCGTCGCGCGCGTTGATCGCGAGGTTGAGGATGATCAGCTCGATCTGAGTCGGGTCGACCAGCGCGGGCCACAGCTCGTCCGCCAGCGTCGTCTCCACCGCGATCGCGCGCCCGAGCGTGCTCTGCATCAGTGCGCCCATGCCCGACACCAGGCCGTTCAGGTCCACCGTACGGGTTTCCAGATGCTGCCGTCGCGAGAAGGCGAGCAATTGCGCGGTCAACGTCGCACCACGCTGCGCCGCGGTGCGGACGTGGTCGAGCCGGGTGAGCGTGCGATCGTCGAGCCCGGCGCGCTGCGCGGTGCGCGCGATCACGTCGACGTTGCCGAGCACGACAGTCAGCAGATTGTTGAAATCATGCGCTACGCCCGAGGTCAATTGCCCGATCGCCTCCAGCCGCTGCATCTGGTGCAGCGTTTCCTCCACGCGCTCGCGCTCACCGATCTGCTCGCGCAATTCGACCGAACGCTCCGCGACCCGCGCCTCCAGTGCCTCGCCCGCGAGATGCGCATCGGTCACGTCGATCGCGCAGCCGACGTGACCCAGGAACGTGTCGCCGACCAGATGCGGACGCACCTCAGCGTGGATCCAGCGCGAGTCGCCCGCAGCAGTGCGGACCAGGAAATCCCGCCCAAGCGATCGGCGATGCTCGAGGAACGCCGGGCGCGCGGCGTTGAACGCGTTCGCGTCCGCGTCGCATAGGATGGCGGGCCAGCCATCGCGCAGCATCTGCTCGGGCGCGATCCCCAGCATGGTCTCGAACCCGCGGTTGGCGAATACCATCTCGCCCTGCTCGTCCGACATCCACACCAGCGCGGGCAAACTGTCCGACAGCGCGCGGAAACGCCGCTCGCTTTCCTGCAGCTTCTCGCCCGCTGCCTTGCGCCGGGTCACGTCGATCAAGCTGCCGAGCGCGCGGGTGCATGCGCCCGCGCCGTTGAAGAACGCCCGCCCCTTTGAGGTCAGCCATCGTATCTCGCCGGTGCCCGGGCGAATGATGCGATATTCGACGTCGTAGCTGGCGCGGCGGTCCGGATCGGTCGCCGCCTCCAGTGCGGCGCGCACCATGTCCAGGTCGTCCGGGTGAACGCTGGCGAAGAAATCCTCGATCGTCACCGGTTGCTCGAGCGGCAGGCCGAAAATCGTCTTGGCGCGCGTCGAGCAACTGAGCAGCCGCGCCGGTATGTCGACGTCCCAGGTACCGATCTCCGCCGCTTCGGTCGCCAGTTCGAGCGATTCGCGGCTCGCCAGCAACGCTTCCTCGGCGCGGTGGCGCTCGGTAACGTCGATCCCCTCGACGAAGACGCCGGTGACCGCGCCCTGGGCATCCTTGATCGGTTGGTAGACGAAATCGAGTAGTCGCTCGTGCGTCCCCTGCCCCTTGTCGCCCGTCAGCCGCAACGTCCGGTTCTGCCCGAAGAACGGCGTGCCTGTCGTCACCACGGTGTCGAGCAGATCGAGGAAGCCTTGCTCGACCGCCTCAGGCATCGCCTCCGCCAGCGTCCGCCCGACGACCTCGCGCCCGCCGAGCATTCGGCGGTATGAGGCGTTGGCGAGCTCGAACCGGTGACCCGGCTCGCGCAGCACCGCCATGAAACTGGGCGCGGCATCGAACATTTCGGCCAGCCGCGCGCGGTCCTCCGCCACGGCACGCGCCGCGCGCACCCGCTCGGTCGTCTCCGACACGATGCACAGCACGCCGCCGACGCCGCCGTCGCTCAAGGGAATAGCCGAATAGGAAATGTCGAAGAACACCTCTTCGCCGTAACCGTGGCGTTCGATGTAGAAGGGCCGGTCCTTCGCCGCGTACGTCTCACCGGTCGTGCGCACGTGATCGAGCAGCGGTTTCAGATCGCCCCACAACTCGCTCCATGCCTCGCGTGCGGGACGCCCCAGTGCGGCGGGATGCTTGTTGCCGATCGTGGGGGCATAAGCGTCGTTGTAGAATGCGACGTAATCCTCGCCCCAGAACAGCACGATCTCCGCCGCGGCGGGCAGCAGCAGCCCGACCGCGTTGACCAGCTCGGCCGGCCAACCGTCGATCGGTCCAACCGGCGACCCGCGCCAATCGTGCGTGCGGATGCGTTCGCCCATCGCAGTGCCGGCGAACAGGGAGATCGGGGGGCGAACCTCGTTCATCGTAACGACAGGATTTAACTTGGCGCACGACGCGCGCAAGTTGCCATTTGCGGGGACGAACGCCTAACACCCAAGGTCATGAGCGAACGTTTCCGGTCGATCCACCATCACCGCATGCTGCGCGTCGCGGCCGCGACCCCGCCCGCCACGGTCGGCGACGCCGCCGCCAATGCCGACGCGACAATCGCGCTCGCGCGCGAGGCGGATGCAGGCGCGGCCGATCTGGTGGTCTTTCCCGAGCTCAACATCACGTCCTACGCGATCGACGACTTGCACCTGCAATCGGCCATGCAGGCAGCGACGCTGGCCGCGATCGAGGCGGTACGCGCCGCCAGTGCCGACCTGCGCCCCGTCCTGCTGGTCGGTGCCGCGATCGAGCGGAACGGACGCCTCTACAATTGCGCGGTCGCGATCGCGCGCGGGCGGGTGCTGGGCGTGGTGCCCAAGATCTTCCTGCCCAATTATCGCGAATATTACGAGAAGCGCTGGTTCGCCAGCGGCATGGGGCTGACCGGGCTCGATATCCAGATCGGCGGCGAGCGCGTGCCGTTCGGCACCGACCTGATCTTCGCTGCCGACGACCTGCCGCATTTCGTTTTCCACGCCGAGATCTGCGAGGATTACTGGGCTCCTACCCCGCCGTCGACTGGCGGTGCGCTCGCAGGGGCGCTGGTGTGCTGCAACCTGTCGGCATCAAATGTCGTGATCGGCAAGTCACGCGAGCGGATGATGCTGTCGGCATCGCAATCAGCGCGTGCGATCTGCGCCTACGTCTATTCCGCCGCGGGGCCGGGTGAGAGTACCACCGACCTCGCCTGGGACGGACAGGGCAGCGTGCACGAGTTGGGAGAGCTGCTCGCCTCGTCCAGCCGCTTCGCCCACGCACCCGAACTGCTCGTCGCCGACGTGGATTGCGAACGGCTGATTCAGGAGCGGCTGCGCAACGGCACCTTCAACGACGCCGCGCGCGCACTAGACCATCCCGAGTTCGGCGTGCGCCGCATCGGCTTCGCGCATCAGCCCGACTATGGCGACGTCGGCCTGCGCCGCGAGATCAGGCGCTTCCCATTCGTCCCAAACACGCCCGACAAGCTCGACGAAGATTGTTTCGAGGCGTTCAACATCCAGGTCGAGGGGATCGCCAAGCGGCTACAGGCGGTCGGCGCCGAGCGGCTGGTGATCGGCGTGTCGGGCGGGCTCGACTCGACGCACGCGCTGATCGTCGCGGCTAAGGCGCTTGACCGGCTTGGGCGCCCGCGCTCCGATATTCTCGGGATTACCATGCCCGGCTTCGCAACCAGCGAGGGGACGAAGGGCAATGCCTGGGCGCTGATGCGCGCGCTTGGGTGCACCGCGGAGGAGATCGACATCCGCCCCGCCGCCACGCGGATGCTCGCCGACATGGGGCATCCCTTCGGCCGCGGCGAGCCGGTGTACGACGTGCCGTTCGAGAACGTGCAGGCCGGTCTGCGCACCGACTATCTGTTCCGCATCGCCAACCAGCGCGGCGGGCTGGTGGTCGGCACCGGCGACTTGTCTGAATTAGCGCTCGGCTGGTGCACCTACGGCGTGGGCGACCAGATGAGCCATTATGCTGTCAACGCCGGTGTGCCCAAGACGCTGATCCAGTTCCTGATCCGCTGGGCGATCGATACCGACCAATATGACGCCGAGACCGACCGCGTGCTCGCCGCGATCCTGGGTACCGAGATTTCACCCGAGCTGGTGCCGGGCGAGCAATTGCAGAGCACTGAATCGAAGATTGGGCCATACGCGCTCAACGACTTCTTTGCGCATTACGTGATCCGCCACGGCCTCGCGCCGTCGAAGATCGCGTTCCTCGCCTGGCACGCGTGGCGTGATGCCGACGCGGGTCACTGGCCGGTCGGCTATCCCGATGAAGCAAAGGCCGCCTACGATCTCGACACGGTCAAGCTGTGGCTCGAACGCTTCCTGTTCCGGTTCTTTCAGATCAGCCAGTTCAAACGCTCCGCGATCCCGAACGGCCCCAAGGTGTCGTCCGGCGGTGCCCTGTCGCCGCGCGGCGACTGGCGCGCACCGTCGGACGGCACCGCCAAGGTCTGGCTCGACGAGCTGGCGGCGAACGGCCCGCAAGCTTTTCGCGCGACCTAAGTCGTTCCGGCAAAGTCACTTTTCCAGTGAACCTCCACCTCCCCCGCCCGTTGCGGCAAGAACAGGTGGAGAATGGCAATGGACGATAACGGAACGACACGGCGCACGGTGCTGGGCGGCGCGGCCGCGGCGGCGGGCATGGTGCTGGGCAGCGGCGCGGCTGACGCGCAGGGCGGCACCGGCAGCGCGCCGGCGCAGGGAACTCCGCCCGCCGGATTGCAGGACCCGCGCACCAAATATACCAACAAGCCGTTCGCCGAGCAGCGCCAGCCTTGGCCGGCGCTGCAGAGCAAGATGACCCCCCGTCCCGATTGCGGGGAAACCTCGTATCGCGGCTCGGGCAAGCTCACCGGGCGCAAGGCGCTGGTGACCGGCGGCGATAGCGGGATTGGCCGCGCCGCCGCGATCGCCTTCGCGCGCGAAGGCGCCGATGTCGCGATCAACTATTATCCCACCGAGGAGCCCGACGCGCAGGAGGTCGCGCAGTTGATCCGCGCCGCCGGACGCAAGGCAGTGCTGCTCCCCGCCGACATCCGCAACCGCGACAATTGCGAGAAGATCGTGAGCGGCGCGATCAAGCAATTGGGCGGGCTGGACATATTGGTGAACAATGCGGCGTACCAGCAGAGCAAGGAGAGCATCTTCGACATCAGCGACGAGCAGATGGTGCGTACGTTTGAGACCAATTATTTCGCGATGTTCCGCATCAGCAAGGCGGCGATCCCGTCGATGCCGCCGGGGTCGGTCATCATCAATACCGGCTCGGTTAACAGCTACGATCCCGAGCCCGAGCTGCTCGACTATGCGTCGACCAAAGGCGCGATCCTGATCTTCACCAAGGGGCTGGCGAAGCAGCTCGCCAAGCGCGGCATCCGCGTCAACATGGTCGCGCCGGGGCCGTTCTGGACGCCGTTGCAGGTCGCGGGCGGGCAGTTGCCGGGCAAGATGGGCGAGTTCGGGCAGACGCAGCCGCTCGGCCGCGCGGGGCAGCCCGCCGAGCTCGCCGCGCACTACGTCCTGCTCGCGTCGGGCGAGTCGAGCTACACCACTGGCGGCGCGGTCGGCGCCAATGGCGGCAAGGGCAACCCGTAAGCCAGCGGACGGTTAGCTGAGGATGCGGCGGTAAAGCGCCAGATATTCCTCGGCCATCCGGCGCACGCTGAACCGTTCCACGACGGTTCGGCGACAGGCGGCGCGATCGATCTCGTCCACCCGGTCGATCGCCGCCACCGCCTCGTCGAGGCTGTCGACCAGGAAACCGTTGACGCCGTGCTCGATCAGCTCGGGCATCGACCCGCGCCGCATCGCGATCACCGGCGTGCCGCATGCCATCGCCTCGATCACCGAGAGCCCGAATGGTTCGTCGAAGTTGATGAGGTGCAGTAGCGCGCGCGCCTGCCCCAACGCGCGCACCCGCGCCTCGCCGCCGACCGCGCCATGGTAGCGGATGCTGGTGCCATTGAGGTGCGGCGAAACATCGCGGTCGAAGTAACCCTGATCCTGCACGATGCCGTAGAGGTCGAGCGCGCGCCCGCTCGCGCGCGCTGCCGCGATTGCTTCCGCCGCGCCCTTGTCGGGGTGCATGCGACCGAAGAACAGCAGGTCATCGCTTCCGGTCGCGTCGAAGGCGAAGTCAGCGATCGGGATGCCATGGTGGATCGTCGCGGCGTAGCGCAATCGCGCGTGCCGGTCGGCATCGCTGATCGCGACGTAGTGCACGCGGTCCTGATACGGCTCATACATCGGCAGGATGCGATCGCTGCCAAAGCCGTGGATCGTCGTGACGACCGGCGTCGCAACCAGCGGCGCGAAGGCGTGCGCGGGGAAATCGGCCTGGTTGTGGATGATGTCGAACTCAGCCGCGCGCGCGAACACGTGCGAGAGGTGACAATATTCCCACACCTTCGCGTCGACGCTCGGGTCCTCGTTGTAGGACGCGGGCACCACCCCGTCGAGCTTCGCGGCCGTCACGCTGTCGAGCGTCGCGAACAGCGTCACGTCGACGCCGAGCTCCACCAGCGCCTCGGTCAGCAGCGAGGTGACGAGCTCCCATGGCCCGTAGTGGCGCGGCGGGGTGCGCCACGCGATCGGCGCGAGCATCGCGACGCGGATGGTCATGCCGGCATCAGCCGCAGGATCATTCCCTCGTCGGGCGCGAGCGTGCCGTCGGGCGTGCGTGGCGGAAGCGTCGAATGCATAACCGCGGCGATGGTCGTTCCCGCGGGCAGGATCAAGCGGCGCGGCGAGGTCGACAGGTTGAGCGCGACGAGCAGCCGATCGTTGCCGTAGGTTCGCTCGAACGCGAGCACGTCCGTGTCCGCCACGGCGGGCGCATAGTCCCCCAGCGACAGTGCCGGCGTCGCGCGCCTGAGCGCCACCAAGTCGCGGTAGAGCGACAGCATCGACCCCGCGTCGCGCGCCTGCGCGGCGACGTTGCGCGTCCGCCAATCGTCGTGGAGCGGCAGCCACGGCTCGCCGCTGCTGAAGCCGGCGTACGCGCTATCGTCCCACGCCATCGGGGTGCGCGACTGATCGCGTCCGATGTTGAGCGTCGGCTGGCGGAAATGCTGCGGGTCGCGGATGCGATCGGGCGGGATCGTCACCGGGCCGATACCGATCTCGTCACCTTGGTAGAGCGTCGGTGTGCCGCGCACGGTGAGCAGCAGCATCGCGGCGACGCGGGCCTGCGCCTCGCCGACGCGCGCGGCAATGCGGGGAGCGTCGTGGCTGCCGATCACCCAATTGGGCCAGCCGTGCGGCGGGATCGAACGCTCGTAATCGTCGATCGAGCGCGCGAGCGTGTCGGCTTGCCACGGCGTCTCGATCAACGCGAAGTTGAACGGCAGGTGCACCTCGGGCCGCTCGGGCGTGCCGTGCCAGCGCGCGAGGCGATCGTTGGGCAGGAATATCTCGCCCACCAGCACGCGCGCGCCGTAATCGTCGGCCAGCGCGCGGAACTCGGCGGCGATGTCGTGCGCCTCGGGCTGGTCGGTCGAGTGAAGCTGGATCAGTCTGTCGCGCTCGGTGATGCCGGCGTGCCATACAGGGTTGGGCGGATTGTCGGGTAGCCCGTCCGCCTTCACGATGTGCCACAGCACGTCGATGCGGAACCCGTCGACGCCGCGGTCGAACCAGAAGCGCAGCACGTCTGTCATCGCGGCGCGCAGGTCGGGGTTGCGCCAATTGAGGTCGGGCTGCTCTTTCAGGAAGGCGTGGAGGTAGTATTGGCCGGTGTGGTCGTCATATTCCCATGACGATCCGCCAAAATCGCTGATCCAGTTGTTGGGTGGCCCGCCGTCCGGTGCAGGGTCACGCCAGATGTACCAGTCGCGCTTCGGGTCGTCGCGCGACGAGCGGCTCGCCTGAAACCACGGATGCTGGTCGGACGAGTGATTGGGCACGAAGTCGAGCAGCAGCTTGAGCCCGCGCGCGTGGACCGCAGCGATCAACCGGTCGAACGCGGCCAGATCACCGAACAAGGGCGACACGTCGCAGTAATCGGCGACGTCGTAGCCGAAGTCGGCCATCGGTGAGGGGAAGATCGGCGACAGCCAGATCGCGTCGACGCCGAGCGACGTGACGTGGTCGAGATGCGCCTCGATCCCTGCGAGATCGCCGACACCGTCGCCGTTCGCGTCGGCGAAGGAGCGCGGGTAGATCTGGTAGATCGTACCGCGCTGCCACCATGGAGCGTCTTCGTGAGCGAGCGTCATGTCGCCGCGATTAACATGCAGAGCTTTCGCGCTCACGTGAGAAAGGCCGCCCTGCGGCCGTGACCTTGTCGACGCGGCAACGGCCACGGCACACTCCGGTGCCGCGACCGTTGCCAGTCGACTGGACGCGTCAGCGGCGCACCACCGGCAGGTCGATGTAGGATGCCGCGTCGCCGGCGTGATGAACCTGGTTGTGCGCCACCACCATGCGCGTCTCGCGCTCGTTGTCGCCGCCGGTATTCAGGTTTCGGACGAACTTGGGGAAGTTGGACGAGGTCACCTCGACGCGGATACGGTGCCCAGGCAGGAAAGTGTTGCTGGTGGTGATCGGCGTCGGCTTGAGCGTGTACACCTGGCCCTTGGCCATCATCGTCGGCCGCGCGAAGCCGTCGCGGTAGCGCGCGCGCAGGATCGTGTCGCCGAGGATATAGGCGGTCCCATCGGGCGCGACGTCGACCAACTTGACCGCGAAGTCGGTGTCGAGCGCGTCCGACGACACGTTCAGCACCGCTTGCACGAAACCCGTCACGTCGGTCGGCTGCGTCAGCGCGTCGCTGGTATAGACCAGCACGTCGTCGCGCGCCTCGATCACGCGCTGGTCGAAGGCCCCCGCCGTCACCAGCCCGCCGTTGCAGCAATCACCGCCGCCGATCGTCTGCACCGGGTTCGCGGGATCGTAGGTGAAGCGATCCGCCGCCTCGCCCGCCGGTGGCGCGACCGCGTCGAGGCGACCATCGCCTGACAGCCCGTTGGCGCGCCCGCCCGAGCGCAGGTAGAGCCGCATGGTGGTCACACCCGCCGGCGGCCACTGCGTCGCCTTGTCCCAACGGTTCGCGCCCATGTTGTAGTAACGCACCGCCGGCGTGGTCGCGAGGAAGGCCTGGCGCTCGCCCTTCAACCAGCGATCGAAGAAGGCGTAGACCTGCCCGTCGACGTCGAAGCTCGCGTCACCCAGGTCGCGGTCGCCGGAGGTGAAGTTCGGCCCCAGCCTGGCGAAGGCGCAATGCGTGTTGGGTGCGACGACGACGTATTGGTTCGCGCTCGCTTCCGCGTCGGACTTCACCGCACGCGCGTGATTGAACAGCGCCATGTTCGGCCCGATCGACACGTCGTACCAGCTGTTGAACCACAAGGCCGGTACGCCCCACCCCTTGTCGTCGTGATAGAGCCCGCCCGTGCGCCACGCCGGATCGGCAGGCCCCTTGCGCGCGGTCAACTGCTCAAAGGTGGCGGGCGGCTCGCCCAGGTCCTTGAGCAGGTCGGCGTAGGGCAGATGCTTGATCTGCGTCGGCCAGCTCACCTCCGGCTTCTTGGCATCTAGATCGTTGTAGCGCGCGATCCGCGCGCGCGTCGGCTGGTCGAGCCCGCGCGGCAATTCGGCGCGCAAGGGGTTATCGACGCCGTAGAGCCAGACGTGGAACAGCGTGCGCGGCACGCCGCCGGTGTACCAGTTTCCCTGTTCCTCGAACGGGCCGACCTTGCCGATGCCGGCGCCCGACGCCATCGGCACCATCGCGGCGTGCGCCGGGTGGTTCATGCCGGCCAGGGCAAGCTGCCATTCCGCCGATGACGAGCAGCCGAGCGTGCCGACCTTGCCGTTCGACCAGGGTTGCTTGGCGATCCAGGTCAGCGTGTCATAGCCGTCGGTCTGCGGCAGGCCGAGGATCTCGTATTTCCCTTCCGAGAAATAGCGCCCGCGCTCGCTCTGCACCACGAACGCGTAGCCGCGCTTTACCGCCTCCAGCGCGCGGCGGCTGGTCGCGGTCTTGTAGGCGAGCTCGTTGTACGGCGTCTTCCACAGGATCGTCGGCAACGGACCGCGCGCGTTTGCCGGGCGATAGATGTTGGTGGCGAGCCCGACACCGTCGCGCATCGGCACCATCGCGATCATCTCCACGCTCGCTTTCTGCGCCAGCTCACGCTCGATCGCCGCGTCGGAGTATTTGGCGTAATCCTGCGCCGGGGCGGCGCTGGCTAGCGAGACGGCGGCCGCCGCACCGAGCAGCTTGGTGATCGCATTCATCGGCGCGGTATCTCCTGTGTTATGGGCCTTATGCCCCCGACTAAGCCGCGTGGTGGACCTCGCGTCAACGCCCGTCCGCGCGGACCGAAGTCGATCGCTGCTCGTTCAGCGGCGATGCACGCGATCGAGGTGGAGGGTTTGACCAAGACGGTCGGCGACGACCGGCAGTTGTTCGCGCAACTCGCAATGACGATCGAGGCGGGCGAGCTGGTCGCGATCACCGGCGAGTCGGGCATCGGCAAGTCGACATTGCTCAACATCCTTGCCGGGTTGGACGATGCCGATAGCGGCGACGTGCGGATCGAGGGCACGGCGCTGGCGCCGCTCGACGAGGCCGCGCGTACACGGCTGCGGCGCGAACGCATCGGCTTCGTCTTCCAGGCCTTTCACATCCTGCCCTATCTGACGCTCGAACAAAATGTCGCCTTGCCGCTCGCGTTGATCGCACCCGACGCGGCGGCGGCAAAGGTGCGCGCGGGCGAGATGCTGGCCGAGGTCGGGCTGGCGACACGCGGACGCGATTACGCGCGCGACCTGTCCGGCGGCGAGTTGCAGCGCGTGGCGATCGCGCGCGCGCTGGTCCACCGGCCCGCTGTGATTCTGGCCGACGAGCCGACCGGCAACCTCGACCCCGACACCGCAGCGCGCATCCTCGACCTGTTCGCCCGTGCCGTTCGATCACGCGGCGCGGCGGCGGTGATCGTCACCCACTCGGCCGCAACCGCCGCGGTCGCGGATCGCGTGCTGACGCTGACCAGTTCAGGGTTGGTGGCCGCGTCGCGCGCGGCGACGGTCGCCGGTGGCTGAGGTCGGGCTGCTCCGGTCACGGCTCGCGCTCGCCTGGCTGGTGGCGGGTGAGTGGCGCTGGCATCCAGGGCGCTTCGCCGCGACTGCAATCGCGATCGCGGTCGGCGTGGCGCTCGGCTTCGCGGTGCATCTGGTCAACGGATCGGCGCTCGCTTCGTTCGAGCAGGCGGTCAGCGGGGTCAACGGTGCCGCCGACATCAGGGTGCGCGCGCGCACGCCACTCGGGTTCGACGAGCGGCTCTACCCGCGCGTCGCCATCGCCAACGGTGTCGCTGACGCGAGCCCCGTCGTCAGCCTGTCTGCGCGAGGCGCTTCAGGCAGGTTCACCTTGCTCGGGCTCGACGTTATCCGCGCCGCCGCGGTCACGCCGAGCCTGATCGGCACGCGCCCGACCGGCCCCGATGACGGCGGCAACGACGTATTTGCCGAGGAGGCCTTGTCCCTGTCGCGCGCCGCCATGACGGCGACCGGCGCGCGTGTCGGTCAGCGGATCGCGGTCACCGCGAACCGTCGCACCGCGTCGTTCGTGGTCGCGGGCGTCCTGCCCGGCGTCGCGGACGGGCAGGCAATCGGTACGATCGACATCGCAGCGGCGCAGTGGCGGTTTGATCGGCTGGGCCGGCTCGATCGGCTCGACGTCAAGGTCGACGATCGCGCCGCTGCCGAGGCGGTGCTCCCCCACCTACTCGGCGCCGACGCGGTGATCGCCACCGGCGAGAGCGAGGCGCGGCAGGGCGATGCGCTCAGCCGCGCCTACCGTGTCAACCTCGACATGCTCGCGCTGGTCGCGCTACTGACCGGCGGGTTCCTCGTCTTCTCCGCGCAGTCGCTGTCAGTGGCGCGGCGGCTGCGCGCCTTTGCGCTGGTGCGCACGCTGGGCCTGCCGCAGGGCGGGATTGTTGCCGCGGTCGCACTCGAAGGCGCGATCATCGGCGTGGTGGGCGCGGCAGTCGGGCTGGCGCTCGGCTACGCACTGGCGGTCGCCGCGCTGCGGCTGTTCGGCGGCGACCTGGGCGGCGGCTATTTCGCGGGCGGCACGACGCGGGTCGTGTTCCAGCCGCTCGCGGCGGTGAGCTTCTTCGCGCTCGGACTGGCGGCGGCGATGCTGGGCAGCGTCCTGCCGGCACGTGCCGCCGCGCGCGCAGCCCCTGCCGCGGCATTGAAGAACGCGGGCGACCTGCTCGACCCGCGTGCGCCGGTGCCGTGGCGGCCCGCGCTGCTGCTGCTGGTAACGGGCGGGGCCATCGCGCTGCTGCCGGCGGTCGCGGGCTTGCCGGTATTCGGGTTCGTTGCGATGGCGCTGCTGTTGGCGGGTGGCGTCGCGGGCGTGCCGTGGCTGGTGCGCTGGCTGTTGTCGCCGTGGCGGACGCGTGACCTCGCCTCGGTGCCGCGCATGCTTGCGCTGCGCCACGTCCGGGGCGCGCCAGGTCAGGCGGCCATAGCCTTGTGCGGCATCGTCGCCTCCACCGCGCTGATGATTGCGATGGCGACGATGGTGACCAGCTTCCGCGGTGCCGTGGACAGCTGGCTCGCGCAGGTCTTGTCTGCCGACCTATACCTGCGGGCCGAAGGCGGCGATCTCGACCCTGCGACGCAGCGGCGGATCGCGGCGGTGCCCGGCACCGGCGACATCGCGTTCAGCCGCCAATTGCCGCTGGCGATCGCGGCCGACCGCCCCGCGGTGACGCTGATCGCGCGACCGGTCGGCGATGTTGCGCGTGATCCGCTGCTGGTGCTGATCGATCGCGCACCCGTCCCGCCCGGCGCGACACCGATCTGGGTGTCGGAGCCTGCCGCCCGGCTCTACGATTGGACGCCCGGCCGTGACGTGACTCTCCCGCTCGGCGGTCGGGCGACGACCTTCCGGGTCGCGGGCGTGTGGCGCGACTATGCGCGCCAACAAGGCGCGGTGGTGATCCGCGACAGCGACTACGTCCGCCTGACCGGCGATCGGGCGCGCGACGAGGCGGCGATCACGCTCGCACCCGGCATCGACGCGACGACCTTGCGCGGACGGTTGAGCGCGGTGCTGCCCGCCGGCGTGTCGGTGGCCGAGCCCGCAACGCTGCGACGGTTCGCGCTGCAATTGTTCGATCGTAGCTTCGCCATCACCTACGTGCTGGAAGCGGTCGCGATCCTCGTCGGGCTGGCCGGGGTCGCTGCCACCATGTCGGCACAGACGATCGCGCGCGCGAAGGAGTTCGGCATGTTGCGGCACCTCGGGCTGACGCGGCGGCAGGTGACGGAGATGCTGGCGGCGGAGGGTGCACTGCTGGGGTTGATCGGGGCGGTAGCCGGCGTGGCGCTCGGCGCATTGCTGGGTCAAGTTCTCATCCACGTCATCAACCCGCAGTCGTTCAACTGGACCATGACGACACGCTGGCCGCTCGGCACGATCATCGGCGTGACCGCGGCCCTGACCGGCGCCGCGACGCTAACCGCGATGATCGCCGGACGGCGCGCCACCGCGACCGAGGCGGTCAGCGCGGTCAGGGAGGATTGGTGATGCGTGTCCTGCTCGCCGCCGCCGCGCTCGCGGGGCTCGCCGCCGCACCGCCCTACCCGGTCGTTCGCCCCGGCATCCGCCTCGCCTTCCCCGCCGATCACGGCGCACACCCGGCGTTCCGCACCGAATGGTGGTACGTCACCGGCTGGGTCAAGGGCGAGGACGGGCGGCAGCGCGGTTTTCAGGTGACCTTCTTCCACGTCAACCCGCATGCCGGCATGAACAACCCGAGCCGCTTCGCACCGCGACAGGTGATCTTCGCGCATGCCGCCTTGTCCGATCCCGCGGTCGGCCGCATCCTCCACGCCGAGCGGGCGGCGCGTGCAGGGTTCGGGTTGGCGGGTGCGGCGACCGGCGACGCCGATGTGCGATTGAACGGCTGGACCTTGCGTCGCGCGAGCGATGGCCGCTTCACGACCCACGTCGGCGGACGCGACTTCGCGCTCAACCTCGCATTCCGTCCGACGCAGCCGCCGCTGTTGCAAGGCGAGAACGGCTACAGCCGCAAAGGACCGAAGCCGGAACAGGCGAGCTATTATTACTCGCTGCCGCACCTTGCGGTCTCGGGACAGATCGTGCGCGCGGGTCGGTCAGAGCGCGTGACCGGCGAGGCGTGGCTCGATCGCGAATGGTCGTCCGACTATCTCGCACCCACCGCCGCTGGCTGGGACTGGACCGGGCTAAACCTCGACGATGGTGCTGCGCTGATGGCGTTCCGCATCCGCCGCAAAGGCGGCGGCGTGCTGTGGGCCGGTGGCTCCTATCGCCGCGCTGACGGGCGAGTGACGCGGCTCAACCCCGGCGACGTTGCTTTCACGCCCACCGCGACGTGGCGCTCGCGACGAACCGGCGCGCGCTACCCGGTGGCACAGGTCGTCAGCATTCGCTTGCCCGAGGGTGTGAAGCGCTTTCGGCTGCAACCGGTCTTCGCCGATCAGGAGGTCGACGCGCGCGCCGCCGGGCAGCCGGTCTATTGGGAAGGTGCGGTCAGCACCGCGGGCGGCCGAGGATATCTCGAACTAACCGGATACGCCGCCGACCTTCGCATGTAAAAGAGAGAGCTATCAGGGAGCGATACCCAACCCCGTCGCGGTCCAGTACAAGCCCCCCATCAGGTGCGTCAGATAGCGCTCGTCGCGGTACATCGCACCATTGTGACCGAGCGTGGTCACGAACACCCGCCCGCGGCCGTAGCGCTGATACCAGGCGATCGGATGATCCCGGCCCATCGGCTTCGCCACCTGCCCCGGCCAGATCTTGGTGGGGTCATAGCTCTGCTCGTCGACGCTCAGCACGGTGTTGATGCGCACTTGGTACGGGTTGGTGGTGGTGTAGAATTCGTCGCTCCACACCCATCGATCAGGTAGCGCGAAGGTAGCGGGAAAGCGCTTGTCGACCACCGTCACCACGCCGGTCTGCAACATCGGATGGTTTCCCACGGTGCGCCCGACCAGTTTCTCGTACCAAGGCCAATTGCCGGGCGCGGAGATGGCGGCGCGGTGCACCACCATCGCATTTCCGCCCGCATTCATATATCGCTCGAACCCGCTCCGCGCCGTTGTGTCCAGCTCCTCGACGGGCGTGTTGAGCAGCATTACCGCGGCGTAACCGCTCAGGTCACGCTCCAGCATCTTCGGATCGCGGGTCCACTCAAGATCGAATGCGTGCAACTCCGCCAATCGGGTCATCTCGTCGCGCGCGACCGGGATGTACTCGTAATGGTATTTGCTCGGCATCGCCAGGATAAGCAGCTTGTATTGCGGGTCGGCGCCTGCCGTCGTCGACGCGACGGTCGCCACTGCCGCCAGCAACAATCGTCGCATTTCCGTTCCTTCGTATGTTTGGACGATCACGGAAGTAGCAGGGGCAACCGCGCGGCAACATAAGACCTTGGTCGCCCGTACCCTGCCATCTTCACACCCGCTCGCACGCGGGCACGCTTCACTTGCGCGCGATCGTCACCGCCTTCCCGCTATACGTTGCCTGCGCGTCGAAGACGTTTGCGTCGCCGACCGGCTTGCCCTCGCTGATCCAGCGAACGCGGATCTGGCGGCTGGCGGGCATGCCGGCCCAGGCCTTGCCCTCGCGCGCGCCGAGCGTGACCGTGCCGGTGCGGTCGTCGTAGCGGATCGGGATGCGGGTAAACGCACCCTTCTTATACTGCTCGCTGGTGCCGTCGTCCTCGTAGAGCGAGAATTGACCGTCGGCGCCGGTGTAGACGGTGATCGTCAGCGGCGCTGCACGATCCTGATCGACGAACTGCGTCACCGGGCCCATCGGCACGATCGCGCCCGCGCGGACGAACAGCGGCATCCGCTCGAACGGCGCGGCGATCGTTGCACTACGACCGCCCTGATACACCTGCCCGGTCGAGAAGTCGTACCAGCGCCCGGTACCGGGGAAATACACCCGCCGCTGGCGTGCCTGATACTCGGTCACCGGTGCCACCAGGAACGCGTCGCCGAACATGTACTCGTCGTTCAGCTTACGCGCGCCCGTGTCCTGCGGGAAGTCGGCGGCGAGCGCGCGCATGATGCTACCATCCTTGTTATAGGTGTCGGCACCCACCGTGTAGATGTACGGCATCAACCGGTAACGCAGCTCGTTGTACCACACCATCGACGCGCGCATCGGCGAGCCTTCGGGGCTGATCTCGTAGATCTCGCGATACGGGAACTCGCCGTGGCTGCGGAACAGCGGGCTGAACGCGCCGAACTGGAACCAGCGCAGGTTGAGCTCGCGCCACTCGGCGAGGTCCGCGGCGCTCGGCGTCTTGCTGGCGAAACGATCCTCCAGCGCGAAGCCGCCGATGTCGTGCGTCCAATTGGGGATGCCCGACATCGACGCGTTCACCCCGCCCGAGATCTGCGCTTTCAAGTCGAACCAGCGGCTCGCCACGTCGCCGGACCAGATCGCCGCGCCGTAGCGCTGCAACCCGCCGAAGCCCGAGCGCGTCAGCAGGAACGGGCGTACGTCGGGTTTGAACGCGGTCCAGCCGTCGTAGAACGAGCGCGCGTTCATCAGCGGGTAGCTGTTGAAATATTGAGTCGCCGGCCCGATCGCGGTCGGCCCCATCGTGATGACGCGCTCGGCGATCGATTGGTTGGAATGCATGTCGGGCTCGCTCGCGTCGGCCCACCACGCGTCGGTGCCGAGCTTGGCGATCCGATCCTCGACCTGTTTCCAGAAAATGCGGCGACCCTCGGGCGAGTAGGGATCGTAGAAGGTGTTGGCGTAACCCGGTCCGACCCAGTCCTTGTTCCCGAGCTTCAGGTTACCCTGGTACACCGCGCTGGCAGCGTTCAGCTCCTTGTAGGTATCGGTCGTGGGGTAGAATTTCGGCCACACCGAGATCATGAAGTGCGCGTCGTCGGCGTGCACCTTGTCCACCATCGCCTTGGGGTCGGCGAACCGCGTCGGATCGAAGCGGTGGCTGCCCCAATCGTCGTCGCGCCAGTAGCGCCAGTCGAGCACGATGTTGTCGAGCGGGATCTTCAGCTCACGGTATTTGGCGACGACGCCGGTCAGCTCGTCGGCGTTTTCGTAACGCTGTCGCGATTGCCAGAAGCCATAGGCCCATTTGGGCATCATCTCCGCCTTGCCGGTGAGCTGGCGATAACCCGCGATCGCGGCGTCGATGCTGCCACCAGGCACAAACCAATAATTCTTCGCCTGCCCCACCTCGCTGGTGAACCAGATCGACTTGCGGTCCGGCGCCGGCAGCGGATCGCTGTGCAGCAGCGCGATGTAACCCGCATTGGGTTCCCATTCGATCCGCACGCTGGCGGCCTTGCCGGCGGTCATCGGCAGGTCGAAGTTCGCGTACCAGGGGTTCCAGTTCTGCCGCCAGCGGTTGAGCACTTCCTTGCCGTCGACAAACACCTTGAAGTAGCTCGACCCGTAGAGTTGGAAGCGATGCGCGCCCGTGCTGGTCGGCATGACGTCGCCGGTCCAGATCACCGTCTGCTTCTGCACCGCATTGCCTGCGGTATTCTGACCGCCGGTCGCCGCTTCGGTCTTCGCCTTTGCCGCCTCCGGCCAGTTCGCCTGATCCTTGATGTACTGATAATTGATCGTGGCTTCCTGGCGCGTCACGGCGGGTTTGCCGTCGAGGAAATATTGCGCGCGCCAGCCCGGCTTGCCCCCTGACGTAACCTTCATCCCCTCGCCCACCAACTGGTACGGTTTGGGATTGCCGAAGCGGGTGATCGAATTGTTGTCCCACAACAAGCCGTAGCCTTTGGTCGAGACCAGGAAGGGCACGCCGATGTCCATGTTGTGCTGCGCGAGTTCCACGTCCTCGCCCAGATTGTCCATGTACGCATTCTGGTGCTGGCCCAGACCGTAGATGCCTTCGTCGGTGCCGCGGTTGAACTGCTGCGACACGGTGACGAACGGCTTGCCGTCGGCGGTGGTGCGGCCGAACGTCGTGGCACCGGCCTCGTTCAGCAGCACGTTGCCGGCCGCGTCGAGGAAGCGCACCTCGCCGGTCGCGAGCGCGACCTGGGCCGTCGACTTGGCCGCGGACACGGTGACGTAGCCGTTCTGCTCGCGCACCGTGAACCTGCCGGTGGCGGGCGGATTGGGCGCCATCAGGCTGGGCGCGAGCGGCCCGGTCGGCATGTCGCGCGGCGTCGCGACGACGTGGATGATGCCGTCGCCGTGCACCGTCACCTCGACCCGCGAGGACGGACCCGACGCGGGCGTCACCGCCACGCCGCCGGCGATCTTCTGAAATCCGCCGGTCTGCGCCGCGGCAGGCGCAGCGATCGCGCTTCCGGTCAGCAGCGCCGCGATGAAAACCCTGTTCATGACTGTTCCTCTCTGTATTTCTTCGAACCCGCGCTTCAGCGCGCGCGGCCCGTCGTGATCTTCAAGACCTGAGGGCGATCGATCAGGTTGATGCCGTAGTCGGTCTGGTCGCCGTTCCACACGCGCGTCGTCACCCATTTTCCATCGGTGAAGCCGCCTTCCTCGATGCGCAGCACGGTGGCACCGGGCGTCGCGGACTCGAAACGGACGCGAACGTGATCGCCGACGAGCAGGAACTCGTTGCTCGACATCTGCGCGACCGCCAGGCCGCCGATCGGCTGCGCGGCCCAGGGTGCCGGCTCGGACTTGAGCCAGGTCCATTCCTTGTTGCCGAACTGCCACTCGCCCCAGCTACCGGTAATCTTCCAGCCGCCCATGTCGGTCGACACGCTGCTGCCGTCGTCGGGCTTCGCCGCGCCCCAGGTCGGGCGCGTGGCGGCGATCCGGGCCCAGTCGCGCATGATCGACCCCACCGCCTTGTACGGCAGCGCGAAGGCGTCGAGCGTGTCCTTGTCCAACCGGTCGGAGCCGAGCGGATAATTGTAATAGCCGGTGTCATCCATGCCGAACGGCGCGAAACCGATGCCACCGCGACCGATGGTGGAGTAGAAGAAGCGCGCGAACTCGCGCCCGTTGCCGATTTCGGGCACCATCAGCGGATTGTCGGGCCGCGCGTATTTGTTGAGATATTGGACGATGTTCTCGCTTTTGCGATCGTAGATGTCGGGCGCCTGGAAATCGATCGCGGGCGCTGCCGCCTTCCAGATGTCGAGCACGTCCTGCTGCGGTCCGCCGCTCGCCACGCCGTCGGGATCGGGTACGTTCGACGGACCGGCGAGCGCGGCGTTGACGTACATCGGCAACGCCTTCACCTTCTTGCCCGCGGCGGCGATCGCGTTGACGTAGGACGCGACGTACCAAGTGTTGAACGCGCGATCGGCCTGCGCGCCGAACGCCTGACTCCACGTGCCCGCTTTACCGGTCGCGCGCGCGAGCGCCGGCGGGATCGTCTGCGCGAACAAGCGATTGCCGGTTGCGCCGTAATCGCGCGGGTTGCGGTAGCTGCCGGTCTCATTCTCCGGCTGCACCATGATCACGGTGTTCTGCGGATCGTGATCGCGCACATATTCCATCACCTTGACGAAGGCGCGCGTATCGGCCGCCAGCGTCTGTTCGCCGTGCGCGCTCAGCACGCCGTGATCCTTGCCGTCGCGCGTCCTCATGCGCGGAAAGCGCCCTGGGTTCAGCTTCACCCAATCGGGCGTGTAGGCGTAGCTGGTGTTCTTCCACGTGCCGAACCACAACAGCACCACGCGCTTGTCGTGCGTGCGCGCCTGATCGAGCAGCACCTGCAGGAACGAGAAGTCGAAGCGGCCCTCAACCGGCTCGACCTGCTGCCACGCGATCGGCATCTCCAGCGTGTTGGCGTTGATCCGGTCGAGGGTCGGCCAGACCTGATCGAGCATCGCGGGATAATTGCTGGAATTGTTCGCCTGCGCCGCGAGCATCAGGAACGGTGCGCCGTCGACAATGAAGGCATGGCGCCCGCCTCGGCTCTCTATTCGGGGCACTTCGGTCCGGGCGGTGTTTTGCGCGTGAAGCGCGGTCGTGGCAGCGAGCGCCAGCAGCGCCGCGGTTGTCCTCAGAACCTTCATCCGACCCTTCCGCTCAGGAAAACCGTGCCGCTCGCTGCTAGCGCGAGGTCGGAAGCTTCATCCCCAACAGCACCAATTTGCCGTCGATCCCGAACCAGTGCGGAACGCCTGCGGGAACCAGGAACACGTCGCCGGGCGCGAGGCGCCGGGTTACGCCGCCGTCGATGCGGCTCCCCTCAACCAATCCGGGCCGCGTTTCCTTGGCGTCCGCCATCGTGCCGCCTGACACGAGCATACCCGAGCCTTCGATCACCAGCGCATATTCGGCCTCATCCGGATGAACCGCGGGCTTGCCCGGCGCCTTCCAATATTCGAGCGCCGCGACCCGCCCACCGTCACTGACGAGCGGTTCGTACGCGAAGCTGCTTTTCCCCATACGCGCTGCCATCGCCCGAACCTTCGCGCGGATCTCCGCCGAACTCGCGAAATCCGAGGCGTCGGTCTGCGCGACAGCGGGACCAGCCCCGAGCAACGACGCAGCGAGCATCAGCACGAACAGTCTCGCCATGGTCATGGGCCTCCCTCCACCTATTTATCGGCAGTCAGGAGTGGCGCACTTGTCGGACAGGTTCAATCCGTCCGATGGTCGTAGCGCGCGGCTAGATGGACCCGCCAGATCACGATGTTGAATGAGTTAGTCGAACGCTAACCGCGGCTTCGACATCATCCGGTCGATCGCAACAATCGCATGACAATCGCGCGCAATCGACTGCGATTGGCGGGAGACGAGTCCTCCAGCACGCCATGCTGTTCGGGCGGCAGGAACCCGAGCGGATGGCCGTCGGGGCGAAAGACGTAATGGTCAAACCACGCGCGCCAGGCCTGCCGCTCGGCCGCGGGGCGCTCCGCGATCGCCAGCATCGCGAGCAGCATGGTGGTGTAAGGCTGATCGGGACCCGCTGCGAAGCCGTCCCACCAGTAATTGACCAGCACGTTGACGGGATCGAGCGCCTCTACCTGGTGCCACCACAGTTTGGGCACGTAGATCGCGTCCCCGGGGGATAGCTCGACGACGATGGCGCGCGCGCGCTCGAAACGCGGGTAGCGCGGATCGCCCGGCGCGCTGCTCGCCGCCAAGCTGATCGGCTGACCGGCCAGCGTGCGGTCGATCGGCCCGACGTAGAGATCCGCGATCGCGTCGGGTGGGTAGAGCGTGAAGCGGCGACGTCCGGCCCCGACGCAGGCGACATTGTCCATCACGTCATAGTGACAGGCGACCACAGAAGAGTGACCGATCCATACGCGCGGGCGCACCGCCGCGGGGACGAAGGGCAGAATCATCGCCTGCTCGATGCCGGGCAAATAGGTTTCCGTGGTCAGCGAGCCCATGTACATGCTGGGCCGACCGGGCACGTCAGCGGTCGCGACGATGCGGTCGAGCGCCTCGCCGAAACGCAGCGACACTCGCTCGAAATTGAAGCCGGTGAGCGTCGCGTCATAATGGTAGCGGGCGTCGATCGCGGGCGGTCCGACGAACACTTCGGCCTCGCGCCCGGCATCGAAGGCGCGCAGGACGTCGAGCACGCCTGCCAAGGCTGTGCTGCCCGCATCTTCGGCGGCGCGCCCGTCCGATGCATCGTGCAACATCGCCCAACCGCTCGCGGCACCGCGCAGCAGCGCGGGCTCGCCGCGCTCCATCACCTCGGTCCGGAAGCGCTGCGGATCACGCAGCGCGTCGCCGTCGGGCGCGCGGATTGTCACAGCCGCGCGTTCCTGATCCGGCCCAGCGTGCGCAAGTGCCGCACCGACCCGGTCTGCGCGTAGGCGAGTTGCAGGTCGCCGCTTCGGAACAGGTCCAGCGCGACCTCGTCGGGCAGCGCGTGCAACGCGTCGAGACTGATCGTGTAAAGCCCGTCGAGCCGCAGAGAGCGGCCATCGTCGAACTCCATCTTTACGTCGATGGGCTCGAGCAGCCGATGCGACAGCAACCGCGCAATCAGCGCGTCACTCTCGGACAGTCCGACCTCCAGCGTGTGCAATGCCTGCTGTACGCGCCGCAGCGCCAGCGCGGGCTCGCCGTCGATGCCGAACAATGTCTGCCCCGCAGGATCGGCGAACACGGGATCGTCGCGGTCGATCGCGATCCCGTCCGGCGTCGTGAAGAAGCCGCGACGCTCCAGATCGGCGGGTCGATAATCGGGCAAGGTATCGTCCACCACCAGCAGGTTCTCATCCGGCTCCAGCCCCATCACAACGCCGGCGTAGAAGGCACCGGTGTCGGGGTGTTTGGTGAACAGGATGGCGTAATATGGCGCGGCCTGCAGGAACTCGGCCGGGACGATCTGCGCGAAATGACGCTGCGCGTCGCTTTTGCGCGAAACGCGCAGGCTGCCATGATCCTGACGATTGAGCATTTCCCAAATCGGCATCGCGCGCCCTCCCCTCCAAGTGATTGATTATGGGCCGTGCCGAAACAAGCAGCGGCAAACAACGCCTATCACTCAGACAATTGATTGCAAACCATCATCGCGCTTGGTATGTGAGCGCTAACGCAGACGTTCCGGGGTGCTCACGCGGCCCGCGACCCTGCCGGATCGAAGACCTGCCAATAGCCGCAACAGAAGGCGAGACGCAGGTCGGTAAGAGGGGATGATGAAATGCAGCAATACGTTCGCGCGCGCTCCGGAACCGGTCTTCTGTCGAAGCGACTCGGCCTGCTGGCCGGCGCCACCAGCCTGGCTGCATTGGCCTGGGCGAGCCCGGCGTTGGCGCAGGATCAGTCCAGCCTTCAGAACAGCACCACCAGCCAGCCGAACGCGGCACAGCCGGCAGTGCCCGCGACTGCCAACACCACCTCGGCGCAGGAAGCCGGACAGCCTCAGGATACGGTAACCGCGCCCGATACCTCGCAGGGCAACAGCGTCACCGGCGAGGACATCATCGTCACCGGCCTGCGCGGCTCGCTCCAGCGCAACCTCGACCTGAAGCGATCATCCTCGGGTGTTGTCGACGTCATTTCGGCCGAGGATATCGGCAAGTTCCCCGATTCGAACGTCGCCGCGTCGCTGCAACGCCTGCCCGGCGTGTCGATCCAGCGCTCGGGTTCGCGTGGCGAGCCGACCGGCATCACTGTTCGCGGCTTCGGCAACGACTTCAACACCACCCTGTACGACGGGCGCCGCATCTCGACCGCGACAGGCAACCGGCAAATTGACTTCAGCACGGTCGGCGTCGACTTCATCGGACAGTTGAGCGTGCTCAAGACGCCCGACGTTTCGCTCGCGTCGAGCTCGATCGGTGCCACGGTCAACATCGGCTTTCCTAATCCGTTCGATCACCCCGGCTTCCGCCTGGCGGCGAGCGGTTCGGGATCGATCCAGGACCGTTCGGGCAAGGTTGTGCCGACCGCGGGATTGCTGATCAGCAGCACCAATGCCGACGAAACACTCGGCGTGCTGGCCGACGTGATCTACACGCGGCGTGATACCGATACCAACCGCGTCTACGTCTCGGGTACGCCCGGCGGTTTCTTCGCACCATGTCAGCTGACCGGCAGCACGGCGTCGACCTGTAATCCGCGCGATCCAGGCACCGGCGTACCCGCCAGCGACGCCCGCACCATCACCGGCTTCTTCCCCCAGCAATATGGCGCCGAACAGCAGCGGGTCGAGGACGAGCGCGTCGATGCGCGGATCTCGCTGCAATATCACCCGACCGACGCGCTGATGGTGACGCTCGACAACAATTTCTCGCGCCAGGAAATCACCTCGAACAATTACGCGTTCGGCGTCTGGTTCAACCAGGGCGACCTGCGCAACGTGACACTGGACGAGAATGGTGTTGCGGTCGACTTCACGCAGGCCGGAACGCCGACCGACTTCACCGCCGCGCTCAACAAGCAGTTGCTGCAGACCAACCAGACCGGCCTGAACGTCAAGTATGACGTTAATGACAATCTGACGCTCGAAGCCGACGGTGCTTACGCCAAGAGCTGGCTGAACCCCGGTCGTATTATCGGCAGCCAGAACGGTGATATCGGTTACGGCACGCGGCTCGGCAACAATCTGCGCTTCACGATCGACGGTGACAGCAGCGACGCCTTCCCCTCGATCAGCAATTTCGGACCGGCGGGTAATTCGGCTGCCTGGGCCGATCGCTCGGTGATCGGATCGCACGTCGCGGTCAACCAGACGCAGCACAATACCGACGAGCTGATCCAGTTCCGCGGCAATGCGACGTGGAAGCAGGACGACCTGACGCTGAAGGCCGGCGGCCAATATTATCAGGACACGTTCAATTTCCGCAACGAGAGCACGTTCACCAACAACTTCTGGCAGGCCTATGCCGGGTACGGCGCACCGTCTGGCGGCTCGGCGGGTATCGCACCGCTGCCGGACAGCTTGTATCGCGGATCGATTAGCCTCAACAAGTTCATTCCCGGCTTCGATGGCAGCCTGCCGCCGTCGGTGTTCGTGTTCCGTCCTAGCGACTATCAGAACTTCCTGAGCAGCCAGGGCAATCCGCAGGCGCAGAACGTGCCCGGGTTCAACTACGCCAACGTCAACGGTTTCACCGGCAGTTTCGACGAACAGGTCGATCCGGGCAGCGTGTTGCGCGTACGCGAGCGGACATGGTCGCTCTATCTGGCCGCGAACTTCCGCACCGAGCTTGGCGGGTTGCCGTTCACGCTGAACGCGGGCGTGCGGAACGAATATACCTCGCTGATAGCAACCGGACAGGGTCGTCTTCCGACCGCATTGGTGACCAGCACCGCCGATCGAACCTTGCTGAGCATTCCGACCTACACCGAGGTTCAGCCGGTGCGGAATGACAGCTCCTACTCCTATCTGCTGCCCAGCCTGGATGCGAAGCTGGAGCTGACCGACAATCTGATCGTGCGCTTCGATGCGTCGCGGACCCTGACGCGGCCGACGCTGAGCCTGCTCAATCCGGTTTTGAACGTCGGCAACGGGCAGCGGATCGGCGCGCTGAACGCCAGCGGCGGCAACCCGAACCTGAAACCCCATCTGGCCGACAATTTCGATATCGGCGCGGAATGGTATTACAAGCGCAACTCTTACCTGTCGGTCGGGTTGTTTCTGAAGAACGTCAGCAACTTCGTGGTCGCGGGCGTGACACGGCAGCCGATCAACGGGTTGATCGATCCGACCACGGGCCAGCTCGCCAGCTTCGCGGTGTCGCAGCAGGTGAATGGTCCAGACGCGACCGTGCGCGGCATCGAAGTGGCGTGGCAGCAGGTGTTCGGCGACACCGGTTTTGGCTTCCAGGCCAACGGCACGCTGGTGGACACGAATCGGCCGTATGATCCGACCAACATCAGCCAGTCGGGCTTCGCGGTCACCGGCCTCGCCAACTCAGCCAATTTCGTCGGCTTCTATGACAAGAACGGCTTCCAGTTCCGCACCGCGCTCAACTGGCGTGACGAGTATCTGCTCCAGTTCGGGCAGAACCAGAACACCGGTTCGTTCGGTGCCGAGCCGACCTTCGTCGATCAGAGCTTCCAGATCGACCTGACGTCGAGCTACGACATCAACAAGAACTTCAGCGTCTTCGCCGAAGCGTTGAACATCAACAACAACCAGCAGAGCACGCACGGCCGCTACGGCAACCAGTTGCTCGACGTGTTCGATTACGGTCGCCGTTACTCCGCGGGTGTCCGCTATCGTTTCTGAGGTCTCCTCCCTGGCGGGGCGCGACCTGGTTGCGCTCCGCCGTTTTTTCGAACACGTTTTGCCATGAACGAGATCAAGAACATCGTGATCGTGGGCGGCGGAACCGCCGGCTGGCTGACCGCGGGCATCATCGCCGCGCGGCACCAGGCACGCCGCCCACACGGCTTCACCGTGACGCTGGTGGAATCACCCAATGTGCCGATCATCGGGGTCGGCGAAGGGACCTGGCCGACGCTGCGCAGCACGTTGCGCCAGATGGGCGTATCCGAGACAGATTTCTTTCGTGAGTGCGATGCCGCGTTCAAGCAGGGCGCGCGCTTCAACCGTTGGACCACCGGCGCAGTCGACGACGGCTATTACCATCCGCTGATGCTGCCGCAGCAGTTCGGGCAGGTGAACCTCGCACCGCACTGGCTCGCCGACGACGGCGGCGACACGTTCTGCGACGCGGTAACCTCGCAAGGCCGCATCTGCGACCAGGGTCTGGCGCCAAAGACGATCACGACGCCGGAATATGAGGGGCAGGCGAATTACGCCTACCATCTCGACGCGGGCAAGTTCTCTCACTTCCTGCAACGCCATTGCTGCGAGAAGCTGGGCGTTCGCCACGTGCTGGCCGACGTGACCGAGATTCACCTTGACGAGCAAGGCGACATCGACCGCCTCGACACCGCGCAGGGGCAGACGATCGAGGGCGACCTGTTCGTCGACTGCACCGGCTTCGCCGCACTGTTGATCGGCGGGGCGATGAAGGTCCCGTTCCGCTCGTGCAGCGATACCTTGTTCTGCGACACCGCCCTCGCCGTCCAAGTGCCCTACGATCGCCCCGACGCGCCGATCGCGAGCCATACGATCTCGACCGCGCAAACGGCCGGGTGGATTTGGGACATCGGCCTGCCGACCCGGCGCGGGGTCGGGCACGTTTTCTCCAGCAGCCACGTCGACGTCGAGACCGCCGAGCGCGAGTTGCGCGACTATCTGGGTGCGGCGGCACGTGACTTGCCGATCCGGCGGCTGTCGATCCGCGCCGGCCACCGCGAGCGCTTCTGGGTGCGCAATTGCGTCGCGGTGGGGCTGGCGGCGGGCTTCCTGGAACCGCTCGAAGCGTCGGCGATCGTGCTGATCGAACTGTCGGCAAAGATCATCGCCGAGCAGATGCCGGCGTGCCGCGAGGTGATGGACGTGGTCGCGCGGCGGTTCAACGACACCACCGCCTATCGCTGGGGCCGGATCATCGACTTCCTCAAGCTGCATTATGCGTTGACGCAGCGCACCGACACCGATTTCTGGCGCGACAATGCGCGTGCCGAGACGATGCCCGACCGGCTGCGCGAGCTGATGGCGCTGTGGCGATATCAGTCGCCATGGCTGCACGAGGAGTTCGACCGCGCGGACGAGGTGTTCCCTTCCGCCAGCTACCAATATGTCCTCTACGGCATGGGCGCGCGAACCGCGTTGCCGCCCGGCACGATCGAGCGGGACGCCGCGACCGCGCGCCGCGCGCGGCGCGACAACCAGATCAGCACCGACCGCCTGTTGCGCAGCCTGCCGGCGCACCGCGCGCTGATCGACCGCATCGTCCAGCACGGCATGCAGCCGTTGTGACCCACCGAAAGCCCTTCGCCATGCCGACCACCCTCGCCCGCCTAAGCCTGTGCGCGATGCTGCTCGCGGGTGCGACACCGGTGCTGGCCGCGCCCCGCCTCGACGGCGTGTTGAGCGACCACGCGGTGGTCCAGCGCGGACGCCCGATCGTGCTGAGCGGACAAGCCGCGCCGAACGAGACGGTAATGATCGCGCTGGCGGGTCGAAGCGTCACCACGCGCACCGACAAGGCCGGCCGGTTCGACGCGCGCCTGCCCGCGATGGCGGCCGGCGGTCCCTACGACCTGACGATTGCGGCGCCGAGCGGGGCGGTGGCGCTGCACGACATCCTGATCGGCGACGTGTTCCTGTGCTCGGGCCAGAGCAACATGGAATTGCAGGTGTCGCAGGCGCAGGACCTGATCCCCGACGCGCATCCGGAACGCGACGAGCAGCTGCGGTTGCTGACGGTCGCCAAGGTTTCCGCCGCCACGCCGGCGGCACGGTTCGACACGCAACCCGCGTGGGTGGTCGCGGATGCAGCGAGCGTTCCAACGTTCTCCGCCGCATGCTTCTACATGGTGCAGTCGCTGCGGCGCACCGCCAAGGTGCCGATCGGCGCGATCCACTCGAGCTGGGGCGGTTCGCGGATCAGCGCGTGGATGAGCGATCCGGCATTGCGCCAGGCCGGCATGGGCGCGCCTGCCGACCTGCTGCGGCTCTACGCGCGCGATCCTGCGGCAGCGAACCGCCAGGCCTCGTCGATCTGGGAAGAATGGTGGCGCGCGGGCTCGGGCGACGCGGCGGGCCGCGAACCGTGGCAACCGGACGCGGCGCTCGACTGGCGCCCGGTGCCGGTCATGAGCAATGTCGAGACGTGGGGCGTGCCCGAACTTGCCGACTATAACGGCATGCTGTGGTATCAGCGCACGGTCGACGTGACGGCCGAGCAGGCGCGCGGCGCAGCCACGTTGGTGCTCGGCCGCGTCGACGATGCCGATCGGACCTGGGTCAACGGTGTCGGCGTCGGCGGCAGCAGCCTCGCCCCCGCCTCGCGCGTTTACGCGCTACTAGCGGGTACGTTGAAGGCCGGTCGCAACGTTATTACCGTCAACGACGACGACGTGTACGCGTACGGCGGGATGACCGGCCCGGCGGAGACGATGCGGCTGTCGTTCGCCGACGGCAGCAGCGTCGCGATCGGCGACGGCTGGCGCTATGCGATCGCAAAGCGACTGGCCGGTGCCGCGCCGCGGGTGCCGTGGGACGACATCAACGGCGCGGGCACGCTCTACAATGCGATGATCGCGCCGCTCGGCCCGACGCAGCTCGCGGGGGTCGCCTGGTATCAGGGCGAGTCGGATACCGGTATCCCGGGCTACGACCGGCGGATGACAGCGCTGATCGCCGACTGGCGGAAACGGTTCGGCACACCGGAGACGGGCTTCGCGATCGTTCAGCTCGCAAACTACGGCGCGCCTTCGACCCGGCCGGGCGAGAGCGGATGGGGCGACGTGCGCGACGCGCAGCGCCGCGTCGCCGCCGCGGACGCGCACGCGGGCATCGCGGTCGCGCTCGACTTGGGCGACGCGCTCGACATTCATCCGGGCGAGAAGCACGAGGTGGGGCAGCGGCTAGCCCGCGTGATGCGCGCCGCGGTGTACCGCGAGCCGATCGCGCCGTCCGGACCGGCGATCGCCGCCGCGAGCGCGAGTGGCGACAGCGGCGTCACGCTGCGCTTTTCCGGCGTTACCGGTGCGCTGCACGCGCGCAGTGCCGCGCGCGCGATCGGGTTCGAATTGTGCGGCGCGGGTGCCGGAACGTGCCGATACGCGATGGGTGTCGTGACCGGCAGTGAGGTGACGCTGCCGGGCGACGGACGGCCGGTGACCCGCGTCCGCTACGCCTGGGCCGACGCGCCGGTCACCAACCTCGCCGACGAGGCGGGGCTGCCTGTCGGTACATTCGAGGTGCCGGTGACGAGCGCGCCGTAACAGACATTGTCGGCGCACAAGGCGCACCAAAGGGGGAGAAGACGATCATGCGCGCAACCATCGGCGCGGTGCTGCTGACAACGGCAGCGGCGATCCCGGCCCTGACCGGAGCGGCACCGATCGCGGCTCCGACAGCGGGTAGCAAGGCCCCGCTCCCCGCCACGCAGGCCGCCGACGAGGCCGAGACGCTGGCCCGTGCGATGGTCGCGCGCATGACGCGCGAGGAGAAGCTGTCGCAGATGCTGAATGTCGCGCCGGCGATCCCGCGGCTCGGCGTGCCGGCACATAATTGGTGGACCGAGTCGCTTCACGGCGCGCTGGGGCCGCTCCCCGCCACGAACTTTCCCGAGCCGATCGGGCTTGCCGCGACGTTCGACGCGCCGCTGGTCCACGACGTCGCGGGCGCGATCGGCACGGAGGTGCGCGGCCTGCACACGCTGGGACGACAGACCGGCCGCAACGGGCGGATCGGCACCGGGCTCGACACCTGGTCACCCAACATCAACATCTTTCGCGATCCGCGCTGGGGGCGCGGCCAGGAAACCTACGGTGAGGACCCGTATCTGACCGCCGCGATGGGCGTCGCGTTCGTGACCGGCATGCAGGGACCGAACCCGGATCGACCGCAGGTGATCGCGACGCCCAAGCATTTCGCGGTGCACAGCGGTCCCGAAGGCACGCGGCATCAGGCCAACGTCTTCGTCTCCGCGCACGATCTGGAGGATACCTATTTGCCCGCGTTCCGCGCCGCGCTGATCGAGGCACGCGCGGGTTCGGTGATGTGCGCCTACAACCGGATCGACGGTCAGCCCGCCTGCGCGAGCGACCTGTTGCTCAAGGATCATCTGCGCGGCGCGTGGGGGTTCACCGGCTACGTCGTGTCCGACTGCGATGCGGTGAAGGACATCGCCGACAACCACAAATATGCGCCGGACGGCGCGACCGCTGTTGCTGCGGCATTACGCGCGGGCGTCGACAATGAGTGCAACACCGAGACGCTGAACGACACCGCCGGGCTGGAGGACCGCTACCGCGAGGCGCTGCGCCGCGGTCTGATTACCGAAGCGGATCTCGACCGCAGCCTCGTGCGCCTGTTCGCCGCGCGCTACCGCGTCGGCGACCTGCCCGGTCTGGCCGGCGCGCGCGCGGCGGTGCCCGTCAGCATGGTCGGCGTGCCCGAGCATCGGCGCCTGGCGCTGACGGCGGCCGAGCGGTCGATGGTGCTGCTTAAGAACGACGGCGTTCTCCCCTTCAAACCCGGTGTGAAGGTCGCGGTGATCGGGCCGCTGGGTGACGCGACGCGCGTGCTGCGCGGCATTTACTCGTCGCCTTTGTCCGGGCATCCGGTGTCGGTGCTGGAGGGATTGCAGGGCGCGATGGGCAGCGCGCAGGTGTCGCTGGTGCCGTTCGGGGAGTCGGTGACCGACGGTGACCGCGTGCCGACCGCCGCGCTGATGACCCCCGACGGCAAGCCCGGCCTGCTCGCGCGCTACTTCAACCCGGTCACGCCGATGCCGACGCGTTTCGCGCCCGGCACGCGCGAGAAGCTGATCGCCGCGGCCAAGTACCAGAGCACGCCCGTCGCCACGCGGATCGAGCCCGATGTCGGCGACCGCAATCTCGACCTTCCGAAGGTTGCCGACGTGCATCGCACCGAGTGGACCGGCTTTCTGGTGCCGCCCGAGAGCGGCACCTACCGCGTGGGTCTGTCGGGTGCGGGCGGAACGATGACGCTTGACGGCAAGCTGGTTTCGGATCGGCGCGAGGCGCGCTGGAACGACCTGCCCGGCATGACCACGCTCGATCTGCAAGGCGGTCGACGCTACGCGATCCGGGTCGAGGGAAGCGGCGTCGATCTGGTGTGGAAACGCGTGTCGCGCACGCCCGCCGCCGACCTGCGGCGGGCAGCCGCGGCGGCGGACGTACTGGTCGCGGTCGTCGGACTGACATCCGACCTGGAGGCGGAGGAAACGGGCGTGTCGGTGCCGGGCTTCGCAGGCGGCGACAAGACGACGCTCGACCTGCCGGCGGACCAGCTCGCGATGCTGGAGGTCGCGCGCGCCACCGGCAAGCCGATCGTCCTCGTCGCGATGAACGGCAGCCCGATCAATCTTAGCTGGGCGCAGGACCATGCCGCCGCCATCCTGGAGGCCTGGTATCCGGGCGAGACGGGCGGCACCGCGGCGGCCAACATCCTGACCGGGCGCACCAACCCGTCCGGGCGTCTGCCGCTCACCTTCTACCGCAGCGTTGCCGACCTGCCGCCGTTCGGCGATTATGCGATGACCGGACGAACCTATCGCTACTTTACCGGAACGCCCGTGTACCCGTTCGGTCATGGGCTCAGCTACACGCGGTTTGACTATGCGCCGCTCACTGTAACACCGGCGCGCGGTGGCGCGGAGGCAGGCGTGCGGGTGACCACGCGCGTGACCAACCGCGGCAGCCGCGCGGGCGAGGAAGTGGCGCAATTGTACCTCACCTTCCCCGATCGGCCGGGCGTGCCACGAATCGCCTTGCGCGGCTTCCAGCGCGTCGCGCTACGCCCCGGTGAGACGCGCGAGATCGCATTCGCGCTCTCGCCGCGCGACCTGAGTTCGGTGACGCCGGACGGTGTGCGCTCGGTCGCCGCCGGCGGCTACCACGTCACGGTGGGCGCAGGGCAGCCGGGTACCGGCGTGCCGTTCCAGTCGGCGCAGTTCACCGCGCGTCAATCGGCGGCGTTGCCCAAGTGAGCGCGCGCTCGACCCGCCGTGCGCTCGCGTCCCTGCTGCTGGCAGGGCTGTGCGCCTCATCCATCGCGACCGCGCAGGTCGCCGATCCGCTCGCCGCGACCGGTCGCTGGAGCGCGAACACCGACGGCAGCGCCCCCTTGCCGCCGATGGGTTGGAACTCGTGGAATGCGTTCAACAGCGACGTCGACGAGGAAAAGGTGCTCGCGTCCGCGCGCGCGCTGGTCGATACCAAGCTTGCGGCGCTCGGCTATCGCTACGTCGTGATCGACGACGGTTGGTGGCTCAAACGACGTCAGCCGGACGGGCGGATGCTGATCCGCACCAGTCACTTTCCCTCCGCCGCGACCGGCTCCGATACGAGCTTCCGCCCCCTCACCGATCGCCTGCACGCGATGGGGCTGAAGGCCGGCATTTACTCCGACATCGGCCGCAACAGCTGCGGACAAATCTACACGCCCGATTTCAAGAACCAGCCCGAAGGCAGCGTCGCGGAGCGCGAGGTCGGCTTGTACGGCCACGTCGACCAGGACATCCGCCTGTATTTCGCTGATTGGAACTTTGACTTCATCAAGGTCGACGGTTGCGGTGCACGCGGCCTGCCCGCCGACGCGCCGCGCGTGCGCTCCGGATTGTACCGCGCGCTGCCGCCGCTGGTCGACATGCAGTCGCTCGGCGGATCGGACGTGGCGGGCATCCGCGCGCTCTATGAGCAGGTGCACACGGCGCTGCGTACCCACGCGGCGGGGCGCGATTACGTCTATGCCTTGTGCCTGTGGGGTGCGGGCGACGTGCGTGCATGGGGCAAGGACGTCGGCAACATGTCGCGCACCAGCGACGACATCCAGCCGGTGTGGGCACGGATGCTGACCAACTTCGACACGGTCACGCACCGCGCGCTCTACGCGCATCCCGGCTCGTGGAACGATCCGGACATGCTGTTCGTCGGCACCGGCGATTTCGACGCGGCGCACCTCACCGAAGCGCGATCGCACTTCGCCTTATGGGCGATGGTCAACGCGCCGCTGATCATCGGCTACGACCTGCGCGCGCTGACCCCGAAATTGCAGGCGATCTTCGGCAATGCCGAGATCGTCGCGCTGAACCAGGACGCGGCGGGCAACCAGGCCGTGCTCGCCTACGATTCGGACGAGGTCCAGATCCTGGTCAAGACGCTGGCCGACGGCGAAAAGGCCGTGGCGGTGTTCAACCGCACGGCCGCGCCGGCCAAGGCGGTGATGACCGCCGCGCAGTTGAAGCTGAACCCGGCGGCGGACGTCCGGCTGCGCGACCTGTGGAGCAAGGCGACGCAGACGTTTCGCGGCGAACTGCTACTGGCGCTCGCGCCGCACGAGACCCGCATCTTCCGGGTGTCGGGCACGCGACGCATGCCGAACGGGCGCTACCTGTCGGAGCTGACCGGCCGCGTCAATGCCGCGGTGGACGGCGTCGTGGTGCCCGAACCCGATCCGACCATCCATCATTCGATCACGCCGTGGATTGGTACGCGCGGCGCGGGCGAGCATCCGCAATATGGCGGTTGGGGCGGCGCGGAGGTCGACAGGGCACCGTATGGCAAGCTGATGCGTGTCGCGGGCAAGGAGTATGATACCGGCATTGGCGTCTTGTCGAACTCGCGGCTGGAAGTGCGCAACGCCGGTTACGCGACGTTCACCGCGTCGGTCGGGGTCAACGACTCAGGGCAGCCCGGCTCTGGCACGACCACGTTCGAGGTGTGGGGCGACGGCCGGCTGCTCGCACGATCGCGCGCGATGGCGTTCGGCGATCCGGCCGCGCCGCTCACCGCCAACGTCCGCGGCGTCAGGATCGTGGAACTGGTAGCGCGCGCGAGCGGTGCACCGGTCGGCGCACGTCCCGCGCCCGCGATCTGGGCGGACGCCGCGCTGCTGCGGTAGTCCCGCCAGCGGGTGGGCGGTGATGCGACCCGCCTCACCCGGCTGCCGGGATGCGATCGTTAGCCGATGAGGCATCGAAAACTGGGCGGTACCCTTCGGCACCGCCCAGTCTCCGATAGCCAGATCAGCGCAAATCTAGCACCAGCACCGATTTTGCCGGCACCGTCGTGCTCAGCGTGCCGTTCGCCACCTGCGCGGCGTTGAACGGCTGCGGAGTCACGGTGTCGGGCGCGGCGAAGCTGTTGTGCGCGTCCATCGTGGTGCCGGTGACGATCCGGCCGCTCGCCTGCGTCGCCTGCAATCCGGCGAGCGACAGCGTGACCGGCATCGCGCGATTTGGATCGAGATTGACGAGGGCGACGTGAACTTGCCCGCTCGTGTCGCGCACCGCCGACGCGCTGACCGCGGGCAGTGCGAACTCATCCTTGTGGTAGTAAGGCGTGGTCAGCGTGACCGGCAGCGTCGTCGCGCCCTGCCATGGCTTGTACAGGTCGAATACCCAATAGGTCGGCGTCTTCACCATGCGCGCGCCGTCGGTCAGCAGCATCGCCTGCAGCACGTTCACCATCTGCGCGATCGCCGCCATCCGCACGCGGTCGGCATGATGCGCGAAAATGTTGAGGTTGAGCCCCGCCACCACCGCGTCGCGGATCGAGTTCTGCTGCTCCAGGAAACCGGGGTTGCTGCCCGGCGTCGGGTCGTACCACGTGCCCCATTCGTCGACGGCGAGCATCACGCGCTTGGCCGCGTCATACTTGTCCATGATCGCCGAATGCTTGGTGATGAACTCGTCCATCAGCAGTGTGTGCGCCATCGTCGAGGCCCACTCGCGCTCGGGAAAGCCGAGCGCCGCGCCCTTGTCGTTCCAGTCCTTATCGCGCGGACGGGTGTAATAATGCAGCGCCAGTCCGTCGATGTTCTTGCCCGCGATCCGCATCATCGCGTCGGTCCAGTCGTAGTTCGAGTCGCTCGGCCCGCTCGCGATCTTGAGCATCGGGCCGTTGGCGGATTTCGCGAACTGCGCATATTGGTTGGTCAGGTCGGCCGCGTACTCGGCGCGCATGTTGCCGCCGCAGCCCCACAATTCGTTGCCAATCCCGAGGTAGCGGACCTTCCACGGCGCGGCGTGGCCGTTGCGCTCGCGCTCCTTCGCCAACATCGTCGTGCCCTTGGGCGCCGTCATATACTCGACCCATTGCGAGGTCTCGGCCGGCGTGCCGCTGCCGACGTTCGCGGACACGTAGGTGCTGCCGCCCAGCCGGTCCATCAGCCCGAAATACTCGTGCGTGCCGAAGGCATTGTCTTCGTTGACGCCGCCCCAGTTGGTGTTGACCTTGGTCGGGCGCTTGCCCGCCTGCCCAATGCCGTCGCGCCAGTGATATTCGTCGGCGAAACAGCCGCCGGGCCAGCGTACCATCGGCACGTTGATCGCCTTCAACGCCGCCAGCACGTCGCTGCGATAGCCGGCGTCGTTGGGAATACGCGATCCGCGGCCGACCCAGATACCGCCGTAGATGCCATGGCCGAGATGCTCGGCGAACTGGCCGAACACGTCCGGGTGCATGACCGGGCCGGGCTTGTCCGCGTTGAGCGTCGCGGTCGTGATGGCGACCGGCTCCTGCGCCACTGCCGCGACTGGCACCGTGCCTGCTAACAGCAGCGCGAGCGATGCCAGTCGGCGGCTGGCGCGAGTGGACCGACCGGTGACGTGGTGATGCGAAGTCATACTCTCCCTTTCGGCCGCTTCGATCCGCATACGGGCACGACCCTCCTGATTTGTCCGACTAGTTTAACGCCTCGACCCACTTGGCGCGAGTATTATCACGGGCGCTGGAACGACCACCGACCTGCCGGGCTGGCGGGATCAAAGGGTACGAGGCTCGGCGTGCTGGCGCCGATAGCGACGAGCGCGAGCCTGGTGCGGCCGGGCGTTCCCTTGGGCATGATGCGGTAGCTACCGTCGGTCAGCTGATCCACCTGCCACAATTGCTCATCCGCGCCGGTGAAGGCGGGTATTGTCTTCACCTCGCCGCGCGCGTTTGCTGCCAGCGCGCGGTCGGTCTTAGCGATGGTGATCTTGTAGAACGGCGCGCCGAAATAGCCGCCTGCGCCGGCGACCGGCGTGATCGTCCAGCGCTGATGCGGGCGATTCATGTAATCCGCGAGATCGACGCGGATGCGACCCTTTGGCCATACGGCCGAGTCCTCGGCAAGCGTCTGGTCGGGCAAAGGCGCGACCGGGTCGGTCGGTTTCGCCATAAAGCTGCGCCGCGGATCGAACGGCACGCGCACCACGTCGGTGGCGAGCCCAAGCGCGTAGCCGCTGCGCTCGGACATGATTTCGTAAGTGCCGGGCACGACGTTCTCGCCCGCGGCCGGCCAGCCGTTCGTCCAGCGCAGCGGCGCGATCGCGAGCACGCTGCGTCCGCTACGATCGAGGTCGGCCTCATAATGCATCGAGAACTTCTCGACGCCGCCGTCCAGCTGGATCAGCCCGAAGTGACCGGGGCCGAAATTGCGGCCGCGCGCGCTCACCACCATCTTGCCACCGCCGCGCAGCAGCGGCGTACCCATGTGGTCGAGATAGGGCCCGAGCGGACTGCGCGCGCGGCCGACGCGGATGTGGTAAGTCGAGTTCGGCCCGTCGCAGCACGTGCCGTGCGTGCCGAGTAGATAGTACCAGCCGTCGCGGAACATCATCGCGGTGGCTTCCATGTCGATCGCGACATCGACCGGCTGGTTGCCTGCCACACGCAAGCCCGTTTTCGGATCGAGCTCGACGATGCGGATCGGCCCGAAATAGGTGCCGTACGTCAGCCAAAGCCGCCCATCCTGGTACAGGAATGCCGGGTCGATCGCGTCGACGGTTTCCACCCCGTCGCTCGACGCCACGACGCCGACGTCGTGGTACTTGAACTCGGGCGACTTGGGATCGAGCGACAGCGTCCACATGATCTTGACCAGGCTGGCATGCCCGCCCGACATCCCGCCACCGCCGATTGCATAGGCGACATAGTAGCGCTCGCCGATCTTGATCACGTCGGGCGCGACGCCGCCGCCGGGGCGTTCCGGTCCGCTACGCCATGTCCAGCCGTCACGCGACACCAGCCCGCCGCCACGCGTGCCGAACGTGTAGTAGCTGCCATCCGACTCGGTGACGGTCGACGGATCGTGGATGAAAACGTCGCCGGCGAGTTGCGCCGCGGCGGGAACCGCGCCCGCCGTCAGGCCGAGCGCGAGCGCGATGATGGTCGTGAGCTTAGCGGACATCATTCTTGATCCCGGTGATCGGTCGCCCTTGGGCGTCGAGGAAGCGGATGCAGAAGTCGCTGAGCCCGGGCCCGTTGATCACCGCGCCGCGAATGACGTTGCGACCCTTTTTCAGCGTGATGCGGTCGGACAGCACGTCGTCCATCACCATGCGGCGGTCGTTGAACAGTCCGACCGCTTCCTGACCGTTCAGCCACCACATCGATGCGGAATTCGACCCCACCGCCATGCGCACGTCGCGCATCTCACGCGGGGAGTCGACGATCGTGACCACCCAGAAGATGACGCCGTAGGTCGGCTTGCCGAGCGCCTTGGCGAAGTCGAACAAGCGGACGTTGAACGCGGTCGATTCGAGCGCGTGCCACGCGAGCGGCTGCGCACCGGCGCGCACCACCTGCCCGTCGCGCGGCATGGCCGTCAGCTGACCCGGAAAGTAAGGCGTGGTCAGCGCCTGGCGAACGTAGCTGCCGGTGAAGCCGGCGTTGCTGCGATTGGGCTTGTTGATCGGCTCCAGCAGCAGCCAGCGGCGCAGGAAGCCGTCACGGTCGGGCGTCGTCGCGCCCGGCGTGACCCGCTGAAAGCCGGGTGGCACGATCGACTGAGCACCACCAACCGCTTGCGCCCTGGCCTGCTGCCCCGATACGCCGGGTGCCGCGAGCGCCACCCCTGCCAGCAACACCAGTCCGGCGAGGCGGCGTGCACGTCGTTGCGGGTTCGTCATGCGCGTGACACGCCCGATTGATGAGAAGGTGAGCCGTATCGGTCGCTGTATCGCCTGGTCATCCCTGCTCCCTTGCCGATCGGGTCCGTCGTTCGCGAACCTACTGCCATCGCCGGCGTGTGGCTGGCACGATGATACCGCTACCCAGTTAGGTCAACGGTAAAACAAACCTCGTGGAGCTTTGCCCGACTTGCACTGGCGAGATACAATGGTAGCGCTATAGTGAAGCGAGATGAAGCGGTGGTGTACACGCCGCGCGAACACGAGGGGATCGCACATGAAGGCCACGAAACATGTCGCGCGGTTGATCACGGTGCTGCTGGCGGGCGCCTCCCCGGCACTCGCGCAGACCGGCACCGGGCGCGCCGCATCCGCGCCGGAACTGACGCTCAACGCACAAGGGTATTACGAAGCGCCCGCGGCCAACGTGCTCGTCTTCTCCAATTGGTACGATGGCCTGTTCGCCGATTCGAAGATCAGCGGTGTCGAGATCATCCAGCAGGGCGAGCGGATCGCCACGAACGGCGACGTGCGGCTGTCCGCGACGCCCGGGCAGTGGGACGCGATCGGCCGGCTGATCGATCGCCAGGTCGATGCCGCCACCGGCGCGATCACCGTGACCCTCGAATATCCCGATTATCAGTGGCGCTATCGTATTCGGTCGGAGAAGCGCGGCGGCGCGGTGGCGATCGCGGTGATCCTCGACCAGCCGGTGCCGGCGGCGCTCGCGGGCAAGGCGGGGTTCAACCTCGAACTCCTGCCCGCCGCTTATTTCCATCACAGCTTCATGGCGGACGGCGCGGGCGGCACCTTTCCGCTCTATCCCGCCGACGCGATGACGCGCACGCCCGAGCGCAACGCTGCTAGCGGACGCGCGGAAGGACTGGGTGCCGAGCCGATCGCGATCGCGCACGGCACGCGCTTCGTGCTGGCGCCGGAGGACCCCGCGCGGCGGGTGACGATCCGCTCCACCGCCGACGTGCAATTGTTCGATGGACGCAATCAGGCGCAGAACGGCTGGTTCGTGCTGCGCTCGCTATTGCCCGCGGGGAAGACCGGACGCGTGCTCGAATGGGTGGTGCAGCCGAACGCCGTGCCCGGCTGGCTGCGCGCGCCGGTGATCGCGCACTCGCAACTTGGCTACACGCCCCAGGCGCGCAAGATCGCGACGATCGAGCTCGACCGCGGTGACACGCGTGCCCTCCCCGCGCGGTTGCTGCGCGTCGGCGAGGATGGCGCGATGACGCCGGTCGCGACCGGGCCGACGACGCGCTGGGGCAATTACTTGCGCTACAGCTATCGCCAGCTCGATTTCAGCGCGGTGCGCACGCCGGGTACCTACGTGCTGGAATACGGCCAAACGCGGACCGCGCCGTTCCGCATCGCCGCGGACGTCTACGCCGGTGCGTGGCATCCGACGCTCGACGTCTATTTTCCGGTCGCGATGGACCATATGTTCGTCAACGAAGGCTACCGCGTCTGGCACGGCGACGCACACCGCGACGATGCTCGCCAAGCGCCGGTCAGCCACGAGCATATCGACCTCTACGCACAGGGGCCGACCACCGACACCCGGTTCAAGCCGGGCGAGCATATCCCCGGCCTCGCGGTCGGCGGCTGGTTCGACGCGGGCGATTTCGACATCCGCACCCAGTCGCAATATCAGGTGATCCGATCACTGGTGGATAGCTGGGAACGCTGGCACCCCACGCGCGACACCACCGCGATCGACTGGACCCGTCGCCGCACCGAGATCCACGTGCCCGACGGCACCCCCGATCTCCTTCAGCAGATCCGCCACGGCACGCTGCAACTGATCGCGCAGTTCGACGCGGTCGGCCACGCGATCCACGGCATCGTCGAGCCCGACGTGGCGCAATACACCCATCTGGGCGACGCTTCGACCAAGACCGACGGGCTGATCTACGATCCTGCGCTCAAACTGGGCGAAGAGCGCGGTGGGCGCAGCGGCACGCCCGACGATCGCTGGGCCTTTACCACCAAGGCATCTGCCCTGAACTACGGGTCGATCGCCGGCCTCGCCGCCGCATCGCGTGCGCTGGCCGAGGTCGATCCGGCGCTGTCGAAGAAAGCCCGCGATCTCGCGGTCAGGACCTGGGCCGAGGAGCAGTCGCACGCGCCCGATCTCTACCAGCACGGCAACACCACCGGCGGCCCGCTGGAGGCGGAGAAGTTCTCCGCCGCGGTGGAATTGCTGCGCACGACGCGCGATCCCGCCTACGCTGCGGCGGTGCAGGCGTCGTGGCCGGCGATGGAGAAGAGCTTCGCCTTCACGCTGCGCGACGCGGTGGCGGCGATCCCGCGGATGCCGGCGAGCTACCGCGCGGCGATGATCCCGGCGGTCAGGGCTTACGCGGCGAAGATGGAAGAAGCGACCAAGGCCAACCCGTTCGGCGTGACGATCACCACCGGCGGCTGGGCGGGCAGCGGCACCGTGCTGGGTCAGGCACTCAACGCCTACGTGCTGCACAAGGCTTTTCCCGAGATCGTGTCCACCGACGCGGTGTTCCGCGGCGCGGAGTTCCTGCTCGGCCATCATCCCGGATCGGACCTGTCGTTCGTGTCGGCGGTCGGCACCCGGTCGAAGGAGGTCGCCTACGGCAACAACCGCGCCGATTTCTCCTTCATCGCGGGCGGCGTCGTACCCGGCGTGCTGGTGATCAAGCCCGACTTTCCGGAGAACCACGAGGATTGGCCGTTCTTCTGGGGCGAGAACGAATATGTCATCCCCGAAGGCGCGATGTGGATCGAGCTGGCGCAGGCAATCAACGAACTCTCCGCCACGAAGGTCGCCAAGTGAGCGCCGCGATCCGGCCGCTGCTAGCACTGCTGCTCACCGGTACCGGCACGCTCGCCGCCGCGAGCGAAGCACCGCGGTTCAGCCGCTTCAGTTACGACGGCCGCGCGCAGCAGCGCGTGACAGTCGGGCCCGATCAGTACCGCAACCCGATCCTGTCCGGCTATTATCCCGATCCCTCGATCACCCGCGTCGGTGACGATTACTATCTGGTCCTCTCATCATTCGCGCACTTTCCCGGACTGCCGATCTTCCACTCAAAGGACCTCGTTGCCTGGACGCAGATCGGCAACGCGATCGACCGGCCGGACCAGCTCGACTTCACCAACATGCGCACGTCGCAGGCGGTATTCGCGCCCGACATCTCATTCCACGATGGGCTGTTCTACATCGTCAACACCTGCGTCGAGTGTGGCGGAAACTACGTCATCACGGCGAAGAGCCCGGCGGGGCCGTGGTCGAACCCGACGTGGCTGCCGTTCGAGGGGATCGATCCGTCGATCCTGTGGGAGGGTGACCGCGCCTATATCGTCAACAATCGCGCACCGAGCGAGCCGGCCCGCTACGACGGCCACCGCGCGATCTGGATACAGGAGTTCGACTGGCGCGCACGCAAGATGACGGGCCCCAGTACGCAATTGATCAATGGCGGCGTCGACTTGTCGAAGAAGCCGGTGTGGATCGAAGGGCCGCACATCCTGCGCAAGGATGGCTATTACTATCTGACTGCGGCCGAAGGCGGGACCAGCGTCAACCATTCGCAGGTCGTGTTCCGCTCCAAGACCCTGCTCGGGCCATATCTGCCTGGTCCCCGCAACCCGATTCTGACGCAGCGCGACCTTGATCCGGCGCGTCCCGATCCGATCACCTCGACGGGGCACGCCAAGTTCGTCCAGACGCCCAAGGGCGACTGGTACGCGACCTTTCTCGGCACGCGTCCGTACGCGGGCGATTACTATAACATCGGGCGAGAGACGTTCCTGCTGCCGGTGACGTGGACAGACGGGTGGCCGGTGATCCTGCCACACGGCACGCCGGTGCCGCTGGTCGCGCCGCGTCCAAACCTGCCGCGCAGCCCCGCCCCCGCGCTGCCGACCAGCGGTGCGTTCGCCTACGTCGATGAATTCGACGGTCGCACGCTCGCCTTACCCTGGATCGGCGTGCGGACGCCCAGGGCGCCGCTCTACACGCTCAGCGACGGCAATCTGGTGCTAGGGCGCGCGACCCGGATCGGCGACCGCTCGGGCGCACCCGCCTTCGTCGCGCGGCGACAGCAGCACCACCGCGCGACGATCTCTACCACCCTGCGCTTCGCACCCGATCGGGATGGCGAGCGCGCCGGCCTGGTCGCCATGCAGAGCGACGACAATTACCTGTTCTTCGGCGTGACGTGGCTGGCCGGCAAACGCGTGGTGGCGCTCTATACCGGCGATGCGGGCAAGGAACGGCTCGTCGCCTCCGCCCCGGTCCGAACCGGGCCGGTCACGCTGACGATGGAGGCGAACGGCGGGCAGATGTCCTTCACCGTTGCCACGGGCGCTGCCACGCGCAGCCTTGCGCGCGACGTGGATGTCCGCTTTCTCAGCACCAACGTCGCGGGCGGTTTCGTGGGAACGCTGATCGGGCCATACGCCTGGTACCGGTGACCGGGCGGCACCCGGGGAACCGCTCCCCGACGCACCGGCGCTACCCTCGCCCGCCTCAAACGATCTCGAGCACGGCCGTCTTCAACTGCGCGGAGCTGGGGCCGGCCATGATGTGGAATTGACCTGGCTCGACCACCTCGCGCATCGTGTCGTCCCACAGGGCGAACGCGTCCGGGCTTAGCGTGAAACGCACCATACGGCGTTCGCCCGGTGCGAGAGTCACGCGCTCGAACCCTTTCAGCTCCAGCACCGGCCGCGCGACCGACGCGACCAGGTCGTGGACGTAGAGCTGCACCACCTCGTCCCCGGCGCGCGTGCCGGTGTTGGCGACCTCGACCAATACGGTAACCGAGCCCGCCCGCGCGATACGCGCTGCCGACAGTTGCGGCGCGCCGACATCGAACGTCGTGTAGCTGAGCCCGTGTCCGAAGGGGAACAAGGGCGCGGTGTCGGCGAAGAGATAACCGCGCTGCGTCGACGGCTTGCGGTTATAGTAAAACGGCACCTGTCCGACCTCGCGAACGACCGTGACGGGCAGTTTGGCGCCGGGATTGATGCGCCCGAATAGCGCCTCGGCCATCGCGGTTCCGCCCTCCTGCCCCGGATACCAGCATTCGAGGATTGCGTTCGCGTGCGCCACGACGCCCGGCCAACTCGTCGGGCGTCCGTTGATCGCCGCGACGACGATCGGCTTGCCGAGCGCGTGCAGCGCGTCGAACAAGGCATTCTGCTCGCCCACCAGGTCGAGCGTCGTGCGGTCGCCCAGATGCGTGCTGGCAAACCCCTCACGGCTGGTCTGCTCGGTGTCGCCGATCGCGAGGACGATCGCGTCGGCGCCGCGCGCCAGCTCCACCGCTTCGGCGATCAGTGCGCGGTTCGCCGCCGGGTCGGCGAGCAGCACCGCGTCGGCGGAGCGGTCCTCGCTTCTGGTGATGAACACACCCTGCGCGTGGACCACCTCAGCCGCGTTGCCGACCAGCGCGCGAACGCCGTCGAGCAGCGACACGGCCTGGCGCGGCGGCGCGGAATAGCCGCCTAGCCGCGCGACCGCCGCGTTGGGTCCGATGACGGCAATCCGTCCCGCAGGGCGGAGCGGCAGCGTGCCGTCGTTGGTCAACAGGCACAGCGACTTGCGCGCGGCCTCCAGCGCCAGCGCGCGCGCCGGCGCATTGCCGGTCAGCCGCTCGGCCGCGCCTGCGTCGACGAACGGCTGCTCGAACAGACCGGCGTGAAACTTCATCGCCAGGATACGCGCGCACGCGGTGTCGACATCGGCGATCGCCACGGTTCCCGCCCGCACCTGCGCCGCCAGCGTGCGATAGGCGAGCCCATCGGGCAGCGCGCTGTCGACGCCCGCGCGCAGTGCGGCGCGTGCCGCCGCCTCGCGAGTTGGCGCCACGTGATGGATCGTTTCCAGCTCCTCGATCGCGCCATAATCGCTGACCACGGCACCCTTGAACCCCCATTCACCGCGCAGCACGTTGCCGAGCAACCAGCGGTTGGCGTGACTCGGGACGCCGTCGATCTCGTTGTATGACGGCATCACCGCGCCGATCCCGGTGCGCGTCACCACCGCGCGGAACGGCGGAAAGAAGCTCTCGCGCAGCTCGCGCTCACCCAGCGGCGCGGGGCCGATGTTATTGCCCGCCTGCGGCTGTCCGTGCCCGGTCATGTGCTTCAGCGTCGCGAACACCTTCCCCGGCGCGAGCGTCTCGCCTTCCCCTTGCAGGCCCTGAACCGCCGCGACACCCATCTCGCCGCACAGATACGGGTCCTCGCCGAACGTTTCCTCGATACGCCCCCAGCGCGGGTCGCGCGCGATGTCGACGACGGGCGACAGGGCCAGGTGGCTGCCGTGCGCGCGCACCTCGCCGCCGATCACGCCCTGCACGCGGCGCATCAAATCGCGATCGAACGTACCTGCCAGCGCAATCGCTTGCGGGAACATGGTCGCGCCCGCCGCCATGTAGCCGTGCAGCGCTTCCTCGTGGAAGATGACCGGGATGCCGAGACGCGTCTCCTCGCGTGCCCAGCGCTGCACCGCGTTGACGAAGGCGATCGTCGACGCCGATCCGCGGAAGCGTGCACCGGTGCCCCCCGCCACTGCCGCGATCTCCGGCCCGCCGCGCAGGTCGGACGGACGCGTCACCTGACCGAAGCCGGCCGGGTAGGCTGCGCTCGCGCGCGCAGGATCGAACGCCAGCCCGCCCGGCTGCATCACCTCCGACTTGGTTCCCCACAGCGCGATCAGCTGCGCGACCTTCTCCTCCAGCGTCATGCGCCCGAGCAGGTCACGCACGCGTAGATCGGTCGGCGCGCGAGGGTCGCGGTAGATCGCGCGCGGCTCGGCCGCGGCGAGCACGCCCGACGTGAGCGCGACGAGCGCCGTGGACCCAGTCCAGCGCAGCAGGCTACGCCGCGACAGCGTCGCTGAATTGTTGGTGCCCGACATGCGATCCTCCCGTGTGCGACGTGGGCGTCATTGCTAATGCGCCGGTCGCCGTGATAGCGATACCATGCTGAATCGGACCGAGCATTGCAATGCATCGGTGGTCGGCGGGAGGATGATGATCACGCTCGCTTCACGAATGCTGATGATCGCCGCGGCGTGCCTCTCTGCCGGCTACGCGCGCGCCGAGGACGGTTACGACCTGTGGCTGCGCTACCGAACATCTGTGTCCTCGTCCGGCGCGCCTCGCGTCTCACCCCGGATCGACACGCGATCGAGCTCCCGAATGATGGTCGCCGCCGCCGATGAGTTGCGTCGCGCACTGGCGGGGCTGAGTACCGCGCAGGTGGCGATGCTTGGTCCCATAGTCGTCGCCACCGCTGGCGACCCGGACGTGCGGGCCCTCGACCTGCCGCTCGCACTGCTGGGTGACGAGGGTTACCTGGTCCGAACCGTAACACTTGCCCGCGCGCGCGTCACCTTGGTCACCGCCAACACCGAGCGCGGGGCCTTGTACGGCAGCTTCGCGCTGTTGCGCCACCTGTACACCGGCGGCGATCCGCGTCGCATCGCGCTGTCGTCAGCCCCGCGCGTTCACCTGCGCATCCTTGACCATTGGGACAATCTCGATGGCAGCGTGGAGCGCGGCTACGCTGGTCAGTCGCTGTGGGACTGGTGGACGCTGCCCGACTATCGTGATCCGCGCTACACCGATTACGCGCGGGCCAATGCCTCGATCGGCATCAACGGCGTGGTGCTCAACAACGTCAACGCGAGCGCCGACACCCTCACCGCGCGCTACATCGCGAAGGCGGCGGCGCTCGCCGACATATTTCGCCCGTACGGCATCAAGGTTTATCTCTCCGCACGCTTCTCCGCGCCGATCGAGCTGGGCGGACTGGCGAGCGCCGACCCGCTCGACCCACGCGTCGCCGCCTGGTGGCGCGCCAAGGCGGACGAGATATACCGGGCCATTCCCGACTTCGGCGGCTTCCTGGTCAAGGCCAACAGCGAGGGACAGCCGGGTCCGCGCGACTATCACCGCAGCCACGCCGATGGCGCGAACATGTTGGCCGCCGCGGTCCGCCCACACGGTGGCGTCATCATGTGGCGCGCCTTCGTTTACGCCGACACCGACCCCGACGATCGCGCAAAGCAGGCGTGGACCGAATTCAAGCCGCTCGACGGGCAGTTCGCCGACAACGTGATCGTTCAGGTCAAGAACGGCGCGATCGATTTTCAGCCGCGTGAGCCCTTCCATCCCCTGTTCGGTGCGATGCCGCGCACCGCGCTGATGCCCGAATTTCAGATCACCAAGGAATATCTCGGGCAAGCGACGCATCTGGCGTATCTCGGCCCCTTGTTCGCCGAAACGTTGCGCGCGGACACGATGGCGCATGGCTCGGGATCGACCGTGGCCCGGATCATCGATGGATCGATCGAGCATCATCGGCTGACCGGGATCGCCGGGGTCGCCAACGTCGGACGCGATCGCGACTGGAGCGGATCGACCTTCAACCAGGCAAACTGGTACGCGTTCGGCCGGCTGGCGTGGGATCCCGCGCTCGATCCGCGCGCGATCGCGCGCGAGTGGGCGGCGATGACCTTCGCGCCCGCGATCGCCAAGCGGGTCGCCACGATGATGATGCCTTCGCGCGAGGCAGTGGTCGACTACATGACCCCGCTCGGGCTCGCGCACCTGATGGCGACCGGGCATCATTATGGGCCGGAGCCGTGGGTGTCCGGCCTGAAACGGCCCGAGTGGAACCCGGTCTATTATCACCGCGCCGACCGCAACGGCATCGGCTTCGACCGGACCGCGAGCGGCAGCAACGCGGTCGCGCAATATGCCCCGGCGCTCGCGCGACAGCTGTCCAACCCGGCGACGACACCGCCGAGCGAGCTGCTGTGGTTTCACCATCTGCGCTGGGATCATCCGATGCCCTCTGGCCGGACATTGTGGACCGAGCTCGTGCAGCGCTACGACGCCGGTGTCGCGCAGGTGGGCGACATGCGCCGACAATGGAACGGCTTGCGCCCGCAAGTCGACGCCGAACGCTGGGAAAAGACCGCGACGTTTCTGGACATCCAGGCGCGCGAAGCCGCGTGGTGGCGCGATGCCAGCATCGCTTACTGGTCGTCGATCAACGGCTTGCCCCTGCCCGCCGGTACGCGCCCGCCCGCGCACGATGTGCGCTGGTACGAGGCGCAGCGCTTTCCCCACGCACCTGGCAATCCGCAGTGACGGAGCGGCAGCGGCTCGCTCACCAGGCCGGCAGCGCGGCCACCTTACCCGATGGTCGCGGCACCGCGCGCGGTCTCACGCCAGCAATTACAGGAGCATGACCATGGCGATCACCCGACGCGAAGGATTGTACACGCTAGCCGGTCTGGCCGCCGCGGCGCAGCCAGGACCCCGGACGGAAGCGTTCGCGCGCGCGATGCTGGCTGACGACGCTTCGACCGGCTCCCCGCCGGCTGGCGGACTACAGGCACTCGCCGCCGCCCGCGGCCTGCGCATCGGGTCATGCTTCGCCTGGGGCCGACCGGGCGCGGACCGCGGATCGTTCGCCAACCCAGCTTACGCGGCGCTGCTCCGCCGCGACTGCGGCATCCTGGTGCCCGAGAATGAGATGAAGTGGCAGGCGATCCGGCCGAGCGCGACGCGGTTCGACTTCACCCGCCTCGATGCAATGATCGGCTGGGCGGAAAAGGTCGGGCTTCCGGTGCGTGGCCACAATCTGCTGTGGCATCAACCCAAATGGATGCCGGCGTGGGAGGAAGCGCACGATTTCGGCGCCAATCCGTCGCGGGCGGCGCACGATCTGCTCGTCGGCCACATCGACACGGTGTGCAAGCGCTACAATGCCCGCATCCGCAGCTACGATGTCGTCAACGAGGCGGTGAACCCCGCGGACGGCACGCTCTACGATACGGCATTGTCGCGCGCGCTGGGCAGCCCACAGGAAACGCTCGACCTGACGTTCCGCGCTGCGCGCGCCGCCGCGCCGAACGCGCAACTGGTCTACAACGATTACATGAGCTGGGAGCCGGGTAACGCCACGCACCGCGCCGGCGTGCTCAGGCTGCTCGAAGGCTTCAAGGCACGCGGCGTCCCCGTCGACGCGCTGGGCGTGCAATCGCATATCGTCACGCAGGGCGTCGATGCGCGTGTCAGCGTCGCTTCACTCGAGGGCGAGTGGCACCGCTTCCTCGATGCGGTGACGGCCATGGGTTACGACCTCGTCATTACCGAACTCGACGTGCGCGACAATGCGCTGCCCGCCGACATCGCCGTGCGCGACCACGCCGTTGCGGATTTCACGAGAGGCTATCTCGACGTCATGCTGTCCTATCCGTCGCTGCGCGACATTCTGCTGTGGGGCATGACCGATCGCTACAGCTGGATCGAAGGGTTCGAGCCGCGCAAGGACAAGGCCGCGCGCCGCCCTTGCCCCTACGACGCAAACTTCAAGGCCAAGCCGATGCGTTCCGCGATCGCGGCTGCGATCACCGCAGCGCCGCCGAGAGCCTGACGTACCCGCAACGACGGGGACTATGCGGACCACCGGTGTTGTGGATGGGAATTGGCTGACAGGTGCTGACGAGCTCTTCGATCGCTCGCGCCACGCCGGATCGGCGCTTCGGCGCTGGCTCGTACTAGCCCCGCAAATCTAGCAGGCTTCCGACAGCACGAACGCGGGGCATCCGGCATGCACCGAATACCCCGCGTCCGCTCACGGAGGCGCCCCCCGCTTCCGCTTACTTGAACGACGCGCGTACCGAGAAGGTGATGCGGCGATCAGCGATGAACCAGTTGCGTGGCCTGGTCAGAAGATCGTCGTTGATCACGTAGGACGTGCGCGTAATCGAGTTGGTCAAATTTACGCCTTGAATGCCCAGCCGCACTTCCGGCGTCACCGCGACGAAGGCCGACGCGTCGAACTGGCCGTAGGATTCGGCGTAGACCGGCGCGTTGGGCGTAATCACGTCGCGGATCGTCAGCAAATTGCGTGACCGCCAGTTATACGCCGCGCGTAGCTCCAGCCCGTTGCGCTGGTAGAACGGCCCGATGTTGAACTGGTGCTTGGACAAGCCCTGTAGCGGCAATCGGCTGGTATCGACGTTCGAGATGATCCCAGCGGCCACGTTCGGGTCATTCGGATCGAGCTGCTGCTGCGACACGCCCGATGAATGAACAAAGGTGTAGTTGGCCGATAAGCCCAGTCCACCAAGCACCGATGGCAGAAAGCCGTAGGTCTGCTGGTACCCAACTTCGAAGCCGCGCACCTTGCCGGTTTCCTCCGAGTTGAGCGGCGTCGTCACGATCGCGTCGAACGTCGCACCGTTGTTGGTGAAGCTTAATCGCTGCGTGCCGACCGACTGCACGCCGTACAGATTCTTGGCAAATGCGGAGAAGGTCAGCTGGCCGACGCTGGAGAAATACCATTCGGCGGTCAGGTCGTAATTATCACCGCGCACCGGCTTCAGGTTCGGGTTGCCGACATCGAAGATCGCGACCGGTGCACCGTTAAACAGGATCGTCTGGTCGCTGGTGTTCAACCCGATGTTGTAGAACGAGCGCGTGAGACCGAAGTCAGGCGGCGCGACGCTCTTGTTGAACGCGGCGCGGAACTGCAACCCGCCGCCCACCGCCAGCTTCACGTTGAAGCTCGGGAGGAAGTAATCGTAGGTGACGCGCGCGTTGTTGAGCACCAATGTACCGTTCTGGAACGCGGCGGCGGCGGCCCTTGTTGCGTCCGGCAGTGCGCAGAAGCGTGAGATCGCACTGCCGTCAGTCGGCGCGACACAGTTGAATGCCTGATTGTTGAACGAGAAGAACCCCGACGAGATACGCCGAGTTTTGGTATAGCGCACGCCGACGTTGCCGCTCAGGTTCCAGCCGTTCGACAGGTCGTTGCCGAACCGCACCAGGAAATAGGCCGCGTTGTTGCGCTCGCTGACGGGGTTGACCTCGCCCGGACGGAACGGCGTTCCCGCGATCACGCCCGAGCGCGCGGCGAGCGGTACCCAGCCGTCGGCACCCGAGTTGGTCGAGGTGAAGCCACGCCATTCCGACGCAATCTGGCTGACCTGCTGCACCGCGGAGCCATAGTCTTGCAGCAGCTGGCCCGGGTAGAACAGGCGTCCGCCGTTCGACGGATCATTCGCCTTGCCGCGGAAGAAATTGTCGTAGAGAAATGCCTCCTGCGGCGCGGTACTGCCCGCCGTTCGCGTCGCCGGATTGCCATCGACTGGTCGGTCGAACCATACCGGGCCGCCCGCGCCGACCGACGCGCCGCTCGCGTCGGTGCCGCCGCCCCAGATCTCGCTCAGCACGCCCCAATTGTACGCGGTCGAGCGCGCTTCGTTCTGGCGATCGGAGAAGCGGTAGCCGGCTCGAATCGAGTTGATCCAGCTCTCTTCCGGGAAGGAATAATCGAGGTCGATCCTAGCTGAATCCTCGTTGCCCGCGCTGTCCTCAATGTGGTCCATCGCCGAGCGGTAGAAGCTGTTGTACGGGTCGAGGTAGCTCGGATGCGCGGCGTTCTGGTAATTGTTCGGCTCGTTGGTGACGGGCACGAAGTTGACGAACGCCGGCTTCGTGCCGTCCAGGCGAATGTCCGCATTCTGATAGGTCGTGCCCCAGACCGTCAGGTCCGTGACCTTCACCTTTGACCAGACGTGCTGGTAGTCGACCGTCACGCCCAGCCGCTCGGTCGGCTGCCATTTGACGTTGAAGCTGGCATCGTTGGTCACGAAGCGCGACCGGTTGCCGCGTGCAATGTTGTTGCTCTGCAGGCCGTTCGTCGGCGTGCGCAGGTCGCCGCCGTTCGCCGGGTCCTGATCGGCGCGGTAGCCGTTCGGACCGGTGATCAGCCCGCTGGTGAACGCATTGTCGTCGTCGAAGGTGAAGCTGGTGCCGGGGAACGGCTGCGAATCGCCCGCCGCCAGCACGTTATCGGTCGCGACCTCGATCGAGTTCTCGGTCCATGCCTCGCGCGAGTCGGACCGCAGGAACTGCGCGGTCGCGGTCAGCCTTTCGTCGTTGCTGCGGAACTGCCCGGCGGCCGAGTAGCCGTAGCGGGTGCGGTTGAACTCCTGACTGCGCGTTGCGGCGCCGCGCGGCACGTACACGGTCGTGCCGAGGTTCGGATTGTTGTTGGCGTCGAGCGGCTGGAGCAACGCGCCGGTCGAAGTCAGGACCCGCTCACCCCAGTTGGAGATCTGCACACTGTCGGCGCGCGAGCGGATTTGCGACCGCACGAAGCTGCCCAGCAGGCCGAACTGACCAATCCCGGTCTGCCAGCGATCGCTCAGCAGGACCGACACCGTCGGCGCGGACTTCTTGACGAAATCGCCGTAGTTATTTTCCAGCGTGCCGCCGGCGGTGAAGCCGGTCGAATCGAATGGCAGCCGCGTACGCAGGTTGACCGTGCCGGCGATGCCGCCCTCGATCATGTCGGCGGACGGGCTCTTGAACACGTCGACGCCGCCCAGCAATTCGGCGGGCACATCCGCGAACGAGAGGCCGCGACCGTTGTTGGCGCTGAACGAATCGCGGCCGTTGATCTCCGAGCGGGTGTAGGTCAGGCCGCGCACCACCACGCCCGAGCCCTCAGTCGAGAAATGGTCCGGGTCAACGCCGGCGGAGAAGCGGCTGATCGACACGCCGGGGACGCGCTGCAACGCTTCGGTAACCGATCGGTCAGGCAGCGCGCCGATGTCCTCCGACGAGATCGAATCGACGACGACGTCCGAGTTCTTCTTGATCGCCTGCGCGCTCTGCAAGCTGCGGCGAATGCCGGTGACGACGACGTCCTCGTTCGCGGCCGCCTCCTGCGGGGTCGCGGTCGCTTCTTCGACCGGCGTCACCTCCGCGCCACCCGACGGCACCTGCGCGTTAGCGGACGGTTGCGACTGTAGCTGTCCCTGCCCCTGCATCGAGGCGGCCGCGTCAGAAGATACGGTACGGCTCGCGCTCTGCGCAGCAGCGTCTTCCTGCACGATGGCGGGTCGGGCAACCGCGACGACCGGCACGGCGGCGAGGCACAGCGCGGTGATCGACGCACCGCCTTTCAGCATCGCCATCCGACCGAATGTCCGCGACTTGATGGAATTAACCTGCATGCTCAAACATCCCCCCAAAGCCTGATAGCGCTATCATTACCGATTGCAGCGCCTTTAGCCCAACCTCGCTACTCACCAAGAGAGCTTTTTTCCAGCCCTAATTTGCATTAGATCGACAATGTATTCCGTTTGTTTGTAACGGTAACATCCTGGTGAGGAGAGGCAGATGGAGCCGGCGCGGATGCGCATCGTCGTCGTCGGCGGCGGAACCGCGGGATGGATGACCGCTGCCACGCTCGGCTGGAGCGTCGCCGGTCGTCTGGCCGACGTGGTCCTGATCGAGTCGGAAGAGATCGGTACGGTTGGCGTCGGCGAGGCGACGGTCCCACACATCCGCTTCTTCAATAAACGATTGGGTATCGACGAAGCCGACTTCATCCGGCGCACCCACGCGACCTTCAAACTCGGCATTGAGTTCCGCGACTGGGGTCGGATCGGCGACAGTTACATCCACCCGTTCGGTGACTTCGGGCACGACATCAACGGCCTGCCTTTCCATCATTATTGGCTGCACGCCGCTAGCGCGGGCGGCGGCGTTCCAGCGCTCGAGGAATGTTCGTTGCCGATCATCGCGGCGCGCGCCAACCGCTTCGCGCTGCCATCCGATGATCAGCGCGCGATCGGCTCGACCTTCTCTTACGCTTATCAGTTCGATGCATCGCTCTACGCGGCCTACCTCCGCCGCTACGCCGAGGCGCGGGCAGTTGAGCGCGTCGAGGGCCGCGTTGTTCGCGTCGAAGCGGATGCAGAGCGTATCGCGGCGGTGGAGCTGGCCGATGGCCGCCGCGTCAACGGCGACCTGTTCATCGACTGCTCCGGCTTCCGCGGCCTGTTAATCGAGGGCGCACTGGCGGCCGGATACGACGATTGGTCGCCCTGGTTGCCGTGCGATGCCGCCTGGGCGATGCCGTCGGAGAGCGTCGGCCCGCTCACCCCCTACACTCGTGCGACCGCGCGCGAGGCGGGGTGGCAGTGGCGTATCCCGCTTCAGCATCGCACCGGCAACGGGCACGTCTTCTCGACCCGCTTCACCGATATCGAGCGCGCGCGCGCACTGCTGCTGGCGAATGTGGAAGGCGAGATGCTCGCCGACCCGCGCCTGCTGCGCTTCCACACCGGGCGGCGTCGCCGCCAGTGGATCGGTAATTGTGTCGCGATCGGCTTGTCGGCTGGCTTCCTCGAACCGCTCGAATCCACGAGCATCCACCTGATTCAGCTCGCAATCGGCAAGCTGCTGGAGCTGTTCCCGACCAATGGCATCGTCGATCCTGCCGATGTCGCTGAGTTCAATCGGGCGATGGCGCTCGAATACGAACGCGTGCGCGACTTCCTCGTGCTTCATTATTGCGCCACCACGCGCGACGACACGCCCTTCTGGCGTCACATGCGCGCGCTGGAGCTGCCGCCGTCGCTGGTCGAGAAGATGGATGAGTTCCGCGATTGCGGCATCGTGGCGCAATACCGCGAGGGCATGTTTCTGCCTGCCAGCTGGCTTGCGGTCTATCACGGACAAGGGATCACGCCCGCGCGCGTCCACCCGCTGGTCGCCGACGCCTCCGCTGCCACTGCCCGCGGGCACGTCGCAGCAATTGCTGCCGCCTGTCGTCACGCGGCCGCAGCAATGCCGTTGCACGAAGATCACTTGGCGCGCTTGAAAGCGGCATGATGCAGACGATCGCCATCGTTGGTGAAACCCTGTGTGGCTGGTTAACCGCGGCGGCACTGGCGCATCGATTGCCGCGTGATCGCTACCGCATCCTCGTCGTCGCCACTGACACCGCCGAGAGTGAACACGTCCACGACGGCTTCGGCGATTTCGCGCCCGTGATCGCGATCCCGCCGCAGGCGGCGCGCTTTCACGCCGAGGTGGGGCTGGATGAGCACGCCTTGCTTCGCGCGACGGGCGGTGGCCAAGCGCTCGGCGTCGCATTCGGCGGTTGGCGAAACGATGGTGCGGCGGCGTTCCTGCCTTACGGCGAGACAGGTGCGCCGCGCGAAGGCATCGCCTTTCATCAACTCGTTGCGCGCGCGCGGGCGGCGAACCATCCAGTGCGCTTGGCCGATTACAGTGCCGCCGCGCTCGCCGCGCAGGCCGGACGGTGTGCGGACACGTCAATCCCGCACGCGCTGCATCTGCCGACGGCGCGCTACCTCGCACTGATCCGTGCCGCGGCGGTGAACGCGGGCGTGCAGCAACTACCCGCCCCGCTCGCAACCTCTGCGGTCGAGGCCGCCGGCATCGTGACGCAATTGCTGCTCAGCGACGGCAGCACCATCGCGCCGCTGCTGGTGCTCGACTGCTCAGGCGTCGCCGCGAGCGTCGCCGGGCAGTTCGAAGCGGCGTTCGAGGACTGGTCGCACTGGCTGCCGTGTGACCACCGGCACGTGGAGGTGATCGCGGCCGAAGGCGCGCCGCCGCCCTATTCGCAGGTCGACGCGCACAACGCTGGCTGGACCGCGACATGGCCGCTGAACGGCGTCGACGTCCGGCTGACGTGCAGCGTCCAAGGCAGTGGCGAGCGGTTCCGCTCCGGACGCCGCGTCGACACATGGCGAGGCAATTGCATCGCGCTCGGTGCCGCGGCGGGCATCCTTGAACCGCTGCATCCTACTGCGCTGACGCTGCTCCTGAGCTCGCTCGCGCGATTGATCCAGCTATGGCCCGCTGACCCTGTCGCCCCGATCGAGGCCGCCGCTTTCAACCGGGCGACTGCGGAGGCGTGGGAGGGCGCGCGCGACTTCGTCATCGCGCATTATGCCGTGGCGAGCCGTGCGGGAGCGTTCTGGGATCAGCGGCGACCCATGCCGGTGCCAGAACGATTGAGCGCGAAGCGTGATCTCTTCGCCGCGCGCGGACGCTTGCCGATGTTCGACGAGGAACCATTCGACGAGGCCGACTGGGCCGCGATGTTCGACGCCCTGGGCCTCATGCCACGCCGCTACGATGCCCGTGCCGACCTGATCCCGCTGACCGACATCGAGCAGCATTTGGTCGAGCAGCGCACCCGCGCCATCGCGCAGGTCCGTGCCCTGCCCCGATACGTCGACGCCATGGCACCGCTGTGGCGAGCGGCGGCATGACGATCGGCGCGCCGATCCGCCGCGTCGTCATCGTCGGCGGCGGCACCGCCGGCTGGATGGCCGCCGCCGCGCTCGCGCGGTTGATCCCGCTGGGCACGGACGTGACGCTGATCGAATCGGACGCGATCGGCACCGTTGGTGTCGGCGAAGCGACGATCCCGCCGATCCGTAGCTTCAACGCGATGCTCGGCATCGACGAGAACGCGTTCCTGGCGGCGACCGCCGGCAGCTTCAAACTCGGGATCGAGTTCGTCGACTGGGGTGCGCTAGGCGAGCGTTACCTGCACCCCTTCGGCGGCTTCGGCTTCGACATCGAAGGCGTGCGCTTTCACCATTACTGGCGACGTCGCATGGCGGCGGGAGTGGACGAGCCGATCGAGCGTTACTCCTTGTGCGCGGTGGCGGCGCGCGCCGGGCGCTTCCTGCCGCCCTCGCCCGACCCCGCCTCGGTGCTGTCGCAGATGGCGCATGCTTATCACTTCGATGCCGGCCTCTACGCCCGCTTTCTGCGCAGTCGGGCGGAGCGCGACGGCGTGTCGCGGGTCGAGGGTGAAGTGGTCGACGCCTCGCTCGATGGCGAGACCGGGCATGTGCAGCACGTGACGCTTGCCGGCGGGCATCGGATCGAGGGCGATCTGTTCATCGACTGCTCGGGCTTTCGCGGCCTGTTGATCGAGCAAGCGCTGCACGCAGGCTACGAGGATTGGTCGCGGTGGCTGCCGTGCGACCGCGCGGTGGCGATGCCGACCGCCAACATCGGCACCGCCATTCCACCCTTCACGCGTGCCACTGCTCGCGCGGCGGGATGGCAGTGGCGCATCCCGCTGCAGCACCGCACGGGGAACGGTTACGTCTACAGCAGCGCGCATTGTTCGGACGATGAGGCAGCCGCGACGCTCAACGCCGGGGTCGATGGCGCGCCGCTCGCCGACCCGCGCGTGCTTCGCTTCACCGCGGGTCGCCGTCGCAAGCAGTGGATCGGCAACGTCGTCGCGCTGGGTCTCGCGTCTGGCTTCGCCGAGCCGCTGGAATCGATCAGCATCCATCTGGTGCAGAGCGGTATATCCAAGCTGCTCGCGCTCTTCCCCGACCAGGGTTTCTCACCCGTCGAGATCGACGCCTACAACCGGCTAGCCGAGACGCAATTCGATCAAGTCCGCGACTTTCTTGTCCTGCACTATTACGCGACACGGCGCGACGACTCACCATTCTGGCGTGAGGCGCGCACGCGCGGCATCCCCGACAGCCTGCGCGAGAAGATCGCGTTGTGGCGGCGGCGCGGCCGGCTGTTCCGCTGGGAGGACGACCTGTTCGCCGAAGCGAGCTGGGTCGCGGTGCTGCTGGGGCAAGGTGTCGTCCCTGACGGATGGGACCGGCTGGCGGACACGGTCCCGAGCCGCGAGATAGACGCGAGGTTCGAGCGCCTGCGCGGCCTCTTCGCCGATGCCGCACGACGCATGCCGCGGCACGAGGAGTATCTCGCAAGCAACTGCCCCGCTCAAGTCCCACGATGACCGCGCCACGATCAATCGTCATCGTCGGCGGCGGCACCGCGGGCTGGATGGCGGCCGCCGCGCTCGGCCGGCTGTGCGTGCCGGCGGAGGGCAAAGTGACGTTGGTGGAGTCGGACGAGATCCCGACCGTCGGCGTCGGTGAGGCAACGATCCCGCCGATCCGCACCTTTCATGCGATGCTCGGCATCGACGAGGACGCGTTCCTGCGCGCGACCGGCGGCAGCTACAAGATGGGGATCCGGTTTGAAGGGTGGACGCGCGCAGGCGAAACCTACGTTCATCCTTTCGGACAGATCGGCACCGAAATCGCGGGCACGCCGTTCGCCGCGCAGTGGCTGCGCGCGCGCCTGCACGGCGGAGCCGAGCCGCTCGATCATTACTCGCTGGAGGCGCGCGCGGGCGAAGCCGGGCGCTTCTCGCGCCCGATCGCCAACGGCAACTCACCGCTGTCGCGCATCGCTTACGCGTATCACTTCGATGCCGCGCGCTACGCCGCCTTCCTGCGCGCCCATGCCGAGCAGCACGGGGTCGTTCGCCGTGAGGGAACGGTCGAGCATGTCGAGCCCGGCCCGCACGGCGTCGCCGCGATCCATCTGGCCGATGGCGCGCGGATTTCGGGTGACCTGTTCATCGACTGCTCGGGATTTCGCGCGCTGTTGATCGAAGGGGCGCTCGGTGCCGGATGGTACGATTGGTCGCGGTGGTTGCCGTGCGACCGCGCGGTCGCGGTGCCTTCGCCGCCCGATGCCGCGCCCCTGCCGCTCACCCGCGCGATCGCGCACGAGGCGGGCTGGCGCTGGCGTATTCCGCTCGCGCATCGCACCGGCAACGGCCTGGTTTATTCGAGCGCGCATCTCGACGACGATGCGGCGCAGCGCGCGCTACTCGACGCAATCGACGGCGAACCGCTCGCCGAGCCGCGCTTGATCCGGTTCGCGACCGGGCACCGCCGCCGCTTCTGGAGCGGCAATTGCATCGCGCTCGGGCTCGCCGCCGGCTTCATGGAACCGCTGGAATCGACCAGCATCCATCTGGTGCAGAGCGGCATTCAGCATCTCGTCCGCATGATGCCGCCCGCCACTCCGACCGCGCCCGCGATCGTTGAGCGCTACAATCGCATCATGGCGGGCGAGTTCGCGCGCATCCGCGACTTCCTGGTCGCGCATTATCACCTGAACGACCGCCCCGAACCGTTCTGGCGCGAGCGCGCGAACGCGCCGATCCCGGACGGGATGGCCGAGAAGCTGGCGCTGTTCCGCGCCGGTGGCCGTATCTTTCGCGAGCCCGACGAACTGTTCAACGAAACAAGCTGGCTCGCGCTGTTCGCGGGCCAGCGAGCACTCATCGACGCGCACGATCCCATCTGCGATGCGATTTCCGCCGATCTGGTGTCGCACCGACTGCAACAGATCGAGCGCGTGGTCAGCGCCTCGCTGGCGCACATGCCATACCATGTCGAGGCGCTGCGCCGGCTCGCGCCGGAATGAACGAACTGACCTCGGCGTCACCCGCGCTGATGGTCAAGAGCGTCGCATGGCCCCTGCCCGTCATCGCTCAGCGCCGTTGCAGCACCCGCAGCAGGTAGGCGCGGAGTCGCTCGGTCCGCTCCGGACTGGCCGCACCCAGCACCCCCCGCGCGGGGGCGGGCAGATGGTCGCCCGCCGCCGCGGCGTCTTCATTGAACACGAAGTGATCGAACCAGGCACGCCATCCCGCCTTCTCCGCCGCCGGGCGGTCGCGCACCGCCATCAACGCGTGCACCACCGCGTTGAATGCCGAGGCAGTGGGATCGAACGCCCACCAGTAATTGCACAACACGTTGAGCGTCCCGAACGCCTGCACGTGATGCCACCAGATCGCGGGCATGAACAACGCGTCGCCCGGTCCCAGATCGGCCACCATCGCGTGCTGAAGCGCGTCGGCGTAGCGCGGGTAACGCGCGAGATCGGGCGCGAGCGGATCGACCATGCTGGCGGGCGGCCCGGCGAGCGTACGGTCGAGCGGCCCGACATACAGATTGCCGACCTGATCGGGCGGAAACAGCGTAAAGCGACGCTGCCCCGCGACCACGCAGGCGAGATTAGTCGACCCGTCGTAATGCGTTGCGGTCTGCGAACCGTTGCCGATCCACAACCGCGGCTGCGCACCGCCCAGCGGCAGATCGAGCGGGTTCGCACTCGCCCATCCCGGCAGATGCTCGGGCGCGAGCGCCGCATTCGCGTACAGGATGTGCCGCTCGCGCTCGGGCACGGTTGCGAGCCGCAGCAATTCGCTAAGCAGCAGTTCCAGCGGCGCCTGCTCGCGGTGAAAGTTGAAGCCTTCCAGATTGTCGCCGCGATAGAAGAAGCGACCGCGGTATTCCGGCCCACCGACCAGCACGTCGAGCGGCCGGCCTCCGCTCCCCAGGCTCGCCAAATACGCGGCGATCGCGCGATCACCGCCGCTTGCTGCCTGCACGCTCGCCCAATGCGCCACCTGCCCGCGCAGGATGATCGGTGTCGCGCGCGGATCGATCTCGGCTGCGAAGGTCGCCGCGTCGACGGCCGCGCGCTCCTCGACACGAACGTCGGTGGCGGCAGGATGGTCGATCTTCATGGCCGGCACGTTACCGCAACCGCGCGCGCTGCGCCATACGACCAGACCGATCGCCCCGGCGCGCGTAAACGCTTGCGGAGCATGGATGCGCGGCGTTAATGGTAACGCTAACGGATGTAGACGGGGGTGGGATGATCGGTTGGCGGGCGGCGCTGCTGCTGGGCTCGGTGGCAACGGCGAGCATGGCCGGCGCGCGCGATGCCTCGCCGCAGGCCGACCACGCGCGGTGGATCGCCTCATGGGGTTCGGCGCAGATGGTGGCGGACGGCGACAACGCGCTGTCGCCGGAACGCGCGACGTCGTTCACGCTGCGCCAGGTCGTGCGCCTGTCGGCCGGCGGCGACCGCGTGCGCGTGCGCTTGTCGAACGCGCACGGATCGGAGCCGCTAAGGATCGAGGCGGCGCACCTGGCGCTCAGCGCGGCGCCGGGCAGTGCGCGCATCACGGGCGGACAGCGGCTGACCTTCACCGGCCGCGCCACCGCAATCATCCCGCCGGGCGCTGAAATATTCTCCGACCCCGTTGCGTTTACCGCCGCCGCCGGCGCCGATGTCGCCATCAGCCTGTTCATTCCCGCCATGGCCGGACCGCAAACTGGGCACCCCGGCGCGCGCGCGACGAGTTTCATCCTATCTGGGGATCACGTCGCCGATCCGGTGCTGGCAGGTGCGGAGCACGCGACGCACTGGTACGTGCTGTCCGACGTCGAGGTCGCGCGCGGCGCGGCGACGTTCGTCGCGATCGGCGATTCGATTACCGATGGTTACGGCGTGGCACCGGATCGCAACACGCGCTGGCCCGACATCCTGGCCGAACGGCTGCGTGCCCGACCGGCGCTGCGCGGCGTCGGTGTGATCAATGCCGGGATCGGAGGGAATCGCGTGCTGCTCGACGGGCTCGGTCCCAACCTGCTCGCGCGGTTCGACCGCGATGTGGTGGCGCGCAGTGGTGTGCGCTGGGCAATCGTGCTCGCAGGGATCAACGATTTGGGCGTCCTGACGCGCGACGCTCCCGCGACGCCGGCGCAGCACGCCGCGATCGTCGCGCAGGTGACCGCGGCCTACGCACAGGTCGTCCAGCGCGCGCACGCCCACGGCATCAAGGTGATCGGCGGCACGCTGATGCCGTTCGGCGGCAACGAATATTATCATCCCGGTGCCGAGACCGAGGTCGATCGCCAGGCGATCAACCAGTTCATTCGCCGCTCCGGCACGTTCGACGCAGTGGTGGATTTCGACCGCGCGATGCGCGATCCCGCGCGTGCCGACCGACTGGCGCCGGCGTACGACTCAAGCGATCACCTGCACCCGTCCGAGGCAGGCTATCGCGCGATGGGTGAAGCGGTGCCGCTCGCATTGTTCGACGACGCACGACCCGCCCGCGCGGTTCGGGTACGCGCTCGTCGTATCGACCGGATTGCCGCCCGCCGCCGCTTGAACGCTGCCGTGCCGCTGCGGCGCAGCGCCCCACTGTCGCCGATCAGAAGCCTGATCCTTGCTACCCCAGTTGATCGCTGATCCCACCTCGGAGATGCCCGTGAGCACCAACACCTTCATTTTCGACCCCGCCGACGCACTCGGCCCCGACTGGCGCGAGGGTCGATGGCTCGGCCGGATCGATCGCGGTGACGGGCCGACCCCCGTGATCGTCGCGGGCGGCATCGTCCACGATATGGCGATGGTCGCACCTACGGTCGCCGAGCTCGTCGCGCGCGGCGCGCTCGATCCAGCCGCGGGCGAGCCGATCGGCGCGCTCGACGCGCTCGGCCTGTCTGTCGATTCGACACCGCGCCTACTCAGCTCGATCGATCTGCAATGCGTCAAGGCAGCGGGCGTGACCTTCGCCGTGTCCGCACTGGAACGCGTGATCGAGGAGCGCGCGCGCGGTGACGCGGGCGCGGCGTCGGCGGTACGCGCGCGGATCGAGGAGCGGATCGGCGGCGGCATGGCGCAGGTGGTGCCCGGTACCGACGAGGCCGCTGCGCTCAAGGCCGCGCTGATCGAGGAAGATTTGTGGTCGCAATATCTCGAGGTCGCGATCGGCCCCGACGCGGAGATCTTCACCAAGGCGCCCACGCTGTCGACGGTCGGCTGGGGCGCCGAGATCGGCATCCGGTCGGACTCGACCTGGAACAACCCTGAGCCGGAGATCGTGCTGCTGGTCGCGCCGGACGGCCACGCGGTCGGCGCGACGATCGGCAACGACGTCAATCTGCGCGATTTCGAGGGCCGCTCGGCGCTGCTGCTGGGCAAGGCGAAGGACAATAATGCGTCGTGCTCGCTCGGCGCGTTCATTCGACTGTTCGACGACCGATATACGATGGATGACGTCCGCCGCGCCGAGGTGGCGTTGCGGATCGAGGGGCGCGACGGCTACGTGCTAGACGGCGCCAGCTCGATGAGCCAGATCAGCCGCGATCCACTGGAGCTGGTGCGCCAGGCATTGAGCGAGCATCAATATCCCGACGGCTTCGTGCTGTTCCTCGGCACGCTGTTCGCGCCGACCAAGGACCGCGACGAGCCCCAGCGCGGCTTCACCCACAAGGTCGGCGACACCGTCTCGATCAGCGCGCCCGGCCTCGGTCGGCTCGTCAACACGGTGACCACGTCGAAGGCCGCCGCGCCGTGGACGTTCGGTGTCATGGCCCTTTTCCGCAACCTCGCGCAACGCGGGCTGCTGTCCGCATGACTCAGGAGCTTTCCTTGCCCAGCACCGACGAACAAACCGGCGCGCGTTATCCCTCGTTGCGCGACCGGCGCATCATTGTCACCGGCGGCGGCTCCGGGATCGGTGCCGGGATCGTCGAAGCCTTTGTCGCGCAGGGCGCACGCGTCGCCTTCGTCGACGTGGCCGAGGCCGACAGCCGCGCGCTTGTCGATCGGCTGTCGCCCGATGCGGCGCACGCGCCGATCTTCCTGCCGCTCGACCTGACCGACCTCGACGCGTTGCGCAGCACCTTCGCGACGATGACCGACCGGCTGGGCGGGGTCGACGTGCTGATCAACAATGCCGCCAACGACGATCGGCACGAGATCGCCGAGGTCACGCCCGCTTACTGGGACGAGCGGATGAACGTGAACCTGCGTCACCTGTTCTTCGCCGCGCAGGCGGTCATCCCGGCGATGAAGGATGCAGGGCGCGGCGCGATCGTCAACTTCGGATCGATCAGCTGGCACCTCGCGCTGTCCGACCTGATCCTCTATCAGACCGCCAAGGCGGCCATCGAAGGGATGACCCGCAGCCTGGCGCGCGACCTCGGCCGCGACAACATCCGCGTCAACGCGATCATCCCGGGCAACGTGCAGACCCCGCGGCAGGAGAAATGGTACACACCCGAGGGCGAAGCGGAGATCGTTGCGGCGCAATGCCTGAACGGCCGCATCCAACCATCGGACATCGCCGCAATGGCGCTGTTCCTCGCTTCCGACGACGCGCGGATGTGCACCGGGCATAATTATTGGGTCGATGCCGGATGGCGCTGACCTACTCAGCCGAGCCGGTGCTGTGCATCGGCGCGACCTTGGGAGAAGGACCGATCTGGTTCGATGACGCCTTGTGGTTCGTCGACATCAAGCAGCACCGCGTCCACCGCTTCGATCCCGCGAGCAGCGACCACGTGGCGTGGAGCGCGCCGGGACAGGTCGGCTGGGTGCAGCCGCTCGCCGACGGTGGCATGCTGGCGGGGTTGCAGAGTGGGCTCCACCGCTTCGATCCCGAGAGCGGGGCGTTCACTTTTCTGGTCGCGCATGAGGCGCATCTGCCGGGCAATCGGTTGAACGACTCGACCGTCGACGCGCGCGGGCGGTTGTGGTTCGGCTCGATGGACGACGCCGAGCAGGCGCCGAGCGGCCGCATCTACCGCGCCGATGCTGCCGCAGTCGTGCCGGTAATTGACGGCATCGTCATCACCAACGGCCCGGCGGTCACGCCCGACGGACGCACGCTCTACCATTGCGACACGCTGGGCGGGGTCGTCCACGCCTGCGTGCTGGAAGACGACGGTCGTGTCGCGGCGACGCGGCCCTTCGTGCAAGTTGACGTCGAAAGCGATGGGTATCCAGACGGTCCCGTCGTCGACGCGGAAGGTTACGTCTGGGTGTCGTTCTTCGGCGGCTGGTGCGTGCGGCGCTACGCGCCCGACGGGCGTCTCGATGCCGAGGTGCGCCTGCCGGCGTCCAACGTCACCAAGATCGTGATCGGCGGTCCTGACGGGCGAACCGCCTACGCGACGACAGCTACCAAGGGCCTGTCGCCCGAGAAGCGCGCACGTCAGCCGCACGCGGGCGATATCTTCGCGTTCGACGCGCAGGTGGCGGGTCAACCGACGTACCGGATCGCCATCCTGCCCGCCTAACGCGCGAACGGAGCAGTGATTAAAAAAGGGGCGCCGCGACTATTCGCGGCGCCCCTTTTTTGCTTGCCAGCCGGGCAATCGCCCGGCCGGCGCGCGATCAGCCGGCCATATCCTCCAGTTCGCGCCCGCGGGTCTCGTTGACCAGCGCCCGCACGAAGAAGAACGACACCGCGGCGAAGAAGGCGTAGCCGGTGTAGGTCACCGCCAGCCCCGGCGATACGGCGAGCGCTGGGAAGCTGACCGAGATCGCGGCATTGGCGATCCACTGCGCGAAGCCCGACACCGCCAGCCCCGATCCGCGGATCTGGTTGGGGAACATCTCGCCCAGCATGACCCACATCACCGGGCCCCAGCTGGCGTTAAAGAAGATCACGTAGAGGTTCGCCGAGACCAGCGCGAGCAGCCCGTTGTTGCCCGGCAGCGACACTGCACCCGCGGCATCGGTCACCGCGGTCGAAAAAGCGTAGGCGACGATCGCCAGCGTCACCGCCATGCCGGCCGAGCCGACCAGCAGCAGCGGCTTGCGCCCGATCCGGTCAACGGTCGCGATCGTGAACAAGCACGCCGCGATCGACAGCACACCCGACAGGATGTTGATCTGCAACGCATTGTCCTCAGTGAAGCCCACTGCCTCCCACAGCACGGCACCGTAGTAGAAGACGACGTTGATGCCGACGAGCTGCTGGAACACCGCCAGACCGATGCCTGCCCATAGGATCGGGCGGATATTGCCCGTAGTCTTGTCGATCAGGTCGCTGAGCTTCGGCTTGTGGTGGTCGGCGGCGAGCGAGTTGCGGATGTCGACGACCTTGCGATCGGCCTCCGCCGCACCGAACAATCGCGTCAGCACCGCGTGCGCCTGCTGCTCGCGTCCCTTTGCCACCAGGAAGCGCGGGCTCTCGGGGATGACCAGCAGCGCGAGGAAATAGATTGCCGCCGGGATCGCCTGCAGCCAGAACATCCAACGCCACGCCGCATAGCCGAGCCAGAACGGCGCGGTCGAGCCACCGGCGTAGCGCGCGAGTACGAAATTGGCGACGAACGCGCCGGTCAGGCCGGAGATGATCATCACCTGCTGCACGCTCGACAACCGACCGCGGATCGAGGCGGGGGTCACTTCGGAGATGTAGACCGGCGAGATGACGCTCGCCGCGCCGACACCCAGTCCGCCGATGATGCGCGCGACGATAAAGATCGCCGATCCGGTCGCCGCACCCGCCAGCAACGCGCTGAACAGGAACAAGGCGGCTGACACCATCATCACGTTGCGCCGCCCGATCGCGTCGGCCATCCGCCCCGCGCCGAACGCACCCACCGCTGAGCCGACCAGGATCGCGCCGACGTTGACGCCGATTCCCAGCCGGCCAAGCCCGAAGGCTGCCTCAAGCCCCTTCTGCGTGCCGTTGATCACACCCGAATCGTAACCGAACATGAAGCCGCCGATCGTCGCCACCGCGACGATCGCGGCGATGAAGCCGTGATTGACCGTGGCCTCCCCTCCCCGCGGTGTATCCGCTCCCATCATGCGCGTGTCGGTCATTATCCCTCTCCCCAGTGGCATTGTTGTCGGCTGTATCGCCCGATTTTTAACCCTCAATGATTGTGCCGGGGCGTGCGCGCCGCGATCCCGCGGTACGGCACCGCGAACTCAAGCACCGCACCGTCGCCGAGCTGCCCGGTCTTCTCGCGGTACAATTCCTCCCACGGCGTGTTGCTCGACGGGATCGGCGGCGGCGGCCCGCCGCGGCGGGCTGCGATCTCCGCTTCGTCGACCAGCGCGTCGCAGCGGCCAGCCCTCAGGTCGATGCGGATCGTGTCGCCGGTTCGCAACCACGACAAACCGCCGCCGACTGCGCTCTCCGGGCTCGCATTGAGGATCGACGGGCTGTCCGATGTGCCCGACTGCCGCCCGTCGCCCAGAGTCGGCAGCGCGGTGATGCCGCGCTGGATCAGGTAATCGGGCGGCTGCATGTTGACCACCTCGGCCGAGCCGGGCCAGCCGATCGGTCCGGCGCCGCGGATCACCAGAATGCAGCCCTCGTCGATGGCGAGCGCGGGATCGTTGATGCGGCCGTGGTAGTCGTCCGACCCCTCGAACACGATCGCGCGCGCCTCGAACACGTCCTCCGACCCCGGTCGGCGCAGGTAGCGGTCGCGAAAGGCAGGCGAGATGACGCTGGTCTTCATGATCGCGACGTCGAACAGATTTCCCGACAGCACCAGAAAACCTGCCTGCTCCATCAACGGCGCATCGAAGGCGCGGATCACTTCGCGATCGCGCGCGGCACGGCCCGCAATATTCTGCGCGAGCGTCTGCCCAGTGACGGTCAGGCAATCGCCGTCGAGCTTGCCCGCGTCGAGCAATTCGGCGAGCACCGCCGGCACGCCGCCCGCGCGGTGGAACCGCTCGCCCAGAAACCGCCCGGCCGGCTGCACGTCCACCAGCAGCGGCAGGTCGTAGCCGACCTCCGACCAATCCGCCGCGGTGATCTCCACACCGGCGTGGCGCGCCATGGCGTGGATGTGCGGTTGCGCGTTCGACGATCCGCCGATCGCGGTGACTACGCGGATCGCGTTCAGGAAGCTCTCGCGCGTCAGAACCTTGGATGGACGCAGATCCTCATACGCCATGTCCACGATGCGCCGGCCGGTCTCGTACGCGTACTGCCCGCGCTCGCGGTACGGCGCGGGGATCGCGGCGCATCCGGTCAGCGACAGGCCCAGCGTTTCCGCCACCGCGTTCATCGTCGACGCGGTGCCCATGGTGTTGCAATGCCCCGCCGACGGCGCGCTGTCGGTCGCGCGTTGCAGGAACTCCTCCTCGTCGATCTCGCCCGACGCCAGCTTGCGCCGCGATCGCCAGATCACCGTGCCCGATCCGACCAGCTCGCCGTCGTGCCAGCCATCGAGCATCGGCCCGCCCGACAACACGATCGCGGGGATGTCGACGGTGGACGCAGCCATGATCCCCGACGGCGTCGTCTTGTCGCATCCGGTGGTCAGCACGACCGCGTCGATCGGGTAGCCGTACAGCGTCTCGACCAACCCCAGATATGCCAGGTTGCGGTCGAGCGCGGCGGTCGGGCGACGACAATTCTCGAAGATCGGGTGGACCGGAAACTCCATCGCGATCCCGCCCGAGTCGCGGATGCCGTCGCGCACGCGCCGGGCGAGGTCCAGGTGGATGCGGTTGCACGGTGACAGGTCGCTGCCGGTCTGCGCGATGCCGATGATCGGCCGTCCCGACCTGAGCTCCGCCGGCGTCAGCCCGTAGTTCATGAAGCGTTCGAGATAGAGTGCGGTCATGTCCGACCGCGACGGGTCGGCGAACCAGTCGCGAGAGCGGAAGGGACGAACCGGTTGGCGCTGCACGCGAGAACTCTCCTGCCGGGGTTGTCGCTGCTGGTCGCCTCCCCTAAGCTGTTATCGCTACCATCAAAAAACCGTTCGTCAAGCTCGATGGTGCCTGGGCCGCTGGCGCGGTGCCGCATCGGACTGGCGGCGGATCAGCGTGTAATCGAGCCAGCGATGACGCAGCGACGGGTCGAGCCCGCGAGCGCCTCGAATTTCGGATAACAGCAATTCAAGCGCGGCGCGCGACATGTCGGCGATCGGCTGGTGAACCGTCGTCAGCTCGGGCCAGATCGTCGTCGACAAGGTGGTGTCGTCGAACCCGCACACCGTCAGGTCACCGGGCACGTCGAGCCCGCGGCGATGCGCCACCGCGACCGTGGCCGCTGCCATGTCGTCGTTGGACGAGAAGATCGCCGATGGCGGCTCCGCCAGCCCGAGCAGCTCCTCCGCCGCATCGAGCCCGGATCGATAGGTATAAAGGCCGTGCGCGATCAGCGACTGATCGAGCTCGATCCCCGCCTCCTCCAGCGCGGCGGCATAACCCTCCAGACGACGCTCGCTGGCCGACAGATTGGGGTTGCCGGTGATGAAACCGATGCGACGATGCCCAAGCGCCATGATGTGCCGCGTCATCGTCAGCGCGGCCTCGCGGTCGTCGATCCGTACCGCCAGCACGTCGTCCGACGGCACGCCGCTCGCCACCGATACGGTCGGTATCTTCGCCTCGGCCAGCAGGTCCAGCACGGCGCGCGCCTCGCACAACGGTGGCGGCAGGACGATGCCGTCGATCCGACCCGCGATCAGATGCTTGGTCACCTCGATCTCGTGTTCGCCGAGCTCGCATTTCTCCACCACGATCTGCACGTCACTGCGCGCCGCCTGATCGAGACTGCCGAGCAGAAATTCGCTCAGGAACCCGGCGCTAGGATTGCTGTACAACAACCCAATCCTGATCTGTCCCGCGCCTGCCAAGCTACGCGCCGCGGAATTGGGCGCGTAGTTGAGCGTGGTAATCGCGGCGTTGACCTGATCGCGCGTCGTCGGGCGCACGTTGCTCTCACCATTGATGACACGCGACACGGTCATCGGCGACACGCCGGCGAGGCGGGCAACGTCGCTGATCGTGGGTGCACCACCTGCGCGCCGCGATATCTTGCCAGCAGGAGGTGAAGGAGGTTGCATCGGGTATCGGTAACGCAAACGCGATCGGTGGCAAAGGTTTGTTGCACATCCGCGGCTGGCCCTTTTCGGCACTCTCCGACTCTGCGCCGAGCCCAGTGGATTGTGCCTTGCGACGAGCGCGCGATCAGTTATGATAGCGCTATCTAACGCCCCGACGCGGACAGGTCTCGTCAGAAGATCGCTTCACCAGAGAGGATTCACAACTTGATGCGTTCCCGCTTGCTGCTCCTATGCGCGGCCACTGCCATCGTATCCGCTTCCGCCGCCGTGATCGCGCAGACGCCTGCCAAGCACGGGTCCAAAGAGGCAAAGCTCAACTACGGCCCCAACGCGCGCAGCCCCGAAGGCAAGCGGTACCGGTCACAACCGCTCGTCACCAGCATTTACACCGCCGATCCGTCCGCGCACGTGTTCAACGGCAATATCTACGTTTATCCCAGCCACGACATCGAGGTCGCGACGCCCGACGACGATCTCGGCAACCAATATGCGATGCGCGACTATCGCGTCCTGTCGATGGACCGCGTTGGTGGCCCTGTCACGGTCGGTCCGATCGCACTCGACGTAAAGGACGTACCCTGGGCGTCGCAGCAGATGTGGGCGCCTGATGCGGCCTACAAGAGCGGCACTTATTACCTATATTTCCCGGCGCGCGATAAGCAGCTCGACAAGAATGGCCTCGGAACGTTCCGCATCGGAGTCGCCACCTCCAAGAGCCCGACCGGCCCGTTCAAGGCCGATCCCAAGCCGATCGCCGGCAGCTACTCGATGGACCCGGCGGTGTTCACCGACGCCGACGGCAAGAGCTACATGTACTTCGGCGGCATCTGGGGCGGCCAGCTGCAACGGTGGAAGGACGGTACGTTCGACCCGAACGGGTCCGACACCGACCTGATGCAGGACGACAAGCCAGCGATATCGGGCAGGATCGCCCGGCTCAACGCGGACATGAAGAGCTTCGCCGAGACGCCGCGCGACGTGCAGATCCTGGACGAGAGCGGCAAGCCCGTGCTCGGCGGCGATCACGAGCGACGCTTCTTTGAAGCCTCATGGGTGTTCAAGCGCGGCAATACCTATTATTACACCTACTCGACCGGCGACACGCACTTCCTGAACTACGCCACCGGCAACAACCCGTACGGCCCGTTCACCTACCGCGGCCACATCCTCAAGCCGGTGCAGGGCTGGACCAGCCACCATTCGATCATCGAGCATGGCGGCAAGTGGTGGCTGTTCTACGCCGACACGCAGCTCAGCAACAAGAACCACCTGCGCAACGTTAAGGTCACCGAGCTCAAGTTCGCGCCCGACGGCTCGATCCCCACCATCGATCCGTTCCTGAACTGATGTTCCTCGGCATCGACATCGGCACCTCGGGCGTTAAGGCCGTGGTGCTCGACGAGGCGGGCAGCGTCGCGGCACAGGGCGTGGCGGCCCTGACCGTCCAGCGTCCGCATCCCTTGTGGTCCGAGCAGGATCCGGCTGCGTGGTGGAACGCGACCGAGGCGGCGGTGCGCGCGATCGACCCGGCGATCCGGCGTTCGGTGCGCGGCATCGGGCTTGCCGGACAGATGCACGGCGCGACGCTCCTGGGTGCCGACGACCAGCCGCTGCGCCCCGCGATCCTGTGGAACGACGGGCGCAGCGCCGATGAATGCATCGAACTGGAGCGCGCGGTGCCCGACCTGCGCCAGATCGCGGGCAACATCGCGATGCCCGGCTTCACCGCGCCCAAGCTCGCCTGGGTCCGCCGCCACGAGCCCGAGGTGTTCGCGCAGATCGCCACGGTGCTGCTGCCCAAGGACTACGTCCGGCTGCGGATGACCGGCGATAAGGCGTCCGACCTGTCCGACAGCGCGGGTACGCTGTGGCTCGACGTCGCGAAGCGCGCGTGGAGCGACGAGCTGCTCGCCGCCTGCGGACTGACGCGCGCGCAGATGCCCGCTTTGTTCGAGGGGTCGCAGATCACGGGCACGCTGCTGGCCGACGTGGCGGAACGCTGGGGCATGCCGTGCGTGCCGGTCGCGGCGGGCGGCGGCGACAATGCGGCGGGCGCGGTCGGCGTCGGCGTGGTGTCGCACGGCGACGCGCTGCTGTCGCTCGGCACCTCGGGCGTGATCTTCGTCGCGACCAACGATTTCCGACCCAATCCGGCGCGCGCCGTCCATGCCTTCTGCCACGCATTGCCGAACCTGTGGCACCAGATGTCAGTGCACCTGTCCGCCGCGTCGTGCATCGACTGGGTTGCGCGGATCACCGGTGTGGCGGGCGCGGCCGAACTGTTCGCGCGCGCCGAGGCGGCCGGGCCGGCGAGCGGACCCGAATTGTTCCTGCCCTACCTCTCGGGTGAGCGGACGCCGCACAACGATCCGGCGGTGCGCGGCGCCTTTCTGCGGCTCGACCACGACAGCGACGCCGGACGCCTGTCGCAGGCGGTGCTCGAAGGCGTCGCCTTCGCACTGGCCGACGGGCTCGCCGTGCTGCGCGAGGCAGGCACCGTCGTGGAGCGCTTGTCGGTCATCGGCGGCGGCGCCCGGTCGCGCTATTGGGGACAGGTGCTCGCCGCCGCGGTGGAGGTGGAGCTCGTCTACCTTCAAGGCGGCGAAGTCGGTCCCGCGCTCGGCGCCGCGCGGCTGGCGCAACTCGGCGTCGACGGCGGCGACCCCGCCACCGTCTGCGCCGCACCGCCCGTGTCGCACAGCATCATGCCCGACCCTGCTCTCGTCGCGGCACTGGCCGAGAAGAAGGCCGCGTTCCGCGACGCATATCCTCGCATCACATCCAAGTCCTAGGAAGATTCCATGTCCGATTTCTTCGCCGACATTCCGCAGATCACGTTCGAAGGTCCCGACAGCTCCAACGAACTCGCCTATCGTTACTACGACAAGAACCGCGTGGTCATGGGCAAGACGATGGAGCAGCACCTGCGCTTCGCCGCCTGCTTCTGGCACACCTTCTGCTGGCCGGGCTCCGACGTGTTCGGCGGCGGCACGTTCAACCGCCCGTGGCACGCCGGCGCCAACGACAGCGCGGCCGCAGCGTCTAAGCGCGAGGTGGCGTTCGACTTCTTTAAGAAGCTCGACATACCCTTCTACTGCTTCCACGATGTCGACGTGATGGCCGATGCGGCGAACGTCGCCGAGCACCGCCGGTTCTTCGCCGAGGCGGTCGACCACCTGGAGCAGTTACAGGCCTCGTCGGGCCGCAAGCTGTTGTGGGGCACCGCCAACGCGTTCAGCCACCCGCGCTACGCCGCCGGCGCGTCGACCAACCCCGATCCGGAGGTGTTCGCCTTCGCCGCGATGCAGGTGCGCGACGCGCTGGAAGCGACGCACCGGCTGGGCGGCGAGAATTACGTGCTGTGGGGCGGTCGCGAGGGTTACGAGACGCTGCTGAACACCGATCTGAAGCGCGAACTCGATAATTTCGGCCGCTTCCTCAACCTGGTGGTGGAGCACAAGCACAAGATTGGCTTCACCGGCACGATCCTGATCGAGCCGAAGCCGCATGAGCCGACCAAGCACCAATATGATTTCGACACCGCGACGGTGTACGGCTTCCTCAAGCGCTACGGGCTCGAGAACGAGGTGCGCGTCAACATCGAGGCCAACCACGCCACCTTGTCGGGCCACACGTTCGAGCATGAGATCGCGACCGCGGGCGCACTCGGCATCTTCGGCTCGATCGATGCCAATCGCGGCGATCCGCAGAACGGCTGGGACACCGACCAATTTCCGAATTCGGTCGAGGAGCTGACGCTCGCGATGGTGGAAATCATCCGCGCCGGCGGGTTCACGACCGGCGGGTTCAACTTCGACGCCAAGGTCCGCCGCCAGAGCGTCGACGCGGCTGACCTGTTCTACGGCCACATCGGCGGCATCGACGTGGTGGCGAGGGGTCTGCTCGCCGCCGCCGCGATCATTGAGGACGGGCGCGTGGACGCGATCAAGGCCAAGCGCTACGCCGGCTGGGACGGTGAGTTCGGCTCGGCGATCGGCGACCTCGACTTGGCCGGCATCGCCGACCTGGCAGTCGAGCGCGCGATCGATCCCAAGCCCGTATCGGGTCAGCAGGAGCGGTTGGAGAATTTGATCAATCGCTTCGTCTGATACGAGCAGGTGACCCGGCGGGCGGTTCGGTTATCCGGCTGCCCGGTTCGGATCGGCTTCACACGCGCTCGGCGGCTGTACGAGACGGCATCATAGCCTGAGTCGCAGCAAGGAGCCGTCGAGTAGCAGTAGCGAGCCGACCCGACCTGACCATCATCGCGAGGTGCATCCATGTCGCTGCTTGCTCCCTGTGTCCGTCTGGTGCCGATCGGTGTCGCAGCCGTCGTGGCGCTTTCTTCAGGAGCGCTGGCCTTGCAGGCCGACGCGGCGATGCAGTCGAGCGCCGCGCCGCAGAACCGCGAGGCGCTCGCCAGCGCCCTGCCCGACACGCCCGGCAGCGGACCGTTTTCTGCGCGAAAGGAGATGGACGCAACGCTGCCCGACCACGTGATCTACCGTCCAGCCGATTTGTCCGCCGCCGCAACCCGCAAGCTGCCGATCGTGGTGTGGGGCAACGGCGGCTGCGCGGGCGATGGTGCGGGACAGCGCTTCCACCTGCTGGAACTCGCGTCGCACGGTTATCTGGTGATCGCCAACGGCACGATCGCCAGCGGCCCCGGCTCGCACCGCCTGCCCCCGCGCCCGGTCTCGCCGCCCGGCCCCGCTGGCGCGTTCGTGCCCCGCCCCCGCAGACCTTCGCGACCCAATTGACCGCAGGAATCGATTGGGCGCTGCGCGAGAACAAGCGTCGCGGCAGTCGCTATTTTGGTCGGCTCGATCCTGACGCGATCGCCGTGTCGGGCTGGAGCTGCGGCGGGGTGCAGGCGCTCACCATCGGTAGCCGCGATCCGCGCGTGAAGACGATCGTGCTTCACAACAGCGGGCTATTTCCACCCGACGCGCCCAAGCGTCCCGAGATGACGCTCGAGAAGGCGGCACTCGCCCACGTTCGGGTACCGATCATCTACATCTTGGGCGGCGCGACGGACATCGCCTACGCGAACGGCAGCGACGATTACGCCCGGCTCAGGAACGTGCCGGCGGCCAAGGTCAGCCTGAACGTCGGACACCAGGGCACGTTCTTCGAGCCGAACGGCGGCTGCGCGGCCGTGATCGCCCGCACGTGGCTCGACTGGCGGCTGAAGAACAGCGCACGCGCACGTGCGATGTTCGCCGGTAGCAACTGCACATTTTGCGACGATCCCGCAGTCGAGTACCTGCACAAGGACTAAACAACTGAGCCGAGGTTCGGCGACTGTTCCGACGCGTGGCGCCACTCTGCGATCCTATTAAGATCGTCGCTGATAGCCGAGTCCGGTAAATCTGCGTTTCACCCTTGTTAGCGCTCCCACAACGATGCTAGCCTCGGTGAAACACCGGTATGCGGGGATGATGGGATGAGGATGTTGGGAGCGCTGCTGGCGCTGGGCCTGGCCGGGACGGCGATGGCGCGCGACACGGCCATGGACGTTCCGATCGCCAATCCGATCATCCGCGACAAGTTCACCGCCGATCCCGCGCCCTTGGTCGTCGGCGACACGCTCTACCTCTACGTCGGCCACGACGAGGCGCAGCGCGACGAGATGTTCAACATGCGCGAGTGGCTGGTCTACTCGACCAAGGACATGCGCACGTGGGCCGATCACGGCGCGATCATGCGCGTCGCGGACTTCAAATGGGCGCAGAAGGACGCCTGGGCATCGCAGACGATCGCCAAGAACGGCAAATACTGGTTCTACGCCGCGGTCGAACACGACCAGACCCATCCGGGCAAGGCGATCGCGGTGGCCGTCGCCGATACACCCACCGGGCCGTTCCGCGACGCTAAGGGCTCGGCGCTCATTACCAACCAGATGACGCCCAAGGGTACACACAGCTGGGAGGACATCGACCCGACCGTCTTCACCGACGATGACGGCACCACTTGGATCGCCTGGGGCAACCGGCAATGCTACATCGCCCGGCTGAAACCGAACATGATCGAGATCGACGGCCCGATCACCGAGATCACGCCGCCGCATTTCGAGGAAGGGCCGTGGCTGCACAAGCACGGCCGCACCTACTATCTGACCTACGCCTCGCTCGATCGCCGTACCCAGCGCGACGAGCACGTGTCCTACGCGACCGCGCCGTCGATCGAAGGGCCGTGGACGCCGCGCGGACTGCTGACCGGGTCGGGCAAGTACAGCTTCACCATCCACCCCGGCATCGCCGAGTTCCGCGGCCGATCATATTTGTTCCTGCACAATGCCGACCTGGCGGTCGGCGGTCAGAGCGGCGCGATCGGTCGCCGCGCGGTCACGGTCTATCCGCTTCACTACAACAAGGACGGCACCATGCAGCCGGTCGTGCAGACGACCCAAGCCGCCCGTCGATAAAGGAGAGTCGAGTATGAAGCGCCTGTTTAGAGCTGCCCTGTTGCCCCTGATGATCGCGTCCGCGACGCCTGCTGTGGCGCAGGACGATCGCATGACCCCGATCGCGACACCGGCGCAGCCGACCGCCATTCCGCTCGGGACCGGTGCGTTGCCGAACGCGCCGGTGGCCGAGAGCTGGCACAGCCAATATGGCAGCGTGTTCGCACGCAACGTGCGCGAGGCAACGCTCACCCCGTTTCTGCCCGACCCGGCCAAGGCGACGGGCACTGCCGTGGTGGTCGCGCCCGGCGGCGGCTTTCGTACCCTTTCGATGCAGAACGAGGGCTGGGAGGTGGCCAAGGCGCTGCAGGCGCGCGGCGTGGCGGCGTTCGTGCTCAAATACCGCCTGAACCAGACGCCCGCCGGCATGCCCGCGTTCGAGCGCTCGATGAGCGAGATGTTCTCCGCCACCGCGCGTCCGACCAGGCCGACCCCGGAGCAGCAGATCGCCGGCCTCGCGCCGCAGATCGCGGACGCGCGCGCCGCCTTCGCACTGATCCGGCGACGCGCGGGCGAGTGGAAGGTCGATCCCGCCCGCATCGGCATGATCGGCTTCTCCGCCGGCGCGATGCTGACCATGGCGACCACGCTGGCCGGCGGCGACGCAAATCCCACGTTCATCGCCAACATCTACGGCCCCCTCGCCCCCGTCACCCTGCCCGCGGACGCACCGCCGCTGTTCGTCGCGCTGGCCGCAGATGATCCCTTCTTCGCCAACGCAGGCTTCGGCCTGATCGAGCGCTGGCATGCCGCGAAGCGCCCGGTCGAGTTCCACTTCTACGAACAAGGCGGTCACGGGTTCGGCATGTATCCCAAGCCGACCACCAGCACCGGTTGGTTCGACGCCTTCGCGCGCTGGCTCGACATGCATGGCTGGACCAAGCGCACGAACTGAGCGCACGCAGAAGATGGCTAGCGACAGCAGCGGAACGATGGGCGACATGGATCGGCGCACCGCACTGTCGCTGGCCGCGATCACCGCGGTTCAGCTCGGCTCGCCGACGGCATTGATGGCGCAGTCCGTTCAGGCGGAAGACGCGGCGAAGTTGCCGAATGACCATCCCAGCCTCTGGTATCGTCAGCCGGCGCGTATGTGGCTGGAGGCACTGCCGATCGGCAATGGTCGGCTCGGAGCGATGATCTCGGGCAGGGTTCGCGACGAACTTATACAGCTGAACCTCGACAGCTGGTGGGCGGGGCAGCCCTATGATCCCATTAACCCTTCCGCGCGCGAGGCGCTGCCGCGGGTTCGCCAACTGATCTTCGACGAACGGATCGCAGAGGCGCATCGGCTCGCCGATGAGACTTTGGTCGGCCGCCCGGCGACGCAGATGCCCTATCAGACCGCGGGCGCGCTGCTGATCCAGCTGTCCAATGTCAACGACAATGACGCGGACGCTTACGAGCGCGAACTAGATCTAGACGCCGCCGTGGCGAGCACTCGGTTTACCGCCGGCGAACGACGCTACACGCGCGAAGTGTTCGCCTCCGCCATAGACGGCGTCATCGTGTACCGCCTCGCCTGCGACCGTCCCGGATCGATCGACGCGCAAATCGCATGGCGCGCCAACGACGGTGGCAAGTCCGCGGGTAAAGTTATGCCGCCCGATTCACTCGGCACCTCCGACGAGCTGCTGGCTGTCCAAATGGGCAAGGCAAGTGCCGACATGCCGGGCGGGTTGCGGCTGGCGGCGAACGTCAAGGTGCTACCGCGCGGCGGGCGGACCAACCGTGAAGGCGACGCCGTGATCGTGCGCGGCGCAGACGAGCTGCTCATATTGGTCGCACTCGCCAGCGACCATCGCGCATTCGACCTAATCGGCGGCGATCCTGTCGCTGCCACCCGCGATGTGCTGCGTGCTGCCGGGCGCAAGTCCTACGCGGCGCTGCTGAACGATCACCTCGCCGACCACCGTCGCCTGTTCCGTGCCGCCTCACTCTATCTCAGGTGATCGCCAGCGGCCGATCTACCGACTGACGCGCGTGTCGCGATCAGCCGACCGGCCGACGATCCCGCACTTGCGGCGCTCTACTTCGCCTATGCACGCTATCTGATGATCGCCTGCTCGCGCCCTGGCGGGCAGCCCGCCAACCTTCAAGGCACGTGGAACCACAGCGATACGCCCGCATGGGGTTCAAAATATACGATCAACATCAACACGCAGATGAACTACTGGATCGCCGAACCGGGCAATCTGGCTGAATGCGCCCTGCCCCTCGTGGCGATGGTTGAGGAACTCGCCCGCTCGGGCGCACGCACCGCGCGCGAGATGTACGGCGCGCGCGGCTGGGTCGCGCACCACAACACCGACCTTTGGCGCGCATCCGCACCGGTCGACGGCGCGTTTTGGGGTCTGTGGCCGATGGGCGGCACGTGGCTGTGTCTGCATCTTTGGGATCATTACGATTACGGTCGGGACCGGCGCTTTCTGGAGCGTGTTTGGCCGGTTATGCGCGACTGCGCTTTGTTCTTCCTCGACACGTTGGTGCCGGTGCCCGGCTCCGACCGGCTGGTGACCAACCCCTCGGTCTCGCCGGAGAACGATCATGGACATGCAGATCCTGCGCGACCTATTCGATCCCTGCGCCGACGAGAGTGCGATACTGAAACGTGACGCCAACCTATGTCGCCGCTTCATCGCCGCGCTCATGCGCCTGGTCCCCAACCGAATCGGACGGTCGAGACAGCTGATGAAATGGCAGGAAGATTGGGATGGCAACGCGCCCGATCAGCACCACCGCCACCTGTCGCACTTGTACGCGCTCCATCCCAGCCACCAGATCAACCGTGACAATACGCCCGCGCTGGCCGCGGCGGCGCGGCGGTCGTTGGAATGGCGCAGCGACGCATCGACCGGGTGGGGGCTGGCCTGGAGCACCAACCTGTGGGCGCGGCTGGGAGATGGTGACCGCGCGCATAAGGTTCTCGAGGCGCTGCTCTCCTCACCGCGTACCTACCCCAATCTCTTTCGGTGGTGCGAGCGCAATAATCGAAATGCTGGTGCCCAGTCGCGGCGATTTGATCGAAATCCTGCCCGCCCTGCCAAGCGCCTGGCGCTCCGGATCACTCCGCGGCATCCGAGTCCGCGGCGCAGCCGAGCTCGACATAGAGTGGAGCGAAGGGCGACTAAAGGCGTGCGTAATTCGCGCTCACTTGAACGGCAAACGCACGATTCGGTATGGTTCTCTTGTGAGAGAGATAACGCTCCTTCAAGGACGAACCCTGCGTTTCACCGATCGCGATCCTTAGACCGAGTTAATTGTCAAGAGCGCGTGACGATCTGAGCGACCATCCGGTGCTGCCGCTCCAACGAACGACGACGGCGCCTGTGAGGGCGGCGTGTATTGTCTCGTGGGGTTTTGGTTGCGGGGACAGGATTTGAACCTGTGACCTTCAGGTTA
>NZ_JABULH010000003.1 GCF_013328205.1 Sphingomonas hominis | reverse complement strand
CAAACGGTTTTTGCAGAAAAGTTGCACATTTTCGACAACACCGCGTCAGAAGGCTCGTGAGCGCCCGAAAAGGGCACTCAACCGGCTCGGACGAGGTCAGGTGATGCCGCCGCCCAGCGAACGATAAAGCTCCACCAGATTGCTGGCGCTGGTGAGACGGGTGGTGACGAGCTGCTGCTGTGCGGCATAGGCCGTTCGCTGCGCGTCCAGTGAAACCAGGAATGAATCGACACCCGCGCGGTAACGCGCCTCCGACAAACGTGCCGCGACCTGTGCCGCATTGGCGCGCGCGGACTGCGCGGCCACCTGCTCGCCGATGGTGCCGCGCTGCGCCAGCGCGTCGGCAACCTCGCGGAACGCGGTCTGGATCGCGCGTTCGTAGGTTGACACCGCCACCTGCTGCGATGCGCGCGCGTAATCGAGATTGCCCTTCACCGCGCCGCCATCGAACAGCGGCAACCCGATCGAGGGTGCGCCGGTATAGGTGAAGCTACCGCCACCGAAGAGCCCGGACAAAGCGGTCGAGATCGTCCCGATCGTCGCCGTCAGCGAGATGCGCGGGAAGAAGGCCGCACGCGCCGCGCCGATGTTGGCGTTCTGCGCGATCAACTGGTGCTCCGCCTGGAGCACGTCCGGACGGCGCAAGAGCACCGCCGAGGATACGTCACCCGGCAACGCATCGCGCGTGTATGCCCCCTGCCCCAACCCCGCCGGCAGTTGCTCGGCCGGCACGGTCGTGCCGACCAACAGGTTGAGCGCATTCTGATCCTGCGTCACCCGCGTCATCAGCGTCGCGATGTCGTTGCGTGCCGACTGGTAATTCGTCTCGGCCTGCCGCGCCTCTAGTTCGGAAGCGACACCGATGCGGAACTGCGCCTGCGTCAGGCGCAGCGTCTCGGCAAAGGTCTGGAGCGTGCGACGCGACAGTTGCAACTGTTCCTGATCGGACGCGAGCGTCAGCCACGCGGTCGCGATCTCCGCGATCAGGCTGATGCGAGTCGAGCGCTGCGCCTCCTCGGTCGCGAAATATTGTTCCAGCGCGGCGCGGCTGAGATTGCGGACGCGGCCGAACAGGTCGAGTTCGAACGCGGAGAAGCCGGCGTTGACCGAGTAGAATTCGATGTTGGACGACGACGAGCCCACGCCCGCGCCGCCTACCCCTGCGTCAGCACCGCCGCCGCCGAGGCCGCCACCCACGCCGCCTGCACCCGCACCAACACCGCCGATACCGCCGCCCGTTCCACTACCGGTCGCGCCGCCACCACCTGCGCCAGCATTTGCGCCCGTCGCGCCGAAGATGTTGTTGGTATAGGTCGCCGATCCCGACAACGTCGTCGTCGGCACCAGGTCAGAGCGCTGGATGCGGTATTGCGCGCGTGCCTGGAGCACATTGCCCGCCGCGATCCGCAGGTCGCGGTTGTTGGCGAGCCCGGTGTCGATCACCTGCCGAAGCCGCGGATCGAGGAAGAAATCGCGCCAGCCGATCGCTGACACGTCAGGTACGTCGCTCGCGGCGCGTGGGTACACGCCGCCCTGCGGCAGTGCGGCCGGCACCGCACCGGTCGGGCGTTCGTACTTGGGTGCGAGATTGCATCCGGCGAGCGCGGTCGAAAGCGCGAGCGCGGCAAGGATAACGGAGCGGTTCACAGGTCAGGCTCCCTCAGCCGCGAGGCGGCCCTGGTTCGTGTCGTGGTGGCGGTGATTGTTGCCGTCACTGCCGTCCGGCGCGTCGGGTGCGGCGGGCTCCGCACGGCCGCCCTGCCCGAACAGGCGCAGGACGACGATGAAGAACATGGGGACCAGGAAGATGGCGAAGATGGTGGCGGTGATCATGCCGCCGACCACCGCGCGACCGATCGCATTCTGGCCGCCCGCACCTGCCCCGGTCGAGATCGCGAGCGGCAGCACGCCGAACACGAATGCGAGGCTGGTCATCAGGATTGGACGCAACCGGATCTTCGCCGCCTCGATCGCGGCGTCGAACGCCGACAGCCCGTCGCGCATCTTCTCCTCGGCGAATTCCACGATCAGGATCGCGTTCTTGGCCGACACGCCGATCGTCGTGATGAGACCGACCTGAAGGTAGATGTCGTTGTTGAGCCCGGTCAGCCACGCCGCCAGCAGCGCGCCGACGACACCCAGCGGCACCACCAGCATGACCGAGATCGGCACCGACCAGCTTTCATACAAAGCGGCGAGGCACAGGAAGACGATCAACAGCGACAGCCCGTACAAGGCCGGTGCCTGCCCGCCCGACAATTGCTCCTCGTAGCTGAGCCCGGTGGGCTCGAGCCTGGTGCCCGGCGGCAGTTTGGCATGGATGTCGTTCATCGCCTCCAGCGCGGTGCCCGACGACACGCCCGGCGCCGGCTGGCCCAAGATCTCCATCGCCGGTTGCCCGTTGTAGCGCGTCAGCTGGGTCGCGCCCTGCTGCCACGACGTGGTGGAGAAAGCGGTGAACGGCGCCATCGCATTGTTCGCGCCGCGCACGTACAGGCTCGCCACGTCCTCGGGGCGTAGCCGGTACGGCGCGTCGACCTGCACGTAGACCCGTTTGACGCGACCGCGATCGATGAAGTCGTTGACGTACGCACCACCCCAGGCGGTCGAAATCGTGCTGTTGACGGAGGATAGGTCGAGCCCCAATGCGCGCGCCTTGTCCTGATCGACGTTGATCTTGAGCTGCGGCGCGTCGTCGAGCGCGTTGGGGCGCACGCCGACCAGCGACGGGTTCTGCGCCGCCATGCCCAGCATCTGGTTGCGCGCGGCGAGCAGTTTCTCGTGCCCGATCCCGCCCTCATCGACCAATTGCAGGTCGAAGCCCGATGCATTGCCCAGTTCCTGCACCGCGGGCGGGATGACCGCGAAGATCATGCCGTCGGCGTAGCGGCCGAGCACCGCCATGGCGCGTCCGACGACTGCCTGCGCGCGGTTCTCGGCACCCGGGCGATCCTTCCACTCCTTCATCGGAATGAACGCGATGCCGCTGTTCTGGCCGGTGCCGGAGAAGCTGAAGCCGTTGATCGTGTACACGCCCTGGATCGAACCACTTTCCTTGCTGAGGAAGTGATCGCGCACGAGGTCGAGCCCCTTTTGCGTGCGCTCGGTGGTGGCGCCCGGCGGGCCTTGCACCAGCGCGATCATCACGCCCTGATCCTCTTCGGGCAGGAAGCCCGAGGGCAGTCGCGCGAACAACAGCACCATGCCGCCGACGATCAACGCGTAGATCACCAGCGAACGGCCCCAGCGCCGCGCGGTCGTGCGCGTTCCCTTGACGTAGCGGTCGCGCCCGCGATCGAACCGGTCGTTGAACCAGCGGAAGAAGCGCGCGAGCGGGCCGTTGCCCTCCTTCTTGTCGGGATCGTGCGGTTTCAGAATCGTCGCGCACAAGGCTGGCGTCAGGATCAATGCGGTCGCGACCGACAGCACCATCGCCGACACGATCGTGATCGAGAACTGGCGGTAGATAACGCCGGTCGAGCCGCTGAAGAACGCCATCGGCAGGAACACCGCCGACAGCACCAGGCCGATGCCGATCAGCGCGCCCGAAATCTCGTCCATCGATTTGCGCGCGGCATCCTTGGGCGAGAGATGCTCCTCGACGATCAGGCGCTCGACGTTCTCGACCACGACGATCGCGTCGTCGACCAGCAGGCCGATCGCGAGCACCATGCCGAACAAGGTCAGCGTGTTGATCGAATAGCCCGCGATCGCCAGCACCGCGAACGTGCCGGTCAGCACCACCGGCACCGCGATCGTTGGAATGATCGTCGCGCGCCAGTTCTGCAGGAACAGGAACATGACGAGGAAGACGAGCACCACCGCCTCGACCAGCGTATGGATCACCTGCTCGATCGACAGCCGCACGAACGGCGAGGTGTCGTACGGGAAGATCACCTTCACGTCGGACGGCAACTGCTTGCCGATCTCGGTCATCCGCGCCTTGACCGCTTCGACAGTGTCGAGTGCGTTGGCGCCGGGTGCCAGCTTCACCGCGATGCCCGACGCGGGCTTGCCGTTCCACTCAGCCGAGAAGCCGTAATTCTCCGCGCCGATCTCGACCCGCGCCACGTCGCTCAAGCGCACCACCGATCCGTCGGTGTTGCTCTTCAACCGAATGCGGCCGAACTCCTCCGGCGAGGTCAGGCGCGACGACACCGACACGGTGGCGTTGAGCATCTGCTCCTTGGGTGCTGGTTGCGCACCCAATTGCCCGGCCGATACCTGCGCGTTCTGCGCGGTGACGGCGTCGGTGATGTCCGCCATCGTCAGCGCGTAATTGTTGAGTTTCAGCGGATCGACCCAGATCCGCATCGCGTACTGCGACCCGAAGACCTGCGTGTCGCCGACGCCGGTCACGCGCGACAGCGGATCCTGCATCTTGGAGGCGACATAATCGGCCAGATCGACCGCGTCGTGCTGGCCGTTTTCCGAATACAGGCCGACGAACAGCAGGATGTTCTGCGTCGCCTTGGCGACGATGATCCCCTGGCGCTGAACCTCCTGCGGCAGCAGCGGAGTCGCCGCCTGCAGCTTGTTCTGCACCTGAACCTGCGCCGTGTCGGGATCGGTCCCCTGCTCAAAGGTGAGCGTGATGGTGACGGTGCCGGCGGAGGAGGACGAGGACGAGAAGTAGCGAAGGTGGTCGATCCCCTTCATCTGCTGCTCGATGATCTGCGTCGTCGTGTTCTCAAGCGTCGCGGCGTCGGCGCCCGGATAGGTCGCGGTGATCGACACCGCGGGCGGCGCGATCGCCGGGAACTGCGCGATCGGCAGGCTGCGGATCGCGAGCACGCCCGCGAGCATCACGATGATGGCCAGCACCCACGCGAAGATGGGCCGGTCGATGAAATAGCGTGACATGAGCGGTTACTTCGCTTGCGGCTGACCAGCGTTGCCGCCGCCACCTTGTTGTGCCCCCTGCGGTGCGCCCGCGCCCCCAGGCTTGGCATTGGGGTTCCACGCGACCGCCTTCACCGGCATGCCGGGGCGCAGCATCAAGCCGCCCTCGACGATCACCTTCTCACCGGGCTTGAGCCCGGCGGTGACCAGCCAATTCTCGCCAATCGTGCGCGGCGCGGTCAGCGTGCGCAGCTGCACCTTGTTGTCGGCGCCCACGACCATCACGGTCGGGTTACCCTTCTCGTCGCGCTGCACCGCGCGCTGCGGCACGAGCAACGCATTGCCCTGCGTGCCCTCGACCAGCTCGGCGCGGACGTACATGCCCGGCAGCAGCAGCGACCGCGGGTTGGGGAAGCGCGCGCGGATCGTCTGCGTACCGGTCGCCGGATCGACGCTGACGTCGGCGAATTGCAGCGTGCCCTCGATCGGGTAGATCGACCCGTCCTCCAGCCGCAGCCGCACGCGTGCCGCCTGCCCGCCGCGCGTCAGGTCGCCCGCCGCGATCTTCTGCCGCAACGCCAGCAGGTCGGCGCTCGACTGCGGCACATCGACGTAGATCGGATCGAGCCGCTGGATCGTGGTCAGCGCCTCGGCCTGGCCCGAGGTGACGAGCGCGCCCGTCGTCGCGATCGAGCGACCGATGCGACCCGAGATCGGCGCGCGCACGGTGGTGCGCGCCAGATCGATCTGCGCCGAGCGCAGTGCGGCCTGCTGCGCGGCGACGTCGGCGCGCGCCTGCGCCGCCGAGGTGGTCGCATTCTCGAAATCCTGCCGCGCGATCGCGTTGATCTTGACTAGCTCGCCGTAGCGGCGCTGGAGCGCCGCGCTCGACGCGATCGCCGATTGCGCGCGCGCCAGTGCGGCACGCGCGCTCGCCACCTGCGTGACATAGGGCTGCGGATCGATGCGGTAGAGCGGCTGGCCCGCGCGCACCTGATCGCCTTCGGTGAACAGCCGCGCCTGAATGAGGCCGTTGACCTGCGGGCGCACCTCCGACGTCTCGAACGCCACCGTGCGACCGGGCAGCGTGGTGGTGAGCGTCACCGACTCGCTGTTGACCGCGACCACGCCGACCTGCGGCGGCCCAGCGGGCTGCTGCTGCGCCTGTTCCTTGCCCCCACCACATGCGGCGAGCGGCAACACCAGCATCGCGGCGACCGCGAAACGATTGATCAGCATGGACTTCCCGGAAATTATGTGTGAATGAACGATCACTCACGAATGCTGCTACTGCTAACAAGCGGCAGCGTCAATATGGGAAGGAGATGATGACCTATTCCGAAGCGGCGCACGTGACGTGCCCCCGCAGCGACAAAGCAAACGCGCGCCGATCAAAGGTGATCCAGGCCGCGCGCACGTTGTTTGCCGAAGCTGGCTTCCACAACACCGGCATGGCGCAGATTTCGCGCGAGTCGGGCGTGCTGGTCGGGCAGATCTACCGCGATTTCGCCAACAAGGAGGCGATCGTCGCGGCAATGGTCGAGCAGGACCTCGACGAATTCCTGTACGATGGCGTGTTGTGCAATGCTTGCGCGACCGGCGACCACGCCGCGGTACGCGCCTGGATCGCCGACTTCGTCGCCTGCGAGGAGGTGGAGGACGCGCGCATCTTCGCCGAGATCACCGCCGAGGCCGCACGTAACGAGCGGATCGCCGCCATCTTCCACATGATCGATCAGCGACTGCGCCAGCAACTGATCCTGGCGCTGCGCATCATTGCCGCGGCCGATGTCAGCGACGATCGGCTGGTGACGGTCGCCAACCTGATCCTGACGGTGTCGTGGGGCGTGATGCAGCGCCGCGTCTTGTGGCCGGGCCAGGTCGACCGCGCGGTGTTCGCGCCGCTGCTCGCGTGCATCGAGTCGCAGATCGACGCATTGTGCGGTGACGGACAAGCGACGCACGCGCCCTGCACGGACGCGGTGGCGTGAAGCCGCCGATCGGGCGCGACACGCGGCTGTGCATGTCGCTGGCGGCGCGGCCAGGCAATTTCGGTTCGCGCTTTCACAACCGTCTCTATGAGCGGCTGGGGCTCGACTATGTGTACAAGGCGTTCACCACCGACGACCTGGGTGGCGCGGTGCGTGGTATTCGTGCGCTCGGCATACGCGGCTGCGCGGTGTCGATGCCGTTCAAGGAAGCCGTGATCCCGCTGCTCGACGCGCTCGCCGGATCGGCCGCGGCGATCAACAGCGTCAACACGATCGTCAACGATGGAGGCCGACTGACCGGGTACAACACCGATTACAGCGCGGTACGCGACCTGCTCGATCAGGCAGCGGTCGATCCCGCCCTGCCGTTCGCCTTGCGCGGATCGGGCGGGATGGCGAAGGCGGTCGCGGCGGCGCTGCGCGATCGCGGACACCGCGCGGGCACGATCGTGGCGCGCAACGCGGACGCTGGGGCTGCGCTCGCCGACGAATATGGCTTCGCCTGGCAGGCGGAGGTGACCGACGACGCGGCCCTGCTGATCAACGCGACGCCGATCGGCATGACCGGCGGCGACCAGGACGCGCTCGCCTTTCCGATGTCCCTGATCGAGCGCTGCGCGGTCGCGTTCGAGGTGGTGGCACTGCCGCCCGAAACGCCGTTCCTGCGCGCCGCACGTGCGGCGCGCAAGGTGACGGTCGCGGGCGCGGACGTCGCGGTGTTGCAGGCGCTGGAGCAATTCGTGCTCTACACCGGCGTGCGGCCGGGCGCCGACGACGTGGCGCACGCCGCCGCCTTCGCGCGCGGCGAGATCGACTGAGCAGCACTTCTCCCTTCGCTCAAAGTGAGGCGTCAGCCTCAAAGCCTTTGCCGGGAACAGGGAGCAGCTCAGGCGGGAATGCCGCCCGCCCGCGTCTCGGCCAACTGCCCGATCGCGATCCACCGCGCATGTTCCTCCGCCGCGTCGGCGAGCGCGCGGTGCGCGGGCGGTTCGCCTGCGCGGCGCGGCTCGCTCTGCTCGAGGACCTCGGCGACGGCGGATGCCAGCGCGTTGTCCGACAGCGTGCGCGAGAGGATCGCGTGCGCGCGCTCACGGTGTGCATCGTCGCTGTCGCGCAACCGCAGGCTGTGGCGCGGCAGCTTGGCGGCGCGCAGCAGCACGCTCAACCACTTACCGTCCCACGACGGCGCGCTCGCCAGCAGGTCGTGGCCGCTGAGCTGGTCGACCATCCGTCGCGCCACGGTGGCATGGTCTTCGCCGCGCTCGAGCAATTCGGCGCGCGTGATGCCGTGTACCGCCTCCGCCGCTGCGTCCCAATCGTCCCAGCTAGGCGCGGGGCGGATCAGGTGGCTCTCGCGTCGCCCGTCCTCGAACACCCAGGCGACCTCGATCGGGTAGCTTTGCTTGGACAAGGACGAGGCTTCGAAGTCGAGGAACACCAGCATGAGCGCCTTAACGCGCGACGGCCCGATCCGCGCCATCGCGAAGCGGAACGCGCGCCGAGCGAGATGGTTTGGAGCGGCATGATCGACCTCAACACCGCCACCGCCGACCAGCTCGACACCGTGCCGCAACTGGCGGGGCATGGCGCGGAGATCGTACGCTACCGCGAGGAACGCGGCGGCTTCGGTGAACTGCGCCACCTGAACGAAGTGCCCGGCCTTGCGCAGAAGGCCGATGGCGTGGAGGAACATCTGCGCGTCGGCTGAGCCGGCTTGTCCCCAAGCGCGCAACGGCTAAGCTGCCGCGCGAAAAGGGGAAGCATTGTGTCACCATTTATCCGCCTGCTCGCCGCCGGCGCCATGTTCGCGTCCGTCGCCGCGCCCGCACTCGCGCAGAGCGACAAGACCACCACCACCGTCGAGAAAAAGACCGACGACGGCGTGAAGCTGCCGCCGCTCCCCGCCGACCGCACGATCGCGCAGAGCGTGCGCGTCGGCGGGCGCGTGCTCAGCTACCGCGCGACGGTCGGCACGCTGCCGGTGCGCGACGAGAGCGGCAAGGAGATCGGGCAGGTCGTCTATACCGCCTATACGGTGCCCGGCCGCGATCCGTCGCGCCCGGTCACCTTCGCGTTCAACGGCGGACCGGGTGCGGCGTCGGTCTACCTCAACATGGGCGCGGTCGGCCCCAAGCGGGTGCAGTTCGGCGCGCAGGGCGACGCACCGTCCGACGCGCCGATTGCCAGCGACAATCCCAACACCTGGCTCGATTTCACCGACCTCGTCTTCATCGACCCCGTCGGCACTGGGTTCAGCCGCAGCCTGGTCGACGCGGACGCGACCAAAAAGGCGTTCTACGCCAACGATCCCGACATCAAATATCTGTCCAAGGTCGTCTACGACTGGCTGGTCAAGGAAGGCCGGCTGCGCTCGCCCAAATATGTCATGGGGGAAAGCTACGGCGGGTATCGCGCGCCGCGCATCGCCTATGAACTCCAGTCGCAGATCGGCGTCGGGGTCAACGGGCTCATCATGGTGTCGCCCTATCTCGACCCCGCGGTCGGCGACGACGCGACCGCCTTGTCGCCATTGCCGTGGATGATCGACCTGCCCTCAATGGCGGCGGCGAACCTGGAGCGCCAGGGTCGCCTCACCCCGGCGGCGATGGCGGAGGTGGAGAATTACACCCGCGGCGAGTTCGCGCGCGACCTGTTGCGCGGGCGCTCCGACCCGCAGGCGACGGGCCGCATCGTCCAGCGCGTCACGCAGCTGACCGGGCTCGACCCTGCGCTTGTCCAGCGGCTGGGCGGGCGCGTCGACAGCCGCACCTTCCTGCGCGAGGTGCACCGGAGCGAGGGCACGATCGGCAGCGTGTACGATTCGAACGTCACCGCCTTCGACCCCTTCCCCTGGTCGCCGCAGCAGCAATCCAACGACCCGATCCTCGACGCGCTGATCGCACCGACGACAAGCGCGATGGTCGATTTCGTCACGCGCGAAGTCGGCTGGAAGACCGACGCGCGCTACAATGCGCTGTCCTATTCGGTGAACGCGGCGTGGGACCGCGGCAAGCCGAACGACACGCCCGTCACCGACCTGCGCAAGGCGATCGCCAACGATCCCAAGATGCGCGTGATGATTGTGCACGGCTGGGACGACCTGTCCTGCCCCTTCTTCGCGTCGCGGCTGATCGTCGATCAGATGCCCGCGTTCGGCCAGGCGGAGCGCGTCGCGCTCAAGGTCTATCCCGGCGGGCACATGTTCTACAGCCGCAACGATAGCGGCGCCGCGTTCAAGAACGACGCGCGCGCGCTGTATCGCTAACTTCGCGACGCCGCGCGCGCCCAATCAGCACTGGGTCAGCGCGCGGCGGCGAGCGCGTCGTGCAAGGTCGCGACGCGTATCGTGCGGCGATGCTGCCGCAGCCAACGAACGAAGGCGCGGTGCACGGCCGCGTCGACGCTCAGGTAATCGCCGCCGATGCCGTGAAACAGGAACACCGCCCAGCCGCCGCTCACCTCTGCCTCCTGCGCGAAGGCGATCAGCTGGGCGAGCGTCGTATTCTCGCCGAAGCCGCGCGCGGGGACGTGCATCGCATCTCCCTTCACGGCACCGGCGCGCACCTCGGCATCGCTCATGCTGACGCCGCGCGCGTAATCGACCAGCTTCGCCGCGCGCAGCGGTTCCAGGTAATCCTGCCCGCCCACCAGATGCTCGCCGCACGGCGTTGCAAAACCGTGGCGCGCACGGCCGTCCAGCGCGCGAAGCAGGACGTTCTGCTGCTCGATCTCGCGCAACATGCTCGCGGGCGTATAGACCTCGCTGGTGAAGCGCGGATCGGCCGGGAACTTGGCCGCGGCGCACGGGTGAAAGATCGTGTGGTTGCCCAGCTCGTGTCCGCGCCGCGCGGCCGCGCGCCAGCGCGGCACGTCCGCCTCGCGCACGCCGGACAGGAAGAAGGTCGCCTTCAACCCCGCCGCATCGAGCACGGGCAGCGCGTGCTCGAGCTGCGACGGCAGCGCGTCGTCGTAGGTCAGCACCACAGTGCCGCGCGCTTGCGCGATCCCGGGCGACAGCACCAGCGCCGCCATCGCCGCCGCAAGTCTCGACAAGCACGTCCACCGTGCGGTCACTTGCCGTCAACCCAGACGTCGCCGCGCGCGTCGATCTGCGCGGCGACCGCAGCGGCAATCTTCGCGTCGTCATTCAGATCGGGATGGCCGTGGCAGGCGCGGAAACCCAGGCCGTTCACCGCGACGAACACGGTGCGGCGCTCGCCCGCGCGTTGCAGCCGCGTCACCGTCGCGCGCGCCTCGGTTGCGACCTCGCCGCGCGCGATGCCGGTCGCCCATACGATGATCAAGGCACGCGGATGCGTCGCGCGCAGGCCCGAGAGGAAGGCGGCGTAGCGGCGCTCGAAATCGTCGTGCAGCGCAGCCCGCGTCGCCCATGGTTCGCCGGGATGCAGCGCGGTGGAGAAATCGTTGGTGCCCAGCGCGACCACGATCACGCGCGGATGCCAGCCGGCATCGGACGCGCGCCGCGCCTTGTCGAACAAGGTGAACGGGTAAGCGGTCGGCAACGTATCCCACGTGTTGCCGTCGTAATTGCGCACCACGCCGCGACCCGAGATCGCGTTGACGCGGTAATCGGCGCGGTAGCGGCGGGCGAGCACGTCGGGCAGCCCCTGCGTCGTGTCGGTCGTGTCCCACACCTCGGCGCTGGTGCATTCGGCCTTGTCCGACCGGTTGGCGTAGCCGACCGTGTGCGAGTCGCCGATGAACTCGATCTGGCGCGCGGTGCTCGGCACCGGCACCGGCAGCGCGCGGGTGCCCGGAGGCGCGAGGAAACCGCCGAACGCGGTCGCGCCGGCCTGGCTCTCGCTCGCCACCTGTACGCGCAAATGGTGCGCGCCGGGTGCCAGCGGTCCGACGCGGTAGAGACCGGGCGCGGGGCGAACCAGCGCGACCGGCACACCTGCGTCCACCGTCACGCGCAGCGACACCTCGCCTGCCCCGACGCGGAACAAGGCCTGCGGCCCGCGAAAGCGCGTCTCGACGTAGCTGCCCGGCCACTGCCGACGGACCATGCGATCGCCCGCCGGCTCGGCACGGCCGACGACCCGCATCGGCAGCGCAACGGCCCCCGTCGGCACGACGTCGACACGCTCGACGCGCACGGTCGGCCCAGCCGCGACCGTCGCCGCACCCAGCAGCGCGAGCCACACACGCTTCATCGGCGCGTGTCCGACGCAGCGCAGCGGCCGGCAGCGGGTGACGCGACGACGATGAGGCATCCAGTTACGAGCGCGGTGTCGCGCAGGCGCGGCGCCTTGCGGACCAGCTTGATCGTCTTCATCCATCCCCCTGCCTGTACCCAGTATGAGCGCTACCATCGCATGTTCGCGCGGCCGAACAAGATTGCAACGAACAGCGCCAGCGTGGAGAAGAACAGGGAATAGGCGAATGCCTTGGTCCCAACACGCCCGACCGGGCCGAGGTCGCGCATCCCGGCGATCTCGGTCACGATGGTGAGAAAGATGACCGGCGCGATGATCATCTTAACCAGCTTGATAAAGGCGTAGCCGATCGGCTTCATCGCCTCGCCGGTCTGCGGGTAAAAGTGCGCCAGCAGCACGCCGAGCAGGACCGCGGCGAGCACCTGTAGATCAAGCTCCGCATACCATGGCTTGTGCGGTAACCGCATTGTCGTCGGGTCCGCCATTGGTGCGGGGGAGGTAACGGGCAACATGGCGGACGCTTTCCCTGCACAATGCCGACCCGCTGGTCGGCGGCGTACCGCCCTGGTCGCCTGGCCCCGGGGTGATGCCGAAATATCGATCACACCAACTAATAACCTGGATCAGGAAACGTTTCGCTGGATCGTTGGTTACTGCTATGGTTTATCACGGTTCCAGCATGACTTAGCCGTTACGGCGCTGCGCACCGATCCATTTAGATGAAAGAAACCATGTCCAAGAATGAAGTGAGCGCGCTGGAGATGTCGCGTCGCGGCGTGCTGGCAGGCGGTGCCGCCACCGCCGCCATGACGGCCGCGCCGGCGGCGCTGGCGCAGGAGCAGCAGCTTGCGGCCAAGCCCGTGCCGACGATGCCCGTCTCGTTCGAGGTCAATGGCCGCCGGCAGGAACTTACCCTCGACACGCGCACGACCTTGCTCGACGCGCTGCGCGAGCATCTGCACCTGACCGGCAGCAAGAAAGGCTGCGACCACGGCCAGTGCGGCGCGTGCACCGTGATGGTCAACGGCGTGCGGATCAATTCGTGCCTCAGCCTCGCGGTGCAGCACCAGGGCGACAAGATCACCACGATCGAGGGGCTGGGTACGCCCGACAAGCTGCACCCGATGCAGGCAGCGTTCGTGAAACACGACGGCTATCAGTGCGGTTACTGTACGCCGGGGCAGATTTGCTCGGCGGTGGCGGTGCTCGATGAGATCAAGCGCGGCATTCCCAGCCACGTCCAGGCGGACGTATCGGCTAGGCCGCAGGTCACCAACATGGAGATGCGCGAGCGGATGAGCGGCAACATCTGCCGCTGCGGCGCTTATTCCAACATCGCCGAGGCCATGGCCGACGTGGCGGGCGTCGAGGAGGCGCGGGCATGAAGGCGTTCACCTACGAGCGGGCCAAGGACGCGAAAGCCGCGGCGCGCGCCGCCGCGCAGCCGGGCGCGAAGTTTCTGGCCGGCGGCACCAACCTGCTCGACCTGATGAAGATCGAGGTCGAGACACCGACGCACCTGGTCGACGTGCAGGATCTGGGCTTCGACAAGATCGAGCGTACGCGCGAGGGCGGGCTGCGGATCGGCGCGCTGGTCACCAACACCGATCTCGCCGCCGACCAGCGCGTGCGACGCGATTACGCGGTGCTGACGCGCGCGATCGTCGCGGGCGCATCCGGCCAGTTGCGCAACAAGGCGTCGACTGCGGGCAATCTGCTGCAGCGGACGCGTTGTCCGTATTTCTACGACACCAACATGGCGTGCAACAAGCGCAAGCCCGGTTCCGGTTGCGCCGCGATCGGCGGCTATTCACGTCAGCTCGGCGTGATCGGCGTGTCGGACAAGTGTATCGCGACCTTCCCCGGCGACATGGCGGTGGCGATGCGCGTGCTCGACGCGACGGTCGAGACCGTCGACGCGCAAGGGCAGCAGCGTGCGATCCCGATCGCCGACTTCCACCGTTTGTGGGGCGACCATCCCGAACAGGATACGGTGCTGAAAGCGGGCGAGCTGATCACCGCGGTGACCTTGCCCAAACCGATCGGCGGCAAGCATTTCTACGAGAAGGTGCGCGACCGTGCGTCCTACGCCTACGCGCTCGTCTCGGTTGCCGCGGTGATCCAGCCCGACGGCACCGGCCGGGTCGCATTCGGCGGCGTCGCACCGCGCCCGTGGCGTGTCGAAGCGGCGGAGGCGCTGCTGCCACAGGGCGCCGCCGCGGTCACCGCGCGCGCGTTCCAGGGCGCGACACCGACCGAGGACAATGCCTTCAAGCTGCCGCTCGCCACGCGTGCGCTCGCGTCCGTTATCTCTCAAGCCAAGGCCTGAGCCTCATGAAGTTCGATACACCCGCCGGCGCCAACCCGATCGACCGGATGCAGGTCGTCGGGCGCGCGCACGACCGCATCGACGGTCCGGTCAAGACCACCGGCACCGCGCCCTACGCGTATGAGCATCACGCCGAGGTCGCCAACCCGGCCTATGGTTATCTCGTACCCGCCGCGATCGCCAAGGGGCGGATCGCCAGCATCGACACGCGCGCGGCAAAGGCGGCGCCGGGCGTGCTCGCGATCGTCACCGCCGAAAACGCGGGCAAGCTGGGCAAGGGCGACTTCAACACGGTGAAGCTGCTCGCCGGCCCCGAGGTCGACCATTACCATCAGGCGGTTGCCATCGTCGTCGCCGAAACGTTCGAGCAGGCGCGCGCCGCCGCCGGGCTCGTCCGCGTCGATTACTCGCGTGGCGCCGCGCAGTTCGACCTCGACGAAGCGCTGAAAACCGCGCCGCTCAAAGGTGGATCGAGCGACGAGGGCAGCGCCGCGCCGCCGGTCGACCGCGTCGGCAAGTTCGAGCAAGCGTTCGCCGCCGCGCCCGTCACGCTCGACGCGACCTATTCGACGCCCGACCACAGCCACGCGATGATGGAACCGTTCGCCTCGATCGCATCGTGGACCGGCGATGAGCTGACGTTGTGGACTTCGAACCAGATGATCGCCTGGGGCCACGGCGACCTGGCCAAGACGCTGGGGATCTCCAAGGAGAAGATCCGCTTCATGTCGCCTTACGTCGGCGGCGGGTTCGGCGGAAAGCTGTTCCTGCGCACCGACGCGGTGATGGCGGCGCTGGGTGCGAAAGCGGCGGGTCGCCCGGTCAAGCTCGCGCTGTCGCGGCCCGTGATCGCCAACAACACCACGCATCGGCCGGCAACGCGCCAGCGCATCCGCATCGGCGCCGAGAAGGACGGCACGATCACCGCGATCGCGCACGAGAGCGGATCGGGCGACCAGCCCGGCGGCAGCCCGGAGACCGCGGTCAATCAGACCAAGCTGCTGTACGCGGGCGCGAACCGCATGATCTCGATGCGGCTGGCGGTGCTCAACCTGCCCGAGGGCAATGCGATGCGTGCGCCGGGCGAGGCACCGGGGATGATGGCGCTCGAAGTGGCGATGGACGAGATGGCGGAGAAGCTGGGGATGGACCCGGTCGCGTTCCGCATCAAGAACGACACGCAGGTCGACCCGGAAGACCCCAAGCGCCGCTTCTCGCAACGCCAGTTGGTGCGTTGCCTGAACGAAGGCGCGCAGCGGTTCGGCTGGTCGCGCCGCAATGCCAAACCGGCGCAGGTGCGCGATGGAAAGTGGCTGGTCGGGATGGGCGTGGCATCCGCGTTCCGCAACCACATGAACATGCGCTCGGCCGCGCGCGTGCGGCTGGGGCAAGGCGGCGTGGTGACGGTCGAGACCGACATGACCGACATCGGCACCGGCAGCTACACGATCATCGCGCAGACCGCGGCCGAGATGATGGGCGTACCGGCCGAGGCGGTAGTCGTGAAGCTCGGCAGCTCGGCCTATCCCGTCTCGGCGGGTTCGGGCGGGCAGTTCGGCGCGGCGAACGCGACCGCGGGCGTCTATGCCGCGTGCGTCAAATTGCGCGAGCAGGTGGCGCAGCGGCTCGGCTTCAACACCACCGACGCCGTGTTCCAGGGCGGCAAGGTGACGAGCGGCAATCGCTCGGCCGATCTGGCGCAGGCCGTCAGTGCGGGCGAGCTGTCCGCGGAGGACAAGATCGAGTTCGGCAAGCTCGACAAGACCTATCAGCTTTCCACCTTCGGCGCGCATTTCGTCGAGGTCGGCGTCGACGCTTATACCGGCGCGACGCGGCTGCGGCGGATGCTGGCGGTCTGCGCGGCGGGCCGGATCATCAATCCCAAGTCGGCGCGCAGCCAGGTGATCGGCGCGATGACGATGGGGGTCGGGTCGGCGCTGATGGAGGATCTGGCAGTCGACAAGCGCTTCGGCTTGTTCATCAACCACGATCTCGCCAGCTACGAGGTGCCGGTCCACGCCGACATCCCACACCAGGAGGTCGTGTTCCTCGACGAAGCCGACGACAAGGCCAATCCGATGAAGGCCAAGGGTGTGGGCGAACTGGGCCTGTGCGGTGTCGGTGCAGCGGTTGCCAATGCGATCTACAACGCCACCGGCGTGCGCGTGCGCGATTATCCGATCACGCTCGACAAGCATCTGGAAAAGCTGCCCGCAGTGGCGTGATGAATAGCGGGGAGGTGGCGAGCCTCCCCGCTAATCCTTTAGGATCGGCTGAGCGGTCTTCGTCCTGATCGAACCCGCCGTCATCCCGGACTTGACCCGGGAAGCCCCTGCCTTCTCCTGACCTGCCTCGCCGAATCAGGTTCGGGGTGACGCAAGAAGGTGCGAGACCCCCCTACCCCGCCGCGAGTTCGTCGCGCGCGACGCGCTGCAACGCGCTCGCCTCCTCGCGTGACAGGCCGAGCGCGTCGGCGGCCTGCTCGCCGGGCCCGAGTGTCGTCGGGTCGATGCCGGTGACGCGGCCGAACACCACCAATGCTTCGAGATAATAGCCCGCGGTGCTGGCGTGGTACCGGTCGAAACTCCACAGGTCGAGCTGGCCGTAGCCGATGCCGTCATACGGGTTGGGATCGGCGATCCCGGTCGAGATCGCGCGGTTCCACGCCTGCCCGACCGGCGCGATACCGGTGACCAACGGGATGACCGCGCGCGCGCGATCGGCGGCGGCGCGCAGGTCGAGCGCCATCGCGTAGATCGGCTTGCCCGCCCAAGGCCCGCGGGTCGCGCGATAAACCTGATCGGCGCGCGACCAGGTCGCGGTCAGGTGCACCTGGACCAGCGGGTTGCGCCGCACGAACAACCGCGACAGCCGCGCGACATCGTTGATGTAGTTACGCGGATCGCCCGGGCGATCGGGGTCGAGCGTACTATATTCCTGCAACACGACGACGTCCCACGCGCGGTCGAACAGGCGGCGGCGCTGGTCGTAATGAAAGCCGAGCGTGCGGCCGCCCTGCACCTCCAGACTGACCTGGTAATCGAGCCCGGCCTGAAGCGTGAACGCCTTGAACAAGGCCGGCACCCCGCCGTAGCCGGCGCCGTTCAGGTCGGTGACGCTGTCCGCCCGCCAGTTGCGCACGGGCGAGTTGGCACCAAAGGTAAAGCTGTTGCCGATGAACAGGATGGTGCGCGGCGCGGGCCTTGGCGCCACGGCGGCTGGTGCCGGCGTCGCCTGCGCGGCGACGGGCGCGGGTGGTGAGGCAATGGCGATCGGCGCGGCGGTGGCACCGGTCAAGGCCAGACCCAGCGCGCCTATCACCACCTTCAGCATGTCACCTCCGTCCGCTTCCGCTGCCTCACCAACAGGGCAACATGAACGGACGAAGCGCGGAAAGGTGTCGCCTGATTAGACAGCGGGTCCAGGTCAGGCGATGAGCGCGAGCAGCGCGAAGCTCGCGAGCCAGTGCGTGCCCATGTAATCGTCGGCGAGGTGCGGCAGGCTGGCGTCGAGATGCCGCTCGGCCGCGTCACGAGCCCGCGCCGCGACCGGGTGATCGTCGCCGAGCGCGTCCGCCAGCGCGCGCCAGCACCACGCGCGGCTGAGGTTCAGCCCGTCCAAATGCGCGATCTTGCCGTCGCTGCGGTCGGAGACGATCGCGGGCGTGAACAGCGTCTCAGGCTCGCCGCACGCGAGGTCGGGCAGGAAGGCGTCGAACCAGTCGCGGAACGCGGGCGCGCCCAGCACGCGGCTCATCAACAGCGCCTCACACAGCGCGGGCGACAGGAACTCGTCCCCGCCCGGCTCCCACGCCTGACATCCGCGGTCGTTCGCGAACCAGTCGCGCGCGCGCTGCTCGATCAACTGCGCGAGCGCTGGATCGTGCTCGCGTGCCCAGTCATGCGCGAGCGTGAGGGCGAAGGCGGTGTTGAAATGCGTGCCGACGCGCAGCGGATAGGTCAGCTTGGGCAGGAAGCCTATGAAGCGGTCGGCGAAGGCGCGCGCGAGCGGCGCCAGCGCTTCACCCCATGCGGCATCGTGCCGCACCGCCTCGCCGTGGAGCGCGAGCAGCCACGCCCAGCCGTACGGCCGCTCGAACCCCGCGCTGTACGGGCGGTCGAGGAAGGCGAGCTCGCCCGCGACGTTGGCGGGGGTGAACATGGCGTCGGCACGCTCCCGGATCTCCACCGCGGGCGCGATGTCCGGGTGGAGGCGCAGCAGCGTGAGGAGTTGCCACCAGCCGTGGACGCAACTGTGCCAGTCGAAACTGCCGAAGAAGATCGGGTGGAGCACGCGCGGGGGTGCCAGGTCCGCGTCACCGGTCAGCACCTGGTCGAGCTTATGCGGATATTCCTGGCCGACATGGCCGAGCGTCAGGCGGGCAAAGGTTGCGGCATGCGCGGCAGTCAGATCGGTCATCGCAGCACCGCGTAGAGCAGCAGGATGTTGAACGCGAGCAGCGGCAGCGCGGTCGGCACCTGCGCGCGGATCACCCCGCTGCGGTCCTTGAGCTCGAGCAGCGCGGCGGGAACGAGATTAAAGTTGGCGGCCATCGGCGTCATCAACGTGCCGCAGAAACCAGCGAGCATCCCGATCGCGGCGATCGGCGCGGCGTTGCCGACTCCGCCCCCTCCTGTGCCGGCGCCCGTACCATGCATCAGGATTGGCACGCCGATCGCCGCTGCCATCACCGGAAAGGCGGCGAAGGCATTACCCATCACCATCGTGAACAGCGCCATGCCGATCCCGTAGGCGGCAACCGCGCCGAACAGGCTGTCGCTCGGGATCGCGAAGGCGGCGAGCCGTCCGACGACCTCCCCCACGCCCGACACCGCGAACACCGCGCCAAGGCTCGCCAGCATCTGCGGCAGGACCGCCGCCCAGCCGACGTCGTCCATCAGCCGGCGTCCTTCGCGCAAGGGGGCGGCGATGCCGGGACGCAGCCAGACGAGGCAGGTGGCGACCGCGGCGAGCACGCCGATCGTCAGCGCGACCAGCGTCGCCTGTTTGGGATCCACCAGCGTCGGCAATGCCTTGAACGCGATCGTGCCGGCGAGCGCGGCGGCGGGGATCATCAGCGCAGGCACGAACAACCCCGCCCCGCGCGGCGCCGGCGGATCGGCCGACACCTGGCCGCGCGTCATCCGCCCCGACGCCGCGACCGCGACGAGTGCCAGCACGAGCAACCCGTTGCCGACATCGCCTAGCCGGTCGCCCAGCCAGAAGCTCGTCGCGGTCAGCGCGTAGAAGGCGGCGTTGGCGAGCCGGCGCGGGCGCTCGACCGCGGCCAGCAGCGCGAAACCGGCGAAGGCGGCGCCGGCGACCGTGTAGACGAAACCGAGCCCAATCATGCGCGCCGCGCCAGCCGTCTGTCGAGCAGCAGCAGCCGCGCGCCGTGGATCGCGAACGCCGCGATCGCGGTCGGGATCGCCCAGACGGAGAGCTGGAACGGCTCCAGCTCGATGCCGTACCCTTGCAGCACGCCCTTCATCAGCAGGATCGACCCGATCGCGAGGAAGATGTCCTCGCCGAAGAATAGCCCGATATTGTCGGTGGCAGCGGCCATCGCCTTTACGCGCTCGCTCTCGCCCGCGCCGCCCGCCTGCACCTCCGCCGCCGCCTCCGCCATCGGCGCGACGAGCGGGCGGACGGTCTGCGGATGCCCCGCGACCGAGGTCAGGCCGAGGGCTGCGAAGACTTGCCGGAACAGCAAATAGCCGACGAGCAGCCGCCCCGCGGTCACGCCGCGCATCCGCCCGATCAGCGCACGGGCGCGCGCCTGCAATCCGTAGCGCTCCAGCACGCCGATCACGGGCAGCACGATGTAGATCGCGGACACGTAGCGGCTGTCGTTGAACGCCTTGCCGAACGTGCCCAGGATGCGGAGCGGATCGAGCCCGGCGGCGAGCCCCGTCACCAGCGCGGAGACGACCACCACCAGCATCGGGTTGAAGCGCAGCAGGAACCCCAATGCGATCACCGCGATGCCGGCGAGCACCAGCATCAGCGCGCGTCCTCGTTTCCGGGCGCACCGTAGCCGCCGCCGCCCGGCGTCAGGATCACGAACACGTCGCCCGCGCGCATCTCGACCGCGGCGGTCGATCCGAGTTGCTCGACCGAACCGTCGGCGCGCTCGACGCTGTTCGCGCCCGGCGCACCATCCGCGCCGCCCGCGAGCCCGAACGGCGCGACGCGGCGCCGGTTGGAGAGGATCGCGGCGCGCATGCCTGTACGAAACCGGATGCGACGCGTCGCACCGTCGCCGCCGGGCTGCGCGCCCGCCCCGCCCGAGCCCAGCCGACGCGAAAACTCCTCCAGCAGCACCGGGAAGCGCACCTCCAGCACCTCGGGATCGGTCAGCCGGCTGTTGGTCATGTGGCTCTGCACCACAGCAGTACCGGGGAAGTCCGCACCCGCACCGGTGCCGCCCGCGATCGTCTCATAATATTGGTGGCGCGCGTCGCCGAAGGTGAAGTTGTTCATCGTCCCCTGCGACGCCGCTTGCGCCCGGAGCGCGCCGAGCAACGCGTCGGTGACGACCTGGCTCGTCTCGACATTGCCCGCGACGACCGCGGCGGGGTGCCGGGGATTGAGCATCGAGCCTTCGGGCACGAGGACGCGTACCGAGCGGAGGAAGCCGTCATTCAGCGGGATCGCCGCGTCGATCAGCGTGCGCATGACGTAGAGCACCGCGGCGCGCACGACCGAGACGGGGGCGTTGAAGTTGCTCGGCAATTGCGCGGAGGTACCGGCGAAGTCGACGCAGGCGGTGCGGCCTTCGCGATCGACGCGGAACGACACGCGCACGGTGGCGCCATTGTCCATCTCGTACGCGAAGTCGCCGTCGGGCAGGTCGGGCAGCATCGCGCGGACGGCGTCGTTGGCATGGGCTTGCAGATGCTCCATGTACGCCGACACCGTCGCGAGACCATGGCTCTCCACCATCCGCGCGAGGCCATCGGCACCGCGCGCGCACGCCGCCACCTGCGCGGCGAGATCGGCCAGATTCTGCTCGACGTTGCGCGACGGCCACGGCCCCGACGCGAGCAGCGCGCGCAGGTCGTCGCTGCGCATCGCGCCGTCCTCGACCAGCAGGATGTTGTCGAGGATAACGCCCTCCTGCTCGATGCTGACACTGTCGGGCGGCATCGATCCGGGGCTGGTACCGCCGACATCGGCATGGTGCCCGCGCGCGGCGACGAAGAAGGCGGGCTCCGTCCCCTCACCCGCGAACACCGGCATGATGACGGTGATGTCGGGCAAATGCGTGCCGCCCTGGTACGGCGCGTTGAGCGCGTAGACGTCGCCCGGCCGCATCCCGCGCCCGTCCGCCGCGGCCGATCGGCGCGCGATCACGGTGCGGATGCTCTCCCCCATCGATCCCAGGTGCACCGGGATATGCGGCGCGTTGGCGACGAGGTTGCCGTAGCAATCGAAGATCGCGCAGGAGAAATCGAGCCGTTCGCGGATATTGACCGACGACGCGCTGCGCTGGAGTGCGGCGCCCATCTCCTCCGCCAGTCCCATGAACAGCCCGGCGAAGATCTCCAGCCGGAGTGGATCGAGCGCTTCGTCCTGCGCGGCAACCGCGCGCGCGGCGTGGCGGGTCAGGATCAGATTGCCGAGCGCGTCGACCTGCGCGGTCCAGCCGGGCTCGAGCACATTGGTCGACACCGCGTCGACGATCAGCGCGGGGCCGGTGATCTCGGCTCCGGCGGCGAGCGTCGCGCGGTCGTACAGTGCGGCGTCGCGCGTCTCGCCGGCGAGGTGGACGGGCACCTGCACGAGCGCGGGTGCGCTGTCGGAGGGTAGCGAAACGACCCGATCGGCGCGGGTGCCGCTGTCGGCAATCCCTTCGACGCGGACGAGTTCGGCGACTAGCGCACCCTCGCGCGCGTAGCCGAACTGCCGGCGGTGCTGCGCCTGGAAATCGGCCGCCATCGCCTCTGACGTGCTCAGCGCGACCTCGATCCCGTAGTCCGCCCGTGCGTGGCGCAGCTCGACGCGTGCCTCGGTGCGCAGCGCCGCGGGATCGAGCCCCTGTGCGACCAGCGCGCCGCGCGCCTCGTCCTCCAACCGCGTGACCGTCGCGTCGAGCGCGGCGCGGTCGGCGAGCGGTGCGGACAGCGTCGCCTCGCGCAACACGCGGCGATCGGCCAATCCCATGCCGTAGGCCGACAGTACCCCCGCGAGCGGGTGGATCATCACCCGCTCCATCCCGAGCGCGTCGGCGACGAGGCAGGCGTGCTGCCCGCCCGCGCCACCGAAGCAGGCGAGCACGTAATCCGCCGGATCGTGCCCGCGCGCGACCGAGATCGCCTTGATCGCCTTGGCCATGTTGGCGACCGCGATGCCGACTAGCCCTTCCGCCGCGGCCTCGCGCGTCGGGCGCGTGCCGGTCGCGGCCTCGACCTCGTCGAGCAAGGCGTCCAATCTCGCCATCGACGCGGCAGGGTCGAGCGGCTCGTCGCCTGCGGGGCCAAACAGGCTGGGGAAGTGTGCGGGTTGGATTTTGCCGAGGAGCAAATTGCAGTCGGTGACGGTCAGCGGCCCGCCGCGGCGGTAACAGGCCGGCCCCGGCACCGCGCCCGCCGACTCAGGGCCGACCACCAGCCGCCCGCCGACCAGCGCGCAGATCGACCCGCCGCCCGCCGCAACCGTGTCGATCCGCATCGTCGGCGCCGCCACCCGCACGCCCGCGATCACCGCGTCGTTGCGCCGCTCGTAGCGCCCGGCGTAGAGCGACACGTCGGTCGAGGTGCCACCCATGTCGAACCCGATGACGTGGCTGAACCCCGCGGCCTTGGCCGTGCGCGCCATGCCGACGATGCCACCCGCGGGGCCGGACAGGAGCGCGTCCTTGCCGCTGAACGCCGCGCCGTCGATCAGCCCGCCACTCGATTGCATGAACAAGGGCGACTGTCCGCTGCCGAGCGCGCGGCCGAAGCCGTCGACGTAAGCGCCGAGCACCGGCGACAGATAGGCATCGACCACCGCCGTGTCGCCGCGCGCGACCAGCTTGATCAGCGGCGAGACCTGGTGGCTGACCGACACCTGCGTGAAGCCGATCGCGCGCGCGATCTCCGCCAGCGCCTGCTCGTGCGCGGGATAGCGATAGCCGTGGACCAGCACGATCGCGATCGCCCGGACGCCGTCGTCGTACGCGGCCTGGAACGCCTGCGCCGCCGCGTCGCCGTCGAGCGGACGCACGACCCCGCCATCGGCGTCGACGCGCTCGTCCACCTCGACCACTTGCGTGTAGAGCGGCGCGGCGCGGCGGATGTGACGCGCGAAGATGTCGGCGCGATCCTGATAGCCGATCACCAGCGCGTCGCGGAAACCGCGCGTGATCGCGAGCAGGGTCGGTGCACCCTTGCGTTCGAGCAGCGCATTGGTCGCCACCGTGGTGCCGAGCCGGATGTCGGCGCGCGGCAGGTCGCCCGAACCTACGCCGGTCAATTGCCGGATCGCGTGCACCGCCGCGTCGTCGTAGCGGCCGGGGTCCTCGGACAGCAATTTGGCGGTGGTCAGCTTCCCCGCCGGATCGACCGCGACCACGTCGGTGAAGGTACCGCCGCGGTCGATCCAGAACTGCCACTCGCCCGGCATCGTATCCCCTTCGCTGTGCCGCCGCTGTAACGAGGGCGAGGCACCCAAGTCAAAGCGGCCGGCACGGCGATGGATCGGCGCATTACGGGATCAGCCGGTCGGCGCGCAGCTGCGCGAACAGGTCGAAGAAGGCGTCGTCGGTCGCCTGATAGGCAGTGAAGCCCAGCCGCCGGCTCTTGCCCATGTCGGTCACCACCTCGATCGGGCGGCCGAGATCGGCGTCGGTGTGCCACGGCGAGGCGAGCCGATCGAGGTTCGGCTCGGCCAGTCCCTCGCGCGCCGCGATCTCGCGCCACACGCCAGCGTCATCCGCCATCTGCTGCTCCAGCGGGCGCACAATGCCGTCGAATGGTGCCGCCTCGACCCCGAACCAGTCGGCGATGCGACCCCACATCCAGCTCCAGCGAAACACGTCGCCGTTGACGATGTTGAACGCTTCGTCGTGCGCCGCCTCGGTTTCGGTCGCCCACAACAACTGCCGCGCGAGTTGGCGCGCGTCGGTCATGTCGGTCAAACCGTTCCACTGCGCCGCCGAGCCCGGGAAGGTGAACGGTCGCCCGATCTCGCGGCAGATTGTGGCATAGACCGCGAGCGTCGTGCCCATGTTCATCGCGTTGCCGACCGCCTTGCCGATCACGGTGTGCGGGCGATGCACGCTCCAGGTGAAGCCGTCGCGCTGGGCCGCCGCGAACAGCTCGTCCTCCTGCGCGTAATAGAAGTTCTCGACGTCGAGCCGCCCCTGTTCCTCACGGAATGGCGTCTGCGGCAGACTGCCCTTGCCGTACGCCTCGAACGGGCCGAGGTAATGTTTGAGCCCGGTGACCAGCGCGACGTGGCGCGGGCCGCCGGGCTTGGGCAGGCCGTTCAGCAGGTTGCGCACCATCGCCGAGTTGACGCGGATGTTCTCCGCCTCGCTGTCCTGCCGCAGCCACGTGGTGATGAACACCGCGTCGGGGTGCACGTCGCTCAGCGCCGCACGCGTCGCCTCCGCGTCCTGCAAATCGGCGGTGACCGGCTGCACGCCCTCCTGCTCGACGCTGCGCCGCGCGAGCCCGTGGACGGTCCAGCCCCCGTCCACCAGCAGCGCCGCGGTCGCGCTGCCGACGATCCCGCTCGCGCCCACCACCAATGCCGTCTTCGCCATGTTTGAACTCCCGATTCTCGACGCCCGAGCTAGGCAGCGCGCACGCCGGCTTCTAGACGGCACCGTTCGGGGACATAGGCACCATGAGGTAACCAGTGACGAGCACGACCCAGGACGAGTGGCGCGAGGATTGCGCGCCGCGCCGCGTGCTCGAACTATTCGCGACCAAGTGGACCAGCATGATCCTCCACACGCTCGACGCGCGTCATAGCGGCGCGGCGCGGACCGGCGTGCTCCAGCGCAGCCTGCCGGGCATTTCCAAGAAGATGCTGACGCAGACATTGCGCGACATGGAAGCGAGCGGCTTCGTCTCGCGCCACGTTCAGGGCACGATCCCGCCCGCGGTCGAGTATCGCCTGACCCCGCTGGGACAGCGCTTCGTTGAGCCGGTCGAGCTGCTCTACGGCTGGGGCCGCGACAATGCCGACGCGCTCGATCAGATGGGCGAGCGGCCGACCTCCCGGCGACGGAGTTAGGCCGGTTTCCGGCCGCAGCGGGACCGTGTAAGGTGTTGTGATGATCCGCGTGAACGAACTGAAGCTGCCGCTGCACCACGCCGACGAGGCGCTGCCCGCCGCGATAGTCAAGCGGTTGAAGATCACGCCGCGCGACCTGATCCGCTTCTCGGTCGCGCGCCGCGGCCACGACGCGCGCGACCGCAGCAACATTGCGCTCGTCTACGCGCTCGATGTGGCGGTGAAGAACGAGGGCACGGTGCTCGCGAAGCTGCGCCGCGACCGCGACGTCGGCCTGACCCCCGACACGCGCTACAAGCCGGTGGCGACCGCACCCGAAGGCGCGATGCGCCCGGTGGTGATCGGCGCGGGGCCGTGCGGCCTGGTCGCCGCGCTGATCCTGGCGCAGATGGGTTACCGCCCGATCGTGCTCGAACGCGGCAAGGTGGTGCGCGAACGGACCAAGGACACCTGGGGGCTGTGGCGGCGCAGCGTGCTCAACCCCGAATCGAACGTTCAATATGGCGAGGGCGGCGCCGGCACCTTCTCCGACGGGAAACTCTACAGCCGGATCAAGGACCCCCGTCACCTCGCGCGCAAGGTGCTGACCGAGTTCGTCGCCGCGGGCGCTCCCCCTGAGATCCTGACCGAGGCGCACCCGCATATCGGCACCTTCCGCCTCGTCACGATGGTGGAAAGCATGCGCGCCACGATCGAGGAGCTGGGCGGCGAGTATCGCTTCTCGACCCGCGTCGACGGGCTCGACATCGCGACCGACGGCGCGGGCGCGCGGCGTATCCAGGGGCTCCACCTGGCCGACGGCAGCTACCTGGAGGCGAGCCACGTCGTGATGGCGATCGGCCACAGCGCGCGCGACACGTTCGAGATGCTCCACGCCGCCGGCGTCCACGCCGAGGCCAAGCCCTTCTCGGTCGGGGTCCGCATCGAGCATCCGCAATCGTGGATCGACCGCGCACGCTTCGGCCACGACGCGGGCAACCCGATCCTGGGCGCGGCGGAATATCATATCTCGCACCATTGCTCGAACGGGCGAACGGTCTACAGCTTCTGCATGTGCCCGGGCGGCACCGTGGTCGCCGCGACCTCCGAGGAAGGCCGCGTCGCGACCAACGGCATGAGCCAATATTCGCGCAACGAGCGCAACGCGAACTCGGGCTTCGTCGTCGCGATCGATCCGCTGCGCGACTATCCGGGCGATCCGCTCGCCGGCATCGCGCTCCAGCGGCGGTTGGAGGAGCAGGCGTTCGTGGCGGGCGGCAGCAATTATCACGCGCCCGCGCAGCGCGTCGGCGACTTCCTCGCCGGGCGCGCCTCGACCTCGCTCGGCTCGGTCGTGCCGTCGTACAAGCCCGGCGTGACCCCGACCGACCTCGCGAGTTGTCTGCCCGATTTCGCGGTAGCGGCGATGCGCGAGGCGATCCCGGTGTTCGGCCGCCAGATCAAGGGCTACGACCACCCCGACGTGGTGATGACCGGCGTCGAGACGCGCACCTCCTCCCCCGTCCGCTTCACGCGCGGCGAGGATATGCAGAGCCTCAACACCGCCGGGCTGTTCCCCGCGGGCGAGGGCGCGGGCTATGCGGGCGGCATCCTGTCGGCCGGCGTCGACGGGATCAAGGTCGCGGAAGCGGTCGCGCTCGCGATGGGCGCGAGCGGAGCCGGACGACGCGCGGCGTGACGCTGATCGCGTTCAACAAGCCGTTCGGCGTCCTGACGCAATTTACCGACGCGAAATCGCCGACGAAGCGCGCGACGCTGTCGGACTTCATCGAGGTGCCCGGCGTCTACCCCGCCGGCCGGCTCGACCGCGACAGCGAGGGACTGCTGCTGCTGACCGACGACGGTCGGATGCAGGCGCGGATCGCCGATCCGAAGTTCAAGCTGCCCAAGACCTATCTGGTGCAGGTCGAGGGCGTGGCGAACGACGCGGCGCTCGCGTCGCTGCGCGCGGGCGTGATGCTCAACGACGGCCCGACCCGTCCCGCCGAGGTCGAGGCGATCGCCCCACCCGACCTGTGGCCGCGCAACCCGCCGATCCGCTACCGCGCGAGCGTGCCCGATTGCTGGCTGCGCCTGACGATCCGCGAGGGCCGCAACCGGCAGGTGCGCCGCATGACCGCGGCAGTGGGCCTGCCGACGCTTCGCCTGGTCCGCTGGAGCATCGGCGAGTGGACGGTCGGCGACCTGGCGCCCGGCACCTGGGCTCGCTTGTGAAGATATTCTTCGACGGTGGTCTCCGTCCGCTGCCCGCGGGCATGGAGACCGCGGTGGTGATCGCTGGCCGGGCGTTCGTCGCGCGCGACCTGGGCGCGGGCACCAGCATGACCGCGGAATGGCTCGCGCTGATCGACGCCGCGCGCCGCGCGTCCGCGCTGGGACTCGGGGATGCGGTGCTGCTGGGCGACGCCGCGGCGGTCGTCGCGCAGGCGAATGGGCGGGTGCGATGCCCTGCGGCGCACGCCGCGCATCTCGCCGACTTCCTCGCGCTGCGCCGCGCAGCCGGGCCGCTGCGCGTGCGTTATGTCAAGCGATCGCAAAACCTTGCGGGCATCGCACTCGCCGCCGCGCACGCGCGTTAACCACCTTCGTCGTGCACGCGCTGCACGAAAAGCGGAACACGTCACCACGCGGGATGTTGACCTGCTCGGCAATCGGTACGACGACATGTCATTACGGCAGCGTTTCTGGGGCGTTGCCACGACGGTTGCACGGTTTTCGGGCGGCTACCCGGTTGGGCGGCGGTCGACACACAGGGAGTAGATGATGGCACGTTCGGCAGAGAAGCGCGGCAAGGACGAAACCGCAGCCGCGGAAAAGAAGGTCAAGGCCACCGGCAAGCCCGCCAGCGGCGCACGCGGCGGCATCACCGCACCGGTGACCCCGTCGGAGGACTTGGCCGAGATCGTCGGCAAGAAGGACCTGCCGCGCAGCGAGGTCGTCAGCAAGGTGTGGGAGTACATCAAGAAGAACGACCTGCAGGACGCCAAGGACCGCCGCCAGATCAACGCGGACGACAAGCTGGAGAAGATCTTCGGCAAGAAGTCGGCGAGCATGTTCGAGATGAACAAGTTCCTGAGCGCGCACCTGACCGCGCCGAAGAAGTAAACCTTCCCGTATTCTGAACGGCCGGCCCCCGCCGCGACGCGGGGGTCGGCCGTTTCGTTGCGTGCTCGGGCCGTCGCGTACTGATACGGGCACGCCTCACCCAAGCGCCTGTCCCTGCCTGCCTTTGTCACGATCGCGAGTGTGACCGCGCGACTGCGCGCGAACAAGATGAGCAGATGTACCCGCTCATAGGTAGGTAACTGCTACCTGTTCGACGGAATTCGCTCGATCACGTCCAGTAGAGGATGCGCGCCGCTGGCAGCGCGTCGCCGATCGCGCGTTCGAAGAAGCCGCGCAGGCTGCGCATCGTCGCCGCGTCGTACACCTGTTTCTCCGCACCGAACTTGGTCCGCTTGGTGACGCGGTTGGTCGCAGTCATGTCGAGCGCGGAGCCGGGATACCAGCTGTCGAGCACCGCCTTCGATCCGGTGTTGAAGCGGTGCGTGATGAGCTCCACTGTCAGGTCGAGCGCGGGCAGATCGCCGAGCTGTGCCGCCGCGTCGGCGATCAGCGCGCCATACGCCTCCTCCCAGCCGTCCGCAGCGATGATCGGCGCGATCGTCAGCCCGACCGGGTAACCTGCCTGCGCCATCCGCCGCAGCGCCGCCAGCCGATCGTGCACCGGCGACGTGCCGCCCTCGAACCGCGCGAAGGCGGGCGGGTTGAGCGACGCGCGCATCCGCGTGCGGCCGCCGTGGTCGAGCGAAAGCAGCGGCGACACGTCGGCGAACTTGGAGGTGAAGCGCAGTTGCGCCTCCGCCGGCCAGCGCCCGAACCACGCGATCGCCGCCGACAGTGATCCCGTCAGCGGCTCCAATGCGAGCGGATCGGTGTAGCATGACGCCTCGAACGTCGTCCCTTCATGCGCGCGCGCGTTCGAACGCGAGGTGATCGTGCCCTGCCCAAGATAGTCGGGCAGCACGCCCAATATCTCGTCGAGGTTGGCGTAGACGCGGGTGATCGGCGGGCCTTTCAGCGACCCGGCGAGATAACAGTAGCTGCAATGCGCCGGGCACCCTTCCGCCAAGTCGACGCGCCAGTCGGCACTCGGCGCGATCGGTTGCAGCCGGCGCTTCGACGGCGGCGCGACGACGATCGCGAGCGTGTTCTTCGCCTCCGAGTAGGCGCGGCGCGGATCGTCCGACAGACCGAGGTTGAGACGGTCACCCGGCAGTTCGACCAGCTCGATCCCCGCGGCCGCCACCCGCTCGGCGATCGCGCGGCCGTGCGCGAAGCCGCTCGCCGCACGGGTCAGAAGAACGCGGCGCGGGCGCCATGTGCGGATTGCCCGCTCGCGTACCGGTGCTGCTGTTGCCATGCGACCTCAACGAGCGACGCGCCGTGCGGCTCCGAGCCCGCCGCCACCCGTTCATGCGCTGCACGTTCGCGCCCCGCCGTCACCGGCCGTGGATCGATCGCGCGGTCCGCCGGTTCACCATGCAACGACGCGCAGCACGGGACGGCCACGATGAGCGAGCAGATGGAAAACGAAGCCTTTCACGAGAAATCGGAGGTGCCGATCACCGGCGGGCTCTACTATCTCGGTTTCCTCCTCATCGCGACGCTGACGATGCTGTTGATCGCGGGCGGCGTCATCGGCTGAGCCGGCGTTATCGGCTGAGCCGCCCGGACCGACCCCGATCTCGACCGCGCGTCAGCGCCAGCCGAGCGCGGGCGCGACATGGGCCAGGATGCTCTCGATCACATGCGCGTTGTAATCGACGCCGAGCTGGTTGGGGACGGTGAGCAGCAACGTGTCCGCCTCGGCGATCGCTTCGTCGGCACGTAGCTGCTCGATCAATCGTTCGGGCTCGGCGGCGTAGGAGCGACCGAACACGGCGCGCATGTTGTCGATCACGCCGATCTGGTCGCCACCCTCGCCGTCGCGACCGAAATACATCCGATCGCGGTCGTTGGTGATCGCGAAGATCGAGCGTGACACCGACACGCGCGGCTGGCGCTGGTGCCCGGCCTCCGCCCATGCATCGCGGTAGAGGCGGATCTGCCTGGCCTGCTGGACGTGGAACGGCTCGCCGCTCTCGTCGGCCTTGAGGGTCGAGCTCTGCAGGTTCATCCCCATCTGCGCCGCCCAGACCGCGGTCGCATTCGCCCCCGATCCCCACCAGATGCGGTCGCGCAAACCGGGCGAATGCGGCTCCAACCGCAGCAGCCCCGGCGGGTTGGGGAACATCGGACGCGAGTTGGGCTGCGCGAACCCCTCGCCCTTCAGCAATTCCAGGAACACCTCGGCATGGCGACGGCCCATGTCGGCGTCGCTCTGCCCCTCGGGCGGCGCGTAACCAAAATAGCGCCAGCCATCGATCACCTGCTCGGGCGAGCCGCGGCTCAGCCCCAATTGCAGTCGCCCACCGCCGATCAGGTCGGCCGAGCCCGCATCCTCCGCCATGTAGAACGGATTTTCGTAGCGCATGTCGATCACGCCGGTGCCGATCTCGATCCGGCTGGTGCGCGCGCCGACCGCGGCGAGCAGCGGAAAGGGCGAGGCGAGCTGCTGCGCGAAATGGTGGACGCGGAAATAAGCGCCGTCGGCGCCCAGCTCCTCCGCCGCCACCGCGAGGTCGATCGATTGCAGCAGCACGTCCCGCGCCGATCGCGTCGCGGACTGTTGAGAAGCCGACCAATGGCCGAATGACAGGAAACCGATGTTCTTCATGTCGCCCAAGCTGGCGGCGATCGGTCCGGCGAACAAGGGACAGCGCGGAACAGCATCGTTTCGTGCGCGGCGGCCTCCGTGCGATCGAAGTGTAAGCAAACGCGATTGCCCGCTCAGCCGGGTTGTTCAAGATATCACGGTGGCCGATCAACGTTCCTTTCTCATGACCGCGCTGCACCGTGTGGCGAATGGTGGCGACATCGTCGCGGAAGAATTGAGCGCCGGCGTTCCTCGTCCGGCCACACTCGATCACGACGAGCGCGATGCGTTAACCGAATTGGAATTGTGGATCGAGGATGCGGACATCCACGTGCGCGACCACGATTACGCGCGGTTCAAGCGCGAATGGATGCGCGATCGCCTCGCCGTGCTGCGCGACCCGCGCGGGAAACGTTGAGACGCGTCGGACCCGGCGTCAAGCATTGGAAGCACGGCCGGTCACCTGGCCCACGGCTCCATTTCTAGGCCAAGACGTCAGGCGTATTGGCTAAACGCGGCGGCGGCAACGCCGCGCGCGTGTTTTCCGTCTGACCTGAACCGGCCCGCTGTACGCGTCGTCGGCGATCGGGCGGAGAGCGGAGGTCGCCGCCGATCGACCCCCCGCGTTGCTGGCGGCGACGCCCGCCTCCTGTTTCTCGCTACGCAACCTCGACGGTCATCGCCCGTCCGCGACGGAGCGCATCGCCGACCGAACCCCGATCACCGCGCTCCTGCCGCTGACAGCGGCGTGCCCCGTCATCACCGGCGCGCTGCGCTTTCCTTTAACGCAGGCGGCGGTGCACGCGCACCAGCATCGGCTCGTCCGCGACCGGCTCGCTGGTGAAGCCCATCTGCCGCTGAAGCGCGATCGACGCGTGATTGTCGCGGTCCTCGATCGAGGCCACGGTCGAATAGCCAACATTGCCGGCATAGCCGACGAGATAATCGAGCAGCGTCCAGCCGATCCCACGGCGCTTCGATGCGGCACGGATCATGATCGCCACCTCGCACTGCCCGCCCGCCTGATCGCCCTTGAGCGTGGCGGAGGCGATCGGCTCACGCTTCTCGTCGAAGGCGAGGAAGCTGGCGACGCGCGCGTCGGGGTCGGACATGAACCGCGCGAAACGTTCCTCATTCACTGCACGCTCGTCCGACAGAAAGCGGAAGCGCAGATCCTCGTCCGACACCGTGCTGACCAATGTGGCGAGCGTCGTGCGGTCGTGCGGACTCACGGCGCGCAGAAAGAAGCGAAAACCCGTGCGCGTTACCAGCGTCTCGGTTTCGTCCGCTATCATGCTCCACACTCCTTGTTTCGACGCCGTTGCCGCGCTCGTGCCCACAGAAACGGGCGAGCGGCCGATCCGCTCCGGCGACCACGGCTGGCGCGTGGACCGCACGCCGGTGCAGGCTTTCTGTACGCCGCGCCGAACTAACTCAGGTCAAGAACATTGTGCAGTGATGCAAACCACGCACGCACGCGCCACCGCGCCGATCCGCCGGTGAACGACCTGACCGACTTCTCGAAGCGCGGCCACGAGCAAGACGTGCTCGGCGTGCGGATCGACGGTTACCTGCCGCTCGAACAATATGGCGCGCTGGGCGACGGCCGCTCGGTCGCGCTGTCGGGCAGCGACGGCTCGATCGACTGGTGGTGCGTGCCCAACATGGACTCGGCTCCCTTGTTCGACCGTTTGCTCGACGCGGAGAACGGCGGGCGCTTCGTGCTGCAACCAAGCGAGCCGTTCACGGTCGAACGTGCCTATCGCACCGGAAGCAACGTGCTGGAGACGGTGTTCACCACCGCCTCGGGACGCGCCAAGCTCACCGAATCGATGAACAGCGGCACCGCCGGCCGCCTGCCTTGGGCTGAACTCGCGCGGCGGGTCGAGGGGATCGACGGACATGTCCGTTTCGACCTCGTGATGCGCCCCGGCCGGCGCGGCGACACGGTCAACCCGTATCATTCCACCATCGGCGAGCACACCGTGTTCCACGTCGAGCGCGTGCTGGGGTTGTTCGTCCACGACGATCTGCTCAGCTGCGACTGGGCCGACGAGGGGATCACCGGTGAGCTGACCGTCGGCCCCGGCGAGCGCTGCACCGTGGCGATCGTCGCCGGCCGCGACGAGCCGCTGGTCGCGCCCGCCATCCGCCAGATCGACGAGCGCATCGACATATCGGACCAGGAATGGCGCGACTGGTGCGCGCGCGTCTCCTACGATGGCGCGGACCGCGACGCGTTCCTGCGCAGCGCACTTGCCTTGAAGCTGCTGCTCCACTCGCCCTCCGGCGCGATCGCGGCGGCGGCGACGACCTCGGTGCCCGAGGGGATCGGCGGCGCCAAGAACTGGGACTATCGCTACGCCTGGATCCGCGACGCGGGATACACGATCAAGGCGTTCCTGGCCGCGGGCGCGGAGGCAGAGGCGAAGGCGGCCTTCACCTGGCTGCTCAACCAGTTGCGCGAAACGGGCACGCGCGTCTGCTACACGCTGGATGGCGGGACAGTGCCGCCGGTGCGCGAATGGGCGATGCCCGGCTATCGCGGGTCGCAGCCCGTCGTCACCGGCAATCTCGCGACCGATCAGCAGCAGCACGGCGTTTACGGCGACATTTTCGAAACCGCCGCCTGCTTCGTCGCGTGCGGCAACATCCTAGACAGCGCGAGTGCGGAGCTGCTCTCGCACCTGGCCGACGAATGCGCCGACCGCTGGCGCACGCCCGACGCGGGCATGTGGGAGCTGGAGGACGAGCAGCATTATACCATGTCCAAGGTCAGTTGCTGGCAAGCGCTCGCCCGCGCGGTCGAGCTCGCCGATCAGGGCCAACTTCCCACCACCTGCCGCGAACGCTGGTCACGCGAGCGCGACCGCGTGGCGCAGTGGATTGAGGACGAATGCTGGTCGGAGACACAGCAGGCGTTCGTCATGTATCCCGGTAGTGACAAGATCGACGCGTCCATGGCGCTCGCGGTGCGCTTCGGCTTCGACGGGCGCGAGCGATTGAAGCTGACGCTCGACGCGATCGACCGCGAACTGGGCGCGGGACCGTTCCACTACCGCTATTCGGGTATGGAGCAGGAGGAAGGCTGCTTCATCGCCTGCTCGTTCTGGATGGTAGAGGCGCTGGCCGAACTCGGCCACCGCGATGAGGCGCGCACGCGACTCGAACGGCTGACCGCGGCATTGTCGCACGGCAACGGCATTCTGGCCGAGATGATCGACCCCGCGACTGGCGCCTTCCTCGGCAACCTCCCGCAAGGGTTGAGCCACCTGGCGCACGTTATGGCGCTCGCGGTGGTCGACCAGGCCGGCGACTGCGACTGATCGCGTGCTCGCGCGTTCGCACCCCATTCCCCCAGGAGAAGAACCGATGACCGATCGCCTGACGATGCAGGACCCGCGCGCGCAATATCCCAAGCCCCCCTTCCCGCGCCAACCGCAGCCGGTGCCCGGTGAAGCGCGCAAGATGGACCCGGTGCCCGACCATGGCGAGACGAGCTACAAAGGCTCGGGCCGGCTCGCCGGACGCCGTGCGCTGGTCACCGGCGGCGACAGCGGGATCGGCCGCGCCGCCGCGATCGCCTTCGCGCGCGAAGGTGCCGATGTCGCGATCTCCTACCTGCCGGCCGAGAAGGCCGACGCGGCCGATGTCATCAAGCTGATCGAGGCGGAAGGGCGCACCGCGGTCGACCTGCCCGGTGACATCACCGACGAGGATTGGTGCCGCACGATGGTCGAACAGGCCGTGGAGAAGCTCGGCGGGCTCGACCTGCTCGTCATCAACGCCGGCCACCAGCAGAGCCGCGAGAACCTGTTCGAGGTATCGTCGAAGGATTTCGACGAGACGATGAAGACCAACCTTTACGCGATGCACTGGATCACCCAGGCCGCGGTGCCGCATTTGCCCGCGGGCGCGGCGATCATCACCACCGCCTCGGTCCAGGCGTATGATCCGTCGGCAACGCTGCTCGATTACGCGACCACCAAGGCGGGCATCGTCGCTTATACCAAGGCGCTGGCCGCGCAATTGCTGGAAAAAGGCATCCGCGCCAACGTCGTCGCGCCGGGTCCGTTCTGGACGCCGCTGCAATCCTCCGGCGGGCAGCCGCCCGAGGCGGTGATGACTTTCGGCGAGAAGAGCGCCTACGGCCGCCCCGGCCAGCCGGTCGAGATCGCCCCCGTCTACGTGCTGCTCGCCAGCCAGGAGGCGAGCTATATCAACGGCGAGGTGTACGGCGTCACCGGCGGCGCGGGCATCGCCTGATCGAGGTCGAGGGTGCCACCTCGCCATCGCGCGCGGAGGCACCCCTCGACGTCTGATACAATATCCGACCTATGACCCCGTCATCCCGGACTCGATCCGGGATCCCGCTGCCTTCTCCCGCCCCGTCCAAGAAGCGGGACCTCGGATCAAGCCTGGGGTGACGAGTGGACCCAGCAGATCAAGCGCCCCGCTCACAATCCCAGCCGGTCGAGCGCCGCCGCCACTTCCTCGTCGATTGCCGGATCACCCTTCGGCGTCAGCCGATTGAGGATCGTCTGCACGCGCGTCTGCGCGACCTGCAGCGCCTTGTGCCGAACTTCGCGGATCTGGTTGGTCCGCCACGACCGGCTTTCCCTCAGCAGCGCCGCCCATTTCGCCTCCTCCGCCGCCAGCGTGGCGAGTGCCAGCCGCAGCCCGTCGCGCCGTCCGCGCGCGTAATCGTCACTCACCGCCACCGCTCACGCCTCCTGTGTCGGCGTGCTCAACCATGTCAGCGATCGCGCGGTTGCACTGGAACACCCGTGCGCCTCAGTTCTTGATACAGGATAAGTTCGGACACGGTGTCCGCGAAAGGGCAATCAAGTGACCGACAGAACATGCGACGTGGTCATCATCGGCGCGGGGACCGCCGGGTTGAAAGCGTACAAGGCCGCGACCGCGCGCGGTGCCGACACGGTGATCGTCGAGCGCGGCCCCGGCGGATCGACTTGCACCCGCGTCGGCTGCATGCCGTCGAAGCTGCTGATCGCCGCCGCGCGCACCGCGCATCAGGCGCGTCACGCCGACACGTTCGGCGTGCGCACCGGCACGGTCGAGATCGACGTGCCGGCGATGTGGGCGCGCGTACGGCGCGAGCGCGACCGCTTCGTCGCCTCGGTGCTGGAGGATTATCACGCCATCCCCGACGCGCATCGCCTCCACGGTGTCGCGCGCTTCGACGGCGCCGATGCGGTCACGGTCAACGGCATTCGGATCGTCGCGCGCGGTGGCATCGTGATCGCGACCGGCAGCACGCCGATCATCCCCGACAGCCTCGACGCGGTCCGCGACCGCGTCCACACCAACGAGACGATCTTCGAACTCGACCATCTGCCACGCCGCATGGCAGTGCTGGGCGCGGGACCGCTCGGGCTCGAACTCGCGCAGGCGTTCGCGCGGCTGGGCGTCAAGGTCAGCGTGTTCGATCCCGGCGAGACGATCGGCGGCCTGTCCGACCCCCAAGCCAATGACGCGGCGATCCGCGCACTTGGACAAGAGGTCGACCTTCACCTCGGCGTCGAGGCGGAGGCGACACCGGTCGAGGGCGGCGCGCGATTGTCGTGGAACGGCGGCGCGGTCGAGGTCGACCTGATCCTCGCCGCAACCGGGCGCAAGCCGCTGCTGGGCGACCTCGACCTCGATTCCACCGGCCTGGAGCGCGACGATCACGGCACGCCGCTGTTCGAGGAAACCACGCGGCGCTGCGGCAACAGCAACATCTTCATCGCGGGCGACGCGAATGCGTGGCGCCCGGTGCTGCACGAGGCCGCGCGCGGCGGACGCATCGCGGGCGATGTCGCGGCGGGCGGCGCGGCAGCCCGCAAACTCCCCGCACTCGCGATCGCCTTTACCGAGCCCAACCTCGTGCAGGTCGGTACCGACTTCGGCGACCTGCCCGACGACGCGCGGATCGGCTCGGCCAAGGTGTGCGACAATGGCCGCGCCACCGCCGACGGCCACGACGAGGGCGTGGTGCGCCTCTACGCCGACCGCGACGGCACGCTGATCGGCGCCACCATCGTCGCACCGGAGGGCGAGCACCTCGGCCACCTCGTCGCACTCGCCATCGACCGCGGCACCGACGCCGCGACCTTCGCGGACCAGCCGTGGTATCACCCGACGATCGAGGAACTCCTGCAGAGCGCCGCGCGCGACCTGGCGGGGATAGAGGATTGAGCGGGCTCAGCACCGTCGGATGAGCGCCGACCGCCTTTCCGCTACAACCAACGAACCAACTCAGTAGCGGATTGCAGTCATCGGGTGATCCGAACGGCTCTCAAGCACATCCCGGCACCTGCCATTGCGGTTCATGCCGAACCCGTTCCGGCATCCATCCCGCCCAGCACGGCTCCCTTGCCGGCGTGAGTAGGTATAACTTTTGACAGTCCACGCGTAACCTGATCCCGTAAGCGGGATATCTGGTTGTGGTGGAAAGCGGCCGAAGATCAGCTAGACTTGGGTATGATCCTCGCTTTAGCAATCGCTGCTTCTATCGCCTCCTGCTCAATCGAGAACGCACAGTATGTCCTCCGTGGCGCTCCCGGCGTCACGGCTCGGTTCTATAACGTTCAAACGAGTTCTGACTGGCCGACTGGACTGGCGCTCGACGTGCATGTCGCAAGATCGGGCAGGTCCTACTGGTTCCTTCCGTGGCAAGGCGGGACCGACCAAAAGACGAATTTGGCTTGGGTACGAGAGGCCAATTCGCCTTTCGTTGGCCAGGCAATCAGGCGGGACATAGAGATGTTCGCCACCGATGCATCTTACGATCTACGTCCGGACATTCTTAAAGCTCGTGACGTGGCTCCGGCTCACCTGCTGCTTCCAGACGTCGGTCACCTGGCATGGTATTCCACCACAGCTGCGGAGCGGGATAGCCTTCCCCGCGCGTTTTTTGATTTGGCCAAATGTAGGGTGCCAAATCGCAGCGAGAAGGCGCCGCAGATCGAGTTCCCCGCCATTCCTTGATCTAGCTGCACCTGAACGGGCGTCCGCAATTGGGCGAAAGCGGACATTCTCCCCTCACATAGTGCAGATCCTTAATCCTTATCTGAGGACTGCTCATCTTTTGGATCGGCTTTGATTAGGAATGAGTCCACCTCGGAGATCTGCACCGAGTGAACCAAACCGTCGGACCCGAAAGCGTACAATGTAGACCGCGTGGACCACTGCGCATCGCCGGGCGGCGGCGGGTTCGTGAAATTGTCTCGAGTATCGAATTGATCTAACACAAGCAGGACGCCCGCGTCACGACGACCCATGCTGTATAGAAGGGTCTTGCCGAAAAAGTGCTTCCGGTCCTTAAGCCAGAAGCTCATCCACTCTGTCTTATTGGCTGCAAGGGGCTTGCCGTCTTTCGTGACCTGAACGTCTTCAGCAAAAAGCGGTGCGACACGCGCTTGATCTTTGATCGAGGCATCTGCCAAAATCTTACTAGCTGACCAGACGTATTCCGGTGGTGGCGGAAGCGGGCTTGAAGCCGCCGGGATCGCTGATGCCATCAAGGAAAAGGCAACGACCGACCGCAGAACCGCGTCCTCTATCTCGTGCACCAGCGGACTCCTCGATTGCGCTCCCCACGCGGTCGCTCCCTATGAAAGCTAATTCAGCGTATTGGAATGTCCGCAATTGGACGAAAGCGGTCGTTCGCCGATTACATCGCCAGTGTCGCATTGTGGTGGCCTGTGGGCACTTCACGTCGAACGCGCGGAGGTCGGCTTGCATGACGGCAGAGTCGCACGGCCCAGCTAATCGGGTGCAAGCAGCCAGTGCCCAGCCGTTTTCATTGCTCGCCGTTGACCCGAAGTTTATTCGGGGCTTCTACTTCGACATCGGCCGATCGCGAGAAGCGGCCTTGCATCCAGCAGACGTAAGGCAAGAGACCACGCCTCCCCTCTCGCGATCACGCCGTCATCGCCGCTGTAAAGGTGGAGGGGCTTCTGTTGCCCGGTGCCCTCCGAACCGCTGGTTTCCCCTTCTGTTGCCCGGTGGGGTCCGAACCGCGCTATTTTGGTGTAACTTTAGGCCGTTAAGCCCTCAGTTACGCCGCAATCGCGAGTGCTTCGTTATCGTTGGCACTTGTGTAATGGGCCGTTGCGGTGGTCCCATTCCGAGCGAAAGCAGCGCCTTTCAACACACGTCGATTCTGTTTCGGCCCCGTCAGCGAAGCTGTGGCCCGTCACCGCGCGTGGAAAGCGTGGCCTAAGCACCTCAGCTGCGATGGTGGAGCCGCCGGGTACCGCCCCCGGGTCCGCTGCGTCTATTCTACGCCACGATTTATCGCCATAGTCGGGTGGAACCCGACGAGAGCTGATATAGGCACCTCGTCGCCGATGTAAAAGGCTCATCTGTCACACCAGCGATCGCCTGGTGCAGGTTGGCAATCCCTGTCCTACACACTCCCGCGATGCTAGATCGGGGCTCAATCAATCCGCCTCACCGCAGTCCCGGGATCGATCCGTAAGTCCGCTGCCTTCTGCGCCCCTGCCCGGGAGGCGGGATGCCGGATCAGGTCCGAAGTGACGCCAGAATGCGCGTCAAGCCGATTGGAAAATACGCTGTCGCCCCGCCCGCTCTTTCACATGTTCACCAACATCCGCGACCGTCCGGCCGCCGATCCTAAAACCGCGGCAGCGCCCCCGCCCGCGCGGCGACGCACCTGTTCTTGGCATGACCTTCGCGTGACCTTCCGCGCCCCGCCGCCGTTCGATCAGCGCTGGTTCAGGTGCGTTTGGTCACGTAGCAGCCACATTGTCCGTGGATATACTAGGGTATGCTGACCCAGCGTTCGCGCTACGCCCTCCGTTCGATGCTGTTCCTCGCGCGCGCGCCCGCCGGTTCGCCGCCGATCCCGATGACGCGCATCGCCGCCGAAGCCACCGTCCCGCGCAAGTTCCTGGAGCTGATCCTCGCCGACCTGCGCGACGCGCAACTGCTCCACAGCTATCGTGGCAAGATGGGCGGCTACGTGCTCGCGCGGCCCGCGCACCTGATCTCGCTGGGCGAGATCATCCGCGTGATCGAAGGGCCGCTGGCGCTCGTCCCCTGCGTCAGCCGCACCGCTTATCGCCCGTGCAACGATTGCAAGAGCGAGATCGATTGCGAGATCCGCCACGCGATGATGCGCGTCCGCGACGAGACCGCGCGCATCCTCGACGGCACCAGCCTGGCCGACGCGACCGCGGACAAGCTCGCCGCCGCCTGACGCGCCGGCTGGACGCTCGCCGCCGCGCCGCTTAACCCGGGCGGCATGACCGAGCCCGCGCTTCCCACGACCGAGCAAGACGCCGCCGCCGAGCTGGAGCGGCTGTCCGCCGAGATCGCGCACCACAACGCGCTCTATCATACCCACGACGCGCCCGAGATCAGCGACGCCGACTATGACGCGCTGGTGCGCCGCAACCGCGCGCTGGAGCAGGCCTTCCCCGCGCTGGTCCGCACCGACTCGCCCAGCCGACAGGTCGGCGCCGCGCCCGCCGGCCACCTCGCCAAGGTCGCGCACGCGCGCCCGATGATGAGCCTCGACAATGCCTTCAGCGACGAGGACGTGGCCGAGTTCGTGGCGCGCGTTCGCCGCTTCCTCCGCCTCGCCGACGACGAGGTCGTGGCGCTGACCGCCGAGCCCAAGATCGACGGCCTGTCCTGCTCGCTGCGCTATGAGGGGCGCCGGCTCGTCCAGGCGCTGACTCGCGGCGACGGCGCGGTGGGCGAGGACGTGACCGCCAATGTCGCCACGATCGCCGACATTCCGCAGGCACTCCCCGCCGACGCACCCGACGTGTTCGAGGTCCGCGGCGAAGTGTACATGGAGAAGGCCGCCTTCGCCGCGCTCAACGCCCGCCTCGCCGCCGAGGCGGAGACCGCGAACAAGCCCGCGCGCCAGTTCGCCAACCCACGCAACGCCGCCGCCGGCTCGCTGCGGCAGAAGGACGCCGCCGTCACCGCCACCCGTCCCTTGCGCTTCCTCGCGCACGGCTGGGGTGAGGCTAGCGCGGTACCCGGCGCGACGCAGACCGAATTGGTCACCGCACTGCGCCGCTGGCGCTTTCCCATCGCCGACGCCTTCGCGCGCACCGACACGACCGACGCCGCGCTCGCCGTTTATCGCGCGATCGAGGCCGAACGCGCCGATTTGCCGTTCGACATCGACGGGGTGGTCTACAAGCTCGACCGGCTCGACTGGCAGGAGCGCCTGGGCAGCGTCGGGCGTGCGCCGCGCTGGGCGATCGCGCACAAATTCCCGGCCGAGCGCGCGCAGACCACGCTCAACGCCATCGACATTCAGGTCGGGCGCACGGGCAAGCTGACCCCGGTCGCGCGATTGGAGCCGGTCACGGTCGGCGGCGTCGTCGTCACCAACGCGACGCTCCACAATGCCGACGAGATCGCGCGGCTGAACGTCCACCCCGGCGACCGCGTGGTGCTGCAACGCGCCGGCGACGTGATTCCGCAGATCGTCGAAAATCTGTCGCGCGACGACACGCGCGGCGCCTGGGCCTTTCCTACCCATTGCCCGATCTGCGGCAGCGAGGCGGTGGCGGAAGAAGGCGAGGTCGACGTGCGCTGCACCGGTGGCCTGATCTGCCCGGCGCAGCGGCTCGAGCGATTGAAGCATTTCGTCAGCCGTGGCGCGCTCGACATCGACGGGCTGGGCGAGAAGACGTTGGTCGAGTTGATCGACCTCGGCTGGATCGCTGAACCCGCCGACATCTTCCGGCTACACGAGCACCGCGATGAACTGGTCGGCCGCGACGGCTGGCAGGCCAAGTCGGTCGACGCACTGCTCGCCGCGATCGAGGCCAAGCGCTCCCCCGACGCGGCGCGACTGCTGTTCGGGCTCGGCATCCGCCACACCGGCATCGTCACCGCGCGCGACCTGTTGAAACATTACGTCACCCTGCCCGCGATCGCCACGCTGGCCGACGCGGTGATCGCGCTTCGGGACGCCACTCCGCCCGCGGTCGGGGAGACCGAGGCGCGCCATGCTACCCGCGTCGACAAGGCGATCGCCGCGCTGATCGGGGTCGAGAACGTCGGCGCCGCGGTCGGCCACGCACTCGCCGACTTCTTCCACGAAACGCACAACCGCCAGGTGTGGGACGACCTGCTCGGCGAAGTCTCGCCCCCGCCCTTCGCGGTGGAAACGCGCGCGTCGGAGGTGAGCGGCAAGACAATCGTGTTCACCGGCACGCTGGAGACGATGTCGCGTGACGAGGCCAAGGCACAGGCCGAAAAGCTCGGGGCCCGCGTCGCCGGATCGGTATCGGCGAAGACCGACCTCGTCGTCGCTGGCCCCGGTGCCGGATCCAAGGCGAAGAAGGCCGCCGACCTCGGCATTCGCGTGATCGACGAACCAGGCTGGCAAGCGATCGTCGCGGCGGCCGACTGACCCGCTGGACCGGCAGCGGATGTTACCTTTTTGCAACGCACAAACACCCACGTGGCACCGCCGCGCGAATAGACTCGCCGCTGTAACCGAAGCGCAATAATCCCGGTGCAGGGGCGCACCAACGGCGTGGCTCGCCGAAGGTTGCAGAGCCAGGGCTCTCAAGGGGAAAGATTGACGATGCGGAACAACCTGTTGTGGGGCGTGGCAGCAGTCGCGCTCATCGCACCGATGAGCGCCACGGCGCAGGAAACCACCTCCACGATCCGCGGCACTGTGACCGCGGCGGGCGCGCCGGTTGCGGGCGCAACGGTGACCGTGGTCAACGTGCCCTCGGGCACCATCTCGAACGCGACCACCGACGCATCGGGCACGTTCAACGCCAACGGCCTGCGCCCGGGTGGTCCCTACACCGTCACCGTCAGCGCGCCGGATTACGCCACCACCACGGTCACCGACATCAGCACGATCGTCGGTCAATCCTATGACTTGCCGGTCGAGCTGACCGCAGAAGGTGGCGACGCTGCCGGCGCCGACATCGTCGTTACCGCGTCGAGCATCCCGAATGCGCGCAGCGTCAGCCAGGGTCCGGCGACCGTGCTGAATGCCGAGAAGATCGGCACGATCGCCTCGGTCAATCGCGACATCCGCGACCTGATGCGCCGCGATCCGTTCGCGCGCCTCGACGACACCCCCTCGGGTGGCCGCGCGGTCAGCTTCGCGGGCCAGAACGCGCGCTTCAACCGCTTCACCGTCGACGGCGTGCCGATCACCGATAACTTCGGCCTCAACCCCGACGGTCTGCCCAGCCGCCGATCGCCGATCCCGCTCGACGCAATCGGTCAGTTCCAGACCAAGGTCGCACCGTACGACGTGCGCGAAGGCAACTTCCAGGGCGGCGTCGTCAACGTCATCCTGAAGTCGGGCACCAACGATTTCCACGGCACCGGCTTCTATTCCTACTCGTCGGACGAGCTGTCGGGCGACCGCACCAAGGCGGGCCCCGGCGTGCCGACCGGCCGCGTGACGCTGCCCAACTTCAAATATGAGAATTACGGCGCGCAGCTTGCCGGTCCGCTGATCAAGGACAAGCTGTTCTTCATGGTCGCGGGTGAGCGCCTGCGCGCGCCGCGTCCGATCGCCGAAGGTCCGATCGGCGCCAATGCCGGCACCGAAATCCCGACGCTGACCACCGCACAGATCGCGCAGGTCACGCAGATCGCGCAATCGCGCTACGGCTACGACACCGGCGGCGTGGTCAGCAGCAATCAGGACAAGGACGACCGCCTGGTCGCCCGCCTCGACGCGAACCTGTCGGACACGCAGCGCCTCGCCGCGACCTACAGCTACGCCAAGGACTCGATCGTCCTCACCAACAACGTCAGCGCCAACCAAGCTTCGCCGAGCCTCGGCTTGGCATCGAACGCCTATGTGTCGGGCAACCGCCTGCACACCGGCGTGGTGCAGCTGAACTCCGACTGGTCGGACGATTTCTCGACCGAAGTCCGTGGTTTCTACAAGAACTACAAGCGCATCCAGGATCCGCTCCAGGGCCGCGGCTTTGCCGAGTTCCGCGTCTGCACCGCGCTCAATTCCGATCGTGGCAACCCCGGCAACGCCGGTGCGGGCGCGTCGGTCACCTGCGCGCCGGGTTCGGCCGTGGTCGCGTTCGGCCCGGACATTTCGCGTCAGTTCAACGCGCTCACCACCGAGACCTGGGGCGGCAGCGCGCAGGCACGCCTGACGCGTGACGGTCATGACCTGCGCATCTTCGCCGACGTGCAGCACGTCGACGTGTTCAACGCCTTCCTGAGCTCGTCCAACCCGCGCGCGGGCATCACCGGTGCTTATTACTTCGACTCAATCGCCGACTTCCAGGCGGGCAATGCGCAACGCTTCGGCTACACCAACGCGGTGCCGTCGCTGAACCCGAACCTCGCGGCCGCGCGCTTCAAGTACATGCAGTACGCGTTCGGCGTACAGGACACGTGGAGCATCACGCCCACGCTGAACTTCGCATACGGTGCGCGTTACGATCTGTACGGCAGCAACAGCCGTCCGACGCTCAACCCCACCTTCACCAGCCGCTACGGCTTCACCAACGCTGAGTTCCTGTCGGGCCGTGGCCTGTTCCAGCCGCGCTTCGGCCTCGACTGGAAGCCGGTCAGCCAGGTGAGCATCCGCGGCGGTTTCGGCATCTTCGGTGGCGGTGCGCCCGACGTCTATACGTCCAACAGCTTCTCCAACACCGGCATCCTTTCGAACCTGGTCGACATTCGCCAGATCAACAACGGCACCTACGAAGTGTCGGGCCTGTCGAACACGGTCGCGGCGCAGAATGCGCAGGCACAGGCACTGGGTGCTACTGCGCTGAGCAACGTCAACGGCGCCACGATCCCCGGCGCGACCAACACCTACCTGCAGGGCGGTGTCAGCGCGGCGGCAACCAACGCGGTTGATCCCAACTTCAAGCTGCCGTCGCAGTGGCGCGGTACGCTGTCGGCGGATTACTTCCCCGACTTCCTGGGTGGTGGCTGGAACTTCGGTGCCGACCTGTTCTGGTCCGACGTGCGCAACCAAGTGTTCTTCACCGACATCCGCTCGGTGCCGACCGCACTCCGCACGCCCGATGGTCGTGTCCGCTACGCGTCGCTGACGTCGTTCAACGACACGTTCAACGACATCCTGCTGACCAACACCTCGCGTGGCCGCAGCTACGTGGCGGTGGCGCGCGTCGGCAAGACGTTCGACTTCGGCCTGACCGCCAACGCCAGCTACACCTTCCAGGACATCAAGGACCAGTCGCCCGCGACCTCCTCGACCGCCGGTTCGAACTACGCGAACGGTGCGTTCCTGGACGGCAACAACGCCGCCTACGGCACGTCGAACGACGAGGTGAAGCACAACATCAAGTATGACGTGACGTTCAACCACGCGTTCTTCGGTGACTATAAGACGACGCTGGCGCTGTTCGGCGAAACGCGGATCGGCCGTCCGTACAGCTACACGTTCCAGGATACGTCCTCGGGCCGCAGCCGCATCTTCGGCACCACCGGCTCGCTGTCGCGCTACCTGATGTACGTGCCGACCGGCATCGACGATCCGCTCGTGTCGTACGACAATACGCAAGTTGCGGAGCAGCTGAACAACTTCTTCGAAACGTCGGGCCTTGCCAAGTACCGTGGCAAGATCGCGCCGCGCAACGCGTTCAATTCGAAGTGGTTCACCCGCATCGACCTGCACGTGGCGCAGCAGATCCCGACCTTCGTGGGCAACTCGCGCATCGAGCTGTTCGCCGACGTCGAGAACTTCACCAACTTGCTGAAGAGCTCATGGGGTCAGATCCGCGAATACGCCTTCCCGTACACCGCGGTCGCAGCGCGGGTGCAGTGCCTGACCGCCGCAACGCCCACCGGAACTGCCGGTACGACGCCGACGTCAACCGCACAGGGTTGCGCGCAGTACCGTTACAGCCTGCCGAACGCGACGCCGAGCGACACGATCTACCCGTCGCAGTCGCTCTATACGATCCGCGTCGGCGCGCGCTTCTCCTTCTAAGCGCCTCGACCTCACCTCAACGGGCCGCCGTCCTCATCCGGACGGCGGCCCTTCTTTTTTGCGCACCGCTCGTCCGCGGTGTAAGCGGGCTGCGATGGCGACCCACTCCGCTTCGCTCGACCACGCGCTGCCCGGTGCCAATGCGGCGACCGCACCCTCGCCTGCGTCCTCCGTCAACCGACCGCTGTCGATCCGGCCGTTCTTCGAGGACAAGTCGGCCGCGTTCTGGAAATTGCAGGCGGCGGGCTGGACCGGCTACCTCGTGCTGCGTTCGGTCTCGTCGCTGTCGACCAGCTTCACGCTGCAGCAGATCGTGCCGGTGATCGTCGAATCGATCGTCGGTTATTGCATCACGCTGCTGCTGTCGGTGCTCTACGGCTATTACCGCCGCCTGCCGCGCGTGACTGGCATCCTGTTGTCGATCTTCACATTGGGCGCGGGCACGTTCCTCTACGCGACGCTCGACGCCTTCTCGTTCAGCTTTATCAAGCTGTCGGCGCCCGGCGTTGACCTGTCGCTGCTGCTCGGCACATTGTTCTTGAACTTCACCGTGCTCGCGGGCTGGTCCGCGCTCTATTTCGGCATCAACTTCTACCTGCTGGTCGAAGAGCAGATCGACCAGATGGAGCATCTGGAGATCCAGGCATCGTCGGCGCAGCTCGCGATGCTGCGCTATCAGCTCAACCCGCATTTCCTATTCAACACGCTCAACTCGATCTCGACTTTGGTGCTGCTCAAGCAGACCGAGCGCGCCAATGCGATGCTGTCGCGACTGTCATCGTTCCTGCGCTACACGCTTGCCAACGAACCCACCGCGCACGTGACGGTCGCGCAAGAGGTCGAGACGCTGAAACTCTACCTCGAGATCGAGAAGATGCGCTTTGAGGACCGGCTGCGCCCCAAGTTCGAGATCGACCCGGCGGTGGAGAAGGCGCGCCTGCCCTCGCTGCTGCTGCAACCGTTGGTCGAGAATGCGATCAAATACGCCGTCACCCCGCAGGAGGACGGCGCCGAGATCGCGGTCAGCGCGCGGCTCGTCGGGGAACGCGTGCTGCTCGGCGTATCCGACACCGGGCCGGGATTGATGCCGAACAAAAACCGGCCGAGCCTTTCAACCGGTGTCGGCATCGCCAATATCAGGGAGCGATTGGCGCAGGCGTATCCGGGCGACCATCGCTTCGCGGTACGCGCGATGCCGGCGGGAGGGTTCGGCGTAGAGGTCGAGATCCCGTTCCAGCTCGACGAGCCCGCGCGTAGCGGGCTGTAGCGCGCCGCCCAGACGCGCAATGGAGTGTGTAGAGTAGATGACGATCAGGACCATTCTCGTCGATGACGAGCCGCTCGCGATCCAGGGGCTCGAACTGCGGCTCGCCGTCCACGACGACGTGGAGATCATCGCCAAGTGCCAGAACGGCCGCGAGGCGATCAGCGCAATCAAGACGCACAAGCCCGACCTCGTCTTTCTCGACATCCAGATGCCGGGGTTCGACGGCTTCTCGGTCGTGCAGGGTTTGATGGACGTTGAGCCGCCGCTGTTCGTGTTCGTGACCGCGTATTCCGACCACGCGATCCGCGCGTTCGAGGCGCAGGCGACCGATTACCTGATGAAGCCGGTCGAGGAAGCGCGCCTGGCCGAAACGCTCGACCGCGTGCGCCAGCGTTTGTCAGAACGCGGCAGCCGCGAGGAAGCGACCAAGCTCAAGGAAGCACTCGCCGAGCACGCGCCCGAGGCCGCGGCCGAGATCGCGGCGGAGAGCGATGGTGGCGGTGATCAGGTCGCGGCCAACCGCTACGAGAAGATGATCAACGTCAAGGATCAGGGGCAGATTTTCCGCGTCGACGTCGACACGATCGAGCTGATCGAGGCGGCGGGCGATTACATGGTGATCAAGACCGCGGCCAACACGCTGATCCTGCGCGAAACGATGAAGGACCTCGAAAAGCGCCTCGACCCGCGCCGGTTCCAACGCATCCATCGCTCGACGATCGTCAACCTCGACCTCGTCAAACAGGTCAAGCCGCACACCAATGGCGAGTGTTTCCTGGTGCTCGACTCAGGCTCCAGCGTGAAAGTGTCGCGTTCCTACCGCGACGTGGTGGCGCGGTTCGTCCATTGATCGCAGGCGCAGTCCTGCTCGCCCTGGCGGGGCCGGGCGCGGCGGTATGCGCGAACATCGCGGAGGCGCCTGCGGGCACGTTCCTGGCGGATGACAACGCACACCGGGCGCTGCGCGCGGAACTCGGCGTCGCGACGCCGACCGACCCGGAGCACATCACCATCTACGCCGAAGGCGGACATTTGGCGACGAGCCGGATCAGCATCATCGCCACGCATCGACCCGACGGACGCTGGGCGGTCGATGCGGTAGGGCGGTCGAAGATCTGGGTCGACGGCGCGACACCGAGCGACATGCCACACGTCACGCGCGTCCTGTCGGTAGAGGACGGCGAACAGATCGATCGGCTGCTCGACGATCCTGCGTTCTGGCACAGCCGGGTGGCCGAGCGCGACGAGCGTGCACCACCGCTTCACGGTCAGATACCGCGTCGGATCGCTGCCCTCACACCTAATTGCGCGCAGCACTGGGTAACGGCGGCAATGCTCCACCACTCGTTGCGCTGCTCGATCGGCTGATCACGCCCGATTAGGTCGAGCGCGACCGTGACGCCGATGGTCAGTCGTCGGCGCTCGACTGTTCCGGCTCGCCTTCACCCTCGTCGGCGTTGCCGCCCTGGAACCACGCCTCGACCGGCCCGATCAGCTTGATCGTCAGCGGACGACCGTGGCGGTCGACCTTCTTGCCCAGCGCCACGCGGATCCAGCCCTCCGACAGGCTATATTCCTCGACATCGGTCCGCTCCACGCCCTTGAAGCGGATGCCCACGCCGCGCTCCAGCGCGTCGCGGTCGAAATGCGGGCTGCGGGGATCGATCGAGAGATGGTCGGGGGGCGTATCGGTCATCGCGCGCGCCTAACCCGCCCGGCGCCCGCGTGCCACAAAAAAGCGGCGCGGCAGGTGTCCCCGCCGCACCGCCTTGTTCAACCAAACTGACCGCTTACCAGCCGTAGCCGCGCGGACCGTAATAGCCGCCGCCACCGTAATACGGGTCGCCGTAGTAACCGCCGCGATAGATCACGCGCGGCGGGGGCGGCGGCGCATAATAGTCGCGGTAATAGCCGCGTGGCTGGTAACGATAGCGCGGCGCATAGCCACGATCGTAATAATAGCCGCGGTCGTAATAGCGATTGCGGTTGCTCGACGCGATCGCCGCGCCGACACCCAGACCGACCACGCCGCCCAGGATCGCCGCCGCCGCCGTGTCACCACCGCGGTGCCCACGATAGCCGCGATACCCACCCCAGCGCTGCGCGTCGGCGGGTGCCGCGGCAGTGATGGCGGTGGCGGCGAGCGCGATGCCCATTCCCGCCTTGGTCAGAAAACCACTCATCTCGAACCTCCTTACAGAGTTACGCTCGGTTCGCACGATTGGTTGAACGCAGTTGATGCGAGCGTGTTGCACGACCTAGCTAAGTCACGCTGAACGAACGCGGAATGCGGTATTCACGTGACGTTTAGCCGGCATGCCCGTTGTCACATCATGTGAACGGTTTTGGTCACCATGTGCGCGGCGACGCCTTCGGGTCCGTCCTCCGATCCGAAGCCGCTATCCTTGACCCCGCCGAACGGGCTGTCGGGCCAGCTCAAGCGCACGTTGTTGATCGCGACCATCCCGGCCTCGATCTCGTCGCCCAGCAGGTTCTGCCGGCGTCCGTTCTCGGTAAAGCAGTAGGCCGCCAGCCCGTAGGGCAGCCGGTTGGCCTGATGGATCGCGTCCTCCACCGTCTCGAACGGGGTCAGCAGCGCGAGCGGACCGAACGGCTCGTCGTTCATCGCGCGCGCTTCCAGCGGCACGTCGGCGAGCACGGTCGGCGTGAAGAAGAAGCCGTCGCCCTCCCCACGCGTGCCCCCCGCCAGCACGCGCGCGCCGACGCTGCGCGCATCCTCCACCATCTCCTCGATCGCGGAGGGTCGGCGCGCGTTCGCCATCGGCCCCATCTGCGTGTCCTTCTCAAGCCCGCTGCCGACCTTCAGCCGCTTGGTTCGCTCGGCGAAGCCTTCGGCGAACCGGTCGTAGATGCCCGCCTGCACGTGGAAGCGCGTCGGCGCGATGCACACCTGGCCCGCATTCCTGAACTTGTGCGCGACCAATGTGTCGAGCGTCTTGTCGAGGTCGCAATCGTCGAACACCAGCACCGGGCCGTGACCGCCAAGCTCCATCGTCGTCTTCATCATCGTCTCGGCGGCGAGCTTCGCCAGATGCTTGCCGACCGGCACCGACCCGGTGAAGCTCAGCTTGCGCGTGATGGGTGAAGCGAGCAGGTGGCGCGACACCTGATCGGGCACGCCGAACACACATTGCGCGACGTCGCCGGGCAGCCCCGCATCCTGGAAACAGCGCAGCACCTCGACCGCCGAACCCGCCGTCTCCTCGCTCGGCTTGATGATGATCGAGCAGCCCGCCGCGATCGCCGGGCCGAGCTTCCTGACCACGTTCATGATCGGGAAGTTCCAGGCGCAGAACGCCGCCACCGGACCGATCGGCTGTTGCAGCACCAGGCTGCGCGTGCCTGCCGGGCGCGGCAGCACGCGGCCGTAGATGCGCTGCGCTTCGCCGGCGTGAAACTCTAGCAGCGCGGCGGCGAACATCGCCTCGCCCTTTGCCTCGACCAGCGGCTTGCCCTGCTCCATCGTCGCGATCCGCGCCAGATGTTCGGCGCGCTCGCGCAGCAGCGCGGCGGTGCGGATCAGCACCTGCGCGCGCTCGGCCGGATCGGTCTTGCGCCACGCCTTGAACCCGCGATCCGCCGCCTCCAGCGCACGGTCGAGGTCATCGGCGTTGGCGAGCGGCAGCGCGCCCTGCGCCTCGCCCGTCGCGGGATTGAGCACGTCGTGCGCGTCGCGCGCGCCGCCCGTCACCCATTCGCCCGCGATGTAGAGGCCGAGTTTCGGATCATAGGCGGTCATGCGTGAGGCTCCTTGGTGGTTCGGCGGCGATATAAGGCGCGGCGGCGCGTCCTCCACCCTGATCACAGTCGACCCACCCCGCCGATCGCGCGACCGATCGCGCCGGGAGCCGCAGGAACAGCCGTGCCGCCGGGTCTATGCCGCCGCGACCCCGTCCGCGCTGACCAGATCGGGCGCCACCAGCACGCCGATCAACCGAACACGCTTCTCGACCAGGTCGACCGGGGTGCGCTGCAGTTCGAGTTGATACCGCCCACCGGCATCGCGGCGCAGGAAGAACGCCCCGCCGTCGCGGATCAGCGTACCCGTTTCATCGACCCGCGTTCCGATCACCGTCATCCATCCACCTTCGCACCGCACCTATCACGGCACAACGACGATGACGGTGAAAAGGGCCGCATCGGGGCGAGAGTAGGAAACACTGACCGCGCACCGGGTTATGAAAGGTCTGTTGTCAGAAAGGCATCCACATGGCCGCACCCCGTTATCGCCTCCCTCACCACTTCGGCCTCGGCGGCGTGGCGATCGGCAACGAATTCCAGTTCGCGACCGACGAACAGGCGGAGGCGACGCTGTCGGCGGCGTGGGACGCGGGTGTCCGCTACTTCGACGTGTCGCCGTGGTACGGGCTGGGGCTCGCCGAGCGGCGCTTCGGGCGATTCCTGGCGCGCAAGCCGCGGGCTGAGTTCGTTATCTCGTCCAAGGTCGGCAAGCTGCTGCGCGCCAGCCGCGACAACCAGTCGAAGAAGTATTTTCCCTTCGGCACGTCGCCCAACACGCCGTATTTTGATTATTCGGCCGACGGCGTGCTGCGCTCGATCGAGGACAGTTTGCAGCGCATGGGCCTCGACCGGCTCGACATCGTGTTCGTGCACGATCTGTCGCCCGATAACGATTACCTGCCCGACGATTGGAAAACGCTTTGGCCGGTAGCGGAGAAGGGCGCGTTCCCCGCGCTGACGCGGCTGCGCGACGAAGGTGTGATCGACGCCTGGGGCATGGGGGTCAATTGCCCGCAGCCGATTCTGCGCTGCCTGGAGGTCGCCGACAGCGACATTCACCTGCTCGCCAGCCAATATTCACTGGTCGACCACGCCAATGCGGTCGAACAGGTGCTGCCGGCCGCACGCGACAAGGGCGTCGGGTTCGTGATGGGCTCCGCGCTCAACGCCGGCTTCTTAGGGGGTGCGCCGCGCTACAATTACGGCGCGAGCAACACGCTGATCGCCCCCGACAAGCGCGAGCGGTTGGCGACGCTGCGCCGCGTGGCGGGCGATTACGGCGTCGACCTGGTCGCCGCAGCGCTGCAATTCAGCCTCGCGCCCGACGTTGCGCAATCGCTGATCGTCGGCACCGCCTCGCCGACCCATCTCCTCGCCGATCACGCCGCGCTCCAAGCGAAGATCCCGCCCGCGTTCTGGACCGCGCTGCGCGACGAAGGCGTGCTTCACCGCGACGCGCCGCTACCCGATTGAGGTGGGAAACCGGTACCTGGACAGCACTGCGACTACTTCGGGCGTCGCGCGGCTCAGTCGTGGAGCAGGTCGGTGAACGTAGCTGCGCGGCTGGACGGCGTCCGCCTCACTACCGCGCCAGCGCTGCAGCGAATGACCCAGCAACATAGCGGCCCTTCCTTGCCACGTGTGATGGGGTCGACTGCATATCGATCGCGCCTGCGTTCCCGCGCTTGACACCCGACTGCGGCTGCCGCGTTGGAGCGCGTGATGGATCAACGCAATGAACCCACCAGCGATGTCGCGGCCTGGTGGCTGTTGGCGGCGATGTTCGCCGCATGCCTGCTCGTCGCTCGGGGGCTCGGCTTCCGCGTTGACGCGTGGCGTGCGATGCCGTCGGCGATCGCGCTGGCCCTGCTCGCCGGCGGTGCGGTGATCGGGCGTCGGCGGGCGCAACCGCGGCTGGCGGCGGGAGCGACCGCGTTCCTGCAGATGACCTTGTTCACGCTGATCGGCGTCGTGCTCGCCTATGCGCTTGCCGCCCGCGCAGGAGCCTTGTGGGACACGCGGCTCGCCGCCGCAGACCGCGCGCTCGGCTTCGACTGGCCCGCGGTGTTCGCCGCCGCCGATCGCGCGTCCGTCGCCTTGTGGATCGGCGGCCTCGCTTATCACAGCCTGACGCTCCAGATGGTCACCTGCATCGTCGCGATGAGCGCCTACGCGCAGTTCGAGCGTTTGCGCGTCGCGGTCACGGCGGCGATCCTGGCGGGGTTTGCGACGATCGTCGTGTCGTGGTGGATGCCGGCCATGGGCAATGTGGTCGACCCCGCCGGATACACCCGGCTGTGGCCGTCGATCGCCTGGCTCGAACAAGCGATGATCGCCGGGTTGCGCGATGGCTCGTGGCGCACGCTCGACCTGACGCAATTGATGGGGATCGTCAGTTTTCCCAGCTATCACGCGACCTTGCCCGTGATCCTGTCCTGGGCGCAGCGCGACACGCCCGGTTGGCGCTACGTCGCACCGGTGTGGGCGGGGGTGACGATCGTCGCGACGCCGCTGTTCGGCGGGCATTACGGCGTCGACGTGCTCGCAGGATTGGCGCTGGCCCCCGCGGCGCTGGCGGTCGCACCGTGGCTGGCGCGGCGGCGCCTGCGCATAACACTTGCGCGGCGCACGGACATGGCGCACCGCCCGAGCGTTGGAATGGATCATGGCATCGGCTAGCAGCATCGGCCGCGACACGCGGGTCAGCGCGCTTCTCGCGGGCGCGATCGGCGCGGCATGGGTCGCGATCCACGTCGGCGGCATCTTCTTCTGGCAGTGGAGCATCGCCACCGCCCCGCTCGCCGCGCTGCTGATCGCGGTGCAGGCGTGGCTCAGCACCGGGCTGTTCATCGTCGCGCACGATTGCATGCACGGCTCGTTCGCGCCTGGCCGTCCGCGGCTGAACCGGATCGTCGGTACCTTGTGCCTCGGCGCCTATGCCGCGCTGTCGTACGATGCGCTCCATCCCAAACATCACGCCCACCACGACGCACCGGGTACCGCGCACGACCCCGATTTTCACCCCGACGCACCGCGCGACCCGCGGGCGTGGTTCGCGCGCTTCTTCATGGGCTATTACACCCACGGACAGATCGTGCGCATCACGCTGGCGGCGTGTCTCTACCTGCTGCTCGGTGCATCGATACTCAACATCGTCGCATTCTGGGCCGTACCGGCGCTGCTCGCGCTCGGGCAGTTGTTCTTCTTCGGCACCTTCCTGCCGCATCGCCACGACGACACGCCGTTCGCCGACCACCACAATGCGCGCGGCAATGCGCTGTCGCCGCTCGCCTCGATCGCGACCTGCTTCCACTTCGGCACCTATCACCACGAACATCACCTGAGCCCGCGCACGCCGTGGTGGCGCTTACCCAGCGTCAGGACAATGCGGCGCTGACCTGCACCGCGGCACGCGCGGCACCGCCGCTCGCCGCCATCTCGTCACCGATCCGGCGCGCGGCCGCGCGGTAGCTCGGCTCCGCCATTACGCCGCGCAACGCCTGCGCCAGCACCGTTCTGGTCAGCCCACGTGGCGACAGCACGCGTCCCGCGCCGACATAGGCGATCCGCGCCGCGGTACCCGGCTGCTCGAACGCGATCGGCAGCGCGACGATCGGAACCCCCGCCGCCAGCGCGTCGAGCACCGTGTTGAACCCGCCGTGCAGCACCGCCGCCGCGCAATGCCGCAACACCGCCTGCTGCGGCCAGAACGCACGCACCAGCGGATCGCCCGGCAGCGCGGCTTCTTCCGCCGGCGTCAACCCGCCACCATGCCCGATCACTGCGCGGGCGCCGACCGCCGCGCACGCCGCCGCCATCACCTGGAACAAGGCGCGGCGCGATCCCTGCAAGGTGCCGAGCGAGCAGAACACCAGTGGCCGCGAGTCGCGGGGCAGATCGAGCGGTTCGGCCGTTCCTTCCGCGTAGCGCCACGGCCCGCCATAAGCGAACGTCGCCGGCAGCGCCGAACGCGGGTAATCGAACCCGCGCGGGCATTGCGCCGCCCAGCACAATGGCGCCGCCTCGCGCCCCAGCCCCCAGGCGCGCCGCCGCTCGTCGAGCACGCGCGTGATCGGCCGCATCAAGATGTCCGCGACCGAGTAACCGCCGTTGTTGCGGTTGCGCCCGATCGGATCGGCGCGGTACCGCCACCCGAGGAACGGCGGCGGCACGTTCTCCTCGCGCAGCAGCGGCAGCCCGGTGACGCTCGCCACGAACGGCAGGCGCAGCCGCTCGGCGATGGCCGCGCCCGCGGGTTCTGCGGTGTCGGCGATCACCGCGTCGGCGCCGATCCGCGCCAGCGTCGCGGGCGCGCCGTCGAGCAGCGTGGCCGTCATCGCCGCCGTCGCCCGGATCATCCGCGTCAACCCGCGCGCACCGGTCGGCTGGCCGAGCAGCGCCAGATAAGCGTCGAGCGCGCCCGCCTCGCCCGCCTCGACCGACGCGAAACCGACCTGCGGATCGGTGACGTAGCGTGCCATGTCGCCGACGTGCACCATCGTGACCCGGTGGCCGATCGACACCAGCTCGCGCGCCAGCACCTGCAACGGGTTGATGTGACCCACCGTGGGCGGGGTGATGATCGCGATATGTCGCTCGACGGGTGGCACGCGATCGACGCTTTCAAATCGTTGAAGGGGCGGCGCTAATTGCTGGCAGCGCTGCTGTCTAGCGGCGCGCGCGCACCGCCGGACAGCGTCGCCGCGCGCGCGGTCAAACGCCCTGCCGCTCGCTCCGCGCGATCGCCGGATCGCCATGCTCGCCGGCCGGGGTGGCAGTCGACGGCGACACGCCCTTGGCGTCGAGCGCGGCACGCACCGCCTGCGTCAGCCGCGCCGCGGCATAAGGTTTCGGCAGCACCACGTCGCCGATCGCCGCCGCTTCCGCCGCGCGGTGTCCGTCGCCGGTCGCGAACACGATGCCGATCGACCCACGCATCTCGCGTGCGCGCTGCGCCAGTTCCGCACCCGAATGACCCGGCAGGTTCAGGTCGGTGACCAGCACGTCGACGGGTGCGGTGTGAAGCGCCGCCATCGCCTCTTCCGCGCTCGCCGCGTCGACCACGACGCAACCTGCTTCCTGCAACATCTCGGCGGTGTTGGCACGGATCAGCGCATCGTCCTCGACCAACAACACGGTAGCACCCGTCAGGTCGCGTGGCGGCTGGACGCGCGGAGCTTGTGTGCGCGGCGTCGACGGATGCGCCGCGGTCGCCTGCGCGCGCTGTCCCTGGTTGGCGAGCACGTGGCGGAACCGCCGTGCCAGCGCCTCGCGCGTGTACGGCTTGGACAGCAATTCGACGCCTGCATCCAGCTTGCCGCCGTGGACGATCGAATTCTCGGTATAGCCCGAGGTGAACAGCACCGCGAGGTTGGGCAGCCGCTGCTTGGCCTTGCGTGCGAGTTCTGGGCTCTTGAGTGTGCCGGGCATCACCACGTCGGTGAATAGGATGTCGATGGGCACCCCGCTCTCGATCACGATCAGTGCGGAGGCGGCGTCGGGCGCCTTCAGCACGCGGTAGCCGAGGTCGCTCAGCATCTCGACCACGGTGGCGCGCACCTCGTCGTCGTCCTCGACCACCAGCACCGTCTCGGTCCCGCCGGTGATCGGTCCGGTGTCGACGCGCACCTCGACGTCCTCGCTCTCGGTCGCCCGCGGCAGGTACAGGCGCACGGTTGTTCCCTCGCCCACCTCCGAATAGATCTTCACGTGCCCGCCCGATTGCTTGACGAAGCCGTAGACCATCGACAGCCCCAGCCCCGATCCCTTGCCCTCGACCTTGGTCGAGAAGAACGGCTCGAAGACCTTGTCCAGCACTTCGGGCGTCATGCCCGATCCGGTATCGCTCACCGCCAGCATCACGTACTGGCCCGGTGTCACCTCGTCGTGGGTGCGCGCGTACTCGTCGTCTAAGTGCGCGTTGCCGAGCTCGATCGTCAGCCGCCCCTGCCCGTCCATCGCATCGCGCGCGTTGATCGCGAGATTGAGCAGCGCATTCTCGACCTGACCCGGATCGATGAAGGTGTTCCACAAGCCGCCGCCGACGATCGTCTCGATCTCGATCGCCTCGCCGATCGCGCGGCGCAGCATGTCGTCCATGCCCCGCACGAAGCGCGTGACGTTGACCACCTTGGGCTCCAGCGCCTGCCGCCGCCCGAAGGCGAGCAATTGCGCGGCGAGCTTCGACCCGCGCGACACCCCCGCCATCGCGTTCGCCACGCGCTGCTCGGCACGGTCGTTGCCCGCCACGTCCTTGCCGAGCAACTGCAGGTTGCCCGATACGACCTGGAGCAGGTTGTTAAAATCGTGCGCGACGCCGCCGGTCAGCTTGCCGACCGTTTCCATCTTCTGCGCCTGGTGCAGCTTCGCCTCGGCCTGGCGACGCTCGTCGATCTCGGCGATCACGCGCGCTTCCAGCGACTCGTTGAACAGCCGCAACTGCTCTTCGGCGCGCTCGCGGTGCGCGACTTGGCGCGCCAGCGCTTCCGCCTGTTCGCGCAGCGACGCTTCGGCCGCGCGCTGGTGCGAGATGTCGGTGTGAACGCCGACCCATTCGGTGATCTCGCCCGCCTCGCCCAGGACCGGCAGCGCGCGCACCGCGAACGTCCGCCACATGCCGCAATGCCGCCGCACGCGGTGCTCGTGGATGAACATCGTCTTGGTCGCGACCGCGTCGTTCCAGCGCTCGATCGTCCCGGCGCGGTCTTCGGGATGAACCGCCTCCGCCCAACCGTAGCCCAGATACTCGTCCGCGCTCTGCCCGGTCAGCGCGGTCCAGCCCGGCTGCTCGCCTAGCATCCGCCCGTCGGCGCTGTTGGTCCACAGCACGCCGTGCACCGCGTCCATCGCGGCGCGAAACCGCTTGTTGCTGGCGTCCAGATCCTCCTCGCGGCGCGCGCGATCCTCCAAGTCGAACACGAGCACCTGGAACCCGCTGACGCTGCCGTCGTGCGCAACGCGCGGCAGATACTGGATATTGGCGCGGTGCGCGGTGCCGTCGCGGTGATACAGCAGCCCGTCGGACGCGATCGTCTCGCCCGCCAGCGCGCGCTCGATCAGCGGCAGCCGCTCGGCGTAATTCGCCTCACCCACGACATCGCGCATGTGACGGCCGACCACCTCGTCCGGCGTCATCCCGAACCAGTCGACGTAGAAGCGATTGGCGAAGCGGAACACGTGGTCGCGATCGATGAACGAGACCAGCACCGGCATCGCGTCGGTGATGGTGCGCAACTCGCGCTCGCTTTCTAGGCAGCGCTGCTCGGCCGCGACGCGCACGCTGTTGTCGACGCAGGTGCACAGCACGCCGCCGACCCGCCCGTCGGCCTCGTAGACCGGCGTGTAGAACAGATCGAACGTGACCGTTTCCGCCACGCCGCCGCGCTTCAGCGTCAGCGGCTGGTCGCGGTACGATCGGCGCTCGCCGCGAAAGCCCGCCTCCAGCACCGCGCGGTTCCAGTCCCAGATCTCGGGCCACACTGCCGCCACGCGCCCGCCGAACGCCGCAGGATGCTTCGCCCCCGCGATCTCGGCATAAGCGTCGTTGTAGATCATGACGTGGTCCGGTCCCCACATTAGCACCTTGGCGACCGGCGAGTTGACGACGTTGGCGACCGTCGCGCGCAACTCCAGCGACCAATCGTCGATCGGCCCGAGCGTGCTCGCCGCCCAGTCGCCATGCCGCACCAGCTCACCGCACGCACCGCCACCCACCGGCCAGCCCACCGGGGCCGGGCGCACCACCTTGCCGTCACGCAGCGCGCGCAATCCGGCACGCACCACGTCGTCCGCGTCGGCATACGCACCCGATCCGACCTGTGCTGCGATGAAGTCGTCCCACTCGGGCGAGACGGCGATGCTGCGCGACGAACGGCTGGTCATGCTGTCGTATCAACATCAAGCGGGCCAGGTGTCAACCGACATCGCCCCGGGCTAACCCGCTGATCTAACGTCGCTATTCTTCACCCCAATGAGGTCAGACAATCACGCGCGCACCTGCCACCAGGGGCGAGCAGAGCTCATCAATAACCCAGAGCAATCATCCGACACATTTCACACGGGCGACACAATCGCGTGCAAGGCGCGGGCTCAAGCGGGGGGAGCCGCGAATCGCCGAATGGATGCCTGCACGAACGCTCGTTCGCGCAGGGGCCCGGTGCTGCGCGCTCGATACTCGTGAACACGAAAGGGAAACAGATCATCGTGACGTCCAAGTCGCTCCTGCTCGCCGGTGCCGCCGGCCTCCTGACGCTTTCCACCCCAGCGGTGGCGCAGACGGTGCAGTCGCCTACCCCGCCCGCCGTTGACGCGGCGACCGCCACACCGGGTGAGGATGGGCTGCAGGAGATCACCGTCACCGCCGAGCGCCGCAGCGAGAATTTGCAGCGCGTGCCCGTCTCGGTCGCGGTGGTCGGCGGCGACGACCTGCGCACCTTCCAGTCGGCGGGCGAGGACATTCTGTCGCTCGCGGGCCGCGTGCCCGGCCTGTATGCCGAGACGACGACCGGGCGCATCTTTCCGCGCTTCTACATTCGCGGCCTGGGCAATATCGACTTCTACCTCGGCGCGTCGCAGCCGGTGTCGATCATCCAGGACGACGTCGTGCTCGAACACGTGGTGCTGAAATCGAATCCGGTGTTCGACGTCAATCAAGTAGAGGTGCTGCGCGGGCCGCAAGGGTCGCTGTTCGGGCGCAACACGACCGCCGGCATCATCAAGTTCGACACGATCCGCCCCGGCCAGACCTTCGACGGTCGCGTCAGCGCTTCCTACGGCAGCTACAACACCGCCACCGTCGACGCAGGGATCGGCGGCCCGATCGTCGCCGACAAGATCGCGTTCCGCCTGTCCGGCCTCTACCAGCACCGCGACGACTGGATCGACAACACCTTCACCGGCCCCGGCGTCGACGGCACGCGCGGCGGCAAGAACGCGCTCGGCGGGTTCAACGAGCGCGACGTGCGGCTGCAATTGCTGTTCACGCCGACCGAGGCGCTGTCGATCAACGTGTCGGGTCACGCGCGCGATTACGACGGCACCTCGACCGTGTTCCACCGCGGCGCGCTGGTGCGTGGGTCGAACAGCGTCGCGCGCGAGCCGCGGGGCCGCATCGCGCTGGACGAAGGCAACAACAACCCGCAGGCGTACAAGACCTATGGCGGGTCGGTGAACGCGGCCTATGACTTCGGGCCGGCGACGCTCACCTCGATCACCGCGTACGAGACCACCTCGGGCTACAGCCGCGGCGACACCGACGGCGGCGTGCGCCAGTTGCCGTTGAACGCGAGCGGCGGCTGCATCGACTGCGGGCAGAGCCAGGGCAACATCCGCGACCTCGATCAGTGGACGCAGGAGTTGCGCCTCGCCTCCAGCGACGCGGGCGCGGCGTTCAAGTGGCAGTTCGGTGGCTTCTACTTCGATCAGCGCGACACGACCGATTTCTACCAGCGCCGCTTCTTCCTGTCCGCGCCGTTCGTGGCGGCGAACGGCAACACCAACAATCCGGGCAATTGGGTCCGGCTGCACGACGCCAACACGTCATGGGCAGTGTTCGGCCAGGCGAGCTACACGATCGATCGCCTGACGCTGACCGCCGGCGGCCGCTACACCGAGGACAACAAGCGCACCATCCTGGTCAAGCCCGCGACAACCGGCGCGACCGTCAACTTCCCCGCCACCGCCCCGCGCAACGTCAAGCTGACGGGCAAGGAGCCGAGCTGGGACGTGTCGGCCTTGTACGAGGTCGATCCGACCGCCAGCATCTACGCCCGCGTCGCGCGCGGTTTCCGCGGGCCGACGATCCAGGGCCGCTCGGCGGTGTTCGGCTCGGCGTTCACCACCGCCGACAGCGAGACGATCACCTCGTACGAGGCGGGTGTGAAGACGCGGCCGTTCGGCAACATGCGCTTCAACGCGACCGGCTTCTACTACCGCGTCAACGACATCCAGTTGAACGGCAACGACGCCAACGGCAACGGCGTGCTGTTCAACGCCGACCACGCCGACGCATACGGTTTCGAGGCGGAGCTGGAATGGCGCCCGATCCGCAACATCACCTTCTCACTCGGCGGCAGCGCGCTGCACAGCGAGATCAAGGACAAGAACGTCTACGCGCAGGTCTGCGCGCTCGCCGGCCGTGTCACCTGTACCGTGCAGGATCCGACGATCACGCGCACGATCTTCGGCAGCCCCGCCGTGCTGGCGCAGATCGACGGCAACCCGCTGCCCAATGCGCCGGAATATCAGATCGACGCCGCGGTGCGGTACGACATCCCGCTCAGCAACGAGGGCAATTTCTTCGTTGCGACCGACTTCAACCTGCAGGGCTACACGAATTTCGTGCTCTACAAGACGCGCGAATTCTACGCGAACGGCAACTTCGAGCTGGGGCTGAAGGCGGGCTACACCACGCCGGATGGCCGCTACGAGATCGCGGCGTTCGCGCGCAACCTGACAGCGGAGAAGAACCTGAAGGGCGTGATCGAGAATTACAACGCCGCGGTGTTCAACGAACCCCGCGTGATCGGCGTCTCGCTCAGCGGGAAATTCCGCTGAGCCTCACCTGACGAGGGGCGGCGGCGCAATCCGCCGCCCTTTTTCATTGCGGCTTGGGCTCCGGCCCCATCGCGAAGCCGCGCGACAGGCCGTGGTACAGTTTCTCTCGGCACACCCATTGGCTCGCCGCGTCGGCGATGAAGGCGGTGGCGAACATCGGCAGCATCAGCCCGCGGCTGGCCGTCGTCTCCGACAGGATGATGACGGCGGTCAGCGGCGCACGCACCACGCCCGCGAAATAGCCCACCATGCCCAGGATCACGACTGCCGAGGTCGGGCTCGCCGGAAACACCTCGCGCAACAGATTGCCGACGCCCGCACCCACCGCCAGCGACGGCGCGAAGATGCCGCCGGGCAGCCCCGCAACCGCGGTAGCGAGCGTGGCGACGAACTTGGCGGGACCGAACCACAAGGGCGCATCGACCCCGACGATCATCGCGCGTGCGGCGGAATAGCCGGTACCCCAGGTCAGCCCGGTCACCACGCCCAGCCCGGCGACGACCACGCCGCACAGGCCCGCAAAGACGATCGGATGTGCCTTGCTCCACCGCGTCACCGCCGTGCTGCCGGTCGCGAGCATCAGCATCAGCCGCGCGAACGAACCGCCCGACAACCCGCCGACGACGCCCGCCACCGGCACGACCAGCAAGGCGCTGCTCAAAGGAATGCTCGCCCCGATCACCCCGAAATAGACGTAATCGCCCTGCACCGACTGCGCGACCATACCGGCGATGACGATCGCGGACAGCACCAGCAGCGTGACCCGCTGCTCATAGGCGCTCGCTAGTTCCTCGATCGCGAACAGCAACCCGGCGAGCGGGGTGTTGAACGCCGCCGCCACGCCCGCCGCGCCGCTCGCGATGACGACGGGGGTGCGCAGCGGCACGCGCATGATGCGGTGGGTCAGCCCCATCACCGCGGCGGCGAGCTGCACGGTCGGCCCCTCGCGCCCGACCGACGCGCCCGACAGCACCGCAGCGATGGTCAGCACGATCTTGGTCGCGGCGGTGCGGACCGAGATGAGCGACCCGGTGGCACGGTTGGGGTCCTCGCTCGCCGCGATCACCTGCGGGATGCCCGATCCGCGGGCGAGTGGCGCGATGCTGCGGGTGACCCACACGAGCGCGACGAAGGCGAGCGGCGTGGTGAGGAGCGGCAGCCAGTGCCAGCGCTTCGCATAATTGTTGAACCAGCCGCCGGCCCAGTCGGCAGCTTCGGCGAACAGAATCGCAACCAAGCCAATCGCGATCGCGCCCGCCAGCACCGACACGCGAGTGCGGAACCGCACCGAGCGCGGGCCACGGGTGCGCAGCAGCGCGCGGTAGCGCGACGGGGTCCAGCGATGGCGGGCGAAGGGGGAGCGGCGGTCGGGCATGGGGCCGCTATAGCGTGAGTTCGAACGTGTAGGACACGCAAACGGCGGCGAAGGGAGTGTCCTTCGCCGCCGCTTTTATCGCGTTCCGGTGCGCGCCGCGGCAGAGCCGCGTCGTCGGTCCTCGCTCGTGGCGAGGCCGGCTGGGTCGCCTGAGTGAGCGCTCGCCGCAGCGTTCGCTGCGGCCTCGCTTCAGGCGGCCTTGCTGCGGCTCGCGCGCTTGCGCTCGTTGGGGTCGAGGAAGCGCTTGCGCAGGCGGATGTTCTTGGGCGTCACCTCGACCATCTCGTCGTCGTCGATGTACGCGATCGCCTGCTCCAGCGTCATCTTCTTCGGCGGGGTCAGACGGATCGCATCGTCCTTGCCGCCGCTCGCGCGGAAGTTGGTCAGCTGCTTCGCCTTCATCGGATTGACCTCCAGGTCATCCGTCTTGGCGTTCTCGCCGATGATCATGCCTTCGTACAGCGCCTCGCCGTGGCCGACGAACAGCACGCCGCGGTCCTCGAGCGGACCGAGCGCATAGCCCTGCGCTTCGCCCGCACCGTTCGAGATCAGCACGCCGTTCTTGCGGCCTTCGATGTTGCCCTTGTGCGGTCCGTACTTCTCGAACAGCCGGTTCATAATGCCGGTGCCGCGCGTGTCCGACAGGAACTCGCCGTGATAGCCGATCATGCCGCGGCTCGGCGCGGAGAAGGTGATGCGCGTCTTGCCGCCGCCCGACGGGCGCATGTCGGTCATCTCGGCCTTGCGCAGGTTCATCTTCTCGACGACCGTGCCAGAGTGTTCCTCGTCGACGTCGATGATGACGGTCTCGTACGGCTCGGTCTTCTTGCCGTCCTCGTCCTCGCCGAACAGCACGCGCGGGCGGCTGATGCCGAGCTCGAAGCCCTCGCGGCGCATCGTCTCGATCAACACGCCGAGCTGCAATTCGCCGCGGCCGGCGACCTCGAAGCTGTCGCGATCGGCCGCCTCGGTCACCTTCACCGCGACGTTCGATTCCGCCTCGCGGAACAGGCGATCGCGGATCATGCGGCTGGTCACCTTGCTGCCCTCGCGACCCGCCATCGGCGAGTCGTTCACCGCGAAGCGCATCGACAGCGTCGGCGGATCGATCGGCTGCGCGTGCAGCGGCTCGGTCACCTGCGGGTCGGCGATGGTGTTCGAGACGGTCGCGACGGTCAGGCCGGCCAGGCTGATGATGTCGCCCGCCTTGGCCTCCTCGACCGGCACGCGGTCGAGCCCGCGGAACGACAGGATCTTCGACGCGCGGCCGGTTTCGATCACCTTGCCGTCATTGTCGAGCGCGTGGATCGGCTGGTTGAGCTTCACCGTGCCCGAATTGACGCGGCCGGTCAGGATGCGGCCAAGAAAGTTGTCACGGTCGAGCAGCGTCACCAGGAAGGTGAACGGCACGTCCTCGACCTCGAGGTTGGGCGCGGGCACGTGGCGCACGATCGTCTCGAACATCGGGATCAGCGTGCCCTCGCGCGCGTCCATGTCGGTCGAGGCATAGCCGTTGCGGCCCGAGGCGTAGAGCACAGGGAAATCGAGCTGCTCGTCGTTGGCGTCGAGGCTGACGAACAGGTCGAACACCTCGTCCAGCACTTCCTGGATGCGCGCGTCGTTGCGGTCGACCTTGTTGACCACCACGATCGGCTTCAGGCCCAGCGCCAGCGCCTTGCCGGTGACGAACTTCGTCTGCGGCATCGCGCCTTCCGACGAATCGACCAGCAGGACGACGCCGTCGACCATCGACAGGATGCGCTCCACCTCGCCGCCGAAGTCGGCGTGGCCGGGCGTGTCGACGATGTTGATGCGGATCGCCTCGCTCTCGCCCGGGGGCGTCCAGTCGACCGAGGTCGGCTTGGCGAGAATGGTGATCCCGCGCTCCTTTTCCAGGTCGTTCGAATCCATCGCGCGCTCTTCGATGCGCTGGTTCTCGCGGAAGGTGCCCGACTGGCGGAAGAGCTGGTCGACGAGGGTCGTCTTGCCATGGTCGACGTGCGCGATGATCGCGATATTGCGGAGGTTCATCATGTTTCCTGGATGGCCGACGCTCACGCGCACCGGCGATTTCGGCCGCGCCCTTAGCCTATTTGTGCGCGCGCGAAAAGATGCGGCGGAATGGGCATCGGAGGCGAAGTGGAGGAAGTGGAGGTCCACGCGCGTGTTTTCCACTTCGTGGATCGCGAGCGAAGGGTCGCGAAGGTCGCACCCTATGCGCGCGCCTGCGCGGAGGCTGTATGTGTCGGAAGGCATGACACGCTTGTCACCACGCGTTGGCGTGTAGGACAGCGCCTACTCCCCTCCCTGACCAGGGAGGGGCTGGGGTGGGTCGGCCCGCCTAGCTCCGCGACGATCGCCAGGATCGCCGTTGACACTGCATACGCATCCTCACGAACCGCATTGTTCCAGAACCGCACCACTCGCCAACCCAACGCCTCAAGGTAGCGCGTCCGTTCCGGATCATAGTCGGCGGTATCGAGATGCTGGCTGCCGTTGAGCTTCACCGCAATCCTGAGCGACCGGCACGCGAAGTCGAGCATGTAGCGCCCGACAGGCAGTTGCCGCGTAAATTGCGGGCGGATGTAGCGAAGGTGCGTCCACAAGGCACGTTCTCCGCTGTGGCCTCGCGGCGGACCGCGCGGGCTCTGGCGGTCGTCGCTGGAGCGATGCGCGGCATTAAGCGAGGCTGTCGTTATTCACCCGCGACAGCAACCCACCCCTGCCACCTCCCTGGTCAGGGAGGGGTGAGGATCAGAGCAGCTCGTGCAGGGCTCCAGCCGAACTGTCGTCGGCGCTGGAGGAAAGCAGCGTCTTCGTTCCCTTATAGATGTGATGGAGTTCAAGGTGACCGCGTTGGTCGTAATCCTCGATGACCCGACAGCCATCAAGAACACAGAAGATCCCGAAGGCGACGCCTCTCGCCGCCTCTTGCGCAACATGTTCAACGTTGGCGCGGTCTTCCGCCGAAAGGCTGTTGAACCAAGCAGCACGGCGCTTTCGCTCGTCCGATACCCGCCTACCGGATGGGGCGGCCAAGTTAGCAATCGTATCCGTTGCTGCTGGAGCGATCACGACCTGATGCAGCAGGTCAACAAAAACCGTTTGCTCCATCGGCTGACCCGCTCCTTATCGAACGACATAGAAGGCCAACAATGAGCCAAAACAAGGAGCGACGCCACCTAATTGGGTGGTTCGCCGCTCCTATTGGCCGAGGCGCTCAATCAGAACGTCCCTGCCACCTCGACGCCGTAGAAACGCGGTTCGCCGCGGATGTAGGTGGGGGTGCCGAAGCCGCCGCCGGTGTTGCCCGCGTCGATCAGATATTTCTCGTTGCCGAGGTTCCGCGCAAAGCCGCCAATACGGTAGCGGCCGCCCGCCAGCTCGATCCCTGCGCGCAGGTTGACCAGCGTGTAGCCGCCCTGCGAAATCGCGTCCGAGTTGGGCAGTTCGAAGAACACCTTCGACTGATAGGTTGCGCTAGGCACGGCGTAGAAGGTGGCGCTGCCGAAGGGCACGCGCAGGTTGATGCCGCCCGACGCGGTCGTCTTGGGCTGCAAGCGAAAGCGCGCGCCGGCGAAGGTCGGGGCGACGTTGTTGCCGCGGTCGATCTTGCCGTCGATATAGGCGAAGCTGCCGAATGCCGACAAGATCGGCGAGACGCGGTAGGTACCCTCGAACTCGACGCCGGGGTTCTTGGCGCTGCCCGCACTCTGCGTCAGCGCGGTGCCGTTTGGCTGCGTCACCGACACCTGAAAGCCATTATATTCCTGGTAGAAGACCGAGGCGGTGCCAGTGAAGCCGCCGAGCGCGGCCTTGATCCCGCCCTCGTAATTCCACACCGTTTCTTCGGGCACGGATTGCAGGTTGGGGCGTACGCCCGTGCCCGCGGCCGCCGCGGCGAGCTGCACCACCGGCGAGCGGCGACCCTTGCTGATCGTGGCGTAGAAGTTCAGCCCGTCGGTTGCGCGCAGCAGCGCGTTGAAACGCGGCAGGACCGCGGCGAAACTGTCCTCCGCGGTGAAGCGCACGCCGTTCGTGTTGGCGGTGCCGAGCAGGCTGGTGTTGACCCCGCCCGCCGCCAGGATGCGCGAATTGGGCTGGATCGAGCTGTAGCCCGACTTGCGCCGCTCGATCAGCACGCGCGCACCCGCGGTCAGCTCGAGCGCGGGGATCGGGATCCACGTGCCGTCGGCGAACACCGAATAAGCCTGGTTGGTGCCGTAGTTGGTGAACTCGGACGAATAAGGGATCTGCGTCGCCGCACCACGCGTCAGCAGCGCGGTGGCACGCGTCGCGGCCGGGATGGTGCCGTTCGCGGCAACGCACCCGGTGCCGGTCGGCACGCCCGCCGCCGCCAACCCTTGCCGCACGCCCGCATAGGCCGCCGCGACCGAGCAGGCGAGATACGTTCCCTCTTCGGTCGAGAAGGGCACGCGCTGGAAACCGTCCTCCAGGAAAGCATTCCAGCCGAACGAGGCGCGGTAGGTGTCGCCGGTGAAGGCGAAACGCGCCTCGTGGTTCCACTGGTCGCCCTTGGCGTCCTCGGCGAATTCGAGATACCATGCCGGGCCGCCATCGGCGTCGAACGTTTCCAGCGCGTTGAAGCGGCGGTAGCCGTTGACCGTGGTGAAGGTGATGCCGGGCGCGAGGTCGACCTGCACCGTCAGATTGGCATCGTACACGTCGCGGTCGAGCCCGAGCTTGCGCTTGCCTAGCACCTCCTTCGAGAAGGGCGAGCCCGACAGTTCGGCGTAACCGAAATCCCCGGTCTGCCCGCCAGTCGGCGCGAACACGCGGCTCTTGAACGCGGTGCCAGGGTTACGCTGCCCGTCATAGGTCAGGACGAGGTCGGCGGTGACGTCGGTTGACGGCGTCCAGCGCAGCGAGCCGCGGATGCCGCGCTGATCCTGCCCGTTCAGATCGTCCTGGTTCACCCGACCCTGGTTCTGGTTCGGGACGTCGGGGTCACCCGCGATGTTGCGGACGTAACCGTCGCGGTACTTGTACGCGAAGGCCAGCCGTCCGGCGAGCGTGTCATTGCCCGCGTTCAGGTAACCCGACACCTGCGTGCGGTCGTAATTGCCGTAGGAGCCGGTCAGGTTTGCCGAGAAGCCCTCACGCGGACGCGCGGAGATGATCGACACCGCGCCGACCGCGGCGGCGGTACCGAACAGCGTCGCCTGCGGACCCTTCACCACCTCGATCCGCTCGAGATCGTACAGATCCTGGTACGCCCCGCGCGAACGCGAGATGTCGACGCCATTATAATAGAGCGTGACGCGCGCGCCCTGCTGCGCCGAGCCCGAGTCAGAGGTGATGCCGCGGATCACGAAGCCGGGATTGTTCGCGCTCTGCTCCTGGATGCGCAGTCCGGGCACGTAGAGCGCCACTTCGCTGAGCGAATTGACGCCCAGGTCGCGCATCCGCTCGCCCGTCACCGCGGTGACGGTCAGCGGCACGTCCTCGATCCGCTGCTCGCGCTTCTGCGCGGTAATGACGATGTCGTCGGGCGTATTCTCCGGCTGCGCGGCGGCCTGCGCCAGCGCCTGGCTCGACACGCAACCGAGCAACCCGGCCATCAGGCCGAGCGACAACCTACCCGTCATTTCATTTCCCCTTCACCGCGCGGCTGCTCCGCCGGCCCCGCCGCACCCGCTAGGCGGCGCCCGTTGCAGCTTCGCGTCGCCACGGTTGCGCGCGCGTGACGATGATGTTGCGATTTGATGGCCGTTGCCGCGGCTGCCCCCGCGTCTTATACTAACAACACACTTGATCGCGGACGCCGACGCGGTCAGGCTCGCGAATGGGTAGCGGAAGGAACGACGCGATGGCCACGACGCCTGACACGATGCAGGGAGCGATCGAGAAGGAATTGGTGCTCACCCCGCCCGATCCCGTCCCCACGCTCGCGCCCGCGAAGGCCGCAGGGCTGGTGCCGGTCGACCAGGGCACGCGCACCGAGCTGGAAACGCGCGTCGACACCTTCGTCGAGCAATTGATTGCCGAGGACGTCAACAGTCCCGAGTTCGGCCGCCGCGTCGACGCGATCACCAGCATGGGGCAGAAAGAGATCCGCGACGCCGCGGGTCAGTCCAACCGCTTCCTCGATCGCCCGGTGCGCGCGATGGACAAGGACGACGGCGTCGGCAAGGACCTGGCGCAACTACGCCGCGTGGTCGAGGATCTGGATCCCGGCAAGAAGGGCAATCTCACCGCGCCGCAGAAGCTGTTCGGCGTGATCCCGTTCGGCAACAAGATGCGCAACTATTTCGACAGCTACAAATCCAGCCAGACGCACATCAGCTCGATCCTGAAAAGCCTGTCCTCGGGCAAGGACGAGCTGCTGATGGACAATGCCTCGATCGATACCGAGCGCGCGAACCTGTGGACCGCGATGGGGCGGCTTGAACAGATGATCCACCTGTCGCAGACGATGGACGCGCGGCTGGAGGACAAGGCGAACGAACTCGACGCGACCGATCCGGCCAAGGCCAAGGCGATCCGCGAAACCGCCTTGTTCTACGCGCGCCAGCGCACGCAGGACCTGCTGACGCAGATGGCCGTGACCGTGCAGGGCTACCTGGCGCTCGACCTAGTCAAGAAGAACAACGTCGAGCTGATCAAGGGCGTCGACCGTGCCTCGACCACCACGGTCGCCGCGCTGCGCACCGCGGTGACGGTCGCGCAGGCGCTGACCAACCAGAAGCTGGTGCTCGAACAGATCACGCAGTTGAACACCACCACCGCCAACATCATCGACTCGACCGGCAAGCTGCTCCGCTCCAATACCGCGCGCATCCACGAACAGGCCGCCGCCTCGACGATCCCGCTGGAAACGCTGCAGCGCGCGTTCCAGAATATCTACGACACGATGGACGCGATCGACGACTTCAAGCTCAAGGCGCTCGACAGCATGAAGACGACGGTCACGACGCTGGGCCATGAGGTCGAGAAGTCGCGCGGCTATATCGCGCGTGCCGAGGGCGCATCGCAGAACCGCGTGTCGGGTCCCGCCGACCAGTTCAAACTGGAGGCGCTGTGAGCGTACCGACGCAGACGGACGAAGCGGTCGTCGCCGCGCGCCGCACGGTGGATCGCGTGCGCGGCGCGCCGGTCGTGCAGACGCAGCGCGCGCCCGCGCGCGGCGGGCGCGGCGGGGTGAAGCAGCGCGCGGCGCTGATCGCGCTCGCCAACGCCGCCATCCTGATCGCGGCGGGGCTGTTCGGCGGCATCGTCATGCCGCTCGGCATGTTCGGCGCACTGGCCGTGATGCTGCTCATGCTCGCGACGACGCTCGTCATCGCCTTCGCCCCCGCGACGCCGGTGCCTAGCCCCGAGCGCATCGCGCGCGCCGAGATCAAGGCGCTGCCCGCCGCGACGCAGCGCTGGCTCGACGCGCAGCGCCCCGCCCTGCCCGCCCCCGCGGTGAGAGTGGTCGATCGCATCGGCGCGCAACTCGACACGCTGCGCGTACAGGTCGGCGCACTCGACGACGACGCACCCGCCGCCGCCGAAGTACGCCGGTTGGTGGGCGAACAACTCCCCGAGTTCGTCCGCGATTATCAAAAGGTCCCGCCCGCGCTGCGCACCACGCCGCGAAACGGCAAGACACCCGACCAGCAACTCGCCGACGGCTTGGGCGTGATCGAACGCGAACTGCACGAGATGAGCGAGCAACTCGCCCAAGGCGACCTAGACGCGCTGGCGACCCGCGGACGCTTCCTGGAGATCAAATACCAAGGCGAGTGAGCGGCGTGCGGTTGGCTTGTCTGGCTTCAACCGGTCGCAGGCTGATCGCCGACGCCGTTGCCTGCTTTGGTGGCAGCGGCGCGCGTGCAGTTGAGGCGAGCGGACCGCAGCCAACCGCCATCAAGTTCTTGGCGTGCAGGTTATGACGCGAGGCGAACGGCGCTACGCCCCGCTGCCTTTGCAGCGTAAAGCGCTTGATCTGCACGACGCGCGAGGTCGCTGAAAGGTTCACCCGGCAGCACAGTTGCGACGCCGATGCTCAGGCTGAGCAGCAGCACAGATGTGTCGTCCATCGCAAGCGGTTCGTTACGAGCGGCCGCAGTGATGCGTTTTCCGATCAGCTCGGCTTGATTGATGTCGCTGTCCGGAAGCAGGATCAGGAACTCGTCACCGCCGAGGCGGCCGATTACGTCTTTTGAGCGGACCTGAGCCCTGAGCAGCCGCGCTAGATGGCAGAGCGCCTGATCGCCGGCTTGATGCCCCCAGCGATCGTTGATCGACTTGAAATAATCTAGGTCGATGGCGATGATGCTCACCGACCGCATTTCGTCACGTCGGCCGAACAGATGCTCGACCATGAAGTCGAACCCGCATCGATTGAGCAAACCCGTGAGAGGATCGGTGGTGGCCTTCTCCATCATCTGCTTGTCGTGCTCGATCAGGGCTGCGATAAAACGCGCTCGTTTCGTCACCTCGCCGGCGAAAGGAAGCGAGGTAAGCAATAGCGTGCCAATGAACGCCTGAAACAACTGCGCTTGCGCGATCGAACCGTCGGCAAGCATGGTAATCGGTCCGTGTGCCTGCATCGTTGCTACACCGCCGATCAACGCGACGATCACTAACGCCGTCTTGGTTCCCAAGCGTCCGGCTTGGAAGGTCACAATCATGATCGGTGGAAAGAGCACAAAGAGCAGAGGTCGCTCGGCAACGTAGAACACGGCGTATGTGACGAGCGCAGTGGTTGAAAGCAGGGCGATCATCTCAAATCGCTTCCGCCACGACTTGCTCCGGAAACAATCGACGAACTCGCCACGGAAGGTAGCGAGCAGCACTGGCGTAAAGATAACCAGTCCGAAACCGTCACTCAGGACCCACATCGAAAACGACTGACCTAACGGCTCTCGGAAAACGAGATAAGCCGTTGAAGCGCCTAACAAGCCGCTGATACATGGCGCAAACACGCCGGCGGTCACGAGAAAACGTAGCGCAGCGCCTGGGGAACTGAGCAGACCGTCGCTCGTGCGCGAAAAGCCGGTCAGTTTCGCCGCGATAGCGACCTCAATAAGATTAGCGATTGAAAATAAGAGCGGCGCGGCGATCGTGCCCCGCGTTATCACGTTGGCGGCAACGTTGCCGAACATGCCCGCACTCAGCACTAGCAGCCAGCGAGGCTCGGCTTCAGCGAGTAAGAGCGCGAGGAGAATAGCGTTAGCAGGCCAAATCGTCGCTATGTCCCGCCCGTTGCTGGTCAGATGGATCGTTGAGGCCGCTGCGAGGAAATATAGTGCTGCGGCGATGAGCCAACGACGGGTTGTGTCGGCACCGACTTGACCGGCTGTATACGACGAAACAGTCATTCGTCATGATTAGGTCCGTATCGGTTTAAACGTGATTAAGGGCGCCCTCGTGGGCGGCTGGTCACAGCCTGGCTTGGAATGACCCACTGCGGAATGTCTGCCTCTGGCCGAAAGCAGACGTGTCCCCGGTCGCACCGGCATGCCGCATCCGGGCACCATCACTTGGGTGCTGTCCTACAACCCACCGCCGCGTCATGCTTGGCCCAGACACACCGCTCTTTGTACATCATGCAATCCGCGATCAGCCTGTCGCTCAGGTGCAGCATCGCACCACGCCGGTCGTGCAACACGGCTTGTCTTGGCGTGACCTTAGCGTGACCTTCCGCGTTCGCATCGTCGCGCGTTGGTGTGACCTTCGCGTGACCTTCCGCCGGCTTACCCGGTTGCCATGCCCCACAGCAGGTAACCGTTCAGCAGCACGATCACCGCCGCGATCGCCCAAGCGAGCAGCGACAGCCAGCGCGGCGCGACGAAGCTGCCCATATAGCCGCGGTCGACGGTGAAGGCGACGAGCGGGATCACCGCGAAGGGAAGCTGGAGGCTCAAAATCACCTGGCTCAGCACCAGCAGCTCGCTCGCCCCGCGGTCGCCCGCCGCGCCGACCACGATCACCGCGGGCACGATCGCCAGCGCGCGCGTCACCAGCCGACGAAGCCAGACCGGCAGCCGCAGGTCGAGAAAGCCTTCCATCACGATCTGCCCGGCGAGCGTGCCGGTGACGGTAGAGTTCTGCCCGCTCGCCAACAGCGCGATCGCGAACACCGCGCTCGCCCCCCCGACTCCCAGCATCGGCGCGAGCAACTGGTGCGCTTCCTCGATCTCGGCGACCTGCGTGCGACCGGCGACGTGGAAGGTGGAGGCGGCGAGGATCAGGATCGCCGCGTTGATGAAGAAGGCGAGCCCGAGCGCGACGGTTGAATCGATCGTCGCGAGCTTGAGCGCGCGGTGCCGCGCACCTTCCGCTTCACCGTAATCGCGCGTCTGAACAATCGAGGAATGGAGGTACAGATTGTGCGGCATCACGGTCGCACCCAGGATGCCGATCGCGATGTAGAGCGCGGCCGGGTTGGTCACGACCTCGGGCCGGGGGACCAGCCCACCCGCCACCGCCATCCAATCGGGCCGCGCCCAGATCAGCTCCAATCCGAAACACACCGCGATGACGACCAGCAGCGCGCCGATGAATGCTTCCAACTGGCGAAAGCCACGGCGTTGCAGCGCCAGGATCACGAACACGTCGAGCCCGGTCAGCACCACGCCCCAGACCAGCGGCAGGCCGAACAGCAACTTGAGCGCGATTGCGGTGCCTAACACTTCGGCGAGATCGCAGGCGATGATCGCGATCTCGGCGAGCAGCCACAGGACGAAACCGACCGGCTTCGAAGTGCGCGCGCGACACGCCTGCGCCAGATCGTGCCCGGCGCCGATCCCGAGTCTCGCGGCGAGCGATTGCAGCACGATCGCCATCAGGTTGGAACACAGCACCACCGACAGCAGCAGGTAACCGAACGCCGATCCGCCCGCGATGTCGGTCGCCCAATTGCCCGGGTCCATGTACCCGACCGCGACCAGCCAGCCCGGCCCGACGAAGGCCAGCATGGTGCGCCAGAAGCCCGCATCCTCGGGCACCCGGATCGAAGCGTAGCTGTCGGCCAGCGAACGAGCGGGCGAGCGGGTGGACGATGACATCGCGGCTGCAATGCGGGAGAAGTGCAACGGTTTCAACGCGCATGATCGCGCCCGACGATCGCGCGCGTGCCGTGTCCTAATTGTCGCAGCTAGCCGAGCCTTCGCGCGATGATCGCGGCGTTGCGCGCGTACAGGCCGCTGCCGCCGCTCACGCCGATCGTCCATTGCGCGTTCATCGTCTTGCTCCATAGAGTGAGCGCATGAGAACGCTTCACCTGCTCGCCGCCGCGACCGTCGGCACCCTCGTCATGGCCGTGCCGGCGCAGGCCGCGCAACCGATCAACGGCCGCTACGTCACCGAGGACGGCGCCGCGCTGGTCGAGGTCGGTCCGTGCGGTGGCAAGACCTGCGGTCGGATCGTGCGCGTGCTGAAGGCGCGGCCGGGCGCCGCCGCGACCGACGTCAACAACAAGGAAGCGTCGCTGCGCAACCGCCCGATCGTCGGCATGCCGGTGTTGTCCGAGTTCACCGATGGCGGCAGCGACTGGCGCGGCCGTATCTACGATCCGCGCAACGGCAAGACCTACAAGTCGATCGTCGTCCGCAACCCCGACGGTACGTTGAAGGTGCAGGGCTGCATCGCGTTCATCTGCAAGACGCAGACCTGGCGCCCGGCACGCTGAGGCATCGCGCCGGGTTCGGTCCGTCGCTCACGCCTAGCGTCGGATCGGTCGTGAGAGGCGGCGCTCGCGCAGCGCCCCTCGCCCACGCTCACGCCGTCAGTTCTGCGCGGACGATCGCCGCGCCGGCACCCAGCGCTTCCAGCTTGCCGCGCGCCACCGCGCGCGACAGCGGCGCCATGCCGCAATTGGTAGCGGGCAGGAGCTTGTCGGCGTCGACGAAACGCAGTGCTTGCCGCAGCGTGTCGGCGACCTGCTCGGGCGTCTCGACCGTGTCGGTCGCCACGTCGATTGCGCCCACCATCACCTTCTTGCCGCGGACGAGCTCGATCAAGTCCATCGGCACGCGCGAATTCTGACATTCGAGCGAGATGATATCGATGCTCGACTGCTGCAGCATGGGGAACGTTTCCTCATATTGCCGCCACTGCGAGCCCAGCGTCTGCTTCCAGTCGTTGTTGGCCTTGATGCCGTAGCCGTAGCAGATGTGCACCGCGGTTTCGGCGCTCAGCCCCTGCGTGGCGCGCTCCAGCGTGGCGATACCCCAGTCGTTCGCTTCGTCGAAGAAGACGTTGAACGCGGGTTCGTCGAACTGGATGATGTCGACGCCCACCGCTTCCAGCTCGCGCGCTTCCTGGTTCAGGATCGTCGCGAACTCCCACGCCAGCGTCTCGCGGCTGCGGTAATGCGCGTCGTACAGCGTATCGATCATCGTCATGGGGCCGGGCAGCGTCCATTTGATCGGCTGCGCGGTCTGCGCGCGCAGGAAGCGGGCATCGTCGACGAAGACGGATTGGGGGCGTGACACCGCGCCGACGACCGTCGGCACGCTCGCATCGTAGCGGTTGCGGATCCGCACTGTTTCGCGGCGCGCGAAATCGACGCCGCTCAGATGCTCGACGAAGGTAGTGACGAAATGCTGGCGCGTCTGCTCGCCGTCGCCGACGATCGTGATGCCGGCGCGGTGCTGATCGTCCACTGCCAGGCGCAGCGCGTCGCGCTTGCCCGCGACCAGTTCGTCACCCTCCAGCTTCCAGGGCGACCAAAGCGTTTCGGGTTGCGCGAGCCAGGAGGGCTTGGGCAGGCTTCCCGCAGTGGTGGTGGGCAGCAATGTCGTCATGGTTGGGTCAGCCTTGTTCGGTTCGGGATCGTGCGGGTCAGCGCGCAAAGTTTTCGGACCATTGGTGCAACCGCGCGCCGTGCGGTTTGATGAGCTGTTCCTCGGCGAAGCGTCCCTGCTGAACCGCCAGGCGGCTGCGCTCCTCGCGGTCGTAGACGATGCGGGTGAGCGAGAAGTCCTGATCGGTCAGGCTCGGTCGGTAGCGTGCCGCGGCGACCGAGTTGGCGTTGTAGATTTCGGGACGGTAGATCTTCTGAAACGTTTCCATCGTGCTGACCGTGCCGGCTAGCTCTAGGTCGGTGTGATCGCCGATCAGGTCGCCGAGGTGGTAGAAGGCCAATGGCGCGACCGCGTGGCGCGGCATGAAGTAGCGGACCTTCATCCCCATCTTGCCGAAATAGGCGTCGGTGGATGAGGAGCGCTCGGCAGTATATTCGACGCCGAGCACCGGATGCTCGTTGGTTGACCGATCGTAATGCTGGCTGCTCGACACACTCAAACAGATGACGGGCGGCTTGGCGAAGCGGTCGCGGTACGCGGCCGACCTAACGAAATGCTTGAACAGATTGCCGTGCAGGTTGCCGAAGTCGACCGGCACGCCGCCATCTGCGTGGTGCGCCAGATGGTCGGGCAGCAGCACGCTGAAATCATAGTCGCGGATGTAGGAGGAAAAGTTGTTGCCGGCGATGCCGGGGATGCGCGCGCCGGTGATCCGGTCGACGATGGTGGTGTGCAGGATCTCGATCAGCGGGAACGCTTCCGCCACCCTGGCGGCATCGATCAACAGCCCGGCGGAGACGATGCGCAGTTCGACCGCGTACCGGTCCCCCGCGGCATTGTCCCACGGTGCGAGCGAGTTGAAGCGGTTGTTGATCATGCGCAGCGTGTTGCGCAAATTCTCGCGCCGCCGCTCGCCGCGTGCCAGGTTGGCGAAATTGGTCGTGGCGCGCGTGTTGTCGGCGGGGCGGTAATCCTCGTCGAACGGGATGCTGTTGATCGTGAACGTGAAGCCGCTGTCGGTCATGACTCACCTGCTGTGTTCGGGCAGGGAGCTACGAGGGAACGCACCAAGCACGTGGAGCCCGGACGACGGATGCGCCGCGGACCACATTGAAGCGCGATCCACCGGAGGAACCCCCGTCCGAGGAACGTTATGGCGTCAAAGGCAGGTCTCCTGGCTTGCGGGTCAGCACGGCGGCTCCGGCCTTCCCAAGCCTCGTGCAAAGGCTCAGTGGCACCAAAAGGAACCGCCGCTCGCCGCTTACAGTTGCGGGGGCAGCGTCGGACTCTGCCTGCAAGGCATCACCGACTTCCCGTCTTAGCCCCGCCGTCATGCCTGAGGCGGGGAACCTCGACATGGCCGTTCAACACCAGCGCGCACGCCTTGTCAATCAAGATATAAAGATATCTTTATACCGTTATCTCGTGAGGACTAAACTGACGACGGCGGAGAGCGAATAGTCACCCACATGGCTTCGTAATGAGCCTGTTGCATCAGAAATGCCGATCGGCGCCTTGTTCGCGGTCAGCGATCCTCGTGACCCGGAAGCGAGCGCAGGCGCGCCACTCCTGCAGGCGCGACGCCTAGACCGGCGCCGCGTCGGGCCCTGCACCGTAATGATGCCAAGTGAAGATCGCCGCCGCCCCGCGGTGCGGACGCCATGCTTCCGCCAGTTCGCGCGTCAGCTTCTCGCTCGGCCGCGCATTGAGGCCGAGGATGCGGCCGACCTCGATCTGCACCGCCAAGTCGCCCGCAGGCCAGATGTCGGGACGGCCTTCGGCAAACAACAGGTAGACCTCAGCCGACCAGCGACCAATCCCCTTCACGCGAATGAGCTGCGCGAGTGCTGCCTCGTCGTCGGCGGGCAGACCGGCGAGGTCGAGCCGGCCGCTCAACACTTCCTCGGCCAGACTACGCGCGTAGCCGATCTTCTGCCGCGAGAACCCGCAGGCGCGTAAACTCTCGTCACTCGCCGCGGCGACCGCCGCAGGGTCGTTCGGATCGCCGACCTGCTCCTCCAGCTTGCGCCACACCGCGTCGGCGGCGCGCACGCTGACCTGTTGGCCGACGATGGTGCGCAACAAGGTGGCGTAGCCGCGCTGGCGGATGCGGGGTGCTGGGTAGCCGACGCGCGCGATCGCGTCGCCGAACGCGGGCTCGATCGCGGCGAGCGCGTCGAGCCCGGCGCGCAGGTCCCGCTCGCTCAGGCCCATCGCGCAACCCGTTGCGCGCACCATTGCTCGGGCGCGTGCGACGCGGCATGGAAGCCGTCACCAATCGGAGAGTTGATCATGCCCAAGCTTATCGTCGTCACCCGCGAGGGGGAAGAACGCGAGATCGACGGCGAGGTCGGCCTGTCGGTGATGGAAGTCATTCGTGATGCCGGCATCGACGAGATCCTGGCGCTGTGCGGTGGCTGCTGCTCCTGCGCGACGTGCCACGTCCACGTCGACCCGGCCTTCGCCGATCGCCTGCCCAAGATGAGCGAGGACGAGAACGATCTGCTCGATTCGTCCGCCGACCGCGACGCGGGCTCGCGCCTGTCGTGCCAGATACAGTTCACCTCGGCGCTCGACGGGCTGAAGGTGCGGATCGCCGAAGAGGATTAAAGCGGTGCCGGCGCGGTCGATCGCCGCGCCCTGCCCGTCCGTTCAGCCGCGCGCCGCCACCGCGTAGAGCGCGATCGCGGCGGCGTTGGAGACGTTCAAGCTCTCCACCTTGCCCGAGATCGGCAGCCGCGCGAGTTGGTCGCAATGCGCCTCGGTGTTCTGTCGCATCCCCTCGCCCTCTGCGCCGAGCACGATCGCGGGGCGCGTCTCGCCCAGTTGCTCGGCGAGCAACGCCGGCGCGTGGCCGGTAAGCCCGATGCGCCAGAAGCCCGCCTCACCGATCTCGTCGAGCGCGCGCGCGAGGTTCACGACCCGCACCCACGGCACAACCTCGAGCGCGCCCGAGGCCGAGCGCGCGAGCACGCCCGATTCAGGCGGCGCGTGGCGGTCCTGCGTCACGATGCCGAGCGCGTCGAACGCCGCGGCCGAGCGCATGATCGCGCCGACATTGTGCGGATCGGTGACCTGATCGAGCACGATCAGCGGGCGACGGTCGCCCTCGCCCTGCGCCAGCAGGTCGCCCAGCCAGATTTCTTCCAGCGGATCGACTTCGGCGACCAGCCCCTGGTGCGGCGCGTCATTGGGCACCAGCCGGCCGAGATCGGGCGCTTCGGCGAAGACGACGGGCAGCGCTGATGGCAGGTCGAGCGCCGCCAACGCCTCGCGGGTGCCCCACATCTTGCGCACCACCCGCTCGGGGTTGGCGAGCGCGGCGGTGACCGCGTGGCGGCCCCAGAAACGCGGGCGATTGCCTTGCGTCTGGCTCGGGCGATGGCCGCGCCGCGCCATCAGCGCTGAAATCCGTGATCGTGCATGGATGCGTGCCTATGCGGCGGACCGCTGCTGCGCAAGCATGTGCGAAGGGGCTTGCGTCCGCCCGCCGCCCCCTCTAGGAGCCGCCTTCTTCGTCGCTTCGGCGGCGTTGAACAGCGGCCTGACCAGCCGCCTGCACCGTGCCCGCATCGTGCAGCAGGTGCCGAACAACCGTTCGGCGCGACCCGGATGGAAGGGTGGCCGAGTGGTTAAAGGCAGCAGACTGTAAATCTGCCCGCGTGAGCGTACACTGGTTCGAATCCAGTCCCTTCCACCACTTCTTACTTTGTGTTTGGAAGTCGTCTTGGTGCGCTCCACCGTGGCAAACGGCAAAGCGGCGCGGCGTGTGTGATGGGTCATCGCCCGTTTGGAACATCGCCAGCAGTCGAGCGGTGATATTCACTTCGAGCGGCGCGACCGGCCCGCTGATCGCTCTCTACGGCAGCAGATAAGCAATGGCTATAATTGGCCATTGGCCGCTCAGCGCCACATTGCACCGGACCGGGTCCAGCGACGTCCTAGCTGCCGATGCACGACAGCATTTAATCAGGGGAAAGGAGGGTGGAGCGGGTAGCGGGAATCGAACCCGCGTATTCAGCTTGGAAGGCTGCTGCACTACCATTGTGCTATACCCGCTAAGCGGCTGCAACCGCTACCGATTTTACCGCATCGCCAAAGTTGTTTTGCAACTCTATTTTGCAGTGATGCGGATTAAAGCCATCTGGTGTGGCGGTCAACTGCCATCGGAAAGAGGGGCTTCGCCTCCGCTCGATTGGCTCGAAAGCCAGAAAAAGGGCGGCTTGATCAAGCCGCCCTTTCCCGGTGATGTCGTGTCCTGAGCTAGGTAGATACAAATCGGCTCACCAAACGTCGCACTCGCTGGCTGCCTGCATTAAGATCGAAGCCTAGACCCCTGCGAACCATCACGCGCGTAGTTGAGTTAGACCCTGCCAAGCAGCATCGTCGTGGCGAAAGACGATCACCTCATTCCTAGGCCAGACCTCGTCAACGGTAGATGTAAGCCATTCTTGTATCTGGCTGACGTCGCTCTCGTTCGACACGCCAACGTACATGGCGTCCGGCAATTTCCACCAGCGGCCGCTTTCGCCCTTAATCTCTCGCTTCCATCCGATCGAGGACAAGCGCTGATGCACTTCGTTGTAAACAGCGCCCTCAGGTGGCCCGTTCAATTCAATTCTTGCAGCACAACCATGCATTCTTTGCCTCATCATTGTGAGTTGCGGGAAAATGCGACCGCCAACACTTTCTGCGAGACACACCGCAAGGGCAAGTGGCTGAAACGTAAAGTGAACGCGTTTCTCGTGAGTAAATTCGATACTTTTTTCCTGCCGATCGCCGGACGGGATGGAGCGGAGAGAGCGAATTGTCGGCTAACCTGTGCGACCGCAATCTGACGCGCGGCCTTTGTGGCCATTACAACCCACGCACCGCATCGGCGCGCCACGATTGTTTCGCGAACTGTGCCACTTGCGGTATAGCAGCGCGTTCATCGTGGCGCAGGGTCGGGTCGTTAACCGCGACACCAGCTCGGAATGGATCGAGCAGAGGACAAGAGTTCATGAACAGGTTGAACGCGTTTCACGGTCGCTCGCGTCAGGGGCAGGCTGCGTGGATGCGACGTGCGATCCGGACGGCGACGGGTGGCTCGCTGATCGCCCTCGCCTCGCTTGCGGCTGCGCAGGAAACGCCGGCTCCCGTACTCGCCCCGCCGGTCGGAGCGACGATGGTGGCGCAGCCGCTGCCGCAACTGTCGGACGCGCAGGCGCGCCAACTCGCCAAGTTGATCGCGCAGGACGAGGTCAGGCAGGGCCTGCGCCAGGGTGCGCCGCGCGACCTGAGCGCGACCGGGGGCGACGCGCTGGTGCGCGTGGCGCTCGATCACGCGCGCGCGGTGCATGCCGGGCGGCTCGACGCCAGCGATTTCGAGCGCGACTGGGGCATTCGGCCGCAGCGCTTCGATCCGCTGCCCGGTTTCGCCGACGCGGTGGCGCGTGATCGGCTGGCAGCGTGGATCGCGTCGCTGCCGCCGCCTTATGCCGGCTATGACGCGCTGGTCGCGGGTCTGGCCCGTTATCGCGAAATCGCGGCCGATGGTGGCTGGAGCAGCGTGTCGGCTGCGCCCGAGCTGAAGTTCGGTCGATCGGGTCCAGCGGTCGCAGCGTTGCGCAAGCGATTGTCGGCAGAGGATCCGCAGGTGGCGGCGAGCGGCGACAAGTTCGACGCCGGGTTGCTCGACGGTGTGCGGCGCGCGCAGCGGCGTTATGGCTTGAACCCGGCTGGCGACGTCGGCGCGCTGACGCTGGCGGCGCTCAACGTGCCGGTCACCACGCGGATGCGGCAGATCGCGGCGAACATGGAGCGATGGCGCTGGCTGCCCGCGCAATTGGAGCAGAAGCGCGTCCAGGTGAACGTCGCCGCCGCTGTGCTGACGGTGTTCGACGGCGACGCCCCCGTCATGTCGATGAAGGCAGTGACCGGGCGGCCGGGCAACGAGACGCCGATGCTGGTGTCGTCGATCCACTCGGTGGTGCTCAATCCGCCGTGGAACGTGCCGAGCTCGATCGCCGACAAGGAATTGTGGCCCAAGGAGCGCGCCAACCCCGGCTATCTGAAGCGCAACGGTTTCCGCGTGATCGACAATGGCGGATCGAAGCGGTTGCAGCAATCGTCGGAGAAGAGCGCGCTCGGGCGCTACAAGTTCGATTTCGCCAACGATTTCGCGGTCTACCTGCACGATACGCCCGCACAACAAGGCTTCTCGCGCTTCGACCGCCTCGCCAGCCACGGCTGCGTGCGGCTGGAAAAGCCCGAAGCGCTCGCCAAGCTATTGATGAAGACCACGCCCGAATGGCAGCCCGCGGCGATCGACACCACCGTGGCGGCGGGCAAGACGGTGCGCGCGAAGATGGCTGAACCGGTCGCGGTGTACCTGCTGTACTGGACCGCGTTCGCGAGTCCGACGGGTCAGGTCGGCTTTCGTGAAGACCCGTACGGCTGGGACGGCGAATTGGCCAGCAAGGTCGAGGCGCGACAGGCGAAGCAGACGCTCGCCTCGCTGTAATGGTTTCGTTTGTAAGGATGCGTTGATGATCAGGAAGAACAAGGCCGTACTCACACTCGGCGGTGCGTTGCTGCTCGTCGCAGGCCTGCCCGGTTGCTCGGGCTCGCGTGACGACGCGACCGTGAGTGAGAACGTCGTCGAGGAGAATACCGCAGTCGAGACGCCGCCGCCGGTCGAGCCGCTGCCCGCCCAGACGACGACGCCCGAGCCGCTCCCGTCAATCGACCTGAATGCCACCGCCGAGGCGCTGCCGCCCGAGACCACGCCGTCGCAGGACGAACAGATGGCGGACGATGCGTCGGCGACCGGCATGACCGCGCGCGCCTCGCGTGACGAAGCGGCGGGCGAGCCCGCGACCGGCGGCAATTTCAGCGATCGCTAATGCGTTCCCGTTTGACCTGATCCGGGATCACGCTTCTTCTCGGCGCCGACGTTAAAGCGGGTCCTCGGATCAGGTCGAGGATGATGCGAGGCAAATAGGCCCGGCGAGGCGTGACAGGCCCGCGCTGATTGCGCTTAGCTTCAGCGTTCGCGCTGCCCGGCGACATAGCCCTGGTAGGGCGGGCAAGCGTCGCGCCTCTTGCGGCAGTCACGCTCGTAATCGCGGCGCTCGCGTTCCTCGCGCTCGGCCTGCTTGCGCTGCTGGCGGACGTACTTCTCGTCGCGCTCGCGCGGGCTGGTGGTGGCGAGATCCGCTGCCTTGCCGACCGCGCGCACCGGCATCGTCGCGACGTTCCACGCCGTCCTGACGCAGCCCCCGGTCGCGAGCAGCGGCACCGCCGCCAGCATCAGCACAACTCGACGCATCACTCGTTCTCCCGCGCGACATGACCGTCACGTGTCGCGACACCGATAGCAGGAAAGTCGGTAAAGAACCCGTCTATCCCCTGTGTCAGCGCCGCCGCCATCTCGCCCGCGACATCGCCATGCACGTGCGGCTCACCCACACGGCGGAAGGGTGCGCGCACGAACACATTCTCCGCGCGATAGGTCCAGGGATGCACGCGCAATCCCGCGGCGTGCGCGTCGGCGACCAGCGTGGTGGGCGCGTCGCCCTGCCCCCGAATCTGCCACAGCATCGCCTTGTCCGGCCCTATTCCCCAAGCGTAGCGGGCCACCTCCCGCAACCCCGCCGGTGTCACCATCGCGGCGTAGCTGACTGCGGCGCCGTCGGCGGGCGCTCCGGCAGCGGCGACGAGCTGGATCAGCCGAACTCGCGTCAGCGTCTTCAACCGCTTGAGGTTGTCCACCTCGAACGACTGGATGAACACGGGCGCGTCTGCACCGTCCCATCCCGCGGCCTTGAGTTGATCGACCAGCAGCCGGTCGGTGGGATGGCCGATGCGCGCGAAATAGGTCGGGTGTTTGGTCTCGGGATAGATCGCCACACCCCGCGCCTTCGCCAGCGCGATGATCTCGGCCAGCGTCGGGATCGTTTCCTGCCCGTCGAACGCGGTGTTGGCGGCGCGCAGTTGCGGCAGCCGCTCTTTCGCGCGCAGCGTCTTCAACTCGGCGAGCGTGAAATCCTCGGTGAACCAGCCGGTCAGCGTCTGGCCGTCGATTATCCTGGTCGTGCGCCGCGCGGCGAACTCGGCGTGATCCGCGACGTCGGTGGTCTCGGAAATCTCATTCTCGTGCCGCGCGACCAGCACGTCGTCCTTGGTCGGCACCAGGTCGGGCTCGATCACGTCAGCGCCCTGCTCGATCGCGCGAGTGTAGCTCGCCAACGTGTGTTCGGGCCGCTCGCCGCTGGCACCGCGATGCGCGATCACGATCGGGGGCGAGGACAGGCGCGGGCTGGCAGGAGCGGCGGTCATGCGCGCACCCTGCCCCGCCGCGTGGCCCGATGCCAGCAGCAGCGCGGCGGTGAGAGTCATTCGCAGGGATATGAAGCGCATAACGCACGTTACGGGACGAGCAGCGAAAAGGCGGATCATGCGCTTCACCATTAATCAGAAAACCTACGACGCGGATGTCGATGTCCGCACCTCGCTTCTCGACCTGTGTCGCGAGCACCTGGGACTGACCGGCAGCAAGAAGGGCTGCGACCATGGTCAGTGTGGGGCGTGCACGATGCTGGTCAACGGACGGCGCATCAACTCCTGCCTGTCGCTCGCCGTGATGCATCAGGATGACGAGATCGTGACGATCGAGGGGCTGGGCACGGTGGAAGATCTCCACCCGATGCAGGCCGCGTTCGTGTCGCACGACGGTTACCAGTGCGGTTACTGCACGCCGGGGCAGATCTGCTCGGCGGTCGGCATGCTCGACGAGGTGAAGAAGGGCTGGGCCAGCCATGTCACCGGCGATCTGGGCGAGGTATCGCTCTCCGACGCGGAGATTAGCGAGCGGATGAGCGGCAACATCTGCCGCTGCGCCGCCTACCCCAATATCGTCGACGCGATCCGCGAAGTCGCGGGCCAGTCGGGCGAAGAGGCGATCAAGCCCGCGCCGCGTACCGCGAGCGAGCAACCCGCGCAAGAGAAGGTGTCGGCATGAAGACGTTCGATTACCGCCGCGCCGACACGATCGAGGCGGCGACGCACGCGAACGGCCGCTTCATCGCGGGCGGCACCAATTTGCTCGATCTGATGAAGCTGCAGGTCGAGACCCCCGAGCGGCTGGTCGACATCAGCCGGCTTGACCTCAACACGATCGAGGAGCGCGACGATGGCGGGCTGACGATCGGCGCGCTGGTGCCCAACAGCGATCTCGCCGCCGACCCGCGCGTGGTCGACAAATATGAAGTGCTCAGCCGTGCGCTACTCGCGGGTGCCTCGGGGCAGTTGCGCAACAAAGCATCGACCGGGGGCAACCTGCTCCAGCGGACGCGCTGCTATTATTTCTATGACACGGCGTCGCGCTGCAACAAGCGCGAGCCGGGTTCGGGCTGCGACGCTCAGGGCGGCTTCAACCGCATCCTGGCGGTACTCGGCACCAGCGAACAGTGTATCGCGACGCATCCGAGCGACATGGCGGTGGCGATGCGCGCGCTCGATGCGGTGATCGTCACGCAGAAGGCGGACGGCGACAAGCGCCGCATCTCGATCCACGACTTTTATCGCCTGCCCGGCGACACGCCGCAGATCGAGACGGTGCTGGAGGCGGGCGAGCTCATCACCCACGTCGAGCTGCCAGCGCCACCCGCCGGCAAGCAGGTCTATCGCAAGGTGCGCGACCGCGCCTCCTACGCCTTCGCGCTCGTCTCCGTGGCGGGTGTAGTCGAAGTAAAGGACGGCGTCGTCGCGTCGGCCGCGCTCGCCTTCGGTGGGCTCGGGCCGATGCCGTGGCGCAACCCCGCGATCGAGGCCGCGATCGTTGGCAAGGCGCCGTCGACCGAGGCGTTCGAGGCGGCGGCCGATGCGCTGCTCGCCGACGCGCGCGGCTACGGCTCGAACGACTTTAAGATACCGCTCGCGCGGCGCACGCTGATCGCGACCCTCAGGGATTTGACCGCATGAGCATCTTAGGCAAATCGTTCGGGTCCGACGACACCGAGACCAACGCGCTCGTGATGGACGATCCGCGTCCCAAGAGCTTCCTCGACGACGGCGCACAGGACGTGATCGGCAAGCCGATCAACCGGGTCGAAGGTCCGTTGAAGGTCGCCGGGCGTGCGCCTTACGCGGCCGAATATCCGGCCGAACGGCTCGTTCACGGCGTGCTGGTGCGCGCGACCTTTGGCCGCGGCAAGATCACCAAGATCGACGACAGCGTGGCGCGCGCGCTGCCAGGCGTCATCGACGTGATCGTCGACTATGACACGTTCATCCGCAGCCCCGGCCAGGGCGGCGACACCAACGCGCCGACGCAGGGCGTGCAGGACGTGCAATATTTCGGCGAGCCGGTCGCGGTCGTCGTCGGCGAGACGTTCGAGGCCGCGCGCGACGGCGCAGCGGCAGTCCGGCTCGAATACAAGGAAGCCGACGCGAACTTCGTCTTCGCCGCGCACAAGGACCAGGGTAAGGAGCCGAAGAAGGACCAGATTCCCGGCCACAGCAAGCAGGGCAATTTTGCCAAGGCGTTCAACGAAGCGCCGGTCCAGCTCGATGTGACCTATACGACGCCGAGCCAGAATTCGACCGCGATGGAGCCGCACGCCTCCATCGCGGAATGGCGCGACGACACGCTGATCCTGCATGGCGCGTATCAGATGGTGGCGAGCGATCAGCAGCAGCTCGCCAAGGCGCTGGGCGTGTCGGCGGACAAGGTGCGGATCATCGCGCGCTACGTCGGCGGCGGGTTCGGCTCGAAGCTCGGCATCGCGCCCGAGAGCGTGGCGGCGGCGGTCGCGGCGAAGAAGCTTGGTCGCCCGGTCAAGATCGTGCTCGCACGGCAACAGGTGTACGAGGCGACGGTGCGTCGTTCCAACACCGAGCAGCGCATCCGGCTCGGCACCGACGCCAGTGGCCGCATCGACGCGCTCAGCCACAATTCGCTGATCGCCAACACGCCGTACGAGCAATATTGGGAGCCGGTCGGCGTCGGCACGCACTTCATCTACGGTGGCGAGAACCGCGAAATCAATCACGACCTGATCCCGATGAACCTGACCGCGGCAGGCTCGATGCGTGCGCCGGGCGAGGCGGTCGGCATGATGGGTCTGGAATGCGCGATGGACGAGCTGGCGGAGAAGCTGGGCCTCGACCCGATCGAGTTGCGCCGCCGCAACGAACCCGCGCAGGAGCCCGAGAAGCAGATCCCCTTCTCCAGCCGTGCGATGATCCCTGCGCTGGACCAGGGCGCACAGCTGTTCGGCTGGTCGCAGCGCAAGGCAGCGGGCACCGACCGCCGCGGCGAGTGGCTGTACGGCATGGGCGTCGCCGCCGCGGTGCGATCGAACCAGTTGCAGAAATCGGCGGCCAAGGTGACGCTCACCACCGACGGTCGCGCGATCATCGACACCGACATGACCGACATCGGCACCGGCACCTATACCATCCTGGCGCAGATCGCTGCCGAGACGCTGGGGCTGCCGGTCGAGAAGGTCGTCGTCCACCTGGGCGACGGCAAGGCACCCGCGTCGTCGGGATCGGGCGGTTCGTGGGGCGCCGGCTCGTCGGGCTCGTCGGTCTATCTCGCCTGCGAGGGCATCCGCGAGAAGCTGGCCAAGGCGATGGGCGCATCGGCCGAGGAGATGACGCTCAAGGACGGCCGTGCAATCGCGCAGAACCGCGCGGTGCCGGTTACCGAGTTGATCGAGGAGAACCTGTCGGTGATCGGGCAGATCGAGCCGGGCAAGCAGGAGAAGAAATTCCACCAGGCCAGCTACGGCGCGCATTTCTGCGCGGTGAAGGTCAATGCGGTGACGGGTGAGGTGCGGGTCGAGCGGATGCTGGGCGTGTTCTCGGCCGGACGCATCCTGAACGAGAAAACCGCGCGGTCGCAGTGTCTGGGCGGCATGACCTTCGGGATCGGCGCTGCGCTGACCGAGGAGCTGATCCACGACGAGCGCAACGGCAAGGTCGTCAACCGCGACATGGCGGAGTACCACGTGCCGGTGAACGCCGACGTGCCGCAGCTGGAGGTCCACTTCCTCAACGAACGCGACATTCACGCCAACCCGATCCAGGCCAAGGGGATTGGCGAGCTCGGCATCTCGGGCGCGGGCGCGGCGGTCGCCAACGCGATCTACAATGCGACCGGTGTCAGGGTGCGCGATTTCCCGATCACCTGCGACAAGATCATCGAGCAATTGCCGTTCGACGCGTGATGATCGTGGGACGCCGGGGTCGATCGCCCGGCGTCCCGCTGGCGCTTGCGCGGTGCACGCCCTAGATTGGCCGTGTTCAAGCGGGGAGCGTCACGGTGACCGAACAGGCGATTGATACGGCCGAGCGGCCGGGCGGATTGAAGCGCGCGGTTCAAGGATTGCTCGGCACGCCGCTGCCGCGGATCGAGGGTCCGTTGAAGGTCACCGGTGCGGCGCATTACGCCTACGAGGACGCGCCCGCGGGTACCGCTTACCTGGCGGTGGTCGGCGCGCCGGTCGGTGCGGGTGAGGTCACCGCTATCGATGTTTCGGCGGCCGAAGCGTTGCCCGGCGTACTGGCGGTAATCCACGACGATCCGCGGATCATGGCGGGGGAAGGCAATTCGAACCGCCTCGCCGAGCAGGGCACGCGCCGGATCTTCTACGCCGGGCAACCCGTCGCCGCGGTCGTCGCCGAGACGCAGGCGACGGCGCGCGAGGCGGCATTGCTGGTCCGCGTCGAGGTCGAGGCACGCGACGGCCGCTACGATTTCGCCGCCGAGCCGGTCGACGACAAGCCCGAGATCGGCTTCCTGCCGCCGATCAGCAAAGGCGATCTCGACGCGGCAATGCGTGACGCGCCCGTCACCTTCGACGCGACCTATACTACGCCCGCGCACTTCCCCGCCGCGTTGGAGCCGCACGCGACCACCGCCTGGTGGGAAGGCGACCGGCTGACCGTCAGGTCGAGTAACCAGGTGATCGGCGCGGCCAAGGGCACCATCGCCAAGGCGCTGGGGATCGCCGACGACCAGGTACGCGTGCTCGCCCCCTTCGTCGGCGGCGGGTTCGGCGGCAAGACCGGGGTCGGCCCCGAGGTGATCCTCGCGGCGATCGCGGCGGAGAAGCTGGGTCGTCCGGTCAAGGTCGCGCTGCCCAGGCGCGACACCGCCTACCTCGTCCATCACCGCAGCGAGACGCGCCAGCGCATCCGCATGGCCTGCGACCATGACGGCCATATCAGCGCGATCGCGCACGAGGGCGTCGCGTACCAGAACGACGATGCCGCGTTCCTGGAGCCGATCCCGTTCGGGTCGATCCCGCTCTACAGCGGCGACACGCGCGTGTTTCGCACCGCGCTGGCGCGCGTCGACCTGCCGCCGACCGGCGCGGTGCGCGCGCCGGGCGAGGCGATCGGCACCTTCGCAATCGAGTGCGCGATGGACGAACTGGCCGAGCAGCTCGGGCTCGACCCGATCGAGCTGCGCCGCCGCAACGAGCCGACCTATGATCCGACCTCGTCCAAGCCCTTCTCCACCCGCCGCCTGCTCGATTGTTACGCGGAGGGCGCGCGCCACTTTGGTTGGCCCGATCGCGTACCCGATCCCGGCACCACGCTGGAGGGCGAGTGGTTGATCGGCATCGGCATGGCAGCGGCGCTGCGCGGCAATTTCACCGTCACCGCGGCGGCGAACGTGCGGCTGGAGCCGAACGGGCGCGTGACGGTCGAGACCGACATGACCGACATCGGCACCGGCACCTACACCATCCTGGCGCAGACCGCGGGCGAGGTGCTGGGCGTCGAGGCGGCCCGAGTCGACGTGCGGATCGGCGACACCAACTATCCCAAGAGCGCGGGCTCGGGCGGGTCGTTCGGCGCGGGCAGCGCGTGCGCGGCAGTGGTGCTGGCGTGCGAGGACGTGCTCGCCGAATTGGCGCTCCGGATGAACGCCGCGCCCGAGGAGTTGGTGCTCAAGGACGGCTGCGTCGCGGCGGGCGGGCGTGAGGTTCCGCTTGCCGACCTCGCGCGCGGCGAGCCGATCGAGGGACGCGGCAAGTCGTCGCCAGGGCAACAGGCCAAGCGCACCAGCCAGGCGAGCCACGGCGCGCATTTCTGCGAGGTCGCGGTCAATGCGGTAACAGGCGAGGTGCGTGTGCGCCGCATGCTCGGCGTGTTCGACGTCGGGCGCGTGCTCAACGCGAAAACCGCGGCGAACCAGATCGTCGGTGGGATGGTATGGGGCGTGAGCTACGCGCTCGGCGAGGCCGCGGTGGTGGATACGCGCAGCGGTCGCTTCGTCAATCCCGATTTCGGCGAGTACCACGTCGCGGTAAATGCCGACGTTCCGCACATCGACGTTCACTTCATCGAGGAGATCGACGACGCCGCCAACCAGGTCGGCGCGAAAGGCGTCGGCGAGCTCGGCATCTCGGGTGCGGGCGCGGCCGTCATCAACGCGATCCACAATGCCACGGGCGTGCGCGTACGCGACGTACCCGCGACGCTCGACACCCTGCTCGCCGGCCTGCCGCCGGTCTGATCCACATACGAGAACCGATATGGCAGACAATGACTCCGTCCTCGCCGCCGCCCACGCCTGGAAGGGCGAGCCGCTGGCGCTCGCCACCGTGGTGTCGACCTGGGGCTCCGCGCCGCGGCCCAAGGGTAGCCACATGCTGGTGCACGCCGACGGCCGGTTCGAAGGATCGGTGTCGGGCGGGTGTGTCGAGGGCGACATCCTCGACACCGCGGCGCAAGTGATCGCGGGCGCGCCGTTCCAGGTGAAGACCTACGGCGTCGCCGACGACAGCGCGTGGGAGGTCGGGCTGCCGTGCGGCGGGCAGATCAGCGTGATGGTCCAGCCCGTTTCCGCCGAAGGGTTCGACCCCGAATTGTTCGACCGCATCGCCGAGGCACGCGACAGCGGCCAGGGCGTGACGGTAACGACGGACCTCGCGACCGGGCACAGCGACCTGCGCCCGATCGAAACAGGTGAGGTGTTCGCCAACCGCTACGCACCGCCGCGCCGGTTGCTGATCGTCGGCGCGGTGCAGATCGCGCAGAGTCTCGCCGCGCTGGCCGCCACGCTCGGCATCGAGGTGGTGGTGATCGACCCGCGCGGACGCTTCCTCACCGAGGAGCGTTTCCCGGGCGTCACGCTCGACGATCGCTGGCCCGACGAGGCGGTCGAGGCGTATCGGCCGGGCCCGTCGACCGCGGTGGTGACGCTGAGCCACGACACCAAGATCGACGATCCCGCGCTGATCGCCGCGCTCAAGACCAACGCGGCCTATGTCGGCGCGCTCGGCAGCCGCAAGAGCCACGCCGCGCGCCGCGAGCGGATGACGGCGGCGGGGCTGAGCGAGGCGCAGATCGACCGCATCGACGGTCCCGTCGGCATCGACATCGGCGCAATCGGCCCGGCGGAGATCGCGCTGTCGATCGCCGCCGCCATGGTGCGCGCGTTCCACCTGCCCGTGCCCGCGTCCGACAGCGCGCTCGACCGCGCGGCGGAGGCGGTGCTCGCGTGATCGCGGCGGAGGATACGGTCCTCGTCCTGCTCGCGGCGGGCAAGTCGGCGCGCTTCGGTGATGTCGGCAGCAAGCTGAACGAGCCGTTCCTCACCCGCCCGCTCGGCCTGCACGTCGCGGTCGCGCTGGAGGCGGTACCGTTCAAGCAACGGGTCGCGGTCACCTCGCCGCGCTGCACGATCGATTACACGCCGCACGGGTTCACGGTGATCGGCAACGACGATCCGGTCGGCGACATGGCGTCGTCGGTGCGGCTGGGCGTCGCGTGCGCGGAGGCGCTTGGCGCGAAGGCGGTGCTGCTCGCGCTCGCCGACATGCCGCGAGTTACCGCGTCGCACATCTATCGCCTGCTCGACGCGGCGGACTCGGCCGACGCGGTGGTGGCATCGAGCGACGGCGTGAGCCCAAAGCCGCCTGCGCTGTTCGCGCGCGCGCACTTCGACACGCTATGCGCGCTATCGGGCGATCAAGGCGCGCGCGACCTGATCCGCGCCGGCCGCCACGTCGTCACCAACGCGGCCGAACTGATCGACGTCGACACGCCCGAAGAGCTGGAGCAACTGCGCGAACTGGTTCACGCGCCCGAGGCGCTGACGCTACCCGGCACGCGACGGCACGAGCGGCCAACGGTTTAACGGGGTTCGAGCTCCTCTTCGTCATCCCGGACTTGATCCGGGATTCCGCGTCTTTCCCCGCCGAAATACAGCGGGACGCCGGATCAAGTCGGTGGTGACGGCAAGGACATGTCGAGCCGGCAGTGATTTCTCGAACCCTCTCATTGAGAGAAGATGTAGCTCACTCGTGGCGCAGCGCGTCGATCGGGTTGAGCGCCGCCGCACGGCGTGCCGGGAAATAACCGAACACGACGCCAATCACCGCCGAGATGCCGAACGCGATCGCGTTGATCTCCGGTACGAACAGGTACGGCAAGCCCCCAAGCGCCGACAGCGCGCCGATCGCGAGCTGCGCCAGCAGCAGCCCGATGACGCCACCCAGCATCGACAGCACCACCGCCTCGACCAGGAATTGCAGCAACACCTCGCTCGCCACCGCGCCGATCGCGAGGCGGATGCCGATCTCGCGCGTGCGCTCGGTCACTGATACCAGCATGATATTCATGATCCCAATTCCGCCGACGACCAGGCTGATTCCGGCGACCGCGGTGACGATGCGGGTCAGGAGCGTCGTGGTGCTCGATAGCGTGTCGCTGATCTGCTTGGTGTCGAAGATGTTGAAATCGTCGTCCTTGCCCGAGGTGACGTTGCGGCGCTCGCGCAGCAGGTCAGTGATCCCCGCCTGCACGGTCGAGGTCGAATAAGCCTGGTCGACGCCGACCAGCATCAGGCGGATGTCGCGCGTGCCGGTGAAGCGGCGCTGCACCGTCTTGATCGGCATGATGACCACGTCGTCCTGATCGCCGCCGAAGCCCGCCTGACCGCGCGTCGACAGCACGCCGATCACGTCGCAACTGACCGCGCCGACGCGGAAGCGCTGCCCGACCGCGCGGCCGGTGCGGAACAGGTTCTGACGTACGGTATTGCCGATCACGCAGACCGCCTTGCCCGCGGACTCTTCTTGTGGCGTCCACAGCCGGCCGGACGCGAGCGGCCACGGCTGGACCTGGAAATAGGCCGCGGTGGTGCCGTTGATCGTCGTCGACCAGTTCGCACCCTCGTAAATCGCGGTCGCGGTCGATTGCGCTTGTGGTGCGACCGCGGAGACGCCTGCGATCTGGTTGGCAATCGCGGACACGTCCTCGGGTTTGAAGTCAGACGGACGCGGACCCCCGCCGCCGCGACCGAAGCCCTGGCCCGGGCGCACCTGGAGGATGTTGGTGCCGAGCGAGGAGATGTTCTGCTGTACCTGCGCGGTGGTCGCCTTGCCGAGCGTCACCATGGTCACCACCGCCGCCACGCCGATGATGATTCCGAGGGTCGTCAGGAACGAGCGCAGCAGGTGCCGACGGATCGAGCGCAGCGCGAGAACGAAGGTGGTGCCGAGCATCAGGCCTCCACCGCCTCGCCCTGGTGGTGGTTGCGCTCAATTCTTTCCACCAGCCCGTCCTTGAAGTGGATCACCGTGCGCGCGAATGCAGCCATGTCGGGCTCGTGCGTCACCATCAGCACGGTGATGCCGCCGCGGTTGAGATCGGTGAGCAATTCCATGATCTCGACCGAGCGTTCGGAATCGAGGTTGCCGGTCGGCTCGTCGGCGAGCAGCACGTCGGGCTGCGTCACGATCGCGCGCGCGATCGCGACACGCTGCTGCTGCCCACCCGACAGTTCGGCGGGAGTGTGATCCCACCAGCGGTCGAGCCCGACCTTTTCCAGCGCCGCCATCGATAGCTCACGCCGCGCCTTCTTCTCGTCGCCGCGGTAGAGCAGCGGCAGTTCGACATTCTCGAGCGCGGTCGTGCGGCTGAGCAGGTTAAACCCCTGGAACACGAAACCGAGGTAACGCCGCCGGAGCAGCGCGCGCTGGTCGCGGTTCAATGTCTCAACATGGTGGCCGCGGAACAGGAAGGTGCCACCGGTCGGCACGTCGAGGCAGCCGAGGATGTTCATCGTCGTCGACTTGCCCGATCCCGACGGGCCCATGACCGCGACGAAATCGCCCGCCATGATGTCGAGGTCGACGCCCTTCAGCGCCTGGAACGCGGTGCCGCCCTCACCGTAGCTCTTGGTGACACCGCGCAGCGCGATGAGCGCGTCGGCGCCGCCGGGGAAAGCGGCCGCGGCGGCGTTACTGGCCACCGCCGCCACCCCCGCGCCGGCCGCCGCCGCCACGGCGTCCACCACTGCCCGCGGCATCATCGCCGCCGGCGAGCTGCCCGGTGATCACCTGCATCCCCGGCTTGAGCGGACCCGACAGCACTTCGGTCATCGTGCCGTTGGTGTCGCCGGTCGTCACCTGGATGGCGCGCGGCTTGCCGTCCGCACCCTTGACGTAGAGCGTCTGCGTACCGCCGCGGCCCACCGTCGCGGTCCGCTCGGGCCGGCCACCGCGACGCGGACGGAAGGTCAGCGAGCCCGCGATCCCGCCGCCATTGTCGTCGCCGCCCGCGGTCTGCGGCTTGAACCGGAACGCGGCGTTGGGGACGAGTAGCGCATTGCTCTTGTCCGAGGTGACGATGTCGGCGGTCGCGGTCATGCCGGGGCGCAGTTGCAGCGTCGGGTTCTCGACCGTCAGATCGGCGGCGTAGGAGACGACCTGTCCCGTCGTTGCGCCGGTCGTAGCGGTACTCGACGACGAGGCGGTCGCGTTGCTGACGGTCAGGTTGGAGCCGAGGTCGACGCGCGTGATCGTCGCGGGGAAGGTCTTGCCGGGAAAGGCGTCGACGGTGAAGCTAGCGCGCTGCCCGACCTTGACCGATCCGACGTCCGCCTCATCGATCGCGACCTCCAGCTTCATCTTGCTCAGGTCCTCCGCGATGACGAACAACGTCGGCGTGTTGAACGAGGCGGCGACCGTCTGCCCCGGATCGACCTGCCGCGCGAGCACGACGCCGTTGACGGGCGAGCGGATGATCGCGCGCGCGCGCTGCGTCTGGCTCTGCGCCAGCGTCGCCTGCGATGCGACGACGTTCGCCTGCGCAACCTTCAGCGCGGCGACCGCGCGCTGGTAATCGGCGCGGCCGGTCTGAAGCTCGGTTGCAGAAGGCACGCGGCCGTTCGACAATTTGTACACCTGCTCCAGTCGCGCGCGCTGCGCCTGACTCTCGGCGACGGTCGCCTGCGCTTGGCGAACCTGCGCCTGGTTGGCCGCGATCTGCGCCTGTTGCTGGCGGATCTGATCCTCGATCTGTTCGGGATCAATGAGCGCGAGCGGTTGGCCGGCGGTCACGCGGTCGTTGACGTCGACCACCACCTTGGTAACGAGGCCCGACAGCTGCGAGCCGACGGTCACCTGGTTGGTCGGCGCGAGCTTGCCGGTCGCCGACACGCTAACAGTTAGATTGCCGCGCTCGATCGGCGCCGTCGCGTAATCGGTCGCCTTTGCACCGCCGAAGACGAGCCGCTGCACCAGCAACGCGAGCAGCACGACGCCGAGTGCGACCAGCGACCACTTGAGCCACTTGCGCCATTTCGGCTGCGGCTTCTGGCCCAGGAATTCGTCGAGGTTCTGGTCGGCCATCAGCGGGTCTCTCGGGCAGCGGGCTGTTGGGTTGCGGGGTTGGGCGCCGTCGGGGTCACGTCGGGGTTCCACCCGCCGCCAAGCGCACCTAACAACTGGATCAAGGCGGTCGCCTGATCGGCGCGCGCCTGCGCCTCGCTGTTGCGCGCGGAGAACAGGTTCGCTTCCTGCTGCGACAGCGTGGTGAAGTCGGTCAGCCCGCTGCGATATTGCAGCCGCGACAGCAGCGCGGCATTGTTGGCGGCGTCGAGCTGTGTCGCGAACTCGCGCCCACGCCGCCGCGAGGTGTCGAGCGCGACGACCGCGTTCTCCACGTCCTCCAGTGCGAGCAGCACATTGCCCTTATATGCGGCGAGCGCGGCATCGGCCGCGGCCTCGTTGCTGCGCACTTGTGCCGACAACCGTCCGCCGTTGAAGATTGCCTGCGTCAGTCCGGCGAACAGCCCGCCCGTGATCGTGCCGAGCAGCCCGCCCACATTGCCCGCATTGGTGTTGATGTTGCCGCTGATCGCGAGCGCGGGATAGAGCGCGGCCTTGGCGACGCCGATCTGCGCGGTTGCGGCGGCCAGCGTCCGCTCGGCTGCGCGCACGTCGGGGCGCTGGCGCAGCACGTCGGCGGGGATGCCAGCGCCGACGACACGCGGGCCGGTGGGAATGGGCCGGGCCGCGCTGAGCAACGGCTTGAGCGCCCCCGGCGCCTGCGCCGTCAGCACGCCGAGGCGCGAGACGGCGGCGTTATATTGCTGCTCGAACGCGGGAATCGTCGCCGCGGTCGCCGCGCGTTGGCTGCGCGCCTGCTCCTGATCGAGGCTGGAGACGAGGCCGGCCTGGACGCGGAAGCCGGCGATCTCGAGATTGTCGTCCTGTAGCGCGAGGCTGGCGCGCGCATTGGCGAGCTGCGCCTGGTAGAGCCGGGCCAGCACGTAGTTGCGCGCGACCTCCTGCTGCACCGACAGGAGCGTGGTCGCGTAATCGAATCCGGACGCCTCATATTGCGCGCGCGTCGCCTCGACGGTGCGACGCACCTCGCCGAACAGCCCGAGCTGGTATTGTGCGTCGAGCCCGAGCGAGAAGTTCGAGCCGCCGCCTCCGCCGATATTCTGCACGGTGCCGTCGGGCAGCGTCACCGACTGCCCGCCGCCGCGGAACGTCTCCGACCGGCTGTACCCGCCCGACCCGTTCAGTGTGGGAAGCAGGTTGGCGCGGCTCTGCACCAGCGACTCGCGCGCCTGCCTGAGCCGCGCGAGCCCCTGCGCCACGTCGGTGTTGGCAGCGCTCGCCTGCTCGACCAATTGGCCGAGCACCGGATCGTCGAAGCGCGTCCACCAATGCGTCAGATCCTCACGCGTCGGCGCGGCGGTGATGGAATAGGCGTCGGGCACACCCAGCTCGGCGGCCGAGCGCGGCGCGTAGTCGGGGCCGACCGTACAGCCGGCTAAGGCAACGGCGGAGAGGAGCGAGAGGCGCAGGCGCGTCATGGTGATGGAGATGGCCAACACACCGGGTCACGTCCAGCGCTTTTGTGTCGCAAATTGTAGGCGCGAGCCCGCCGTGCCGGCGGGCGGTGCAGCCAAGGCTGCACGCGCCTACACGGCCGGCGGCACGAAGTGCCGACCGACGACGCGGGATTAACTCCCGCGTCGCGCACGGCTGCACGGCACACCGGAAAACTCTCGATCGACTTTCTACATGTCACCCCAGACTTGATCCGGGTCCCGCTTCCGTCGCGGAGAAAGAAGAAAGCGAGATCCCGGCTCAAGGCCGGGATGACGATGGCCGCGGTGGGTTACGCTGTCCCGTGGATTTACGGCGCCCCTACCGCCCCAACCTCACTCCAGCTCTAGAATCACCTGGTCAACCTGCAGGCTCTCGCCCGCCGCAGCGTTGACGGTCTTCACCACCGCCGATTTCTCCGCGCGCAGGATGTTCTCCATCTTCATCGCCTCAACCACCGCGAGCGGTTGCCCGGCCTCGACGCGGTCGCCCACACCCACGTCCAGCCGCACCAGCAGCCCCGGCATCGGCGCGATCAGGAACTTGGACAGATCGGGCGGCACCTTCTCGATCAAATGCTGCGCGTAAGGGGCGACGTGCGCGGGCAGCACGCGCACCTTGTGCGTCGCGCCGCGCGCGTTGATCGTGAAGCCGGTCCGCGTGCGGCGGAGCTTGACTGACAGCGGCGCGTCGCCGCCGACCGTGACCACCCGCGCGCCGGCGTCGTAGCCGATGTCGCCCGCGACCGGCGCACCATCGACGACGACGTGATCGTCGCCAACCTGCACGCGGTGATCGCTCTTGCCAACGCGCACCACCCAGTCGGTCGGCGCGTCGAGCTGGTTGCCCAATTGCCCATCGACCTGCCGCGCGCGGTCGGCCTCGGCGGTCGCGGCGAACCCCGCCGCCGCCGCGAGCGCACGTACCACGTCATCACTCGCCGGCGCGCCGTGGAAGCCGTCGGGATATTCCTCCGCGATGAACCCGGTCGTGATCTCGCCCGAGCGGAAGCGCGGATGCTGCATCAGCGCGGACAGGAAATCGAGGTTGGTCCCCGGTCCCTCGATCTCGAACGCGTCGAGCGCGGCGATCTGTTTATCGATCGCTTCCTCACGCGTCGGCGCCCAGGTGACCAGCTTCGCGATCATGGGATCGTAGAACATGCTGACCTCACCGCCCTCGCGCACGCCGTCGTCGACGCGCACGCCCGGCGCGCCCTCGTCGTCACCGAAAGGGGCCTGGCGTTGGTTGGCCGCTGGCGTGCGGTAGCGCACCAACCGTCCGATCGAGGGCAGGAAGCCGCGATACGGGTCCTCGGCATAGACGCGGTTCTCGACCGCCCAGCCGTTGATCTTTACGTCGCTCTGCCCGAACGACAGCGGCTCGCCCGCCGCCACGCGGATCATCTGCTCGACCAGATCGAGCCCGGTGATCTCCTCGGTGACCGGATGCTCGACCTGGAGCCGGGTGTTCATCTCCAGGAAGTAGAACCCCTGCCCCGTCGTGTCCGCGCCCGATACGATCAATTCGACCGTGCCGGCGCTGTAGTAACCGACCGCCTTGGCGAGCGCGACCGCCTGCTCGCCCATCGCGCGGCGCATCTCGGGCGTGACGAACGGCGAGGGCGCTTCCTCGACGACCTTCTGGTGGCGGCGCTGCACGGAGCATTCGCGTTCGTTGAGATAGACCACGTTGCCGTGCTGATCGCCCAGCACCTGAATCTCGATATGACGTGGGCTCTCGATGAACTTTTCGATGAACACGCGGTCGTCGCCGAAGCTTGCCAGTCCCTCGCGCTTGGTCGCCTCGAAGCCTTCGCGCACGTCCTGCTCGGACCAGGCGAGCCGCATCCCCTTGCCGCCGCCGCCGGCCGATGCCTTCATCATCACCGGATAGCCGATGTCGCCCGCGATGCGGACCGCGTCGTCGGTGTCGGCGATCTCGCCCAGGAAGCCCGGCACGACGTTGACGCCCGCTTCCTTCGCCAGCTTCTTCGACTCGATCTTGTCGCCCATCGCCGCGATCGCGTTCGGCGGCGGGCCGACGAAGGCAATCCCCGCCTCGGCGCAGGCGCGCGCGAAGCTCTCGCGCTCCGACAGGAAACCGTAGCCCGGGTGGATGCAGTCCGCGCCCGTCTCCTTGGCGGCGAGCAGGATCAACTCGGCCTTCAAATAGCTCTCGGCCGCGGGTGCCGGCCCGAGCCTGACCGCCTCGTCCGCCATCAGCACGTGCGGGCTGAGCGCATCGGCGTCCGAATAGACCGCAACGGTCGCGATCCCCATCTTCTTGGCGGTGCGGAACACCCGGCACGCAATCTCGCCACGATTGGCGACCAAAATCTTCTTGAACATGACGGCCCCCTTAGATGAACGCTTCGCGGGAACCGCGAAGTCCTAAACCGCCGTCACCCTGAACTCGTTTCAGGGTCCATTGCGCCCGAGGCGACGACGGCGCGTGATGAGAGTTGGATGCTGAAACGAGTTCAGCATGACGGAGGAAGCGTATCACTCCGCCGCTTCCATCGCCCGGCACTCTGCCGCCATCGGACGCAAGCCCAGCTTGTCGAACAGCGCCGCGTCGCGGTCGTCGCCGGCGTTGGCGGCGGTAAGCAGTTTGTCGCCGGTGAAGATCGAGTTCGCGCCCGCCATGAAGCACAGCGCCTGCGTCGCCTCTGACATGCTCTCACGCCCCGCGGAGAGGCGCACCATGCTTGCCGGCATGGTGATGCGCGCGACCGCGACCGTGCGGACGAACTCGATGTCATCGATTTTGGCGAGCGGCGTGTCGGCGAGCATGTCGCCCAGCACCGTGCCCTTGACCGGCACCAACGCATTGATCGGCACGCTGCCGGGATGTTCTGGCAAGGTGGCGAGCGCGTGGACGAAGCCGACCCGGTCTTGCCTAGTCTCGCCCATCCCGACGATCCCGCCGCAGCAGACGTTGATCCCAGCCTCGCGCACGTGCGCCAGCGTGTCGAGCCGCTCGTCGAAGCTGCGCGTGGTGATGACACCGCTGTAGCGCTCGGGCGAGGTGTCGATGTTGTGGTTGTAATAGTCGAGCCCGGCCTCGCCCAGCATCGCGGCCTGTGCAGGCGTCAGCATGCCGAGCGTCATGCACGTCTCCAGCCCCATCGCGCGCACGCCGCGCACCATCTCGAGCACCGCGGGCATGTCGCGGTCCTTGGGGTTACGCCACGCCGCGCCCATGCAGAAGCGGGTCGAGCCGGCGTCCTTCGCCTGCGCGGCGGATTGCAGCACGGCACGCACGTCCATCAGCTTGGTCGCCTTGACCCCGCTGTCGGCGACCACCGATTGCGAGCAATAGCCGCAATCTTCGGGACACCCGCCGGTCTTGATCGACAACAAAGTCGATAGCTGCACCGCCCCCGCATCGTGGTGCGCGCGGTGCACCTCAGCGGCGCGGAACACGAGCTCGGTGAACGGCAGGTCGAACAGCGCGGCGATCTCGTCACGAGTCCAGTCGGTACGGATCGTCATGGGTAACTCGGTCATTTGGGCAGGAACACCGATTGCAGCAGCCGCAGCTCGGTCGTGCGCGCGCGCGTGACGCGGGTTAGGCAGACGCGGTTGGACAAGCCCTGCGCCGAGCCGCCGCGATATTCGTAAGCGAACGCGCGGCAGTTGGCGTCGCGGTAGGCGAGCCACGCGCGCTGGCTGTTAAGCAGCGCCTGGCTATAGCTCGGCCCGGCACGTTCGGCCGGCGGTAGGTCGGCAAGCCTGGTGCCATGATCGAGCTGCTTCATCCGCGCCATCGCGTTTCGATATGCCGCGTTCAGCTGCGCATCGGCGGCCTGATAGTCGCTCGCTGATTGCGCCCCCGCCGGCGCGGCGAGCAGCGCGCCCGCGATCAGGATCGTCGCTTTCATTCCGCGGCCTCGCTCATCGGCGGCATGTTGTGGCCGAGCAGGCGGAGCACTTCCTGCGCCGCCGTAATCAGGTTGGTGCCCGGACCGAAGATCGCCTGGACGCCCGCGTCGCGCAGCGCCTGGTAATCCTGCGCCGGGATCACCCCGCCCGCGATCACCTTGATGTCGGCGCGCCCTGCGTCGCGCAGATGGCCGATCAGCTCGGGGATCAGCGTCTTGTGCCCGGCCGCGAGGCTGGACGCGCCGACCACGTCGACATCTTTCGCCAGCGCCAACTCACTCGCTTCCTTGGGCGTCTGGAATAGCGGGCCGGGCACGATCTCGAACCCCAGGTCGCCGAACATCGACGACACGAGATTTGCGCCGCGATCATGACCGTCCTGCCCCATCTTGGCGACGAGCATCCGGGGCTTGCGCCCCAGCCGCCGCTCGGTCGCGGCCACCCCTTCCTCCAACCGCGTCCAGGCCGCATCGCCGTCATAGGCGCCGCCGTAGATGCCCTTCACCGGCGTCGGCTGCGTGCCGAAGCGACCGAATACGTCTTCCATCGCCGAGGAGATTTCGCCGAGCGTCGCGCGCGCCCGCGCACAGTCAACCGCGAGTTCGAGCAAATTGCCCTGCCCGCGTGCGCCCTCACGCAACGCGTCGAGCGCGGCCCGGCACGCCGCCTCGTCGCGCTTCGCCTTCATCTCGTTGATGCGGCGGACCTGCGCCTCGCGCACCGCGTGATTGTCGACGTCGAGGATCTCGAGTCCGTCCTCATTCTCCTTGCGGTATTTGTTGACGCCGACGATCACGTCCTCGCCGCGGTCGACCCGCGCTGCGCGCGCGGCGGAGGCTTCCTCGATCATCGCCTTAGGCCAGCCGGCGGCGACAGCCTTGGCCATGCCGCCCTCGGCTTCGACGCGCTCGATGATCGCCCAGGCGCGGTCGACCAGGTCCTTAGTCAGCGCCTCGACGTAGTAGCTGCCGCCGAGCGGATCGACGACGTTGGTCATCCCGGTCTCTTCCTGGATCACCAGCTGCGTGTTGCGCGCGATCCGGGCGGAGAAGTCGGTCGGCAGCGCGATCGCCTCGTCGAGCGCGTTGGTGTGGAGCGATTGCGTGCCCCCCAGCATCGCCGCCATCGCCTCGATCGTGGTGCGCATGACGTTGTTGTACGGGTCCTGCTCGGTCAGCGACACGCCCGAGGTCTGGCAGTGCGTGCGCAGCATCTTTGACCGCTCGTCGCGCGCGCCCAAATTGGTCATAACGCGGTGCCACAGCACGCGCGCCGCACGCAGCTTGGCGATCTCCATGAAGAAGTTCATGCCGATCGCGAAGAAGAAGGACAGCCGCCCGGCGAACTTGTCGATGTCGAGCCCGCTCGCGACGCCGTATTTCACATACTCCATGCCGTCGGCGATGGTGAACGCAAGCTCTTGCACCTGCGTCGCACCGGCTTCCTGCATGTGATAACCGGAGATCGAGATCGAATTGAACTTCGGCATCTCGCGACTGGTGTAGCCGAAGATGTCCGAGATGATCCGCATGCTGGGTTCTGGCGGGTAGATATAGGTGTTGCGGACCATGAACTCCTTGAGGATGTCGTTCTGGATCGTTCCGTCGAGCAACCGCCGATCGACCCCTTGCTCTTCCCCTGCAACGATGAAGAAGGCGAGGATCGGGATCACCGCGCCGTTCATCGTCATGCTGACGCTCATCTGGTCGAGCGGGATGCCGTCGAACAGGATTTTCATGTCCTCGACGCTGTCGATCGCGACGCCCGCCTTACCGACGTCGCCCGTCACGCGCGGATGGTCGCTGTCGTAGCCGCGGTGCGTCGCCAGGTCGAACGCGACGCTCAGGCCCTTCTGCCCCGCCTTGAGGTTGCGGTGGTAGAAGGCGTTGGAGGCCTCAGCAGTCGAGAAGCCGGCATATTGCCGGATCGTCCACGGCCGTCCGGCGTACATCGACGCGCGCACGCCGCGGGTGAACGGCGCGAAACCGGGCAGACCGGGCTCCCATCCTTCGACGTCCTCCGCGGTGTAGAGCGGCTTGACGTCGATCCCTTCCGGCGTCGCCCAGGTCAGGTCCTTGCCTTTGACCTCCTTCGCCGCGGCTTTTGCCCAAGTGTCGAGCGCCGGCGCGGGCGGAGGCGCCGCGACCTCGGTCGGCATGGCCGCGGGCTTGGGCGCGCTGCCCGCGTCCTCGCCGGTGTTCTGCTCGATGATGGGATCAGTCATATCATTCTACTCGGATGATCGGCTCACGCGCCGGTGAAGGCGGGTTTGCGCTTCTCGATGAAGCTCTTCGCCCCCTCGCGTGCGTCCTGCGAATTGCCCGCCGCGCGCTGCCCCTCGGCCTCGGCGCGCAGCGTCTGGTCGAACGAACCGTCGAGCGCGCTCATGATGGTGCGGCGCATCGCGGCGAGCGCCACGGTCGGCCCTGCGGCGAGCCGGGTCGCGAGCGCCAGCGCCTCGTCCATCAACTGCGCATCCTCAACCGCGCGGTAGATCAGCCCCCAGTCAGCCGCCTGATCCGCACCAATCCGCTCGCCCAGCATCATCATCTGCGTCGCGCGTGCCTTGCCGATCGCGCGCGCGAGCAGCCACGTCGAACCGCCGTCGGGCACCAGCCCGATGTTGACGAAGGCTTGCAGGAAATAGGCGCTCTTGCCCGCGAGCACGAAGTCGCCCGACAGTGCCATCGAGCAACCGACGCCCGCCGCAGGGCCGTTGACCGCGGTGACGACCGGTACGGGCAGATGCAGCAACTGGCTCATCAACGGATTGTAGAAGTTCATCAATGCGCGGTGGCTGGCATCGCCGCCTGCGACGGCGGAGTCACCGCCGCGCGACTGCAAGTCCGCGCCCGAACAGAAGGCTCGCCCCGCTCCGGTCAGCAGCACCGCGCGTGCGCCTTGCAAGTCGTACAAGGCCGCGCTCAACTCCTGCGCGAGGTCGATCGAGGCAGCGTTCAACCGATCGGGCCGGTTGAGCGTGAGCACGAGCACGTCACCCTTCTTCTCAGCGATGATCGTCTGGTAATCGGTCATGGCACCTCTCCCGCTTATGGTTGTCAGTGATCGCCTGCCGGCGTTTCCATCAACTCGACCAGCAATCCGCCGAAATCCTTCGGATGGACGAACACGATCGGTGTGCCATGCGCGCCGATGCGCGGCTCGCCTAGCACGGTCGCGCCTTCCGCCTTCAGGTGCGCGACCGCGGCGTGGATGTCGGGCACCTCGAAACAGACGTGATGCTGCCCGCCGGCCGGGTTCTTCTTGAGGAACCCCGCGATGGGAGATTGCTCGTCAAACGGCTCGATCAACTCGATCTGTGTGTTTGGCGTGTCGACGAAGCACACGCGGACGCCCTGTGCGGGCAGGTCGAACGGCTCGCCGATCGCCTCCGCGCCCAGCAGCGTGCGATAGGTCGCGACCGACCGCTCGATCGACGGCGTCGCGACTCCGACGTGATTGAGCCGTCCCAGCGTCATACCGCTCATTCCTCGATCCTCCGCTGCCGCGCTGCCATCACTGCGCCCTCGATAATGCCTTCCAGCCGGCTAACGCGGTCGCGCATGTTCGATAGCGCATCGGTCAGCCCATCGACGTCCGCCACCAATTGCGTGATCCGCCCGTCGAGCTGATCCATACGCTGCTGCATCAGGATGACCTGTCGGATCGCCGCCAGCGCGTCGCCGATCGCACTCACGCGCGCACCCCCGCCTCGCGAAGGAACGCATCGACCTTGCGGTGCGAGGCGTCGAGCGCGTCGATCATCCGATCGATGGAGGCACGCATCTGCGGGATCGCCGCATTCGCCTCTGCGACCAGCGCTGCCAATTCCACCTCTTCATCGTTGGCGTCGTCGTCGGCAGGCTGCGCAATGTACCGGCTCGTCGCCTCGCGCACGACATGGCCGACCGACTTGCCATTCGAGGCGGCATAAGCGTCAAGCGCGGCCTTGTGGTCGGGCGTCGTCAGGAAGGTCACGCGTTCCGTCTGCACATCACATCTCCTTTATCATGGACATGATAATGTGCACGCAGTCGCATCACAACGGGATGTTGTCATGCTTCTTCCACGGATTCTCCAACGTCTTGCCGGCGAGCTTACGCAGGCCGAGCGCGATGCGGCGGCGGGTGGAATGGGGCATGATTACTTCGTCGATGAACCCCTTGGACGCCGCGACGAAGGGGTTGGCGAAGCGCGCCTCATACTCGGCGGTGCGCTGCGCGATCTCCTCCGGCGTGCGGCCGCGGAAGATGATCTCGACCGCGCCCTTCGCGCCCATCACCGCTATCTCCGCGGTCGGCCAGGCGTAGTTCAGGTCACCGCGCAGATGCTTCGACGCCATCACGTCATACGCCCCGCCGTACGCCTTGCGCGTGATGACCGTGATCTTCGGCACGGTCGCCTCGGCATAGGCGAACAGCAGCTTCGCACCGTGCTTGATGATGCCGTTATGCTCCTGCGCCGTGCCGGGCAGGAAGCCGGGCACGTCGACGAAGGTGACGATCGGAATGTCGAATGCGTCGCAGAAGCGGACGAAGCGCGCGGCCTTCTTAGACGAGTTGATGTCGAGCACGCCCGCCAGCACCATCGGCTGGTTGGCGACGACACCGACCGTGCGGCCCTCGATCCGACCGAAGCCGCAGATGATGTTAGCGGCGTGGCCGGGCTGGATCTCAAAGAAATCGCCTTCGTCGACCGTCTTTCGGATCAGCTCGTGCATGTCGTACGGCTGATTGGCGGACGCGGGGATCAGCGTGTCGAGGCTGGGCTCCAACCGATCCCACGGATCGTCGCTCGGCCGCTCAGGCACCGGCTGCCGGTTCGATCCGGGCAGGAAATCAAAGAAATCGCGCGTCGCGAGCAACACCTCGATGTCGTCCTCGAACGCATTGTCGGCGACGCTCGTTTTAGTGGTGTGCGTGACCGCCCCACCCAGCGCCTCCTGCGTCACCACCTCATTGGTGACGGTCTTGACCACGTCGGGGCCGGTCACGAACATGTAGGACGAATCCTTCACCATGAAGATGAAGTCGGTCATCGCCGGCGAATAGACCGCACCGCCCGCGCACGGCCCCATGATCAGGCTGATCTGCGGCACCACGCCGCTCGCCAGCACGTTGCGCTGGAACACCTCGGCATAGCCACCCAGCGACGCGACGCCCTCCTGGATGCGCGCCCCGCCTGAATCGTTCAACCCGATGACCGGCGCGCCGACCTTCATCGCCATGTCCATGATCTTGCAGATCTTCTGCGCGTGCCGTTCGGACAACGAGCCGCCGAACACGGTGAAATCCTGGCTGAAGACGAACACCAGCCGGCCGTTGATCGTGCCCGATCCGGTCACCACGCCGTCGCCGGGGATCACCTGTTGGGGCATGCCGAAATCGACGCAATTATGCTCGACGTACATGTCGAGCTCCTCGAACGATCCCTCGTCGAGCAGCACGTCGAGCCGCTCGCGCGCGGTCAGCTTGCCCTTGGCGTGCTGCGCGTCGATGCGTTTCTGCCCGCCGCCCAGCTTCGCCGCGGCGCGCTTCTTCTCGAGTTCGGCGAGCGTCGATGACATCCTGATCTCCTGTGCCTGTCCTCCTGCGCCCTCGCGACTGCGCGCGCAAATGTGAAGTTGCGAAGTTGCGAATAGTCACGTTGCAAACTAGGCGCGACCGTCATGCCCCGCTCCCGCCTCTACGCCGGCGATACCTTGCGCGCGCTGCGCCGCGCCGCCGGGCTCAATCAGCGCGCGATGGCAATGAAGCTGGGACTGTCGGTCAGCTATCTGTCGCAGTTGGAGAGCGGCGAACGTCCGCTGACCGCGGTGGTCAGCGCGGCGCTGGCGCGGCATTTCCCCGCGGCACTCGCCGGGATTGAGGGCGAGGTACCCGCGCGCCGCCTTTCCGCGCTCGCCGCTGCACTCGCCGACCCAGCGGTCGCGCCGCTCGACGCGGAGAGCATCGCGCGACTAGCGGAGGAGCGCCCTGACGTCGCCGATCGCTTCGTCGCGCTCCACGCCGCCAAGCGCGCGGCGGAGGAACGTGCCGCGCTCGCCGAGGAAGCGATGATCACCAGCGCCGGGCTGACCGGCACCGGCGCGCGGCTGCCATGGGAGGCGGTGCGCGACTGGTTCCACGACGCGGGCAATTACGTCGACTTGCTCGATCGTGCGGCCGAGGAACTCGCGAGCGGCGGCGCGCTCGACCAGCAGCTCGCCGACCACGGCGTGGCGGTGGTGCTGGCCCCAGACGACGCAGCCCCGCTCGCACGCTTCGACGGCCGCGTGCTGACGCTTGCCGCCGCGACCCCGCCGGAGACGCGGCGTTTTCTCGTCGCGCACCGCCTCGCCGCGCTTGCCTTCGCCGCGCCCATCGCCGGGATCGTCGCCGCAGCGCCGCTCGCGCACGACGAGGCACGGCGACTGCTGAGCATCGGCCTAGCCAACTACGCCGCCGGTGCGCTGGTCATGCCCTACGCCGCGTTCCGTGCCGAGGCGAAGGCGGTGCGCCACGACATCGACCGGCTTTCCAGGCGGTTCGGCGTCAGTTTCGAACAGGCGTGCCACCGCCTCTCGACGCTGCAGCGCCCGGGCGCGGAGGGCGTCCCCTTCTACTTCTGCCGCGTCGACATGGCGGGCAACATCACCAAGCGACATTCCGCCACCCGGCTGCAATTCGCACGCTTCGGCGGTGCCTGTCCGTTGTGGCACGTCCACGAGGCGGCGGCGATCCCCGACCGCATCCTGGTCCAGCACGCCGAGACGCCCGACGGCGTCCGCTACGTGTCGATGGCGAAGGGATTGGTGAAGCCGTCAGGCCGCTTCGCGCGCGCGCCCAGGCGCTACGCGGTCGTGCTGGGCTGCGAGGCGATGCACGCCGCCGATTTCGTCTACGCCGATGCACTCGGGATTTGGCAGGGGGGCGTGTCGCACGGACTGTCGGGTACACCGACGCCGATCGGCATCTCGTGCCGGCTTTGCCCGCGCAGCGATTGCGACCAGCGCGCCTTTCCGCCAACCGACCGCGCGATCCGCGTCGATCCGGCGACGCGACGCGTCGTGCCCTACAGCGTGGTCTGACGCCGGAAACGCTCGTTCGCCGCAGCCATCCATCCCGAGGTCGGCGGCGGCGGCGCGCCGTTGCCGGGCCGGCGTTGCCGCGCGGCGTCGAGGTCGATCGCTTCGTCGAAGCGCAATCCAGCCCGGTCGCCGCGCACCCATTTGACGCGTGCGCCGACGTGATCAACCCGGCCAAGCGAGACCATCACCGGCATGTCCGCGACCAGCCCGACCGGCTTGGCGATGCACACCCCCGATACCGATACGTTCAGCACGCGATGCTGCGTCGGCGCCGAGCCTTCGCTGCGCACCACCTCGGCACTCAGCATCACGCTGGTACGCGGATCGCGCGCGGCGGCTTCATCGGCGGACAGTATCGAGATCGGTTGCATGGCGCTTCGCGCCTTACCCGCCCATTCGTTACCATTTCGCTAACGAGACGCTACCGATCGCGGCCGAGCGGCCACGATACTTGCCCCGCGCGGTCGTGCGGCGCATGCAGCCCGCGACCAAGGAAAGGAACCCCGCGCGTGTCCGAGATCGACCTGTTCCCTGTTCCCGCGCAATGGGCGCGCGAGGCGCGCGTCGATGCCGCCGGCTACGAGGAAATGTACCACCGCAGCGTCGCCGAGCCCGACGTTTTCTGGCTGGAACAAGCGCAGCAACTCGAATGGATAACGCCGCCAACCCAGGCCGGCGACTGGTCGTTCGACGCCGACGACTTCCATATCCGCTGGTTCGCCGACGGATCGCTCAACGCCAGCGTCAATTGCATTGACCGACATCTCGCCGAACGCGCCGACCAAGTCGCGATCATCTGGGAACCCGATGTCCCGACCGAGGAACCGCGCCGGATCACCTACGCCGAGCTTCACCGCGAGGTCTGCCGCTTCGCCAATGTGTTGAAGGCGCAAGGCGTCGCCAAGGGCGACCGCGTAACCGTCTACCTGCCGATGATCCCCGAGGCCGCGTTCGCCCTGCTCGCCTGCGCGCGGATCGGCGCGATCCATTCGGTCGTGTTCGGCGGCTTCTCGCCCGACGCGCTCGCCGGCCGGATCGAGGATTGCGGGTCGAAACTCGTGATCACCGCCGACGAGGGCCGACGCGGCGGCAAGACCATCCCGCTCAAGGCCAACGTCGATGCCGCCGCCGCGAGCGCGCCGACGCTCGAGCGCGTGCTGGTGGTCCGCGCGACCGGCGGCGACGTGCCGTTGGGCGAGCGCGACACCTGGTACCACGAGGCAGCGGCCGACGTGTCGGACGATTGCGCACCCGAGCCGATGGCGGCGGAAGACCCGCTATTCATCCTCTACACCTCAGGCTCGACCGGCAAGCCGAAAGGCGTGCTGCACTCGACCGGCGGCTATCTGCTGTGGGCGGCCTACACCCACGGCCTGGTGTTCGATTATCGCGCCCCGAACGTCTACTGGTGCGCGGCTGATATCGGCTGGGTCACCGGGCACACCTATATCGTTTACGGCCCGCTCGCGAACGGCGCGACGACGTTGATGTATGAAGGGCTGCCGACCTGGCCCGATGCCAGCCGCATCTGGCAGGTGGTCGACCGGCATCAGGTGCACACGCTGTTCACCGCACCGACCGCACTGCGTGCGCTGATGAAGGAGGGCGACGCGCCCGTGGGCGCGACCAGCCGCGCCTCGCTCCGCCTGCTCGGCACGGTCGGCGAGCCGATCAACCCCGAGGCGTGGCGCTGGTACCATGACGTCGTCGGCGAGGGCCGCAGCCCCATCATCGACACCTGGTGGCAAACCGAAACCGGCGGCGCGTTGATCGCGCCCCTGCCCGGCGCGACCGACTTGAAGCCCGGCTCCGCCACCAAGCCGCTGCCCGGCGTGCAGCCGCAACTGGTCGACGAGACGGGCAAGGTGCTGAACGGCGCAACCAGTGGCAATCTGTGCATCACCGCGTCCTGGCCAGGACAGATGCGCACCGTGTGGGGCGATCACGACCGCTTTTTCCAGACCTATTTCACCACCTATCCGGGCAAGTATTTCACCGGCGACGGGTGCCGGCGCGACGAGGACGGTTATTACTGGATCACGGGCCGCGTCGACGACGTCATCAACGTGTCCGGACACCGCATGGGCACCGCCGAGGTCGAGAGCGCGCTGGTGCTCAATCACCAGGTTGCCGAAGCCGCGGTCGTCGGCATGCCGCACGACGTCAAGGGTCAGGGCATCTACGCCTACGTCACCCTGAAGGCCGGCGTGGAGCCATCCGACGCGCTCGCCGCCGAGCTGAAGGCGTGGGTGCGCAAGGAGATCGGCCCGATCGCCACCCCCGACGCGCTGCAATTCGCACCGGGCCTGCCCAAGACGCGCTCGGGCAAGATCATGCGCCGCATCCTGCGCAAGATCGCCGAAGGCGACACGACATCACTCGGCGACACCTCGACGCTCGCTGACCCGGCGGTGGTCGACGACCTCGTCGCCAATCGCGTCAGCGGATAGTTGCAACGGTTACGTTGGTGTCCTAAGTTGATGACACACTGTTGGGGAAGGGGATCGATGAACATCTCTGCATATACGCGCCTGTCGCTCGGCGTCGCCGCACTCGCCATCGCCGCGCCGTCGCTCGCGCAGACGACCGCTCCTGCCACCGCCTCGGGCGCTGCGCAGGCGGGTCCGCGTTACGGCACGTTCGGCGTCGATCTGACCGCCGAGGACAAGACGGTCAAGCCCGGCGACGATTTCTGGACCTTCGCCAACGGCAATTGGGACAAGCGGACGCAGATCGCCGCCGACCGCACCTCGGCCGGCTACATGGTGACGCTCGCCGATCAGGCCGAGGGTCAGGTACGCGACATCCTGAGCGATGCCGCGCGCGACCCGAACGCGGTCGGCGCCGGGGGCAAGCAGATCGGCGACCTCTACGGCAGCTTCATGGACGAGGCCGCGATCGAGCGCGCCGGCACCGCGCCCTTGAAGCCCTATTTCGCCAAGATCGACGCGGCGAACGACAAGACCAAGCTCCAGACGCTGTTCGCCAGCGTCGGCTACGCCTCGCCGGTCGAGGTGGGGCAGTTGCCGAACCCGTCCGACCCGACGCAATATATCGCGATCGCCAGCCAGGGTTCGCTCGGCATGCCGCAGGATTATTACCTGCTGCCGGGCGCCAAGTACGACACCTACCGCGCCGCCTATCGCAAATACGTCGAGCAGGTACTGACGCTGTCGGGCGTCGCTGACGCCTCCGCCAAGGCCGACCGCATCGTGACGCTCGAGACCGCGATGGCCAAGGTGCAGTGGACGCCGGTTCAGCAGCGCGACCTGCAAGCGATGCTCAAGCCGATGGACGCCGCGCAGCGCAAGGCGCTTGCGCCCGAGTTCGACTGGCCGCTGATGCTGCGCACCGCAGGGTATGAGCGGTTCCCCGTGGTCATCATGGGCACCTCGACTGCGCTGACCGCGCTCGGCAAGCTCTACGCCGCAACGCCGGTTTCGACGTGGCAGGACTGGATGAAGTTCCGCTTCGCCAGCAACAATGCCTCGGTACTGCCCAAGGCGTTCGACACCGCCTATTTCGACTTCTACGGCCGCACCCTGTCCGGTCAGCAGGAGCAGCGCGCGCGGTGGAAGCGCGGCATCGCATTGGTCAACAACGCGATGGGCGAGGCGGTCGGCCAAGTCTACGTCGCTCGCCACTATCCGCCCGAGTCCGAGGCAAAGATGGCCGAGCTGATCGACAACCTGCGCGCAGGTTACCAGGAGCGTATTTCCGGCAACACCTGGATGGATGCCAAGACCAAGCAGGCGGCGCTCGCCAAGCTCGCCGCATTCGATCCGCGCGTCGGTCATCCGGTCAAGTACATCGACTATTCGGCGATGAAGGTCGTGCGCGGCGATCCGCTGGGCAACAACATGCGCGCGGGTGAATTCCAGCACCAGCTCGACCTGTCGTATCTCGGCAAGCCGGTCGACCGCACGCTGTGGGGCATGACGCCGCAGACGGTGAACGCTTACTACAACCCGCTGTCGAACCAGATCACCTTCCCGGCGGCGATCCTGCAAGCGCCCTACTTCGATCCCAAGGCGGACGCCGCGGTCAATTACGGTGCAATCGGCGCGATCATCGGCCACGAAATGGGTCACGGGTTCGACGACCAGGGCAGCCAGTTCGGCCCGACCGGCAAGTTCGAGAATTGGTGGACGCCCGAAACGCGCGCCGCCTTTACCAAGCGGACCAGCGTGCTCGTCAGCCAGTATGACGCCTATGAGCCGATCCCCGGCACGCACGTGAAGGGTGCGCTGACGCTGGGCGAGAACATCGGCGACTTGGGCGGGCTTGAGGCGGCATACACCGCGTACCAGAAGTATCAGGCGGCCCACGGCAAGGCGCCCGTCATCGGTGGCCTCACCGGCGATCAGCGCTTCTTCCTCTCCTACGCGCAAGCGTGGCAGTCGAAGATCCGCGAGGATGCGCTGCGCAGCCGCCTGCTGACCGACCCGCACTCGCCGCCGTACAACCGCGTCAACGGCGTCGTGCGCAACGTCGATGCCTGGTACAATGCGTTCAACGTCAAGCCGGGCGACAAGATGTACCTCGCGCCCGAGCAGCGCGTAAAGATTTGGTAGCCGAGCGAGGCGCGTAGCCCAGCTACGCGCTGGTCCGCGAACGCGGACGCAAAGGCTCGGCCGACGTGGCGCGCCAAGCGCCACGTTCGACGGCGCGGGATTAACTTCCGCGCCGCGGCCTGCGGGTAAACGCCTCCTCGCGTCAAGGCGGCGAGGTCGCCTCCTGCCTCAATCCGTCACCCCGCTACCGCCCTCGTCACCCCGGACTTGATCCGAGGTCCCGCTTGTCCGGCGGTCAGCAAAAGGCAGCGGGATCCCGGCTCAAGGCCGGAATGACGGGCAGGGTCCCACCAGGCCAATCTACTGTCTCCCTAGAGGTGAGACGTCGGCGAGAGGGCAGCTGAATACGACCCGCTTCGTCCCCATCCGCCCCACCCCTTCCTTTCCGCAGCACGGCGCTCGCCCCCCCCCCCGAGCCTCCGGTGCCGGCCCCCACCCCGCACCACTCACGGCCCACCCCGCCCTAGCGCCGCCACCGGAACGCCCCCGCCCATGCACCGTTCGCGCCACCATGAGAGACGCGAACCTTCCGCGCGACTGGGCTCGTTACCTGGCCCATCACTGGCGCGACCTGCCCGACATCCCGACCTGGCTTGCCAACGTCGGCATCGTCGCGGCCGCGGTCCTCGGCGCGATCCTGCTCCACGCGCTCGCCTTCGCACTGCTCGCGCGCGCCGCACTCCGCCACGACAGCGAGGGCGGCGCTGCGATGGTCGAGCGTACCCGCGGGCTAGCGCGCTGGATCTTGGTCGCGGTCGCGCTCGCCTCGATCCAACCGCTGCTGCACCTGACGCGCGGCCAGGCGACCTTGTGGGGCCGCGTCGCCGGGCTCGTCATTCCAGGGCTCGTCGGCTGGTTCGCGGTGGTGACGCTCGGCAACGTGGTCGACATCCTGTCGCGCAAGGCCGACATCAGCGTCGAGGACAATCTGCGTGCGCGCAGGCGGCGCACCCGGCTCGGCATCCTGCAACGCATCGGCGCCTTCGTGATCGTGCTGGTGACGATCTGCATGATGCTGATGAGCATTCCCAGCGTCCGCGCGCTCGGCGTCACGCTCGCCGCCTCGGCCGGAGTCGCCGGCATCGCGGTCGGCGCCGCCGCACAGCCCGCGCTCAAGAACCTGATCGCCGGCATTCAGATGGCGTTTACCGAGCCGATCCGCCTGGACGACGTGGTGATCGTCGATGGCGAATGGGGCCGCGTCGAGGAGATCCGCCTGACCTACGTCGTCATCAAGGTGTGGGACGAGCGCCGGCTGGTGGTGCCCGTCTCCAAATTCCTGGAGGACAGTTTCCAGAACTGGACGCGCCAGTCCGCCAGGCTGATGGGCAGCGTGTTCTGGTACCTCGATCCCGCCGCCGACATCGCGCGGCTGCGCGAACAGGCGGGCGCGATCATCACCGCCAACCCGCGCTGGGACGGCCGTTTCTGGAACCTGCAGGTGACCGACACCAAGCTTGACGGATCGATCGAACTGCGCGGATTGATGACTGCCAAGGACGCCAGCACCGCGTTCGACCTGCGCTGCGACGTGCGCGAGGCGTTGCTCGACTACATCAAGCGCGAGATGCCCGAGGCGATCCTGCGCCGCCGCGCCGACGTGGCGCTCACATCCCCGCTTTCTCCGGCGCCGTCACCACCGGCCGCGCCTGCTTGAGCGCGTCGAGGAAGCGCGTCGCCCACCACGTCACATCCTCACGCTGCACGCCATCCATCAGCACGGTCCAGCGCCGGATGCGCTCGTCCTTCGACATCCGCAGCGCCTGCTGGATCGCGTCGGCGATCTCCTCCGCGCTATACGGGTTGATCAGCAGCGCTTCCTGCATCTGCTCGGCCGCCCCCGCGAATTTCGACAGGATCAGCACGCCGGGGTCCTCCGGATTCTGTGCCGCGACATATTCCTTCGCCACCAGGTTCATGCCGTCGCGCAGGGGCGTGACAAGCCCGATTTTCGCCGCGCGGTAGATGCCGGCCAGCACGTCGCGCGGATAGCCTTGGTTGACGTAGCGGATCGGCACCCAGTCGACGTCGGCATATTCGCCGTTGATCCGCCCCGACAGTCCTTCCAGCGAGTTGCGGATGCGGCGGTACGTTTCCACCGATACGCGACTGGGCGGCGCGATCTGGAGTAGGAACACTTCCTTGCGCTCCTCCGGATGCTCGATCAGGAAGCGTTCGTAGCCCGAGAAACGCTCCTCCAGCCCCTTGGAATAATCGAGCCGGTCGACGCCGACGATCATGTCGCGCCCGTCGGCGGAATCGCGCATCCGTCGAAACGCGAGCCGCGCCTGCACGCCTGCGGAGGCTTCGGCAAATTCCTTCGCGTCGATGCCGATCGGATCGGCGATCAACCGGACGCAGCGATCGCCGAGCGTCGCGACACCATTCTCGATCTTCGCGCCCATTTCGTGCGTCGCGTAATCGCAGAAGGATTCGAGCCATTCCTCGGTGTGAAAGCCAATCAGATCGTATTCGAACATCGACTCGACCAGCGCCTGCGCGCCCGGCAGCGTGCCGAGCAGACGCCTGGGCGGCCACGGGATGTGCAGAAAGAAGCCGATCTGGTTCTGGCACCCGCGGCGGCGCAACTCGGCACCGAGCGGGAACATGTGATAATCCTGGATCCAGATCAGGTCGTCAGGCTCGATCAGCGGGCGCACCGTGTCGGCGAACCGCTCGTTGGTGCGCTGGTAACCGCCCGCGAACTCGCGCTCATATTCCGCCAGATCGATGCGGTAGTGGAATAATGGCCACAGCGTTCGGTTGGCGTAGCCTTCGTAATATTCCTCGACGTCCTGTTCTTCCAGGTCGACCACCGCGGTGGTCACGCCCTGCTCGCGCTGAAAGTTGATCTGCCCGGTGAACTGCTCGGTCACCTCACCCGACCAGCCGAACCAGATGCCGCCATTCTCGCGCAGCGCCGCCGCCAGCGCGACCGCCAGCCCGCCCTGCGATCCCGAATTCGACCCCTTGGGCGCGCTGACGCGGTTGGAGATGACGATCAGGCGGCTCTCGGTCGAACGCGTCATCGGATCGCACTCCACGGTTTGCTCAGCATCCCGGCACAGTTGATCATGCCGACCAGCGAGTAGGTTTGCGGGTAATTGCCCCACAATTCGCCGGTGGTGGGATCAATGTCCTCCGACAGCAGACCCGCCGCGGTGCAGCGCGACAGCATTTCCTCGAACAAGCTGCGCGCCTCGTCGTGGCGCCCGGTCAGGTACAGCGCTTCGATCAGCCAGAAGGTGCAGACGTTGAACGCGGTTTCGGGCAGCCCGAAATCGTCCTCGGTGTCGTAGCGCAGCATGGTGGAGCCGCGCCGCAATCCCTTCTCGATCGCGGTCAGCGTGTCGACGAAGCGCGGGTCGTCCGCCGCGAAGAAGCGTAGGTCGAGCAATTGCAACACGCTGGCGTCCAGGTCGTCGCCCGAGAAGGTCGCCGACATCCGCCGCGTGTCCTCGCGCCACGCCGATCGCTCGATCACGTCGCGGATCGTGTCGGCGCGACCGGCCCACAATGCGCGGCGCTCCCCCAGACCGAGCCGCTGCGCCGCATTCGCCAGCCGATCGCACGCCGCCCAGCACATGGCGGACGAATAAGTGTGCACGCTTTGGCGCGTGCGCAGCTCCCACAACCCCGCGTCGGGCTGATCGTAGAACTTCCACGCGCGCTCGCCGACATGCTCCAGCGACGCGAAGTCAGCCGCGTCGGCGGGGCGCAGCAAGCGCTGGTCGAAAAAGGCGTGGACGCTGCACAGCACGATCTGGCCGTAGGCATCGTGCTGGATCTGCTCGGCCGCCTGATTGCCGACGCGCACCGGCCCCATGCCGCGATAACCGGGCAGGTGCGCCGCCTCGCGCTCGGGCAGGTTGGGCTCGCCCAGCACGCCGTAGAGCGGCTGGATATGACCGTCGTGCTCGCCCGCGCCCGACGCATCAACGATGTTGCGCAGGTAACCGAGATAACCTTCGAGCACGTCGAGCGCGCCGAGCCGGTTGAGCGCCTGCACCGTATAATACGCATCGCGGATCCAGCAGTAGCGGTAGTCCCAGTTGCGCTGCGACCCCGCATGCTCGGGCACCGAGGTGGTCAGCGCGGCGACGATCGCGCCCGTCTCCTCGTGCTGGCACAATTTCAACGTGATCGCGCAGCGGATCACCACCTCCTGCCACTCGAGCGGCACCGCGAGCCCGCGTACCCACTGCTGCCATTCCGCGATCGTCTGGTGGAGCATCAGGTCGAGCGTGCTGGCGAAATCGCCCGCGAAACTCTCGTCCGGACCGAGGAAGAAATGCAGCGGGCGCTCGACGCGGAACGAGCGTTCCTGCTGCACCATGCCGATCGGCGCGTCGGTAGTCAGCCGCATCGCCATCGCGTCGAGCAGGAAGCGAACGTGGTTCGATCCGCCGACCTGCTCGCGGCACGTCCCGCCCCAGCCACAGGTCGGGCGCAACCGCATCTTCAGCCGCGGGCTGCCCGAGATCGGGCGCACGATGCGGGCAAAGGCAACGGGGCGATAGGTCCGCCCGGTCCGCTCGAACCGGGGGCAGAAATCGGTCACCTCAATCACGCCGCCGTGCGCGTCGGTGTGGCGCGACACCAGCACGCACGTGTTGCGGATGTAATGCTGCTCGACCGATATCGAGTCCTCGACCGCAATGTCCCAGAACCCGCTATCTGGCGCGTCGCCGCCGAGCAGCGCGGAGAACAACGGATCGCCGTCGACGCGCGGCACGCACGCCCAGACGAAACGACCGGTGCGATCCACCAGCGCGCTGACCTGGCAATTGCCGATGGGCCACAGATCCAGATCGCTCATGCCAATGTCTCCGCGGAGCGACGCAACCATGCGAGCGCCGCGGGCACATCGTCGAGCCGGTAGCGCGCGTGCGTTTCACGCGCCGGGCCGATCAGGATACCTGCTCCGCCAAGCTCGCATGCGGCGGCAAACGCCGCCTCGTCGGTTACGTCATCCCCCATGAACACAGGACGCGTGGGCGCACGTCCGGGTTCCGCCATCAACGTTCTCAATGCGCTACCCTTGTCGGCGCCGGGCAACCGCAATTCGGCGACCATCTTGCCGAGTTGCAGGTGCAGGTCGTGCTCGTCCGCCAGCCGTGCCGCCAGATCGCGCGCCTGCGCCTCCTCGTCGGGCGCCTGACGATAATGAAGGCCGACGCCGAACGGCTTGTCCTCCACCAGCACGCCCGGACGATCGGCGGCGAAATCATGCAGTTCGGCCAGGGCCGCGTCGACGCCCGCGGTGCGCGCGGGCACCACCCTCGGCTGCCCGGCGCCTGCGATCTCCAGCCCGTGGCTGCCGGCCACGCTCAGCGTCACCGGATCGAGCAGCGCAGCGATCTCCGCCACCGATCGTCCGCTGATGATCGCCACCCGCCCTTCCAGCCGCGCGGACAGGTCGCGCAGCAATTGCCGAAGCGTCTCCGTTACCCGCACCGCGTTGGGGGTGGCGGCGATCTCGACCAGGGTGCCGTCGAAATCGAGGAACAGGCTGGCGTCCAGCAGCAGGTCGACGGGCGGTGGCGGCAGGTGATCGGACATGCGCCGCGCCGTGACGGCTTCGCGGGCGTGGTGCAAGGGGGCGCCGCGCTTCGCTCCCTTTCTACCTCCCTCTCGCTGACCGGAGGGGGGCATGACAGGACCAGCTACGCGCGGAACGCCGCGGATCGCACCGCGCCTCGCCCACTCAGACCCACCCTGTTAGCGACCAGAACGGGTTACCTCAAACCGGCTCCGCGAAGCACAGGATCGACACTCCGATCGGCATCGGCACGCGGCCAACCAGATGCCGCTCGACACGGAAGATACGCTCGAACAGTGCGTTGACCGGCTTGGCGGGCGGCGAATCATCGCTGTCGTCGCGCCCGGTCAATCGCCCCGCGATCCGCGCCGCGGCGGCGAGCGGAAACAGGATCGAGTTGAAGTAACCCAGCTTGCGCGGGCGCAGCCCCGCCGCGTGGATCGCCTTGACCAGCGTCGCCTTGGAATAGCGCCGCTCGTGGTGGTTCACCACGTCGTGCGCGCTCCACATCCATTGATGCGCGGGCACCGCGATCAGGATCTTGCCGCCCGGCGCCAGGCACGCACGCATCGCCTTCAGCGCGCCGACGTCGTCCGCGATATGCTCCACCACGTCGAGCACCGCGACCATGTCGTACGCGCCCCGCTCAACCCCCGGCAGCACCGGCAAGGGTGCATCGCCCACCGCCTTGCCCAACCGCGCACTGGCGATGTCGCGCGCCGCCGGATCGATCTCGATCGCGTCGACTTGGCCGAACTGCGCCAACATCGGCAGATTGTGCCCGGTGCCGCAGCCGATCTCCAGTATGCGCGCGTTCTGGGGCAGATGCCCCTCGCGCGTCACGTAATCGGACAGGATGTCGCGGCGCGCACGGTACCACCAATGGGTGGAATCATGCTCGGCCATGCGATCGTAGACGCGGCGATCCATTATTTGAAAACCCAATTGCGTTGCAGGCCGAAGGTGAGCAGCGGCACCACGCTGACGGCGGGCACCAGCGGCCACCACGTCGGTCCATGAAAGAACGGTCCGGTCACCAGCACCCAGGTAAATAGTTGCTGGAGCACGAAGCCGAACAATTGCACGACGAAGAAGCGCCGTGCGGTCCGCGCCGATCGCGTGCCATGCCCCTTGAAGCTGACCGCGCCGTGCGCGAACCGCCCCACCGCCGTCGCGGCCAGAAACGCGATCACCACCGCCAGATTGGGGTTCATCACATAGGTCGCCAGCGGCCAATACACGGCGGCGTAGAACACCGTCACCAACCCGCCGGTGATGCCGAAACGGACGAGCTGCCAGAATATCTCGCGGTGGTCCGACCGCAGGTACCCGCTTGCCCCGTTGCTGCCTGCCGCCACCATCTTGCCCTTTGTGCATCCCCGCGTCAGGAGCGCGGCGGCGGACCTACTAGCTCCCGTCCGATGAAGGAAGCGTTTTGACCATCCTGCCCCGTGCCGTGTCCTCGCGCCTGGCGGTCACGCTCGACCGTCGCTGGATCAACCTGACGCTGATTGCCTGGGTGATGATCGCGGCCTGGTACATCGGGCAACGCTGGACCGCGATCCAGTGGCTGAGCCTGGGCGACACCGACGACAACATGCGGTTAATGCAGGTACGCGGCTTGCTCGCCGGACAGGGTTGGTTCGACCTCACCAATCATCGCCTCAATCCACCTATCGGCTTCAACATCCACTGGAGCCGGCTGGTCGACCTGCCGATCGCCGCGCTAATCCTGCTGTTCCGCCCTTTTGTCGAGGTGGCGGAGGCGGAGCGGCTGGCGTGCGGCATCGCGCCACTCATCCCGCTGTCGCTCGCCTTGCTGGGGCTCGGCGCGACGGTGCGACGGCTGGTGTCGCCGCTCGCCTGGCCACTCGCGATCCTGATCGTGCTGGTCACCAACGTCGCGCTCGGCATGTACATGCCCGATCGGATCGACCACCACGGCTGGCAGCTCGCGATGCTCTGCCTGACGGTCGCGGGGCTGTGCGATCCCCAGGGTGCGCGCGGCGGGCTGATCGTCGGCTTGGCGAGCGCCTATTCGCTCACGATCGGCCTCGAACTGCTGCCCTTCGCGGCGACGGCGGGCGCGATCATCGGCTTGCGCTGGGTGTGGGATGCGGATGAGCGCATCCGGCTCACCACCTACGCGCTCGCGCTGGGCGGCGGCACCGCGGCGGGGTTCGCAGGCTTCGCCTCCTATGCCAATCGCGTGATGCGCTGCGACGCGCTGACCCCGGTGTACCTGTCGACCGTCGCCGTCGCCGCGGCATTGCTGCTCGCGCTCGCTTTCTGGTCGCCGCGCAGCCGCGCGGTCCGCATCGTCGCCGCGCTCGCTGCCGGCGCCGCCGTCGCCAGCTTCTTCGCGCTCGCCTTCCCGCAATGCCTCGGGCGCCCGGAACAGGTCGCGCCCGAATTGTACAAGAGCTGGCTCGCCAACGTGCGCGAGGCGAAGCCGATCTACCAGCACCCCTTGCGCAGTGCCGCGCCGATCGTCGCGCTGCCGATCATCGGGCTCATCGGAGCGCTGTTCGCCACCTGGCGCGCGCGCCGCACCCCCGCGTTGCTAGGGTGGACCTGCGTCGCGCTGTTCACCGCGTTCTCATGCCTCATGCTGTTGTGGCAGGCGCGCGCGGGTCCGGCGGCGCAGTTGATGGCGGTGCCCGGCGCGGTCGCGCTGGCGCTCGCGATGCTGCCGTGGATCGCATCGCCGCGCTGGTGGCCGGCGAAGCTCGCCGCCGCAGGCATGGCCTATGTGCTCGTCTCGGGCTGGTTCATGACGCTCGCGGTCCGCTACCTGCCGATTGACCGCCCCAACGCCTATGTCACGCGCGTCAACCGCGCGACCGGGCGCTGCCTCACGATCCCCGCGATGCGCTCGTTGAACGCACTTCCGCGCCAGACCGTGTTCACCTTCGTCGACCTCGGCCCACGCCTCATCACGCTGACGCACCACGACGCGATCGCAGGGCCGTACCACCGCAACGGTGACGCGATCCTCGACGTGCAGCACGCCTTCAGCCGCTCGCCCGCCGAGGCACGCGCGATCATGCGGCGGCACGGTGCCACGTTGCTGCTGGTCTGCCCCAACATGGCGGAATCGACCAACTACCGCGCCAAGGCGCGCGGCGGCTTCTACGACCAGCTCGCGCACGGCCGCACGTTCGACTGGCTCGAGTCCGTGCCGCTGCCGGCCGGCTCGCCGTTTCGCGCCTTCCGCATCAGCTGACAGCGCGGGCGTCTTGCAGCCGTCACGTGTGCGGCTTATCGCCCCGGGATGACAGAAACCCGCGTACCCAGCCGCGTCTTCCCGCGCGCCAAGCAAGACGCCGACGCCGCCGCACAGAGCGTCTCCACTCCCCAGACCGAGAGTCCGGCCTACAAGCTGGCGTTCCAGGACATGGACTTCCTGCTGCGCGAGAATTTGCGCCCGGTCCGTTTCCAGCTCGAACTGCTGAAAACGCAGTTGATCCTGGAGGAAGCGCATATCGGCTCGACCTTCGTCTTCTACGGCTCGGCGCGCATCCCCGAGCCCGCCAAGGCGCAGGCGCTGCTCGACATGGCCACCGACGACAAGAGCCGCCGCATTGCCGAGAGCCTGGTCGCCAAGTCGAAATATTACGACATGGCGCGCGAACTCGCGCAGCTCTGCTCCAACTTCCCGCGCGACGAGGCGGGGAAGCGCCACTTCGTCGTGTGTTCGGGCGGTGGCCCCTCGATCATGGAAGCCGCCAACCGCGGCGCGACCGACGTCCATGCCGAGTCGATCGGGCTCAACATTGTGCTGCCGCACGAGCAGGCGCCCAATCCGTACGTCACGCCGTCCTTGTCGACGCAATTTCATTATTTCGCGCTGCGCAAGATGCACTTTCTGCTCCACGCGCGCGCGCTGGCGGCGTTTCCGGGTGGGTTCGGCACGTTCGACGAATTGTTCGAGCTGCTGACGCTCATCCAGACCGGCAAGATCGAACCGATGCCGGTGCTGCTGTTCGGGCGCGAGTTCTGGGAGCGGGTGGTGAACTTCGACGCGCTGGTCGAGGAGGGCGTCGTCTCGGAGCGCGACCTCGGCATCTTTCGCTATGTCGAGAGCGCGGCGGAAGGCTGGGCGGTGGTGCAGCAATTCTACCGCGAGCGGCAGGAGAAGAACGCGCCGAAGTAAGGTGAGCAGCGCCCGAAGCTAACGCGGGCGCAACCTACTCTCCTCGCTGGAAGGGAGGGGTCGGAGGTGGGTCGGCTTGACGCGGAACACGGCGGTTGCCCACCAAACCTACCCACCCCCAGCCCCTCCCTGGTCAGGGAGGGGAGCAGATTCACCTGACCGGCTGCACGTCCGCGTACGTCGTCTGCGTCGTCAGCACGCCCGACTTCCCCATCAGCGAGCCCGTGGTGCGGCTGGCGACCTCGGCCGGCACCACGGCGCCGCTCGGCAGCGCGGCGTAGCGCGCGGTGGCCGTGATCGCCTGCACCGACGCGACCAGCATCATGCGGAACGGCTTGGTCGTCACGAAACGGACTCGCTCGACGAACGGTACGCGGCCACGCATGTTCACCACCGCCTCGGCCTGCGCGTCGGCCGAGGCATCGTGCGAGCCGATCTTGAGCGTTCCCGCCGGCAGGCGCGCGAACCGATAGGTGGTCACGCCGTCAGCGTCGACGCGCGTCGCGGGCGTTCCGAACCACTTCGCGTTCTCGGCATAGGACGGCACGCGCTCGCGCTTGATCTTGCGCCACCCCGCCAAATCCTTCTCGGTCGGCGCGCGCCCGTCGACCGAGATGAGCGACCAGCGCTCGGCCGCCGCACGGCGCGGGTCGAACTGCTCCACCAACGTCTTGCGCGCCGCACCGGTCCGCTCGATCGCGGTCGTCTGCCGAAACGCGAAGCCGTCGGCGCGCGTCGCCTGCATCCCGGCGAGCAATCGCTGCTGCAACTCGTCCGCGCCCGCCGCGGTCGGCAGGCCGAACAGCGCCACCGCGATCGCCACATGCGCGGCGCGCCGGCCGCGTACCGTCCCGATCTTCGCCGTCGCCGCCTCTGTCACGTCGGCAGCCGCTGCGATCATCGGCCGGCGGCGCATCGTTCGGCTCAGCGTTCGCCGGTCGGCGGAATGATGGCCAGATCCTTGTCCTTCTTGGCATTCGGATCGATCGACGGCGCGCCCGACGCCGGCGTGCCGGTATTGGCGATGTCGGCAGTGTTGCCCTTCACCGCGTCGGTGACATTCGCGACCGCGGCATCGTTCGCGCCCGGATCGGTACCCGGCGCGGGTGCGGCCGGCAGCGGCAGGTTCGATCCCTGCTGGTTCAAGTACGCAATGACGTTGGCGCGGTCCTCGGGGTTGGACAGACCGGCAAAGGTCATCTTGGTGCCGTTGGCGAATTTGCGCGGGGACGTCAGCCACGCGTTCATGCGCTCGAAATCCCAATTGCCGCCGACGCTTTTCAATGCGTCGGAGAAGGCGTAGCCGCCCTTCCCTTGCGCGATCCCCTCGCCCAGCGTGGCGTACAGGTTCGGGCCGACGCCGTTCGCGCCGCCCTGGTTGATCGTGTGGCAGGCGGCGCACTTCTTGAACACCTCGGCGCCCTTTGCCGGGTCCGCGGTCGGCAGCAAGGACGCGATCGGCACGGCTTTCGCCTCACCGCCGCCGCCGGCTTCCTCGACGCCCTCGATCGCATAGCCCATCTTCTCGGGACGCTCGCCGTGGAAGATCATGCCGCCCACGATCGAGAGCCCCAGCGCCGCACCGCAGCCCGCCAGCACCCAGCCCGCAATCGTGTTGTTCCGATCGTCCATGTTCTGAAACCGCCCCTAATTGTGGTCATTCCATAGAAAAGCATCTGCGGCGCTGCAAGCGCACTTGAGCGCTGCGCCCCCGCGCCCTACCCGCGACCGCGACGCCGATGCAGAACTACGCCGCCCCCGCCCGCCCGATCGTTGACGCGATGATCGCCGCCGCCGCCGCCGAGCCAGAGCGCGCGGTGTCGTTCCAGGGTGCACCCGGCGCCAACAGCCACGTCGCGGTGACCGAGGCGTTTCCCGACGCGCTGCCGCTGCCGTGTTTCTCGTTCGACGATGCTTTGGACGCGGTGAAGCAGGGCCAGGCCGATTGCGCGATCATCCCGATCGAGAATTCGCTGCACGGCCGCGTCGCCGACATCCACTTTCTGCTGCCCGAATCGGGACTGGTCATCACCGGCGAGCATTTTCTGTCGATCCGCCACGCTTTGATGGGCGTCGGCACCCGCGACGAGGTGGCGGAGGCGATGAGCCACCCGCAGGCGCTCGGCCAATGCCGCCATTGGTTGAAGGCGCACGGCATCCAGCCGGTGAACTATCCCGACACCGCGGGTGCCGCCGCGATCGTCGCCGAACTGGCCGACCCGCGCGTCGCGGCACTCGCCCCGCCGGGCGCCGCCGCGCTCTACGGGCTCAACCTGCTCGCCAGCGACATCGCCGACGCCGACCACAACATGACCCGCTTCGTCACGCTTGCGCGCGGCGGCCGTCCACCAGTGGGTGAGGCGACGTGGATGACGACCTTCATCTTCGAGGTGAAGAACGTGCCCGCCGCGCTCTACAAGGCGATGGGCGGGTTCGCGACCAACGGCGTCAACATGACCAAGCTGGAGTCCTACCAGCGCGGCGGCAGCTTCGCCGCGACCGAATTCTTCTGCGACGTCGAGGGGAAACCCGGCGAGCCCGGTTTTGACCGCGCGATGGAGGAACTTGGGTTTCATTCGAAATGGGTGCGCGTGCTCGGCACCTACGCCCAGGCGCGCCGGCGCGGCTGAGCGACCCCTCGTTACGTCACCTCGGACCTGATCCGAGATGACGGAGGTCGAGATGACCACCGCACCTGCCCCTTGCGCTGGCTTCACGCGCTCGTATCGTGCGCGGCGACACGAGAGGGATTACCATGAAGAAGCTGCTGCTCGCCGGCACGATGCTGATGCTGTCGACCGGGCTGATGCCATCGACTGGCGCGCTCGCGCAAGCGCCGCAGCCGCCACGCGCGGAGAAGCGCCCCTATCAGGTCACCTCCCCGCACGGCGCGCGGGCCGACGATTATTACTGGCTGCGCGACGACAAGCGCCAGAACCCCGACATGCTGGCGTATCTGAAGGCCGAGAACGCCTATGCCGACGCGCAACTCGCGCCGCTGAAACCGCTGGAGGCGAAACTCTACGCCGAGACGATCGCGCACATCAAACAGGACGACAATTCGGTCCCCTATCGCGAGAACGGTTACTGGTATCAGACGACCTGGACGGCGGGCGCCGATTACCCGGTGGTGATCCGCCGCAAGGGTGCGGCGACCGCTGCGCCCGAGACGCTGTTCGACCAGCCCGCGATGGCGAAGGGCCGCAGCTTCTTTCAGATCGGCGGTTGGCAGGTCAGCCCCGACAACACGCGCGTCGCCTGGGCTGAGGATACGGTCGGCCGCCGCCAATACGTGCTCAAGGTAAAGGACATCGCCACCGGGCGGATGCTCGCCGACAGCGTCGCCAACGTCGAGGGCGACCTCGTCTGGTCAGCCGACGGCCGCACGATCTTCTACGTCGAGAAGGACCCGGTCACCCTGTTGTCGAAACGGGTCAAGGCGCACGTGCTGGGCACGCCCGCCAGCGCCGACCGGCTGGTGTACGAGGAACGCGACGACAGCTTCTACATGGGCGTCGGCCAGACCAGCGACCGCCAATATATCTGCATCGCACTGCAAAGCACCGTCAGCGACGAACAGCGCTGCGCCCCCGCCGCCCGCCCGACCGCCTTCGCGGTCGTCGCCCCGCGCGCACGCGAGTTCCGCTACTCGGCCGACCACCTCGGCAACCGCTGGATCATCCGCACCAATGCCGGCGGCGCGAAGAACTACAAGCTCGCAACCGTTGCCGACGCCGATGCGGCGAAAGGCACCGCGGCGTGGCGCGACCTCGTGCCCGCCAGCACCACCACCTTTATCGAGAATTTCAAGCCGTTCGCCGGCTTCGTCGCGATCGAGCAGCGCGCTGGCGGCAACAAGGGCGTCCGGCTGCTGACCGACGCGGGCAAGTCGATCCCGGTCGCCGCCGACGAGCCCGCCTACACGATGGGATTGTCGGTCAACGAGGAAGTGGACACGCCCTGGGTTCGCTACAGCTACACCTCGATGGTCACCCCTGCCACCACCTTCGAGATCAACGCGCGGACGGGCGAGCGCCGCACGCTCAAGGTCCAGCCGGTACCGGGCTACGACAAGGCGAATTACGTTACCGAGCGCGTCTGGGCGACCGCGCGTGACGGCACGCGCGTGCCGGTGTCGCTGCTGTACCGTCGCGGCGTGAAGCGCGACGGCACCGCGCCGTTGTTCCAATATGCCTATGGCAGCTACGGCATATCGAGCGATCCGGGGTTCAGCGCCGGCAATCTCGCGCTGGTCGACCGCGGCGTTGTGTACGCGACCGCGCACATCCGCGGCGGACAGGAAATGGGCCGCGACTGGTACGATCAGGGGCATCTGCTCAACAAGAAGAACAGCTTCACCGACTTCATCGACGTGACGCGGTATCTGGTCGCGCAGAAATACGCCGCGCCCGGCCGCGTCGCCGCAATGGGCGGCAGCGCCGGCGGGCTGCTGATGGGCGGCGTCGCCAACCTCGCAGCCCAGGATTACGCGGTACTCGTAGCGCAGGTGCCGTTCGTCGACGTGGTGACGACGATGCTCGACGCCTCGATCCCGCTCACCACCAACGAATATGACGAATGGGGCAATCCGGCGGACAAGCGCTTCTACGATTACATGCTCAGCTACTCGCCCTACGACAATGTCGCGAGAAAGGCGTATCCGGCGATGTACGTCTCGACCGGGCTGTGGGACAGCCAGGTGCAATATTACGAACCCACCAAATGGGTCGCCCGCCTGCGCGAGATGAAGACCGACACCAATCCCCTGCTCTACCGCGTCAACATGGAAGCCGGGCACGGCGGCAAGTCCGGCCGGTTCGAGCGTTATCGCCAGGCAGCGGAATGGCAGGCGTTCGTGTTGCAACAGTTGAAGGTGGAGTAACCGCGGAACGGATGGTCGATCTGACCGAGCGGTGACGCTCGGCCGAGACCCTGCGTCACAGGGATCGCGACTTGTCTGCCGCTTGCGCGCCGGCTATCATGTAACAATGTCACATAGCCAGTTCGCACCAGCCAACCCCGCCAATGCGCCGAGTGCACGCTTCTTCGCGTCGATCGGGATCACGCCGGGCATGCGCGTGCTCGATGTCGGGTGCGGCAACGGCGATCTCAGTCGAACGGTGGCGGCGCTGGCCGGCCCGGACGGCGAGGTCATCGGGATCGACAGCAGCGAAGCGGCACTGACGGCGGCACGAGCTACGCCGGCGGATGCGACGGGCGCGCCGCTCCGCTATCAGTTTGCCGATCTGAGCACGGACTTGCCCGACCTCGGCTCGTTCGACGCCATCGTCGGCAGACGAGTGCTGATGTACCTGCCCGATGCCGCCGCAACGCTGCACCGGCTCGCGCGACTGGCGAAGCGCGACACGATCCTGGCATTTCAGGAACATGCCCGCGCCGATCTGCCGACGGGCCTCGCCGCATTGCCGATGCATCAACGGTGTTACGAGCTGATGTGGCGCACGATCGCGGCGGAGCAGGGTGACGTGGCGATCGGCTATCGATTGGCCGACCTCATCCGCGGTGCCGGTTTCCAGATCGATCATGCCCGCTGCGAGGGCGTGCTGATCCAGCCGTGGCATGAATCTTTCCTGCCGATGCTGATGCGGATCATGCTGCCGCGCATGATCGCGTGCGGCGCCATACGCGCCGACGAGATAGATGTGGATGAACTCGAGCGCGGCATGGACCACGAAGGTCGGAGCGGAAGCGGCACGATCCTGTGGGATCTGGCCTTCCTCGTATCGGGACGTTTGGGTTAAGCTGTCGGGAGCGTGCTAGACCCTGCCGCCCTCCTCACGGCAGCAGGAACGTACCTTCGATAATGGTCACGCACGCGCCGCCCAGCACGACACGGTCGCCCTCCAACCGGCACAACAGCCGCCCGCCGCGCGCCGATGCCTGATAGGCGCTCATCCGGTCGCGCCCGAGCCGCTCGGCCCAATAAGGCACCATCACCGCGTGCGCGCTGCCCGTCACCGGGTCCTCGTCGATGTCGAACGCAGGCACGAAGACGCGGCTGACGATGTCGGTCGTCTCGCCCGGCGCGGCGACGATGATGACGTACGGGCCGAGCGGGGCGAGCGCGCGCATGTCGGGCGCGCAGTCGCGCACCTGGCGCTCGTTCTCGACCACCACCAGCGCGTAGCCCTTGTCGTGCCACAGCGTCTCCTGCACCGCCCCATCAGGCAGTTCGAGCCCCGCGACAATCTCGGGTAGTGGTTTCGCGTGCGGCGCCCAGGCAGGCAGCGCCATCGCGTAACGATGCCCGTCGCGCGCGACCTCGAGCACGCCGGCCTGGCGCGTGCGGAAGCGGACGCTCGCGCGGTCGGTATCCGAGGACAGCACGACGTGCCCGCTCGCCAGCGTCGCGTGGCCGCATAGCGCGACCTCCGCGCCCGGCGTGAACCAGCGCAGCTCGTAATCCGCCTCGCCGCTCGTGTCGGGAACGAGGAAGGCGGTTTCGGACAGGTTGTTCTCGACCGCGATCTTGAGCAGCGTGTCGTCGTCGAGCCACTTCGTCAACGGCATCACCGCCGCGGGATTACCTTTGAAGGCTTCCTCGGCAAAGGCGTCGACCTGGGTGAAGGGGATGCGCATTGTGTGTCCTTACAGCCGCTCGGCGACAGGGTTCTTACAGCCGCTTGCCGAACCAGTGCGGCGTTGCCTCGGCCTCGACCAGCGGATTGTCGGTATCCTCATGCCCCTCAGGATCGAGGTGGATCAGCGTCTCGACCTTGGGGAAGGTGCGGCGCAGCGCAATCTCGACCGATTCGACAATGTCGTGCGCTTGCCGCACGGTCAGGTCGGGGTCGACCTCCATGTGAAATTGCGCGAAGTCGTGGCTGCCCGCGCGGCGGGTGCGGAAATCGTGGATGCCGCGGATGCCGGGCTGGCGCGCGGCGACCTCCATGAATGCCGAGCGCTGATCCTCCGACCATTCCTTGTCCATCAGCATGTCGATCGCCTGGCTCGACGCCTGGAACGCGCCCCAGACGAGCCAGGCGGCGATCGCGATGCCGAATACCGGATCCGCGCCCTTCACACCGACATATTGGTCGAGGACCAGCGCCGCGATCACCGCGACGTTCAACAGCACGTCGGACTGGTAATGCACGTTGTCGGCCAGGATCGCGACCGAGCCGGTCTTGCGGATCACGCTGCGCTGATAGGCGAGCAGCACCAGCGTCGCGGCAATCGCCAGCACCGACACGCCGATGCCGAGCCCCGCATCCTCGTTGACCTGCGGGCTAGAGAACCGCTCCACCGCGCGCCACGCGATGCCGATCGCCGAGGCGGTGATGAGCACGACCTGGAACAGCGCCGCCAGCGCCTCCGCCTTGCCATGACCGAAACGGTGGTCGTGGTCGGCAGGCTCGGCGGCGAGCTTGACGCCATACAGCGTCACCAAGCTGGCGAGCAGGTCGAGCCCGGTATCGGCGAGCGACCCCAGCATCGCGACCGATCCGGTATGCCACGCGGCATAGCCCTTCACGACGAGCAGGCTCAGCGCCATCGCGACGCTCGCCAGCGCGGCGCGCATCGCAATCGGGATCACCCGGCGGCGTTCGCTCTCGGTCATGGGAACAGCAATCCTTCGCTCCACCCGTCACCCTCTCGCGTGAACAGGCGGCGTTCATGTAGGCGGTGCGCGCGGTCCTGCCAGAATTCGATGCGCTCGGGCGTCACGCGGTAACCGCCCCAATTGGGCGGACGCGGCACATCCTGCCCGTCGAAACGCGTCTTCATCTCCTCGAACCGCGCCTCGAACGTTTCGCGCGCATCGAGCGGGCGCGATTGGTCGGATGCCCAGGCGCCGAGCTGCGAGTCGCGGCCGCGCGTGGCGAAATAAGCGTCGCTCTCCGCGTCGCTCGCCAGATTGACGGAGCCGTCGATGCGGATCTGGCGGCGCAGCGACTTCCAGTGAAACAGCAGCCCCGCCTGCATGTTCTCGGCCAACGCCTCGGCCTTGCGACTGCCGCGGTTGGTGTAGAACACGAAGCCGTCCGGGCCGTGGCCCTTCAACAGCACCATCCGCACCGACGGACGACCGGCGGCATCAGCGGTGGCGAGCGCCATCGCATTCGGATCATTGGGTTCGCTCGCCTGCGCCTCGGCATACCAGGCGTCAAACAGCGCGAAGGGATCGTCACTCATCCGCCCCCCATAGCGCAACCTGCATCAGTGCGGAACATCCGCGTCATCAGGCACGCGGAACGACTCCTTCGCCCGTGATTTGAATCGCTTACGCAAATGACAGAGGTGGAACATGGCCGCGCGCGCTTACTGGCAGGGGCAGATCCGCCTCGCGCTCGTCTCGATCCCGGTCGAGATCTATTCCGCCACCAAGTCCGGCGCGCAGATCGCGTTCCACCAGATCCACGAGCCGTCGGGCGAGCGGATCAAGTATGAGAAGGTCGCGCCGGGCATCGGCCCGGTCGACGCCGACGAGATCATCAAGGGGTTCGAGGTCGAGAAAGGCGAGTACGTCCTGCTCGAACAGGACGAGATCGACGCGGTGAAGCTCGAGTCGAAGAAGACGCTCGAGCTGACGCAATTCGTCGACCAATCGGAGATCGACGTCCTTTATTATGAAAAGCCCTATTTCGTCGTGCCCGCCGACGATCTGGCGGAGGAAGCGTTCATCGTGCTGCGCGAGGCGCTCAGGCGGACCAAGAAGGTCGGGCTTGGCCAGCTAGCGATGCGCGGGCGCGAATATATCGTGAGCCTGAAACCGTGCGGGCGCGGGCTGATCCTGGAGACGCTGCGCTACGCCGACGAGGTCAATAAGGCGCAGGGCTATTTCCGCGAGATCGCCGACACCAAGCCCGACCCCGAGCTGCTCGACCTCGCCGAAGCGCTGATCGACCGCAAGACCGCGGCGTTCGATCCGCAGGAGTTCCACAATCGCTACGTCGACGCGCTGAAGGAACTGATCGAACGCAAGCGCAAGGCGAAGGGCAAGACCAAGATCATCGAGGACAAGGATGAGGGCGGGCGTTCGGCCTCCAACGTCGTCGACCTGATGGCGGCGCTCAAGAAGTCGATGGAGGGCAAGTCAGGCGGCGAGCCGGTGAAAAAGGCACCGGCCAAACCCGCAGCAAAGAAACCCGCTGCCAAGAAGCCGGCGGCCAAAAAGCCAGCCCCGGCCAAGAAGCGCGCCTGACGTCGCGATGGCCGCTGCCGATCCCCTCGCCCGCTACAATGCCAAGCGCGACTTCACGCGCACCGCCGAGCCCGCGGGCACGCTGGCGAAAGGTCACGGCAACAGCTTCGTGGTGCAGAAGCACGACGCGACGCGGCTGCACTGGGACTTCCGGCTCGAAGTCGACGGCGTGCTGAAAAGCTGGGCGGTGACGCGCGGTCCGAGCCTCGATCCGAATGAGAAACGGCTGGCGGTCAGGACCGAGGACCATCCGCTCGACTACGGCTCGTTCGAGGGGACGATCCCTTCGGGCGAATATGGCGGCGGCACCGTGATGCTGTGGGACCGCGGCACCTGGTCGCCGATCAAGGGCAAGAGCGCGAAGGATCTGGACGCCGGGCACCTCCACTTCGTGCTGGAGGGCGAGCGGATGCGCGGCGAGTGGCTGCTGATCCGGCTGAAACCACGCGCGAAGGAAAAGCGCGAGAACTGGCTGCTGCGCAAGATCGGCGACGCGGAGGCAGGCGGCACCGACACCTTGGTCGAGACCGCGCTGACCAGCGTGTCGAGCGGGCGCACGATGCAGGAAATCGCGGAAGGGAAGGCGCCCAAGAAGCGCAAGCCTGTGCGCAAGAAGGCGACCAAATCCGCCACTCTGCCCGCCTTCACCGAGCCGCAACTGTGCACGCTGGTCGACGCCGTGCCGACCGGATCGGCGTGGCTGCACGAAGTCAAATATGACGGCTACCGCGCGCTGATCGCGGTCGCGGGCGGCACGGCCAAGGTGTTCACGCGCAACGGGCTCGACTGGAGCGACAAGTTTCTCGGGATCGCCGAGGCCGCTGCCACGCTCGATGTCACTTCCGCGCTGATCGACGGCGAGATCGTCGCGTTCAAGGACGGGCGGCCCGATTTCTCGACGCTCAAGGACGCGATCTCGTCGGGCGGCGACATGACGATGTTCGCGTTCGACCTTCTCGCGCAGGACGGCGAGGATCTGAGCGCGCTGCCGACGACGACGCGCAAGGCGCGGTTGCAGGCAATCATCGGCGACGACGCGCGGCTGCACTATGCCGAGCACGTCGTCGGCAGCGGCGAGCAACTGCTCGACGGGATGTGCGCCGAGGGACTGGAGGGCGTGGTGTCGAAACGCGCCGACGCGCCGTATCGCGCTGGGCGCACGTCCGACTGGCTCAAGATCAAGTGCACGCGGCGGCAGGAATTCGTGATCGTCGGCTGGCTACCCTCGGACAAGAAGCGCGGGTTCAAGTCGCTGCTGCTCGGCGTGCACGAGGACGGGAAGCTGCGCTACGCGGGCAAGGTCGGCACCGGCTTCACGCAGGCGCTGATGACCGAGCTGCGCGCCAAGCTCGACACCCGCGCGCGCAAGACCGCGCCGGTCGACGCGCCACGCGCGACCGTGCGCGGCGCGCAATGGGTTAAGCCTGACCTGGTGGCCGAGATCGCCTTTACCGAGACGACGCCCGACGGTCTCCTGCGCCATCCAAGCTTCCTGGGCCTGCGCGGCGACAAGTCCGCGCGCGAGGTCGTGCTGGAACAGCCCCAGTCGGTTGCCGAAACACCAGCGCCCAACGTCGCGATCACCAACCGCAATCGCGTGATCGATCCTGATGCCGAAGTGACCAAAGGCGACCTCGCCGATTACTATGCCGCGGTTGCCGCGATCATGCTGCCGTGGAGCGGGCATCGCCCGATCAGCCTGGTGCGCTGCCCGCAGGGACGCGCGAACCAATGCTTCTTCCAGAAGCACGACGCCGGCTCGTTCGGCGACGCCGTGCACAAGGTCGCTATTCCCGAGAAGGACGGCGGCAGCGAGGAGTATCTGTGGGTCGACGATGCCGCCGGGCTGCTGACCTGCGTGCAGATGGGGACGATCGAGTTCCACGGCTGGGGATCGCGCGTCGACGCGCTAGAGCGGCCCGACCGGATGATCTTCGACCTCGACCCCGACGAGGGGCTCGCCTTCGCCGATACCAAGAAGGCGGCCGAGTTCGTGCGCGACCAACTGGGCGAGATCGGGCTTGCCAGCTTTCCGTTGCTGTCGGGCGGCAAGGGTGTCCACGTCGTTGTGCCGCTCACCCCACAAGCCGAGTGGCCCGCAGTGCGCGACTTCGCGGAGCGCTTTGCCAAGGCATTGGCGCAGGCCGATCCCGACCGCTTCGTCGCCACCATGAGCAAGGCGAAGCGCAAGGGGCGCATCTTCATCGACTATTTGCGCAACCAGCGCGGATCGACCGCGATCATGCCCTATTCGGCGCGCGCCCGTGCCGGTGCGCCGGTCGCGGCACCGGTGACGTGGAGCGAGCTGCGCGACCTCGACACCGCGGCGAACTGGCACGTCGGCGATGCGGCCGAGTTGATCGCGCGCGCCAACGCGCCGGCGCTGTCGGGTTGGGGCGTCTCCGATCAGGTGTTGCCCCACCTATAGCGTCGGGCCGCTCACCTCATTGCGCGGGCGTCGCCTGCCCCGGCGCGCCCGTCCCGCGATAGCGATCGAACCAGGCGAGGATCGCCGACGCCTTCGCCGCCGACTGGCTCGGCCGCGCGGTGAAGCCGCCGTGGCTCGCACCCGGTACCTTGACCAGCGCGGTCGGCACGCCGCGGATTTGCAAGGCGGCATAATATTGCTCCGCCTCCGACACCGGCGTGCGGTAATCCTCGCTGCCGACGACGACCAGCGTCGGCGTCTTGACGTTGCCGACGAGGCTCAAGGGCGAGTGACGCCAATAATCCATCGGGTCCTCCCACGGCAGCTTGTTGAACCAATAGCGCGAGGTGAACAATGTCGCGTCCATCGTCAGCGCCTCGCTGATCCAGTTGATGACCGGCTTCTGCGTCGCCGCGGCCTTGAAGCGGTTGTTCTTGCCGACGATCCACGCGGTCAGCACGCCGCCGCCCGACCCGCCGGTGACGAACAGGTTGTTGGGGTCGGCGGTGCCGTCGGCGATCGCAGCGTCGACCGCGGCCATCAAGTCGTTATAGTCGGCGCTGGGGTAATCCTTGTCGATCAGATTGGCGAACTCGGCGCCGTAGCTGGTCGAGCCGCGCGGGTTGGTCCACAACACCGCGTAGCCGTGCGCAGCGTAGAGTTGCATGTCGCTCGCGAAGCTGGGGCTGTAGGCCGAGTGCGGCCCGCCGTGGATTTCCAGGATCAGCGGCACGCGGGTGCCCGGCTGCCAGCCCGGCGGGGTCGCGAGCCAGGCGTCGATCGCGCGACCGTCGGGCGCGGTGACCGCGAGCTTGCGGATCGGTGCCAGCGCCTTTGCCTCCAGCATCGTCGCGTTGAGGTTGGTCAACCGCCGCTGCTTGCCGCCCGAGGCGACCCAGATGTCGGCGGGCGCGCTGCCATCGCCGCCGGTATAGGCGACCACCCCGCCGCGCGAGACCGAGAAGTCGCCGCCGGTGTACGGCCGGTCGAGCCCGCCGCCCTTCAGATTGTCGGCGAGCACGGTCATGCCGCCGCCCTCACCGACGCGCGCGACCTTGCGCATGCCGCGGTCGTCGTACGTCGCGTAGAGCGTGTTGCCCACCCACTGCACGTCCTCCACCGAGCGGTCGAGCGCGCGGGTCAGCGAGCGACCGCCCGCGGCGTTGCGATCGCCGACCCAGATTTCGCTGTTCTCGTAGCCGCGACGCTTGTCATCAAAACCGAGCCAGGCGACGCGGGAGCCGTCGCCCGAGAAGCGCGGGGAAGCGTCTGGGCCGTCGCGCGTGGTCAGCTGCGTCAGCACGGCCGAGTTAGCGTCGACCGCGTAGAGGTTGCTGTCCATGACGCGGCGGTCGGCGTCCTTGCCGCGGATTGCCGCGAACAGGATGCGCGAACCGTCCGCGCTCCACGACAAGGGGCCGGCATCGTCGTAGCCGCCGAAGGTCAACTGCCGCGCCGCACCGCCGTCCGCGGCGACGACGAAGACGTGGTCACGACCCGGCTTGATGTAGCCGGGACCATCGGCGCGGTAGGTGATGCGGTCGATCACCTGCAGCGGCTCGGCCCATTTCGCGCCCTCGGGCTTGTCGGGCGCGCGACCCAGCTTCGCGCCGTCACCCATCACGGTCGCGGTAAAGGCGAGCCGGCGGCCGTCGGGGGACCAGGTGAGCGCGCCCGGATCGCCCGGCAGTGCGGTGATCCGCGCGCTGGCGCCGGTCGCCAGCCAGCGGACGAACAACTGGCTGTGGTCGCCGTCACCCGCGGCATAGGCGATCCGCGTGCCGTCGGGCGACCAGCGCGGCGACGAGCCGCTGGCAGCGAACGGCGACTGACGGCCGCTCGCGACGTCGACCAGCCACAGCGACGATTGCATCCGATCGGTCATCACGTCGCCCGAGCGGCGGACGTAGACGATCGTGCGCCCGTCGGGGCTGATCTGCGGATCGCCCGCCATCTGGAGCCCGAACAAATCGTTGCCGGTAAAGGCGCGGTTGGCGGCATCGGCGGCGGGCACCGGCCGATCCTGCGCCTGGAGCGCGGGGGCGAGCAGCAGCGCGCCGGTCGCGAGGAGAGCGGCAAAGGCAGCGGTGGTCGAACGCAAGGCAGGCTCCATGATCGAAGGCGAAGCGCGAACATGCCCGAACCGCGCCGCCGCGCAAGGGCCGGCGTAGCGCGCTTGGAAGGTGAGGCTAAGGGTGGGGCGCGGTGCCGTTCGCCGAGTCGAGACGGAGCGGTGTGCCTGCGCGACTGGAAGGTTCGGCGAAGGTTAGACCAATGCGGGGTCGTTCCCTGGAGCGAAGCGGGGCAACGCGCCTGTGCGACCGAAAGGTCACGCTAAGGTGAGACCAAGGCATCGCCACGCGTCGAATTGAGGCGGATGCCGCGCACCGGAGCGTTCGGAAAGGACGGCGAAGGTCAGGCCAACGCGTTGTCGCTCGCCGATCGAGGCGGGAAGCGCCCGCGCGAACGGAAGGTTAGGCTAAGGTTAGGCCATTGTGTCGCGCTGCACGTGTCGTGGCTGGGCGATGCGGTCGCGCGCAGGAGCGTGCGGATCGTGTCGGGCTAGTTGGCTGCCGCTGTTTTCGACCGTTTGCGGTCGGGTAGGTCGTGGCACCCGCGTCTTGTCTCAGAGTTCTGCCTGGCCGTTCGGCGGGTGTGCAAGCGGGATCCCGGATCAAGTCCAGGATGACGGGCGGGAACGTCTTTGTTCGCAATAGTTGGCGCGGAAGGTCAGACTAAGGTTAGGCCCGTGCGCGTCGCGGGTGGGGCTCTGCCGTCGGGTGGCTTAGCGATGAGAAAGAGCTTCGATACCGTACCCTTCAGTGACGCTGTAGGACAGCGAGCGTCGTGCGGGCTGGGCGAACGATTGCTTGGTTGCTCGCGCCGTCGTCGAGCGGGAAGGCAGCAATATCCCGGGCTCAGCCCGGGATGACGAGATGGGGGCAATGGCGCCGCTCGCTAGGCGCGGACTACAATAGCGACTGGGTTCGCCTAGAGTGCGCTCGCCTCTCGAACGACCCACGCCGCGCTCGCACCTGGGTCAGCGTAGACCGTTATCGCGGGGGGTTTGTTCAAACTGCACTCGCGGCGGGCTCAGCCCAAACCGCACTAGCTGGACCAGCCCACGCCGCAGCCGCCGCTGCGTCAGCCTCCCCCGCGCGCCTGGTCGGCGACCGCGCGCCATGCCGCGATCTCATTGTCGTAGCGGCGGATCACCGTCACCGCGCCCGCGCGTTCGGCGGAAAGATCGACCTCGACCTCGCCGTCCCATTCCCAGGTGGCGTTGCCGTGCAGCGTCACGGTTGCGTCGAGTTCGGCACGCGCGCGCACCAGCCCGCCGCGGTTGAGCACGGTGATCGTCCGGCCGAACTCGATCCGCCCCGTCAGGCAGGCGGCGTAGGTCGATGCCGCCATCGCGCTGCCGCAACTGTTGGTGAGTCCGACGCCGCGCTCGAAGGTGCGCACGAACAAGGTGTCGGCGTCGCGGTGCTCGACGAACGACACGTTGGCGCGGTTGGGCAGCCAGTCGGGCGCTGCCTCGCACCGCTCACCGATCGCGACGAGTTCGGCCTCGTCGATCGTGTCCACGAACGCGACGAGGTGCGGGTTAGGTATCGATACGGCGGTGAAGGAGCGCGTGGTCGGCAGCGCGGCGATGGGTGCGTCGATCAACCGTTCGGGCACGCCCGCGATCGGCCAGTCGGCGGTCACGAGCGACGCCGGGCTGGCGGTTTCCGCCACCGTGTAGACGCCGGGTGCGAGATCGCCCACGTGCTCGACCTGCGCGTGCGAGGTCTTGAGGCGGACGGTGGCAGTCTCGACCTCGGCAGCGGCGAAGCCCGCGCGCGCGGCGCAGCGCAGGCCGTTCAGGCACGTCTCCGCTTCCGAGCCATCGGTGTTGAACATCCGCATCCCGAACGCGGCGCTGCCGTCGCCCGCAACCAGCGCCAGGATGCCGTCGCCGCCGACCGGCCCATCGCGCGCCGCGAGCACCCGCGCGAGCCGCGCCCAATCGTCGTCCGAGAGGTGCCAGTCGCGCGCATCGACCAGCGGGAAGTCGTTGCCCGACCCGTGGCATTTGGTGAAGCGCACCAGCATCAGCGGGGGCGCCCGGCAACAATGACGACGGCCACGCTAGTCGTGGCGGCGGTGGTGGGTGCAGGCGTCATGGCGGCTCCTATCGGCGTGAACGGGCAACCGGTTCAAGCCGGGTTGGTTGCGCCTTGCGCCCGAAGCCGCGCTGTACGCCGCGCGTCCTGCGCCATCGCCGTCACGCCGCCTCAATGCACCGGCGTCAGCGGGTATGCCTGTGGCGATGGCGGCAGTGGCGGAAGCGGCGACCGAGGCGCGAGCGATCATTGCGGCGGCGGTGGGGCTGGCGCGCCTATCGGCGTCCACGGCCAACCGGTTCGAACCGGGTTGGTCGCGCCCTACGCTCGGAGCCGCGCTCTCCAGCTTTGCTCTCACACCGCTTCAGCGCAGCATCAGCGGGTATGTCCAACGTGACGGCGACCGTCGCGCAAGTGGTGACGGGAGCGCGGTCGATCGTGCCGGCGGGCATGGCGGCTCCTGCCGGCGTGAACGGACAACCGGCTCGCGCATTATTGGTTGCGCCCTGCCCCACGCCCGGCCCTACACCGCTCTCACGCGGTCGTCTTTACGCCGCCTGGTGCAGCCCCTCAATGCAGCCCATAGTGGTCGTCGAGCCGGTCTAGCGCCAGCCCGAGCACCAGTCGGCCGCTGCGCGCTGGCCAGCCGAGCGCGCGCTCAGCGGCGGGCAGGCCCTCGCCCGCGCAGATCACGCGCCACAGGATGTCGGACAAACCACGCCCCACCGCTGCCACGCCCGCGTCGAAGCGGCGCTTGGCCGCGACCTTCCGCTCGGCCGGCGAGAGGCCGCTGCCCGCGCCGCCGCCGTCGACGCGCGCTTCCCAGCGCATCGTGATGGCGGGCGCGATCGCCGCCATCTCATAGTCCACCCGCAATCGCTCCCCCGCCTCGCTCTGGCGCGGCGACACCAGCCCGCGTGCGGCGAGCCACGCCAGCGGCGATTCCGCCACGTTGACCGTCACGCTGCGCCCGCGCAGGCGCGTGCCCGGCGGGAGCGCGCTGCGGCGGCCGCTCGCGTCTATCACCTGTTCCACCAACTCGCGCATGTCGCTTCCCCGTGCCTGTTCGTGCGGCGCGGCTGGCATGGGTGGTGGCGTGTAGGACAGCCTCGCACACCCGCATCGCGAGCGTTGGCCGGGGGGTGTTGCGCCGCTCAGGACGAGATCAGCGTCGCGACCGAGGACAAGCTCGGTCAGGTCATCCCGCCCAGGATCAGCCTCGCGGTACTGGTCGATAAAGCGTACCGGGCGTGAACGTCGGCGCGATGGGTCCGCGCAATATCATCGTGCCGGCCATCATCTTCGCAATGACGCGGGATGGTGCAACTCGTGCGTACCGTCGAGCGTGCAGGTTGCGACGAGCAGTTCCACCCGGAAACGTTTCTCGCTCAAGGGGAAGGCGCGGAGGCCAATCCCCCGTTCGGCACCTTGTTGCCAAGCATCAGCAAGCCAGATTGATCGCGGTGACGGAATATCGGTCCTCCACGACAAGCGCACCAAGGTGGTTATGGCGCACCCCATCAAGGAGCGCCCGAGTACCAGCGCCAGGAAGATTGCCGACGCGAACACGAGCGGCGCGGCATTCGGATCGAACCTGCCGCGCGCGCCTGCCGAATGTCACGGCGCCGCGGGCGACGGTTGCACGGTTGGCCACCTGCGAGTCACTTCGGACGTTTTTAAGTTGGGTGCGCTTGCCGGACCGTAGCCGACCACGTGACCCCATTGTCGAGAACGCAACACCAACGAACGGCTATTCTGAACACCGCTGCGAAGTCCTGCGCCCCGCGATCGGGTCGGCGGCGCTTGTATGGAAGCGATGGTGGTGGGCGCTGACGGGTTCGAACCGCCGACCTACTCGGTGTAAACGAGCCGCTCTACCAGCTGAGCTAAGCGCCCGTCGCCTGCGCGACGCGTTGGACGGCGTGTACGGCGGTGCGGGCGGCTTCGCAATCCCCTGTGCGGAACGTGGCGGCCGGCGACGTCGTTGATGGCGCAGACGCTTAAAGGATCATCGATCATGGACGACGACGCGATCAAGCCGACCACCGAGACCGACCGCCCCAACATCTCGACCGAGCATCAGCGCGACGGCGACGCGCGCCGCCCCAGCGACACGCTCGACAAGGGACAACCGAGCGATGAAACGATCCCGCGCAAATCCTCGCTGCTCGGTGACGATTGACGGCAAAGGTCGCGCGCCCGATCGGCGCGTTTCTTTCCGTACAATGAAGCGCCGGCTGGGGTCGGTCGCACCGCTCCAGCCGTGCTTCTAACCGAAAAGTAAGGGTTCATCGGCAAAGGGCTGCTTGAGGAGCAGCCTGTGCGATTATCGATTGCGGCACGAGTTTCGATCGCCTGCGCGACCGTTATCGTGCTCGCATTGCTGGTGCTCGCGACCGGCTTCACGGTTGGCCGGGCGGTGCACAGCGCCGACATGCAGATCGCACGCCTGAGCCAGGCATTGCACACCCAGGGCCGGCACGACCAGGCGCAGCAGCGTCTGCGCCTGGTCATCGGTGACGCGACGCGCGCGGCCGAGCACGGCGTCGTGCTGCCACCGTTGCGGTGGCGGGCGCTGACGCGGCAGACCGCCGCTTTCGCCGAACTGTCCGCGCTGCCGGTGCCGTTCGCGGGTAATGCGGCCGAGGCGGCGCTGATCGCGCAAACGCAGGATGCGGCCCATGCCTTTGCCGCGGTGTCGAACACGCTGATCGCCGTGGCGCGCGATCGCCCGACCATGATCGCCGAGACGATGCCGCACTTCGTGGCGGCGCTGAAGACGTTGGAAGCACGCCGCAGCCTGACGCGCGAGGCGCTGACCCGCGCGATCCGGCAGGCGGCGGAACGCAACGGGCGCGAGAGCTGGCGCAACATCGTCGCGGTGCTGCTGGGCGGGTTGTTGATCGTCGCCATTATTGCTGCGCTGAGCGCATGGTTGCGGCGCCACCTGCTCCGGCCGATCGTCCTGATCGCTGCGCGACTGCGCGATTTCCGCGCCGGCAGCAGCGAGGCCGACGTGCCGGGACTGACCCGCGGAGATGAACTGGGCGATCTGGCGCGCGGATTGTCCGAATATCGCGACGCGGTGGAAAGCCGCCGCGCCGCCGAACGGCGCGCCGACTTCCTGGCGCACCACGACATGCTGACCGGCCTCGCCAATCGATTGTTGTTCGAGAACCGGCTGGCGCACGAACTGGCGCGCAGCGCGCGCACCGGCGACGTGGTGGCGGTGTTCGCGATCGACTTGGACGGGTTCAAGGCGATCAACGATCGTCTGGGCCACGCCGGTGGCGACCGGGCGCTGAAACGCACGGCGCGATTGTTGTCGAGCAGCGTGCGCGGCGACGATCTGGTCGCGCGCATGGGCGGCGACGAATTCACCATCATCCAGGTCGCCGCCGCGCAGCCCGCCGCCGCCGAAGCGTTGCTCGCGCGCATCTTCAAGGAAGCCGAGGCGAGCGCGATCGGTGACGAGCCCGCGCTGCGCATGAGCGTTGGCGTCGCACTGTCAAACGCGGGGGAGCGTGGCAACGATCTCTACGAGCGCGCCGATATCGCCTTGTACCGCGCCAAGAACGACGGGCGGCACACCGCGCGCTTCTTCAACGCGCGGTTGCAGGAGGAGGAGAGCCTGCGGCTGCGGCTGTCGCGCGATTTGGAACAAGCGCTCGCGCGCGACCAGCTCCACCTCGTCTTTCAACCGATCGCCGATGCGGCGAGTTTGCGGATAACCGGCTACGAAGCGCTGCTGCGCTGGCGTCACCCCGATATGGGCGAGATCGCTCCCGCCACCTTCATCCCTATCGCCGAGTCGACGGGGTTGATCACGCCGATCGGCGGCTGGGTGATCGGGCGCGCGCTTGCCACCGCGGCCGATTGGGATCGGTCGTTGTCATTGGCGATCAACCTGTCGCCGTTGCAGTTCCGCGACACCAATTTGGCGGCGCAGATCGAGCGTGCGGCGGCCGCGCACGGCATCGCCTTGTCCCGCATCGAGCTGGAGGTGAGCGAGAGCACGACGCTGCTCGGCTATCAACGCGACGCGGTGCTCGCGACGTTGCAGGCGTTGCAGGCACAGGGCGCGCGCGTGGTGATGGACGATTTCGGCACCGGCCATTCGTCGCTCAGCAACCTGCAGGATTTCACGTTCGACGCGATCAAGATCGATCGCAGCTTCGTCGCCGCGATGCGCGATCATCCGCCATCCGCCTCGATCGTGCGCGCGATCATCGGGCTGGGGCGCAGCATGCGCTCGAGCATCGTCGCCGAGGGCGTGGAAACCGAAGCGCAGCTCGCCGACCTACGCCGCTGGGGGTGCGACCAGGTGCAGGGCTATCTGATCGGACGCCCTGCCCCCAACGTCCTCGACCGCGATCAGGCCAGATCGGCGACGCTGCGAACCGCGCCGCGGTGAACGGCGCGGCTCGCCGCGATCACGGACCGACGTCGGTGGCGCCGCTCTCGACGCGCAGCGCGCGGCCGGCCTTGAAGCCGAGCGCCGCGCCGACGCGGTCGTCCCAGCCGTAAGGATCGTTGCGCACGATCGGCCCGCCCGCGTCGTCGAACAACACCGTCTGGTAGAGCATCCGCACCGGGATCTGCTTGGGCAGCTTGACGAACGTTTCTTTGCCGGTGCCGCGCGCCTGGTGCCATTCGTCGACCACGCCGCCGTCGCGCGCCAGCATCTCGGCGAAACCGAGCGCATCCTCGACGCGGACGCAGCCGTGGCTGCGCTGACGCTGGATCATCGCGAACAGCGCCTTGGCCGGCGTGTCGTGCAGGTAGATCGCATGGTCGTTCTGCATGTCGAACTTGACCAGGCCGAGCGAGTTCTTGGGTCCCGGCTGCTGGACGATCCAGCCGTTCTCCCACTTCATGTTGTTGGCCTTCAGATAGCCGGCGCCCTTGCTGGCGAGATCCTTTTCCTGGATCGAGCGCGGCACGGTCCAGGTCGGGTTGGCGACCAGGCGGAAGATCGGCGATCCGAGCTGCGGCGTCTCGGTGTCGGGCTCGCCGACCACCACCTTGCGGCTGTCGGCGATCTTGCCGTCGCGCCAATAGGTCAGTCGGGCTGCGGCCAGATTGACGTCGATCCGGGTCGCGGGCGGGGTGCGTTCGAGCCAACGCAGCCGCTCCATCGCGACCGCCACTGCGCGCGCGCGGTCGACGTCGGACATGTTGAGGATCGCCAGCGCTTCCTCGCCGATCACGCCATCGGGCTTCATGCCGTAATCGGCCTGGATGCCCTGAACCGCCTTCACCATCGCGGGCGTATATTGCTGCCCCTGTGCCGCTGCCTCGTCGAGATAGTCGAGGATCACCAGTTCGCGCGCGATCGTCGGGATGCGCGGATCGGTCGCGCCGGGCTTGATCGCGTCGCCGGTCACCGGAATGTTCGCGTGCCGCGTGGCCGGATCGGTGCGGAGCGCGACATAGGCTTTGGACAAGCGCTGGTAATTGTCGTCGGCGGGGGCGAGGCTGTTCAACCAGCCGCGCACGTCGCCCGACCGCAGCGCCCCTGCCAACCCGGCGCGCAGGTCGGGGTCAGGCCGCGGCACGGTGTACACCTCGTACAGCTTGGTCGGGTCGGTCGCACCGCGTGCCAGTGCGGCGGCATAGGTCAGGGCCTGCTTGGTCAGCCCCGCCTCGTCGCTCGCCGAGGCGTCGAACGCCATCTGGTCGAGCCCGTGTGCGCCGCGCGCGTTGATCGCGTCGCGCAATTGCTCGGTGGTCGCGTCGCTCCAGCGCGCAGGACCGGCCGGCTCGCTAGTGTTGGCGGACGTTTGATTGTCGGGCGCGACCTCGACGCTGCAACCGGCCAGCAGCAACACCATCGCCGGTGCTTTTCCCCAGGTGATACGCACACTTCACTCCCTTTTTGGCGTTCACGAAACGCGCCGGTGCCCCATCCGCTCCGCGACGCGGCATTCAGGACGAGCAGCACGGCGATGGCAAGCGCGAACGAGCCTCCGCCTCGCTCAACGATTGCTGTTACCCCCGCCGACCGGGCTTGCTACAGTTCGGCCAACAAGAGCCGGGAGCGTGCATGGCGAGCGAAGACGGGGGAGATGGCGTGACGGGTGACGACACCGGGATGACGGCGGTCGCCGCCGCCGGCGCGCGCACGCCGCGCGGCACCGGCCGCCGCCTGCACGGCGCGATCGCACACAAGTTGGGCACCGCGATCGTCTCGGGCGAATATGCGCCGGGCGACATCTTGACCGGCGAGGTCGCCTTTTCGGAAGCGCTCAACGTGTCGCGCAGCGCGTACCGCGAGGCAATGCAGGTGCTCGCCGCCAAGGGCATGGTGGAGAGCCGGCCCAAGGCGGGCACGCGCGTGCTGCCGCGCGAACGCTGGAATTTGCTCGACCCCGACGTGCTCGCCTGGGTGTTCACCGGCGAGCCCGACGTGCAGTTCGTGCGGTCGTTGTTTGAATTGCGCGCGGTGGTGGAGCCGGCGGCGGCCGGCTTCGCCGCGGAACGCCGCAGCCGCCAGGACCTGAAACTGATGAAGGACGCGCTGTCGGCGATGCGCCGCCACACGCTCGCCACCGACGCGGGGCGCGCGGGCGACCGCGACTTCCACCGCGCGGTGCTGCGCGCCACCGGCAACGACGCGCTGATCGTGCTCAGCGCCAGCATCGGTGCGGCGGTGAACTGGACCACGCAGTTCAAGCATCGGCAACGCGCGCTACCGCGCAACCCCATTCCCGACCACGTCAAGGTGTTCGACGCGATCGCCGCGCAGGACGCGGCCGCCGCGAGCGAAGCGATGCGCGTGCTGGTCGACCTGGCGCTCGCCGACACGCGCACCGCCATGGCGCGCTGAGGCGGCTTGGTTGGGGAGGCTGTTCGGCCGGCGCGACGCACGCTCCCGTCACCCGTGGACACGATCGCTGCGACGGTACGATCGAGTAGGATTTACAGATCGAGTTCCGGATGACGCAAGAAGCGAGGTCTGGGTATGGGTCTGGATCTGAAGGCATGGCCGGAGATGTCGCACTTTGCACCGTACCCAATGCGATGCTCGATCCTTTCACTTGATCCACGATCAGGTGCTGCACCACCAAGAAGCGGGACCCCGGATCAAGTCCGGGATGACGGATTGGGGACGACCGAACGTCCTGCCATGCTCCCGGCTATGCCGCATGGGTGCGGCAAGCGATACTCAATCCTCGAACGCGTCGACCTGAACTTGGCGGCAGCGCATGAAGGCGTCGGCGACGAGGCGCAGCGGGGTGCGGTCGACGTCGCTTAGCCCCTGCGCGATCAGGTGCGCGAAATGCGCGTAGAGGTCGGAATATTCGCGCTCGGGTCCGACCTCGCGCGCGGTGCCGTCGATCACCAGTTGCGCGCCGCCGTGCGTCAGCGAAAGCGTCCCGTCGTCGGTCTCGACCACAATGTCCCACGTCTGCGGCCCTTGCTGTCGCCAGTCGAACACCGCGTGAACCGGCTCGCCGTTCATGCCGACCATGTTGAGCTCGGCCGCGATCGGCGCGGCGCGGTTGGCGGGCACCTCCAGCGTGCCGCTGGCGAGGTAGAAGTGGTTCGGCAGGATCGCGGTCGCGATCGACAGCGCGTTGATGCCGGGGTCGAACACGCCCAGCCCACCCGGCTCCCAGATCCACTGCTGTCCGGGATGCCAGCGGCGGACATCCTCCTTCCACACGATCCGGGCGGAATCGATGCGTCGCTCGGCCAGCCAGGCGCGCGCGTCGTGGACGCCGGGCGCGAAGCGCGAGTGCCAGGCGGCGAACAGCGTGGTGCCCGCGCCCTTCGCCAGTTGCACCAGCGCCTCGACCTCGGCCAGCGTCGCACCAGGCGGTTTTTCGAGCAGCACGTGCTTGCCGGCGCGGATCGCCTTGGCGGCGGCGTCGACACGCACCTGCGGCGGCTGGCACATCGCGACCGCGTCGACGCGCACGTCGGCAGCGAGCAGCTCGTCCACGTCGCGGAACATCGCTATGCCGGGATAGCTGCCCTCGTGGCTGGCACCCGCAACGAACTCGAACGCGTCGGAAGCGAGGATCGCGGGAATGTGCTGGTCGTTCGCGATCTTGCCCAGGCCGACAATGGCGATGCGGATCGTCATTGGCCTATAGCGCCCTGACGCGGACGTTGGCGCTGGCGGCGACGTCGCGCGCGCGGCCGATTGGGTTACGCACCGGCAGCGTGAACGGCGCGGCCTCGATCTCGAACACGTCTCCGTCGCGCGTGCGCACCTCGTCGCTGAACGACAGCGTCGCCGTGCCGAAGAAGTGGACATGCAGGTCGCCGGGACGCCGGAACAGCGCGTATTTGAAGTGATGGTGTTCCAGGTTGGCGATGGCGTGCGACATGTTCGCCTCGCCGGACACGAACGGCTTCTCCCAGATCGTCTCGCCATCGCGGACGATGCGGCTGGTGCCTTCGACGTGGTGCGGCAGATCACCCAGCAGCAGTTCGGGGCCGAGTGCCGCCGGGCGCAGCTTGGAATGCGCGAGCCACAGGTAATTGCCGCGCTCGGTCACGTGGTCGGAGAATTCGTTGGCGAGCGCATAGCCGAGCCGCACCGGCGTACCGTCGGCGTCGATCAGGTACACGCCTGCGATCTCCGGCTCCTCGCCCGCGTCGAGCGCGAAGTCGGGCGACGGCAGCGCGTCGCCGGGTGCGACCAGCGACGTTCCGTCCCCCTTGTAGAACCATTCGGGCTGCGCGCCGACGGCCTCGCCGTCGGGCTTGCCGCCTTCGACGCCCATCAGGAACATCTTCATCGAATCGGTCTGCTGCGCGGCGTCGTTGATCGCGCGGTGCATCTTGTCGCGCCCCTCGGCCGAGCCGAGGTGGGTGAGGCCGGTGCCGGTCAGCAGCAGGTGCGCGCTGTCGGGATGGTCGATCGGCGCGAGCAAGGTAACGGTGGAAAGGTCGATCGCCGCGCCCGCCGCGGCCTGCGCCGTCGCCGCCAGCGTCTGCCCGGCGGCGAGCGCGCGCTCGGCCAGTTCGAGCACGGTTTCCGCCCCCTCAGCCACGCGCGCCGCGCCGTCGTGCAGCAACGCGACGCCGCGTACGGCGCCGGACGCGCGGAACTGAACCAGCGAAAGCGTCATGCCATCCTCTCCATTCACGTATCAGCCGGCGCGTTCGCAGGCCGTGTCAGGCCTGCGTCATTGTTCCATCGACGCGCCGCGCGACGCCGTATGGGTTGTCGCTGCGCAGCGCGGGCGGCAGCACGCGGTCGGGCAAATTCTGATAGCAGACCGGGCGCAGGAAGCGCGCGATCGCCAGCGTGCCGACCGAGGTGGTGCGCCCGTCGCTGGTCGCGGGGAACGGCCCGCCGTGGACCATTGCGTGGCTAACCTCGACGCCGGTCGGCCAGCCGTTGCCGAGCACGCGCCCAGACCGCTCGGCGAGCAGCGGCACGATCTCGGCGACGAGCTCCTCGTCCTCTTCGTCGAACAGCACGGTTGCGGTCAACTGCCCCTCCAGCCCGCGGATGATGCGCTTGACCTCGTCCATGTCGCGCGCGCGCACCACGATCGAGGACGAGCCGAACACCTCGTGGCCGAGCACGGGATCGCTCGCGAAGGCGTCGGCGCTGGCGGCGAAGATCGCGCCCTGCGCCTGGTTGACGCCCTCCCCCACCGGGCCGCGCGCGACCGTCTCGACGGCAGCGTGCGCGGCGAGCGCGTCGACGCCCTTGCTGTAAAGGCCGTGGATCGCAGGGGTCAGCATCTGCCCGGCGGGCGTCTTGCCCATCGCGGCGGCGGCCGATGCCTCGAACGCGGCGAGATCGCTGCCCTCCAATGCGATGACGAGACCGGGGTTGGTACAGAACTGCCCGGCTCCTTGCGTCAGCGACGCGACATACGCCTCGCCCAGCGCCGCACCGCGATTGCGCGCGGCGGCGGGGAACAGGACGACGGGATTGACGCTCGACATCTCGGCATAGACCGGGATCGGCTCAGGCCGCTCGCTCGCGATCTTCACGAGCGCCAAGCCGCCGCCGCGCGAGCCGGTGAAGCCGACCGCCTTGATCCGCGCATCGGCGACCAACGCACCGCCCAGTTCGTTGGTGGTACCCGGCAGGTAGGAGAACACGCCCGCGGGCAGCCCCGCCTTGGCCACCGCGGCGCGGACCGCGCGCGCGACCAGCTCGCCGGTGCCGGGATGCGCGGGGTGCCCCTTGACGACGACCGGGCAACCGGCGGCGAGCGCGGAGGCGGTGTCGCCGCCCGCGACCGAGAAGGCGAGCGGGAAGTTCGACGCGCCGAACACCGCGACGGGGCCGAGCGCGACGTTCAGGCGGCGCAGATCGGGGCGCGGCAGCGGCGCGCGGTCGGGCATGGCGGGATCGATCGTCACGTCCATCCAGCTGCCCTCGCGCAGCACCGACGCGAACAGCTTCAACTGCCCCATCGTGCGCCCGCGCTCGCCCTCCAACCGCGCACGCGGCAGGCCGCTCTCGGCCATCGCGCGGACGATCAAATCATCGCCTAGTGCGGCGATCTCTTCGGCGATGCTTTCCAGAAACGCGGCGCGCACGTCGAGGGCGAGATCGCGAAAGGTCGGGAATGCTTCTGCGGCGAGCGCGCAGGCGGCGTCGACATCGGTGGGTGACGCCTCGTGGAAGGCAGGGGACAGCGTTTCACCGCTGGCAGGGTCGACCGCCTGGAAGGTGGAACCGCCGGTGCGGTCGTTCGCGCCGACCAGAATTGCGCCCGTGATCTGCATCGCTCACCTATTAAGTCAGACAAGATATATGCGCCGGGTCGCACGTGGCACCCGGCGCGTCAAGGAAGTCGCGCTGGCCGGCCGCGCGACACCGGTTCAACGCGCGGCGGGTGCGCCCGACACCACCGGCTTCGATCCCCACAACGCGTAGAACAGGATGTAGAGTTCGCAGATCGCGGTCAGGATGAACGATTCCTGCAACCCATAAGCGTCGGCGAGCCAGCCCTGCACAGCAACCAACGCGCCGCCCGCGATCGCCATGATCAGCAGGCCCGAGCCTTCCTCGGTCAACGGACCCAACCCCTTGATGCCGAGCGTGAAGATCGTCGGGAACATGATCGAGTGGAACAGCCCGACCGCGATCAACGCCCACATCGCCACCGGTCCGCTCGCCACCACCGTCACCGCCATCGTCACGAACGCGCCGACCGAGAACACCGCCAGCACCAGCCCGGCGTCGACCTTCTGCATGATCGCGGAGCCGACGAAGCGCCCGACCATCATCCCGCCCCATAACAGGGTCAGGTAGCGCCCAGCCTGCTCGTTGGTCATGTTGCCGATGTCGGGGCGGCTGACGAAATTGACGAACAGATTGCCGACGCCGATTTCCGCGATCAGGTAGATGAAGATCGCGGGGATGCCCCACACCAGATTGCGGTGCCGCCACAGCGAGTGGCCGCGCCGCTCCTCCTTTGCCAACCGGCTGGTCGCCGCGCCCATCGCGGGCAGCGGGAAACGCGCGATCACGATCGCGAGCACGATCAGCACGCCCGCGACCAATGCATAAGGCAGCATCACCGATTGCGCGTCGGCCAGCCGCTCCGCCGGGGTCAGCACGGTGCCGGCACTCGCGGTGCCGCCCTTGGAGCGGCCGAGGATCAGATAGGCACCGAACAATGGTGCGAGCATCGTGCCGGCAGAGTTCATCGCCTGCACCAAGTTCAACCGCGACGAGGCGGTTTCGCTCGGCCCGATCACCGCGACATACGGGTTGGCCGCGACCTGCAACAAGGTGATGCCGCTGGCGATCACGAACAGCATCAGCAGCGTGATGCCGTAGGACGGCAGGCTGGCGGCCAGGATCATGCCGAGCGCACCCGCCGCCATGACCAGCAACCCGGTGACGAGCGATCTCTGATAGCCGATCCGCTCGATCAGCTTGGCCGAGGGGATAGACGCGACGAAGTAAGCGATGAACCACACGCTCTCGATCAGCGCGGCCTGGAAATAGCTGAGCTCGAACACGCTGCGCAGGTGCGGCAGCAGCGTGCCGTTGATGACGGTGATGAAGCCCCACATGAAGAACAGGCTGGCGAGCAGGGTCAGCGCGGGACGGTAGCTCGTCGAACCTGCGGTGCCGTGCATCGCCGCACCCCCTGCGCTCGACACCGCGGTCGGCGTAACTGCCATGAACCTCTCCTGTGAACATCTCTTGACCGGGGCGAAGTGGCGGTTGCTCCGGCTGTGTTTGTCCGACTATATAAAGCCGAAGCGGCGCGTCAACGTCGTTGGAGGGGATATCCTATGCGCCGGAACGCACGCCTGTTCATCCGTTTTGTGGCCGCCGCGTGCGCGCTTCCCCTACTCGCAAGTCGCTCGGTCACTGCCGCGCAGGCCGCGACCGCGAAGCGCGAAGCGTTCGGTGCGCTGTCGGACGGCACGCGGATCGAGGCGGTGGTGCTGACCGGCAAGAACGGCGTCAGCGCGCGCGTCATCACGTTGGGCGCGACCTTGCAGGCGCTGAACGCGCCCGACCGCGCGGGAAGAATCGCGGACGTCACACTCGGCTACGACGATGCCAAGAGCTACATCGATCGGCCGAACTTCTGGGGCCAGACGGTCGGGCGTTACGCCAATCGCATCGCGGGCGGGCGCTTCATGCTCGACGGCAAGCAGGTTCAGCTTCCGCTCAACGACAAGACCAACTCGCTTCACGGCGGCACCACCGGGTTCGACAAGCGCGTGTGGCGGATCAGCGACGTGTCGCAGAAGAACGGCATCGCGCGCGTCGCGATGACGCTGACCAGCCCGGCGGGTGACCAGGGGTATCCCGGCACGCTCAACGTCACCGTCACCTACTCGCTGGACGACCGCGGTGCGCTGACCATCGACTTTGATGCTACGACCGATGCACCGACGATCGTCAACATGACCAATCACGCCTTGTTCAACATGGCCGGCGAGGGTCAGCCCGGCGCGCTGGCGCAGCGGATGACGATCGCGGCGAGCCGCTACACGCCCGTCAACGCCGCGCTGATCCCGACTGGCGCGCTGGCGCCCGTGGCGGGCACGCCGTTCGACTTCCGCACGGCCCGCGCGATCGACGAGGTGGTGCGCGACGGACGCGATCCGCAGATCGTCGCCGGGCGCGGGATCGACCATAATTTCGTACTCGACGCCGGACGCACCGCGGAGCCCAAGCTGGCGGTGCGGCTGGAGGACTCGGGCTCGGGCCGCGTGCTGGAGGTGTTGACCGACCAGCCGGGCGTGCAGGTCTATACCGGCAACTTCCTGAACGGCGCGCTGGTGGGCAAGAGCGGGCACTTGTACCGCATGGGCGACGGCGTCGCGCTGGAGCCGCAGCTGTTCCCCGACACGCCCAACCAGCCCGCCTTCGGGTCGGCGCGCGTCGCGCCCGGCAAACCGTACCATCACCGCATGATCTACCGCGTCTCCGTCGCGCGCTGATCCGAACCGTTTTCCGCGAAAGTATTCCGATGACCGACAAGCCTGCCCGCACGCTGCGCTCAAGAGCGTGGTTCGACAATCCCGATAACATCGACATGACGGCACTGTACCTCGAACGCTACCTGAACTTCGGGTTGAGCCTGGAGGAACTGCGCTCGGGCAAGCCGATCATCGGCATCGCGCAGACCGGCAGCGACCTGTCCCCATGCAACCGGCATCACCTGGTGCTGGCCGAGCGCGTGCGCGAGGGCATCCGCGAGGCGGGCGGCATCGCGCTCGAATTCCCGGTTCACCCGATCCAGGAAACGGGCAAGCGTCCGACCGCCGGGCTCGACCGCAATCTGGCGTATCTGGGGCTGGTCGAGGCGATCTACGGTTACCCGCTCGACGGCGTGGTGCTGACCACCGGCTGCGACAAGACGACCCCGGCGCTGCTGATGGCGGCCGCCACCGTCAACCTGCCCGCGATCGCGCTGTCGGTCGGGCCGATGCTCAACGGCTGGCACAAGGGCGAGCGCACGGGTTCGGGCACGATCGTGTGGCAGGCGCGGCAGATGCTGGCGGCGGGCGAGATCGACGACCAGGGCTTCATCAAGCTGGTCGCGTCGTCCGCGCCGTCTACCGGTTACTGCAACACGATGGGCACCGCGACGACGATGAACAGCCTCGCCGAGGCGCTGGGCATGATGCTGCCCGGCTCGGCCGCCATCCCCGCGCCCTACCGCGATCGGCAGGAGGTGGCGTGGCGCACCGGCAAGCGCATCGTCGACATGGTGCATGAGGATCTGAAGCCCTCCGACATCCTGACGCGCGAGGCGTTCCTGAACGCGATCGTTGTCAATTCGGCGATCGGCGGGTCGACCAATGCACCGATCCACCTCGCCGCCATCGCGCGTCACGTCGGCGCGGAGCTGGCACTCGACGACTGGCAGACGCACGGCCACAAGGTGCCGCTGCTGGTCAATCTGCAACCCGCGGGCGAGTATCTGGGCGAGGATTACTACCGCGCCGGCGGCGTGCCCGCGGTGGTCGCGCAGCTGATGCGCCACGGGCTGATCTACGAAGGCGTGATGACCGTCAACGGCCGTACCATGGGCGAAAATTGCCGCGACGTGCCGATCGAGGACGAGCGCGTGATCCGGCCGTTCGAGCAGCCGTTGGTCGAGGAAGCCGGCTTCATCGTGCTGCGCGGCAATCTGTTCGATGCCGCGGTGATGAAGACCAGCGTGATCGGGCCTGAGTTCCGCGAACGTTACCTGTCCAACCCCGACGATCCGAATGCGTTCGAGGGGCCGGCGGTGGTGTTCGACGGACCGGAGGATTATCACCACCGCATCGACGATCCGGCAACCGGCATCACCGCCGACACGCTGATGTTCATGCGCGGCGCGGGGCCGATCGGCTATCCGGGCGCGGCAGAGGTCGTCAATATGCGCCCGCCCGCCTATCTGATCCGCGAGGGCGTTCACGCGCTGCCGTGCATCGGCGACGGGCGGCAGTCGGGCACCTCGGCCTCGCCTTCGATTCTGAACGCCAGCCCCGAGGCGGCGGCGGGCGGCGCGCTGGCGCTGATCCGCAGCGGCGACCGCGTGCGGATGGACCTGAACGCCGGCACGGTGAACGTGCTCGTCAGCGACGAGGAACTGGCCGAGCGGCGGCGCGCGCTGGAGGAAGCCGGCGGCTTCGCCTATCCCGCCTCGCAGACGCCGTGGCAGGCGATGCAGCGCGCGGTGGTGGGCCAGCTCAACACCGGCGCGATCCTCGAAGGCGCGGAACAGTTTCAGCGCATCGCGCAGACCGCGGGCCTGCCGCGCGACAATCACTAGGTGACGTCGGAGCGCTGCCCTCCGAAGGCAGCGCTCCCTTCCCCTTCTCGTCACCCCGGACTTGATCCGGGGTCCCGCTTCTACTCCGGGCGGTTGAAGAGAGCGGGATTCCGGATCAGGTCCGGCATGACGGTGGGGTAGCGGCACGCTGCTTCGCCAACGTAACACTGGCACGCCCGCGATTGCGCCGCCCGGCAAAGCCTCGCATGATACCACCGACACGGGGGAGTATACGACATGCGGGCGATCTGGGCGGGTGCGGTGGTGTTGGCCTGGCCGCTGATCGCCCAAGCGCAGCAGCCGCCCGCAACCGTTCCGCCCCCCGCCGCCGCACCGACCGCGGGCAGTGCGCAAGGTGACGTGTCGGTGGCGATCTACAACAATGATGTCGCGTTGGTGCAGGACGTGCGGACGCTCACCCTCGCCAACGGACGCGTGCGGCAGGACTTCCCCGACGTGTCGGCGCAGATCCGCGCGGAGACGGTGTCGCTGACCGTGCCCGATGCCACCATCGTCGAGCAGAATTTCGACTTCGACCTGCTCAGCCCGTCGAGTTTGATGGAGAAAGCGGTCGGCGAGACGATCACGCTGGTGCGCACCAACCCCGCAACCGGCGCGGAAACGCGCGAGCGCGCGCGGGTGTTGGCGGTCAACGGCGGCGTGGTGCTCGACATCGCGGGGCGGATTGAGGTGCTGCGCGATGACGGTCTGCCCGTGCGCGCGGTGTTCGACCGCGTGCCCGACAGTCTGCGCGCGCGCCCGACCCTGTCGGTGACGCTGGCGAGCACGCGCGCCGGTGCGCGGCCCGCGCGACTGTCGTATCTCAGCCGTGGGCTCGGGTGGAGCGCCGATTACGTTGCGCTGTTCGACGACAAGAGCGGCCGCATCGACGTGCAGGGCTGGGTCACGCTGCGCAACACCAGCGGCACGACGTTCAACAACGCGCGCACCTTGCTGGTCGCGGGCGAGGTCGGCGGGGCGGACGACGGCGAGACTTACCAGCCGCGCCCGCGCCGCGCGGTCCGGATGCAGGCGGGCACCGAGACGTCGACGCGCGAGCAGCTCGGCGACTTCTACCTTTACCCGCTCGCCGAACGCACCACGATCGCCGACAAGCAGACCAAGCAGGTCAGCTTCCTCGACGTGAAGGGCGCGAGCGCGAGTTCGGGCTACCGGTTCGAGAACGCGTGGCTCGGCAGCAGCGAGGAGCCGCGCAGCGCGCAGAGTGTGTTGCGCTTCGCCAATTCGGGCGCGGCGGGGCTGGGCGACGCGCTGCCCGCCGGGGTGGTGCGCGTCTACGTCCGCGACGCCCGCGGCCAGCCGCAGTTCATCGGCGAGAACCGCATCGACCACACGCCGCAGGGCTCGACGATCGCGCTGCCGACCGGCGACGCGTTCGACGTCAAGGTGCAGCCGACGACGCTGTCGCGCACGCATATCTCCGGCTCGCGCTGGCGCACGCAGGTGCGTTACCGGCTGACCAACGCGCGGGCGAAGGCGGTGACGGTCGACCTGGTGCAGAACGGGTTGGAATGGTCCGACACGCGCGTGATCGAGGAAAACCGCAAGAGCGAGCGCCCGAACGCCAACAGCGCCATGTGGCAGGTGCCGGTGCCCGCCAACGGGGAGGCGGTGGTGACCGCGACGTTCGACACGCGCTACTGATGCAGCGGCGATACCCGCCGGTGCACTCGTCACTGCTCGCGAGCGCAATCAGCCTAGCGACGCTGATCGGCGTGCTGCTGCCAGGCGTCGCGGGTGCGCAGGCAACGCCGACCCCAGCGGCACCAGCCTCGGTAACACCAGCCCCGGTGGTGGTGACCTCGCCCGCGCCCGATCGCGTCGCGCTGACGGTCTACCGCGCGCCCTACGCGCGCGGCGCGATCGACCTGCGCTACCTCGGCGGCTTCGCATTGGTGACCGAGACGCGGCGCGTGCGGCTGCCGCGCGGGCGCGCGGTGGTGCGATTCGAGGGCGTGGCCGAGGGGATCGTGCCGGTCAGCGCGGTGGCGGAGGGACTGCCCGGCGGCGTGGTGGAGAAGAACCGCGACGCGCGCCTGCTGTCGCCCGCCGCGCTGGTCGACGGAACGCTGGGTCGGCAGGTGACGCTGACCCGCACCGACCGCGCGACTGGCCGTACCACCAGCGAGCAGGCGACGATCGTCGCCGGACCGGAGCCGGGCGTGGTGCTGCGCACGCCGGCGGGGATCGAGACGTTGCGCTGTTCGGGCCTGGCCGAGCGGGTGACGTTCGCGGGGGTGCCGGCGCGGCTGTCGAGCAAGCCGGTGCTGAGCGTTGCCACTACCAGCGCGAGTGCGCGCACCGTGACGGTGCGGCTGAGCTATCTCGCCTCGGGCTTCGACTGGCGCGCGAGCTACGTCGCGAGCGTGGCGGCGGGTGGCCGCACGCTGGACCTGTTCGCGTGGCTGACGCTCGCCAACGCCAACCCGGAAACGTTCGCGCTGGCCGAGGTGTCGGCGGTGGCGGGGCGGCTCAACCGGATCGTCACGCCGGCGTTGCAGCAGGCGGTAGGGGCATTGTCGCTGCGCTGTTACCCGCTGGGCACCACCACGTCGGACTTGCGCGAAGAAGAGTTCGAGCCGGCCGAAGAGATCGTGGTGACGGGGTCGCGCCTGTTCGCGTCTGCGCCACCCCCGCCGCCGCCGCCGCCGCCACCTCCGCCGCCTGCGCCGCCCCCTCCCCCGCCGCCGCCCGAAGACTTGGGCGACCTGAAGCTGTACCGCGTGCCAGAGGCCGTGACGGTGTCGCCGCACGGGCAGAAGCAGGTCGCGCTGCTCGCCCGCACCGGGGTGCCGTTCGAGCGGCGGTATCGCCGCAACGTCTCGCCGTGGCAGACCTTTGGTCCGTCGCCGACCGCGATCGTGCTGCGCGTGCGCAACAGCAAGGACGATGGGCTCGGCATTGCGCTGCCGTCGGGCAGCACCGCGACCTACGCGCTAGCCGGCGGCGAGCGGTTGCTGCTCGGGCTCGGCGCGCTGAACGACCGTGCGGAGGGAGAGACGTTCCGCATCGCCGCGGGCACCAGCGCGCAGGTGCTGGTGGAACAGGTAACAACCGTGTCGAAGGACGCCACGCTGCGCGCCAGCAACGCCGGCCGCACGCCTGCCGTGCTCGACGTGCCGATCGGCACCGCCGGGCAGGCGATCGAGAGCGACGACCCCGCGCTGACCCGCGTCGACGGCGTCGCGACCTGGACCGTCACGCTGCCGCCCGGCGGACGCGCGGAGCTGCGTTACCGTTACTAACCTTGTCGCGGTGCGGGCGAACCACTCGGCCGTTCAACCGTTGAGTGCGTGAACCCGACCGGTTGGTGCGGGCGATCGGCGTGGGTCACCCACGATCAAGCGAGGACGACGATGGATTACACCAAGCTCGGCCAGACCGGCCTCGACGTGTCGCGATTGTGCCTGGGGTGCATGACCTTCGGCGTGCCCGATCGCGGCAACCACGCCTGGACGCTGGACGAGGAAGCGAGCCGCCCGATCCTGCGCCGCGCGGTCGAGGCGGGGATCAACTTCTTCGACACAGCCAACGTGTATTCCGACGGCACTTCGGAAGAGATCGTCGGCCGCGCGTTGAAGGAGTTCACGCGGCGCGAGGAGGTAGTGATCGCGACCAAGGTCCACGGCCGGATGCGGCCGGGTCCGAACGGCGCAGGGCTGAGCCGCAAGGCGATCATGACCGAGATCGACGCGAGCTTGCGCCGCCTCGGCACCGATTACGTCGACCTCTACCAGATCCACCGCTTCGACCATGACGTGGGAATCGAGGAAACGCTGGAAGCGCTGCACGACGTCGTGAAGGCGGGCAAGGCGCGCTATATCGGCGCCTCGTCGATGTACGCGTGGCAGTTCGCGACCATGCTCCACGTCGCCGACGCGAACGGCTGGACGCGGTTCTCCACCATGCAGAACTACCTCAACCTGCTCTACCGCGAGGAGGAGCGCGAAATGCTGCCCTTGTGCGAGGCGGAAGGCGTCGGCGTGATCCCGTGGAGCCCGCTGGCGCGCGGGCGGCTGACGCGCGACTGGGACGACACTACCGAGCGGTCGCAGACCGACGAGTTCGGCAAGACCCTTTACGCGCATACCGCCGATGCCGACCGGCGCGTCGTGGAGGAAGTGGCGAAGATCGCGACGGAGCGCGGCGTGCCGCGCGCGCAGGTGGCGCTCGCCTGGGTGCTCGCCAAACCCGAGGTGTCCGCGCCGATCGTCGGCGCGTCCAAGGCGGCGCACCTCGACGACGCGATCGCCGCGCTGGAGGTAGGGCTGACCGAAAGCGAGATCGCGCGACTGGAAGCGCCCTATGTGCCGCACGCAGTGGTCGGGTTCAAATGACCGCCGCGAGCGACGCGCTGATCGTCATTGATCCGCAGCTCGACTTCTGCCCCGGCGGCAGCCTGGCGGTGATGGACGGCGACGCGGTGATGGCCCCGATCGCGGCACTCGCGCGTGACTTCGCGCACGTCGTGGTGACACAGGACTGGCACCCGGCCGGCCACTCGTCGTTCGCGAGCAGTCACGCGGGCAGACAGCCGTTCGAGACGATCGCGATGCCTTATGGCGAGCAGGTGCTGTGGCCCGACCACTGCATCCAAGGGACGTCCGGCGCCGAGTTCCACCCGGCGATCGCCGACGCGGTGGCGCGTGCCGACCTGATCGTGCGCAAGGGCAGCAACCCCGCGGTCGACAGCTACTCCGCCTTCTTCGAGAATGATCGCGCGACGCGCACCGGGCTCGCCGGCGCGCTGCGCGACCGCGGGGTGACGCGCTGCGTCTTCGTCGGGCTGGCCTACGATTTCTGCGTCGCCTGGTCGGCGCTGGATGCAAGGCGCGAGGGGTTCGAGGCGGTGGTGTTGAAGGATCACGCGCGCGCGATCGCGATGCCGCTGGGTAGCGGGACGAGTGTCGACGCGGCGGAGGAACTATTCGCCGCACACGGTGTCGTCACCAGCATGTGATTGCGCGGCGGCGCGTGCGGGTTAAAGCGGCGGCGTGGCCTCCTTCCTCCACTCGTGTCTGACCATCGCCGCGCTGCTCACCGCCGCACCTGCCGCGGCGCAGGGCAATGCGTTCGACCTGACCGGCCCGTCGCTGCGCGTGACGGTCACGCACGCGGGCGCCACCCTGCCGCTGTCGCAGGTGCCCAATCTGTCGGCGGGCGACCGGTTGCGCGTGTCCGCCGCGCTGCCCGTCGATCAGGGCGCGCATTACCGCATGGTGCTCGCCTTCCTGCGCGGCGCGACCAACCCGCCGCCCGAGACGTGGCTGACCGAAGCGCGCACCTGGAAGCCGAAAGAAGCGACAATCGACGTCGCGGTGCCCGCGGGCGCGCAGCAGGCGATCGTGTTCCTGGTACCCGACACCGGCGGCGCCTTCTCCGCGATCAAGTCGGCAGTGCGCCAGCGCCCCGGCGCGTTCGTGCGCGCGTCGCAGGACCTCAATCAGGCAATGCTCGACCGTACCCGGCTCGAGGCGTTCGTGTCGCGGCTGCGCCAGCGCTCGGCGGAGGAGGTCGCGCAGCTCTCGCCGGTCTTGGCGCGCAGCCTGGCGGTGAAGCTCGACCCCACCTGCCTGCAACCCGGCGAGGACCCGCGCGCCGCCTGTCTGACGCTGGGGCAGAGCGCGGCGGTGCTCGCCGATGCGCAGACCAGCTCGATCGCGCAAACGCTGTCGGGCGCGCCCGCCAACATCGCGCTGCAACTCGCCGCCACACCGCAGGCGGGCTATGGTTATTACAGCGCGTACATCGGCGTGTTCCGCGATCTGGCGCGGATGCTGGGGGCGTTCCAGTCGGCGCAATTGCAGTTCATACCCGCGCTGAACGTGCAGCACGGCGATGCGACCGACCTGCTGCTCAACACGGTGCCGTCGTTCCGCAAGCCGCAGTCGGTGCTGGTCACCGCACTGCCGACGGTATCACCCCCTGCCCGCCCGCCGCTGGAAGCGGGCACGCGCGACGCGTTGTGCCTGGCGCGGCCGCGATTGCTGTTGCCGGTGACGGGCGCGCCGCTGGTGTTCTCCACCCATTATGCGCGCGACATGCGGCTGCGGGTGGAGACGCAGGCGGGCGCGGTCGACCTGCCCGTTACCGCCGATGCGAGCCGCGGCGGCTTCGTGGTGACCGACGAACGGCCCGCGATGACGCCCGACGCGGCGATGACCGGGCGGCTGCACGGATCGTGGGGTTTCTCCGCGTTCGCGGGACCCGAGTTCAGGCTCGTGTCGCCCATCGCCGCCGCGTGGAGCGCAGGCGACGCGACACTGGTGGTCGGACGCGACACGCCGCTGACGCTGACCGGCGGCGCGGCCGATTGCGTCGCCGAGGTGCGCCTGCAACGCGACAAACCGGAGCAAGGCGGGCTGGAACGCGCGGTGCCGTTCGAGGTGACGGGCGACGCGCTCGCACTCAAGGTGCCGCTGAGTGACGTCAAGCCGGGTCCGCTGGTGCTCAGCATTCGCAGCTACGGCATGGCCGAGCCGCAGCGGCTGTCGCTGCGGGGCTATGCCGAGGCGAGCCGGATCGACGGTTTCGTGCTGCACGAGGGCGATCGCGCGGGCGTGTTGAGCGGAACGCGGCTCGATCAGGTCGCCGCGCTCGACGTCGGCGGCACGACGTTCCGCCCCGGCACGCTCACGCGCGACGGAAAGGTCGATCGGCTGACGCTTGACGCGGAGCCGGCGGACGCAGGGACGGCGCCGTTCCGAGCCGGCCAGTCGCTCACCGGGCGTGCGACGCTGGCGGACGGACGCAGTTCGGTCGTCGCGGTCAAGGTCGCGCCCCCGCGCCCGGCCGCAACGCTGATCAGCCGCTCGGTCGAGCCGGGTACGCGCGCGGTGCCGATCCGGCTGCGCGGCGACGCGTTGGTGGCGCAGGACGCGCGCGTCACCTTCTCGCTGCGCGCCGACGCGGGCACCAGCTTCGCTGCGGGCGATGTTGTCGAGGTCCGGGCGGGCGCGACCAGCGTAAACCTGCCGCTGCGGTTGCAGGACGCAGCGGTGGCGCTCGCGACGCTCGATCCCGCGGCGCTCGGCGACGCGGCGCACGGCACGCTCGACTACCGGGTGCGCCGCGGCGAGGTCGCGGGCGACTGGCGCACCCTCGCCACGCTCGTCCGCCTGCCGCAATTGCGCGCGGTCACCTGCACGGGGGCGACGTGTACGCTGAGCGGCAGCGGGCTGTTCCTGCTGCGCAGCGTCGCCGGCGTGGCCGTGCCCGACGGCTTCACCGGCGCGTCGATCGACGTTCCCCACGCAGGCCAGGCAATGCTCGCGTTGCGCGACGATCCCGCTGCCTCGGCCACGATCGACCTGCCCGCCGCGCGCTAGCGCGTGCTCCGGCCGGCCGGCGCGTCCTGCAACCACCCGCGCAGCAACATGGTGACCTCGCCCGGCCGCTCGATGGGTGCGAGGTGACCGCAGTGGCGCAGCTCGTGGAAGCGCGCCTGCGGAATACGCTCGGCCAGTGCGCGCGCGTCGTCGGGCAAGCAGATGCGGTCGCGGTCGCCGACCGCCACCAGCGTCGGCACGCGCACCGCGTCAATCGCAGGCGTGATGTCGGGGCGGGCGAGCAATGCGCGCTGCTGCCGCTCGAACACGTGCGCGCCGACGCGCTCGGCCATCGCCTGCACCGGACCGCTGACGAGTCCGCTCAGCATCGGGTCGGCATGCGGCGCGGTCGCCAGCATACCCTGTTCGCCGACCGTGCGCGGGCGCACCTGCATCGACGCGCGGGTCGCGAACAGCGCGACGCGCGTGACACGCTCGGGCGCCTGGCGGATCATCTCCAAGGCGACATAGCCGCCCAGGCTGACGCCCGCGACCGCGATGCGCGGCGGCGCATGGGCAAGCACGCGCGCCGCCATCGCCTCCAGCGTGTCGTCGACCGTCAGGTCGCCCAGTTCGGGATGCGCGATGTCGCCCAGGTCGACGACCTGCCGCGCCCACAATTGCCCGTCGCAGCCCATTGCGGGCAACAGCACCAACGGCTCCGTTCGGCGGTTCATGATCGTGTTTCCTCTTTGGTGCGAAACAGCAGCGGCGCGGCGACCAGCACCAGGACGACGCGTGCGAGATGGTGGACGATGACGACGCCGGGTTCGAGCAACAGGCTGAGCGCGACCATGCTCATCTCCGCCAACCCGCCCGGCGAGTAAGCGAGCGCCAGCAGCGCGGGGTCGAGCCCGGTCGCCCGCGCGATCCCGGCGGCAAAGGCAAAGGTGAGCGCGAGCAGGATCAGCGTCGATCCGGCGGCGAGCAGCAGGATGCGCAGGAACGCGCGCAACTCCAGCCCGGCGAAACGGCAGCCGATCGTCGCGCCCAACCCGACCTGCGCCGCGGCGAGCAGCCAGGCGGGCACGCGAAAGTCGGTCACCCCGCTCGCGTGCAGGGCCGCGCTGACCGCGAGTGGACCCATCAGGTGCCAGGCAGGCAGCCGCAACGCGCGACCGATCACCAGCCCCGCGATCACGCTGCCCCCGCCCCACAGCAGCAGCGCGAGGCTGGGCCAGGCATCCGCCGCCGTCACCGGCAGCGCGACCGCCGCCGCGGGTGTGCGAACGTGGCGGATCACGAATGGCAGCGCGAACACCACCAGAAAGATGCGCGCGCCGTGGATCAGCCCGATCGTGCGCTCGTCCGCGCCGCGCTCACCGCCCATCAGCACCATTTCCGCGATCCCGCCGGGCATGCCGGCGAAATAAGCGGTGGCGGGATCGAACTTCGCGACGTGGCGGAACCAGGCGACGCACAACAGGCCGGCGGTAAGGAGAAACACCGGCAGCAGCGCGAGCGGCAGCCACCAGTCGCGCGCCAGGCTCCACAGGCCGGGGTGGAAAGAACTGCCCAGCACCACGCCGATCACCGCCGCCATCGGACGCCGGGTCGCAGCACCCGCGGCGATCGGCCAATGCGCGATGCTGGCGACCGCGGTGGCGGCCATCGAGCCGAGCACCCAAGGCAGCGGCGCACCGACCGCGTGAAACGATGCGCCGCCCGCCGCCCCGACCAGCAATGCGGCGAGAAACCGCAGCACGACGCGCGCGGCGTCGCCGTCGGGACGGCGGGTGATCACGCCAGCGCGGCCAGCACGCCACGCGCCGGATCGGACAATCCTTCCCAGATCATCCGCCCGGCGACGAACAGGATCACCAGCAGGCCGACATAGGCGAGCCACCGGTAACGCTCGATCACGCGCGCGAGCAGATTGGCGGCGAGGCCCATCAGCGCGACCGACAGGATCAGCCCGACCGCGAGGATGCCGGGATGGTCGCGCGCCGCGCCCGCCACCGCCAGCACGTTGTCGAGGCTCATCGACACGTCGGCGACCGCGACCGCCCCGGCCGCGGACCAGAACCGGCGCGGCGCGGCGGCGGCGAGCGGCTCCCCGCTCTCGCCCGCATCGGCGCGCAGCTCGCGCCACATCTTCCACGCGACCCAGACGAGCAGCAAGCCGCCGGCGAACACCAGCCCGGTCACTTGCAGCAATTGCGTGACGAGCAGCGCGAACACGACGCGCAGCAACAATGCCGCCGCGACCCCGATCAGGATCACGCGTCGCCGCATCGCGGGCGGCAGCCCGGCGGCGAGCGCGCCGACGACGATCGCATTGTCCGCCGCCAGCAGCACGTCGATCACCACCACCTGGCCGAAAGCCGCGAGCGCGGCGGGCGTGCCGATATTCGCGAAGTCGACGACGACGTGCTGCCACAGCTCGTTCATCGCCTCAGCCCACCAGCGGGAAGGCGAGCACCAGCATGCTCACGATCGTCATCACCACGCACACCAGGATCGCGGGCACGAGCGTGAAGCGCTGGTGATCGGCCAGGTCGATCCCCGCGAGACTGACCAGCAGGTAGGTCGACGGCACCAGCGGGCTGAGCAGGTGGACCGGCTGACCCATCAACGACGCACGCGCAATCGCCATCGGCTCGACCCCGTAGTGCGCCCCCGCCTCGGCCAGGATCGGCAGCATCCCGAAATAAAAGGCGTCGTTGGAGATGAAGAAGGTGAACGGCAGGCTCAAGGCGGCGGCGATCGGCGCCATGTACGGCCCGAGTGCTGGCGGAATGATGCCGACCACTTCCTTGCTCATCGCCTCCACCATGCCGGTGCCTGACAAGATGCCGGTGAAGATGCCCGCGGCGAAGATCAGCGACACGACCGACAGCACGTTGCCCGCGTGTGCGGCGATCCGCTCCTTCTGCTCGGCGACCTGCGGATAATTGACGATCATCGCGACCGCGAAAGCGAGCATCATCAGCACCGACAGTGGCAGGATGCCCGAGACGAGGCCCGCGAGCAGCGCGATCGTCAGCGCGGCGTTGAACCAGCGAAGGTGCGGCCGGCGTGCTTCGGGGAATTGCGACACTGCCATGCCGGTGAAGGTCGCGGGCTCGTTCGCCTGCACGTGCCCGATCCGCGCGCGCTCCTTGCGGCCGAACCAGATCGCGAGGCCCACCAGGAAGGCGAGCCCGGCGATCATGCCGGGGATCAGCGGCAGGAACAGCGTCGCGGGATCGAGCTTCAGCGCACTCGCCGCGCGCGCGGTCGGGCCGCCCCACGGCGTCAGGTTCATGATGCCGCTGGTCGTCATCAACAGGCAGCACAGATACAGCCGATTCATGTCGTAGCGCTTGTACAGCGGCAGCAGCGCGGCGATGGTGATGATGTACGTGGTCGACCCGTCACCATCCAGGCTGACCATCGCGCACAAGGCGACCGTGCCGATCAGGATCTTGAGCGGATCGCCGTGAACGATGCGCAGCAATCGGTTGACCAGCGGATCGAACAGCCCGGTGTCGGTCATGGTGGAAAAGAACAGGATCGCGAACAACAGCATGACCCCGGTCGGCGCGAGGTTCTTGATCCCGTCGATCATCATGTCGCCGAGACCTGCGGCAAAGCCGGCGATCAGCGCAAAGGCGGTGGGGACGACGATCAACGCGACCAGCGGGGTCATCCGCTTGGTCATGATCAGCGTCATGAAGGTGGCGACCATCAGGAAGCCGAACAAGGCGAGGTTCATGGGTGAGGCTCCCGATGGATCAGAAGGTGACGGCGACGCGCGTGCTGACGGTCTGGCCGTTGTCCGCGCCGGTGACCGCGCCGACGCGGTTGTCGGTGTTCCAGTGGATCGCGTTCACCTGGATGCGGGTGAAGCTGTTCAGGTACCAATTGGCGCCGACCGTCGCCGCCCAGCCGCGCCCGCCGGTGACGAGGTCGGTGTAGTCGAGATCCTCGTAGCGCGCGGTCAGCTCGATCGCGCCCAACCCACCCTCGAAGATCGGATCGAGCACGCGCGGCTGGCCGAAGCTGCCGAGCCGCGGGTTGTACGGCGGCAGATCGCCGGTGACGAACCAGCCGCCCGACAGGCTCCACGCCTTGCTGACGAAATCGGGGCGACCGCCGTCGAGCCGCGCGTTGCGCCGCCCGGCCTCGCCCATCACCCAGACGGGGCCGGCATAACCGCCCAGTTCGGCGCCGTAGCCGGTGGTGCCGGTGCCGCCCAGCAGCGGTCCGGTGGAGACGCGCAGCGCGCCGTTGAAGCGCCCGCCGATCACCGTGTTGCGCGTCAGCGTCGTCGCGGCCGATGACAGCGACTCATCGAAGCCCCACAATCCCAGGTGGAGCACGCCGGTCTCGCTCTTGATCGGATTCCAGTGCGCGCGCGCCAGGATCGTGCGGCTGTCGCTGACCGCCTGGTTGCCGTCGACGCGGTCGCCCGTGACGGTCAGCGAAGCGTGGCCGGTTTTCCAGAACAAGCGCGGCATGATGCCAATACCGTAGAAACCGCGCTGCGGGATGATCGCGGTCGACACGGTGCTGCGTTCCATGAACGGCGTCGAGTCCGACCCGGTCGAGCCCTCGAACGCGCGATCGTTGAACAGGTGGCCGGCGCGCACGTCATAGTCGAGCCCGGGCGCGATGCGGTTGCGCCAGCCGATGAACGCGGTGACGATGTCGACCTCGTTTTCCGAGAAGTCGGTCTCGAACTGGTAAAAGAAGTGCGCACCGACGCCGCCCTCAACACCCAGGCGCAGCGCGCGCATGCCCGTCGTGGTGATGTTGCGCGTGTCGCTGCGCGATCCGAACGTCGAGCTGACGTCGGCCAGGATGCGCCCGCGCGGCTTGAAGGTGTAGATGCCATCGGCGGAGTGGAACACCGGCAGGCCCGATCCCCATTCGGTCGTCACGCCGGCCGAGTTCGCCTCGCGCGCGCGTGCCACGTCGCGCTCCGCGGGACCGGGCGGCACCAGCTGCGGCGCGTAGGGCGAGGTGACATTGGGGCGACCGCGCGTCACCGTCCCTTGCGCGACCTGCACCGGCGGTGTGGTCGCGGCAGGCGTCGTGGCCGCGGGTGCGGTCGCATCGGGCGCGACCTGCGCAAGCGCGGGGGCGCCGTTCGCCTCCAGCCGGTCGAGCCGCGCCTTCAGCGTCGCGATCTCCGCCGCCTGCGCGCGGACCAGCGCCGCCAGGTCGGCTGATGTGGGCGCGGACGTGGGCGGGGGCGTGGGCGTTTGGGCAAGCGCGGGGGTCGCGGCGATGAGCGCGAGCAATGCGCAGCCGCTTCGATACGGGTTCACTGAGAAGCTCCTTGCGTGAGCATCGCGTCCCAGTCGGACAGGAAGCGACGGCGCTTGATGGTGTCGAGGTTGACGAGCAATTGCGGGCCGACGCGGATCGCGCGCATCCGCTCGGGCGCCATGTGCGGCGCGGGCACGTCGCGGCGGATCGGCAGCAGCCACTCGCGCGCGAGCAGTGTCTGCCCGGTGCGCGACAGCAGGAAGTCGAGAAACAGCCGCGCCGCCGCCGGGTGCGCCGCATCGCGCGCGATAAAGGCGATGCGCGAGGCGAAGATCGTGTAATCGCGCAGGAACGCGACGCCGATCCGGGGATCGCGCTTCGCCCGCGTCAGCGCGTAGGGGCCGACGACATTATACCCGATCGCCGCGCGCCCGTCCGCCACCGCGTCGAGCATCGGGCTGGTGGTGGCGGCGAGCAGCGGGCGCGTCGCCGCGATCGCGCCGATCAGCGAGCGGGTGTCGCGGGTGATCGCGTAATCCTCCGCCAGATACAGGTAGCCGACGTTGGACCGGGCCGGATCGTAGGTCGCAACGCGCGCCTTGCTGGAACGGATAAACGCTTCCAGCGCCTCGTGCGTGCGCGGCACCGCGGCGCGCGGCACCAGCCGCTTGTTGTACACGATCGCGACCGGCTCGGCGGTGACGCCGTAGCCCATGTTCTTCCACACCGCCGCCGGGGGCAGCGCGGGCTTTTCCGGGCTCTGGTAGCTTTGCGCGTACCCGTCGTTGATCAATTTGGCCTGCAGGTCCATCGCCGACGACCAGACGAGGTCGGCACCGGCGCGGCGGGCGCGACGGTCGAGCAGCACGCGGCGAAACACCTCGCGTGATTCGAGATCGAAATACCGGACCGCGACGCCGGGATAACGGCGGCGAAACGCGGCCACGACCGGCGCCATCGCCGCGGCATCGGCATTGCCGTAGATGCGCACGGCGGCTTCCGCCCGCGCGTCGGCGATCAACGCGTCGTAGGAACGCGGGTAATTGGCGGGACGCTGCGCCCGCGCCGGCAGCGCGGCGGCGAACAACAGCAGAAAGAAGAGAAAACGCATTCCAAAGCTCCTCTCGCTTCCCGCCTCTGCGTTCGGGTAAGCTCGCCACCATGCGCTACGCCCGTAACCTGTCAGCAACCTTTCACGCCCCGCGATGCGCATCCTGATCGTCGAGGACGACGCCGCGCTGGCGCGCAGCCTGGTGGCACTGCTGCGCGGCGCGGGGCATGCGGTGGATCACGTGTCCAGCGGCGAGGACGCGTTGATGGTCACGCAGGGCGAGCCCTACGCGCTCGTCGTGCTCGACGTCGGTTTGCCCGGGCAAGACGGGTTCGCGGTGCTCCAGGCGCTCCGCCGGCGCGGCGAGCGCGTGCCGGTGCTGATGCTGACCGCGCGCGACGCGCTCGACGACCGCGTGCGCGGGCTCGACCTGGGTGCGGACGATTACCTGCGCAAACCGTTCGCGCCCGAGGAGTTCGAGGCGCGGATCCGTGCGCTCGGTCGGCGGCGCGGCGGCGATCCGACGCCCGAACTGAGCGTCGGCGCACTCGTCCTCAACCGTTCCAGCGCGGAAGCGCGCGTGGGCGCGCGCCCGCTCGACCTGCGCCGGCGCGAATGGGCGGTGCTCGACGCGCTGGCGACGCGCGCGGGGCAGATCGTCACGCGCGAAACCTTGCAGGCCGAGGTGTTCGGCTTCGACGAGCCGGTCGGCCCCAATGCGATCGAGGTCAACATCACGCGGCTGCGCGGCAAATTGCTGCCCGACGGCCCCAATATCCGCACGGTGCGCGGCGTCGGTTACCTGCTCGATGCCGGCTGAGGCACGCGTGCGCACCGCTTACCCGCATTGCGACGCGCCCGGCGAGCGCCGGCCTACGCATCGCCCTTCGCTTGCCCATGCGCGCTGAACCCCGCGCCACGGCGCTGGCGCTGCGCACGCGGTTGCTCGCCGCGATGGTGGGGCCGCTCATCGGCATCGCGGTGCTGCTGGGGCTCGCCGGCGCGGCGCTGATCGCCGACGTGGTCAGGCGCAACAACGACCGCGTGCTCGGCGGCGCCTTGGGCGCGATCGCGGAAACGGTCGCGGTGGAGCGCGGCGAGGTGACGCTCGACCTGCCCGCCGCCGCGTTCGGGATGCTGGAGAACAGCGAGCGCGACAATGTCTATTACCGCGTCGCGGTCGGCGACCGCCTGCTGACCGGCTACGCCGACCTGCCCGCGCCGCGCATTGCCGAGCTGCTGCTCGACCGCCCGCGCTTTCGCTACGCGCGGTACCGCGACCAGGACGTGCGGATCGCCGAGGTGCGGCGCGACCTGCCGCGGATCGCCGCGCCGGTGATCGTGCAGGTGGCGGAAACGCTCGACACGCGCACGGCGCTGCGTAACCGATTGATCGCCGCGCTGGTGATCGGCGAAGCGTTGCTGGTCGCGGTGGCGATGCTGCTGATCCGTCCGGCGCTGGCGTGGAGCCTGCGCCCGCTGGCGCGGTTGCGCGGCGCGGTGGCGGCGCGCGACACGCGTGCGACGCCCGATCTGTCGCCGCTCGACACTGGGCCGCTGCCCGCCGAGCTTCGCCCGCTGGCCGATGCGTTCAACAATCTGCTCGCGCGGCTCGACGATGCGACCGCAGGGATGCGCCGCTTCACCGCCGACGCCTCGCACCAGATGCGCACGCCCTTGTCGGTACTGAAGGTGCAGGTCGCGCTCGCGCAGCGCGGCGACCGGCATGCCTTGCCCGAGATCGCCGATGCCGCCGACCGGCTCGAACATCTGGTTGCGCAATTGCTCGCGCTCGCCCGCGCGGAGGAAGCGGGCACGTCGCCGCCGCTCGAACCCGTCGACCTGCGCGCGCTCGCCGTTGTGGTCATCAACCGCCGCATCGCGCAGGCGATCGCCGCCGGGGTGGAACTGACGCTCGACGCGCCGGAGGGCGCAACGGTCATCGCCAGCCACCGCACCCTGGTGTTCGAGATGCTGTCCAACCTGGTCGACAATGCGATCCGCTACAATGCGCGCGGTGGCAGCGTGGTGGTGGCGATCGCCCGGGCGGACGCGGATACGACGCTGTCGGTGATCGACGACGGACCGGGCCTGAGCGAGCGCGAACTGGCGCAAGCGGGCGAGCGTTTCCTGCGGCTGTCGAGCAGCGTCGGGCAGGAAGGCAGCGGTCTGGGGTTGGCGATCGTCCGCTCGGCCGCGCAGCGGCTGGGCGCCGGGCTCGCCTTGCACAATCGCGCACCCGGCCTCGCCGTCACGCTGCGGTTCGCAGGCGGAAATCGGCCGCACTGAGCCGCGCGCTCGGCGGTGCGCCTGCTTACCCGCCCCGACGCCCCGACGCGCTCAGCGGTGCGCCTTTCTTCCGGCCAGCGCCGACAGCACGCCGCGCATCGTGCGCACCTCCTGGCTCGACCACGCCGGCTTGGTCAGCATGGTGCGGATCGTCCGCTTGGAGGTCGGCACGCGGTCGGGCGGAAAGAAGAAATTCGCCGCCTCCAGCATCGCATCGAGCTGTCCGATCATGCCTTCCAGCTCGTTTTGCGGCGCGGGCGGCTCGATCGCCACCTCGGGCGGGCTGGCGAGCGCGACGTGCTTCGACCATTCATAGGCCACCAGGATCACCGCTTGGGCCAGATTGAGGCTGCCGAACTCGGCGTTGATCGGCACGGTGATAATGGTGCGCGCGAGCGCCACGTCGTCGGTTTCCAGCCCCGAGCGTTCGGGGCCGAACAGGATCGCCGAGCCACCCGCCTCGGCGTGGATGGCGCGCGCGGCGACCTCGGGCGTCACCACCGGCTTGGTCACGCCGCGCTTGCGCACCGTGGTCGCGTAAACGTGCGCTCTATCGGCGACCGCATCCGCCACCGTGTCGAACACTCGCGCGCGCTCCAGCACCACGTCCGCGCCCGATGCGGCGGGGCCGGCGGCAGGATTGGGCCAGCCATCGCGCGGGGACACGAGCCGCAGATCGGTCAGCCCGAAATTGAGCATCGCGCGCGCCGCCTTGCCGATGTTCTCGCCCAATTGCGGGCGCACCAGCACGATCGCGGGCGGCGGCACCGCAATGGCAGGTGCCGGGTAGAATTCTGGGTTGAGTGCGGGGGAGATGGGGGCGGTCACGTCGCTCATCCGCGCGCCGCCTCCTCGACGGAGCCGGCGAATTCCTCGAAATCGCGTGCTTCGCTGAAGTCACGGTACACGCTGGCGAAGCGGATATAGGCGACCGAATCCAGGCCTTTCAGCCCGTCCATCACCATCTCGCCGATCTGCTTGGAGGTGACCTCGGCATCGCCGGTCGTCTCCAGCCGGCGCTGGATGCCGCTCACCAATTTCTCGATGGCGAGCGCGTCGATCGGCCGCTTGCGCGCGGCAATCGAGACCGAGCGGAGCAGCTTCTCGCGGTCGAACGGTTCGCGGCGGTGCTCGCTCTTGACCACCACCAGGTCGCGCAACTGGATCCGCTCAAACGTCGTGAAGCGCGCCGCACAGCCCTCGCACTGGCGACGGCGCCGGATCGCGGCGCCGTCGTCGGTGGGGCGACTGTCCTTTACCTGGCTGGCCTCATGGCCGCAGAACGGACAGCGCAATCTTAGCCCTTGCGCTTGGCATAAGCGACCGCGGCACCGGCGAGCGCGCCGAACACCGGGCCGACGACGGGGATCGGGATCGCGATGATCGCGCCCACCGCACTATACTTCGCCATCTTCTTGCCCAGGCCCGGCGTGGCTTTGATTTCACCCTGGATTTCGTCAATCTTCGACACAGACATCACCCTTCGTAGATCGGGAAGCGTGCGCACAGGTCGCGCACCCGACCACGAACGTCCGCCTCGACTTGCGGGTCCCCGTGCTCACCCTTCTTTGCCAAGCCGTCGAGCACGTCGGCGACCATGTGGCCGATCTCGCGGAACTCGGCGGGGCCGAAGCCGCGCGTGGTGCCGGCGGGCGAGCCGACGCGAATACCGCTGGTCTTAACCGGGGGCAGCGGATCGTTCGGGATGCCGTTCTTGTTGCAGGTGATGCCCGCGCGCTCCAGCGCCTCGTCGGCGTCGCGACCCGTGACACCCAGCGGGGTCAGGTCGACCAGCGCCAGATGCGTGTCGGTCCCGCCGGAGACGAGGTCGGCACCGCGCTCTTTCATCGTGGCCGCTAGCACCTTCGCATTCTCGACCACGGCGGCTGCGTACGCCTTAAAGTCGGGGCGCAGCGCCTCGCCGAATGCGACCGCCTTGGCGGCGACGACGTGCATCAGCGGCCCGCCCTGCAATCCGGGGAACACCGCCGAGTTGATCTTCTTCGCGATTGCCTCGTCATCGGTCATCACCATGCCGCCGCGGGGCCCACGCAGCGTCTTGTGCGTGGTGGTGGTGACGACGTGCGCGTGACCGAACGGCGTCGGGTGGACGCCGCCCGCGACGAGCCCCGCGAAATGCGCCATGTCGACCATGAAGGTCGCGCCGACCTTGTCCGCGATCGCACGGAAGCGCGCGAAGTCGATGTGGCGCGGATAGGCCGAGCCGCCGGTGATCAGGATGCGGGGCTTGTGCTCAATCGCCAGCGCTTCGACCTGGTCATAGTCGATCAGATGCGTGTCGGCCGACACGCCGTACTGCACCGCGTTGAACCACTTGCCGCTCATCGCCGCGCGCGCGCCGTGCGTCAGATGCCCGCCCGCATCCAGGCTCAGCCCCATGATCGTGTCGCCGGGCTTGGCGAGCGCGAGCATCACCGCACCGTTCGCCTGCGCGCCCGAGTGCGGCTGGACGTTGGCGTAACCGCAGCCGAACAACTGCTTCGCGCGCTCGATGGCGAGCACCTCTACCTCGTCCGACGGCGCGCAGCCCTGGTAATAACGCTTGCCCGGATACCCTTCGGCGTACTTATTGGTGAAGACCGAGCCCTGCGCCTCCAGCACCGCGCGGCTGACGATGTTCTCGCTCGCGATCAGCTCGATCTGCGTCTGCTCGCGCGTCAGCTCGTGCTCGATGCCGGCGAACACCGCCGCGTCGGTATCGGCCAGGCCGCGGGTGAAGAAGCCGCCGTCACGCTCATAGGCCGGCTGGACATCGTTGGCGACTACGGGATTGCTGCTCATGCGGGGTCCTTCAGCTTGTCGACGCGCGCGCAGTGGCGGCCGCCGAGGAAATCGGTGGACAGGAACGCGGACACGCAGGCGCGCGCCATCTCGGGGCCGATCAACCGCGCGCCCATCGCGATCGCGTTGGCGTCATTGTGGCTGCGCGCGAGGGCAGCCGACAGCGGCTCGGCGACGAGCGCACAGCGCACCGCCGGGTTGCGGTTGGCCGCGATCATGATGCCGATCCCCGACCCGCACAAAGCGATGCCGCGCTCGGCGCGCCCGTCCGCCAGCGCCTCGGCCAGCGCGTAGCCGTAATCGGGATAATCGACGCTGCCATCGCCGTGGGTGCCGAGATCGAGCAATTCCTGCCCCTGCTCGCTCAGCCATTGGACGAGATCGGCCTTCATCGAAACGGCCGCGTGATCGGATGCGATGACGATGCGCAAAGGAGTTGGACGCCTTCGTGGTCGAGATGATCGGAATGCGCCGCCCCATAGCCCGACGCGCGCGCGAGCGCTACCCGGAACGCTTGCACACGGACCCGTGTTTGGAACGATCATGAAGCAAAGTGCGCCGCTCGCCCTCGCCATCGCCCTGTCGCTCGCCGCCTGCAACGGCGCGCCGCCGTCGACCACAGCCAACAGCATGACCAGCGCGGGCGCGACCGAGCCCGCCGCGGACAACATCGCCGCGCCGGTCGCGACACCGACGCCGACCTCGTCCACCGCCGCCGCTGCTCGCGCTTACGCCGGACGCTGGATCGGAGTCGAGGGCACCTATCTGAACGTCACGCCGACCGGCCCAAAGACCGCGTCACTCGAAATGCAATACGATCTCGACCACAAGGGCACCTATCCCGCGAGCGTGGTGCCCGAGGGCCTGCGCTTCACCCGTAATGGCGAGACGCTGCTGCTGCGCCCGAGCGATGGCGACGCCACCGGGCTCAAGTGGCTCGCGGGCAAGCGGAACTGCCTGACGGTCAAGTCGGGCGAGGGTTACTGCCGCGCCTGAACCGCCGCCGCGATCGCGATGGTGCGCCGCGCTTCCTCCAGATGGAGCCGCTCGACCATCTTGCCCTCAACGCGGATCGCACCGCGCGCGGCATGCTCGGGCACGTCGAACGCCGTGACGATCGTCTCGGCCCAGGCGACTTCCTCGGCCGTGGGCGTGAACACGCGATTGGCCGGCGCGATCTGCGCCGGGTGGATCAGCGTCTTGCCGTCGAACCCCCATTCGAGCCCCTGCGCGCACTCCGCCTCGATCGCGGCCTCGTCATCCAGTACGTTGATGACGCCGTCGAGCGCGACCAGCCCCGCCATCCGCGCGGCGACCACTACTTGGCTGAGGATCGGCAGCAACGGCGCACGCGTCGCGCCGGGTCGGCAGCGCAGTTCCTTGGCAAGGTCGTTGGTGCCGACCACCAGCGCCGCCAGCCCCACCTCACCCGCGGCATCGACGATATCGGTCAGGTTGACGACGCCGCGCGCGGTCTCGACCATCGCCCACAGCGGGATGCCGTTGCCCAGCGCGCGCCGCGCCGCGCGCAGCGTGTCCACGTCCGAGACCTTGGGCAGCAGCAATGCGTCGGGCCCCGCCGCCGCCAGCGCGGCGAGATCGTCCGCGCCCCATTCGGTGTCGAGCGCATTGGCGCGCACCACCAGCTCGCGGTGTCCGAACCCGCCGCCCTGCACCGCCGCGACCGCCGCGTCCCGCGCGCTCGCCTTCTGCTCGGGCGCGACCGCGTCCTCCAGGTCAAGGATCACCACGTCGCACGCCAGGCTGCGCGCCTTCTCCAACGCACGCGCGTTCGACGCCGGCAAATAGAGCGCGCTGCGGCGCGGGCGGATCGTCGGGTCAGGTGCGGACATCACCGCCGTGTAGCGCGAAAGGCGCGCCCGCCTCAACGCGCCGCGCGCGCGAGCTTCACCAGCAGCGCGTCGAGCGCACCCAGGAAGCGCGAGCGATCCGCCGCCGCGAACGGCGCCGGCCCGCCCATCTGGTCGCCGCCCGCGCGAAGATCGGCCATGATCGCGCGCGTTGCGATCGCGCCGCCGATCGACGCACTGGTGAACGGCTTGCCTGTCGGGGCAAGCACGCTCGCACCCTTCTTCAAACAGCGGTCGGCGAGCAGGATGTCGCTCGTCACCACCACGCTCAGCCGGTCGGCGGCCTCGGCGATCCAATCGTCGGCGGCGTCGAACCCGTCGCCCACCACCACGCGGCGCACCTGCGGATGCTGCGGCACGCGCAGCCACTGGTTGCTGACCACCACCACGCCCGCGCCGGTGCGATAGGCGACGCGGTAGATCTCCTCCTTCACCGGGCACGCATCGGCATCGACCAGAATCGGTATCGCGTTCGCGCTCATCGCCGCGCCCGTTGGCTTGCTTTCGCTGTTATCCACTTCACGCTATCACGTCCCACTCGCGCCGCTGCTTGCGGCCACTGTCATATCGCTGTAAGTCACCGCACAAGACATGGACCCATACGACTCAGGCCGCGTCCGGTACAATCACACACCGGCCGCCGCGCCCCGCGATCCCTGGCGCCCCGCCCCGCCCCCTGCGCAACCGCTGCCGTCGTTCGACGCGTGGCAGGACGAGGAGTCGCAGGGCTTCGGCCGGGCGGGCGGCGAGGGCGGCGGTGACGAGCCGCCACGCCGCCGCCGTCGCATCGCCTGGGGCAAATGGCTGGTGCGCGGCACCGCGGCCGGCATCGTGCTGTTCATCCTGGCGGTGATCTGGCTCGCGGTCACCGCACCCTTGTCGCAGTCGCTCAAGCCGCCCACTCCGCCGTCGATCACGCTGACCGACGCGAGCGGCCAGCCGATCGCGCGGCGTGGCGCGATCATCGGCCCGGCCGTAGACGCCTCCACGCTGCCGCCGCACGTGCGCGAAGCGTTCGTCGCGATCGAGGACCGGCGCTTCTTCTCGCATTGGGGGATCGACCCGCGCGGGATCGCGCGCGCGGCGTGGCACAACATGCGCGGTGGCGGCGTGCGCGAGGGCGGCTCGACGATTACGCAGCAGCTCGCGAAGAACGCCTTCCTCGATTCCGACCGCACGGCCGCGCGCAAGATCCGCGAGGTCGCGATCGCCTTCTGGCTCGAGGCGTGGCTGTCGAAGAACGAGATTCTGTCGCGCTACCTGTCGAACGTCTATTTCGGCGACAACGTCTACGGCCTGACCGCCGCCTCGCAGCATTATTTCGGGCGCCGCCCGCAGAACCTGAACGTCGGGCAGGCAGCGATGCTCGCCGGCCTCGTCAAGGCGCCGTCCCGCCTCGCTCCGACCGGCAACCTCGCCGGCGCACGCAAGCGGCAGGCGGTGGTGATCGGCGCGATGGAGGATGCGGGCTTCCTCACCCACCGCGAGGCACAAGCCGTGCAGCCGCAGCGCGTGCTCGCCAAATCGGCGCAGGCCGTGCCGACCGGCACCTATTTCGCCGACTGGGTGCTGCCGAGCGCGCGCGACCAGGCCGGCGAGATCCGTGACGAGACCAAGGTCAAGACGACGCTCGACCGCAAGCTGCAATCAACTGCCGAGCGCGTGATCCGCCAGGCGGGGTTGAAGAAGGCGCAGGCCGCGCTGGTCGCGATGCGCCCGAACGGCGAGGTCGTCGCGATGGTCGGCGGCAAGAGCTATTCCGAATCGCCGTTCAACCGCGCAACGCAGGCCAAGCGCCAGCCGGGTTCGACCTTCAAGCTGTTTGTCTATCTGGCGGCAATCCGCGCCGGCATGACGCCCGCCTCCACGGTCGAGGACGAGCCGGTCGAGATCGCCGGGTGGAAGCCCAAGAACGACGACGGCCGCTATCTCGGCGAAATCACGCTCGCGCGCGCCTTCGCGCGCTCGTCCAACGTCGCCGCGGCGCGCCTCACGCAGCAGGTCGGCGTTCGCCAGGTCATCAAGGCCGCGCGCGACCTCGGCATCTCCACCCCGATTGCGAACGAGGCAACCATTGGCCTCGGCACCTCGGAGGTGTCACTGCTGGAGTTGACCGCGGCTTATGCCGGGATCGCCGACGGGCGTTACCCGGTCGAGCCGCACGGGCTGCGCGAGACCGCGGGCAACAAGGGCTGGTTTGAACAGCTCACCGGCGGGCAGAAGAAGATGCCCGAGGACCAGCGCGCGGCGATGCTATCGCTCTTGTCCTCCTCGATCCGCGGCACCGGGCGACAGGCGGCGCTGTCGGTGCCGGGCTACGGCAAGACCGGCACCTCGCAATCGGGGCGCGACGCGTGGTTCATCGGCTTTGCGGGCGATCTGGTGGTCGGCGTGTGGGTCGGCAACGACGACAATTCACCCAACCCCGGCCTCCACGGCGGCGGCATCCCCGCGCAGATCTGGCGCAACTTCATGCAGTCAGCGCTCAACATCCAGCCGGTCGTGAAGCCCGTCGTGGTCGAGGAAAACGCGATCGATCCCGAGGCCGCGATCGGCAACGGCGATCCGGTCGGCGACCTGATCGGCGGCGCGGTCGACCAGACCGCCGACCGCCTGCGCGACCTCGGCGTCGACATCCGCCAGTCGCCCGACGGCTCGCTGATCGTCGGCCCACGTGACCGCGGCCCGCCCGCCTCACCGCCACGCGAGGACCGCCGCGCCCCCGACGAGGACGAGGACGGCGGCGAGGAATAGGGACGTGGGGGCGGGTCTCGTCGGACTGGCCTGGGAGTAGGTCCAGCGACAGCAACGCACCCCGTTCCGAGCCGTCATCACCGCCGTTCGCCATACTACACCCCGTCACCCCGGACTTGATCCGGGGTCTCGCTGCCCTCGGGGCCTCCGATCGGAGCGCGGCACGAACGCGAAGGCGCCTGGCTCCCGTTGCACAGCATCATGTGCTGATTACCGCCCCAAGAAGCGGGACCCCGGCTCAAGGCCGGGGTGACGAGAGTAAAGCGTGGGCGCGTGCGTCGGACCTACCCGCCCCTCCGTCATCCCGCGCTTGACCCAGGCTCCCGCTATTCTCTGCGATCAAGGGCGCACCACCGGAACTCGCGGCCACCCTCCACTCCGACGTTGCTCAACCAGCCCGCACCCGCACCCGCCACGAACCCGAAGCCGACCGCCGCACGTTACCTCCCCTTCACCGCGCAAACGCGGCCGTTGAAGGATCACCGATGTTCGCGCAGCTCTCGCTTCCCCTCCTGCTGCTGATCTTCGCCGGATCGGCCGGCATCATCTGGGTCGCGGGCGTCAAGCTCGCGGACACGACCGACGTGCTCGCGTCGCGGCTCCACCTCGGCAAGGCGCTTGGCGGGATCGTCGTGCTCGCGGTCGCGACCAACCTGCCCGAGATCGCGATCACCGTCAGCGCGGCGGCCAGCGGCAATATTGGCGTCGCGGTCGGCAACATCCTGGGCGGGATCGCGATCCAGACCGTCGTGCTCGTCTTCATGGACATGGCGATGAAGGAGCGTGTCGCGCTCACCTACCGCGCCGCCAGTCTCAGCCTGGTGGTCGAGGCGGTGCTGGTCGTCGCCGTGCTGATCGTCGCGATCATGGCGACGCAATTGCCCGGCGACCTGATCGCGTTCCGCCTGACCCCTGGCGCACTCGCCATCGCAGCCTTGTGGCTGGTCGGCATCTGGCTGTCGAGCCGCGCCAGCCGCGGTCTGCCGTGGCACGACAGCGCCGGCGACGCGCCCGACACGCAGGAGGAACCCAAGGGCCACTCGCAAGGCAAGAAGGACGCCGGTGCCGCGCACACCAACCGCGTCTTCTGGGTCTTCGGCGCGGCAGCGCTCGCCACGCTGGTCGCGGGCGTGCTGCTGGAGCGCAGCGGCGACGCGATCGCCGACCAGATCGGCCTGTCGGGCGTGCTGTTCGGCGCGACCGTGCTCGCCGCCGCCACCTCGCTGCCCGAATTGTCGACCGGCATCACCTCGGTCAGAATGAAGGACTACCAGCTCGCGATCAGCGACATTTTCGGCGGCAACGCCTTCCTTCCCGTCCTCTTCCTGCTCGCGGTGGTGGTCTCGGGTGAGGCGGTGCTGCCGCAAGCGCAGGCGAGCGACATCTACCTCGCCGGCCTCGGCATCCTCCTGACCTGCGTCTACGCCGCCGGGCTGATCTTTCGCCCGCGCCGGCTGTTCTGGCGCGTGGGCGCCGACTCGCTCGCGGTGCTCGTCCTCTACGCGCTGGGCGTCGCCGGCCTGTTCGCGATCGCGACGCACGGCTGACGGGTTCACGTCACCCGTTGACGAGCGAGCCCGCGCGACCCAAGGCACTGAACATGCGCTTCTTCTCCGACAATGCCGCCCCCGTCCATCCCGCCGTGATGCGAGCGCTCAGCGAGGTGGATACGCTCGACACCGCGTACGACGGCGACCGCTGGTCGAAGCAGCTCGACGGCCGCCTGTCGCACCTGTTCGAGACCGATGTCCGCGCCTTTTGGGTGCCGAGCGGCACCGCGGCCAATTGCCTCGCGCTCGCCGCGATCTGCCCACCGCACGGCTCGGTCGTCTGCCACCGCGACGCGCACATCCAGAACGACGAGTGCGGCGCACCCGAATTCTACACCCATGGAGCAAAGCTACTGCTCGCCGACGGCGACGGCGCCAAGGTGACACCCGAGACGCTGGAAGCGGTGCTCAACGTCCAGCGCTACGACATCCACCAACAGGTGCCGAGCGCGATCTCGATCACCAACCAAACCGAGTATGGCCGCGCCTACACCGCCGACGAGGTCGCCGCGATCGGCGCGGTGGCGCGCGCGCGGGGCTTGCACTTCCACATGGACGGTGCGCGCTTCGCCAACGCCGTCGTCGCGACCGGCGCGAGCCCGGCCGACCTGACGTGGCGCGGCGGGGTCGACGTGCTATCGTTCGGCTTCGTGAAGAATGGTGGGATGAACGCCGAGGCTTTGGTCTTCTTCCGCCCTGAACTCGCCGACGCGACCGTGTTCCGCCGCAAGCGCGCCGGGCTGCTCTTGTCGAAAGGGCGCTATCTCGCCGCGCAGATCCTGGCGATGCTAGACAACGACCTCTGGCTCGACTGCGCGCACGCGAGCAACGACGGCGCGCAACTGATCGCCGCGGCCGCGGGCGAGCGGCTGATCCACCCCGCCGACGGCAACGAGGTGTTCCTGCGCGTCACCGCCGACGAGGCCGCGTCGTTGCGCGCCAAAGGCTTCGACTTCTACGACTGGGGCCCGGGTGAGGCGCGGCTGGTCGTGTCATGGGACCAGCGCGCCGACGACATCCGCCCGCTCGCCGAGGCGATCGCCGCACTCTGACCGTCACCGAGAGGGCGATCGCTCGCCCTCCCCGCGATCATCAGCGGCGGCAGTAACCGACGTTGTTCGACCGCTCGACCGCATTGCCCGCCAGCGCACCCGCGCCCGCGCCCAGCACGGTGCCGAGCGTCCGGTCGCCGCGGCGATCGATCACGCGACCGAGCAACCCGCCCGCGATTGCCCCTACCACGGTCCCCGTGGTGCCGTTCTGGCAGCGGCGATCGGTGTAGCGGTAATCGCGCGCGTTGCGGTAATGGCGCGGGCGATCGGTCTCGTAATAAGCCGGGCCCTGGTTCCAGCCGTCGCGTTCGGCGCGCACATAGGCGCGGTCGTGGTCGCGGTAGCGATCATCGTTATACGCCCGGCTGTAGCCGCGGTCGTCGTAGCCGCGGCCATAACCCTGCGCCTGCGCCGCGACCGGCGCGAAGGACGTGACACCCATCGCCAGCGTTCCGGCGGCGATCGAAAGCGTCTTCAGCATCTGCCTGCTCCCATGTTCCACGCGGCGCGGCGGGGTTGCTGCGTCGGTAGGGAACTGAGTGCCCGATGCGCATTGATTAAACGCTGAACGCGCCCGTTATCCGCTGTTCAGCAGAACGCCGCAACGACGCCCGGCTGCCATCTGAGCCAGTTGCGCACCTACGGCCACTGCGCCACGATGACGTCACCTAAAGGGGACACGATCGATGCGGTGGTTCGGGCCGGGCGTGATGTGGGGCATGGCCGTGTCTCTGGCACTCGGCGGGTGCAGCAAGGTACCCGATGGCGAGCCCGGCGAGACGACGGCGAGCGCGAGCGGGGTCGCCTTCGCCTATCGCTACGACTTCCGCGTCCCCTCCGCGCGCATCGCCGACGCGCAGGAAGCGCAGGCGCAGGCGTGCGAGCAGCTCACGCCCGCGCGTTGTCGGATCACCGGCATGACCTATCGGCTCGACGGCTCGGGTCAGGTCAATGCGTCGCTCGACGTGGCGGTGTCGCCCCCGCCGCGCGCGCGTTCGGGCGACGCGGGGTAAAGGCGGTCGAGGCGGCGGGCGGCGCGCTGACCGGCGCGGAGATCACCGGCACCGACGCATCGCCCGCGACCAGCGCGGCGAACGCCAGCATCGCCGATGCCGAGAGCGACCGCATGGAGATCGGCAACGAGCTCGACCGGCCCGGCCTGTCCGCCACTGCGCGCACGACGCTGCGCGACCAACGCGCCGAGCAGCGTCGGATCGAGCGCGAGGCGCGCGCCGCCGCCGCGGCAGCACGCGAGAGCGTGTCCACCACGCCGATCAGTTTCACCTATGCCGCGGGCAGCGGCGTCGGGCTGCGCGCGCGATTGGCCGAGGCGGCGCAGGCCGGCTATGCGTCACTCACCTGGACGCTTGCCTCGCTCCTGACGCTGCTCGCCTATCTGGGGCCGCCGCTCGCGGTGCTGCTGCTGGTTGGCTGGCTATGGCGTCGCTTCGGCCGGCGTTGGTGGGCGCGCGCCTTCCCCGCCGAAGTAGCCAAGTAGCAGGCCCGCCGCGGCCATCCCGCGGGTAGCGGCGCGCGCGCGATATGGTAAGCGCCGCACCCATGTCCACCGCCCCTGCACCGCAGTCGACGCGCGCCAGCGTGCTGATCCCGTTCACGGTCGTGCTGCTGATCTGGGGATCGACCTGGATCGTGATCCGCGACCAGCTCGCGGGCGCGGTGGTGCCGCCGAGCTGGTCGGTCGCGTATCGCTTCGCGGTCGCCGGCCTCGCGCTCGCCGCCTTGGCAAAGGCGCGCGGCGAGCGGCTGGCGTTCGACGCCGCCGGCTGGCGTTTCGCCGCGGTGCTCGGGCTGGCGCAGTTCGTGTGCAACTTCAACTTCGTCTACCGCGCCGAGCAGCACATCACCTCCGGCCTCGTCTCGGTCGTGTTCGCGCTGCTGCTGGTGCCCAATGCGGTGTTCGCGCGCGTGTTCCTGGGGCAGCGGATGGGGCGGCAATTGCTGCTCGGATCAGCGGTGGCAATGGCGGGCGTGGCGCTGTTGTTCGTCCAGGAAGCGCGCAGCGACCCTAACGGACCGGGCGAGGCGCTGATCGGCATCGGCCTTACCATCTGCGCGATCCTGTCCGCCTCGGTCGCCAACGTCATGCAGGCGACCAAGACCGCGGCGCGCTATCCGATGATCCCGATGCTCGCGGTGGCGATGCTGCTGGGTGCCGCGATGGACGCCGCCTTCGCGCTCGCAACCGTCGGCGCGCCGGTATTCGATCCCCGGCCAAGCTACATCGCGGGCGTACTCTACTTAGGTCTAGCGGCGTCGGCGCTAGCCTTCACCTTATACTTCCGCATCATCCGCACGATCGGTCCGGCGAAGGCGGCGTACAACAGCGTCATCGTGCCAGTCATTGCGATGCTGCTGTCGACCGTGTTCGAGGGTTACCGCTGGTCGCTGCTGGCGGCCGCAGGTGGTGTGCTGGCAGGTATCGGCCTCGTCATCGCGCTGACCGCGCGCAGGCCGAACCGGTAAGGCGGCCGCGTGCCAGGATCATCGCCGGTGGCTGTGCTCGACCATAGGCGATACTGGCCGGAACCGCTTTCCCGCGCGTAGGCCCGCGGAGTAATTGGAACGGTGCCGCTGGGTTCGCGGGCTGTTACCGCGTGCGGAGCTCGACCGAGAGACAATAGTGCTGACGTCCGGCCCGTCTTCGCACCGCCCATAGCACGGTTGCGTCAGAGGAACCCTGCCGATTGCCGGTACGCAAGGCGCCGACGTCGAACTCGTCTCAGCGCCAACCGCATTCAGGCCAACGCGACGGTCAGGATAACGCGGTTAATCCACAGCTACGGCTTGTCGCGCTCAACGACCGCTGGCGCCCGGCCCGTCATCGCATTCACCGCGCGCAGGCCGGCGCGATAGTCCGGGTAGCGCGGTCGCCAGCCGAGCACACGCTTCGCCTTGCCGTTCGCGACGCGGCGGTTTTCGGCGTAGAAGCCACGCGCCATCGGCGACAGCGTGTCGAGCGAGACGAGCGGCGGCGGCGCGACGCCCAGCAGCGCCGCGGCATAATCGACCACCGCGTCCTGCGAGCACGGCTCGTCGTCGGACAGGTTGTACGCTCCCGCCGGCGCGTCGAACGCCGCCACTACGCCCGACGCGATGTCGTCGACGTGGACGCGGCTGAACACCTGGTTCTCGATGCCAGTACGGTGCGCCTCGCCGTTCGCCACGCGATCGAGCGGGGAGCGGCCAGGGCCGTAGATGCCGGGCAGGCGGAACACATGGGCACCGCGCGCCAGCCACGCGGCATCGGCCGCATTGCGCCGCGCCCGCCGTCCACGATCCGCCGGTGCCGTCTCGTCCACCCACGCCCCGCCCGCGTCGCCGTACACCCCGGTCGAGGACAAATAGCCGACCCATTTGCCGCCGAGCAGGTCGCCGTAATCGCGCAGCACCGGATCGCCCTCGGCATCGGGTGGGATCGACACCAGCACGCGATCGCTCGCCGCCACACCGGCGCGCACCGCACCCGCGTCGTCGTAGCGAATCGTGCCCGCGCGCCCGTCACGTGTCGTGCCCAGCGCAATACCCCCCGCCGCCGCGACGATCGCGCGCGCGGCATAGCCGAGCCCGAAGACGAACATCAGTTCGCCATCGGCCCCTTGAACGCGGTGCCGAAATAATCGCCCTTGTTCCACACCGGCTTGGTGGGCGCATCGGCGATCTCGCGCGCGACGCGGTAGTTGATGTCGACGAAGCGCACCGCCTGGTCCCACAGGATCCCCGCATCCACCTCGTCGCCGGGCTGGTGGTAGCGGTTCTTCATGAAATCCTCGAACGCCGCGCGCGCGCCGTCGCCCTTCAGCCCCGGCCACAGGAACACCGACGGCACGCCCGCTTCCACAAAGCGGAAATGGTCCGATCGCGTGAAGATCGTCTGCTCCGGGATCGGATCGGGCGACATCGTCACGCCGCCGCTGTTCGCCGCGCGCGCGATCACCGGCCCCAGCGTCGAGCGGTCGCCGCCGAACGCCACCATGTCGGCGAAGCGATAGGTCAGCACCGGCATGTCGAGGTTCACGTCGGCGACGATATTCTCCAGACCCCCGGGCCGGTGCCGCACGAAATAGTCGCTGCCGACCAAGCCCTTCTCCTCGGCGGTCACCGCCAGGAAGACGACCGTCCGCTTGCCCGCGCCAGCGCGCTGGAAGCGCCGCGCTTCCTCGATCAGGCTAGCAATCCCGATCGCGTCGTCGAGCGCGCCGTTGTTGATCCGGTCACCCTTGGCGTTCGGCTTCGCGCTGACGCCGATATGGTCGAGGTGCGCCGACAGCACCACGACCTCGCCCGACCGCGCCGGATCGGTGCCGGGCAGCACGCCGACCACGTTGGACGAGGCGACGGGCGTGAACCGGGTCGCGCTGCGGATGCGCAGCGTCGTCGCGAGCGCGGCGGGCGGAAACGCTTGGCGACCGTTCACGAGGCCACGCGCCTGATCCCAGGTCGTGGCTGCGCCGGCGAACAGCTTGCGCGCGCCGGCATCGGTGAAGGTGGCGAGCAGCGGCACGCCCGGCGCGAAAGCGGTGCCCTCGGGCGTTGCCCAGCCGAACTGCACCCCGCCCGCGCGCACCGGCCGCGCCTTCGCGCCGCTCGCGGTCAGCAGCACCGCGCCGACCGCCCCGTGCGCGGCGGCGGCCTGCAACTTGGTGCGCATGCTCGCGAAATAAGCGTGCTCCTCGCTCTGCATGTCGGCGGGTGCGCCGCCGACCAGCGCGACGATCGCGCCGCGCACGTCGACCTTCGCGTAATCGTCGTGGCCGCGCGTCGGCGCCGACACGCCCTGGCCGACGAACACCACCCGCGCTGCCACGTCGGTGCGCGCCGCTTGCGGGTTCGCCGCCGCGGTGAAGTCCACGCCCGGCGCCAGCGCCGCGTCGCCGATCGAGGCGCTCGCAGCACCCTCGACCTGATATTTCATCAATGGCACGCGTTGCAGGAACGCGCCGTCCGCGCCGGGCTTGAGCCCCGCCGCCTCGAACTGCCGCGCGACATACTGCGCCGCGGTGTCGAACCCCGCGCTTCCCGCCTCGCGCCCTTGCAACGCGTCGTCCGCGAGATACGCGACGTGTGCGCGGATCGCCGCCTCCTCGCCGCTCACGGCAGCCGACGGCGGCGATGAAACCGGAGCACTCGCCGGCGTACCCTGCGGCGGCGCCGCCCCCATCACCAGCGCCATCGCCGCAACCGCCGGTAAACGCTTCGCAAACGTACGATCGATCGTCATCACTTCTGCGTAGCAGCGCGCCGGCCGCGCGCAAGGTTTCGATGGAACCTTGCACGCTGCCGATGATAGGAACCGACATGCTCGACGCCCTCAACACCGCCGCCCCCGCCACCTCCACCATCGCTACCCCGACGATCTTTCGCCGCGAGGATTACACCGCGCCGGCGTGGACGGTGCCCGAGACCGCGCTCGACTTCGCACTCGATCCCGCCGCCACCCGCGTCCGCGCGCGGCTGTCGGTCGAGCGATCGGGCGCACACGACCTCCCGTTGGTACTCGACGGCGCAGGGCAAAAGCTGCTGTCGGTCACGGTTGACGGCATCGCGGTCAACGACTGGCGGATCGAGGGCGAGCAACTGATCCTCCCCCTCCCCGGCGACGCGCATTTGGTCGAAACCGAAGTCGAGATCGCACCCGAGCGCAACACGCAGCTGATGGGGCTCTACGCCTCGGGCGGCAATCTGTGCACGCAGTGCGAGGCGGAAGGGTTCCGCCGCATCACCTACTTCCCCGATCGCCCCGACGTGCTGTCGACCTACACGGTCAGGATGAGCGCGGACAAGGCGCGCTTCCCCGTCCTGCTCGCCAATGGCGATCCGGTAGCACAAGGCGACAATGACGACGGCACGCACTGGGCCGAGTGGCACGATCCCTACCCCAAGCCGTCCTACCTGTTCGCGCTGGTCGCGGGCGACCTCGCGGTCAACCGGGGCAGTTTCACCACACGCTCGGGCCGCACGGTCGAGCTCGGCATCTGGGTGCGCGAGGCAGACCTGGCGAAGACCCACCACGCGCTCCACGCGCTCAAACTGTCGATGGCGTGGGACGAGCGCGTCTACGGCCGCGAATACGACCTCGACGTGTTCAACATCGTCGCGGTGGACGATTTCAACTTCGGCGCGATGGAGAACAAGGGGCTGAACATCTTCAACAGCCGCTACATCCTCGCCGACCCCGACACCGCGACCGACTACGATTACGACGCGATCGCCGCGGTCGTCGCGCACGAATATTTCCACAATTGGTCGGGCAACCGCATCACCTGCCGCGACTGGTTCCAGCTTTCCTTGAAAGAAGGCTTCACCGTCTACCGCGACCAGGGCTTCTCCGCCGATCAGGGTTCGGCCGCGGTGAAGCGGATTGAGGACGTGCGCGGCCTGCGCGCCGGGCAGTTCCCCGAGGACGCGAGCGCATTGGCGCATCCGGTCCGCCCGGAAAGCTATCTCGAAATCTCCAACTTCTACACCGCCACCATCTACAACAAGGGTGCGGAGCTGATCCGCATGATGGCGACGATGCTGGGCGAGCAGCGTTTCCGCGCCGCGACGGACCTGTATTTCGACCGCTACGACGGCACCGCCGCAACGTGCGAGGATTTCGTCACCTGCATGGAAGAAGCAGGCGAGATCGACCTGTCGCAGTTCCGGCTGTGGTACTCGCAGGCCGGCACCCCGCGCGTGTCGGTATCGTTGGAGCACGAACCCGGCTCGGGCCGCGCGACGCTCAACCTCGCGCAGAAGGTGCCCGACACGCCGGGCCAGTCGAGCAAGCAGCCGCAGGTGCTCCCGCTCAAGATTCGCCTGTTCGGTGCCGAGACGGGCGAGGCGCTCACCGACGAGCAGCTCGTCATCCTGTCGGACGCGAGCGCCAGCGTGACGTTCGAGACGATCGCCGAGCGTCCGATCGTGTCGCTCAACCGCGGCTTCTCCGCCCCCGTCGTGATCGAGAGCGACCGCACCGCCGCCGACCTCGCCTTTCTCGCGCGCCACGACGACGATCCGTTCGCGCGCTACGAGGCGATGCAGCAGTTGATGCTCGACACGCTCGTTGCCGCCACGATCGAAGGAGCCGCCGATCACGCCGCGGTGATCGCCGCAGTAGCCGACACGCTCGACAACCCCGAACTCGACCCCGCCTTCGTCGCGGAGGCCGTGTTACTGCCGTCAGAAAGCTTCATCGGCGACCAGCTCTCGACCGTCGACCCGGACGCGATCCACGCCGCGCGCGAGGCGCTGCGCCGCGATCTCGGCCGCGACCTGGAGGCGCGCTGGCGCACCGCCTATGAGGCGGGCAGCGGTCGCGCCTATGCCTATACGCCCGAGGACAAGGGGCGCCGGCGGCTGCGCAACGTCGCGCTTGGCTACATCGTCGCCTCGGGCGCGGACGACGCGGCCGGGCTCGCCTACGCGCAGTTCGCGGCGGCCGACAACATGACCGACCGCCAAGGCGCGCTCACCACGCTCGTCGCCGGCCACTCGGCGGAACGTGACCGCGCGCTCGGCGAATTCTTTCAGCGTTACGCCGGCAACTCGCTGGTGCTCGACAAATGGTTTCAGACACAGGCGCTGTCCCCCGCCGACGACACCCCCGCGCTGGTCACCAGCCTCGCCGAGCACCCCGCCTTCTCGCTCGCCAACCCCAACCGCGCGCGCTCGCTGATCGGCGCGTTCGGCGTCAACCAGCGCGCCTTCCACGCGGCAGGCGGCGCCGGCTACCGTTGGCTCGCCGACCAATTGATCGCACTCGACGTGCTCAACCCGCAAACCGCGGCCAAGCTCCTCCCCCCGCTCGGCCGCTGGCGCCGCTTCGACCCGACCCGCGCCGCCCTGATGCGCGCCGAACTGCAGCGCATCGTCGCGCATCCGGGCCTGTCGAAGGACCTGTTCGAGCAGGCATCCAAGAGCCTGGAGGGCTGAGGCCGCGCGCGGGGGCTGTCCTACACGTCCCCGCGCATGGCACGACGGCGACGTTCTTTGACATCACCAACACAGACGCGCGCGCCCGCACATGCGTACGGGTGTGACGTTCGTGACCTTCCGCGGAGCTGTTTCAGACCGATGCGACCGTTTCGATCCATCGTCATCCCGGACTTGATCCGGGATCCCGCTGCTTCTTCGCACCCCGTCCGAGAAGCGGGACCCCGGATCAAGTCCGGGGTGACGAGACCAAGAGCGTCAGGCTGGTCGGAAAAGCCGTGGGGCAGCGTGCTGCTGTTTCGAATGTCCGCTATCGCCTAATTCTGGACATACGAAATATCGGGCAGCCTTTACTCATGATCGCCACAATCCTGCTTCTTACTGCCGGCGCCTCTCTTCCAAGCTGCGATTTGGCCAGCATCAGCAGCGCTCGTTCGTTGCATCAAGCGCTTGGCCGTCGAGCCGCAAGAATCATAGCGACGGCATCGGTGAGAAACCCCAAAAGAGACGCCCTGCTAGAAAGTCTCATTGATCAGTCCGCCAACTTTTCGCTCGGCGGTGGCGACGTGGGACGCCCCTCGGAAACGGCGTGGCTGGTGCACGACGGTTGGCCGAAACCATGAACGCTGACCAGTTCCGTTTTTTAGTTTGGGATTACATGGACAGGTCTACGGATGCCTGCGGCAAGCACACGATAAAAGTGGACTTCATCAGCACCACCGACCGGCAAGTCTCGCAAGTAGACCTTACGTTTCAGCAGGCACGTCTGATCGCTGCGGAGGGTTGGCAGCGTTCATTCGAATCTGGGGCACTTCCTCGTCCGCAACCGACCGGGAACGTCCGCTAACCATCAAAAGCGGACATTATCCAAGCGCCGGACGCAGTTCGCCACGAAGCGTGTTGGCCTCACCTTAGCGTAACCTTCCGCCACCAACGCCCAGACCCCGCCGCGACGCCGCGCGTTGGTGTGACCTTAGCGTGACCTTTCGCGCTTTACCCCGAATTGCGCAGCGCGGTTGCGATCGCATTGATCGACAGCAGGATGCCCTCACGCACCCGCGCGTCGTCTTCGCCGGCGCGGTTGCGCTTGATCAGCTCGATCTGGAGCAGGTTGAGCGGCTCGATATAGGGCAGCCGCAGTCGGATCGACGCGTCGAGTGCGGGGTGCTTTTCCAGCAACCGCGTCTGCGCTGTCACCTCGAGCAACTGGTCGCGGGTCAAATGCCAGTCGTCGCGGATGCGCCCGAACACACGGTCGCGCAGACCCGCGTCCCCGACCAGGGCGGCGTAGCGCTGGGCGATCCCCATGTCGGACTTCGCCAGCACCATCTCCATGTTGGCGAGCGTCGCGCCGAACAGCGGCCACGCCTCCGCCATCTCCTTCAGCAACGCGCGATCGTCGAACCCGGCGAGCGCCTGGCCCACCCCGTACCAGCCCGGCAGCATGACGCGCGCCTGCGCCCAACTGAACACCCAGGGGATCGCGCGCAAATCCTCGATCGCGTCCGACTGCTTGCGGCTCGCCGGGCGGCTGCCGATCTTGAGCCCTGCAATCTCGGCGATCGGCGTCATCTGGCGGAAGAAGGTGCGGAAACCGTCGGTTTCGTACACCAGCCCGCGATAGGCGCGGAACGCCGCGTCGGAGATGCGGTCCATCGCCGCCCCGAACGCCTCGTTCTCGCTGTTAGACAGCGGCGCGGGTTCGAGGCTGGTGAGGAGCGTCGCCGACGCCATCGCCTCCAGGTTCGTCATCGCACTCTCGCGCGTGCCGTATTTGCCCGCGATCACCTCACCCTGCTCGGTGATGCGGATGCGTCCCTGCACGGTGCCGGGCGGCTGCGCGCGGATCGCGGCAAAGCTCGAACCGCCGCCGCGCCCGACCGCGCCGCCGCGGCCGTGAAACAACTGCATCCCCACACCCGCCGCCTCGAACACGGGCTTGAGCGCAGTCGACGCCTTCGACAATTGCCATGTCGAGGTGAGATACCCGCCGTCCTTGTTGCTGTCGGAATAGCCGATCATCACTTCCTGATGACCGCGGCTCGACGCAATCGCAGCAACCTCGGGAATCGCGAACCAAGCCGTCATCACCCCCGGAGCGGCTTCCAAATCCTCGATCGTCTCGAACAGCGGCACCGCCATCACGTCGGCCTGCGCCGGCTCACCCGGCCGATAGAGCCCCACTTCCTTGAGCAGCAGATGCACCTCGAGCAGGTCGCTGACCGACTTGCACATCGACACGATATACTGGCGGATGCACGCCGGGCCATAGGCGCGGTGCGCGTCGGCCGCCGCCTGGACGATCGCCAGTTCGCCCGCGGTCTCGTCCGAATATTCGGCGAAGCGCGACGTGAGCGGGCGCGGGCTGGCGAGTTCGCGCTTGAGCAGATCAACGCGCGCTGCCTCATCCAGCACGGCGTAGTCGTCGCAGACACCCGCGACGCGCAGCATCTCCGCGACCACCCGCTCGTGCACCGCGCTGTTCTGCCTCAGGTCGAGCGTCGCGAGATGGAAACCGAACACGTCGACCGCGCGGATCAGCCGCCCGATCGCGCCACCGCTGCCGAGCAGCCCGTCGCCTCCCTGCGCCAGCGGCTTGGCGATCGCGACCAGATCGGCGCGTAGGCTGGCGGGATCGGGGTAAGGCTCGCCTTTCAACGCGCCCGGCCGCGGTGCGGGCTTGCCGACCAGCTTGGCAAAGGTCGCCGCGGTGCGCGCGTAGATGCCCGACAGCGCGCGGCGATACGGCTCGTCGCTGCGGCTCTCCGCCGCGTCACCGCTCGCCTCCGCCAGCGCCACCACCGCCTCGTCGACCGCGGCATGGTTGGTCGAAATCGACAGCTCCTGCCCCATCGCGTGGAGCTGATCGAGGTAGAAGCCCAGCACCGCCTCCGACGCACGGGCGAGCGCGGTACGCAGGCTATCGGCGGTGACGAACGGATTGCCGTCGCGGTCGCCGCCGATCCAGCTTCCCGGGCGCAGGAACGACGGCACGCGCTGCCCGAGCGCCCGATCCCAGCGCTGATAGAGCGCCGGGATGACGGGGAGGAACACGTCGCGCAGGTAGCTGAGCGCGGTCTCGACCTCGTCGACGACGTACAACCGTTCGCGCCGGAGCACGCGGGTCTGCCACAGCAGCGCGACCTGTCGGACGATCGCCTCGTCGACCAGATCGCCCTCCGGCGTCGCCTCGACCCCGCGGTCGCGCATCGCCATCAGTTGCGCGATGCGGTTGCGGTGGTCGATCATGCTCTTGCGCCGCACCTCGGTTGGGTGCGCGGTCAGCACCGGCGCGACGAGTGCATGGTCGAGCAGCGCGATCACCGCGTCGCGGTCGATCCCCTCGCCCGCCAACCGCTCGAGCGCGGCCGCGATATCCGCCCCCTTCTCCGCCGCGAACCCCTGCCGGTCCTCGGCAAGATTGGCCAGCATCGAGAACAGCATGAAGCCGCGCACGAAGTCGAGCGTCTCGTCGAGGTCGAGCGTGCCCAGCTCGGCGTCGGGTGAGCCCTCGCCACCACGATGCCGCTCGACCGAGGCGGAGCGGATCGCCTCGGTACGCTCGTACAATTTGTCACCGCCATAGGCACGAATGACGTCGCCCAGAACGCGGCCGAGATAGCGGACGTCGGGATTGTTGGTGATCGAGGGCAGATCGTTCATCGCTACATGCTGCGTCGCACCACCGACGCGGTCAACAGGCGATCCGTGCCGATGCGCAGTTGCCGGGTCAGCGCGCGGCCGCTGCGCTGCCGTTCGCCGGCTCGTCGTCGGGCGTCGGCAGGTCGGTGTCGTGCAACTCGCGCGCGCGCTCGCGTTCGAAGCTGGTCACCGTGCCGTCGTGGTTCAGGTCCTGGCGATCGAAGCGCACCAACATGCCGCGGCTCCACTCCTCGACGCTGACAGCGCCGTCCTTGTTGGTGTCGAACCCCATCACCAGCGCGCGGCGGCGCGGCGAGATCTCGCTCGGCTCGAGCTTGTCGTTGTTGTTCGCGTCGAGCCGGCGGAAGCGCCGCTCGATCACGCCGCCATAGTCGAGCCGCGACATGACGAACGGCGGCGTGTAGTTCGCGAGCTCGGCGTTCTCCATCGCCTTCTCGTCCGCCGACTTGCCCGAACAGGCGATCAGCGTGAGCGCGCACCCACCAACCAGCAACAACCGCATCATGTACCCTTTGATCACGTCAGCCTGCACTCAGGCTTCGAGCTCAACGTCCCAGTAAAGCCAATCGCGCCACGTCGCGTGGAGATAATTGGGTGGAAAGCGCCGGCCGTGCTCCTGCAACTGCCAGCTCGTTGGGCGGATCGGCTCGAGGAACAGTGGCATGTGCGCCTGCTTCGGCGTGCGCCCGCCTTTCTTCAAGTTGCAGGGCGAGCAGGCGGTGACGACATTCTCCCACGTGGTCCGCCCCCCTTGCGCGCGCGGGATGACGTGATCGAACGTCAAGTCGCGGCCGTGCCCGCAATATTGGCACGCGAACTTATCGCGCAGGAACAGGTTGAAACGTGTGAAAGCGGGAAATTGCGACGGCCGCACGAACTGCTTGAGCGCGATCACGGACGGCAGCTTGATCGTATGGTTGGGGCTGTGCACCTCGCGCTCGTAATGCGCGACGATGTCGACGCGGTCGAGGAACACTGCCTTGATCGCGGTCTGCCACGGCCAGATGCTCAGGGGATAATAGGATAACGGCGTATAATCGGCGTTCAGCACCAGCGTCGGGCAGGAGTCCGGATGGCGCATCAGATCGGGATGGAACACGTCAGATCCCCCTAGTCATCGCTCAAACCCGCTGTGCCGAGCGGGGATGACCGCATGATGACAGAGGCGGTTTCGCGGTCAACCCCACAGCGGAGCGAGCCAAAGCAGAGCGGCCCGGATGAGGTCGGGGCAGCGACTGGCGACTTGGCGCGACGTGGCTCCGTCTGGCACATGGTGGCTCATCAACCCGCAGCATCCGGACAATATCCATGTCGACCCACTCCGCCCGCCTGTCCTCACTGCGCGAGCAGCTCGCGCACCAGGGCCTCGACGGCTTCGTCGTGCCGCTGACCGATGAGCATATGAGCGAGTACGTCGGCGGCTACGCGCAGCGGCTCGGCTGGCTGACCGGCTTCGGCGGGTCGGCCGGGACCGGCGCGGTGCTGCCCGAGGTGGCGGCGATCTTCACCGATGGCCGCTACACGATCCAGGTGCGCGAGCAGGTGTCCGCGGACGACTGGCAGTACGTCGCAGTGCCCGAGAACAGCGTTGCGGAATGGCTGGTCGGGAACGTCGCTGCGGGCGCGCGCGTCGGTTACGACCCGTGGCTCCACACCCGCGCCTGGGTCGAGGACACGCGCGTGGCACTCGCCGCGGAGGGCGCGACGCTGGTCGCGGTCGACGCCAACCCGATCGACGCGGTGTGGCACGATCGCCCCGCACCCTCGCCCGCGCCGCTGGCAATGCACAGCGACGCCCACGCCGGCGAGACTTCGGCCGCGAAACGCGCGCGCGTCGCCGACTGGCTGAACGAAGTGGGCGCCGACGCAGTCGTCATCCCCGCGCTCGATTCGACCGCCTGGCTGCTCAACGTGCGCGGCGCCGACGTGTCGCGCACGCCGGTCGCGCTCGCCTACACGATCGTCGACGCGGACGGCACCGCCGACCTGTTCGTGGCGCCCGAGAAGATGACCGATGCGGTGCACCAGCACCTCGGCAACGCGGTGCGCGTGCACGACCGCGCGGAGTTCGCGCCCGCGCTCGGCCGCTTCGCGGGCAAGCGCATCGCCATCGACCCGGCGCTCGCGGTTGCCGCGATCTTCGACGCGGTAGAGGCGGGCGGCGGCACCGCGCTGCCGCTGCGAGATCCGACGATTATCCCCAAGGCGACCAAGAACGCGGCTGAGATCGCCGGCCACCGCGCCGCCAGCATCCGCGACGGCGCCGCGCTCACGCGCTTCCTGCGCTGGATCGCGGCGGAGGCGCCCAAGGGCGGGCAGACCGAGCTCTCCGCCGCCGCGCAACTGCAGCGATTCCGCGAGGAAACGGGCGAATTGCGCGACCTGTCGTTCGATGCCATCTCGGCGACCGGTCCGCACGGCGCGATCCCGCACTATCACGTCACCGAAGAGTCGAGCCTCCCGATCGAGCCCGGCCAGCTCTACCTGATCGATTCAGGCGGCCAGTATCTCGACGGCACCACCGACGTGACCCGCGTCGTTCCCATCGGCACGCCCACTGCGGAGATGCGCGACCGCTACACCCGTGTGCTCAAGGGCCATATCGCGCTCGCCACCGCGACCTTCCCGCCGGGCACCAGCGGGCAGCAGCTCGACGCACTCGCGCGCCTGCCGCTCTGGGCCGCCGGGCTCGACTTCGCGCACGGCACCGGACACGGCGTCGGCAGTTTCCTCGCGGTGCACGAGGGGCCGGCGCGGATTGCCAAGCCGACCTACCCCGGCGGCGGCCCGCAGGAGCCGCTGCGCGCCGGCATGATCCTGTCCAACGAACCCGGTTATTACAAAGCAGGCGAGTACGGCATCCGCATCGAGAATCTGCTGCTGGTGGTCGAGCGCGACCTGCCCGGCGGCGAGGCGACCATGCTGGCGTTCGAGACGCTGACGCTCGCCCCGATCGAGCGCGACCTCATCGACGCGGCGCTGCTGTCGCACGAGGAATGCGCCTGGCTCGACGCCTATCACGTCCGTGTAACGGAAACGCTCGGCCCGATATTGCCCGAGGACGATCGCGCCTGGCTGGCGGAGAAATGCGCGCCGATCGCTCCCTGACCGATCCCCACGTCGCCGCTACTCCGGCGTGCGGCGTGGCTCCTCTGGCGGTAGGGCGGAGGCGCCTTCCTCACGCTCGGCGCGCGCCTGCGCCTTGCGGCGGCGCAGATTGGCGCGCAGCTCTTCCGCCAGCCGGGCGGCACGATCGTCACGATGCGTCATGAGCCAACCGCTACCGCGACGATATCGCCTTGACAATCACGCGCCGAACCGCTCTTAGGCGCCCTCCCGTCGCCCACACGACGCGAGTGCTGCCGTAGCTCAGTGGTAGAGCGCATCCTTGGTAAGGCTGAGGTCGTGAGTTCAATCCTCACCGGCAGCACCATTTTTCAATGAGTGAGTTTCCCCTCTGGGGTTCGATCGTGGGCGCTGGTCGCGGTGCGGATAAGCTCAGGACCCATGCAGTCAGCGAGCAGTGTCGGCAAGTCGATCACGCCAACTGCTCGCGCAAGTCGACACTTCTGACCGCGCACATGCTTGAACAACCGGATTATCTCTCCATTTGTGTTGAGCATGAACCATCAAGAATAGATTGAAGTTCGGTAATCTGTCGTCGTGCTCTGGCCTACGGCAGGCCGCGCACTCGTGCCCGCTGCCAACGTTATTCGTAGCTTAAGTCACCCATTACGCTGAGCTACAACCTGCTCGACTTCGGCGTTGCCAAAGCCAAGACGCGGTAGAGCGAAGCCATACGCGACGCGGCGGACGCGGTCTCACGCTTCGGAAATACGCGCACCCATTTAGCTCAGCTAAGTCGTGCAAGGGCAAGCGCTACGTGCGCAGCCCGCCTCAACACCCCGCGGGGCGAGGCCGGCACAGGCACCCTCGTCGATTAGCCAGACATCGAACGCCAGCAACTTTCCACCGCCATGGTTGTCGCGCGAGCTTCGCGCGTTAGCTCAGCCGAGGGTCGGCGGGCTAGCCGGTCGTACCCGCTCGTTCTCGGGAAGCGGGCGGATGCGGAACAGCAGGACGCTGACAGCCAGCGCGATCACGGCCAGCACGATGCAAAAAACGACAACGCCGTGCCATCCACCATACGTCCAACCCATGCCGCCCGCCGAGCCTAGTATGCTGGACCCCATGTAGTAGAAAAATAGATACCAAGCGGCTGCCTGCCCGCGCGCCGCCCCGCCCCGACGCCCGACCCACGCGCTGGCGATCGAGTGCGCGCCGAAGAAGCCGATGGTCACCACTGCGATGCCCGCGATCACCAGCCAGAGCGGCGCAGCGGCGGTGAGTGCGACCCCCACGATTACGAGGGCGGTCGGGATCCAGAAGATGCGCCGTCGCCCGACCCGACCCGCCAGTCCGCCGAACAGGCTCGAACTGATCGATCCGAGAACATAGAGCAGGAACACCGCGCCAACGGCCGCCTGCCCCAGGCCATAGGGGGCTGCGAGCAGATGAAATCCGACGTAATTGTAGATGGTAACGAAGACGCCCATCAGCAGAAAGCTTTCCAGGTAGAGCAGCCGCAACCCGGGATCGCGGAACAAGAGCGCCGCGCCGCGCGGCAGGGCCAGCCAGTCCGCCTCGCTCGCCACGAAGCGGCGTGACGGCGGGGCCAGGCGCCGGAACGCCTCCGCCATGACCAGCCCCGCCAATCCGACCGCCGCCAACGCCCAGCGCCAGTCGGCCGCCGCCGCAACCAGACTGGCGACCAGCCTGCCACCCATGCCGCCCAGCGCGCTGCCGGCGATATACAAACCCATTGCGGAGCCGATCGAGGCGACATCGACCTCCTCGGCCACATAGGCCATCGCTACCGCCGGTACGCCCGCGAGTGCGAGGCCCGCCAGGAAGCGCAAGCCGAGCAGCCCGTACCAGCCCGGTACTACCGCAGCTGCCAGCGTAAGCAATGCCGCCGTCATCATCGCCGCGACCATCAGCGTCCGTCGCCCGAACCGGTCCGACACCGAACCCGCCACCAGAATACCGATGGCCAGCGGCCCAGTTGCGAGGGATACGGCCAGCGACGCCGCCTCCGCACTCAACCGGTAATGGGCTGCCAACAGCGGCAGCAGCGGCTGCACCGCGTAGAGCGTCGAGAAAGTCGCGAACCCCGCGAACAGCATCGCCCATGTCAGGCGGCGGTAGCCGGGTGTTCCGGCGACCAGAGCGGGAGACAGGTTGGTCACGATCGTTCCTTGGTTCGCTCAGCCGCCGGATCTGACACGCTTGTCTAATGGCGCTCACCGGTGCCGGGTACGCCGATGTAGGTAGGAAGCGGCATCGACCTAAGGAGGGTTGCTGCTTCAGCTTTATTCGGCAAGGTCCACCAGCAGCTATTTACGAGGCTTGACCCGCTGCCCGGAGCCAGACGCTTGTTCATTCTACCTTCGTTGGTGTCGGCCGTTAAAGGGACAGAGCCAAGCGAACCGATTGTTGGCAATCGCCCCCGCGTTGTGCCCGGTCCGACTCGCCCTTCATTGTGACGTCGTGGCCGTCAAACGCCCGCTGCGCTCCGACCCCTCCTTCGAGATCGTCGCCGACGATGAAGAGGTTCAGTGCGTGCGGCTGTTGCTGGACCGGGGCGCCGATTACTTTATCCAGGACGAGGAAGACTGATCATGGTTGAAACGACGCGGCGCACGCTTCTTGGGGGATTAGGTGCGACCTTCGGATACGCTGCCCTTCCGGCATTTGCGCAAGACAAGTCCGACAGCGTCTTTCTTCTGAGCTACTTCACCGACCAGGACGAGGGCCGCGATGGGTTGAAGCTGGCACGCAGCGAGGACGGTTTTGTGTTCACCCCGCTCGGCGGCGGGCGCGGTTTCCTGAAACCGCAGGTCGGCCAGGACAAGCTGATGCGCGACCCTCATATCTCACAAGGTCCTGACGGCCTCTGGCATCTGCTATGGACAAGCGACTGGTTCGGCCCGGTGATCGGGCATGCAACCTCGCCCGATCTGGTCCACTGGTCAGCACAGCAGACCATTCCGGTGATGTTTGGTTTCCGCGGCGTCCGGAACAGCTGGGCACCCGAGATGATCTATGATCCAAGAACCCGAGAGTTCATCATCTTCTGGTCGAGCAGCATCGATGGTCGCTATGGTGCCACGCCCGGCGAGCGTTTTGACGGGCTGAAATTACGTCCTTACTTTACCCGCACCCGCGACTTCCGCCGCTTCACGCCGACCCGGCTGTTGTTTGATCCAGGCACTGACTCGATCGACTTCACCATGCTTCGGCTGGAGAATGGTCGTTATCAACTGATCTACAAAGATGAAACCCACGACACCGAACGGCGGCGTTGGCTGGTCACCCGAACGGCGGCCTCTCCGACCGGTCCGTTCGGCCCGGTGAGCAAGCCGTTCACCGTCAGCATGACCGAAGGTTCGACCGCCATCCGGTTGGGTGAACGCTACATCGTCTATTACGACATATACGAACAGGGCCATTTCGGCGCGGCCTCGACGACCGACTTCGTGCATTGGCAGGATGAAACACGACGCGTCCGTTTCCCGGACAAGGCGCGGCACGGCACGGTTGTACGCGTCCCACGCGCCTTCGCCGACGCGATCGCCTAGCAGTGCTCTGGTCGATGGCAAGAGCCTCCAATCACACGCTCTATCCTGAGCGGCGGTGATTACGTGCTTCAACGTCGTCGCGCCGCAGACGGTCGTCGAGGCTGCGGCGTGACATCGACGAGGCTTGCGCCGAGGCGGCGACGTCGCCGCTCGTCTTGTTCGAGGTTCCGGTAATCACCGCCGTTTAAAGCCGCGTACCGTGCATGGGAGGATGCTACGACCGGCGCTTGGCCGAAGCTTGGCAGGCGTTCGTCGCGCGAACCTAACGGTTGAGAAAAGGCCTGGAGCGTCGCGCCTCAGCGTCCACGTCGACGATGCGTTCAGCGGGGCAGCTACGACCGCGAAACATTGCCAACGGTGAGCGAGCTGTTCGACAACAGCAGAGTGCGGCGCTGACCGATGCCGGTTACGCCAGCCCCGGTTGTCTTGCCTTACCAGACCGCTACCGTTTCCGGCCATGCGAGCAGAAAATGACAGGAGAGACAGCGTGGCGACCCGATCCATGACCACCGCCGAACCCGGCGCAGCGCCGAGCACCAGGACGCGGCTGAAATCGATCATCGGTGGGTCGATGGGCAATCTGGTCGAGTGGTTCGACTGGTACGTCTACGCCGCCTTCACGCTGTATTTCGCGCCGCACTTCTTTCCCAGCGACGACCAGACTGCGCAATTGTTGAGCGCCGCAGCGGTGTTCGCGGTCGGCTTCGTCATGCGGCCGGTGGGCGCTTGGGTGATGGGCATCTATTCCGACCGTCACGGGCGCAAGTCGGGGCTGACCTTGTCGGTGTCGCTGATGTGCGTAGGCTCGCTCATCATCGCGCTGACGCCTGGCTATGCCACGATCGGTGTGCTCGCGCCGACGCTGCTGGTGATCGCGCGGTTGATGCAGGGGTTGTCGGTCGGCGGCGAGTATGGCGCGAGTGCCACCTATTTGTCCGAGATGGCGGGCAAGGACCGGCGCGGGTTCTTCTCCTCGTTCCAATATGTCACGCTGATCTCGGGTCAGTTGCTCGCGATCCTGCTGCTGCTCGTCCTGCAGAGCGTGATGGACAAGCCCGCGCTGGAGGAATGGGGCTGGCGTATCCCCTTCGCGGTCGGCGCGGTGCTCGCCGTGGTCGTGTTCCGTCTACGCCGCGGGCTCGCCGAGACGGAGAGTTTCAAGAACGCCCAAGCATCGGGCGCGCCGAAATCGGGTTTTCTCGCGCTGCTGCGCCACCATCCGAAGGTAACCGCCCTGGTCATGCTGTTGACCGCCGGCGGTACGCTCGCCTTCTACGCTTATTCGATCTACATGCAGAAATTCCTGGTCAACACCTCCGGCTTCACCAAGGAAGCGGCGACGCAGATCAACGCGGTCACGTTGTTCGTCTTTATGCTGCTGCAACCGGTTGCCGGTGCGCTCAGCGACAGGATTGGTCGCAAGCCGCTGATGATTGCGTTCGGTGTCTCGGGCGCGCTGTTTACCTACCCGATCTTTTCCGCGCTCGAGCAGACGCGGGACATGTTCACTGCCGGCCTGCTCGTGATGGCCGCGCTGATCATCGTGACGGGCTACACGTCGATCAACGCGGTCGTGAAGGCCGAGATGTTCCCCGCTCACATCCGCGCGCTCGGCGTTGCGCTGCCTTATGCGCTGGCGAACACGATCTTCGGCGGCACGGCTGAATATGTCGCCTTGAAGTTCAAGGCCGCTGGATGGGAGCAAGGTTTCTATGGGTACGTCACCGCGATGATCGGCATCTCATTGATCGTCTACCTGCAGATGCGCGACACGCAACGCGACAGCCTGATCGCCGAGGATTGATGAGCCCGACGCAGTGGTGATGTGGAAAATCTGTCTCTACGAGGACTTGCAGGCACCATACGAATGGTCAGTCATGAACGACTATAAGTGTCGGCAGCGTAGAGACGTTCTTCGCTGACGGCATCGATCGCAGTCTTCATGGCCGCCAGCGATCCGAACTGAAACGTCAGTTGCGATGCGTAAGCCGCGCACATCATGACGCGGGCATCGCGATCCTGGGTGTTCAGATCGTGCCGCAGCACCGGATTGCCATCGGGTCGTGATCGCGCGCGATTGAGGTAGGGCCAATCCTCCCAGAGCAAGACGCTTCGGTCGATTGCGGTCAGTGCGTCGCGAACCAGCCAATGATCCACATGATTGCCGATCGCGAGCGGGCCGAGCAGCACGTCGGGTTCCAGTGCGGCGACCTGCTCAGCCAGCGCGGCAGTGAGCGGGGCCAGCATCGTATCGTCATCGCGCCGGCTTGCGAACAATTCGGGCGCGCTGGCATAGCCGCGGTGCGGCGCCTCCAGTAACGGCAGGTGGATCGCATCGGCACCGATCACCGCGCAGGCGGCCACGTCCTCGGCGCGGCGCAGCGCCATGTAATCGATCTCGGGCGCGAGCCCCTTGTCGAGCTGGCAGGCGAGCGCGAAGCCGGTCGGTTGCGCGACATTGCCGGTAAAGCAGGTGACGATGGTCACGCGGTCTCCAGCCCGCGCCCGTGCGGCGAGCAGGCCGCCGACCGAAAAGGCGGCATCGTCGAGATGCGGCGAGATCGCGACGATGTGGGTCATACCGGGTGCCTCACAGCAGGTGCGGCTCGGCGCGGAAGCGGCACGGCGTGATCGGGATGTGCGGGTCCATGCCGGTCGCGGGCGCGGTGCCGCGCAGGTCCTCGTAGATGCCCGCGATCTGCCGACCCACCGCGTGCCAGCTATAGACTCGGCGACACTCGGCCAGACCCGCCGCGGCGAGGCGCTCGCGCAACGCGCCGTCGGTGACGAGCCGCGACAGCGCTTGGGTTAGCGCGGGCACGTCGCCCGGCTCGACCAACAGGCCGTTCTCGCCGTCGCGGATGCAGTCGGTGACGCCCACCGCGCGGCACGACAGCACCGCCTGCCCGCTCGCCATCGCCTCCAGGATCGTGTTGGAGAAGCCCTCGGCGTAGGTCGGCGAGACGAACACGTCGTGGTCGCGGTAGCGCTCGGGCACGCTGTCATACTCGGCATAGCCGGTGAAGCTGACGCGGTCGCCCAGGTCCAGTTCGGCAGCGAGCGCGTGCGCCGCGTCGACGTCGGGACCGATGCCCGAGATCGTGCAATGCCACTTGCCCGCGACACCCGGCAGCGCGTGGAGCAGGTCGAGCACGCCTTTACGACGATCAACGCGACCGTGGTAGAAGAAGCGGGTAACGCCGTCGTCGCGCCGCGTGTCGGTATATTCCGGGGGCGTGAAGCGATCGGTATCGACCGCGCCGGGGACGATGGTGAAGCGCTCCAGCGGTGTGCCGAGGCGGTCGTGCACCTCCTGCGCGAAGCTCTCGCCGCCGATCAGCAGCGCGCCGGCATGGTCAAGTACGCGCTCCATCGCGATGCGGTGCGTGTCGCAGCACGATCCGACCCAGTGGCCATCGCCACCCTGGATTGAGACTACGCAGGGCACGCCGAGGCGCTGCGCGGCAAGCAGGGTCGCCCAGCCGGTCGGGTAGCCATATTGTGCGTGGAGCACGTCGAACGGGGCGCGCGCGTGCTCCGCCGCGATCGTCTCGATCATCGCATCGACGTCGCGCTCGAACTCGCCACTTGCCTGCTCGCCGAGCGCCTCAAGCCCAATGACGCGGACACCCTCGACCGGCGGAGGCGGGCCGCCGCCGTAGACTTTGGCGCGCTCAGGGTCGCCGTAGAACTGGCTCACCATCGTCACGTCGTGCCCCTGCGCCACCAACTGCCGCAGCAGGTTGATCGCGTAGATTGACATGCCCGAGATCGCCGGGAAGAACCGCCGCGAGACGAAGCAGATTCTCACCGGGCGAGGTTCCTGAGGTACGCGATCGACTCCGGGATTGCGGCGTGCGCGCGCGGGCTCTCGCGCGATAATTCGACACAGACCAGGCGGGTGAAGCCGATTTCGTTGAGTGCATTCAGCACCACGGGCATGTCCATGTCGCCTTGCCCGAACGGCAGATGGGTGTGGTCGCCGCGGCGCATGTCCTCGATCGCGACGGTGCCGAGGCGGGACGCGTAGCGGCGGATCGCGTCGGCGGGCTCGATATCCTCGGTGACGAGACAATGCCCGGTGTCGAGCGCGAGCCGCAGCCGCGGGTGGCGTTGAACGAGCGTGTCGTAATCGGCGACGGTCTCGATGAGCATGCCAGGCTCGGGCTCGAAGCTCGCGTCGATGCCGACCGCCTCGGCGTGGTCGAGCACCTGTTCGAGTCCTTCGTTCATCCACGCGCGCGCCTGCGCGTGGTCCACGTCGGGCTTAGGCACGCCGGCCCAAAAGGACACCGTCTCGCTGCCGAGCCGCGCCGCCACGTCGAGCGCGCGGTTGAGGAAGGCGACGCGGCGCGCACGGCCCTCTGCGTCGGGAGTGATGAGCGTCGGTTCATGCTTCTGCCGCGGGTCGAGCAGGTAACGTGCACCAGTCTCGACCACGCTACCCAGGCCGAGATCGCCGAGCAGCCGCGCGACACGGTCGCACTCCTGCTCCCAGCGATCGGCGAACGGATCGAGGTGGTGGTGGTCGAGCGTCAGCGCGACGCCGGCGTAGCCCGCATCGGCGATCAGCCGCAGCGCGTCATAGAGCCGGTGGTTGGCCGCGCCGTTGGTGTTGTAGGCGTAGCGCAGCGTCATGCCTCAACCTTCCCAACGTCCTTCCACGCGACGTGATGCGCCTCGGGCTCGCGGTAGAGCGGGTAGAGCGGACCGACGAGCCGGTCCGCGGCCTCGGTGTCGAACAGCGGGTGGCCGAGCCGCTCGGCATCGGCTTCCGGCAGCCGGATGCGCTGCAAGGCCGCGCCTTCCTCGCCGAACTGGATCAGCGGTGAGTCCATCGCGAGCAGCTTCTCGGTGTTGCGCGTGCCGATACGGTAATAGCTCATCGTCTCGACTTCCATGCCGGGCACGATGACCTTGACGACCGTAACCGAACGATCGGCAGGAGACATGTCGACGTAAAGCACGTCGAACCCGGCCGCCTCGACCGCGGCGCGCGCGGTGCGGGCGCGTGCGTGGCCGTCGGGCGCAGGCTGCGTCGGCAGGTCGGAGAAGCGGTGCGACGACCGCTCGGCGAGCACGTTGTCGGCGAGCCAGCCACGCAGTTCGCCCGCGCCGCGGCCAGTCCAGTCGCGCATGGCATCGAAAGCGCGGCGGTCGCTCGATTTAGCGGCACCGCCCGCCTGCGCCATGAAGCGCGCGACGTAACCCTCGGGCGCGACCTGCGCGACGAGGTCGGCCGGCCCGTGCGCGAACGCCTTTCGCGCGCGGCTGGCGGCGAATTCGGTCAGACATTTGTCGAGCGCGGCGGTGCGGTCGGCGTGGCACGCCTCACCGCAGGCGGTGACCATGATCGGCGCCGCGGGCTCGCCGCGTTCGTCGACACCGGCGCAATAGAGGTTGGGCAGACCGTATTGATCGGTCGCGAACTTCGGGATCGCACGGATACCGGCCGCGTCGAAGCGATCGAGGATCGCGCGCGTCGAGGCGGGCAGCTCGCCGTCGAGCTCCAGCGTCACGCCGCGATCGAGCGCGCGGAATAGCAGGCCGTTGCCGTCGCGCTGCAGAATCTCGCACAGCCCATGCCCGATCGCCCAGTCGAGGTCGGGACCGGCGCCCATCCCGTTCGAGATGATCGTCGTGAACGGCTGGTATCCGGGGGTGAGTTCCTTGGAGGAATAAGCCGCGAGGTCGATCGGCACGAGCACGGTCGACCCGTCACGCCAGCGCTTTGCCTCGACCCATTCCAGCACCGTGTTATGATCGACCGGCGAGCCTGCGGGCAGGCAGAGCGTGAACGGATCGGCGACTGCGTTTGCGCCCAGCGATCGGACAAGTTCGGCATAGCTGCCGCGCGTCTTGGTTCGCGCGCCCAGCGTCAGCGTCGGCCATACCATCTCGGCGATCTCGCCGAGGCCACCGAGCACCGCCGCCTCGTCGGTCGCGCCGTAGCCGACGCCGTAGGGCATGATCCCCGACAGTGCCTCGTCCTCCGGGAACAGTGCGACGACCCACACGGGGAGCCCAAGCCGATCGAGCGGATGGATCGGAAAGGCGACCACGTCGCCCTTCGGGAAGGCGTCGAGGTAGCCGCGGGCGGCGTCGCCGAGCCCGGTGGGAAGCCCGCCGCTCACAGGCTGATCCGCCGCACGCCGGGTGCGCGCGCGAGGCCGTCGTCGAGCGCGGCGAGCGCGACCGCGCGGTTCACCTCGGGCGCGTACTCGAACGGGGTCAAGACCGCGTCGAAGTCGAGCGGGGCGATGACGTCGCGGTAGCGACGAAGCTCGGCATGGGTCAGCGGAATATCCTTGTGAAAGGCCTTGTGGCTGGAAATCGCGTGGCTGCGGCCGTCGGCGTCCTGGTCGATCTTGAACATGTCGCCGCAGAACAGGCGTCGGCCGGGTGCGTCGTGGAGCGCCGCCTGCCCCTCGTAATGCCCGCCGACGTGGTGGAGCGTGTAGCCGGGCGCGAGTTCGAGCGTGTCGTCGAACGGCGCGGTGACGCGGAACGCCTTGGTCATCTTCAGATCGTCGCGCTGGATCGCGACGATCGCGGGATCGAAGCGGCGCTGGAGCTGGAACAACGCGCCGTAACCGTGTGCGTGGCTCGCCGACAGGTAGGCGATTCCGCCGAGCTGCTCGATCCGGTCGAGCATCGTGTCCGTATAGAAAGGCGCAGCCTCGAACGCGATGTTGCCGCCGTCACGCACGATCAGCCAACCGGTGCCCGCGAGCCCTAGCGCGGGACTGGTGGTGAACGCCCACAACCCCGGCGCCACCTCGCGCGCCGCGCCGTCGTGGGTGGCCGCGACATCGGCCTTGGGTAGGAAGTGCCAGCCGTCCTCGGGCAAGTCGTTGCGCACGTCGGTGCAGACGGGGCAGTCGGGCGGCGCGAAATGCTTCTGCCAGAAGCCGCAATTGGCGCAGGCGAACCAGGTCAGAGCCATCGGCGAGCCTCCGTGTAGGCGCGGTCGAACAATTGCATCAGCGCCAGATCGCGCGGCATCGAGAAATCGTGCGGCTCACCGCGCGCGGCGCGCATGAACGCGGCCGCCTGCGCGGCGAAAGGCGAGGTCGCGGTGTCGAAGGCAATCGCGCTTTCCTCGCCGGTGCTGCCGCAGCGGCGCACCAGCGTGCCGCCCGCGGTCTGCCCCATCGTGTCGGTGGCGACGAGCAACCCACGCTCCCCCAGCACCTCGAGCCGGCGGCGCGGCAGCACCTCGGCGCAATTGTACGCGACGTGGCTCTGGAACAGCACGCCCGACGCGGTGCGCCCGCTCAGCATCCCGCCGTCATCGACCGGATAGTCGTGGATGCGGCGCTGGAGCTGGATGGACAAATCGGCGAGCGGTTCGCCGAGCAAGCGCTCCGACAGGTCGAGGCCGTGGAGCGCGAGGTCGATCACCGCGCCGCCCCCTGCCCTGACCGGATCGGCGCGCCAATTGTCGTGTTCGCCGCCGTCCGGCGTCCAGGCCGGATCGACCCAGCAGGCATAGACGATCCGCACAGCGACCGGTCGCCCGATCGTGCCGGCCGCGATCGCCTCGGCCATGGCCACGTGCGCAGGATGGTGACGCTGGTCGAATGCGGTGCCGTAGAGCGTGTCCCCGAGCGACGCGGCCATCGCCTCGGCCTGCTGCACGGTAGCCGCGATCGGCTTCTCGCACAGCACCGGCACGCCTGCGGCGGCGCAGGCGGCAACGGGGCCGGCGTGCGCGTCATTGGGGGTCGCAACGTAGACGAGGTCGCATGCCTGCGCTGACAGCATCTCCTCGACGCTGGCAAACGCCGCGAGCCCATTGGCCTCGGCGCGCGCGCGTGAGGCGGGCGACGGGTCGGCGACCGCGGTCACCACGCCGCCCGCCGCGGCGATGCCGGGCGCCATGTAATCGCGCGCGACCCAGCCGTAGCCGACGATCCCCCAGCGCGGCGCGTCGGCCATCACCACCGCTCCGGCAGGTCGACCACGCGACGCAACCGCACGTCGTCGGCGTCGAACCGCAGTGCGTCGTCGGACAGCGCCCAGAAACACCCGGCGGCATATTCGTCGCGGTAGCGCGGCGACGGCCACTCGACCTCGCCGTCGTCGCCGATCAGCGGGTTCCGGCGCAGCGTCGCGCCCTCGGCGGGCATCGCCACGCCGCCGGTGATCGCGCGCGGCTCGCCTCCGCCCTCGACCAGCGACCATGCCTCGATCACCGGGGCGTCGCGCCAGTCGGTCGTGGGCGGTGCGGTCTGTTTCATTAGCGCACAGAGCAAGGCGCGCTCGTCGTGAACCTGCGCGGTCGGGAACAGCGCGTGCCACTCCGCGCCCGAACGTGCCGGCCCCTTGGCGCCGCCCGCGACACCCACATTGTGCAAGTGACTGACCGCGAGCACGCCACCCGGCGCCGTCGCGTCGCGCAGCCGCTCGGCGACGCGCGGCTGGTCGGGTAGGAAGTAGAAAGCGTCGTGACACATTACGAGGTCGAAACGTTGTTCCGCGACCGGCCACGCAGCGGCGGCATCGAACACGACGTAATCGGCCGCGGGCGCGACCCAGTGTTTCGCCAGCCAGCATTTGGCGAACACCACGTCGGCGCCGAGGCACGCGACACCGGCACGTGTCAGTTCGCGCAGGTAGTGTCCGATCCCGCAGGCGAGCTCGAACGCGGTGCTCGGCTGTGTCCAATGCGCCTCGATCAGCGCGAGCCCGGCGAGATAGGTCGGATCGCTCCAGCGGTAGGCGAAATAATCTGCCACCGGCCCCATGCGCAGCAAGGCCATCGCCTCGCGCAACGTCAGCGCGTCGCGCTCACGCACCAGCCGCTTGAGCTCAGTCAGATCGGTCGCCGGGCCGGTCCACCACGCGTCCTGATCGGTCAACAGCGCGACCAGCGCGTCGTCGGGGCAGCCCGCGTCGAGATGGTCGAGCGCGACCGCGACCAGCCCCTCGCTCTCGATCCGCAGATAGGGAATGCCGTCGACCACCGGCCAGCGCTCGCCGATCGCGGCGAGCGAGTACGGCGTGTCGTGGACGAGCACACGCCCGGTGAGCGGCGAGCGCCAGCGGCTCGCCGGCGCGCTCACATCAACCCCGCGTCGAGCAGGATACGATCGTGGAACGCCTTGACCGGGCCGTCGTGGACGAGCCCGTAATCGCCCAGCACCACCTGCATCGTCAGGCGGGCGGCGCGGGTGTGCTGCTCGATCTCCAGCACGCGGTCGAGCACGTCGGCGACGTGGAATGCGCGCGCCTCGGGTGTCTCGTCACCACCGATCGGGGCGAGTGCGTCGCCGATGACGCGCGCCAAGTCGGGTGCGAGCTCCACCATGCTTGCCGCGCGCGCGTGCGCGATCGCAGTGTCGAGCGCGTCGCCCAGCAGCATTTCGCCCGAATAGCCGCTGTCGGGCATGTCGGCGTTGTGGAAATGATGCGCCATGCCGGCAAGGAAGACCGGCACCGGGTCGGCACCGTGCCACGCGCTCGCCAGCACGCCGTAGACCGCGACCATCAGGCAATGCTCGGCGTGGTTTTCGGGCGGTTGCAGCATGATGCGCGGCTGGCCCGGACAGGTGACGCCCGCGCGCGGTTGCCGCGCGAGCTTGCCGACGAATGCGGGCGTATCGCCGAGTGCCGGGCGCCCGAGCGGCAGTGCTGCACGCAAGCGCGCGTGGAGCGACGGCGCGACCTGGTCCGCGATCTCGTCGAACGCGCGTTCCAGCACCGCGATCGCCTGATCGCCGATGCCGAGTGCGTTCATCGCCGCCAGATCGAGGTCGCCGAGCCGTGCGGAGACGAGCGCCGCGGCGGTGACGCGCATCGTTACCTCGGCGGGATCGTCACCGCGCACCAGCGCAGCCCAGCCGGCGGCGAACAACCGCTCCGCGATCGACCCCGACGCGGCGGCCGATCGGACGCGTTTCAGGTCACCCAGTTCGCGCAGGAACGGCAAGGCGGCCGGGGTCAGCCCCGGCGCCTCGGCCGCGATCATCTCCAGCACTGGCGCGTCGGTCACGCGCCCTTGCCGTCGAGCCAATTGTCGAGGATCAGCTGCTGCTCGGGCACGCCGTGGACCGGGTCATAGTCGCCACGCGTCTGCGGCAGCTTGAAGAACAGCCCCATCTGCTCCTGCACGCCACCTTCACCGCGCTGTTTCGCCAGATCGAGGCAGCGCGCGATCTCGATTGCGAGCGGCGCTGCCAGGATCGAGTCCTTGCACAGGAAATTGAGCTTCAACTGCATCTTCTGACCCATAAACCCGGTCAGGTCGATGTTGTCCCACGCTTCCTTGTCGTCGCCACGCGGCTTGTAATAATGGATCATGATGATGTGATCCTCGACCGGATAGCCGAGGATCTGGTTGAGCACGCTCTTCTTCGTACCCAGCTTCGACTGCAGCGACTTCGGATCGTCGAGCGCCAGGCCATCGGAGTTGCCGAGGATGTTGGTCGAGAACCAACCGTCGACGTGAAGCGCGCGGTCGCGCAGCGCGGGCGCGATCACCGTCTTCATGAACGTCTGCCCGGTCTTGCCGTCCTTGCCGGCGACCGGCACGTTGCGCTCGGCGGCGAACTCGGCGAGCGGCGCGACGTCGGCGGCGACCGAGGGCGTGAAATTGGCGTAGGGCGTGCCCGAGTCGATCGCGGCATAAGCGTAGAGCATCGCCGGGCTGATCGCGGCATCGTCGCTGTCCAGCCCCTGCTCGAACGCGTCACGCGATTGCAGCGCGCTGTCGTCGCCGGGCTTGCGCTCGGTCGAGGCCAGGTTGACGACCACGACACGGTCGAGCTTCTTCTCTTCTTTGAAGCGCGCCAAGTCGGCCTGGATCTGTTGAATGGCGGCGCGGTGGCCGCCGCCCAGCTTGTTGGTGCCATCGATGTTGGCGCAGTAACCGGTCGAGCCCGCCGCCTTCCACGGGCGCATGTCGTTCAGCACGGCCGCGCCGTCGGCCAGTTCCTTGTCGCCGATCACGCCGTGGCGCAGCGCGCACGCGCCCAGCGTCTCGTCGGCGAGATCCCAGCCGCCGAATTCCAGATCGCGGTAGGCGACCATGCCCGACACGTCGCGGTCGGCGAGCGGCAGACCGTCGAGGCTGTTCGAGCCCGCCTTGATCATCTCGATCCCCGCAATCGCGGTGGTCGCCACCGCGCCGCCGACGCCGACGATCGCTACGCCTAACCGTTCTGCCATTTTCAAACCCCCTTGAGCCCACGCGGGCTCTGTCGGGAAGTCAAAATCGTCAGCGATCGATGGGTTCAGCGATCACGAACGGCGAGTGCGAAAAAAGTTCCCGGGAATGACATAAGTTATCTCGAAGATCGTAGGCGATAACCTATGTCACTGTTTCGCAGTGTCCGTCGGCTCGGGCGTGCCCGTCGGCGGCAGCCAGTCGGTCGCGATCGCGCCGTGGCGATCGGTGAAGTTGACCAGTTCGGCCAGCTTCTCGACGTGGGTGATGCGGATCAGGCGACCGTCACGCTCGACCAGTCCGGTCGCCTCCAGCGCCTTCAACGAGCGATTGACGTGCGTCTTGGTCAAACCCACCGCGTCGCCCAGGTCCTGCTGCGTCAACGGCAGCTCGAACGAGGACCCACGCAGGTCGTCGACCACGCGCAGCCGCGATCGGATGTCGAGCAGCAAGGTGGCGATGCGCGCAACGCCGTCGGTGCGCCCCATCGAGGTCAGCCGGTCCGCCATCGCGACCTGTTCCGCGGTGACGACCGCGAACAACAAGGCGCCGAGCCGCGGATGGCTACGGAACAGGCGTCCGAACACATTCTTGGGCACTTCGAACAAGGTCACGTCGCTGACCGCCTGCAGCGTCGCGGCACTATAGCCCCAGGCGAGCGACAAGGTGGTGGTGATGTCGCCGACGAAATAAAAGCGCTGGATTTGCCGATCGCCGCTCGGCAGCTTGACCGAGCCGTGCAGCCAGCCGCTCGACACGATAAACAGCGTGTCCGTGCTCTGCCCTTCGGACAAGATGATCTCGCCCGCGCGGTAGCTGCGCTCGCGCCGCTCGAGCCAGCGCAGCGCCTCACGCTCCGAGAAGGTCAAGGCGAGATGGTAGGAAAGACGCGCTTCGAGCGGGCTATCAGACATGGTGGGTGGTGAACCGGAAGTGGTGATCGCTTACCAGCGGTCTAGCGAAGATGCCGCCGATTTGAAGGCGGCACCTGCGCGTGACCCGTCCCACGCACGTGCCTTTGGTGCCGTAGCGGACGCGTGAATCTGCGATCAATCATCGCGGTGATCGGCTCGCCCGCACCATCTCCTCGGTCCAGCGCAGTAGCATGTTGGTGTAGATCCGCTGGTGCTTGGGATCGCGCATCGCGTGGGTGGCGCCCGGGATGATGCGATGGCTGAGCGAGCTGGCGCGTCGGAAAGCCGCCTGGAACGATATCATCGCCTCTCGCGGGATTTGCTCGTCGCGCTCCGACTCGACCAGCAGGACATCGCCCTCGAATGCGGCGCAGGCAGCGAGCGCACGGTCGTTCTCCGCGGTCTGCGGTTGCGCCCGATATGCCCGCACGGCATCCTTGTCGAGCTTCGCCTTCGGCGTATCCCAGTCCGTGTCCGGGTACAGCGCCGGCACCCTGAGCGCCAACCAGCGGATCGGCCGTTCGCTGGTCAGCAGCGTCGACAGATAGCCGCCGTAGCTGGTGCCGATCACGCCGATGGCGGCACGGTCGATCATCGGCTGCGAGGCGAGGTAATCATAAGCGGCGAGCACGTCGTCCAGGCTGTTCTGCCGCGTCACCTCGTCCTTGTCTGCATCGCTGCCGGCGTGGCCGCGCAGGTCGAAGGTGAAGCAAATGCACCCGAGCCGTGCCAATTCCTCGGCTTGGCCCAAATCCTCGTCCTGGTCACCGCCCCAGCCGTGCACGAATAGGAAGCCCGGCACGGGCGCCTCGGGCTGCAACAGCGTGCCGCTGACCTTCTGTCCCGCGACGTCGAGCGTTACCTTGCCCTCATCCACCGTGGTGAGATCGTTCACGCCAGCCGCACCGCATATTTCGTCATCGCGCCGACGACCGGATCGACGCCGGAGAAGTACACGGTCGCGCCGACCGGTGGCGTTACCTCCGCATAAATCTCGACCGTCGAGCAGCGCACCGCCGCGCAATCGGGATCGTCGGCGAACGCCTCGAACGCGGCGATCTCGGCACCGCTCGCGCCACCGACGCGCCAGGATTGTTCCAGCACGCCGATGCGGCGGCGACCGCTGGCGTCGGTGACCTCGATCACGTCGTAATTGCGCCGGGTCAGGATCATGTCGGGATAGGCGGCGTGCGCGGCGGCATCGAAGATCGTCGCACATTCCACCGCGCGCGCGATCGAGGGCGGCAGGTCGATCGCCGCCAGTGCGGCCAGGTCGCCGCGCACCACGAACAGGTCCGACCCGCCGTACACTTCTCGGCCCTGATGATCAGTCGTCAGGTTCTGACTGCCCCAATAGCTGATGGTCCGGCCGGCGAGCTCGACCGACCCGACGCTGTAGGTGACGACATCGGTAAGGTTCTCCTCCAGCACGAGACCGCATTCGGCGAGCGTGCCGGCATCTTCCCGCGCCAATGCCGCTTCCAGTTCGGCGCGGGTTCGTACCACGTGCTGCCCGAGCCCGGCCTTGGCGCACACGTCCTTGAGACGGACGGGACCGCGTGCCAGCAACGCGTCACCCGCCGCCAGCGCATCTTCGTGGCTGAAGGCGGTGAAGCCGTGTAGCGCCGCATCGCCCATCACGGTCGCCATCATGTCGGACCACGCGACCGGCCGGCTGGCAGCAGCGTGGACCAGCCCATGGGTGATCGCCTTGGTGCCAACGAACGCTGCCGGGACGACACCGCCGAGGATGTGCTCGCGCTCGGTCACGCCGGCCATGCGCGCGATAGTCTGATCGATCGTGTCGCCGGGGATCAGCAGGATGTTCGCCGCGCCGACGCGGTCAACCGTGTCCAGCACCGGCACGCCGCACAACGCCGCCACCCGCTTCAACAAGACCGCTCGCGAGACGCGGTCATGAAGGTTGCCCGACGAGGCCAGCGGGTCGACGAACGCGGCGACACCGTCGAGCGGTGCGGTGCCGAATACCACCGCCGGCGGCAGAGGCTGCGACGCAGTATTGGCAGCGACGATGTTGATCATGCCCGTTCACCCGAGAGAGGATGTTGGCACAACGCCGCCCTGATCGACGTTGTTCAGCGGCGGTTCAAACTTTGGGAAGCGAAACGATCCTGGATGTTTGCCGCTCGTTTGATTGCAATTACTGAGCGTGAGGGTCAGATCGTCTCCGGCTCTTAAACGAACACCAGCACTCGCGGCTGGCGTAGTGACGACGCGGTCACGCCAACCCTCTCCCAGCTCAATACTCGCGTGTGCGGGAGCATCTTACAGCCGGGCGCTCAGCGCTCGTCCTCTACGAAGACGCGGTTGGCGCGTCCGGCGTCACACTGCTCCCGAAGCGCACGATAACCGTTGGTGACTCCGACCGTCGCACCACCTGCTCGCCGGCCTCCTAGCGCCCCAGCGACTTACTCATCGCCTCGGCACCTGCGTCACCGGCACCCACGTGCGTCACCGGCTGCGCACCCAGACCCTCGCGCTAATTCTGTGGGCTGGCGCAACATTCGCCGAGCCGGCGAAGGCCGAGCCCACGGGACGCCTGAGTGGCGCGATCACGTCGGCACGGCACCCCCACATGTCGAGCACGACGCTACGTCGTTCTCGCGACTGGATCAGCTCGGCAGGACGTAGCCCGCCATCCGCTGACGCAGCAGCTTCTTGTCGATCTTGCCGGTCGCGCCGAGCGGGATTTCCTCCACCACGACCACGTCATCGGGCATCCACCAGCGCGCGATCTTGCCGTCGAGGAAGGAAAGCAATTCGGCCCTGCCGCACGTCGCCTCGGCATGGCGCTGGATCAGCAAGATCGGGCGCTCGTCCCATTTCGGATGCGCGATGCCGATCACCGCGGCGAGCGCGACCTCCGGGTGGCCGACCGCGATATTTTCGATCTCGATCGAGCTGATCCACTCGCCGCCCGACTTGACGATGTCCTTGGCGCGGTCGGTGATCTGCATGTAGCCAGCGGGGTCGATCGTCGACACGTCGCCGGTGTCGAAGAAGCCGTCCTCGTCGAGCACGTTTCCGCCCTCGCCGCCGAAATAGCCGCTGGTGATCGTCGGCCCCTTGATCTTGAGCCGCCCCGCAGTGCGCCCGTCGTGCGGCAGGCGGTTACCCTCATCGTCGGTCAGCTTGAACTCCAGCCCGCAGACCAGCCGTCCCTGCATCCCCTTGCGGCGCACCTGCTCGTCATAGGATTGCTCAAGCACCTCGGGGCTGGGCGTCGACAGCGTGGCGAGCGGCGACGTCTCGGTCATGCCCCAGCCCTGGATCACGTCGACGCCGTATTCGTCCTGGAACGCGCGGATCAGCGCCTCGGGCGGGGCGGAGCCGCCGATCACGACGCGCTTCAACGTCGAGAAACGCGCGCCGCTCTGCCGCAGGTAATGGAGCAGCCCCTGCCACACGGTCGGCACCGCGGCGGAGAAGGTGACGCCCTCGTCCTCGATCAGGCGGTAGATCGACTCGCCGTCCATCCGCGCGCCCGGCAGCACCAGCTTCGCGCCGACTGCGGGGGCGGAATAGACCACGCCCCAGGCATTGGCATGGTACATCGGCACGATCAGCAGCACCGTGTCGCGCGTCGTCAGCGCGAGCGCGTCGGCCTGGAGCGTCATCATCGTGTGAAGATAGTTGGAGCGGTGCGAGTAGAGCACGCCCTTCGGATTTCCCGTCGTCCCCGAGGTGTAGCACAGCCCGCACGCCAGCCGCTCGTCAAACCCGCCCCAGGTATATTCGGCCAGCTCGTCGGCGATCCATTCGTCGAACGCGACTGCGGGGTAATCGGTCGCGGGCAGCTCGGCGGCGGCGCACAGGAACACGACCTGCTCGATCGACGGCGCGGCGGCGAGCAGCGGGCCGACGAGGGCGGCGCAGGCCGGATCGGCGAGCAGGATGCGGTCGCCCGCGTGATCGGCGATATACGCGATCTGTTCGGCGAACAGCCGCGGATTGAGCGTGTGGAGCACCGCGCCCATGTTGGTCGCGCCGTACCAGGCGGCGAGGTGGCGCGCGCTGTTCCAGCCCATCGTCGCGACGCGGTCGCCCGGCCCGACACCTGCCCGCGCGAGCGCGTTCGACACGCGCTTGGCGGTCTGGTGCAGCCAGGCGTAATCCAGCCGCGTCAGGCTGCCGTCGCCCTCCCGCGAGACGATCTCGCGCGCGCCGTGCCAGGTCGCCGCGTGGTCGAGGAAGCGGTCCACCGTCAGGGGCACGTCCTGCATCAATCCGAACAGCGGCTGCGTCATGGGCATCAACTCTCCTGTGGGCGCTGGCTGTCGCGCCAGTCGCGTTTGACCTTCTTAGCGAGGCTCCATTTGTGCACCTCGGTCGGACCGTCGTAGATGCGGAAGGCGCGCACCTCGCGGAATACCTGCTCGACGATCGTGTCGCCGGTGACCCCGGTGCCGCCCATCACCTGCACGCAGCGGTCGGCGATGCGCATCAAGGCTTCCGATACCGCGACCTTCGCCATAGAACTTTCAACGGTACCGAGCGCGCCGGTGTCGAGCACGTCGGCGCACCAGTCGATCATCAGTTCGGCCTGTTTGAGGTCGATGAGGTTCTCGGCCAGCATGAAACCGACCCCCTCGTGGTCGATCAGCGGCTTGCCGAACGCGTGGCGGCGGTTGGCGTAATCGGTCGCGATCTCGTGCGCGCGCTGGCAGCTGCCCAGCCAGCGCATGCAATGCGTCAGCCGCGCGGGGGCCAAGCGAATCTGTGCGAGCTTGAACCCTTCGCCGGGATTGCCGAGCATCTGGTCGGCGGGCACGCGCAGGTCGGTGATCTGCACGACCGCGTGGCCGCCGGGCATCGACGAGTCGATCGTGTCGAGCACGCGCTCGATCCGGATCGCCGGATCGGGCAGGTCGACGAGGAACATCGTCGCGCCTTCCTCAGCTTTCGCCATGACGATGCCGACGCGCGCGCCATCGGCACCGGTGATGAACGCCTTGCGTCCGTTGACCACCCAGTGGTTGCCGTCCTGCACCGCGGTCGTCAGCATCATCGACGGGTCGGAGCCCGCACCGCCGTCCGTGGCCGGCTCGGTCATGAAGAATGCCGAACGCGCCTCGCCGCTGACGAGGGGATCGAGGAAGCGCGCCTTCTGCTCGGGGCTGGCCGCCTTGCCGAGCAGGTACATATTGCCCTCGTCAGGCGCCATGACGTTGACCGCGAGCGGGCCGAGCGGTGAGAGCCCGGCGGCGCGCAGCACCTGCGCCGTCTCGCGATGCGTCAGGTGGCTACCGTCGGCCAGAATATGCGGTGTGAGCACGCCTGCGGTACGCGCCAGCCCGCGGAGTTCGTGTACCAGCTCGTCGGATGGACCATGCGCGCTGCAGCGCGGGTCGCGCTCGTACGGCGCGACTGTCTCGCGCACGAACGCGGCGACCTTGTTCGCGATCTCGGTTCCGCGGGTCATCGTGCGCTCCTGAATGCCGGTTCCACGCTCCTTTGTCCTGTTTCGTTTGGTGTCGCCAGCCTTCGGCGTAACTTTTGTTGCGTCCGCCTCAGACGATCCAGCGCCACACGCCCGCCGCCCAGCCCGCGAGCGGAATGTGCGCCCAAGTCGCCGCCAGCCACATCACGACGCCGCCGCCAAGCGCGTGCGCACCCAGCGTGCCGATCCGCGCGCGGCCGCGAGCGATGGCGGCGAACGGTAGGTAGCTTGTCCGGCGCTGCCACTCGGGCCAGAAATCAGGCTGCAATCGCGCCTTCTTGCGGTCCTGCATGTGTGCGCCCGCCAGCGCGAGCACGATGATCGCGCTCGCCAGCACGACGTTCGAGGGAGCGGGATAGACGAGGATGTGCACAGCGCCCCACAATGCGAACGCCCACATCATCGGGTGGCGGGTGATCGCATAGACCCCGCTCGCTGCGGGTACCGGCTTGGCCTTGCCGCTCGGATCGGGCAGCGCGGGGTTGCGGACCAACGACCCAATGAACAGCACGCTGGCGAGCAGCATGACGATCGTCGCGATCGCCCACAATCCGTCGCCGACCGGCCATAACGGCGTGCCCGAAGGCGTGGCACGATAGGCGTGGGCGAGCCAGATCAATGTGGCTAGCGCGACCAGGCTGTAGATGCCAGCAAAGCCGCGCTCCCCGAGACGCGCGACCAGCGGCGCGCGCAGCGGGTGCGACAGGAGGAAGTGCGTTCCGACGAACGCCGCGGCGGCGATCAGCACTTCCCCCATGTCTTACTCTTTCGGTTTGTTATTGTACCCCGTGCATCCAGCGCTTGATGAACGGCGACAGCGCCAGCAGCACCGCACCGATCACCGCCGCGGTCAGGCCGATCGTCCAGAACACCTGGTTATAGGTGTCGAGGCTGACCTTCAGGTTGGTCACCTGTCCGCCAACGGTCTCAACCGAGGCGACCTGCGCGACGATACCCGCGACATATTGCGCAACCGAAATCGACAGGAACCACACGCCCATCATCAGCCCGACGATGCGCGCGATCGACAGTTTGGTGATCATGCTCAGGCCCACCGGCGAGATGCAAAGTTCGGCGACCGAGTGGATCAGGTAAAGCCCGGCGAGCCACCAGATCGCAACCTTGAAGTCGCTGCCGGCGAACTGCCCGCCCCAGACGAGGAACAGAAAGCCCAGCCCGACGCCGATCAGCGCGAGCCCGAACTTGACCGGGATCGTCGGCTCGATCCCGCGCGCGGCGAGCTTGGTCCACAGGATCGACATGACCGGCGCGAGTGCGACGATGAAGAACGCGTTGAAGAACTGCGTCTGCGGCGCCGTGATCGCGAACCCGCCGGCAATCGTGAGGTCGGTGTTGCGGTCGGCGAACAGCGTCAGGCTCGACCCCGCCTGCTCGAACAACGTCCAGAACACGACGTTGAACACGATCAGGATCATCGCCGCCAGCATCATCTGGAACTCGGCCTTGCTTCCCTTGGCATAGGACCAGATCAGGATGCCGGGCACGCTGACCAGAAAGGTGCCGAACAGCAGCTTACCCATCAGCGACAGCGATGCGATATAGCCCAGGATCCCCGAACCGGGCTCGGGCGCGGTCGAGTTCATCAGGTTGACGAACAGAAAATAGAATACCGGCACCGCCAGGATCGCACCCGCAAAAATGGCGAGCGTGCGGTCGGGTCCGGCGCGCACCGGCGCCTCGCCGATGCCGTTCAGCTTGCCGCCGTTGAACTGGATCAGCGCCCAGGAGATCAGCATGCCGAACGCGGCGAGGCCGAAGCCCGCCCACCAGCCGACCTTGTCGGCGAGCAGCGGGCACAGCAGCTGCGAGCCGAGCGAGCCGAGGTTGATTCCCATGTAGAAGATCGTGAACCCGGCGTCGCGACGACGATCGCCACCGGCGTAGAGCTCACCCACCATGGTCGAGATGTTGGGTTTGAAGAAACCGTTGCCGACCGAGATCAGGCTGAGCGCGAGGAGCAGGATCGCGGTCAGCAGCGCGCTGCGCTCGCCGCCGGTCTCGAACCCACCCTTCGCGACCGTGCGCGACACGCTCTTGTCGGGGTTGAGGAGCGAGACCGAACCGTCCTCGTTCCCCTTGATCTCGAGCCGCCCCTCAGGCGTCACGAGATAGCGCACCTCGGCCGAGGCACTCGTTGGCGCGTCGCGGAAACCGTCGACCTGCACCGCGTAACGCTGCCCGTCGATCGTCGCGTAAGGCTTGGCGGTCTCGCCACCGAAGCACAACGTCAGATAGCCGACCGCCATCATGATCGCGCCGAACTTCACCGAGCGTTTCGAGCCGAGATACTGGTCGGCGAGATACCCGCCCACCAGCGGCGTCAGATAGACGAGCGCGGTAAACCCGCCGTACAGCCCCGTCGCCTCGCGGTCGCCGAACACGAAATGCTTGGTGAGATACAGCGTCAGCAGCGCGCGCATCCCGTAATAACCGAACCGCTCCCACATTTCGGTGGTGAACAACCGCGCGAGCTGGCGCGGATGGCCGAACCAGGTTTCCTCGGCCGCCGGATTGGTGTGGGTGATATCGGGTTCGGCGCGGTTGTCGGCCGTCGGGGTGTCCACCATTCTCGAAATACGCTCCCTGGACTTCAGTATCGCGCTTGCGCACACGCGGCGCGCGCGATGGTTGCAGGCGAGACTAGCGGCAAAGCCCGTGCTGTAAATACGCGTTAACACTTCCTAGATGCGCGCGCATGTTCAACGATCGCTCCTCGCTCATCGCGCATCTCTCCACCCGCCGCTCGGGCAAGCCGCGCGATCTCGTCGCGCCGGGCCCCGACCATGCCGAACTCGTGCAGATGATCGCGCTCGCCGCGCGCACCCCCGATCACGGCAAGCTCGCACCGTGGCGCTTCGTGATCGTGGGCCCCGACCAGCGCGCGCGGCTGGCGGATTTGCTGGTCGAGGCGTACCGCGCCGAAAAGCCCGAGGCGCGGCAGGCCGAGCTCGACGGCATGATGCAGTTCGCGACCCAGGCGCCCGCGCTGGTCGTCGCGCTCTCCTCGCCCAAGACCGACAATAAGATACCGTTGTGGGAACAGGAATTGTCGGCCGGGGCGGCGTGCATGAACCTGCTCCACGCGGTTCACGCGCACGGTTACGCCGCCGGCTGGCTCACCGGTTGGCCGGCCTTCTCCCCTCGCGTCCGCGACGCGTTCGGCCAGGCGCATGAGCGGATTACCGGCTTCGTTTTCATCGGCACGCCGGGTCGCGCGCTCGACGAACGGCCGCGTCCCGCGATCGAACAGGTGTGGAGCGACTGGTAGACTTGCCTCCCATTTGCTGTATTAACGCAGCATGGCAGCACTGAGCAACGACGACAGCCCGGTCTACATCCGGCTGCGCGCAACCATCGCCGCGGGGATCCTGCGCGGTGACTTCGTGGCGGGCGACCAGCTCCCCTCGGTGCGCGCACTGGCGGCGGAACACGGCGCCAACCCGCTGACGGTCGCCAAGGCGTATCAGAGCTTCCAGGACGACGGCTATGTCGAGGTGCGCCGCGGCGTCGGCATGTTCGTGCTGGCGGGCGCGTCCGAGCGACTGCGCACTGCCGAGCGCGACAATTTCGTCGCCAATCAATGGCCGCGCATCCGCGGTTACATCGACCTGCTCGGGCTCGATCTGTCCGAGCTGATGGAGCGCCACGACGCCTGAGGGAGGCGAAACCGTGCTGCGACCTCGGCCGTTGTCGCACGCATGATCCTGCTCGCCTCCGCCCTGTTCGCCAGCGCCGCCGTTGCGACGCCGTCCGCCACCTCCGCCGCGGCGCGCGCGGTCGTGCAGCGTTATTATGCCGCGCTTGACCGGCGCGACTATCGCACCGCTTATCAATTGTGGGATCGCGGCGGACAGGCGAGCCGGCAGAGCTATCCGCAGTTCGTTCGCGGCTTCGCCAACACACGCCACACCTGCGTCGTGACGGGTGCGCCGACGCGGCCGGAGGGCGCGGCCGGATCGACCTACATCCGCGTTCCCGTGACGGTCCGCGCGACGCTCAACAACGGGACCGCGCAGGTGTTCGCGGGCAGCTATATTCTTCGCCACGTCAACGATGTCGACGGCGCCACGCCCGAGCAGCGGCAGTGGCACCTCGACAGCGCATCGCTGCGCCGGCGATGAAATACACGCCCGCGCTCCTGCTGCTGACCACCCTCGCCGCGTGCGGCCGCGCGCCCGAACCGCAGCCTGAACCGACGCGTGCCGCGGCAACGCCGACGCCCGCCCCGACACCGAGCGCGATTGGCGCCGCCACCGACCTGTCACGCTACGTCGGGCAATACCCGTTCGATCCGGTCGCGGGCGGGCGCTTCATCGACGAACCTGCGGTGCGTGCCGCAGTCGCGCGGGTCGTACCCGACGCGGATGTTCGCGACACGGTGCTCAGCCGCGACGCGACCGCCAATCCGGTTGCCGAGCAAGATGGGCGCATCCTGTCCTGGGCATGTGAGGCGCATAATTGCGGGCCGCACAATTGGGCGATCGCGATCACTTCTGACGGGCGCGACGCGGCGGTCTGCTACCACGACCAGGACGCAGGCGTGTCACGCTGGTACCCCGCCGATTACCGGAGCGCATCGCCCGACGGTTGTCCATCGGGCGAGTGACTGATCAGAACGCGTCGGCGGTCAGCGCGTAGAGCTGGCTCGCCGGCGCATTCGCTGCCGCCTCAAGACCCATCGCCTCGGGCACGATCTGGTCGAGGTAGAAGGCAACGCTCGCTTGCTTGACCGCGTCCGCGCCTTGCGCACGTGCCTGCCTCTCCAGCAGCCAGCCGCAGGTCGCGACCGACAGCATGGTGAGGAAGGGATAGCTCGCCGCTTGGCGATCGTCAGCGTCGGCGGTTTGCAACCGCCGCCCGACTGCCTCGCACGCATCGACCAGCGCGGTCAGCTGCGGGTGCTGAGCCTCGGCACGCATGTCGGTGATCAGGCTGGCAAAGGCGCCGCCGTTCGACAGCGACAGCTTGCGCCCGACGAGATCGGCGGCCTGGATGCCGTTCGTGCCCTCGTAGATCGGCGTTATACGCGCGTCGCGGAAGAATTGCGCCGCGCCCGTTTCCTCGACAAAGCCCATCCCGCCGTGGACCTGGACGCCGATGCTCGCGATCTCATTGCCCAGATCGGTCGCGTGCGCCTTGGCGAGCGGGGTGGTGATCTCAAGCCGGTCCTTCGCCTCGGCATCACCCATGCCCGCACGGTCGACCTGCCCGCAGGCGTAATAGACGAGCGCGCGCGCCGCCATCGTCTGCGTCTTCATCCGCAGCAGCATGCGGCGCACGTCGGGGTGCTCGATGATCGCGGACTGCGCACCGGCGCGCGCGCCCTGGACGCGCTCGCGGGCGTAATCGACCGCCTTCTGCGTCGCCGCCTCGGCAACCTGCACGCCCTGCAATCCGACGTTGAGGCGGGCGTTGTTCATCATCGTGAACATCGCGCGCATGCCGCCGAACTCGGGGCCGATCAGCTCGCCGACGCAATCGTCATGATCGCCGAACGACAGCACGCAGGTCGGCGAGGCGTGAAGCCCCATCTTGTGCTCGATCGAGACGACGCGCACGTCGTTGAGCGAGCCGTCCGCGCGCACCTTGGGAACGAGGAACAAGGAGATGCCGCGCGTGCCGACCGGGGCGTCGGGGGTACGGGCAAGGACGAGGTGGACGATGTTGTCCGCCATGTCGTGGTCGCCGAACGAGATGTAGATCTTGGTGCCCTTGATGCTGAACGTGCCGTCGCCGCGGGGTGTCGCGGTTGCGCGCAGCGCGCCGACGTCGCTGCCCGCCTGCGGCTCGGTCAGGTTCATCGTGCCGGTCCACTCGCCGGTCGCGAGCTTGGGGAGGTAAAGCGCCTGCTGCTCAGGGGTGCCGTGATGCTCGATCGCCTCGATCGCGCCGACCGTCAGCGTCGGGCAGAGCGCGAAGCCCATGTTGGCGCTGCCGAGCGTTTCGAGCACGGCCGCCTGGACGACGAAGGGCAGCCCCTGCCCGCCGTGCTCTTCCGACACGCCGATCGTGCCCCAGCCGCCCTCGACATAGGCCTGATACGCCGCGCGGTAGCCGTCGGGCATGACGACGCCGTCGGGCGTCCAGCGCGCGCCCACCGTGTCGCCGACGCGGTTGAGCGGCGCCCACTCGCCGGCGGCGAACTGCGCCGCGCCTTCCAGCACCGCGTCGATCACGTCGGGGGTGGCGGCAGCGAAGCGTTCGGTCGCGGCGAGCTCGTCGATCCCCACGACGGTGTCGAGGACGAAGCGCTGCTCGGAAACGGGGGCGGTGAAGGCCATTTCTCTCTCCTGGTCGCCGCCGCTATAGCGTGGCCGCATGGAGGCTCAACCACCCGTTATCCGCGCGTTCGGCGACGCGGGCGTTGCCGAAGCCGCGGCGCTGATCCGCGCCGGCGGGATGGTCGCGGTGCCGACCGAGACGGTGTACGGGCTCGCCGCCGACGCGCGCGACGCACAGGCGGTCGCGGGCATCTACGCGGCCAAGGGACGGCCAAGCTTCAACCCGCTGATCGTCCACGTCGCGGACATCGCGGCGGCGGAGGCGATCGCGACGTTCGACGAGGACGCGCGCGCGGTTGTGGCGCGGTTCTGGCCGGGGCCGCTGACGCTGGTGCTGCCCCTACGGGCCGACGCGGGCATCGCGTCGCTGGTCACCGCCGGGCTCGACACGGTCGCGATCCGGGTGCCTGCGCACCGTGCGATGCAGGCGCTGATCGCTGCCAGCGGCGCACCGCTCGCCGCGCCGTCGGCGAATGCGAGCAACGCGATCAGCCCGACCTGCGCCGCGCACGTCGCCGCGAGCCTGGGGTCGCGCGTGCCGTTGATCATCAACGACGGCGCGACCGTGGCTGGGGTCGAGTCGACGATCCTGGCGGGCCGCACGATCCTGCGCCCCGGGCCGGTTACCGCGGAGATGCTGCGCGACGTGCTGCCGGTCGCGCCCGGGCGAACCGCGCACGTCAGCGCGCCCGGGCAGCTCGCGACTCATTACGCGCCGGCCAAGCCGCTGCGGCTTGACGCCACGCAAGTGAGCGCGGACGAGTGGCTGATCGGTTTCGGCGCGGTTGCGGGCGACGACACGCTGTCTTCGCGCGGCGACGTAGTGGAGGCGGCGGCGCGATTGTTCGACACGCTGCACCGCGCCGACGCGTCGGATCGGTCTCGCATCGCGGTGGCACCGGTACCGGAAGTCGGCGTCGGTGTCGCGATCAACGACCGACTGCGCCGCGCGGCGCATCGCTGACGCTATCGACGGTGCAAGCGACGCCGCCCGGTCGGTGGTGGCGGTCGACGGGTGTTGGCTGCGTGCGAAGCCTCGTCGTTACGCTGGAAGGTTAGGCGAAAGTCACACCAACGCGTGGCACGGTGCCGTGCCACTATAGGCGGCCGACAGCCGACGGCGACATGGACGATGATGGGAAAGAGCGGCTGCGATCACGCGTGCCGCGCTTTCTCCTACATCGCAATCGTGTGCGTCAGCGGACGGCGGGCGCCTGGTTGTTGACGATTGCCGCCTTCTGCTCGGGGCTCATCGCGTGAGTGTTGAGGTCGGCGGCGTCGATCGCGTCGGCGCGCTTTTCGCCGACCTTGCGCACCTGCTCGGCCTGGTCCTTCAGGTCGTCGGCGCGCTGTTCGAGTTGGTCGGCGCGGCTGTCGGCGGTCTTCTCGACCTGACGCGCGAGCTTGTCGTCACCCGATCCGCCGCAAGCGGCGAGCGGTGCGGACAGGAGCAGGACGGCGGCGGCGAGACGAAGCGTGGACATGAACTGTTCCCTGTCAGTGGCTGCGCGCATGTTGCAGCAGCGCAATAACACAGATTAATACAGCCAGTTCCTTCATGCTGCCGCCGCGCGAGACGTCAGCCCTGCGCCTCGGCCATGCTCTTGGTGCGCGCGGCGTAGCTCTTGCGCAGCTTCTGCAGCTTGGGCGGGATCACCGCCATGCAGTAAGGATTGCTGCGCCCCTCGGTTTCCCAGTAATCCTGGTGATATCCTTCCGCCGGATACCAAGTGTCGTTCGCCTCGATCGTGGTCACAATCGGCTTCGACTGATTGCACTGCGCGCGCGCGATCGCGGCCTTGGCCTCGGCCACCTGCTCGTCCGACTGCGGGAAGATCGCCGAGCGGTATTGCGTGCCGACATCGTTGCCCTGACGGTTGAGCTGCGTCGGATCGTGCGTCGCGAAGAAGATGTCGAGCAGGTCGCCGTAGCTGAGCTGCGCGGGATCGAACCCCACCTTGATCGCCTCCGCGTGGCCGGTATCGCCGCCGCACACCTGGCGGTAGGTCGGGTTGGGCGCGTGGCCGCCGATATAGCCGCTCTCGACGCTCTCGACGCCGATCACGTCCTTGAACACGGCCTCGGTGCACCAGAAGCAGCCGCCGGCGACGATTGCATATTCGGTCATGGGGAAGTCTCCTTTGATCCCGATGTAGGAAGCCGCTACCGCGCACGAAAGGGAGTTGACGATGACCGACGCAGTGACGCTCGACGGCAAGGTGATGGTGACCGGCGGCGCGGGTTATATCGGCAGTCACGCGGTGCTGGCGCTGCTCGACGCGGGCTACGAAGTCGTCGTGATCGACAATCTCGTCACCGGGTTCGACTGGGCGGTCGACGGTCGCGCGGCGTTCGTCGAGATGGCGGTCGAGGACCCGCGCGTGGCGGACGTACTCGCCGAGCACAACGTCCGTGCGATCATGCACTTCGCCGGATCGGTGGTGGTGCCCGAGTCAGTCAGCGACCCGCTCAAATATTACCGCAACAACACCGCGGCGACGCGCAGCCTGATCGAGAGCGCGGTGAAGGCGGGCGTGCCGCACTTCATCTTTTCCTCGACCGCCGCGACCTACGGCACGCCCGAGCGCGTGCCGGTGACCGAGACCGATCCGACCGTGCCGATCAACCCGTACGGCATGTCGAAGCTGATGACGGAGGCGATGCTACGCGACGTGTCGGCGGCGCACCCGATGAACTACGCCGCGCTGCGTTATTTCAACGTCGCGGGCGCGGACCAGCAGGGGCGCAGCGGGCAGTCGACCGTGGGTGCGACGCACCTGATCAAGATTGCGGTCGAGGCGGCGACCGGCAAGCGCGCGGCGGTGAGCGTGTTCGGCGACGATTTCGACACGCGCGACGGGACGGGCGTGCGCGACTACATCCACGTCAGCGACCTGGCAGAGGCGCATGTCGCAGCGCTCGCCTGGCTGGTCGAGCATCCGGGCGAGAGCGTGACGCTGAACGCGGGGTACGGCCGCGGTTTCTCGGTGCTGGAGGTGCTCGACTCGGTCGATCGCGTCACCAACATGACGATCGAGCGCAAGATGGAGGGGCGTCGCGCAGGCGATCCGGCTGAGTTGATCTCGAACAACGCCGCAATCCTGGCGACGATCGATTGGACGCCGAAGCGCGCCGACCTCGACGGGGTCGTGCGCGACGCGCTGGCGTGGGAGCGCAAGCTCGGCGAGATGGGCCGCTGATGCGGCTGCGCTCGCTGCTGTTCGTGCCGGGCGACCGGCCCGAGCGAATGGAAAAGGCGCTCGGGATGGGTGCCGACGCGCTGATCCTCGACCTGGAGGATTCAGTCGCGGCAGGCGCCAAGGCGACGGCGCGCAGCGCGGTGCGCGAGTTCGTCGAGATGCGCAGTGGCGATGCGACGCTGTTCGTGCGCGTCAATCCGCTCGACAGTGACTTCATCGCCGACGATCTGGCGGCGATCGACGGCACCGCGGTGCGCGGGGTGATGCTGCCCAAGGCGGAGGGGCGCGCCTCGGTCGCCGAGCTGCGGCAGCGGTTGCCGGGCGAATACCTCGTGCTGCCGATCGCGAGCGAGACGCCGCGCGCGGTGTTCACGCTCGGCGACTATGACGGTGCAGGGCTCGCCGGGCTGACCTGGGGGGCGGAGGATCTGCCCGCGGCGATCGGCGCGTCGACCAGCCGCGAGGCCGATGGCACCTATACCGACCCGTACAAGATGGTGCGCGCGCTGACTTTGTTCGGCGCGCACGCGGCGGGCGTACCCGCGATCGAGACGGTCTATCCCGACTTCCGCGACCTCGACGGGCTCGCGGCCTATGCGGCGCGCGGGCGGCGTGACGGCTTCACCGGCATGATGGCGATCCACCCGGCACAGGTGGCAGTGATCAACGCCGCCTTTTCACCCAGCGATGCGGAGGTCGCGCACGCGCGCGCGGTGGTCGATCTGTTCGCGGCAAATCCTGGTGCGGGCGCGCTGCAGCTCGACGGCAAGATGGTCGACGCGCCGCACCTGAAGGCGGCGGAGCGGTTGCTGAGGCTCGCGGGCGGCTAGAGGGTTTCGGACCGATCCACCGTCATCTTGGACTTGATCCGAAATGACGGTGCCTTCTCCCGCCCCATCCAGAAAGCGGGACCCCGGATCAAGTGCGGGGTGACGAGAGAATACGCCTCAAGCAGATCGGAAAACGCTCCAGCCGCCGATCACTGGCCGGCAAGCAGCGGGCGCGTCCGCCGCGCAATCTGCCACCAGCCGATCGCCCACAAGGTGCCGAAGCTCCACCCGGCGAGCACGTCCGACGGCCAGTGGACGCCGAGATAGACGCGGCTGGTGCCGATCGCGCCGACCAGCAGGATCGCGAGGGCGAGCATTGTGTTGCGCGTGGCGCGACCAGGCACGACCTGCGTCACGAGCGCGACGAGCGTCAGGTAGACGATGGCGGAATTGGCGGCGTGGCCGCTGGGGAAACTGTCACCCGACACCTCGATCAGCCGGTCGCTGATCGGCGGGCGCGGGCGCGCGAAGACGAGTTTCAGCAGGTGGCTGCCGGTCGTGCCCGAGATGACGGCCGCCGCGACCAGTGCGGCGGTCAGCGCGAGGCGGCGCGCGAGCAGGATCGCCACCGCGCCGATCGTGACGATCGTCAGCACGGTGCCGCCGCCGAGCGCGGTGACGTCGATCATCGCCTTGCGCGCCCATGACGGGCCTGAGCCGCGCAGCGCGTTGCTGACGGGAAGGTCGAAGCCGAACGGATGCCGGCTGAGCGCGAAGCCGACGACCAGCAGCAGCGCGATCGCGCCCGCGCACAGGCCGGCCGCGCGCAGCACCGACGGCAGGTGCCAGGTGGCGGCTTCGCGGGTGGGTTCGGCGGCGGTCGGCGCGCGCGTAGGATCGGTGTCGGTCACGGATCGAAAATGATCTTCTTCACCCCGCGATCCGCCAGCCGGAACGCTATTTTGGCCAGGCAGCGGTAATCGGCGCCGGGTGGTGCGACGACGCGCACCGGCGTGCCCGCGGCCCACTCGCTCGCGCGACGCTTGAACTCGGCGTCGGACAGCACGCGATCGGCAATACTGACGTCGCATTTACGCGAGCGCGCGACCACAACGATTTCGGCCGGCGTGGGGGTGGGTTCGGGCGCGGGAGCAGCCTGGATTGCCGCGATCAGCGCGAGGGTGAAAAGGAACAGCGGCGGCGTCCGTCGAGAGGAACCGCCGCTGTGCGCTGCACGGACGGCCCGGTCAAACGACGGCTGGCCGCGGCGGCGTCGACCTCGTCAAACAGCCGCGCGGATCGCCACCACCTCGCCGGCCAGCGGGACAGCGAACGGGATCGTTCCGAGATCGGCGCGCGCGACCGCCAGCAGGCGTGCCTCGATCGCGCCGATTGCCTTCACGGGCTGATGCTCTGGCACGAAGCGTGCGCCCCAGCGGTCGGCGAGGGCCAAGTGGCGCGCCGCATCCTCGCCGGTACGACCAACGACGATCGCGGGCAGCGGCAGGTGCGTCGCGGGCAGATTGCCGAGCCCGACGCCCGCGCAGGCCGTGGCCGACGCGGGCGCGTGGAGCACCACGCCGCGCAAGCGGCTGAGATAGCTGCGCGGGCTGAGCTGTATCCAATAAGTCAGTGCGACCGCGGCGAGTCCCTCGGCAACCGCGATCGTCTCGGCCGGCGCATTACGCAGCGCGGCATCGAGCTGCGTCGCCCAGCGCGCCCGCGCGCCGAGGTCGAGCACCACGCGCCCGACGACGCTCGTCCCCTCGCCCGTGAGCAACACGATCGTTGAAGCGTCCAAGCCCGTCACGCGCGCCTCCTCCTGTTCGGAGAGGAGGCTATGCCAAGCCGGGCGCGCCACAACGGGCGAGCGCCCGGGCGAGTGGCGGGCGCGACGGGCCGCGCACCGCCAACGCTGTCAGGTGGGCCGGCTCAATAGGTAGCGTCGTCGGGCTGGTCGAACAGGTCCTTGAAGCGTCGCGGTTGCGAGCGGAGATACTGGTCGGGCGCGCGGACGTGACCGCCGAGTGCGGCCGCTGCGTGCCACGGCCAGCGCGGATCGTAGAGGATCGTGCGCGCGAGTGCGATCAGGTCGGCGTCGCCGGTCGCGACGATCGCCTCCGCCTGCTCGTAATCGGTGATCAGTCCGACCGCGACCACCGGGATCGACACCGCCTGCTTCACCGCGCGCGCGAGCGGCACCTGGTAATTGGGGCCCACGGGTATGTCCTGGCGCGGATCGAGCCCGCCGCTCGACACGTGGATCGCGGCGCATCCGCGTGCCTCGAGCGCCTTGGCAAAGGCGATCGTGCCTTCGATGTCCCAGCCGCCCTCAACCCAGTCGGTGCCCGATACGCGTACCGTCACCGGCTTGTCGGCCGGGAACGCCGCGCGCACCGCGTCGAACACCTCCAGCGGGTAGCGCATCCGGTTCTCCAGGCTGCCGCCGTAATCGTCGTCGCGTTGGTTGGAGAGCGGGGACAGGAACTCGTGCAGCAGGTAACCGTGCGCGGCATGGATCTGGATCGCGTCGATCCCCAGCCGCGCCGAGCGTTCCGCCGCGGCCGCGAAGGCGTCGCGGATCTCGTCCAGCCGCTCGCGGGTCAGCGCCGTCGGCGCCGCCTCGCCCTTGTCGAACGCCAGCGCCGATGGCGCCTCGGTCTGCCAACCGTTCGCCTCGGTCGCAGCGATCTGCTTGCCGCCGTGCCACGGCAGCTCGGTCGACGCCTTGCGCCCGGCGTGCGCGAGCTGAATCGCGATCGGTACGGCCGCGTGCGCGCGCACGCCGTCCAACACGCGCTTCATCGCCGCTTCGGTTTCGTCGTTCCACAGCCCGACGTCGCCGTAGGTGATCCGCCCCTCGGGCACCACCGCGGTCGCCTCGATCGTCAGCACGCCCGCACCCGACAACGCAAGGTGACCGAGATGGATCAGGTGCCAGTCGGTCATGCAGCCGTCGGCGGCCGAATATTGGCACATTGGTGCGATGACGATGCGGTTGGCAACCGACATGCCGCCAACCTTCAACGATTCAAATAACTTGGGTCCGCTCATCTTCCAACTCCGTCGATCAGCCGCCCCAACGCGCGGGCGCACGAAGGGTGCCTGCGACACGACGGACGATCTTGCCATCGGCTTCGACAACGCGAGAAGGGCACCGGCATCTCTATCGTAAGAATTGCTCCGCCTCGACCGATGTAGACGCATGACGGCGAGCCCCTTCACGCGGCGCTTACCATTGCGGCGCTACACGCACGGCCATGTTTCACGATGCAGCGTTCCCAGGTGCGACCCGCACCGATCCTCGCCCGGCGTCGGCGGTCAGCCACGGCGTCGGGGTGGCGGGCATGGTCGGGCTCGTCGCCTGGATTTCGGTTGCGCGGCACTTCGGCATGGACGGGACCTATGCCGCGCTGGTCAACGGCGCCGCCTGTGCGCTGCCGATGGTGCTGTGGTCGCTGCTGGTCGACAAGGTCCACCAGCGCGCCTCCACCGGGATCGACTGGACGCAGGCGCGGCCGTGGCGCGAGACGATCGACATCAGCCTGATCAAGCTCGCCGGGCTGTGGGTCACCTGGGCTGGCATCGCGCTGATCTACATGACCGGGCGTTTCTACTGGGAAGGCAATTTCCGCTTCGCTATGTGGTGCCTGGAGGGGGCGGCGCCGTGGCTGTTCGCCGCCTCGATCCCCTATGTGCTGTGGCTCGACCGCTATTTGGTGGAGCCGCGCGACGGTGCCTGGGCGCTGGGCGCCTGGGTGACCGGCACGGCGCCGGCGGACCGTGCGGCGATCCACGCGCATCTGCGTAGCTGGGGGGTGAAGGCGTTCTTTCTCGCCTTCATGCTCGCGATCGTGCCACCGGGTTTCGGCGATTTCGTCAATGCCGACACCGCCAATCTGCTCGGCTCACCCGTCGCGCTGTCGAATTGGCTGATCAACTTCATGTTCGTGGTCGATGTCGCGTTCGCGACGGTCGGCTATTTGCTGACGATGCGCCCGCTCGACGCGCATATCCGCTCGGCCAATCCGTACATGGCGGGGTGGACCGCAGCGCTGATCTGCTACCCGCCGTTCATCATGATGGATGACGGACGGCCGTTCGATTATCGCCCGGGCACCGCCGACTGGACGCACTGGATGCAAGGGCACCCGACGCTACTGGCAGTGACGGGCACGGTGCTGGTGGTGCTGACCGGCATCTACGCCTGGTCGACGGTCGCGTTCGGGTTGCGCTTTTCCAACCTCACCAATCGCGGCATCCTGACGCACGGACCCTATGCGCTGTCGCGCCACCCGGCTTACCTGTCGAAGAACCTGTTCTGGTGGATTTCGACGATCCCCTTCCTGACGACCGGGAGCCTCGCGGACGCAGGCCGCGCGACCATTCTGATGGCGGCGGTCAGCGGCATCTATTATTGGCGCGCCAAGACCGAGGAACGCCACCTGCTGCTCGACCCCGATTACCAGACCTACGATGCGTGGATGGCACGCCGCGGCGCGGTGCCGCGTTTCCTGCGCTGGGCAAAGGGGAGTGCCACCGCCTCGACCGCGCCGACGCAGGCGTAGCGCTGCACGTTGCGGGCACTAGTCAGGACTGCCCGCTCGATCAGCGCGGGCGCTGGTTCACCGGTCGGTGCGAACCGACGCACACGCTTCACCCGCAGGACGGCACGGTAGTCCTCACTGCCCGCACATGACGCTTGAGCGTCGATCAGGCTTGGCGCTGCGTGAACCGGCCGCCGACGTTCGAACACGTCGCTCGCGCCAGCAGAACACATGCCATGGTGGTCTAACCGCGACATGGTGCAGCAACTCGCGCCGTCACGAGCGACCCGCAAACCAGTCTGATGACACCTTGGCCCGACGTCCGCGACGCGTCGGTGACACGCCGAAGATGCGCCTAGAAGCTGGCCTCGTCGTACACCTTCGACACGTCGCCACCCCAGGCGCCATGGTAGCGTTCCAGCAGCACCTCGGCCGGCACCTTGCCGCTGCGCACGATCTCGCGCAGCGGGTCGAGAAAGCCGGTTTCGTCGTCGCCCGCCGCATTCACTCGCGCGCGCGCCTTCAGCCCGGCGTGCGCGATGTCGAGCACGCGGCCTGCCACGTCGCGCAACTGTCCGCCGCCCGCGATCGGCGCCGACAGCCCCTGCGCGGGCACCGCGTCGCGCAGCGCCTGGCGTTCCTCCAGCGTCCAATCCTTGACCACATCCCACGCCGCGTCGAGCGCCGCATCGTCGTAGAGCAGACCGACCCAGAACGCCGGCAGCGCGCAGATGCGGTTCCACGGCCCACCATCAGCGCCGCGCATCTCCAGAAACGTCTTCAACCGTACCTCGGGGAAGGCGGTCGACAAATGATCGTTCCAGTCGTCGATCGTCGGCCGCTCGCCCGGCAGCACCGACAGCTCGCCGCGCAGGAAGTCGCGAAAACTCAGCCCCGCCGCGTCGATGTACTGCCCGTCGCGATAGACGAAGTACATCGGCACATCGAGCATGTAGTCGGCGTAGCGCTCGTAACCGAAGCCATCCTCGAACACGAACGGCAGCATGCCGGTGCGCGCCGCGTCGGTGTCCGACCAAATGTGGCTGCGATAGCTCAGCATCCCGTTCGGCTTGCCTTCAGTGAACGGCGACGCAGCGAACAGCGCGGTGGCGAGCGGTTGCAGCGCGAGCCCGACGCGGAACTTCTTCGCCATGTCGGCTTCCGACGCATAATCGAGGTTCACCTGGATCGTGCAGGTGCGCAGCATCATGTCGAGCCCCATCGTGCCGACGCGCGGCATGTGGCGCAGCATGATCGCGTAGCGGCCCTTGGGCATGATCGGCAGCTCGGCGCGCCTCTTGTCGGGCCACATGCCCATTCCGAGAAAGCCGATCCCCAGCTTCTCGCCCGCCGCCTTGACCTGCTGCAGGTGGCGCCCCGTCTCCGCGCAGGTCTGGTGCAGATTGTCGAGTGGCGCGCCCGACAGTTCGAACTGACCGGCGGGCTCCAGGCTGACTGACCCGTCCGCCCCGGTCAGCGCGATGACCTTGCCGTTCTCCTCGACCGGACGCCAGCCATATTGCTCGAGTTCGCCGAGCAACGCGCGAATCCCGGCGGGCTCGTCCCACGACGGCGCGTGATGGTCGCCGCGCGCGTACACAAACTTCTCGTGCTCGGTGCCGATGCGCCAGCGGTCACGCGGTTTCTCGCCTGACGCGAAATGGTTGATGAGTTGATCGCGCGATCCAATGACCGCTGCGTTGCTGTCCGAAACGGTCTTCGTCGTCATGCTCGCGCGCTTACGCGCGGATGAACGGCAACGCTAGTGGCCGCGTCGGTGACTGCGGCAAAGCGCCCTAGACGTGTCTTTCGCAACGAAAAAGGGAGGCCGGCGATGTGCCGACCTCCCAATTCGTTCGTCAGTGTTGATCGACTTACTGGCCCGAACCCGGACCGTAGGTGATCTCCACGCGACGGTTCTGCACTTCGCGCACACCGTCCGACGTCTGGACGCGCAGGCGGGTCTCGCCGAACGCTTCCGTGGTCATCACGCCGTCCGGGATACCCTTCGACGCGAGGTAGGACTTCACCGAGTCCGCGCGACGCTGCGACAGACCCTGGTTGTACTGCGAGGCACCCGACGTGTCGGTGTAACCAGCCAGCATGACCTGCGCGTTGTTGCAGTTCTGGTACTGCGTCACTGCGTTGTCGAGGATCGACGCTGCTTCCGGGGTAACGTCCGACTTGTCCCACTCGAAGAACACGATGAACGGACCCGGCGAGCAGACCACCTCGGGCGCCGGCGGCGGCGGAGGCGGGGGGGGAGGCGGCGGCGGCGGCGGCGGCGGCGGCGGTGCGGCCGGCTCGCCGAAGTTGTAGGTCACGCCGCCCAGGATGCTGTGCGAACGGAAACGACCGTCGTAGTTGCTGCCACGCGCGTCGACGAGATCGACGTTGTCCGCGTTGAAGAAACGATACTTGACCGAGACGTCAACCCGATCGCTCAGCGGCGCGCGGATGCCCGCCAGGGCCTGCCACGCGAACACGGTGTCCGAATCGTCGATCAGGCCGTAGCTACGGCCGAGCGCGAAGCGCGACTTGACGCGCGCCACACCGGCACCGCCGCCGACGAAGCCCTGCAGGCCATCGTCCGGACCGAAGTCCAGCAAACCGTTGATCATGAAGCTGAGCGCCGAGGTCTTGCCGCCGGCATTCTCGTAGTTGCCAGCCGCAACCGTCTGAGCGGTCGCCGGTCCAACCGGGATACGACCCGACGAACGGATCGCGTCAACGGTGGCTTCACGATAGCCAACTTCCGCTTCGAGGCGGAACGCACCGAAGTCGTAGCCGATCACGCCATCGACGTCGTAGCCGTAATCGTGATCAACGGTGGTGGTGCCGCTCAGGCCGTTGCCGGCCACTGCGCCAGTAACGTCGTAATCGATGTCTTCGACGATCATCGCACCGCCCTCGACGCCCACGTACCACGAATTATCGCGGGCCAGTGCGGGCGAGGCGAGCGCGGTCGAAGCGAGCGCCACAGTTATGGCAAGCTTCCGCATACTATTCCCCTTTCCTTGATGTCACTACGGACAGCGCAAACCCACTATCCGAGCCATAGTTTCCGCACAAGCGATCAAAATAGCCAAGTGTGGCACACAAGACACAGTTTCACTCAGCCGATCAACCCGTGCGCGCGCAATGCAGTCAGGATCGCGCGCACCGCGCCGCGTGCTTCCATGTCGACGGTTCCGCCGCCATCGGGCGTCGCAATCGGGGGTTGTCGCGCGCCGATCACCTGCTCTCCATCGATCACGATCGTGCGTGCCCGCACCACGCCGTCTTCCCACCGATCGTGGAACGTCACCCGCCGCCCGTCCGCAATCGACCAGGCCGAGAGCCCTGGTGTAGCGGCAACGAAGCGCCATCCGCCGTCGGTCCAGCCGGCAATCGCGTGCGCGTTTCCGACCCACTCGCCAACGGGTGCCGCGCCGACGATCCAGCATTGCCCCGGCTGCGGATCGACCGGCGGCTCGTCGACCCCGATCGCCTCGACCGCCGCCGCCGCGACGATGTCGATCAGCGCAAGTGCTTCATTGTGCGTCTGTTCCTTGGCAGTTTGGCCGATGTGCAACACCGGCAGGCGCAAGCGCGGCGTTTGATCCTCAGTCATGATTGGTTCCCTCGCGTGATGATGACCTCGGGCGAGCTGGCGACGGTGCCGACCTGGCTGATCGCGACGCGTACTCTGGCACCCGCGCACTCGTCGCGCGACACGGCGGTGGCGGGTTCGTCGGTCAACAGCACTCGCGTGCCGAGCGCGCTGGTCACCGCCACGCGATACCGTTCGCGCTCCTCGCCCAGCGGCACGTCGCCATCGTCCCAGCGCCAGCCCAGCCGGCTGCGCCGCACCCAAGTGACCCGCGCCCCGCCGTCCGCCAATGCGTGCCAGCGCAGGTGAACCGGAGCGAGCGGCGCGACCGAGCGTCCGGTCAGCGTCGTGTCCGCAACCACCGGTCGATCCACGTCACCCACGCCGCGCACGCCCACGCGCACCCGCTCACCGATCCGCAGCGCCACGTCCGGCACGAGCAACGAGTCGCGATCGAGTGCCCCGAAGCGTGTTCCCGCCGCATGCGCCTGCGCGACGCTGCCGTTCATGCCTCGACCCAGCAGCGACAAACGCCAGCGCGCCGGTGCGACCTGCACGGCTTGCGCGAACTGGATCACCTCGTCGCCGAGCAGTGCCAGGTTCGCACCCCGCGCGCGCATCGCCGCATCGGCGCTCTGCAACACCATGCCGTCGTGCAGCAGCGCCACCTCGACCACGCCGGCGCGGTCGATCAGCGTGGCACTGCCGCGGCGCACCGCCGCCGACGTGACGCCCATCACCACCGCCGCCGCGGTCGTACCGAGCGGCTCCCACGTCGCGCCATTGTCGCGGCTCACCTCCACCGCCGCCTGCCGCCATCCCGGCGCGTCACCCGCCGCCGCCACCGCGATGCGCGGGCGCGTCCACGCTTCCTCGCCGGTCGGCGGCACTTCGAACACCGCGACGACCGATCGGCCAACAACCGAGTCGGCGCTGAACAGCACCTGCCCGGCGTCGGCGGTGCGCGGCGCCACGCCCGTGGTGACCGGAACCAGATCGAGCGACAGCCGCATCGCTTCCACGCTGCTGCGTGTGACCCGCCACACGCGGAAATCGTCGCCGACCCGCACCGCATCGCCCGGCTGCACCGCGATCGCGCGCGCGTCGGCCGCGACCTGCCGCGCCTCGCGCATCCGCTCGCGCCCCAGCAACGTCGACAGCGCCAGCGCTTTTGCCTGCGATGCCGGCAACGCCGCCGCGACCGCCAGTTCCTCGCCACGCGCGCCCGCACCGCTGCGCACCGCGCGCTGCACGCCGATCTGGTAATCGCGCGCGGGATCGTAATGCGCGACCTCGACGCTCGCCGGCACCCGGTCGATCGGCTGCCGCGTGCGCGACACCGTGCGCGCATCGAGCAGGATCGGCGCGGCAACGCGGTTGGCCAGCATGACGCCGCGCCCGCGCGCCGCGAACCACCCACCGCACAAACTCGCCAGCGTTTCGGCCGCGCCCGCGACCGTGTCGCCGCTCGCCGCGAAGCCGTGCACCGGATCGTCCAGCCCTTCACCCAGCAGTGCGCCGCCGCCGATCGCGCGCGCGATCCCGCCGACACTCACCGCGCCCTCGTCGGCGATCACCTCGAAGGTGAGCGACGGTATCCGGTTCCCGAAGTCTGCCAGTTGCAGCATCTCGAACACGGCGTAGGCGATCCCGCGATGCGCCGGCGCGACCTCGCCGCCCACCGCGCTTGCGACCAGCGGATCGGGCATCTGCGCCTCGTCGCCCCGGTGCAGCCGGAACCCGGTCTGCGTTTTCCAATCGCCCGCCGCACCGCGCAGCAGCTTGCCGTCCGCCCAGATGCGGCCCACCGCCGTAATCGGCCGCGCCGACAGGGCGACCGCGAACGACGCGGCATAGCTGTAGCTGGTGGTGCTTCCCTGCCCCTTGCCGCCGCGCGTCGTGCCGCGCTGCTCGATCAGGTCGGTCGCCCAGATCACGCATCCCGCCACGCGCATCCGCCCGAACACCTTTGGGATCTGCGTGCCGTAGCTCGACGTCTGCACCTTCAACTCGGCCAGCCGCGGTCCTTGTCGGCCCTTGGGCGCGAGCACGCGGGCATCAACTGCCTGCCCGGCGATTGCGCCCAGCGCCGCGCCAACCGGCCCGCCGATCACCCCGCCGACCGTCGTCAGCACCAATGTCGCCACGATTGTCCCTCCCCTTCAAGCGGTTCTCGACCGTGTCGAGCTACCGTACGCCCGCTCCCGGCGGCATGCTGTCGATCCGGTGCGGCGTCGCTCGCTTGCCGTTCACGTGCCGGCCGTACACTACCGTCGTGTAGGTGACCCAACCCGACCGACCGCGCTTAGCGCTCGTTCCCCGCGACCCGCCACGCCGCGACGATCGGCCAGCCGAGCGCACCGGGCCGCTCCACCACGCGCCGCAAGCCGGCGTCGGCGTGGACTATTCCACCGTCGGTGCGCACCGCGACGTGCAATTGCGTCGCGTCAATCCGCAGCAACAGCACGTCACCCGGTGCGTCACCGGCGCAGCGCACCACGCCACCGGGCTCGTCGTCCACAACCCACCGTGCGGAGCGCAACGAATAGTCGCCCCGTACCGCGACACTCACCCCCGCCGCGCGCAGCGCCGCCACCGCCACCCCGACGCAGTCGAGCCCCAGCGCCGGATCGCGCCCTTGCGCGCGGAAGCGTACGCCGACCAGCGCGCGCGCCGCCGCCGCGACCTCGTCCCCGGCCGTCACGCGCCCGGGTACCGCGTCAACAGGTCGATGCCGGGCAAATACGGCTCGCCGCGGAAGTTCACCGCATTGCCGAACCGTTCCGCACAGGTCGCGATCCGCTTGTCGCACCCCTCGACCAGCTCGACCAAGGTGCCGGCCACCACCGCGAACGCCGGCACGGCGCGCAGCCTCACCGCCGCACCATCCGAATCGAGGATCGCCCCCATAAGCCCGGCATTCTCCCCACCCAGCCAACGCAGCCGCCCGTCGCTGTACGCCCCCGCACTCGGCTCCACCGTGTCGAGCGTCAGCACCGCGTCCTCGGCTATCATCACGCGCGCGAAGCGCCGCCGCCCCGCCATCGGCACGCGGCAGCGCCGGTCACCCAGCTCGGCGCGGCACTCGGGCGAGGTCGCCTCGGTCACCGGTCGTTCCAATCGCGCCGCCGCCCCGCGCAACTCGGCCGAGAAGGCGCCGCCGCGCACCTCCACCTCACCGATCGTCCCCTCGCCCAGTGCGATCGGTGCGGCACCGGACACGCTCCAATCGACCGCGCTCATCGCCACGCGCGCGCCGTCCCACCGACCGGCATCGAGATCGACCTCGGAAATCGCGGCCGCGTGCAGCGCACCGCGCGCGTCCATCGTGTCCGCGTCGAGCCCTTCCGCGCGCACCACCGCCGACGGCGTCATCCCAGGCGCCGCACGATAGGTCACGCCCGCCACATTCAGATCACGATCATGGTCGGTCAGCGCCAGCGTCACGCCATCACGCCGCTCGACCAGCCAGCACAGCGCCAGCGTCGACAATTGGTCGCTCATGCCTCGCGCACCTCGACCAGCGGCACCGACGCCGCCTCGCCCGCGAGATAAGTCGCGCGCGACACGCGCAACCGATCCTCCGCGAAACGCACCGCCACGTCGAAATCGAACGACGCGGTGACGATCGCCCCCTTCGCCGGCGCCACGTCGAGCATCACCCACCCGCCCGGCTCGACCGTGAAGCCCTGCGTCGCGCGCCCGTCGACCGACACCGAAACACTGCCCGCGACCGGCCGCGTGATCCGCCGTTCGGCATCGGCGTAGCGTTTCACCAGCGCGAAGCCGCGCGTGCGCGCATCGCCGACCCCGATCGTCTCGCCCATCGCATGGTGGTCGAACGGATCGCGCAACCGGAACGCGCGCGCCGGCCCACGCCGCGCACGAAAGAACGCGAGCAGTGCCGCCACGTCCGCCTCGCCCCGCACGCCCGGCCCAACGTCGTAGGCCGTCCGCGCCCCGTCCCAGCGCGCGCTGCGCATCTCATACCCGCCCGCACCCTCGACCACGTCGGTCGAGAACGCCGGCGACACCTCCGCCTCGCGCCCCAGCGCCAGCGGAAACGCCACGTCGTCGAACGCCTGCACCCCGTCCTCCCCCTCGATTGCCCACACGATCAGCCCGTCGCGCATCACCTGCGGCAGCGCCCACAGATATGCCGCGTGCACCCCGCGCGCCCGCGCCGCATCCGCCGCCGCGACAATCGGCCGCCACTGCGCGCGTTCCTCGGGCCGCAGCACGAAGCCTGCGAAATATTCCTGCCGCTCCACCGGATAGTTCAACCGCGCTACGGCCGCGGCCGCTCCCGCCGCGCTCGACGCGGTGTCGCCCGCGGTCACCCAGTCGTAATCCTCCAACTGGAGCACATCGAACGCCGGGCTAGCCCAGCCCACCGGCATGTTCATCCGCCGCGCCTCGGGCGCCGCGCGGTCGAGCACGGTCGGCAGATACGCCAGCAGATAGGTCTCGCACGCCGGCTGGTCGCTGCGCACCGCCGCCACCAGCGCCGCGGTCGACGCCGCCAGCATCGCACCCGCGCGGTCGAGCGTGGCGCATTGGCTCGCGTCCAGCGCGCCACGCACGCTCGGCACCGCCACCGGTGCCAGCGCCGCCACCACGTGCTCATCATACAGGCACGGCCGCCCGTCGGGCATCGTCCACCACCACGGCTCGCCCACCTGGAACTTCGGCTGCAGCCCCGCCGCGACGCCGATTGCGACGAACGCGCGCGCGACTTGGTGCAGATACGCCATCGCCGCCGCGCACGCCGGTGACAGCAGCGTCGACGGCGGCACCCATCCGGTCAGCGCCGGGCTTCCATCCGCCGCGCGCTGCTTCCAGCCCTCCGGCGCGTGCGCGTCGAACAATTCGTAGCTCAGCGACCAGATCACCGCGTAGCCGAGCACCCGCGCCCGCCGTGCGAAATCGGCGTGCCAGGCCGCGCACGCGACGTTCAGCACGCCCTCTTCCGATGTCACCACCCCGGCGGCGAGCCGGAAATAATGGCTCATCCCCACGTAATGCGTGATCGCCCCGCGATAGCCGAGCTGCAACGCATTGCGCAGCAACCGCGCCGGCGTCAGGTGATAGCTGTCGTCATAGCCACCGCAGATGCGCAGCCCATGTTCGGGCACCACCACGTCGCCGATCGCGATCACGCTGCCAGCACCCTCGCAGGCGATCGCCGTCAGCTCGACCCAGCCCTCCAGCGGTGCGGGCAGTTCGCCGCCGCCCGCGTCGTACCCCGGCGCGACCAGCGACACGAACATGCGGTCGATGTCGCCCGCCCACACCGGGTCCGCCTCGCCCGGCAGCAGGAACCCGCCGTCCAGCCGCGCAAAGTCGATCGCCACCGCCGCGTCCTCGGGCGTCCCGGTCGCGTAATTCCACAACCGCACGTACCAGCTCCGCGGCTCACCCGCGGCATCGCGCCCCTCGATCGTCAGCACCGGCCCGTTCACCGCGTCGAGCGGCAACACTCCACTTGATCGCCAGCGGAACGACAATCGGCAGTCGCGATAATCGCGCACCGTCTCATACCCCAGCAACGGGTGATCGTGCGCGTCCACGCTGTCCCAGATCAGCCCCGCCAGATCGTCGCGCCGGTAGAATACCGCGTCCACCCTGAGCGCGTCCGGCGCCGTCGTCGTCACCGCCGCCATCATCGGCCGCGGAAAATTGACCGTCCAGAACACCGGGTCGAACCGCGACACCAAATCCGCGGCCTGCTCGCCGCGTTCGGCGTGCAGGTGAAATCCCATCACCGTCATCCACCCCCTCCCTGTTTGACCACGTTCCACACAGAGCCGGGCAGGCCGCACCGCCCGCATCCGAGCCCGCCGACCGCTCACATCCCCGACATGAGAAGACCCCGGGCTAGGTCAGCCCCAACACATCCCGCGCCGATCGTCTTGCCGACCAACACTCGTCGACCAGCACCGCGCCACCTCGACCCGCGCCGAGCCCGCCGCGACGATCCGCTGCTTCGGCCGAGCAGCACCTGGGCCGCACCCAGGCCAGCGCAGCAGTCGCCGCACCTAACCCGCTTCCTCCAGCGCGCGCCTGACCGCGCGCGCGACCTGCCGGCTCGATCGCGCCATCGTCTCGGGCGCTGCGCCGGCGGGCGCGTTGATCGTGATTGCCACGCGCACGTCACGCCCGCCGCCGCCGCCGCCGCCCGCCACCACCTGCCCGCTGCTGGTCGGCACGAACACCTCCGGCCCGCGCTCCCCCACCACGTACGCGCGTCCCGGCGACACCGGCCCACCGGTCGCGCGTCCGGGCAAACCCGCGACCCCCAGCAACCCCGACAGCAAGCCGCCGCCACCGCTGCCGGGCCTGCTGATCCCACCCAGGCTGCCGATCCCTGCCGACACCGCCGCCCGCGCAATCTCCGCCAGCACCGACAGCGCCACGCCGCGCAGGTCGTCGAACCCCAGCTTTCCCGTCCTGACCGCGCGCGCCAGCGCCGTCTCGACCGCGCGCCCGGCGCGGTCCGCCCCGGCCGCGAATGGCCCCTCCAGCGCGCCCCGCATCGCGCCCACGTCGCGCGCGAACCCGGCGGTGTCGGCGCGCACGCCGATCACCAATCGCTCGATTTCCTCATCCATCCGGATATTGCTCCCGCAATCGCGCCAGCACGCCGCCGTCCGCCGCCTCGGCCTGCGCGTTCCCCCTGACTGCCTCGACCAGCGCCGCTAGCTCGTCCGGCGTCGCGCGCCAGAACGCGTCGGGCGACCAGCCCCACGCCACCCCGGTCAACCCCGCCAGCCGCCGCGCGGCGTGCGCGAACGTCGCGCGCTCCGTCGCCACCTATCGCCCCGCCAGCACCTGCCGCAGCAGCATTCCAAGCACCGGCGTCGCCGCCGCCAGCCCGGCCGCCGCCACCGCCTCGCCCATCCGCTCGCGCGTCACGCCCGCGGGCACGTCGTGGCGGCAATGCCAGAACAGCCCCACCATCTCGGCCAGCGTCATCCGCCCCTCGGCCGCACGCTCCACCAGCGCGAACAGCGACCCCAGTTCGCCTTCCGCCGCCACCAGCGCGGCAAAGGTCGGCCGCAGCACGACCTCGACGCCCGCGACGCGCAACGCCGCCTCACCCCGCACCGGGTTCGCCGCCCCGCTCACGCGCTCACCACCTGACCAGAGCTTTCCAGCGCCAGCGTGTAGCTGCGCTCGCCATTGTAATCCCCGGCATAATCGAGCCGGGTGACCAGGAACCGCCCCGTCATCACCTCGCCGCCCTCGAACGTCAGCCGGTAATCGTCGATGACACCCGACAGCGCACTCGCCTTGATCCGCATCTCCGCGGCCGAGCCGGTGAACACGCCCGCGCCCGACACGCTGACGCTGCGCACCCCCGCGCCCGACAGCAACTCGCGCCATCCGCTCGAGTCTTTGGACGTCACCGCCACTGCCTCGCCGTTCACCGACAATTGCGTGGTCCGCAATCCCGCCACCGTCCGATACGCCACCGGACTGCCGCCATCGCCGACCTTCAACAGGAACGCCGACCCCTTCTCCACCGCCATCTGATTTCTCCTGTTTGAACGTCCTCGCCGCATCCGGCGCGAGCACAAAAGTCCCTCGCCCCTCCGGGGAGAGGGAGGGAGCACCGCAGGTGCGGAAGGGAGAGGGGTCGCCCGGAAGCACCCGTCGCCCGCAAACCGCCCCGCATCGCCTCACCAGCTAATTAGCGGCGACCCAGTTTCCCGCCGCAATCGCACCCAATAAGCGCAGCGTCGTCCACCCGAACCACGCAGGCACCACCCACCCGCACAAATCCCGAGCAAAGCCCGCCGCCGACCCCGCTCCCACGCGACGCGCCCGCGCACCTATCCCGCCAGCACCCGCACCCGATGATCCACCATCGCCGCCCAGGCGCCCTTGCCGCTCGCCACCACACTCGACCGCAGCAGCACCACGCTCGCCACCCGCCAGCCATCCAGCTCGCGCGGCAGCGCCGCCACCGCTGCCTCGACTTCGCCGGCGAGTGTCTCCACCCGCGCCGGACTGTCGCCGCGGTCGCGCACCGTCACCGCCACGCGCAACTCGCGCCCGACCGCGTCCTTGGTGCCCCAGTCGCTCGCGGCCACGTCGCCCAGCACCACGAACGGCGCCGCCGCGCTCACGCCCGCCCCCTCCCACACGCCGTTGATGCCGCCGACCATCCGCAACCGCGCCAGCACGCCCGCGCGCACCGCCGCCACCGCACCCGCCCCGCTCACCGCAGCCACCCGGCAAGGTCGTGCAACCGCGCCTCCTCCACCCGCCGCTCGTGCAGCACCACGTCACTCACCGCCACACGCCCCTCCCCTCCCTCGGCCACGAAGCCCGGCACGCCGCGCCACCACGACGCCAGTCGCGCGGCCACCGCACCTGGGCCAACCGCCCTCACCGCAGCCATCCCTCGACATCGCGCAATCGCGCCTCATCCAGCCGCCGCGCGTGCAAGCCCGCCCCGCTCACAACCACGCGCCGGTCACTTTCCTCGACTGCCACGCCCGGAACATCACGCAACCGCGCCGCCAGCCGCGCCACCACTGCCGCCACCGCCCGCGCCGCGCGCCGATCGGCCGCCACCCGCGCACGCGGCTCCAGCGCCGCGCTCACGCCCGCACCGCCTGCGCCAGCGTCATGCGCCGGAACGGCCGCCACAGCGCGGTCACCGCCACCGGCACCGGCTTGGCCCCACCGCGATCCTCGAACAGATGCGCCCCGAGCATCGCCACGCCGTGCCGCACCGCCGCCGGCAACCCCGCCCAGTCCTCGCTCATGCCGGCGCGCGCGATCACGCTCGCCCGCCGCCCGACCCGCACCCAGCCGAGCCCGGCTGCATCCACGTCGACCGCGTAATCCGCGATCGGCAGCGCGGTCCCCACCGCCGTCACCGCCGTGATCGCGCTGACCGGCCCGATCGGCAGCAGCTGCCACCCCACGCTCGCCTCCACCACCGCCGACACCTCGCGCGCGATCAGCACCTGGCTCAGGAACTGCTCCGCCACCCCTAATGCCGTCTCCGCCATCGCGGCCACCAGCACGTCGTCATTGTCCAGGCTCGCGCGCAGCAGCACCTTCACCGCCGCCACCGCGCCCGCCCGGTCCGCCCCGACCAGCGTCACCGCACCGAGGCCGTTCAACCCCACCTCCGCCGTTTCCGTCATCTCGCCTCCTTTCCCGACCATCCGCCCGCGCGCCGGACGCGCGGCCTCGGATCGCCCGCGCGACACGATCGGCGCGCCCCTCAGCGCGGCCACTATCCCCCGAGATCAGCGCAACGGCCCGCTCACCGGTCAGCGTCCTGATCGCCACGCCCGCCCCACCGTCAGACGGACGCGGCGATGCCGCGCCCGCTGCCCGCCGTGGCGACTCCTTGGATTGCCTTGGCAATCCAAGGGCGCCCGCATGTCACGCGGCGGCGAACTTCATCAGCTTGATCGCCTCGCTGTTCGAGACGCACCCGCCGACGCGTTTCGTGGCGTAGAAGGTCACGAACGGCTTGTTCGAATACGGATCGCGCAGCACGTTGGTCTCGCTGCGTTCCGTAATCAGATAGCCCGCGCGGAAATTGCCGAACGCGATCGACAGGCTGTTGGCGGCGATGTCGGGCATGTCCTCCGCCTCGACCACCGGATAGCCGAGCAAGGTCGCCGGCTGCCCGCTGACCAGGCTCGGCTGCCACAGAAATTGCCCGTCGCTCGTTTTGAACTTGCGGATGCGCGCCATCGTCGACGCGTTCATCACCCACGTCGCCCCCTGCCGGTACGGCGCGCGCAAGGACTGCACCAGGTCGATCAACCGCTCGGGCGCGCCGGCGCCGAAATCACCCGCCGCCCCGCTGGCGAGATGTTGCAGCGTTCCGAAGCTGCGCGTCGCGTCACCCGCGTTGCTGGTCGGCGATTGCAGAAACCCGCGCGGCCGGTTGACCCCGCTGCCGTTCACGAACGCCGCGCCCTCCGCCTTGGCGAACTCGGCCGCGATCTCGCCCGCCAGCCAGCCTTCGACGTCGAACAAGGCATCATCCAGCATCGCCTGACTGGCCGACGGGTTGGCGTACAGCTCCCCCATCGGCGGCGCGATCTCGGCGAACACCGGCGTCGCCGTTCCCGGCCGCGCGTCCGCCTCCGCCGCCCAGCCCGACGGCGTGCCACCCGTCGTCACCAGCTTGCGATAGCCCGCCGAGCCCACCTCCACCACGCTCGCGATCCCGCGGATCGGGCTCGCCGATTTGAGCGTCGCGTCGATCACCGCGTCGATCTCCTTGGGGATCGCGAAGCCCCCCGCATCCCCGGTCACCCCGGTGAACGCCTTGGTCTCGATCACCGCGCCCGACCTGACGAAACCGTCGAACGCACCCGCCACCGCACGCGCACCGTCCAACACCGGCCGCACCACCACATCGTTCATGCTTATTCTCCCACACGAAAAACACCCTGCCCGCACACGCGAACGAGGCCACCCGGACGTGGCCCCAGCCCCGCCCGAACCGAAATTGTTGATACGGAGGGCACCCGCCCCACCCTCGTCATCCCAGGCTCGACCCGGGATCCCGCTTCTTCTCGCAACCGCTCCGAACCCAGCCGCGAGAACCGGTCGCTACACCGCGCTCACCCGCTCCACCCGCGCCGCCGGCTGCATCGCCACCGCGACCAGGCTCACCTCCGCCAGCTCGGCGCCCACGATTTCGCGCCACACGCCCCGCCGCACCGCCCGCGCGCGGTACCCGACCGACAGTCCGGCAAGCGCCCCGCCAGCCACCGCCCGCGCGACGCCCGCATCCTCCACTACCGCCACGACGCGCAGGCCCCGCGCATCCTCGCCGATCGCCTCGATCCGCCCCACCGCCTGCCCGCGATGTTGCACCAGCAGCGGCACGCACGCGACGTCCGCGAACGCGCCGCGGCGCACCACGTCGCCTGCGCGATCGACGCGGTCGAACACCGCGGCATAGCCCTCGACGCGGATCACTTGACCCACTCCCCCACTCCCAACTTCAGGGCCCCCAGCTTCACCGCCAGCCCGAGCAGCAGCAGCGCGCACGCCATCCGCGCCACCCACGCGACCAGCGCCTTCCACGCCGATCGTTTCGCGTCGCGCCACGCTTTCAGCAACTCACGCAGCTCCGCCACATCCGCGCCCGCACCATCGTCGGCGAGGCCGAGCCGCGTCAGCGCGCGCGTCGCGCCCAGCTCGCCCGCTTCCTCCGCGATCCCGCGCAGCGTCGCCATGTCGGCCCCGCGCTCGGCACCTTGCGCCAGCAACTGCGCCAGAACGGCGCCCGCACCCGCGCTCATGCCCAGCCCACCATCTGGCGCTTCTCGTCGCGCGTGATGAACTCGGCCGCCGACACCATCCGCCACAATCGTTCGCGGTCCTCGACCAGCACCGGCACCATGTCGAGGTCGACCTCCAGCACCGCCTCGCCGAACCACCCGGCCAACCCGTCGCGCAACGCGCCCAGGATCGCACCCGCCAGCGGCAGCACGCTCAACCGCCACAATGCCTTGTTCGCTTCCTTGTAGTTCGCGTGCGTGCTGTCGCCCGGCAGCCCGAGCAGCATGGAGGGCACGCCGAACGCCAGCGCGATCTCGCGCGCCGCCGCCGCTTTCGTCGCCACGAAATCCATGTCGGCGGGCGAGAGGCTCATCGCCTGCCATTTGAGCCCTCCCTCCAGCAGCATCGGCCGCCCCGCATTGGCCGCGCCCTGGAACCCCGCCTCCATCTCCTCCTTCAACCGCGCGAACTGCTCCGCCGACAGCGTCGCGCCATCGCCCGCATCGTACACCAGCGCGCCGCTGGGGCGCGCCGCATTGTCGAGCAGCGCCTTGTTCCACGCCGCCGCCGCATTGTGGATCGCGATCGCCCCCGATGCCGCACCCAGGCAGCCGAGCCCGTAATGGTCGTCGACCGGGTTGAACGCGCGCAGGTGGATCACGCTCTCCGCCGGCAAGCGCGTCACCCGCTCCGCCACCGTGTAGCGATATGCCGCCGGCCAGCCTTGCGCGTCCGGCTCCACGGTCACCCGCTCGGGACGCAGCGCGAACAGCTCGGCGGGCCGCCCGTCCTCACCCAGCCCCAGCTGCACGAACGCATTGCCGTGCAGCAACATCTGCGCCGCCACCGTCTCCAACAGCCCACGCTGCGTCACCAGCGCGCGCAAGCCATCGTCCCCGACGTTCAGCGGCGCGCGCGCCACGCTCTCCGCCAGCAGCTTCACCGCGCGCTGCGCCACCGCGTTGCGGCAGTACCCCGCACGCACCTGTGCCTCATATCCTTGCGGCCACTCACCGGACGCGGCGCGCACCCCGCCACCCAGCACCCGCGACAACGCCGGACGCGACCCCTCGCGCCCGGGCTTCCACCCGAACCATGCCATCTGTCTGTCCCCTATTCCGTGAGCCGCGACGCCCCGCACGCCTGCCCGCGCAGCGGGTGGAGAAACACCACCGCCGCCATCTACCCGTCACCCCGGGCTCGACCCGGGATCCCGCTTCTCAGCGACCACGCGAGCACCGTCGCCGAACCTGCGCGTCGCGCCGCTACCCCAACACCCTGACGCTCGCCTCGCCCCGCGCGCCCAGCATGAGCGCGCTCAGCGCCCATACGCACGCGTCGGCGCGGTCGGGTGATCGGCCCGGCCCCTCGTACCCGCCGCCCGCCTGCAATCCCGCCAGCTCGTCCTCCAGCGCCGGGAACGCGCCCGCGTGCCACACCCGCCGCGTTTCGTAGAGCGCCGCCACCGGCTCCGCGCGCGCCGCCTTGCCGCGGCTCGCGTGCACCAACGTTACGGCCAAGCCAGCGTCGACGGTACGCAGCACGTGCCCGACCATGTCGCCGCCCTGGTTCTTCTCCGCCACCACCCGGTCCGCTCCGTGCCGGGCAGCGCACCCCGCCACTGCGCGCGCCCAATTCTCGGGCGAGGCACCCGCGACGCTCGCATCCTCCAGCACGTAGCCGCAATCGTCGACGCCCAGCCCCGCCGCGACGATCCCGCACGCGTCGCCCCCGGCGCTCGCCGGCGGGTCGACCCCTACCACCACGCGCCTGAGCACCGGCACCCGCCTGGGCGTCACCCGCTGCGCGTCGAGCAGCGCGCGCGTCCACAGCGCAGCCACCACGTCCGCCATCATCTCGCCCTCCAGCTCCTGCCGCCCCAGCCGCGTGCCGCCGTACGCCGCCTCCATCGCGCTCACGAACCGCGCGGGCAGGTGCGGGTTGTCGCGCGTACGCCCGCGCGTCTCGACCGTGCCCGGTGCCGCCATCACCTGCCGCATCAGCTGCGTGGTGCGCGGCGTCGTCGTCACCAGCGCGCGCGGATCATCCCCCAGCCGCAGGCCCATCAGCAGGTTGTTCCACGCCTCCACCCCCTTCCACTTGCCCAGCTCGTCCGCCCAGGCGAGGTGATGTTCCGGCCCGCACAAGCCTTCGGCCGCCGCCGCCGAATAGACCGTTGCCACCGCGCCCGACGGCCAGCGCACCTCGCCGCGCGCCGGTTTCCACACCAGCGGCACATCCGCTCCCGCCACCGCGATCACCCCGCTCGGCCCCTCCACCATCACGCGCCGCGCGTCCTCGATCGTCGCGCCGACCAGCGCGACGCGGATCGCGCGCGCCTTGGCCGCGGCATTGACCCATTCCGCCCCCGCGCGCGTCTTGCCGAACCCGCGCCCCGCGCGGATCAGCCACACCTGCCAGTCGCCCGGCGGTGCGAGCTGCCCGTCGTGCGCGCGCAAGCGCCACCGCTCCGCCAACTCGCGCCGAAACCCGACCGGCAACTTGCTGATGATCCGCTGCCGATACGCCGGCGACAGCTGCGCCAGCCGCTCGACCGGCGACGCGTCGCCGCTCTCCGTTGCCCCGCTCCCCGTCGCCCCGCTCCCGCCGCTCATCGCGCCATCTGCCGCTCGAGCGTATCGAGCAGCGCGGTCAGCCGCGCGTCGGTGTCCGCCTCGCTCGGCCGCGGCTGCCGGATCGCGCGCTCGCCCCTCACCGCCCCGGCGTAGCGGTTGAGGATCGCCAGCACGAAGCGCAGGTCCGCCTCGCTCGCGCGACCCGCCGCCAGCGCCGCCGCCGGGCTGCGCGCGATCACGTCGCGCGCGACGTCGCTCTCGCCCGCCGCGCCGGGATCGACCATCACCGGCAACCGCTCCAGCGCGTAGCGCAGCGCCTCCGCCTCCAACCGGTCGTACCCGCTCGCCAGTGCCGCGTCCCAGTCCGCGGCAAAGGCGGGATCACGCCGCCGCGTGTTATAGATCGCGCTTCCGCACACCCCGCTTGCGTCGGTCGCCAGCTTAACGTTGCACGTCGCCGCCAGCACCTCGATGAAGCGCGCACGACCGGCCTGGGAAAAGCCGTTGCGCTTCACGCTCGCGCGCTGCACCGGCCGCAACTTTCCCCCGCGCAGCACCAACGCGCCGCCCGCCCCCTTCTCGTCCATGTCTGCTCTCCCCCTCGCCCATCCGCACCGCCCGCGCCCAGAGCGGTTCCCAACCAACCACCTTCGTCATCCCGGACTTGATCCGGGATCCCGCTGCCTTCTCTTGCACTGTCCCAGAAGCGCGACCCCGGACCTGATCCGAGGATGCCGAGAGAACGCGCGCCACGCTGGTCGCGAAACGCGCCAAACGACGCCCGGAGCCCATACCCGCCCCGGCACAGCCGCACGGCCGCCACCCGCGCCCGGCGCCCGGCGCCCCGAACGACGAAGGGCCGGCGCGGCGGAGTGCATCACCCCGGCCGCCCGGCCCTTTCGTCACCCGATCGGGTGTCACACCATCTCGATGTTCCTGTTTTGTACACAAACAGCGTCACGCTGTCAAGCCGCTTCTCGCATCCTCGTCATGGCAGCATCCGGACAGCGCCCCGCCTTCAGTCATTCGCCACCAACAACATGCCCACACTTCGCGCATCCCGCGCGCGAACGACATCTGCTCGAACGTCGCCGCGTCCAACGGCTTGCCGAACAGATAGCCCTGCCCCTCGGTACAACCGAGCTTCTCGACCAGCGCCGCCTGCTGCTCGGTCTCGATCCCTTCGGCGATCACGCACAGGTCGAGCGCGCGGCCGATGCTCGCCACCCCCGATACGATCGCCACGCTGTGCGGCTCGCGCTCGATATCGCCGACGAAACTGCGATCGATCTTGAGGCGCGACAACGGAAAGCGCTTCAATGTGCTGAGCGAGGCGTAACCGGTGCCGAAATCGTCGAACGCGATCGATACGCCACATTCGTGCAACTGCCGCAGCGGCTCCAGCGCCTCGTCGTCGTGGCGCAGCACGATCGTCTCGGTGATCTCCAGCTCCAGATCCTGCGGCCGCAACGCGTGGCGCTCCAGCGTCGCCGCCACCACCTCGTTCAGCGTCCCAGCCTCGATCTGCGCGGCGAACAGATTGACGCTGATCCGCTCGAGCGCCAGTCCCTTGGCGCGCCACGCGACGAGCTGCCGGCACGCTTCGTCCAGCACCCAGCAACCGACGTCATACGCCAGCAAATGCTTCTCCAACGCCGGCAGGAACGCGCCGGGCGCCAGCAGCCCGCGTCGTGGATGACGCCAGCGCAGCAGCGCCTCGGCCCCGATCAGCCGCCCGTCGGACAAGCAGACCTGCGGCTGATAGACCAGCTCCCACTCGCCGCGCGCCTGTGCCTGCAACAGCTCGTCGTTGAAGGCACGCCTGGCCGCGAGCTGTTCCTCCATCCCGGCGTTGAACAGGCGAAACGTCCGACCGCCCGCCTTTTTCGCGTCCAGCAGCGCCAAATCTGCACGGACCATAAATTGCGCAGCATCGGCACCGTGCAACGGGGCCACCGCCACGCCGATGCTGAAAGCGACGTTCAGATTGCGTTCGCCCACCGCGAACGCATCCTTGGTCGCCGACAACAATGTTCGCGCCACGTGCGACACGCGGATCAGGTCGTCGCCGGGCAGCAGCACCGCGAAACTGTCGCCGCCGACGCGCGCGAGCGCGGCATCGGCCGGGATCATCGCCAACAGGCGCACCGCGACCATCTGCAGCAACAGGTCGCCGGTGGCGTGCCCCAGCGTGTCGTTGATGACCTTCAATTCGTCGAGGTCGAGCACGATCAGCGAAGCCGCGCCACCGTTCTCGCACTGGGCGCGCAGCTTCTCCTCGAACCCGTGACGATTGGGCAGCCCGGTCAGATTGTCGTGCGAGGCCATGTGCTGCAACGCGGCCGCGCGTGCGCGGCGCTCGGTGATGTCCTGCAGATTGGCGCCGATCTCGACACCCGCCGGCCCCTGCCACACAGACACCGACAATTCGACCGGGAACTCGGAGCCGTCCGCGCGCAACCCGACCACCTCGACGCTCTTGCCCGACAGCGTCGACGCGCCGCCCGCGACGACCCGCGACAGCCCGTTGACGTGCGCGGTGCGGAACCGTTCGGGCATGATGCGGGTCAGCGGCTGGCCGATCATCTCATCCGCCGAATAACCGAACATCCGCTCGGCCGCGGCATTCCACAACCGGACGCGCCCATCCGCACTCGCCAGCACCAGCGCCAGCGCGGTTGCGCCGGCGAACCCGTCCGCGGTCGCGAGGTTGAGCGTGCTGCGCCGCGTCTCCAACCGGTCGGTGACGATCGCGCCCAGCCGCTTGAGCAGGTCGATCTCGCCCTCGCCGAAATCGTGAACCGGTTGGTCGCCCAGCACGCAGAACGCGCCGAGCCTCATGCCCTCGGCATTGATGAGCGGGACACCGGCGTAAAATCGGATGTGCGGCGCATCGGTGACGAATGGGTTCGAGCGAAAACGCGCGTCCTGCGCGGCGTCCGCGATGATCAGCGGCTCCGTGCCCTGGATCGTGTGCGTACAAAAGGAGAGGTGGCGCGGCGTGCTGCCGGGTTGAAGTCCCTGCGCGGACTTCGTCCACTGCTCGTCGTCGCCGATCAGGTTCACCGCGCACATCGGCAGCTTGAGAAAAGCGGAGCCCAGTGCCGTTAAACGGTCAAACGTGTCTTCCGGCGCGGTTCCCATCACCCCGTAATCGGCGAGGCATGCGAGTCGTTGCGCTTCGTCCAGCGTCATATCACTCCCTAACGAGCAATGGCTCCATTGCGGAGGTTCTGGACGAGTAGCGTGTGTATCCGGTTAACAATTACCCGCTTAAATCATAGACATTGGTCGCGGTTCTGCTGCGACTGACGGCCCTTCGCCTGTTGAGCCGATGCCTGTTTCGGCAAAAGTTCTCGGTCGTGGACGAAAACTGCTTGGGCTCGCGCCGCTTGCCGCACGCCCGAGTCGCGCGGTCCACCCGTTCCACGAAAAAGCGCGCCGCCCGCAACCGGGCGACGCGCTCCTGCTTACGTATTCGACAGGGCAATTATGCCGTGCGCGTGCCTGACAACGGGAAGCTGCCGAACGCGCCCGCGCCGACTTGGCCGGTCACGGTGTCGCCGTTGATCGTCGCGCTGCAATCCAGCGTCATCGGCATCGGCGAGGTCATCTGCTGCTTCCACTTCAGCGTGTCGCCCTCGACCTCGCCCGACACGTCGGACGCGCCCATCGCGCCCGATGCCTGGCCCGAGAAGCTGTTGCCCTCGGTCTTGACCGTCAGCGTCAGATTCTGGTCGCCCAGCGGCGACTTCACCGTGCAATCATAGGTGCCGTCGAGATTGGCCATCTTGCTCTCCTTTGCGAAACCGTTTCGAATGTCGCTCAACGCGGCACCGCGCCGCGCGTTGCCGGCGCGGCTGATCGACCGCGCCCATCATCACCGCGCGGCGGCCGCCCCGCTGCTTTGCGCCGTGCTGACAGCGGGCGCGCCGGTCGGCGACACCACCGATGCGGCGGGCATCACCTCCACCGGCAGGCCGACCGCGCCCAATTGCGGCTGCACCACGCGCGCGTCGCCGACCACGACCCACACGAACTTGTTTGGATCGATCGCCGCCCTGGTCGCCGCATTGACTTGGGGCAGCGTCAGCGCGCGATACTTCTGCGTGATCGTCGCGTAATAATCGCCCGGCCGCTTGTACAAATCATTCTGCTGCATGGCGTTCAACACATCCCCCGCCGTCTCGAAATCGCCCGACAGCGACCGCGTCGCGCCGTTGATCGCGCGGTCGAACTCCGGCTGCGTCATCGGCTGCTGCCCGACATAGCCCGCGATGTCGCCGCGCATCGCCGCGATCGAGGGGCCGGTCTGGTTCGCCTGCACCGGCGCCTGCACCTGATAGGGTGCCGCCATCTCGTAACGGCGGAAGCCGCCGAACGCGCCGTAGGACCAATGCTTGGTCTCGCGCAGGTCCATGTTGATGCGGCCCAGGAAGCTGCCGCCCAGCGCGTCGTTGCCGACCTCGACCGGCAGCAGCTCGTCGGTGCCCTTCAACCCTGTCGGCGCGCCTGCGACGATCAGCGACTGCGGGCTGTCGGGCCGGTCGATCAGCACGACGCGCGGGCGGGTCGCCTCCGTTACGCGCGGAAACGCCTTCTGCCCCGCCGCACCGCTCGCGCGCCAGTCGCCGAAGCGCTGCTCCATCACCTTCCGGATCTCAGGCAGCGGCCGGTCGGACACGACGAAGATCTTGGCCTTGTCGGGCCGCAACCACGCCTGCTGAAACGCGACCAGGTCGGCGCGCGTCAGCGCCTGCACCGCACGCGGATCGCCCGACCCCTGCGCCTTGGCATAAGGCGAATTGGGCGCGATCAGCTTGGGCAGCACGCGCCGCGCCAGCCCCTCGGGACTGGTCAGCTCCTGCTGGATCGCGGTCAGTTGCTGCGTCTTGACGCGCCCCAGCTCGCCTTCGGGGAAAGCGGGCGCGCGCGCCACGTCGGCCCAGATCTGCGACGCCGCCGCCAGATTGGCACTCGGCACCCGCAGCGACAGCGTGGTCCGGTCGGCCGAGCTCCCCGTCCCGATCGACGCGCCCAGCCGCTCCTTCGCCTCGACGAGCGCGACCGAGTTGAGCTCTCGCGTCCCCTCGTCGATCATTGCCAGCGTCAGTGCCTGTGTGCCGAGCTTGTCGGCCACATCCGCCGCCACGCCCGCGTCGAAGCTCAGCACCGCCTGCGTCATCGGCACGGTGCCGCGCTGCGCGTAGACCAGTTCGATCCCGTTCGACAGCTTGGCGCGCTCGACCTTGGGGAAGCTCAATCCCGCGACCTGGCCGACCGCGGGCAGCGGCCCGCGCGTGCCCTTCGGCGCCTGCTCAGGGGCGGCCGCCACCTGCACCGCGGGCGGCACCTTCGCCTCGGCATAAGCGTCGCGCTTGCCCGGCACCACCGACACCGAATAGCTCGGCCGCGACAGCCACTTGTCCGCCGCCGCCTTGACGCTCGCGGGCGTCTGCGCCGCCAGCCGGGCTAGCTGTTTCTTGTAGTAACCCGGATCGTTCGAATAGAGCGCCCCCTCGGCCAGCGCCACCGCCTTGCCGCCGAACCCGCCGACCGACTCGAGCCCGCCGATCCGCCGCGACACCGTCTGCGTCACGTAACGGTTGACCTCGTCCGCGCTCGGCCCGTTCTTCAGGAACTCGGCCAGGATCTCGTCCATCCGCCTTGACACGACCGCCGGATCGGCACCGGGGCGCACCACCGCGGAGATGCTGAACGTGCCGACCTGGGCGAAGCTCTCATTCTCCGCCGACACCTGCACGGCCAGCTTCTCGCGCTTGACCAGCTCGTTGTCGAACCGCGAACTCTCCAGCCCGCCGAGCACGCCTGCCGCCACGTCCAGCGCCTCGGCCGCATCGTCGTTCAACCCCGGCACCGCCCAGGTCTTGACGATCAGCGTCGCCGCCACATTGTCCTTGATCACCTCGCTTGACGGCCCCGGCAACGCCGTCGGGATCGCGGCGGCGGGCGCGACGCTCTTCGGCCCCGCAGGGATCGCGCCGAAATACTTCTCCACCAGCCGCTTGGCGGTCGCGACATCGACGTCGCCCGCCAGCACCAGCACCGCATTGTTCGGCCCGTAATGGTCGCGGAACCAGTCCTTGACCGTGGTCAGCGTCGCCGCGTCCAGGTCCGCCATCGACCCGATCGTCTCGTGCCCGTACGGGTGCGACGCGGGGAACAGCCCTTCGTTCAACTTGTAGCGCAACAGGCCGTAGGGCTGGTTGTCGCCCTGGCGCTTCTCGTTCTGCACCACGCCGCGCTGCTCGTCGAGCACGCCCTGCGTGATCGCGCCGGTCAGATAGCCCATGCGATCGGATTCAAGGAACAGCGCACGGTCGAGCGCCGCAGTCGGCACCGTCTCGAAATAATTGGTGCGGTCGTAATAGGTCGTGCCGTTCGAGTCGGTCGCACCGACCTGCTGCAACGGCTCAAAGAAGTCGCCCGGCGCATTCTCGCTGCCGTTGAACATCAAATGCTCGAACAGATGCGCGAAGCCAGTCTTGCCCTTGGGCTCGTGCTTCGACCCCACGTCGTACCACACGCTCACCGCGACGACCGGCGCCTTGCGATCGGTATGCACGACGACGTGCAGCCCATTCTTCAGCGTGAACTGCTGATACGGAATGTCGATCGCACTCACCAGCGACGACACGGGTGCGGCGGCGGGCGCTGCCTTTGCGGCGGCAGTCGCAGTCTGTGCGAATGCGGGCGAGGTAAAGCAGACGGCCGCGACGCCGGCGGCGAGGAACGACTTGAGCAAGGGTGGCACGCTCCGTGATGGTGTCTTGCGCCAGCATAGCGACCGCCCGACGCGCGGCAATGGTCCGCGTGCGGCTTATTGTCACGCGTGTCAGCAACTCCGCTATTGACTGCCGTGGCAACCATTGCCATTGCAACTTTCATGAACGCTTACAATCGGGACAATTTCTTTCCCGACACCTCGATCGGTTATCTGGTGCGCGCCGTTCACCAGCTCGGTTACGCGCGACTCGACGCGGCCTGCGCGAACGAGGGGCTGACCGGCATTCAATGGTCGGCGCTGATCGCGATCCACTTCGGCCAGACCAACAGCGCCGCGCTCGCGCGCGACCTCGCGCATGACAAGGGCGCGATGACGCGCATGGTTGACGTGCTCGAGGCGAAGGGGCTGGTGCAGCGCGACCGCGACGATGCCGACCGCCGCCTCGTCAATCTGTCGCTGACCGACGAGGGTCGCGCGGTCGCCATGCGCTGCCGCGACAGGGTGATCGACCTGTGGAACGCGGTGCTCGCCGACTGGAGCGCGGAGGAGACCGCCTGCCTGATCGCGCAACTCCAGAAGCTCCGCCGCGCGCTGGAAGTTGCCGCATGATCCGCTTGTTTCTCCCGCTCACCACCGCGCTGCTCGCCGCAACAGCACTCGCTGCCTGCACACCCCCCGACACCCGCCCGACGCTGACACCCAAGGCGGCGAGCGACCTCGCGCTCACCGGCCCGTCGGTCCAACTCGCGCCCGATTTCTGGACAACCGTGGGCGATCCCCAGCTCAACCGGCTGATCGCCGACGCGCTGGCAGGCAATCCGTCGCTCGACGTCGCACTCGCGCGCACGCGGCAGGCGCAGGCGGTGCTCGCGCGCCAGGGATCGGAAATCGGTCCCAACGCCACGTTCGACGCGCAGGTGCAGGGCTCGCGCCTGTCGGGCCGCTACACCATCCCGCCGCCCTTCGCCGGCTCCGTGCGCGCGATCGGCACCGCGCAAGCCGGGCTCGACTGGAACCTCGACCTGTTCGGGCGACAGAAAGCCGCGATCGCGCAGGCCGGCGCGACGCTACAGGCGGCGCAATATGACATCGCCGCCGCGCGGCTCATGATCGCAGGGTCGGTGATGCAGAGCTACGCCGAGGTCGCGCGTGCCGAGCGGCAGGCCGCGATTGCCACCCGCACCATCGCCGCGCGCGAGCAGAGCGTGCGCCTGGTCAACGCGCGCGTCCGCAACCGCCTCGCCAGCCGGCTCGACCAGCAGGCGGCGGGCACCTTGCTCGCCCAAGCCCGCCTCGTGCTCGTCCAGGCGCAGGCCGCGCGCGTGCTCGCCACCAACGCGCTCGCCGCACTCGCCGGTCGCGGCAGCGATTATGCCGCGCAGATCGGGCCGACGCGCCTGCCGACCGACGCCGCGCTGCCGATCCCGGCGCAAATCCCCGCCGACCTGCTCTCGCGCCGCGCCGACATCGCCGCCGCGCGCGCGCGCGTCGAGGCGGCCTCGGCCGGGCGGCAGGTCGCACGCCGCGCCTTCTATCCCAACGTTAATCTGACCGCGCTGGTCGGGCTACAAGCGATCGGCTTCGGCAATTTCCTCGACCTCGATGCTGGCACCGCCGGCGGCGGTGCGGCGATCCACCTGCCCTTGTTCGACAACGGCCGGCTCCGCGCCGAGCTGGAGGGTGCGACCGCGCTCGTCGACGTTGCCACTGCGCAGTACAACCAGTCGGTGATCGACGCCGCGCGCCAAGCCGCCGACGGTATTGCGCAAGTCCGCGCCGCCGATCTCGAACGCGCACGCCATCAGCAGGTCGTCTCCGGCTTCGCCGAGACCGGCCGCTTGAACGCGATCCGCGTGCAGAGCGGGCTCGATAGCCGGCTCGACCTCGTCGACAACGACGTGCGGCTGCTCGATGCCGAACTCGCCGCCGCCAATCTCTCGATCGACGCGCTGCTCGCGCGCGCGCAACTCGCCATCGCACTCGGTGGCGGCTTCGACCCTGCTCAGGACGTGACGCCCCGATGACCGACACTGCGACCGATACTGCCGCACCCGCGCCGGAAACCCCCGCCGGCAAGCCCCGCGCGCGCCGTCGCGCCTTTGCCATCCTGGGCGTGATCGTCCTCGTCGCACTGATCGTCTGGGCGGTATTCCACTTCCTGCTCAGCCCGCCTGAGGAGGAAACCGACGACGCCTATGTCGCGGGCGACGTGGTCGCGATCACCACGCGCGATCCCGGCACCGTGCTGGCCCTCCACGCCGACAACACGCAGAGCGTGAAGGCGGGACAACCGTTGATCGACCTCGATCCCGTCACCGCCGACGTCAACGTCGCCGCTGCCGCCGCCGACCTCGCGCGCGCGGTGCGCGGCACCCGCGCCGACATCACCCGCGTCGGGCAATCGGACGCGACGATCGTCCAGGCGCAGGCCGAACTCGCTCGCGCGCGCGACGATTACGCACGCCGCCGCGGTGCCGCCGCCGAAGGCGCGGTCTCGGGCGAGGAACTGTCCCACGCCGCCGATGCGGTAAAGGTGGCGACCGCCAACCTGCGCCTCGCACAGCAGCAGCGTGCACAGGCGCAGAGCGCGGTGCAGGGCACCGACGTCAACACCAACCCTGCCGTCCTTTCCGCGATCGCGGCCTACCGCCGCGCCGCGATCATGCGCAGTCACATGCACGTCGTGGCGCCGATCGACGGCGTCGTCGCGCAGCGCACGGTGCAGGTCGGGCAACAGATCGCCGCCGGCACGCCGCTGATGGCGGTCGTGCCCCTCACCCGCGTGTGGGTCGACGCCAACTTCCGTGAAACGCAGTTGAAGGACCTGCGCATCGGCCAGCCGGTGCGCGTCACCGCCGACACCTACGGCGACGATCTCGTCTTCCACGGTCGCGTCGCGGGTGTCGGTGCGGGCAGCGGCAACGCCTTCGCGCTCCTGCCGCCCCAGAACGCCAGCGGCAATTGGATCAAGATCGTGCAGCGCGTACCGGTGCGGATCGAGCTTAACCCGCGCGAACTCGCCGCCAATCCCTTGCGCATCGGCCTGTCGGTGAAAACCGTGGTCGACACCGCCAGCAAGGCGGGCAATCGCCTGGCACAGGTCGCCGCTGCCCCCTACAAGGGCGAGGTGACGGGCACCGACCCGCAGGTCGAGGCCAACATCCGCCAGATCATCGCCGCGAACCGCTGACCCCCAGGACTTCGCGATGACCGACGCCGCCAATCTCGCCCAAGGCGCGGCCGCCGGCGGCGCGCAGACCAACGCGCCGATCCGCCCCGCCGCCAACCCTGCGCGCGCGGCGGCGGCACCCGCCGCACCACCGGCGATGGCGGGCGGACAGCTCGCGCTCACCTCGTTCGCGCTGGCGCTCGGCACCTTCATGATGGTGCTCGATTCGACCATCGCCAACGTGTCGCTGCCGACCATCGCAGGCAATCTCGGCGTCAGCAGCGACAATTCCACCTGGGTCATCACCGCCTTTGCCGTCTCGAACGGGATCGCGGTGCCCTTGACCGGCTGGCTGATGCGCCGTTTCGGCGTGGTGCGCGTGTTCTGCACCGCGGTCGCCTTGTTCACGCTTTCCTCGTTCCTGTGCGGCATCGCCTGGGACCTGCCCTCGCTGATCCTGTTCCGCGTGCTGCAAGGTGCGACCGCCGGCCCGATCATGCCCGGCAGCCAGGCGCTGCTGATCTCGATCTTTCCGCCGCAGAAACGCTCAACCGCGCTCGGTATCTGGTCGATGACGACGCTCGTCGCGCCGATCATGGGGCCGATCCTCGGCGGCTACATCTCCGACAATTACCATTGGTCGTGGATCTTCCTGATCAACGTGCCCTTCGGCATCTTCGTCACGTTGATCTGCTGGTCGAACCTGAAATCGCGCGAAACGCCCAAGATGAAGCTGCCGATCGACGCGGTCGGGCTCGGGCTGCTTGTGCTCTGGGTCGGCGCGCTCCAGGTCATGCTCGACCTCGGCAAGAACGCCGATTGGTTCAACGACGATCTGATCGTCGTGCTGACCGCAGTCGCCGCGATCGGCTTCGTCGCCTGGGTGATCTGGGAGCTGACCGACGCCAATCCGACGGTCGACCTGTCGCTGTTCGCACGCCGCAATTTCCTGATCGGCAACCTCGCCTTCTCGCTCGGCTACGCCGTCTTCTTCGCCAACATCCTAATCCTCCCCCTCTGGCTCCAGACCCAACTCGGCTATACCGCCACTTGGGCCGGGCTCGTCGCCGCGCCCAGCGGGCTCGTCGCCGTCGTACTGACCCCGTTCGTGGCAAGGCTGTCGGGCAAGATCGACGCGCGCCTGCTCGCCAGCGTCGCGTTCATCGGCTTCGCGGTCAGCTATTACATGCGCTCGGGCTATACGACGACCGCGTCGTTCACCGACTTCATGCTACCGTTGCTGGTGCAGGGCGTGTCGATGAGCACCTTCTTCCTGTCGATGCTGACGATCGCGATCGACCGCATTCCGCCCGAGCGCCTGCCCTCGGCCACCGGCATCTCCAACTTCACCCGCATCGTCGCAGGATCATTCGCCGCCTCGATCATCACCACCGCCTGGGACCGGCGCGAGGCACTGCACCAGACGCGCCTGACCGAGGCGGTCGGCACCAACATGCCGATCCAGATGGCGACCGAGCAACTGATGCGCCTGGGAATGACCGCGCAACAGGCCGCCGCCGTTGTCACCCGCCAGATGGTGGGGCAGGCATACCTACTCGCCTCCACCGACCTATTCCGCATTAGCGCGTATCTCTGCGCATCGATGCTCATCATCGTCTGGTTCTGCCGCCGCCCGACCCCGCCCGAGGGCCACGTTGTCGCCGCCGACTGAGCACGGAGGAACAGGCGCGCAGCGACCGGGTTGAGCGGCCATGCCGATCTGTCAGACGCCCGCGCTCGACATCGCCTATGAACAAGGTGGACCAACGGGTGGTTCACCGGTTCTGCTACTGCACGGTTGGCCCGACGACGTGCGCGGATGGGACGGTGTGGCGCCGCTGCTCGAACGCGCGGGCTATCGCTGGATCGCACCTTATCTGCGCGGCTTCGGCGGCACGCATTTTCGCGACGCGTCGCATCCGCGCGACGGGTCCAGCGTCGCCGTGGCGCAGGACGCCTTTGACCTCGCCGATGCGATCGGGCAGGATCGTTTCGCGGTGATCGGCCACGATTGGGGTGGCCGCGCCGCTTACGTCATGGCCGCGCTCCAGCCCGAGCGGCTCGCCGCGATTACCGCGCTCGCGATCGGCTACGTGCCACGCGGCCGCTTCGTCACACCCACCTTCACGCAAGCGCAGCGTTGGTGGTACCAATGGTACATGACCACTGACGGCGGCGCCGAACGCGTGCGCGAGGACCCGATCGGCTTTGCGCGTCGCATGTGGGAGGATTGGAGCCCGCCGGGCTGGTTCGACGAAGCGACGTTTGCGCGCACCGCCGACAGCTTCCGTAATCCGGACTGGGTAGCCGTGACGCTTCACGGCTACCGCAGCCGCTGGCCGGAAGAAGCGCGTGATCCGGCACTCGCGACCGCACGCGCGAGAGTCGCCGACACCGAAACCCTCACGGTTCCGACCCTGATGATCCAGGGCGGTGCCGACGCCTGCGATCCGCCCTCGGAGTCGGAAGGCGAGGAGCACTATTTCACCAACGGCTATCGCCGCCTCGTCATCGACGACGTCGGCCACTTCCCCGCTCGTGAGGCACCCGCCGACATGGCCGCCGCCGTGCTCGATCACCTCGCGCACGCCGTCTGGGCACCGACCCACACGGCGCCTACAGGGCAGGCATGACCGATTTCGCCGCCACGCGTGCGCTGTTCCACTTGCCCGAGGGCGTGATCTATCTCGACGGCAATTCGCTCGGCCCCCTGCCGCTCGCCGCGGAGGCGCGTGTCGGACAGGTGCTGCGCGAACAATGGGGCGACCAGCTCATCCGCGCGTGGAACGACAGCGACTGGATGATGCTGCCCGCTCGCGTCGGCGACCGCATCGCACGGCTGGTCGGCGCGCCGCCCGCCAGTATCGTCACCGGCGACACCTTGTCGATCAAGGTGTTTCAGGCGCTCGCCGCTGCGCTCGCGCTCGCGCCCGCCGACCGCCGCGTGGTGTTGAGCGACAGCGGCAATTTCCCCAGCGACCTCTACATCGCCGACGGCCTGCTCGCGGCACTTGGCGGGCGCGAGCTGAAGGTCGTCGCGCCCGAGGGGGTCGCCGACGCGATCGACGAGAGCGTCGCGGTCACCATGCTGACCGAGGTCGACTACCGCACCGGCCGCCTCCACGACATGCGCGCGCTGACGAAACGCGCGCACGACGTCGGCGCGATCACCGTGTGGGATCTGGCGCACTCCGCCGGCGCGATCCCCATCCACCTCGCCCAGGCCAACGCCGATTTCGCGGTCGGCTGCACCTATAAGTACCTGAACGGCGGTCCCGGCAGCCCCGCCTTCATCTACGTCGCTCCGCGCCACGCCGATGTCGCACAGCCGATCCTATCGGGCTGGCTCGGCCACGCCGAACCCTTCGCCTTTCACCGCGCCTATCGCCCCGCCGCGGGCATCGAGCGGATGCGCGTAGGCACCCCGCCGATCGTCGCGCTGTCGATCCTCGACGCCGCGCTCGACGCTTGGGACGGCGTCGACATGACCGACGTGCGCGCCGCCTCGATCCACCTCTCCGACACCTTCATTCGCGAGGTGGAGCGCCGCTGCCCGCAAATCGATTGTGGCCTCGACCTCGCCTCCCCGCGCGACGCCCACGCGCGCGGCAGCCAGGTGTCGTTCCGCCACGACCATGCCTACCCGGTCATGCAGGCGCTGATCGCGCGCAGCGTGATCGGCGACGTGCGCGCGCCCGACATCCTGCGCTTCGGTTTCACCCCGCTCTACCTCTCCGAGGCCGAGGTGGTGCAGGCCGCCACAATCCTCGCCGACGTGATCGATACCCGCGCCTACGAAGCGCCCGAGTACCAGCGCCGCGCGGACGTCACGTGAGCGACGACGCAGCCCCGCCCCATGCCCCACCCCACGCTGGCGCCGAGCTGAACTTCGCCGGCAAGATGGCCTATGCCGACTATCTTGCGCTCGACCGCGTGCTCGACGCGCAACACCCACGCTCGACCGCGCACGACGAGCTGTTGTTCATCATCCAGCACCAGACCAGCGAATTGTGGATGAAGCTCGCGGTCCACGAACTCACCAGCGCGCGCGACGCGATCCTCAGCCAGCAACTGCCCCATGCGATCAAGATGCTCGCGCGCGTCAGCCGTATCCTCGAACAATTGAACGGCGCGTGGGACGTGCTGCGCACCATGACGCCGAGCGAGTATACGACCTTCCGGGACGCGCTCGGCCAGTCGTCGGGATTCCAGTCGTGGCAGTATCGCGCGATCGAGTTCCTGTGCGGCAACCGCCACCACGCGATGCTCGGCCCCCATCGCCACCGCGCTGACACGCTCGCCGCGCTGGAGAACATCCTCGCTGCGCCCAGCATCTACGACGCCGCCTTGCTGCTGCTCCACCGCCACGACCTGCTCGCCGACCCGACGCGCGACTGGCGCGCCGAACGCGCGACCGACCCGGCGGTGACGCAAGCCTGGGCGACGATCTACCGCGACCCTGCAGCGCATTGGCCGCTCTACGAACTGGCGGAAAAGCTGGTCGACCTGGAGGATTATTTTCGCCGCTGGCGCTTCAACCACGTCACCACTGTCGAACGCGTGATCGGCCTCAAGCGCGGGACCGGCGGCACCGCGGGCGTCGGGTACCTGCGCCGCATGCTCGAGGTCGAGCTGTTTCCCGAACTCTGGCAGGTCCGAACCCAATTGTGACCGCTCGCTGATCGAGCCCACCCGTCATCCTGGACTTGATCCGAAATACCGATTGTTCGGCCCGACGGTAGGACAGGCGCCAAACCCGCTGACAGCGCCGTGCACCGATGACGGTCACGTCGGCACAGCACCTGATTAAGTCGCTTGATCAACACAGGTTCACAGGCGCAGCTTCCCTGTTCGGAGTTCGTCGACGGGCGGTTCCACGCCCGCGACAGTCTCCGCGCAAGGAGAGATGTCACATGGCCTATTCCGATCAGGCACCCGGCAGCAGGCGTATCGCCACGATCGCCGGCGTCGCGGTCATCCACGGGTTGCTCGGCTTCGCGTTCGTCACCGGCATGGCGAGCAGCTTCGTGACTGAGGTGTCGCGCACACTCACCACCAGCAACGTTCCCGTTGAGACGCCACCCCCGCCCGACACGCCGCCTCCGCCCGAACAGACCGCCACCGCGCCAGCGAGCGCGTCGTCGGTCACCACGGTCATTCCGCGCGTCCCGACGCCGGCCGCCAGCAGCACCGTGTTCGTTGATCTCCTACCGGCGTCACCGTCGCCGCTACCACCCGCCCCGATCGACGTCGCGCCGCCTTCGCCGCCTGTCACCGTCAGCAAGGCGAGCGCCGTGCGCGCGATCGGCAACCGCAACACGTGGATCACCACCGACGATTACCCCGCCGCCGCACTACGCGCCGAGGACGAAGGCTCGGTCGCGATCAGCGTCCAGATCGGCAGCGATGGCCGCGTCACCGGCTGCACGGTGACCGCCTCCAGCGGGTCGAGCACGCTCGATAGCGCCGCCTGCCGCCTCTACCAGCGTCGCGCGCGGTTCGAGCCGGCGCGCGACGACGCCGGTGCTGCGATCGCGACCAGCTACACCGACCGCGTTCGCTGGCAATTGCCACGCTGACAGCAAGCCTTCCCCGCCATCCGGCGGGGAGGGCTACGCCGAAGTTGTAGAAGTCTGCCAGCTCGATCCGTGATGCACCCCGCCGCCGCATTTGCCGCAGCGGGGTTAGAGATGGACCGCCATCTAACGAACCTTTCCCCCCATCTCGGCGGGCGAGGTTCCACCACCGTTAGGGCCAGCCTGCCAGCCCTATCCGTCATGCACGCCGCTTCCACACTCGCCCCAGCGAGGTGAGGGCTCGACCATCACCCAAACGCCCCCTACGCACCACCTCGGCACGGAAGATTCCCTCGCTGTTATCGGTATCTTGCCAGCTAGATCCCGCGCATACCGCTGCAGCGAGGTCGACTATCGACCATCGTCATCTGCCGTCACGAAGCCCCAACGGTCACTCCACCCGCATCGCCTGGGCGATGCCCTCGCGCTCGTTGGCGCGCGCGGTTTCACTCGTTTCATGGTCGCGAACGACCGCGACCGGCGTATAGACCGGCGCATCCATCCCACTGACGTACGCCTCGTCGGTCACCTCGACCGTCGCACCCAGCGACGTGATCTCGAACAGCTTCTTCGCGAACGCAGTCGGCAATCGAATGCAGCCGTGCGACGCTGGAAACCCGGGATTGCGGCCGGCATGCAGCGCGACGCCGTCCCACGTCAGCCGCTGCATGAACGGCATCGGCGCATTGTCGTACAGGTTGGAAAAGTGCTTCGCGTTCTTCTGCAGGATCGTGAAGCTACCGGTCGGCGTGTCGTTCCCCGCCTTGCCGGTCGACACCGTCGACGCCGCCACCAGCGTCTCGCCGCGGAACACGTAAGCGCGTTGGTCGGGGATCGAGATCAGCACGCTGACCGGGCCCGCGATCGCCCCTTGAGCCTGCTCGTCGGTCCACACGTAGCGATTGGGCGCGAGCGCGACGGCCGCCTCGGTCAACGCCAGACCATCGAGCGTTCGCGCGCTCGCCATTTGCGAGAGACAAGCGCCGGCGATCACCGGCGCGACCATCAGCAGGGCGCGTCGCAGCATGTCGTTGTTCCTCAAATCCGTCCGTCGATCGCCGGCCTCCGCCACGCGATCACCGTTAATAACACCTTGCCATGCTTTTGGTGCCACGCCGATGAGTTGTGCGGATTCCGCGCCAGAACGTCGGAACGTGCGCCTAAGATGCGGAAAAGATTGCGGATCGTTAAGCCGAATCGTGGTACAGATCCGCATCGGCAATGAAGGATTATCGGCAGCAATGCAGTTGACGCGCGAACCGGTGCCATCACGGCGTGCCCTGTTGAAGACGGGCGGCTTGTTCGCCGGGGCGATGATGATCCCGTCCGCGGTCTCTGCCGGCCTGCGTCGCGCACCCGAATCGCTGCTTCCCGCCGGCGTGTACGAGGGGCACAGCGCAGGCGGCTTCACCGCCGACAGCTTCCCTGCCGGCAGCGCCAACAGCCTCGGCACGGTGCGCCCCACGCTGATGCGCCGCGCGCTCGCCGCGCTCGAGCATCACGGCAGCAGCATTCAGCGCCACGACCGGATCGCGATCGCCGACTTCGCAACTTCGTCGGGCACGCCGCGCTTTCACCTCATCAACCTCGAGGATGGCCGCACCCGGTCGAAGCTCGTTGCGCACGGCTCGGGTTCCGACCCGGCGCACACCGGCTATCTCCAGCGCTTCTCCAACGCCAACGGCTCCAACGCCTCGTGCGAGGGGACGTTCGTGACCAGCGACTATTACGTCGGCAAGCACGGCAAGTCGCAGCGGCTGGTGGGGCTCGACCGCACCAACAACAACGCACTCGATCGCGCAATCGTGGTTCACGCCGCCTGGTACGCCAATCGCGAGATGGTGGCCGAGCGCGGTATGCTGGGCCGTAGCCAGGGTTGCTTCGCGGTCGGCGAGAACGAACTGGCCGAGGTGTTCGAGCGGCTCGGGCCGGGCCGCATGATCTACGCCGCCAAGGTCTGATCCGGCATTACGAGGCGATGATCGGCGCGGGGCAGTCACCGCGCCGCCCCGCGCACGACGACTACGCGTCGCCGCGACGATCGAAGCGGTCGAGTTCATAGGCGATCGATGCCTCGACCAGCAGATCCCACATCGCCGCGACGGCATCGCCGGGCAGGCCGGCTTCTTCCGCCGCCGCGCGCGCTTGCGCGATCACCTGCCGCTTGCGCGCCTCGTCGCGTACCGCGCTCCGCGCCGGCTTGATGCGCGCCGCCGCCTCCATATAGTCGAACCGCCGTCTCAACAGCCCGACCAGTTCGCGGTCTAGCGCGTCGACCCCGGCGCGGACCTCGATCATGGTGTGGCACTCGGGACCGGGCTTGATGCTCATCCCGCCGCCTGTGCCGCCGCCGCGCCCGCCTGTCCAGCGCAAGGCGCGGCGCTTGACGCATCCCACCCACCCCGCTAAGCGCGCGCCTTCGCAATTGCCCCTGCACCCCGGTGAAGCGGTGGGCCTGCCCGTGCCTCCAGGCATCGGGCGGCGCGATGACCGGGAAGAACCTCGCGAACCATCATGCATGATGAAGCGCGGGCCACGTTGTTCGCATTTGCCAAGGATTACACATGTCGAAGCGTCATAGCGCGAAGCACAAGCTCGATCGCCGTTTGGGCGAGAACATCTGGGGCCGCCCCAAGAGCCCGGTCAACAAGCGTGAATACGGCCCCGGCCAGCACGGTCAGCGCCGCAAGGGCAAGGTGTCGGACTTCGGCATTCAGCTGCGCGCAAAGCAGAAGCTCAAGGGCTATTACGGCGACGTGACCGAGAAGCAGTTCAAGCACTGCTACGAGGAAGCCGCCCGCATGAAGGGCGACACCTCGCAGAACCTGATCGGCCTGCTCGAGCGCCGCCTCGACATGATCGTCTACCGCGCGAAGTTCGCGCCGACGATCTGGGCCGCGCGCCAGCTCGTCAGCCACGGCCACGTCCGCGTCAACGGCGTGAAGTGCAACATCGCGTCGCGCCGCTGCTACGTCAGCGACGAGATCACGCTGGGCTCGAAGGCGCAGGAAATGGCGCTGGTGCTCGAAGCGCAGCAGCTCGCCGAGCGCGAAGTGCCCGATTACGTCGCACCCGACGGCGCCGCCAAGGTGACCTTCATCCGCGTGCCGACGCTGGACGAAGTGCCCTACCCGGTGAAGATGGAGCCGAATCTGGTCGTCGAATTCTACTCGCGTTAAGCTGAGTAGAAGGCGTCGACCGGCCGGCCTCGCCACAGCGAGGACCGACGACGCGGACCTCGCCCGCGGCGCATCCCGACACGGAACGGAAAAAGGGCGGTCCCGCGGGGCCGCCCTTTTTCGTTAAACCGGCATGAGGCGAAACCTGATCCGCGCCACATTCGCACAAAGCCACGCACGCTTGCAGCCGCTCCGCACCGCTGGCACACGCCAATCGATCGTTGGCGTCATGACGCCTGTGACCCACGCGACCATTATCCAGCCGATCAAGGAAACGACGTGACCCCCACGACCCCACTCGCCGAATGGGCACCGCACGCCGCGGTCTGGATCGGCTTTCCCAGCCATGCCGAGCTCTGGCAGGAGGATCTGGAGCAGGCACGCGACGAGGTCGCCGCCTTCGCAGCAGCTGTTCACGCCGATGGCGCGGGCGAGACGGTGATCCTGGTCGCCGCTCATGACGAGGCCGCCGATGCGGCGCGTGCGCGCGCGCCCTTCGCGCAGGTGGTGGTGGAACCGTTCGGCGACATCTGGCTGCGCGACACAGGCGCGATCATCACCGGCGACGGCGTCGCAAACGATTTCGCGTTCAACGGCTGGGGCGGCAAATACGATCTGCCGGGCGACGACGACATTGGGCAACGCCTCGCCGCCGCACGCGGGCTCGCCTCGATCCGCCACGATTGGGTGCTGGAAGGCGGCGCAATCGACGGCGACGGCACCGGGCTGGTCGTCACCACCGAGCAATGCCTGCTCAACCCCAACCGCAATCCGTCGCTGTCGCGCGCCGAGATCGAGCAACGGTTACGCGACGACCTCGGCTACACCGACGTCGTCTGGCTCGGCGACGGCCTGTTGAACGACCACACCGACGGCCACGTCGACAATCTCGCGCGCTTCGTCGGCGAGCGACGCCTGGCGCTCCCGCATGCGGCCGAGAACGACCCGAACTGGCGCGTCTATCAGGACGCCGCCGACCGCGCCCGCGCCGCCGGGCTGGAGGTGGTCACCATCCCGTCCCCCGGCCGCGTGCTGCGCGACGAGGAAGTGATCCCGGCCAGCTACATGAACTTCTACATCGGCAACGCCGCAATAGTGGTGCCGATCTACGGCTCGGACCACGACGACGCCGGCGTCGCCGCGGTGCAGGCGCTGTTCCCGGACCGCCGCGCGGTGGGATTGCGCGCCGACGCGATCCTGACCGGTGGCGGAAGCTTCCATTGTATCAGTCAGCAAATCCCGGCGTAAGCGCGTCGGCGCAGCGACGGCGCAGATGCGCGGCCAAGCCGCGCAAGGCCGGGATCGGCCAGCGGGCAGGCGCAGCCAAGCCCGTCTGACGCAAAGCGGCGGCTTCGCCGTCGCCCCTCCCGGTCTAGCCCCGTCCGCGAAGCGATAGCGCTGCACCAGCAAGGCCGATGCCGGCCCACGCCCAGCCGCAGCCTTGCTCATCGACGCCAAGCGGCCGCTCCCTTCGCGCCAAAGCGGGTCCCGATAGATGACCCAACCTTACACGGAGGTGCCCCCCCCCCTTCTCCTGCCCGCTTCAGGAAGCGGGACGCCGGAACAAGTTCGGGGTGACGGAAGAAAGTGGGCCAAGCGGCTCGAGAACAGCTCTAAGCGGTACGGCCAAAAAGACTGCTGCGTTGCGCGTCAGCAAGATCGAACCCGGCCAGTTGCGCATGTCCCAGCACCAGACCCACCTGCAACCACTCCCACCAAGCTCGCACGTATCGAGCACAGTCACCCTTTCCACCCACCAGAGCGCACCCCACGCCGCCACCGCCACCGCCGCCTTGCGCAATCACCCAACCGCGCCCATATCCCCCCTCGCTACAGTCGCACATCGACGGTTTTTCGGCGCTTTGCGGCCCCCTTCTTCCTTCTTTCCCTGCTGCCGACGGCAAGGGGCGTGTCAGCAATCGACCCGTCATATGAAGTAAGGAAGACCATGAGCATTACCGGCACCGTCAAGTTCTTCAATCTCGACAAGGGTTACGGCTTCATCGCGCCCGACGGCGGCGGCGACGACGCGTTCGTTCACATCTCGGCGGTTGAGCGCTCGGGCATGGCGACGCTGAACCAGAATCAGCGCGTCGGCTACGAGCTGGAGCAGGATCGCCGCGGCAAGATGGCGGCGGTCAACCTCACCCACGCCGATTGAGGCGCGCGCGATGGCGGTCGACCGATCGCCATCGCTTGTTTCCGGCATCGTTTTCCGGCCGATCGATCGGCCGCGTGCCGGTTCACCGACCCATCGGAGTTCGTGACCCATGTCGAATGATGCTGCATTCTTCCGCCGCCAAGCCGACACGCAACGGGTGGAAGCGTCCGCCGCTACGCTCGATAATGTGCGCGAACGCTGCGAGCGCGCCGCCGCCTCTTGGGACGCAATGGCGGTCCGTGCCGAGCGGACCGACAAGTTGCGCGCCGATCGCCTGCCCGCGGCGGCACCGTCCCTCCTCGCGGAGTGACCGCGACCGCGCTGGCGCTCGCACCGCATCGCACCCGCATCCCCTGCGCCGAGCCGCAGCCCGGACTGGTCGCCTTCGCGGAACCGTCGATCGAGCTGGAGCGTGCCGCCGCACTGCTGCTGCGCGGTGCTGATCGCCTAGGCCAGTTGGCGACTGATGGTGCACTCGCCGATCCGTGGCCGGCAGGCAGTGCCGCGGGCGTTCGCGCGCGTTACGTCGCCAATTGCCTGCGTGAGCTCGACACCTTCTTGAAGGGCTTGCTCGATCAGGTCGCGCCGCCCGCACTCTGGCGCCCGCGCCGGCACAACGCCGCCAGCCGCGTCCACGACGTCGCGCGATTGCCGACGCGCGACGATCGCCGCAGCCCGCCGCTCGCCATCCTGGGCAGCGATGTCGCGCGGTTGCGCGCGCTTGGCCGCTCGCGTGCTTGTTTGTGGCATTGTCACGGCCTAGTGCGCCGCTCCGACCGGCAGGGCGATACGTGGATGACCGCGGGCTGGCACGCGCCCGGCTCGACCCACTTGCGCCGCTACGCACTCGGCGAGCGGCTGACGCCGGAAGGCGGCGATCTGATCGGGGTCGGTGCCTTTTACCGGCAACTCGCGTACAAGATTGCGGACGCCTGACGCGGTCGGCGCTCGGGGTCGCCGCCGCCCAAAGCGTGCCCGTCAGTTTGGGACACAGGCTCGACCCAACTACGCCAATACGCACTCGGCGATTGGCTGGCACCTCGAGGAGGTAGCCTGACCGGGGTCAGCATTTTCTACCGCCAATCCGCGTACAGGATCGCGAACGCCTGATCTGATCGGGCGAGCGGTTACTCTAACCTTACGCGTGCTTGCTTCAGGGCGGCACAGGCTTGAACAGGGGTAACACCAGCTCAATCACAGGTAGCACGGACTCGCCCACGATGGTGCGAGTTCGCCTCCTACGGTGTCGTTCACCTAGATACGGTCCGCGCTCGACCAACAGTAGCGTCGCTCACCGATGACGGTGATGCGGTCTTGCCCCGCCCGCCTCTGGATCGCCCTCAGCCGAAGCTTCGACAGGTGAGCACCGACGCGAGCGCACCCGCAATTGTACGTCACCGCGCTCGGATTAGGCGAGCAGGTTCATTTGGAGCAGCTAATTCTGAGGTCGCGCATGATAGTGTCCTATCCGACCACAACGTCTCGCCCGAGTGCTGATGGCGCTGGCGCTAGCGCTGGGGCTTTCGGTGCTGGTGCTCTTAATACCGACGATCCTAGCCGATGCCGTTGCCCAGTCGCAGAACCGCGCTTGCATGGCGCTGTCCTACACCCGAACCATTGTCTAGCCCCATCCCGCCGGCGTCGCGCACGCCGCACTCGCTCTCTCTCCCGCCGCGTTCGTACCGTCCGTCGTCTAATCTTCAGCCAGGACACGCACTCCGCCGGCCGATGATCGCCCATCGGCCGGTTGCGTCCCTACCCTCCTTAGCGTGATCTTCCGCCGCCTCAGCGCGTCGGCACCGGCGTCTCGCCCGAATAATCGTAGAAGCCGCGCCCGCTCTTGCGTCCGAACCAACCCGCCTCGACGTATTTGATCAGCAACGGCGCGGGGCGGAACTTCGGATCGCCGGTGCCCTCGAACAGCACCCGCGTGATCTCCAGGCAGGTGTCGAGCCCGATGAAATCGGCGAGGGTCAGCGGACCCATCGGATGGTTGAGCCCCAACTGGCACGCCAGGTCGATGTCGGGGATCGTCGCCACCCCCTCGCCCAGCGCGAAACACGCTTCGTTCAGCATTGGCATCAGCACGCGGTTGACGATGAAGCCCGGCGCGTCGTTCGCGCGCACCACCTGCTTGCCAAGCTGCCGCGCATAGGTCTCGATCGTCGCTACCGTCTCATCGCTCGTCGCCAGCCCGCGGATGATCTCGATCAGCCCCATCACCGGCACGGGATTGAAGAAGTGCACGCCGATGAAGCGCGCCGCATCGGGTGCCGCCTGCGCCAGCCGCGTGATCGGGATCGACGAGGTGTTGGACGCGAGCACCGCATCCTTGCCCAGCACCTGGCCGACGCCTGCGAAGATCTGACGCTTGATCGCCTCGCGCTCGGTCGCCGCCTCGATCACCAGCGCGCACAGCGCCATCGCGGCCACGTCACCGACCGCCTCGATCCGCCCAAGCAGCGCGTCGCGCGCTTGCCCGTCGATCTTCCCCTTCTCCACGTCGCGCGCCAGCCGCTTGGCAATCCCCGCCTTGCCCGCCTCGGCGCGCGCTTGGTCGACGTCGCTCAGGATCACGCGGTACCCCGCCGCCGCCGACACCTGCGCGATGCCCGCGCCCATCTGCCCCGCGCCGATCACGCCCATCGTCCGCATCTGTTCGTTCCCCGTCCTCGTGGTTTGGGCGCGCTCTAGCCCGCTTTGCCGCCGCCGCGCCACCGCGCTATCGACCCAACATGCGCCTCATCGTTACCGTCGTGCTGCTTGCCGCCAGCCCTGCCGCCACGCCACCGACAGCGACGCCCGGCGCGCTCAAGACCTTCGGCGACTGGGCGGTCGGGTGCGACAACGTCCACCGCTGCACGCTCGCCTCGCTCGCGCCCGAAACCGCGGGAAATCCGGGCTACACGCTCGAGATCGCGCGCACGGCGGGGCCTGCCGGTGGGTTCGAGCTCGCGCTCGGCAACACCGGCAACGGCCTGGCACCGACCGCGCTGCGCGTCGGCTCGGCGCGCTTCGCCCTCACCGGCGACGCGCTCGCGGGCACGAACGCGAACCGCATCGTCGCGGCGCTCGTCAACGCCCGCACCGTCACGCTGCTGGGACGCACCGGCAAGCCGCTCGGCACCATCTCGCTCGCCGGCCTGTCGGCCGCACTGCGGTACGCCGACGCGGTTCAGCACCGCGTCGATACCGTCACCTGCGCGGTGGCGAAGGGGCGCGCACCTGCTGCGTCGGTCCCGGCCGCCCCGCTCGCCCCCGTCATCCACACACCCGCGCCGACCGGCACCCCCGCCCGATTGTCGAAAGGACAGATCGCCGCGATAAAGCGCACCGCGCGGTGCGACGCGCCGCCCAGTCCCGATGTCGACTGGAGCCCGGTCGTGTCGTCGGTCGGCGGCGACACCTCGCTCGCGGTGCTGCCCTGTTCGGTGGGCGCGTACAACGTCATCGGCGCTTTGTTCGTCATCCGCGGCAATCGCATCGAGCCCGCACGGACCGACGCGCCCGCCGGGTTCGAGGCGAGCGGCGCCGACCCGGAAACTCCGGTGCCGAGCGTCGTCAACGGCGCGTTCGAGAACGGCGTGCTCACCAGCTACGCCAAGGGCCGCGGTCTCGGCGACTGCGGCGTCTCGCAACGCTTCGCCTGGGATGGCACCCGCCTACGCCTGATCGAACAGGCGGAGATGAGCGAGTGCCGCGGCAACCCCAACTTCATCCGCACCTGGACCGCGCGCGTCGAGCGGCCCTGACGCGGCTACGGTGCGGGCTGCTCCGCTCAGGGTGTAGGCCGCTCCGCTCAGGGAGCGGGCCGCTCCCCCTGCGCCTCGGCCAGGATCACCGCGAACTTGCCCTCGTCGTCGGTCCACTCGTGGATCGGCGTCCACCCGCCGCTGCGCAGCAGGATGCGCGCGTCGCGCGGGCCGTATTTGTGGCTGTTCTCGGTGTGGATCGTCTCGCCCGCCGCGATCTCGAACGCGCGGCCCTCGACCGCGAACGACACGTCGCGCGTCGCCTCCAGGTGCATCTCGATCCGCGCGCGGTCGTCGTTCCAGATCGCGCGGTGGCGGAATGCGTCAACGGGGATCGTCCCGTTCAGCTCGCGATTGATCCGCTCCAGCAGGTTGAGGTTGAACGCCGCGGTCACGCCCTGTGCATCGTCGTAAGCTGGGACGAGCACGCCCGCGTCCTTGATCCGGTCCATCCCGATCAACAGCATCGCGCCCTCTCCCAGAGAGGCACGCATCGCACGCAGCAGGTCGACCGCGGCGAGCGGGATCAGATTGCCGATCGTCGATCCCGGAAAGAACCCCAGCTTGGGCGCGTCGTGGATCGTGTGCGGCAGCGTCAGCGGTCGCGTGAAATCGGCCTCGAACGGCAGCACCAGCAATTCGGGGAACGCCGCCGACAGCGTGCGCGAACTCTCGCGCAGGAAATCGCCCGAGATATCGATCGGCACATAAGCGGACGGTTCGACGCATTTCAGCAGCGTCGGCGTCTTGGTCGACGATCCCGATCCGAATTCCACCACCGCGCGGCCTTTGCCGGTCAGTTGGTGCAGCTCGGGGCACAATCCTTCGAGCAAAGCGACCTCGGTGCGGGTCGGATAATATTCGGGCAGGTCGGTGATGTTCTCGAACAATTCCGATCCGCGGTGATCGTAGAACCAGCGCGCCGGGATCGCGCGCGGACGCCGCGCGAGGCCCGCCAGCACGTCAGCGCGGAACTGCGGGTCGGCGAGGCTCGCCTGCCCGTCTTCGATCTCAGGCTTCAGCATCTCACAAATCCTTGGCGAGCCGCACGCCGGTGAACTGCCAGCGCTGATGGGGGTAAAAGAAATTGCGGTAGCACGCGCGCGCGTGGCCGCGCGGGGTCGCGCAACTGCCGCCGCGCAGCACGAACTGCCCGTTCATGAACTTGCCGTTATATTCGCCGACTGCGCCCTCGACCGCGCGAAAACCGGGATAGGGGCGGTAGGCGCTGCCGGTCCATTCCCACACGTCGCCGAAGAACGCCGGGCCGTCCGTCGCCGGGCGTGGTTCGACCGCGCCGCCACGGTCCATCTGGTTGCCGCCCGCCGCATCATGCGCCGCCGCCGCCGCTTCCCACTCGAACTCGGTCGGCAATCGCGCCCCCGCCCAGGTGGCATAAGCATCCGCCTCGTAGAAGCTGACGTGCGTCACCGGGGCGGCGGGATCGACCGCGCGCCGTCCGTCCAGCCCGAAGCGCGTCCACACGCCATCGCGCTGTTCCCAATAAAGCGGCGCGGTGATCCCTTCGCGCTGCACCCAGCCCCACCCGTCCGACAACCACAGCCGCGGGTCGCGGTAGCCGCCATCGGCAATGAAGCGCTGCCACTCGCCGTTGGTGACCGTCCGGTCAGCGATCGCGTGCGCGGGGATCAACGCGCGGTGTCGCGGCCCCTCGCAATCGAACGCGAACCCCTGCCCGTCGTGACCGATCTCGACCACGCGCTCCGCGCTCTCGATCCAGCGAATGGCACCGGGCATCGCGACCGGCACCTTGGGCGCCGCCGGCCAGATCGCGGGTTCGAGCGGATTCTCGCTCATCAGATGCAGCACGTCGGTGACGAGCAGCTCCTGATGCTGCTCCTCGTGATGGCAGCCGAGCGCCACCAGCTCGATCGCCGCCGGGGGCAGATCGCCCAACGCGTCCAGCAACGCCGCATCAACCGCGGCGCGATACGCCAGCACCTCGTGCAGCGTCGGCCGCGTCACCATCCCGCGCCGCCCGCGCGCGTGGCGGCGGCCTTCGGCCTCGTAATAACTGTTGAACAGGAACGGGAATCGCTCGTCGTGCAACCGGTACCCCGCGACGTGATCGCGCAGCACGAACGTCTCGAAGAACCAGGTGGTGTGCGCCAGATGCCATTTCGCCGGGCTGGCATCGTCCATCGACTGCACCGTCGCATCGGCGTCGGACAAGGGCGCGACCAGCGCTTCGCTCAGCCCGCGCACCGCGGCGAACCGGCGCGCGAGATCGCCAGCCGTATCACGTGATTGGCGTTGCGGTTCCATGATCTACTCCCCGCCGCCAACCTAGCCGTGTCACCCATTACACTAAGCTATGTTAACGGTTTGCCCCTGCCACCCACAGAACGTCGCCACCAGCCAATTGGTTCACCGCGCGCGACGCGACGAACAGGAAATCGGACAAGCGATTGATATAGGCTAGGGCTTGCGGGTTCGCGGCCGGTCCCATCGCGACCACCGAGCGCTCCGCGCGCCGCACGATCGCGCGCGCGAGATGCAGCGCCGCCGCCGCGCCGCCGGGCAGCACGAAACTGGTCAGCGGCGGCACGTTCGCGTTCAGCGCATCGATCTCCACCTCCAGCCGCGCGACCTGCGCCGGCACGATCCGCAACACCATCTCACTGGGGCTGAAATCCTCGCCCGGCGTCGCCAGATCGGCGCCCAGGTCGAACAGATCGTTCTGTATCCGCGTCAGCTGGGCGCGCACGTCCGCATCCGTCAAGCCGGCGATCGCCACGCCGATCGCGCTGTTCGCCTCGTCGACGTCGCCCATCGCCTGCAACCGCGCGTCGGCCTTCGACACGCGGCTGCCGTCGACCAGCCCGGTCTCGCCCGTGTCCCCCGTGCGCGTGTAGATGCGGTTGAGCTTGACCAAGTCTCAGGTGCGCCCGGCTGCCGCGAGCAACAGCACGCACACCAGGATCGCCGCCGCCTGGAACATGATGCGCTGCTGCATCATCCGGTTGGACTTGAGCTGTCCGGCAGTCGGCCCCTCTCCGCCACCGCGCACTTGCGCCGATTGCTCCTGGAGAAAGGAGATGATGCCGCGGACCAGCGCGACCACCGTGGCGAGCATCGCCGCGACGAGCAGGATGACGAGAAAGGTGTTCATGACCCCAATCTAGGTACGAAACGCGCCTTTTGGAAGCTGACCGCGCCGCAAATCGTCCGCCAGCGCGCGCCCGTCCATGCCGCCTTCGCGCAGGCTCGCCAGCGTCGGCGCGCCGTGCCGCTTCGCCAGCCGCTCGCCGTCGGGCCCCGCGAGCAATTCATGGTGATGGTAACGCGGCGTCGGCAGGTCGAGCAGCGCCTGCAGCAGCCGGTGGACGTGCGTCACCTCGAACAGGTCGCGCCCGCGCACCACGTCGGTGACGCCTTGCGCCGCATCGTCGATCGTCACCGCCAGATGGTAGCTCGCCGGTGCGTCCTTGCGCGCCAGCACCACGTCGCCCTGTTCCTCGGGCACCGCGCGGATCGTCTCGCCCGCATCATTCCAAACTTGCTGACCGGTGCGCGCCACCGCCGCCGCCATGTCGAGTCGCCAGCAATGCGGCTCGCCCATCCGGTCGCGCGCGTCCACGCCGCGGCACGTGCCCGGATAGATCGCGGTCGCCCCGTGCGGCGCGCTCATCGCCTCCGCAATCTCCGCGCGCGTGCAGAAACACGGATAGAACAGCCCTTCCCCGCGTAGTCGCGCCAGCGCCGCCGCATACACCTCCAGCCGATCGGACTGGAACACCACCGGCCCGTCCCACGTCAGCCCCAGCCACGCGAGGTCCGCCATGATCGTCTCGACATGCTCGGGCCGGCTGCGCGTGCCGTCGATATCCTCGATCCTGAGCAGGAACGTGCCGCCACGGCCACGCGCCAGATCATGCGCGCGGATCGCGGAAAAGGCGTGGCCCAGATGCAGCCGCCCGGTCGGCGACGGCGCGAAGCGGGAGGTGATCATCGCTGCGCCCATGTGCGCGCGCGAACCCCGCCACTCAACCCCGCCGCTCGAGGCATCACGCCTGCGCGAAGAACTTCGTCCCCACCACGCCGACGATGATCAGCGCGATGAACCCCATTTGCACCGCGTTCAGCTTTTCCCCGAACAGGATCACGCCGAAGATCGTGACCCCGACCGCGCCCAACCCGGTCCATACCGCGTACGCCGTTCCCGCCGGCAGCCCGCGCATCGCCATCGCCAGCAGCCCCATGTTGACGAAACTGAGCGTCACCGGCACCGCCGACGCGGTCCAGCTTCCCTGCACCGCCGCCCATTTGAGGCTCAGCGCCCAGATGATTTCGGTGACCACCGCCACGCCCAGAATGACCCACGCCATCGGGTTTCCTCCACTCACGGGCTCGTCGAAAAGGGCACAGCCGCCGGAAACCCGAAAGAGGCGCTGCGCCGATGCCGCCGGTTATGGCCTGGGCGCGCGATTGTCCACGACTGCCGTTGGTCGCTGGTCCAAGACTGTCTGCAACCCGCGTGACTAAAGCCCGTGTCGCACGTTAGGACGCGCGCATGACCGATCATATCGACACCTCGACCCCGCCCGCCATGACCCCGCCAATCGCGCCGACGCGCCCGCACGAATTCACGGCGCACGGCATCACGATCAGCGATCCCTGGGCGTGGCTCAAGGATCCGAACTACCCCGAGGTGACCGACCCCGACGTGCTCGCCTACCTCGAGGCCGAGAACACGTATTTCGAGGCGCAGATGGCGCCGCACCGGGCGCTCACCGACCGGCTGTACGAAGAGATGAAGGCGCGCATCAAGGAAGACGACGCCTCGGTCCCGCAGAAGGACGGCGACTATCTCTACTGGGCCGCGTTCGAGACCGGCGGGCAATATCGCAAATGGTGGCGCCGCCCGGTCGATGGCCCCGCCGACGGCTCGGCCGACGAGTTGATCCTCGACGAGCCCGCGCTCGCCGAAGGACACGAATATTTCCGCCTCGGTGGCTTCTCGATCTCGAACGACGCGACGAAACTCGCTTATGCGATCGATGACAATGGCTGCGAACGCTTCACCGTCCGCGTCAAGGATCTGACCACCGGCGAGCTGCTGCCTGACGTGATCGAGGGGATGCTGTCCGACATCGTCTGGATCGCCGACGATTCGGGCTTCCTCTACGGCCTCGCCAACAAGGAATGGCGCACGGACAATGCGCGTTTTCACCGCCTGGGCGACGATCCCGCCAACGACGCCGAGCTGTTCCACGAGGATGACGAGGGCTACCGTGTCGCGGTGGGCGAAACGAGCGACCGGCGCTGGATCGTGATCGGCACCGGCGACCATGTGACGAGCGAGGTCCGCCTGCTCCCCGCCGACGATCCCTTCGCCACGCCGATCCTGGTCGCCCCGCGCCAGTCGGGACGCGAGTATGACGTCGACACCCACGGCGACACGTTGTTCATCCACACCAACGACACCGACCCGATGTGGCGGCTCGTCACCGCGCCGATCTCGGCGCCGGGCAGCTGGACCGAACTGATTGCGCCCTCAGCCCATTTCTACATGACCGGGGTCGAGTGTTTCGCCGACTTCTTCATCGTCGAAGGCCGCGAGGACGGGCTCGACCAGATCGCGATCCATTCCTACGACGGCGCCGAGCCGAAGCGGATCACCTTTCCCGAGGCGAGCTATGCCGCGGGCACCGGCGACAATCCCGAATACGACCAGCGCGTGATCCGGCTCGGCTACGAATCGATGGTCACGCCCGGCACCGTCTACGATTACGACGTCGCGACGGGCGAACTCACCACGTTGAAGGTGCAGGAAATCCCCTCGGGCTATGACGCCGCGCGCTACGCGACCGAGCGGCTCCACATCACCGCGCGCGATGGCACGCAAGTGCCCGTCTCGATCGTGTACCCGCGCGATTTCCCGCGCGACGGCAGCCGCCCACTGTTCCTCTACGCTTACGGCGCCTACGGCCACGCGATCCCGCCCGGCTTCTCGACCGGGCGCCTGAGCCTGCTCGACCGCGGCTTTGCCTACGCGATCGCGCACATCCGCGGCGGCGACGACCTAGGCCAGCAATGGTACCATGACGGGAAGCTCGACAAGCGCGAGAACACCTTCAACGATTTCGTCGATGTCGCGCGCGGACTGATCGCGGGCGGCTGGACCGCCGAGGGCCGCATCGCGGTCGCGGGCCGCTCGGCCGGCGGCGAGTTGATGGGCGCGATCGTCAACTCCGACCCCGAACTCTGGGGCGCGGTGATCGCCGACGTGCCGTTCGTCGACGTGCTCAACACCATGCTCGACGAGTCGCTGCCGCTCACACCCGGCGAGTGGCCTGAATGGGGCAACCCGATCGAGGACGCCGCGGCATTCGAGCTGATCCGCAGCTACTCGCCCTACGACAACGTGAAGGCGCAAGATTACCCGCCACTGTTCATCTCGGGCGGCCTGAACGACCCGCGCGTGACCTATTGGGAACCCGCAAAATGGGCGGCCAAGCTGCGCGCAACCAAGACCGACAATAACGTCCTGCTGCTGAAAACCAACATGGGCGCGGGCCACGGCGGCAAGTCGGGGCGGTTCGAGAGCCTGCGCGAGGGCGCGGAAGAACACGCCTTCGTGTTGTGGCAATTGGGCGTCGAAGCCTAAGCCCGTGTCGATCGAGTCGCTGGTCGCGCAATATGGGCTTGCCGCCTTGTTCGCCGGTGCCGCGCTGGAAGGCGAGGCGGCGGTGATCGCGGGCGGGCTGCTCGCGCACCAGGGATTGTTGTCGTTGCCGGGTGCGGCGGCGGCGGCCGCGGCGGGGTCGTTCCTCGCCGATCAGGGCTGGTTCGCGTTCGGGCGGCATTTCCGCGACCAGCGCTGGGTCGTGAAACTGCGCGGCACCGCCGCCTTTGCGCGCGCGCAAGCGCAGCTCGAGCGTCACCCGCGCCGCTTCCTCTTCGCCTTTCGCTTCCTCTACGGTCTGCGCACCGTCAGCCCGATCGCGGTCGGCACGACCAACATTTCGCAGCGGCAGTTCCTCGCGATCAACTTCGTCGCGGCGATCATCTGGGCGGTGATCTTCACCGGCATCGGCTATGTCTTCGGCGACGCGGTGGAGGAGTTCGTCGGGCGCCTGCGCCACGATGCGCGGCTATGGTGGATCGTCGGCGGGGTCGTAGCGGCGGGCCTGATCGTTGCCGCGATCCATTGGTGGCGGGGAAGACGAGGACAATGAGCTTCAAACAGGATTTCACCGCGCACGCCGACGACATCGACGAGCTCGGTCACGTCAACAACGCGGTCTGGGTGCGCTGGATTCAGGATCTGGCCGTCGCGCACTGGCACGCGGTCGCCCCGGCCGAGCACCAGGACGCGTACGTCTGGGTCGTGACGCGGCACGAGATCGATTACCGCGGCAATGTCGGCGTGGGCGAGCAGGTGGTCGGGGAAACCTGGGTACCCGAGCCACCGCGCGGCGCGCGCTTCGACCGCCATTTCCGCTTCACCGGCGGCGACGGGCGGGTGCGCGTGGAAGGCGTCACGACCTGGGCGATGATCGACCGCGCAACGGCGCGGTTGGTGCGGATCCGTCCCGAGATCGCCGCGCCCTTCCTCGAAGGGACAGGATTTTTGTCGTTGTAAACAACGTCATTGGCGCACTTCGGCGATCGGGCGTACCCAGCATCACCGCCAAGAGGGCTTCCGCCATGATCATCGTCAACCTGTTGATCCTCGCACTATTGAGTGCGTGGATGGTGCAGATCGCACTTGCCGTCGGCGCGCCGGCTTATCTGATCGCCCGCCCGCTGCTGCAGCGTATCTCGCATGCGCCCGCAGTTACCGGCGTCGGCACCACCGGCGTCGGCACCGCCTGACGCCACGCGCGCGGCCGGTCTGCCCGACCGCGCACTCGGCTGCGCTTACGCCGGCTGACCGCCGCCGCCGGTCGACCCGAAGATTTGCCCGGTCGAGAAGCTGAGCGACGGGTCCGCCGCCGCCACGTACAGCGCCGCGATCTCTGCCGGCTGCCCTGCGCGACCGATCGGCGACTGGCTGCCAAAGGTGCGCAGCTTGTCGGGCGTCGCGCCACCGCTCACCTGCAACGGCGTCCAGAACGGCCCCGGCGCCACCGCATTGACGCGGATGCCGCGCGACGCGACCTGCTTGGCCAGCCCCTTGGTGAAGTTCAGCACCGCCGCGCGCGTCATGGCGTAATCGACGATGTCCTTCGACGGGTCTGCCGCCTGCTCGGACGAGGTGTTGACGATCACCGCACCCGCGCCCATCCGCTCCAGCGCCGCGCGCGTCAGCCAGAAGGGCGCGTAGACGTTGGTCTTCATCGTGTCGTCGAAATCCTGGCTCGAAATGTCGGCCAGCGTCGCGCGCGTCTGCTGCCGCGCGGCGTTGTTGACCAGAATATCGAGCCCGCCCAACTGCGCCGCCGCCTGCTCGATCAACCGCCGGCAGAACCGCTCGTCACGCAGGTCGCCCGAGATCGCCACCGCACGGCGTCCCTCCGCGCGGATCAACGCAATCACCTCGCGCGCGTCGGGCTCCTCGGCCGGCAAATAGTTGATTGCGACATCCGCCCCTTCGCGCGCATAGGCGATCGCCGCCGCGCGCCCGATCCCGCTGTCACCGCCGGTGATCAGCGCCTTCTTGCCCGCGAGCTTCCCCGAACCCTTATAGCTCGTCTCGCCGTGGTCGGGCCGCGGCGTCATCTTGGAGGCGAGCCCCGGCCACGGTTGCCGCTGCACCGGGTAAGGCGGCTTGGGGTAGGCGGCGGCCGCAGGCCTGGTCGCGGCGCCCGCGCCTCCCCCGCCCTGCGCGCTGGCTACATCGGCAACTGCGACCGCGCCCGCGGTCAGCGCGGCGCCGGTGACAAAGGTACGGCGATCGGTATCGGGCATATCGAGCCTCTCGGTGGAATGCAGGTCATCGCCGAAAGGTCGTTATCTTGCGTTAAGTTCCGTAACGAAGCGTGGCTGGCACTCGCTCCCTACCCGATCCCTGTCAGTGTATTGTGCCGCGCGGCGGTGGGATCATCCGCATCATGCGCACCAGATCGGGTGCGGCCTCGCCATCGACCAGCAGTGTCGCGGTCGCGGTCGCATCACGGTCGCGTCCGTCAAGCACCAGCCGCCACAGCCCCAGCAGCACCGCTTCGGTTTCCTCGACTTGCGGGTGGCACGGCCGCTGGAACGCCAGCGTCTCGCCCGAGAAGCGATCCAGGATGGTCATCGCCGCGTCGAACGACGATCCGCCATCGATGAAGCGCCCCGCCACTGCGCGCTTCGGCTCGCCCGCCAGCGTCAGCGTGTGCACCCAGGCACGCATCGCGTCGAGCATCAGCCGGTCGGGGGTGCGCAGTTCCGCTACCTTGCGGTCCATGAGATCGTACATGCGTTGTATCCGCCGTATTCGATGAGAATGGTTCTCATTATAACGTCGGAGAGGGCACGTCAACGCAACCGGCCGCGGACAGCCCTGGCGGGCATCGATGACCAGCGAGCAGAGCGTACGATCCTCGCAGATACGACAACGCCGCCCGCGCGCGAGGCACGAGCGGCGTTGCTGTTCGTCGCGAATGATTAAGCGGCAACGGGCTCGAAATGACCGCACCAGTCGCTCGCCTCGACCTTCGGCCACACGCCGGCTTGGTCACCGCTCGGCTGACTGATCGGCGGATTGTAGCGGCACAGGCCGAGCGACTCGTTGGTCGCCTCGGTGTCGAAGAACTTGCACTTGGCGCAGGCCGCGCCGTTGATCGTGGTGAGGGCCATGGTGTTTCTCCGGTTGAGCTGGACGACCGTCGCGCGTCCGAATTGCCTTACCAACCGAGATACTGGCGGTGAGTTCCATAAAACAAGACAAATCAACAGTTGCGATTCACTCTCACACAATGGTGCGAGCTATTATCAAGAACAAATCACTGGAGACATCACATCGTTGCTTGGGTTTCGGCCAATCGTCCGAAGCAACGTTCGTTTCCCCGTAATGATAATCATTCGCACCTTGCAACACCATTGTGCCGCCGCTCACCCAGCGTGCACGGGCAAGAGGATTGCCAAGGCCTTGGCGTATAGAACCGCGCGTGTGTCGCGCCCACGTTCGATCACGTCGGCGCGCGCCATCCGCGCCAATGCGGGCGCGTCGACGCCGTAACGGGCCGCGTAATAAGAGGCGAGCGCACGCGCCTCTCCGCACTGCCGGCTGGCGATATCTAACAGATCGAATGACATGGGACCTGGCCAACCAACGCCGCCGCGAACGGTTGCGCGGTTAACCACGCTTCCCGATCACGCCACCGTGACCGCGCCGGATCGTACGCCGGTCAGGCAGCCTGGCGGGCGTGAAACAGCTTGCCTTGCTCCACCACCAGCACGACCGTGAGCACCGCCAGCCCAATCCCGAGATAGCCGATCGCGAGCGGCAGCGTCGTGCCATTGTACGATTGCCCGATCAGCGAGCCGACGATCACCGCGCCGACGCTGGTGATGAACCCTTGGATCGACGACGCCGTGCCCGCGATCTGCCCGACCGGCTCCATCGCCATCGCGCCGAAATTTGATCCGCACAGCCCGATGCACGTCATGCTGAGCGCCTGGAACGCCATGTAACTCCACAGCGTCTCGACCCCGCTCAGGATCACCGCGATGTGCGCCACCGACAGCGCGATCAGCGCGAGCACCGCGGCTTGCGAGATCAACCGCGTGCCCAGCCGCTCGACCAACCGGCTGTTGGCGAACGACGCGATTCCCATCGAGAAGGCGCAGGCCGCGAACAGATAGGTGAAGCGGTCACCCGCACCGAATTCGTCGACGAAGATCTGCTGCGCCGAGGAGACGAACGCGATGATCCCGCCGAACGTCATCGATGCCGCCACCGCGTAGCCGAGCGAGAAGCGATTGGTCAGCGTCAGGCGATAAGCGTGCGCCAGCGTGTGCAGCGACAGTGCCCGTCGCCGCTCGACCGGCAACGTCTCACCCAGCCGGATGAACGACCACGCCAGCACAAAGGCGGCAAAGCACGCCAGCGCGTAGAAGATGTAGCGCCACGGCCCCAGCGTCACGAGCAGCAATTGCCCGAGCGTCGGCGCCATGATCGGCACGAGAAAGAAGATCATCTGCGCCACCGACAACGTGCGCGCCATCTGGCGTCCACTGAACTGGTCGCGCACGATCGCCACCGCGAGCACGCGGGTCGAGGCGGACATCAGCCCCTGCAGCACGCGCGCGCCGAGCAGGGCGGCAAAGGTTTGCGAGCTCGCCGCGAAGATGCTGGCCGCCACGAAGCCCAGCAGCGTGACGAGCAGGATCGGGCGTCGCCCGAACCGATCGGCAAGCGGACCGTAGACGAGCTGCCCGGCCCCGAACCCCAGCATGTAGGCGGTGATGATCCATTGCCGGTGATTGGCGGTCGTCACGCCCAATTGCCGCCCGATGTCGGCGAGCGCGGGCAGCATCAGGTCGACGCCCAGCGCATTCACCGCCATCAGCGCGGCGATAAAGGCGACGAACTCGCCGGGAAGCATCGGGGTGTCGGAACGCGCGGTCATCGCGCCCGCCTCTAGGCCGATGCGCCGCGCGATGCCACCGCTGTCAGTATCGCTGCCCCATTCACGCGCGCCATCGTCGTTTGCGTTCAAATTCGACTCCAAACTAGTCTAAACGAACGTCGGCCCGTCGATTGTGTCCTTGTGTTGCTGGCTCGCTTGCGCAATGCTGCCGGCCTGCCCGACGCGTCCCTTTGCTTCGGGTGCTACGGGGGAGGCTTCATGTCCGTCCGCGACGCGTGTCGCCCGGACGTGAAGCCGTCTCGCCGCCGCCATGATTTGTACACGTTCTTGCGCTAGACGAATGTTGGGGCGCAACCGCGTCCCACGGACAGCAGGTCGCCCCGCTGCATCGTCACGACGGGCAGCGGGGCGACTTGGCCGATTTACCGCCGTAGCGAGATGCGCCCGGTCAGCAGCGGACGCAGCACCAGCGCATTGACGTCGATGAACAGGTGCAGCGCGATGGCGACCCACAGGCTGGCGGTCGCGACATAGGCATAAGCCAATAACGCACCCACCAGCGTCGTGGCGACGATCCCCGCCCATCCCTGATAACGATGCGCCACGCCGAACAGCAACGTCGCGGCGGAGAAGCCGACCACGGGCGATCCTAAGACGAGCGTCACCAGCAACGGCACGAGCAGGCGGAAGAACCATTCCTCGCTCACCGCCGCGACCAGCGACAGCAGCAAGCCCCAGCCGAGCTCCGCGCGGGCGCGCGGCAGCACCGCACCCAGCCGACCGATCTGCAACCGTCGCCGCGTCAACCGCGCCGCGCCGCCTCCGATCAGCGCGCCCGCGACGATCGCACCACCCAGCATCCACCCCGCCGACCCGGCGAGCGACACCGTTCCGGTCAGCGACCGCAGCGCGGCGAACTCGCCTGGCATCGTCGACAGCGCCGACCAGCGACCCGCTATCCCCAACAGCAGCAGCGAACTGGCACCGAACAGAATGGCGATCCGCGCGGCGGCGCGGGTGAAGTAACGCGCGCGGCCCTGTGGCCAGCGCGGCGGCGGAAAGCCGACCTCGCCCCCGCGCACGAAATAAACGAACGCCGCAAGCGCCACCATCAGCAGCAACGCCGCCTGCACCGACTCGGTCATCGCCGTCGACGCGAGGCAAAGGCGCGCCGACCGCAGCCGATCGATGAAAACGCGCCAGCACGATACCGACTCGCGAACGGAGCCGCACCCCCACGCGCCGCCCGCCGCTGGCCGATCCCTCGGCGGCGCGTGAAGAACACGATCTCATCGCCGATCATGCCCGGCTCTAGCCACAGCAAGCTCACGCTGAACATCCCCACGATGCGCCCCCCCAGCGAGCGCGCGAAGCAACGAACAGGTCTGGCCAAGGCTACGCCGGTCAGCGCCCGCAGCATCGCCGTGCGGAAGAGCCCAGGCGGCGTTTCCACCGTCCTTTAACGCGCGAATGCAGCAACGCCGCACCCCCGCCATCAGAGATTGGCGCTCGAACAGCGTCGATGCCCGGTCATGCCTCATTGGGAAACACGATCGGTCACGCACAGGCCGAGTGCGGCGACCGCGCTTGCTCCCTACGTCACGCCGGTCAGCGCGAGCCTGATCGTGACGCCCGCACCCAGGGGCAACGCCGCGCGTCTCGGGGCGATCATCGCCACTCGAACAGTGTCGGTACGTCATATCCGAGCACGCCCACGAGCGCGCGAGGTCAACATAACCCCCATAGTGGTTGTGACATGCCGCGTCCGCCCGGCACGTCACGCCGATCGGCGCGAGCCCGATTACGACTGCACGCTGGCGCTTATGACATGCAACGCTCACGCGCAGCACGACGCAAGGGCACTCACCTGCCACATCGCACTAGCGTCGTGACCATGCCGAGCGCGACGCCCCCACCCGGCGCACGGGCAGCCCCACTGCCCACCACGTGACCGGGCGCCCGCGGCGGCGTGCGATCAACGATCGAGGCGGTGCTCGCCCTTGACCCAGCGCACTGTGCCCGACGACGCGCGCATCACCACGCTCTCGGTCGTCATGACCTTGCCCTTGCGCTTGACGCCAGCGAGCAGCGAACCGTCGGTCACGCCGGTCGCCGCGAAGATGCAGTCGCCTTTTGCCAAGTCGGTCAGGTCATATTGCCGGCTGAGGTCGGTCACGCCCCACTTGGCCGCCCGCGCGCGCTCGTCGTCGTTGCGGAACAACAAACGCCCCTTGAACTGCCCGCCGACGCAGCGCAGCGCCGCCGCCGCCAGCACGCCCTCGGGTGCGCCGCCCGACCCCATGTAGACATCGATCGTGGTATCGGGATCGGTCGTCGCGATCACGCCCGCGACGTCGCCGTCGCCGATCAGCACGATGCCGCAGCCGATGGCGCGCAGCTCGGCGATCAGCGCCTCGTGGCGCGGCCGGTCGAGCACGCAGGCGATGATCTCGCTCGGCGCCACGCCCTTCGCCGCCGCGATCGCCTCAACGTTCTCGGTCGGCGTACGATCGAGGTCGATCACGCCCTCGGGCAGGCCGGGGCCGACCGCCAATTTGTCCATGTACACGTCGGGCGCGTTGAGCAGCCCGCCGCCTTCCGCGATCGCCAGCACCGCCAGGCTGTTCGGCCCCGACTTGGCACAGATCGTCGTGCCTTCCAGCGGATCGAGCGCGATGTCGATCGCCGGGCCGGTACCGCTGCCGACCTTTTCGCCGATGAACAGCATCGGCGCCTCGTCGCGCTCGCCCTCGCCGATCACCACGGTGCCGTCCATGTCGAGCTCGTTGAGCGCGGCGCGCATCGCCTCGACCGCGGCGGCATCGGCCGCCTTCTCGTCGCCCCGGCCGTTCAGCGTCGACGCGGCAATCGCGGCGGCTTCGGTCACGCGCACCATTTCGAGCACGAGCACACGGTCGAGAACCTTGGAGGCGGTGGTCGTCATCGCTGAAATCCCCTCGACGATGCCGCAGCACCGATGTTTAACGCGTTAAACGTGCCTTACCGCGCCGGCTACAAAGGTTCAATCCCGCAGCAGCTCGTTGATCCCGGTCTTCTCGCGCGTCTGCGCGTCGACGCGCTTGACGATTACCGCGCAGTATAGGTTGGGTCCCTGCCCGGTGGAGCTCGGCGCCGACCCCGCGACCACCACCGAGTAAGGCGGCACCTCGCCGTAGAAGGTCTCGCCGGTCGCGCGGTCGATGATGCGGGTCGACTTGCCGAGGTACACTCCCATCGACAGCACCGCGCCCTCGCCGACGCGCACGCCCTCCGCGACCTCCGACCGCGCACCGATGAACGCGCCGTCGCCGATGATGACCGGATCGGCCTGCAGCGGCTCGAGCACGCCGCCGATCCCGACCCCGCCCGACAGATGAACGTTCCGGCCGATCTGCGCGCAACTGCCGACCGTCGCCCAGGTGTCGACCATCGTCCCCTCGCCGACATAGGCGCCGATGTTGACGAAGCTCGGCATCAGGATCGCGCCACGGCCGACATAGGCGCCGCGCCTGACCACGCTGCCCGGCACGGCGCGGAAACCCGCGGCGCGGAACTGCTCCTCGCTCCAACCCGAGAATTTCGACGGCACCTTGTCGAACCAGTGGCCCTGACCCGGTCCGTTGTCGATCAGGGCATTGTCGTTCAGGCGGAAGCTCAGCAGCACCGCCTTCTTCAACCATTGGTTGACGCGCCAGCCGCCCGCCGCTCCCTGGCTGTCATCCGGCTCGGCAACGCGCGCGGTGCCGGCGTCGAGCTGCGCCAGTGCCTCGGTCACCGCCTCGCGTACCTCGCCGGTAGTCGACAAACCGATCTCGGCGCGGTTCTCCCACGCGGTGTCGATCGTGGTGGCGAGGTCGGTCATAAAGTCTCCGTGATCTGGTTGAGCCATTGGGTCACGTCGGTGACGCGGATGTCGACATAGCTGCGGTCGGCGTCGTGATCCTGCTCGCTGCCATTGTCGACCCACACCGTCGTCATGCCGATCGCCTTGGCGGGTTTCAGGTTGCGCGCCATGTCCTCGACGAACAGCGCGGTGGTCGGGTCGATGCCGAACGCGGCGCAGATGCCGGCATAGGCCGCGGGTGCGGGCTTGGGCACCAGGTCCATCGCGTGAATGTCGTGGACTGCCTCAAAACTCTCCCCCAGCCCCAGCCGGTCGAGCACCTTCAGCGCATAAGGCTTGTCGCCGTTGGTGAAGACGATCTTGCGTCCGGGCAGCTTGGCGAGCGCGGCCGCCATCGGCGCGTTCGCCTCCAGCACGTCCATTTCGATATCGTGGACGTAGGACAGGAACGCCGCAGGATCGACCTCATGCTCCGCCATCAACCCGGCAAGCGTCGTGCCGTGGCCGAGGAAATAGGCCTTTTGCACGCGGTGCGCCTCGGCGAGATCGAGCGACAGCAGATCGGCGATGAACGCGGTCATGCGCCGGTCGATCAGCGCGAACAGATTGGCCGAGGCGGGATAGAGCGTGTTGTCGAGATCAAACAACCACGTGTCGATATGGGATAGTTCGGGCGGCATCGCCGCGCGCTCTACTGCGCTTCGTGCCCGCGTTGAAGCCCGCGCCCCTTCGAAAAGCTGGCACGGCGAAAAGCTGGCACGTCGAAAAGCTGGCACGTCGAAAAGCTGGGCTGCGCGCGCACCAAGCTCACCTGTCTGGCGCGACACCGGCGGCGACCCCATCTCTGTCTCATGACCCTATATTCGCTCCTCGATCTCGTTCCCGTCGTCGAAGGCGGCACCGTGTCGCAGTCGCTGGCGAACGCCGCCGATCTCGCGCGCCACGCCGAAACGCTCGGCTTCAATCGCTACTGGGTGGCCGAACATCACGGCATGAAGGGGATTGCCTCGGCCGCGACCGCGGTCGTGATCGCGCACGTCGCGGGCGCGACGCAGCACATCCGCGTTGGCGCGGGCGGCATCATGCTGCCCAATTCCGCGCCGCTCCAGATCGCCGAACAGTTCGGCACGCTCGACGCGCTCTACCCCGGCCGCATCGACCTCGGGCTCGGGCGCGCGCCCGGCAGCGACCAGCGCGTCGCGCATGCGCTGCGCCGCAACCTCGCCAGCGACGCCAATCAATTCCCCAACGATGTGGTCGAACTTCAAAGCTATTTCGCCGACGACGGCCGCACCGGCATCTCCGCGACGCCGGGCGCGGGTGCGAAGCCCGAGATGTGGATCCTCGGCTCCAGCACCTTCGGCGCGCAGCTCGCCGCGATCCTGGGGCTCCCCTACGCCTTTGCCTCGCACTTCGCCCCCGACGCGCTCGATGCCGCACTCGCGATCTACCGCCGCGATTTCCGCCCGTCGGCACAGCTCGCGCGGCCCTATGCGATGGCCGGGTTCAACGTCTTCGCCGCCGACACGCACGACGAGGCCGAGTTCCTCGCCAGCTCGCAGCAGCAATCGTTCATCGCACTGCGCACCGGCACCCCGGGACTGATGAAGCCGCCGGTCGCGAACTACCGCGCCAGCCTGCCGGCCGCCCACGCCGCGATGCTCGACAACGTCCTGTCCTGCTCCGCGATCGGCACCCGCGACGAGGTCGCGCGCGGGATCGCCTCCTTCGTCCGGCGCACGCAAGTCGACGAGGTCATGCTGACCAGCGCGATCTACGACCACCACGCGCGCAAGCATTCGCTCACCCTCACCGCCGACGCGATGGCGGAGGTGCGCCAAGCCGCCTGACCGACCGGGAGGGCATTGCCCTCCCGCGCCAGCGCGGTTACGCCCGCCCGCATGACGCAGGTCGGCATCATCATGGGCTCGACGTCCGACTGGGACACGATGAGCCACGCGGCCGCGACGCTCGACGCACTCGGCATCGCGCACGAGGTTCGCGTCGTCTCCGCGCACCGCACCCCGCAACGGCTCTACGATTACGCGACCGGCGCCGCGGCCCGTGGGCTCAAGGTCATCATCGCAGGGGCCGGTGGCGCGGCGCACCTGCCCGGCATGGCGGCGTCGATGACGCACCTGCCCGTGCTCGGCGTGCCCGTCGAATCAAAGGCGCTGAAGGGCATGGATAGCCTCATGTCGATCGTGCAGATGCCCGGCGGCATCCCTGTCGGCACGCTCGCGATCGGCCGCGCGGGCGCGATCAACGCCGCGCTGCTCGCCGCCGCGATCCTCGCACTCGCCGACGACGCGCTGTCGCTCCGCCTCCAGGCGTGGCGCGCGGCACAGACCGCGGGCGTCGCCGAAGCTCCCTGACCCTTTCCGCAAACGGAACGTACCATGCCGCTCGCTCAGCTCGACCGTCCGCTTGCCCCCGGCGGCACCATCGGCATCCTGGGCGGCGGGCAATTGGGGCGCATGATCGCGGTTGCCGCCGCGCAGCTCGGCTACCGCACCCACGTCCTCGCCCCCGACCGCGAGAGCGTCGCCGCGCAGACCGCCTCCAGCCTGACGCGCGCCGATTATCACAACAAGGTCGTGCTCGCCGATTTCGCCGCGCAGTGCGACGTCGTCACCTACGAGTTCGAGAATATCGCGGTCGCCCCCGTCGAGTGGCTGGCCGAGCGCGTGCCCGTCTATCCGCCCCCCAAAAGCCTCGCGGTCGCGCAGGACCGCGTGCGCGAGAAGCGCTTCGTGGAGGAGGTCGGCGGCCGCCCCGCGCGCTGGCAGGCGGTCAATTCGCGCGAGGAACTCGACGCCGCACTCGCGCGCATCGGCACGCCCGCGGTGCTCAAGACGACGCGCTTCGGCTATGACGGAAAAGGCCAGACGCGGATCAACGACGCCGCCGAGGCCGACGCCGCGTGGGAGGCGATCGGCGGCCCCGCGATCCTCGAAGCGTTCGTCACCTTCACCCACGAATTCTCGATCCTGCTGGTGCGCGGCATCGACGGCACGATCACCAGCTACCCGCCGCCGTGGAACGAGCACCGCGACGCGATCCTCCACCGCTCGGCGGTCCCTGCGCCAGCCGAGATCGCGCAGCAATGGACCGAGGCGGCGGCGTTGACCGGCCGCATCGCCGACGCGCTGGGTCACGTGGGCGTGCTCACCTGCGAATATTTCGCCGGTGCCGACGGCCCCGTCTTCAACGAAATGGCGCCGCGCGTCCACAATTCGGGCCATTGGACGATCGAGGGCGCGGAAACCTCGCAATTCGCCAACCACGTCCGCGCGATCTGCGGCCTGCCGCTCGGCGACACCGCGCTCACCGCACCCGCAATCGTGATGGAAAATCTGATCGGCGACGAATGGCAACGCTGGAGCGAGCTGGTCGCGGCGCCGCGTACCCACCTGCACCTCTACGGCAAGCGCGAGGCAAGGCCGGGGCGCAAGATGGGGCACGTCACCCGGCTGGAGCGCTGAGCGCGGGATCGCGCTCGGTGGCCGCGCCGCGCCAGTACCTCGTGGTCGCACGGTGCGCGTGGCCGGACCGACTATTCACGTCGTCGTGCACCCGACACCGGCTTATCGGCCTGACATACCGCTCATCCCTTCGACGATCCCGATCCCGATGCCTCACGCCACCGCGTCGTCTTCCGCACCAGGCACCGGGTCCGTCACGCCGCTGCCTTGCTGCTGCCCAGCTTCGCGGCCAAGGTGCGCGCCCATGATCCCCGCGACGACCCGCTACGCGTTCTACGATCTCGACCGGACGATCACGCGCCTGCCGACTTGGTCCGCGTTCCTGCTCTACGCGGCAAAGGCGCGCGCGCCGTGGCGGCTGGCGCTCGTCCCCGCCGCCGCACTCGCCGCCGTCGCGCACAAGGTAGGGGTGATGAACCGCGATCGGCTGAAGGAGGTGATGCACCGCCTGCTGATCGGCGGCGCGGTGCACGCGGGTGATCTTTCGCGGATCGCCGATGCCTTTGCCGACCAACAATTGAGCGGCAACGTCCGCGCCGGTGCACGTGCTCGGATCGCCGCCGATCGCGCAGCGGGCTACCGTGTCGTGCTCGCCACCGCCGCGCACCGCTTCTACGCCACGGCGATCGCGCGCCGGCTCGGCATCGCCGACGTGATCGCAACCGAGGCGTCGTCCGCGCCCGACGGCCGGGTCGGCTACCGCCTGTCGGGCGCCAACGTCTACGGCGCGGCCAAGCTCGCCGCGGTCACCGCCTGGCTTGGGCATCGTGGCGAACCGCGCGAGCGCCAGCACGTCCGCTTCTACAGCGACCACGCCACCGACGCCCCCTGCCTCGCCGTCGCCGACGAAGGTTTCGCGGTCCACCCCGACCGCCGCCTGCGCGCGCTGGCGCACGCGAACGGCTGGCCGATCCTCGACTGGATGCAATGATGCGCGCCATCATCCTCAGCGCCGGCCGCGGCTCACGACTGCTGCCGCTGACCGATCTGATGCCGAAATGCCTCGTGCCCGTCGGCGGGCGCGCGATCCTCGACCATCAGCTCGACGCGCTGGCCGAGGCGGGGGTGCGCGAGGCGATCGTCGTCGCGGGCTATCGCCACGATCAGGTCGGCGCGCACCTCGCCACGCACCGCCCGCCGCTCGCGGTCACGCTGCGCTTCAATCCGTTCTGGGCGGTGTCGAGCAGTATTGGCAGCGTCTGGGCGGCGGGCGACATGCTCGACGACGCCTTTTGTTTGCTGAACGGCGACACCACGCTGACCGGCCCCATTCTCGCGCGCGCACTGGCGCACGACGGCGAGTACGACCGCGCCGGCGTCGGCCTGGTGGTCGAACCGATCGCACAGGCCGATACCGACGACATGCTGGTCCGCGTCGCGGGCGGGCGCGTCACTGCGGTATCGAAAGCGCTGCCGAGCGACCAGGCAACGCATCGCTCGCTCGGCGTCGTGATCGCGGGTGCACAGAGCGGTTACCGCCCCGTCCTCGACCGCGTGATCGCCGGCACGGACGGCATCAATGCTTATCACCACGACGTCGTCGCCGCGCTCGCCACCCAGGGCGCGGTCCACGCGATCGTCGAGGAAAGCGGCGGCTGGGTCGAGATCGACCGCCCCGAGGACGTCGACCGCTGGAACGCGCGCGCACGATGAAGGCGGCACCAATCGCCTTCCTGTTCCTCGGCGAAACGCTGCTGATCCCGCACCTTTTCCCGATCGTCGAAGCGCTCGCCGACGCGCGCCCCGATCTGCCGCTCGACTTATGGGTTTCGACCTCGACCCACGAGCAGCTGCTCGCCGGCTGGACCGCGCATCTGCCGCAGGTCCGCCTCCGCCGCGCGCCCGGCTTCCGTCGCCTCGCCGCCACCACACCCGGCGAGCGCCCGATCCTGCCATCCAAGCTGCCGATGCTGCTCCGCCTAGCGCCCCGGCTCGCGCGCACCAGCATTGTCGTCTGCGCCGAACAGACCAGCCTGTGGCTGCCGCGCGCCTTCCCGTGGATGCGCACGCGCTTCGTCAAAACCTCGCACGGCGTAGGCTCGATGAGCGCGCGCGACGACAAAAGGCGGATGGCCGCAACCTACACCCTGGTGCCGAGCGAGCAGGAACGCGCCACCTATCTCGCGCGCGGCATGGCGCCCGACCGGATCGAGGCGACAGGCTACATCAAGGCCGCCTTCCGCCAGCGCACGCCCGCGCGCGCCCTGTTTCCCGACGCCCTGTTCGCCGACAACCGCCCGGTGCTGCTCTACACCCCGCACTGGCAGGCGCACCGCTCGTCCTGGCCGGCTTGGGGGCCGCAGGTGGTCGACCAGCTTAGACGTCAGCGCGACTGGAACGTCATCCTCGCCCCGCATCAGCGCCTGATCGAGCGCGCGCCCGAGCTGCGCGAGACGCTCGCCCGCGTCGCGGACCTGCCGCACGTCCACGTCGATCTCGACAGTTTCGCGACCGTCGATGGCAGCTACACCGCGGCGGCCGACCTCTACCTCGGCGACACGTCGAGCCAGCTCATCGAGTTCCTCGCCCGCCCGCGCCCCGCCGTGTTTCTCAACGCGCACGCGCGCGCCTGGGCGGACGATCCCGCCTATGCCATGTGGCGCGCGGGCGAGGTGGTGGACGACCTCGCCGACCTGCTCCCCGCGCTCGCGCGCGCGCCCGCACGCCACGCCGAATATGCCACGACCCAGCGCGATATCGCCAGCGCAGCGCTCGGCGACGCGAGCGGTGCCGGCGGCGCCCGAGCGGCCGAGGCGGTGCTGCGCGTCCTCGCCAACCCCGGACCCCATCGCTAAAGGCCCGCCGATGCAGCCGACCGAGTCTCCGCTGCCCGCGGTGGTGCCGCTGGGCGACAATCCCGTGCTTCTCTGGGGCATGACCGCGCACGAGCGGCTGCGCCGCATCGCCGCCGCGCGCAAATTGCCGTTCGCGGATGTGGCGCCAGACAGCAATGACACCAGCGACACCGTCATCCTCTCCAACCTCGCGTTCGTGTTCGACCCCGCCTGGATGGCGTGGCTCCAACCGCGCCCCGGCACCGTGCTGACGCGGCGTGGCGAAATCGTGCTCGCGCACGTCGCCGCCGGTGACCGTGCCGCGTGCGAGCGCGCCATTCTCGACGGCACACCGATCCCGCCGCACCTCGAACAGGTCGCGGCCGAGCGCGACGAGGGCATCTTCAACGAGGCGTTGCGCAAACGCGAGCGTCCCTTTGCCGAAGCATTGGTGCCCGCCGCCGTGCCCACGATCGAGCGCGCCAGCTACGTCGGCGCGTACAAGGGGGTGACCGACCTCCTGACCAAATATCTCTGGCCCGAATGGGCGTTCGCGCTGACCAAGTTGGCGGCGCGCGTCGGCATCTCGCCCAACGGCATCACCGCGATCGGCTCGGTGTTGTGCATCGTCGCCACGATCGCCTTCTGGTACGGCTGGTTCTGGACCGGGCTTCTGACCGGGCTCGTCTTCATGGTGCTCGACACCGTCGACGGAAAGCTCGCGCGCTGCACGATCACCTCGTCCAAGCTCGGCAATGCGTGGGACCACGGCGTCGACCTCGTCCACCCGCCGATCTGGTGGTGGGCCTGGGCCGCGGGCTGCGCGCCCTACGGTCGCCCGCTGTCGGACGAGACCTTCTGGGCGGTGATGGCGGCGATGCTGTTCGGCTATGTCGTACAGCGACTGATCGAGGGCGCATTCATCGTCCGCTTCGGCATGCACATTCACGTGTGGGAACGCTTCGACAGCCGCTTCCGGTTGGTCACCGCCCGGCGTAACCCCAACATGGTGATCCTGTTCGCCGCTTTGCTCGTGATGCGGCCCGATTGGGGGATCGTCGCCGTCGCAGTATGGACGATGCTGTCGCTCGTCGTCCACGGCGTGCGGCTGGTGCAGGCGATCTGGCGCGCGCGCGCTGGCGAGCGGTTGACGAGCTGGCTCGCCTGAGCGCTCGGGTTGCGAGCCGCGTGCTGGCGCCCATATCGCATTGATGACACGACGTTTCTTCTACATCGCCGCGACAGTTGCGTTGCTGGGCGGGTCAGCCTTCGCGCCTGAGGCCGCAGCCGCGCAATCCTGCGCCGGTACGCCGGGCGCGGGCAAGGTGCGACTGTCGGTCACCGCAACCGAGATCCGCAGCGCGCGCGGCGACATGGTGTTCACGCTCTACCCCGACGACTCGCGCCGCTTCCTCGCCAAAGGCGGCAAGCTCGCTCGCGTCCGCACCCAGGCGCAGGCACCCGCCACCTCGGCGTGCTTCTGGGTGACGCCCGGCTCCTACGCGGTCGCGACCTATCACGACGAGAACGGCGACCATGATTTCAACCGCACGTTGTTCTCGATAAAAGAAGGTTTCGGCTTCTCCAACGACGCGCCCACCACGCTTGGCCTGCCCAGCCTGTCGCGCGTCCGTTTCCCGGTTGGCGCGAGCGGCAGCGCGATCCGCGTACGTACGCGCTATTCGCGTTGATTGACCTGGTTGCGGGAAGAGGCAGACGTACCGCGCAGACTTAAAAGCGATTCGCGTGACGATCGGGACACAATTTCGCCGGATCGGGCGTACAAGAACAATGTTACAATCCCGTGTGGAGCGGCGACCGAGTGACTTCCTTTTTCAAGACTGCCGCGCTCGCGCGCACCAACGGGGCGGCGCTGGTACATCCGCCGCTCCCCTTCGCGCGCGCGGATGAAGGCGCGCAGGTCGTTCGCTTTCCCATAGCTCCGCGCCGCGGCCTCGATGCGGCGCGAGTCGGCGTCATCAGCAATCCGCGCAGTCGCCGCAATCAGCAGGGCAACCCCGTGCATCGCTGCGCCGGTGCCACACCCGGCATGCTGGTGACCGAGCCGACGACCAAGGAAGCACTGACCGAGGCACTGGCCGACTTCGCCGCGCGCGGGGTCGAACTGGTCGTGGTCGACGGCGGCGACGGCACGGTGCGTGACGTGCTGAGCGCCGCGCCCGCCGCTTTCGGCGCTGCGATGCCGCCGATCGCGGTAATCCCGTCGGGCAAGACGAACGCGCTGGCGCTCGATCTCGGCATCCCCTGGGACTGGTCGGCGAGCGATGCGCAGGCGGCACTCGCCGCGGGACGGTTGGAGACACGTCAGCCGGTCGAGATCACGGGCGAGAACGGCACCACCTTGCGCGGCTTCCTGTTCGGCGCCAGCGCGTTCGTGCGCGCAACCGATCTGGCGCAGCGCACGCACGACATCGGCGCGTTCGGCGGCGTCGCGGTCGGCCTGTCCGTGCTGGGCGCGGTGTTGCAGACGATGTTCGCCGGTGCCGGCAATGCGTGGCGCGCCGGCGAGCGCGTGCGCATCACCGACATGGCCGATGCGACCACGCGCGAGCACGACCTTTACCTGCTGCTCGGCTCGACGCTGCGCCGCCTGCCGATCGGATTGAAGCCGCTCGGCCGGCCGGGCGAGGGCTTGAACATCCTGGCGGTCGAGGCACCACCGCGGCTGTTGCCGCTGGCGGTGCCCGCGATTTTGGCGGGGCGCGAAGGCGGCTGGCTAGCACGCGCCGGCTACCACCATCGCCACGATGCGCCACACAGCCGCCTAACGCTGCCTGGCGGGTTCGTGCTCGACGGCGAGAGCTACGCCGGCGGCGTCTACGAAGTGCGCGCGGGCGAGCCGATCACCTTCGTCACGCCGTGACGCTCAGCGCGTTCGTCGCGGCCGAACTCGATCGTGCGGTGCTACCCGTCATCGCTGACGCCGCACGTTCGATCGCGGCGTCGCTGAACGGCGAAGCAGTGCTGTTCTACGGCTCGGTGCTGCGCACTGCCGACCTGGACGGCGTGCTCGATTTCTACGTACTGCGCCCCCCCGGCACGGCGCGCGGGGCAAGCCGTCGCATCTGGCCCGACGTCAGCTATCACGAGGTGTCGGTGGCGGGCCGCATGATCCGCGCCAAGGTTGCGACGATGGACCTCGACGCGTTCGAGCGCGCGGCCGCCGGTCGTTCGCGCGACACCACGATCTGGGCACGCTTCGTTCAGCCGGTCGCACTGATCTGGGTCGCCGACCCCGCGACACGCGACCGCATCGTCGACGCGGTCGCCGCCGCTGCCACCACTGCCGCGCGCTTCGCCGCGCTGCACGGGCCGGCGCGGGGATCGGCCGGCGATTATTGGCGCAACCTGTTCCGCGCCACTTACGCGACCGAGCTGCGCGTCGAGGCGCCGGGGCGCGAGGACCAGATCCTGTCCTACGAGCGTGCGCGCTACGACGCGCTGCTGCCGCTCGCCTGGGACGCGGGCGCGGTTGCGTTCGCGCGCGACGGTGACGCGTTGGCCCCTGCCCTCACCCCTTCGCAGCGACGCACCCTTGCCAGCGACTGGTCGCGCGCGCGCCGCTGGGGCAAGCGGCTCAATGCCATCCGCCTGGTCAAGGCTGCCTTCACCTTCGACGGCGCGACCCGCTATGCGCTGTGGAAGATCGAGCGCCACACCGGCCTGTCGGTACCGCTGACCCCGTTCCGCGAGCGTCATCCCCTGCTCGCCGCGCCGGGCGTGCTGTGGCGCTTGTGGCAGCATCAGGCGGCGCGCTGATGCCGAGCCAGCCCGCCGCGCTGATCCTCGCCGGCTCGCGCGGCGGCGACGACCCGGTCGCAACCTATGCCGGAGTATCGGACAAGGCGTTGATCGTGCTCGGCGACGCCACCATGCTCGCGCGCGTCATCGGTGCGGTACGTGACGCCGGCATCGCGCGGATCGGCGTGTCGGCGAACAGCGCGGCCGTCCGCGCGGAAGCGACACGCTTTGGTGCGGAAGCACTCGCCGCCGAAGCGGGACCGAGCGCCAGCACCGCCGCTGCGCTTGAGGCGCTCGGCACGCCACTGCTCGTCACCACCGGCGACCACGCGCTGCTACGAGCCGATTGGATCCGCGACTTCATCGTGCGCGTGCCTGCGACCGCCGATGTCGCGGTGCTGCTCGCACGGCGCGACGCGATCGAGGCCGCGGCGCCGGGATCGAAGCGCACCTACCTGCGCTTCGCCGACGGCGACTGGTCGGGGTGCAACCTGTTCTATCTCGCCACCCCGCGCGCCGCACAGGTGATCGCCTTGTGGCAAGAGGTAGAGCGCGACCGCAAACGGCCGTGGCGGATCGTCCGCCGGCTGGGGCCGGGGCTGCTGCTGCGCTACCTGCTCGGCCGATTGCCGCTATCCGAGGCGATCGCGCATCTGGGCCGGCGTGCGGGCGTCGAAGCGGTGGCGATCGCCGCGCGCAATGGGCTCGCTGCAGTCGACGTCGACAAACCCGCCGACCTCGACTTCGTGCGCTTGCACCTGGATCAGGCGCGCGCCGCCACCCGCACGTAACGCCATACCATCACGCCCAGCAGCAGCGCGCCGACCAGCGACGCGCCGAACACGCCGATGCTTGCCCCCGCCGCGCCGATCCGCGGCAGCAGCACCAGCATCAGTGCGAACTGCGCCACCACCCCGATCGCACGCGCCGTCATCGCCGAGGCCGAACGATCGCCCGCCAGCAACACCGGCTCGAACCCCACCACCGCCAGGTCGATCGACCCCGCCGCCGCCAGCCACAACAGCAATGGATAGGCATCGGCATAGGCGGCACTGCCGCCGACTGCGACCAGCACCGGTTTGCCGACCAACGCGACCAGCAGCAGGATGACCAGCGCCGCGCCCGCACTCGCGCCGAACATCCGCCGCAGCGCGCGGCCCAGTTCCTGCGGCGCGACGTCGCGCAAGGTACGCACCACCTCGGGAAAGGCCGCGCGCGAGATCAATTGCGACAACTTGGTCAACGCCTGCGCCAGTTGCAGCGCGAGCCGGAACGCACCCGCCGCCGCCGGACCGCCGAACGCGCCGACGAACATCAGCGGCAATTGCTTGGTCGCGAGGCCCAGGCTCGACACCGCGTTGCTGCTGACCACGAAACGCATCAGCCCAGGGTTCTCCGCGATCAAGCGATGCCGCTCGGTACGCACGCGCCGGATCAACGTCAGGTCGCCACTACGCGCCAGCATGATCCAATAAACCGCGGCAGTCGCCAGTTCGGCCGCGGTCCACGCCCACAGAAACGCGTGCAGCGTCGGCGAGAAGAATGCGGCAGCCACCGCGCCGACGAAGCGCACCGCCGGGGTGACGCTGTCCGCCGCCGCCGCCTCGCGAAAACGATCGGTCAACCGCAGCACGCCCAATGCCGTCGAGCGGACGGTCAGCAGTTGCGCGGCGGTGAAGATCGCGGTGTCGCGCAGCAGCGACGGGCGTATCCCCAATCGATCGCTCCACACGAACAGGATCCCCGCCGCGAGCCCGAGGCCAAGGATCGCGCTGGCGGCATCCAGCAACATGCACGCGCGGTACAATCGCCCCAGCGCCGCCTCGTCGCCGCGCGCCCTGTGATCGATCCCGAAGCGGACGACCACCTGCCACGTCTGAAACCCGACCAGCAGCGCCAACCCCTGCGCCGCGCCGGTGACGAGCGCGAAGCGCCCGAAATCGGCGATGCCGAGCGTGCGGGTGGCGATGCCCAGGTACAGTAACGACAATATCGCGAGCACGCCGCGGCTGGCGAGCAGCCAGCCGAGATTGGCGAGCACGGCGCGCCATCCGCTGGGGCGCGACGCGTCGGGTGGTGACCGGTCCGTCATGCCGCCCGCCTAGATAGCCGACGCGCGAGCGGCAAGACCGTGACATCGCGCGCACGCATCCGTACAGCGCGCGGCGCCGCACGGTCGCGGCGTCGTTCAACCGGAGTTTTCACCCATCTGCGGGATCGCCGGCCTCTACGCGCCCGGGCAAGCGCCCGTCGACCGCGCCACCTTGTACCGGCAGTGCGGCACGATCCGGCACCGCGGCCCTGACAGTGACGGCGTGCTGACGGACGGCGACTTCGGGTTCGGAATGCGCCGCCTCAGCATCATCGACATGGCCGGCAGCGACCAGCCGATCGTCAGCGAGGACGGCGCCCACGCGATCGTCTTCAACGGCGAGATCTACAATTATCGCGGCTTGCGCGACGAGCTACGCGCCCTGGGCCACCGCTTCCACACCGCCGGCGACACCGAAGTAATCTTGGCGGCCTGGCGCGAGTGGGGCGAGGCGGCGTGGGCGCGGCTCGACGGCATGTTCGGGGTCGCGATCTGGGACGCGCGCGCGCGCCGGCTGACGCTGGCGCGCGACGCGATCGGCATCAAGCCGCTCTATTATACGTGGCAGGATGGCCGGCTCGCTTTCGGGTCGGAGCTCAAGACGATCCTGGCGGTGCCGGGATTACGGTTCGATCCCGACGAGCGCGCGGTGCACGATTACTTCAGCTTCGGGCACGTGCGCGGGCCCCGCTCGATCTACGCGCAAGTGGCGATGCTGCCGCCGGGCCACCTGCTCGAACTCGACCCCGACGCGGAGCCGCGAACGCGCGCCTTCTGGACCGCGCGCTACACGCCCGCGGCACCGCGATCGGCGGAGGAATGGACCGCGCAGTTCCGCGACACATGGCAGGATACGGTGCGCAGCCAGATGCTCGCCGCCGACACCGACGTCGGCGCCTTCCTGTCAGGCGGGGTTGATTCGTCGGCGGTGGTGGCGGCAATGGCGCGCGTGTCGGATCGCCCGATCAAGACCTTCACCATCGGTTTCGCCGAGCGCGCTTATGACGAATCGCCCTATGCGGAGGCAGTCGCCCGGCATCTCGGCTGCGACCACCGCACGCATTACATCGACCCGAAGCGTGCCTGGACGATCCTGCCGCAGATCCAGCAGGCATATGACGAACCGTTCGCCGATCCATCGGCGATCCCGACCTGGTACGTCAGCGAGGCGGCGGCGCAAGAGGTCAAGGTCGTCTTGTCGGGTGACGGCGGCGACGAATTGTTCTTCGGCTACAAACGCCATCTCACCGAGCAGAAGCTGGGCCGGCTGCCCGGCGCCATGCGCCGGGCGCTGCGTGGTTTCGCCGACTTGCCGCCGCTGCCGTGGGGACCGGGCAACCGGCGCCTGCAACGCTGGCAGAAGACCGCGCGCAGCGCCGGGTTGCCCGACGGCGGCACGCGTTTCTTTGCCAAAACGCAGATCACCTCGCCCGAACTGCGCCGCCGGCTGTTCGCGGGCACGCGGCTCGAGGGGCGCGACGGCGATGGCGCGCTGCTCGCGCTGGCGGCGGAACATGCGCCCGACATGCGCGCGATCTCCGCTTCGGACCTCGAACAATTCGCGATGCTCGACCTCCAGCTCAACCTGCCGGGCGCGATGCTGACCAAGGTCGACCGCGCCAGCATGGCACACTCGCTCGAGGTACGCGTGCCGATGCTGTCGCGAGAGGTGGTCGCGCTCGCTCTGTCAATGCCCGAGGACGTCAAGCTGCGCGGCGGCGTCGGCAAATATCCGGTTCGCGCGGCGATCGCACCGTGGCTGCCGCCAGGCATCCTGGATCGCCGCAAGCAAGGCTTCCAGCTCCCGCTCGCCGAATGGTTCCGCGATGATTTCGGCAGCTACGCGCGCGAGTTATGGACAGGCACCGGCGTCGCCACTTCGGGCTTTCTCAACGCGCGCGCGGTGGACGCCTTGTTCGACGAGCATCGCAGCGGTCGGCGCGATCACAGCCGTCCGTTATACGCGCTCGCCTTGTTCTGCTTGTGGTGGCAAGCGCGTCCTTAACGCGGGCGCGCAGGCGGTCCGGCAAGCCGTGACCTTGTGGAAACTTCGTTCGGCTGTTCTCTGACTACACGATCAGTGGCGACTCGGCATTCAACGATGCGGACTGCGAGGGAGTATCGACGATCGATCCTCAGCGGCTCGTTGCTCAATCTCCGCAACACATTCGGGTGGCGATGTTGCAGGTGATTGCAACCTGGACATCGCACCGACTGACACATAGGTCGTGCAGCACGCATCGACTGAACAGGAGCGGTTGTCCGTTCGAGCCACGTCTACTTACGAGTCGGCGGCAATCGATGGTTCGATCGGATACATGCCGCTGTTGACGGCTTAGGGGCGAGCTGGTGACGCCCGCTGATCGCTACTCTCGATACGAGGTTGCACGTGCCCCCACCGCCGAGTGGCGCGCGTAGCATCCGGATGGCTCGGCAACTGATCCGTCGAGCACGACAGGGCTCCCCGCGGATGTCTGCTGATCGCGACCCCGGCGGCACTGCCATGCCATGCCGGCGGCCTGCGCCATTACCGAAATGACTGACCCGGATCAGTCAGAGCTGATCCGGTTCGAGCGTCGATTAACGGCTCGCGTCACAGCCGCGCGCGGAACATCGGCTCACCAGCCCATGCTCCCCGGCACCCCCTTGAACGGACCTGCCAGATCGGCGGTGATCCAGCCGCCATAGAACCCGCCGGGTTGCGGCCGCACTTGTTCCCGGTCGATTGTGCAACGATCGAGCCGCTCGGCGTAAAAAGCGACGTGATCGCGCAACGATGCGAAGCCGGCGGTCGGATCGGGATAGCTCCACCCCACGTCGCGCAACAGCCCGCCGTCGACGGCCAGGTGCCAGTAAACCGCCACACCCTTCCACTCGCAGAAGGATTGCCGGTCGGATCGGCGCAGCAGCCCGGGCGCGATATCGGCCGGCGGCACGTACCAGGTCGGCGGGTGGCTGGTTTCCAGCGTGCGGATCGCGCGCCTGGTGTCGGCGACAGCGACGCCATGATGCTCGATCCGGACGTGCCGCGTGCTCGGCTCGGCGATCGGCGGCCGGGGATAGCGCCAGACGCTCTCCTGCCCCGGTCCGACGGGATCGGGCCGCGGCCTCACGCGCGTGCCTCATGCCGTGCCATCCAGCGCTGCAATCGTGGGCGGACGCGCAGGAACGTGCCGTAGAGCCGCTCCAGCACCGCCGACACCTGCCGGTTGCGCGCCACCAGGCCCAGCGGACGTAGCGCCGGGATCGCGCGCCACATCGCCGCGAACGCCGCCGCACCCGACAGCAACGGCCCGCCCTCCTCCTGCGCGTGGAAGCGCGCCAGCATCGCGGCGCGATCGAGCGGGCAGGTCCCGTCACCGGCGGCATCGACGAACCTGATGGCGCCGCGCCTGTCTAGCCGTCGCATCAGCGCGATCTCGCGTTGACATAGCGGACAGTCGCCATCGTGCCACACGGTTACCCGGTGCGGGGCATCGCTCCGACGTCGTTCTCGCCCATCCATGCGGCGGTCTCCCAATTGACTTCCTCACACCGAACGATCGAGCACGGGAAAGTCGCCCCGCATGCCGATCACCGTCGATCGGGCATCGAGGTGGCACGTTCCCCGCCGCTGGCCGTTGGGTGCCGGTACCATCAACAGGAACCGCCATGACCAATCCGCGCACCAGCCAGCCGACCAGCTTTCCGGGCGAACCGCAGCAGCCGCGTCCCGGCCTTACGACGATGATGCGCATCAAGCCCGATCACGGCGAGGAAAGCTATGTCGGCAAGGGGCTGCTGCGCGACAAGGTTGCGCTCATCACCGGCGGCGATTCGGGCATCGGCCGCGCCGTCGCGATCGCCTACGCGCGCGAGGGCGCCGACGTCGCCATCTCCTACCTCGCCGACGAGCAGGCCGACGCGGAGGAAACGCGTAACTGGGTCGAGCGCGCGGGTCGCCGCTGCCTGCTGCTGCCGGGCGACATCCGCGACCGCGATCACTGCGCCGCGCTGGTGGAGCGAACGGTGGCGGATCTCGGCCGGATCGACGTGCTGGTCAACAATGCCGCGGCGCAAACGATGAACGAAGGGTTGGAGACGATCGACGACGACGAGATGCAAGCCGCATTCTCCGCCAACATCTTCGCCATGATCCGCCTCGCCAAAGCCGCCGTCCCGCACATGGCGCCGGGGTCGGCGATCGTGAACACGACCAGCGAGCAGGCCAAGGTCGCGAACAAGAGCATGATCGTCTATGCCGCGACTAAGGGCGCGATCTCCAGCCTGACGGTCGGACTTTCCAACCTGCTGGCGGAACAAGGTATCCGCGTCAACGCGGTCGCGCCGGGGCCGGTGTGGACGCCGATCCAGCCGATCGCCAAGTCCTCGGACGAGCTGGAAACGCTGGGTCAGGACACGCCGATCGGGCGCGCGGGGCAACCGGCCGAGCTGGCCCCGGCTTTCGTGCTGCTCGCGTCGGGCGAGGGCAGCTACATGTCGGGTGCGATCGTCGCGGTGACCGGCGGCGTGCCGATCGGTTGACGAAGCGGCCGCTGCCAGATGCGCGGGCATGGAACACAGGTCGTGGACGAAGCGTCCGAGCGGGATGGATGAAGCCGACGAACTGAACCTGCCCGCGCGCGCATTCGACAAGCAGGACGACGGGTCAGATCTCGCCTTCTACGCGCCCGCGCGGCTGGTCACGCACATCGATGCCGGTGCGATCGCGGCGCTCACCGATCATTACGCCTCGCTGCTCACGCCCGGTGACCGCATCCTCGACCTGATGTCGAGTTGGGTCAGCCACCTGCCCGACGACCTCGACCTCGACGTCGTCGGGCATGGCATGAACGCGGAGGAACTCGCCGCCAATCCCCGTCTTGGCCGTTGGTTCGTGCAAGATCTCAATCGCGATCCCACGCTACCCGAACGCGACGCGGCGTTCGACGCCGTTTTGATCTGCGTCGGCGTGCAATATCTGCAACGCCCGCTCGCAGTGCTGCGCGAGGTGCGCCGCGTGCTTGAGCCCGGTGGCTTGGTCGTGGCCAGCTATTCCAACCGCTGTTTCCCCACTAAGGCGGTGGCGGTGTGGCGTGCGCTCGACATGGAGGGTCAGGCCGCGCTGATCCGGCATTATCTTGATAGAGCGGGCTTTCACGACATCGAGGCGACGCTGCTGGCGGATGGTCAAACGGGCGATCCGTTGATCGCCGTCGTCGCGCGAGCCTGACGGACGGCGATCGTTCCTGCCTCATACCTTGAGCGCTTGCCGCCACGGCGCCATCGTCCTAGCGCTCGATCATCAAAAGGTAAGGACAAGATGGTGCACAAGGGCATGATGACGGTCGCGGCACTGCTGCTCTCGACAGCCGCCTTCGGGCAAGCGACGACGCCCGCACCGTCACCAGCCGCGGCCATCGTTGCCGACGCCAGTGCACCCAAGGGCCGCCTGCCCGACGCGGCGGTGCCCAAGGCATATCGGCTCGACTTCACCATCCTGCCCGAGGCCGAACGGTTCAGCGGCCACGGCGAGATCGACGTGACGCTGAAGCGCGCAACGACGCGGCTGTACCTGCACGGCCGCGATCTATCCGTATCGAAGGTCGTCGCGCGCGTCGGCGGCGCGGTCGTGCCCGCCACCTTCACCCAGGTCGACGCGACCGGCACCGCCCGGCTCGACTTCGCCCGCGCGGTGCCCGCAGGCGCGGCGACTTTGGTGTTCGACTATACCGGGCGCTTCGGCAACGACGCCGCCGGGCTGTACCACGTCAAGGTGGCGGATCGCTGGTACAGCTGGACCCAGTTCGAGAGCATCGACGCACGCGCCGCCTTCCCGTCGTTCGACGAAACCGGCTTCAAGCAGCCGTTCACGATCACCGTCACCACCCATCCCGGCATGACTGTGGTGAGCAACAGCCCAGAGACCGGCGTCACCAAGGTGGCGGGTGGCATGGAGAAGCATGGCTTCGCGCCTACCAAGCCGTTGCCGACCTATCTGGTCGCGATCGACACCGGACCGTTCGTGCGCCAGGCCGGCACGATCGCGCCGACGCCCGAACGCAGCTGGGCGATGCCGTACGGCGGGGTGGCGACGGTGCCGCAGGGGGACAAGTTGGCGTATGTGATGGCGGAAACGCCGCGCATCGTCGGTCTGCTCGAACGCTATTTCGGCGAAGCCTTTCCCTTCCCCAAGCTCGACCAGATCGGATCGCCGATCATGCCCGGCGCGATGGAGAATGCGGGTGCCGACACCTACGGCGACGGCATCATCTTTCTCGACCGCAACGCGACCACCAGCGACAAGAAAGAGTTCGGCATGGTGGTCAGCCACGAGCTGGCGCACCAATGGTTCGGCGACCTAGTCTCGCCCGAATGGTGGAGCGACCTGTGGCTGAACGAGAGTTTCGCCAATTGGATGGGCTATCGTATTGCCAATGAATGGCGGCCCGAACTCGGCATCGGCGTCGGCGCGCTGGCCGAAGGGTTCGCGGCGATGAACACCGATGCGCTCGAGGTCGGACGCCCGATCCACCAGCCGATCACCGAGAACAGCCAGATCGACGGCGCGTTCGACAACATCACCTACGGCAAGGGCGGGCAGGTCGTCGCCATGATCGCGGCCTATTTGGGTGACGACAAGTTCAAGGAGGGCGTCCGCCTCCACCTGCGTCGCCACGCTTATGGCAACGCGACCTCGGAGCAGTTCTTTCAGTCGATCGCCGACGCGGCGCACGACCCGAAGGTGCTGGCATCGCTGACCAGCTTCGTCGACCAGCAGGGCGTTCCCGTGGTCGACGTGCGACGCGCCGGTGGCAAGCTTACCGCGACGCAGGCGCGCTACGCCTTTATCGGCTCTACCCCTGCGCCGCTCACCTGGACGATCCCCTTCTGCGTGCGCGTCGACGCGACCAAGCAGTGCAGCCTGCTCGACAAGAAGACGACGACGCTGTCGGCTCCGGCCGGGCGCGTGGTGATGCCCAACGTCGGCGGCACCGGCTATTACCGCTTCGATCTCGCACCCGCCGACTGGCAGGCGCTGATCGCCGCCTCCGCGACGCTGCCCGCGGGCGAGGCGGTCGCCACCACCGACAGCCTGTGGGCGTCGTTCCGCGCCGGGCGTGCGCCCGCGTCGTGGTTGGTCGCGCAGGCGCGTGCCATGGCCGGCAATTCCGATCCCGCCGCCAGCGTCGATCCCGGCGTGCGGATCGCGGGGCTGCGCGCGCGCGGGCTCATCGCGCCTTCGTCGTTGCCGGCCTATCGTTCGCTGATGGCGTCGATCTACACGCCGCAATTGACCAAATTGGGCTTCGATCCGTCGGTCGGCGCATACCGCAGCGAGGACCCACGCCGGCAGGAGTTACGCCACCGCCTGGTCGCACTCGTCGCGGACGAGGCCAACGACAGCGCTACGCGCGCCACGCTGAAGGCCGCGGCGACGCGTTACCTGAGCGGTGACGCGAACGCGCTCGATCCCGGCTTCCTGTTCAGCGCGCTAACGGTGCTCGCGCAGGACGGCGGGCTGCCGGTGGCGAAGATGCTGGTCGAACGTGGCCTGTCGAGCGAGGATGCGACGCTGCGCTCGAGCGCGCTCACCGCCGCCGGGTCGAGCGGGCGTGCCGATGTCGCGCGTTACCTGTTGGCACTCGACGATCCGCGCATGCGCAGTTCCGACCGCCTCCGGCTGATCTTCGGCGTCGTCGGCACGGTGGAGACGCGCGATCTGGGTACCGAATGGGTGCTCGCGAACTACGAGCGACTGATCGCGGGCGCCAATGGCGTGTTCATCACCACGCGACTGCCGTCCGCCTTTGCCTCGCAATGCGGTGCCGACCGCGCCGCGAGCATCGACGCCAAGGTCGGCCCGACGATCCGGGCGGCGAACGTCGGCCTGCTCGCCTACCAACGCACGCTGGAGACGATCCGGCTGTGCGGCGCGCTCAGGGATGCGAAGGCGGGCGAGATCGCGGCGGCGGTCTCGTCGGCGGGCCGGTAACACGCCCGCCCGCCTTTCGCGTCCGACACGCGGGCTCTTGCGGTCGTTGGTTGCTAATCGGCGGAGGTACACGACGCACTGCGTGGGTCGTGCAGCGGCAGGTGACGATGCGCCACCTGTGCGCCTCGCTTCCACGATGACGCGATGAGCGATGGAGGCGCACCGCGTGAGTGGACGTCTAGAGCGTTGTCCGGTCTGCTTGGTGCACGTTGCTTTGTCACCCCGAACCTGATCCGGGGTCCTGCTTTCTGGGAAAGGCAGCAAAAGGCAGCGGGATCCCGGATCAAGTCCGGGATGACGGTGAGCAAAATCGGGCGGAAGCCGCTTTATTTCGTCGGCAGCGCGATCTCGAACAGCGTCGGCCACAGCTTGCCCGTCACGAACAGCCGGCGCTTGGCCCGGTCCCAGGCGATACCGTTGGCGACCGCCTCCGGGTCGGTCGCGGCCACTTCGGCGACGAGCGGGCGCAGGTCGATGATGGCCGTGACGCCCCCGCTTGCGGGATCGATCCGCAGCAGGAAGGGGGTGTGCCAGACGTTGGCGAGCAATTGCCCGTCGACCCATTCGAGCTCGTTGAGCTGCGTCACCGCACGACCGCGCAACGTGACGGTCAGGCGGCGCTGCTCGGCGAGCGTCACGGGATCGTGGAACGTGAGCGTCGCCGAGCCATCGGAGCGGATCAGCGAACGCCCGTTGCTGGTCAACCCCCAGCCCTCGCCAATGTAGCGTGCAGTGCCGAGCGCCTTGAGCGTGCGCGCCGACCACAGGTGCGCGACCCCGTCATGCCACGTCAGGCTGACCAGCCGGTCCTTGTAGGCGGCTAGCCCTTCACCGAACTGCGCGGGCGGGATCATGCCGCGCTGCGTTACCTTGCCGCTGGCGAGATCGACGCGGCGGACGTCGGAGCGCCCTTCCAATCCGACGCTCTCGTACATCGCGCCGTCGTGCCAGACGAGCCCCTCGGTAAAGGCCTGCGCGTCGTGCGGGTAGCGGGCAACGACACGCGCGGCGAGCAGCGGCGGCTCGGCTGGAGCCAGCGATGCGGGTGCTGCCGGAGCCGCGGTCGCCTGCGCGGGTGTGTCACGGTCGGGCGCACGCAACGTCAGCGCGGCACCGGTTGCGGCAAGCGCGACCGTGGGAACGACCAACCAACGCAATGTCATGCCGCGCACTCCTCTGGGCCATGTAGATTTGGCGCCTGGTATCTGCCCATGCCGTTGGCGTTCACGCTTTGCCGGCGCATGAACGAGAACGGCCCGCCCGGCATGACGCCGGACGGGCCGTTGCTCAACCGATCATTTCAGGCGATCAGCTGCCCGAAGCGAGGTTCACCGCTGCGTACTTGCCGCGACGATCGACCTCGATCTCGAAGCTGAGACGGTCGCCCTCGTTGAGCGTCGGCATGCCGGCACGCTCGACGGCCGAGATGTGCACGAACGCGTCGGGCTGGCCGTCGTCGCGCTGAATGAAGCCGAAGCCCTTCATCGCGTTGAAGAACTTGACCGTGCCGGTCGCCTTCTCACCGGTCAGCGAGCGCTGCGGAGCGCCACCGGCGCCGCCGCGCGGGCCACCCGGTGCGCCACCGAAGCCGCCGTCGCGCGGGGGTGCGCGGTCGGTGACGGGCATCGGCTCGCCGTCGATCTTGAGGTCGGTCGCCGAGATGCGGCCGCCGCGGTCGACCAGGGTGAAGCCGAGCGGCTGACCCTCTGCCAGACCCGAGAGGCCGGCCTGCTCGACCGCCGAGATGTGCACGAACACGTCCTCGCCGCCGTCATCACGGACGACGAAGCCGAAGCCCTTCTGCGCGTTGAAGAACTTGACCACGCCGGTGCCCTCGCCGACGACCTGCGGGGGCATGCCGCGGCCACCGCCGCCGCCGCCACCACCGAAGCCGCCACCGCCGCCGCGGAAGCCACCACCGCCGCCGCCGCCGAAGCCACCGCCGCCGAAGCCGCCACGGTTGCCGCCGCCGAAGCCGCCGCTACCACCGCCAAAGCCGCCGCCGCCGAAGCCGCCGCGGTCGCTGTCAAAACCGCCGCCGCCGAAGCCGCCGCCGAAATCACCGCCACCGCCACCGAAATCGTCGCGCTTGTCGCGTCCACGCCCACCGCGTGCACCGCGGCCGCCCTTGTCGTAACCCATAACCCTGTTCAACTTCCCGGTCCGCCCGTCGCATCCATTGCGAAACCCACGTGCAGGACGGCGAACGTGGCTCTCGGGGCGCGATCGAACAAGCGCCTTGCCCCTCGCATAACCTATCGCGAGACGCTCTGCGAATCGTTTTACGCGTGACGTGGCATCAGGAAGGCGGTTTCTGCTAAATCTATCGCAATCTAAGCACAATGTATCGCAGACGAACGACAATCACCGATCCGTCGATGGCGCGCCGCGCCAGTTCAGGCGCCGAAAGTTCCCGGACGGTAGAGCAAGGTAATCGCGACGCGACGGTTGCGCGGATCGCCCGGCGCCTGCGCGATCATCGGTTCGCGATCCGCGACACCCTCGATCCGGTTGAAGCGGCTTTCAGGGATACCGCCCAGCGCCAGACGCCGCCTGGTCGCCTCGGCCCGGCCCGACGACAGCATCCAGTTGTTCATTGCGCGCGGGTCGCCGTAGGGCAGGCTGTCGGTGTGGCCGCGGATCATGATAGGGTTGCCGGTCGCGGCGATCGCGCGCGCCACCGTGCCGATCAGCTCGGACGCGCGCGGGTCGAGCGCGGTGGTGCCGAGCGCGAACATCGAATAATCGGCGTCGTCGACCAGATCGATCCGCATGCCATCCGGCGTCATGGTGAAGCGGATATGCTTGGCGAGTTTCGCGATGTCCGCCTTGCTCGCCATCTGCTTCATCACCTCGCGTTTCAGCTTGGCGAAGTTCTTCCGGTCCTCCGCCATCGTCTGACGCGGGCTGCTGCGGATCGAGCCCTTGGGGCCGAAGCCTTTTTGCTCGCCGCCAGACGAGCGCGTAATCGTCGTGATCGCCTGCATACTAGACTGGCCCGCTTGCGGTCCGAGCTTGTTCTGCGACATGATCGATTCTCCGCCGAATGGCCCCATGCCGCCTATCCCAAGCGCTTTGTTGTCGATCAGCGTCGGGGCGAAATAATCGGCGATGCCCTTGCGCTGCTTCTCGGTCGTCGCGCCGAGCAGCCACAGCAGCAGGAAGAACGCCATCATCGCGGTGACGAAATCGGCGTAGGCGACCTTCCACGCGCCGCCGTGATGGCCGCCGTGACCCTCGATGTAGATCTTCTTGACGATGATCTTGGGCGGCACGTTCGCGCCGTGGGGTGCGCGCGCCACCTTACTTGCCGCGCAGGCCGTCGAACACTTCGGCGAAGCCGGGTTGGTTCTTGTGCTGGATGCCCGAACGCGCCGCCTCGATCACCAGCGGCTGCGGGTGGCCGTGAAGCGAGGCGATGATGATCTGCTTGACCACGTGATAGATTGCGGCGTCGGCGTCGATAATCTGCTTCAACCGGCCCGCGAGCGGCGAGACGATGCCGTAGGCGAGCAGCACGCCCATGAACGTGCCGACCAGCGCCGAGCCGATCATCCCGCCCAGCACCGAGGGCGGCTTGTCGATCGATCCCATCGTCTTCACGATGCCCAGCACGGCGGCGACGATGCCGAGCGCGGGCAGCGCGTCGGCGAGGCTGGACAAGGTGGTATGCGGCCCCTCCACCTCGTGGTGGTGCGTCTTGATCGCATTGTCCATCACCTCCTCGACCGCGTGGACGTCGAGCGTGCCCGACGAGACGACGACGAGCCGCAGCGTGTCGGCGATCAGGTTGACCAGCGTGTGGTCCTTTAGCAGCCGCGGATATTCGGCGAACACCGCGGAGGAGGACGGATCCTCGACGTGCGGCTCGAGCGCGATCGGGCCTTCCATCCGCAGCATCTTCATCAGCTTCGAGACGAGGAAGATGACGTCGAGATAATCCTGCTTTTTGTACTTCGGGCCCTTGAACACCTTGGCGAGCCCGCCGCCCATCGCCTTCAATTCCTTGCCGGAATTGCCGATGATGAGCGCGCCGGCGGCAGCACCGCCGATGATGAGCATCTCGTGCGGGATCGCCTCCATGACGGGGCCGAGCGCGCCGCCGGTGATTGCGAAACCACCGAACACCATGACGAGGAGGACAACGAGGCCGATACCGGCGAACATGCGCGATTCCCTGGGCTATTCGCCTGCATGGTTAACCGGGCGGTGGTAGCGAAGTGGTTAAGCGCGCGCGATTTCGCGCCAGTGCGCGGACGCGATCAGCGAATATAATCGAACAGCGACAGCGAGGAGAGCTTGGAGAAGCTCGCCTGCGTCGCCGACAGGATCGTCATCGTCTTCTGCAATTCGGTGATCGCGGTGGTGACGTCGACGTCCTCCATCTCGGAACGCGCCGCCTCGCGGTCGGTCGACACCTGCGTAAAATAGGCTGCCTGCAAATCGACGCGGACCGCGCGTGCGCCGACCGAGGCCTGCGCCTGCGTGTTCTGCGCGGCGATTGCCGACAGGTCGGCGGTGTCGTCTTTGGAGGGCGTGCCACCGGCCTCCAGCGTCGCGACCATCGCGGTCAGCACTTCGCCCAGGTCGCGCCCGGCCTTGCCGTCCGCGCCCTTGAGCTTGAGCACGTCGCTGGCGGCGACGCTCGGCTGGACGCTCTGCCCGTCGCCGATCGGGATCGCGGTGGGCTGCCCCGCGGCGAAGGCGAGCGCGCCGGATGCGAGCTGCGTCACCGCCGGCGTTTCCGCCTGCCCCGCTGACAGCACCTCCGAGCCGCCGAACAACGGTGCGCCGCGCGCGTCCTTGGCGTTGGCGAGGCCGACGATGCTGGAGAGCACGTCCTTCAACTGCGTCGCGATCGCTTTCTTCGCATCGGCGGACAGCGTGCCGTTGCCGGCCTGCACCGCGAGCTCGTTCGCTTTCTGCAACTGGTCGCCGATCGAGCCGAGCGTCGAATCGGCCTGCGCGAGCACGCTCTGCGCGATCTTCACGTTGGCGCCGAACGCGGCATCGTTGGCACCCGCGGTGCGCAGACCTTGCAAGCGCTGATAGGCGACCGAGTCGTCGGAGGGTGCCTGAAGCCTCTTGCCGGTCGATACCTGTGTCTGGAGCACCTCGGCACGCTGGGTCAGCGCGTTCATCGCCGACGCGGAGCGGCCGTAGAAGCCGCCGGCGGAGAGGCTTACCGACATCAGCGGATCTCCATCAGCGATTGGAACACGTCCTTGGCGATCGAGATGACGCGGCTCGACGCCTGATACGCCTGTTGGAAACGGAGCAGTTGCACCGCCTCGTCGTCCAAGTTGACCGCGCTGGCGGCGTCGCGCGCGGCGGTGGTGCCGTTCAGGATTGCGCTCTGCGCGTCGCCGACGACCTTGCGGCTGGCGATCGCCGCGGCGTTGCCGGCGACGAGGCCGGTGATGCCGCGCTCGAACCCGCCGCTGGCGCGTGTCGCTTGCAGGGCTGCCAGATTGCTGCCGTCGCGCGTGCCACCACCGACCGAGGCCGCGGCGATCTTCGCCGGGTCGGTCAGCGCGACCGAGAGCTTGGTCGGATCGGCCTTGTCATAGGCGAAGAACGCGGCACCGGCATTGTTGGACAGGTCGCGCCCGCTGGCCTGAACCGCGTTGACGCTGTCGGCGAAGTCGCGCGCGGTGTCGGCGACGAGCCCGCGCGTGTCGACAATCCGCTGCGCCGCGTCGGCGATGCCGGCGAGCGAGCCGCCGCTCGGCTGGAAGGTCGCGGCGTCCTTGCCGCGCGTGAGCGTAAAGGTGACGTTGCCCTGCGCGCTGCGCGCGTAGGAGATGGTGCCGGCACTGCCGCCCGACACTAACGTCGGACCGGTGTCGCCGCCGAGCTTCACGGTCGCGCGGCCCGCGGCGTCGAACGACGCGGTCACGTCGGACAGCCCGCTCATCTGTTCGAGGATCAGGTCGCGCTGGTCGGCGAGGCTCGCCGCGCCCGCACTGCCCGCACTCGCCTTGCCGAGCCCGTCGTTGACCTTGGCGAGCGACTGCGCGAGCGTCGACAAGGTCGCCGCGTCGCTGTCGGCGGTCTGGTCGAGATCGGCCATGACCTGGGTCAATGCGCTGCCGGTCGCGGCGAAGCCGGCGGCGACGCTGCCGGCATTCTCCAGCATCACGCTGCGCTGCGCGCCCGACGCCGGGTCGGCGGCGAGCGCGGTGGCCGAGGTGTAGAAACTGGTGAGCCGGCCCGACACGTCGGCGCCGGTCAGCGCGGTCTGGATGCGGTCGAGCCAGACCGAGCCCGCCTGAGTGCGCGACAGATCGGCGCCGGCGCTGCGCACCGCGGCGGACTTGATCGCGTCACCCGCGCGCTGCGTGCCCGTAACGGTCACGCCGTAGCCGTTGATCCCCTTGATGCCGGCGCTCGACACTTCGGCCATCGCCGCGGTGCGACGCGAGTAACCCGCGACGCCCGAATTGGCGATGTTCTCCGACGTCGTCGTCAGCGCACCCTGAAACGCGCGAACGCCGCTGGCACCGATGGAGAGCAGATCACTCATTCGGGCAGCGTGCCACCGCCCCCGTTAAGATTCGGTTGCGCGCGCCCGAGGAACTCGGTCATCGCCTTGCCGATGCCGAGTGGCGTGTGCTCCGCCATCGCCTGCACCGTTTTCTGGTCCTGCATGTCGCGGAAGGTGTCGAGCGCCTTGCTGTCGAACAACGGGTCGGCGAGTTTCGCCTGACGCATCGATTTCAGCATCATGCCGGTGAACACCGATTCGAACTGCTGCCCCGCCTTGGCCAGGTTCTCCTTCGTGTTCGCGCGCGCGAACGTGCCGGTTGCAGTGGTCGGCGTGAGCGACGCGGTCGCGCCCGCGATGTTGGGGGTGTCGGTCACAGGACGATCAACTCCGCCTTGAGCGCACCGGCTTCCTTCAACGCTTCCAGGATCGCGACGAGGTCGGCCGGGCTCGCGCCGATCGCGTTCACCGCCTTCACCACGTCGGCGAGCTTCGGGCCGGGGTTGAGCAGGAACATCGGCTTGCGCTCTTCCTCGACCGCGACGCCCGACTTGCGCTCCAGCGCGGTCTGGCCCTGGCTGAACGGCGCGGGCTGGCTGATCCGCTGGTTCTCGTCGATGCGGACGGTCAGCTTGCCGTGGGTGACGGCCGCCGCACCGACGCGCACCGCGGAGTTGATGACCACGGTGCCGGTGCGCGCATTCACGATCACCTTCGCGGGCGGCTCGGCGCTGGTCACGTCGAGGTTCTCGATCTGACTCATCAGCCCGGCGCGAATATCGGCGCCGACGGGTGCGCGCACCGCGACCGAGACAGCGTCCACCGCCTGCGCGGTGCCGAAGCCCAGCCGCCGGTTGATCGCCGCGGCGACGTTCTGCGCGGTGGTGAAATCGGCACGGGCGAGATTGTAGGTGATGAACGGCGTGTCGGCGAACCCGGTCGCGACCGCGCGCTCCACCGTTGCCCCTTCGGGGATGCGCCCGGTCGAGGGCACGTTGACGACGATCTGCGATCCGTCCTTGCCCTCTGCGCCCAGCCCGCCGACCGCGAGATTGCCCTGCGCCATGGCGTAGATTTGCCCGTCGGCCCCCAGCAGCGGTGCGAGCACCAGGCTGCCGCCGCGCAACGACTTGGCCTTGCCCATCGAGGCGACGGTGATGTCGATCCGTTGCCCCGGCTTGGCAAAGGCGGGCAGATCGGCGGTGATCATCACCACCGCGGCGTTCTTCAGCCCCGGATTGACGCCGGCGGGCAGTTGCAGCCCGAAACGCGACGCGACCGCCTTTACCGATTGCACGGTATATTCGAGATTGTCGTCGCCGGTGCCGGGCAGCCCGACGACGATGCCATAGCCGGTCAGCTGGTTCGAGCGGATGCCCTGAAACCCGCCCAGGTCCTTGATGCGGTCGGCCTGCGCGGGTGCTGCGAGCGCGGCCAACGTCAGCGCGGCCGCGAGCAGGTGGCGAGCGAGCGAACGGACGAGAGTGAGTGTTGTCATGATGGGCGAACCTAGACGGGTCATGGTTACCAGCGCGTCAATGCGAGCGGATCAGAAGGGCGAGATCACGCCGAAGAAGCGCGACAGCCAGCCCTGGCGGCTCGCGCGTGCGACGTCGCCCTTGCCGGTATAGGCGATCTGCGCATCGGCGACGCGGGTGGAGAGCACGCGGTTGTTGATGTCGACGTCCGCCATGCGGACCAAGCCCTTGATCTGGACGAACTCGTCGCCGCGGTTGAGCGTGACGCGCTTCTGCCCCTGCACCAGCATCGTGCCATTGGGGAACACCTGCGCCACCGTCACCGACACTTCGCCCGACAGCGAATTGGCCTGATCGGCGCTGCCCTGACCGTTAAAGTTGCGGTTGCCGCTCGCGCGGATCGAATTGGGGTCGATGAAGGACAGCGGCCCGGTGGCGGGCGGAGTCAGTCCGCCGCTGCCGTTCGAATCGAGCTTCGACGACGCGGTCTTCGACGCGGCGGTGCGCTCCACCAGCACGATGGTCAGCGGATCGCCGACGCGGCGCGCGCGCCAGCCTTCGGTCAGCGCGCCGTAGCCGTCCGCCACGTGGAAGATCGCACCATCGGCGGGCGCGGTCGCAACCGGCACGATCGGCGCGCGCACCGCGGTGAAATCCTCCGGCGGCTTCTTCGCGCCGAACAGCTTCGCGTCGGCCGCGGACGGCACGACGGCGGCGGCGACGAGCGCGGCGGCGGTCGCACCGAGCGCGAGTTCGATCCAGTGGGCGGAAACGGATTGTGGCATGCGGCTGGCCATCAGATGTTCTGGTTCACGTACTTGAGCATCTCGTCGGTGGCCGAGATCATCTTGGAATTGACCTCGTACGCGCGCTGCGTCTCGATCATATCGACCAGCTCCTCGACCACGTTGACGTTCGAGGCTTCCAGCGCGCCCTGGCGCACCTTGCCGCGCCCGTCCTCACCCGCGATGCCGAGGTTGGCGGCGCCCGACGAGGCGGTTTCGCGCAGGTAATTGTCGCCGGTGCTCTGCAGACCCGCCGCGTTGGGGAAGCTCGCGACCTGGATCTGCCCCAGGTTCTGCGCCTCGGTCTGCCCCGGCACGGTCGCCGATACGGTGCCGTCGAGCCCGATCGTCACCTGCGTCGCGTTGGGCGGGATGGTGATGCCGGGCATCACCTGATAGCCTTCGCTGGTGATCAACTGGCCCTCAGGGCTGCGCGAGAAATTGCCCGCGCGCGTGTAGCCCAGCTCACCGCCCGGCAACTGAACCTGAAAGTAGCCGTCGCCGTCGAGCATCATGTCGAGCGAATTGCCCGTCTGCTGCGTCGCGCCCTGCGTATCCATCCGCGCGGTGCCCTGTACGCGCACGCCGGTGCCGAGGTTGAGCCCGGTCGCATACTTGCTCTCCGCGCTCGACGCCGCACCCGCCGCGGTCACGACCTGGTACGACAAGGTCTCGAACGCCGCGCGGTCGCGCTTGTACCCCGTCGTGTTCACGTTCGCGAGGTTGTTCGAGATGACGCGCATCCGCATGTCCTGGGCGTCGAGCCCGGTGCGCGCGATGTGCATGGCGGCGGTGGTCATGGGCGGGTTCCTGTTCGTTCGATTCTAGCGTGGGGCAGGTGGATCAGCGAGCCGGAGCTAACTGGGGAGCCGCATCAGCGACGCGCTCGATTCGTCCATCGACTTGACTTCTTTCAGCAGGTTGGCCTGCACTTCGTAGCTGCGCTGGTTCTCGATCATGTCGACCAGCGCTTTCGTCATGTCGACGTTCGACCCTTCGAGCGCGCCCGAGGCGAGCTTCGCGTCGAGGTTCTCGGGCAGATTGCCGCCGCCCTTGACGTGGAGGAGGTTGTCGAGCCCCTTCACCGTGGTCGACCCCTTGTCGGAAACGAGCTTGATCTTGTCGATGATCGTGGTCTCGGTCGCGGCGGCGCCGAGCGGGACGATCGAGATCGAGCCGTCGCCCGCGATCGACAGCGACTGGTAGGGCGGGATCGTGATCGGACCCGATTGCCCCATCACCAGATAGCCGTCGCCGGTCTGCAGCGTGCCCGACTGCGTGACCGACAGGTCGCCGCGGCGCGTGTACGCCTCGGAACCGTCCGCCGCCTGCACCGCCAGCCAGCTGTCGTTGCCGGTCAATGCGACGTCGAGGTTGCGCCCGGTCTGCTGGATCGTGCCGGGCGTGCGATCGGCGTCGGTCACCTCCTCCGCGGTCGGCTGGCGTGCCGATAGCGCGGAGGTGCCGTCCGACAGCGTAATGCGGTCGAACACGACGCGGTCGGCGCGAAAGCCGGTGGTGGACGCGTTCGCCATGTTGTTGGCGATCGCCGCCTGCGCCGCCATCTGCGCGCGCAGGCCGGTCGCCGCGGTATAGACGAGCTTGTCCACCTATCCTGCTCCCTGTGCCGGCTCGATTATGCGCGGATGTTGAAGATGGTCTGCGAGATCTGGCTCGCAGTATCGAGCGCCTTCGAGTTCGCCTGGAAGTTGCGCTGCGCCGCGATCAAATTGACCAGCTCCTCGGTGATGTCGACGTTCGATCCCTCGATCGTTCCCGACATCAGCTTGCCGAAGCCGTTCTCGTTCGACGTGCCCATCGTCGCCTGTCCCGACAGGCCGGTGGTGGTCCAGTAATTGCCGCCGTTCTGCTTCAAACCGGTCGGGTTGACGAAGTTCGCCAGCGCGACCTTGCCGAGCTTCACGGAATCACCGTTCGAGTAGCTGGCGGTGATGATGCCCGATTCGTCGACCGCGACGCCCGAGAATTCACCCTTGGCGCGGCCGTCCTGGCTGCGCGACACAACCGCGAACGGCTGCTTGGCGGCGGTGCTGCCGGTCAGGTCGAGCGAGATCGTCTGCTGCGCCGCCCCTGCGGTACCGGCCGGCGTCGTGGACAATGCGAATGCACCGATCGGCGCGGTCATGTTGCCGTCGCCGTCGAACGTCACCTTGGTGCCGTTGCCGTTGTTAAGCGGCGCGCCCGCGGCGTAGCTGTACATCGTCCACGATGTCGCACCCGACGGATCGTTCGGCGCATCCTTGACGAAATAATTGGTCAGCGTGGTCGTATTGCCCGCCGCATCGATGATCGAGCTGCTGGTCGCGGTGTTGTAGGTCGACGCGTCGGCGGCGTTGAAATTGCCCGCGATCTGCGTCGCGGCGGCGTTCAGCTTCATCTGCAGCGTCACCGAACCGGTCGCGACCGCTTCGCCGCTGTTCAGCGGGATGCGCACGTCGCCGACCGCGCTGTTGGCGGGCACGGTACCATCGGTTTCGACCGCATACGCCTGCAACCGGCTGCCCTGCGAGTCGGTGATGAAACGGTTGGGATCGACCGAGAACGAACCGTTACGCGTATAGGCCTGGGTTCCGACCGCATTGGGCATGCGCACCGCGAAGAAACCGTCGCCCGCCACCGTCAGGTCGAGCGAATTGCCCGTCGTCAGCAGGCTGCCCTCGCTGAACTGCTGGCGGTTCTGCTGCAGCACCGCGCCTGAGCCGACCATGCGACGCGGATCGGAGGTGAAGTTCGACGCCATCACGTCGGCGAACTCGCTGCGCGACTTCTTGAAACCGTTGGTCGAGACGTTGGCGAGGTTGTGGCTGATCGTCGAGAGATCGGTCTGTGCCGCCTGGAGGCCGGAAAGCGAGGTGTAAAAGGACATGGAAGTAGCTCCGAGGAAAGGGGAAAGGGCTCAGCCGATCTGGCGAACGGCGCTGACGGGGATTTTACCCAGGCCCGGTGCGGTCAGCACGGTCTGCCCGGTGGCGGTGGAGACGGACTGGACGGGTGCCCAGACGAGGTTGGTCGCGGACACCGCCTGCCCCTCGTTCGACGCCGCCACGCTGACGGTGAAGGGACCCGCGCCCGCGTCCTCGCCGGCGTCGGTGCGGCCGTTCCAGTCGTAGGAGACGGTGCCGCCGGTCTGTGCGCCCAGCGACAGGTTCTTCAGCACCATGCCGTTCGCGTCGGTGATCGTGACGCCGACATCGCTCGCCGCCCCGCCCAGCTCGATCGCGCCCGCGACCCCGCCCGAGGTGCGTGCATAGGCGGTGGTGCCCGGCGTCAGCACGGTCTTGCCGATATAGCTGACTGCGTCAGCGGTGGTGGTTGCACCCAGCTTGTCGCTGATCGCCTGCAGCGTCGTCGACATCTGCGTGATGCCGGCGAGCGAGGAGAATTGCGCCATCTGCGCGACCATCTGCGTGTTGTCGACGGGGTTGAAGGGATCCTGGTTCTTCATCTGCGCGGTCATCAGCTTCAGGAAGTCGCCCTGATCGAGCGTCGTCTTGGTGCCCTTGAGCGCGGTGTTCGCGCTCGTGGCCGCGTTGCTAGCCGTCGTGCTCGTGATGGTCGTCATGCTCAGCGGCCCAGCTTGAGGGTGTCGATGATGAGCGACTTGGCGGTCTGCATCACCTCGACGTTGTTCTGGTAGGTGCGCGCCGATTCCATCATGTCGACCAGCTCGCGCGTTTCATCCACCGCGGCCTCGAACACGTTGCCGTCGCGGTCCGCCATCGGATTAGCGGGGTCGTAGCGCTTGGTCGGGGTCTCGCCCGCGGTGACGATGCGCTCGACATCGACGGTCGATAGCCCGGAGGCGGCGTCATAGCTGGTGCGGAAGACGGGCTTGATCGTCTTGTACGCGGCGTCTGCGGAACTCGCAATGCCGCCCGCGTTGGCGAGGTTCGACGCGCTGGTGTTCATGCGCGTCAGCTGCGCGGACATCGCGCGGCCGGCGGTCTGGAAGATGGTGACGGGCGTGCTCATGCGCTTACTCCCCCTTCAGCGCGCGGGTGATCTGGCCGATGCGCCCGTTCAGGAACGACAGCGTGGTCTGATATTGCACCGCGTTCTCGGCGAAGGCGGTCTGCTCGCCGGCGAGTTCGACGGTGTTGCCGTCCATGCTCGGCTGGCTGGGGACGCGATACTTGGTCTGCGCGGTGATGCCCGCGTCGACGTTGCCGGTCGCGCTCGCACTCGCCAGCGCCGACTTCCAGTCGACGTCGCGTGCCTTGAAGCCCGGGGTCGAGGCGTTGGCGATGTTGGACGCGAGCACGCCCATGCGCTGCGCGCGCACCTCCAATGCGTTTCCGTGTACCCCGAACAGACTGTCGCCAGCCATGTAACTGCCTCCTGCGATGCGCCGCCAGGGCGCTCGCGGGAACATCAGCAAAGCGCGTGCCAATTCGCTGCTGCGGGAGGAGCGTTGGGCTGTGAGGCGCAAGACGGCAGCGCGGGCGGCAAGCGATTGCCGGTTGCCGGCAAGCGCGCTTGCCGCTTGGCCGTGGCGGAGATGCTGCGGTGACCACAACGTGTGGTCGCACAGGATTGGCACGGCGCTTGCGGATGCGAGCGCGATGACTCCCGGTACCTTTCTCGATCCCGTTGCGCTCGCCATCGTCGTCGGCGGCACGATGCTGGCGACCGCGCTACGCACGCCTTGGGTGGACCTGATGCGTGCACTGGCGGCGCTGCGCGTGCTCGCCCGGCGGCGTTTCTCGGCCACGGCGCTGCTCGAACAGATCACCGCGCAGGATCGCATCGCGCGGCGGCACGGCGCCATGGCGCTCGACCGCAGCGTGATCGCCGACGCCGATGTCGCGGCAGGCATTGCCGGCGTGGTCGACGGCGTCGCGCCCGAGGTGATCGCCGCCGAGCTCGACGCGTGCCGACGCGCCCGGATCGAGCGCCACCTGGCGGCAGCGGATTGCTGGGCTGGCGCCGCGGAAGCAGCACCCGCGATGGGCATGGTCGGCACGCTCGTCGGGCTGGTCGTGATGTTCACGCGGATGAGCGACCCCGCCGCGATCGGCGGCGCAATGGCGGTGGCGCTGCTCGCGACACTCTACGGTGCGCTGGTCGCCAATCTCATCGCGATGCCAATCGCGGCCCGGTTGCGCGCGGCCGCGCGGGTCGAGGCGAGCGAGCGGCAGCGGCTGGTCGCGCCGTTGATCGCGCTGGCGACGCGCGAAGCGCCGCGGCTGATGAGCGTCGCACCGATCCGGGCGAGTGCAGCATGACGGTTCACCTTCCAACGCGAGAAGACGACTTTCCCGCCTTCGCACCCGCACGGCCGTTGTGGTTGATCACGCTCGCCGATCTGGCGCTGCTGCTGGTCGGCTTCTTCGTGCTGCTGGAGGCGAACCGGCAGCTCGACCCGCGCGCGATCACGCGCGCGGTAGCGGTCGGGCTGGGTGTGACCCCGCCACCGGTCGCGGTCGCCGCCGAGGTGGTGAGCGGTTTCGCGCAGGGGTCGGCGGCCCTGCCAGCCAGCCCCGACGCGCTCGCCGCTTGGGCGCGTGCCGAGTTGCGCGATCCGCGGGTCGCGTTGCGCATCACCGGCGCGACCGACGGCAGTGCCGCCGATACCGATCGCGCGACCGGCAGCGCCGCGCTGCTCGCCACCGACCGCGCCCGCGCGGTTGCCGCAGCGCTCGCCGCGCGCGGCGTCCCGATCGAGCGCACGCAGATTTCCAACGCCGAGGACGGCGCACGACGCGCGCGCCACGTCCTCATCACGCTCGCCTTCGTCGGCGAGGAAGGAACACGATGATCATTCTCTCGCTTCTCGCCGGCGCGGCGTTTCAGAACACCGCTTCGCTCGACCGCGCGGTCGCCGCCTTCACCGCGCGCCCGATCGGCAGCGAGGGCGGCGCGCGTGCTCAGGTCGACCCTCGGTTGCGGCTCGCGCAATGCTCGACCGTCGCCTTGTCGTGGCGCAGCGAGGCGCACGATGCGGTGGTCGTGTCGTGCGCAGGCCCCGATTGGCGCATCTTCGTGCCCGTACTCGCACCCCCGCGCGCCGCGGCAGCGACGCCCGCGGTGGTGAGCGCGGGCGCGGCGATGACGCCCAAGGCCATGCCGCCGGTGATCCGCCGCGGCGATCCGGTGACGATCGAGGCAGGCTCCGACGGCTTCTCGATCACGCGTGAGGGCGTGGCGGTCGGTGATGCCGCGCCGGGCGCACGCTTCATGGTCCGTGTCGACGGCACGCCGCGTCCGGTGCAGGCGGTGGCAGTCGACACCGGCCGCGCGACGCTGCCCGGCTGGAGCGAATGAAAAAAGTCCTAAACCTGTCCGCCGAACGGCCGTTTCTTCGCTTGTCAGCGACGACCAACAGGTGCGGACATGGTGGAATCGGTCAAACCGACGACGATCAAGGCAAACGATCTGCGCATCGGCGCGGTGACGCGGGTGGCGATGGCCGCGCCTGCGGTAACCAGCGCGCGCGTGCAGGCACCGGTGCCGACTCCGACGCTCGCCCGGACGATGGCCGCTTCGGCACCGGTCGACGTCGATCGCATTGCGCTGATCAAGGACGCGGTGGAGAGCGGTCGCTATCCGCTGTCGCCCGCCAGCGTCGCCGACGCGCTGATCGCCGCGCGCTACGAATGGATGTCGCATGACGCGTCGTGACGCCCTCGTGCGCGTGATCGACGCGCTGCACGCCGAAATCTCCGCGCTCAAGACCAACGACGTCGCCGGGCTGGAACGCGCGACAAGCGGAAAGCTGAAAGCGATCGAGTCGTTGCAGGCGCTGGGCGATGGCCCGGCGACGCCCGAACTGCGCGGGCTCGCCGAGGAGGCCGACCGGCTGAACGACACCTGCCGCATCTACGTCAACCTGATGGCGGCAAATGTTCGCCGCCGCCTGCAAGTCCTGTCCGGCGACTCTGCCGGCGCCTACGGCCGCGGCAAGCTCGCCTACGCCTGACACGCATTGCCTGGCGCGCTGAGGCGCGCTTGGCACGCCCCTTGCTGATCGACCGGCTCAGAACAGGGCCTTCACCAGATCAGCATGACCGTTTCCGCAATCACCTCGGCGAGCCAGCGCGTCACCTCCGCGATCCAGCGGGCGGCGGCGCGTACCGGCATCGATTTCGATTACCTGATGGGTCAGGCGAAGCTCGAGAGCGGCTTCAACGCGAACGCACGCGCCGGCACCTCCTCGGCGAGCGGATTGTACCAGTTCATCGAGCAGAGCTGGCTGGGCGTGATGAAGCAGCACGGCGGCGAGCACGGGCTGAGCTGGGCGGCGGACAGCATCCAGCGTGTCGGCGGCCGCTACGTGGTGGCGGGCGGCAATCGCGAGGCGGTGCTAGGTCTTCGCAACGATCCCGAGGTCGCGAGCCTGATGGCGGCCGAGCACGCCAGCGACAACAAGGCCGCAATCGAGGGCGCGACCGGGCGGACCGCGACGGGCACCGACCTCTACATGGCGCATTTCCTCGGGCTTGGCGGCGCGAAACAGTTTCTGTCGGCGATGGCGAGCAATCCGGGGCGCGACGCTGCGAGCCTGTTCCCCGCCGCCGCACACGCCAACCGTAACGTCTTCTTCGAGCGCGACGGCAGCGCGCGGTCGCTGTCAGAGGTGTATCAGCGCTTCGCGAGCAAGCTGGGCGATGGCGCGGACGCGTCGGGCAGCGGCGTCGCCGCGACCGGCAATCTGTCGACGATGCAGTTCGCCGCGCAGGCGCTTGGGATGGGCGACGATGCGACCGTCGTGACCGGCGCGGGTGAGAGCGCGAGCGATGCGCTGTCCTGGGCGCGATCCACGCTCGGCCAGGTCAAGGGTCAAGCGGCGAGCCAGGCGTCGTTGCTGCGGCCGAGCCCCGACAATGCCCGCCTCGCCTATCTGATGCTCGCGTCGATGGGAGGCCGCTGAGATGAAGCTGCTCGCCAACGCACGCCAGGCGGCACTGCCCGCCGCGATCCTGCTGCTCGTCGTCCTGATGGTCGTGCCGATCCCGGCCGCGATGCTCGACGTGTTCTTCATCATGAACATCACCATCAGCTTGGCCGTACTGATGGTCGCGCTGAACGCGGAGAAGCCGCTCGATTTTTCCGCCTTTCCGACCGTGCTCCTGTTCGCGACGCTGTTCCGGCTCGGGCTGAACGTCGCCTCGACCCGCGTCGTGCTGGTCCACGGGCACGAGGGCGAGTCGGCCGCGGGCCACGTGATCGAGGCGTTCGGCACCTTCGTGATCGGCGGCGACTATGTCGTCGGGCTGTTCGTGTTCGCGATCATCGTCATCATCAACCTGATCGTCGTGACCAAGGGCGCGGGCCGCGTGTCCGAAGTGTCGGCGCGCTTCACGCTCGACGCCTTGCCCGGCAAGCAGATGGCGATCGACGCCGACCTGAACGCCGGCCTGATCACGCCCGATGAGGCCAAGAAGCGCCGCATCGATGTCGCGACCGAGGCCGAATTCTACGGCTCGATGGACGGTTCGTCGAAGTTCGTGAAGGGCGACGCAGTTGCGGGCCTCTTGATCCTTGCCGCCAACATTGTCGGCGGCCTGATCCTGGGGCCGGTCAGCCACGGGCTCGGCATCGCCAAGGCGGCGCAGACCTATACCATGCTCGCGATCGGCGATGCGCTGGTCGCGCAGGTGCCCGCACTGCTGCTGTCGATCGCCGCCGCGTCGATCGTCACCCGCGTCAAGTCGGAGAAGGATCTCGCCGGCCAGATCGGCAGCCAGTTCGGATCGGCGCGCACCTGGACGCCGGTGGCGGCGATCCTGACGCTGCTGGGCGTGCTGCCGGGCATGCCGCACCTCGTCATCCTGCCGATCGCCGCGATCGCCGGGTTCGCCGCGTGGAAGCTCAACCAGAACGCCAAGCGCCCTGCCCCCGCCGAGCCCGTGGCGGTCGCCGAAGCGCCCGATCTGTCGAAGATCGGCTGGGACGAGGTGACCGAGGGCATGATGGTCAACCTCGACATCGGTTACGGCCTCGTCCCGCTGGTCGACGAGCGCCGCGGTGCGCCGTTGATGGCGCGGATTACGGGCGTGCGCCGGCAATTGTCGAAGGAACTCGGCTTCGTCGTGCCGCAGGTCCGCGTTCGCGACGACATCAACCTCGCGCCCTACACCTATCGACTGATGCTGGGCGGGGTGTGCGTCGGCGAGGATCAGGTCTCGCCCGACGAGATGCTGGCACTCGACACCGGACAGGGCTTCGGTGAGCTCTACGGCAAGAAGGCGAAGGATCCGACGTTCGGGCTGGAGGCGACGTGGATCGCGCCGGGCGACGCCGATGCCGCGACCGGACAGGGTTACCTGGTGGTCGATGCGGGCACGGTGATCGCGACGCACCTCAACCACGCGCTCGGCGCCAATGCGTCCGATCTGCTGGGTGCGGACGAGGTGCAGGCGCTGCTCGACGGGCTGAAGGAACGCTCGCCGCAGCTGGTCGCGTCGCTCTGCCCGCAGCCGCTGCCGCTCACCACGCTGACCGCGGTGCTGCGCGCGCTGCTCGGCGAGGGCATCCCGCTCAAGGAATTCCGCCGCATCGCCGCCGCGATCTCGGCTTGCGCGCAGCACAGCGCCAATGCCGAGGAGATCGTCGAGCTGGCGCGGCCGCTGCTCGGCGGACTCATCATCCAGAAGCTGGCGGGCGTGCGCGAGCCGCTGCGCGTCATGACGCTCGAGGGTGGGCTCGAGCAGTTGCTCGGCCAGGCGATGCGCGCCGACCCGTCGCGCCGCCACGTCATCGAACCCGATCTGGGCCGCCGCATCGTCGATGCGCTCCAGGCCGCGGCGCAGCCGATGATCGCCGAGGCCAAGCCCTTCGCGCTCGTCGTCCAGCCCGCGATCCGCGTCGCGGTGCGCAAACTCGTTCGAACCGTTCTGCCGGATACCCCAGTCATGAGCTTCTTCGAAGTACCCGAGGACAAGGCCGTCGAGGTCGTCGCCGTGATCGGCGGCGCCGCGCAGCCCGCGCACGTCGGCCACCAGCAGGCGCTGGCGGCATGAGCGCCGAGCCGATGCGGAGCACGTTTGCCGATGCGCAGCCACTTGCCGCCCCTCCCCTCACTTATAGTCCGCGCGTACGCGCGCGCGACGACGCGGCGCTGGTGCAGGCGCACCTGCCGCTCGTCCGACGGATCGCGTGGCACGTCCATGGCTCGGTCTCGACCGCGGTCGAGGTCGAGGATCTGATCCAGGTCGGGCTGGTCGCGCTGGTCGAGGCCGCGTCAGCATTCGAGGATCGCGGGCAGGTGACGTTCAAGCAATATCTGACCACGCGGCTGCGCGGCAGCATGATCGACGAACTGCGCCGCCACGCCGCAATGACGCGCGGCGCGATCCGGCGCCGGCGCGAATATGCGCGGGCGACTAGTGCGCTGTCGAGCGAGTTGGGCCGCGCGCCGAGCGAGCGCGAGCTGGCGACGCGGATCGGCGTCTCGATCGAGAAACTGCGAGCCGAGTACGCCAGCGCCGACGCGGTCAAATACGAGTCGATCGATGAGGTCTACGCCGACGATCAGCCGTGGTTCGCGAGCGACGAGCCTGACGCGTTCACGCAGCTGGCGGACGCCGAGCAGCGCGACTGCCTTGTCGCCGCGATCGCCGCGCTGCCCGAGCGCGAGCAACTGGTGATCCAACTCTACCACGTCGAGGAGCTGAACCTCGACGAGATCGGCCAGGTGCTGGGCGTCGGCGCGGCGCGCGTCTGCCAGATCAAGGCGGCGGCGCACGCCAAGCTCAAGAAGGCGATGCTGCGCCGCTGAACGGGCAGGCTCTCGCCTTCAAGAAGCGGGACCCCGGATCAGGTCCGGGGTGACGATAGTGATGTCACCCATGACTCAACCCGGACTACCGCTGTTCCTTACCCCGCCCGCGCCTTCATGCCGGCGGGGTTTCTTTTGCCCGGCCCGCGCGTTCGTGGTGGCGAAGGAGATGGACAGATGACCGACCAGCGCAGCCCAGACACCGAGCGTGAGCCCGAACTGCCGATCGGGGACGTGGATGCCAGCGGCGTGCCGCTCGGCCACGAGGCGGAGCGTCGCCCGGCCGCGGATGACGACGACACGGCGGCGCATGACGACGGCACCGACATGGATACCGACGACCTGACCGTGCAGGGCGGGGAATAAGGTGCCGAATGGCCCTGCGCCGCCAGCGTGCAGGGTCAGCGGCGCGGAAGGTCACACGAAGGTCACGCCTACGCGTGCGCGCCCGCGAACCTATATATAGGATGCTGCGAAAGAGCCGCGCCGTGCCTGGCATCGACGGTTGCGTGTAGGACAGCGCAAAACGCGCGCGAGCAGCGAATAAGCGAAAGCCCCGGCGGTCGGGTGGCCGCCGGGGCTTCGTTCTACCCGAAGGTTATCGGGCTTAGCCGAGCAGCTTGAGTACGCCCTGCGCCGACTGGTTGGCCTGGCTGAGCATCGCGGTCGACGCCTGGCTGAGGATCTGCGCCTTGGCGAGCGCGGTCGTCTCGGTCGAGAAGTCCGCGTCCTCGATCCGGCTGCGCGCGTCTGACAGGTTGGTCGCGTTCGTCGTCAGGTTGTTGACAGCAGACTCAAGGCGGTTCTGCACCGCACCAAAGGTAGCACGTGAAGTGGCCACCGCAGTAATGGCCGTATCGAAGGCGTTAATACGGGCAGTCTGGGCGGCTGCATCGGCAGGTGGCGTAGCCACGTCGATGACGGAGGTGCCTGTTGCGCTCACCACCCCCGTGATCGTCGGTGCCGACAGCGACACGCTAATCGCGTTCGTTCCTTCTGCACCAGCCTGGATCAGTTTCGATGCTGCTGTCGTCGGGAAAAGGTCAACGCCGTTGAAAGTCGTGTTTTTTAGTACGCTGTCGATCTGACCGGCGAGTTGGGTCATTTCCGTGCCGATGTTTGCAAGATCGGTTGTGCTGTAGGTGCCATTGCCGGACTGAACCGTCAGTTCCCGCATACGCTGAAGCATGTTGGTCACTTCGTCGAGCGCGCCGTCGGCGGTCTGCATCATGGAGATGCCATCGTTGGCGTTGCGTATGCCCTGGTTCATGCCTCGAATTTGCGAGGTCATCGACTGCGAGATTGCGAAGCCGGCTGCGTCGTCCTTCGCCGAATTGATGCGCTTGCCGGTCGACAGGCGCTCCATCGAGGTCGACAGCGCCTTGCCGGCCGAGATCGAAGCATTGGCTGCGCGCAGCGATGAAATGTTGGTGTTGATTACGGTCACGGTGAAGTCCCCTTCAATCGAGATTGCCGGGCCCGCTTCACGTTTCGTCGGGCCGTCACCGCATCAAACGACCGCCCGGCGGCAGGCTTAAGCGACTTTTCGCGCAAAATCGCAGACCGGCTTACAGCGGCCGCCGCCTCGCGCGCTCTCGCCTACGCGTAAGGGAACACCACGCGCGCGCGAGCGAACGCGCCCGGAAATAATCTGCCGGCAACGGCGGCAACGATACCCGGCGTTAACCAATTGGGCGGCAAAAGGGGGTCACCAACAAGGGAATCGATTTCATGCGTTCGATCGTGCCGTCGGCGAGAGTGATGAACGAGCATCTGACGCTCGTGTCGTCCTTGCGCGCGCAGGGGTTCGCGGTGGAGTTGCCGGGCGGGCGAGCGCAGCCGGGTGCGGGGCATCTGGTCGCCGAGGGCGAGGCGATGGCGGTGCCGGCGCGCACGCTGATCGTCGCACGGCCGGACGCGGGCGAGGCGCCGACGGTCGTGCCGTTCCGTGACGGGCAGCCGGCGCGGATCAGCTACGCGCACGACGACGCCGCGGTCGGCAACGCCTTCGCCCGCGCGCTGATTGGCGGCCCTGAACTGCCGACCGCGGCCGACCCCGAGAGCCTCGCGCTGCTGGCGCTCGCCGAGCGCGTCGCGGAGGCCGACATCACGGTACTGATCAACGGGCCGACCGGTACCGGCAAGGAAGTGCTGGCGCGTACCATCCACGCGAACTCAGCGCGCCGTGATGGGCCGTTCGTGGCGCTCAACTGCGCCGCGCTGCCGGAGACGATGCTGGAGGCAATGCTGTTCGGGCACGTGAAGGGCAGCTTCACCGGTGCGACGGCGGCGGGCGACGGCTTCTTCCGCGCGGCGCACGGCGGCACGATCCTGCTCGACGAGATCGCCGAGATGCCGGTGGGATTGCAGGCCAAGCTGCTGCGCGTGCTGCAGGAGCGCGAGGTGGTGCCGATCGGCGCGACGCAGCCGGTGCCGGTCGACGTGCGCGTCGTCGCGTGCGCCAACCGCGACCTGCAGGCCGAGGTCGCCGCCGGGCGCTTCCGCGCCGATCTTTACTACCGCCTGTCGGTGTTTCCGCTGACCACCAAGGCGCTGGCCGAGCGCGCGCAGGACATCCCCGCGCTCGCCGCGACCATGATCCTGCGCCATGCGGGGAGCCGCGCCACCGTGCCGTGGCCGTCGGACGAGGCGATCGCGGCACTGATGGCGCACGACTGGCCGGGCAACGTGCGCGAGCTGGAGAATGTGATCCAGCGCGCGTTGTTGTTCGCGGGCAACGCCGACGTGATCGAGGCGCACCACATCCTGTTCGATCGCCCGGCCGCCGCGCCGGTCGTGCTCGCGCCGGTCGAGCAGGCCGACGAGCCCGCGACGCTCGGTCAGGTCGTGCAGCTCAGCGAATTCGCCAAGATCCGCGAAACGCTGGCGGCGTGCGGCGGCAGCCGGATCGAGACGGCGAAGCGCCTCGGCATTTCGGAGCGGACGCTGCGCTATCGCCTCGCCAAGGCGCGCGAGCAGGGTGACGATCTCGCGTCGGCCAACACGCTCCGGGCAGTCGGCGCATGAGCGCGATCGGCAGCGTCGGCGGGGTCGACCGCGTGATGGCGCTCAGGGCGCAGATCCTGGAGCGCAACAGCGCGTTGCAGCGCGCCAACACCGCCGCGGGGGCGGCGGCACCTGAAGCCGCCGCGGCACCGACCAGCTTCGCCGACACGATGCAGAACGCACTCGCCAAGGTGAACGACGGCCAGCAGCGCGCCTCCGCTTTGTCGGAGCAGTACGAGCGCGGCGAGACGATCGACATCGCCAAGGTGATGCTCGCCCGGCAAGAGGCATCAGTCGGCTTCGAGGCGACGATGCAGGTCCGCAACAAGATCCTGTCCGCGTACAAGGACATCATGAGCATGCCGGTCTGACATGAGCAACGCACTCGCTCCCGCCAATAATCTCATGCCCGAGAAGTTCGCCAACCCGCTGCGCCAGATCCAGGGCGCGCTCGCGCAGCCGGCGGTCCGCCGTGCGGGTCCGATGGCGCTGATGGTCGGGCTGATCGGCGCGGCCGGGCTCGCCTGGTCGGCATTGTCGACGCCGCCGCAGAAAACGCTGTTCGCGGGGCTGCCCGATGCCGACAAGGCGGCGGTGACGAGCGCGCTGACCGCGGCGAATATTCCCAGCCACATCGACGATGGTGCCGGCACGCTGACCGTCAACGAGGAGGATTATTCCAAGGCGCGCCTGCTGCTCGCGGGGCAAGGCCTGCCCAAGGCTGCGCCGGGCGGTTACGCGATCCTCGATCAATTGCCGATGGGTGTCAGCCGCGCGGTCGAGGGCGAGCGGTTGCGCCAGGCGCGCGAGACCGAGATCGCCCGCTCGATCCAGGAGATCGACGCGGTTGCCGAGGCACGCGTCCATCTGGCGGTGCCCGAATCGACCGTGTTCGTGCGCGACAATGCCGCACCCTCGGCCTCGGTGGTCGTCAAGTTGCAGGCCGGGCGATCCTTGTCGGACGCGCAGGTCGCCTCGATCATCAACCTCGTCGCCTCGTCGGTGCCGGGGATGAAGCCCGACAGCGTCACCGTGGTCGACCAGCTCGGTGCATTGCTGAGCAAGTCGGGCGACGGCGGCAACGACAGCGGCGACGCGCGACTGCGCGTGCAGCGGCAGGTCGAGGACAAGGTGCGCCAGCAGTTGAACGCGTTGCTGACCCCGCTGGTCGGCGCAGGCAATTTCACCGCCGAGGTGCAGGCCGACGTCAACATGGACGAGACCAGCGCGACGCGCGAGAGCTACGACAAGAACGGCATTCTGCGCGCGGAAACCGGCAACTGGACCGGCAATCAGGCGAACGCGCAGGCACCCGGCGGCATCCCCGGCGCGCTCAGCAACACGCCCCCGCCCGCGTCGCAACTGTCGACGCCGCAGCCAGCGACGGGTGTGCCCGGCACGCCTGCGGTCGCGGGTGGCCCGGCGCCCGATGCGAACAAGCAGTCGGACTCGTTCCAGCGCGCCTATGACCTGGGCAAGGAAGTGTCGGTGACGCGCGCGGCGCCCGGCAGCATCAAGCGATTGAGCGTCGCGGTGCTGCTGCGCGACCCCGACAAGGGTCGCCGCACCGCGATGGAGATCGGCCAGATCGACAGCCTGGTGAAGTCCGCGGTCGGCTTCGACGGCAACCGCCAGGATCAGGTCACGGTGATCAGCCGCAAGTTCGCCGGCGCCGACGATGCGGCGAAGGACGGTCCCGCTTGGTACGACAATAACTGGCTGCCCGTGCTGGCGCGCAACCTGACCGCGATCGTCATCGCGTTGCTCGTCCTGCTGCTGGGCGTGCGTCCGATCGCCAAGGTGCTGATGAAGAAGCGCGAGGACGCGACCCCTGCCCTTCCCGCACCGGGGGCGGTCGGCAGCGACGGCGTGGCGGCGCCCGCGCTCGACGCCGACGGCAATCCCGCGATCACGGTCGCGCCGCCGGTCAGCCTGGAGCAGATCGCGGCGAGCCGCAGCTACGAGGAGAAGATCGGCGCGGTGCGCGGCTTCACCCGCGACAATCCGGCGCGCGCGGCGCTGGCGGTGCGTGACATGATCATGGCGGACGCCAAGTCATGAGCGAGCAATTGCCGATGCGGCACTTTACCGGCGTCGAGCGCGCCGCGGTGCTGATGATGCTGGTGGGCGAGGAGGAAGCCGCCGCGATCCTGCAGAAGCTGGAGCCCGAGGAGGTCCGCCGGCTGGGCAGCGCGATGTTCGCGGTAGCGGACGTCAGCGAGGAGGACGTCGAGCTGGTGCTCGACGATTTCGTCGGCCGCGCGCGCGAGCGCAACGGCATCGCGTTCGATCCGCGCCCGCACGTCGCCGCGGTGATGAACCGCGCGCTGGGGCCCGAGAAGGCGGAAAGCGTGCTGGCGCGGATCACACCGGCGGAGGCCGCGTGCGAGATCGAGCTGCTCGACTGGCTCGACGCGCCCGAAATCGCGCAGATGCTGGAAAAGGAACATCCGCAGATTGCGGCGGTGCTGATCGCCAACCTCGATCCCGCGGTCGGCAGCCAGGTGCTCGAACTGCTGCCCGACGCGACACAGCCCGACATCCTGCACCGGATCGCCAAGCTCGGCCCGATCACGCCCGAGGCGGTGGAAACGCTGCGCCAGATGATCGCCAACCGATCGGCGAAGCGTGCCGGACGCGGGCCGAGCCAGGGGCTGCAATTGGGCGGCACGCGCGAGGCGGCGAAGCTGCTGCAGGGCGCGCGCAAGGCGACCGAGCAGCGCGTCATGCCCAAGCTGTTCAAGCTCGACCGCGATGTCGCCAAGCAAATCGAGGAAGCGATGTTCGTCTTCGACAATCTGCTGGAGATGGACGACAAGAACCTCGGCACGCTGATCCGCAACGTCGACGGCGACATCCTGACGCGCGCGCTGAAGGGCGTCGACGAGATCGCGCGGAACCGCTTCCTCGGCTGCATGTCGGCGCGCGCCGCCGACGGCATCCGCGACGAGATGGAAGCGCGCGGGCCGATGAAGCTGTCCGAGGTGCTCGACGCGCAGAAGGCGATGATCCAGATCGCGCGCAACCTGGCGAAAGACGGCACGATCCAGATGGGTGCGGGCGACGACGATTATGTCTGAGGCGAGTTTCTCCACGCGCGCGCCGGACACGGGCGGGTTCGTCGTCGGCTTTCCGTCGCGTCGCGATGCCGCGGCGATGGCGCTCGCCGACAGCCACGCGACCCGGCCGAGCGGCTTCACGCCCGCGGAGCTGATCGCGCGGATCGAGGAAGCGTTCGGCGGCGGACCGAAGCATTTCTCCCCCGCGGCCCCCGAGGTCGACCCGACCGCGGGCTGGAACCCGATGGACGCCGACGCGGAGCCGACGCCGTTCATCGATCCGGTCGAGACCGCGCGCGAGGCGGGCTACGCCGAAGGTGTCGCCGCGGCGCGCGCCGAGATGGCGGCAACCGCGGCGCGGGACGGGGCGATGCTGACCGGACTCGCCGCCGCGCTGGGTCAGGCGAGCGGGTTCGACCGCGACCTGCTTGCCGGGCGGTTGCGCGCGACCGTGATGACATTGGTGTCGCGCGTGATCGGCGAGGCGGGTGTGTCCGCCGACCTGCTGGCGCGGCGGGTCGAAGCGGCGACCGACCTGCTGGCTGACGCGAGCGAGTCAGCGATGCTGCGCGTCCACCCCGCGGATGTAGCGCTGCTCGACGGGCATCTGCCCGCAACGGTGTTCGCGGTCGGCGATGAGAATGTGGCGCGCGGCAGCTTCGTGATGGAGGCCGCCTCGACGATCGTCGAGGATGGGCCGGAGATGTGGCTTGACCAGCTGACCGCCGCGATCGACCGCGTCGCGCTTCCCGCCTGATCCGAACTGGCCGACACCCCCATGCTCAACCGTTTCTCGGGCGATTATCTCGACACGATCGCCAATGCCAATTTCGCGCCGCGCGCGCGCGTATCGGGGCGGTTGTCGTCCTACGACGGTCTGCTGATGGAAGCAGTCGGCTTGTCGCTGCCGGTCGGCACCGTGTGTCGCGTCGGCGACCATGTCGAGGCGGAGGTGATCGGGTTTCGCGGTGGCCGTACGCTGATGATGAACCTGGGCGGCCCCGCGCCGCTGCTGCCGCAGGCACCGGTGCGTCCGCTCGGTGCGGCGGGCGAGGCGGAGGTGGGCGCCGCGATGCTCGGCCGCGTGGTCGACGGTGCGGGCAAGCCGATCGACGGACTGGGACCGATCCGCGGCGCCGGACATTGGCCGCTGGCGGGCAAGCTGCAATCGCCGCTCGACCGCGGACGCGTGCTCACGCCGCTCGACGTCGGCGTGCGCGCGATCAACGGTTTGCTGACGATCGGCCAGGGGCAGCGCGTCGGCATCATGGCGGGATCGGGCGTCGGCAAGTCGGTGCTGCTCGGCATGATGGTGCGTGCAGCGCAAGCCGACGTTATCGTCATCGGACTGATCGGCGAGCGCAGCCGCGAGGTCGCCGACTTCCTGGAAACCAAAGTCGCGGGCGAGGCACGCGCGCGATCGGTCGTGGTCGCGGTGCCGGCCAACCACTCGCCGGTGCTGCGCATCCGCGGCGCGCTGCGCGCGACCGCGATTGCTGAGGCGTTCCGGGCTGAGGGCAAGAACGTGCTGCTGATCATCGATTCACTCACCCGCGTCGCGCATGCTGGGCGCGAGATCGGGCTGGCGCTGGGCGAGCCGGCGTCGGCGCGCGGCTATCCGCCCTCCGCGATCGCGATGCTGCCGAATTTGATCGAGCGCGCGGGGTCGGACGTGCATACCGGCGGCGCGATCACCGCAATCTACACCGTGCTGGCGGACGGCGACGACGGCAACGATCCCGTAGTCGACTCGGCGCGATCGATCCTCGACGGGCATATCGTGCTGACGCGCGCGTTGGCGGAAGCGGGCGTGTACCCGGCGATCGACGTCTCCAAGTCGGTCAGCCGCGTGATGACCGACATCGCCGAGCGACCACACCTGGCCGCGGCGCGCGCGCTCCGGCGGCATCTGGCGACGTACGAGCAGAACCGCGACCTCGTGCTGATGGGCGCGTACCGGTCGGGCAGCGACCCCGCGATCGACGCCGCGATCGCCTATCATCCCGCGGTGATGGAGTTCGTACGGCAGGATACCGACCAGTCGGTCAGCCTCGACGACGCGGTGATCGAGCTCACCGGCGTGTTCGGCGACGCCTGATGCCGCTCGACCATGCCGCTTGATCCGGGGCGCCTCGCGCGCGTCCACCGCGTCCGCACGCTGCAACTGGGGCTGGCGCAGGCCGAGGAGGCGCGCGCGCGCGATCAGGTGGCGAGCGAGCAGGCGCTGGCGGGACGCATCGCGCAATTGGCGGCGGCGGTCGCGCCGACCGAGATGGACCTGGGCGCGATGTCGCTCGCCGCCGCTGCGCACTATCGCGAGCGGTTGCAGCGATCCTCCGAGGCAGCGGCCAACCGCGTGCGCACCGCGGAATATGAGGCGCAACGCACCGCAACGGCGACGCAATCCGCCAAGCGTGACCAGAGCGCGATCGAGAAGCTGATCCAGCGCGGGCAGCAGGCGCTGGTCGAGGCCGAGCTGCGCAGCCTGCAGGACCTGCCGGACACCCCGCGAAAGAACCGGCACGATCCTTGCTGACCGGCTTACCGGTACCATTCTGCCGGTGAGTTCCCGCTTCCCATGACCGCGATTGCCAGCCTGTTATCGTCCGCCGCCGCGATGCCGCCGCCTGTGAGCACGGGCGCGGCGACGCCGTCGCTCGCCTCGTTCCTCGACCTGCTCGCGCCCGTCACGGCCGACCTGATGCCGGGGAAGCGGCAAGTGGACGCCGCGCCCGGCAAGACGCTGCCGGTCGAGGACGGCGCGGCGAAGGGAAGCGAGGACGCGCTAGCGTGGCTCGGCGTGGCAGCAGCACCAGCAGCGGCGATGATCGCACCGGTCGAGACGCCGGTTCCGGGTGCGGATGGCAGTGGTGCGCAGGCGTCCGGGTCGATTACGCCAGCAGCGGGGACGACACGTGTCGGCGCGATGCAGCCGTCGCCTGTTGAGCCGCTCGTAGCTCCGTCTGTGCTTCCCCTGCCGGGAAGCAACGGCATTGCGTCGATGGCACCGGGCGGTCGCACGCAGTTCGCATCTGTACGGGGTGGGATTGACGCCGACCTACCCTCTTGGACGGCGCACTCCATACACCGGGCGCCAGCACCGGCTGTGGATGACGTATCGAACAACGCCGCCGTGCCTGAGCAGAGCGCGGACCGCATCGGCGATCGGTCATTCTCGGGTGAGTCGCTTGCCACGCATATCGGGACAACAGCCTACGGGTCAGATGCGATATTGACACCGCCTCTGGCAAACAAAGGCGAGGCATCGTTGGAGTCTGACGCTCGGATCCAGCCTGTATTTGCATTGAAAGCAGCGCGTACCTCGCTGTCCCCGGCCATCGCGTTCACCATGCAGCAGGAGCTAACGCCGATTGGGAGCGATGTAGCGAAGAACGCCGCCGTGGCGGAGCGGAGCGCGAGGCGCATTGACGATCAGCCGTACGCAAGTGAGCCGCTTGTCGGACATAGCGAACGATCGGCAGTTGGGGCCGGTGCGATGACGACACTGCCGCACGCGAACGAAAGCAAGGCGTCGTTGATGCCTGACGCTCCCAGTTCACCTGTACCACCATTAGACGAAGCAAACCCGCCGCTGCCCTCGGCAATAGCGTTTATCACGCAGCCTGCGCCTGTTTCGTCCGTGGGTGACGGGTCGAACAACGCCGCCGTTCCTGAGCGAAACGTTACCCGCACGAGCATCGCGGCTCCGGGTGCGTCGTTGGGTGACGCGGAAGTGGCAGGCCAGATCGGTGGGCAGGCTATCCCGCGCGAGAGGCTTGGCGCTCCGGTCGTTGCCTCGATTGCCGGGGCAGATGCAATCGCGACATCATCAGGCAGGTGGTCTCGATCGGATGGCGGCAGCATGCCTCAAGTTGGTAGCGCGTCTGCACCGGGTGACGCAGTCGGGGCGGCGCTCACGTCGCAGACACTGATCGTCGAGCACAGATTCGTGCAGATGAGTGGCGTGCAACCACGGGTCGGCATCGACCTGCCGAACGTCCCAGCCACGGCACCGGTCGCGGTGCCGTTTTCCGGGGTCAGCGGGACGGCAGTCGCGACACCCGTTGCCGAAACGGCCACCGGCGAGGCGCCGTTGGCTCCAGCGCAGGTAACCGCTATCGGAACGCCGGTGCGGCTCGCAGGCGATGTAATCGTCTCGAAAATTGGGCAGCCGACTCTTAGCCCGGTTGCACCGGCCGCGATCGAGGCGCCGATGGTCGTGGGTGAGCGGGTGTCCGCCGCTGCTTCGATCGTGAATATCGACCTGAGGCCAAGGTCGGGCTTTCTGCCCGCCGGCGTTCTTGCGACCGGCACGCAGGTCGAACCGCGCGCGCGCGGCGCGGCTGCGCCGGCCGCGCTGGTGTTCGCCGACGCGATCCATCACGCGCTCGGCGAACGGGACTCGCGCGGGGCCACTGATCCTGCCACGGCACTTACGCCCGTTGCGCCCGCGCTTCCCGGCGTTGCTGCGACCGGCGCGGCGCAGGGCACGCTCGACATGCGGCATGAGCATTGGCCCGCGGCGATGATCGAACGGATCGTGAGCCTGCGCGACATGGCGGCGGAGAATGACACCCGCCTGCGGTTGTCGCCCGACATGCTGGGCACGATCGATGTGTCGCTGCGCCGCGACGGCGACCAAGTGCAGGTGCAGATCACCGCCGAGCAGGCGCAGACGCGCCAGCTGCTCGCCGATGCGCAGCCGCGGCTGGCCGAGCTGGCCGATGCGCGCGGGGTGAAGCTGCATCTGACCGGCGGTCAGGCGGGCGGCGGCGGGCAATCCGGCGGCGACGCGTCGCGCCACCATCCATCCCCGCCGTCATCGACGCGCCGCGACACGGCCGCGCACGACGACGCGGGCTCAACCGAACGACGTATTGCCTAACAGGGAAATCGAACCATGAGTGACAAGGAAGATGCCGCGCCCGCTGCGAAAAAGAAGGGCAAGCTGGTCAAGATTCTCGGCTTAGTGCTGGGCTTGGGCGTGCTGGTCGGCGGCGGCGTCGGTGCGGGGCTGTATGCGGCCAGCAGCGGCCTAGTCGGCGGCGCGCACGGCGCGGCCAAGGATGACCCGAACAAGCCGCACCTCGTGCCCAAGTCCGAGCAGAAGCGCGCAGGCGAAGGCGGCGGTGAAGGCGGTCACGGCGGCGGCGAGGAAGCCGCGAGCAGCAGCCACGGCGGGCTGCCCACGCCCGAGAGCATGGCGGGCGACAAATTCGCGTCCAATTACTACCCGATGGAAAAGGAGTTCACCTCCAACCTCCAGGACTCGACGCATTTCGTCCAGGTCGGGGTCGCGATCTCGACGCCGTACGACGACAAGGTGATCGAGCATCTGAAAACCAACGACATCGCGATCCGATCGGCGATTCTGATGACGCTGGGCGACACCACGGAGGAGCAGGTGTTCACCAGCCAAGGCAAGCAGCAGCTGGCGCGCAAGCTGACCGCCGCGATCAACGGCGTGCTCGAACAAAAGGAAGGATTCGGCGGGGTCAGTAACGTCTACTTTACCAATTTCGTTGTTCAGTGAACGGGCATGGTTAACAGGCCCGCAACCCCCGAATCGACGCCGGCGCGCAAACCCGCACCCGCTCGCCCCGCGTCCGAGCGGCGCGAGCGCACGCGCGGGGCTGTAGGCGCGGACGCGGGGCTGCTGGGCCAGAGCAAGCTGCACCCCTTCGGCGACCTGCACACGCTGCAGCATCTGTCGGCCAGGCTGGCGCGCAACCTGCGGCCGGTGTTCGAGGGCTATATGCGGGCCGAAACGCGCTGCTGGGCCGAGCCGCTCGAGGTGGTGCGCTTCTCCGATTATCGCGCCGAGCGCGGCGACGCGCTGACCGCGTGGCTGCCGATGGGCATGGACGGGCGCGCGATGCTGTGCGCGGTCGACGGCGCGTTCGTCGTCGGACTGCTCGACATCTTCTTCGGCGGCACCGGCACCGGTCCGGCAACCGCGACCGACCTGTCCCCCGCCGCCGAGGCGCTGGTGACGCGGCTGGGCGCCGGGATCGCCGACCAGTTGGAGTTGACGTGGGAGCCGGTGGCGCGCGCCGCCTTCTCGGTCGGCATCTGCGAGACGAACGCGGCGCACGTGTCGGGCATCGAGGCCGACGAGGTCATGGTCGTCACGCGCTTCGGCGTGGCGAGCGAGACTGCCAAGCCGGTGTTCGTCGACCTGCTCTATCCGGTCGCGGCGCTCAAACCCTTCACGCAGGTGCTGACCGGCAAGGTCGTCGCCAAGCCGGCCGAGGTCGATGCCGGGTGGCAGATGGCGCTGACGCGCGCCGCTATGACGGTGCGCATGCCCGTCCGCTCGGTGCTGGCCGAGCCGGTGCTCCCTTTACGCCGGTTGATGGACCTGAAACCCGGCGACGTGATCCCGATCGCCTTCAACAACGACGTGCCGATCGTGATCGGCGACACCTGCGTCGGCACCGGCACCGTCGGCACTTCGAACGGTCGCGCCGCGATCCGTATTTCCACGCTCAAAGGACCTATCGCATGAACGACATGACCGCCGATTTCGCGGTTGACGCCGCGGTCGCCGCCAATTTGCGGCTGTTGCAGGACGTCGACGTCAAGCTGACGGTCGAGATCGGATCGACGACGCTGGCGCTGCGCGAATTGCTGGCACTGGGTGAGGGCAGCGTGATCGAGCTTGACCGCCAGGCGGGCGAATTGCTCGACGTGTTCGTCAACGGCACGCTGATCGGCCGCGGCGAGGTCGTGACGGTGGGCGAGCGGTTCGGCGTCAAGCTGCTCGAGCTCGTCTCGCCCGAGAAGCGCGGCTGAGGCGCACGCGCGATGATGTGGACCTACGTGCTAAAGCTGATCGTGCTCTTGCCGCTGGTGTGCGGCTTGATGATCGGTTCGCTGTACCTGTGGCGCAAGCTGGAGACGCGGATGCCCGGCGCGGCCGCGACGCGGACCATCGCGGTTCGCGAGACGATGATGATCTCGCCCGGCGTCAAGCTGGCGGTGGTCGAGTTCGAGGGGCGTCGCCTGCTCGTCTCGGTTTCGCGCACCGGCGTGACGCTGGTCGACAAGGGCGGCGCAGTGTCGGCGGCCGACGACTTCGTACCCGCCCCGACGCCGTCGTTCCGCGACGCGCTCGCCAGCCTCACCAAGGGCACGCGCGCGTGAGCATCACCGTTACCCGCACCGGGCGCGGCCCCGCGCTGATCGCGCCCGTGTCGCCCCGCCCGCAGACGGCGCACGGCTGGGTGCGTGTGGTGCTCGCGCTCGCGGCGATCGTCATCATGCTGTGCATCGCGGTGCCTGCCTTCGCGCAAGTGACACCCCCGGCCGGCGCACCCGCCGCGCCGACGCCGGGTGTCGGCGACGCGATCGATCGTGCGCTCGGCCAGCTCTCGCGCGGCGATGCGAGTGCGACGCCGGGTGGCGGGTCGCTGTCCTTGTCGCTCCAGGTGCTCATCATCATGGGACTGCTCACGGTGCTGCCCGGCATCGTGCTGATGATGACCAGCTTCACGCGGATCATCATCGTGCTGTCGATCCTCAGGCAGGCCATGGGATTGCAGCAGACCCCGCCCAACCAGGTGCTGATCGGATTGTCGCTGTTCCTCAGCTTCTTCGTGATGGCGCCGGTGGTGAACCAGATCAACACCACCGCTATCCAGCCTTATGCCGCCGGCCGGTTGAACGGCACGCAGCTGATCTCCACCGCGGGCGCGCCGTTGCACGATTTCATGTCCAAGCAGACGCGGGTCAAGGACGTGACGATGTTCGCCGAGATGGCGAAGTCGGGGCCGTACGCGTCCCCACGCGACATTCCCTACTCGGTGCTGCTGCCCGCGTTCGTGACCAGCGAACTCAAGACCGCGTTCCAGATCGGGTTCCTCGTGTTCCTGCCCTTCATCGTAATCGACCTGGTGGTCGCCACCGTGTTGATGGCGCTCGGCATGATGATGCTGTCGCCGACGATCATCTCGCTGCCGTTCAAGCTGCTGTTGTTCGTGCTTGTCGACGGCTGGGCGCTGACCATGGGCAGCCTCGCCAATTCGTTCGCGACCTGACGCGCGCGCTCTATCCCGACCGACCTATCCTCGCGGAACCCGACCGATGCAGCCCCTCGCCGACGCCGATTATTTCCTGACGATCGCCAACCAGACGATGTGGGTGCTGGCGCTCGCCGCCGCGCCGATCCTGATCCCGGCGCTGCTGTCGGGGCTGATTTTAGGCATGGTGCAGGCGGCGACCTCGATCCAGGAACAGACGCTGTCGTTCGTGCCCAAGCTGATCGTGGTGGCGGTGTCGATCATGATCTTCGGCGCGATGATCCTGGGATTGTTGAGCGATTTCACGGTCGAGATCTTCGCGCGTATTCCGGACTTGGTTCGGTGAGGCGCAGTGCCAGCGCGGCCACGTCCGCGCGTCCGGCACAAGCCCGGCCGGCGGGGCGGATGCCCCGTCCGACGGCGCGGCTTTGCCGCGGCGGGCTTGATCGCATCGCTGTAGCCACGCCGCGGCAAAGCCGCGTCGTCGGACAAGCGCTTCGCGCCTGCCGGCCGCGCTTGGTTGCGTGGGCTGCGACCCGCAGCCTCTCGCACCCTTCACGGTGATGTTCGGCTTCGGCCTCGTCATCGAGCCCCAGCTATGGACGCTGCTGTTCGTGATGATCCGCGTCGGCGCGGCGCTGATCGCGGCACCCGTGTTCGGCAACGTGTCCGTCCCGCTGCCGGTGCGCGTCGCGCTGTCAAGCGCGATCGCGGTGCTGGTGCTCGGCACCAACACGATCCAGGCACCGGCCGAGATCTTCACGCTCACCACCATCATGGCGGTAGTGGCGGAGGCGCTGGTCGGGCTGGCGCTCGGCTTCGTGCTCCAGATCGCGTTCGCCGCGCCACTGGTCGCGGGCGAGATCATCGGCGGCGCGATGGGGATCGGGTTCGCCAACATGATCGACCCCAATTCAGGCCGCTCCAGCCCCGCGATCGGCCAGTTCCTGTCGATCATGCTGACGCTGCTGTTCCTGTCGCTCGACGGGCATCTGGTGTTGGTCGACATGATCGTGCGCAGTTACCGCGCGCTGCCGCCGGGTGCTGCGTGGCTGGGTGCGGGGCAGTTCCGCGACATCGCCTTTTTCGGCGGCTATGCGTTCCTTGCCGGGTTGCTGCTGGCGCTGCCGGTCGGGTTTCTGCTGTTGTGCCTCAACCTCGTCATGGGGATGCTGTCGCGTTCGGCACCCGCGCTCAACCTGTTCGCGATCGGCCTGCCTGCGAGCCTCGCGGTCGGTGTCGTCTCGATCGCGATCGCTTTCCCCGCGATGGGCGATTACCTGCAGGTCATCGTGCGTGAAGCGCTCGCCGCCGCGCAGAGCCTGGTGCTCGCCTGATGTCGGAGGGTGGCGACAAGACAGAAGCCCCAACCGCCAAGCGCCGCAAGGACGCGCGCGAGAAGGGTGACGTCCTCAAGTCGAAGGACCTCGCCACCGCGCTCGTCGTGCTCGCGGGCGTCGCGTGGATGATCTTCTTCGGACCGCAACTGATCGCGGCGTGCAAGGCGGTGATGGCTGCGAGCTTCACCTTTACCCAAGCCGACGTGGAGGATTTCCAGCCGTGGCGGCCGCTGGTGCAGGCGGGATGGAAGCTCGCCCCCGCGCTCGGCACGTTGTTCGCGATCACGATGGCGGCGGCGGTGGTCAGCCAGGCGGCGCTCGGCAGCCTGTCGTTCAACGCCTCGGTGCTGGCGCCCAAGGGCGGTCGCCTCAACCCGGCGTCGGGGCTCAAGCGCATATTCGGGATGAACGGCTGGACCGAACTGGGCAAGTCGCTGCTCAAGGTCGTCCTGCTGGGTGCCATCGGCGCGTACATGCTGTGGGGCGTGGCGCAATCTAGCTTCGGCTTGGCTTATTCCAACATCAACCAGGCGATTTCGTCGCTCGGCTCGACGCTGACCGGCGTGCTGCTAGTAATGGCGATGGGGCTGGTCGGAATCGCGATGCTCGACGTGCCGCTGCAGATCGTCCAGCTGCTCGGCAAACTCCGCATGACCAAGCAGGAGGTCAAGGACGAGCACAAGGAGAGCGAGGGTAACGCCGAGATGAAGGGGCATCAGCGCGCGCAGGCGCGTGCGATGCTGTCGGGCGGGGTGCGCAAGGCGGTGGGCGAGGCGCATGTCGTGTTGACCAACCCGACGCATTTCGCGGTTGCGCTGCGCTACGATCGCGGGCGCGACCAGGTGCCGGTGGTGGTCGCTAAGGGGCGCGGCGCGACCGCGCTGGCGATCCGCGAGCTGGCGGGCGAACGGGGCTTGCAGGTGCTCGAATACCCCGCCCTCGCCCGCGCGGTCTATTACACCAGCCGCGAGGGGCAGGAGGTGCGCGACGACCTCTACCTCGCGATCGCGACGGTGCTGGCGTTCGTGTTCGGCGTCAACGCGGCGGCGGGCGGCACGCAGCCGCCGGTGGACGTGCCGCCGGGCGCGCGCTTCGACGAAAACGGCATCCAGCAAGGGTGAAGAATTGGCAGCAGGCGTAAAGGTTCGGCCCGCGCGGTCGTTTAACGGAACACAGCCATGACCACGACCAGCGCCACCAGCGGCACAACGCCGACGCCCACGCCGACCAAGTCGACGGCCAGCGTCACCACCTCGGCGACCAATTCGCTGCTGACTTCGCTCGGCACCGGTTCGGGGGTCGACACCTCCAGTCTCGTCACCTCGCTGGTCGATGCGCAATTCGCGGCAAAGAAGAGCGCGCTGTCGACCAAGCTCGACACGATCTCGTCGCAGATCTCCGCGGTCGCGACGCTGAAAAGCAACATCACCGATTTCACCAAGGCGCTGGAGAACCTCGTCAAGGGCGGCACGCTCGCGTCGCAGCCGGTGGTGTCGAACGCGGGCGTGCTGTCGGCCACCGCGCTGACGGGCGCGAAACTGTCGGGGCTGAACAGCACTATCAAGGTGACGCAGCTCGCCACCGCGCAGACCGCGGTGAGCGCGAAAGAGCCGACACCCAAGACGACGACGTTCGGTGAAGGCACGCTGACGCTCAAGATCGGGACGATCGAAACCGACATCGACGGCAAGCTGGTGCTGAAGGGCAGCGACGCCGATGGGGACAAGCTGGACGATACGATCGCAATCAAGATCGACGAGACGAACAACACACTGTCTGGCATTGCCGCCGCGATCAACGCGAAGAAGACGGGCGTGACCGCCTCGATCGTGACCGACGCCGATGGCGGGGCGTATCTGTCGCTGAAAGGTGTCACCGGGGCGGCGCAGGCGTTCTCGCTGTCCGCCGACTCGGCCAGCTTGGCACCGTTCGCGGTCAATCCGCTGTCCAGCGCTTCGGCCATGGCGGTGTCGAGCCAGTCGCAGAACGCGCAGCTGACGATGGACGGCGTCGAGGTCGAGCGCGCGTCGAACGAGGTCAGCGACCTGATCGCGGGCGCGAAGCTCAACCTGACCGCGGCTGGCACCACGACGCTGACGTCGAGCCGGCCGACGACCGCGATCACCAATGCGGTCAACGACTTCGTCGACACCTACAACGGGATCGTCGCGACCATCAAGGAACAGACCGATCCGATCACCGGCGTGCTGCGCGCCGATCCGGCGGCGAAGAACCTGTTGCGCGCGCTGCAAGGGCTGACGAGCAAGGTGCTGAACGGCAACGCCGGTGCGGGCGTGCCCAACACACTGGCCGCGATCGGCATCCGCACCACGCGGCAGGGCATGCTTGAGGTCGACAGCAACGCGCTGACCGCGGCGATGACGACCAACGCCGACGCGGTGGAGGCGATGTTCTCCTACGGCACGTCCGACGGCATCTATTCGGCGATGCAGTCGCTGCAATTGAACGCCACCAGCTCGATCTACGGACTGGGCGCGTCGAACAGCAATTACCTGAAGACGCGCAGCGACACGACCGAGAAGCAGGACAAATTGACCGACCAGGCCGCGTCGATGACCGCGCGGTTGACGCAGCAATTCTCCAGCATGAATTCCAAGGTATCGGCGTACAAGTCGACGCAGTCGTTCATGCAGCAGCAGATCGACCAATGGTCGAAGTCGAACTGATAGCGGGGCTCGACTGACATGGCCTATGCATCCGCCCTGCTGCGCGATCCGGCGCGCACCTACCGCGAGATCGACCTCGCCGGTCGCACCGCGGTAGCGGACGGTCCGGCGCTGGTTCAGTTGCTCTACGAGGAGCTGATCGCGGCGCTGCGCACTTCCGCGTGGGCGGCGGAGAACGGGCGCTACGCGGTCAAGAGCGAGCGCGTGACGCGGGCGACCGCGATCCTGTTCGCGCTGGAAGCCAATCTCGATTTCGAGCGCGGGGGCGAGGTGTCAACCGTGCTCGCACGCCTTTACGCCGGCGCGCGCCGGCGCGTGGTGGAGGCGAGTATCGGCCACTCGGGCGCACCGTTCCGCCACGTCGCGGACGAGCTGGACGAGATCGCGCAGGCATGGAAACAGGCGCGCGCGGCTTGAGGCGCAACGCCGGCTAGGCGATGAGGGACGCACGCCGAACACGTCGCGCTGCGCCTTTGTCGCACGGTCCCACCATGCGCGCGCCAGCAGCGTTGCAACGAGATCGGCATCGCTGCCTTAGCGAACTAGGATCGCGGGCCAGTCGCGATGCTGATCGGTCTGCCAGAACGTCGCCGGGTCACGCTCCAGCAGCCAGTCCTTTTCCTCTACCGCAACATGGAGCACGAAGCTGCCGGGATCAGGGGCGGTAGTCGCCGCGAGCGTGCGTTCGCGGAAGCGCAGCGCAGGCTTGCCGTAGGATGTGCCCTGCTCGACTCTTGGCAGCGCAATGCCGACCGCCACGACGGATGACCAGTCCTTCATCGCGCATCTCTCCGACACCGTAGCAATTGCACCCACCGGTTGGTTTATCAAACCACGGTGGCGAGGCCAGCATGAGCCCGGTCTGCACGCGCGGGCGTCACCCGGCGGCTTTCGCACCCACGTAGATCAGCCTCGCGGAACAAGCGTCACCGTTTTCGACTTCACCGTCACTCGACACGGAGACGCTCATGTCGGTTCGTCATTTCGCCACCTTGTTCGGCATCGTTTTCCTGCTCGCGGGTCTGGCGGGCTTCGTGCCCGGCTTGTCGCCCGAGCACCTGCATCCGGGCGTTACGGTCACGGCGTCGTCGCGGCTGGCGCTGGGGCTGTTCCCGGTCAACGTGCTGCACAATCTGGTGCATCTGGCGTTCGGCGTCTGGGGTCTGCTCGCTGCACGGAGCGTCGGCGGCGCTTACGCTTATGCGAAGGGCGTGGCGCTGATCTACGCGGCGCTGACGATCATGGGGCTGATCCCCGCGACCGACACGACCTTCGGCCTGGTGCCGATCTACGGCAACGACATCTGGCTGCACGCGCTGCTCGCGATCGTCGCTGCTTATTTCGGGTTCGTCCACCGCGAGCGTGTCGCGCCCGTGCAGGCCTAAGCGATCAGCCCGCCCCGGTTCCCCGCCCGATCCAGCGGTGGCGCACGAAGAACAGGGTCGTGCCCGCCGCAATCGCAACGCACAAGCCGACGATCGCGTCGAATGCCCAGGGTTCGTGCGCGAACCACAGGCCCTCGACGTTCATGCCGTACAGGCCGGTCAGAAAGGTGAGCGGCAGGAACACCATGGCCGCGATCGCGATCACCAGGCTGCGCGAATCTAGCTGTTCGGCGCGGAGATCGGTCAGCGCCTCGTGCACCACGCCCGCGCGCTCGCGAATCGCCTCCACCTCCTCCGCCATGCGGGCGGCGCGGTCGGCGGCGGCGGACAGATGCGCGCGATCATCATCGCCCAGCCAGTCGCCCGGCAGCGTGGCGAGGCGTTCGAGCGCGATGCGTTGCGGGGCGAGGAAGCGGCGATAATTGATCGCCTCCGACCGCACGCGGGTGACGCCGCGGCGCAGCTCGAAGATGCGCTTGGTATCCAATTCCTGTTCGCAATCGTCGAGCCAATCGCCCAAATCAGCGACGACGGGATCGAGATCCTCGGTGATCTCGGTCGCGAAGGCGGTCAGCAGGTCGCCGGGATCGCGGATCGCGCCCGACTTCACCTCGTCCACCACCGCGTCGAGCGCGACCAGCTTCTTGCGCGTGACCGAGACGAGGCGCCCCTTCGCCGCCCAGATGCGGATCGAGGCGAGCATGTCCGACGAATCGATCTCCTCGTCGGTACGGCCGCGCAGGTTGAGGAAGGCGCTGTCGCCCATCTTCTCGCAGCGCGGGCGCGTCTCGTTGGCGGTCAGCGCGTCGACCGTGAAGGGTTCGAGCTTGGCGCAGTCGCGCAGCCACGCCTGCGCGTGCTCGGCGGTGGTGGCTAGATGCACCCAGACGAACGGCGCGCCGCAGCCGAGCGCATCGGCCAGTTCGACCGGCTCGGCGCGACCATCGGCGATGCGGTAGGCGAAGCCGGTCATGCGGCACCCTCTGCCAGCGCCACGTCAACGGTCAGCCCCTCGGCGCTGGTGTCGGGCGCGGCCTCGGTCGCCTCGCGCACCGCGTCGGCGCGCGCGCGGTCGAGCACCGCCGCGGGCACGTCCGCGCGGTGGGTGACACGATCGGCCTGCGACAGCCAGCGCGCCTCGCGCAGCGTCAGGTCGTCGGGATCGGTTGAGCGCAGCCGTACGTGCTCGACGCGCGGCGGCGCACCCGCGGCGATGCGCGCGACCACGTCGGCGTCGTTATGGTCGCGCATCGGATCGAGCGCGCCGCCTTGTGCCAGCGCGCTGCCGATCGCGCGGCGGCGCGCGGGCGTGTCGGGGAAGCGCGCGCGCAAGGAACCGCGCGCGGCGTGCAGCGCCTCGGCCAGGTGCCCGAGCCGCGCAGGCAGGATTGCCTCCAGCCGCTGACGCACCGCGGCGGCGAGCCCGGCGGAGACGCCGCCGGTGCCGACCGCGACCAGCACCGGCGCGCGATCGACGATCGCGGGCAGCGTGAAGTCGCACAATTCGGGCCGGTCGACGACGTTGACCAGCAGCCCGCGCGCCTTGAGCCGGTGCGCGGCGGCTTCGTCGTCGACCACGACCGCGAGCCGGGCGCCGACGGGTGCGTTTTGGTCATCGGAGGAACGGTACTGCTCCTGCTCGCTGCCCCCATCGCCGTCGCCGTCAGTGCCGGACGGATGCCGCTGCGCACCCACGGAGCCTGCCGGGTCCGAACGCCACGCGCCGTCCTCCCCGACGATCACCGCCCCGGCGCGCTCCAGCAGGCGGCGCTTGGCGTCGGCGGCCTCGCCCTCGCCCACCAGCACCACTGGGCGGCCGGACAGCCGCACGAAGATCGGCAGCGCGGGCCAGTCGCTCACCGGCTTACAACCATTCGGGCACGCGCTCGGCCGCCAGGATCGTCTCAGGCGTAATGCGGTCGGCGACCACGGCGTAGCGGTCGCCGTCGACCAGCACCTCGGGCACGAGCGCGCGGCTGTTGTAGGTCGAGGCCATGGTCGCGCCATACGCGCCCGCGCTGTGGAACACCGCGAGGTCGCCGCTCGCGACGCGGTCAATCTCGCGCGCCATCGCGAAGGTGTCGCCGGTCTCGCACACTGGCCCTGCGATGTTGCCGGTCATCCGCTCGCCTGTGGGCTGAACGGCCGCGAAATCGTGCCACGCATCGTAGAGCGCGGGTCGCGCGAGGTCGTTCATCGCCGCGTCGACAATGACGTAGGGGTTCACGACACCGGGCTTGACCCAGATCACGCGGGTCAGCAGCACGCCCGCGTTCGCCGCGATGACGCGGCCGGGCTCGAACATCAGCTCGACGTCCCAGCCGCGCGTGACGCATTCGACCATCGCACCGTAATCGGCGGGTGGCGTCGGGCGGTCGTCGGCCTTGTAGGCAACGCCCAGGCCGCCGCCCAGATCAACGCGGGTGACGCGGTGACCGCTGCTACGCAGTTCATCGACCAGCGCCTTCACACGGTTGTACGCGGCCTCGAGCGGGGCGAGGTCGAACAACTGGCTGCCGATGTGGATCGCGACGCCTTGCAGGTCGAGGCCCGGCAGCGCTGACAGGCGCGCGAACATCGCCGCTGCCTGATCGATCGGCACGCCGAACTTGTTCTCCTTGCGCCCTGTCGAGATCTTGGCGTGGGTGCCGGCATCGACGTCGGGATTGACGCGCAGCACCGCGCGCGCGGTCAGCCCGCGTTCGGCGGCGAGGCGGGCGAGCACAACGCCCTCCTCCTCCAGCTCGATGTTGAACTGCCCGATCCCGGCGTCGAGCCCACGCAGCAGCTCGGCGGGTGTCTTGCCGACGCCCGAGAACACGATGTCGCGGGCAGGCATACCGGCGGCCAGCGCGCGCGCCATCTCGCCGCCTGAGACGACGTCGGCGCCGTAGCCCTCGGCGGCGAGCAGGCGCAGCACCGCGATGTTGGGGTTGGCCTTGATCGCGTAGGCGAGGTGCTTGCGCGGCACGCCCGACAAGGCGTCGCGGAAGCCGCGCGCGTGGTCGCGGAAAGCGGCGGCGGAATAAACGTAGACGGGGGTGCCGACCTCGTCCGCGATGCGCGACAGCGGCACGCCCTCGCACCACAAGGCGCCGTTCTGATAATGGAAATGGGTCATTGCGGGGGCAGGTCGAACTCGTCGGGCTTGCGCGACTTGGACTGGGTCAGCAGCTCGTTGCTGCGGGTCGGGCGCGCCTGGATGGAGGGGGTGAGCAATTGGCCGGGCGTGGGCGTCGCGGTGGCGCCGACCGGGGCGACTGGCAGCGACGTGCCCGGTGCGGGTTTGAGATCCTGCGTCGAGCCGCAGGCGGCGAGCGACAGGCAGGCGAGCGGCAGCGCAGTGGCGATCAGCAGCGCGGTTCTCATGCCTTTTCTCCCCTCGCCGCCCGGATCGCCGCGCGCACGTTGTCGGGTGCGGTGCCGCCGAAGCTCGTCCGGCTAGCGACCGAGGCATCGACCGACAGCACGTCGAACACACGCGCGTCGATCCGCGCGTCGATCGCCTGAAGGTCGGCGAGCGGCACGCGGTCGAGCGTGACGCCCAACGCTTCCGCACGCGCCACCGCGCGGCCGGTGATGTGATGCGCCTCGCGGAACGGCACGTCGCCTTCGCGCACCAGCCAGTCGGCCAGATCGGTGGCGGTCGCGAACCCGCTCTCGGCGAGAGCGCGCATCCGATCGGTGCGGAAAGTGACGCTCTCCACCATCCCGGTTATCGCCGCCAAACAGAGCCCGAGCAGGTCGTGCGCCTCGAACACCGGCGGCTTGTCGTCCTGCATGTCCTTCGAATAAGCGAGCGGCAGGCCCTTCATCGTCACGGTCAGGCTAACGAGGCAGCCGGTGATCCGCCCGGCGTGGCCGCGCACCAGCTCGGCGGCGTCGGGGTTGCGCTTCTGCGGCATGATCGAGCTGCCGGTCGACCATTGGTCGCTCAAGCTGATGAACCCGAACGGCTGCGACGCCCACAGCACGAACTCCTCGGCGAGCCGCGACAAGTGGAGCGCGCACTGCGTCGCTGCCATCAGGTAATCGAGCGCGAAGTCGCGGTCGCTGACCGCGTCGAGCGAGTTGCGCGTCGGCGCGTCGAAGCCGAGCGCCTCGGCGGTCGCGTGGCGATCAACCGGGAAACCGGTGCCGGCGAGCGCGGCGGAGCCGAGCGGGCACAGATTGGCACGCGCGCGATTGTCGGCGAAGCGGCTTGCGTCGCGTGCGATCATCTCGTGATAGGCCATCAGGTGATGGCCGAGCGTCACCGGCTGCGCGGATTGCAGGTGGGTGAAGCCGGGCATCACGCTGCCGGCATGCTCCTCGGCACGCGCGAGCAGCGCGGTGTCGAGCGCGGCAAGTGCTGCGAGCACCTGGTCGGTCGCGTCGCGAACCCAAAGCTTGAAATCGGTCGCGACCTGATCGTTGCGGCTGCGCGCGGTGTGGAGGCGTCCGGCTACGGGTCCAATCGCGTCGGCGAGCCGCGCCTCGGTCGCCATGTGGATGTCCTCGAGTGCCAAGTCGACCGGCACGCCGTTCGCCTCGTAATCGTCGGCGACTTGCGCGAGCCCGGCCGAGATCGCGGCGGCGTCATCCCTCGACACGATGCCCTGCGCGCCCAGCATCGCGACGTGTGCGCGGCTCCCCGCGATATCCTGCCTCCACATCCGCTTGTCGAAGGGGATCGAGGCATTTATCTCGCGCATCACGGCCGCCGGTCCTTCGGCGAACCGCCCGCCCCACATCTGATTGGAAGCTTCTATGTCAGCGCGCTCGGCGATCGTACTTCTCCTCGGGATCGCGACGACGATCGCGGGCTGCGATAAGCCCGCATCGGACAACGGGCAAGCGGCGTCGCGGGGACAAGCGGAGTCGCGGGAGCAAGCCGCCGCGGCGGCCAACGACGCCGCGCCCGCTGTCAGCGCCGACGAGGCCGCGCCATCGGCCGCCAGCGCGCCCAAGGCCGGCGTGGTCGACCGCAGCCACAAGGGCGAAGCGGCGCCCGCCGCCGCCTTCGCCAACGCGGCGGGCAAGCCGCTGACTGTCAAGGCGTTCGGCGGCAAGCCGACGCTGGTGAACCTGTGGGCGACGTGGTGCGCGCCGTGCGTCAAGGAGATGCCCGCGCTCGACGCGGCGGCGAAGGAGGCCGGCGGCCGCATCCGCTTCGTCGCGATCAGCGAGGACATGGACCCGAAGAAAGCACGCCGCTTCTTCGCCGAGCGTCGCCTGTCGGCGATCCAGCCGATGTACGATCCCGAGCTCGGCTACAGCCTGGCGCTGAATGCCAATTTGCCGACGACGATCCTGTACGACAAACAAGGCCGCGAGGTGTGGCGGGTGACCGGCGACCGCGATTGGACCAGCGTGGAATCGCGTGCGCTATTGAGCGAGGTTTGAGCGGCGCTTCGTCACCCCGGACCTGATCCGGGGTCACGCTCGGGATGACGGGAGATCAGCGGCGGTCGTCGGGCTGATCGGCGCGGTCGTAAGCGCGCTCGTCGCTCGGCTCGCGCGCACGGTCGCGCTCGCGCAGCGACGCGCCGGCACCTTGCAACGCCGCGCCCATGTCGCCGATCGCGCGGTCGCCGTGGCGACGGATCTGGTCGGCCAGATCGTTGGCCGCGCGGCTGGTCTGGTTTGCAGCCTCGTCCACCGCGCGTTCGCCGGCGCGGTCGGCCTGCCCGCGGATCGCATCGCCTAGATTGTCGAGGCTGCTCGACACGTTCGCGGCGGCGTCGTTGACGTCGTCGGCTATGGCATTGCCGATGCGGTCGGCCTGGCGATCCGCCGGACGGTCGATCTGTTCCTGGCAGCCGGCGAGTGCGACGGCGGCGATCGCGGCGAAGATGGCGGGCTTCAACATGACGCGAGAACTCCTTCGTGCCCGGCTCAATCGACGAGCGCGCGAAAGGGTTGCCTTACAGCGGATCGCCCGCCTGGAGCCGCGCCAGCTCGACCGGATCGTGGGTGCAGGTGACGGTGACCGCGTCGCGCCGCTCGATCGACAAGCGCCTGAGCCGCGCCTGATTGTCGATTCGGCTGCGCGCGTCGGCCTCCATTAGTCGCTGATAGGCGCGCAGGCCCGGCGTGCAGCGGCGTTCCGCCTCGCGCATCTCACCGCGGTAGAAATAAGCGTCGCCGGCGTGGAGCAGCCAGCGCCCGCCATCCTGCCGCACCGCGACCCCGGCATGGCCCCAGGTGTGACCGGCCAGCGGCACCATCAGGATCTCGGGCGGCAGGCCGTCGAGGTCGCGCACCGCCTCGAACCCGAACCAATCCTCGCCCCGTGCGCCATAGCGCCGCCAATCGGCGACCCCGTTCAACTGCGGCATGCGCCAGCGATTGCGCGCCACGAAGCCGGAGTGAGGCCGCGTTGCGTCGTCATATTCGCGCGCCATGACGTGCACGGTGGCATTCGGGAAATCCTCCAGCCCGCCGGCATGGTCGAAGTCGAGGTGGGTGGCGATGATGTGGCGCACGTCGGACGCCTGGAACCCCAATGCTTCGGCCTGGCGCAGCGCCGTTTCCTCCTCGCGCAGGCGGATGTTGAGCATCGCGCGCCACGGGCGGGGGATGCGCGGATCGGCGCGGTGCGGGTGATCGACGTCCTTTAACCCATAGCCCGTGTCGACCAACACGAGGCCGTGCGCGTCGGTCTCGATCAACAGGCAGTGGCAGACGATATGGCCGAGCAATCCGGTGCTGCACCCGTCGAACAACGCGCCGCCAACGGGGCAATCGGTGCCGCAATTGAGGTGGTGGATCCGCATCGCGTCGCTCCTGACCGGTGTCGCCGGGTGGCGAACAGATGGTCAGGCAACGGCAGCGCCATCGGCAGGTTCCGCGCGCCCGAGCGCGCGCTAACCTGGATAAATGCTTATGCTGCCGCCGTTTTCGCGATGTCGGCGCGGACGCGCAGCGGCACGCGGCCGAGTTCGCTCGCCGAGCGCACCGGATTGGCGAGCGTGATCCGCTTGCCCGTCCAGGTCAGTTCCTCCGCCTTGCGCGCCGCCTGCAACATGCGGTTGACGTGCACCGGGGTGAGCCCGAGCGCGTCCGACATGGTTTCCTGCGTCAGCGGCACGTCGAACCCGCGGTCGCGGACGAGGCCGGCGAGCCCGAGCCGCTCGTACAATTCGAGCAGCAGGTCCATGATCCGCTCCTGCGCGTTCATGCGGCCGAGACGCGTCACCTGCGCCAGCAGATACGCCTCGTCGTGCGCGCGGCTGACGGCATAAGCGAGGTCGAGTGCGGGAGACGCGCCACACGGCGGGGCCGAACAGACCCGCACTGCGGTGAGCGCGATGATCGTGGAGGTGGACACCGGATCGGGCAGCTCGCTGACCCCGATCACGTCGCCGGGCAGCAGCAGGCTGACAATCTGACGGCGACCGTCGACCAGCACGCGGACGCGCGCGGCCCAGCCGTCGAGCAGGATCAACGGCGTGTCAACCGCGCGACCTTCGGACAGCATTTCCTGGCGCGGGCGCAGCAGATAAGCGTCGGCCGCCGCGGCGTCGAGCAGGTCGTGCGCCGCGGCGTCGAGCGATGCCAGCGACGACAAACGCCGGACGACCGACGATGGCTCGTCGACGAGGCGGGGTGCGTTGATCATCCTGTGTCTCCCTGCCCGCACAGCGCGGAAACGGTCGCGATCGTCACTGCTTCTACGCAACGCCCGGTCAAGCACGACATCGCCCGATCGCGCTCGATCAGCGACGAAGCGTCATAAGCGACTACGAATAGAGGCCTTATTCGGGTTCGGTCAACCGGTCGGCGCGCACGCAAGCGCGTTGGCAATCGCGACTCGCGCGACCAGCGCGGCAGGCGCGCGCGTCCGGGACGGCCCCCGTGCCGCATCGGGTGCTGCCCGACTTCCACGAGGAAGCCGGCGCCGATCATGGTCGACACAGCCGCCGACCTGCCCTGGTCAGCCATCGTTCGACACCAGCGGCAGGCGGATCGCGCAGCGCACGCCGCCGCCCTGGAACGTCAGGCTGGTCGTCGCGCCGTGGCGATCGGGCAAGGCGTCCTCGATCAACTCGCGTCCGAAGCCGTCCTGGCTCGGGCTGGTGGAAACGACGGGCACGCCGCGCTCGGTCCAGGTAAAATCGAGCACGGGCGCGCCGTGCTGGTCGACCTCGACGTGCCAGCGGATGTCGACCTGGCCGGTGGTGGTGCGCCATGCGCCGAATTTGAGCGCATTGGTGGTGAGTTCGTGCACCGCCAGCCCCAGTGATTCAGCCAGCGCCAGCGGCAGCGCGACTTCGGGTCCGGCGACGCTGACCTGCGCACCGTCGCTGACGCCGACGGTGATCAACTCGTCGCGTATCAGCGTTTCCAGATCGGCCGATCCATCGGGGTGGCGCGTGACGATCACCTGTGCGCGCGCGAGCGCGTCCAGGCGACCGCGGAAATGGTCGATCATGTCCGACCGGTCGGCAGTCGCCTCTGCGGTGCGGACGAACACCGAGCGGATCAGCGAGAGGATGTTGCGCGCGCGGTGCTGCAACTCGGCGGCGAGGCGGACGTAGCGTTCCTGCATCGTGCGCAGTTCGTGAACGTCGGTCGACGTGCCGAGCCATTCGACGATGCCGCCCGCCTCGTCGCGCACCGGTGTCGCGCGCGTCGCGAACCAGCGATATTCGCCGGTCGCGGCGTGAAGGATGCGCCCTTCCATTTCCAGCCGCCCGGTGCGTTCGGCCGAGCGCCAGAAGGCGCGCGCGGCACTGCGGTCGCTGGGATGCACCGCCGTTTCCCAGCCGAAGCCCAGGCTCGCCTGCGCCGACAAACCGGTGAACGCGGTCCATTGCGGGCTGGACCACGTCCACTCGCCGCCGTCGACCGCGCGCCAGACGAGTTGCGGGATGCCTTCGATCAGGGCGCGCTGGCGCGCCTCGACCTCGCCCAACGCCGCCTGCGCGCGCTTGCCCGCATCGATGTCGATTGCGAAGGCCACCAACGTGCCGTCGCCCAATTCGCGCCCGGCCATCAGCACCCATTTGCGCGAGCCGTCGCTGTGCAGCAATTGCGTCTCGAACGGACCCGTGCGGCCGGTCGCGGCGAAGATCGTCAATTGCTGCCGCGCTTCCGCCGCGTGATCGGGCGCGACCAGCCCGACCCAGTCGAGTGTACCCGCCTCCAGTTGCGCGCGGGTGCGCCCGGTCTTGGCGAACAGGCGGTCGTTGGCGTCGACCAGCGTGCCGTCGCGCGCGAGGACGAGAATGCCGAAGGCGTCGTAATCGAGCACGCGCTGCAACTCGCCGCCGCCGCGCGCGCGGGCCACGTTGCTGCCGGGACCGGCCAGCACGTTGCCGTCGGCCCCGTGCGAGAGCGGATCGGCCAGCGCTTCGCTCAGCACCGGATAATGTTGCTCGATGAAGGCGAGGTCGGGCGCGCACGAGAGTTCGGGATGCGCCTGCGCCCAGAAATGCTCGGCGCGGATGTACGACACCAGCGCCACCATTTGCGCGTAGCGTTCCGCGCCGACCGCAATCGTCAGCGCGTCCGCTATTTGCACCGCATGGTCGGGGCGCGTCAGCACGCTGGCGAGCGCGTCCAACACCTCGCCCTCGGCCGACGATCCCGCCGGCGGCAGATCGGGCAGCGCACCGCGCGCGGCGATGCGCGCGGCGAGGTCGGCGACCTCGGCCGGCGGCACGGGCGGACGGCGCAGCAGCGCGGCGACCTCGTCTTCGCCCTGCGGGACGGCGGTGCGATCACCCGCGGGATAGCCGTTGCCGATCAACCGGCCGACGTGGCGCACCAGGCAGTAGCGCGTGTTCGCCGCCTGCGACAGGCGCACGAACATGCGTTCCTTGAAGATCGCCGGAAGAGGATTGTCGAGATAGGCTTCCTCGGCGAAGCGGCACAGCGCCTCGAGCCCTGCCTTGTCGCTCGCGGTGGTGAATCGCGCCGGGCTGATCCCCAGACGCGCCGCCGCGCTTGCCTCCGCCGCGGGGAGGGCCGGATCGAACCCGGGATCGCTGTCGGTGATCCTTGCGCCTTGTTGGGCGTGCTGCGTCACGTGATCCTGCCCCCTTCTCGCCATCCGCCTCATGTTGCGCGACCATCACGCAAACCGACGTATCTCGCCGTCACGTGTCTGCGGCGACATCGGCCGACCGCAAACGCGTATCAACGAGCGAGGCCGCCGGTGGACGCATCCGATCCGGTTACACCTCGCCGTCACCCACCTCCGACATGCCATCCGCCGACGTGTCATCCGCCGAAGCTCGTGCGTCGCGGTCGAGGTCGACGGCTTTGCTGCCCGCGCCCTTGAACCCTTGCGCGATCACGTACCATTCGGACGAGTCCTTGCGGCTGGCGGGCGGCTTGGCGTGCTTCACGGTCGTGAAGTTGCGCTTCATCTCCGCCACCAGTTCGGCGTCGGCGCCGCCCGCGAACACCTTGGCGACGAACGCGCCGCCCGGGCGCAGCACGTCGATCGCGAAGGCGAGCCCGGCCTCGACCAGCGCCATCGTGCGCAAATGGTCGGTCTGCTGGTGCCCGACCGTATTCGCCGCCATGTCGGACAGGACGAGATCGGCGGCGCCGCTCAGCGCCTCGGTCAACCGGTCGGGCGCGGCATCGTCCATGAAGTCCATCTGCAGGATGGTGACGCCCTCGATCGGATCGACCGGCAGCAGATCGATGCCGACCACGGTGGCACCGGGCGTGCGGCGCTTCACCACCTGGCTCCACCCGCCCGGCGCGATGCCGAGGTCGAGGATGCGCTTCTGCCCGCGCAGGAAGCCGAACCGCTCGTCGAGTTCGAGCAGCTTGTACGCCGCGCGGCTGCGATAACCCTCCGCCCTCGCCTTGCGGACATAGGGGTCGTTCAACTGGCGCTCTAGCCAGCGCGTCGATTGCGCGCTGCGTCCGCGCGCGGTGCGGACGCGGGTGCGACCGCCGGAGCCTCCTCTAGACATGGTTCAGCGTGCTTCCATCAATCGACGCAATATGCCCTCACGGATGCCGCGATCGGCGATACCGAGCCGCTCGGCCGGCCAGAGGTCGAGGATGCCTTCCAGGATCGCGCAGCCTGCCACCACCAGATCGGCGCGCTCGCGCCCGATGCAGGGGAAACGCGCGCGCTCGGCGAGCGACATGCCGGCCAGGTCCTGGCTGATCCGGCGCATGGCCGCGGCCGGCGCGATCAACCCGTCGACCTTGGCGCGGTCGTAGCGTTCGAGCTCCAGATGCACGCTCGCCAGCGTCGTCACGGTGCCGCTGGTGCCGAGCAGCCGCGGGCGATCACCCGGATCGGGCAGACGCGCAGCGAAGGGCGCGAAACTGTCGCGTACCAGCGCGCGCATCCGCGCGTAGCTCGCCGCGCGCTCGGCCGCGCCGTCGCCGCCGCCCGCACTCTCGGTCAGCGACACGACGCCCCAGGGCGCGCTGTGCCAATCCTTGACGGTCGGTACCGTGCTGGTCGGGTCGATCAGCACCAGCTCGGTCGAGCCGCCGCCGATATCGAACACCAAGGCGTGGCCGGTGCCCGGCTCCAGCAGCGCGTGGCAGCCGAGCACGGCCAGCCGCGCTTCCTCCTCGGCGGAGATGATGTCGAGGTGGATGCCCGTCTCGTCATACGCGCGCGCGATGAAGTCGTGGCCGTTCGCCGCGCGGCGGCACGCCTCGGTCGCGACCGAGCGCGCAAGCGTCACGTTGCGGCGGCGCAACTTGTCGCCGCACACCTTCAAGGCGGCAATCGTCCGCTCGATCGCGAGATCGGACAAGCGCCCCGACGAAGCGAGCCCCTCACCCAGTCGCACGATGCGCGAGAAGGCGTCCACCACCGCGAAGCCGTCGCCCTGCGGCCGCGCGATCAGCAACCGGCAATTGTTGGTGCCGAGATCGAGCGCGGCGTAATGCCGCGCATAGCCTCCGCGTGGGTTGGGGCCCCCGCGTGGGTTGGGACCGCCGCGGGGATGCGGCGCTTGCCTAGCCGAACGGGCGGGGTCTTCCCGCCGGCGCGGCAATTCGGCGGGAATGTCCACCATTGCCGTCTACTCACTTTTTTCTTCCGTCACGGGCGCTTGCGTGCGTCCGCCGGTGCTTGAACATCAAGCTAGCAGCGCTCGCTCCCCACGGCAAGCGGCGCGCGCAGAAGGGCGTTGACACAGACCATCGCCCCGCCTAAATGCGCGGCCTCGTTGCCCGATCCTCTAATGGTAAGAGAGCGGACTCTGACTCCGTCAATCAAGGTTCGAGTCCTTGTCGGGCATCCAATTTCCTCAGCGTTACTGATCAGCGGCGTTCTAAACGGCTGAGTGAGCCGGGCGATTTCCTAAAGCTAGTTCGGGCTATTGGTAGCGCAACTTACGCGCAACAGTACGGTGGCATCGTTACAAATCAGCTTGATCGCCGCCAAAGTCTGATGACGCACTCGCCACGTCGGTTTGGGTCGAATCGATCGGCCGCCTTCGCTGTCCCGTCCGAGACTCTGGTACAGATCGCTAGCGGATTTGCCGCAGCAGAGCCGCTCGGCCTGACCTCGCCCACGCTCCTTCGCAACATGCCTTTTGCCTTTTCCGGAGGGAGGTATTCGGCGAGCGCGCACGCGATCGCGCGCGTAGCGGATACGTGACCCAGCGAGGATCATCGCTCAGTGCCCCGGCCCAGCTAGGGAAGGCCGGGGGGTGAGGCCCGTCGCTTCAAGCTCACATGAGCTTGTCGAGCGTGATCGGCAGGTCGCGGATGCGCTTGCCCGTGGCGTTGAACACTGCGTTCGCCACCGCCGCGCCGACGCCGATCCCGCCGACGCCGTGCGCCCATCGGTGCGTACGGGTCAGGGATGTTGGTTCACATTACCTCGATCTCGAGCACGTCCATGTGCCCCGGCAGGTGATCTTCAGGTGCGACCCGTGCAGACGCCAAATAGCCGATCCCTCGTCGCCACGGTAACGTCTTCGGCGGTCCCGCATGCGCCGTATCGCCCACCCGGCCGGTTCATCCTGCAGGCCATCCGACATTCATAAGAAATCGTCGTTGCGGCGTCGCGCGTGGCGTGCACATTGCCCCGGTCGATCGGGGGATCGACGGAAAAATGCTCCGGGGGAGGAAGAATGACGATCGCGAAGCTGTTCATGGCGGTGCTGGCCGGCGCGCTGGTCATCGCGCCGCCGCTGGCGTTCGCGCAGGAGCGCACCGCGGTTAGAAAGGGCTTCGATCCCGCGAGCGCGAAGGGCAAGACGATATTGCTGCTGCGCCCGACGGTGCGCGTCGGTGCGCAATCAACCGGCGGCATGTTCGAGCCCAACGGCGAGTGGACCGATCAATCGCGCAAGAACATCGACGTGGCACTGAACAAAATTCAGGACCGGATCGGCAACCGCATCGTCGTCGCGCCCGAAGCCTTCGGCGCGGAGGCGCGGCTCGCCGAGGAATATGCCGCGCTGTTCGCCTCGATCTCGCAGTCGGTGATCGCCTACCAATTCTTCCCCGGCAACCGCCTGCCGACCAAGAAGCGCGACAACAAGGCCGACGTGTTCGACTGGTCGCTGGGTGCGGGCGTCGCTGATCTGCCCGGCGCGAGGAACGCGGACTACGCCTTGTTCATCTACAACAAGGACGCCTACGGATCGACCGGTCGCAAGCTGCTGCAGATGGTCGCGTTGCTGGGACCCGGCGTGACGGTGAAGTCGGGCGAGCACGCGGGCTATGCGGGGCTGGTCGATCTGAAGACCGGCGATGTGCTGTGGTTGAACGCCGACGGTGCGATGGGCGGCGACGTGCGCACCGCCGAGGGCGCCGACAAGCGCGTCGGACAGCTTCTGGAAGGCTTGCCCGGCAGCAGGTTGGAGCCGAGCGCGACGACGGTCGCCGCGGCGAAGCCGTGAAGCTCCCCGTCGCGGCACTCGCGGGCCTCGCCGCGCTCGCCGCCACCCCGAGCCACGCTGTCGCGGGCGGAACCGCCGCCGCGCCGCCACCACCGCCCTATGCCGGGGTCTACCAGCCGCGCGGCACCGACGAGATCGGCCTGTGGCGCGAGGCCGACGAGGACGAGCGCACACTGGCGAACTCACCGCTCGTCGACCGCGACGAGGCGCTGAACGCTTACGTCAAAAACGTGCTGTGCAACGCGGTCGGGGCCGATCGGTGCAAGGCGACGCGCCTCTACATCCTGCGCACGCCGGTCTTCAACGCGTCGATGTCGCCGAACGGAACGATGCGCGTCTTCACCGGCCTGTTGCTGCGGATGCGCAGCGAGGCCGAGCTCGCCGCGGTGCTGGGGCATGAATTCGGCCATTTCGAGCGCCGACACAATCTTGAACGGTTCAAGGCGTCGCGCAGCGGCTCCGACATGCTCAGCTGGGCGACCATGCTGACCGCCATGTCGGGCAGCTATCAGGCGCAATCGAGCTTCAACAGCCTGCAATTGTCGGTCTACGGCGGGCTGTTCCGCTACCAGCGCGACAATGAGCGCGAGGCCGACCTGCTCGGCCTGGGGTACCTGAACGCCAGCACGCTGCGCCCGCAGGCGGCGGCGCAGGTGTGGCGCAACGCGATGGGCGAGGCGGAAGCGTCGGCAACCGCGCGCGGGCTCAAGAAACCACGCTTCGACGCGATCGCCTTCACCGCCTCGCACCCGCCCGACGCGGAGCGTGCCGCCTATCTGGGGGACCTCGCCTCGCCCGACGGCGCCACGCGCGACGATGGCGCGGCGCGCTACGCACAGGCGATGTCGCGCTGGCAGGCGCTGTTCCTCGACGACCAGATCAAGCTCAACGATTTCGGTGCGAGCGACTATGTCATCGCGATGCTGTCGGCGGGCGGCTGGACCGCGCCGCTGTGGCGTGCGCGCGGCGACCTGTACCGCGCGCGCGGCCATCCGCGCGACCTGGTGGCGGCGGGCGAGTTCTACGCCAATGCGGTGGCGCTCGACCCTGAACTGGCAGAGGCGCAGCGCGGACACGGGCTCGCGCTGCTGAAAACGGGACGTCGCGCCGAGGGACAGGCGGCGCTCGGCCGCTATCTGGCGCTCAAGCCCGACGCGCCGGACGCGGCGATGATCGACACATTGTTCAAGGGAGAGAATTGATGGCCAAGCGGCTCCGCGCCTGCATGCTCGCGGCGACGCTCGCCGCCGCAGTGTTGTCGGCGTCTCCCGGCATCGCGGGCAACGCGCTGCGCGAGAAGGGCAAGCCGGCGACGATCTCGAACTCGACGCTTACCGTCACGCCGTCGCGCGACTGGAACCGGCTCGCCTTCGCGCCGGGCAAGAACACCGAATTGTGGACGCTCGACGGCGAAAATCTGAACGACGTGACCTTCTTCGCCGGGATCGAACCGGGCAAGCCGCTGATCCGCGAAGTGAGCAAGCGCAAACCGCTGCCCAAGTTCACGCGTGAGACGCTGCTGGTCGAAGTGCCGGAGCTGCTGGAGGGCACCTACCGCGCGAGCAAGGAGATCGCGACCTTCACGGTCACCGGTGCCAAGCCCGACCGCTTCCTGGGCCAGGACGGCATCCGCTTCACCTTCGACTACGTCGACCAGGACGGGCTCGGCCGTCTGGGCGAGGGTCGTGCGACGTTGGTCAACGGCTCGCTCTACATGGCGACGTTCAGCGCGCCGCGTTTATTATTACGAACGCTCGCTCGCGGACTTCCGCGCGCTGGCCGACGCGGCGACGCTGGCCAGCCCACCGGCGCGATCGTGATGGTCAGCAGGCAGGGCTGAGCGCCGACGACGGAGTGGGCTCCTCCCTAGCCGCACCGCCAGGAGGTGCAGTGCCCGCTCAGTGGCGCTGTCACCTGCACGACCAAGACGTGGGCTGCCGGTCTGCAACCGACGTCGTGTACCGACTCGTTGGCACCAAACCGCGCGCTTGGTCTAACGTGGCGCGACGTGGCGCGGATGTTCGCGCACGCCGCCCCGGTCCTTCCCTGACAGGTTACAGCCTGCGACGTAGTTTACCGTTCCGCTCAGGTTATAGGCGTCCTGCACCGCCTCCGTCTGCGTCACGTTGGCGCGCCAGCGCGGCGTGCCCGACCCTGCGGTCAGATTGTAGTTGCCGAGCGTGCCGACATACTTCTCCTTGCGCCCGCCCAGGAAAGGTCGTGCTCAGATCGAGCAGCAGGCTCGCCTCGCCCGAGATCTGCGGCGTCGCATTTCCGAACCCGACACCGATTGCCGCCGGTAGGCGTTGTTGAACACGGTCGAGTCATTGGTGACGTAACCGATGCGCGCACGATCGGCACGCGAACGCCACGTTATGCCGGCGCGCGCAGTCGGTAGCCGACACCCAGTTCGTTCGCGATCACGCTGCCGACCGGCGCGGGTGCCTCCAGCTTCTGGCGCAGGTTGCGGATGACGATGCGCAGATACTCGACCCGCGGCTCCTCCTCCCCGCCCCAGCACGTGGCGAGCAGCCGCTCGTGCGTGACGATCCGCCCGACGTGACGCGTCAGCACCGCCAGCACGTCGTGCTCCTTGCGCGTCAGATGCACCTCCTCGTTTCCGCGCCGCACCACCCGGCGGTCAATGTCGATCAACAGCTCGCCGTGGCGGACGGGCTGGCCGGCCGCCGCCTGCGCGCCGCGATGACGCAGCGCCACGCGCAGGCGGGCGAGCAGTTCGTCGGTGTCGAACGGCTTGGTGACGTAATCGTCGGCGCCGAGGTCGAGCGCGGCGACCTTCTCCTCCACCGCCTCGCGCGCGGACACCACCAGGATCACGGCATTACCCTGCGCGTGGAGCAGCGGCACCACCGACAATCCGTCGCGATCGGGCAGGCCGAGGTCGAGCAGCACCGCGTCGGGATGCTCCGCCGCCGCCTGGCGCAACGCACTCCGCGCGTCCGCCGCCTCGACCACGTCATAGCCTGCGCGGATCAGCGTGTTGCGCAATAACCGGCGGATGGCGGCGTCGTCGTCGACGGCCAGGATCTTGGCGGACATTCAGGCAATGCTCTCGGGCAAGGAAGCGCGCACGATCAGCGCGGCGGGGAAGACCAACGTGAACACCGCGCCGCCGCCCGTGTCGGCCGCACGGTTGCCGCTCTCGACGGTGAGCCCCATCGCCTCGGCGAAGGCCTTGACGATGGCGAGGCCCAGCCCGGTTCCGCCAACCGCGCGATCCGATCCTTCCAGCCGCGTGAACGTCTCGAACACCGCGGCCTCGCGGCCGGGCGGCAAGCCGGGTCCGTGATCGAGTACCGACAACCGCACCTCGCCGAAGCGGTTGCGCCCTTCGATCACGATCTCGCTGCCCGGATCGCCGTAGCGCCCGGCATTGTCGAGCAGGTTGAGCAGGCAGTGATGCAGCAATTGCGCGTCGGCGCGCACCAGCGGCAGGTCGGGCGGCACGTCGAGCCGCAGCGGGTGCCCTTCCAGCGCGCGCCGCGCGTCGTGCGCCGCCCCCGTCACCGCGTCACTCAGGTCGATCGCCTCCACCGCCAGCCTGATCACGCCTGCCTCGACCCGCGCCATATCGAGCAAATTGGCGACGAAGCGGTTGAGCCGCGCGGCTTCCGACTTGATCGTCGCGATCAGCTCGGGCGTGGTGCCGTGGTCCAGCGCGTCGGCCGCGCCGATCACGGCGGTGAGCGGGGTGCGCAGGTCGTGGCTGACCGACGACAACAGCGCCGCGCGCAACCGGTCGCGCGTGCGCACCGCGCCCACGTCGCGCATCTCGCTTTCCAGCCGCAATCGTTCCAGCACCAGCGCCGATTGGTCGATCAAACTGCTGAGCAGCGGCAGTTGGTCGGCGCGCACCGGCTCGCCGCCGCCCTCGTCGGCGATGCCCAGCACGCCCAGCGCGCGGTCGCCGGCGCGCAGCGGCTGGAACAGCCATTCCGACGCGGCGAGCGTACCCGATCCGCGCCCAGTCGCCACGCCTGTATCGAACGACCAGCGCGCGGCGGCATTGTCCATCGTGTCGAGCCGGTAGCCCGCGTCGCTGGCAGCGAGCAGCGACAGGTTGATGCCCTCCCCCGGCCCGAGCAGCAGCACGTGCACGCCCAGTAGGCGGCGAACATCGTCGCAGATCATCTGCGCGGCAACGTCGGGATCGTTGACGCCGGCGATCCGGCGCAGAAAACCGGCGAGTGCGGCGTTAGTGCGCGCGCTCGCCGTGGCCAGGTCGGCCTGCGCACGGACACGCGCGGTCAACTGGCTGGTCGCCACCGCGATGCCCAGCAGCATGACGACCGACACTGCATTCTCGGGATTGCTGATGCTCAACGTACCGACCGGGGGCAGGAAGAAGAAGTTGTAGGCGAGACTGGACGCGATTCCGGCGAACAGCCCGGTGCGCAAACCGAACAGGCTCGCCCCGACCATCACCGGCAACAGGTACAGCAATGCGAGATTGCCGAGGTCGAGACCCTCATCGAGCGCGACGCCGATCGCGGTGATCGCGGCCACCAGTGCGGTCGTCGCCGCATAGCCCACGGGCGAGCCCCAGCGCGTCGCTGCGCGCGCCGTTCCGCGATCCGGGTCGCTTCCGGTCTCCACCGGCATGACGTGGATCGCGATGCCGGGTGTGGCGCGGATCAGCCGGTCGACCACCGAGCCGTGGCGCAGCTCGAACCAACGCGACCGCCGCGACTTGCCGATCACCAATTGCGTCGCGCGCGCATCGGCCACGAAGCGCTGGATCCCTTCGACTACGCTTGCTGCCGGCAGCGTCGCCACCATCCCGCCCAATTGCGTCGCCAGCGTCATCGCGGCGGCGACGCGCGCGTGTTGCGCAGCGGTGAAGTGCGCCGCGCGCGGCGTTTCGATGAACAAGGCGGTCCACGGCCCCTTCTGCGCATCGGCGACGCGCTTGGCGGCGCGCACCAGCGCGTCGGCGCCCGGCAGCTCGTTGATCGCGACCACGATCCGGTCGCTCCCCGCCCAAGTGCCGCCCAGCCCCAGTGCGCGCACGTCGTCGAGCATCCGCGCGTCGACCGCCTGCGCGGCGTGGCGCAGCGCCAATTCGCGTAGCGCCGACAGGTTGGATTTGGAAAAGAAATGGTCGAGCGCGCGCGTCGCTTCCTGCGGCAGATAGACCTTGCCCGCGCGCAACCGCTCGATCAGCTCGTCGGGCGGGATGTCGACCACCTCGATCTCGGCCGCCTCCAGGATGCGGTCGGGCACCGTCTCGCGGACGCGGACGCGGGTGAAGCTCGCCACCACGTCGTTCAAACTTTCGACGTGCTGGATGTTGACCGTCGAATAAACGTCGATCCCGGCCGCCAGCAGCTCCTCGACGTCGTGGTAACGCTTGGCATGGCGGCTGCCCGGCGCGTTGCTGTGGGCGAGTTCGTCGACCAGCACCAGCCGCGGCGCCCGCGCGAGGATGGCGTCGAGATCCATCTCGCGCAGCACGCGCCCTTCGTACGCGACGTCGCGCCGCGGTACGATCTCATGCGCGCGCGTCAGCGCCTCGGTCTCGACGCGGCCGTGCGTTTCCACCACGCCGACCACCACATCGACGCCGTCGCGCGCGCGCGCGGCTCCTTCGGTCAGCATCTCGAACGTCTTGCCGACGCCGGGTGCCGCGCCGAGGAAGATCTTTAACCGTCCTCGCCCCTCCTGCGCGGCGGCGCGCAGCAGGGCGTCGGGATCGGGTCTGGCGTCGCCCGCTGCCGCCATCAGCGCCCGGCGGGCCCCGCCAGCGCGTCGAGCGCGCGGTTGAGCGCGAGCACGTTGACGCGCTGGTCGGCGAGCAGCGGGCGGACCGTCAGGTCAGCGACCAGCGCGCGGACTCGCGCGATCGGCAGCCCACGCACCCGTGCCACGCGCGCCGCCTGCGCCTGTGCGGCGGCCGGTGACAGATCGGGGTCGAGCCCGGAGCCGCTGGCGGTGACCAGATCGGCAGGCAGCGCGCCGGCGACGCCCGCTGCACGCTGCTTTGCGACGTCGCCCTTCACGCGCTCAACCAGCACCTGCGACGCCGGCCCCAGGTTCGAGCCCGACGAGGCGAGCCCATCATAACTCGTGCCCGCAGCCGACGGCCGCGTCTGGAAATAGCGCTCACTCACGAACGCCTGCCCGACCACCGCCGAGCCGATCACGCGCCCGTCAGCATCGCGCACTAGGCTGCCGTTCGCCTGCACCGGCATCACCGCCTGCGCGACCCCCGTCATCGCTAGCGGATAGGCGAGCCCGAGAAGTGCTGCGAACAGGATCGTCATCACGATAGCGGGGCGCAGCGCCGAGGAAAAATCGTGTCCCATATCCATCACTCCTTACGCGAGCCCGAGCCCGCCGACCAACAGGTCGATGATCTTGATGCCGACGAACGGCGCGACGAGCCCACCCAATCCGTACACGGCAAGGTTGCGCGCGAGCAGCGGCCCCGCCGCCATTGGCCGATACGCGACGCCCTTGAGCGCCAGCGGCACCAGCAGCGGGATGATGACCGCGTTGAAGATGATCGCGCTCAGGATCGCCGATTGCGGCGTCGCCAGCCCCATGACGTTCAACACGCCCAATCCGGGATAGAGCGCCACGAACATCGCCGGAATGATCGCGAAATATTTGGCGACGTCGTTCGCGACCGAGAAGGTGGTCAGGCTCCCTCGCGTCATCAGCAATTGCTTGCCCAGCCCCACCACCTCGATCAGCTTGGTCGGGTCGCTGTCGAGGTCGACCATGTTGCCCGCCTCTCGCGCCGCCTGGGTGCCGGTGTTCATCGCCACGCCGACGTCGGCCTGTGCCAGCGCGGGCGCGTCGTTGGTGCCGTCGCCGCACATCGCCACCAGCTTGCCACCTTGCTGCTCGCGGCGGATCAGCGCGAGCTTGTCCTCGGGCGTCGCCTGCGCGAGGAAGTCGTCGACACCCGCCTCGGCCGCGATCGCGGCGGCGGTCAGCGGGTTGTCGCCGGTGATCATCACCGTGCGGATGCCCATGGCACGCAGCTCGCCGAAGCGTTCGCGGATGCCGGCCTTCACCACGTCCTTCAAAAAGATCGCGCCGAGCAGTCGGCCGTCCTTCGCCACCGCCAGCGGGGTGCCGCCGGCGCGCGCGATCTCATCGGTAATGCGCCGCAGCTCGGTCGCCGCGGCGGTCGCGCCCGATCCCTCGTTGGCGCGCAGGATCGAGTCGACCGCGCCCTTCTGGATCAGCGTGGTCCCGAAGCGGACACCGGACACGCGCGTCTGCGCGGTGAAGGGGATCACCTCCGCGTCCGCGGGCATCGGGCGTTGCAGGTCGAACCGCTCGCGCGCCAGCACCACCACCGAGCGACCTTCGGGCGTCTCGTCGGCGAGGCTGGCGAGCAGCGCCGCTTCGGCCAGTTCGGCCTCGCTCGCACCGCCGACGGCGCGGAACTCGCTCGCCTGGCGGTCGCCGATCGTGATCGTACCGGTCTTGTCGAGCAGCAGCACGTCGATGTCGCCCGCCGCCTCGACCGCGCGGCCCGATTTCGCCAGCACGTTGAACCGCACCAGCCGGTCCATGCCGGCGATGCCGATCGCAGACAGCAGCGCGGCGATCGTCGTCGGGATCAGCGTGATGAGCAGCGCCGCCAGAATCGCGACCGGGATGCTGCCGCCGGCATAGATCGCGAACGCGGGCACGGTCGCCACTGCGATCAGGAAGATGATGGTGAGGCCCACCAGCAGCAGCGTCAGTGCGATCTCGTTGGGCGTCTTCTGCCGCTCCGCGCCCTCGACCAGCGCGATCATGCGGTCGAGGAAGCCTTTGCCGGGCTCCACGGTCACGCGCACGCGGATCTCGTCGGAGATGACGCGCGTGCCCGCGGTCACCGCGGATCGGTCGCCGCCCGCCTCGCGGATCACCGGTGCGCTCTCGCCGGTGATCGCGGCCTCGTTGACGCTCGCGACACCCGACACGACCTCGCCGTCCGACGGGATCAGGTCGTTGGTCTCGACCAGCACGACATCGCCGATCTTGAGCTGGCTGGCGGGCACGTCGTCCCATTGCCGGCCGTCTCCCTTCAACCGCTTGGCGGTGAGTTCTGCCTTGGCGGCGCGCAACGACGCCGCCTGCGCCTTGCCGCGTCCTTCCGCCAGTGCTTCGGCAAAGGTGCCGAACAGCACCGTCAGCCACAACCACACCACCAGTTGCAGCTTGAAGCCGAGCGACAGCCCGTCGCCGCCGACGTTGATCAGCACCGTCAGCAGCAGCGCGACGCAGGCGGTGACGAACATCACCGGATTGCGCACCAGCTCGCGCGGATTGAGTTTCACGAACGACGCCCGGATCGCCGGCAACACCAGGTCGGCGGTGAACAGGCTCTTGGTCGGCGGTTTTTGGGATTGGGTATTTGGCACGATAGCCCCCCGATCAGGATAGCTGGCCGCGGATCATCGACAGATGATCGGCGATAGGACCGAGCGCGAGGCTCGGCAGGAAGGTGAGACCGCCCAGGATCAGGATGATGCCGACCAGCAGCCCCACCCACAGCCCGCCCGTGGTCGGGAACGAGCCCGCGCTCTCCGGCGTGTATTTCTTGGCTGCCAGACTGCCCGCGATCGCCAGCATCGGCACGATGACGAAGAAGCGCCCGACCCACATCGCGACACCCAGCAGTCCGTTATAATATGGCGTGTTGGCGGTCAGCCCGGCAAAGGCCGATCCGTTGTTCGCGACCGCGGACGTGAAGGCGTACAGGATCTCGCTGAACCCGTGCGGCCCCTTGTTGAGCGGCCCCGCCAGCCCTTGTTGCAGCACCGACGATAGCGCGGCGAGCCCCAGGATCATCAGCGGCAGCACTGCGATGGCGAGCACCGCCAGCTTCACCTCGCGGCTCTCGATCTTCTTGCCGACATATTCGGGCGTGCGCCCGACCATCAGCCCGGCGACGAACACCGCCAGGATCGCGAACAGCAGAAAGCCGTAGATGCCTGCGCCGACGCCGCCGATCACCACCTCGCCCAGCTGCATGTTGAACAACGGAACGAGGCCGCCAAGCGCGGTGAAGCTGTCGTGCATCGCGTTAACCGCGCCGCACGAGGCGGCGGTGGTAACGACCGAGAACAAGGCGGAGGCGGCAATACCGAAGCGCACCTCCTTGCCCTCCATGTTGCCGCCGGCAACGCCCAGGCCGTGGAGCACCGGGTTGCCCGCTGCCTCCTGCCAATAGCTCACGGTCACACCGGCCAGGAACAGGACCGTCATCGCCGACAGGATCGCCCAGCCCTGCCGCGTGTTGCCAACAGCCTTGCCGAAACACCACGTCAGCCCGACGCCGATCGCGAAGATCGACAGCATCTGCACGAAATTGGTCAACGCATTAGGGTTCTCGAACGGGTGCGCCGAATTGGCATTGAAAAAGCCGCCGCCATTGGTGCCGAGCATCTTGATCGCTTCCTGGCTCGCCACGGGGCCGAGCAGGATCGACTGGCGCGCACCCTCTAGCGTTTGCACGTCGACGACGCCCGCCAGCGTCTGCGGCACGCCCGACGCCACGTAGAAGATCGTCAGCGCGACGCACAACGGTAGCAGCAGGTAGAGCGTGACCCGCGTCACGTCGGCCCAGAAATTGCCCACCGTCTTCGCCTCGCGCCGCGCGAACCCGCGAAACAGCGCAAAGGCGAGCGCGATGCCCGTCGCCGCCGACAGGAAGTTGTGGATCGTCAGGCCGAGCATCTGGCTGAGGTTCGACATGGTCGATTCGCCGCCGTAGCTCTGCCAGTTGGTGTTGGTGGTGAAGCTGACGGCTGTGTTAAAGGCGAGATCCGGCGACAGGCCGTCCAGCCTCTGCGGATTACCCGGCAGCACGCCCTGGATGCGCAGCACCGCGTAGGTGAAGGCCATCAGCGCCACGTTGAACACCAGCATGTGCACCGCGTAACGGCGCCAGCCCTGCTCCTCGTTCGGGTCGATGCCGGCGAGCGCGTAGAAGCCCCGCTCGAGGGGGCCGAGCACGAGGTGAAAGGGCGTGCGTCGCCCGTCGTACAGCGCGTGGAGCCACAAGCCCACCGGCTTGGCGAGCGCCAGCACGATGGCAGTGAAGCTCAGGATCAGGAGCCATCCCTGAATGGTCATGGCGCCGCTCCCTTCAGAAGCGTTCGGGGCGGATCAGCACCGCCACCAGATAGACGAGAAGGCCGAGCGCGGTCAGCGCCGCGAGCCACAGGTCGAGCGTCATCTCAGCTCTCCTTCAAGCATTGTCGCACAGGCGGACAAAGGCGAGCGCCAGCGCCAGCAGGCCGAACATGATCGAACCCCACAGCAGGTCCTGCATCGTGGTTCTCCTTCAAAAGCTGGCGGTGAGCGAAGCGAGCACGGTGCCGTTCGCGATTGACCCGCGCCCGTCCTGCCCCTTGCTGAAGCTGGGTTGCAGGTAGGCCGCTTCCCGGCGCGTGATGTCGGTGTCGATCCACGACAGGTTCAGCACCAATGGCGTGCCCGGCACCGCGTAATCGGCGCCCAATTGCCAATCCCAATATTTTCCAGTTGGCGCGGCGCTGGTCGCGTTCGGCCCCAACCCGCTGTTGCCGCTCGACCAGCCGATGTGCGCCTTGGCGGTGAGCCCGGTGTTCGGTACCGCCACCGCGCCGTCGCCCCACAGGTACAGATTGTCCTCCTTGTCGCCCGGATCGGAATAAGTGGCTGCTGCGGCTTGCACTCCGTTGCGGTACCATTTGCCCAGCGCCTGCTGCGGCGGGGCATAAGCGACGCCCGCCAGCAGCGTCGCCGGCCCGGCGGTGCCCGACAGCTTGGCGAAGGCTTCGGCATAATCGGTCTTATCCGCGCCGCCGGGATACATGTACCACGTCAGCCCGGCGTCGATCGTCACGGCCCCGACCGCGTGCTTGAACCCGCCGATTGCGTCGAGTTCCAGGTTGGCGCCGCCGAACGTTCCCCATCCGGCCAGGTTCGACGCGAACGTGCCGACGTAGAAGCCGCTGTCGTGCGCGATCGTCAGCGCGCCCTGGATCGCCGGATCGCGGTCGCTCTGCGACACGCCGCGCAGGCGGTAGTCGCTCAGCATTGCCACGCTGCCGCTGACCGTCACCGGTCCGGTTGGTGCGGCGCGCAGTTCGGTGGGCGGCGACACGTCGATCGTGGCGGCATCCTGCGCGACGGCCGGCGACGCCAGCGGCAGCGCCGCCAGCACCGCGGCGAGATAGGTAAAGTTCATGAGCGCCCCTGTCCGGTGACACGCCCACGACCATTCGCGGGCGCCGTCAGTGACGCTTCATTGATACCCTCGCGCGTAGCATTGCGAGACCGATTCCGGTCAATCGCATATAGCGCGCATATAGCCGGCACTTTTTCTCACGCCCTGCCCTTCAGGCGTGAAGCATCAGGCGTGAAGCATCAGGCGGGGATCGGCACCAGCCACGACAGGTCGATCCGCGACAGCCGGTCGACGTAATTGGCGGTGCGCGCTAGCCGCACCTCATCAGACAGGATCACGCGGCCGCCGGTGCGCGCGATCAACCCCATCTCCTCCAATTGGCGCAGCATCCGGTTGACGTGCACCGCGGTCAACCCGCTGGCGTCGCCGATCTCCTCTTGCGTCAGCGGCAGCGTGAAGCCGCTCGCCACCTCCTCGCCGCTGCGCCGCATCCGGTCGCGGATGTCGAGCAGCACCGCCGCGATCCGCGCCTGCGCCGAGGTGCGCCCCAGCCCGGCGAGCCGATCGGTCATCGCCGCGCGCTCGGCCTGGTCGATTGCGGTCATGGCGAGCGCGAGCCGCGGGTGCCGCGCCATCACCGCGGCGACCTGCGCGCGGTCGAACAAGCACACCACGCTGTCGGCGAGCGCCACCACGCTCTCGGGCGAGGTCGCGTAGGCGAGCGCGCCGGCACCCGCCAGGTCGCCGGGAAACAGGAAACGCAGGATCTGCCGGCTGCCGTCGTGCAGCAGCACGTAGCTCATCATCATCCCGCTGGAGAGCACGAACAGATCGGCGGTGCGGTCGTTCTCGCGCACCAGCACCGCGCCGCGCCGCAAGGAGCGCGCGCGCCCCTCCAACCCGGCCAGGGCGTTCTGCTCACTCACGGTTAACGAAAGAAACCCGCCGATCCGATCGGCGAAGGAACGCACCCGCACGCAGTTGTAACCCCTTGTTATCGGTATCGCTTATGAAGGGCGCGCGCGGGGCTGCATTAAAATCGATCAAGCGACAGGCGTGCCAACCCGCATTTCACGCATCGGACGCACGCGACCGCCGCCAGGCGGCTTGGCGCGGGCGAGCGTGCGCGATAGACGCTGCCTCATGGACCGTATCCTTATTCGCGGCGGCAACCGCCTGTCGGGCAATCTCCCCATCTCGGGCGCGAAGAACGCCGCGCTCACGCTGATGCCGTGCGCGATCCTGACCGACGAGCCGCTGACGCTGCGCAACCTGCCGCGGCTCGCCGACGTCGACGGCTTCGGCCACCTGCTCAACCAGCTGGGTGCCTCAACCCGGATCGAGGGGTCGCGCCCCGACGAGTTCGGCCGCGTGATGACGATCCGCGCCGGCCAACTGACCAGTGCGGAGGCGCCTTATGACATCGTGCGCAAGATGCGCGCGTCGATCCTGGTGCTCGGCCCCATCCTCGCGCGCGCGGGCGAAGCGCGCGTGTCGCTGCCTGGCGGCTGCGCAATCGGCAACCGCCCGATCGACCTCCACCTGAAGGCGCTGGAGGCGATTGGCGCGAAGCTGGAGATGAGCGCGGGCTACGTCACCGCCAGCGCCCCCGGCGGACGCCTGTCGGGCGGCGTCTACCGCTTCCCCGTCGTCTCGGTCGGCGCGACCGAGAACGTTGTCATGGCCGCGGTCACCGCGGCCGGCCCGACCCGTATCGAAAATGCCGCGCGCGAGCCCGAGATCGTCGACCTGTGCCGCTGCCTCGTCGCGATGGGCGCGTCGATCGAGGGGATCGGTACCGAGACGCTCGAGATCGAGGGCGTGCGCGAGCTTCACGGCGCGACCTATTCGGTGATGCCCGACCGGATCGAGGCGGGCAGCTACGCCTGTGCCGCGGCGATCACCGGCGGCGACGTGACGCTGACCAACATCGGCGCGGACGAGATGGGCGCGACGCTGGATGCATTGCGCGAAGCCGGCGTCGAGGTCGAGGTGACGAAGAACACCATCCGCGTCGCCGCGCCCGACAAACTGCGCCCGCTCAACATCACCACCGCGCCTTTCCCCGGCTTCGCGACCGACATGCAGGCGCAGTTCATGGCGATGCTGTGCCGCGCGGACGGCGCCAGCGTGCTGACCGAGACAATCTTCGAGAACCGCTACATGCACGTGCCCGAACTGGCGCGGATGGGTGCCGACATCCAGGTCCGCGGCCGCACTGCGGTCGTCCAGGGCGTCGACCGCCTCGTCGGCGCGCCGGTGATGGCGACCGACCTGCGCGCCTCGATGAGCCTCATCATCGCCGGCCTCGTCGCGGACGGCGAGACGCAGGTCAGCCGCATCTACCACCTCGACCGCGGTTACGAGCGGCTGGAGGAGAAGCTGTCGGCGGTCGGTGCCGACATTGAACGCGCCGGCGACGGTTGAGGCAGGTGGGGGATCGACGGGCTAGGCCTCTGCCGCTTCCCACAGCTCGATCGCGTTCTCCTCGGGATCGTGCAGGCGCGCGAAGCGCCCGATGCCTGCCTCGTCCCATTCGGCACGCGTCTCCACCACGATTCCGGCAGCGCGCAACGCGGCGATCATCCGATCGATCGCGTCGACGCGCAGGTTGAGCCTCCACTGGCGGTCCGCGGCGAAATAATCGCTGTCGGCAGGGAATGGCGCGAACACGACCGGGCCGCCGCCGGCGCGCCAGAATCACGGATCGGGCTCGGCGCGATCCAACGCGACGTCCGCCGCCATGCAGCCCGCGCTGACGTTCAGGTGGGTGCGGTACCAATCGGACAACCGCTCCGGGTCGGCCGCCCGGAAGAAGATGCCGCCGATGCCCGTAACCGCCATCCTCACCCCTTCGCGTCACCTGCTGCGCGGAACGTGCGCTCGGGTCATCGCCGAAGCAAGTGCGTGGAAGTCGTAACCTCGCTCACACCGCCTGCGCCGCCGCCCAGCCGCTCGCCCACGCCCATTGGAAATTGTAGCCACCCAGCCAGCCGGTCACGTCCACCGCCTCGCCGATCGCGTACAATCCGGGCAGGTGGCGCGCTTCCATCGTTTTCGACGACAGACCCGCGGTGGCGATGCCGCCGACCGTCACCTCGGCCTTGGCGAACCCTTCGGTGCCGTTCGGGTGAAAGCGCCAGTCGGCCAGCCGACGCTCGGCGTCTTCGAGCACGCGATCGGTCGCGGTGCCCAGTTCGGTGATGCCGATCACCTCGGCGAGCGCGTCGCCCAACCGTCCCGGCAGCGGCAGCACCGACGCGAGCGTGCCGCGCGGGCGCGCGCGCTTGGCCTCGCGCAGCCAGCCGGGCGCGGCACCCGGCACGAGGTCGATCGTGACCGCCTCGCCCGGACGCCAATAGGACGACACCTGCAGGATCGCGGGGCCGCTAAGACCGCGGTGCGTGAACAGCGCCGCCTCGGCGAATGAAGCGCCGCGCCCCTTTACGGGCAGCGAGCCCGCCACGACCGGGGTCGCGACGCCCGACAATGCGCGGAACAGCGCTTCCTCGCCCGGCAGCGTCAGCGGCACCAGCGCGGGGCGCGGCTCGACCACCTTCAACCCGAACCGTCGCGCCAGATCATAGGCGAAGCCGGTCGCGCCAAGCTTCGGGATCGACGGCCCGCCGGTCGCGATTACCAACGCGGGCGCCACGTAGCGCCGCCCGTGGTGCGCGACCGTGAAGCGCGCATCCGCGTGGCCGATCTCGCCTATCTGACCGCCCAGCCGCAACGTCACCGCGCCCTTGTCGCACTCGTCCAGCAACATCGCCACGATCTGCCGCGCCGAGCCGTCGCAGAACAATTGTCCCAGCGTCTTCTCGTGCCACGCGATTCCATAGCGCTCGACCAGCCCAAGGAAATCCTGCGCGGTATAGCGGCCGAGCGCCGACTTGGCGAAATGCGGGTTGGCGGAAACGTAGCGCTCGGGGATCGCCTCGCGGTTGGTGAAATTGCACCGCCCGCCGCCCGAAATCACGATCTTGCGCCCCGGCTCGGTGCCGTGGTCGAGCACGACGACGCGCCGTCCGCGCTGTCCCGCCACGGCCGCGCACATCAGCCCGGCGCCGCCGGCACCGAGCACGATCGCATCGAACTGTTCCATGCCGCCCGCCTGCCATACATCGCGCGGCAAGGCGAGGCGGATCACGTTTAGCCGATCGCCACCGCGGCGCGGTCGATCTCGGCGGTCGCTGCGGCATAGTCGGTGCAGCTACCCGACCAATTCTGGTACACGCGCCCGTTCGCCGCCTTGTACCAACTGCGGCAATGCGGATCGGCCCACACCGTCTGGTCGAGCGCCTGCGCGATCGTGTCGTTGAAGCGTGCCTGCCCATTCGCGGTGACGCGCACCGTGCGCGCGCCGGCGCTTTCCCCCGCCGCCAGCGCGCGCAGCATGAAGCCGACCTGCTGCTCGATCATGAAGCTGATCGAATTATGCCCCAGGTTCGTGTTGGGGCCGTAAAGCATGAACATGTTGGGGAAGCCGTGCGCCATGATCCCCAGATACGCCTCGGGTCCGTCGGCCCATGCCTCGGCGAGCGTGCGACCGTCCTCGCCGACGACCTCCATTGACCAGTTCCACGCCGTCGTCTCGAACCCGGTGGCGAAGATCAGCACGTCGAGATCGTGGAAGCCGGCGGCGGTGCGCACGCCGCCCGCCTCGACCCGCGCGATCGCGCTCGTCTCCAGTGTGACGTTGTCCCGGCATAGCGCGGGGTAGAAATCATCGCAGATCAGGATGCGCTTGCAGCCGATCGGGTAATCGGGGGTCAGCTTGGCGCGCAGCGCCGGATCGGCCACCTGCGCTTCGAGATGGTCGAGCGCGGTCCGGGTAAAGGCGGCGCGCCCCTCGGGCGTCCATTTGAACGCCTGCCAGAAGAACGTGTCGGCATTGTCGAAGATCATCGCCCGGCTCGCCGCACCCAGCCGCATCGCGACCTCCAGGTTGGTCGCCATCAGCGCCTTCGCCTCGGGCGTGACCGCGGTGTCGTTGCGCGGGATCACCCAATTGGGCGTGCGCTGGAACACGACGAGGTGCGCGGCCTGCTTGGCGACTTCGGGGATCAACTGCACCGCGCTCGCCGCCGATCCGACGACACCAACGCGCTTGGCCGTGAGGTCGAGGCCATCGGGCCATTCGGCGGCGTGGAAGGTCTGGCCCGCGAAGTCCTGCACGCCGGCAATTTCGGGTAGCTGCGGGCGCGAGAGCTGGCCCAGCGCCGGCACGATCGCGTCGAACGTCTCGCGCGCACCGCGTTCCGTTTCCACCGCCCAGGTCGCGCCCGCCTCGTCCCACACCGCGCGCGTGACGCCCTCGTTCAACCGCAGCACCTCGGCGAGCTCGAACTGCACGACCAACGCCTCGGTATAGGCGTGGATCTCGGGCCCGCGCGCGTAATGGTGGCTCCAGTGCGGGTTGGGCGCGAAGCTGAACTGGTAGAGGATCGCGGGCACGTCGCACGCGACCCCCGGATAGCGGTTGGCGCGCCACGTGCCGCCGACCGCGTCGGCATGCTCGAACAGCGTGACCGTGTGTCCCGCCGCGCGCGCCTGGATCGCCGCGCATAGCCCGCCCATGCCGGCGCCGATCACCGCGATCCGCTTGGCCATGCTCGCTCTCCATCATCCGCGGTCTGCCGCCGCCCGATCAGGATGACGACAAACACGCGGGCGGGAAAGCGTTAACTCACGCGTTCAAGCGTCAGATCGCCGCCAGCGCGTTGGCGAAGTCGGCGATCAAATCGTCCGCATCCTCGACCCCGATCGAGATGCGCACGAGGTTGTCGGTAATCCCCAGCGCCTGCTTGCGCTCGTCGGCGACCGACAGATGGGTCATGCCCGCCGGGTGGCTCGCCAGCGTCTCGGTTCCGCCGAGTGACACCGCGAGTTTCGCGATCTTGAGCGCGTCAAGGAAGCGGAACGCCTCGGCCTCGCCGCCCTTGAGATACAGCGAGAAGGTCGATCCGCCGCCGGTGCAGTTGCGGCGGTAGATGTCGGCCTGCCGCCCTTCCGGCCCCTCAGTACTGCCCTCGGAGAGGAAGCCGAGATAGCCGACGCGCTCGACCTGCGGCTGGTCACGCAGCCAGGTGCAGACCTTGGCTGCATTCTCGCCCGCGCGGCTCATGCGCAGCTCCAGCGTCTCGAGGCTGCGCAGCAGCATCCACGCGGTGTTGGGATCGCAGATCGTGCCAATCGTGTTGCGCATGGCGCGGATGACGTTGATCTGCTCCTTCGACCCCAGCACGCCGCCTGCGACTAGATCGGAGTGCCCGCCCGCATATTTGGTCAGCGAATAGACGACGATGTCGGCGCCGTGCTTCAACGGCTGCGACCAGAGCGGCCCCAGGAAGGTGTTATCGATCGCGATCGGCGGCTTGCTCGCGTGGTCGGCGAACACCGCATCGCGGCTGGCGGCGACCGCCTCCACGTCGACCAGCGCGTTGGTGGGGTTGGCGGGGCTCTCCAGGTAGACCAACGCGACGTTCCCGTTCGCGGCGGCCTGGCGCATCACCGTGTCGATCTCCTCGCGCGTCGCGCCGGCGGGGAAATCGAGCCAGTTGATCCCGAACTTGCCCAGCACGCGCGCGATCAGCGTCTCGGTCGCCGCATAAAGCGGACCCGAGTGAACGATCGTGTCGCCGGGCTTGACCATCGACAGAAACAAGGTCGCGATCGCCGACATGCCGCTGGAGAAAGCCAGAGCGTCCTCCGCGCCTTCCCAGATGCCGAGCCGGTCCTCCAGGATCTCCTGGTTCGGACCATTGAAGCGCGAGTAGACGAGGCCTTCCGCACCGCCCGGCCGCTTGCCCGTCACGCCCTCGAAATGCCGCTTGCCCGCCGCTGCATTGGGGAACACGAAGGTCGAGGTCAGGAACACCGGGGGCTTCAACGACCCTTCGGACAGCGCAGGATCGTAGCCGTGCCCCATCATCAGCGTCGCGGGCTTGAGCGTGCGCCCGCCGATCGCATCTACCTCGGGCTTAGGAGAAATGCGCTGTTCGACGCCGGTCATGTCGGCTTCGGTCTGGTCGGGCATTCTGGTCCTCTCGTGTGTGCGGCGACGACACCGCTCAGGGCTTGGTATAGGGCGTGAACATGCCGAGTGCACAACTGCCCGTCGGAATGTTGGGCGGCAGTTGCACCGTTTGCGCGATATCGCCGCTGCACGCGCGCGTCTGATACTGGCGCGAGATCAGCGCGTCACCCCGTGCGACCCGCTCGCACCCACCGTTGGTCTCGTTGACGTACACCAGCTTGTCGCTGACACGGTAGATCAGCTTGTTGCCATAGGCGCTCAGTTGCGACTGGCGGAAGCGAGTATCGATGCACGATTGCGGTTTGCCCGCCACCTTGCCCGCGATCAGTTTGCGGTACGCCAGCTCGGGCGTGTCACGCTTGGCGAGCGCGGCACTCCCTGCACCCAGACCGACGCTCGCGACCAGCAACATTAACGGCAGTTTACGCATTGCATTCACTCCTCGTCTGTTACCTGCTGAACGCCTCTACCCGCGAAAAGAATCCTTGCCCTCACGCAACCGCTTGAATTCGCCGACATTGGTCGCGCGCATGAACGGGTTGGTCGCCTGCTCCTGGGCAATCGTGGTCGGCACCGTCGGCTCGCCCGCGGCGCGCAGCCGGTCGACCTCGGCCATGCGCGCAACCAATGCCTCGTTGGCAGGCTCGACCGACAGCGCGAAGCGGCCGTTCGACTGCGTATATTCGTGCCCGCAATAGACGCGCGTTTCGCCGGGCAGGTCGGCGTAGCGGCGGAAATTGTCGAACATCTGCTCAGGGCTGCCCTCGAACAACCGCCCGCACCCGAGCGCAAACAAGGTGTCGCCGGTAAAGATCGCGGCGTCGTCGGCGAGGTGAAAGGCGATGTGCCCCGCGGTATGACCGGGCACGTGCATCACGCGGGCCTCGTGTGCGCCGATCGCCACCGTGTCGCCCTCGGCCACTCCGCGGTCGAGCGCACCGATCTTCGCGCGCTCGGCCTCGGGCCCGATCACCGTCGCGCCGGTCGCCGCGACGACGCCGGCATTGCCGCCGACGTGATCGGGATGCCAGTGCGTCGTCCAGATTGCGTCGATCGTCCAGCCGCGCGCGGCGGCGGCGTCGAGCACCGGCTGCGCCTCGCCCGGATCGACCACGATCGTCGCCCCACTGTCGGCGTCGTGGACCAGCCACGAATAATTGTCCGACAGCACGGGGACGCGGACGATCTCCAGCCCCGATGCGGGCGCGCCCGTCACGGTTACCAGCTCCCGGTGTTGGGCATCGACTTCCACGGCTCGGCCGGCTCTTTCGCGCCGCCTTCCTGCAGCAGCTCGATCGAGATGCCGTCGGGCGACTTCACGAACGCCATGTACCCGTCGCGCGGAGGGCGGTGGACGATATGGCCCGCGTCCTGCACCCGCTGGCACGTCTCGTAGATGTCATCGACATAATAAGCGAGATGGCCGAAATTGCGCCCGCCGGTGTATTCCTCCGGCGCCTCGCCCTCGTTCGGCCAATTGTAGGTCAGCTCAACCTCGGCGCGCGCGCGCTCGCCCGGTGCGTTCATGTCCTCGGGCGTCGCGAGGAAGATCAGCGTGAAGCGACCCGCCTCATTCTCCATCCGACGGACTTCCCTCAGACCCAGCACCTCGAAGAAGGCGATCGTCTTGTCGGGATCGGCGACGCGGATCATTGTGTGGAGGTATTTCACTTTTTCGGGTCTCCTGCGAACTGGGTGAGGGCGTTGGCGGCTGAACGCCCGGCGGGGGCATCGGGTGCCAGCCGCGCGGCTTCCTTCCACGCTGCCTGCGCACGGTCCGCCTCACCCGCCGCCGCGGCGATGTTGCCCGCCTCGAGCTGGACCGAGGCATCGTCGGCCGAGCGGCGGAGCGCCTGCGCGATGTCGAGTTTCGCGCGCGGCAGGTCGCCCATCCGCCGCGCCAGCGTCGCCGACAGCAGCCAGGCGAGCGGATCGTCGGCCGCATCCTTCACCGCCAGATCCAGGTCGACGCGCGCCGCCTTCAAGTCCCCGGTCGCAACCAGCGCGCGAGCGCGGTCGAGGTACGCCTCGCCGCGGTTGAGAGCGGTCAGCGTCCCCGCCGCCAGCGCCGCGTCTAGCGCGGCGCGCGCCTTTGCCGCATCACCCGCCGCGAGCCAGGCATTGCCCGCCTGCGCCCAATGATCCGCCGCCCGCGCCTCCTTCGCCAGCTCGGCATTGCGCGCCGCCGCGGTGAAGGCGGTTGCCGCCCCGGCGTAATCGTCCTGCCCCGCGAGCGCGACACCGCGACAAGCCTCGCCGGCGCGGCCGAGCGTGCGCGCGACCTGCTCCGCCCCCGCGGGATCGGTGCGCGCCTGCGCGACGCAGGCGTCGAGTCGCTGCGCCGGCGACGTCGGGGACGTGCCCGCGGCTTGCGCGGCGAACAGAGCGAGGAACAGGATCACGGCAGCACGTCCTCCACCGCGCGGATCAGCAGCGCGACGTCAGCGTCGCGCGACAGGCGGTGATCGCCGTCCTTGACCAGCAACGTCTGAACGTCGCTTGACGCCAGCATCTCGGCCAGGCGGCAGGTACGATGCCACGGCACGTCCGCGTCCTTCTGTCCTTGCAGGAACCGCACCGGACAGGTGATCGCAATCTCGCCGAACATGAGCCGGTTGGCCTCGCCCGACTGCCAGAAGCGGCGCGTGTAGACGGTCGGCGCGGAACCGTAGGGGTTGGGGCGCTCCAACCGCCCGTGCTGAAGCAGATACATCTTCTCGTCCGACGAGAAGCCCCAGTCGGTGAAGTCGGGCGCGGGCGCGATGCCGACCATCGCGTGGACGCGCTCGGGCCGCGCCTTTGCCGCGAGCAGCATGATCCACCCGCCCATCGACGACCCGACCAGCACCACCGGCCCCTCGACCGCATCGTCGATCATAGCGAGCGCATCGTCGCGCCAGTCGGCGAGGCTCTGTTCCTCGAACTTCCCCTCCGACGCGCCGCAGCCGGCATAGTCGAAACGCAGAAAGGCGCGGCCGTGCGCCTTCGCCCATTCCTCCAGCGCGACTGCCTTGGTCCCGGTCATGTCGGATGCGTAGCCCGGCAGGAACACGATCGCGGGCCCGCGCCCTTCGGTCAGGTAATAGGCGAGCCGCGGCCGCTCGGCGGCGTGATGGAGATGATCGGACATGCCGCCAACATAGACGCGCACGCGGTCGCGCGCAAAATGCGGCGCGCCATGCTTGCCTAGAGAAGGCTCAGTCGCGCTGCCGCAGCATGTCCACCATCTCGGCCGCGAGCAGGCTGAGCGTGTCGTCGCGCGCGCCCATGACGACGATGCGGTCGCCCGCCCTCGCCTCCGCCACGAGATGCGCCGCCGCCGCCGCGCGATCGGGCATGTGGAGCGCCTGCCGCCCGCTGAGCGTCACGTCGCGGACGATGTCGGCGCTGGTCACCTCACGGCTGGTGGTACCGCCGTGATAGACGGGGTCGGGCATGACGAGCAGGTCGTCCGCCGCCAACGCGCGCGCGAACATCGCGACGAGCTCGGTACGCATCACCTTCAATGGCCCGAACCCGTGCGGCTGGAACAGGACGAGCAACCGGCCCGGAAAGGCGTGCAGCGTGTCGAGCGTCGCGGCGATCTTGTCGGGGTTGTGCCCGAAATCGTCGATCACCGACACGCCCGCCGCCGCGCCGACCAGATCGAAGCGCCGCCGCAGGCCGGTGAACTGCGCCAGTGCCGCGACCGCGTCCTCCAGCGGCACCCCCGCTGCCTGCACGGCGCCCAGCGCGGCGAGCGCGTTCGAGACGTTGTGCCGCCCGGGTACCTTGAGCGCGACCGGCAGCGTGCCGCCGGCGTGATGAAGCGTGAACGAGACCGCGAACGGTTCCTCGTGCACGTCGCGCGCGACCAGATCGCCCGCACCCTCGACCGAGAAGCGCGTCACGCGCGCGGTCGGCAGCGCCATCGCCAGCGCCGCCGCGTCCGCGTTGTCGGCATTGATCACCGCGTGGCGCGCGTGCGCGATAAAATCACCGAATAGGCGGTTGAGTTCGTCGAGCGCCTTGTGGTCGAGGCTGACGTTGTTGAGCACCGCGATCGTTGGACGATAGAGCGCGATCGACCCATCGCTCTCGTCCACTTCGCTCGCGTACGCGTCGCCCGCGCCGACCAGCGCGCTGGCGAACGGGCGGTCGGCGCTCGCGAAATCCTTCATCACCGCGCCGTTCATGATCGTTGGGTCGCGGCCGGTCCGGTGCAGGATCGTCGCGATCATGCCGGTGACGGTCGATTTGCCGCTGGTGCCCGCGACGCCGATGCCAAGCGAGCTGGCGTTGAACAACGCCGCGTTCAGTTCGGCGCGGGTCATCCGCGCGCAACCGACGCGCGCCGCCGCTACCATGTCAGCGACCGTCTCCTCCACCGCGGCGGAGGCGACGACGATCTGCTCCGCCGACACGATCCCGCTGCCGTCCTGCGCGAACAGCTCGATCCCGAGGTCGCGCAGCGCGTCGAACTTGGCGGGCACGCGTCCCTGGTCGAGCCCGCGGTCCGACCCCGCCACCAATGCGCCGCGTCCTGCGAGGATCATCGCCAGCGGCATCATCCCCGATCCGCCGATCCCGACGAGGAAGAAGCGCTTGCCGCGCACGTCAGTCGCATTGCCGTCTTGCATGGCTGCGGGCTATCGGCTGTTCGCGGAAGCAGGGCAAGCCGAGGAGCAATCACGAACATGCGGATCGGCGTCGTAGCGGCCTCCAGCGTCGCCAACCCGGACGTGGTCGCGCCCGTCTCGGCACTGGCGGCGATCGCGTATCCTGAGGTCGACCTCGTCTTTCACCCGCAATGCTTCGCGCAGGCCGGACATTTCGCCGGATCGGACGCGGTGCGCGCCGCCGCCTTCGTCGAATATGCCAACGACCCGTCAATGAGTGCGGTGTGGTTCGTGCGCGGCGGCTATGGCGCAAACCGCATCCTGGCGAATGCGATGCCGCGGTTGAACGACGCCGCGCGCGCCAAGACCTACCTCGGCTATTCCGACGTCGGCTTCCTGCTGGCCGCACTGTACGCGCGTGGCATCGGACACCCGGTGCACGGTCCGATGGCCAGCGACATCCGCCGCCGTGGCGGCGACGAGACGGTGGCGCGGTCGCTCGGCTGGATGGGCAGGCGGGATCGCAGCGCACTCGAACCCGGCCTGTCGGGTCAGCCTTCGGTCGCGCTCAACCTGTCGATCCTCACCGCCCTGATCGGGACGCCGTGGCTCCCTGATCTGGCCGATCACGTGCTGATCGTCGAGGAAGTGTCCGAAGCAATGTACGCGATCGACCGGATGCTATTCACGATGGCGAACGCAACGCAGCTGCGTGGGCTCGCCGGCGTGCGGGTCGGCGCGGTCACCGCGGTCAAGCCCAACGAACCCGATTGGGGCGAGACGCTGGAGGCGATGATGGAGCGCTGGTGCCGCGACCTGCACGTGCCCTTCCTCGGCCGCGCCGAGGTCGGCCATACGCAGAGCAACCGCGTGGTGCCGTTCGGCATCGCCTAAAGCCGCGCATCCACGCTCACCCGAGCCGGTGCAAACCCCATTGATCGTAGCCAAAGCTGCGCGTGCCGAGCCGAAAGCTGTGCGCGTCGATCATCTCGGGTACGTCACGCTCACTCAGCGTGCCCAGCATATGACCGGGTATCGCCACGCGCGTGATCTCGCCCTCGAACGGGCTCGCGAGCGGTGGTGAGGTGTCGACCAGCAGGTCGCGCGCGCCGAGCCGGGTGAGGACCGCTTCCTCGACGTCACGGAACACGAGCGTGCGGAACGGCTGCGACAGGTCGAGCGCGACCTGTTTTGCGCTCTCGGCCTCGGCATGGTCGCCGCCGGCGCGTTCATTCGCGTGGTTGAGCCAGCCGACCGCGCCTTCCCGCGCGATCCGATCGAGCGCTTCGGGATGCAGCGCACGTTCGACCAGCCGGCGACTGTCGCGCGGGATCACGATCTCGGGAGTTTCTTCGAGTAAACGCAGCGTTGCTTCGAGCTGGACGAGGTTGCGGTACACACTGCCCAGCCCGTGACGCTCGCCACCCGCACGACCGAGCAGCGGCGACAGGTCGCGCTCGGATAGGCGCAGCACCAGCACACGTGCCTGCGCGAAGACGCCGCGGTCTGATCGCGCGTGCCGGTGCAGCCGGCCGATCCGCTGCAACAGCACGTCCATCGGCGCGAGATCGGTGACAAGGTAGTCGGCGTCGATGTCGAGCGATTGTTCCAGCGTCTGCGTGCCGACCAGCACCTGTCCGCGCCGGACGCACGCCTTGCCGAACGCGGTTTCCACCGCCTTGTCGAGCCGCTTGCGGTCGCTCGGCGCGAAGCGGCCGTGATGGAGCGTCGGCACTCCGGCGACCTGAAACACCAGGTCGGGCGCCCGTTCCGCCACTGCCTGCGCGACCGCCACTGCGCCGCTCACGCTGTTGCGTACCACCAGCACCGACGCGCCCGCGCGTGCCGCGTCGATCGCACGCGCGGCGATCGCGTCCGGATCGCGGATCACCCCGGCGGTTTCGACCTGTACCCGCTTACCCTCACGGGTTGCGCCGATCGCCGAACGCAACGCCGCGCCACGCCCCGACAGCGCCGGATAAGGCTGCGCTTCCGCCTCGGCAAGCGCCGGTGGCTCGGTTCTCAGCAACCGTGCCCTTGCACTGCTCCCCAGCGTCGCCGATAGCAGCAGCGCGTGCCCGCCGACCGCGACATGATGGTCGAGCAATCGTTCGAGCAGCCCCGACATGTAGCTGTCCGACGCATGCACCTCATCCACCACCAACAGGCTGCGCGACAGCACGCCAGCGCGGAACAGCGCGTGTTTTGCCGGCACGATGCCGAGCAGCGCCTGATCGATCGTGCCGACCGCGACGCGCGCGGCGAGGAAGTTGAGGCTCCGCTCCGCCGCCCAGCGCGCGTCAGGCGCCCCGCCGGGCTCTCCGCGATCCCAGCGGACCTCGAAGCCGGGCAGCGCCTGACCCGTCGCGTCACCCGCGCGTAGGTAACCCGGCACGGCGAGCACCGCCTCCGGCGCGGCGTTGCCCCAGACTTGGTTGAGCATCGTGTTGACGCGTTGGTGCAACTGCACCGCCGCCGAGCGCGTCGGCAGCGCGAAGAACAGCCCGTCGACCAGTCCGCGTCGCCTGAGCGCCAGCCAGCGCCACAGCGCCGCCTCGGTCTTGCCCGATCCGGTCTCCGCCTCGATCAACGCGACTTGGCCCAGATCGTCCTCCGCTGCAGCGGTCTGGAACGGATAGGGCTCAACCCCGAATGTCTGCTCGAAATCGCACGCCGGCGTGCCGAGCGGCAGGAACCCGCGCGCCTCGGCCGCCGCGCGTACCTGGTCCATTCGCAACGGCTCGCGTGCCGCGCCGTGCGGTGCCGCGACCGGCAAACGCTTCGTGTCGGAGCCGAGCCAGTCGGCGAGCGTCTAAGCCCGCGAACAACGCCACCAGCCGCGGCGCATCGGGCAGCGGTGCGCCCGCTTCCCACGCCAACGGCCAGCGCGCGCGCACCACGTCCAGAACGTGCAGCGCGTGTAACGTCGGATCACCACTGCGCTCGGGCATCCAGTATCTAACGTGCCCGGTCCACGGCGTCGCCTCCATCCGCCCTGCGACACGGAACTCGTCCAGCGGCCTGCCATGATGCGCCATCACTGCCGCGAAATGGTCGTGCGCTCCCCAGTAGGCGATCACCGCATTCAGCGCCTGCGCCGCTGCGCCGCGCTTCAAACCAGAATGGTTCAACAGCGCCGCAACCGGACCGGTGTGCCCGACCTTCAGCTTGTCGCCGGCATCGATCTTCGCCTGGAAGCCCCTATTCGCCTTACCGATGTCGTGCAGCGCCGCGAGCGCGCAGAAGCGTGCGACATCCTGCTCGCTCAGCGCCCGTCCCGCCGCTGCCTCAAGCGGGTCGCGCCACGCGGTGAACACCACGTCGGCCGCCGCACCGACATCGAGGCAATGGTCGACTAGCGGCAGCGCGGCGGTGACCCGCCCGTCTTCACGCGTCAGCTTCGCCCAGGGTCCGTCCAGCGTGATCGTCATAGTGCCGCTCGCATTCGGGTAACCTAGCCCCGACACCGCATTGATCGAACGTCATTGCTTACAGCTTCGCCCTGCCAGCCACGTGAAACCTGTAGATCAGGGCAAGTCCCGCCGGTTCGGACACGTCGCAAATTGGTTTCTCCGCACCGCCCCCGCACCCTGCGCGGCGGGGAAAGGGGGAAAGCGCATGACCGACGCGGGCAGCCCCCGTCACGCCAGCACGCCGACGGTCGGGCAGTTCGTGTCACTGCGCGGGCGGTTGTGGATGGTCGAGGCGCAACCCGGCCACGCCCTCGACGGGCACCGGCTCGCCTGCATCGACGACGACGCCAGCGGCGAGGACGCGCAGGTGCTGTGGAGCGCCGAAATCGACGCGCGGCTGCATGACGAGGAGGCTTGGGCCTCGCTTGGCCAACCCGGCGCACATGGCGGCGGCGATGCGGAAAGTTTTTCCGCTTATCTGCGCACGATCCGCTGGCGCACCGCCACCGCGGCCGAGCGCGACCTGTTCCAAGCGCCGTTCCGCGCCGGCATCCGGCTCGATCCGTACCAGCTGTTGCCGCTGCGCAAGGCGCTGCGCCTGCCACGGGTCAACCTGCTGATCGCCGACGATGTGGGCTTGGGCAAGACGGTGGAGGCAGGACTTGTCCTGCGCGAGCTGCTGCTGCGCCGCCGCGTCGATTTCACGCTGGTGCTGGCACCGCCATCGATGACGCAACAGTGGCGCGACGAGTTGCAGAGCAAGTTCGGGCTCGCCTTCGACATCATCGACGCCGAGCATCTGGAAACCTTGCGACGCCGCCGCGGCTACGGCGCCAACCCGTGGGCGGCGGGATCGCGCTTCATCCTGTCGCACCGGCTGCTCGGCGACGAGCATTACGTCGCGCCTTTGCGCGACGTGCTGGAGGATTTCCGCGCGCGCTCGCTCCTCATCCTCGACGAAGCGCACCATGCCGCACCCGCGGGCAGCGGACGCTACGCGATCGAGAGCCAGTTCACACGGAGCTTGCGCGACCTATCCGATCGGTTCGAGCATCGCCTGTTCCTGTCGGCGACGCCGCACAACGGCCATCCCAACAGCTTCGCGACCTTGCTCGAACTGCTCGACCCACAACGCTTCACGCGCGGGGTGCCGGTGCGCCCCGCCGATCTCGAACCGGTGATGGTGCGTCGGTTGAAAAGCGACCTGCGCGCGCTGGGCGAGGCGTTCCCGGAACGCGTGGTCGAGCCGGTGGTGATCGACGACCTGCCCGCCGATGCGCCCGAACTGCTGCTCGCCGCGATGCTTGCCGATTACCGTGCGCTACGCGAGCGGCGGATCGCGCGGCTGACGACTGCGCAGGCGGCGCGCGCGCGGCTCGGCTTCGTCGGGTTGCAGCAGCGGCTGCTGTCGTCGATCCCCGCCTAGCCACTCAATGTGAGCGCTGGCGCGCCGATGCATCAGCACTTTTCATCAACACCTCGTGTTCCGTGCGCAGCGTTACCTTTGCCATGATGTGGTTTAGTGCGTCGACGAGCTTCTTGCCGGTGAACGGTTTGGGCAATGTGTGCACCCGCTCGGGATCAAGCGGGATGTCGACGTCATTGAAGCCGGTAACGAACAGCGTCCTGAGTTCGGGGTAGGCGGCGTTTGCCGCCTTGAACAACGAAACACCTCCGATCACCGGCATGATGACGTCGGTAATGAGGATATCGACATGGCAGTCGTCGGCGCGGATGAAGTTGATCGTGTCGAGCCCGTTGCGGAAGGCAAAAACCCTGACGTGGGCGCGTTCCAGCGCACGCTGAATGATCGCGCGGACATCGTCGTCATCTTCGGCGACCAACGCGATCAGCCCCTGTTCGACACTGGTTGCCGGCTGGATGACGGAATCCACGACAGCGATCGCGGAGGTGACCGGCAACGCGATTTCGATCGCCGTGCCAACGCCCAAGTCGCTTTTCAGCGCAATCGTCCCACCCGTCTGACTGACGATCCCGAAGACGGTCGCGAGGCCAAGACCGCTGCCCGCCTCGCCTTTGGTCGTGAAAAATGGCTCGAACGCACGTGCCTGGGTGTCCGCCGCCATTCCGATCCCGCGATCGGTTAACCGGACCACGACCGCATCGCCCGCCGCCACTTCGCTCGCTAGAGCGTCGCCCTCTCGGCCTCGGAGCCGCGCCGGCGCATTGACGATCTCCAACGTGATCGCGCTGCCGTCATACGACGCGTCGCGAGCGTTGATGACGATGTTCAGCAACACCTGCTCGATCTGGCTGCGGTCGGCGCGCACCAGCCACAACCCGTCCTGCAACCGTATGTCGAGCGTGATGCTGTCTCCGGTCAGGCTGTGGAGCAGCGCGCGCATGTTGGCGACAACGTCCGCCAGATCGATGCCGTGCAGCGTGACGAGTGACCGCTTGCTGAAGGTAAGCAATTGGTTGGTCAGCAATTCCGCGCGCAGACCGGCCTTGGCGATCAGGTCAAGCCGTTCGCGCAGGACGGTGCCGGTAACCCAATCGTCGCGCAATTCCTCGACATTGCCGTTGATGATCGTCAGAATATTATTGAAATCGTGCGCGATCCCGCCCGCCATCCGGCCAAGCGCATCCATCTTGAGCGATTGGCGCAGCCGTTCTTCCAGATCGCGCCGCTCGGTCACATCCGCCATGACGCCGATGAACTTTTCGATCGCACCGGTCGCGTCCCGGACCGGGCTGATCGACAACGCGTTCCAGAACGTTGATCCGTCCTTGCGGTAATTGAGGATCTCGACCGAGCAACGCTCGCCCGCCGCCAGCGCATGTCTGATCGTTGCAATGTCTGCCTGCGCGGTATCGGGTCCTTGCAGGAACCGGCAGTTTCGCCCGATCACCTCGTCGACCGAATATCCCGTCAGCACCTCGAACGCGCCGTTGGCGAGGATGATCGGCTGGTCCGGCACGCGCGCATCGATGACCAAGATACCCTGCGACACCGCGAGCAGCGCATCGTCGCGAAGCTTGAGCTCGGCCTGCGAATGCCGCTGTTCGGTCAGGTCGCGTGCGACTTCGGCGAAACCAACGACTTCGGATCGCTCGACGATCGCGCTCAACACCGCATCGACCCAGAACACGCTGCCATCCTGCCGCCGGCGCCATCCCCGATGATAAGCGCGGCCAGCGTGTCTGGCAGTGGCCAGCAACTGCGCCGGCAGCCCGGCTGCGACATCCTCGTCCGCGAAGAAGGTGGACCAAGGGACGCCGATCACGTCCTCGGCGCGGTATTGCTTCAGTCGGGTTGCCGCCGCGCTCCACGTCGCGACGCATCCGTCGCGATCGAGCATGAAGAAGGCATGGTCGTGCGCGCCGTCGATCAACAGGCGCATCCGGGTTTCGCGATCGTTGAGCGCACGATGCGCGGATACCAGATCGGTGACGTCCTCACTTGCGACGACGCCGGCGATAATCGCTCCCGTCGCATCGCGCACCGGCGCGGCCGAGATCGAGAGGTTTCGCATGCCGCCGGCGGCGGCGGGTACGTCAACGCGCTGGCGGACAGTGGTGGCGCCGTCGCGCACCGCGCGGATCAGCGGCCAATCCTCGCGGTTCAGCGCTTCGCCCATCTCCGACCAGCAAGTGGGGGGAATGGCGTCGGGCGACCCGTCTCGCCCGATCTCCAGCTTGCTGGCCTGGTCGCAGCATGCGGCATTATGGCGCAGGATGTTGGCCTCGCGGTCGGTCGTGATCACCGCGATCGGCAACGCGTCCATGATCGAGGCCAACAGCGCCCCTTCGTGCCGCGCCGCTGCCTCGCTTTCGCTGATCCGTTGCTCGGTCATGCGGAAACTGGTTGTGTCGGCAATGTTGACCACGATCATCGGGTCGCGCGACAACCCGTTGAAGGTCGTCTGCGTCGCACTGATGCGGGCATGGCGGACCGCACGTTCAGGCGCGAAATGCGGCATATGGACAATGATGTCGAGGTCGACGACCTGTTCGCCGCGGATCGCGCGAAAGATTGGCCATTCGTCCTGTTCGATCCGCTGACCTGCCGGATCAAACACCAGCAGATCGGCGCGGAACAAGGGATGCTTGCCGACGTCTTCGAGGGCAATCGTCTCGAGCGCGCGCTTGTTCGCGTACAGCATGGCGCCGTCCAGCGAGTAGATCAGGATCATGTCGTGGATGTCGGCATATGCCTGCCGCAGCACCGACAATGCCTGTTCCGCTGGAAGCCCGGTCACCGCCTCGGCACCACCTGTGTTGGTGATGCCGAGACGTTCGCCGATGTAGCCGAGCAGTCGCTTCATGTCTGACGGTCATCACAACGGTTTGGGATAGGGATCGTGTATCGGCACCGGGCTGTAACCGCCAGCCCGTTCCGCTTGGCCGGCTCCACGGTCGCGAACTACCTAGTCGTCGTGCTCGACGAGCACCGCACCTGTCGGTGCTCAGCCGCCGATCGGGCTTGGCCAGCCGATGTTCACGACCGTTGCGCCGCCACCGGCGGTTGCCAGAACGGGAGGCGGAGGCGGCACGGCGGGGCGATCCGCAGCGACGAACGCGGTAAACGCGGGGTCGGAAACCGGACGTCCGACCAGATAGCCCTGCACCTTCTCGACGCCCAGGAGCGATACGATCGTGAGTTGCGCCTCGGTTTCTACCTGCTCGACGACGATCGGCGTACCGATTGCGCGGCACAATTGCACCACGCCCGCTAGCAATTGCCGTGCGAGTGCCGATTCTGCGATCGCTGTAACCAATCCGCCGTCGATCTTGATCAAATCGAACCGGATGCTTTTGAGATAAGCGATCGAGGCAAAACCCGCGCCGAAATCGTCCAGCGCGACGCGTATTCCCATCGCGCGCAGATCATCGATCGTGCGCTGTGCCAACGCCAGATCGCGCATCAGCGCGGTCTCTGTAATCTCAATCATCAACCGCGACGGCGAAAAATCGTGCGCGGCACACAGCTCGGCGATCATCGGCTGCAACGCATCGCCGACCTCGCCTGCAGTGACATTGAACGACAGTACGATGGTATCGGGCCAGTGCCGCGCCTTTTGCAGCGCGCGCCGTAGCAGATGACGGGTGAAATGATGCGCCACGCGCGCGCGGTCGGCCACGTCGAACAGCTCGTCGGGGGGGATGCGGCCGAGTTGCGGGTGGACCCAGCGTGCGAGCGCCTCGCACCCCATCACCTTGCCCGTTGCGACCCGCACGATCGGCTGGAACACGACGTCAAGCGTGTCGAGCGCGACCGGATCAAGATAGGACGTCTCGATCACGCGGCGACGATCGCTGCGCATCTGCAATTCGTCGCGAAAGAAGAAGGGAGCGTGCCGCTTGTTTCGCTTGCTTTCATACAGGGCAAGATCGGCGCGGCGCATCAACACCATCGCGTCGTCCGGCCACCGATCACCGGCGGAGATCCCGATCGAGCCGAACACGTCCAGTTCCGCCTCATCGATGACGAGCGGCGCGTCGAACACCCGCGCAATGTCGCGAACCGCAGCCTCGGTCGCGGCCTGGTCGACACCAGGTAACAGGATCGCAAATTCGTCACCACCCAGCCGCGCGCAGGTGGCATCTGGGGGTGCGAAATGCTGCAACCGCGCCGCGATCCCGCACAGCAGTGCGTCGCCGACCGCATGACCGAGCTTGTCGTTGACCAGTTTGAAATCGTCGAGGTCGATCAGCACCACTGCGACGTTCAGCGGCTCGCCCTCGGGACGCTGCGATGCCAGCAACCCCGACATGAAGGCGCGACGATTGGCGAGCCCGGTCAATTGGTCGCAAAAGGCGAAGGTCGCCACCTCGCGTTCCTTGTCGATCGTGTCGGCGTGTGCGCGCACGATGCCGCGGAACTGGAGATGCTGGCGCCGCATCCAACCGAAGATCAACGTGGCGATGACCGACAGATTGACCGCCGCCGCCATCATAGCAGTATCGCGCGAGGCGAGCATCGCCAAGACCATCGGCACCGTGCCAGACCAGATCACGGCGTAAGCGGCGGCCGGCAGCGACACCAGGCACGCGGCGCAGGCGATGGTCGACAGCGCGGCAAAGAACGGGATGAAGGGTGCCGCGTCCTGATCGCTGCGCGCCATCACCCAGATGCTCCATCCCGCCAGGATCAGCCCGAACAGAATCGAGGTGCGGATGGTGGAGCGGAACAGCAGCCGCGTCGCGGCAACGCCCGGATACGACATCCGCCGCCATTTGATGACCCGCGACATGCTGCCGGCTGCCAGCAGCAGCGAGGGCAGGAACGTGAGTGAGGAATAATGACCGACGGCGGTAATGAAGGCGAGGAAGGTGACGTTGACGAGCAGGATGAGGTGTAGATTGGGCACCTGATCGCGCAGCGAATCGAACTGCGCCGCCACCAGCATCGAATCGAAATCATCGCGGCGTGCGTCCGTCTGATCGGGGCAGGAGTGTTCGCGCCCGTCGTCACCGGCGACCGCCGCACGACGATCGCGACTGAAACCGGCGCAGAGATGATACCCCGTCCCAGCAACTTTCTTGTCTGATCTGAACCACTTCATCATGAGCGAACCTCAGTCGTCTCCGATGATGACTAAGGGGCATTCCTGAAGACGCGGTACCGAGCTGCATGGTAGTTTCGCTAGTTTGCGCGCGCGGATCGCGTGATGGTATCTAGTTAATTGCGCGCGTGGGTTCGTTGGCGCACGCGGCAACGTCATCGATCGGTGATGACGCGGCACGGCGTTCGTACCGATGGAGACCTCTCGGACGTTGCGAATCCGAAACCATCTCGTCATGGTTTATGGTATTCGGTGTGTGATTATGGAGCTGTTGGGTTGTTCGTGTATCTCGTCGATGACGATAAGGATCTTGCCAAGACAATCATCATGACGCTCGAAGGCGCTGGACATCGTGCTACCCATTTCAGTTCTGGCGAAGCTTTTCTGAATGTTTCCGGTGACTTACCTTCAGGTTGCGTTTTACTTGATCTGATGTTGCCGGCAATGAGCGGGCTTGAGCTTCAGGCCGAACTGGTTCGGCGCGATCACTGCCATGCTGTGGCGTTGCTCACTGGTTACGGCGACGTGTGCGATGCCGTTACCGCGATGCGCGCCGGCGCGATCGATTTCCTGCGCAAACCCTACAAGCGTGCGGAGCTGTTGGACGTTCTGGCTCGTGCCGCCACGCACATCGACGAGTGCGAGCGGCGGCGGAGCGAAGCCACCAAGTACGAGCCGCTCAAACGCCTGTCGCTGCGCGAGCAGGAGGTGCTCGACCTGCTCGGCAAGGGCCTGTCCAGCAAGCAGGCCGCGGGCGAGCTGGCCATCAGCACGCGCACGATCGACATGCACCGCGCCAACATTCTACGCAAATTGGGCGTCATTAGCATTACCGCAGCACTGCTGCTCGCTCGCGATGCATCAACCGCTGGCAGCAGCGGACGGCGCTGAGGGGTTTACCTCTTCAATTTTTACGGCGGTAATGGTGCGGCATCACGTGCAGAGACGGCCAGCCAGTGGCGCTGCGCATCGAGCGGTGAGGCAGAGGGGTGATCGAGTTTCGCTTTGAGTATGGAGGTGTTCTCCGGTGGGTTGAGCGTTAGGCAAGCCGTAAGCGTCCGGTCTTCTCCGCCTTGCCGACGAGGTGATGCGCAAGCCACAGGTGCGGCACTGTGGCAGACACCGGT
>NZ_JABULH010000002.1 GCF_013328205.1 Sphingomonas hominis | reverse complement strand
TAGCGCCCCGCCGCTGCGGTGACACCCATCTAGGCGGCGACAGACAAAGCGTCAAACGGTTTTTGCAGAAAAGTTGCACATTTTCGACAACACCGCGTCAGAAGGCTCGTGAGCGCCCGAAAAGGGCACCTAGCGAACCCAAGATGACTCACTTCACCCCGCCGCCGAGCGAACGATAGGGTCGCAGTTGCAGATAGTGGCCGTAAGCTGTGACACGCCTTCTAGCCCGCTGCCTTTATGGCTGCCGAGATCAAGCCTGCACCTACAATATACCTATGAGACGTTGGTGACAGCGACCGGGTACTGCCGACGCTTACCGCGTCGGGACTCTTCCCAGGAACAAGGAAGGCGCTGCGCTACCATGCCTCAGCCGCATGCTACCGCAGATGTCGGGTCTAAGGCTGGTTGGTTTAATAAACGACACCAGCAGAGGACTTGGCGGAGAGGGTGGGATTCGAACCCACGGTACCCGTGAGGGCACGCCGCATTTCGAGTGCGGTACATTCGACCACTCTGCCACCTCTCCGCGAGGTCCTTCGAAGCCGGCGGTTGAGCCGGTGAAGCGGTCGGAGCGCGGCCTCTAGCGATGCCGTAGGCGCTGTGCAAGCGCTTCGTTCACGTTACCTGAGCGAAACATCACCTTGCTGTTATAAGATGCTGTTGTGCCATTATCGCAGGACACTATCTTGATGGCGATGAACGACCCTGCGCACGCCGTTACCGCACCTGCATCCAACCAGCCGATCGCACCGCCCGTCTCGCATGCGCGCTTCTCAATTGGCGACGTTGTCCGGCATCGTATGCTCGACTTCCGAGGAGTGGTGTTCGACGTCGACCCCGTCTTCGCCAACACCGATGAATGGTATGACGCGATCCCTGAGAGCTTTCGGCCGCGCAAGGACCAGCCGTTCTACCACCTGCTGGCCGAGAATGCCGAGTCGAGCTACGTCGCCTACGTCAGTCAGCAGAACCTGGTACATGACGACAGTGACGAGCCCGTCGAGCACCCAGCCATTGCCGGACTGTTCGACCGGTCGGCCGACGGTCGCTACGGATTGAAGAGTCAGCACCGCCACTGAACAACATCGTCAATGGGCGGCGAAATGCCGCTGCACGGTTGACACCAAAGCCGCCTTTAATTAGCTGCGCGCTTTCTTCCGCGGGGTCTGCCCCGGCGGGCATAGACATATGGGAAGTGAAAAGAGCCATGTTCGCTATCGTGCGCACGGGCGGCAAGCAGTACCGCGTTGCCGCTGGAGACAAGATCGTCGTCGACAAGATCGACGGTGATGCCGGGGCGTCGATCACGCTCGGCGACGTGCTGCTCGCGGGCGAAGGTTCGGACCTGAAGCCGACCGACGGCCTGTCGGTCGCGGCGGAAATCATTGCGCAGGCGAAGGCGGATAAGGTCATCGTCTTCAAGAAGCGTCGTCGTCACAACTATCGCCGCCGCAACGGCCACCGTCAGCAGCACACGATCCTCAAGATCGTGTCGATCGGCGCGTAACGAACAGCGGCTCGAAGGAGTTTATTCGAAATGGCACATAAGAAAGCAGGCGGTTCGTCGCGTAATGGTCGTGACTCGGCCGGTCGTCGCCTCGGCGTGAAGAAGTTCGGTGGTCAGGAAGCGATCGCCGGCAACATTCTCGTGCGTCAGCGCGGAACCAAGTTCTACCCGGGCCGCAACGTCGGCATCGGCAAGGATCACACGCTGTTCGCACTCGTCGACGGTCGCGTGGTGTTCCACGAAGGCAAGCTCGGCCGTAAATTCTGTTCGGTCGACATGCCGGCGATTGCCGCCGAGTAACATTGGGCAGCCATCCGGGTTGCCCACCAGGGTGACCCGAGTGCCGTGCGGCACCGAACCAGAAAAGGGAGGCGGGTCACCCGGCTCCCTTTTTTCTTGCGCTCCCTCCATCCCTGTCGCGGGCACGTCATTCAATCGTGCTTGTGGCCTCGGTCGAGGAGAGCGAAACCGTGTTCGCGCTGACGAGAAGATTGACGCTGCGGCCTGGCTGGCCGGAAGATGCCCCTGCCCTGTCGGAAGCGATCGGGCATGAGCCGGTCGTCCGCAACCTGGCGCGCGCGCCCTGGCCTTACACGCTCGGCGATGCCGAGCATTTCCTCTTGTTGCCGCGCACGCCGCACCAGCCGCGTTTTCAGATCATGACCCGCGGCGAGAACCGGCTGATCGGCGGTATCGAGCTGATCGCGCTCGGTGCAGGCGTCCACGAGCTGGGCTATTGGCTCACACCGACCACTTGGGGTCAGGGCTTCGCTACCGAAGCAGGGCGCGCCGTTATCGACATCGCGCGCCACGCGCTTGGTGGCGAACGCCTCGTCGCGCGCTACATGATCGACAATCCCGCCTCGGGACGCGTGCTTCGCCGGCTCGGTTTCGCCGAAACGAGCCGCGGACGCTTGTTCTCGGTAGCGCGGAACGCCGAGGTCGAGTGTGTCGAACTTGCACTCGACCTGGCCGAGCCATGCGCGCCGCCGATGCCGATTGCAGCGTAACGGGGCAGCAGCGTTGCCTTGTTCACCGATATGGCGGATCACGCCGCCATGAGTATCACGCCCCTGCGCCGTCGCTTGAGCCCGGAAGAATCGCGTGAGGCCGCGCTGGAGGCCGCGCGCGGGTTGCTGGTCGAGGTCGGTCCGCAGGCCGTGACGCTCAAGGCGGTGGCGAGCCGGATCGGGCGCACCCATGCCAATTTGCTGCACCATTTCGGTTCGGCCGACGGACTGCAAAAAGCGTTGATCGCGAGCATGGCGCGCCACGTCGTCGGCACGATCAAGTCGGCGGTGCTGCGCGCACGCGAGCGCGAGGATCCGGCCGAGGTCGTCGACCTCACATTCGACGCGTTCGGCAAGAACGGCGCGGGCGCGCTCGCCAGCTGGATGATCCTGTCGGGCAACGAGGATGCGCTCGACCCCATACTGGACGCGATCCACGACCTGGTGGACGAATTGGCGCAGGACAGCGATCCCACCATGCCGATCCGCGAGGAAACGTTGCAACTCGTGCTGATGGCCTTGGGTGACGCGCTGCTGGGAGCACCGATGGCGCGCGCGCTCGGCCTGCCGCGCGACAAAGCGCGCGAGCTGGCGCGAACCATGCTGCTGGCGGATCGTGGTCACCGACCGGCGCTCTAGCGAGCTCGCGCACACCGGGTCGCTTTAACGATGCGGACGCGCTAGGCAGCGCGCCATGCATTTCCTCGATCAGGCAAAGATTTTCGTCCGCTCGGGCAGCGGTGGCCCCGGTGCTGTCAGTTTCCGGCGCGAGAAATTCATCGAATATGGCGGCCCCGATGGCGGCAACGGCGGCAAGGGCGGCGACATAGTGTTCGAGGCCGTCGCCGGGCTCAACACGCTGATCGACTTTCGCTACACCCAGCATTTCCGGGCACCGCGCGGCCAGGGTGGATCGGGCAGCAACCGCACCGGTGGTGGCGGCGACGACCTCGTCATCAAGGTGCCGGTTGGGACCCAAATACTTGCTGATGACGATGAGCGCACCTTGCTGGCAGACCTGACGAAGGTCGGCGAGCAGATCGTTTTCCTGCGCGGCGGGGACGGCGGACGCGGTAATGCGAGCTACAAGACCTCGACCAACCGTGCGCCGCGCCAGCACGGCACCGGTTGGCCGAGCGAGGAAGCCTGGGTGTGGCTGCGGCTCAAGTTACTGGCAGATGCCGGGCTCGTTGGGTTGCCCAATGCCGGCAAGTCGACCTTCATCAATCAGGTGACCAACGCACAGGCGAAGGTCGGCGAGTACGCCTTCACCACCACCCGTCCGCAGCTCGGCGTCGTACGGCACAAGAGCCGCGAGTTCGTGCTCGCCGACATTCCCGGCCTGATCGAGGGCGCGGCGGACGGCGCGGGGATCGGCGATCGCTTCCTCGGCCATATCGAGCGCTGCCGCGTGCTGCTCCACCTGATCGACGCCAACGATGCCGACGTGGCGGAAAGTTATCGCATCGTGCGCGAGGAGCTGTCGGCATACGGCGGCGGGCTCGACGAGAAGCCGGTGGTGGTCGCGCTCAACAAGATCGACACGCTCGACGACGAGCTGATCGAGGCGCTGTCGGCCGAACTCGAAGATGCGAGCGGGGCTGAGGTAATCCCGATCTCCGGCGTCAGCGGCACGGGCGTCGACTGGGTGCTCGACAAGCTGCTGGAGGCGATCCCGTCCGCCGACAGCCCCGTCGACGACGATGGCGAGGAGGACGCAGTCGAGTGGTCGCCGCTGTGACGGTGGTGGCTACAGGCCCGCGATGGTACGGAACGCGTGCTTGCCTCATGGTGCGCTCACGGTAACATTTCCGCTGCGATGTCGCTCTTTCCGCCCTCCTCCTGCACGCGGCTGATCGTCAAGATCGGCTCGGCGCTGCTCGTGGCGCCCGACGGCGTGGTCAGGCGCGCGTGGCTGGCGAGCGTCGCTGCCGACATTGCGGCGCGGCACGCAGCGGGTCAGCAGGTCGCAATCGTCTCCTCGGGCGCGATCGCGCTCGGCGCGCGGCGACTCGGCCTGAGCAAAGGGGGTCGCGCCAGCCTGGAGGATGCGCAGGCCGCCGCCGCAACCGGTCAGATTGCACTTGCCGGCATCTGGGCGGAGTTGCTGGGCGCCGCGGGGCTTACCGCGGCGCAGATGCTGGTCACGCTCGGCGACCTGGAGGATCGGCGGCGCTACTTGAACGCCGCGGCGACACTCGACCGATTGCTTACGCTAGGCGTCGTACCGGTGATCAACGAGAACGATTCGGTCGCCACAGAGGAGATCCGCTTCGGCGACAACGATCGACTCGCCGCGCGCGTAGCGCAGGCGGCGGGTGCGTCCGGTGTGGTCCTGTTGTCCGATATCGACGGGCTGTACGATCGCAATCCGGCGCTGCCTGGTGCGAGCCATGTCGCTCGTGTGGAGCGGATCGACGCGAAGATCGAGGCGATGGCGGATACGGGATCGACTTCGGGCATGGGGTCGGGCGGCATGGTCAGCAAGATCGCCGCCGCGCGGATCGCCAATACCGCGGGCACGCATCTGGCGATCGCGAGCGGTCACGCGGAACACCCGCTCTCCACCACGGGCCGTCACACGCTGTTCGTGGCCGAACGCAGCGCCCCTGCCCGCAAGGCGTGGCTGGCCGGCGGACTGACCGCCGCGGGCACGATCCATGTCGACGCTGGTGCCGCTCAGGCGCTGGCGTCTGGCAAGAGCTTGCTTGCGGCCGGCGTAACGCGAGTCGAAGGGCGGTTCGTGCGCGGCGATCTGGTGACGATCGACGCCGATGGTGTGACGATCGCGCGCGGCCTGAGCGAATATGATGCAGCGGAGGCGGCACGGTTGGTCGGGCGGCGGAGCGAAGATCATGCCGCACTGCTCGGCTACGCACCGCGCGCCGCGCTCGTCCACCGCAACCACATGGCGCTGCTGTCGGCCAGCGGCCAAGGAACTCTGCGATGATTCTCGCCATCACCGGCGCGACCGGTTTCGTCGGCAGCCACCTCGTCGATCAGGCGCTCGCCGCCGGTCACCAGGTGCGCGCGATGACCCGGCGCGAGCAACCCGCGCGCGACGGCCTGACCTGGGTTGCGGGCAATCTGAGCGGACCTGGCGCGCTGGTCGAGGGTGCTGACGCGGTGATCCACGTTGCCGGCATCGTCAACGCCGCCGACCGTGCGGGGTTCGTCAGCGGAAACATCGACGGAACGCGCAGCATGATCGCCGCCGCCAACGACGCCAGCGTGACCCGCTTCATCCACGTCTCCTCGCTCGCCGCGCGCGAGCCGCACCTGTCTGATTACGGCTGGTCCAAGCTGCAGGCCGAGCGACTGGTGCAGTTGAGCGGGCTGGACTGGACGATCGTGCGCCCACCCGCCGTCTTTGGTCCGCGCGACCATGAGATGCTGGAACTGTTCCGCTTCGCGCGGCGCGGCATCGTCCCCCTTCCCCCACGCGGCAACCGCATGTCGGTGATCGCGGCGGACGATCTCGCGCGGCTGCTGCTGACGCTCGCGATCGGCGACGGTGCGCACCATCTGATCGTCGAGCCGGACGACGGCCGTCCCGGTGGCTGGGACCACCGCGACTTCGCGCGCGCGATCGGCCGTGCGGTCGGGCGTCGCACAATTCCCCTGTCGATGCCGGGCACGCTGCTGTCGGCGGGCGCACGGATCGACCGCATGTTTCGCGGAGCCCGTGCGAAGCTGACGCCCGACCGCGTCGGCTATTTTCGTCATCCCGACTGGGTGTCGCACGCCCTTCCCTCGCCAGCCCTGTGGCGCGCCGAGCACGACACGCAGCGTGCGCTTGCCGACACTGCCGAATGGTATCGCGCCAACGACTTGCTATAGCGCCGCCCAAACCCGGCCTTAATCATCACGCATCGGACTTTGCATGAGCGACCGCGACCAAATCTTCGGGACCGTCCAGGCCCAGATCGAACCCTTCAACAAGAAGGGCGTGACTGTCACCGACGCGACCACCTTCCAGGGCGACCTCGAATGGGACTCGCTGACCGTGATGGATTTCGTCGCCGCGATCGAGGACGAGTTCGACATCATCATTACGATGAACATGCAGGCCGAGATCGAGACCGTCGGTCAGTTGGTCGACGCCGTGGCGCGATTGAAGGCGTAAACATGACCGAGACCGGCCCGCAGCCCGAAGCACGCTCCTTCGACCCCGCGCCGGTCGCACCGGAGCGCGACCTGTTCTCCAAGTTCGACGCGCTGATCGCCGAGCGCGAAGCGTTGCTCGACACCGGCGTGCGCGACCCCTTCGGGATCGTGATGGACGAAGTTCGTTCGCCCACCGAGGCGGTGATCAAGGGCCGCGAGACGATCCTGCTCGGCACCTACAATTACATGGGCATGACGTTCGACGCCGACGTCGTCGCCGCCGGCAAGCGCGCGCTCGACCAGTTCGGCAGCGGCACAAACGGCAGTCGGATGCTGAACGGCACCTTCCGCGACCACGTCGACGCCGAGGACGCGTTGCGCGAGTTCTACGACGCCGACCACGCGATGGTATTTTCCACCGGGTACCAAGCCAATCTCGGGATCATCTCGACCATCGCGGCCAAGGGCGAGTACGTCATTCTCGACGCCGACAGCCACGCCTCGATCTACGATGGATGCAAGATGGGCGACGCCGAAGTCGTGCGCTTTCGCCACAATTCGGTCGAGGACCTCGACAAGCGACTCGGGCGCTTGCCGAAGGAGCCGGGCAAGCTCGTCGTGCTCGAAGGCGTTTACTCAATGCTGGGCGATATCGCCCCGCTCAAGGAGATGGTTGCTGTCGCCAAGAGGCACGATGCGATGGTGTTGGTCGACGAAGCGCATTCGATGGGTTTCTTCGGCGAACACGGCCGCGGCGTGTACGAGGATCAGGAACTGATCCTGGGCGAGGACGTCGATTTCATCATCGGCACCTTTTCCAAGTCGGTCGGCACCGTTGGCGGCTTCTGCGTGTCGAATCATCCGAAGTTCGAGGCGATGCGCCTCGCTTGTCGCCCCTACATCTTCACCGCCAGCCTGCCGCCATCGGTGGTCGCCACCGCGGCGACCTCGATCCGCAAGCTGATGCACGCGCACGAGAAGCGCGGGCGCTTGTGGTCGAACGCGCGCAGGCTCCACGCCGGATTGCGCGACCTTGGCTTCACGCTCGGCACCGCACAGGCAGATTCGGCAATCATCGCGGTGATCCTGGAAGATCAGCAGCGCGCCGTCGGCATGTGGCAGTCGCTGCTCGACCAAGGGCTCTACGTCAATGTCGCGCGTCCGCCCGCGACGCCGTCGGGCACGTTCCTGCTGCGCTGCTCGCTGTCGGCCGAACATAGCGACGCGCAAATCGACCTCATCACCGACATGTTCGCCGCCGCGGGGCGCGCGACGGGCGAGATCGACTGAGGCGACCCGCGCCAGCTTTGCACCGTTGATGCGTTGAGGTACAAGCGTCGGTCGTGAGCGGCTTTGGTGCAGAACGCCTGCGAGGGCTGATGGCGGCTTGGCGTACCGTGACGCTGGTCGCGATGGCGATCGCCGGCGTGGTCGTGCTGACGGCAATCGTGATCACGCTCGGCGAAGCCAACCGGCAGCGCGACCGCGCGCTCGCCGCGCAAAGCCACAGTTACGACGTCATGAACCTCGCTCGGGCATTACAGGGGACGATGGCGAAGTCGGAAGCGTCGCTCGGCCGTTACGTCATTTCGGCCGATCAGCAACTCGGGCAATCCTATTTCGATGACTGGCGCCGCGCCGGCGAGAATGTTGCACAGCTTCACCGGTTGACCCACGACAATGCCGGGCAGCAGCGCCGCCTCGCCCTGCTGGAACAGGCATTCCGCGCGCGCGGTGCCGAATTAGCGGCCACGGCACTTGCGACCAATTACGGCAAGAATGGCCAGGCATTGTCGCGCTTCTACCGCGATCGGACCTCATCCTCGCTGGAGGCGATCAACGCTGCGCTCGACGGGCTGATCGCCGACGAGCGCGCACTGCTGCAACGCCGTACCTCGCAGGCGATGACCTCGGTACGGCAGTCGACGGCAGCGGCCAAGATCCTGTCGATCTTCGGCGTCCTGCTCCTGCTCGGCATGATCGCGCTCGGCTGGCTGACGATGCGCGCGCTGGCCGATCGCGGGGTGGCGCAGGCCGAGGCTGCCGCCGAGCGTCAGCGCGCAGACGATCTGGCGGATGCGGTTGCCGCCGCCACTGACGAGCTTCGCGTGCAGGAAGCACGGTTGCGTCAGGTTCAAAAGATGGAAGCGGTCGGCCAGTTGACGGGCGGCATCGCACACGACTTCAACAACATGCTGGCGATCGTCATCGGCGGCCTCGAACTCGCCCGTCGCGGCCTGCTCGCGGGAAACCGCGATGTCCTGCGCCACGTCGATAGCGCGAGCGAGGGCGCGACACGCGCCGCAGCGCTTACCCGGCGCCTGCTGGCGTTTGCCCGCGAAACCGCGATCAATCCCGAGTGCATCGACGCCGCCCGCCTGTTCGACGGGTTGAAGGACCTGCTCGATCGCACGCTAGGCGACGGGGTGACGGTCGTGATCGATGACGCGAGCGACGGCTGGTGCGCGCGGGTCGACCGCGTGCAGTTGGAGAACACGCTAGTAAATCTCGCGGTCAATGCGCGAGACGCGATGGATGGACGCGGCACGCTGACGATCGCCGCCTCGGCGCGAACCTTGACGACGCCCAGCGAACATGGGTGCGCGCCGGGCGATTACCTAGTCCTCGCGGTCACCGACACCGGTCACGGCATGAGCGACGCGGTGATCGAACGCGCGTTCGAGCCGTTCTTCACCACCAAGCCGGTCGGCAAGGGAACGGGACTGGGGCTGAGCCAGATCTTCTCCTTCGCCAAACAGGTCGGAGGCGACGTGACCATTGCGTCCCAACTCGGTCACGGCACCACCGTCACGCTGTTGCTGCCGCGCGAGGCCAAAGACCTGGGCACGGCCACCGAGCAGATCGCGCCGACAACGGAGGCGCACTTTGACCGAGGCGGCTCGCTGTCCATTCTGGTCGTGGAGGACGATCCACGCGTGCTCGCGGCCACGGTTGAGGCATTGGAGGAACTCGGCCACTGCGTGGCCCAGTGCAACGATTCGCTTCGCGCTGCGGCCGTGCTCGACAGCATGCCACGACCCGATCTGCTCGTATCGGACGTGCTGATGCCGGGGCTGACCGGACCGGAGATGGTGGCGGCGTTCGATGCGCGTTTCCGCAACATGCCCGTTCTGTTCGTCACCGGGTTCGCTGGCGACGCCGCGCAGACCACCGATCTCGCCAACCGCCCCGTATTGCGCAAGCCGTTCACGCTCGCCGCGCTCGAGCGTGCGGTGCTCTCGGCAACCCGGTGCGAAGGACCGCACGCCATCGCTGCCGAGTGACGTGCGGAGAACAGGTGACGGCTTCCGCCGGCCTGCTATAGCCGACCGCTCCCCGTCGTTCTTGCGAGGCCGCGTCGCGCGCACATGAAATCGATCGACCGCTACATGGCCCGGCTGATCGCGCTGCCATTGTTCTCCACCCTGTTCATCGCCGCGATGCTGCTGATTCTCGATCGCATCCGGCGCTTGTTCGATTTCGTCGCGACGCAGGGTGGGCCGGTGAGTGTCGTGTGGAAGATGCTCGCCAACCTGCTACCCGAATATCTCGGGCTCGGCATTCCAATCGGACTGATGCTGGGCGTGCTGCTGGCGTTTCGCCGCATCGCTACGTCGAGCGAGCTCGACGTGATGCGCGGTGTCGGCATGAGCTACGCGCGGCTGCTGCGCGTACCCTATATATACGCGATCGTGCTGGCGGCGGCGAACATCGCGATCGTCGGCTACGTGCAGCCGATCGCGCGCTACAATTACGAGAAATTGCGCTTCGAGCTGCGCACCGGGGCGCTCGGCGCATCGGTCAAGGTCGGCGAGTTTACCCATCTGGGCGATCGCATGACGATGCGGATCGAGGGTAGCCGCGACAAGGGACGGCAATTGTCGGGCATCTTCGTTCACGCACGCACGCCCAAAGGCGACTGGGTCGGCGTCACCGCGGAAGGCGGACAGTTCCTCGCCACCGACGATCCCGACGTCATCATCTTTCGGCTGACCAATGGCACGCTGATCCACAACCGCGCCGACTTCCCGACGCCGCGCACCCTCTCCTTCTCGTCGCATGACCTGCCGATCGACCTGCCCAAGTTCGAGAGTTTTCGCAGCCGCGGCGGCAAGAATCTGGAATATACCATGTTCCAGCTCGCGCGGCTCGGCCATCACGCTGGCACAGAGGAACAGCGCGACAGCAGCCGCGCCGAGTTCCATTTCCGGCTGGCGGAGGTGGTCTCGATGTTCCTGCTGCCGCTGCTCGCAGTCGCGCTCGGCGTGCCGCCGAAGCGATCGACTTCGGGCCTGGGCGTCTTCCTGTCGATCGTGATGGTGGTCACCTACCATAAGGTGAACCAATACGCGCTCTCGATCGGTGAGCGCGGCGCGATTGATCCCTTGATCGCCATGTGGGTGCCGTTCCTGGTTTTCGCAGGATTGATTGTCTGGATGTACTATACCATCGCGCACGTCCCTGGCGGACAGCCGATCGGCGCGCTTGAACGCTTCTTCTCCAAATCGTGGAAACTGATCGTCCGCTACCTGCCGGGCCGTAATCGTCGGGGAGCAGCGGCATGAAGGGCTTCTTCCCCTCGCGCACGGTCGCTTTCTACATGGCGCGGCTGTTCCTTGCGCGAACCTTCGGCATCCTGGCGGGTCTTGTGCTGGTGCTGCAAGCACTCGACCTGTTGAGCGAGTCGGGCAAGATCCTGGCGGTCGCGGGTAACGGCGACGCGGAGGTATGGCGCTACGTCGGGCTGCGCCTGCCGCAGATCGTCGCCACGTTCCTGCCGTTCTCGGTGCTGCTGGGTACCATCCTGACGCTGATCACGATGAACGCGAACAGCGAAGTGATCGCGCTTAAAGCGGCCGGCCTCTCGGCGCATCAGTTGCTCGCACCGTTGATCCTGGCCAGTCTGGGTGTCGCGGCGATTACCTTCGTCTTCACTGATCGCGTGGTCAGCCGTTCCACCGCGACGCTGACGCAGTGGCAGCGCGTCAATTACGGACCGCTACCAGTCGATCGCGGCGAACGCTCCAACGTCTGGGTCCTCTCCGGCCAGGATCTGATCCAAGTCGATCAGATCAAAGGCCGCGGCGATCAGGCGCAACTCGGCGGCGTGACCGTTTATGTCCGATCGGCGAGCGGAGGTCTGCGTGGGCTGCTGACGGCGCCCAACGGCCGACGTGCGGGTGATGGTTGGCGCATCTGGCCGACCAAGCGGTTCGATGTCGCGAGCGGTCGCGTAACGATGGAAGGCGCGCAGATCGTCGGGCGCGGCGTGCGTACCGACCAGTTCACGCTCGCGACCGTCGACGCAGACAGCCTATCCTTCGGCGCGTTGCGCAGCGCGATCGACGACTTGCAAGAAGCCGGGCGCCCGGTGAAGGCGCTGGAAGGATCGCTGTGGCACAAGCTGTCCGCGCCGCTGTCGTCGATCCTGATGCCGTTGCTGGGTGCTGTCGCGGCCTTCGGCATCGCGCGATCGGGTCAATTATTTGTGCGCGCAGTAATCGGCATGGGCCTGGGATTCGCGTATTTCGTCGCGGACAATTTCGCACTGGCGATGGGCAATCTGGGTGCCTATCCGCCGTTCCTTGCCGCCTGGGCGCCGTTCCTGCTGTTCCTGCTGATCGGCGAGGCGGTGCTGCTGCGCACTGAGGAATAAAAATGGCGGCGTCTCTCTAGGAGACGCCGCCAACATGCTCGTCGAATTGATCGATCAGCGCTGTCGGATCGTTGCCACGGCCAGCTTACCGACCAACGCGGGCAGCCCCTTGTAGCTTGCCTGGTGATACGGCGATGCGGGCTCCAGCACCTTGGACAACCGACGATGCGCCTCGCCTAGCGAGTGATACGGCAGCCCCGGCAACAGATGATGCAGCGCGTGGTAGCGCAAGCCTACCGGCGCCCACAGCACCGGCAACAGCGCCGGCGGCGGCACGTTGACCGTGTCGAGATACTGCGCGGTGACGCTCATCGCTTCGCCCTCATTCTCCCACAAATGCGCGACCAACGTGCGCACCTGGTTGATCAACGCGACGCCCGCGCCGACCACCATGAAGATCGCGAAGGCCTTGAACGGGATCACGCCGGCCGCAGTCAGCACGATAAGCGCAATCGCCCACGCAGCCGTGGCGGCCTCAAGACGGACCCACCGCGTATGTTCCTCGCCCTCGGGCATGCGGCGACGGAACGACGGATTGATCGAAAGCGCGGAATAACGCGACACCACCGCCGCACGCAGCCGCGGCGACAGCGCGGACAGCGGCGCGAGGATCGCGTAGCGGATCAACAAGCCGACCGGCGCCAGTGCCGACACGATCACGAACACCGGCAACGTCCACGGCTTCATCAGCGCGAGCGGCAGATACTCCGGATCCTCCGACGTGCCATAGCGCGTCTTGGCATGGTGCAGATTATGAACGCCTTCGTACATGAACGACGGAATCATCATCGGCACGCCGATCAGCGCATTCCACCCGGCGCGAAAGCCGCGCATGTTCGCGTGCTTCATGTGCGTCAGCTCGTGGATCATGCTCATGCCGCGGTACAGCGCCAGCATCGACACGATGCCAGCGACGATCATCACGGCATTCGAGGCGGTCACTACCGCGAGCGCGAGTGCGGCGTAGCCGACCACCGAGGACCCGATCAGGTCCGCCCAGTATATGTCGGCGCGCGGCTTCACGAGATCTCGCGTCAGCTCGGCCGCGGTGCGCAGCATCGCTTTGTCGTCGGGAATGCGCGCGCGAACGCTCGCAGCCGAGGCGGGCGCACGGTCTAGGGTCATGCTGGTCATGGCTTGGTCCATTGCCGTGATATAGTGGCGACACAGTGACGCGAACAGGCGACCCGCGCCGCATTGCCGCGCAATTGCTCACTCGCCATGATCGATTGCGCCGTCTATTTCCCGATCATGTCTGACGCCCTCCGCATCACTAAAGTCACGACGAAGCGCGACCGCAAGATCTTCGTAGACCTGCCATTCCGCCTATACCGAGACGATCCGAACTGGGTGCCGCCGCTGAAAGGCGAGGCGCTGGGGTTGATCACGCCGGAAAAGAACGGCTGGTACAGCCACGCCGAGGTGCAATTGTTCCTCGCCTATCGCGGCGATCAGGTGGTTGGCCGTGTCTCGGCACATATCGACACGCTGGCGCTCACCATGCCGGCGGCGCAAGGCTTTGGTCCCGGCGTCGGCCAATGGGGGTTGATGGAGGCGGAGGACGAGGGCGTCTTTCAGGCGCTGCTCGCCGCTGCCGAGGACTGGCTGCGCGCGAAGGGCATGACACGCGCGCTCGGACCGATTTCGCAGTCGATCTGGGAAGAGCCGGGATTGCTGATTCAGGGCTACGACCATCCGCCCACGATCATGATGGGGCACGCCAAGCGCGAATATCGCGGATGGATCGAGCGCGCGGGCTACGTGCCGACCAAGCAGCTCGTCACCTACGAACTCGACATCACGCAGGAGTTTCCCAAGCTCGTCAAGCGTATCATCAAGTCGGGCGAGACGAATCCTCGCATCGTCGTGCGACAGGTCGACAAGCAACGCTTTGAGGATGAGGCCGCGATCATCCTCGATATCCTGAACGATGCATGGTCGGACAATTGGGGTTTCGTCCCCCTCACCCCGCCCGAGATCAAGGACGTCGGCGTCAAACTGAAGCCGATCGTGTTCAATGACCTGATCCGCATCGCGGAGCTGGACGGAAAGCCCGTCGCGTTCATGATCACGCTTCCCGACCTGAACGAGGCGATCAAGCCGCTGAACGGGTCGCTGCTGCCGTTCGGCTGGGCCAAGCTGCTGTTGTGGCTGCGCAAGCCGCGCGTGCGCACGATGCGCGTACCGCTGATGGGCGTGCGCAAGGACCTGCAATCCTCGCGGCTCGCCAGCCAACTCGCCTTCATGATGATCGAGGCGATCCGCAAGGCCTCGGTCGACCATTACGGTGCCAGCCGCGGTGAGATCGGCTGGGTGCTCGACGACAACCAGGGCATGAATTCGATCGCCACCGCGATCGAGAGCCGGGTCAACAAGATCTACCAGGTGTACGAACGCACCTTGTGATCCGGTACGCACCGGCGTGGCACCTGCCGCCACGCCGGTGCCGCGGCCCTCACCGCTTCGCCAGTGCGAGGACGTCGACGTCGAGCTTCTGCCACTGCGCCGCGGTGTGGCACTCGCGACGCAGGATGCGCGAGCCGGTGAGTTCGCTGCGAAGGCAGTAACGCTGGTCGGACGTGCCGGTCTGCGCGGGCGCGGTCAGCTCACTGGCCGGCGGCGGCGGTGCCTTGGGTTCGGCAGCGGCGGCAGTTCCGGCGAGGGAGGCGATCAGCGTGGCGAGGATGGTGGTTGATGTCATGGCATTTCTCCCGACGGCTCCGTGCCGTCGAGAGGAGCGTTGCATCGGTCGTGCCAAATGCCCGCGCGCGGAATTTCAAACACTTAGCGCGTGTGCCACCTGAATACCACACCATTGATTGGCCGATCACGCCGCGACTTGGCGTCAGAACACGAACGCGCCGCCCAGCGCCAATCGCAGGTCGGGCGTATGATGGTTGAGACCGGCCACCGCAAGAACGTCGAACTGCGTCCGCTTGGTCGGTTGCCACGCGAGCGAGCCCGCGAGTTGCGCCTGCGTCACGTGCTGTGCGGGATCGTTGTCGCGCTCGAGCAGGAAGTCGGCAAAGGCGGTGACATCGGACGACACGGTATAGCCGACCTCGACAATGCCGCTCGCGTCGAAGTGGCGACCGTGACGATCCTCATCCGCCTGCGCCGCCGCCTGTCCGGTAAAGCCGACGCTCCAGGTATCGTTCAGCTCGTAGACGATCGGCATCACCGCGCCCGCCGACCATGTCCCGTCGCTGATCTCGCCGCGTCCGGTGGGTAGCATGACGAACGGCTGCACCGCGGTCGACAGCCCATGTCCGTCCGAGTGGGTGATGTTCTGGCGCACCGCCAGCATCACGTCGCTGATGCCGGACACGCGTGAGATCGTCCCGGTCGCCTTGTCGCGCGTTCGTTGGCTGACCTGCGGGCTCCAGTCGATCTGGAACTCGGTCTTCGGCCCGAAACCGACGCGCGCGAGCACGTCGGCGTAGCGGATCGTGTCGACGCGCTCGTCGGCGTTATTGTCGAGTTCCCACTCGATTCCGGACGCCTCTACCTGCACCTCACCTGGCAGCGTCGTACACCCGCTGGAGCCCAGGCTTGGTCGATTGGGACAGAAGCGAAGATCGTCGCGCTGCTGCGCGGCGGCAGGCAGCGCGGAAGCCGCGCAGGCGAGCGTCGCGGCGAGCAGTGCACGCGCGTGCCTCACGACAGACGCACCCAGGTCGGGGCATGGTCGCTCGCCTTTTCGCGCCCGCGATACGCCTTGTCGACGTCGGCATCCTGCAAGCGGTCAGCAACCGCGGGGCTGAGCAGCAAATGGTCGATGCGGAAACCCGCGTCGCGCTGCCACGCGCCGGCTTGATAGTCCCAAAAGGTCCACACGCCACCGCGCGGATGACGGCTGCGCAAGGCATCGGTCCAGCCTTGCGCGACCAGCGCGCGATAGCCCCTGCGGCTCTCCGGCTGCATCAACGCGTCGCTTGCCATCGCCGGGACGGAGAAGGTGTCGTCATCGTTGGGGATCACGTTGTAATCGCCCGCTAGCACCGCCGGCACTTCGGCATCGAGCAGCACCTGCGCGCGCGCGCGAAGACGGTCGATCCAGCGCAGCTTGTAATCGAATTTCGGCCCGGGTCGCGGATTGCCGTTCGGCAGGTAGATCGAGGCGACGACGAGCCCGTCGACCTCACACTCGAGATAGCGGCTGTGATTGTCCTCCGGCTCACCTTCCAACCCGCGCTGGCGCTCGATCGGGTCCTGCCCGCGTGCGAGCACGGCGACGCCGTTGAAGCCTTTCTGCCCATGCCAGACCGCGCCATAGCCGGCGTCGCGGATCGCGGCCTCCGGGAACGTCTCATCGGAGGATTTGAGCTCCTGCAGGCAGACCACGTCGGGCTGCTGCTCGGCGAGGTATTCGACCAGCCGCTCGAGCCGCGCCTTGATCCCGTTGACGTTGTAGGTGACGATCTTCACGCCACGCAGCCTTACACCGCGAAGCTGGTCCCGCAACCACAGCCTGAGGCGGCATTGGGATTGCTCACCTGAAACGACGCGCCACCGAGTGATTCGATGTAATCGACCGCGCAACCGCGGACGAGATCGAGGCTGACGTCGTCGACCACCAGGCGCACGCCATCGGTTTCCGCGACCGCGTCGCCACTGTCGGGCGCGTCGGCGAAGCCGAACTTGTACTGGAACCCCGAGCAGCCTCCGCCCTCGACCGAGAGGCGCAGGATCGCGGCGCGCCCCTGTTTCGCGGCGATAGCAGCGACGCGCGCGGCAGCGGAGGGGGTCAGCGCGATCTCGGGTGCAAGCGTGGCCATGACCGTCATGTAAGCGGGGCCGGCTGCACCCGCAACCGACCCTGCATCTGTCCCAGCAAGAGACGAAGTGGAGGAAGTGGAGGTTCGGATCAGTCCTGCGGTGCAGGTCCGGTCGACACCGGGATCACGCCTACCGCGCGGTCCTGCGCGGCGAGCAGATAGTCGGCGGTGGTCAGGAACGGCACCGGGTTGACCGCGTGGCCGTCGATGCGGACCTCGTAATGGAGGTGCGAGCCGGTCGAGCGGCCGGTCGAGCCCATCATCGCGATCAACTGCCCGCGCTTCACGCGCGCATTGTCGGCGACGATGATGCGCGACAGGTGGCCGTAGCGGGTCGCAATCCCCTTGCCGTGGTTGATCTCTACGAGGTTGCCGTAGCCGCCCTGGCGACCGGCGTGACTGACGATGCCGTCGGCCGTCGCGTAGATCGGGGTGCCGATCGGACCGGGAATATCAACCCCGGCGTGCATCGCCGCGGTGCCGCGGAACGGATCGGAACGGATGCCGAAGTTGCTGGTGAACTTCAGGTTCGACACCGGCTGAACCGAGGGGATCGCAATCGTGCCGGTGGTGCCGCCGTCGAGCTTCTTCCAGCTCATGAACAGCGACCGGAATTGTGCGTCGGCGGCGATGTCGCCGCGTGCCTCGGGGCCGACCGCACTGAGCAGCGGGCCACCGGTCGCGGCCGGAACGTGGTGGGTGGCGGCGGCGACCGGCTGCGTCGCGGGCGCTTCCGCGCTGGCGATGCCGGTAAAGAGGCCGAGCGACGCGAGAACCACCGTCGCGGACGTCAAAGCGAGCTTAATCATCAAACCCCATCGTCGATCGATCAGCCGCGCGCCCGCGTGTGGCGCCCGCCCGTGTTGAGCTATCGGATCGGTTGGGACCCCCCGCCGTCCTGATGGCAGCTTTGTGGCGCAATGTATCAGTCTGAGGCAAGCCCGCCCCAATATTCGCGCGTCAAACCGGCCAAGGTGCGCGCCGAGTCGTTGAACGGAGGCCGAACCAGCCCGCGAAAGTGCCGATCGATCAGCGCGCGCCAGTGGGTCGGCGGGTTCAGACGCTGCGCCGCGCACGCCCATTCGAACCAGTTGGTGCCGAATCGCACGTGGCGGATTTCGTCGGTGTATATGCGCTGGAGGATGCGCGCGCCTGCCTCATCGCCCGATTGGCGGAAACGCATCACGGTGGTCGGCGTCACGTCTAGCCCGCGCGCCTCCAGCACCATCGGCACGACCGCGAGCCGCGCGAGCGGATCGTCGGCGGTGCGTGCCGCCGTTTCCCACAACCCAGCGTGCGCCGGTAGCGCGCCATAGAACGAGCCGAGCGCGCGCAACCGGCGATCGAGCAAAGCGAAATGCATCGCCTCGTCCGCGCCGACCGAGATCCAGTCGTCGACGAACGCGCGCGGAAAGCCGGCACCGAAGCGCCCCGCCATGTCGAAGGCGAGATCAACCGCGACGAACTCGATATGCGCGAGTGCGTGAAGGAGCGCGATGCGCCCGCGCTCCGATCCCGCCTTGCCGCGCTTGGGCATCTTGCCCGGCGGCAACAGTTCGGGCCGCGGCGGCCAAGCGGGCTTGACCGGCATCGGCTGGTCAAAGTCGTGCCGAAGGGCACCTTGTCGCCACGCGCGTGCGACGCGTCGCGCAGCCTTCAATTTGGCGACCGGTGCGGGGGTGGTCAGCACCTCGCGGCAGGCTTCGGCGATGCTGGTGGCAGGCTGCTCGGTCAAAGCGCGCGCGCCGCCTCCAGCACCGCGGCGGCGTGGTCGGGTACTTTCACCTTGCGCCATTCACGCACGAGCCGGCCATCGCGGTCGAACAGAAAGGTCGCGCGCTCGACACCCATGTAGCTGCGGCCGTACATCTGCTTCTCGCCCCAGACGCCGAACGCCTCGGTCACTTGGCCGTCGAGATCGCTGGCGAGCGTGACCCGCAATGAGTGCTTGGCAATGAACTTCGCATGCTTGGCGACGCTGTCGCGTGAAATACCGACGACCTGAACGCTCGCGGCGGCGTAGTCGTCGGCGAGCCCGGAGAAGTCCTGCGCCTCGCGCGTGCAACCCGGCGTGTCGTCCTTGGGATAGAAATAGACGACCAGGGGACGCGGCAGGTCGGCGAGCCGCAGTGGCTGACCATCGGCGCCGGTCGCCGTCACATCGGGTAATTCATTCATCCACCAACTCCCGCCACACACGCGAGACCTCCTCGCGGACCGCGGCGAAGCTGGCAAGCACCGCTGCCCAGTCGGGCAGGCGCAACGCCTGCGCGATCAGCGCGCGCGTGGCGGGCGCGTCGGGCTCGGCCGCGTCGGGAACGACCAATCGCGCGGTGACGAGCAAGCGCGTCAGCAGATCGTGCGCATCGCGCAGGCCGGGTGCGAGCAAGCCGTGCGCGACGAGTTGGTCGATCGCCTGGCCGAGATCGGGATCGAAGCCGGTTCGGTTCAGCAATTGCTCGACGTGGACGGTGAACTCCAGATCGACGAGCCCGCCGGGCAGTAGCTTGGCATCAAGCGGACCTTGCGGCGGTTTGTGCGCCGCCATCTCATCGCGCATCGCACGCGCGTCGGTGCGGATGTCGTGCTCGGTACGGTTACCGTGCAACACGTCGGCGATCACCGCATCGAGCGCCGCGCGCGCCCTGAGCGAGCCGAACACGGCGCGCGCGCGGGTCAGCGCCATATGCTCCCACGTCCAGGCGGACTCGCGCTGGTACCGCGCGAACGAGTCGAGCGTGACGGCAAGCGGGCCGTGCGCGCCCGAGGGACGAAGCCGGGTGTCGACCTTGTAGAGCGGTCCGGCGGCGGTGGGCACCGACAAGGCGGCGGCGACGCGCTGCGCGAGACGGTTGTAGTAGAGTGTGGCGCCGAGCGGTTTGACGCCGTCCGACTCGGCGTTGAAGTCACCGGTGAACAGAAAGATCAGGTCGAGGTCCGACGCATGGGTCAGCGCCGCGCCACCGAAACGGCCGAGCGCGAGGATCAGCAATTCGCTATCCGGCACGCGACCGTGTGCGCGCGCGAACTCGGCGACGGTCGCCTCTGCGAGCACGCACACGGCGGCCTCGGCGACGCCGGAATAGTCGCATGCGACCTGCAACGGGTCGGCGGCGGCTGCGACGAGCTGGACGCCGAGGGCGAAGCGCTGCTCGCCGACGACACGGCGGACGTGATCGAGCAATGCCTGGTAATCGGCCCCCTGCTCGACGCGGCGCATCGCGCGCGTGTGATCGGCAACCGAGCCGACCGGATCGAGCGCGCTGGCGTCGATCAGGCGGTCGAGCAGGTCGGTGCGGCGCGCGAGTTCCTCCGCCAGCGTCGGGGCATGGCTGAGCACGCGGGCGACGAGGGTGGTGAGCGCAGGCTGCGCCTCCAGCAGGCGAAAGAAGTTGATCGCACTGGACAGTCGCTCGATGATCCGGTCGAGCCGCTGCACCGCGGCATCGGGCACGGGAGCAGCTGCACAGGCGGTAACCAGATCGGGCAGCACCGCCTCCAACGCCGTCTGCGCGGCGGCGCTGCGCAGCGCGGGGTAGCGGCGGGCGCGCCAATCCGCGATGCGCGTCGCGATCGCTGCCGCATCGGTGAAACCGGCGTCGCCCAAGTGCGCGGCAAGCGCCGCACTGTCGTGCGGCAGGTGATCGCGCGTGTTAGGGGCGAGTTGGTCGAAGATCGCGGCGACCTTGGCCACGTGCGGTCGCAGCATGTCGAGCAATGCGATGCCGTCCGTGAGGCCGTGCAGCCGCGCGACTTGGTCGAGTGCCTCGCCGGCGGGCAGCGCGTGCGTCTGGCGATCGTCGATCATCTGCACCCGGTGCTCGATCGTGCGCAGCAGCGTGTAGGCGTGGGTGAGCGCCTGCGCATCGCCCGGCACGATACGACCAGCCTCGGCCAATGCAGCGAGCGCGTCGCGGGTGGCGGGCGCACGCAGGCGCGCGTCGCGGCCGCCGTGGATCAGCTGGTGAATCTGTGCGAAGAACTCGATTTCGCGGATGCCGCCCCTGCCGCGTTTCAGGTCGAAGCCGGGGCCGAACGCCTGCCCCTGCGCATGGTGGTTGCGGATGCGCCGAGTGATGTCGAGGATTTCGCCCACCGCGCCGAAGTCGAGGCTGCGGCGCCAGATGAACGGACGGATCGTATCGAGGAAGCGTTGGCCGAGCGCCACGTCGCCGGCGGCGGCGCGCGCGCGAATGAACGCGGCGCGCTCCCACGGCAGCGCCTGCGACTCATAATAGGCGATGGCGGCGTCGATCGGCACCGCGAGCGGGGTGATCTCGGGCGACGGGCGCAGCCGCAGGTCGACGCGCAGCACGTAACCATCGGCATCGCGTGTTTGCAGCAGTTCCAACATGCGGCGCGCGATCCGCACCGCGGCGTCGCCCGGCTCCTCGCGCGGGCGGCACGGCAGCGTCGCGGGATCGTAGAGCAGGATCGGGTCGATGTCGGACGAATAGTTGAGCTCGAAACTACCCTGCTTGCCGAGCGCGAGCGCGACGAAGCCGGTGGCGGGCGCACCCGGCGTCCGTTCGGCAATGGCGGTGCGGATCGCGGTGTCGAGCGCGATGTCGGCGAAGCGGGTGAGTCGAGCGGTGACTTCGGTCAGATCGAGGGTGCCCGACAGATCGCCGAGCGCCACCGTGCGCGCGACCGCGCGGCGCTCGACACGGAGCCTGCGCGCGACCGGCAACAGGTCCGCGTTGACGAGCAGCGCCGCGTCGGCGGCTTCTCGCGCGATCAATCCGGCGAGGAACGGCGCGTTCTCCATGGCGCGTGTGCGAGCGTTATCGTTTGCGGTGCTCATGCAAGGCAGCATAGTGGCGGAGCGCGGCGTATGTGCGGGTTATTTGCACCTCGGACTGTACTAGGCGCTCGCTAAGTCTGGCATGAGCCGGAACGTGGAGATCGAGGGCTTGCCCTTAGTTGCTGAGCCAGGTCGGCTTGGTAAGACCTTTGCCTCGCATCGTCACGACCATCCGCACTGAGACGACGTGGAGCTACGCGACTCTAGGTCGAACGCGAATTCAGAAGCGTCGACCATCATCCGGCCGATTACTCTCCAAAGAGGCGGCAGGTTCCAGCGTCTAGCAAAGCACAGGCTAAGACACTCTCACCAGTGTCTCAGCCACCGATGGCTCAACGCTCGCGCGCGAGTTCGTCCACTTCACCCATAATCGAGTCGAGCGTAGAGCGACCATTCTCATTCTCATGATCGCGGCGCGACTTCAGCGTCCCATCGCTCAGCAATGCTTCCAGTGCGACGCGTCCACGCGCCACGCGGCTCTTGATCGTGCCGACCGCGACGTTGCAGATTTCGGCAGCTTCCTCATAGGCGAAGCCGCCGGCTCCGACGAGGATCAGTGCCTCACGCTGCGGTTGCGGCAGATGCATCAGGGCGCGCTGCATGTCGGCGAGTTCGACATGCTTGTCCTGACTGGCCGGCGCGGCGAGCACGCGATCGGCGACCAGATCGTCCCATTCGCCCTTGAAGCGCGCACGACGCATCTGTGACAGGAACAGGTTGCGCAAGATGATGAAGGTCCAGGCGCGCATATTGGTGCCAGCCTGAAACCGCTTACGCGCGGCCCAAGCCTTGAGCAGCGTCTCTTGTACCAGATCGTCGGCCAGATCACGGTTACCCGACAGCGAACGCCCGAAGGCGCGCAGATGCGGGATCACCTGCGCCAATTGCGCCTTAAACTCGGGATCGGAGAGCGACACGTGCTCGACGGGCACGTCGCCGTCGGCACCGGGCGTGCTCACTAGGGACTGGGTCATGCCGCTCCGTTGACTTGGCGCCGCTCCCCCACCGGGCACGTCCGCTTGCTCAAGATAGTTGCCGTTGTCCGGCTTCGCCACCCCTACCAGCACCGATCAGGTCCGATCAGAACAGAAGAAGCGCGGCGAAGATCACGATAATGAGCACCAGCGAAGCACCCAGCACGTAGCGGCCGACCCCTGGCGTCGAGCCCGCCCGTGCCTGATCGGTTTCGACGTGCACGCGTTGATCATTGTCTGCCATGGTCGTTCAACCCGTATAAACCGTTTTGGGTCCGTATCGAACGAACGGACCATGACAATGTTACGCTGGTGTCAGGCGGGAATGGTGCTCTGGTCGAAGAACAGCGCCTGGCTGATCGCCGCCTTCACCGTGGAGCGCTGGAATGGCTTGGTGATCAGGAAGGTCGGCTCGGGACGCTCACCGGTCAGCAGCCGCTCAGGGAAAGCGGTGATGAAGATCACCGGCACCTGGAACTCGGCGAGGATGTCCTTGACCGCGTCGATCCCTGAACTGTCGTCGGCGAGCTGGATGTCGGCGAGGATCAGCCCCGGGCGGTCCTCCTGCGCCAGCGCCACCGCCTCGTCGCGGGTCACCGCCACGCCGGTCAGGTCGTGTCCGAGATCGCGCACGATGCTCTCGATGTCCATCGCGATGATCGGCTCGTCCTCGATGATCATCACGCGCGCACGGGTCTGCTTCTCGATCTCGGCGAGTGCTTCCGACACCAGCTCGTCGACGCGCGACGCGTCGGCATCGATCAGATAGGCCGCATCCTCCGGCGTGAAGCCTTCCATGGCGGTCAGCAGCAGGGCTTGGCGCGACAGCGGGCTCATCCGTGCGAGACGGGCACGCGCGATCGCTTCCGAGTCCTCCACGCTCCCTGCGTCGGGCTGTTCCTCGATGTGCGCTGAGTTCCAGATCGCCTGAAACGTGCGGTACAGGCCGAGACGCGGATCGACGTCGCGCGGGAATTCTTCCGGTGCCGCCACGATCGCCTCCAGCGTGGCGCGAACGTAGCGATCGCCCTGCACCTGGCTGCCGGTGAGCGCGCGGCCGTAGCGGCGCAGGAACGGCAGGTGCGGAGCGAGTTGTTGACCCAACGACATGTGTAGAAAGCCCTCCCATGGACGACGGCGCCGAACGACGCTTGCCCGTTTCGATCACGCGACTTAATCGGCCGGGACGCTGGCTCCCCGGCCCGTGATTTTCGTCACTCGCAGCGGGAACCATCGAGATGCTGTTTGGTTTCATCGCTCTAGCGCGGGTGAACACACGCGAGCAGGGTTTACAGTTTTTCCATTCGTCCTGCCCCGAGATGTGGGGCCTCTGGGGGGCTTGCGTTGACGTCCGAGAAGAAGCTGCCGGATAAGCCGAAAAAGGGAACGGCGGCGCAATCAAAGAACCGCGACATGGGCTCCGCTCTGCGTTCCGTGTACCAGAAGACCGTTGACGAGACGGTTCCGGACGACCTGCTGGCGCTCCTCGGCAAGCTCGACTGAGCGTGCAATGAGTGACGTTGCTGCCGTGGGCGTCTCGCATGACGCGCGGCAAGATTATCTGGCGCGTTGGCCGACCGGTGCCAAACTCTTCCTGATCCTGAGCCTCGCGCTGCTCCCGCTCGCGCTGATCGCCATCTTCGCGACATTGCGCGTGACACAGATCGCCGACACCGAGCTGCGATCGCATCTGCGGGTTGCAGCGGCGGAAAGCAGCCGCTCGATCTCGATCGAACTCGTCGGCGACATGACCGCGCTACGCGTGGCGGTGGACGCGCTGACGCTCGATCCGCGCGACGCGCCCAGTTGCGCGCGCGTGCAGGGCGTCTTCGCACAACAGGCAGTCGCAGGCGCCGAGTTCGCGATCCTGGACGGCAGCGGCGCGTTGATCTGCGGACGAGAGTTCCCCGGCGTGCGACGCACCAAGGACGAGGCAGCGTCGTCGACCCTGTCCGCACACTTCGTCGCGGGTCGAGGATTGGTGTTGCGGCTAGGAGACAACGGGCGCGGCGTGAATGCCTCGGCATTCTTCCCGCGAGCGTTTCTGACCAAGATCGGGCGGCCGAGCGGGTTTTCGTCGGATTACGCTGCCACGTTGGTCGACGCGGACGATCGGCTGGAGCTGATGCCGTTGAAGCGCGAGCGTGCGCTGGAGCGGCGTGAGGCGATCCGTGAAGATCTCGGCATCGCCGACCTGTCGCTCGAAATGCAGGTGCGTAGCGCGCCGATCGGATCGCCGCTGATCCTGGCGCTCGCGCTGCCGCTGTTGATGTGGGCAGCCGCGGCGGCAATCGCGTGGTTCGTGGTCGACCGTCTGCTGATCAACCCGCTACGTACCCTGCGCAGCAGTATCGCCGCCTACGCACCCGGCGATCAGCCCGATCCCGAACTGTACCGCGCGCTGCCGGCGCAGGAGTTGCGCGACCTGGGCGATACCTTTCGCGCGCTCAGCCGCACGGTGGCGGTCCACGAAGCCGGACTCGCCGAGGGGTTGGTGCGCCAGACCAAGCTGACGCGCGAGGTGCATCACCGGGTCAAAAACAACCTGCAGGTCATTTCCAGCCTGATCAACTTCCACGCGCGCGGCGCCAAGTCGCCCGAGGCGTCGCAGGCGTATAATTCCATCCAACGGCGTGTCGACGCACTGGCGGTCGTTCACCGGTATCACTTCGCCGAGATGGAAGAGAATCGCGGCGTCAGCATGCGCTCGGTCTGTGGCGAGCTCGCCTCGAACCTGCGCGCCACTGCGCCCGAGCACATGCATATCGGGATCGCGCTGGAGATCGACCCGCTTTACGTCACCCAGGACGTCGCGGTGCCGGTCGCGTTCCTGATCACCGAACTAGTCGAACTGGCCATGACCTGCGACCAGGGCGCGCAACTGCGGATCACGTTGCGCGCCGGTCCGGAGCCCGACTGCGCGTTGCTACGCATTTCGTCGCGGGCGCTGGTCGACAGCGATTGCCTACGTGACGGCTTGAAGAACCGCTTCGGTCGCGTGATCGAGGGATTGACGCGCCAGCTCCGCTCGACGTTGCAGCACGATCCGCTGGTCGGTGTGTACGAGGTCAAGATCACGACGATCGACAGCGATTGAGCGGAGCGGCGGCGTCTAAACCAATCATCACGCCCTGATTTGTGTCGAACCACGCACCGGTTCATTCAGGTGAGAAAATGCCGACGCTGCCTGGAACCGTGCGGCGAAGTTGACGTTCTACACTTCGGATCGCGACATAACGCCCCCCCGCTCTCGCGATCCACGACATAGGCCCGGAAGCGTCACCCCCCCCCCCCCCGGTGGCGCTTCCGGGCCTTATCACTTCATCTCGATGACGATCGGCACGCAGGTGGAACGAACCACCTGCGGGATCATTGAACTGCCAGGCATCCAGCCAGAGCAGGAGTTGTTTTGATGCGTAAGATCGTGGCAGCCGCAACCTTGGCAAGCGCGCTCATCCTCGGAGCGTGCAACACCATCGAAGGCGCAGGCAAAGACGTGTCGTCGGCCGGTAACACGGTAGCGAAGACCGCAAACGACGCGAAGTAAGCGCGACATCGCAAAATAGGTTGGGGAGTGGTTGGCACATGCTAACCGCTCCCTTTTTCTGTCCGAGTAACACGGCGCTACCGTGCTTCTGTTACCCATTGGGCTGATCTAGCCGACGAGCAGAACACAGGTGGAACTGATGCGATCGTACCAGTCGGCAAGCAGTGAAGCCGCTTATAGGGAATTCTAACACATCCTGAGGGTCGCTCGCTCCCTCTTGAAACGCTCTAGCTAAGGTCTTGCGGCTACTGCTCGGCCCAAACGTTCATACCCGAACGATCAGTCAGCAACAACGGCCGTTCCCTCACGCGCACGGCGACGCTCGGTGAACCAGATACCGATGATCGCGAGTTCGTACAGGATCACCAGCGGGATTGCGAGCAGAAGCTGCGAGCCAACGTCAGGCGGGGTCAGGACCGCCGCGATCGCGAACGCGCCGACGATCGCGTAGCGACGCGCAGTGATCAACTGCTTGCGCGTCACGATGCCAGCACGTTCCAGCAGCATCAGCAGCACCGGCAACAGGAACGCCGCGCCGAAGCCGAACAGAAATTGCATGATGAACGACAGGTAATTGCCGATTGCCGGCAACGCCTGCTGCTGCACGCCACCGACCATGCCCGAGTAACCGAGGAGGAAGTGCAACGCCATCGGCACCGCGACATAATACGCCATCGACGCGCCCAGCAGGAACAGCAGCGGCGTCGCCAACAGGAACGGAAGCAGCGCGCGCTTTTCTTTGCGGTACAGACCGGGCGCGACGAACTGCCACAATTGATTGGCAATGACCGGGAATGAAATCATCATCGCCGAGAAGAACGCGACCTTCACCTGAACGAAGAAGGCTTCGAAAATCTCGGTATAGATGACCGTCTTCTGCCCAACCGCGAGCAGCGGCTGAACGAGAAAAGCAAAGATGTCTTCGGCAAAGTACCAGCAGACGAAGAAGGCAACGGCGATTGCGGCGATGCAGTACAATAACCTCCGCCGCAGTTCGAGCAGGTGGTCGAGCAGTGGCGCCCGCGATGCGTCGAGATCGTCGCTCACGACGCTGCCCTGTTGCCGACAGCGGGTACATCCGAGCCGGGTTCCGGTGCCACGGCGGGCGTCGAGCCCTCCGTTGGAGCCGAGGCGTCGCTTGGGACAATTTGCGGATGCTCGATCATCTGCGGTTGCTCGACCATCACGGGCGCGGGTTCGTCAGCGGAGACGTGTGGCAATGCCGGATCGGCAGACGGCGCGGCGTGTTCGCGCATGATCCGCTCGTTCTCCGCCTTCCACTTTTTCTCCATCTCGGCGAGTTCGGCCTCGCGAACCATCTCGTCGAAGCCGGAGCGGAACTGGCGACCGACCGCGCGCGCGCGACCGACCCAGTGGCCGATGACGCGCAGCGCCTTAGGCAAATCCTTGGGACCGATCACCACCAGCGCGATAAACGCGACCAGCAGGAACTCCGACGGAGCGATGTCGAGCATTCAGCGCAGCCGAACTGGATCAGGTGACGTCAGCGATCCTCGCGCACGCGATCGGCGTCGCGGTCATAGGCGGGCTGGGCGGCAGACTGCGCTTCGATGCGCGGCTTGGGACGGCTGGACGTGTCCTCGTCCTCTTCCGCCATGCCCTTCTTGAAGCTCTTCACGCCCTTGGCAACGTCGCCCATCATGGCGGAGAAACGCCCGCCACCGAGCAGCAGGATCGCGATCACCGCGAGGACGAGGATATGCGGAAGGCTGAAGCTGCCCATGACGTGATCTCCTATTCGCCTGCTATCTAATCGTCCTCGCCGCGCTTTGCTACCTCGACCTGCCCTTCAGCCTGTTCGACCGCGAGATTGACCGGGTCGAGCAGCCCGGCGGCGCGCAGATCGTCGATGCCCGGCAGGTCGCGGCGCGTGGCAAGCCCGAAATGCGCCAGAAACTCGGGCGTGGTCGCGTAGGTGAGCGGACGGCCGGGCACCTCGCGCCGGCCGGCGGGGCGGACCCAGCCCGCCTCCATCAGCACGTCAAGCGTCCCGCGCGAGATCTGCACGCCGCGGATCGCCTCGATGTCGGCGCGGCTGACGGGTTCGTGATAGGCGACGATCGCCAACGTCTCGATTGCGGCGCGGCTGAGGCGACGCTGCTCCTCGCGATCGCGGCGCAGCAGGTGCGCGAGATCGGGCGCGGTCTGGAAGTGCCAGCGGCCGGCACGCTCGACCAGTTCGATGCCGCGCCCGGCGTAATCCTGCACGAGCCGGTAGAGCGCGGCGCGCACCTCGAGCGGGCCGACATGCGCGCGGATCGCGTCGAGCGAGAGCGGTTCGGTGGCGGCGAACAGGATCGCCTCGACCGCGCGTACCGTATCGTCGAGCGGGGTCACGCGAGCGACCGGAGATAAAGCGGTGCGAAGGGCTCGGCTTGCCGCAACTCGACCCTGCCCTGCCGCGCGAGTTCGAGTGCGGCGAGAAAGGAGGAGGCGAGCGCGGAGCGACGAAGCTGATCGGACGCGGCGGCGGGTAGGAAGCGTTCGATCGCCTGCCACTCGACCGCCGAGCCGACCATCGACGCGACTCGCGCCAGTGCGGCGTCGAGCGTCATTACCTCGCGGTCGTGCACGACATGCATGACCGGGCGGGTGCGTGCGCTGACCTGTCCATATGCGGAAAGGAGGTCGTAGAGGCTGGCGGTCCAATTGCTGTGGCGGACGGTGCGCAATCCCTCGGGTGCGCCGCGCGGGAAAACGTCGCGTCCGATCCGGTCGCGCGCCATCAACCGCGCGCCCGCGTCGCGCATCGCGTCGAGCCGTTCGAGGCGGAGCTGGAGGCGTAGCGCGAGTTCCTCGGGATCGGGCTCGACCGCGGAATCGCGCGGCAGCAGCAACGCGCTTTTCAGATACGCGAGCCACGCCGCCATGACGAGGTAATCGGCGGCGAGTTCGAGCTTGGTTGCGCGCGCACGATCGGTGAAGGCGAGATATTGCTCGACCAGCGCGAGGATCGAGATCTGTTTCAGGTCGACCTTCTGCGCGCGCGCGAGCCCGAGCAACACGTCGAGCGGGCCTTCCCACCCGTCGAGATCGAGCAGCAACTGCTCGGGCGCGGCCATGCGCGGGTCGCTCAGGCGAGCGCCAGCAACGCGTCGCGCTTGGCGATGAGTTCGGCCAGGTCGCCCGTGAGTGCAGCGACGCTCGCCATCGCGGCGTCGAGCCGCTCGCGTCCGCGCTGCGTGATGTCGGGCAATGCGGCGGCGATCGCCTGCATCTCGTCCATCCGCGCCCAGCAATCGAGTACCACGTCGCACCCCGCCGCGACCGCGCCCGCCGCCTTCTCGGCTGGCGTGCCCGACAGCGCCTTCATGTCGATGTCGTCGGTCATCAACAGTCCGTCAAAGCCGATGCGGCCGCGGATCACCTGCTCGATCACGGTCGGCGACAGCGTCGCGGGCCGCTCGGCATCCCAGGCGTGGTAGACGATGTGGCTGGTCATCCCCATCGGCGCACCCGCCAGCGCACGGAACGGTGCGAGATCGTCCTCCAACTCGTCGGCAGAGGCGGTGACGGTGGGGAGGTGATAATGCGAATCGGCCAGCGCGCGACCGTGGCCGGGTATGTGCTTGACGACGCCTACCACGCCGCCCGCACGCAACCCCTCCAGCGTCGCGCGTCCCATCGCGGCGACGCGCATCGGTTCGTGGCCGTAGGCACGGCTCGCGATCGCCTCGGTCGTGTCGGCGCGCGCGACATCGAGCAGCGGCAGGCAGTTGACGGTGATCCCCACCTCGGCGAGCATCAGCCCGAGCGCGTGCGCGTTGGCGCGTGCGGCCTCGATCCCCGACATCGGCGCACGCTCGTACAAGGCATCGAAGGCAGGGCCAGCGGGAAAGGCGGGCCATTCGGGCGGACCGAGCCGTGCGACGCGGCCGCCTTCCTGATCGACGAGGATCGCGACATCGTCGCGGCCTTCCAACTCACGAAGCTGATCGGTCAGTGCGCGAAGCTGCGCGCGCGTCTCGACGTTGCGCTTGAACAGGATGTAGCCGGCCGGACGCGCCTCGCCAAAGAAGGCGCGTTCGTCGGGCGTGAGCGCCGGCCCCGACAGGCCGAAGATGACGGGCTTCATGCTGCCCCGGTTACGCCAAAGCGACGGATCGGGGAACCCGCCTGCCCGGCTCCATTCACGTGAGCATCAAGCAGATGCAAAACCTCTGAATGCTCTCCCGCCGGCATGATCGGCCTTACATCATGCCGAGCGTACTTCGGTCGTTTGACAGCAATCAGGAGGAGAAGCGGGATTTCGGATCAAGTCCGGGATAACGGTGAAAGAGGGTCGGTCGACGTCCGGGCCGACCGAGCGCACTCAGCTAGTGACGAAACAGCCCTCGCCCGCAACCTTCAACCGGCCGCAGATGTCGGCGGCGGCGTTGGCGCTGCCCGCGTTGACGCGCAGGCGATAGACAGTGCGGCCATTGACCTCGGCCTTTTGCACGTCCTTGCCGAGCGGGGCGACGTAGCTGAACCGTTTCGCCACCGCGCTCCACGCAGTGTTGGCGGCCGATTCGGTCGGAAAGGCGCCGAGCTGAACCAGGCTGCCGCCTGAGCCGGCGCCGGGGACGGCCGCGACCGGCGCGGTCATCGGACGCTGCGCGCGGAGCGGCGCGCTGACGGCAGGGACCGACACGCTGGCCGACGTGGTGCCGGCGCGGTCGGGGGTGTCGCTGCCTGCGCGACGCGTGCCGCTGATCGGCGCCTCGGGCACTGCCTTCAGGTCGATCGAACCGTTCGGGTTGGCGCCCGCGCTGGTCGCGATGGCGGTGTCTCCCTCGCCCTCGACCTTCAGACCGCCGGGATCGTCGGGCTTGACCTTATAGTCGCCCTCTTGCGCGGCGATCAGCTCACCCGAGCCACCCGCGCCGCTGCCGACCTGCAAGCGGTAGAGGCCGAAGATCGCCGCGCCGAGCACCAGCACGCCGACGAGCGCGAGCAGCAGCTTGCGCCCCGCACCCGATCCGTGCGGCTCGTCGGGTTCAACCGTTTCCAGCCACGGCAACCGGTCCTCGTCGCGCTCGAACTCGTTCGAGGTCGCCATCAGTGCATCTCCGAAACCGCCTCCACGCCCATGATGGAGAGGCCATTGCGAATAATCTGTCCGATGCCCGCCGCCAAGGACAGGCGTGCGGCGGTGACGGCGTGGTCGTCGGCGATCAGGTAACGCCGGTCGGGCCGGTCGTTGCCGACGTTCCACGCGGCGTGAAACTCGGCCGCCAAGTCGAAGAGATAAAAGGCAATCCGATGCGGTTCGCGCGCCGCCGCCGCGGTCTCTACCACGCGCGGGAATTGTGCCGCGAGCTTCACCAGGGCGAGCTCCTCCGTATCAAGCCGGGACAAGTCGGCACCCTCGGCGCTGATCCCTGCCTCTGCAGCGCGGCGATGGAGCGAGGCGACGCGCGCGTGCGCATATTGGACGTAGAAGACGGGATTGTCCTTCGACGCCTCGACCACCTTGGCGAAGTCGAAGTCCATCTGCGCGTCGGCGCGGCGCGTGAGCATGGTGAAGCGCACGACGTCCTTACCGACCTCGCGCACCACGTCGGCGAGCGTCACGAAATTGCCCGCGCGCTTGCTCATCTTGACCGGCTCGCCTGCGCGCAGCAGCCGCACCATCTGGACGAGCTTGACGTCGAAGCGGGTCTTACCTTCGGTCAGCGCGGCGACCGCGGCCTGGATGCGCTTCACCGTGCCGGCGTGGTCGGCGCCCCAGATGTCGATCAGCTGGTCGGCCGATTGCGCCTTCTGGAAATGGTACGCCATGTCGGCGCCGAAATAGGTCCAGCTGCCGTTCGATTTCCTGATCGGGCGATCCTGATCGTCGCCGAAGCGGGTCGAGCGGAACAGCGGCAGCTCGACCGGCTCCCAATCGTCGGGCGTCTCGCCCTTGGGCGCCTCGAGCACGCCATCGTAGATCAGATCGCGTGCGCGCAGCCAGGCCTCGGCCTCCTCGGGCTTGCCCGCCGCCTGCAGTGCCGCCTCGGAAGCGAACACGTCGTGATGGATGCCGAGCAATGCGAGATCGGCCTTGATCAGCGCCATCATCGCGTCGACCGCGCGGGTGCGGAACAGGATCAGCCAATCGACCTCTGGCGCCGACACGTAGCGGTCGCCGAACTCGGCGGCGAGCGCCTGCCCGACGGGCACAAGATAGTCGCCGGGGTAGAGTCCTTCCGGGATCGCGCCGACATCCTCGCCCAGCGCCTCGCGGTAGCGGATGTGCGCCGAGCGCGCGAGCACGTCGACCTGGCTGCCGGCGTCGTTGATGACGTATTCGCGGATGACGCGATGTCCGGCGAAGGCGAGCAGGTTGGCGAGCGAATCGCCCACCACCGCACCGCGGCAATGGCCCATGTGCATCGGACCGGTCGGGTTGGCCGACACGTACTCGACGTTGACGCTGACGCTCTCGCCCACCGACGAGCGACCATAGTCGGCACCCGCCGCGGCGACCGCGCGCAATTCGTCGCGCCAGGTGTCGTCGCTCAGCCGCAGGTTGATGAAGCCCGGACCGGCGACCTCAGCCGCCGTGACGCTGGGCAGAGCGGACAGATGCGCAACGATCTTCTCGGCGAGCTGGCGCGGGTTGGTGCGCGCGGGCTTGGCGAGCACCATTGCGGCGTTGGTGGCGAGATCGCCGTGCGTGATGTCGCGCGGCGGCTCGACCGTCACGTTGCGGCGGTCGAGATCGGTGGGCAGCTCTCCGGCGGCGACGAGCGCGTCGAGCGCATCGCCCACATGGGCGGCGAAGCGGGCGTACAATGTCATAGCGACGGCGCCTTAGACGAAGGCGCGCGCGCAGGCAAAAGCGTTCCCGCCGCTACGCAGAGCACCGCCCCCAGCGATTGCATCAGGTGCAATCGTTCTGGCGCACAACTCAGTTGCCGATGCTGCGACGCAGCAAATATCCTGCACGGCAATGCTCGACATAGCGGGCACCAGCTTTCAAACGGGGAAACCGACATGCGCCAGATCAAGTTCATCGCCGCCGCCGCTGCCGCCGCGCTCATCTCGACGGTCGGCATCGCTGCCGAGCCGGCTGAGCAGAGCTTCACGCACGAGGGTCACACCTATGTCTACACGCAGACCGCGCGCGACAACGGCAAGACGCTGATCGAGGGTCACGAGGTCGGCAGCCGCGAAAAGTTCCGCCTACTGGTCGACGGCGACCGCGTGCGTGGCACCAGCAACGGATACCCGGTATCGTTCCGCGCCAAGGGCAGCGTCATCGCGAGCGCCGCGGCCGCGAACTGAACCGCGTGATCCGACGACTTGACGGCGTCCGCTCGCACGAGCGGGCGCCGTTTGCGTGTCAGAAGCCTTCGGGCAGGTCGATTGGCCCCACCACCTCGCGGTAGCGCGACACGGCGTAGCGATCAGTCATGCCGGCGATGAAGTCGGCGACATGGCGGCTGAACTGCGGCTCGGCCGCCGGAAGGCGCACGCGCCACTCCTCGGGCAGCAGCGCGGGCTCGGCGTAATAGGCCGCGAACAGCCCGTCGATGACGTGGTCGGCCGCCGCCGCAGCCGCGAGTTGGCGCGGGTGATGGTATAGATTGGCGTACATGAACGCCTTTAGCTGCCGCTCGTCGGCCGCCATCGCGTCGGAGAAGCCGACCAACGCGCGTCCGGCGGCGCGCACGTCCTCAACGCTGCGCACGCCCGCCGCGGCAATACGGCGGCCGGTTTCGGCGATCAGATCGTTGACCATCAACCCGATCTGGCTGCGGATAACCTCGCCGTGCAGCCGATCGTCGCCGAGATCGGCGAAGCGCGCGCGCGCCGATGACCACCCGCGCGCGACCAACGGCACGTCGCACAATTGGTCGATCGACAACAATCCGGCGCGCAGGCCGTCGTCGATATCGTGATTGTCATAAGCGATGTCGTCGGCGATTGCGGCGACCTGCGCCTCCAGCGAGGCGTGGGTTTCCAGCTCCAGACACGCTTCGCGGTCGGCCTCGGCCAGCGCCCACTCGGGCGCGTCGATCGGACCATTGTGCTTGGCGAGGCCTTCCAGCGTCTCCCAGGTCAGATTGAGCCCAACGTGGCGCGGGTACGGCCGCTCCAGCATCATCAGCGTGCGCAGCGTGTGGCCGTTGTGGTCGAACCCGCCCTTGCCCGCCAGCGCGCGCTCCAGCGCATCCTCGCCGGCGTGGCCGAACGGCGGGTGGCCGATATCGTGCGCGAGGCACAGCGCCTCGGTGAGATCCTCGTTGAGGCCGAGCGTGCGCGCGATCGTGCGGCCGATCTGCGCCACTTCGATGCTGTGCGTCAGGCGGACGCGGAAATGGTCGCCGTCGGGCGCCATGAACACCTGCGTCTTATGGCGCAGGCGACGAAAGCTGATCGAGTGGATGATGCGATCACGGTCGCGCTGGAACGCGTCGCGTGGACCTCGCTCCGCAGCGCCCGGCTCCTCGTGCAGGCGACCGCGGCTGCGCGCGGGATCGGACGCGTAGGGGGCGAGTGCGGTCACGCGTTGGTCGCCCGGAAAATACGCGTCACTTGCCGTCCAGCTTGGTCATCTTCTGCCCGGCCTCGCTGGTGAAGGTGAAGGCGGAGACGCCTTGTTTGGACAGCTTGTTGACCATCGCCTGCGCCTCAGCCTGCGTCTTGAACGGACCCGTGACGACGCGGTTGGTGGCGCGCAGCGGGGTCGAGTAGCCGGCACGCCCCGCGAGCAGCGACGATTTCGACTTGGCGCTGGACCACGCCTTCTTCAGGTCGCCCTCGGTCGCGCCGCCCGCGACCTGGATCCAGTAACGCTCGGGATCGGTGCGCGCGGCTTTCTTCTCCTCGGCCGCCGCCTTCTTGTCGGCGAGTGCGTTGGCATCGGCCTTCGCCTTGGCGGCAGCCTGCTTGGGTGTCAGCTTCTTGGTGTCAGCGGCGGGTTCGACCGCGTCCTTCTTGGCCGCGGTGCGCGCGCCACGGCGTGTCGTCGGGGCAACCGCGTCGTCCTCCGTCGCGGCGAGCTCCTTGGTGGTCGCTCGGCGAGTGGTCCTAGTCGCCGGCGCTTCGTCCTTCGACGATAGGGTGGCAGAACCACGTCGGCGCGGCGTCGTGACCGGCTCCGCTGCCGCAGCCTCGACCGGCGTTGGCCGCGAACGCGTGGCGGGCCGTGCGACCTGCTCCGAGTCGGCTGGTTCTCGGCGTTGCTGAACCGCCGCGGCGTTGCGTTCGGCCGCGACCGCTGCCGCCTCAAGCGTTGTGGTCGTGCCCGGCTGCGGCGCAGCATTCGGCATCGGCGCGACACCGAGTTCGGCCGCCGGGATCGAGATATTGGCGACGATGCGCGCCAGGATCGAGTCCTCGCTCTCGCTGCGCGGCGGAGTCGCGGGTGCGGCGGCGAGTTGCGCATTTGCTTGAGGAACGGCCGGCGTGGCGGTCGTACTTATGGCTTGCGCGCCGACCAAATTGTTCGCCTGGGCAGCGGCAGACGCGGCGGGGCCAGGCGACGTGGCCGCGAGGGCCGCGGGACTTGGCACGGTGGTACGCGACTCGGCCGCAGCAGCGAGACCCGCAGGTGCCGGTTGTGCGCTCGTCGGGCGCGCGACAGCGAGCTCGACCGGTGCAGGCGATGGCTCCGGCTGCACGGATCTCGCGGTGGCCGCAAGGTTCGCCGCCGCGACCGGCGAGCTAGCACCTGAAAGCGGCGACGTCGCTGCCGGGTAGGTCGTTGCCGTGCCCGATGGCGCTTGCGCGAATTGCGTAGTGGCTTGTGTAGCCGCTGGCGCACCGGTGACTGTGGGCGGAGCCTGCCGAGCATTGTTCGTGATCGCTGGTGCCACCGCCTGCGCTACCTGCGGCGATCCCGTGAGCGATTGTGACGCCAACGGGCGTTGCGCCGAGACGATGGTCGACGGCGCCGCCGTGGCGACCGGTGCGATGGCCGGCGCGGAGGCTTGCGCGACCTGCGGGTAGGTGGTGACCCTCGGCTGCGTGGATTGCCGCGCATCCCGGCCCCTGCGGCGATCGCGCGCGGTCGGCGGTACCACGGCGGTCTGCGCCGCCACCTGCACCGGCGCAGGGCGACCATATGGATCGGCGCCGAGTGCGGGCAACGGCGGCACCAGCCGCGCATCGGCGAGCCGCTGAGGCGTCGGCGTCACTTCGCCGAAATGAACCGCGAAGGCGCGATCGGCGGGCGATAGCGTCGGCAGACGCGTGAAAAAGGCGGCGAGTCCCGTTCCCATCCCCGCGGGCATCATCGTGGTCGCGATCCGATTGGCGCCGGTCGCATCACCGTTCATCGCCAGAATAAAGGCGCGGGCGCGCCACGCGCCGCGGTCGCTCTTGCGTAGCAGCGCGTCGATCTGCTGCAACGCCTCGTCCTTGCGGCCCGATATGCCGAGCGACAGCGCGTACCGCCGACGCACCTCGTCCTCATTGCCCTGCCCCGCGCGCGCGAGCGCCAGGCGATAGTCGCGCTGCGCGCGTTCCTGCTCACCGATCAGATCGTAGGCGAGCCCGCGATCGTCGGCGAACATGGTCGGCGACAGTCCGGCGCGTTCGGCCTGGTCGAAGTAACGCAGCGCCTCGCCCGGATGCTCACCGTTGACGAGGATGCGCGCGATCCCCGCCTTCACCCGTGCATTGTTCGGATCGATCTGCGACGCGCGCTTGTACAGCGCGGCGGCAGCGGTGGTGTCGCCCAGCTTGGCCGACAGGTCGCCTGCCTCGATCAACGCCGACAAGTCGCGCGGATTGCGCCCGAGTTCGCGCACCAGATCGGCGAGCTTGTCCGCATCGGTGGTACCCGGCAGCGGCTGCACCATGGCTTGTGCGGCGAGCGGCAGCGGCATCGCGGCGCCGGCGAGGAGCAGCGACGCGGAGATAAGCATCGGAAAACGCATGTGATGCAACGCTAAAGCCGCTGCGGACCCAACCGGCAATGACGCGAGTCGAACGGTGCGGCGAAACGAGCCGGAGCGGCGACGAAGCTCACTCCAATGGATCGAACCGTGGCGGGTGCGCCGCCGAGGCGACGCACTCCGCGGTCGGGTTACTGGTTGTTCTGGCGATGCAGGAAGCGCGGCAGGTCGCTTGCCGGTGCATCGGCGGCGGGAGCCTCGCCCGCGCGCGGTGCGCCGCGGGTCGCGTTCTGCATCCGCTCGAACAGCGTGCCACCGAGCTTGACGCGCGGCTGCGGCGGGGTTTCTTCGGCCGTCTCGGGCGCGAGGAAACGGCGACGCTGCGTGCCGGCCTGATCGGCGCCGGACTGCACCGCGGGCGTTGCTTGCGGCACGGGTGCGGTCGGCTCGGGCAGCATCGCTTCGGAGCCGAGCAGCAGTTCGTCGTCGCTGGCGTTGGTTGCGGTGTCGACCTGGCTCTGCGGCACGACGCCCTGCGCCAGTGCATCGCTCGCTACGGCAGGCGCAGACGCGGGTGCCTGCTCGTAACCGGTGTAGCCACGCGGGGCAGCCGAAGCAGCGGGGGCAGCGGGCGCCGGAGCGACGGGCGTCGGGGTCGGCGCGGCGTAGCTCTGCGGCGGTGGGGTCACCGGCTGCGGTGCGGGCTGATAGCTCTGCTGTGGCGCGGGAGCAGGCGCGGGTGCGGCAGCAGCCGGCTCGGCGCGACGCGGCGCGGAGAAACTGAACGGACGCGCAGGCTCGGCTGGGCTCGGGGCGGCGGCGGTGCTGCCGGGCTGTCCGGCGGCACCCGCGCTCTCGATGCCGGTCGCGACGACCGAAACGCGAATCTTGCCCTCCAGGTCAGGGTTGAACGCCGATCCCCAGATGATGTTGGCGTCGGGATCGACCAGCTCGCGGATGTGGTTCGCCGCTTCGTCGACCTCCAGCAGACGCATGTCCTCGCCGCCGGTGATCGAGACGATGACGCCCTTCGCGCCCTGCATCGATACGCCGTCGAGCAGCGGGTTGGCGATCGCCTTTTGCGCCGCGATGATCGCGCGGTCGTCGCCGTCGGCCTCGCCCGTGCCCATCATCGCCTTGCCCATCTCCTGCATCACCGAGCGGACGTCGGCGAAGTCGAGGTTGATGAGGCCGGGCATGACCATCAGGTCGGTGATGCCGCGCACGCCCTGCTGCAGCACCTCGTCCGCCATCTCGAACGCCTGCTTGAACGTCGTGTTGGCATTGGCGACCAGGAACAGATTCTGGTTGGGGATGACGATCAGCGTGTCGACGAACTTCTGCAGTTCCTCGATGCCCGCATCGGCCGACTTGCCACGGCGATTGCCTTCGAAGCTGAACGGCTTGGTCACGACGCCGACCGTCAGGATGCCCATGTCGCGCGCCGCCTTGGCGATGACGGGCGCCGCACCGGTGCCGGTGCCGCCGCCCATGCCGGCGGCGATGAAGCACATGTGGCTGCCCTCGAGCAGCCGCGACAATTCGTCGATCGACTCCTCGGCCGCGGCGCGACCGATCTCGGGCCGCGCGCCGGCACCCAGGCCGCCGGTGATCTTGGTGCCGAGCTGGATCTTCTGCTCCGCCTCCGACGAGCGCAGCGCCTGCGCGTCGGTGTTGGCGACGAGGAAGTTCACGCCCTGCACGTCCGCGCGCATCATGTTTGCGATCGCGTTGCCGCCCGCGCCGCCCACGCCGACGACGGTGATGCGCGGCGTCAGATCGTCGACGTCGGGCGCAATGAATTCGATGCTCATCGCCTGTTTACTCCGGTCACAAGCCCCCGCTTTTTTGATTGTGAACGGGGCGTTGGCTTATTTTTCACATGGATGGTCAACGCACCAGCGAAAACCCACCCGATTCGGCAAACTTGTCAATAATTCGCTTTCGCGGCCTGGATCAGCCGGCGCAATCCCCGCCAGCCCTTGCTGCGGTGAACCGTCTGCTGTTTCGGCGCGACGCCGCGCAGGTCGATCGGATCGGCGGCAGCGAAATAGGCGAGCCCGGCGAGCGTCGCGAAGCCCGGCCCCGCATGCGCCTCGGGCAGGTTGGTCAGCCCGCGCGGCCGCCCGACGCGAACCGAGCGGCCGAGCAGTTGCTGCGCGTAGTCGGCGATACCCTTCAACTCGGCACCGCCGCCGGTGATGACGACTTGCCGACCGACCGGTCCCTCGAAGCGCAATTCCTTGAGCGCGGCTTGCACCTCGCCCATCAGCACCTCGAGCCGCTGGCGGATCACAGCGATCAGCGCTGCCTTGGTGATCTGGAGAGAGTCGTTGTCCTCGACCTCGCTGCGCTCGCGGATCGTCACCATCTCGTGATTGTCGCGCGGCGATGCGTTGGCGGAGCCGTGGAAGCATTTGATCCGTTCGGCCTGCAACCGCGTGGTGCCGAAGGCGGAGGCGATGTCGTCGGTGATGTCCGCGCCGCCGATCGCGATCGATTTGAGCCCCACCAGCATCTCGCCCGCGAACAGCGACACGTTGGTGATGCCTGCACCGATCTCGACCAGCGCGACCCCCAGATCGCGCTCCTCCTGCGTGAGACACGCGAGGCCAGTCGCAACCGGCGCGGCGATGATCGACTTGACCTCCAGATGTGCCGAGCGGACGCACAGGTCGAGGTTGCGGACCGGCGAACCGTCGGCGGCGATGACATGGATGTGGACGCCCAGCCGATCGGCGTGGAGCCCGAGCGGTTTCTTGACGCCGTTCAACCCGTCGAGCGTGTAAAGCGCGGGCTGCGCGTGGAGCACCATGCGTCCCTGCGGATCGATCGCCTGGCGCCCCTCCTGCAATAGCGCGTCGATGTCGGCCTGCTCGATGCGGGTGCCGCCCAGTTCGGCCTCGATGAACGCTTCGTCGCTGACCAGGCCGCCGGCGGAGAAGCCCGCCCACACGTTCTCGATCGACAGCCCGGCGATCCGCTCGGCCTGCTCCACCGCCTCGCGCACCGCGCCCTCGGTCGCCTGCATGTCGGCGATATAACCGCGCTTGACGCCGCGGCTCTCGCGCTGACCGGTGCCGAGCACGATCAGCTCGCCGCCGTCGCCCTTCTGCGCGATCATCGCCGACACCTTCGACGACCCGATATCGAGCGCGGTGATTAATCCTTCCGGTGCCGCTTTCGCCATCTGCTTGAGCCCCCTAGCCCCGTTTGCTCAGACGTCGCCGGCGGCGAGCGGGCGGGCCGCACGCGCTTCGGACGTTTCGGGCGACTCGCTCGGCGCACTTCCTTGCGCGTCCTGCCCCGGCTTGCGCGCGACGAGTTTCGCCGGATCGCGCATGTCGAAGCGCAACCAGCCCTTGCCGAGCAAGGGGCTCGCGCGCTCCATCGCCTCGAACTTGACCAGCGCCGCCTGTGCGCCGTCCTGCGGCAACGCGAGCGTCTCACCGGTCTTGAACGTCAGGTCCCAGCGGCGATTGCCGACCCAGGCGGCGGCCTTGACGCGGCGGCGAAGTGCGGGCGTCGCGGCGAGCAGCGCCTGATACGCCGGCTCCTGCCGGTCGGCACCCGGGCCGATCACCAGCGGCAGATTGGGCATGTTGGCGCGGTCGACCGGCGCGAGCAGACGCCCGCCCGCGTCGATCAGCATGAGCTGGCCGTTGTCCTGCCACACCGCGGCGGGCTCGCGCTCGGTCACGTGGATCAGCAGCCGATCGGGCAGCCGCCGCGAGACGTACGCGTCCTCGATCCAGCCATAAGCGAGCAGCCGCTGGCGCACCGCCTCCAGATCGAGCCGCAGCATCGCGCGCGAGGGTTGTTCGAGTGCGACCGCGTAGACCGTCTCGCGGTCCATCCGCTTCAGCCCAGTAATGTCGACCTGCTCGACGCGCAGCCCCGCGGTCGCCGCCGTCTCGGCTATGCCGATGCCGATCGCGGACGGAATGCCGATCCACGTCGCGACGGCGATCGCCGCCGCGCCGCCCGCACCGAGCAGCGACCACGTCACCGCGCGGCGCAGGAACGCTTCGCTGATCGGCAGCTTGGCGAGCATGCGCTGGCCGAAGGTTTTCTTCGGCGCGGGCTTGCGGCGGTTGACGGTGCGGCGCGGCGCGTTCGCGGGCTCGCGGCGGATCGTGCGCGTCATGGCGCGCGCTTGCCGTGCCGCCCGGCGGCGTCGCGCAGCGCTTCGTCGACGATCGCCTGGACGAGTTCGGGGTAGCTCATGGCGGTGTGGCGCGCCTGTTCGGGGACGAGGCTGAGCGGCGTCATGCCGGGCTGGGTATTGACCTCGAGCAGGAACAAGCCGTCGACGCCGCGCTCGTCGTCCCAGCGGAAATCGGACCGGCTCGCGCCGCGACAGCCGAGCAGTCGGTGCGCGTCGACCGCCAGCGCCATGCACGCCTGCATGATCTCGTCGGGGATCGGCGCGGGGAACAGATGCTCGGTCATGCCGTCGGTGTATTTGGCATCGTAATCGTACCAGCCCGACTTCGGCCGAAGCTCTGTGACGCCGAGCGCGCGCGGGCCGTCCACGCCGCCCAGAACCGCAGTGGTCAACTCGCGCCCGCGCACGTACGGCTCGGCGAGCAGTTCGTCGAACTCGGCCCAAGGGCCCTTCGCATCGCGCGCGATCGGGTTGCCGTAGTTCCCCTGATCGGTGACGATCGCGACGCCGACCGATGAGCCTTCGTTGACAGGTTTGAGCACGTACGGCCGTGCGAGCGGATCGGCGTCGAACACGTCGACCGACTTGACGATGCGCCCGCCGGGCATCGGAATGCCGTGCGGCACCAGCGCCTGTTTCGTCAGGACCTTGTCGATCGCGATCACCGAGGTGGCCATGCCGCTATGCGTATAGGTCAGGCCCATCAGGTCCATCAGCCCTTGCACGCTGCCGTCCTCGCCGGGTGTGCCGTGAAGCGCGTTGAAGACGAGATCGGCGTTCGCCTCCGCCAGTCGCGCCGCGACGTCGCGCCCCATGTCGATCCGGGTGACGCGGTGGCCGAGCGACTCGAGCGCCTCGGCGACGCCCGCCCCCGACGACAGCGACACCTCGCGCTCCGCCGACCAGCCGCCCATCAGCACCGCGATGTGCAACGCCCCGCTCATGCCGCCACGCCCACTCGCTGTATCTCCCATTCGAGCGTCACGCCGCTCGTCGCCTTCACCGCCGCGCGCACCTCCTCGCCCAGCGCCTCGATGTCGGCGCTGGTCGCCTGCCCGACGTTGAGCAAGAAGTTCGTATGCTTGTCGCTGACCTGCGCGTCGCCCAGGCGCTTGCCGCGACAGCCGGCCTGGTCGACCAGCGCCCAGGCCTTGTACCCGTCGGGGTTCTTGAAGGTCGAGCCGCCGGTCTTAGAGCGCAGCGGCTGCGACGCCTCGCGCGCGGCGGCGATACGGTCCATCTCGGCCTGGATCGCTGTGGGCTCGCCGGGCCTGCCGCGGAAGGTTGCGGCGATCACCACCGCGCCATTGGGCAGTTCGCTGTGCCGATAGGTGTAGCCGAGCTCGTCGAGCGACAGCGTGCGGCGCTCGCCCGAGCGGAGCACCACCTCAGCCTCGATCAGCACGTCCTTGACCTCGCGCCCATAGGCGCCGCCGTTCATCCGCACGAAGCCGCCGACGGTGCCGGGGATCGAGCGCAGAAATTCTACGCCCGCGATCCCGGCGTCACGCGCGGTCGAGGACACGAGAATGCCGCTCGCCCCGCCGCCGCAGCGAAGGGTAGTCGCGTCGAACGCCTCGACGCGCGCGAACGGCTTGCCGAGACGCACGACGACGCCGGGCACGCCGCCGTCGCGCACGATCAGGTTGCTGCCGAGCCCGAGCGCCATCACCGGAACCGCGGGATTGAGGTCGCGCAGGAACGCGGCGAGATCGTCGGCGTCGGCGGGTTCGAACAGCCACTCCGCCGCGCCGCCCGCCTTGAACCAGACCAGCGGCGCGAGCGGCGCGCGCGGGGTCAGCCGACCGCGGACCCTAATATCCTCCCCGGCACGGGGAGGGGGACCGCCAGCCGCAGGCTGGTGGTCGAGGGGGCTCTCCACGGGCGACACCGCCAGAGGCAGGCCCCCTCCACCAGCTTCGCTGGTCCCCCTCCCCGTGCCGGGGAGGATATCACCGACTGCCATCACCGGCGCGCCTCGACTGCAGGCGCGAGGCCGGCGGCCCATTTGGTGATGTCGCCTGCGCCGAGGCAGATCACTTGATCGCCTCCACGTACCTCAGCGGCCAGCGCATCGGCGAGCGCGTCGGCATCCGCGACCGTGTGCACATCGCGGTGACCACGACGGCGTAGGCCAGCCACCAGCGCCTCGGCATCGACGCCCTCGACCGCGGCCTCGCCCGCGGCGTAGACCGGCGTCACGTACACCGCGTCGGCGTCGTTGAACGCGCCCTGAAAGTCCTCCATCAGATTGCCGAGCCGAGAGTAACGGTGCGGCTGTACCACCGCGATCACGCGCCCCTGCGCCGATTCGCGCGCGGCGGCGAGCACGGCGCGAATCTCGACCGGGTGGTGGCCGTAATCGTCAATGATGGTCGCGCCAGCTACCTCACCGACCTTGGTGAAGCGACGCTTGACCCCGCCGAACTTCTCGAACCCGCGCTGGATCGTCGCGTCGCCGATGCCGAGTTCGAGCGCGACACCGACCGCGGCGAGCGCGTTCTGCACATTGTGGCGGCCGGGCATCGGAAGGTCGATCCCCTCAATCGAGCGCGTGGTGCCGTCGCGCGAGCGGATCAGCGCTTCGAACCGGTTGCCGCCCGGATAAGGCACCACGTTGACGCCGCGCACGTCGGCCGAGGCCGCAAAGCCGTAGGTGACGATCCGCCGGTCGCGCACGCGTGGGATCAGCGCCTGCACTTCCGGATGGTCGAGGCACAGCAACGCCGCGCCGTAGAAGGGCACGTTCTCGACGAACTCGACGTACGCGTCCTTCGCGCGCTCGAAACTGCCGTAATGGTCGAGATGCTCGGGATCGATGTTGGTGACGACCGCGATCGTACCGTCCAATCGCAGGAAGCTACCGTCGCTCTCATCCGCTTCGACCACCATCCAGTCCGACGCGCCCAGCCGCGCGTTCGAGCCGTAGCTGTTGATGATCCCGCCGTTAATGACGGTCGGGTCGACCCCGCCCGCGTCGAGCAGCGCCGCGACCATTGAGGTCGTCGTCGTCTTGCCGTGCGTGCCAGCGACCGCGACCGTTGATTTCAGCCGCATCAGCTCGGCGAGCATCTCGGCGCGGCGCACCACCGGCACGCGGCGGTCGAGCGCGGCCTCGACCTCGGGATTGCCGCGCTTCACCGCGCTCGAGGTGACGACCACCGCGGCATCGCCCACGTTCTCGGCCGAATGACCGATCGTCACCGGGATCCCCCGCGCGCGCAGCCCTTCGACCACGTAGCCTTCGGCCACGTCGCTGCCCTGCACCGAATAGCCGAGGTTGTGCATCACCTCGGCGATGCCCGACATGCCGATGCCGCCGATGCCGACGAAGTGGATCGTGCCGATGTCGGTCGCGACGCCCTTCACGCAAACGCTTCCTTCTGCTGCACCCGCCCGACGTGGACCGGCGCGGGCGGCGCATCGAGGCTCTCGACCAGATCAGCGAGGTCGCTGACCGCGTCGGGCATCCCGCAGGCGCGCGCGCGACCGGCGGCATTCTCCAGCGCGGCAGGATCGAGCCCGAGCTTCTGCATCTGCTTGGCGAGCTCGGTCGGGGTGAACTGCGGTTGCGGGATCGTGCGCGCGCCGCCCGCTTCGGTGATCGCGCGCGCGTTGGCGGTCTGGTGATCGTCGGTCGCACCCGGCAGCGGCACGAGGATTGCAGGGCGTCCCGCGGCGGTCAGCTCGGCGATGGTCGACGCGCCCGCGCGCGCGATGACGAGGTGCGCCCAGGCGAGCTGCTCGGGCATGTCGGGCAGATAGGTTGCAAGGTCGGCGGCGATCTCAAGGCTCGCATATTTCTCGCGCGCGGCGTCGATGTCCTCGATGCGCGCCTGATGCGTCACCTGCAACCGGCGGCGGAAGGCGACCGGCAGCATCGCGAGGCCGTCGGGCACGACCTGGCTCAGCACGCTCGCGCCCTGGCTGCCGCCGGTCACGAGCACGCGGAAGATACCGTCCTCCTCCAGCAACGGGTATGGGCGGCTGCGCAAGTTCAGCACCGCCTCGCGCACCGGATTGCCGACGAGCTGAACCTTGCCAGCATAAGCAGGCTTCAACCGCTCGGTGTTGGGATAGCTGGTCGCGATCGCGTCGACGCGGCGCGCGACCAGGCGGTTGACGCGGCCGAGCACGGCGTTCTGCTCGTGCACCGAGGTCGGGATGCCGGCCGCGAAGGCAGCGGAGAGCGCGGGGAAAGCGGGATAGCCGCCGAACCCGACCACCGCGGCTGGCTTCAACGAACGGTAGAGGTCGCGCGCGGTGCGGCGGCCCTCGACCATCTGCTGCGCCGCCTTCGCCCAGCCGATCGGTCCGCCGGCGAAGCGGCCCGCGGGGATGACGTGCGTCTCCACCCCGTCGAACAATCCGGGAAAGCGCACGCCGCGCGCGTCGCTGACCAACGCGACGCGGTGGCCGCGGCGCTTCAACTCGGCGGCGAGTGCGGCGGCGGGAACCATGTGGCCGCCGGTGCCGCCAGCCGCAAGGACGAAGGAACGCGCGCGCGTCATGCGGCACTCCAGCGGTTGATGTAGGGACTACGCATCAGGAACGGGTTGCGCCGGGTGAACGCCAGGAGCAAGCCCATCCCGATCGACAGCGCGACCATCGACGACCCGCCGTAGCTGATGAACGGCAGCGTCATGCCCTTTGACGGCGCGAGCCCGGTGTTGACCGCCATCGAGACGAGCGCCTGCGCACCAAATTGCACCGCTAGGCCGGAGCCCGCCAGCAGCTTGAAACTGTCCTGCTCGTCCAGCAGCTTGACGAACACGCGCACGACGATCGCGAGAAAGACGAGCGCCACGATCATGCACGCGATCAGCCCGAATTCTTCGCCGATGACCGAGAAAATGTAATCGGTATGCGCCTCAGGCAGCCCGAACTTCGCGCTGCCGCCGCCGGGACCGGTGCCGAACCAGCCGCCGGCGGTCAGCGTGTTGTGCGCGGCGTTGGTCTGGAAATGGTCGCTCGCGCCCTCGCCCTCGATACCGGGGAACAGGAACGCGTCGATGCGATTTCGCGCAGTGCCGTAGAAGACATAGGCCGCAACGAGCCCGACCGGCACTAGCGCCAGCAATCCGACAATTGTCCGCGTCGGCGTGCCCGCGATGATGATCAGCGCGAGCCAGATCGAGCAGAAGATAATCGTTTGCCCGAAATCGGGCTGTAGCATCAGCAGCACCGCGATCGCGCCGGTGATGCCGGCGGTGATGATGGTGGCGGGCAGTTCCTCGTCACGTGCCTTCAACGACAGCAGATAGGCGATGGTCACGACGAAAAAAGGTTTGAGGAACTCGGACGGCTGGAATTGCGCGAAGCCGAAGCCGATCCAGCGTCGCGCACCGTTGACGGTCACGCCCGCGATCGGGGTGAGCGCCAGCAGCGCGACGCACACCCCTGCCCCGACCAGCGACATGCGCCGGGCAAGCGTGACCGGCAGCATCGACACGCCGAACAGCACCGGCAACGCAACCGCCACCCAGATCACCTGACGCCAGAAATAGTGCAGCGGTGTGAATTTCAGATGCTCACCCGAGTAGCGCACCGCGGTTGCGGGCGACCCGGCAGCCACCGCGATCAGCCCGATCGCGATCAGGAACAGCGCGAGCAGCAGCAACACGCGGTCGATGTCCCAGAACCACGTGCCGAGCGGCGACGGATCGCCGCGCCCGCCGCGCCCCTGCAAGCGCCCTCGCTTGATCGCCTGCATGTCGTTCATGCTGCTGTTCCTACGCCATACACACTGATCTGCGCCACGCTCATGCCAGCGCCTCGACCGCTTCGCGGAAGGCGCGGCCGCGATGTTCGTAATCGCGGAACTGGTCGAACGAGGCCGCGGCGGGCGACAACAGCACCACCTCGCCGCGCACTGCCTCCTGTGCGGCAAGCTTCACCGCACGCTCCAGCGTCTCGACCTCGGCAACCGGCACGTGCAGGCGCAGGACGTCGGCGAAGCGCGGCCCCGCCTCACCGATCGTGTAAGCGCGCGCCACGTGGCTAAGATGCGGCAGGCAGGCGTCGAGATCGTCGCCCTTCGCGCGCCCCCCGACGATCCAGTGGACGCGCGGGAAAGCGGCGAGCGCCGGCGCGGTGCTCTCCGGATTGGTCGCCTTGCTGTCATCGTACCAGGTCACGCCGCCGAGCGTGGCGACGCGCTCCATGCGGTGCGGCAGGCCGGTGAAGCTGGCGAGCGCCTGCTCGATCGCGTCCTCCGCGATGCCGAGCGCCCGCGCGGTGGCGATCGCGGCGGCAGCGTTCTGCGCATTGTGCGGGCCTTGGAGTGCAGGCCAGCCGGACTGGTCGAGGCCGTTGTCGCCGATGCGGATCGCACGCTTGCCCAGCGTTGCGGCGATGCGCGCCGATGCCTCCTCGCCGGTGCCAACGACGGCGACCTGCCGTGCCGACTGCATCGCGAACAATCGCGCCTTCGACGTGGCGTAGGCCTCGAACCCGTCATAGCGGTCGAGGTGGTCGGGCGTGACGTTCAGCAGCACCGCGACTTCGCAATTGAGCGTTTGCGTCAGGTCAATCTGGTAGCTCGACAGCTCCAGCACGTAGACGCCCCCCTCGCGCAACGACTCCTGCGCCAGGATTGGCAGCCCAATGTTGCCGCCCATTAGCACCGGCAGCCCGCCCGTCTCGCAGATGTGACGGATGAGCGCGGTGGTGGTCGACTTGCCGTTGGTGCCGGTGATGCCGACGACCTTGTGCCGCGGCAACTCAGGCCGCGCCTGCGCGAAAAGTTCGATGTCGCCGATGATCGGCACCCGCGCCATGCGCGCCTTGGCCGCGAGCGGGTGCGTGTTGAGCGGTATGCCGGGCGAGACCACGAGCGCGTCGAAGCTAGAAAGGTCGACCGTATCCAAGTCGGCGATCCGCGCTCCGTCGAAGCCTTCGCGCTTCGTCGCGTCACCATCCCACGCCACCACCTCGGCACCCGCCGCCAACAGCGCACGCACCGTTGCCGCCCCCGACCGCGCAAGCCCGAGCACCGCGTAGCGCTTCCCCGCCCAGGCGCGTGCCGTGATCATCTGAGCTTCAGCGTCGACAGACCGGCGAGCGCCAGCACGAGGCTAATGATCCAAAACCGGATCACGACCGTTGGCTCGCTCCAGCCGAGCTGCTCGAAATGATGGTGGATCGGCGCCATACGGAACACGCGCTTGCCGGTGCGCTTGTACACCAGCACCTGGATGATGACGCTCAGCGCCTCGACCACAAACAGCCCGCCGATGATGCCGAGTACGATCTCGTGGTGCGCGACCACCGCCATCGTGCCTAGCGCGCCGCCGAGTGCAAGACTGCCGGTATCGCCCATGAAGACGGCGGCGGGCGGCGCATTGTACCACAGGAACGCGAGCCCCGCCCCCACCACCGCGCCGCAGAAGATCGCGAGGTCGCCCGCGCGCGGCACGTGCGGGATGCCGAGATAGTCGGCGAACTTCACGTTGCCCGCCAGATACACGATCACCATGAACGCGACCGAGGCGATGATGACCGGCATCGTCGCCAGCCCGTCCAGTCCATCGGTCAGGTTCACCGCATTGCCGAACGACACGATCACGAAGGCGGCGAATAGCGGGTAGAAGTAACCCAGTTCAACGTAGTAGCGGTTGGTGAACGGCAGGTAGAGCGCGGCGCCATTCTCCTGCATGATGATCCACGCTGCGACGCCGGCAATGGCGAACTCCAGCAACAGCCGCACACGACCGGGCACGCCGGCAGTGCTCGCCTTTCGCACCTTGTCGTAATCGTCGAGGAAACCGATCGCGCCGAAGCCCAAGGTCACGAACGCGCATGCCCAAACGAACGGGTTGCGGAAATCCATCCACAGCAGCACCGACAGCGACATGCTGGTCAGGATCATCAGCCCGCCCATCGTCGGGGTGCCTCGCTTGGCCAGGTGGGTCTGCGGGCCGTCGGCGCGGATCGGCTGACCCTTGCCCTGGCGCACGCGCAGCCAGCCGATGAACTTGGGTCCAATGACCAGCCCGATCAGCAGCGCGGTTGCGACGGCGGCACCGGCACGAAACGAGAGATAGCGAATGAGGTTGAGCGCGCCCGGGAACCCCAGCTGCTCGGCAATCCAGTACAGCACTTAACTCTTCCCGCCGGGCATGGGGCCGACGAGCCCCGCGACGACGCGCGACAGTCCGACCCCGTTCGATCCTTTCACGAGCACCGCGTCACCGGGCGCGATCAGGCGTCGCGCTTGTTCCAGTGCCGTTGCGGCGTCGGGCACATGGACGAAATCGACCTGTCCCTCAAGCGCTTGCGCCAGCGCGCTCATCGCTTCGCCGACCAGCACGGCCGCTTCGACGCGCGCGGCGAGCACCGCGGGGGCGAGCCCGGCGTGATAGTCGGCGCCCTTGTCGCCAAGCTCGCGCATCTCGCCCAGCACCGCTACGTGACGCCCCGGCTGATCGCCCAGCACCGCCAGTGTCGCCGCAACGGAGGCGGGGTTGGCGTTGTAGCTCTCGTCGATCAGCAGCGCGGTGCCGTCGCCCGCCGCGATCTCGATCCGCGCGCCGCGCCCGGCGAGCCCGCCGAGTTCCGCCAGCGCCAGCCCGGCTAGCGCCAGGTCGCCGCCGACCGCGTCGACCGCGGCCAGCACCGCTAACGCGTTCGAGACCCAGTGTGCGCCCGGCTGCGACACGGTCAGGCTCAGTTCGTGCGCGCCGACGCGTGCGGTAACAAAGGTGCCGCCGTGGCTCGCGCGCGCCATCTCCAGCGCGTGGACGTCCGCGGCGCGGTCGAGCCCGAAGGTGACGATCCGCGACGCATGAGGTTCGGCTGCGGCGATCAGGCGGTCGCGGTGCGGGCTGTCATACGGCACGATCGCGACCCCGCCCGGCTCCAACCCGCCAAATATCTCGCCTTTCGCGTCGGCGATCGCGGCCTCGTGCGGGAAGAATTCGGTATGCGCGGGTGCGATCGCGGTGACGAGCGCGACGTGCGGGCGCACCAGCGTCGTCAGATGCGCGAGTTCGCCCGGATGGTTCATCCCCATCTCGAGCACCGCATAATCGCTTTCGCGCGGCATCCGCGCGAGGCTCAAGGGCACGCCGGTGTGATTGTTGTAGCTCTTGACCGAGCGGTGCGCGCTGACCGACGGCGAGCGATCAAGCGCGGCGAACAACGCCTCCTTGGTCGAGGTCTTGCCGACCGAGCCGGTGACGCCGATCACCTTGGCCGACGTGCGCGCGCGCGCGGCGCGGCCGAGGTCTTCGAGCGCCGTGAAGGTGTCCGACACCTCGACCGAAGGATGCTTCCCCGCACGCGAGACGAGCGCACCTGCCGCGCCCTGCGCGAACGCGCCATCGAGGAAGCGATGACCGTCGGTCGTCTCGCCGGTCAGGGCGACGAACAGGTCATTTGGCCCCACCTCACGCGAATCGAACGCGACGCCCTCAACCGCAAAGTCGGCGCTGGCGCGGCCGTCCGTCGCGGCGGCTATCTCGGCGGCGGTCCACAGGCTCACGCGGCCACCTCGCGCGCGACCGCCACATCGTCGAACGGCAGCACCATGTCACCGACGATTTGTCCCTGCTCGTGCCCCTTGCCCGCGACCAGCACGATGTCCTCAGGCCGCGCGAGCTCCACCGCGTGCGCGATCGCGGCGCGACGATCGCCGATCTCGGTGGCGTCCGGCACACCCTCCAGCACGTCACGGCGGATTGCCGCCGCATCCTCGCCGCGCGGATTGTCGTCGGTGACGATCACCACATCGGCTTGCGCGGCCGCGACCTTGCCCATCGGCGCGCGCTTACCCTGATCGCGGTCGCCGCCGGCGCCGAAGACGAGGATCAGCCGCCCGGTGACGTGCGGGCGCAGCGCCGCAATGGCCGCCTCGAGCGCGTCGGGGGTGTGCGCGTAATCGACGTAGATCGGTGCGCCGGACGTGGCGATCGCCGCGCGCTCCAACCGGCCGCGCACCGGCTGCAACCGCGCGAGCCCGCCAAGCGTCGCCGCCGCGTCGCCGCCCGTCGCGATGACCAGCGCCGCCGACAGCAGCGCATTCGCCGCCTGATATCCGCCGATCAGCGGCAGGTTGACGCGGTGCTCGGTTCCGTCGGCAGTGGCGATCACCAGCCCTTGCCCGAGCAAGGTCGGCGTGCGTGCAACGAGGCGCAGGTCGTCGCCGTGCTCGCCTACCGTCATCACCCGGTTGCCGCGCTCGCGCGCGAGGTCGATCACGCGCTCGGACTGCGGATCGTCGGCCCAAACGACCGCGGTGCCATCGTCGGCGAGCACTTCGGAGAACAGCCGCAGCTTGGCGGTGAAATAGGCTGCCATGTCGCCGTGGTAATCGAGATGGTCGCGGCTGAGATTGCTGAATGCCGCCGCGGCCACACGCAGTCCCTCGGTGCGATACTGGCTGAGCCCGTGGCTCGACGCCTCGAACGACAGGTGCGTCACGCCCTCGCGCGCCAGCCCGGCGACGTTCGACAAGAAGGTGACCACGTCGGGCGTGGTCAGCCCCGTCAGGACGCGCTCGTCCGCGGTGGTGACGCCCAGCGTCCCGACCGAGGCGGCGTGATGCCCTGCCATGCGCCACAATTGCCGCGTCATCTCGACGCACGAAGTCTTGCCGTTGGTGCCGGTCACCGCGACCGTCACCGGCGGAAACGGCGCGAAGAAACGCGCGGCGAGCTTCGCGAAATACTCGCGCGGTGAATGGTCGGCGATGTGGAGCGCGCCCTCGACCCGCGCCTCGGGCCGCGCGACGACCGCGATCGCGCCAGCCTCGATGGCGGCGGGGATGAAGTCCTCGCCGTTCACGCGCGCGCCCTCGAACGCGCCGAAGATCGTACCGGGCGCGACTTTGCGATGGTCGATCGCGAAACCGGTGACGGTTGCGTCACCTGCCGCGCCGGCCGTATCGGTCAGGGCCGACAATTTCATTCGCCCTGCCCCTTCAATCGTTCAACTCCGTACAACCCGCGGCTCCCGCCTTCACTGCCCGCCACTCGTCGGCGCGCGCGAGGGGTCCTGCCACAATGTCGGCAGAATGTCCGACACGTCAACGTCGCGCGTGTCGTCGGGCGTCACGCCCAGCATCGCGCCGATCCGCGAGATCGTGCGCCCAACCACGGGTGCCGCGTTCCACGCCGCGGTCTTCCAGCCATAGGTTTCCTTGGTGCCGAGCGGCGAGTCGAGCATCGCGACCACGACGTAGCGCGGCGCATCCATCGGGAAGGCGGCGGCAAAGGTCGCCACGTTGCGCGACCGGTCGTATCCGCCTGCGACCGCGGCCTCGGCGGTGCCGGTCTTGCCGCCGACGCGGTAGCCCGGCGCATCGCCCTTGCGCCCGGTGCCGCGCATCACGATCAACCGCAGCATCTGCCGCATCCGCGCGCTGGTCTGCTCGCTGATGACGCGGCGCCCCGCGACCTGATGGCCGGGCGCGACCTTCAGCAGCGTCGCCGGCCGCCACGTGCCGCCGTTGACGAGTGCGGCATAAGCGCTGGCGAGGTGCAGCGGCGTCACCGCGATGCCGTGACCATAGGCGGTCGTCATCGTCGTGGTGCGCGCCCAATAGCTCGGCAGCAGCGGGCGGCCCTTCTCGCGCAACTCGATATCGGGCGGCGTGTCGAAACCAAGCTTCTTGAACATCGCCTGCATCCGCGCCGGCCCGACCTCGTCCGCCACGCGCGCGGTGGCGACGTTGGAGGAATATATTAGCGTTTCCGCCATGTTGAGCCAGCGCTTCGGATCGCCGCGCTCGTCGTGAATTGTGAAGCGGCCGACCTGCAATGGGTGCGTCGCGTCGAAGCGGCGCTGCATCGAGGTGACGACGCCGTTGTCGATCGCGGTCGCCATGGTGATCGGCTTGAAGGTCGAACCGAGCTCGTACACGCTCTGCGTCGTCACGTTGCGCAACTGGTCGAGCCCGGCGCGTCCGACCCGGTTGGGGTTGAACGTCGGCAGCGACACCATCGCGATCACCTCGCCGGTCGCCACGTCGAGCACGATGCCGCCGCCGCCGCGCGCGGAGAAGGTCGTCATCGCGCGACCGAGTTCGCTCTCCATCGCTGCCTGCGCGCGCGTGTCGATCGACAGCGCGACCGGCTGGTTCTGCGTCGCAGGGTTGGTGAGCCGATCGTTCAGCGCGCGCTCGATCCCGCTCATGCCGGTGCCGTTGCTGATGAAGCCCAGCACGTGCGCGGCGAGAGAGCTCTGCGGGTACAGCCGCTGCGTCTCACGCTCGAACACGATGCCGGGTTCGCCGATCGCATTCACCGCCTCGACCAGCGCCGGGCTCGCGCGGCGATTGAGATAGGCGAAGCTCGATGATTTGGTGAGCTGCGCGTAGAACCACGCCTGGTTGCCGCGATCGGGCATCAGGTCGGCCAGGCGCTGCGCGATCTCGCTCGGGTCGCCGATCAGCTTGCGCGGGTGAACCGCGATCGTCCACGCGTCGATCGTGCGCGCGAGCTGCTGCCCGTTGCGGTCGACGATGTCGCCGCGCGGCGCGGTCAGCCGGTTGGACAGATGCTCGTCGCCGCTCGACAGGATGCCGAGCAGCGCGAGGCGGACAATGACCGCGAACACCCCGGCCGCGAACAACAGCATCAGCACCATCAGGCGCATGTGCTGCGTCGCGACCAAGGCGTGGCGTTGATCGACGTTCTTGGTGGGGCGGATCGGACGTGCGACCAGCGTGGTCACCGCAAGCGGTTCCGTTCCGCGCGTGCGCCGCTGGCGAGATCGCCGAGCGTGCCCGCGCTCAACAGCGAATTGTCGATCATCGCGACCGAGCGGACGTTGCGGTCGGGGCTGCGCGGACGCTCGCCCGCCTTGGCGATCGCCTGGCGGATCAGCACGCGCGCGGTGGCGATCGCCGGCGCGGGACGCGCGATGACGGCAGGGCCTGCGGGCACGACGTGCGCGACCTTCACCGCATCGTAGCGCGGTGCGGCCACGGGCTTGGTGATCACCGCCTTGACGATCGTCGGCGCGGCGCCCGGCGTGGCGGCGGGCGGCGCGACCGTCATCGGCGAGGACGGTACGATCAGCGACGCAGTCTGAACCGCGCCTTCACTGCCTGGGTGCAGCGGCATCATGTCGCGCGGCGACAATCCGGCGAGCGCGACCTGATCGCGCACGAACTGCCGCGTGGTGGGCACGGTCAGCGCCAGCGTGTTGCCGTTCCAACGCTCGAGCTGCGCCAGGTTGGAGCGGACGTCGAACTCGGTCTCTAGCGCACGAATATCGCGCTCCGCGCTCGCGATCTTGACGTCGATCATCTGCAACCGCTTTCGCTCGGCGGCGACCTGCGAGGAAACGAGGTAGAAGCCGATCGCGACCAGCGCGCAGCTCGACAGCCACCCGAGCCCTTTCAAGCGGTACAATGCCACCACGTTACGCCTCCAACACAGGAACAGATGCCGCGCTACGCCGAGCGGCACGAAGGGTCGCGGAGCGCGCGCGCGGGTTCGCCGCCAGCTCCGCCTCACCCGCGCGGATCGCGCGGGACAGATTCTCGAACGCCGCCGGCGCTGCCGCCGCGGCCATCGGCAGGTGGCGCGACCCCGCCGGCGCGGCACCGCCGCGCTCGCGCAGGAAGCGCTTCACCATGCGATCCTCCAGGCTGTGGAAACTGACCACCGCCAAGCGTCCGCCCGGTGCCAGCACGCGCTCGGCCGCGGACAGCCCGTCCGCCAGTTCGTCGAGCTCGCGGTTGACGTGGATGCGCACCGCCTGGAACGCGCGCGTCGCAGGATCCTTCTTCTCGTGCGGACGATGCCCGAGCGCGCGACGCACGACGCTGGCGAACTGCGCCGTCGTGGTTAGCGGCCGCGCCGCCACCACGAAGCGTGCGACGCGTCGCGACTTGGGCTCGTCGCCGTAGCGGTAGAGCACGTCGGCGATCTCCCCCTCGTCGGCGGTGTTGAGGAAATCGGCCGCGCTCGGTCCGTCTTGGCTCATCCGCATGTCGAGCGGACCGTCGGACTGGAACGAGAAGCCGCGCTCCGCCTGATCAAGCTGCATCGATGATACGCCGATGTCCATCGTGACGCCATCGACCGGCAACTTGCCGAGTTCCGTCAGCGCTTGCTCCATTGTGGAGAAATCGCCCGCTACCAAAGTGAGGCGCGGCTCGGCCGCCTCCAGCGCGCGACCGGCAGCAATCGCTGCGGGATCGCGATCGAATGCGATCACCTCCGCACCCGCCGCCAGCAGCGCGCGGGTATAGCCGCCGGCACCAAAGGTCGCGTCGACGTGACGCTCGCCGGGTGCGGGCGCGAGCGCGGCGATCACTTCGCCCAGCAGCACGGGAACATGCGGGGATTGGGTCACAGCGCGATCCCCTTTTCCTCGCAGGTGAACTCCACGAACTCGCGGATGAACGGGTCGACGTCCGTCGCTTCCAGTAGCAGCGCGGGCGCCCAGATCGTAATCCAGTTAAACGATCCCAGGAACACCGCCGCGCCGCCGATCCGCGCGTAGCGGCGCTCGAACGCGGGCATGATGAAACGGCCCGACCCATCGAACGGCAGCGGCTCGGCCGCGCCGGCACGGTCGAGGATGTTCCAGTCGGTGCGGCCTTCCTTGGCCTCGTCCGCCGCTTCGCGCGCCTTCAGTTCGGCCTTGTGGATCGGCACGAAGTTCGGGTCGTAGGCGATCAGGCAGCGGTAGGCCGGGTGCGCGGCGATGATAACGGTGCCGCCGTCCTTGCCGTCGTCGCGCGGGCTGTTCTTGGCTAGCGCTGCGCGAAGGGTGTTGGGAATCGCGACCCGGCCCTTGTCGTCGACAAGACCAAGCCCCTTTCCCTGATAATCCACCCGTTCGGCCACACCCACCTCGCACTCGGGGTACATGACCGGGTTGCCCGCGGAACGACCATCATCGCCCCGCGCTCAAGCCTGTCTGCAAACAACGTTGGTGCTGCCCCCAATGTCACAGGAGGCGTAGCAAAGTTGCGGTGGGATCGGAAGGGATTTCCGGGGAAATTCGGGGAAATCGCGCAAGGTATTGGATTAGCGTGATGTGCCTGCAACAGGCGAGTTTATGTTCCTTATTTGTTCTTATCCGCTCCGCTAACGCATGTTGATCGCTAGGAAAAAAGGTCAGAATATCAGACTATTTCCGCGTCGCGTCGGCATTACACACCCACTCTAACAACGACCGCCTACTTCCCGGTTGAGCCCGCATCGCTGTTGCCGATGCTGGGCGTGACCCCCAGTTCGGCCAAGGGCTCGTTGCCCGCGGACGGCGCTGCCGCGGGTGCGCCCGCTTGCGCCACGACGGCACCGCGCGACGCAGCGTCGGCCACTGGTCGATCGCGCGTCACGGTGGAGAAGATCGCACTCGCCAGCCCAATCAGCAGCACGACCGCGGCGAGACCGATCATGCCGACCCGGATACGCTGGCGCGCCTGCTCCGCCACGTCGCGAGGATTGGGTTGCTGCTTCATCCTGTCGCACGGGTATAACGGATCGTCGCCATCATGTCGAACCTGCCAACGCCCCCCGCTCGGCTCACGCCGTACGGTGCAAGCCCTTGGCGGCGCGCCAGGTGGGATCGTGCAAGGTAGACAGATAGCGAAAGCCGGTATCGCACAGGATCGTGGCGACGCGCTTCCCCGGCCCAAGATGCCGCGCGAGCCGAACCGCGCCCGCTACATTGATTCCTGACGATAGGCCGAGGCACAATCCTTCCTCGCGCAACAAGCGATCGACCCAATCATAGCCTTCCTGATCGGAGATGCGAAACTGCGTGTCGATCGGCGCGCCTTCGAGGTTGGCGGTGATCCGCCCCTGCCCGATCCCTTCGGCGACCGACGACCCTTCCGAGCGCAGTTCGCCGTGCGCGTAATATTCGTAGAGCGCCGCGCCGTGCGGATCGCTGAGCGCGATGCACACGCGCTCGTCCTTCGCCTTGAGGCCGAGCCCGACACCCGCGATCGTGCCGCCGGTGCCCGCGGCGCAGGTGAAGCCGTCGACGCGCCCGTCCATCTGCGCCCAGATCTCCTCGGCGGTGCCGGTGACGTGCGCGCGACGATTAGCGATATTGTCGAACTGGTTGGCCCACACCGCGCCCGGCGTTTCCTCGGCGATCCGGCGTGACGTGTGCACGAAATGGCACGGCGACGAATAAGGCGCGGCCGGCACCGTCACCAATTCCGCGCCAAGCGCGCGCAGCGTGTCCATCTTCTCCTTCGACTGGGTGTCGGGCATGACGATGATCGTGCGATAGCCCTTGGCATTGGCGACCAGCGCGAGGCCGATCCCGGTATTGCCCGCTGTGCCCTCGACGATGGTGCCGCCGGGTGCCAGCAACCCGCGTTCCTCCGCATCCTCGACGATCGACAGCGCGGCACGATCCTTCACGCTGGCGCCCGGATTGGCGAACTCGCACTTACCGAAGATGTCGCAACCGGTCGCCGCGCTCGGACCTGCCAGACGGACGAGCGGGGTGTTGCCGATGAGCGCGAGCGTGCCGGGGATAGTTTCCATCGCGACGACATAGGGGGTCCACCCCGCCGCCCGCAAGCAAGCGCGGCTTTGCGGCGCCAAAGCATTGCCGGGGCGACCGCGAACCTTGCCGCCGTACGTCTCATCGTGTCGCATCGCAGCAGAGACTTGACGCGCTTTTGCGCATGCGCGAAGCGCCGCCGCGTTATGGTAACCCGCCTCCTCCCCCCGCTCGCCGCCACCGCTCTGTTAGCGCTCGCGGCATGCAATTCGCAGTCGAGCCCCGAAGTGGTCGACATGAACCCCGATCCTATGGCTGCCAACCTCGCCAAGGCCGCACCGGTCGAGCTGCCGCCCGCGATCAAGGCCGACAAGACGATGCGCTGCAAGGACGGCAGCCTCGTCTACGTCACCTTCTTCCAGGGCGACAAGCAGGCGGTGGTGCGCACCGCCAAGGATGGAACGCCGACCGTGCTGAAGAGCGCCGAGGCCGGCAAGCCGCTGACCGCCGAGGGCGGTTGGTCGATGACCGGCAACACCACTGCGGTCGCGTTGACCCAGCCCGGCAAGGGCGCGCTCGCCTGCCACGCCTAAGCAGGGTTCCGTCAAATCGGGACCATTGTGGCCGTTGTCATGGCGGAGCGAGCAGCTTAGCCTGACGCTGCCATGGCGACGATTGCGATCTACAGCCTGAAAGGCGGCGTCGGCAAATCGACGCTCGCCGTCAACCTGGCCTGGTGCGCCGCGACCCTGTCGTCGCGGCGCACCTTGCTATGGGACCTCGATCCGCAGGCCGCATCGAGCTGGATGCTCGGCGAGGATGGCGGTGGTGAGCGCGCGCATGCCGTGTTCGCGCGCCACGTGCCGCCCGCGCGGCTGATCCGCGTCACGCCGGTCGAGCGGCTCGACCTGCTGCCCGCCGACGCGTCGTTGCGCGATCTCAATCACCTGTTCCGCACTTTGGCCAAGAAGCGTCGGCTCGAACGACTGCTGGACGAATTGGGCGATCACGACCGCGTGCTGCTCGACTGCCCGCCCGGGCTGACCGAAACCGCGGATCAAGTTGCGCGCGCCGCCGACCTGATCGTCGTGCCCGTCGTTCCCTCGGCCTTGTCCGAGCGCGCCTGGGTCGAGGTCGACCGGCACCTGGGCGGGCGCACGCGCACGCTGCCGGTCCACGTCATGGTCGATCGCCGACGCGCACTCCACGCCGACGCGCTGGCACGCCATCCCGACTGGCCGATCATTCCAATGGCGAGCGCGGTCGAGAGCGCCGCCACCAGCCGGCGCTGCCTGGGCGCGATCGCCCCACGCTCGGTTGCGGCGATCGCCTTTGCCGAATTGTGGACCAGAATCGAGAAACGGCTCGCGTGATGGTGCAGCGGCTCGATCCCGCCCTACTGCTTGGTGCCTATTCGGTGGGCGTGTTCCCGATGGCGGACAGCCGCGATGCGGACAGCGTCTACTGGGTCGAACCACGCCGCCGCGCGATCCTGCCGCTCGACCGCTTCCACCTGTCGCGCTCGTTGCGCAAGGTTCTGGTCGCCGATCGCTTCCGCGTCACCAGCGATCGCGCGTTCGAGCAGATCCTGCGCTTATGCGCCGAAAGTGCCGCCGACAGACCCGAGACGTGGATCAACGAGTCGATCGAACACGCGTTCGGCCAATTGCACGCGATGGGACATGCACACTCGGTGGAATGCTGGCTGGGCGACGAACTGGTCGGCGGCCTGTACGGCCTATCGATCGGCCGCGCCTTTTTCGGCGAGAGCATGGTGAGCCGCGCCACCAACGCATCCAAGGTCGCGATCGCCGCGCTGGTCGCGCGTCTGCGCGCCGGCGGCTATGCCTTGCTCGACTGCCAGTTCATGACCGATCACCTCGCCTCGCTTGGCGCGGTGGAGATCAGCCGCAGCGCTTATAAGGCGTTGTTGACCGCCGCGCTCGGCGTGTCATCGGCTTCGTTGGGCAGCGACGACCGAGCCGATTTCGGCGCGCTCGACCGCTTGGCGGCGGGCAACGGCGCGGCGACAGGCTCGGTGCCAGGGAAGCTCATCGCGCAACTTTTGGTCCACACGTCGTAGATCGGGTGCAGCACGACGTTGAGCTGCGGCCGCTCCTTGTAGAGCCAGCCCGAGAAGACGCGCTGCCAGCGCCGCTCGACATTCTGCACGTCCAATTGCACGAACGCGCCGGTCAGCGTCTGCTGCTCCCACGGCGCGGTCTGCTCGCACGCCGACATTCGCACCACGACGTCGCCGACGCGCACCGCTTGTCCCGGCTTGAGCGTCAGGTCGCGGCTGACGCCGTTCCGCTTGTTGAGCAGGCCGAGCACCGCAACGCGCTGGTTCATCGGCGTGGTGCCCGCGTCGACCGCTGCATCCTTCACCGTCTCGACCACGTCGGAAGCGCCGTTCGCGACCTCCTCAGGTGCCGAACGCCGCGATGCGTTAGGCACGGGGCGACTCACCGTCGCGCGCGCGACGACCGGCGCGCCGATCAGGCTGTGGTCGATGCCGTACCACACCGCGCCGCCACCCGCCGCAAGCACCGCCAGGCCGCCGACCGCGGCCGCGCGCCTCACGCGTCGGGGCTCCACGCCTCGTAATCGCCGGTGGCAGAGGCACGATTACCGCCCTTCTCGAGCGCGCCCGAAGGGCGATAGGCCAGCGCGGTGCCGGTCATGTTGGGCACGGCAGGCTTCTGCCACTGGCGCGGCGCGGGCAGCGACTGGTCGGGCACGTCGGCGATCTGATGGTGCAGCCAGCTGAACCAATCGGGTGGCACCCGGCTGGTATCGTTCGCACCCTGGTAGATCACCCAGCGCCGCGTGGTTCCCTGCGGCGTGGTGCCACCTTCCCAATAGGTGTTGCCCAGCGCGTCCTCGCCGACCTGACGCTTGCCGCGCAGGCCGTAGATCATCGTGCCGATCGTTGCGCCGTTCCACCAGGTGAACGGATTGAGATTGATGCCCATCGCTGGCCCGCTTACCCGTCGCGCGCGCCCGCTTCAACGGGGTAAACCACCTCACCCCCGTCCGGCACCGCGACCGCCACCGCGAGCGGCCCCTTGCGCCCGTCGACGATCCGCGCGAGCAACGGCTGGTCGGGCTCGACCTCGGCGACGCCGGCACGGCGCAGCGTTTCCATGTGCACGAAGATGTCGCCAGGCGCATCGTCACGGACGAGAAAGCCGTAGCCCTTCAGCCGGTTGAACCATTTTACGACTACGCCCTGCCAGTCGCCGGCATCGTCCACCGCATGCTCCGGATCGATCCGGTCGCGATCGCGGTCGCGCACCACGCTTGCCGCAGCGGCCACGTCGATCTCGTGCACAGCCGTCGCCTGATAACCGCGCGCGCGCTGGATGGCGGACACGTCCATCCGCGTGCCCTCAGGTAATGTGCGACGCCCATGTTGCTGCAACACGCTGAAGTGGATCAGCACGTCACCGATCCGCTCGTCGTCCGCGACCAGGAACCCGAAGCCACGCGTCGCGTCGAACCATTTCAACGTACCGGAAACGGTCAAAGCCTCGCCCGCGTCGCCGAGGACACGTGCGTGCTCGTCCCTGCCATCGGCCAAGGGCGTTCCTTCCGGCACCGTTTGTTCGAACTCCCCTTCGCATGCACAGCGACGATCATGCGCCGCACAATGATTCAGCCTATTAACGCTCGCGTCAATCGTCGTTCCCGTCGGGATCGGCACATGATCGTACAATTTTGTTCGCCAGCGTGAACGAATGTCCCGCGCGCAGCATCGCGGCGAGTTGCTTGCGCCGTTGATCGTCGTCGACCGGATGGCGCGCAAACGGTCCGATCCGCTTGCGCCGCGCGAACGCCATGGCCTGCTCGAACGCGCCGTCGCGTACCTGCTCCACCGCCTCGGCCGCATCGTTCGCCTCGACCCGCGCAGCGTGCAGCGCGGCCGAAATGCGGCGTTCGCCGAACCCGCGACGCGCGAGCGAGGCGGTCTTCATCTCGGCGTACGCCCGATCGTCGACATAGCCTCGCTCTGCGAACCGTTCGGCGAGCGCGGTAACGTCCGCCGCCTCGCCTTCCCAGCCACGCTCGCGGATCTTGCGCCGCAGATAATCGCTCAACTTGCCGCGCGTCGTCGCGAACCGTTCAACGTACCGGAGCGCCAATCCTTCGAGCGACACGGCGGTCAAAGGCGGAACGGTGCGGCGTTCGCGTGCGCCGCCCGCCCGGCGCGATCGATCGTCGCGCGTGTCGTCATCACCCGTTCGCGCACGCGATGATCGCCTGTTGTTCGATGAACCGTCCACGCCTTGATTGTGCCACAGTAAAGAAGGATTTTGAACGTTCGGGTTTAGCCGCCCGCTCATGAACCCCGCTCATGATCCATGCACGTGCGCGAAGGCGCCGCGACAGGACCAACGTGAATGACCAGTGACCTCGCCCCGCTCCAGCCGACGCCGACTGCCGATGCGCTGCCGCGCCGGTTCTCCGATTTCGGCACGTTGGGCGAAGCATTGGACTATGCGGCGAGCGGCGCGCGCGGGCTGAACTTCCACGACGCGCGCGCGACACTGGTCCGCGTCTATTCGTACGCGCAGTTGCGCGACGATGCGCGCGCCGCCGCTTATCGCTTGATCGCCGCCGGGATCGTGCCCGGCGACCGCGTCGCCTTGGTGGCCGAGACGAGTGCCGAGTTCGCGCAGTTGTTCTTCGGCACCGTGCTGGCGGGTGCGTGGCCGGTGCCGCTGCCGCTGCCGACCTCGTTCGGCGGGCGCGACTCGTACATCGACCAGTTGCGCAATCAGCTATCGAGCTGCGACCCGCGCATGCTGATCTTCCCGACCGAACTCGACCAGATGGCAGGGGCGGCGGCGGACGCGCAAGGCGTGACGGGCGTCGACTGGAGCGAACTGCTCGCGCGGCCGGCCGAACCGGTCACGCTGCCGACGGCGAGCGCGGACGACATCTGCTACCTGCAATATTCGAGCGGTTCGACGCGCTTCCCGCACGGCGTCGCGATCACGCATCGCGCGTTGCTGAGCAATCTCGCCGCGCACGCGCACGGCATGCAGATCGCGGCGGACGACCGCTGCGTGTCGTGGCTGCCGTGGTACCACGACATGGGACTGGTCGGCTGCTTCCTGTCCCCGATGGCGAACCAGGTATCGACCGATTACCTGAAGACCGAGGATTTCGCGCGTCGTCCGCTGTCGTGGCTCGACCTCGTCAGCCGCAACGCAGGCACCACCCTCTCCTACTCGCCGACCTTCGGCTACGATATCTGCGCGCGCCGCATTTCGAGCCAGACCAAGGCGTCCGACCGCTTCGACCTGTCGCGCTGGCGCGTGGCGGGGAACGGTGCCGACATGATCCGGCCGGACGTGATGCAGGCGTTCGTCGACGCATTCGCCAGCGCCGGGTTCAAGGCCAGCGCGTTTTTGCCGAGCTACGGCCTGGCCGAGGCGACGCTGGCGGTGTCGCTGATGCCGCCGGGCGAGGGCATTCGCGTCGAGCTGGTCGAGGAAACCGAGCTGTCGGGCATGAGCCACGGCGAGGACCGCCCGCAACGCTACCGCGCGATCGTCAATTGCGGCAAGCCGGTGCGCGACATGGAGGTCGTGGTACGCGAGGAGGACGGCACCCCGCTGCCCGACGGCGCGATCGGCAAATTGTGGTGTCGCGGCCCGTCGGTGATGGTCGGCTATTTCCGCGATCAGGATGCGACCGACGCTTGCCTGGTCGACGGCTGGCTCGACACCGGCGACATGGCGTATTTGTCGAACGACTACATCTACATCGTCGGCCGCGCCAAGGACATGATCATCATCAATGGTCGCAACCATTGGCCGCAAGATATTGAATGGGCGGTGGAACAGCTTCCCGGTTTCAAGGCGGGCGACATCGCCGCCTTTGCAATCACCACGCCTGGCGGCGAGGAAACGCCCGCGGTGCTGGTGCAATGCCGCAGCTCGGACGATGGCGAGCGCACGCGCTTGCGCGACGAGATCCGCGACCGGGTTCGCTCGGTCACCGGCATGAACTGCGTCGTGGAGCTGATCCCGCCGCGCACCCTGCCCCGCACCAGCTCGGGCAAGCTCAGCCGCGCGAAGGCGCGCAATCTTTATCTCGCCGGAGAGATCAAGCCGTACGATATCGCCGCTTGACCCAACCGTGCGCCGCAGCTTTCGAACAATCGGACGTCGGTTAAACCATTAATCAACCTGCGGCGGCCTAGTCCCAAAGGGTGACGACGCCGCCGATCCCTTCCTCGCTGCCGCCTATCTCGGTCGCCACCCTGCTCGGCTTGCGCGAGGGCGAGGACGTGCAGACCTGGGGCCGTATCCGCGCCGCGCAACTGCTGGCCGGCCGTGAACTCGCTTTGTTCCTGCTGGCGGCTAATCTGATCGGCGCCGCGCTGGTCGTCATGATGCTCTCGCCCGTCGTTGCCTTGTGGCAGCTTCTGGTCTGGGCGGCATTGCTTGCTGCAGCAGCGGTAGCTGTCGCATTTCGGCGCCTGCGAACGCCCGATCGTTCCGGCAACTCCGCCACGCTCGACACCGTTCGCACCACCTTGTTCGATGGACTCGCGCTCGCCGCGACATGGGGCGCAGCTCCGCTCTTGTTCGCGCGCTACACCGCGCCGCCGACCGAGCTGGGATTGTGGATGGTGCTGTCGGTGCTGATGATCGCCGCGGCGCTCGCACTGTCACCGTTGATGCTCGCGACGCTCGCCTTCATCGGCGTGCTCGCGGTTGCGGTGGCGATCCCGCTGATCTTCTCACACGCTTATGTCGCGGCGGCTGCGACCACGATGTTCGCTGGTTTACTGATCTACGCGTCCGCGATCCGTGCGCGGAACTTCGCTGCATTGCACATGTCGGAGCTGACGCTGAGCGAGCGCGACGAGACGGTCAGCCTGCTGCTGCGTGAGTTCGAAGACTCGCGGGCCGACTGGCTGTGGGAAGTCGATGCCGCCCGTCGGATCGTGCGCGCCAGCCCGCGCTTCGCGCACGCCTGCCGCCTGTCGCCCGATGCGATGAACGGCATGCCGTTCCTCCAGGTGCTCGCCGGTCCGACCTGGGAAGCTGGCAACTTTTCAGCCGGTCTGCGGCAGTTGGCGGAGAAGCTGAAGCAGCGCGGGAGTTTCCGCGATCTCGCGCTGCCGATCATCATCGACGGCGAGGAGCGCTGGTGGGAGATCGCCGCCAGCCCGCGCTACGACGCCGATGGTACGTTCCTGGGTTTTCGCGGCGTCGGCTCCGACGTGACCGAGCAGCGCGCCTCCGCCGACCGGATCTATCGCATGGCGCGGTTCGACACGCTGACCGGCTTGCCCAACCGCTTGCACGTCAACGAGACGCTGTCGCGCGCGCTCGACGATGCCGAGCGCTGGCGCTCGCGTGCCGGCTTCATGATGATCGACCTCGATCGCTTCAAGGCGGTCAACGATACGCTCGGCCACCCGATCGGCGACCGCCTGCTGGGCCGCGTGTCCGAACGGTTAAGCCAGTTGATGAGCGACAACGAACTGATCGGTCGATTGGGCGGCGATGAGTTCGCGGTCGTGGTGCGCGACGCGTCCGACCCGCAGCGCGTCGAACGGCTCGCACGCACCATCATCGACACGCTGTCGCGCCCGTACGAGGTTGACCAGCACACGTTGTTCATCGGCGCATCGGTCGGTGTCGCCACCAGCCCGCGCGACGGGCGCACCGCGGAAACGCTGATCCGCTCCGCCGATCTCGCCTTGTACCGCTCGAAGGATCGCGGCGGCGGCGTCTTCCACGCCTATGAGCCGCAGCTTCACGCCGATGCCGAAGAACGCCGTGTGCTCGAACTGGAGCTGCGCCAGGCGCTCGAGCGCAGGCAGCTCGCGTTACACTATCAGCCGGTGGTCGAAGCCGCCTCCGGCACGCTGCGCGGGTTCGAGGCGCTGTTGCGCTGGAATCACCCGCGGCTCGGATCGATCGGACCCGACCGGTTCATCGCGATTGCCGAGGAAACGCGGCTGATCTCGCCGATCGGCGAATGGGTCGCGCGCACCGCGTGCGAGGAAGCGGCGCGCTGGCCGGGTGACCTGCGGGTCGCAGTGAATGTGTCGCCGGAGCAGCTCACCAATCCTCATTTCGTCACGGTAATCGCGTCGGCGCTCGTGCAGAGCCGCTTGCCCGCGCACCGCCTCGAGCTGGAGGTGACCGAGGGTGTGTTCATGCGCGAAGGCACCGGGGCGACGCGCGTGCTCGAACAGGTGCTCGACCTGGGCGTACGCCTCAGTCTCGACGACTTCGGCACGGGTTATTCCTCGCTCGGTTATCTCAGCCGCACGCGCTTCTCGTCGATCAAGATCGACCGCAGCTTCGTCGTTTCCGCCGCCAAGGGTGTTCCGGAGCCGCTGGCAATCATCCGCGCAGTCGTGGCGCTGGCACGCAGCCTCGGCATGGCGACCACCGCCGAGGGCGTCGAGACCGAGGCCGAGCTTGCGATGGTACGCGAGCTCGGCTGCTCGAACATCCAGGGCTATTATTTCGGCCGTCCGCTACCCGTTGCCGAGGCGCGCGAGGTGATCCGTCGCGGCTCGACCAACGCGCGCGCGGCGTGACGACGATCGGTGGTTGACGAAGCGCCGTGCTTGCGACAATAGCCGCACCCGCACAGGGGTGTAGCTCAGTTGGTTAGAGCGTCGGTCTCCAAAACCGAAGGCCCTCGGTTCGAGTCCGAGCTCCCCTGCCAGCATCAGCACTGACTTGGAAGCACCGCGTGGCAATTACGCGATCGAGCTGACCTGCACCTCGCCCGCGCAATGTTCCGCCGCCCAGGCGAGCCCGGCGGCTTCGGCGTCGTCATAGCTGTCGTAGGGCTGGCTGCCGATCATCGAGATCGATTCCGCCTCGTCGGTATCGCCGCACGCCATCAGCGCGGTGCCGTTCAGCATGAACTTGCCGTCCTCGCGGCGTTCGATCGTGATGCAATCCGCTTCGGGCGGCGCCAGCTCGCCTTCGGGTAGACGGACGATGTTCATCACGGCCTCCTGCTTGATCCGAGACCGTAACGTTCGCGCCGCCGCTTCGTGCCGTCAGCCTTTGGCGCTCGCCGGGAAGAAGTGTTGCACGATCTCGCGCGCCAGCCGCGCCGGGCGCAAGGTGTCTGCGTCGAGGCAGCACCAGCTCGACTTTACCTCGGCGAGCACGTCCTCACCGCGCCGGATAACCGTTTCGTAGAAAGCGCGCGCGCCCTGGACCTTTTCCAGCAGCACGGTGGCGACCACGTCGTCGCCCAGGAAGGTCGGCTTGCGGTAGGTGATCTCGTGTTTCAGCGCGACCCACAGGTGCTGCGCCACCGCGTCGGCGGGCGCGAGCGCGCGCCAATGGTCGATCACCGCTTCCTGTACCCATTTCAGGTAGCTGGCATTATTGACGTGCCCCATGAAGTCGATGTCGGTCGGATCGATACCGATCGGAAAGCGATGCGGGGCCGCGTGTGTCACGCCGTCTCGTATAATCCCTCGCGCGGCCGATGGCCAATGCTATCGCGGGCGCGGCGGCATAGTTCCGCATGGGGGCAGCTTACCCAGACCACCCTTGTGTTCCCGCGTCCGCTTCGCTAAGTCCCGCTCACATCCGACAGCACGGACGGCCAACATCGCTACCTCGCCCGGAGGTAGCGATGGAAGGCTCATGCCGGGCGAAAATCGAAGGTTCAACACGCGTGGCGAAGACGACCCCGATCGAATTCATCAACCAGGTTCGCGCCGAAACCGCGAAGGTGGTGTGGCCGACGGGCCGCGAAACGGTGATGACGGGTGTGATGGTCGTCATCATGACCACGGTGCTCGCGCTCTTCTTCCTCGCGGTGGACTCGGTGTTCAACGCGATCGTGAAGACGTTGTTGAGCCTGGCCAAGTAAAAGGCGGAACGCACAACACGATGTCACGCTGGTACATCATCCACGCTTACTCGGGCTTCGAGGGCAAGGTTCGCGACTCGATCATGGCGGAGGCGCAGCGCCTCGGCCTGGAGCAGCTGGTCGAGCAGATCGAGGTACCGACCGAGACGGTGACCGAGGCACGCCGCGGCAAGAAGATCGCGGTGGAGCGCAAGTTCATGCCCGGCTACGTGCTCGCCAAGTTGGCGATGACCGACGACGTCTACCACCTGGTGCGCAACACGCCCAAGGTGACCGGCTTTCTCGGCTCGTTCGGAAAGCCGCAGGCGATCTCGGAGGCCGAAGCTGCGCGCATGCTCAACTCCAAGGAGGAAGCAGCCGCTGCGCCGAAGCAGAAGGTCAAGGTCGATTACGAGATCGGCGACGCGGTCAAGGTGCTGGAAGGCCCGTTCGCGAGCTTCAACGGCACGGTCGAGGAACTCGATTTCGACCGCAGCCGCGTCAAGGTGTCGGTGTCGATCTTCGGTCGATCCACGCCGGTGGAGCTGGAGTTCGATCAGGTCGAGCGCAGCAAGTAAGCCAAGGCTTACTCGCGATCAGCGCTCGACCGGCCAGCCTCGGCCAAGCCGAGGACTGACGACACGGGATTAACTCCCGTGTCGGCCTCCACGTTCGGGAGGCCACACGAAATCACACGGTCGACCCAGTCGGCCAGTGACAAGCCGCGGGAGGCACCTTTTAGGCGCCGCTAGCACCGCTAAACTGAAGAGAGTGACATGGCGAAAAAGATCACAGGTTACATCAAGCTGCAGGTGCCCGCGGGCTCCGCGAACCCGTCGCCGCCGATCGGCCCGGCGCTGGGTCAGCGCGGAGTCAACATCATGGAATTCTGCAAGGCGTTCAACGCGCAGACCGGCGACATGGAGAAGGGCTCGCCCCTCCCGACCGTCATTACCGTCTACGCCGACCGCTCGTTCTCGTTCATCACGAAGACGCCGCCGGCGACCTTCCTGATCAAGAAGGCCGCGAACCTCAAGTCGGGCTCGAAGGAGCCGGGCAAGGTGTCGGCCGGACAGATCAAGCGCTCGGCGCTGGTCGAGGTCGCGCAGGCGAAGATGAAGGATCTGAACGCCAACGACATCGAAGCGGCGACGAAGATCATCGAAGGCTCGGCCCGCGCAATGGGCCTCGAAGTGGTGGAGGGCTGAGCACGTGAGCAAGCTGACCAAGAAGCAGAAGACCTGGACGATCGACGCCGAGAAGCTGCACGGCGTTGACGAGGCGATCGGTCTGGCGAAGACCAATGCCACGTCGAAGTTCGACGAGACGATCGAAGTCGCGCTGAACCTGGGCGTCGACCCGCGTCACGCCGACCAGATGGTCCGCGGCGTCGTGACGCTGCCGGCCGGCACCGGCAAGACGGTGCGCGTCGGCGTGTTCGCGCGCGGCCCCAAGGCTGACGAGGCGCGCGCCGCCGGTGCGGACGTCGTTGGTGCCGAGGACCTGATGGAGGAAATCCAGGGCGGCAAGATCGAGTTCGATCGCTGCATCGCGACCCCCGACATGATGGGCATCGTCGGCCGTCTGGGTAAGGTACTGGGTCCCAAGGGCCTGATGCCGAACCCGAAGCTCGGCACCGTGACGATGAACGTCACCGAAGCGGTCAAGGCAGCCAAGGGCGGCCAGGTCGAGTATCGCGTCGAGAAGGCCGGCATTATCCACTCCGGCATCGGCAAGGCGTCGTTCGCGCAGGAAGACCTGCGTCGCAACTTCGACGCGCTGGTCGAGGCCGTTGTCCGCGCGAAGCCGTCGGGTGCCAAGGGCAAGTACGTCCGCAAGGTCGCGGTCAGCTCGTCGATGGGCCCGGGGATCAAGGTCGACGTGGCGGAGATCGCCGGCGCGTAAGCGCGGCGACATCGCTGAGATGATCGAGGGGTCGGAGGCACACGTCTCCGGCCCCTTTCTCGTGTGTGTATGCCAGCACGGCGCTCGGACTGGCTACCGTAGCGGCTCACGCCTCACGCGTCCGGTCCTTCACTCCCCGTCGTCCCGGCCTTGAGCCGGGATCACGCTTCTTGTCGCAGCGTGCAAAGGAGCGGAACCCCGGATCAAGTCCGGGGTAACGAACGTAAGAAGGACTAATCAACAACCCCCTTGTGGTCCCCGCGCCACAATGCGCCGACGATCGTACGCCAACCAACCTCGAGCGCCTCACGCACCGCGGAAAAGGTTTGTAACACTGACCTTTTCTCGCTAGCCGACCAGCCCGGCAGCGGCGTGTTCGCGCCGTACATCCTTGGAGAGTCAGCGCGCATGTTCTCGCGTTATCGTGTTTCCGCCGCCGTGACGGCGCTCGCCTTGTCAGCCGGCTTCGCCAGTGCCGCGCACGCGCAGGCCTTCTATCTTCAAGAGCAGTCGGCGCGCGGCGCCGGGCGCGCTTTCTCCGGTGAGGTCGCCGACACCGGCGCCGCCTCCTTGTGGTGGAACCCGGCAGCGATCGCGGGCAGCACCGATGCGGAGGCTGCGGTCAGCGCCGCGGCGATCCTGCCCAAGGGCAAGGTTGTCGACAACGGCACCGTGATCCGTCGCCCCGGCCAGCCGTTCGCGCCCGTCGGCGGCAATGGGGTATCGCGCGATCCGATCAACAACGGCGTGCTGCCCTCGGGCGCGTTCGCTTTGCCGATCAACGACCGTGTCGCGCTCGGCGTCGCCGTCACCTCTCCGTATAGCTTCACCACCAATTACGAGACGGGTAGCTGGGCGCGCTACGGCGCGGATCGCACGCACCTGCTGACGGTCGACATCCAGCCTGGCATTGCGGTCGCGGTGACCGACTGGCTGCGCGTCGGTGGCGCGGCCAACGTCGAATATACCGACGCGAGCCTCAGCAACGCGCTGCCCAACGTGCTCGCCTCGCTGCCCGACGGCAGCCAGAAGCTGGAAGGCGACGGCTGGGACCTCGGCTGGAGCGCCGGGTTCCAGATGCACAATGAGAACACCACGGTCGGCTTCAGCTACAAGTCGGCGATCAAGCACACGTTGAAGGGCGATCTGACGATCAGCGGACTGGTCGGGCCGCTCGCGGGTTCCAATGCCGATCTCTCGGGGGTCAAGGCGCGCTTCTACACGCCGGCGCAGATCATTCTCGGCGTGCGCCAGCGCGCAGGGTCCGCGCTGACGCTCAATGCGCAGGTGGTGCGCTACACTTGGGACAAATTCGACGCGATCCGGCTCGGCGCGCCGCTCAACACCGCCATTCCTGAGAACTACCGCAACAGCTGGAGCTACGCGGGTGGCCTCGACTATGCCGTCTCGCCGGCGCTCACGCTGCGCGCGGGCGTTCAGCGTGCGATCACCCCGACACGCGACGGCGAGCGCGATCCGCGCGTGCCCGACGCGAACCGCTGGAACTACGGCGGCGGCCTGTCCTTCCAGCTGTCCCCACGCTTCGGCATCGACGCCGCGGCCAATTACGTCGACTTCAAGGACGAGACGATCGACCGCGTCACCGCCGCCTATGCCGGCACTGCGGCGCAGACGCCGATTTTGACGAACGGCCGTTTGGAGGACGCGCACGCCGTCGTGCTGTCGCTCGGCGGACGCTTCACCTTCTGACCTGACCCGAGCGGGCGGCGGGCGTCGATGCTCGCCCCCCGCTCGCCCTGACGGCGCCCTGCCCTGGCGCCTCGACAAGCCATCCTGCTGCCGCCATGCTCGCCCGACAAGATGGGAGAGGCGCGCATGGCGCATTTCGGCGATTTCCAGAACGCGATCTACTATGCCGGCCTGTCGGGCATGCAGCCGACCTGGCCGGTCGACTATGCGACACTGAAGACGCGCGCGGAGGCGGCGATGCCTCCATCGGTGCTCAACTACGTCCAGGGCGGCTGCGGCGACGAGTGGACGCAGGACGAGAATGCGCGCGCGTTCCGGCACTGGGGCATGGTGCCGCGCATGATGGTCGATTGCACGCAGCGCGACCTCTCGACACAAACGTTCGGCATGTCGCTCGCGTCGCCCTTGTTCATGGCGCCGATCGGGGTGACCGGCATCTGCACGCAGGACGGCCACGGCGACCTCGCCGCCGCGCGCGCGAGTGCCGCGACCGGCGTGCCGCTGACCGCCTCCACGCTGTCGAACGACACGCTGGAGGACGTGCACGCCGCGTGCGGGGACACGCCTGCGATGTTCCAGCTCTACACCCCGCGCGACAAGGACGTGGCCGCCAGCCTCGTCTCACGGGCGGAGGCCGCAGGGTACAAAGCAATTGTCGTCACGCTCGATACATGGGTGACCGGCTGGCGTCCGCGCGACCTGAACGTATCGAACTTCCCACAATTGCGCGGCCACGTGCTGCAGAACTACTTCAGCGACCCCGCCTTTCGCCGCCTGCTCGCCAAACCGCCCGAGGAAGATCTGCGCGCCGCGATCGGCACTTGGGGTGCGACCTTCGGCAAGGTGCTGACCTGGGACGACATGGCGTGGCTTAAGTCGCTCACCGCGCTGCCGATCGTGCTGAAAGGCATCTGCCACCCCAATGATGCGCGCCGCGCGATCGATACGGGTGCGGACGGCATCTACGTGTCCAACCACGGCGGGCGGCAGGCAAACGGCGGGATCGCGGCGATCGACATGCTCGCCCCTGTCGCCGATGCAGTGGCGGGCCGCGTGCCGGTGCTGTTCGACAGCGGCATCCGCTCGGGCACCGACGTGATCAAGGCGGTCGCACTCGGCGCCGATCTGGTCGGGGTCGGCCGGCCCTATAGCTACGGCCTGGCGTTGGGCGGCGCGGACGGGTGCGCGCACGTGCTGCGCTCAATCCTGGCAGAAGCGGACCTGCTGATGGCGGTCAACGGCCTGCCCGATCTGAACGCGGTCCGCGCCGCCGGAGCGACGCGGACCGATCGCTGAGCCTCAACCCTCGCCGTCGGGGAAGTCGGTCGCGAGGCTCGCCGCGCGCTGCGCCTCGATCTCGTTCAACCGCGCGCGCAGCCGCTCCGTGACCGCGTCGATCCCGAACCTGCCGAGCACGAAGTGACGCGGCGGATGCTCGCGTACGACCGCATCGATCATCGCCTCGGCCGCGCGGATTGGGTCGCCGGGCTGCTGCCCCGAATAACCGCTGGTCTGCGCCATGCGTGCAGCGGCAGTGTCGGCATAGTCCGCGATCGTGCTCGCAGTCTGCTTGAGCGAGCGCCCCGCCCAGTCGGTGCGGAACGGCCCCGGCTCGATGCAGGTGACCGAGATGCCGAGCGGCGCGACCTCGGCGGCGAGCGAGTCGGAGAAGCCCTCCACCGCGTGCTTCGACGCCGCGTAATAGCCCGAGGCGGGAAAGCCGACGAGCCCCGCAACCGAGGTGACGTTGACGATCGCGCCGCCGCGCTGCGCCCGCATGCCCGGCAGCACCGCGCGCGTCATCGCGAACAGGCCGAACACGTTGGCGTCGAACTGTGCGCAGATCTCCGCCTCATCGCCCTCCTCGATGCTCGACTGGTAACCGTAGCCCGCATTGTTGACGAGTACATCGATACGACCGAACCGCTCGTTCGCGGCAGCGACGGCGGCAGCGACCTGCGCCGCGTCGGTCACGTCGAGGTCGACCGCGAGCACCCGCGCCGGCGCCAGTGATATTAGGTCGGCGACGCGGCCTGCCCCGCGCGCGGTCGCGATCACGCGCCACCCGCGCGCGATCACCCGTTCGGCGAGCGCGCGGCCGAAGCCGGTCGAGCAACCGGTCACGAACCAGACCGGATCGGCGGAAAGCGGCATGTAATCAATCCTTTAGCCAAGTATTTGTATTGAACTGCCCGGCAACGCCGCGCGACCGGGCTACGTTCCAGCCGTCGATTGAGCTAGGGACAGGTGATGCGAGCGAGCGGACGCGACCGGGCGATTAGTGCGGGCAGCGTGGTCCTGCTGCACGTCGGCGCCTTGTGGCTCCTGCTGCACGCGCGCGAGCCAACGCAACTTGCGACTTCGACGACCTCGCTCGCCACGTTCGAGATCACGCCGCCGCCGCCCGCACCACCGCCGCCGCCTCGCGCCAGTCACACCGACCGCCGAACGGGTCGCGGCGGGTTGAGCGGCGTCAAAGCAGTCCGCAGCGCGGTCGCAGCACCGATCCCGCTCATCGTGCCGCCGTTACCGCTGTCCGCACCGGTATCACCGCAGGATGGTACGGCGATCGTCGGCGGAGCCGCCGCGACAGGCGTGGGCGCGGGCGACGGCCAGCGTGGTGACGGCGTGGGCAGCGGCAACGCGGGTGATGGTGCGGGCGCTGGCAGCGGCACCCGCGCGCAGTTGGTGGCGGGCACGATCGGGCCGCGCGACTATCCAAAGGCGGAGCGGTCGGCGCGGGTCGGCGGCGTGGTGACGGTCGCCTTCACCGTCAGAACCGATGGACATGTTGACGGATGCGCGGTGACACGGTCGAGCGGCAACCCGGCGCTAGACCGAATCACCTGTCAGTTGATCGAGGCACGCTTCCGCTACACTCCCGCCCGCGACGCCGCGGGCTCGCCGGTCAGCGAACGGCGCGGCTGGCAGCAGCGCTGGTGGGTCGAGCGCGAGTGAGGCGGACCGGGCACTGCCTGCGGCAGCTACCCGGACCACGCGGCTTCATCGAATCAGGAGTTCACCGACGTAGATCATCGCGGTCGCGGTCGCCTGCGCGAAGATAACCGCTGCCGCGGCGAAACCGGTCGCCGCCACGACGACGCCGCTCCTGTGTCCAACTTGCTTGATCGTGCCCATGGCTCATCCTCTCCATCGCGGAGCCGGGGCCACCTGTCCGGGGTCACCCGGTCCGTGAGGGTAGTTGTACGCCGGATGAACGGCCAAGTCCATAGCACGACCGAGCCGGCCATTTACGTCACGGATATGCCACAAACGTTGGCGGGAGGACGTCGGCCCGACGTCCTCCCCTTGATCGATCAGATACCGACGATCCCGCCATCGTTCTTGGTGATGACGATGGTGGCCGAGCGCGGACGGCTGGTGCCCGCCTGCCCCGACTGCGACGCCGGCCAGCTCGACGTGATGTTGCCGACGTTACCGTTCTCGCCGGGATGCTGGATGTTGACGAACAGCGAGCGGCCGTCCGGCGTGGAGGTGATGCCGGTAATCTCGCACTCCTTCGGCCCCACCAGGAAGCGCTTGAGGTTCGCGCCCGGCGCCGCACCGATCCGCGTCGTCGTCGTGCTGGTGGTGGTCACGCCCGCGGCGGTCGTCAGCGTGTTGTTGACCGTGCGCGTCCCGCCGTCGCCGACCCGGCCCGGCAGTGCGGCCAGCATCATGCAGTTGGTGACGTCGGTATAGGCGCCGTCGTCGGTCTGGATCCACAGCACCGGCGCGACCTGGCCCGTCACGTTGGTATTGCGGCCGAACCACAGGCCGTCGGGCGAGGAGAAGTCGTTCGACGCGTCCAACCCCGACAGGTTGATGTTGGTGCGATCGAGGTCGGCGCCCGAGCCGAAGGCGTAGACGTCCCAGGTGAAGGTGGTCGCCTCGGTCGTGTCGCCGCTCTCGCGCACGCGGATCACGTGGCCGTTGGCGTTGCCGCGGGTCGCCTGCGCCGTGGTGGGCGGATCGGCGTTGACGACGTCACCCTGCGGCAGCTTCGGATCGGTATAGGCGCGCGGGTTGGACGCATCGGTGTTGGCGGGCGTGCGCGACGAATTGTTGGTCAGCGTGCAGTACATCTCGCCGTTGACCGGGTTGACCGCGGTCCACTCGGGCCGGTCCATCTTGGTCGCGCCCAGCACGTCGGCGGCGAGGCGCGTGTTGATCAGCACGTCGGCCTGATCGGCGAACGGATAGGTCGTGTTCGCCGCAGTCAGCCCGTTCTGCCCGAACACGAGCGGCAGCCACTGGCCCGAGCCATCCGCGTTGAACTTCGCGACGTAGAGCGTGCCGGTGTCGAGATACTTGTCGCCGATCGCCAGCCGGTCGGCGTTGGTCGCATCCGCATCGGCCCAGACCGCGGTCGACACGAACTTGTAGATATATTCGTTCTGCGCATCGTCCCCCATGTAGAATGCCGGGCGCGTGCCGGCGATCGTACGGCCGGGCCAGCAACCCTCGTGGTTCATGCGGCCGAGTGCGGTGCGCTTGCGCGGCGCGGCGGCGGGGTTGAACGGATCGATCTCGACCACCCAGCCATATTGGAACGGCTCGTTGCGGAAATCGGCGGTGCCGTCGGCGGCAAGCCCGGCGGTCGCGGTCGCGTTCCACTTGGCAAAGCGCGTGTCGCCCGCGGTGGAGGGCTGCACGGTGGTCCAATTGTAATTGCCGCCAGCACCCTCACGGATGCCGTAGCGGGTCAGCGAGATGTTCTGCTTGGCGAGGCCGGCTGCGCTACGCACCGCCGCGTCGCCAGCCGTCCGCCGGAAATAGCCCGCCCAATTTTCCTCGTTGGTCAGGTACGTGTTCCATGGCATCTGGCCGTTGGCGCAATTGTTGATCGTGCCGCGACCGGCGGTCGCGTCGTTCGAGTACAACGTGCGCAACTGCGCCGCGCCGCGCACCGGTCCGTTGAACACCATCGGCGTGTTGGGCGTGATGCGGCGGTTTAGCGCCGATGCCTGAACGTAGCTCCACGCACCACCGCTGGCGCGCGTCACCTCGATCGTCGACACGCCGTGCGCCTCGATCTCCTTGATGACCTCGGCCTCGGGACGACGACCGGCAACCGTGGTCGGGCCGTTCGCGTGCATATAGGCCGGCACGATGTTCTCATGATTGAGCGCCAGGATGCCGCGGCTGTTGTTCAGCGCATCGGGCGTGTTGCCACTCGCGGCCAGACCGAAGAAGCTCATGCCGTCATGCTGGTCGCCGGCGCGCTGCGCGAAATTGGTGTCCTGCCCGTCGTTGCCGTAGACACTGACACCAGCGGCGATCGGATCGCCGAGCCGGTACAGCACCGCGACCGAGTAACCCTCCGGCACGGTCACGATGTCATTGAGGTTCTTCGACACCGCCGTGAAGGCGAGCGTCGCTGGATTGACCGTCACGGTCGTGTCGGCGCTGCTCGTCTGGCCGTTCTTGCCCGATGCGGAGAAGCGGAACACCAGCGCGGTCGCGGCGGCGACGGCGGGTGCGACAAAGGTGGTCACGCCGCCCGCGGTGCTGAGCGTCACGGTCGGGCCACTCACCTGCGTGAAGCCCGAGGTGGTCGCATTGTCGCCCGCGATGCCGTTCAGCGTTACCGTCTTGCCCGACGACGTCGTGATCGACTCGCCCGCGCTCACCACCACGCCCGGATCGTCGAGCTCGTCGCCGCCGCACGCCGACAACAGAACCGAGCCGAACGCCGCGGTGGTCATCGCCGACAGGCCACCGAACAAAGTCTGGCGGCGCGAGTAGCGCTGCTGGACGATGTCGTTCAGGTGCAGATTGCGGCTGGCGTTGGTATCGACGTCACCGTCGTCGTAGCCGATGGTGGTGAGGCTGAGCTCGGTCATCACGAATAATCCCCCGGATCGCGCCGCTCCCACGACGCCACGTCGCCCATGTGACGGCTTCGCGCGACAATGCGGTGGCAGTTCGATGATGGATCGGTGACGACGGCGTTGCAGTTTCGCGACACGAGACAATGGCTTGCACCGTCGCTGCGATCTGCTAAAGGCGCGCTCGATCCGGACATTGCTCGCGCTTTGTTCGGCTCATCCGTCCAAGACAGTGGGTGCCGCGGATCTGCCGCGGCTTAATCCCCCACCGAGACGGGGAAACAGGATTTGATTGCACGCCGAACTGCGCGTTCGTCGTGCCTGCTCCCAGCGGGCGTCCCCTTCCCCATCGTCGGACACACCGTTCGTGCCGTTCGGCGCGCGCGGGACAAGCAACCGGGCGTGCGGCTTCGGCCGAGCGCCTATGAACGTGGAGAATGGCATGGATCGTGCGCAGAAAAGCGCAGCCGTTGCCGCGCTGAACAGCACCTTCTCCGAGGTCGGTGTGGTGGTCGTCACCCGCAACCTCGGCATGACGGTCGCGCAGTCGACCGACTTGCGCAACCGGATGCGGGATGCCGGCGCGGTATACAAGGTCTCGAAGAACAAGCTTGCCAGGATCGCGCTCGACGGCACCGACTATGGCTCGATCGGCGACATGCTGACCGGTCCGGTCGGCCTCGCCACCTCGACCGATCCGGTCGCGGCGGCAAAGGTCGCCGTCGATTTCGCGAAGACGACCGACAAGTTCGAGATCGTCGGCGGCGCGATGGGCGCCACCGCACTCGACCTGGCGGGCGTCCAGGCATTGGCGACGCTGCCCTCGCTCGACGAGCTGCGCGCCAAGATCATCGGTCTCGTCGTGGCACCCGCCACGAAGCTGGCGACGATCACGCAGGCACCCGCGGCTCAGATCGCGCGCGTCCTGTCGGCCTATGCCGAGAAGGAAGCCGCCTGAGTCTCTCGGGCGAGTTCATTTTGTTGACGAACGGGACCGTTGGTCCCCGATAAACTGGGAAAAGTAACATGGCAGACCTGAACGCGCTGGTTGACCAGCTGAGCGAACTGACCGTCCTCGAGGCCGCTGAGCTCTCGAAGATGCTCGAAGAGAAGTGGGGCGTCTCGGCCGCAGCAGCGGTTGCAGCAGCGCCGGCAGCTGGCGGCGCCGCCGCTCCGGCCGCTGAAGAGAAGACCGAGTTCGACGTGATCCTGACCGGCGACGGTGGCAAGAAGATCAACGTCATCAAGGAAGTCCGCGCGATCACCGGTCTCGGCCTGACCGAGGCGAAGGCACTCGTCGAGGGCGCGCCGAAGGCCGTCAAGGAAGGCGTGTCGAAGGACGAGGCCGAGAAGGTCAAGGCGCAGCTGGAAGGCGCCGGCGCGACCGTCGAGCTCAAGTAAGCCGCAGTGGGCGCGGGCGATGCCCGCCCCCACAAGGCCGGCCGGCGCGGCCAAAGCCGCGTCCGACGTCACGGGACTTGCTCGCGTGACGGCCGAAGCCAACAAGAAAAGGGCGGCCCGCAACAGCGGTGCCGCCCTTTTCTTATTCCACCCCTCCCGCACCCATCACCCGAACGGGTAATCGACACGGCGGTGAACGAGTGAGACGATCACCTTCATCGCAGCGGTGCGTTTGTTGAATGCTGCGGCAATCGTTACGGCAACAACAAACATGGGGAGGGTGGAATGGCTTACGTGACGTCCGACGCTGCCGAGCGGCGACGCGCATGGTCGGTCATCGCGATGGCGGTCATCTCGGCGATGCTGTGGGCGATTATCATCGAGGGCGCACGCGTCTTCTGGTGATCCCTCGCGCGTTGTCGATGCAGCCTGTGCTCAGCTGGTGATCGCCAGTGCGTGCGGACGCGCCGCAACCGCCTCGAACATGCGCGACGGCGCGTCGAGCCAGAACGGCGCGAGCTTCGCCGCACCAGCACGCTCGATCCCCAGCGCGAATGCCTGAGCGGTCTGCCCCTCGCCTGCGCTGCCCAGCGCGTAGCGCGCGTTGAGCGTTACCACCGGCACGAACATCGGCCGTTGTGCCGCGGTCAGCACGTTGATCGCCTCGCGCGGCAGCGTCACCACCGCGCGGACCACGCGCTCGCCGCCAGGCGCCAGCGTGAACGGGGATGCCGCGGTTCGGCCGCGGGTGTCGGCGAAGATTTGCCCCAGTTCCGCATCCTGGTCCGCGCGCGCGCTGGTCAGCCGCGCATCGAGCCGGACGTTGACCGCGTCAGCGCTTCCACGATTGCGCACCAGCACGTCGACGTCGGCAGTAGCGGTCAGCATGTTGAGCCCGGCACGGCGCGGCCGCAGCTCCAATTCGATCCACGCGCGATCGGCCGGGATCGCAGGCGCGACCGGCGCCGCGCTGCGCCGCGACAACATGCGCGGCGCGGCAGCGGCGACGGGAACCGCAGAACCCGGCTCTTCATCGACGATGTCGGGTTCCGGCGCCGGCGCTGGCGCCACCACCCGCTCGATCGCAGCAGCCTCGCCTCCCACATCGCGACGCCGACGCGACCACAACCAGGCACCGGCCGCGCCGAGCGCAAGCAAGACGCCGATCGGCAGCAACCATCCGGCACCCGTACCCTCACTCGCACCCGCACCCACACCCGTCGCGGCTGTTGCGACTGGTGCCGGGCTCGCGGCCACGATGGTCGGCGTTGGCAGCGGCGTCGTGGCGACGACCGGCGTGGGTGATGACGCTGGCTCTACCGTCAACGGCGTCACGGCCGCGGTGGCGCGCGGCTCCGGCGTCGCGGTGGGCCGCGCCAGCGGAGCCGTACGCGGGGTCGTCGTAGCGCGCGGCGTCGGCGCGCTCCGCGGGGTAGCGCTGGCCGCTGGCGTCGGGGTGTCGACCGGCGCCGGAGTGGACACAGGCGTCGGGGTCGGCGTGCCCGGCAGCGAGTAGATGATCGGCGGCACCGTCGCGCTCGCATCCGGCGCCGCCGTCTGCGCCAGGGCGTGGGGAGAAACGGTAAGGAGCAGCAACGCCGACAGGCTGCGGAAACGACGCCATACGATCATGGCGGCTCGCGCTACCCGCAATGCCGCGAAGGTCAACCATTTACGCGGTCCCAACCGCCGATCCGCCGCGCGTGAGCGCCGACGCGAGCGGATCGTCTGCGTCGCATGTGAGTTGTTAGCCGCCACGACGTTGACGCAAGCCACCCCCTCGCCTATATCGCGACCTCTTCCGCAGTTCCGGGACATGGGGTGCCGTCGCGCAGTGCCTCGTACGGATAGGAGTGCGGGAACAGGACGCTTGAGGCTGCCGTCTCCCATCACGGGATCAGACGTGCGGCCTTTTGCCGTTCTTTGCGCTTCGTGATTTTCTTCGGCTGACGAGGCAACAGTCAACATGGCAACCAAGGCGATCGACGCGGGCACCGCCCGGCGCGACACCACCGGCGGGACGCGCAAGCGCCGCATCCGCAAGGTATTCGGCAACATCCACGAAGTGGTGCAGATGCCGAACCTGATCGAGGTGCAGCGCGAAAGCTACGAGCAGTTCCTGCGCTCCGACGCGTCGATCGGCTACGTCTCGGGTCTGGAGAAGACGCTGCGCAGCGTGTTCCCGATCCGCGATTTCGCCGGCACCGCCGAACTCGACTTCGTCAATTACGAGCTCGAACCGCCGAAGTTCGACGTTGAGGAATGCCGTCAGCGCGGCATCACCTACGCAGCTCCGATGCGCGTCACGCTGCGCTTGATCGTGTTCGAGGTGGACCCCGATACGGAAACCCGCTCGGTGCTCGATATCAAGGAGCAGGACGTCTACATGGGCGACATGCCGCTGATGACGGAGAACGGCACGTTCTTCATCAACGGCACCGAGCGCGTGATCGTCAGTCAGATGCACCGTTCGCCGGGCGTTCTGTTCGACCATGACCGCGGCAAGACGCACGCGTCGGGCAAGTTCCTGTTCGCCGCGCGCGTGATCCCGTACCGCGGCTCGTGGCTCGACTTCGAGTTCGACGCCAAGGACATCGTCAACGTCCGTATCGACCGTAAGCGCAAGCTGCCGGTCACGGCACTGCTCTACGCGCTCGGCCTCAATTCCGAGGAAATCCTCAACCAGTTCTACAACCGCGTCACCTTCGTGCGCGGTCAGGGCGGCTGGCAGATTCCGTTCGGCGCGGAGAACTGGCGCGGCGTGAAGCCGTCGTTCGACATCGTCGACGCGAAGTCGGGCGAGGTGATCTTCGCCGCCGGCACCAAGATCACCCCGCGCGCCGCCAACAAGGCCGCGAAGGACGGTCTGGAGACGCTGCTGATCCCGACCGAGGAAGTCTATGGTCGCTATTCGGCCTACGACCTCATCAACGAGCAGACGGGCGAGATCTACGTCGAGGCCGGTGATGAGATCGGTCCCGACAGCATGGAGAAGCTCGACCGCGCCGGCATCGACCGGCTCGAGCTGCTCGACATCGACCATGTCACGACGGGTCCGTGGATCCGCAACACGCTCAAGGCCGACAAGGCCGAGGAGCGCGAGCAGGCACTGTCCGACATCTACCGCGTGATGCGCCCCGGCGAGCCGCCGACGCTGGAGACGGCGGAGTCGCTGTTCGCCGGCCTGTTCTTCGACCCCGATCGTTACGACCTGTCGGCGGTCGGCCGCGTCAAGCTCAACATGCGCCTCGACCTCGATGCCGAGGACACGGTGACGACGCTGCGCACCGAGGACATCCTCGCGGTCGTGAAGACGCTGGTCGACCTCAAGGACGGCAAGGGCGAGATCGACGACATCGACAATCTCGGCAACCGCCGCGTGCGTTCGGTCGGCGAGCTGCTGGAGAACCAGTACCGCGTCGGCCTGCTCCGTATGGAGCGCGCGGTGAAGGAGCGCATGTCTTCGGTCGACGTGTCGACCGTGATGCCGAACGACCTGATCAACGCGAAGCCCGCGGTCGCCGCGGTGCGCGAGTTCTTTGGTTCGTCGCAGCTGTCGCAGTTCATGGACCAGACCAACCCCTTGTCCGAAGTGACGCACAAGCGTCGCGTCTCGGCGCTCGGGCCGGGCGGTCTGACGCGTGAGCGCGCGGGCTTCGAAGTTCGCGACGTTCACCCGACGCACTACGGCCGCATCTGCCCGATCGAGACGCCGGAAGGCCCGAACATCGGTCTGATCAACTCGCTGTCGACCTTCGCGCGCGTCAACAAGTACGGCTTCATCGAGACGCCGTACCGCAAGATCGTCGACGGCAAGGTGACGGGCGACGTCGTCTACCTGTCGGCGATGGAAGAGCAGAAGCACACCGTCGCGCAGGCGTCGGCCGAGCTCAACGAGGACGGTTCGTTCGCCGAGGAGCTGGTGTCGGCACGTCAGGCAGGCGAGTTCCTGATGGCGCTGCCCGAGACGGTGACGCTGATGGACGTCAGCCCCAAGCAGCTCGTGTCGGTCGCGGCCTCGCTGATCCCGTTCCTGGAGAACGACGACGCGAACCGCGCGCTGATGGGCTCGAACATGCAGCGCCAGGCGGTGCCGCTGGTCAAGGCTGAGGCACCGTTCGTCGGCACCGGCATGGAAGAGACGGTGGCGCGCGATTCGGGCGCCGCGATCTCGGCCAAGCGCGCCGGCGTCGTCGATCAGGTCGATGCGGCCCGCATCGTCATCCGTGCGACCGGTGAGGTCGACGCGAACGAGAGCGGCGTCGATATCTACACGCTCATGAAGTTCCAGCGCTCGAACCAGTCGACCTGCATCAACCAGCGTCCGCTGGTGAAGGTGGGCGACGTGGTGAAGGCGGGCGACGTGCTGGCCGATGGCCCGTCGACGGAGTTCGGCGAGCTGGCGCTCGGCCGTAACGCGCTCGTCGCGTTCATGCCGTGGAACGGCTACAACTACGAGGACTCGATCCTCATCTCCGAGCGGATCGTGAAGGACGACGTGTTCACGTCGATCCACATCGACGAGTTCGAAGTGATGGCCCGCGACACCAAGCTCGGGCCGGAGGACATCACGCGCGACATCCCCAACGTCGGCGAGGAGGCGCTGCGCAACCTCGACGAGGCGGGCATCGTCTATGTCGGTGCCGAGGTCGAGCCGGGCGACATCCTGGTCGGCAAGATCACGCCCAAGGGCGAGTCGCCGATGACGCCGGAAGAGAAGCTGCTCCGCGCGATCTTCGGTGAAAAGGCATCGGACGTGCGCGACACGTCGCTGCGCCTGCCGCCAGGCGTTGCCGGTACGATCGTCGACGTGCGCGTCTTCAATCGTCACGGTATCGACAAGGACGAGCGCGCGATGGCGATCGAGCGCGAGGAGATCGAGCGTCTGAAGAAGGACTCGGACGACGAGCGCACGATCCTCAATCGTGCGACGTGGAGCCGTCTGCGCGAGATGCTGCTGGATCAGGTCGCGACTGCGGCGCCGAAGGGCGTCAAGAAGGGCTCGACCATCGACATGGACCTGCTCGACTCGGTCGACCGCCACGAATGGTGGAAGTTCGCGGTGCAGGACGATGCCGTGCAGGCGAACCTGGAAGCCGTGAAGGGCCAGTACGACGAGGCGGCCAAGCGTATCCGCGACAAGTTCGAGGATCGCCGCGAGAAGCTGGAGCGTGGCGACGAGCTGCCGCCGGGCGTGCTCAAGATGGTCAAGGTGTTCGTCGCGGTGAAGCGCAAGCTGCAGCCGGGCGACAAGATGGCCGGCCGTCACGGCAACAAGGGCGTCATCAGCCGTATCCTGCCGGCGGAGGACATGCCGTTCCTCGCCGACGGGACGCCGGTCGACCTCGTGCTCAATCCGTTGGGCGTGCCGTCGCGCATGAACGTCGGGCAGATCTTCGAGACGCACCTCGGCTGGGCGGCGCGTGGTCTGGGTCAACAGATCGCACAGCAGCTCGACGAGTGGCGCGAGGCCAATCCCGATGCGGCGGCGGGCGCGATGCCCGACGCGGTCAAGGCGCGGCTGGAGGAAGTCTACGGCGAGCATTATCTCGACGACATCCAGGCCCGCTCGGGCGACGAGATCGTCGAGCTGGCGCAGAACCTGCGCGGCGGCGTTCCGATGGGCACCCCGGTGTTCGACGGCGCGGTCGAGAAGGACGTGTCGGACATGCTGGCGCTCGCGGGGCTCGACAGCTCGGGTCAGTCGGACCTGTTCGACGGACGCACCGGCGACAAGTTCGACCGCAAGGTGACCGTGGGCATCATCTACATGCTGAAGCTCCACCACTTGGTCGACGACAAGATCCACGCGCGTTCGATCGGGCCGTACAGCCTCGTCACCCAGCAGCCGCTGGGCGGCAAGGCGCAGTTCGGCGGGCAGCGGTTCGGCGAGATGGAGGTCTGGGCGCTCCAGGCCTACGGCGCCGCCTATACGTTGCAGGAGATGCTGACGGTGAAGTCGGACGACGTCGTCGGCCGCACCAAGGTCTACGAGGCGATCGTCAAGGGCGACGACACGTTCGAGGCCGGCATTCCCGAGAGCTTCAACGTGCTGGTCAAGGAAATGCGCTCGCTGGGCCTCAACGTCGATCTTAAGTCGATGGAAGAGTCCGAGGACGATGGGCTAGCCGAGGCCGCGGAGTAACTGCCTTCCTCCCTCTCCCCGCCGGGGAGAGGGTCGGGGTGAGGGGTCGGCGTCTCGCAGAGACGTTCCGCCAGCAAGCACCCCTCACCCACCCCTCTCCCCGGCGGGGAGAGGGCTACGAAATCTAAGAGGTTCATATCCATGAACGAACTGACCAATTTCGCCAATCCGCTCGCGAAGCCGGAAACCTTCGACCAGATCCAGATCGGCATCGCATCGCCCGATCGCATCCGTTCGTGGTCGTTCGGCGAGATCAAGAAGCCGGAAACGATCAACTATCGCACGTTCAAGCCCGAGCGTGACGGCCTGTTCTGCGCGCGCATCTTCGGTCCGATCAAGGATTACGAATGCCTGTGCGGCAAGTACAAGCGCATGAAGTACAAGGGCATCGTCTGCGAGAAGTGCGGCGTCGAAGTCACCGTGTCGAAGGTCCGCCGCGAGCGCATGGGCCATATCGAGCTCGCCGCGCCCGTCGCGCACATCTGGTTCCTGAAGTCGCTGCCGAGCCGCATCGGCCTGCTGCTCGACATGCAGCTGAAGCAGCTCGAGCGCGTGCTCTACTTCGAGGCGTATATCGTGATCGAGCCGGGCCTGACCCCGCTCGAAAAGTATCAGCTCCTCACCGAGGATGAGCTGCTCGAGGCGCAGGACGAGTATGGCGAGGACGCCTTCTCCGCTGGCATCGGCGCCGAGGCCGTGCGCAACATGCTCGAGAACCTCGATCTCGAGGGCGAGAAGGTCGCGCTGCTCGAAGAGCTCGCCACCACCAAGTCCGAACTCAAGCCCAAGAAGATCATTAAGCGCCTCAAGGTCGTTGAGAGCTTCCTTGAATCGGGCAACCGTCCCGAGTGGATGATCCTCGAGGTCGTGCCGGTCATCCCGCCCGAGCTGCGCCCGCTGGTGCCGCTCGACGGTGGCCGCTTTGCGACGTCGGATCTGAACGACCTGTACCGCCGCGTCATCAACCGCAACAACCGCTTGAAGCGGCTGATGGAGCTGCGCGCGCCGGACATCATCGTCCGCAATGAGAAGCGCATGCTGCAGGAGGCGGTCGACGCTTTGTTCGACAACGGTCGCCGCGGTCGCACGATCACCGGCGCGAACAAGCGTCCGCTCAAGTCGCTGTCCGACATGCTCAAGGGCAAGCAGGGCCGCTTCCGCCAGAACCTGCTCGGCAAGCGCGTCGACTATTCGGGCCGTTCGGTCATCGTGACCGGGCCGGAGCTCAAGCTGCACCAGTGCGGCTTGCCGAAGAAGATGGCGCTCGAGCTGTTCAAGCCGTTCATCTACGCGCGTCTCGACGCCAAGGGCCTGAGCATGACGCTCAAGCAGGCGAAGAAGTGGGTCGAGAAGGAGCGCAAGGAAGTCTGGGACATCCTGGACGAGGTGATCCGCGAGCATCCGGTCATGCTCAACCGCGCACCGACGCTCCACCGCTTGGGCATCCAGGCGTTCGAGCCGGTGCTGATCGAGGGCAAGGCGATCCAGCTACACCCGCTGGTCTGCTCGGCGTTCAACGCCGACTTCGACGGTGACCAGATGGCCGTCCACGTTCCGCTGAGCCTTGAGGCGCAGCTGGAAGCGCGCGTGCTGATGATGTCGACCAACAACATCCTCAGCCCGGCGAACGGCAAGCCGATCATCGTGCCGTCGCAGGACATGGTGCTGGGTCTCTACTACCTCTCCATGATGAAGGAGAAGGAGCCGGGTGAAGGCATGATGATCTCCGACATGTCGGAGGTGCATCAGGCGCTCAACGCCGGGTCGGTCACGTTGCACACCAAGATCATCAGCCGCGTTCCGCAGACCGATGAGAACGGCAAGCAGTACCTCAAGCGTTTCGAGACGACGCCGGGCCGTATGCTGCTGGGTGAAACCCTGCCGCACAGCCACAAGGTGCCGTTCGACGTCGTCAACCGCCTGCTGACCAAGAAGGACGTCGGCGACGTCATCGACGAGGTGTATCGTCACACCGGTCAGAAGGAGACGGTGCTGTTCGCCGACGCGATCATGGCGCTTGGTTTCCGTCACGCGTTCAAGGCAGGCATCTCGTTCGGCAAGGACGACATGCTGGTCGCGCCCGACAAGGACGCGCTGGTCGACGAGACGCGCGATCAGGTGAAGGACTTCGAGCAGCAATATCAGGACGGCCTGATCACGCAGCAGGAGAAGTACAACAAGGTGATCGACGCCTGGTCGCGCTGCGGTGACCAGGTTGCGAACTCGATGATGAACGAGATCAAGGCCGTGCGTCACTTCGGTGACGACGCGGGCGAGAACGCGGGTCGCGAGAAGCCGATCAACTCGATCTACATGATGGCCCACTCGGGTGCGCGTGGTTCGCAGGCGCAGATCAAGCAGCTCGCGGGCATGCGCGGTCTGATGGCGAAGCCGTCGGGCGAGATCATCGAAACGCCGATCATCTCGAACTTCAAGGAAGGTCTGACCGTCCTTGAGTATTTCAACTCGACCCACGGCGCGCGCAAGGGCCTCGCGGATACGGCGTTGAAGACCGCGAACTCGGGCTACCTCACCCGCCGCCTCGTCGACGTGTCGCAGGACTGCGTCATCATCGAGGAGGATTGCGGCACCGAGCGCGCGCTGGAGATGAAGGCGATCGTTCAGGGTGGTTCGACCATCGCGTCGCTCGGCGAGCGTATTCTGGGCCGCACCACGGCCGAGGACGTGGTCGACAAGGACGGCAAGGTGGTGATCCCGATTGGCACGCTGCTTGACGAGCCGATGGTCGCGCAGATCGAAGGCATGGGCGTGCAGGGCATGAAGATCCGCTCGCCGCTGGTCTGCGAGAGCAAGATCGGCGTCTGCGGCAAGTGCTACGGCCGCGACCTCGCGCGCGGTACGCCGGTCAACATCGGTGAGGCGGTCGGCGTCATCGCCGCGCAGTCGATCGGTGAGCCGGGCACGCAGCTGACGATGCGCACCTTCCACATCGGCGGTGCGGCGCAGCTCAACGAGACGTCCAACCTGGAGGCGCACGCCGACGGCACTGCGGAATACCGCGACCTGCGCGTGATCGTCGACCAGCGCGGCCGCCGCGTGGTGCTCAGCCGTTCGGGCGAGATCGTGATCAAGGACATGGACGGCCGCGAGCTCGCGGTCGATCGCATCCCATACGGTGCGTACGTCATGTTCGACGACGGTCACATCGTGTCCAAGGGCGACCGCATGGCCGAGTGGGATCCGTTCACCATGCCGCTCATCACCGAGACCGGCGGCACGGTTAAGTTCCAGGATCTGGTCGAGGGCAAGACGCTGACCGAGCAGGTCGACGAAGCGACGGGCATCGCCCAGCGCGTCGTGACCGAGCACCGCACCACCACCAAGTCGAAAGAGGATCTGCGTCCGCGCATGACCCTGCTCGACGAGGGTTCGGGTGAAGCGGCGCGCTACATGCTCGCCTCGGGCGCCGTGCTGTCGGTCGAGGACAATGCGACGGTCCAGGCCGGCGACGTGCTCGCCCGCGTTGCGCGCGAGTCCGCCAAGACCCGCGACATCACCGGTGGTCTGCCGCGCGTCGCCGAGCTGTTCGAGGCGCGCAAGCCCAAGGAGAACGCGATCATCGCCAAGGTTTCGGGGCGTGTCGTGTTCGGCAAGGACTACAAGGCCAAGCGCAAGATCGGCATCCAGCCCGAGGATGGCGGCGAGGTCGTCGAGTATCTGATCCCGAAGTCGAAGGTGATCGACGTTCAGGAAGGCGACTATGTCAAGCGCGGCGACAATCTGATCGGCGGCTCGCCCGATCCGCACGACATTCTCGAGGTGCTCGGCATCGAGCCGCTCGCGGAATACCTCGTCGCGGAAATTCAGGAAGTTTACCGACTTCAGGGCGTGAAGATCAACGACAAGCACATCGAGACGATCGTTCGTCAGATGCTGCAAAAGGTCGAGATCACCGACGGCGGCGACACCACGCTGCTGGCCGGCGAGCAGGTTGATCGTGACGAGATGGACGAGGTGAACAGCAAGCTCGAGAAGGGCCAGAACCCGGCACAGGGCAAGCCGGTCCTGCTCGGCATCACCAAGGCGAGCTTGCAGACGCGTTCGTTCATTTCGGCCGCGTCGTTCCAGGAAACCACCCGCGTCCTCACCGAGGCGGCGGTCCAGGGCAAGCAGGACACGCTGATGGGCCTGAAGGAGAACGTGATCGTCGGTCGCCTGATCCCGGCGGGCACGGGCGCGGGCATGAACCGCCTGCGCGTCGCTGCCTCGTCGCGTGACGCGGCGCTCCGTGTCCAGCAGCGCAAGTTGCAGGAAGCGATGATCGTCGCCGGCACCGCGGCACAGGTGAAGGCCGCCGAGGACGCGCGCTCGACCCGCGACGACACCGGCACCGGCAGCGATCCGCTCGCCGAGGTCGTGCCCTCGGGCACCGGCACCGACGCCGATGCGGGCGAGTATCTGAACGACTGATCGTTCGGATCACGACGTGAACGAGGAGCCGCCGTCCGGGCAACCGGGCGGCGGTTTCCGTTTGTGCAGTGGTAAACCGTGATCACGCGCGAGCAGAAGCGACGTGGTCCGTCACCCAGCCGGTTGCGTAACCGAAGCCGCAAGGCGGCCGCGCGTGCCTCGACATCAATTATTGGTGACCTAGCTCATGGCGTCCAAGCAGGAACTCGCCTGCCCGCTTACGTGACCGATTGCGGTGTAGAAGTGCATCCAGCAGGCCCAAGGCGATCGGCTCCTGGAATAATCGGTTCATGCCAACCCGTTCGCGCCTCACCTGCACCAACTGCGGTCCGCCACGCGTCTACAAGCTCGGCTCGCCCTTACGAATCGTTGATCAAAGCTCGTGTTGGGTAAAAGCGAGTTACTGCGTCACCTTTCCCGGCCACTGGCGTAGCGTCGATGGACGCGCTTCACTCATGCTGCCGACACGCGCCAACGCCGCCCCTGCCCCACCATTTGCCTAACGTCGTCAGCGGCTGTCACTCATGCTTCCCACACACATCATCGACGAGGGTCTGACGCTAGCGCCACTTCGTTTGCAGCGGATGTGCGGCGAACCACCTCAGTGCTGCCAAGCAGGTCGCGGCTGCTTGCACACGCGCACCCCCAGCGAACGTCAGCGACGCTTGCCCGGCCCGCGTTGCGGCTCGATCGTGAAGTCCACGCCACCACGCCGGCTCGGCCACATCGCGACCGCGAAGCTGCGGCGCTGCCCGCACGCGCGCGCCGACCAACCCTCCCAATGCCCCTTGCGCCGATACACCACCGAGCCGCGCCGGAAGCTCGCCGGCAGCGCCGCCGCCTGCACGTCGCTCAACCGCGAACAACGGTATGCGGCCGTCACGTATCGCTGCATGCCGCGCAGCACATCGGCCTTGAGCCGCTTGTCGGCGCGCGACGGTCCTGCACGGTCCACCGGCGCCGCCGCGATCAGCAGCAGCGGCAGCGCGTAGATCCAGCGCATCACGCCGGCTCGTGCACCCGCTCGCCGACCGGCATCGCGCGGTCGCCGTCCATTGTCCGCACGATCGTGCTGATCACGCCACCCTCGACGCGCAATTCGTTGAACGCCGGCGGCGACTGGCGCACGCGTTTCGACAGCGTCCCCGCCCCGATTAGCCGAACCGTGCGGCCGTTATGCGCGAACGGTACGTCGAACGGATCGTGGACGTGGCCGGACAATACCGCATCTGCCCCCGCCTCCGCCAGCGCGACCAGCGCCTGATCGCCGTACTTCGTCTTGGCGGTTCCCTTGGTCGGCCCCTCGATCAACGGATGGTGCCCCGCCACGATGATCAGATGATCCTTCGGCACGTCCGCGATCAGCGACAATGAGCGCTTGAGCGATCCAGAGCTCACCCGTCCCTTTGACCAGTTCCAGCGCCACTGCGCGCGCGCGGTGGTCTTGAGCGGGATCACCGCGATCCCCTGAATGTCGAGCGGGCGCTCGATCATCTTCTCCACCGCGGCATATCGCGAGTAAGGCGAGAACAGCCGCCGCAGCGGGTCCCAATAATAAGGGATGTCGTGGTTGCCGACCTCCAGCGTCACCGGCACGCCGAGCGAACGCAGCCAGTCGCCGCCAGCCTGGAACTCGTCCGGCTTGGCGCGCATCGTCAGGTCGCCGGTCATGATGACCGCGTCGGGCTTCTCCGCCGCCACACGCTCACCGAACCAGGCGATCGCCGCCGGGTCCTCGGCCCCGAAATGCACGTCGCTGACGTGGAACAGCTTGGTCATCTTGGCCTCCCTTGGCCGCTCACAACGCGCGAACGGCCATGCGGGTGCCTATTTCCCCATCAGTTCGCGCCGCAGGAACGCGTCGAGCAGTGCCGCGCGCCGCGCGTCCTCGGCATGGTCGGCCCCGACCGCGTGCCCGCCTTCGAGATATTCATGAAAATAGACGGTGTTGCCGTTCGCCTTCAGCAATGCCGCCAGCTTCCTCGCATGCCCCGGATGCACCCGGTCGTCCTTGGTCGACCCGTAGAACAGCACCGGCGGATAGCGCACGCCGCTGCGCACATTCTGATACGGCGAGTAGCGGCTGATGAACGCCCAATCAGCCGGCTTGTCAGGATCGCCGTACTCGTCGATCCACGAGGCACCCGCGGACAGATGCGAGTAGCGCTGCATGTCCTCCAGCGGCGACCCCGCGATCACCGCACCGTACAGATCGGGCCGCTGCTGCATCGCCACGCCGACCAGCAAGCCGCCGTTCGACCGCCCGGAGATCGCGATTTTCTTGGGCGCACTCACCCCTGTCTTGACCAGATCCTCCGCGACCGCGTGCAGGTCGTCGAACACGTTCTGCCGCTTCTCGCGCAACCCCGCCTGATGCCAGCGCGGACCATATTCGCCGCCGCCGCGCAAATTGGCGAGCACGAAGGCATTGCCCTGCTCGACCCAGAACAGCCCCAGCGGCCCGGCGCGATACGGCTGATCGGTCAAATAGGTCGGAGTCTGCGCGTTGCGGAAACCGCCGTAAGCGTGGATCAGCGCGGGCGCAGGGCTGGTCGAGCCCTTCTTGGTGACGAGGAAATACGGCACCCGCGTGCCGTCCTTCGACGTCGCGAAATGCTGCGCCACCGCATATTGCCGCGCGTCGAACTTGGCCGGCAGCGACTGCACTGCCGTCACCTTCGCGTCGGCGCCGACCGCGTAGAGCGTCGGTGGGGTCAGCATCCCCTCGACAGTCGCGAACGCCAGGTCGCGCCCGCCCGAGCTGCCGACGATATGCACCGTGCTGTTGGCGGTCAGCGGCATCGCGCGCTGCCCCCAGCGCCCATCCGAACCGCGGCGCAGCGCCAGCAACTTGCCCGACACGTCGTCCAGCACCTTGACCCACAGCACGTGGTCGGTGGCGCTCACCTCCTCAACCGCCTGGCTCGCGCTCGGCGCCATCACCAGCTCGGGCGCGGCGCGCCGCCCCGCCGCCACGTCGGCGAGCGAGTAGGCGACCAGCACCCCCGCCTCGAACCCGTTCGCGGGTTTGCTGTACGACACGATCGCGCGCCCATCGATCACGTCGCGCACATCCGCCCCCTGCGGCAATGGCATCGGCACGAACCGGCCATCGGGCATCCGCACGATGTAATCGCTCTGGAAAAATGTCGTGTTGACCGCGACGATCGGCCAGCGCTGCCTGGCGTCGACCGGCCCGCGCACTTCCAGCCCGACGATCGACCTGGGCGCCTCGTGCACCACCTTCGCCGCAGTGATCGGCGTGCCGCGCGTCCAAACCTTGGCGATCCGCGGATAGCCCGACACGGTCAGCGATCCCGCGCCCCAGTCGCTCGCCACCAGCAGGTGGTCGCGGTCGACCCAGGTATAACGGCTCTTCGCCTCGGGCAGCACGAAGCCGCCGGGCACGAACGCGCCCGTCGTCAGGTCGAACTCACGCACCACCTGCGCGTCGGTACCCCCGGGGCTCAGCGCCACCATGCAGCGCGTATAATCGGGCTCCAGGCACTGCGCGCCGTGCCAGACCCAGCTCTTGCCCTCCGCCTTGCCCAGCGCATCGACGTCGATCAGCGTGCGCCACTCGGGCTTCCCCGCCGTGTAGCTGGCAAGGCTCGCCACCCGCCATAGCCCGCGCGGGTGCGCCGCATCGCGCCACAAATTGGTGACGCGGTCGCCCAGGATGCTCTCGGGCTCGGCGATCTGCGCCTGGTCATCGAGGATCGCCTTGGCACGCGCGCGGTCCTGTTCGTAGCGCGGGTCGCGCGTGAGTGACTGCTCGGTCTCCGCGTTCCACGCCTTGACCTGATCCAGCGCGCGCCTGCCCTCGATATCCTCCAACCAGGCGTACGGATCGGGCGCGATCGGCGCAGCGGCGACAGTGAGGAGCGAGACGAGCGGAAGGAGCGATTTCATCGCCGATGCGTAGCCTCCCCGTCGCATCCGCTCAACCGGGCGCGTCGCGGCGTTAACAAGGAGGCGACGTGGGCAAGTCAAAGCACGATCACGAACTGCAACTCGGCCTCGTCCACATGCAGGCCGCGATGGCGGACACCGGGGAGCGCGCGGTGGTCGTGCTCGAAGGGCGCGACACCGCCGGCAAGGACGGCACGATCAAGGCGATCACCCAGCATCTGTCGGTCCGCAACACCCGCGTCGTCGCACTGCCGAAACCGAACAATCGCGAGCAGTCGCAATGGTATTTGCAGCGGTACGTCGCGCATTTGCCGGCCGCGGGCGAACTCGTGATCTTCAACCGCAGCTGGTACAATCGCGCGGGCGTCGAGGTGGTTAACGGCTTTTCCACCCACGCCGAACAAACGCAGTTCCTGCGCGATGTGCCAGATTTCGAGCGCATGCTGGTCGAGAACGGGATCAAGCTCGTCAAGGTGTGGCTCGACATCGACAAGGACGAGCAGGCGCGCCGGCTCGAGAAGCGCCGCACCAATCCGCTGAAGGCCTTGAAAGTGTCCGCGCTCGACGCCGTCGCGCAGGACAAATGGAGCGACTATTCCGTCGCGCGCGACACCATGCTCGAACGCACGCACAGCGTGTGGGCGCCGTGGACCTGCGTACGCGCCAATGACAAGCCCAAGGCGCACAAGGCGGTGATCCGCCACCTGCTCCACGAGATCGCTGACGACGAGATCGCGCACGACATCAAGCAACCCGACCCCGACGTGCTGTTCCCGTTCGAGCTCGACGCGCTGAAGGACGGGCGGCTGGCAAAATAGCGCACCTGCCGGGCTGTCCTACAACCTGTCAGTGGCGCTACGGCATCCTCCCGTCACCCCGGACCTGATCCGGGGTCCCGCTTCACTTGAGGTGCGGTGAAGAAGCGGGCTCCCGGATATAAAGTCCGGGCTGACGGTGCATAACATCGGTCCCAGACCGCTCGTACCACGCTGCTCACACTCTTTCTCATCGCCGCAAACCAAGACGCCGTCCGGCAGATCGACCGGCAATCTCATGCTTGGCGAAGCTGGCGCACCCGCTCACCAACACAGCTGACATCCTGTTGCGCGCCGTGAGGTAAGCTAAGCTTCCAACAAGTGCGCGCTTATGCCACCCCTCAGCTCTTGCCTACTGGGTTGCAGCGTTCTCCGGCCAGCTCGACGCACCTTCTTTCGTCACTCCGGACCTGATCCGGCGTCCCGCTTCTCCGCAGAGGCAGAAGAAGGCAGCGGGATCCCGGCTCAAGGCCGGGATGACAGCGACTTGATAGCTAACAAACCAGTCTGAACGGCACAGCTACCGCAACGTGCGTAGGCGTGCCCTCGTGTGACCTTCCGCATCGAGACGCCCGACGACCTATCCTTGACCGCCTGCCACCGGCCGTCTTGGTGTGACCTTCGCGTGACCTTTCGGCGCAAACGCCTCAGTCGCCGGTGACGCGAACCGGTCCCAAATCACCAAGCCCCACCGACCCGCTCGCCATCGCCAGCATCGCGTCCAGGCTCTTCTTGGCGCGCAGCCGCAGCCCTTCCTCGATTTCGATCCTGGGCGTCAGGTCACGCAACGCGACGTAGAGCTTCTCCATCGTGTTGAGCGCCATGTACGGGCAGATGTTGCAGTTGCAGTTCCCGTCCGCCCCCGGCGCACCGATGAAGGTCTTGTTCGGTAGCGCCTTCTCCATCTGGTGGATAATATGCGGCTCGGTCGCGACGATCAGCGTGTCGCCAGGCATCGCCATTGCGTAATCCAGGATGCCGCGCGTCGAGCCGACGTAATCGGCGTGGTCGAGGATCACCGCCGGGCATTCGGGATGCGCCGCGACCGGCGCGCCGGGGTGCTGCGCCTTGAGCTTCAGCAGCTCGGTCTCGCTGAACGCCTCGTGCACGATGCACACGCCGGGCCACAGGATCAGGTCGCGCCCGGTCTTCCGCGCGAGATACCCGCCCAGGTTGCGATCGGGGCCGAAGATGATCGGCTGCGACGCCGGGATCTGGCTCAGGATCTTCTCGGCCGAGCTGCTCGTCACGATGACGTCAGACAGGCCTTTCACCTCGGCCGAGCAATTGATGTAGGTCAGCGCGATCGCGTCCGGGTGCTGCGCGCGGAAGGCCGCGAACTGCTCGGGTGGGCAAGAGTCCTCCAGGCTGCACCCTGCGTCCATGTCGGGTAGCACCACCGTCTTCTGCGGGCTCAGGATCTTCGCCGTCTCCGCCATGAAGCGCACGCCGCAGAACGCGATCACGTCGGCGTCGGTGTCCGCCGCCTTGCGGCTGAGGTCGAGGCTGTCGCCGACGAAATCGGCCAGATCCTGAATCTCGGGCTTCTGGTAGTAATGCGCGAGGATCACCGCGTTGCGCTCACGGCGGAGGCGGTCGATCTCGGCGCGCAGGTCGAGGCCGGAGAGGTTGGTGGGCTGTTCCATGCGCGCCGATGTGGCCCAGCGCACGCGCCCGATCAAGTCAGCGGCCGTTGCCGAGCACTTCTTCCAAACTGCGGGTCAGGTCCCATTGCGTCGCATCACTACTGCGCGGCTCTCCTTGAAAGCGCACCTGCACGCTGACCGGCAGCCCCGCCGCCGCCAGCGTTCCCCCGAACAATCGTTCGAGCGCGGCACGTCCGTTCTCGCGCGCTTTCACGATGTTCTGCGGCTCGCGCGCCTTGGCGGCGACCACATGCGTCGCCGTGCCCGAAACGCGGCGCTGCAATTCGGTCATCGCATCGCGCGAGACGAATGCGCCGCTGGTCTGGTCGATCGTCACGTTTGCTTCGTCAACGTTGGGACGCCCGACCACCACGTCGGGCACCTCGACCAGCAGGCGGCGATTGGCCTCGTCGTAGCGGAAGTCGCGCGGCGACAGCGATTGCAGCGCGACGTAATAATCGACCTCGTACGGCGCCTTCACCACGCGGGTCGACTTCAGCCATCCCCACAAACGGCTGGTCGCCGCGGTCGCCTGCACGATGCCTGACAGACGGCTGACGCGCAGGTCGCTGCTGCCGTACAGCTTGCCCGTCACGACGCGCGCGACCGCCAAGCCGTTCTCGTCGGTCGCGACGGTGTAGCTGTCGGTATAACGCCGATAACCCGCGACCGAGACCACGACGATCACCACGGCCAGCGCGAGCCCCAGCGCGGTCTTCACCAGATTGTTCACGACGACACGATGCTCCACGCCTCACCATCGGCCCGCACCAGCGCGCGGCAATCGAGGTCGATCAGATGCGCCAGCACCGACCGCTCGGCCGCGGGCAGCAGGCGCCGGTCGAGCCCGACGTACATCCGCTCCACCATGCGCGGCACGGTGCCGACCCCCTCGCCCAAGAGCCGCAGGATCTGCCCCTCGCGCTGCTTGCGATGCCCGAGCAACCCGCGCACCAGCCGCTGCGGTCGCTCGATCTCGAGCCCGTGGCCGGGATAATAAACGCGGTCACCGCGTCCGAGCAGCTTCTCCAGGCTCGCCATATAGTCGCCCATATCGCCGTCGGGCGGCGAGACGACGCTGGTCGCCCAGCCCATCACGTGATCGCCCGAGAACAGCGCGCCCGTCTCGGAAAGCGCGAAGGCGAGATGGTTGCTGGTGTGGCCGGGCGTCGCGATCGCCTCCAGCGCCCACCCCTCCCCGCTCACCCGCTCACCCTCGGCCAGCACGCGATCGGGTGCGTAATCGGCATCGAACGCCGCATCGGCGCGCGGACCATCGTCGCTTAGCGCGAAGGGAGCCGCGCCCATGATCGGTGCGCCCGTCTCGTGCGCCAGCCGCCGCGCACCAGGGCTGTGATCGCGGTGGTGATGCGTGATGACGATCGCGCGCACCGGGCGTCCCGCGATTGTCCGCAGCAGCGCGGCGTGATGCGCCTCGTCCGCGGGCCCGGGATCGATGATGGCAAGGTCGGTCGTCCCGACCAGATGCGTCTGCGTCCCCGTGAACGTGTAGGGCGAGGCATTGGGCGCCAGCACACGGGTGACGAGCGGCTCGAGCTCGATCGCGAGCCCGGTCGGCGGCGGTGGCGCGTCGTTCATTGCACAACGAGATGGCGGGTCGGGCGCAGCGACGCAAGCGCCGCGCCCGACCCGTCCTTAGTCGATCGCCGCCATCTGCGCGCGCACGTTGGCGAGTGCCTTGTCGACCTTACGCAGCGCCTTGGCACGGATCTCACCGCTTAGGTCGCGGTCCTCTACCAAGCTGACTCGCGTCCTTGCGAGGTCCGCCATCGTAGAGCGCAAAGCGGATTGGCTCTCGCGCAACGCCACCTTCTGCTCGCGTAGCGCTTCCTGCTGCGCATCTATCGCCTCACGCTGAGCCTCGCTTCTCGCGCGCGTGGCCTCGCGCTGTGCCTCCTTCTGCACCTCCATTGCCTCCCGCTGCGCCTCCATGCTGGCGCGCAGCCCTTCGCGGCGTGCCTCCATCGCGGCTTGCCGCGCCTCGTGCGCTTCGCTCATCGCTTCGCGGCGGATGTTCGACGCATCGCCCTCGCTCCCGGTGTTGCAGACCACCACCACGCGGCCGTTGCCCGCACGAGTGACGATCGCCGCGTCATCATCGCAGCCGCCGCGGCTGACGCTCACCGCCGCCGGGACCGCCGGCGGCGCGGGTGTTGCGGGCGACACGTGGCCGTCGCTCGGCACCGGCGGCATGGGAGGGGCCGGCGGTACCGGCGTAACATGCACCGGATGCGCCGCGACATAAGCGGCGGCCTCGTCGCCGCTCAGCACGCTTGCGCGACCATTCTCGATGATCGTCACCCGGTGCGTCGTGCGGACGCGCGTGATCGGCGCCATCACCTCGGCAAAGGTGCGATCGAACGAGCCGAGCGGCACGCCCGTCACCTGCTCGACCCCGGCGCGCACGCGCGCGGCCGCCGGCATCCCCGACGCGGTCAGCACCAGCCCTGCGCCCGCGAGTGCGGTGATCGCCGCGCCGCCCGCCGCCACCCGCCGACCCGATACACGCTGGCGCGCCAGCATCCGCAGCCGCCCTTTCAGGTCGTTGATCGTGTTCAGGTGACACGCCGGGGTCAGCGCGCGACCATGCGCCGCCTTCACGATCGCACAGCCGTAGGCATGGCGCTGCGCGGCACCCGCGCGGGCGAGCACGCCGGCGTCGTTCGCCATTTCCTGATCGGCGCGAAAGGCGCGGAACGCGATCCAGGCGATCGGATTGAACCAGTGCAGCGCAAGCAGCGCGAGCGCGACCCAGTTCGCCCACAGGTCACCGCGGCGGTGATGCCCGATCTCGTGCGCCAGCGCGAGTTCGCGTTCCTGCGCGTCGTACCGCTCGGCGAAGTCGCGCGGAAACGCGACGACGCGGCGGATGAGCCCGAAGGCGAGCGGCCCGCTCGCGCCTGCGCTTTCCACCACCTCAACCGAGCCGATGCGCGTTACCGCCTGGGCGCTGCGCAGCACGCGTGCGCGAAAACGCAGGTATCGGACCAGCTGGAAACCCAAGATCGCGACCGCACCCGCTAGCCATAGAAGCGCTATCCACGGCATCGCGCCGCTCGTCGGCGCATCGGGCGTCACGAGCGCGGCAACATCTGCCGGCACGACCGGGCTCATCAGCACGGCGGCGCGCCCGCTCACGTCGCTGATCGGCGCGGCACTCAGCGGACTCCACCCGCTCGGCAGCGGCGGCAGCAGCAGCCGCAGCACCGGCAGCAGCCACAGCAGATACGCCATCTCGGCACCAAAGGCGCGTCGCACCGGTCCACGCAGTGCGAGGACCAGCAGCATCAGCGCAGTCGAGGCGACCAGCGCCTCCACGGCCAGCGCGATCATTGTTTCAACGCCTTGAGCAACGCCTCGATCTCGGCGATGTCCTGTCGCGACAGTTCGTCACGCTCGGCCAGATGCGCGACGAGCGGGGTCAGCTTGCCGCCGAACAGCCGGTCGATCAGCTTCCGCGATTCCCCCGCAACATAATCCTCGCGCGCAACCGCGGGCGAGTAGAGGTAGCGGCGGCCGTCAACCTCGTGCTGCACTGCGCCCTTGCCGAGCAAACGCCCGAGCAATGTCTTGACGGTGGCGGCGCTCCACGCGCGGTTGGGATCGACGCGCTCGGTCACGTCCTGAGCGGTGAGCGGGCTCTCGTCCCACAGCACCTCCATCACCGCGTGTTCGGCATCACTGATCCGCTCGGCCATCGGCGCCATCCTTGTTCCGCTTACAGATGTAGTCTTGTTGCACCGACTACAATTGTTGTCAACGGAGCGCAGGAAGTGTCGAACGGCGTTACACCTAACTGCTCAGGCGCACGTGGCTTAACCATTTTGGGTCAGGAAAACCGCGGCTTGGGCGGTTTGGCACGCTTGGTGCTAGGTATGTCGCGCTACCGAGCGCATCGACGCTTCAGCTGGACGGGCCGCCGCTTTCTCGATCTCGCGGCGCCCGTCCAACCCGGTCTTCCCCGCGATTTGCCCCCGAGTCGCACGCGCGCACCTGAGCGTCGGTGAACGGGCGCCGCCGCAGCAGCGCCCGCCGTTCAATCGTCTTATTGCGCAGCAGCCTTGCCGGCGAACAGCTCGGCCAGCTCGCCGCTCTCGTACATCTCCATCATGATGTCCGAGCCGCCGACGAACTCGCCGTTGACATACAGCTGCGGGATCGTGGGCCACTCCGAATAGGCCTTGATGCCCTGCCGGATACCCTGATCCTGCAGCACATCGACGCTCTCGAACTCGACGCCCAGCCGCTCCAGGATCGCGATCGCGCGGCTGGAGAAGCCGCACTGCGGGAACAGCGGCGTACCCTTCATGAACAACACCACTGGGTTGTTCTTCACAACGGCGTCGATGCGGGCGTTGGTGTCGTCGGTCATGGTCTGCTCGTTCCTATCGAAGGCTATCTGCCTGATGCGCCTTTTACTTCGGTACGGCAGTGGTGAGCTGCAAGGCGTGCAGCACCCCGCCCATCCGCCCGCCGAGCGCGGCATAGACCGCCTGATGCTGGCGCACGCGCGGCATGCCGGCGAAGGACGCGCTGGTCACGCGCGCCGACCAGTGATCCTTGTCGCCCGCCAGATCGGTCATCTCGACCTCTGCATCGGGGATGCCGGCGCGGATCAGCGCGGCAATTTCCTCACCTTCCATCGGCATCGCGCCTACTCCGCCTTGAGGAGCTGACGACGCGCCTCGATCGTTTCCTGCGTCAGTGCCTGGCGCACCGCCGCCTCGTCGATCTCGACCCCCGCCGCGGTCAGATCGCCCAGCAGCTTGCGCACCACGTCCTCATCGCCCGCTTCCTCGAAATCGGCCTGGACGACCGACTTGGCGTACGCGTCGGTCTCCTCGGGCGTCAGCTTCATCAGCGCCGCGGCCCATTGCCCGACCAGGCGGTTGCGCCGCGCGGTGACGCGAAAGGCCATTTCCTCGTCGCGCGAAAACTGGTTCTCGAACCCGCGCTCGCGGTCGTCGAAGGTGGTCATGGCAGCTCCCGTTGCTCGTGTTCGCGGAAATAGAACGCGCCGCCCGCACAAGCAACGGGGCTACCCCGCCTGGCCGATCGCTCAGTCGGCGACGCGCACGACCAGTTTGCCGATGGCGGCGCGCGCCGCCATCTTCGCGATCGCCTCCCCGCCGCGCTCGAACGGGAAGACCTCGGTTACGCGCGGTGCGATCCGCCCGTCCTTCCACAGGTCGAACAAGCGCTGGATATTGGCGCGGTTGGCCTCGGGATCTCGCGCCGCGAACGCACCCCAGAACACGCCGCACACGTCGCAGCTCTTGAGCAGCGTCAGGTTGAGCGGCAGCTTCGGGATCCCCGCGGGAAAACCGATCACGAGGTAGCGCCCTTCCCAGCCGATCGAGCGCAGCGCCGGCTCGGCATAGTCGCCGCCCACCGCGTCGTAGATCAACTGGTATCCGGCCTTGCCGCCCTTCTCCTTGAACTGCTCGGCGAGCGCCTTCGACTCGTCCTTCCCGAACGGCCCGCGACCGTAGATGATGACCTCGTCCGCGCCCGCGTCGCGTACCGCCTGCGCCTTCTCCTGGCTCGACACTGCTCCGACCACGCGTGCGCCGAACGCCTTGCCGAGCTCGACCGCGGCGAGCCCGACCCCGCCGGCGGCGCCCAGCACCAGAAGGTTATCGCCTTCCTTGATGTGCCCGCGATCGACCAACGCGTGGATCGTCGTGCCGTAGGTTAGCAGCAGCGCGGCGGCTTCCTCGAAACTGCGCTCTTCGGGGATCGGGTAGAGCGCTGCTTCCTTGAACAACAACCGCTCAGACAGCCCACCCATGCCGGTATTGCCCATGACGCGATCGCCGACCTTCAGCCGCATCACGCCCTCGCCGACCTGCTCGACCACGCCCGACACCTCGCCGCCCGGCGCAAACGGGCGCGGCGGCTTGAACTGGTATTTGTCCTCGATCACCAGCACGTCGGGATAGTTGATCGCGCACGCCTTGACCGCGATCACGACTTCGCCCGTGCCCGGTGTCGGATCGGGCAGCTCGCCGACCTCCAGAGTTTCAGGTCCGCCCGGCGCCTTCGACAGCAATGCCCGCATTTCCGCTCCTTTGCTCGATCCAGGGGCGCTGCTGGTGCATCGCCTCCTCGAATTTCGAAATCGCGGTATCCTTTGCCAGCGTCAGCCCGACCTCGTCCAGCCCTTCCATCAGGCAGCGCCGCCGAAAGGGGTCGAGCGCGAAGGTGAAGCGATCTTGGAACGGCGTCGTGACCGTCATCGTCTCCAGATCGACCGTGACCGGTTGATCCTGCGCCACCGCGAGCAGCCGATCGATCGCCTCCTGCGGCAGCACGACCGCGACGATCCCGTTCTTGAATGCGTTGCCCGAGAAAATGTCGGAAAAGCTCGGCGCGATCACCGCGCGCACGCCCATGTCGGCGAGCGCCCACGCGGCATGCTCGCGACTGGAGCCGCAGCCGAAATTATCGCCCGCGATCAGGATCGGGCTACCGGCATAACGGGGATCGTCGAAGATGTTGCCCGCTTGCGCGCGTACGGTCTCGAACGCGCCGCGCCCCAGCCCCGACCGCTTGATCGTCTTGAGCCAGTGCGCGGGAATGATCACGTCGGTGTCGACGTTCTTCTGCCCCCAGGGATAGGCGCTCCCCGAAACGTGCGTCACCGGCTCCATCGTGTCAGCGCGACGGCTTGGCGGGTCGTGCAGGCGCGGGCCCCGCGTACGTCTTCGCCACCGCCGCATAGGCCGCAACGCCGCTCACCGCCGCACCCGCGACGAGGAATGCCAGAACCATCTTCATGGAAAGACCCCGTTTGTGTTCTCTCAGATCAGCTCGCGCACGTCGGTCAACCGACCGCTGACCGCCGCCGCCGCCGCCATCGCCGGCGATAGCAGATGCGTGCGCGCGCCGGGACCCTGCCGCCCGACGAAATTTCGATTCGACGTCGACGCGCAGCGCTCGCCCGGCGGCACCTTGTCGGGGTTCATCGCCAGGCACATCGAACATCCCGGCTCGCGCCATTCGAACCCGGCCTCGGTGAAGACCCGGTCGAGCCCCTCGGCCTCGGCCTGTCGCTTGACCAGCCCCGATCCGGGCACGACCATCGCGCGTACGCCGTCCGCCACGCGGCGGCCGGTGGCGACATGCGCCGCGGCACGCAGATCCTCGATTCGGCTGTTGGTGCAACTGCCGATAAAGACGTGCTGGACGGCCACGTCCTGCATCCGCGTGCCCGGCACGAGACCCATATAATCGAGCGACTTGCGCGCCGCGGCCTGCTTCGACGGATCGGCGAAGCTTTCGGGCGCGGGCACGACGCCGGTGATCGGCACCACATCCTCCGGGCTGGTGCCCCAGGTGAGCGCGGGCGCGATATCGCTCGCCGACAGCGTGACGACCCGATCGTAGCGCGCGCCCGCGTCGCTCGGCAGCGTGCGCCACCACTCGACCGCGCGGTCCCAGTCGGCCCCTTTCGGCGCCATCGCGCGACCCTTCAGGTAGGCGAAGGTCGTCTCGTCGGGCGCGATCATGCCGGCGCGCGCGCCACCCTCGATGCTCATGTTAGCGATCGTCAGCCGCCCCTCCGCCGACAGATTGCGGATCACCTCGCCGGTGAATTCGATCACGTAGCCGGTGCCACCCGCCGCGCCGATCCGCCTGATGATCGCGAGCACGACGTCCTTCGCCGACACGCCGAAGCCGAGTGTGCCGTCGACGCGCACCTCCATCGTCTTCGACGGCGACAGGATCAGCGTCTGCGTGGCCAGCACATGCTCGACCTCGCTCGTCCCGATCCCGAACGCGAGCGCGCCGAGCGCACCGTGGGCGGAAGTATGACTGTCGCCGCACACGACAGTGGTGCCGGGCAGCGTGAAGCCCTGTTCCGGCCCCACGACGTGGACGATCCCCTGCTCGGCGGCGAGCGCGTCGATATACGGCACGCCGAACTCGGCGACGTTGGTGCGCAGTGCGCCGAGCTGCTCCGCGCTCTCGGCGTCCGCGATCGGCAGCTCGCGCCCCTTGGCATCGACGCGCGCAGTGGTCGGCAGATTGTGGTCGGGCACTGCCAGCGTCAGGTCGGGCCGGCGCACGCGGCGCCCTGCGCTGCGCAGCCCCTCGAACGCCTGCGGGCTGGTGACTTCGTGGACGAGGTGACGGTCGATGTAGATCAGGCAGGAGCCGTCGTCGCGACGCTCCACGACATGGGCGTCCCAAACCTTCTCGTACAAGGTGCGCGGTTGGTGTGACATCGCGCGCGCCTTAACCGTGATCGCCGGCAGGTGAAAGGAAAGAATGCCGAAGCAGCAGTATTCGTTTCTTTATTTCACTATAGGCTCACCCCGCCCCATCGCCGCATCGATAAAGGAGACGCTCTCCTCCAGCACCGGCGCGAGTCGTCGGAACGGCACCGATAGCGCCATGACGACATTCTCATGGCTGAGCCCGTCGTGCTCGACCAGCTTGGCACGCCCGCCCGCCGCCTTCACGCGCTCGAACAGGTGATAAGCGTTATACGGCCGCACCTGCGTGTCGCGGCTGCTGGTGACGAGCAACAGCGGCGGCGCGGCGGCGCGCGCGAAGCTGATCGGCTGCGTCGCCATCGGGTCAGTGACCCCCAGCATCGCCGCGCGCGAACGCGGCTTGTCGAAAGGGTAGAAATCGTACGGTCCGCTCAGCCCCACCGCTGCCTTGACGATCGCCGGGTCGACCCCCTCCGCGCGCAACCAGCGACGATCGAGCGCCAGCATCACCGCATTGTACGCGCCCGCCGAATGCCCTGCGAGCGCGACGCGTTCCGGATCGCCGCCATAATCGGCAACGTGGTCGCGTACCCACCGCACCGCCGCCGCGCCGTCCTGAACAAAGGCGGGGAAACGCACCGTGGGCACCTTGCGGTAATCGGGCACGACGACGACGAACCCGGCGCGCGCGAACGCGCGGGCGGCAAAGGCGTAGCTGCGTCGATCCCCGTTTGCCCACCCGCCGCCGTAGATGAACACGATCACCGGCCGCTTGCCCATCGCAGTCGCAGCCGGGCGCCAGACGTCGAGCGTCTGCCTGTCACGCCCGAACCGCACCGCGTCGCCGACCAGCTCGACCCCGCGCCCGCCGCCCACCGCGGCGTCGAGCCAGCTCAGCACGCGCGGCGCAGGCACGAACAGGTAGATCGCTGCCGCCGCCAGGGTCAGCGCGGCAACGCCCCCGACCAGCCAGCGCCAGATCACCGCCGCGCGTCTCGGATCAGGAAATGTAATGGGCCGTCGTCTTCGCCGCGACCTCCTCCGCGGTGACGCCGGGCGCCAACTCGATCAGCCGGAACGGCGACTGGTGATCGGGGCGCTGGAACACCGCCAAGTCAGTCACGATCATGTCGACCACGTTCCGGCCCGTCAGCGGCAGCGAACACGCCGGAATGAACTTCGGGCTGCCGTCCTTGGAGGTGTGCTCCATCACAACGATGATCTTCCTGACACCAGCGACAAGATCCATCGCGCCGCCCATGCCCTTGATCATCTTGCCCGGGATCATCCAGTTGGCGATGTCGCCGTTCTCCGCCACCTCCATCGCACCCAGCACGGTCAGGTCGATGTGCCCACCGCGGATCATCGCGAAGCTCTGCTCCGAGCCGAAATAGGCCGATTGCGGCAGCTCGCTGATCGTCTGTTTCCCTGCGTTGATCAGGTCGGCGTCCTCTTCCCCCTCGTACGGGAAAGGTCCGATGCCGAGCATCCCGTTCTCCGACTGGAGCGTCACGGTCATGCCGTCGGGAATGTTGTTCGCGACCAAAGTCGGAATGCCGATGCCCAGGTTGACGTAGAAGCCGTCCTGCAGCTCCTTCGCCGCGCGCGCGGCCATGCCGTTGCGGTCCCAGCCCGCCACATCAACCCTCTTCAGGTCAGCCATCACTTCACTCCTTCGGGCATCTGGCTCCAGCGGCGCGCCGCGGGAAAGGTGTCATCCCAGCCCGAGCCGAGCCCGGTGCCGTAAACGGGATTGGGCAGGATGAACCACCCCGCGCCCCAGCGCGCGACCAAGCGACTGGTGCTCGGTAGCAGGCGGCGGCCCGAGGCGGGCGCGGGTCCGGGCGGGTTGAAGAAATCGGCGAAATCGCCGAGCTGGTCGCCCATTTGTGCCAGCACACAAAAACGCGCGGCGATCGCCTGTCGCCGGCCGTCCTTGCCCGACTTGCCGTCGACGTCGCCCTTCAGCCACAGGGTCGTGCCGTGCTCGAACGTGCCCAGGCCGGCGTTCGCGAGCGCGCGTGCGGTGTCGGCGGTATTGGCCGCGCTACGATTGGTGTTGATAACGACCGCGACGCCCATCGCACGCAGCTGCCGGAACGCGGCCACCGCGCCGGGCACCGCGACGACCTTGTCCGCGCCGCCACGCTCCCACGCGTCCCAGCGCTTCGCATCGTACCCCTGCCCGGTCTTCGCGTCGTTATACTCGTAACCGAGGTTCAAGACGGTCGTCTCGTCCATATCGAGCACCACCGCGGGCGGCAGCGCACCGCACGACACCGGCTGCGGCACCGCGGCGGTCGACCCTGCCGCCAGCACCGCCGACGCGGTCGCCGGCCAGCGCGGCAGCGTACCGCCGGCGCGCTGATGCGGAAGCCGCCCGCGTTCATCGCGCGCGCGGTCGAGCAGCGCGCGGACGTAGCCGAGCATACCGTTATACGCCTGCTCGCTGAGCGCATCCGCCTCGGCCGAGCCGTAGAGGTACGCCATGCCAGGCGGCGGGCCGGTGTCGATGATCGGCATATGCTCGATCGGACCGGCACGCGGCGCAGGAGCCGTCGCGCACCCGACCAGAGCCGTCGCGCCCGCCAGCATCCCGATCAGCGCGAAGCGCACCGCGTCAAACCTCGCTGCCTACCGCCGCCGGCCTCGCTTCGGGCCGCGGACGCGTCAGGCGAAACTCAATCTTCTTGTCGTAGGGCGTACCGACGATCATCCGCTTCACGTAGATACCCGGCAGATGGATGTGATCGGGGTCGAGGCTGCCGACCGGCACCACTTCTTCGACCTCGGCAACGCAGACGCGGCCCGCGGTCGCCATCGGCTGGTTGAAGTTGCGCGCGGTCTTTCGAAAGATCAAATTGCCGCTCTCGTCCGCCTTCCACCCCTTGATGATCGAGATGTCGGCGCGAATGCCGCGTTCGAGGATATAGTCCTCGCCGTCGAACGCCTTCACCTCCTTGCCCTCGGCCACCAGCGTGCCGACGCCCGTCTTGGTGTAGAAGCCGGGAATGCCCGCGCCACCCGCGCGGCAGCGTTCAGCCAGCGTCCCTTGCGGGCAGAACTCGACCTCCAGCTCTCCACTCAGATACTGCCGCTCGAACTCCTTGTTCTCGCCGACGTAGCTCGAGATCATCTTTTTCACTTGGCGGGTGCGCAGCAGCTTGCCGAGCCCCTCTCCGTCGATCCCGGCGTTGTTGCTCGCGATCGTCAGGTCACGCGTGCCTGCGTCGCGGATCGCGTCGATCAACCGCTCGGGCACGCCGCACAGGCCGAAGCCGCCGGCGCAGATCGTCATGCCGTCGAACAACAGGCCTTCCAGCGCCGCCGCCGCATCGGGGTAAAGCTTCTTCATCGCCGCCGCCTCTCTCTCGCGTCGCCGCTTAGCGACGCGCGGGCGAACCGGTCAACACGTCAGAAGGACCCCGGCATCACCCCCAGCACGCGCGAGAGATCGTCGAGCGCCTGCCCCTCGCTCTCGACCTTGATCGCGGTCATGCCGAGTGTGGCCGCCGGTTTGCAGTTGATGCCCAGATCGTCGAGGTAGACACACTGGTCCGCCGCCTTGCCGAGCGTGTCCAGCATCATGCGGTATATTTTCGGATCGGGCTTGCGCACCCCCACCTTGCTCGATTCGATCACGTGATCGAACCGCTCCAGCACCTCGGCGACCAGTGCGGCTTTCTCAGCCGTGCGCGACATCCCCGCGCCGTCGCCGGCGGGCACGTTGTTGGTGATGCAGCCGAGATGATAGCCGTTTCGTTTGAGCCAATCGAGCGCGTGGACCATGCGCGGGCGGATGTCGCCCGAGAGCAGCGCCAGCACATCCTCGCCGCGGACCTCATGCCCCAACGCGCGCGCTTCCTCGGCGAAGTCGGCATCGAACCCCGCCGCATCGATCTCGGCGCGCTCGAACCTCGCCCAGGCGTTGGTGTCGGGGTCGGTCGCGTTGATGCGGCGGATCATATCTTGCGGTAACCCACGCTCGCGCTCCATCCGCGCGAACGCCTCGAAGGGCGACGACGTGATCACGCCGCCGAAGTCGAAGATCACCGTATCGCGCACCCGCTCGCTCCCCTGTCCGTTATCGGGTGCTCATCGTCGCTCTGCGTGCGCTTGTCCACGTGCTCAATGTAGCAGCTTCAATCCAGGTCGCGCCCAGCGCGTCTTGACCAGCCGTCCCGTGCCCGACAGCGTAATATACGCGTCCATCAAGTCGGTGCCGCCGAAGGTGATGTTGGTGGTGAATATGTCGTCCGTCGAGACGAACTCGACCAACTCGCCGGCAGGCGAGACGACGCTGATGCCGCATTCGCCGATCGTCGCGACGCAGATGTTGCCTGACGCCTCCATGCCTAGCGAGTCGAAGAACTTGTATCCGGCCGGGCGATACAGCGGGATGCCGGGACCGCCCGGCCCAGCGTCTGCCGCCACCTTGCCTGGTGCGGTGATGTTGAACTTCATCAGCCGGCAGGTGTAGGTTTCCGCGGCGTAAAGCGTGGTGCCGTCGGGCGAGAGGCCGATGCCGTTAGGGTTCATCGACGGAAAGATCACCTCCTCGATGAAGCTGCCGTCCGCACGCGCGTAGAAGATGCCGACGACGTCGTGGCAGCGCGTCGTATAGTCCACCTTGCCGTGGTCGGTGAACCAGAACCCACCGTGCGCGTCGAACACGATGTCGTTGGGCCCGCGCAAGCTGACCCCGTGATCGCCAGACTTGTACAGCACCTCGACGCGTCCCGTAGCGGGGTCGATCCGCTCGATCCGACCGCCAGAATAATCCGCCGCGATGCCGTGGGGCACGAGCATTCCGTTATTCTCGACATAGTGGAAGCCGCCGTTGTTGCAGCAATAGAGCATCCCGTCGGGCCCGAGTGCGAGGCCGTTCGGCCCGCCGCCGGGTGTCGCCACCACCTCCTTGCGCCCGTCGGGCGTCACGCGCGTGATTCGGCCAGGCTCGATCTCGACCAGGATCACGCTGCCGTCGGGCATGACGACCGGGCCCTCGGGAAAACGCAACCCGTCCGCCACCAGCTCGAATGCCGCCATGATCCTGATCCTCTCGCTCTTTTGCCGCAAAGGATTGATCATCACCGGACCAAGCGCAAGCGCTTGCTGCCACGACGCCGCGCGGGCTAGGCCTCAACCATGGAGAGCATCGAAACCCAGCAGAGCCGGACCGGCGGCCGCATCCTCGTCGACCAACTCGTCGCGCAAGGGTGCGAGCGGATCTTCACCGTGCCGGGGGAGAGTTTTCTCGCTGTGCTCGATGCGCTGCACGACGTGCCGGCGATCGACACGGTGGTGTGCCGGCAAGAGGGCGGGATCGCGTTCATGGCCTGTGCCGACGGTGCGTTGACGCACCGTCCCGGCGTTGCGTTCGTCACGCGCGGGCCGGGCGCGACCAACGCCAGCATCGGTGTCCACGTCGCCCGGCAGGATTCGCAGCCGATGATCCTGTTCGTCGGCGACGTCGACCGCGGCACGCGCGACCGGGAGGCGTTTCAGGAGATCAACTTCGAAGCGATGTTCGCGCCCGTCGCGAAGTGGGTCGCACGCATCGACGACGCGCGCCGCATCCCCGAATATGTCGCGCGCGCTTACGCGGTCGCGATGAACGGACGCCCCGGCCCGGTTGTGCTGGCGCTGCCCGAGGACATGCTGCTCGACCGCGTCGAGGCGATCGACCGCCCGCGCGTCGAGCGCGCCGCGCAAGCGCCCGACGCGAACGGGGTGGCGCAGCTCGCCGACCTGCTCGCCACGGCCGAGCGGCCGGTGGCGATCGTCGGCGGTGTCGGATGGGACGAACGCGCGGCGGAGGACATCGCCGCTTGGGCCGACCGCGTCGGCGTACCGCTGGTCGCCGCGTTCCGGCGGCAGGACGCGGTGCCGAACGACTGCCCCGCCTATGCCGGCAATCTCGGCTACGGCCCTAACCCCAAGCTCGTCGCACGGGTGAAGGCCGCCGACCTGCTGCTGGTGGTCGGCCCGCGACTCGGCGAGGCGACGACCGACGGTTATACGCTGATCACGCCCGAGCATCCGGGTCAGCGCCTCGTCCACGTCCACCCGGACGCGAACGAGCTCGGCATGACCTACCGCACCGATCTCGCGATCTGCGCCGGCATGGCGGAGTTCGCCGAAGCGCTGCTGGCGATCGACGGCCCCGCGCACCCGACCGCGCCCGAGGCACGCGCCGACTATGAGGCATGGACCACGCCCGCCCCCCGCGACGGCGTCGCGCTCGATCTCAGCCCGTGCGTCGCGGCGATGCGCGATCGGCTGCCCGCCGACACGATCATCTGCAACGGCGCTGGCAATTTTTCCGGCTGGTGGCACCGCTACTGGCGCTACGCTGGGCCAGGTACGCAGCTTGCCCCGACCAGCGGCGCAATGGGCTACGGCGTGCCCGCAGCGGTAGCGGCAAGCCTGCGTCGGCCCGAGCGAACCGTCGTCGCAGTGGCGGGCGACGGCGACTTCCTGATGAACGGACAGGAACTCGCGACCGCGGTCCAGCACGACGCGTCGCTTCTCGTGATCGTCGTCGACAACGGCGCATACGGCACGATCCGCATGCACCAGGAGCGCGAGTTCCCGCGGCGGGTGTCGGCCACGCGGCTGCACAATCCCGACTTCGCCGCGCTCGCGCGTGCCTATGGCTGCTGGGCTGAAACGGTTGAGGCGACCGTCGACTTCGCCCCCGCGCTCGACCGCGCGATGGCGCAAGGCGGCGTGCGGCTGCTTCACCTCAAAACCGACGTCGAGGTCATCACCGCCGCGACCACCCTTGAGGCGATCCGCAACCGCTGACCGGCTGCGAGGTTGAGGAGCCATGGCAGACGATCCGCACAGCGTTTCCGATATCCTCGACGCGATCAACGATCTTGCGGACAACAGTGACAAAGTTGCTGTCGGCGATGTCGTCGAAGCGCTCGGCAGTCGCGGCTTCGGCCCCTTCCTGGTCGTCATTCCGCTGATCGACATCTCACCGATCGGCAGCATTCCGGGGCTGCCGACCGCGATGGCGATCATCGTCGTGCTGATCGCAGGTCAGATGGCACTCGGGCGCAAGCACCTGTGGTTGCCCGCTTTCGTTGAGCGCCGCGCAATCACGTCGGGCAAGGTGAAGAAGGCTACGAAGAAGGTTCGCGGCGTGGCCCGCTTCCTCGATCGCTGGTTCCACGGCCGTCTGCCCGCGCTGACCAAGGGTCCGTTCGTGCGCGCGGCGGCGGTCGGATGCATCGTCATGGCGATGTGCGTGCCGCCACTCGAACTCCTGCCGCTCGCCACCACCGCGCCGATGCTGGCCATCGCGGCGTTCGGCCTCGCGCTGACTGTGCGCGACGGCGTGCTGATGATCGCGGCAAGTGCGCTCGCCGTCGCCGCAGTCACGATCGGCACCGGCCTGCTTCTCAACAAATGAAAAGGGCCGCCCCGATGTTCGGAACGACCCTTCCAATTACCGTATGGCAGAAATCAGATGTTGTCGCCGAGCGCGCCCTTGACGCTGCCCTTCATCTGCTCGCCCTTGCCCTTGGCCTGCTGCGCTTCACCTTCCGCGGCGAGGCTGGCATCGTTGTTGTGCTCGCCGATCGCTTCCTTGGCCTTGCCAATGGCCTCGTTGACGCCGCCCTTGATCTTGTCGGTCAGTTCACCCATCGCGATTACTCCTTCGTTTCAGGCTGATTGAACTCAGTGAACAAGAAACGAGGGTTTCTGCGGGTTGTTCCGCGTTCGGCCTGATTCAGATCAGGCCGGCGAGCGGGCTCGACGGGTCGGCGTAACGGCGCTGTCCCATGCGTCCGGCGCGGTAGCTCATCCGCCCCGCCTCGACCGCCGCCTTCATCGCCGCCGCCATCATGATCGGGTCCTTGGCTTCCGCGATGGCGGTGTTCATCAGCACGCCGTCGCAGCCGAGCTCCATCGCCACCGCCGCGTCCGACGCGCAGCCGACGCCCGCGTCAACCAGCACCGGCACCTTGGCGCCCTCGACGATCAGCCGGATCGTGACGCGGTTCTGGATACCGAGGCCAGACCCGATCGGCGCGCCGAGCGGCATGATCGCGACCGCGCCGGCCTCCTCCAACTGCTTCGCCGCGATCGGATCGTCGACGCAGTAAACCATCGGCTTGAAGCCCTCGCGCACCAGCACCTCGGTCGCCTTCAACGTTTCACGCATGTCGGGGTAGAGCGTGCGCGCCTCACCCAGTACCTCCAGCTTGACCAGATCCCAGCCGCCCGCCTCGCGCGCCAGCCTGAGCGTGCGGATCGCCTCGTCGGCGGTGAAGCAGCCCGCGGTGTTGGGCAGGTAGGTCACGCGCTTGGGATCGATGAAGTCGGTCAGCATCGGCGCCTTGGGATCGGACACGTTGACGCGGCGCACCGCGACCGTGACGATCTCCGCCCCCGACGCCTCGAGCGCGGCGGCGTTCTGCGCGAAATCCTTGTACTTGCCGGTGCCGACGATCAGGCGCGATCGGAACGTCTTACCCGCTACGGTCCAAGTGTCCTCGGCGATCGGTTTCGCATGGTCGCCGCCACCGACGAAATGCACGATCTCCAGCTCGTCGCCGTCCTCGACGCAGACATCGCCCAGCGTCGAGCGGGGTACGATCTCCAGATTGCGCTCCACCGCCACCTTCTCGGGCACCAGCCCCAGTTGCTCGGCGAGCGCGGCGATCGTCAGCCCCGCCTTGACGCGCTTGTGCTCGCCGTTGACGACAATCGAGACGGTTCCGTCGGAATGGGGCATGGTTATGTGCATCGAGGGCGTGCGCCCCCGTCCGTTGTCGGGCTGGATGATCGCTGGCCCCGCGCTCCGCCTTCCCGGCGAAACGAAGCGCGTCCCTTCGACAAGCGACGGGCGAGCGGGCTAGAGCGGTGCTGCACCGGCACCTAGTCTCCGCCTGCCCCTTGTTCAAGAAAGCAGCCCATGCCCGCACCCGATAACGCCACAGTGTATGTATTGAACGGCCCCAACCTCAACCTGCTCGGCACGCGCGAGCCGGAGATCTACGGTCACGACACGCTCGACGACATTGCCGGGCGGCTGGAGGATCGCGCGCGCGACCTGGGGCTCAGCATCGACATGCGGCAATCGAACCACGAAGGGCATCTGGTCGACTGGCTGCACGAGGCGCAGGCGTATGACGCACGTGCGGTGATCCTGAACGCGGGCGCGTTCACGCACACATCGATCGCGCTCCACGACGCGATCAAGGCGATCCGCACGCCGGTGATCGAGGTGCATCTATCCAATCCGCACACGCGCGAGGATTTCCGACACACCTCGTTCGTCGGTCGTGCCGCACGCGGAACCATTGCGGGATTCGGCGCGCTATCCTACGCCCTCGCGCTTGAAGCGGCGGCACAGTTCTGACACAGCGCGCGCCCTTGAAGGGGAATCAAGGCTGATGGCCGACATGAACGAAGCAAATGGGGGTGGCGCGATGCAGGTCGACGTGAACCTCGTGCGCCAGCTCGCCGAGCTGCTCGACACCACGCAATTGACCGAGATCGAGGTCGAGGACGGCGATCGCAAGATCCGCGTCGCGCGCAAGGCAGCGCAGGTCGCCGCCACGCCGATGCATTATGCCGCCGCACCTGCGCCCACACAGGCCGCGGCACCCGCCGCCGCGCCGCAGGTCGACATCGCCGGGCCCTCGGCGCCGAGCGACGCCAACGCGGTCCGCTCGCCGATGGTCGGCACCGTCTATCTCGCCGCCGAGCCGGGCGCCAAGCCGTTCGCCGCGGTCGGACAGACCGTCGCCGCCGGCGACACGCTGCTGATCGTCGAGGCCATGAAGGTGATGAACCCGATCACCGCGCCCTCGGCCGGCACGGTCAAGGCGGTGCTGGTCGAGAACGGCCAGCCGGTCGAGTTCGACCAGCCGCTCGTGGTGGTCGAGTAAGCATCGGTGCCGCAGATCAAGAAGCTGCTGATCGCCAACCGCGGCGAGATCGCGCTGCGCATCCATCGCGCGTGCCACGAAATGGGGATAAAGACGGTCGCGGTGCACTCCACCGCCGATGCCGACGCGATGCACGTCCGGCTCGCCGACGAGGCGATCTGCATCGGCCCGCCGTCCGCGGCCGAGAGCTACCTCAACATCCCCAACATCATCTCTGCAGCCGAGATCTCGGGCGCCGACGCGATCCATCCCGGTTACGGCTTTCTCAGCGAGAATGCCAAGTTCGCCGAGATCGTCGAGCTGCATAACCTGATCTTCGTCGGGCCCAAGCCCGAGCACATCCGCACGATGGGCGACAAGATCGAGGCGAAGCGTACCGCGGGCGCACTCGGCCTGCCGCTCGTTCCCGGATCAGACGGCGCGGTCAGCAACGTGGATGAGGCGAAGGCGATCGCCGAACGCGCGGGCTATCCCGTCATCATCAAGGCCGCCTCGGGCGGCGGCGGGCGCGGCATGAAGGTCTGCACCAGCCCCGACCAGCTCGAAACGCTGATCGCGCAGGCGGGCAGCGAGGCGAAGGCCGCGTTCGGCGACGCCACCGTCTATATCGAGAAGTATCTCGGCAACCCGCGCCACATCGAGTTCCAGATCTTCGGCGACGGCAAGGGCAATGCGATCCACCTGGGCGAGCGCGACTGTTCGCTCCAGCGCCGCCACCAGAAGGTGCTTGAGGAAGCGCCCTCCCCCGTCATCACGCCCGAGGAGCGCGCGCGCATGGGCGGCATCTGCGCGCGTGCGATGGCCGACATGGGCTATCGCGGTGCGGGCACGATCGAGTTCCTGTGGGAAAACGGCGAGTTCTACTTCATCGAGATGAACACCCGCCTGCAGGTGGAGCATCCGGTGACCGAGGCGATCACCGGGCTCGACCTGGTCCGCGAGCAGATCCGCATCGCCGAGGGTGAACCGCTGACGCTGCGCCAGGAAGATGTCGTCTTCCGCGGCCACGCGATCGAGTGCCGCATCAACGCCGAGGACCCGCGCACCTTTGCGCCCTCGCCCGGTCTGGTGAAGCAATATCACGCGCCCGGCGGGATGCACGTCCGCGTCGATTCGGGGCTCTACGCCGGCTACAAGGTGCCGCCTTACTACGACAGCATGATCGCCAAGCTGATCGTCTATGGCACGACCCGCCAGGGCGCGCTCCGCCGCCTGCGCCGCGCGCTGGAGGAGTTCGTGATCGAGGGAATGAAGACCACCATTCCACTGCATCAGGCATTGCTCGACGATCCCGAATTTCAGTCGGGCGATTACACGATCAAGTGGCTGGAGGACTGGCTGGCGCGGCAGGACGCCTGACTGGTCGACACGAAAGATTATGCGCCGGAGTAAACCCATGTGTTTGCTCCGGCTTTTCCTTGAGGCCGCTACTCGGCCGGCGCCTCCCTCGTTCGCGCACTGGACCGACGCCGCGCGCGCGGTAGAAGGCGTCATGCAGAAGACCCCGCGATGAAGGCGACGATCCTCCACAACCCGCGCTGTTCCAAGTCGCGCGAGGCGCTCGCGATCCTACACGAGACCGGGGCCGAAGTGAGCGTGATCGATTATCTCGAGCATCCGCCGACGCGGAACGAACTCGCGCGATTGTACGCGCGCGCCGGGGTGAGCCCGCGTGACGGCCTGCGCAAGGATGCGCCCAAGGTCGCTAACGACGCCGCCGCACTCGATCTGATGGTTCTTGACCCGAGCACGATCGAGCGCCCGCTAGTCGGGACCGACAAGGGCGTACGCCTCTGCCGTCCGCCTTCCGCGATCAAGGACGTCCTGTGACCCTGCCTGAGAAGACCCGCTGGCGCGTCGAACGCGCAACCAAGGCGGCGGTGATCATCGACGCCGACGCCTATTTCCGCGTCGCGCGCGAGGCGATGCTGAACGCCAAGCAGCAGATCATGCTGGTCGGCTGGGATTTCGACGCCCGCATCACGCTCGCCTACGAGGACGACCATCCCGAGGCGCCCACCACGGTCGGCGACTTCATCGACTGGCTGGTGAAGCGCACCCCGACGCTCCAGGTCTATATCCTGCGCTGGGACAAGGGCGCGATCAAGACGCTGTTCCGTGGACGCACCTTGTGGATGCTGACGCGCTGGCGTTTCCGTGAGAAGCGCATCAACCTGAAACTCGACGGCCACCACCCGACCGCCGCGTCGCAGCACCAGAAAGTCGTCGTGATCGACGATTGCATGGCGTTCTGCGGCGGGATCGACATGACCGACGAGCGCTGGGACACGCGCGACCACGTTGCCGACGACGAGCGCCGCCGCTCGCCCAACGGTTTCTCGTACAAGCCGTGGCACGACGTGACCACCGCACTGCAAGGCCCGGTCGCGCGCGCGCTGGGCGACTTGTGTCGCGCCCGCTGGAAGATCGCGGGCGGCGCGGAGATCGCCGCACCTTCGCACACCGGCGAGTGCTGGCCCGCCAGCCTGCCGGTCGCCTTCACCGACGTCGACGTCGCGATCTCGCGCTCGCAGCCCAAGCACGAGGGTCAGGAAGAGCTGCTTGAGATCGAGGAACTCTACCTCGCACTGATCGCGCGCGCGAAGCGCCGCATCTACGCCGAGAGCCAATATTTCGCCTCGCGCCGCATCGCCGAGGCGATCGCCAAGCGGCTGGTCGAACCCGACCCGCCCGAAATCGTCGTCATCAACCCGACAACGGCGCAAGGCTGGCTGGAACCGATCGCGATGGACACCGCACGCGCGCGGCTCGTCGCCGAATTGCAGCGCCGCGACCACGCCAAGCGGTTCCGTATGTACCATCCGGTCACGACCGACGGCACCGGCATCTACTGCCACGCCAAGGTGATGGTGGTCGACGACGACGTGATCCGCATCGGCTCGTCGAACTTCAACAACCGTTCGCTGCGGCTCGACACCGAGTGCGATGTGACGATCGCCGACGATGGCTCCAGCATCGCCACGATCCGCGACGACCTGATCGCCGAACATCTCGCGGTCGAGCCGGCGCAGGTCAGCGATGGGCTGGCGCGCGACGGGCTGATCGCGACGATCGAACGGTTGCGTGGGCGCGGCAAGACCCTGATCCCCTATGAAGTGCCCGAACTCAACGCGGTCGAGGCATGGCTCGCTGAGAATGAGGTGCTCGATCCCGAAGGCCCGGCCGAGATGTTCGAGGCGTTCGAGAAGCGGGGCCTGCTGCGCCGGTTGCGGCGCCACCGTCGCCGCTGATCGATCCTAGGCCATCGCCGCGCTCGCTGCTGATCGACCAACGCGTCGACATATTCGTCGGCGAATTATCCGCCATCGGCTCCGCAGGTCCGTTCATGGAGCGGGCCCCTCGGCCAAGTCAGCGCGCCGACGTGATCGGCCGCGCTGGCATCGACGCGCCACCCCCGCTATGCGCGCGCACATGACCGACAGCAAAGCTTCGACCATCACCCCCGAACTCGTCGCCGAACACGGCCTCTCGCCCGAGGAGTACGACCGCGTACTCAACGCACTCGGCCGCGAGCCGAACTTGGTCGAACTCGGCATCTTCTCGGTGATGTGGAGCGAGCATTGCTCGTACAAGTCGAGCCGCATCCACCTGAAAAAACTACCGACCGAAGCCCCCTGGGTCATTTGCGGTCCGGGCGAGAATGCCGGCGTGATCGACATCGGCGACGGTCAGGCCGCGATCTTCAAGATGGAGTCGCACAACCACCCGTCCTACATCGAGCCCTATCAGGGTGCGGCGACCGGGGTGGGCGGCATCCTGCGCGACGTGTTCACGATGGGCGCGCGCCCGATCGCGAACCTGAACGCGCTGCGTTTCGGCCGGCCAGATCACCCCAAGATGCGCCACCTGATCTCGGGTGTCGTCCACGGCATCGGCGGCTACGGCAATTGCGTCGGGGTGCCGACTGTGGGTGGCGAGGTGAACTTCCACCCGGCCTATGACGGCAACATCCTGGTCAACGCGATGACCGTGGGCGTCGCGGATACCGACAAGATTTTCTATTCGGCCGCCAGCGGCGTCGGCAATCCGATCGTCTACGTCGGCTCCAAGACCGGGCGCGACGGCATCCACGGCGCGACGATGGCCTCGGCCGACTTCGGCGAGGATGCCGATGCCAAGCGCCCGACCGTCCAGGTCGGCGATCCCTTTACCGAGAAGCTGTTGATCGAGGCCTGCCTCGAATTGATGGCGTCGGACGCGATCATCGCGATTCAGGATATGGGCGCGGCCGGCCTCACCTCATCGTCGGTCGAGATGGCGTCCAAGGGTGGCGTCGGCATCGAGCTGATCATGGACGACGTACCGCAGCGCGAAACCGGCATGACGCCGTACGAGATGATGCTGTCGGAAAGCCAAGAGCGCATGCTCATGGTGCTGAAACCCGGCCGGGAGGCGTTCGCGCAAGCCATTTTCGATAAGTGGGAACTCGACTTCGCAGTGATCGGCCACGTGACCGATACCGGACGCATGGTGCTGAAATGGCAGGGCGAAACGGTGTGCGACATCCCGCTCGGTCCGCTTGCCGACGACGCGCCGCTCTACGATCGCCCGCACGTCGCGACTCCGCCGGCCAAGGCGCTGGTCGATGTGCCCGAGTGCCGCGATCCCGCCGCCGACCTGCTCGCGCTGATGGCCTCGCCGGATATCGCCAGCCGACGCTGGATCTGGGAGCAATACGACCACATGGTCGGCGCCGACACGGTGCAGCGCCCGGGCGGCGACGCCGCCGTGGTGCGCGTCCACGGGACGGACAAGGCGCTGGCGATGACCACCGATTGCACCCCGCGCTACTGCTACGCCGACCCGGTCGAGGGCGGGAAGCAGGCGATCGCGGAGGCATGGCGCAACCTGACCGCCGTCGGCGCGACCCCGCTCGCGGTCACCAACTGCCTCAACTTCGCCAACCCGCAGCGCCCCGAGATCATGGGCCAGATCGTCGGCTGCCTGGAGGGGATGAGCGAGGCGTGCCGCGCGCTCGATTTCCCGATCGTATCGGGCAACGTCAGCCTGTACAACGAATCGAAGGCGACCGGCGGCGGCTCGGCGATCCTGCCAACCCCCGCGATCGGCGGCGTCGGCTTGCTGAAGGCATGGGACAAGAGCGCGACGATCGCGTTCAAACAGGCCGGCGACATCATCATCGTCATCGGCCGCCGCCGCGGTGACCTCGGCCAGTCGCTGTGGCTGCGCGAACTGCACGCGCGCGAGGAAGGTCCGCCGCCACGCGTCGACCTTGATGCGGAGCGCCGCACCGGCGACTTCGTCCGCCGCGCGATCGACGCAGGGCAGCTCTCCGCGGTGCACGACGTGTCCGACGGTGGCCTCGCGGTCACGATCGCGGAGATGGCGCTCGCGGGCAACATCGGCGCGATGATCGATCGCGCCCTGCCGTTCGATACCGCCGCCTCGCTGTTCGCCGAGGATCAGGGCGTCTATGTCGCGACCGTCCACGACCATGCTTTGCTCGACTTCCTGCAATCCGCGCTCGACGCCGGGATCGATGCCGAGCCGCTCGGCCGTGCGATCGGCACGCGCGTGATCTTCGAGCTGCGTGACGGCGACTATGCCGTGTCGCTCGCCGACCTGCGCAGCGCGCACGAGGGCTTCTTTCCCACGCTGATGGCGACCGAGCCCGCACTCTGATCGCGCCGGATGAGATTGGCGAGCGGGTGACGCTGGATGCGCGTCACCCCTCGCTCGACGTCGTGCGTGGCGTTGCGGTGATGGGCATCCTGCTCGCCAACATCGTCGCGTTCGGACTGCCGGGCGCAGCCTATTTCTCGCCGCTTGCTTGGGGCGGGGCCGGTGTAGCGGCAAAGACAGCGTGGCTGCTTAACTTCGTCTTCGTCGAAGGCCGGATGCGCGGACTGTTCTCCGCGCTGTTCGGCGCCTCGATGCTGCTGGTGATCGATCGCGCCGACGCGCGCGGCGAGAACGGCGTGGCACTGCATCTCAGGCGCATGTTCTGGCTGTTCGCGATCGGCTACGTCCACCTCTACCTGTTCTGGTGGGGCGACATCCTGACGCACTATGCGCTGTGCGGCGTGATCGCCTTGTTCTTCCACCAGGCACGCGCGCGGACGTTGCTCGCATTCGCGCTGCTGATGCTGCTGGTATCAATGGTGCTGAACACCGCGAGCGCCGCTGCGCTGTTCGCCGCGGCCGATCGCACGACACCCGCCGACGTGGCGGTGTGGAACGGCTTCGCCTCCGCGTTCGGCGTACCGCCGCGCGGCGAGCTGCTTCGTGAAATCGCGGCGATGCGCGGCAGCTTCGGTGAGGCGGCGGCATGGCGTTGGCAGCACGCGACCAGTCCCCTCACCTTGTTGCCGATCGTCGCACCCGACACGCTGGGCGCGATGCTGCTGGGCATGGCGGGGCTGCGCTCGGGCTTCGTGACGGGGCGCTGGTCACGTGCCGCCTACCAGCGCACGGCGCTCGCCTGCGTGCCGCTGTCGTGGATCGGCTATGCCGCGATCGGTTGGCACACGATGGCAAGCGGCTTCGACCAGCGCTGGGTCTATACAGGGTCACTGGTGCTCAGCCTGCCACTGCGCATGATCGGCTATGTCGGCTATGCCGCGGTGATCATCCTGCTCACCCAGCCGGGCGGGCGGTTGGCTGCGCGGATCGCTGCTACCGGGCGCATGGCATTCAGCAACTATCTCGGCACCACCTTGCTGATGGACCTGATATTCACCGGCTGGGGGCTGGGACAATTCGGCGCGATCGGACGCGCCTGGCTCTACGCGCTCGTACCGCCGGTGTGGGCGCTGATGCTGGTCTGGTCACCCGCCTGGCTGGCGCGCTACCGCTACGGACCGCTCGAATGGCTGTGGCGCAGCTTGGTAGATGGACGGCCTGCCGCGCTCCGATCCTAGCCGATGCGGCGGCCGAAACCGCCGGGACGCCGCACGAGAGGCGGCTGCGCCTCGCGTTCGAGATAGGCGAGCGTCGCGTTGAACAGTGGCCGCAGCGCCAGCACATCGGGCACCCCGGCGGTCGGCTTTGCATGCGATTCGACGCACTCGCGCGCGAGCGTTTCCAGCTTCTCCGCCAGCGCGGCGAGCGGGCTTGCCCCGAACTGGCTCGCCTCGCCCTTCAGCGTGTGCGCGGGCAGCACCAGCGCGGTTGCGTCCTGATCGCGCGATGCCGCCTCGATCGCGTCGAGCGACTTCAACCCGTCCTCGCGGAAATAGCCCAGAATGCGCGCGAAATCCGCGCCAAGCTCGGCACGCGTTCGCGCCAGCGCCGCACGGTCAACCAGCACTCCTCCGTCAAACGACACCGTCGTCTCCTCGCACTCTCGAACCGTCGTCGGATCGACCTTAGCCGTGCGGGGGTAAACGAGCGGTAAGGAGTGACGCGCGCTTTTCTACAATCGCATCAATTGTCGAACGGGTTCTTGGGCGCGCGCAGCATCAACCGCACCGGGACAGCACCGAACCCCAATTCGCGCCGGATGCCGTTGATGAGATATCGCTGATAGCTCATCGGCAGCTGATCGACGCGGGTGCCGAACAGCACGAAGCCCGGCGGACGCGTCTTCGCCTGAGTCAGGTAGCGCAACTTGATCCGCTTGCCGCCGGGCGCGGGCGGCGGATTGGCCTCGATCGCGCGCTCGAACCAGCGGTTGAGCTCGCCGGTGCCGACGCGGCGCGACCAGGCGTCGCGCGTCTCGAACGCGGCGGCGATCAACTGGTCGATGCCCTTGCCGGTGGCCGCCGACACGGTCAGCAGCGGCACACCCTTCACTTGCGCCAGCCCTTCGTCGAGCGCCGCCTTGACGCCGTTGAACGTCTTCGACGGTTCTTCCGACACGTCCCATTTGTTGAGTGCGATGACGAGCGCGCGGCCTTCCTCCAGCACGCGGTCCGCGATGCGCAAATCCTGCGATTCCAATCCAAGCGTCGCGTCGAGCAGCAGCACCACGACCTCGGCGAAATCGACCGCGTGGAGCGCGTCGGCGACCGAGAGCTTTTCCAGCTTGTCCTGCACCTTGGCGCGCTTGCGCATGCCCGCCGTGTCGATCAGCCGCACCTTGCGCGGCCCCGTCGGACTGCCGAGCCATTCCCAATCGATTGCGATCGAATCGCGCGTGATCCCTGCCTCAGGCCCCGTGATCATCCGGTCCTCGCCGAGCATCCGGTTCACCAGCGTCGACTTGCCCGCGTTCGGACGCCCGACGATCGCGAGCTTAAGCGGCGCGTCGGGGCTGTCGTCTTCCTCGTCCTCGACCAGATCGTCCTCGCGCTCGAGGTGCGGCAACAGCGCCTCGAACAGGTCGGCGACACCTTCGCCGTGTTCGGCGGAGAGCTGCACCGGATCGCCGAAGCCGAGCGCGAGCGATTCGAGGATACCCTGCTCGCCGCTACGTCCTTCGGCCTTGTTCGCGACGAGGATGATCGGCGTGTCCGACGTGCGCAACCAGCGCGCGATTTCCTCGTCGAGCGGAATGACCCCCGCGCGCGAATCGAACAGGAACAAGGCGACATCGGCGCTGTCGACCGCGGCCTGCGTCTGGCGACGCATCCGCCCGGGCAACGTGTCCGGGTCCTCGTCCTCGTAGCCCGCGGTGTCGATGATGCGGAAGTCGAGGCCGAGCAGATGCGCCTCGCCCTCGCGCCGGTCGCGCGTGACGCCGGGACGATCATCGACCAACGCGAGCTTCTTGCCGACAAGGCGGTTGAACAGCGTCGACTTGCCGACGTTGGGACGGCCGACGATCGCGACCACAGGTAAACGGGACATGATGCGCGCGTGCCTAGCGCATCATGCCGTTCACGTCACCTCGCATCCAACCACCGCGCTCAGCGATAGGCGGAGAGCTGTCCCTTGTTGTCGAGCACGTAGAGCGTGTTGTTGGCGACGATCGGCGGCAGCGAGAAAGCGTTGCCGGCTGCGATCACGCTCTGCTCGCTGCCGTCGGCTGGCGACACTGCGACCAATTCGCCGCGCGAGTTGGTCAACCACAGCCGCTCACCCGCCAGCACCGGGCCGAACCAGTTGAACGCGTCCTGCTTCTTCTTTTCGTTCTTGTACGCGCGCAACTGCCCGATCCAGCGCACCTTGCCGTTGGCACGCGACAGGCTGACGACGCGCGAGTCGTCGGTCACGACGAACAACCACTCGCCCGCCAGCCACGGGGTCGAGATGCCGGCGAAATTCTGCTCCCACAGCCGCTGCCCAGTGCCCAGATCGAGCGCGACCATCCGTCCGCCCTCACCGATCGCGTAGACGCGGCCGCCCTCGATCACCGCGTCGGCATTGATGTCCGCCAGGCTCGACACCGAGGTCGAGATTGCGGTGCGCGACAAGGCGTCCTGCCACAGGTTGCGGCCGTTCTCGTAGCGATAGGCGTTGAGTTCGCCCGACGAGAAACCCGCGACCACCGTGCCCGAGCTCGCCGCGGGAGCCGCGACGCCGAACAGGCCTTGCGTCTCCAGGCTCGCGCTCTGCGTCCACACCACCTTGCCGTCGGCGAGGTCGAGCGCGAAAATCTGGTTGTCCTGGCTCAGCACGTAGACCTGGCCGTTGGCGATGGTCGGTGCGCCGCGAAGCGGCCCGCCGGGTTTGGCGCGCCACAATTGCTTGCCGTCCGCGGCATTGAACGCGACCACGTCGCCCAGCCCGTCGGTCGCGTAGACCTTGCCGTCATCGTAGCTGACGCCGCCGCCGAAGCGCGCCGACTGGTTGTTGTCCCCTTCGGACACGCTCGCCGTCCACAGCTTGGCGCCGGTATCGGCGGCGAAGGCGTGAACGGTCGCGACCACGTCGACCACGAACAGCTTGTTCTCCGCCACGACCGGTGCCGCGCCGAGCCGCTGGCGATTGCTGCCGCCGTCGATCTGCGCGGTCCAGGCACGCGTGGGCGATGCGGCGAGCGCCAGATGCCCCATCGACTTGTCCGCGCTGCCGCCCGACTGCGACCAATCGGCGTTGGCCTCCGGCGTCGGCAGCAGCACCTGCACGCTGGCGAGCGAAGGGTCGACCTCGGCGCGGTTCTCGGAGGCAAGGATCGCGACGCGGTTTCCCACCGTCGGCGTCTTCTTCGGCGCGCCCTTGAAGATGCCGCATCCGCCCAGCGTCAGCGCGATGCTCAGCGTGATGGGGCCCAGCGCAACGCGCGCCGCCTTGCCAACCTTCATTCCGTCATGCCCCTGCTGGCCGCGACATCCTGCGGCAATGCGTCGATCCCCAATACGCCCGCCATCTGAACCGCACGTTGACGCAGTGACGCGGGCACCGTCTTGTCGCGCGCGATCCGCGCGAAGGTCTGCCCGGCAAGATCGCGCTTGCCTTGCGCCAGATAGGCGGCACCTATCATCTCGCCCGCGCTGCCCAGATACGCGCTGCCGCCGACGGCGAGCGGGGTCATCCGCTGGATCACCACGTCGGGCTTGAGCGTGTCATACTCGGCCGCGGTCTGGCGGATCAGCGCGAGGTCGCGGAACGGCTTCGCGATGCTGATGTCGTTGGCGACGCTCGCGAACTTGGCCGCGGCACCCTTCAAATCGTTCTTGGCGAGCAGCACGTCGGCCTGCGAGAACAGTGCCAGCGTGCGGTAGCCATCGCGCTTCGATTGCGCGAGCTCGGCCAGCGGCTTTGCCGCGCCGTTGAAGTCGGCAGCACCGAGGTAATCGTAGGCGGTCTGGAGCGTCTCGCCTTCCTTCTCGGCCGCCACGCGCTGGCGATGTTGCCAGAACAGATAGGCGGCGAACGCGACCAAGATCGCGACCACCGCAACCACGATCCAGCGGCCGTAGCGCTGCCACAGCCCGATCATCTGCTCGCGGCGGTACTCCTCGTCCACCTCGCGCAGGAACGCCTCGTTATTCTGCGGCGTCAGGGCCACGTCTTGCTCCACATGCAGGAAAGTCGGCGGCGGCTTAGCCGTTCACCGCCCGAAACAAAAGGGGCGCTGCCTCAGCCCTTGGGCGCGTAGGTCTGCTCGGCCGTGGGGAACGTGCGCGCGCGCACCTCGGCCGCATAGGTTTCGACTCGTTCCGACACGTAGCCCGCCATGTCGCCGTAGCGCTTCACGAAGCGTGGCGTGCGCTCGAACAGCCCCAGCATGTCCTCGGCGACCAGCACCTGCCCGTCGCAATCGGCCGACGCGCCGATGCCGATCGTCGGCACCGCGATTGCCCGCGTGATCGCCTGCGCGATCGGCTCCACCACACCCTCGATCACCACCGCGAACGCGCCCGCCGCAGCGATGCTCTCTGCATCGGAGACGATCTTCTGCGCCTCGGCGTCCGATCGCCCGCGCGCGCCGTAGCCGCCGAGCGCATTGACCGCCTGCGGCGTTAGCCCGACGTGGCCGACCACGGGAATGCCGCGCTCCGACAGAAAGGCGACCGTCAGCGCCATCGCCGCGCCGCCTTCCAGCTTCACCGCCGCCGCGCCCGTTTCCTTCATCAGATACGCCGCGCTCTCGAACGCCTGCTGCGGCGACGCCTCGTAACTGCCGAACGGCATGTCGATCACCACCACCGCGTGATAGCTGCCGCGCACCACCGCCGCGCCGTGCGCCGCCATCATCTGAAGCGTCACCGGCACCGTCGAGGGCAGACCGTAGATCACCTGCCCCAGACTGTCGCCGACCAGCAGCATGTCGCAATGCGGATCGAGCAACTGCGCCATTCGCACCGTATACGCGGTCAGCATGACGAGCGGCTCGCCCTGCCCTTGCGCGATCGCCGCCTTGCGCGCGCGCAGTGCCGGCACGGTCAGCCGCTTCATTGGCGCGGACACCGGCGTCGGGCGGCTGGTCGAGGTGTCGATGGTGAAGGTGGTGGACATGGCCCCTCTTACGCGGCTCGCGTCACGCGATCCAGCCGCGCGCGCGGGCGTGCCGTGCGAGCAGGACCGACAAGAGCGCGACGCCCGCGATCACCAGCGGAAAGAGCGCGGTCGACCCGCCCTTGATCGCGACGATGTCGGTGGCGGCGAACAGCCAGCCGAACTGGATCACGACACCCAGCAGCGACAGAAACGTCAGCGGAATTGACAGTACCGATCGCGCGAGCAGCGCACCTGCGCCGAGCAGCCCGCAGCCAACCGTCACCGCATAGACCGCATTGTACCAGATCGGCAGCGACGCGTAGAGCGCGCGGTCAGCGTCGCTCGCCGGACCCATCGCCTCCGCGCCGAGGCGAAACTGCTGCACGCAGGCGTAGCAGCCCGCCAGCGCCCAGAGCAGCAGCGCGACCGAGACGACGCGAAACCAAACCGGCGGACGCTTCGATGCGTTACTCATCTCCCCTCCCCCAAACCAAGCCGCCCCGGTGGTGAACGCCTTCAGCCGAACAGCGCGGCGTAACGATCGGGCTTGAACCCGATCTCGGTCCGCTCGCCGGCCAGCAGCACCGGTCGCTTGATCATGCCCGGCTGCGCCAGCATCAACGCGGCGGCGCGCTCACGATCGAGGTCGGCGCGGTCCGCCTCGGGCAGCTTGCGAAACGTGGTGCCGGCGCGATTGAGCAACGCCGGCCATCCCGCCCGCTCGATCAAGTCGTCGAGCAAAGCCTGGTCGATGCCGTTGTTACGATAATCATGAAAGATGTAGTCGACACCGTGATCGGACAGCCACGAGCGCGCCTTCTTGATCGTGTCGCAATTGGGGATGCCGTACATCGTCACCGGTTGGGTCATCGGCTGGCTCACCATGCTTCCTTCGCCTGTCGCGCCAACTCGCGCTCGAAATCCTGCGCAGCGTCGCGCATCAATGCCGGCAGCAGCGTCGGCGCGACCAGCCGCTGTCCCGCCGCGCGGGCACGCACATCGGCCTGTTCGGGATGGAACGGCAGCACCACATCGGCGGGCTCACGCGCGAGCCGCGCGATGCTGTCACGCAGGTCGGCGACGATGCCGGGATAGCGCCGATTGCCGATCAGGCGGTTGCCCGCCACGGACACGCTGCACGGGAAGATCACCGCAAGCGAACGGCCGCGCTCGACCACGCGCGTCGTCCAGCTCGTGCAACCGGGCGTGTGTCCTGGCGTCGCGATCGCGCGCAACGTCACGCCGCCGAGCATGACTTGATCGCCGTCGCGCACCGCCCGCGTCACCTTGACCGCCGGGAAGCGGATCACGCCGTAACTCGTCTCACCCGGCGATGTGCCGCTTTCCAGCGCGGCGACGTCACCTGCGCCCGCCACGACCTTGGCACCGGTCGCACGCACCATGGCTGCATCGCCCGCGGCATGGTCGAAATGCGCGTGGCTGACGAGCAGCAGCTTGACCCGGTCGAGCGGCACAACGACCGCGCGGATGCTGCGCTGCACCGCCGGCACATTCTCGGCCATCGTCGCGTCGAGCAGGATCGCACCGTCGCGCGTCTTGATCAGATAGGCGGCGAGACCCTCGGTGCCGACGTACCAGATCGATCCGACGAGATGGAACGGCTGGATGGAACGCGTCCATGCAGGCGGGTTCGGCGTCGTCGCGGACGCGAGCGCCGGCAGCATCAGCGCCGCGATCACGGATGCGATTTCGCTGCGAGTACGGCCTGGACGAGTGATGCCCGCTTTCCGTGGCATCGTTGTACCTACTCGCTCACGGCCGCTTGCGCGGCCGAATGACACGGACAGGCAGCCCCAGGCTGCCTGCTTTATCCGCGTCATTCCCATTCGATCGTGCCCGGCGGCTTGGAGGTGTAGTCGTAGGTCACGCGATTGACGCCGCGCACCTCGTTGACGATCCGAGTCGACACCCGCGCGAGGAACCCGCCCGGAAACTCGAACGCCTGCGCGGTCATGCCGTCCGTCGAGGTGACCGCGCGCAACGCCAGCACCGAATCGTACGTTCGCCCATCGCCCATCACCCCGACCGAGCGCACCGGCAACAGCACCGCGAACGCCTGCCAGATGGCATCGTACAGCCCGGCATTGCGGATCTCCTCAAGGTAGATCGCGTCCGCCTTGCGCAGGATGTCGCAGCGCTCCTTGGTCACCTCGCCGGGAATACGGATCGCGAGGCCCGGCCCGGGGAACGGATGGCGACCGACGAAATGCTCGGGCAGTCCCAGCTCTCGCCCCAACTCGCGGACCTCGTCCTTGAACAATTCGCGCAAGGGCTCGACCAGCTTCATGTTCATGCGCTCGGGCAAGCCGCCGACATTGTGGTGGCTCTTGATCGTCACCGACGGGCCGCCGGTGAAGCTGACGCTCTCGATCACGTCGGGATAGAGCGTGCCTTGGGCGAGAAAATCCGCGCCCCCGATCTTCTTCGCCTCGTCCTCGAACACCTCGATGAAGGTCTTGCCGATGAACTTGCGCTTCGCTTCCGGGTCGGTGACGCCAGCGAGCCCGCCCATGAACAGCGGCTCGGCGTTCACGTGGACCAGCGGGATGTTGTACGCGCCGCGGAACAGCGAGACGACCTGCTCCGCCTCGCCCGAGCGCATTAGTCCGTGGTCGACGAAAACGCAGGTCAGCTGGTCGCCGATCGCCTCGTGGATCAGCACCGCCGCCACCGCCGAGTCGACGCCGCCCGACAGCCCGCAGATGACGCGGCCCGAGCCGACCTGTTCGCGAATCTCCGCGATCTTCGTCTCGCGGAACTCCGCCATCGTCCAGTCGCCGGCGAGGCCGCAGACGTGACGCGCGAAATTGGCGATCAGCTTGGCGCCGTCGGGCGTGTGGACGACCTCCGGGTGGAACTGCACGCCGTAGAAGCGGCGCTCCTCGTCGGCGACCATCGCGAACGGCGCGCCTTCCGAGGTCGCGACCGGCGTGAAGCCCGGCGGCAGCGCGTCGACCTTGTCACCGTGGCTCATCCACACCTGATGGCGCGAGCCGACTTCCCACAGCCCGTCGAACAGCGCACACTCGGCCTTCACGTCGAGCATCGCGTGACCGAACTCGCCCCCGTCGCCCGAGATCACGACGTTGCCGCCGAGCTGCGTGCTCATCAATTGCTGGCCGTAGCAGATGCCGAGGATCGGCACCCCCGCCTCGAACAGATGCTGCGGCGCGCGCGGGCTGTGCTCCAGCGTTACCGATGCGGGACCACCCGACAGGATGATCCCCTTGGGCTGCATCCGCTCGAACGCCTCCGCAGCCGAGTTGAACGGCGCGACCTCGCTGTAGACGCCCGCTTCGCGCACGCGGCGCGCGATCAACTGGGTTACCTGGCTGCCGAAATCGACGATGAGGATACTGTCGGGATGCTCCATCCGCTCGCGTGTAGCGACTGTGCGGCGTGCGTGGAAGGTCGCAAAGGTCACACCCCTATGCGTGCGCGCGCGAGCGGGACGTTTGACATGAGAAAGACGCGGGCAGCCTAAATGCCGATCGCGCGTGTAGGACAGCCGCTACGCCAGCCGCGCGGTGAACAGCGCGACGCCGAACGCGACGAAGATTGCCCCCGTCACGCGGTCGAACACGCGTCGCACACTGGCGCGCGCCATGTAGCGCGACAATGACCGCCCGCCGAGCGCGTAAGCCGCGTACCACAGGCACTCCATCGCGACGAAGGTGACGACGAGGATCGCGAACTGCGGCGCCTGCGGTGCCTTCGCCAAGACGAACTGCGGCAGGAACGCCGCGGCGAACAAGATCAGCTTGGGATTGCTGATCCCGATCGCGAAGCCGCCGCGAAACAGCGCGCGCTTCGACACGGTCTTCGGTACTGTGCCCGCGCCAACATCGACCGGCGCCTCGTCGCTGCGCCACGCCTTGATGCCCAGATAGATCAGATACGCGACGCCCGCGTAGCGCAGCACGTCGAACGCGCCGGGGATCGCGCGCAGCAACGTCGTCAACCCCGTTGCAGCGGCGGCGAGCACGATCAGCATCGCCGATAGACACCCCGCCATCGCGAAGGTCGTGCGACGCACGCCGACCTCGACGCTGCGTGACAGAATGTGGAGCATGTTGGGGCCGGGCGTGCCGCATAGCAGGAACACCGCGACGACGAACAGCCACCAGGTGTGAAGCGTCATCTGCTATCCCCTGTATTCATACGAGAAGGGGCCGCTCCATCGCTGGAGCGGCCCCTTCTTGTCAGCCCCGCCGCGGCAAAGTCGCGTCGTCAGCCGGTGCGGTGCACCGCTGGCCGGGCGAGTGCGTCTCGTGAGTAGCGTTCGCTACTCACGTGCGCTCACTCGCCGTCAAAATCCTCGTCGGTCATCACCGGACCCGAGTCCTGGCCCTTCGCCGACACGTCACGGTCGACGAACTCGATGATCGCCATCGGCGAGGCGTCCGACGCGCGGATGCCCGCCTTAATCACGCGGGTGTAGCCGCCGTTGCGCGACGCGTAGCGGGTCGCCAGCACGTCGAACAGCTTGACCAGCTGCGCGTCGTCGAGCAGCCGCGCGTGCGCCAGACGACGGTTCGACAGACCACCCTTTTTGCCGAGCGTCACCAGCTTCTCGATGTACGGGCGAAGCTCCTTCGCCTTGGCGACGGTCGTGGTGATCTGCTCGTGCTTGATCAGCGCAGCCGACATGTTGCGGAACAGGGCCTGGCGGTGAGCCGAGGTACGCTGGAGCTTACGACCGCCTACACGGTGACGCATGGTGTCTTCCTTCTCGTTCGTCAGGGGGCCGTTTCACGGAACCCCGGGACAGGTGGGACGGTGAGGCCACCCGGTTTGCCGTCGCTCCTAACGGGGAGCCCTATTTGGCGGCCGGGACGCGGGAGCAAGTCCCGCGTCTTTACGTCGAACGGATCGGCTGGGCCGTTCCGCCGGCCGGGCTGGAGCCGTCTTCGGCGTAGCATCGCTACGCCGATGCGGCTTAGCCCATAATTTCCTGCTCGAGCTTCTTGGCCATTTCCTCGATGTTCTCGGGCGGCCAGCCGGGGATCTCCATGCCGAGGCGCAGCCCCATGCTGGAGAGCACTTCCTTGATCTCGTTGAGCGACTTGCGGCCGAAATTCGGCGTGCGCAGCATCTCGGCTTCGGTCTTGCCGACCAGATCGCCGATATAGATGATATTGTCGTTCTTGAGGCAGTTGGCCGAACGCACCGACAGTTCGAGCTCGTCGACCTTCTTGAGCAGGTAACGGTTGATCTGCGCGGTATCGCCCGCGACTTCCGTCGTACCCGACACCGGGGCCGCGACGCCGACCGGGGCCGAACGCGTGACCGACGAATCGTCGAAGTGGACGAACAGCGCGAGCTGGTCCTGCAGGATACGACCGGCATAGCCGACCGCGTCCTCGGGCGTGACGGTGCCGTCGGTCTCGATCGTCAGCGTCAGCTTGTCATAATCGAGGTCCTGACCCACGCGGGTCGGGTCAACCTTGTACGACACCTGGCGCACCGGCGAGTAGAGCGCGTCGACCGGGATCAGACCGATCGGCGCGTCAGCCGGACGGTTGGCGGTCGCGGCGACGTAGCCCTTACCCGTGTCGGCGGTCAGCTCCATGTTGAGCGTCGCGCCTTCGTCGAGGTGGCAGATCACCAGTTCGGGGTTCATCACCTCGATGTCGCCCGACACCGCGATGTCGCCCGCCTTCACCTCGGCCGGACCGGTGGCGGAGAGCTGGAGCCGCTTCGGGCCCTCGCCCTGCATGCGGATCGCGATCTGCTTCACGTTCAACACGATGTCGGTCACGTCCTCGCGGACGCCCGCCAGGCTGCTGAACTCGTGCAGCACGTTCTCGATCTTGATCGAGGTCACTGCCGCGCCCTGCAGGCTCGACAGCAGCACGCGCCGCAGCGCGTTGCCGAGCGTCAGGCCGAAGCCGCGCTCCAGTGGTTCGGCGATGAACGTCGCCTTGCGCTTCCCGTCGCCGCTCTTCTTCTCGAGGCCGCTGGGCTTCTTCAGTTCCTGCCAGTTCTTTGCATTGACAGACAAGATCTCGTCCCCTGGGGTTGGGCGGAACGCGTGCGCACGCGACACCGCCTGGTAAGAAACGCGGCCACTCGTCAGCAGCCGCGCGAGAGCATCAGACGCGACGACGCTTGGACGGGCGAACGCCGTTGTGCGGGATCGAGGTCACGTCGCGGATCGACGTGATCTGGAAACCGACCGCCTGCAGCGCACGCAGCGCCGACTCGCGGCCCGAACCCGGACCCTTCACCTCGACCTCGAGCGTGCGGACGCCGTGCTCGGCGGCCTTCTTGCCCGCGTCTTCCGCCGCGACCTGCGCCGCATACGGGGTCGACTTGCGCGAACCTTTGAAGCCCATCATGCCGGCGGAGGACCAACTGATCGCATTGCCCTGCGCGTCGGTGATGGTGATCATGGTGTTGTTGAAGCTGGCGTTCACGTGCGCGACGCCCGCGGTGATGTTCTTGCGCTCGCGCCGACGAATGCGCTGCGGTGCCTGAGCCATGTGGTAGTTCCTGACCTATATTCCAAGTGACGCCGGCTTGGTGCCGATCGACCGGAGCGCGACCAAGGTTGCGCTGCCGGGATCGCTGCCTCCGGCGGAGTAAATCGTCCCCCGGACGATTTACTTCTTCTTGCCGGCGATCGGCTTTGCCTTGCCCTTGCGGGTGCGCGCGTTGGTGTGCGTGCGCTGGCCGCGGACCGGCAGGCCCTTGCGGTGACGCAGGCCACGGTAGCAGGCCAGGTCCATCAGGCGCTTGATGTTCATCGCGGTCTCGCGACGAAGATCACCCTCGACGGTGTAATCGGCGTCGATCGCTTCGCGGATCTGCAGCACTTCCTGATCGGTCAGGTCCTGAACGCGGCGCTCGGGCGCGATGTTCAGCTTCTCGGTAATCGTCTTGGCGTGCGCCGGGCCGATGCCGTGGATGTAGGTCAGCGCGATGATCACGCGCTTGTTGGTCGGGATGTTGACACCCGCGATACGTGCCATGAAATTCGTTCTCCTGTGCTCCACGGGGTGCGGCATGGCTGCCACGCGCCCCATCTCGTCGCATTGCGCTTCCGCCGCACCCTTCCCTGATCATACGTCGCATGACGCACAAGCGCGGCGCACGCAACGAAGCGCCGCCGGGACCGGTGTATCGGAAGCTGGATCAGCTAGGCGCGCGCAAACGCGAAGTCAAGCACCTGGTTCCGCCCGCCGCTTCAGTTTCATCCACCGCTGGAGCGCGACAAATGTCCAGATGATCTCCACCATGGCGAACGGCCAGGCGCCTTGCAGGAAACCGTACACCCCGCTCGCCACGCAGCCGAGCGCGAACAGCAAGGTCCAGAACGGTGCGCGATCCTCCAGCACGTAGCAGACGAGCATGAACAGCACCGCCGCGAAGCCGAACAGGGTTAGCGCATCCATGCGCGCCCCGCTGCCATGCGAGGGTCTGCTTGTCGAGGATGGGTGAGAGAAAGCGCCGGCGGGAGCGCGAGGTCCCCGCCGGCGAACCCGACGCCACCGGGAGTGTGGGCGGCGGGTAGTCAGAGCCGCGGGAGTACCTGGCGGGGGTGGTGCCCGGCATCGCGATCGGCGATCTGATGCAGCGTTTCTACCGCCGATCGGCTGTCGCGGCGGTGACCTGCGCATGAACTCTTTGTCATGTCGTGGCCGGCACTGCGGTTGGTTGCGAGCGTTAGAGGCCCATGGATCAGCAACGCGCGATCATGAGGGTCAGCATCGGCACAGTGGAAGTACGCGCCAAGGTCGTTGTCTCGCCAGGCGGCCTGCTCGGGCTCGGCAGCTGCGTGTCGATGATCCTGCTGGGCAGCGCCGCGATCGTCGTCGCGGCGCGTTTCAACCCGCGTTGAGGATCGCCTCGATCGAGGCGGTCACCACCCCGATGTCGGCCATGCCGTCGACCCGGCGGACGAGTCCGCGCGCCTCGTAAATCGGGATGATCGGCGCGGTCTTGGCGCGATACTCGGCCATGCGCGTGCGCACGGTCTGTTCGTTATCGTCGGGGCGGCGCTTGAACTCGGTCGATCCGCACACGTCGCACACACCCGCTGCTTTGGGCGTCTTGAACCTGTCGTGATAGCCCGCGCCGCAATTGGCGCAGGTGAAGCGTCCGACGATCCGCTCGACCAGCGCATCCTCGTCCACCTCGAGCTCGATGACGTGATCGAGCGTCTGGTCGCGCTCGGCGAGCAGCAGGTCGAGCGCGTCGGCCTGCGCCGCAGTGCGCGGATAACCGTCGAAGATCGCGCCCGTACCGGTACCCGCGTCCATCCGCTCACCGATCAGCGCGGAGACGATCGCGTCGGAGACGAGCTCGCCCGCGTCCATCACCGCCTTCGCCTGGACGCCGACCGGCGTACCCGCCTTCACTGCGGCGCGCAGCATGTCGCCGGTCGAGAGCTGCACCATGCCGCGCTCGGCCACCAGCCGCTCCGACTGCGTGCCCTTGCCCGCACCCGGCGGCCCCAGCAGGATGATGTTCACGCGCGCGATCTCCCCGTTTGTCGCCTGCCCGTCCCCGCGTGTCAGCGGCGACGCGCCCCCTTCAGCTTCGACTTCTTGATTAGGTCGCCATACTGGTGCGCCAGCAGGTGCGACTGGATCTGCGTCACCGTGTCCATGGTTACATTGACGACGATGAGCAAGCTGGTGCCGCCCAGGTAGAAGGGGATCGACAGCGCCGAGACGAGATATTCCGGCACCACGCAGATGAACGTCAGATAGGCCGCACCGATCACGGTGATGCGCGTCAGCACGTAATCGAAATAGTTCTCGGTGTTCTTGCCCGGGCGAATGCCGGGGATGAACCCGCCGTAGCGCTTGAGGTTCTCGGCCGTCTCCTCGGGATTGAACACCACCGCGGTGTAGAAGAACGAGAAGAAGATGATGCCCGCGGCATACAGCGCCATGTACAGCGGCGCGCCGTGCTGGAGGTACTGGTTCAGGCTGATGATTACGTCGCCCCACCAGCTGTCACCCTGCACGCGGTTGCCGGCGAACTGCGTGATCGTCAGCGGCATCAGCAGCAGCGACGACGCGAAGATCGGCGGGATCACGCCCGCGGTGTTGATCTTGAGCGGCAGGTGGCTGCGATCCGCCTGCATACCGCGCTGCGTCTGGCGCTTCGGGTATTGGATCAGGATGCGGCGCTGCGCGCGCTCCATGAAGCAGATCAGCAGCACGAGGCCGACAACGACCGCGATGATCGCGATCAGCACGAACGCGCTCATCGAACCCGAACGGCCACCCTCCAACAGGTTGACGATCGTCGTCGGCAGATGCGCGACGATGCCCGCCATGATGATCAGCGAGACGCCGTTGCCGATGCCGCGGCTGGTGATCTGCTCGCCGATCCACATCAGGAACATCGTACCGCCGATCAGCGACACGACCGCGTTGATGCGGAACAGCATGCCAGGCTCGACCACCGCCTGGATGCCGGAGTTCGCGCCGAGCGTCTCAAGGCCGACGGCGATGAAATACCCCTGTACCGCGGTCAGTGCGACAGTGCCGTAGCGGGTGTACTGGTTGAGCTTCTTGCGCCCGCTCTCGCCTTCCTTCTTGATCGCGGCGAGCTGCGGCGACAGCGAGGTCGCGAGCTGCACCACGATCGAGGCGGTGATGTACGGCATCACACCCAGCGCGATCAGGCTCATCCGGCTGAGCGAACCACCCGAGAAGGTGTTGAAGAAGTCGAGCACGCCGCCCTTGGTCTGGTCCGCCAGCAGGCCGAGCGCGGTCGCGTCGACGCCCGGCAACGGCACGTAGCTGAGTAGGCGGAAGACGATCAGCGCGCCGATCGTGAACCACAGCCGCTTCTTGAGGTCGGTCGCCTGCGCGAACTTCGCCAGACTGACGCTGGAGGCCATATTGTTGGCTACGGATGCCATCGTTGTCGCATGTCCTGGAACCGGGATGTCGCGGCACTCGACGGCGCGCGAATCCAAACAAAAGCGGCGGGGAAGCCCATGCCACCCCGCCGCTCATATAGGCACATCACGTGCCGTGTCTATTCTAGAGCCCGAGCGGCCGGTGTTGTCTGCCCCGGCAGCGTGGCCGGGGCGCAACAATCACGCGCGCGGGGCGGCGCGGCCGGTGCGGTGCTTGGCCTTGGCCTTCTCCGCGGCCGGCACGATCTCGGGCACGTTGACCGAGCCACCGGCCTTCTCGACCGCTTCACGCGCGCCGGCGGAGACGCCTGCCACGGTGAAGTTCAGCGCCGAGGTCAACTCGCCCTTGCCGAGCAGACGCACGCCGTCCTTGCCACCGCGCGCCAAGCCGGCCGCCTTCAGCGCCGCATGGTCGATGTCGGTCGCGGTCAGCTTGCCCGACTCGATCGCCTTCTGGATCGCGCCCAGGTTCACCTCGGCATAATCCTTGGCGAAGATGTTGTTGAAGCCGCGCTTCGGCAGACGCATGTGGAGCGGCATTTGGCCGCCCTCGAAGCCGGCGATCGAGACGCCTTCGCGGCTCTTCTGACCCTTCTGGCCGCGGCCGGCGGTCTTGCCCTTGCCCGAGCCGATGCCACGGCCCACGCGCATGCGGGACTTGCGGGCACCTTCGTTGTCGCGGAGTTCGTTGAGCTTCATGAAATGCACTCGCTTTCGCTTTTGTCGCGCTAAAGGAAAAGGAAGGGGGCCGCTTAGCCCCCTTCCCTTATTCTGTCACCGATAAAGGTGAGGAAGGCTCAGCCCTCCTGCACCTCGACCATGTGGTGCACCTTGCGGATCATCCCGCGGACCTCGGGGCTGTCCTGCAGCTCCGAGACCTTGTGCATCTTGTTGAGGCCGAGGCCGATCAGCGTCGCGCGCTGGTCGCCGGTGCGGCGGATCGGCGAGCCGGTCTGCTTGATCTTGATGGTCGCCATGTCTGGTTACTCCACGATCGCCGCGGCTTCGGCCTCGGCGGTCTGCGCGTCAGCGCCGGCGCCGCGACCGAGCAGGTCCGCGATCTTCTTGCCGCGGCGCTGTGCGACGGCCTTGGGCGAGGTCTGCTCGCCCAGTGCCTCGAACGTCGCGCGGATCATGTTGTACGGGTTGGACGTGCCGACCGACTTGGTCACGACGTCGTGAACGCCCAGGCTCTCGAAGATGGCGCGCATCGGGCCGCCCGCGATGATCCCGGTGCCCGACGGTGCCGAGCGGACCGTCACGCGGCCTGCGCCGAAGTGACCGTTGCCGTCATGGTGCAGCGTGCGGCCTTCCTTGAGCGGAACGCGCAGCATCTTCTTCTTCGCCGCGGCCGTCGCCTTCGAGATTGCCTCCGGCACCTCGCGCGCCTTGCCGTGACCGAAGCCCACGCGGCCCTTGCCGTCGCCGACGACGACGAGCGCTGCGAAGCCGAAGCGCTTGCCGCCCTTCACCGTCTTCGACACGCGGTTGATGTGGACGAGCTTCTCGATCAACTCCTCGCCACCATCGTCCTGCCCGCCACGACGGTCGTCACGACGACCACCGGGGCCGCCACGACCACCACGGTTGTTGCCGCCCGGACCACCGCGACCGCGGTTGCCACCCGGACCGCCACGACCGCCACCCTGGCCGCCGCGGTTGCCGCCACCCTGACCGCCGCCGTAGCCGCCGCCCTGGTTGCCGCCACCCTGGCCGCCATTGGCCTGGCCACCGGCGTTGGTGCCGGCGCTCTGGCCGGCGTCCTGCGGCGCGGTTGCCGCCATCGGCTCGCCCGCCTGCTGGTTCTCGTCTGCCATGTTCTTAGAACTCCAGTCCGGCTTCACGCGCGGCTTCCGCCAACGCCTTCACCCGGCCGTGAAAAAGGAAGCCGCCACGATCGAACACGACCTGCGTCACGCCCGCCGCCTTGGCCTTCTCGGCTACGCGACGACCGACGTCGGTTGCGGCCGAGATGTTGGCGCCCGACGTGTCGCGCACGTCCTTCTCCAGCGTCGAAGCCGAAGCCACCGTGCGGCCGGCCTCGTCGTCAATGACCTGCGCGTAGATGTGCTTGCCCGAACGGTGAACCGACAGGCGCGGACGCGTACCCGCGCGCGCGCGCAGCGCGGTGCGGTTGCGGCGACGCCGCTTCTCGAAAAGCGAAAGGCCCTTGGTCACTTCTTCTTTCCTTCCTTACGGAAGATGAACTCGCCGTCGTACTTGATGCCCTTGCCCTTGTACGGCTCCGGCTTGCGCCAGCGGCGGATCTCGGCGGCGAGCTGGCCCACCTTCTGCTTGTCCGCACCGCTGATCTCGACGGTGGTGGCGTCCGGCGTCTTCACCTCGATGCCCTCGGGCACGTCGATGTTGACGTCGTGGCTGTAGCCGAGCTGCAGCTTCAGGTTGCGGCCCTGTGCAGCAGCACGGTAGCCGACGCCGGTGATGACCAGCTTCTTGGAAAAGCCCGTCGTCACGCCCGTCACCAGGTTCTGCACCAGCGTACGCTGCATGCCCCAGAACGCGCGCGCGCGCTTCGTGTCGTTTGCCGGCTGCACCGAGATGCCGTCCTGCTGGACGTCATAGGTGATCTCGTCGGCGAGCGGCATGGTGAGGGTGCCCTTGGGACCCTTCACGCTCAGCACGCGGCCGGCGATGTCGGCGGAAACGCCGGCAGGAACCGGAACTGCCTTTTTACCGATGCGGCTCATCAGAACACCTCCGCCAGCACTTCGCCACCGACGTTCTGCTCGCGTGCCTCGGCATCCGAGAGCACGCCGCGCGGCGTCGAGACGATGGTGATGCCCAGGCCGTTCATCACGCGGGGAAGCTCCTGGCTGCCCGAGTAGACGCGGCGGCCGGGCTTCGAGACACGCGCCACGTGCTTGATCGCGGGCTGGCCTTCGAAATACTTGAGCTCGATGCGGACGCCCTTGGCGGGGCCCATCTCTTCGTCGCTGTAGCCACGGATGTAGCCTTCGCGCTGGAGCACATCGAGAACGCGGATCCGCAGCTTGCTGGCGGGCGACAGGACGCTGTCCTTGCGCGCGCGCTGGCCGTTGCGGATGCGGGTGAGCAAATCACCCAGGGGATCGGTCACTGCCATCTGTCGTGTCCTTACCAGCTCGACTTCGTGAGGCCGGGGATCAGGCCCTTGTTGGCCAGATCACGCAGCATGACGCGAGCGAGACGGAACTTGCGGTAATAAGCGCGCGGGCGCCCGGTGATCTCGCAACGGTTGCGGATGCGGGTCGGGTTCGCGTTGCGCGGCAGCTCGGACATCTTGAGACGCGCGATGAGACGCTCGGTCTCATCGAGCGACTCGTCGTTCGCGATCGCCTTCAGCTTCGCGAACTTCGGGGCATATTGCTTGACGAGCTTCTTGCGACGCTCGTTCTTGTTCACGGAACTCAGTTTCGCCATGGACTTAAGCTCTCTTTGTTACGCAGCCTGACGCGGCGCTTCGGCCGAGTCATCTTCCTGCGGGAACGGGAAGCCGAACAAACGGAGCAGCTCGCGCGCCTCGTCGTCGGTCTTCGCGCTGGTCGTGACGATCACGTCCATGCCGCGCACCTTGTCGATGCGGTCATAGTTGATCTCGGGGAACACAATCTGCTCCTTAATGCCGCACGCATAGTTGCCACGGCCGTCGAAGCTCTTCGGGTTGAGTCCGCGAAAGTCGCGGACGCGGGGAAGCGCGATCGTGATGAAGCGGTCGAGGAACTCGTACATGCGCTCGCGACGCAGCGTCACCTTGACGCCGATCGGCATACCTTCACGCAGCTTGAACTGCGCGATCGACTTCTTCGCCTTGGTGATGACAGGCTTCTGGCCGGCGATCAGCTCCATCTCGGACGCTGCCTGCTCGACCTTCTTCTTGTCCTGGGTCGCCTCACCGACGCCCATGTTGAGCACGATCTTCTCGATCCGCGGAACCTCGAGCACGTTCTTGTACCCGAACTTCTCGGTCATCGCCTTCGCGATCGAGTCGTCGTACATCGACTTCATGCGGGGCTTGTAATCAGCCATCGATCTTGCTCCCGGTCTTGACCGCGACGCGGACCTTCTTCCCGTCCTGCATCTCGTAACGCACGCGCGTCGGCTTGCCGTCGGCGGTCACGTGCGCGACCTTGGAGACGTGCAGCGGCGCTTCGATGCGCTCCAGGCCGCCCTGCGGCTGCGCCTGGCTCGGCTTGCGGTGGCGGGTCGCGACGTTGATGCCGCCGACCACGACCTTCTGGTCGCGCGGGCTGGCGAGCGTGACCGTACCGGTCTTGCCCTTGTCCTTGCCCGACAGGACGATGACCTGATCACCCTTCTTGATCTTCATCTTCACGTTGCTCATCACAGCACCTCCGGCGCCAGGCTGATGACCTTCATGTGGCCGCGGCCACGCAGCTCGCGCACGACCGGCCCGAAGATACGGGTGCCGATCGGCTCCTCGTTCTTGTTGACCAGCACCGCGGCATTGCCGTCGAAGCGGATCACCGAGCCATCGGCGCGGCGAATGTCCTTGGCGGTACGCACGATCACGGCGCGGTGAACGTCGCCCTTCTTCACGCGGCCGCGCGGCTGTGCTTCCTTGACGGAGACGACGATGATGTCGCCCACGCCGGCCGTACGACGCTTGGAGCCGCCCAGCACCTTGATGCACTGCACACGCTTCGCGCCGCTGTTGTCAGCGACGTCGAGGTTCGACTGCATCTGGATCATTGACCCAATTCCTTGTCCAATGGGGTGGATACCGACCCAACCCCGCCCAAAATAACGACCCCCGGCGCGGGCGACCGTTCTGGACGGGCCTGCACCAGGGGGAGCGGTCCGGTAACCGCCCCGGCGACGAAACGCAAGCCCGCGGTGGACCTACGCCTCGATCGCTACGTCGCCCCTTCGTTCGCTCATGTGGTCTCTGCACGAAGCAGACCCTGCACGAAACGAGCCAAGGGCTCTCACGCCCGACGCATTATGCGTCGACGTCGACCCGTTCCGGCGTCGCATGGGTGTTGACCCGCTCGACCACCTTCCAGTTCTTGAGCTTCGACATCGGCGCAGTCTCTTCGATGCGCACGGTCTCGCCCTGCTTGTACTCGTTCGCCTCGTCATGGGCGTGGTACTTCTTCGAACGGCGGATGATCTTGCCGTAGAGCGGGTGCTTGACCTTGCGCTCCACGTTGACGACCACCGTCTTCTCGCCCTTGTCCGAGACGATCACCCCGGTCAGCACGCGCTTCGGCATGTCTCTCGTCCTCTTACTTGCCAGCGGCAGCGTTGCGCTGCGCCTGCTGGGTCTTGATGCGGGCGATGTCCTTGCGGACCTCGCGCACGCGGCTCGGCTTCTCGAGCTGGTTGGTCGCCGCCTGAAAGCGCAGGTTGAACTGCTCGCGCTTCAGCAGGCCCAGGTTCTCGCCGAGCTGGTCATCGGTCTGACCAGCGAAATCGCTCTTGTTCTTCGCCATCTTACTCGCCTCCCAGGTGCGACGTGTCGCCCAGACGCGCCACCACCTTGGTCTTGATCGGCAGCTTCATCGCGGCGCGCTCGAACGCCTCCGCGGCGATCTTGCCCTCGACGCCGTCGAGTTCGAACAGGATCCGGCCCGGCTTGACGCGGGCGGCCCAGAACTCCGGCGAACCCTTGCCCGAGCCCATGCGGACTTCGGCCGGCTTCGACGAAACGGGAACGTCCGGGAAGATGCGGATCCAGAGACGGCCCTGGCGCTTGATGTGACGCGTGATCGCGCGGCGAGCCGCCTCGATCTGACGCGCGGTGATGCGTTCCGGCTCCATCGCCTTCAGCCCGTACGAGCCGAAGTTGAGGGCCGTGCCGCCCTTGGCGTCGCCGTGGATACGGCCCTTGAACGCCTTGCGGAACTTGGTGCGCTTTGGTTGCAGCATGTTCTGTCCTAAGCCTTAGCGGCGATCGTCGCGCGCGGGGCGCACGCCGGAGGTCTGGGCCTCCATCATCAGCCGGTCCTGCGCCATCGGGTCGTGGCCGAGGATCTCGCCCTTGAACACCCACACCTTGACGCCGCACACACCGTAAGCGGTGTGCGCCTGCGCTTCGGCATAGTCGAGGTTGGCGCGCAGCGTGTGCAGCGGCACCCGGCCCTCACGATAGCTCTCCGAACGCGCGATCTCGGCGCCGCCCAGGCGGCCACCGCAGGCAACGCGGATGCCATCGGCACCCAGGCGCATCGCCGACTGCACCGCGCGCTTCATCGCACGACGGAAGGCGATACGACGCTCGAGCTGATCGGCGATACCCTGCGCGACGAGCTTGGCGTCGACCTCGGGCTTACGGATCTCGACGATGTTCAGCGACACGTCGGATGCCGTCATGCCACCGATCACCTTGCGCAGACGCTCGATGTCGGTGCCCTTCTTGCCGATGATCACGCCGGGGCGTGCAGCGAAGACGGAGATGCGGCACAGCTTGGCCGGACGCTCGATCACCACCTTGGAGATCGCCGCCTGCGGCAGCGTCTTCATGATGTAGCTGCGGATCTTCAGATCCTCCAGCAACAGGCGACCGTAATCCTGACCTTCCGCGAACCAGCGGCTGTCCCAGGTGCGGTTGATCTGCAGGCGCAGACCGATGGGGTTGCTCTTGTGACCCATTAGGCTTCTTCCTGCTCGCGCACGACGATCCGCAACCGCGAGAACGGCTTCAGGATGCGGGTGGACTTGCCGCGGCCGCGCGTGGCGAACCGCTTCATGGTGATCGACTTGCCGACCGACGCCTCGGCGACGACGAGCGCGTCAACGTCGAGGTTGTGGTTGTTCTCGGCGTTGGCGATCGCGGATGCGAGCACCTTGCGCGCGTCCACGGCCATCGCCTTGGTCGAGAACTGCAGGATGTTCAGCGCGTCACCGACCTTGCGGCCGCGGATCAGGCCCGCGACCAGGTTGAGCTTCTGCGCCGATCCGCGGATCTGCGTGCCGACGGACAAGGCTTCCTTGTCGCCGACCTTGCGAGGGGATGCTGGCTTCGACATCAGCGCTTGCCCTTCTTGTCAGCCGCGTGACCCGGGAAATAACGGGTCGGCGCGAATTCGCCGAGCTTCATGCCGACCATGTCCTCGTTGATCGAGACGGGCACGAATTTGCGGCCATTGTACACGGTGAACGTCAGACCGACGAACTGCGGCAGGATGGTGGAGCGACGCGACCAGGTCTTGATCGGTGCGCGGCCACCCGCGTCCTGCGCGGCTTCGGCCTTCTTGAGAAGGCTCAGTTCGACGAACGGGCCCTTCCAGACGGAGCGCGCCATTACTTCTTCCTCGCGTGACGGCTACGGATGATCATCTTGTCCGTAGACTTGTTGTGGCGGGTGCGCGCACCCTTGGTCGGCTTGCCCCAAGGCGTGACCGGATGACGGCCGCCCGAGGTCCGGCCTTCACCACCGCCGTGCGGGTGGTCAACCGGGTTCTTCGCAACACCGCGCGTCAGCGGGCGCTTGCCCATCCAGCGCGAACGACCGGCCTTGCCCAGGTTGGTGTTCTGGTTGTCCGGGTTGGACACCGCACCGACGGTCGCCATGCACTCGCCGCGAATGTAGCGTTGCTCGCCCGAGTTCAGACGAACGATCACCATGCCGCGGTCACGACCCACGACCTGCACGTAGGTGCCGGCCGAACGTGCGATCTGCCCACCCTTCATCGGCTTCATCTCCACGTTGTGGACGATGGTGCCGACGGGGACTTGACCGATCTCCATCGCGTTGCCGGGCTTGGTGTCGGTCTTCTTTGCCGCGATCACCTTGTCACCGACCGCGAGACGCTGCGGCGCAATGATGTAGGCCTGCTCGCCGTCCGCATAAGACACCAGCGCGATGAACGCGGTGCGGTTGGGATCGTATTCCAGCCGCTCGACCGTGCCCTCGGCGTCCCACTTGCGACGCTTGAAGTCGATGTGGCGATAGCGCTGCTTGTGGCCACCCGCGATGCCGCGGCTGGTCACGTGGCCCTTGTTGTTGCGGCCGCCGGTCTTCGACTTGCCCTCGGTCAGCGCCTTGACGGGCTTGCCCTTCCACAGCGACGACTTGTCGACGAGGATCAGGCCGCGCTGCGCGGGCGAGGTCGGATTGAAATGCTTGAGTGCCATCTTACTTGGCCCCCTCGGTGACGTCGATCGACTGACCCTCGGTAAGGGTCACGATCGCCTTCTTCATGTCCGAACGCTGATAGGGTGCACCCTTCCAGCGCTTGGTCTTGCCCTTCTGCACGATCGTGTTCACGCTCTTCACGGACACGTCGAACAGCGCCTCGACCGCTGCCTTGATCTCCGGCTTGGTTGCCTTGTTCGCGACCTTGAACACAACTGCGTTCTGCTCGGAGAGAAGGGTTGCCTTCTCGGTGATGTGCGGCGCGACAATCACGTCATAGTGACGGTTGTCGATCGCCTTTGCCTGCTTAGCCATTGAAGCGAGCCTCCAGCTTCTCGACCGCCGCGCGGGTCAGGACCAGCGTGTCAGCCTTGATGATGTCGTAGACGTTCGCGCCCACCGCGGGGAGCAGGTCGACGCCGACGAGGTTGCGACCGGCGCGGAAGCCCTCGCCCGAGTCACCGTCGATGACCAGCGTGCGCTTGCCGGCGTTGAGCGTCGCGAAGTGACCCTTCAGCTCTGCGGTCTTGGCGACCGAGAAGCCGTCGAGGACGATCAGCGAGCCGTTCTTTGCGTGGCTCGACAGCGCCATCTTCAGACCCAGCGCGCGAACCTTCTTGTTCAGCCCCGGATTGAAGTCGCGGACGCGGGCGCCGTGCGCCTTACCACCGCCGATGAACACCGGCGCGCGGCGATCGCCGTGACGTGCCGTACCGCCGCCCTTCTGGCGACCGAACTTCTTGCCGGTGAGGGCAACGTCGGCGCGCTCACGCGTGCCGCGTGCGGTCGCACGGCGCTTCTCGAGCTGCCAGGTCACGACGCGGTGCAGGATGTCGGCACGCGGATCGAGGCCGAAGACCTCGTCGTTGAGCTCGATCTCGCTCGCATCGGTGCCGGCAAAGGAGGAAACCTTGACCTTCACGTTCAGCCCTCCTGGCCGTCGGTCGCCTGCGTGTCGGCCGATATCTCGGCCGGCGTGTCCGCGGCGGTGTTGTTGTTGGCAGCCTGCTTCAGGCCGGCCGGGAACGGCGCGCTCTCGTGGCGATCCTGCTTGACCGCGTCCTTGACGAACAACCAGCCGCCCTTCGAGCCGGGCACCGAGCCCTTGACGAAGATCAGGCCACGCTCGACGTCGGTGCCGACGATCTCGAGGTTCTGCTGCGTGCGGTTCTTGTCGCCCATGTGGCCGGCCATCTTCTTGTTCTTGAAGACGCGACCCGGATCCTGGCGCTGACCGGTCGAACCGAGCGAACGGTGGCTGACCGACACGCCGTGCGTGGCGCGCAGACCGCCGAAGTTCCAGCGCTTCATACCGCCGGCAAAACCCTTGCCCTGCGTACGGCCCTGAATGTCGACGTACTGGCCGGCAACGTAGTGATCGGCGGCGAGCTCGGCGCCGACGTCGAGGAGGTTGTCCTCGGTCACGCGGAACTCGTGCACCACTGCCTTCGGCTCAACCTCGGCCTTGCCGAAGTGGCCGCGCTGCGGCTTGGAAACATTCTTGGCCTTGGCGCTGCCTGCGCCAAGCTGAACGGCGGTGTAGCCGTCACGGTCCATCTCGCGACGGGCGATGACCTGCAAGCCTTCGAGTTGCAGAACGGTGACGGGCACGTGCCGGCCATCATCCTGGAACAGGCGCGTCATGCCCATTTTCTTCGCGATCACGCCAGTGCGCATGATCTGTGCTCCTTGACAGAGGCACCCACGAGCCCATCCCGCAGGTGCTTGTGCCGTTCGCACTTTCGCACGAACGACGGTTCAACCCGGATAAGCGAAGCGTGCCCCCGTCCCGGGCTGGTCACCCCTTTTCAGGAGCGTGACGGGAGACGCTGTCCCGGAGGCGTTGCCGCCGGCGGTATCTCTTTGTTGTGGCAAGCCCCGCCGTGGCGGAGCCGTCACCGTCGTTCCCGTACCTGCGGAAACGACAAACCCGCGGGACTCACCAAGTTGGCGTCAACCGCGGGAGCCGGCGCATTAGGCCAGCTTGATCTCGACGTCAACACCGGCCGCGAGGTCGAGCTTCATCAGCGCGTCAACCGTCTGCGGGGTCGGCTGCACGATGTCGAGCATGCGCTTGTAGGTGCGCACCTCGAACTGCTCGCGGCTCTTCTTGTCAACGTGCGGGCCGCGGTTGACGGTGAACTTCTCGATGCGGGTCGGAAGCGGGATCGGGCCACGGATCAGCGCGCCGGTGCGGCGTGCGGTGTCGGCGATGTCGCCGGTCGCCTGGTCGAGCACGCGATGATCGAATGCCTTCAGGCGGATGCGGATGTTGGTGTCCATGTTCCCTACCGATGCGAAAGAGCGGGCCGCCGGAAGCGGCTCTTGCTGGTTTAAAAACGCGAATGACGTGACACACGAGCGCGGGCGGCGAGCCGCAGCGCGGGGGTGTCCCTACTTAAAAGCGAACGGCCCGCCCCGGTGTGAACCGGTGCGGGCCGCTTGCTGGTGACCGGTGGCGAACCACCGATCTCCGTATGGCTTGCGCCTATATTACTTGTCGATCGAGCTGACAACCCCTGCGCCGACGGTACGACCGCCCTCGCGGATGGTGAAGCGCTGGCCGACGTCCATTGCGATCGGCGCGATCAGCTTGATGCCGAGGGCAACGTTGTCGCCCGGCATCACCATCTCGGTGCCCTCGGGCAGCTCAACGGTGCCGGTCACGTCGGTCGTGCGGAAGTAGAACTGCGGACGATAGTTGGCGAAGAACGGCGTGTGACGGCCACCCTCGTCCTTCGACAGCACGTACACTTCCGACGCGAAGTCGGTGTGCGGCTTGATCGAGCCCGGCTTGCACAGCACCTGACCGCGCTCCACCTCGTCACGCGCCACGCCGCGGATCAGCGCACCGACGTTGTCGCCGGCCTGACCCTGGTCGAGCAGCTTGCGGAACATTTCGACGCCCGTGACCGTGGTCTTGCGGACGGTCGGGTGGATACCGACGATCTCGACTTCCTCGCCGACCTTCACCACGCCGGTCTCGACGCGGCCGGTGACGACGGTGCCGCGACCCGAGATCGAGAACACGTCCTCGATCGGCATCATGAACGGCTTGTCGAGCGGACGCTCCGGCTGCGGGATGTACTCGTCGACCTGAGCCATCAGCTCCATCACCGCGTCGGTGCCGAGCTTCTGGTCCGAACCCGACAGCGCGCAAGTGGCCGAGCCCTTGATGATCGGAATGTCGTCGCCCGGGAACTCGTACGAGCTCAGCAGCTCGCGGATTTCCAGCTCGACCAGCTCGAGGATTTCCTCGTCGTCGACCAGATCGACCTTGTTCATGAACACGACCATCGCCGGCACGCCGACCTGACGGGCGAGCAGGATGTGCTCGCGGGTCTGCGGCATCGGACCGTCGGTCGCCGACACGACCAGGATCGCGCCGTCCATCTGGGCGGCACCGGTGATCATGTTCTTCACGTAATCGGCGTGACCCGGGCAGTCGACGTGCGCGTAGTGGCGGTTCGCCGTCTCGTACTCGACGTGTGCGGTCGAGATCGTGATGCCGCGCTCGCGCTCTTCCGGCGCCTTGTCGATGTTTGCGAAGTCAACCGCCGCGTTACCCGCAACGTTCTCTGCCAGCACCTTGGTGATCGCCGCCGTCAGCGAGGTCTTGCCGTGGTCGACGTGACCGATGGTGCCGATGTTGAGGTGCGGCTTGGTCCGCTCAAACTTAGCCTTAGCCATTGTTTCCCTACCTTCTTGGATGTCACTGGAGCCGCACGCAGGACCCGCCGTGAAGGCGGCCCCATAGCGGCAGAATTCGTGTTGCGCAAACCCCTTGGCCGGGACCGTCCCGGTTACGGGGCGACGCGGAAGTGAATTCCGCGTCGTCGATCCTCGGGCAGGCCCGAGGTCGGCCGGCCTGCGGTCTCTCGGGAGCAGGTCGCCCTGCCCCCGTGCACCTTAGGCGAGCTTGGCCTTCACCTCGTCCGCCACGTTCTGCGGCACTTCGTCATAGTGCGAGAACTGCATCGAGTAGCTCGCGCGACCCTGCGTGAACGAGCGCAGCGAGTTCACGTAGCCGAACATGTTGGCCAGCGGGACCATCGCCTCGACCGTCTGCGCGTTGCCGCGGCTGTCGGTGCCCTGGATCTGACCACGACGGCTGTTCATGTCGCCGATCACGTCGCCGAGGTAATCCTCGGGCGTCACGACCTCGACCTTCATCACCGGCTCGAGCAGCGTGATGCCCGACTTCTGTGCCGCTTCGCGCATCGCGCCGCGCGCACAGATTTCGAACGCCAGCGCCGACGAGTCGACGTCGTGGTACGCGCCGTCATACAGCAGGATCTCGAAATCGATGATCGGGAAGCCGACCAGCGAGCCCGTGGCTGCCGTCTCACGGAAGCCCTTCTCGATCGCGGGGATATATTCCTTCGGAATGTTACCGCCCTTGATCTCGTCCTTGAAGATGATGCCTTCGCCGCGCTCGCCCGGCGTCAGCTTCACCTTCACGCGGCCGAACTGGCCGGTACCGCCCGACTGCTTCTTGTGCGTGTAGTCGATATCCACCGGCTTCTTGAGGTACTCGCGATACGCCACCTGCGGCGCACCGACGTTCGCCTCGACCTTGAACTCGCGCTTCATGCGATCGACCAGGATCTCGAGGTGGAGCTCGCCCATCCCCTTGATGATGGTTTGGCCCGATTCGTGATCGGTCGACACGCGGAACGAGGGATCCTCCGCAGCCAGGCGGTTGAGCGCGATGCCCATCTTTTCCTGGTCGGCCTTGGTCTTCGGCTCCACCGACAGCTCGATCACGGGCTCGGGGAATTCCATCCGCTCCAGGATGATCGGATGTGCCGGATCGCACAAAGTATCGCCGGTCGTCGTCTCCTTGAGGCCCGCGATCGCGACGATGTCGCCCGCGCGTGCCTCATCGATGTCCTCACGCGAGTTCGCGTGCATCAGGAGCATACGGCCGATCTTCTCCTTCTTGTCCTTCACCGAGTTCAGGTAACCACCCTTGGTGAGGACGCCCGAGTAGATACGGGCAAAAGTGAGCGAGCCGACGAACGGGTCGTTCATGATCTTGAACGCCAGTGCCGAGAACGGCGCCTCGTCAGACGACGGACGCGAATCTTCGGTGACGCCGTCGAGCTTGACGCCGTTGATCGCGGGCACGTCGAGCGGGCTGGGCAGGAAGTCGACCACCGCGTCGAGCAGGGGCTGCACGCCCTTGTTCTTGAACGCCGAGCCGCACACGACCGGCACGAACGACATATTCAGCGTGCCCTTGCGGATCAGCGCCTTCAGCGTCTTCGCGTCGGGCTCGTTGCCCTCCAGATACGCTTCCATCGCGTCGTCGTCCTGCTCAACGGCAAGCTCGATCAACTCGCTGCGATACTTCTCGGCCTTCTCGACCATGTCGTCGGGAATCGCCTGATATTCGAACTTCGCGCCCAGCGACTCTTCGAGCCAGATGATCGCGCGGTTCTCGACCAGGTCGACCAGGCCCTTGAAGCCACCCTCGATGCCGATCGGCAGGTACAGCACTGCGGGACGCGCACCCAGGCGATCGATGATCGACTGCACGCAGAAGTAGAAATCGGCGCCGGTACGGTCGAGCTTGTTGACGAAGCACATGCGCGGCACGCCGTACTTGTCCGCCTGACGCCACACCGTCTCAGACTGCGGCTCAACGCCGGCAACGCCGTCGAAGCACGCCACCGCGCCGTCGAGCACGCGCAGCGAACGCTCGACTTCGATCGTGAAATCGACGTGGCCCGGCGTGTCGATGATGTTGATCAGATGCTCGGGGCCGTTGCCTTCCTCGGCCTTCCACTTGCAGGTCGTCGCGGCCGACGTGATCGTGATGCCGCGCTCCTGCTCCTGCTCCATCCAGTCCATCGTCGCGGTGCCCTCGTGGACCTCGCCGATCTTGTAGGACTTGCCGGTGTAATAAAGAATACGCTCGGTCGTCGTCGTCTTGCCGGCATCGATGTGGGCCATGATGCCGATGTTACGATAAAGTTCGAGCGGATGGCTGCGGGCCATGATGCTTCACTCCTGTGCCGGATCAGCCCGGCGATGCCAACGTTTGCGAGGTCGCCCCCTAGCCGTTCGGGCCGAGCTTGTCCAAGCTCGACCCTACACCTCCGTCGCGGAGGAAAACGGCTATCGGGAGTGCGGGCGAACCCGCTGCTCCCATATAGTATATGTTAACGCGGACGCCAACCAATCGGCCAGCGTCCGACCACTTACCAGCGCCGGCGTTACCAGCGGTAGTGGCTGAACGCGCGGTTCGCTTCCGCCATGCGGTGCGTGTCTTCACGCTTCTTCACCGCGTTGCCGCGGTTGTTCGACGCGTCGAGCAGCTCGCCCGACAGCCGCGCGGCCATCGTGTTCTCGCTGCGTGCACGTGCGGCGGTGATCAGCCAGCGGATCGCCAGCGCCTGCGCGCGCTCGGGACGCACCTCAACCGGCACCTGGTAGGTCGCACCGCCGACGCGGCGCGAACGGACCTCGATGCCCGGCGCGATGTTGGTCAGCGCGTCGTGGAACACGCCGAGCGGCTCGCGCTTGGCGCGAGTCTCAACGGTTTCCATCGCACCGTAGACGATGCCTTCCGCGACGGACTTCTTGCCGTCGAGCATCACCGAATTCATGAACTTGGACAGGGTGACATCACCGAACTTGGGGTCCGGCAGGATTTCACGCTTTTCTGGACGACGACGACGCGCCATGAGGAGAACCTTTCAACAGCTACAAAAGAAACGGAGAAAGCGGCTTACTTCGGCCGCTTCGCACCGTACTTCGACCGCGACTGCCGGCGGTCCTTGACGCCCTGCGTGTCGAGCACGCCGCGCAGCACGTGGTAACGCACACCGGGAAGATCGCGCACACGCCCGCCGCGGATCAGCACCACCGAGTGCTCCTGCAGGTTGTGGCCTTCGCCCGGAATGTAGCTGATGACTTCGCGCTGGTTGGTCAGGCGGACCTTGGCCACCTTGCGCAGCGCCGAGTTCGGCTTCTTCGGGGTCGTCGTGTAGACACGGGTGCAAACGCCACGCTTCTGCGGGTTCTGCTCCATCGCAGGGACCTTCGACTTGGCCTTCTGCGGTTCGCGGCCCTTGCGGACCAGCTGGTTGATCGTCGGCATTGAAGCCTTCACCTTTCCATAGGTTACTTTGCTGGAGCCATAACAGCACGTGGAATACGAAAAGGACCAAGAGGCGACCGGTCACGGCCCCTGAGGTCCTTCAAGCATCCAGCAATGTTCAAGCTTGCTCGCCGGAGTCGCCTCCGGTCGAGCAGCCGCGCCTATACGGGCGAGCGGCGCGAGCGTCAATGCCGCGCCGCGCCTGCGATCCTTAACCCGGTGGCAACCAGGGTCGTGCGACCGACGATGCGGTGCGCGCCTTTCTCACTCTCCCGATTGCGCTGACGGTCAGGCAAACCGCGGCACGGCGTCGGGCTTTCGCGATCGGGTTGGCCGTGACGATCGCGTGCGCGGTGACGCCCGTGGCGCTAACGTTGCTGCCGCTTGCCGCATCCCAGCTCTGGCGCACGCGTATGCGTACTGCCGCGATCCTGTTGCTGTTCACCGGATTGGCGTGCGGCATCGGCTGGATCGACATGAGAGCACTCGCGGCGTGGTCACCGGTGCTGACTGGCCCGTGGCTGGTGTTGCTGGTCGGCGCAGTCGCGACCTCGACCGCGTGGAGCCTCTCGACTGCCCCCTCCGCTCGCGACCTCATTCGCGCCGCCGGCATCGTCGCGCTGATCGCCGCACCGTGGTCGCCGTGGTGCGGGCTGTTGTTCGCCGCATCGGCGCTGATGGCCGCGCACTGGCCGAGATCACGTGCTACTATTACGCTGGTGGCCGCGAACGACAACGACGCCGGCCGCTACCCTCCGTACGCGCTTCACCGTTACGCGACCGTCAGCTCCCCGTCGCTTCGTTCAGCACGCCCATCAGCGTACGATTAAACCGCCCCGCATCTTCGACCTGTGGCGAGTGCCCCAGCCCCTCCATCTTCACCAGCTTCGCGCGCGGGATCTTGCGTGCCGCCTCCGGCGCGATCTGCGGGATCGCCTGCAGGAACCCGCGCAATGACGCCGGCATCTGCGCGCGCCCGAACGCCGTCTTGTCGAGCGTGCCGATGATGATCGTGGTCGGCGCCTTGATGCGGTAGAGTTCGTGCGCGACCGGCTGCGTCTTGATCATCTCGGCCGTCTTCGCCTGCGCGAGCGCCACCTGATCACGCCCGGCGCCCGCGTACATCCCCGCCTGCATCGCAACCCAGCGATCATAGGTCGGCCGCCGCTGTCCGTGATAGTAATTGTCGAGCTGATACGCCTTGATCGACGCCGCGCTCGTGCGGCGCTCCCCCGCCCATAACGTATCCACGTCGGTATAGGGCAGCCCATCCTCCGACCGGTCGCGCAGGCCCAACGGGTTGACCAGCACCAGCCGGTCGACCGCCGCCGGGAACATGATCGCGTAACGCATCGCCAGCATCCCGCCCATCGAATGACCGACCACCGTTGCGTGCGCGATCCCTAACGATTTGAGCAGCTTGTCGGTGTTGCTTGCCAGCCCTTCGAAACTGTATTGTGCGGCGCGCGGCTTGGACGATTTGCAGAAGCCGAGCTGGTCGGGGATCACCACCCGGTATCCGGCATCCACCAGCGGCCGTGCAGTCGCCTCCCACGTCGCGCCGCAGAAGTTCTTGCCGTGCAGCAGCACCACCGTGCGCCCGTTCGGCCGCTCGGGCACCACGTCCATATAGGCCATCTCCGCCACCTCACCGACGACCGTCAGTGGCATGATCTTGACCGGCCAGGGGTAGGCGAACCGCTCCAGCCGCGCGCCATAATTCGGTGGTGCCGCCGGCGCCGCCGCGACCAGCGCGAAGGTCAGCGGCAGCAGCGAGAACAGGCGGTGGCAAGTCGGTCGTCGAGGCATTGCGGGGTCCGGATCGTTACGACTGCGATCCTTTAACCACGATCAACGGATCACGTCACCCGGCCGCCGCCTCCACGCCCATGTCAGTCCTTCTGGGGATCATGCCCCCAGTTCATCAGCGAGTAGCGCCAGTCGGAATGTTCCTTGTCCTCCGCCGGGCCACCCTGCGCCAGGTGGCGGTGGACGTAGCCGGTGACCTTCTTCATGTGCGCGTAATCGTCGTCGCTCAGATCGGCTTTCTTCGTGCGCTTGATCTCGACGATGCGCTTGCCCGATTTGTGGCCGACGCTCTCTCCCTTGCCGTCGCCGTCCTCGCCCTTCCAGCCGACGCGCTTGCTGTCGTCGCTGTCGAGGAACGTCTCCAGCTCGGCCGGGGTCATGTTCACCGCATCGTTGAAGTCGGCGTAGATCTTCTGCTGGTCGTCGGACGTGTCGGCCATCGGGCATTCTCCTTGTTCGCCCGCCAACGCCGCGCGCGCGATCAGGGTTGCGCCAACGGCCCCGCCATGCCGACTGCGTCGACGAAGAAGCCGATCCACATCGCCATCAACACCGCCGACGACCCGAGATAAAGAACGAAGCGCAACGGCACCTTCTTGAGCACGATATGCACGTCACTGTGCGCCGCGCGTAAAGACACGAACAGCCAGGCGAGTACCACCTGCGGCAGATGCGCCTGCCCGGTCACGATCAACAACGGCACCAGCGCGAAATACAGCACCGGCAGCTCGAACAGATTGGCGAGGTTGTTCGCCGGCATCTCGACCGGCTGGAAGTACCGTCGCGCCGCCTCGCCGCTGGCGAAATCGTCGAGCGACGGCTTGCGCCGCCGCATGTGCGCCATGCGCTGCGCAAACAGCGTGCCCCAGACAACGAACACCAATGCCACCAGCGCGAACGTCGGCCACAACAGCCCCAGGATCATCATGCACGTCCCTCCCCTGCCCGCAGCATGGCGCGCGTCGTCCAACGACACCAGCGGCGATTGAACCCGAACCCCACGCGCCGCATAGCCGCGCGCGATGATCAGCCTGTTCCACCCCATCCTCGCCGGCGCGAACCTGCGCGACCGCATGATCGCTGCGCTGGGCGCGTTTGCCGGCATCGCGCTGACGGCTGCGTTGTGTACCGCCTTGCTGCCGCCCGGACCTGCGCTGCTGCTGGTCGCGCCAATGGGTGCCTCGGCGGTGCTGGTGTTCGCGGTGCCGGCGAGCCCACTGGCGCAGCCGTGGCCGGTGATCGGCGGGAACCTGCTGTCCGCGCTGGTCGGCAGCGCGGTGGCGCGCGTGGTGCCGCACCCCGCGCTCGCCGCCGGCGTCGCGGTCGGCGCGGCGATCGCGCTGATGTCGCTCACCCGTTCGCTCCACCCGCCGGGCGGCGCCGCCTCCCTGCTCGCGGTGCTGGGCGGCAGCGCGGTCCAGGCACAGGGCTGGACGTTCGCCTTCGTGCCGGTCGCCGCAAACGCGGTCGTGCTGGTGCTCGCCGGCGTGCTGTTTCACCGCTTCTCCGGTCACAGCTACCCGCACCGCCCCGTTCCCGCCGCCGGCCACGCACCGCCGATGCTGGGCGTACCCCACCCGGAGGACATCGACCGCGCACTCGATGATCTAGGCGAAACGTTTGACGTGTCGCGCGACGACCTCGACCTGCTGTTCCGCACCGTCGCCGCTTATGCCGCGCGCCGCGGTTAGTCCCGCAGCCGCTCGACCAGGAACGCGATCAGCGCCTCGACCCGCGCCGGCCGGAGCGCGCTCGGCGGAGTCAGCAGGTGCAGCGCGACCCCTGCGGGCATCCACTCGGGCAGGATCGGCACCACCTTGCCCGATGTCAGCGCGTCGCCCAGGATGAACGCCGGCAGCCGCGCGATCCCCAAGCCCGCAACCAGCGCGGGCACGAGCGCGTCGCCAGAGTTTGCCGACAACGGCCCCTCCGCCTTGACCGACACTTCCGCCCCGCCCGGCCCGCGGAAGCGCCACGGCCCGCTAACGTTGGTGTAACCGAGCAGCCGATGCTCGCCGAGCTGCGCCGGGTGCGTCGGCGTACCATGTTCGGCAAGGTAAGCCGGCGCGGCGACCAGATGCGCCGCCACCGTGCACAGCCGCCGCGCGCGCAGCGACGAATCGGGCAGGTCCGCGATCCTGAGCGCGACATCGAAACCTTCCGCCACGATGTCGACCCGCGCGTCGGATAGGTGCAGCTCGATCTCGATCCCCGGATGCGCCACCAAGAACTCGGCCACCAGCGGCGCGACGTTGGAGATGCCGAACGACATCGGCGCCGCCATCCGCACGCGCCCGACCGGCGCGGAGGCCGCATCGCGCGCCAGCTCCTCCGCCCCCTGCGCCTCCGCCACCATCCGCGCCGCGCGCTCGGCGAGCGGACGGCCCACCTCGGTCAAGGCGAGCCGCCGCGAGGTGCGATGGAACAAGGACTGACCCAGATGCGCCTCAAGCCGCGACACCGCCTTCGACACCGTCGCCTTGCTCAGCCCGATCGCCTCGGCCGCGCCGCTGAACGAGCGGTGCTCCGCCACCGCGGCGAAGATCGCCCATGCTTCCAGATCGGGTAGTCGCATGTTCCCTCGCTAGCTCGTGAAACGATGCGTTTCAATCGTTTCCGTTTTCGCGCCCCCTGCGCCCGCTTATCTCTGCGGCAACAACGGAGGCTATCATGACCGACACCGCAGTCGCGAACCGTACCGCCAATATCCCTTCTATCGAACGCCGTCCCTTCACGTCGCTCGGCCACGCCGACCACGGCTGGCTCGACGCGCGGCACCATTTCTCCTTCGCCAATTACTACGACCCCGATTGGATGAGCTGGGGCGCGATCCGCGTCTGGAATGACGATACGATCGCCCCGAACAGCGGCTTTCCCCCGCACCCGCACCGCGACATGGAGATCATCACCTACGTCCGCTCGGGCGCGATCACGCACAAGGACTCGATGGGCAACACCGGCCGCACCGCCGCGGGCGACGTGCAGGTGATGAGCGCGGGCTCGGGCGTCCGCCACGCCGAATACAACCTCGAGGCTGAACCCACCACGCTGTTCCAGATTTGGATCGAGCCGACCCGCACTGGCGGCAGCCCGTCCTGGGGTGCCAAGCCCTTCCCCAAGGGTGAGCGCTCGGGCAAGTTCGTGACGCTCGCCAGCGGCTTCGCCGACGACGGCGACGCACTGCCGATCCGTGCCGAGGCGCGCGTGCTCGCCGCGACCGTGAAGGCCGGCGAGCGGATCAGCCACGAAGTCGGCGCCGGGCGCCATGCCTACCTCGTCCCCGCCACCGGCGCGGTCGAGATCGACGGCGAGCGCTACGAGGCGCGAGACGGCATCGCGCTGAGCGGCGGGCAGACGGTGACGATCACCGCACTCGCCGACGCCGAGCTGGTGCTGGTCGACTCGCTCTAATCGCGCCGCTCACTGAACCGAACCGCTGTCCCGGCATTGTCGCCGGGATGGTTTCAACCAACCTGCATCAAGGATAACGCCATGACCAAGGTCCTCGTTCTCTATTACTCCTCCTACGGCCACGTCGAGCAGATGGCCGATGCCGTCGCCGAGGGTGCGCGCGCCGGTGGTGCCGAGGTCGACATCCGCCGCGTTGCGGAGACTGCTCCGGCCGAGGTCGTGAAGTCGGCGCATTTCAAGACCGACACCGCGCACCCCGAGATCGAGGGCCCCGACGCGCTCGCCGCTTACGACGCGATCATCGTCGGCGCCCCCACCCGCTACGGCCGGATGCCCAGCCAGATGGCGGCGTTCTGGGACACGACCGGTGGCTTGTGGATGCGCGGGGCGCTGGTCGGCAAGGTCGGCGGCGCATTCACCTCGACTGCCAGCCAGCACGGCGGGCAGGAGACGACCTTGTTCTCGATCCTGACCAACCTGCTTCACCACGGCATGACGATCGTCGGGCTCGACTATGGCTTCAAGGGCCAGATGGGCGTCACCGAAGTGCTCGGCGGCACGCCTTACGGCGCGTCGACGATCGCCGACGGCGACGGCAGCCGCCAGCCGCACGAGCAGGAACTCGCCGGCGCGCGCTATCAGGGCCAGCGCATCGCCGAACTCGCCGCCAAGCTGAAGTGACGTGCACGGCCGGGCGAGACGATCGCCCGGCCCTTACCGGTACCTACCCCCCCCGGTCGCCCGGACCTGATCCGGGGTCTCGCGTCTCCTCAGCAGAGGCAAGGAAGCGGGGTCCGGCTTCGCGTGCTGCCCGTCCTCACCGCCGCCGCCGTCGCTTACCCCTCGGCTCGGCAAAAGGCGGCAGCGACAGATACACCGGCGGCGGCGGCACGTTCGCGACCTCGATCGCCGTGTCGACCCCCGGCGAGGCCGGGAACCGCCGCCGCGCGGTCGCGAACAGCAGCCGCGCGCGCGCCGCACCCGGCGTGGATGCACTCATGCCGACCCAGCGCCAGTGCCACGGCTCCCATTTCACCCGCTGCGTGTTGCTGACCGGAAACGACATCTCGAACCCGTAGCGCGGCGCGTTCGCGCGCAACCAGCGGAACGCGGGCGTCGCCGCCACGCACGCCTCGGCATCGGGGCAACCGTTCACCCGCGGCCGGAACGCGAAGTCGAGCGCGTAACCGGTCGCGTGCTCGCTGTGCCCCGGCGGTGCTACTGATACCGCGCGCGTGTCCGCGTCCGTCGCCGGTTCGCGACAGAACACCCCGCCCTGCCGCGTCAACGACCGATGGCACGACAGCGCCAGCACGCGCCCGCCGACCTCCGGGCTCGCCGCCGCCGCCGCGAACAGGCGCTGGAGATCGGGCAGCACGTCGCGCCTCAGCACGCAGCCGCGCACCGCCACGTCAGCCGGCACCGCCACAAGCTCGTCCGGCGGCGCGTCGCCGTACGGCAGATGCCCCAGCACGCGCCCGTCGGCGGCGATCGGCGGCGGCGTTCCGCTACACACCTGCGCGCCCGCCGGTACCGCGATCAGCATCGACGACACCGACAGCACTAGCCGCCGCGCCAGTCCGGTGGCACAGCGCACACCATGCTTGGCGAACGCGTATTGTTTCTGGACGGCGAAGCGCTGGTGATCGACAAGCCCGCCGGGCTCCCCGTCGATCGCCCGCGCGACGGCGCGATCTCTCTCGAAAACCACCTCAACTCCCTTACGTTCGGCTTTCAGCGCTGGCCGCAAGCCGTGCACCGGCTCGACCGCGACACCAGCGGCTGCCTGCTCCTGTCTCGCAACCCCAAGGCGCACGCGCGGTTCCAGCAGGCGTTCGAGGCTGGCGCGGTTCAGAAACGCTACGTCGCAATCCTTGACGGTGTGCCCGAGGGTGAGAGCGGCATGATCGACCTGCCGCTCGTCAAACATTCCACCGTCGAGCGCGGTTGGTGGATGACCGGCGACACGCGCGGCAAGGCGGCGCGCACCGCCTGGACGCTGCTCGGCACGCACGACGGCCGCGCCTTGGTCGAGTTCCGCCCCGAAACCGGCCGCACGCACCAGATCCGCGTCCACGCGCTCGAGGGGCTAGGGCATCCTGTCACCGGCGACCCGACCTACGGCAATGCGCACGCCGGCGGCACCATGCTGCACGCCGCCGCGCTCACCGTGCCGCGCGGCACCAAGGAACCGATCGTCGCCGAGGCACCCTGGCCCGAGCGTTTCCGTTCGCTCGGTTTCGATGGTTGAGATACCCGAGGACGCGCTCGACGAGCGTTTCCTCGCCGCCACAGGCCCTGGCGGACAGAATGTCAACAAGGTCGCCACTGCCTGCCAGCTACGCGTCGACGTGTTCCGCCTCGGCCTCTCGCCCGAGACCTACCGCCGCCTGCGCGTCCTCGCCGGCAGCCGGTTGACCGCATCCGGCACGCTGGTCCTCGTCGCGCGGCGCCACCGCACGCAGGAAGCCAACCGACAGGACGCGCGCGCACGCCTCGCCGAGTTGCTGGCAGAGGCCGAGAAACGCGAGGCCCGCCGCGTGAAGACGAAGCCGACCCGCGCCGCCAAGGCCCGCCGCGTCGACGAGAAGAAAGGCCGCAGCGCGGTCAAGGCCGGCCGCGGCAAGGTCCGGCTGGACTGACCCTCACGCCTCCGGCTTCACGTATGGCACCGCGATCGCGCGCAGTTCATACCGACCAGTCGGCAGCATCAGCGCGACATCCTCGCCGGCGCGGATCGCGACACGGTCGAGCGGAACCGAGGTCGTCGGCTCACCCACCGGTCGCGCCTCGATCACGCGCCAACCCGACGTCGGACGCAGCGACGCCGGGATCTCGACGATGCGGTCGCCGGCGCGCTGCCGCCAGGTCGGACGCCCGCGCACGAAGGTCGCGGCTGGATGATCGACGACGAGGTCGAACGCGCCCGCAGGCTCGCCGGCCGGCAGGACCGCGAGACGTCGCGCAGGTGACCCGCCGCGGCACGTCGTCTGCGAGATCGTCAGCGGATCGACCCCGGTCTTCGCCTTCAACAGCATCGCCATCCGGCGCCCACCTTGCTCGGTCGGCACCTCCATCGCGTGCGAGTAGCCGACGTGGACCAGCATCTTGGCACCCGGATGCGCCTTCATGATCGCGAGAAGGTTCAGCGCTTCCTCTTCCTCACGCACCGCTACCTGCTCGTCGGCACCGCCCCTGCTCGCCTGCAATTTATCGAAGGTGATTTCGTAAGGGTCCAATCTGTAACCGAGCGCCTTCACCCTGCGTGCAAGGCGTCCGTAGCCTGCCTCCGCGATGTAATGGCCGTCGCCGTATGCGAGATATGGCTGCTTCGGTCGGGTAAGGAACGACGGAAGAAAGCGCTGCTGGCCCGGCTCGGGGTTGGAAAATGCTTCGGCGGCGAAGATCGTGTAGCCGAGTGGCCGCAACCGCTCGGCCACTTCGGCCGTGAAGCCGCGATGTTCCGAACGCTCGTGACTTTCGTTGACGATCACGATCGACGTCTGCTTGGCACGCCGCGCAATCTCGTCCAGCACATCGCCGGCCCCCGCCAAGGGGGCGCATCCATTCGCACGATAGTTGCTGCTTCGCGCGGCGATCAAATCTTCGCGGCCGAACAGGCTGAGCGTCTGCGCCACCTCCGCCCCCTGCTTCGAGCCGACGCCCGCGATATCGACGGGATTGATACGGCCCAGGTCGCGAAGGCTGCTCTTGATGCCAAGGGGCGCATCGGCCTGTGCCACGATCTGCGCTGGCAGCAGCGTGACCGCCGCGCTTCCACCGGACGGCGGCGCTATCGCGAGCGTAAGCGCGAGCATCGGCAGGGCAGAACGGAGGGGTATCATGCCTCGATGCTACGACCCATGTCACGCGAACACCAGCGCCCTTCGGATACGAGCAGACACTGGCATCCACGCCGTCACGGTTCTAGGTCGTCCCCATGTACGCCTTCGACATCGCCGCCGGCTCCAAGGCCGAGTTGTACCACGACCTGTACGCCGCGCTCGACGCACTGACCGCCAACGAATCCGATGCGGTCGCCAACATGGCCAATGCCGCGGCGCTGGTCTGGCAATATCTGCCTGACCTCAACTGGGCTGGCTTCTATCGCGTGCTCGCCGACGAACTCGTGCTCGGCCCGTTTCAGGGCAAGGCGGCGTGCATCCGTATTGCGCTCGGCAAGGGCGTGTGCGGCACCGCGGCGGCGACGCGCACGACGCAGTGGGTCGACGACGTCCACGCCTTTCCCGGCCACATCGCCTGCGACGTCGCCAGCGCGTCGGAGCTGGTCGTGCCGATCGTCGCCGATGGTCGCCTGATCGGCGTACTCGACCTCGACAGCCCCGCGCCCGGCCGCTTCGATGCCGAGGACGCCGCCGGCTGCGAACGGCTGATGGCGCTGCTCGCCCCTCGCATCGCGGGCGCGTCGGTCTGACGCTGCGCCCAGCATGACGCTGGATCGAGCCTCGATCTCGCGTCACGCGACTACGCCGATAATCTACCCTCCCCTCCGTCATCCCGGCCTTGAGCCGGGATCCCGCTTCTTCCTTCTTTCGGACACAGCGTGGGGCAAGAGCATGAGCCCTTCCAGACTCCCTAACAGAACTGGTTGATGCCCCGCGCTCGGCTGCCCCGATCCGGGACGGTCGTTGCAGTGGCGAGACGATCTGCGTCTTGGTAAGCAACCGGTAAACGTGAAGCGCGTTCGACAGCGCATCACCTTGACAGGGAATGAACGGCCATGCGCTTGCTGATGATCGCCGCCACCACCGCCGCCATCGTCGCGGTACCCGCCCAGGCCGGCCCGCGCGGCGGCGTGGGGCCGATGCGTCCGGGTGGCATGAACATGCCTCACCCAGGCGGCGTGAACGTGCCGCGCCCCGGTGGCTGGAATATGCCGCGCCCGGCCGGCCACTGGAACACGCCGCGGCCGGGTGGCTGGAATGGTACGCACCCGGTCAATCGTCCGCGCTGGGGCGGTCACATCAACAATCGCTGGTGGGGCGGGATGCGCGCACCGGGCGGTTACGCTGCTTATCGTCGTCCGGTGCGCGGTTACGTGCTGCCGAGCTACTGGGTGTCGCCCAACTTCTTCGTCAACGACTGGTCGGGCTACGGCCTCTACACGCCGCCGGCGGGCTATAGCTGGTCGCGCTACTATGACGACGCGGTGCTCGTCGACGGTCGCGGGTCGGTGTACGACAGCGTCGGCGGGATCGGCTGGGATCAGTTCGACGGCCAGGGCGTCGACTACACCTACCGCGAGGGCGATTATGCCGCCGGTTACGCCGGCAACGGCTATGCCGATGGCCGGTACAACAACGGCTACGCCGACGGTCAATACGACAACGGCTACGTCGACGGGCGCGGCTATGACGGTCCGAGGCGCGACCGCGACGGTGGCCTGGGTGGCGCGGTGATCGGCGGCGTTGCGGGCGGGGTGGCCGGCAACGTCATCGCCGGGCGCGGCAACCGCCTGCTCGGCACCGCGATCGGTGCGGGTGCAGGTGCGCTGGTCGGACGCGAGATCGACCGCAACGATCGCGCCGGCCGCGTGCCGGTCGCGCCGCCGGGCGGCCCGCGCTACGGCGCACCCTATGCGGCACCCGGCGCCGGCTACGCCGCGCAGGGTGGCAGCTACGTAACTCAAGGCGGTTACCCCGCCCAGGGCGCACCCGTGGTCGCTTATCAGGAAGGTCGCTACGGCGGCGATTATGCCGGGACCACCTACTCGGGCGTCACGCGCTACAGCACCGACGGTGCCGGTTACGCGCCGCAGGGCTACGGCCCTGGTCCCGTTCCTGCACCGGGCCCGCGCATCGCCTATCCCGGCTCCGCCGTGGTGGCGGGCAACGGCGCCGTCGTGACCACGTCGAGCACCGCCGGATCGGCCGGCTATTACGCCAACGGCTGGTATTATCCCGGCACCACGATCACCACCGTCACCGTCTCGGGCGGCGCCGGATCGAGCGTGGTCGAGGAAGAAGTGTATGAGGACGCCTCCTCCGGCCACGCCAAAGGCTATCGCTACAAGGGCAAGTGCAACTGCTGACGCGCACTGCCTGACGCAACCGCAACGCCGCCCCGCCGATCACCGGCCGGGCGGCGTTGTCATTTGTGGGGCCCTGCACCGAACGACGCTGGCGGTCGGCGCGCAACATCATCTTACCCGTCATCCCGGACTTGATCCGGGATCCCGCTGCTTTCGTGGGCCGAACGAGATGGCTGCAGCACACCGGATCAACTACGGTGCCGGACCAACAGACCACCGAATGCTATCGTACACGCGCCCGCCTCAGCTATCCGGCCCGCTCCACACCGTGAGGTCCAGAGCCGCCAACCCAACCAAACCCGCGAAACGCGGCAGCCTGATCTCCCAGGTTCACCCGCGATCGCGCCCGGCGAAGGTCACTAGGCTCTCCGCACCGTCCGCACCCACCGCGCTGACACCGATGAAGTGATCGTCGACCGGCACGTTCTTGAGCAGCGTCGTGGTCGCCCCCGTCACCACCTGCGCATCGCTCCAGTCTTGTCGGTCGTTCAACCGCCAGCGCACCTTGTACGCTGCCGCACCCGGCACCGCCGGCCACTTGACAATGGTATCGCGCGTCAGCGCACCCGCGACCGACACGCTCGCCGGCGCCGCCGGTGCACCTGCGATCCGCGCGATCGTGGCGACGTTGATCGCGGTCACCTTGGCCAGATAGGCGAAGTCCATGCCCTCGATCGTGTCGGCGAAGACGCGCCCGTTCTCGGTGCGCACGTCCTGGTGCTGGCGATCCCAATTTTCCGCCCCGACCGAGAAGCGCACCGCCGGAAAACCCAATTTCAGGAACGGCTCGTGGTCGCCCCCGCGGCCGAACCGGTCAGGCCGGCGATCGAGCACCACGTCGAACCTGCCCGGCAACGCGTCGGCCACGCCGTCGATCGCCTTTGCCAGCGCGCGGCTCGGCCCGTCGTCCTCACCACCGATCCCGCGCCGCTCGATCCCTTCCGCCAGCGACTCGCTCGACCGGATTCCTTCGGAGAAGACGCGTACGCCATTGGCGTCGACCACCCCGCCCTGCCCGATCGAATTGCCGACGATGTCGTTGTTGAGCATCGCGTCGACCTGCCACCCGCGCGCCCGGGCGGTATCGGCGAGCAGCGTCGCGCCCCACAATCCCTGTTCCTCGCCCGAGAAGACGGCGTAGACGATCGTCGCCTTGAACCTGCTCTTGGACAGGATGCGCGCCGCTTCCAGCACCAGCGCCACGCCTGACGCATCGTCGTTCGCCCCCGGCGCGTCGCTGGTCGCGTTCATCACGTCGGTGACCCGGCTGTCGATATGCGCGCCGACGATCACGTAGCGGCCGGGCTCGCTACCCGGCTGCATCCCCAGCACGTCCTCGATCACCACGCCGTCGGGCGCGCGCGGCCCGACGAAGCGGCGCGACAGTCGCTCGGTCGTGATGCAGCCGCCGCACGCTTGCGACAGCGCAGCGAACTGCGCCGCGGTCCAGCTCCGCGCCGCGCCGATCCCGCGCACCGGGTCGGTCGCCGACGAGAGCGAATGGCGCGTGCCGAACGAGACGAGCTTCTCCACGGTTGCGCGCATCCGCTCCTGCGACGGCGCCTCGCGCGGCGTGGAGGTTGCCGGTGCTGGCGTGCGCCGCGCCGCGTTGGCAGGGTGGGCGAGGACGAGCGGCAACGCCGCGAGCAGGAGCGATCGGTTCATGGCGCAGGACTGTGGCCGCGAACGATCCGCCGCTCAACCCCGCGCTCAACTCAGCCGGTCGATCGCCTCGCGGTCGAGCCCGCCGGGCACGATCATCAGCGGCACCGTCAGGCTGCCCGCATCGGCCGCGAAATGCGCCACCAGCTCGCCCGGCACGCCGCTCGCCGCCGCGCCCAGCACCAGCGCCGCGATCTGCGGGTTGGCGGCGATCAGCTCGCGGATCACCTTGGGGCCGTCGCCGCTGCGCACGGTGAGCGACGGGCGCAATCCCGATTCCTCCAGCAGCGTGCCCGCCGCGCGCTGCACCAGCCCCTCGGCGTGGCGGCGCTGGTCGTCCTCGATCGTCGCCTGCACGCCGCCGAACGCGATGAACTCCTGCGGCGGGATCAGCGCGAGTATCTCCACGCCGCCGCCGGTCTTCACCGCGCGCCTGGCAGCGAAGCGCAGCGCGATCTCCGCCTCGGGCGTATCGTCGATCACGGTCAGGTAGATGCGCATGGAAGGAAGCCTTTCTCACCTACCAAGCTACTAGGCTTTGCCGGCCGGGCCAAGCGACCTGCATCAAGCCGCGGGCTTGACGCTACGGTGTCTGGGGGCGAGAGACGCGCGCATCCCCAGGAAAGCATTCGCGCAAAGGTTTGCCATGCCGATCGAGATCAAGATGCCTGCCCTTTCCCCGACGATGGAGGAAGGCACGCTCGCCAAATGGCTGGTGAAGGAAGGCGACACGGTGAAGTCCGGCGACATCATGGCCGAGATCGAAACCGACAAGGCGACGATGGAGTTCGAGGCGGTCGACGAAGGCACGATCGCCAAGATCACCGTGCCCGAGGGGACCGACGGCGTGAAGGTCGGCGCGGTGATCGCGCTGCTGAACGGCGACGGCGAGGAAGCGGGCGAGACCACGCCCGAGCCTGCCGCGAAGGAGAGCGAACCGCGCCCCTCGCCCGAAGACCCGAACAAGACCGGTAGCGAAGCCAAGCCTGCGGGCGAAGACGTCGAAGACCACGGCAAGCCGGCCGACGATCAGGTCGCGCGTGACGAGATCAAGGCGGCTGCATCGCCCGCCACCGCTCCCGCGCAGCACGACGGCGACCGCGTGAAGGCGAGCCCGCTCGCGCGCCGCATCGCCGCCGACAAGGGCCTCGACCTGTCGCAGCTCCAGGGCAGCGGCCCGAACGGCCGCATCGTCAAGGCCGACGTCGAGCAGCCGAAGCCCGGCGGCGCCATCGCGCCCAAGGCCGAGGCATCGCACCCCGCGCCGAGCGCAGCCGCTCCCGCCCCCACCGCACCTGCGGCCGCCGCCGCGCCGCAGATCCCCGACGTCCCGCACGAGACGACCAAGCTCAGCAACATGCGCAAGACGATCGCGCGCCGACTGACCGAGTCGAAGCAGACCGTGCCGCACATCTACCTGACGGTCGACGTGCGCCTCGACAAGCTGCTCGCACTTCGCGGCGACCTCAACGCCAGCCTGTCGGCACGCGGCGTCAAGCTGTCGGTCAACGACCTGATGATCAAGGCGCTCGCCGCCGCGCTGATCCAGGTGCCCAAGTGCAACGTGATGTTCATGCCGAACGAGCTCGTCACCTTCAAGCGCGCTGACATCTCGGTCGCGGTGTCGACGCCCGAGGGGCTGATCACCCCCGTCATCACCGAGGCGGACACCGCCAGCCTGTCGAGAATCTCGACCCGGATGAAGGACCTCGCCGCCCGCGCGCGCGACAAGAAGCTGAAGCCGGAAGAGTTCACCGGCGGCACCGCGTCGATCAGCAACATGGGCATGTTCGGCATCAAGCAGTTCGAGGCGGTCATCAACCCGCCGCAGGGCATGATCCTCGCGGTCGGCGCGGGTGAGAAGCGGCCGTGGGTGATGGAGGACGGCACGCTCGGCGTCGCCACGATCATGTCGGCGACCGGCAGCTTCGACCATCGCGCGATCGACGGCGCGGACGGTGCCGAGCTGATGCAGGCGTTCAAGAACCTGGTCGAGAACCCGCTGGGCATGCTCGCCTGAGCGGGCGAATGACGCGGCGACACGTCACCCCGCTCGAGCTCAATCCGGTGATCCGCGAGGTCGCCTGGGGGCTGCTCGGGCTGGGCTTCACCGCGCTCGTCTTCTGGGGCGCGGCGTGGAGCTATCCGCAGGGGTATGAGACGATCTGGCTGGTCGGTGCGGCCACGATGCTGGCGATGGGCGTGCTGAGCGCGCGCGAAGTGTGGAGAGTGCGCGGTGAGTGACGAGATCAACGTGGCGGAGCCGAGCTTCCGCGACCCCGCGATGCGCGTCACCGCCATGCCCGCGGACACCAACGCTTACGGCGACATCTTCGGCGGCTGGCTGATGAGCCTGATGGACTCAGCCGCCGGGCTCGTCGCCGCACGCCGTGCCAAGGGCCGCGCGGTCACGATCGCGATGGAGGGGATGAAGTTTCACGCCCCCGTTCGCGTCGGCGACGAGGTCAGCGTCTATGCCGAGATCGTCAAGGTCGGCCGCACGTCGATGACGATCGCGGTCGAGGCGCACGCGCGCGACCGCCACCGCGAGACGACGCGCAAGGTAACCGAGGCGCATTTCACCTTCGTCGCGATCGACCGCGACCGCCGCCCGCGCCCGGTCGACGCCTGATCTCAGGCCGCGCAAACCCTATACCGGATCAAACGGCATCGCTCGCACGAGCGGTGCGAGCGAACAGGGCGGCAAGCCCGGGAGTTGACGTAAATGGCTGACCAATACGACCTCATCGTGCTCGGCTCGGGTCCGGGCGGCTACGTGTCCGCGATCCGCGCGAGCCAGTTGGGCATGAAGGTCGCGATCGTCGAGCGCGAGCGGCTGGGCGGCATCTGCCTCAACTGGGGCTGCATCCCGACCAAGGCGCTGCTGCGCACCTCCGAAGTCTATCACTACATGACCCACGCCGCCGATTACGGGTTGAAGGCCGACAACATCGGCTTCGATCTCGGCAAGATCGTCGATCGCAGCCGCAAGGTTGCGGGCCAGCTCAACGCCGGCGTCAAGGGCCTGATGAAGAAGCACAAGATCGCCGTCCACGAAGGCGTCGGCAAGCTGACCGGTAAGGGCAAGCTGACGGTCACGCAGGGCGACAAGACGACCGAGTTGACCGCGAGGCACATCATGATCGCCACCGGCGCGCGCGCGCGCGACCTGCCGTTCGCCAAGGCCGACGGCAAGCGCATCTGGACCTACCGCCACGCGATGGTGCCCGAGGTGATGCCGACCAAGCTGCTCGTCATCGGCTCGGGCGCGATCGGGATCGAGTTCGCCAGCTTCTATAACGACATGGGCGCCGAGGTGACCGTGGTCGAGATGCTGCCGCGCATCCTTCCGGTCGAGGACGAGGAAGTCAGCGCCTTCATGGAAAAGCGCCTGACCAAGGAAGGCATCCGCATCGTGACGGGCGCGGGCGTCGAAAAGATCGACACCTCGGCCGCAGGCGTGAAGGCGACGATCAAAGGCAAGGACGGTCAGTCCAAGACCGAGGATTACAGCCACGTCATCGTCGCGATCGGCATCGTCCCCAACACCGAGAACATCGGGCTCGAGGAGCTCGACGTCTCGACTGAGCGCGGCCAGATCAAGGTTGACGGCTTCGGCCGCACCAACGTCGAGGGCGTGTACGCGATCGGCGACGTGACCGGCGCGCCGTGGTTAGCGCACAAGGCGAGCCACGAGGGCATCGTCTGCGTCGAGGCGATCGCGGGCGAGAAGCCGCACCCGTTTGAGACGTGGAACATCCCTGGCTGCACCTACTCGCGCCCGCAGGTGGCGAGCGTAGGCCTGACCGAAGCGAAGGCCAAGGAAAGCGGCCGCGCGGTGAAGGTCGGCAAATTCCCCTTCATCGGCAACGGCAAGGCGATTGCGCTCGGCGAGGCGGACGGTTTCGTGAAGACGGTATTCGATGCCAAGACCGGCGAGCTGCTCGGCGCGCACATGGTCGGCGCGGAAGTTACCGAGCTGATCCAGGGCTACGTCATCGCGCGCCAGCTCGAGACGACCGAGGCCGAGTTACAGGAAACCGTGTTCGCGCACCCGACACTCAGCGAGATGATGCACGAGAGCGTCCTCGCCGCCTACGACCGCCCGATTCACATCTAGGCCGGATCAGCCTAGCCAAGCTCCCTCACCGTCATCCCGGATCAAGTCCGGAGTGACGGTCGAGGCCGGGTTCCACACCCACGCGCGACCGCCCCACAACAAACCCGCGTCACCTTTTGCGCGAACATACGTTGTGTCGCGCATGCAACGATTCGCCCGCGCCGCATGAACCGGCTCAGCCCCGATGCCGACGACGCGCGCTTCATCCGGCGCGTATTGTGGCTGATCGCGATCGTCGCGGTGCTGGCCGCGCTCTACCTCGCGCGCAACCTGCTGATCCTCGCCTTCGGGTCGATCCTGATCGCGATCGTCATCCACGCGATCGCCGAGCTCTACGAGAGCAATCTGCGCGTGCACCACAAACTGGCGCTCGGGCTCGGCGTCGCCTCGGTGCTCGGCTTCCTGGGGTCACTCGGCTGGCTGTTCGGGGTCGAGTTCCGGCAACAAGTCAATACGCTCGTCGTGTCGCTGCCCGGCCTGCTCCAGAACCTGCAGAACTATATGTCGCAGTCGCCGGTCGGCGCGAAGGTGGCCGATGCCGCCCGCGCCGCCTTCGCGGGCAGCCGCGTCGCGCAGGACATCGGCAGCCTCGCGCGCGGCGCGGGCGAGTTGCTGCTGAACGCGGTGCTGGTGCTGTTCGGCGCGATCTTCTTCGCAGTCGACCCCAAGGTGTACGAGCGCGGCGCGCTGCTGCTCGTGCCCCCCACCAAACGCGCCGCGGTCGAGGATGCGCTCGGCGACGTCGGCTCGACCTTGTTGCTGTGGCTGCGCGCGCAATTGATTCAGATGACCGCGATGGGTGCGATGGTTGGGATCGGCCTGTGGTTCGTCGGCGTGCCCTCCGCCGCACTGCTCGGCTTGCTGACCGGGATCAGCGAGTTCATCCCCTATGTCGGCCCGCTGGCTGCGATGCTCCCCGCGCTCGGCCTCGCTGCAACCGCTGGGACCGATCAGTTGATCGGCGCGCTGGCGGTGTTCGCGATCGTGCGTGTCATCCAGACCAATTTCGTCACGCCCTTCGTCACCAGCCGCGTGATCTCGATCCCGCCCGCGCTCAGCTTGTTCGCGATCATCGGGACGGGCGCGGTGTTCGGGCTGTTCGGGCTGTTCTTCTCCGGTGGCATCCTGGTCGTCGCCTTTACGCTGACACGCAGCCTCTACCTGCGCGAAATGCTGGGCGAGAACATCCCCACGACGCGCGAACGACGGTTGTTCACCGCCAAGGGGACGCCGCGCTTTCCCGTTAACGGCCGGAAAGAGGAATGAACGAGCGCGCTTAAGTCCGAATTAACCTTTTGCGTTCAGAAGGCGGATAGTTAATTTATCGGCCAGACTCGCGGGACCACAGGGACAGGGCGCGGGTTCGGAACACGGGGAACAGCAGATGCGCGTACTCTTGATCGAAGACGAGCCGACCACTGCCAAGGCGATCGACCTGATGCTCTCGACCGAGGGGTTCAACGTTTACTCGACCGATCTGGGCGAGGAGGGCTTGGACCTCGGCAAGCTGTACGATTACGACATCATCCTCCTCGACCTCAACCTGCCCGACATGCACGGCTATGACGTGCTCAAGAAGCTCCGCGTCGCGCGCGTGTCGACCCCGGTGCTGATCCTGTCGGGCGTCAACGAGATGGACTCGAAGGTCCGCTCGTTCGGCTTCGGCGCCGACGATTACGTTACCAAGCCGTTCCACCGCGAGGAATTGATCGCGCGCATCCACGCCGTCGTCCGCCGCTCCAAGGGCCATTCGCAATCGGTGATCAAGACCGGCAAGCTCGCGGTCAATCTCGACGCGAAGACGGTCGAGGTCGACGGCGCGCGCGTCCACCTGACCGGCAAGGAATATGCGATGCTCGAGCTGCTCTCGCTTCGCAAGGGCACGACGCTGACCAAGGAAATGTTCCTCAACCATCTCTACGGCGGAATGGACGAGCCCGAACTCAAGATCATCGACGTGTTTATCTGCAAGCTGCGCAAGAAGCTCAGCATGGCATGCGACGGCGAAAATTACATTGAGACTGTCTGGGGCCGCGGCTACGTGCTGCGCGAGCCCGACGAGGTGCTGACGGCCGAGGTCGCCTGACGCTCTACTAATCTGTTACAGCATATCAGGACAGGAAGGCCGCGGCTCCGGGGCGCGCCGCGGTCTTTTCGCGTCCGACACGTAACCTTTTCTACTCCCCTCCCTGAAAGGGAGGGGTCGGGGGTGGGTCGGTGCGACACGAAACTCCGCCCCGTCATCCCGGACTTGATCCGGGATCCCGCTTCTTACTTATGCCGCTTGAACAAGCCGGACCCCGGATCAAGTCCGGGGTGACGTAAAGAGACTAGGCGATGTGACGCCAGCGCTCACCTCACCCCAGAATATGCATCCACAACGGCTCGCCGACCAAACTCTGCGATCCGCGCAACCGCTCCAACGCCGCCGCAACGCAACGCTCCGGCCCCTCATGCGTCACGATCGCGACCAGCACGCTGCCGCCCGGATTGGCGCCACGCTGGATCAAACTCTCGATCGACACGCCCGCATCGCGCATCGCCGCCGCGATCTCCGCCAGCACGCCGACGCGGTCCGCGACCGTGAAGCGCAGATAAGCGCGCCCGCGCCGCTCACCGCTGTCCGCCGCCTCTGCCGCGACCAGCGCCTCGACCGGCATCGCGAAGGCGGGCCCGAACTCGCCGCGCGCGATGTCGATCAGGTCGGCGACCACCGCGCTCGCGGTCGGTCCTTCGCCCGCACCCGCGCCCTGGAACAGCAGGCGGCCGACGTAATTGCCCTCCGCGACCACTGCGTTGGTCGCGCCCGTCACGTGCGCCAGCGGGTGATCGGCCGGCACCAGATGCGCATGGACACGCTGGAACAGCCCGTGCTCCCCCGCTTCTGCCACGCCAACCAACCGCACGCGATAGCCGAGCGCGGCGGCCTCCGCGATGTCGGCAGCGAGCACGTGGCGGATGCCGCTGACCGCCACGGCCGGGAACGCCGGGCGCGTGCCAAACGCGATACTCGCCAGGATCGACAATTTGTGCGCCGCGTCCACCCCGTCGATGTCGAACGACGGATCGGCCTCGGCGAACCCTAGCGCCTGCGCCTCGGCGAGCACGTCGGCGAAGTCGCGCCCTTCCGCTTCCATCCGGCTGAGGATGAAGTTGCACGTGCCGTTCAATATCCCGGTCACGCGCCCGATCGCGTTCGCTGCCGCACCCTCGCGCAGACCCTTGATGACCGGAATACCGCCCGCAACCGCCGCCTCGAACTTGAGCGCGACGCCGCCCTTCTCCGCCGCCGCGCCGAGCTCCAGCCCGTGGTGCGCCAGCATCGCCTTGTTCGCGGTGACGAAGCCCTTCCCCGCCGCCAGCGTCGCGCGCGCGAGTGCCAACGCAGGGCCATCCGCCCCGCCGACCAGCTCAACCACCACGTCGGCCTCAGTGTTAGCCAATTGCGTCGTATCGTCCACCCAGGCTAAGCGCGACAGGTCCAGCCCACGATCCTTGCTACGGTCGCGTGCCGACACCGCGACGACCTCGATCGGCCGCCCCGCACGTCGCGCGATCAGCTCGCGGTTCTCGTCGAGCAGGCGGATCACGCCGCCACCCACCGTGCCCAGCCCCGCCAGCGCCACCTTCAGCGTATCCGCCATGTCCTTCGCCCCTTCGCCCGGCCTTTCGCTCAACCGCGCCGACTAAGCGAGCGCCGCGCGGGTGTCGAGCGCGTGCACCTTCACGCGGCACAAGCGTTCGTTGCCGGTCATTGCGGATGGGCGTTCATGCAGATCACCCGCGGCGCTACTCATCCCTCCGCGAAGAGTCCGGCTGACTGGTTCACCGGCACCGCCCGCATCGATGCGCTGTTCGCCGCCGAGCCGCTGTCGCAGGTCGCCGACACACACGTCACCTTCGAGCCCGGCACGCGCACCAACTCGCACACGCATTTGCTCGGCCAAGCGCTGATCGTCACATTCGGCCGCGGCTGGGCCAGCGCGAGGGTGCGCCGGTCGAGGAAGTCGACGCCGGCGGCGTCCTCCGCTTCACCCCCTGACGAACGCCACTGGCACGGGGCCAGCGCCAACCGCGCGCTGTCGCACATCGTGGTTCAGGAACGGTGGCGTGGTAACGTCGCTCGAACCCTTCAGCGCGGCCGATCACCATCGCGGATGATTGCAGAGCGCTTACCCCACGCGGTTGCATTGCAGCGCATCGGCCGCGATGACGGGCGCATGACCCGCCCAAGCACAGCCTCGACCACCGGTCCTACCACAAGCCCGATCGACGTCCCCGAACTGACGCTGCGCGGCATCGTGCTCGGCGGCGTCATCACGCTCCTGTTCACCGCCGCCAACGCATATCTGGGATTAAAGGTCGGGCTGACCTTCGCCACCTCGATCCCCGCCGCAGTGATCTCGATGGCGGTGCTCCGACTGCTGCCGGGCAGCAACATGCTCGAGAATAACATCGTGCAGACGATCGCCTCCGCTGCGGGCACGCTCGCCGCGATCGTGTTCGTGTTGCCCGGGCTCGTCATGATCGGCTGGTGGAGCGGCTTTCCATTCTGGACGACCAGCGCGATCACCGCGACCGGCGGTGTCCTGGGCGTGATGTTCTCGGTTCCCTTGCGCCGCGCGCTCGTGGTCGGGGGCGACCTGCCCTACCCCGAGGGCCGCGCCGCCGCCGAGGTGTTGCAGGCGGGATCGAACACGCAAGCGGGTGCCAAGGAGAGCGAGGCGGGGCTGCGCGTGCTCGTGCGCGGCTCGGTCGTCTCCGCGCTGTTCGCGATCCTGACGCAGATGAAGCTCGCCGCCGCCGAGGCTGCGACCTGGTTCCGCGTCGGCTCGGGCGCGACCGGCATCGCGGGCGGGCTGTCGTTCGCTCTGTTCGGCGTCGGGCACCTCGTCGGGCTGTCGGTGGGCTTGGCGCAGGCGGTCGGGCTCGTCACCGGCTGGTTCATCCTGCTGCCGTTCCTGACCGCGCAGGCGCCTTCGACGCTCGGGGTCGAGGAGTGGGCGAGCACGATCTTCCGCCAAGACGTGCGCTTCTTCGGCGCGGGCGTGATCGGCGTCGCCGCGATCTGGACCCTGCTCAAGATCGCCGGGCCGGTCGTCGGCGGCATTCGCAGCGCACTCGCCGCCAGCGCGGCGCGCGGCAGCGGCGAGACGCTCGCGCTGGAGGAACGCGACCTGCCGATCGGCCTCGTCGCAGGCGGCGCGCTCGCGATCCTGCTGCCGATCGCGTGGCTGCTGTGGAGCGTGCTGTCGGGCGGGCCGCTCGCCGGTTCCGCCGCGCTGCTGATCACGGGCGCGCTGGTGTTCGTGGTCGTCGTCGGGCTGATGATCGCCGCGGTGACCGGCTATATGGCCGGGTTGATCGGCGCGTCCAACTCGCCGGTGTCGGGGATCGGCATCCTCGCGGTGCTCGCCGCCTCGCTGCTGCTCGTCGGGCTGGTCGGACGCGACGTGGCACCTGAACAGACGCAGGCGCTGGTCGCCTACGCGCTGATCGTCACCGGCATCGTGTTCGGCATCGCTACGATTGCCAACGACAACCTTCAGGACCTGAAGACCGGCCAGCTCGTCGGCGCGACGCCGTGGAAGCAGCAGGTCGCGCTCATCATCGGTGTCGTGTTCGGCTCAATCGTGATCGCGCCGGTGCTCGACCTGCTCCAGACCGCCTTCGGCTTCGCGGGCGCGCCCGGTGCCGGCCCCAACGCGCTCGCCGCGCCGCAGGCCGGGCTGATCTCCGCACTCGCGCAAGGGGTGCTTGGCGGCAATCTCAATTGGTCGATGCTCGGCTGGGGTGCAGTGGCGGGCGTGATCTTCATCGCGATGGACGCAGCGCTTGGGCGCGCGGGGCGGCTGCGCCTACCCCCGCTCGCGATCGGGATCGGCATCTACCTGCCGATGGCGGTGATCCTGCCGGTCACGATCGGCGCGGTCGTCGGCCACCTCTACGACCGCTGGGCCGACCGCACCCGCGACGCCGAGTTCGCGCGACGGCTGGGCGTGCTCGTCGCGACCGGCATGATCGTCGGCGAGTCGCTGTGGCAGGTCGTGTTCGCCGGCATCGTCGCCGCGACGGGCAGCGACGCGCCGCTCGCGGTGGTCGGCCCAACCTTCACCCACCTCGCGCTGATCGGCGGGACCATCCTGTTCCTGGCGCTGGTGTGGTGGCTCTACCGCGGCACCAGGCGTGAGGCGATCGCCTGACCGCACTCGATTGTTAGCAGGGGGTCTGACCGATACCACGCACCGTCATCCCGGACTTGATCCGGGATCCCGCTGCCTTCTATGTCACGCGTAAGAAGCGTTACCCCCGGATCGAGTCCAGGGTCACGAGAAGGGCGTGTTAGGTCGCCAATCAAGCCGCCGGCACCCGCTCCGTATCGACCGCCACCGGCGCAACCACGTCGCTCATCGCAGCTGCCCCATCGCCATTGTCGTTAGCAGCAGCCGGCACCGGCTCGGCGCGCGGCGCATCAACCGCGGCAGGCGCATTCGCCGGCGCAGGCGTACTGGCCGGCGCAGGCGCACTCCCCGCCGGCTCCTCCGCGCGAACCGGTCGCCCGCGCTCGTCGACGTCGGCGGGCGGCTCGGTCATGCCGCCGACCAGCGGCTGACCGCGCTTCAACGCGTCGATCTCGGCCTGGCGGCGCTGCAGATAGAAGGTCCGCGAATTGGCGTACGGATCGTCGACGTTCTCGTGCAGCTTCTTCAACGTATCGTCGAACTCCGACCGGTGATCGAGCACGCTCAGCGTCGCAAACGGGATCACGAACTCGGGTTTGGTCACGCGGCGGCCGAAGGTGAACGGCAGGATCAGCCGGTCGATCGCGCCGCCGAACAGGTCGCGCACCGTCGTCGGCCCGGTGATCGGCAGGAACAGAAACGCCCCGTTCGGCACGCCGTAGAAGCCCAAGGTGTTGGCGAAACCGTTGCTGCGCCGCGGCAGCTTGAACGGCTTCTTCTTGGCGACGTCGAACACGCCCGCCACGCCCGCGGTGGTGTTGATCGCGAACCGCGCGAACGTCTCCGCCGCCTTGCCGATCTTGTGCTGCAGCAGGAAGTTCAGGAACACCACCGGTTCGCGGAAATTGTACAGGAAGTTGTGGATGCCGTTGCGCACCTCGCGTGGCAGCGTCTTCTTGTACACGCGCGCGGCGGGGCCGGTGATGGCGCTGTCGACCGCCTGCGTCGCCTTGAACGCGGTTTCGTTGACCGAACGGAACGGGTCGGGCGCGATCCCGCGGCGCTCGCCGGTGACGACGATGTCGCTCCCCGCGGCTGCGCCGCCTTGCGCAGCCGTGGGCGGCAGCGTGCGGAAAACCGGCGGCGGCACGATCTCGGGCTCGGCAGGCTGAGCGACAATTGTTTCCGACTGCGCCGTAGAGACGGGCGCGGCCTGCTGCATGACAATGGGGAGCGCTGCGGTGGCGTCGATCGTCGCGGCGGCGGGCTGATCGGCGAACAGCGCGTTCTCGAACGCGCCCGGCGTCATCGCGGCGACCGACACGCTGGTCCAAAGCAACAGGCTCAATCGTCGGCTCCTAGCAGCCGGCCTGTACGCGGCCGAGAACACCGGTCGCGGGACGACCGTATCGGGTAGCTAGTACAAAGGCCGGTTGCACTGCACAACCGGCGCGCGATGCGCTCCCGCGACACCGGCGCGTCAGGCGTCGATCGCTTCCTCGTCCAACCGTGCCGCATTTTCCTGGATGAACGCGAAGCGGTGCGCCGGGTTGGTCCCCATCAACCGGTCGACCAAATCCTTCACGCCCGCGCGCTCCTCATATTCCTGCGGCAGCGTGATGCGGATCAGCGAGCGTGACGCGGGGTCCATCGTCGTCTCGCGCAACTGCCCCGGGTTCATCTCGCCCAGTCCCTTGAACCGGCCGACCTCAACCTTCTTGCCGCGAAAGACGGTGCGTTCCAGCTCGGCGCGGTGCGCATCGTCGCGCGCGTACAGGCTCTTGGCGCCATGCGTCAGCCGGTAGAGCGGCGGCTGCGCCAGATACAAATGCCCCCGCCGCACGATGTCGGGCATCTCCTGAAAGAAGAACGTCATCAGCAAGGTCGCGATATGCGCACCGTCGACGTCGGCGTCGGTCATGATGATGACCTTCTCATACCGCAGATTGTCCGCAACGCAGTCCTTGCGCGTCCCGCAGCCGAGCGCCAGTCCCAGGTCGGCAATCTCCTGGTTTGCGCCAATCTTCGCGCTGGTGGCGCTGGCGACGTTCAAGATCTTGCCGCGGATCGGCAGGATCGCCTGCGTCTTGCGGTCGCGCGCCTGTTTGGCGCTGCCGCCCGCCGAGTCGCCCTCGACGATGAACAATTCCGTCCCCGCGGGTGCATCGGCCGAACAGTCGGTCAGCTTGCCCGGCAAGCGGAGCTTCCTCGCACTCGTCGCGGTCTTGCGCTTGACCTCGCGCTCCTGCTTGCGCCTGAGCCGCTCGTCCATCCGCTCGAGCACGTAGCCGAGCAGCGCGCGTCCGCGCTCCATGTTGTGGCTGAGCCAATGGTCGAAATGATCGCGCACCGCCTTCTCGACCAGCCCCGCGGCTTCCGGGCTGGTCAGCCGGTCCTTGGTTTGGCTCTGGAACTGCGGATCTCGGATGAACACCGACAACATCAACTCGCTGCCGACCATCACGTCGTCGGCGGTCAGCTCCTTCGCCCGCTTGTTGTTCACCAGCTCGCCGAACTGCCGCAGCCCGCGCACCAGCGCCTGACGCAAGCCCTGCTCGTGCGTGCCGCCATCGGGGGTCGGGATCGTGTTGCAATACCAGCTATAGCTGCCCTCGCTCCACAACGGCCAGGCGACCGCCCACTCCACCTTGCCCATCTTCACGCCACCCGGACCATCGGCGAAGTCCTGCGTGCCCGAGAACGCGTCCGCGGTCGCGCACTCGCGCCCGCCCAATTGCTCGCGCAGGTGATCGGCCAACCCGCCCGGAAACTGGAACACCGCCTCGGCCGGCGTGTCGTCAGAAATTAGCGCAGCCGCACACTTCCACCGGATCTCGACGCCCGCGAACAGATACGCCTTCGACCGCGCGAGCTTGTACAGCCGCGCCGGCTTGAAGCTTAGCTCGGGGCCAAAGATCTCATGGTCGGGCACGAACGACACGCTCGTGCCACGCCGGTTGGGCGCCGCACCGACATGCTCCAACGCGCCCACCGTCTGCCCGCGGCTGAACCGCTGGCGATACAATTGCCGCTCGCGCGCGACCTCGACCATTGTCTCCGCCGACAAAGCGTTGACCACCGACACGCCGACGCCGTGCAGACCGCCGCTGGTCGCATAGGCTTTCCCCGCGAACTTGCCGCCCGAGTGTAGCGTCGACAGGATCACCTCCAGCGCCGACTTGTCGGGAAACTTCGGGTGGGGGTCGACCGGAATGCCGCGGCCGTTGTCGGTGATCGTCAACCGGTTGCCCGGCTCCAGCGTCACCTCGATCCGCGTCGCATGCCCTGCGACCGCCTCATCCATCGCATTGTCGAGCACCTCGGCCGCCAGATGATGCAACGCGCGCTCGTCGGTGCCGCCGACGTACATGCCAGGCCGGCGACGCACGGGCTCCAGCCCTTCGAGCACCTCGATCGAGGACGCGTCGTAACCACCCGCACTCGCGGTGGATGAGGCAAAAAGATCGTCGGCCATACTTCCGACTATAGGCGCGCGCGCGTGCGAACAGAAGGGGCACAACGCGGCAACGATTTGTCATGCAACGAAGTGATGCTTTCGTAAGTTTGCGCCGCGACTGACAGGGAGACTATAATGAAGATCAATCTGCTCGCCGGTGCAGCAGCGCTGCTCGTGGCCGCACCTGCCGCCGCACAGGAAACGACGACGACCTTCAGCGGCATCTACGTCGGCGCCGCCGGCGGCTACGATGTCCAGGGCAATGACCGTGGTTCCACCATCTTGTTCGATCGTAACCTCGACGGTCGGTTCGGTGATGCGGTGACGACGGCAGCAGGTGCCAACGCCTTCTCGCCCGGCTTCTGCAACGGTCGCGCGACCAGCGTCAACGCGCCGGGTCGCACCGCGGCCGCCGCTCCTGCACAGCCGGCCGGTGCCGGTTGCCGCAACGACAAGGACGGCTGGGCCTATTACGGTCGCATCGGCCTGGACCAGCAAATGGGGCAGTTCGTCGTCGGCGTCGTCGGCGAGTTCGGCAAAAGCGAGATCAACGACAGCGTGTCGGCTTTCTCGACCACCCCGGCCAATTACGTGATGTACCGCGACCTGCAATGGGAAGCTGGCATCCGCGCACGCGCCGGCTACACGCCGAACAATTCGACGCTGTTCTACGGCACGTTCGGCCCCGGCTATGCCCGGATCGACCGTGAATTCCTGACCACCAACACAGCGAACGGCTTCGCGCAGCGCGGCAAGCGCAACCAGTTCGGTATCCAGGGCGGCGGCGGCGTCGAGCAGCGCATCGGCGATCACTTCTCGATCGGCCTCGAATATCTGTTCCACCAGTATGATGATGAGGATTACCGCGTGCGTGCCGGTTCGAACGGCACCACGCCTGCGAACAATCCCTTCATCCTCGCGCCCGGCACCGGTGGCACCGATTTTGCGCGCAGCGACCAGAACTTCCGCTGGCACTCGATCCGAGCCACTGCCGCGTTCCGCTTCTGACCGATCCCGGTGGGCTGGCGTTCGCGTCAGCCCACCAACACCGCGTTTCCGCACCGGAGCCCGTTCACCCGCAGGTCGGCCTCACCGATCCCGAGCCCCAAGCCTCCGGCAACCGCGTTCAACACGTCATCCAGCGGGGCCGCGACCCCCGCCAGCAACTGCGTCACGGCGCTGAGCAGCGACGATACCGGCAGCGGCAGGAAACCCAACAACCGTGGCGTCAGGGTCACGTTGCGCGTCAACGATACCACCAGACCTTGGATCATGGCCGACGACCGGATCGTCTGCACGCTGGCGCCGTCGATCATCGCCTGCGTGAAGCGGCGTTCCTGCCACGGCTCCGCCGCGCCGAGCGACACGCGCGCACTCGCGTCGACGTCGATCACCAGCGTGTTCAGGATGCGGGCGGCAGCCGGCTGGATCGTGCGCGAGAAATCGTCGAGCTTGCTCTCGTCCACCGTGCCGATCGCGGCGTCGAGCGCGCTGACGCGCCCCTCGATCGTCACGCTGCGCGGCGAGCCGCTGCAATCGATCGTCTTCAACCGCGCCTCTGCGCCCGCGACCTGGACGAACAACGGCAGGTCGATCGAGGCGAGGCTCGACAAGCCCGGCAGCAAGGTCGGCGCCAGCCGCGCGTGCGCGTAGAGGCGGGCTTGCGCCGTTCTGACGATTGTCTCGCTCTTGTCGGTCACCGCCAGCCACGGTGACGATTGCGCGCGCTCGCCGACCGCGACCTGCATCTTCAGCGACGCGACGCCCGGCACTGTTGTTCCCAGATCGAGCGCGAGCCGGCGCGGGCCGTTCGTCTCCAAAACCGTCGTCATGAACGGCAGCACCGGTATTCGCGCCGCGCCCGTTCCTCCGCTCGCCTGCCTGGCAAACGGGCCGGCATCGATCAAGGTGCCCAAACGGATCGTCTGTCCGCCAACCGCGCCGTTCACGCGCGCGACCGCGCCCGCCGCACCCGCCTGCCCGCTCGCACTCAGCGTGTCGGACAATGCGCCGAACACGTCCGACACGCGCACATCCGCCGCCAGCAGCTCGCCGTAGTCGTTGACCGACAGGTTCGCGCGCAGCTTCACCCGGTCGAGCAACGTGAACACGTCCACGTTCGACTCGATCAGCGCGCGGTGGTCGAACACGCCCAGCGTGATCGCCCGCCCGGTCAGCGCCGACAGCAACGCGTTGAGCACCCCGCCTTCCAGTCCGATCAACCGCGATCCGACCGAGAAGCTCGCCGCCGCGCGCCGCTGCGCCGTTGCCTGGCGCACGATCCGCACCGATGGGATGCCGAAGAAGCTGGCGAAATAGGTCGGCGACTCGGTTGCCACCTGCACCTGCGCGGCATCTCCGTTGGCGCCGGGGGCGAAACGCTGCGCCATCGCGATCTGCGGATCGGCGCGGTAGCGACCAGACACGGTGCGCACCACCGTCGCCTTGGTCCAACTCGCCGCCACCAGCGCGCGCACCGCGGCGTCCGCCTGTGCCGCGTCGGGCGCGGTCGCGCCCGCCAGTGCCGCGGCATCGGCCACCCCCTGTAACCGCCGCGCGTCGAGTTGCACCGTGCCGTAATCGACCGCGAACGCCGCGAAGCTCACCAGCAGCGGCATCGCGCAGGCGACGAACACCCCCACTCCGCCGCGCCGCTCGCGCGAAAATCGGCGCACTGCCGACAACGTGACCTCGCGCATTCTGTTACGCATCGCCCGACCGATCGCCTCAGAAGTCGCCACGCCGGCCATCATCACAGCGCGCTTAGCGCCACCACCGCGCGGCGCTCGATGATCGGCTCGGGCAGCGGGACCATGCCGGTCGACAGCAGCGTCAGCGCGCGCGCATCGACGCGCAGCTTCACCGTGGCGCGCGCCCCGCCCTCCTCGACCGCGAGCGCGATCTGGTTGGCCCGTAACTCGGGAACGCTCGCCATGTCGGTCGCAACCGCCGCCCGCGCCAGCGTCAGCCGTTCGCTCGCGGTCATGCCCGCGACGATCGCGCGGGCGGCATCGTTGGCGGCCGTCTGCACGCTGTGCGCCAGCCAGATATATTGGCCGTAGCAGATCACGCCCATCACCAGGCTCAACAGCATCGGCAGCAGCAGCGCGAATTCGATCAGCGCTGCAGCACGGCGATCCTGCCGCAACCGTTGTAGCGGTGACACGATGATGTGAAATGCAGGCAACGCGCGAACCATGGCTGATCCTTTCGGCAGCCTTGTCGCACGCGCGGGCTTGCGCTTCGGAAACCAGCCAATGGCGCAGATTTGTTGAATTTACATGAGGATCTACGCGCGAAGGGCCGGCCCAATCCTCCAAATCGGACCGACCCTTCGATTATTCCACATCAACGATGCGGATCAGCGACTTAGCGCATTCGTGGCCCACCGAACGGCAGCGGCGCGGCGCGGCGGTCGCGGCGCGGCAATTGCGCCTGATAAGCGTGGCCGCAATGCGTGACGCAATAAGGAAAACCGGGGTTCACCTTCTCGCCGCAGAAGTGGAAATCGGGCTCACCGGGATGCCCCAGCGGCCATTTGCAGATCTTGTCGCTCAGATCGAGCAGCGAGGTCTTGTTGGCATATTCGGGCGCGGTGCGTGCGGGCACCAGCCGGCGCGGCGGTGCGGGCGTGCTCGGCGCCTGCTGCTCGCCGGGTGCCTGGCGCACGAAGCCGCCGGGCCCAACCGAACGCAGGATCGGCTGCTGCTCGACCGGGCGCTCGCGCACCGGTGCGGGGGGCGGCGTGTCGTCGCTCTCCTCGTCTGCGTCGGCGTGCTCCTCCACCTCGTCGGCAGCGTCCGCTGCAATCTCGACCACCGGTTCGGGCTCGGGATCGGGCTGGCGCTCGACCGCCATCGGCTCGGCCGCGGCGGACACCGGCTCGGGGCTGGGCGCGAGCGCGGCCGCCTCGACCGGCTCGGCCGCTGCGGGCTCGGCCGACACGTCCAGCGACGCCGCGCCCTGTGCCGCGGCGGCGGCTGCCTGCGCGCGCGCTTCTTCCTTGCTGACCACCGGTGACGGGCGCGATTGCAGGCCCAGGCGGTGCGCCTTGCCGATCACGGCATTGCGGCTGACCCCGCCCAGCGCTTCGGCGATCTGGCTGGCGGTCTGGCCGGCTTCCCACATGGTCTTGAGCGTGTCGATGCGCTCGTCGGTCCAGGACATTCGTGTGTTTCCTCAAGCGGTGCCGGTTGCGGGCGGCACCGGCAACGTTTACCCGCACGCGGGATGAGCAGCCAGCCCCCAATCGGCCAAGTCCAATCGGCAGTCAGGAACGCACCGGGCGTCCCGGTCATCCGGAACGTCAATTGGGGCGGCCTCAGAACCCTCTATGTGAAGGAGGTGCGCCGTTTCTTCAAGGTGCAGCTCCAGACCGTGTGGGCGCCCGCGATCACGACCCTGCTGTTCCTCGTGATCTTCACGGTCGCGAACGGCGCGCGCGCGCCGGTGCGCGTGGGCGGCACGGTGGTGCCCTTCGCCGATTTCGTCGCACCCGGCCTGATCATCATGGGCATGATGCAGAATGCCTTCGCCAACGCGAGCTTCTCGCTGCTCGTCGGCAAGATCCAGGGCACGATCGTCGATTACCTGCAACCGCCGTTGTCGACCGCCGAGCTGCTCGCCGCACTGACCGGTGGCGCGGTCACGCGCGCCTTCTGCGTCGGCGCGGCGGTGTGGCTGGCGATGTCGCTGTGGCCCGACGTCCACGTCACGCCGCAGCACCCGGTGGCCGTGCTGTGGTTTGGCCTGCTCGGCGCGCTGTTCCTGAGTCTTGCGGGCGTACTCACCTCGATCTGGGCGGAGAAGTTCGACCATGCCGCCGCGGTCACCAACTTCGTTATCGCACCGCTGACATTGCTGTCGGGCACCTTCTACTCGGTCGATCACCTCGCCCCCGCGTTCCGTGCGTTCAGCCACGTCAACCCGTTCTTCTACGTCATTTCGGGCTTTCGCTACGGCTTTCTCGGCACCGCCGATTCGTCGGTGACGCTCGGCAGCGCGGTGATCCTCGGCATCGACATCGTCATGGGCGTGCTGTGCTACACGCTGCTCAAGCGCGGATGGAAACTCAAGAACTGACGGACACTTAGGTTACGAACGCCGTTTACTCGCTCGGGCATCCGCCCGCAGGAGCATTCGTCCACATGGCCGTCAAATTTGCTGGAACGATGAACGCGATCAATCGCGGTCTCGACGCGACCAAGCCCGCCAAGGGCGCCGACATGATCGAGGATTGGGAAGCAGCACTCGCCGACACCGACGTGGCCGGCGCAAAGGGCATCCTTCGCGACCTCACCTCGCTGCGCAAGCAGTTGGAGAAGGACGAGCCCGATGCCGACCGCGTCCACGCGCTGCTCCACCGCCTGGGCGCCGCCACCACCAAGATCGCCGACAAGGCCGACAAGTCGCAGGACAAGCTCAAGGCGCTCGGCGAGGCGCTGACCGAGGCCGGTGAAGAAGAGCACGACGAGGAAGAAGACAAGGAAGCCGCCGCCGCCCCGAAGCGCGCGCGCAAGAAGTAAGCTGCACGGGGGCGGCTAACCCCGCCCCCACTCCCGTCATCCCGGGCTCGACCCGGGATCCCGCTGTCTTCTCCACGCTGGTTAAGAAGCGGGTCCCCGGATCAAGTCCGGGGTGACGAGTGGAGAGATAGGCTACCGCTGGCCGCCCGCCGCACCCCAGCCTACCCCGCCAGCGCCTCGACCAGCGCCTGCACCTTGCGCTGCCGCCACTGCGGCGTCGGCGCGACCAGCCAGTAACCCAACCGCGACGGCTGCGCCGCGCCCACCACCGCGACCCGCGCCTCCGCCACATCGCGCGCCGCGAGCAGTTCGGGCACAATCGCGCGCCCCAGCCCCGCCGCTGCCGCGTCAATCGCGAGCCCCGCGTCGCCGACGCGCACCACTGGCGTCGCCGCACCCTCGGGCGAGCCCGGCCACGCGATCACCGTGTCCGCCCCGCCGCCCGGCCGCTCGAGCGTCACCAGCCCGTCGCTCTCGATCGCCTCGCCCTCCAGCGCGCCCGGCCCCTCGCCCCAGCGGATCGCAAGGTCGAGGTTAGCCTCGGTAAAATCCACCGCCTCGTCCGCCACCACCAGCGAGAAACGCAGATCGGGATCACCGCCCGCGATCTCGGCGAGCCGCGGCAGCAGCCACTTCTCGGTCAGGTCGCGCGGCGCCGCGATCGTCAGCGACTTGGACGATTGCCCCGCCTGCATCGCGCGCACCGCTTCCTCGAAGTGGAGGAAGCCGGCGCGCAAGGGTCCCAGCGCCGCCGCCGCCTCGTCGGTCAGCTCCAGCCCCTTGGTCGTGCGCCGGAACAGCACCACGCCCAATGTATCCTCCAGCGCGCGGACCTGCTGACCGACCGCCGCCGGCGTCACCGCCAGCTCGTCCGCCGCGCGCGTGAACGACAGGTGCCGCGCGGCAGCATCGAGCACGCGCAGACCGTTCAGCGGCAGATGCGTCCGCTTCATCCCGCCACCGCGGGCGCGTGGAGCGCGAACTTCGGGATCGCGACGTCAAACACCGCGCCCGCCTCGTCGACCATGCGGTAGCTGCCCTGCATCGCGCCCGTCGGCGTTGCTAGCGGACAGCCCGACACGTAATCGTAGCTGGCGCCCGCGGCGACAACCGGCTGTTCGCCGACCACGCCCTCACCCTCCACGCTGTGCCGCGCGCCGCGCCCATCGGTGATGACCCAATGGCGCGTAAGGAGCTGCACCGCGCCCGGTCCCTCGTTCTCGATCCGGATGTGATAGGCCCAGAACCACCGCCCGCGCGCCGGCTCCGACTGTTCGGCCAGGTAACTGACCGACACGCGCACCGTCACCCCGCGCGTCGTCTCCGCGACGTCGAACAGCGACTTCACCAAGGGTGAGGTCACAGGCCGACCTGCCGCAGCGCCTGGTCGAGATCGTCGATCAGGTCGAGCGGGTCTTCCAACCCGACGTTCAACCGGATCAGCCCCTCGGTCACGCCCATCTCGATGCGTTTGTCTTCCGCCACACCGAAATGCGTGGTCGAGGCGGGATGCGTCATCAACGAGCGCGAGTCGCCGATGTTGTTCGAGATGTCGATCAGCGTCAGCGCGTTGAGCAAAGCATGCGCCTGCGCGCGATCCTCGACCTCGAACGCGAAGATCGGCCCAGCCGCCTCCATCTGACTCATCGCCAGTTCGTGCTGCGGGTGGCTGGCGAGGCCAGGATGCAGGATGCGCGGCACGCGTCCTTCCATGAAGCTGCCCACCTGCACCGACGACGCCGACTGCCGCCGGATACGCAGGTCGAGCGTTTCCAGCCCCTTCAACACCACCCAGGCGTTGAACGCGGACAAGGTCGGGCCGGTATTGCGCGTGAACGGCAGCAAAGTGTTGTTGACGAAATCGGCGGTCCCGCACACCGCGCCCGCCAAGACGCGCCCCTGTCCGTCCATCATCTTGGTCGCGGAATAGGCCGTGATGTCGGCGCCGAACTCCATCGGCCGCTGCAGCGCCGGCGTCGCGAATGCATTGTCGACCACGCTGCGGATGCCCCGCTCGCGCGCGATACCGCAGACGGCGCGCAGGTCGACCACGTCCATCGTCGGATTGGCGGGCGTCTCGAAGAAGAACACCTTCGTCTCGGGCCGGACTGCGTCGACGAATTGTTGCGGGTCGCGCGCGTCGACGATCGTCGTCTGGATGCCGAATTTTGGCAGCAGCGTGTCGGTCAACCAGCGGCACGACCCGAACGCCGCGCGCCCCGCCACCACGTGATCGCCCTGTTCGAGCTGGCACAACAGCACCGCGGTCATCGCCGCCATGCCGGTCGCCATCGTCCGGCACGCTTCCGCACCTTCGAGCAGCGCAATGCGTTCTTCCAGCATCTCGACCGTGGGGTTCTGCAGCCGCGAGTAGGTCATGCCCGCCTGCTCGCCCGCGAAGCGCGCCGCAGCATCCTCCGCCCGGTCGTAGCTATAGCCCGAGGTAAGGAACAACGCCTCGCTCGTCTCGCCCCATTCCGATCGCGCGGTGCCGCCGCGGATCGCCTGGGTAGCGGGACGCCAAGTCTGCGTGATCGAACGGTCCTGGCCAGTGCGACGCTTCATGGCGCACGCCATGCCCGCGCGGGCCGGCTTTCTCAACCCCTCCCCCCTTAGACCTTCCCTCCGTCATCCCCGCGAAGGCGGGGATCCATCACGCCTCCACACGGCTTCTCCTGAGCGATGAGGAACAGCCGGCCGCTCGCTCCCGCCATCGATCCACTTCCCGCTTGCCCGCCACCGCCCCGCGGGTGAGAGAAGCCAGGTGGCCGACCCTAACTCCCGCACACGACCGCTCACCCAACCGTTACTCATCGGCGCGCTCGTCGCGCTGGCGAGCGAGCTGGTCTTCCTCCTCCGCCTCTCCGTCCCGAACAAGCCCGTGTTCGACGAGGTCCACTATCTCCCCGCCGCACGCGCGCTGCGCGACCTATCCGGCCCGACCAACATCGAGCATCCGCTGCTCGCCAAGGAGCTGATCGCGCTGTCGCTTCGCTGGCTCGGCGACGAGCCGTTCGGCTGGCGCTTCGCCTCGACGCTGGCGGGCGCGGCGACGATCGCGGGCGTGTTCGCGCTCGTCCACCTGCTGACCGGCCGCCTGCGCGCCAGCCTGATCGGCGCCGCGCTCGCGCTGCTGTCGTTCACCGTCTACGTCCAGGCGCGCATCGCGATGCTCGACACCTTTCTGGCGGCGTTCCTGCTATGGGGGATCGTCGTGCTGACCTGGTCGATGCGCCACCCGGGCTATGGGCGCTGGTGCCTGGGCGCCGCGCTGCTCGGCCTCGCCACCGCGTGCAAGTGGACTGCTGCCCCCTACGTCGCCTTCGCCGCCGTCAGCTACCTTCGCCTGCGCCACCGTCACCTCGACCGCTGGCCCGGCATGAACCCCGCGATCGCGATCGCGCTGCTCGGGCTCGTCTCGGTCGGCACCTACTTCCTCACCTTTGCGCCGGCCTTCTTCTACACCACCGATCCGCTCACGCTTTCGCGGCTGATCCCGTTTCAATGGGAGATGTACGCGCGCCAGACGCAGGTGCTGCCGCCGCACACCTATCAGTCGAACTGGTGGACCTGGCCGCTGATGAAGCGCCCGATCTGGTACCTCTACGAACCCGTCGACGGGGTACAGCGCGGGATCTGGATGATCGGCAACCCCGCGATCATGTGGGGCGGGCTGGTCGCGGTCGCCGCGCTGTTCTGGGCCTGGGTCAAGACCGACTCGGCCCGCCTGCTCGCCCCCGCAATGCTGTGGGTGGGTAGCCTGCTGATCTGGGCACTGATCCCGAAATCGCTCGGCTTCTATTATTATTACTATCCCAGCGGCATCTTCCTCACGGTCGCGCTCGCAGTCGCGCTCGACCACTGGCGCGCGGCCTTGCGCGGCTGGGACGAGCTCTACCTGCTCGTCTGCTTCGCGCTGCTGGTCTATTTTCTCCCGGTGCTCTGCGCCGAGCCACTGACCGACGCCGGCGCCTTTCGCCGCTGGACCTGGTTCGCCAGCTGGGTGTGACGCGCGGGCTGTCCTACAGACCGGTACAACGCTAGGTCCCGCGTCGCGCGGCCGAGCCGCCCACTGCTCTTTGACCCGGCCGCACAACACCCACCGGACAGAAGCGCCGCGACCCGCCCCGAACTCCAGCGCTTACACTTATCCCCTCGTCGCCCCGGACTTGATCCGGGGCCGCGCTTCTACGTCTCACTCCAAGAAAGCAGGACCCCGGATCAAGTCCGGGATGACGGCAGTCTTGGCCGGTCACCGACGCAATGGGGTCAAGTTCGCGACCGTCAAAGCACCCGCCTTGGTGTGACCTTCGCGTGACCTTCCACGCCGACCAACCCGCGCAACGACGCGCATTGGCGTGACCTTCGCGTGACCTTTCGCGCGTTTACAGCGCGGCGAGCACCGCGTCGCCCATCGCGCGCGTCGATGCGTCGCCGCCAAGATCGGGCGTGCGCACCCCTGCCCTGAGCGCCGCCGCAACCGCCGCCTCAACCCGGTCCGCCGCCGCCGCCTGCCCCAACGAGTGGCGCAGCATCATCGCCGCCGACAGGATCGCCGCGCACGGGTTCGCCTTGCCCTGCCCCGCGATATCGGGCGCGGAACCGTGGATCGGCTCGTACAATCCCTTGCCGCCCGCATCCATCGACGCGGACGGCAGCATCCCGATCGATCCGACGCACATGCTCGCCTGATCCGACAATATGTCGCCGAACAGATTGCCCGTCACGATCGTGTCGAACGCGCCCGGGTTCCGCACCAACTGCATCGCCGCATTATCGACGTACATGTGGGTCAACTCGACCGTCGGATAATCCGCCGCCACCTCGATCACCACGTCGCGCCACAATTGCGAGGTTTCCAGCACGTTCGCCTTGTCGACCGAGCAGAGCTTGCCACGCCGCTTGGCCGCGGTCTCGAACCCGACCCTCGCGATCCGCCGCACCTCGTCCTCGTCGTAGCGCATCAGGTCGTGGCCCTCGCGCAGGCCCGCCGCATTCGTCCGCCGGCCCTTCTCGCCGAAATAAACGTCGCCGTTCAACTCGCGCACGATCACCAGGTCGATCGCGCGCGCCACCTCGGGCTTGAGCGTCGAGGCGTCCTCCAGCCCTTCGAAGATCCGCGCCGGGCGCAGGTTGGCAAAGGTGCGCAACTCCTTGCGCAACCCCAGGATCGCCTGCTCCGGACGCAGCGCACGCTCCAGCGTGTCGCACGCCGGATCACCCACCGCGCCGAACAGGATCGCGTCAGCCCGCCGCGCCAAATCGAGCGTCGCCGCCGGCAGCGGATGCCCGCTCGCCCGGTACGCCGCACCGCCGACCAGCGCTTCCTCGAACGTCAGATCGAGCCCGAGCGCGTCGAGCACGCGCCGCGCCTCCGCGGTGACTTCGGGGCCGATGCCGTCGCCGGCGAGGATCGCGATCAGGGGCGTGCTCATGCACCTCCGCATGGCAAGCGGTGCCGGCTCAGGCAACCGCCCTTTTCAACCGATCGAGCAGCCGATCGCGCGCCGACAACAATTCGCGCCGCCGATCGACCAGCACGTCGCGCTCGATGAAATGGCCGGTGATCGCCAGCGCGTCGATCACCTCGTCCCACCTCGCCTCGCCGCCTTCGTGCAGGAACGCCGGCAATCGCAGCAGCCGCGCCTCATACCCGACTGCCGCCGCCCGGCTCACCGCCCCACCGCTCTTGGGACTGACGAAGGCGAGATCATCGACTGCCCCGGTCGCGACACACGCCGACAGGTCGAGCCCGAAGCCCAGCTCGGCGAGCAGCAGCAGCTCGTACCGCGCCAGCGCCCCCGCCCACCCTTTCGCGGTCGGCGCCGCCTCCACCGCGTCGAGCACGCCCGACAGCGCATCGTGCAAGCGAGGATAGGATTGCGCCTCGGGCAGCGCCGCCGCGGTCAGCGCCGCCAGCCACTCCAGCGCCGCCGCCGGCAGCGCCGCGGCGTACATCGCTGCGCGGCTGTGGATCAATTCAACCGTCAGCGCGGGCAATTGCTCGTCGGTCCGCGCGCGCCACTCGGCCCGCACCAGATTGGTCGGTTGCAGGATCGGCCGCAGCCGCCGCGAATGCCCACCGCGCACGTAGCCCGGCCACACCCCCGCCTCCCGCGTGAAGCCGCGCACTACCGCCCCATGCTCGCCATGCGCACGCACGGACAGGACAATGGCATCGGCGACGAGGTGCATGTTCGCTAGATAGGATGCGAGGCGCGGCGGGTCACGGCACCATCACTCCCTCCCTGGAAGGGAGGGGCTGGGGATAGGTCGACCGACGCGGAACGCTGCGACTTACCCCCATCCCTCCTTGTCAGGGAGTAGAGAAACGGCAGCTCACGCCCGCCGCACCCGCTGCGCAATCCCCTTCAACGCCGGCGTCTCGCCCCACCGCTTCGCCACAGCCATCGCCGCATCGAACCCGCCGACCGCCGCCACCGCCGCCCGGTTGGCGATCGTCGGGCGCAGCAGCAGCAAATCGTGGCACACCACCCCGCCGCTCGCCAGCCCACGCTTGTGCTGCCCCTCGCCTTCGGTGAAGTCGAACCAGCGGAAGCAATCGGCGAACAGGTCACCCAGCGCCTCGCCCATCAACACGCTACCCGGCGACAGTGCGTGATACGCCGGATCGTGCCCGACATAATCGTAGCGCAGCGTGTCGCCGTCCGCCCCGCACCACAGATAGGCAATCGGCGCGTCGCCCAGGAACAGCAACCACGCACGCGCCCAGTCCTGCGCCGCCGCCGCGACCAGCCCCGCCGCATCCTCGGGCAGCCCGGACCCGAGCAACCGCTCCTGATACGTCGTCGCCGACACGCGCCGCGCAAGCGGATGGAACACCGCCATCTCCTCGGCCGATCGATAACGCCGCACGTCGAGCACGCCACCGTTCGCCGCCGCCAGCTTCTTCGCCTTGCGCTTCAACCCCGACCGCGCCTGCCCCGACAGCCCCGCCGCCCACGCCGCGCGCCCGCCTGCCAGATCGACGTAGTAACGCACGTAGCGCTGCCGCACGAAGCGCAACCCGCCCGCGTCGAGCGCGACCCCTTCGGGCAGCGAGGTGACGAGATAGCCGTCATCGGCGTCCGCCAAGGCGGGCAGCACCGGCCCACTCGCCGCCAGCACCTGCTCCAGCGACCACGCCACGCGCACCAGCCGACGCGGAAAGCTGGCCAGCGTGCGCGCGCCGACCTGCAGCTTCAGCGCGCTCGCGCTCACGCCGCACGCTCCGCCACCAGCGTCGACCAGAGCTGTTCCGCCTGCCGCCAGCGCAGCCGAAACGCGTCGGGCGCGAGCGGGCGGTCGCCTTGCCCCAGCGGCAGCGCGGGGCGGTCGGCGAAGTGACACGTCGGCGCCACGTCTCGCCGCTCCGCCAGCATCGCGCACAGCGCCTCGAACCGGTGGACGTGGACGCGGTTGGGTGCGGTGCCGGCGCGGTTCGCCAGCTCGAAACTGTGCCCGACGATCGTCACCGCGGCGTGATCCTGCGCCGCCGCATGGTCGATCGCCGCGCGCATCTCGCGCGTCGACAGCGCGCAGATCTGGAAATTGCGCCAGCAGCCCGGCCGATCCTCGATCACCGTCACCGGCACCTCGACCACCCCGCGCCGCACGACCGGCGCGATCTGCGCCGGATCGAGCGCGATCGCGCTCGGCCACGGATGATGCGCGCCATTGTGGCTGCTGTCATACGCCAGTCCCAGTGCGGCAAGCGCACACAAGGTCTCGTCGTTGGCCGAATAGCTGCCCGCGCGAAACGCCACCGGCCGCGGCGCACCCGCCGCCATCAGCAGGTCGATCGCGCGAGCCAGCACCACACGCTGGCGATCGGCAGACAGGTCGATCAGCTCGAACGCGCCATGCGCCGCGCCCCGGTCGCCCGCCACCGCGCCGATCCAGTTGGGATGGCAGTGGAGCTGCACCTCCTGCCCCGCCGCCAGCACCGGCTCGACCATCCGCCGCGCCCATTCCGCGCCATAGATCAGCGCCGGCAGCGGATCGACGAAGAACGTCGCCTTCAATCCCGCCCGCGCCAGCACCGCGAGCTGCCACGCCAGCCCCACGCCCGCAGGCTCGACCGATCGCGTGTGGATCGTCGCCGCATCCAGCCCGGCGGCATGGTGCCGCCACGCGAATTCGGTATCGATGGTCAGAAAGACGGCCGGCATGCCGCCCGCCTTACCCCCCAGACGTAAACGCCACGCTTACGCGGGCCGACCGCTCGGCACCGTCGCTCAGGGATTGATGCCCCAGCGTGCATATTCCTTGTCGATCTGCGGATTGAGCAACCGCGCGCGCGCCAGCTCGCGATCGCCGTCGGCCTTCTTGCCGGCGCGGTAGAGCACGACGCCGCGCATGTAGCGGCTCGCCGCCAGATCGGGCGAGGCGTCCAGCGCCGCGTTCAGGTCCGCCAGTGCATCGTCGAAGCGGCCAAGCCGGTAATAGACCATCGCGCGGCTATCGAGCGCGGCCGTGGTCGAATCGGACAGCTCGATCGATTTGGTGCAATCCTTCAACGCACCGTCGAGCACCTGATTGCCCACCCCACGCAACCAGCAGCGGGTGTTCAGCAGATTGGGGCTGCCCGGCTTCTCCGCCAGTGCCGCGTCGATCGTCGCCAGCGCGGCGTCCTTTTGCCCGGCTTCCGCTTGCGCGTTGGCCTTGTTCGCCAGCCAGTCGACCCGGTCCTTGCTCCCCGCGCGCGCGATGCGTGCGTCGAGCAGCGCGATCGCCGCCTCGGCCTGGTTGTGGTTGGCCTTGTAATCCGCCAACGCCCCGATGGCGTCGTCCGAATCCGGGTCCAGCTTGCGCGCCGCCTCGATGTCGGCGAGCTGCTTGGCGTCCTGGCCCAGCGTCGCGTTCAATCGCGCGCGCGCCAGGTACAGGTCGATGCTCGGTTCGATCGCGATCGCGCTGGTGTAATCGGCGACCGCGCCCGCCCGGTCGGCGGCGGCGGCACGGAAGCGCGCGCGCCATTCATACGGATCGGTGACCTTGGGGTCGGCCGCCATTACCCGCGTGAACATCGCGTCGGCCGGCTTCTGCAGCCCGGCGCGGCGCTTCGCCTCGTAATATGGCATGCCAGCGACACTGGCCGGAGCGACGACCGTGACCAACCGGTTCTTCGCCTGCGACAAGGCCGCGCGCGCCGCCGGCAGGTCGGCCGCCGCCATCTCGCCCCCGATCTGGTCGATGCGGTCCTCGATCGTGACGGTGTCGCCGCTCAGCGACACGGCGCGCTTGATGCGCGCGCCGCCCAGTGTCGCCGACAGGTCGCGGTCGCCGTCGAGCGTATAGCCCTCGCCCGCGTCGGGCAGGCGGACAATGGTGCGATAGATCACGCTGCCGGGGCCGGGCAGCACCACCGGTATCGCCGACCAGGCCGTGCGCGCGCGGTCCGGGTCGAAGTTCAACCCGCCAACCGCCTTGTCGAGCTGGAGCCGATAGCGCCGGTCGACCTTCGACCAGCGCGTCGACGCAATGCCCACGGCGCTGATCGTGGTGATGCCGGTCGCGGCATCGTACGAAATCTTCGGGTCGATGTAATTGCCGCTGCCCACCTGCTCGGCGAACAGGCGCTGCGCCAGCTGCCGGCGCTGGTCGGGCGTGGCTTGCGCCGCCGCGGTGCCGATCGCCTCCGCCGCCGCACCGCGCAGCGTCATTTCGACCGTCGCGACCGAGGGCGTGTCGACCCCGCCGCGGTCGTCGAGCTCGGTGGTCACCACCGCGGTCGGGCGACCGTCGGCGTGAAGCACGATCGGCATCAGCGTCGCGCCCTCTGCGCGGATCGGCAGCACCGTGCCGAGCGCGGGCGTGTCGCCGATGTCCGCCAATCGCGTGCCCGATTGCGTGCCGTCGAGCCACAGCGTTTCACCCGCGATCGTCGCGCGGACGAAGACATGGTCGAACGCGCCCGCGCTCGCCAGCCGGTTCGGCACCAGACCACCCAGCTGCGCGCTGGCGAGCACCGGCTCGGCCTCGATCTCCATCGCGTGTAGCATCGCGAGCAGCAGCAGCGTCTTCGCCTTGCAGTCGCCGTAGCGCCGCTCCCACGTCTGCGCGGGTGTCTGCGGCACGTAATTGCCCGTGTCCATGCCAAGCATCAGGTAGCGGATCTTGTCCTGCGTGCTCTGCAGCGCCATCGCGGCACGCGCGCGCGGATCGGTCGTCGCTGCCTTGATCCGCGCCACCTCCGCGGCCAGCGGACTGTTGGGTGCGATCAGCCCTTCGGTGCGGTAGAGCGGCGCCATCACCTTCGACACCGCGCCCCAGTCCGCGAACGTCGTGGCTTCCAGGATCGGCAGGGGACGGAAGCGCGCGGGCGCATCGTCGGGCATCTCGGGCTGCTTGGCGAGCGGCAGCGTCAGGTTGATCTCGCGCCATCCGTTCGCCACCGTCTCGACCGGCTTCGCGCCCTCAGCGTAGCTGCGCCACTTGACCGCGGTCGCTTCGGGCCAGACCAGGCGGACCCGGCCGAAGCCGATCCGCGCGGGTTCGGTCAGCAATCCGGCAAAGCTCTGCGCCGCACCCTGCAAGGTCGGATCACGCCGCGTGATCGAGAAGCTGACGTGCAGCACGTCGCCGACCGACAGGCCTTCCGCATTCATCGTCGCGGTCAGCACGCCATCGATCTGGCGCTGATCCAGCTGCTCCTCGCGGCGCAGCACCGTGAACGGCTGCCCGTTCTTGATCAGGTCGATATGCTGCATGCCGCGAATGATCTCGGCTTGGTGGATCACCAGATCACCCTGCGCGGGCTGCCATTGCAGCTTGATGTCGCCAATGGTGCTCAGCGCCTGTGCCGAGGCGGCGCGCGTCGCGGTGTCGAAGAACGACCACACCTGCCCGTTCTCGATCCGCTGCTGGTTGTCGAGGCGCACGATCATCGGCGTCTCGTCCGTCAGCTTGGCGACGTCGATCGCGGGCGCCGGCTTCAACCAAGCGGGTGCCGCCTGATACACCGGCTTGTCACCCGCCTGCGCGGCTTCCGCACTCGCCAGCAACGCGAAAAACAACGGCGCACGCCGCATGACTCATTCCCCCGAAAGCCCCGGCAAACAGCTTAGCGTGCCGACGTCCGCGGACAAGCGACGGGAATTTACAGTTCTGGCTCGCCTCGGTGCGCCCCTCAACGCGCGTGGTAGAAGTCGTACACCGTTTGCGCGACGCTGGCCGACACGCCCGGCGCCTTTTGCAAATCCTCCAGGCTCGCGTTCCTGACCGCGCGGCCGGTGCCGAAATGCATCAACAGCGCCTTCTTGCGTGCAGGACCAATGCCCGGCACCTCGTCGAGCGGGCTGGCGCCGATCGCCTTCGCCCGCTTCGCGCGGTGCGCGCCGATGACGTAGCGGTGCACCTCGTCGCGCAGCCGTTGCAGGTAGAACAGCACCGGCGCGTTGACCGGCAGCGTCAGCTCGCGCCCGTCCATGAGGTGAAACACCTCGCGCCCCTCGCGCCCGTGGTGCGGCCCCTTGGCGACACCGACCAGGCACACGTCCTCGATGCCCAGATCCTCCAGCACCGCCTTCGCCGCGTTCAACTGCCCGCGCCCGCCGTCGAGCAGCACCAGATCGGGCCATTCGCCGGAGTCGCGATCCGGATCCTCCTCCAGCGCGCGCGAGAACCGCCGGGTCAGCACCTCGCGCATCATCGCGAAATCGTCGTCGGTCGCCGCCTGCTTGATGTTGAACTTGCGATACTGGCCCTTGCGAAACCCTTCCGGCCCCGCGACCACCATCGCGCCGACCGCGTTCGTGCCCTGAATGTGGCTGTTGTCGTACACCTCGATCCGCTCGGGCGACTCGGCGAGTTCGAACAGCTCGGCGACCTCGCGGTTGAGCCGCGTCTGCGTCGTGCTCTCCGCCAGCCGCCGCTCCAGCGCTTCCTTGGCGTTGCGCGATGCCTGATCGAGCAGCCGCCGCCGCGTGCCGCGCTGCGGGACGGTGATCTCGACCTTGCGCTTCGCCTGCTCGGACAAGGCCTCCATCAGCAGCGCCGCCTCGGGCAGTTCGCGGTCGACGAAGATCGTCCGCGCGGGCGGCACCTCCTCGTAGAATTGCATCAGAAACAGTTGCAGCACCTCTTCCTCGCTCACCTCGGCGGTGTGCGATGGAAAGAAGCTGCGGTGCCCCCAATTCTGCCCGCCGCGGATGAAGAACGCCTGGATGCCGATCACGCCCTCCAGGCACGCGAGCGCGAAGATGTCGGCGTCGCCCACCCCTTCCGCGTTGATGAATTGCGTCCCCTGGATGAAGGTCAGCGCCTTCAACCGGTCGCGCAGCACCGCGGCGAGCTCGAAGTCCATGTTTTCCGCCGCCGCCTGCATCTGCGCGCCGAGCTTCGCCTGCACGTCGGTGGTCTTGCCCGCCAGGAACTTCTTCGCGTCGCCGACCAGCTCATCGTAATCGGGTTGCGAGATGCGCCCGACGCACGGCGCGGAGCAGCGCTTGATCTGGTACAGCAGACACGGCCGGTCGCGCGTCTTGAAGAACCCGTCGGTGCAGCTGCGCAGCAGGAACAATTTCTGCAACGCGTTGAGCGTGTTGTTGACGCTCCCCGCGCTCGCGAACGGGCCGTAGTAATTGCCCTTCGCCTTACGCGCGCCGCGATGCTTCTGCACCCGCGGAAAGTCGTGGTCGGCGCGCAGCAGGATGAACGGGAAACTCTTATCGTCGCGCAGCAGCACGTTGTACGGCGGGCGGTAACGCTTGATCAGCTGCGCCTCGAGCAGCAGCGCCTCGGCCTCGTTGTTGGTCGTCACGATCGTCATCGACCGGGTCTGCGACACCATCCGCTGGATGCGTTTGCTCAGCCGCTCAATCTGGACGTAATTGCCGACACGGTTCTTCAGCGCGCGCGCCTTGCCGACGTACAGCACCTCACCTTTCGCGTCCTGCATCCGGTACACGCCGGGTTTGAGCGGCAGCGTTTTCAGCACGTTGCGGATCGCCGCCACGCCCGCCTGCAGATCGGGCGCGTCGCTGCCGCGGATCGTGAAGGTGGCGGCTTCTTCGTTGAAACGTTCGGGAGGGCCGTAGCCTGACATGCCAACCCATCTAGGTAAACGCGGAGTCTCCGGCAACCGGTCGGCTACCCGGCGGCAACCGCTCGAAATCTCGTGCCGCATCTGCTAAGCGCGCCCGCATGCTCAATCTTTCCGACATCACCGTTCGCCTCGGCGGGCGGACGATCCTCGATCGCGCCACTGCCGCGCTGCCGCCGCGCGGGCGCATCGGGCTGATCGGCCGCAACGGTGCTGGCAAGTCGACGCTGGTGCGCGTGATCGCGGGGATGCTGGAGCCCGATACCGGTTCCGCCGACATGCCGCGCGGCGCGCGCCTGGGTTACATCGCGCAGGAGGCCCCCGGCGGCGACTCCACCCCGATCGAGACGGTGCTCGCCGCCGATGTCGAGCGTACCGCGCTCCTCGCCGAGAGCGAGAACATGGAGGACATGGACCGGCTCGGTGACATCCACGAGCGGTTGATGGCGATTGACGCCTGGTCCGCGCCGTCGCGTGCCTCTCGCATCCTCGTCGGGCTCGGCTTTGACGAGGAGATGCAGAACCGACCGCTGGAGAGCTTCTCGGGTGGCTGGCGGATGCGCGTCGCGCTCGCCTCTCTGCTGTTCTCCGCCCCCGATCTGCTGCTGCTCGACGAGCCGTCGAACCACCTCGATCTCGAAGCGGTCTTGTGGCTGGAGGATTTCCTCAAATCCTACCAGGCGACGATCGTCGTCGTCAGCCACGAGCGTGACTTCCTCAACAACGTCGTCGACCACATCCTCCACCTCGATCGCGGCAAGCTGACGCTCTACCCCGGCGGCTATGACGCGTTCGAGCGCCAGCGCGCCGAGCGCCAGGCGCAGCAGGCCGCCGCGCGCGAGAAGCAGATGGCCGAGCGCGAGAAGTTGAAGGAGTTCGTCGCGCGCAATTCCGCCCGCGCTTCGACCGCCAAACAGGCGCAGTCGCGCGTGAAGGCGCTCGCGCGGATGCAGCCGATCGCCGAGGTGATGGACGATCCGTCCTTGTCGTTCGACTTCCCCGATCCAACCGCGCTGCGCCCGCCGCTCATCACGCTCGACCTCGCCACGGTCGGCTATAACGAGACGCCGATTCTCAAGCGCTTGAACCTGCGCATCGACCCCGACGAGCGCGTCGCGCTGCTCGGGCGCAACGGCAACGGCAAGACGACGCTCGCGCGCCTGCTCGCCGCGCAGCTCACCCCGATGGAGGGGGCGATGCAGGCGAGCGGCAAGATGCGCGTCGGCTATTTCACGCAATACCAGGTCGAGGAGCTCGACCGCGACGAGACGCCGCTCCAGCACATGTCGTCGCTGATGGAGGGTTCGTCGCCCTCGGCGGTGCGCGGGCAGCTCGGGCGCTTCGGGTTCCAGGGCGACAAGGCGATCACCAAGGTCGGCAAATTGTCCGGCGGCGAGCGCGCGCGGCTCGCGCTCGCGCTCATCACCCGCGACGCGCCGCACTTGCTGATCCTCGACGAGCCGACCAACCACTTGGACGTCGACGCGCGCGAGGCGCTGATCCAGGCGTTGAACGGCTACACCGGCGCGGTCGTCATCGTCAGCCACGACCGCCACATGCTGGAGATGACCGCCGACCGGCTCGTCTTGGTCGACGGTGGCACCGCGGTCGATTTCGACGGCGCGATCGAGGATTACATCAAGCTGATCCTGTCGGGCGACGGCTCGGGCAAACAGTCGAAGGCCAAGGCAAAGGCCGACGCGCGTAAGCAGGCCGAGCAGCGCGAGCAGGACAAGCTGCTGCGCAAGCAGGCCCGCGACGCCGAGGCCGCGCTCGTCAAGCTTACCGAGCAGCGCAGCGCGCTCGACCGCGCGATGTTCGATCCCTCGACCGCGCAGGGCCCGCTCGCCAAGCTCAGCATGACCGAGCTGATGAAGCGTCGCGCCAGCGTGCAGGAACAGATCGACGCGTCGGAACAGAGCTGGCTCGAACTGAACGAACAATTGGAAGCGATAGCGGCCTGAATCGATCTCTCTCCTTCCTATAAGGGAGGGGTCAGGGGTGGGTAGATCGGCACGCAACAGCCCCCAGATCGCACCACCCCGTCATCCCGGACTTGATCCGGGATCCTGCTTCTTCTCACACCACCACGCAGCACCGCAGTAGGCCGGGCGCCTCAAGAACCAGATTCAGCCACACTGAACACAACGCCGCCCATTGTGTTCTACCCTCGGCCCGCGCGCACCTCTCGCGACGCTCGGCTCAGGAGAGATCACCCATGCGCGCACGGCACCGTTTCCTCGCCTCCCTCGGCCTCGCCACCGCGCTGCTCGGCGTTGGCACCATGGCAGTCGCGCAAGGCGGCACCGGCAACGGCCTGAAACAGGAAGCGCAGTTCGACCATCAGGCGACCGGCGTCGCGGTCACCGCCGACGGCCGCCGCTTCGTCAACTTCCCGCGCTGGACCGACGACGCGCCGATCTCGGTCGCCGAGGTGATGAAGGACGGCTCGCTCCGCCCCTATCCCGACGCCCGGTGGAACAGCTGGCGTAACGCGCGCAGCAGCGAGCTGCCCGTCGGCGACTATTTCGTCTGCGTCCAGTCGATCGTACCCGACGGCCAGGGCAACCTCTGGGTGCTCGATCCCGGCGCACCTGGCAACGAGAAGATCCTCGAAGGCGCGCCCAAGCTGGTCAAGATCGACCTACGCACCAACCGCGTGACCAAGGTGATCTCCGTTCCCGGCGACGTCGCGCTCCAGGGCACCTACCTCAACGACATCCGCTTCTCGCCCGACGGCAAGACTGGCTATATCACCGACAGCGGCACGCGCGGCGCGATCATCGTCGTCGACCTCGACAGCGGCCGCTCGTTCCGCACCCTCGACGGCCATCCCTCGACGCAGATCGACAAGACCGTCAAGGTGACACTCGACGGCCGCCCGCTGCTCCGCCCCGACGGTCGCCAACCCGCCTTCGCCGCCGACGGCATCGCGATCTCGAACGACGGCCGCACGCTCTATTATCAGGCGCTGACCGGCAAGACGCTCTACGCGATCGACACCGCGCTGCTGCGCGACGGGGTGAACGAGGCGCAGCGCGGCGCGGGCGTCCGCACCGTCGCGCAGACGCAGGTCGCCGACGGCCTGTGGATGAGCAAGGCAGGCACGCTCTACATCACCTCGCCGACCGATTACTCGATCAAGCGGTTGAACGGCACCGCCGTGCAGAACGTCCTCACCGACCGCCGCCTGCGCTGGCCCGACACCTTCTCCGAAGGGCGCGACGGCCGCATCTACGTCACCGCCAGCCACATTCAGGACACCAACTGGTTCAAGCCCGGTGCCCCGCCGTCGATCCGTACCGAACTCTTCTCCTTCGCGCCAACGCGGTAGATGACGCGCCCGGCGGTAGGCGTCACACGACCTGTCCTACCGCCGTTCGCCTCGATTACGACACCTGCCTCCACCCTCCCGACGGACACAGGTGCGCGACATGAAAACATGCGTGTGAACCTCCACTTCCTCCACTTCGCGGCCTCCACTTCGCTCCACCGCCGTGGCCGGCGAAGCGGACCGTTGGACCCGCGTGCCCGCGTCCGATATCCTGCGCCATCGCCTAACCAGAGGATCACACCGTGACCGACACCTACACCCCGCCCGAGGTATGGACCTGGAACAAGGACAATGGCGGCCGCTTCGCCAACATCAACCGGCCCATGGCCGGTGCGACGCACGACAAGGAGCTGCCGGTCGGGCGTCATCCGCTGCAACTCTACTCGCTCGCCACGCCCAACGGGGTGAAGGTCACGGTGATGCTGGAGGAACTGCTCGCCGCCGGGCACAGCGGCGCCGAATATGACGCCTGGCTGATCCGCATCAACGAGGGCGACCAATTCTCCAGCGGGTTCGTCGCCGCCAATCCCAATTCCAAGATCCCCGCGCTGGTCGACCGCAGCGGCGACACGCCCGTCCGCGTGTTCGAATCGGGCTCGATCCTCGTCTACCTCGCCGAGAAGTTCGGCGCCTTCCTCCCCACCGAACCCGCCGCGCGCGCGGAATGCCTGTCGTGGCTGTTCTGGCAGATGGGAGCAGGGCCGCTGCTCGGCGGCGGCTTCGGCCATTTCTACGCCTATGCGCCGACCAAGATCGAATATGCGATCGACCGTTACGCAATGGAGGTAAAGCGCCAGCTCGACGTGCTCGACCGCCGCCTGGCCGAAAGCGAATATGTCGCCGGCGCCGATTACACGATCGCCGACATGGCGATCTGGCCGTGGTACGGCGCGCTGGTGAAAGGGCTCGTCTACGACGCCGGCACCTTCCTCCAGGTTCAGGACTACAAGAACGTCCTGCGCTGGACCGACCGGATTGCCGAACGTCCGGCGGTCAAGCGCGGGCGCATGGTCAACCGCGTGATGGGCGACCCCGCCAGCCAGCTTCACGAACGCCACGACGCGAGCGATTTCGACACCAAGACGCAGGACAAGATCGCGCCCGAGAACAAGGAAGCGCAGGCATGATGCGCCTCTACGACAGTCGCCGCGCCCCCAATCCGCGCCGCGTTCGCTGGGTCATGGCGGAAAAGGGCATCGAGGATATCGAGATCGTCCAAACCGACATCTTCAAGGGTGAGCACCGCACCCCCGATTACCTCGCGCGCGCCGGCCTCTCCAATGTCCCCGCATTGGAGATCGATGCGAATACGACGATCACCGAATCGATCGCGATCTGCCGCTATCTCGAGAGCGTCTATCCCGAGCCCAACCTGTTCGGCCGCGATCCGCTGGAGATCGCGGTAATCGAGATGTGGATGCGCCGCGCCGAGATGCTGCTCGCGACCCCGCTCATGATGTCGGTCCGCCACGGCCACCCCGCGCTCGCCGCGATCGAGACGCAGGTGCCCGCGATCGCCGAAACCAACACCGCCGCTGCGACGCGCGCGTTGAAGGTGTTCGACCGTCGCTTGGCCGAAAGCCCGTTCATCGCCGCCGACCGCGTCACCATCGCCGACGTGGTCGCCTTCACCGGTCTCGACTTCGCACGCATGGTAAAATTCAGCCCCGCGCCCGAACACATCCATTTAGCGCGCTGGATCGAGGCGATGCGCGACCGCCCGGCCGCCAGCGCAGGCGTCTGAGCTTCGGTCCTGCCCCGTGAGGGGCAGACTAGGCACGCTGCGCTTCGTGTCAGGCCTACCCACCCCCAACCCCTCCCTTGTCAGGGAGGGGAGTCGTAGCGCCCGACAGCCAAGCGGAAGCCCAACCTTCTCCCCTCCCTGAAAGGGAGGGGTCGGGGGTGGGTAGGTGGAGCAGGCATCCTCCACCTCACCCCCCGTCACCCCGGACTTGATCCGGGGTCCCGCTTCCAGTGAGCGGCCGAAGAAGAAGCGGGATCCCGGCTCAAGGCCGGGACGACGCCCTCAGGCCCACCCGCCCCGCTTACGCCTCGACCCCACACCCACACCCGCGGTCATCATCCACCGGCCGCTGGCACCACTTGCACATCGCCCGGTGCGTCGGCGTCAGGTCGTGCGTCACGCTCACCCGCTCGTCGAACACGAAACACTCGCCCTGCCAGCGCGTGTCGGCCTCGGGCACCTGCTCCAGGTAATTGAGGATGCCGCCCTTCAGGTGGAACACCTCGTCGATCCCCTCGGCGCGCACAAACGCCGTTGCCTTCTCGCACCGGATGCCGCCGGTACAGAACATGGCGATCTTCGGGCGCCGCCCTTCCCCCAGCAACGCGCCGCGCCGTTCGCGAAACCACGCCGGAAAGTCGCGAAAGCTTCGCGTTCCCGGGTCGATCGCACCCGCGAAAGTGCCCAGCGCCACCTCGTAGTCGTTGCGCGTGTCGATCAGGATCGTGTCGGGATCGTCGACCAGCGCGTTCCAGTCCTCGGGCGCGACGTAGGCGCCCACGCCCTCCACCGGATCGAGGTCGGGCTGCCCCATCGTCACGATCTCGCGCTTCAACCGCACCTTCATCCGCCCGAACGGCATCGCGTCGGTGCGCGAATATTTGACCTCCAGCGCCGCACATCCCGGAAGCGTGCGCAGATGCGCCAGCACCGCCGCAATCCCGTTGTCGCTACCCGCGATCGTCCCGTTAACGCCTTCGTGTGCCAACAGCAGCGATCCGCGCACCTCGGCCGCTTCGCACACCGGCAGCAGCGCGGCCTTCACCGCCGCCACGTCGTCTAGCGTCGTGAACTGGTACAGCGCCGCGACGAGGATCGGCGGCGGGGGCGAAGTCTCGGTCATTCTCATCCACTTGGGGGCACACGAGGTAGCGCGTGCCCCTAGCAGATCGGACGCCGGCGCGTCAGATCAATCCTGATCCGCGTCGCCGTAACCGTGCCCGGTGGTCATCCGCGTGCCCGTACCCCCGCCGCCGTTCGCGCCCTCGAACCAGTACGGCATCCGCTGGCGGTTGCCCGTCTCAACCTCGTTGAGCGTCGCGGCATCATAAAGATGCCCGCCCAGCATCACGCGGCTCACCTTATCGGTGTTGCGGATGTTCACCGTCGGATCAGCGTCGAGCACCACCAGATCGGCGAGCTTGCCGGGCTCGAGCGAGCCGACGTCCTTCTGATATCCCAGCGACGTCGCCGGCATGATCGTGCCCGCGCGCAATGCTTCGATCGGCGACCAGCCGCCCTTGGCAAAGCTCCACATCTCCCAATGCGCGCCCAGCCCCGCCTGCTGCCCGTGCGCGCCGATCGACACCTGCACGCCCTTGTCCGCTAGCTTCTTCGCCTCGCGCGCGCTCTCGCCGTCGACGTAATCCTCCTCGGGCGCCAGTTCGCGCCGCGCGTTCTGCGCCGCGAGCAGTCCCTGCGGCGCGTGGCGCGACAGGATCGGGTGACGCCACACGTCGGTGTGCGCGCGCCAATACGGATCGCCCGCCGGCCCGCCATAGGTGACGACCAGCGTCGGGGTGTAGTTGGTCTTGGTCTGCGTCCACAACTGGATCAGATCGTCATAGAAATGCTCCAGCGGGATGTTGTGCTCGACGGTCGAATTGCCGTCCTGGATCAGCGTCACGTCCTGCGTGAACAGCGACCCGCCCTCGGGCACGACCTCCATCCCCTCGGCCTGCGCGGCGGCGACGACCATCTGACGCTGCTCGCGCCGCGGTTGGTTGTAGTTCTTGACGCTGTGCGCGCCCTGCGCCTTCAACCGGCGTACGTCGGCGAGCGCGTCGTCGTAGCTGTTGATCTCCGCGTAAACGTCGGGCGACTTCGCACCGTAGATGATCTCGCCGGTCGAGAAGATGCGGGGCGCCAGGATCAGCCCCGCGCGCTGCATTTCGGCCGCGGGGAAGATCTCGGCCGAGCGCGACGATGGATCGTGGATCGTCGTGGTGCCGAGCGCGAGGTTCGCCATCGCGTTCCAGTTCTGCTGCGGCACCAGTTCGTCGTCGCCCTGCGGGCCGTGCGCGTGCGCGTCGACCAGCCCGGGGATGATCGTCTTGCCCGCGACGTCGATCGTCTTCGTGCCGGCGGGAATCGTGACCGAGGCACGCGGGCCGACCGCGACGATGCGGTCGCCGCGGATCAGGATCGTCGCATCGTCGATGATGCCGCCATCGGCGCGCGCCATCGTCACCACGCGCGCGCCGGTCAGTGCGACCGTGCCCGTTGGCTTCGCCGCGGGCACGTCCATCGACAGCGACACGCCGGTGCGCGGCGCCGCGAACTTCGGCGCGTTCTCGCCCACTGGTGCCTGCTGGAACAGCGCATTGACCTGTGCGGTGTAGAGCGTCGGCCCGGTGCTCCAGTGCAGCGCCTGTCCGTCGTTCGACCAGTTGATGAAGTCCGCGCCGTCCGCGCTCACCTGCGTGACGGGCAGCGGCCCGGCCTTCTTGTCGGTCTCCACCCCCTGCGTGCCGGGCATCAGCGGCATCACGAACGCCTGGTAATTCTGCTTGAACGCGACGAACTCGCCCGTCGGCGACACCTGATAATCGCTGACCAGCTCGCCCTGCGCGTGGACCCGCTTGGCCTCACCGTTCAGATCGGTGCTGACGAGCTGGCGCTTGTCCTTTTCGCTCGTCAGCAGGAACACGCGGTCGTTCCGGTCGCCGAACTGCGGCACGGCCGCGCCTTCCGCGATCCTGACCGGCGCGCCGCCCGTCGCCGCGACGCGGTACGCACCCGATCCGCCGGCCCCACGCGCCGCGGTCAGCCCGCCACCCTCGCCCTGCTCGAACACGATGACCTTGGCGTCGGGCGAGAAATGCGGCCGGCGATACAGCCCCGCCGCACTCGTCACGACCTTGGCCGAGCCGCCGCCCGCCGCGACCGTCTTGATCTGCCCCAGCCCCGCATCGGTCCAGCCGACGAACACGATCTGTCGCCCATCGCGCGACCAGCTCGGCCACAGCTCCAGCTCGTCGGTGGCGCGCGTCAGCCGCCGCGCGGCACCACCCGCCATCGGCTTGACGTACAATTTGCCCAGCGTCTCGAACACGACCTGACGCCCGTCGGGCGACACGCTCGCCCAGCGCGGCATCTTTGTCTGGATACGGTCGGGCGACACCTCGACCTGCGGGTGCGTCGCGTCGATCACCACGCGCGTGTCGTTGACGCGGAACGGCACCACGCGCGCACCCGATCCGTCGACCGCGACGCGCTGGATGTGCCCGCCCGCCCAGATCAGGATCGCCGCATTGTCGGGCGTCCACGCCATATTGGGGTACACGCCAGTCACCGCCCAGGTTTCCTGCACGTCGCGGTCGAGGTCGCCGTAGATGACGCGCTCGACCCCGGTGGACAGGTCCTTGACCCACAGCTTGGTCTTGTTGTTCTCGCGCCGCACGAACGCTATCCGCTTGCCGTCGCGCGACGGCGTCGGCCGCACCGATCCGCCGACCCCCGACACCGCGGTGGTCACCTCGCCGCTGTCGATGTCGTAGCGCTCGATGTTGAACAGGTCGGTGCGCGAATTCTGCGCATATTCGAAGATCGGACCCGGCGTGACATTGCGCGTGTAGAAGATGCTCTTGCCGTCGGGCGCGTAGATCGGCTCGCCCAACTCCTTCTGCAGCTGCTCGCTCTTGCGCTTGACCAACTGCACGCCGCCGCCGCCCGAGACATGGTACAGCCACACCTCGCCGGTGCCGAGCGAGCGACCGGTCGTGAAATGCTTCTTTGCCGCGATGAAACGCCCGTCGGGGCTCCACGACGGCTGGTTGAGCAGGCGGAAATCCTCCTTGGTCACCTGCCTTTTGTCGCTGCCGTCGACGTTCATCACCCAGATGTTGTCGCCGCCGCCGCGATCGGAGGTGAACGCGATCCGCCGCCCGTCGGGCGAGAAGCGCGGCTGATGCTCGTACGCCAATCCTTGCGCGATCCGCGTCGGCGTGCCCCCGGCGATTCCCATGGTGTAGATGTCGCCCAGCATGTCGAACGCGATCAAGCGACCGTCGGGCGACACGTCGACGTTCATCCAGCTGCCGTTATCGGTGTTGATCGCCACCTCGCGCGTCCGCATTCCCGCCGGCGCGTTGACGTCCCACTTAGGCGGCTTGGCGGGCGTTGTCGCCGCGACCGTGCGGGCGTTCGCGTTGGGCGCGGGGGTCGCGGGCGGCGCGACCGGCGGGCGTTCGGTGACGACCTCGGGATTGGGCTGCGTGATCTGGTTCTCGGGCGCCTGCGTCTGCTCGATCGGCTTCTGAGCCGGCGCAACTTGAGCCGAAAGCTGGCCCGCCATCAGGCACAAGGCGATGGCGGTGGCGGCACGGTAGGTCATGCTGGTTTCCCCTCTTTTGCCGCCTGGTTACCCGATCAATCGCGCGCGTCACCCCTTTCCCGCTCGCGTCCCCCGTCGCGCGGCGATGCGGCGATCATCTCCAGCCGCTGCGGGACCGTGCCGATGTCGATCCCCTCGTCGGCGAACCGCCCCAGCAGCGCCATGAACACGCTCGACCGCGTCGGGTAAGCCGCGCGCGGCGTCTCCACGTGCGCGAAACAGTTGAACAGGATGCGCCCGTCCGCGATCGAATCGATGAACGCCGAAGGTGCAGGGTCGTCGAGCACCGCTGTTTCCGCAGTGAAGATCGCCAGCACGATCGCGCGCACGCGCGCCGCGTCGGTGCCGAGCGGGACCGAGAACTGGATCTGGATCCGCCCCAGCGGGCTCGCCAGCGTCTTGTTGAGCACCGACTTGGTGATCAGCTCCGAATTGGGCACGATCAGCGTCGAATGGTCGGCGAGCTCGATCTCGGTCGAGCGCACGCTGATCCGTTTCACATCGCCCTCGTCGGTGCCGACGCGCACCAGGTCGCCGATCTTGATCGGCCGCTCGGCGAGCAGGATCAGCCCCGACACGAAGTTGGACGTGATCGCCTGCAACCCGAAACCGATGCCGACCGACAGCGCCGACAGTAGCAGCGCGATCCGCTCCACCCCAATGCCAAGCGAGGCGAGCGCCCAGATCACGGCGAGCGCGACGCCGACGTAGCGCGCGACCAGGCTGACCGAATTACGACCCGACCCGTCCAGGTCGGTCGCGGGCAGGTACCGCCCCTCCAGCCATCCCATGAACGCGCGCACCAGCGCGAGCCCGACGAACAGCACCACCAGCCCGCGCACGATCGTACCCGGCGACACCGACACGCCACCGACCTCGACCCCCTGCGCCAGCGTGCCCAAGCGCCCGAACAGCGACGACACGCCGTTGCCCGCCCCAAACGGCGACAACAGCAACCCCAGCGCGGTCACGCCAACCACGACGCGCAGCACGCCCGACAGCAGCACGCCGAACTGGTCGACGCTGCTGCCGCGCAGGCCAAGTGCGCGCACCAGCGTCCGCCCGGTCGCGCTGCTGCGCTTGAACAGGCTGGTCGACACATCGTCGATCGCCGCCATCAACAGGTAGGTCGCCGATCCCAGCACCGTGCCCCAGGCAACCAATTGCACCAGGAACAGGCTGAACCCAATGTAGCCGACCAGCAGCGCCAGCCCCGCGACCAGCACGACCAGCCACGCGAGCAACGTCACCGCACCCAGTCCAGCGCGCGTCGTCTCGCCCTGCTCGTCGCTCGCCTGTTCCGCGCGCAACTTGCCCAGCGCCAGCAACGTCGCGGCGAGCAGCAACAGATGCAACGACGCCTCCGCCGCCTGCGACGCGACGCGTGCCGCGACGCTCGCATTCACCGCGCGATTGAACACGTCGACGGTGATCGTCGCGAACGACAATGCGGCGAGGATTAGCGAGAACGGGCGCAAGCGCGTTGCCGCCGCATCGCCGATCGACGCGACGCGCCACGACGGCTGGCTGCGCATCAACAACGCGCCGCTCGCCGCGGCGGTCAGCCCGGCAAAGGTCATCGCCGCGATCAACCCATCGAGCAGCGAACTCCAACTCGGCGCCTCCAACCGCGACCAGCGCACCCCCTGCACCAGCGAGAAGCCGGCGAGCAGCGGCATCAGCGTACCCACCGCAATCCGCCAGATCGCGTAGCCCGATCGCCTGACGCGGTGGCCCGGCGCGCCTTCGATCAGGAAGCGCTGCCCGACACGCCACAGCGCGATCCGCCCCGGCCCCAGCACCAGTACGAAGATCGCCGCGCCCAGCAACGCCTGCCACGGCACGCGACCGCGCCACTGCACGCGCATCTGCGCCACGCCGTCTCCCAGGAACGCGGACACGCGGCGCAGGTCGCGCGGCGCCGACAACAGCACCGCGCGCCAGAACGCCGGGCTGAGCGGCGACGGGCTGTGCGCCGACAATCGTTCGCCGAACTGCGCCGCCTGGCTTTGCGCGATCTCGTCCACCAATTGCTGCGCGCTGACGCCGAGCAGCTTTCCGCGCTTCACCGCCGAGTCGAGCGCCGCGTGCTGGCGGGCCAAATCGGCGCGTTGCGCGCGGATGTCGGGTGCCTCGCTCGCCCCCTTGGCGGGCGCCCCCAGTTGCGCGACCTTGGCGTCGACCAGCGCGAGCTGGTCCTGCAACCGCCCGGCCGCGTCGGTTGCCGATTCCTGTGCCGCCAGCGCCTTGGCGCGCAACACGGGCCGCTCGTCCTCATCGACCGGCCCGTCGAGCGCGCGGTCGACCGCCGTCACGTCGCGTTCCGCCTGCCCCAGTTGCGCCGCCAGTGCCGACACCGAAGCGGTCTGCGCCGCAGCAGGCGCGGATATCAGCAGCAGCACGAGCAACGTCGCGCGCAGCAATCGGGCGATCGGAAAAGCCGGCATCCGACAAACCCTACCCAGATCGAACCTCGGTTGTGAAGACGGGGGCCGCGACCCGTCCCCAGTCAGCGTCGCCCGCCCGTTCTCACGCCGCATCGGCGCGCGGCGCCAGCGCCTGCTCGACGAAAGGCAGCAGATGCTCGACCACCGCCGCGATCGCGCGGGCGTTGGGATGCACGCGGTCGACCAGCACCATGTCGGGATGGCCTAGCACGCCCTTGGGGAAGAAGCTGCATAATGGCGCAGCGTGCTCGCGCGCGACCTCCTCGTGGATCGCCCGATACGGCGCGGCGCGTGCGCGCAGGATCGGTGGCGGCTCGACCCGCGTCAGCAGCACGGGAATGCCGCACGCGGCCAGCTCGCGCACGATTGCGGACAGGTTCGCGCGCACCTTGGCCGGCGACACGCCGCGCAGCACGTCGTTCGGTCCCACCTGCACCAGCGCCAGATCAGGGCGCCGCGTCAATCGGCTCAACAACCGCGGCAGGCGGTGCAGCACGTCGGCGGTCGTGTCGCCCGACACTCCCGCGTTGATCACCTGCGCGCCCGGATGCCGCGCGCGCAGACGTCGTTGCAACTGTTCCGGCAACCCGTTTTCGGTCGCCAGCCCATAACCCGCGACCAGACTGTCGCCGAGCGCCAGTATTGTAGGATATTCGCCCGTCATCACCGGAATATAGGCAGCGCGGTGACCGGATACACGGCGCGGACGCACGATGCCGCCTGCGACGCTACGACCGTAAGGTCATGCTTCTCTACAACTTTTGCCTTGTTGCGCGAACAAACGGCACCAATCGCGTTCGCGGCCGTTCAACCGACAGGAGGTATGCAGTGGCTGACAAGATCGTCTCGATTGGATTGCTGACGCAGCGCGATCTCGACGTGCTGGGAACCAGCTTCACGCGCCACTTTCCCGTCCCGCGCGACGACATGTTCGCCGACCTGCTCGACCGTCTCGACCGGGTGGATGCGGTGCCGACCAGGAATGATCGGACGCAACGGCACTGAGCGACTAATCTGTTGCCGACTACCATCAGATCATTCCGAGGCGACGTCGGCTAACGCGTAGGTAGTCCTCGCCTTACTTCGGCACCGTTGATTGAGGACGTGACGGCCACCTTGACCGCCACGCCGCGCGCTTGCCTCAGCTCGGGTGCGCTTCACTATCTTCCGCCGGCTTTCCACCCTCGGTCGGGGTCATCGCATTGTCATAGGCAGCGCTCTCGTCGGCGATGCTGGCGTCCTGGCTGCGCTTCGCCGCGTCGCTGAACTGCTCCACGTCGTCCTTCTTGTCCTGCTCGGTCATCGGGTCATCCTCTGCTGCTGGTTCGTTTGATCTTAGATCGCCTGGCGATCACGAACCGTCACTCGAGATCGTTCTCGCTAACGGTGATGATCGACTGGTCGGAATTGCGCGACAAAGCCGACAAGGCCGCATCGGTGATCGGGTCGATGAAGCGCTGGAACATGTCGGCCGCGTCGCCGTCGGGGCGGTCGCCGCTCAATGCTTCCAACACGTCATATTGCACCGCGAATTCATATTCTTCCGCGTCGACCTCTGCGGTGAACTCGACCTGCTCGGCCTCGATATTGTCGAGGATGGTCGCGTGATCGATCTCCATCTGGCTTGCTGCCATGGTTCAAACCTCTTCTTTCTGCTCGGCGGATGCTACAAGCCTCGGCGCGGGCCGGTGTTCCGCGCGCCACGTATCGCGCTACTGCCGCGCGCTTGCTCCACCACCCGGCAGTTGCTCGGCCAGCCGACCGATCGCCTCGCCGACGAAACGGTCGACAGGTGTTTCACCGGGCAAGGTGACCGGCCGCTCGCTGGTCAGCACCGCCGCGTCGCGCTGCTCGGGCGCGAGCGCCTGCCACGCGCGCACCGCCTTTTCCAGGCTGGTAACCTCGGGCACCTGCTCGCTGCCGCGCGGTACGTCCTCCAGCGACGCGCTCATCGTCCACGCGATCGCTCCCGCGTCACCGCCGCTCCAGCTTGCCTCGGTCATCCGCCTGCCTTTCCCTTGTTCGGCCATCAAGCGTTCGCGCCTGCCCCTCGGTTCCTCCGCGCTCGGTTCCTCGGTGCTCGTCCGGCAGAAGATCGCGCCGTTTCGAACCGCTTAACCCAGGTCAACGCCGGAACGACCGTGCCGAACGACGGGTTGTGCCCGCAAACGTGACAACGGGGGCGACATCGACGTGCAGCAGAACGGAACCGACGCGCGATCGCCGTGGCAGATGCCACTCGCCGCCTGGAAACAGGTGGCGAAACGCACCTGGGCGGAGACGAGCAACGACAACATCGGCCTGATCGCCGCCGGCGTCGCATTCTATGGTTTTCTGGCGCTGGTTCCGCTGCTCGGCGCGATCGTGCTGACCTACGGCCTCGTCGCCGATGCCGCGACCGTCACCAGCAACATGGACGCGCTCACCTCGGTGCTGCCGCAGCAGGTCGCGCGGCTGATCGGCGAACAATTGCTTAACGTCGTGCAGACGTCGGACGGCAAGAAAGGCTTCGGCCTGCTGGTCGCACTCGGCATCGCATTGTTCGGCGCGCGCAATGCGGCGGGCGCGATCATCACCGCACTCAACGTCGCTTATGAGGAGCAGGAAACGCGCGGCTTCATCCGCGTGACGCTACTGGCGCTCACCATCACGGCCTGCGCGGTGCTGGTCGCGATCGTGGCGATGGTTGCGGTGACCGTGCTCGGCTTCTTGCAGACCCTGCTGCCCCACCTACCCGGCCCGGTTGCCGTACTCGGCAAGATCGTCGCCTATCTGCTGCTGGCGATCGCGGGCGCTGGGGGAGCCGCGACGCTCTACCGCTTCGGCCCTGACCGCCGCCATGCACGCTGGACTTGGCTGACCCCCGGATCGCTGCTCGCCGCTTTGCTGTGGCTGCTGCTGACGATCGGCTTCGGCATCTACGTCGCCAATTTTGGCAATTACGATGCGACCTACGGCTCGCTCGGCACCGTGATCGTGCTGCTGACGTGGATGTACCTGTCGAGCTACATCCTGTTGTTCGGCGCCGAGCTCAACTCCGAACTCGAACATCAGACCGCCGAGGACAGCACCCGCGGCGAACGTCCGCTGGGCGAGCGCGGCGCCTGGGTCGCCGATCACGTTGCCGGTCACGCGGCCGGTCATGGGGCCGACCACGCGACCGACGAGCCGACGAAGCGTCCCATCGAGCCGCGCGAACCCGCCCCGACCTCGCCGAGCGGTATAAAGGATTATGCCACCGCGCGCGTCGCGACGCACGCCTCACGCCTTGCCGGCATGGAGAAGCTGCGGATGACCGAAACGCTCGGCGCGACGCTCGGCCTCGCGCTGCTGCGCCGCCAAGGCCGCGCGCTGCCCGGCGCCGCGCTGCTCGCCGCCTCCGGCCTGCTCGCCTGGTCCTCGCGCCGCCACGCACGCGGCGCGGCCGTAGAGGCCGTGATCTTCGACATCGACGGCACGTTGGTCGACAGCAACGATTATCATGTCTGGGCCTGGCAGCATGCCTTCACCGAACGCGGCTACGACATCGCACCCAAGCGCATCCACGATCAGATCGGCAAGGGCGGCGATCTGCTGGTGCCCGCGCTCATCCCCGACGCGAGCGAGGCGGAGACGGAGACATTGTCGACGCGCCACGGCGAGATCTTCAAGACGCGCTACCTCGACCGCGTGCGCGCCTTCCCGCACGCCGCCGATCTGCTGCGCCACGTCGCGGCACAGGGCCAGAAGGTCGCGCTGGCTTCCTCGGCGAGCAAGGACGAACTCGACCATTACGTCAAACTGCTCGACGTCGCCGACATCGTGTCGGCCGCCACCAGCAAGGACGATGCGGAAACGACCAAGCCCGCCCCCGACATCTTCGCCGCGGCGATGAAACGACTCGGCGTCGCACCGGCCGCGGCACGGATCGTCGGCGATACGCCCTATGACGTGACAGCCGCGGCGCGCGCGGGCAGCTCGACGATCGCGGTCCGCTCGGGCGGCTTCTCCGACCGGAGCCTGCATGGTGCCGGCGCGCGCGCGATCTACGACGACGTGGCCGCGATCCTTGCCGACTACCGCCGCTCACCGCTCGCGCGCTAAGGGAAAGCGATCATGCAGGACATTGCCGGCTGGGTCGCGCTCGCGGCGACCTGTGTTGCCGCCTTGATGACCGCGTCCAACCTCGGCGCGCGTGTCACCGGCTGGGGGTTCGTCGTGTTCACGGTCGGCGCGGTCGCCTGGATCGTCGTGGGCTTGGAGAGCGGCCAGACACAGCTTCTGTGGTCCAACATCTTCCTGGGCGTCGTCGACGTGTTCGGCATCTGGCGCTGGCTCGGTCGCCGCGCGAAGTTCAGTGATGCAGCACAGGCCGAGCAGGAACGCAGCACCGCGCCCGCGCGCGAGCGATTGTTCTCAATCTCGCGGATCGACGGCCTACCGGTGACCGGAGGCGATGGTCAGGTGATCGCACACAGCGTCGACGCGCTCGCCACCTGTGCGGGGGGCACGATCGACTTCTTCATCGTGCGTGAGGGTGGCGTGGCCGGCGTCGGCGAAACGCTGCGCCGCCTGCCGCGTAACATGGTGCGCGTGCGTGACGCGGCATTGGAAACGTCGCTCGATCCAGCTGCGCTGTCGCGTCTGCCGCTGGTCGAGATAGAGTAACGGGACGCGCGGGCAGTCACCCGCGCGTCCGTATCATTCAGGCCTTCTTGCCGCGCAGCGTGTTGATCAGCGCGAGGCCGACCACGCCGACCAGTGCCGCGGTCGCGAACGGGCGCTGCTTGGCGAACCCCTTCGCCTGCCCGGCGAGCGGCGCGACATTGTCGCTCACCGCTTCCTTCGCCGCACCGACGGTTTTCTGCACCGAACCCGTCACCTGATCGGCAATGCCCGACCCTTGCGTCTGCGTGTCGCCGGTCGCGTTGCCGATCGCTTCCTTGACCTGACCCTTGACGTCGTTGCCGGTGCCCTTCAGCTGATCGGTGTTCATCGTTACGCTCCTAATCCAGGTGGTGAAACCATAGCGGCGCTGATGCGCCGTGGATTGCTGGTAACGACGAACCCGCTGTTCGGTTCATCCCCGCCGCGACGAAACGGCGCAGATGATCGCCTGTCAGTCTTCCCAGGCCGCCGCGAAAGCGGGTGATGCGATGAAGCTCGCCGGCATCGGGCTGGTCGGCGGCGGTGTCGTCAGCCCTTCCTCGATGTAGCGCAGCGCCGAGGTCAGCCCGGCGCGCGAGAATGGCTTTGGGATCACGCCGTGCGCGCCCGCGAAATCCTCCGGGATCTTCTTCGGGTTGGCGGTCACGAAGATCACCGCCGCGCCCGCCCAACGCTCGTGGATCAACCGCGCGGCATCGAGCCCGTTGGTGCCCAGCGCCAGTTGCAGGTCGACGAAGGCGAGGTCGGGCGCGGCGGACGCTGGCAGCGCCTCCAGTTCGTGCACCGACGCCGCCTCGCCGACCACCTGGTGCCCGGCGTCTTCGACCAGTGCCTCGATATCCATCGCCAGCAGTGCTTCGTCCTCGACGATCAGCACGCGAAACGGCCGCACCAGCCGTATCAAGCGCCCGGCTCCATCGCGAAGCTGATCGTCACGCGCGCGCCAGGCTCCGCCGAGGACCAGTCGACGGTTGCGCCGATCTGCCGCGACAATCGCGTGATCAGCACGCGGCCGAGCCCCTCGTCCGATGTCGCCGCGGGGTCGAAGCCGGGACCGTCGTCGGCGATGCTGATCACGCCCCTATCCCCCTCGCGCGCCGCGACCACGCGCAACGTGCCCGCGCGCCCGTCGGCGAAGCCGTGCTTGACCGCATTGGTCACGATCTCGTTCAACACCAGCCCCAACGCCGACGCGTTGGTCGAAGAAATGTCGAGCGCCACCACATCGGCTTTGACGTCGATCTCGCTCCGCCCGCTCGACGCCACCACGTCATTGGCCAGGTTGACCGCGAATCCGCCGGCGTCGAACCGCGTCACGTCGTCCGACTGGTACAAACGCCGGTGCACGCTCGCCAGCGCATCGACCCGCTCCAGCATCGCGTCGAGCCGCGCCAGGATGCTTTCGTCGGAGATACCGCGCGCCTGCAACCGCAGCAGCGATCCAATCATCGTCAAGTTGTTCTTCACGCGGTGATCGACCTCGTGAAGCAACAGCGTCTTGTCGTCGAGCGCCGCCTTCAGGTCGGCGGTACGCGCCTCGACCTCGCGCTCGACCTCTGCCTTCTGCCGCGCGATCGCCTCCTGCGCCTCGACGCGGTCGCTGACGTCGAGCTGCGAGGCGAAGAAGAACTCGATGTCGCCTTCCTTGTTGCGCACTGGGCTGACGTACAGCGCGTTCCAGAAGGTCGAACCGTCCTTGCGGTAATTGAGCAGGTCGACCGCGACGTCGGTCCCGGCCTCGATCGCATTGCGGACTTCGGCCACCTTTGCCCGGTCAGTGTCCGGACCTTGCAGGAAGCGGCAGTTGGTGCCGATGATCTCGGCGCGGTCGTAACCCGACAATTTCTGGAATGCTTCGTTGCAGAAGATGATGGGGTTGTCGTCCTGGCGCGGATCGGTGACGATCATCGGCATCTGCGTCGCGCGCACCGCGGCGGCGAACGGGTCGCCCCGTCCCGTCTCGTGCTCGACCAGATCGGTCAGGTGCCAATCGTCGCGTTGATCCATTCTTTCCCCCGCCCCCTGCGTGGATGCACACGCCGGTCAGAACGACCAACTTAGGTTGTGCTATGCGCCAGCGATCGCCACCCGCCAAGTAGCGGCTCCACAATGCTTCAGCATCACCGATTGCTCCACTGAGCCCGCAACTTCGCCGCGATCCGCCGCCGCCACACAAGGTTCGCGCCGGGAACGCGCTTTACCGATGACACGACGCTCAAAGCTACGCGTGAAAGCGAGCGCGCTCATCTTCCACGATCCCATCGACTGGACGCCGCGCGCGGGAGCGGGCATCGGCCTGCCAGATGGCGCACCGCGCCGAGGGAGACCCGAATGACGACGATGCAGGCGGCGATATTGAGCGCGCCCGGACAGATGACGATCGCCGAGGTGGACCTGCCCACTCCGGCCGCGAGCGAGGTGCGCATCCGGCTGGAGGGTTGCGGCGTCTGCGCCTCCAACGTCGAACCGTTCGAGGGGCAACCCTGGTCGACCTTCCCCGGCGCACCCGGTGGCATGGGGCACGAGGGCTGGGGTATTGTCGACGCGCTAGGCGACGGTGTGACCGACCTCGCGCCCGGCGACCGCGTCGCCTTCCTCGCCGGCCACAGCTTCGCGCATTACGACGTCGCGCCCGCCGACATGGTGGTAAAGCTGCCCGCGTCGCTTAGGGGTCAGCCCTTCCCCGGCGAGCCGCTGGGTTGCGCGATGAACATCTTCCGCCGCGCCGACATCCGCGCGGGCCAGACCGTTGCGATTATCGGCATCGGCTTTCTCGGCGCGGTGCTGACGAAGCTCGCCACCGACGCCGGCGCGCGCGTGATCGCGATCTCGCGCCGCGAGGAATCGCTCGACCTCGCGCGCCGCTTCGGCGCCGCCGAGACAATCCCGATGCACGATCACTGGGCGATCATCGACGAGGTCAAGCGCCTGACGAACGAGGCGATGTGCGAACGCGTGATCGAAGCGGTCGGCAAGCAATGGCCGCTCGATCTCGCCACTGCGCTGATCGGCTTCGGCGGCCGGCTCGTCGTCGCCGGCTACCACCAGGACGGACCGCGCCAGGTCAACATGCAGGATTGGAACTGGAAGGGGATCGACGTCGTCAACGCGCACGAGCGTGACCCCGCGGTCCAGCGCCGCGGCGTCGAGGAAGCGATCGACGCGGTCGCATCGGGCCGGATCGACCTCGCCGCGCTGCTCACCCATCGTTACCCATTGTCGCAGGTGTCCGACGCGATCCTCGCCACCCGCGACAAGCCGCAGGGCTTCGTCAAGGCATTGGTGACCTATGAGTGAGCCGCGCTCGCGCAAACCGCGCCTCGGCTTCCTGGGCGTCGGCTGGATCGGCCGTCACCGCATGGAAGCGATGCTCGCCACCGGGCTGGTCGAGGCCGCCGCGATCAGCGACCCCTCGCCCGACATGATCCGCGACGCCGCCCAGCTCGCGCCCGCCGCAGAGGTAGTCGACACGCTCGAGCAGATGCTCGCACTCGATCTGGACGGCGTGGTGATCGCCAGCCCCAGCGCGCTCCACGCCGCTCAGTCGATCCAAGCGTTGGAGGCGGGCAAGGCGGTATTCTGCCAGAAACCGCTCGGCCGCGACGCCGCCGAGACCGAGGCCGTCGTCGCCGCCGCGCGCGCCGCCGACCGCCTGCTCGGCGTCGACCTGTCCTACCGCTTCACCGCGGGCATGGAGAAGATCGCCGAACTGGTTCGCGCAGGGAGCCTCGGCCGTCTGTTCGCGGTCGATCTCGTCTTTCACAACGCCTACGGTCCCGACAAACCGTGGTTCTACGACCGCGCGCAATCGGGCGGCGGCTGCGTGATGGACTTAGGGATTCACTTGGTCGACCTCGCGATGTGGCTGACCGGACAGGACATCAAATCGGTATCGTCGTCGCTGTTCGCCGGCGGTGAGCCGTTGGCAGCGCGTGACACCGTCGAGGATTACGCCGTCGCCACGCTCACGCTCGACAACGACGTCGCGGTTCGCCTCGCCTGTTCGTGGCGGCTCCACGCCGGACAGGATGCGGTAATCGAGGCAAGCTTCTACGGCACGAACGGCGGCGCGACGATGCGCAACGTCGGCGGCTCGTTCTACGATTTCACCACCACGCACAACACCGGCACGCAGGCGACGACGATCGCGCAGCCACCGGAGGAATGGGGCGGCCGCGCCGCAGTCGACTGGGCCCGCCGCCTCGCCGCCGACCCGCGCTTCGACGCGCAAGCGGAGGAGTTCGTCACCACCGCGCGCGCGCTCGACCGCATCTACGCGGGCGCGTGAGCCTTTACTCGCCCGCCGTCGCCCATTGGCGCGCGGCGGGCGAGAGGCTCAATAGGTCAGATTGTACCGCTTCGCACGCTCCTCGATCTTCTCGTCGAGCTTGATCGCCGCCGCACGATCCTCGGCGCCGCGCTTCGCGTCCCCGCTGCGGGTTAATGCGACGCCGCGGGCGTACCGCGACCAGGCGTTGTCGGGGTTGCGTTTGAGCGCGGCATCATAGTCGGCGATCGCCTGCGCCCACGCACCCTGGCGTAGATAGACCAACGCGCGGCTGTCGAGCACCGCGGATGATCCGGGGTTGAGCTTCAACGCGCGGTTGCAGTCGGCGAGTGCCTCGTTCAGCGCCTGCCCGGCGGTCGCCCGCGCCCAGCACCGGCTGTTGAACGCGGAGGCGCGGCTGCTGTCCTCGGGATGACTTTTGATCCATTGGTCGAGGTTCGTCACCGCGGCGCCTGGTTGCCCCAATTCGGTGAACATCGCCGCCACGCGCAACCGCATGTCCGCTGAGGGCGCGAGTGAACGATCGGCCACCCGCACGTCCTCCAGCGCCTTGTCCCGCTCGCCCGCGCCGAGCCGCACACCCGCACGCGTCAGCCGGGCCTCGGCATTGTCCGGCGCCAGCGTGATGGCACGATCGAGATCGAGTCTGCCACGATCGAACTCCGCTTTGTCGCCGGACAGGAGCAACATGGCGCGCTGATAGTGATAATGTGCGTCACCCGGCGCCATCGTGATCGCTTCGTCAAAATCCGCCAGCGCGGCCGCACGCTTACCGTTCGACGCGAGCGCCGCACCACGGCGGCTGAAGCTGGCGGCATCGGTCGGCGCGGGCGAGCGATCAGCCAGATCGATCACCGATCCGGTGGCGGTCACCGCGCGCCGCGGGTTCAGCCCGAACAATGGCCCTCCTTCATAGGTAAAGAACATCATCTTTGTTGCGTTCGAGACGAACACGCGATGCGTGAGGAAAAAGTCGACCCCGACCAGCATCTCGGTGTCGCCCATTCCCAAATCGGCAATGTTGATCTGAGGGCGGGTCAGCTTTTCGCCGCCAATGTCGATGGTGGAGAAGGTGGCACGCCACGTCTCAACGCGGCGCTGCCCCAACCCGCTCCCGTAACCAATGCTGGTGACGCCTGCGCTCTGCGCGGTCACGCCCAGCCGCTTGGCGGTCGTGCGCGACAGCAGCGAGCGTTCCGCGCCGGTGTCGAACACAGCGGGGACGTCGCCGCCATTGATCTGGATCTTGGCAATCGTATGCGGCTTAAAGATGCCCTCGCTTTTGCCGATCAACTTGAGCGCGCTGACCGGGCGGTCCTTCGCCCAATACGCCAGATTGTTGTTCGCGCAGCCCTTGGTCTGGATCAGGCGAACGATGCCGTGCGGCAGATCGTATTCGACGTCGAGCACGCCGAGAATATTCTGACCCAGCAGTCCCGCATGCCCGGTGTCGCTGCCCGCCACAACGAAGTCGACCTTCCGCAACGGGATGCCCGCCAGCGAGAAGTTAGTTGCGATCGCACCGCCTGCGCTTGCCTCACCACCGACACCTTGGACGCGCAGGAATGGCAATTGCGTCACCTTCAACCCGAATTCCTGCGCCGAGGCGATCGACAGCGTACTATAGAACGCACCGCTATCGAGGATGAAACGGGCAGTCTTGTCACCGAACTTGGCGTCGATCATCGGTCGGTTGCCCGCCATCGTGACCGGCAGTTCGGCCGCCACTGCAACCGTGCACTCCGCCGCCGCCATGCCAGGCGCGCACGCCAATGCGCCAACCATCGCGCAAGCGATCCTGGCCACCATTCTCAGCATCCCACCGCCCTCATCACCCAACTGACGCTTAGCGTAGCGCGGCGATGCTCCGGCGCAAGCGCCAGCGGCTGCGCGTTCTTACAGTTGGTCGAAGTCGATCGCGCCGTGGCGATCCAGCCAGTTGGGTGCCTCCGGCATCGGATATTTGAGGCCGGTGGCGCAGTTGAACAGCACCACTTCCTCGTCCTCGTCGACCTCGCCGTCGCGCAGCGCCTGCTTGTACGCCGCCAGCGTCGCGCCGCCTTCGGGGCACAGCAGCAACCCGTCGCGCCGCGCGCAATCGTCCACCGCCGCCAGGATGGCCGGATCACCCACGCCCAGCGCCTTGCCTCCGCTCTCGCGCACCGCGCGCAGGATCAGGAAGTCGCCCACCGCGCGCGGCACCCGGATGCCCGCCGCGACCGTATGTGCGTCCTCCCAGCGCTCGGCATGTTCCTCGCCCGCCTCGAACGCGCGGACGATCGGCGCGCAGCCCGACGCCTGCACTGCGTACATCCGCGGGCGCTCGCTGCCGATCCAGCCGAGCCGCTCGAGCTCGTCGAACGCCTTCCACATCCCGATCAGGCCGGTGCCACCGCCGGTGGGATAGAAGATCGCCTTGGGCAGCCGCCAGCCGAGCTGCGCGGCGAGCTCCAGCCCCATCGTCTTCTTGCCCTCAATCCGGTACGGCTCCTTCAGCGTCGAGAAGTCGAACCAGCGCCCTTCCGCCGCGCCCTTGCCGACGATCGCGCCGCAATCGTCGATCAATCCATTGACGCGCCACACCCGCGCACCCTGCGCCTGGATCTCGCGCACGTTGATCTCGGGCGTGTCCTCGGGACAGAACACGATCGTCTCGATGCCGCAGCGCGTCGCATACGCTGCCAGCGCCGCACCCGCATTGCCGTTGGTCGGCATCGCGATCCGCGTCACGCCCAACTCCTTCGCCATCGCCACCGCCATGACGAGCCCGCGCGCCTTGAAGCTGCCGGTCGGCAGCCGCCCCTCGTCCTTGACCAGCACGTTGGCGCCGCCGCTTTTCGCAATCGGGATCAGCGGCGTCTCGATCTCGCCCAAGCTGACGATGTCGCGCGTGTGCCGCACCGGCAGCAGCTCGCGCCAGCGCCACAGGTCGGTTTCGCGCGCGGCAAGCTGGTCGCGCGACACCGCTGCACCCACGCCGTCCAGATCGTAGCGCACCAACAGCGGCCGCCCGACGCGCGACAGGTTATGGAGCTGGTCGGCCTCATACCGCTCCCCCGTCATCGAACATTCCAGGTGCGTGACGAAGGTCGGGCGATCGGCGGAGAGATTCTCGTTCATGGACGCAGGTTCTAGAGCCCCCGTGCGTCGACACAATGCCCGCTACCGAAACGACGAAGGGCGAGAACACCGTCCCCGCCCCTTGCCATCCCGTCACCCGGACTTGATCCGAGGTCCCGCTCTCTTCACCCCGCCGCACAAGAAGCGGGATCCCGGCTCAAGGCTGGGATGCCGAGCGATGAGTTGACTTACCAGTGTTGCACCAGCCGCGGTTCAATCCGGCTTCTTCGCCACCGCAACCAGCGCCGGGCGCAGCAGGCGATCCTTGATCATCCAGCCCGACTGCATCTCCTGCACGATCGTGCCTGCCGCCTGGTCGCTCGGCATCTCCATCATCGCCTGATGCTTGTTGGGGTCAAGCGGCTCGCCCATCGCGGCGATGCGCGTGATCCCATGACGCTCGAACACCTTCTCCAGCTCGCGCCCCGTGGCATCCAACCCGGTCACCAGCCCCTTGAACTTGTCGTCGCCGCGCAGCTCCGCCGGGATCGACGCCAGCGCACGCTCCAGATTGTCGCTCACCGACAAAACATCGCGCGCGAAGTTGGTCGCGGCATAGGCGCGCGCGTCGGCGGCGTCCTTCTCCGCGCGGCGGCGCACGTTCTGGATGTCGGCGCGCGCGTACAGCGTTTCCTGCTGCGCGGTGGCGAGCTGCTGCTCCAGCTCGGCGATCCGCGCGGCCTGGCCGTCGTGCTCGGCCAGCTCGGGTGCTGCTTCGGCGGTCTGCTCGCGCAGGTCTTCGGTCGTCTCGTCGGCCATCGTTGCCCCTGTACTCTTACAAGATAGATGCAGATCGACGCCGCTCAGCCCATCAATCGGGCAAGCGTCGCCGCGGTGAAATCCACTATCGGCACGATCCGCGCGTAGTTCAACCGTGTTGGCCCGATCACCCCGACGACGCCGACGACGCGCCCGTCATGCCCGCGGAAAGGCTTGGCGATCACCGACGAGCCCGACAGCGCGAACAGCTTGTTCTCCGCGCCGATGAAGATGCGCGTCGCATCGCCCGCACTCGCCGCGCCCAGCAGCGCCGCCACCTCCTGCTTGCCCTCCAAATCGTCGAGCAGCTCGCGCACCCGCTCCAGGTCCGCCGCCGCTGCATCGTCGAGCAACCGCCCCTGCCCGCGGACGATCAGCACAGACCGCCGCGCGCCATCCTCGCTCCACACCGCCAGCCCACGCTCGACCAACGTCCGCGCCGCAGCGTCGAGCGCACTCTGTCCCTCGCCCAGCTCGCGCTCGATCCGCGCCCGCGCCTCGGCGAGCGTCAGCCCGCCCAGCGTCGCGGTCATGTAATTCCCCGCCTCGACCAACGCAGACGCCCCCAGATCAGCCGGTAGGTCGACCACGCGGTTCTCGACCCCGCCATCCTCCGCCACCAGCACCGCGAGCGCCTGCGCCTGCCCCAACGGCACGAACCCGATCGAGCGCAGCACCGCCTCGCGCTTGGGCACCATCACCAGCCCCGCGCACGCCGACAGCCCCGATAGCGCCGCGGTGGTCGCCGCCAGCGCTTCCTCCACCGGCCCGCGATTGGCCGCGCGCGCCTCGATCTGCGCGCGCTCCTCGGCACTCGGCTCCAGCGACTGCATCATCCCATCGACGAACAGGCGCAGCCCGCGCTCGGTCGGCATCCGCCCCGCGCTGGTATGCGGCGCCGCGAGCAGTCCCATCGCTTCCAATTGCGCTAAAACCCCACGGATCGACGCCGGCGACAGGTTCAGCCCCGCCTGTGCCAGCGTCTTCGACCCCACCGGCTGCCCGTCGTGCAGGTACCCGTCGACCACGCGACGAAAGATGTCGCGCGCGCGGTCGGACAATTCGGCGATCGGCGGGGTCGCGCTCATGACCGCGAATGTATGCGCGCGCGGCCTTCGGCTCAACGGGGTGCGCTCCTAACCCGTGGCACCCGACCGGCCAGACTGATACCATTCATACTCGCCAACCACCGCTGGCGCCGGTTGCGTGCACCGGCTACGGCCTCCCCGACTATTTCGCTCAAGGAGTTCCCATGCGTCCCAGCGGCCGTGCGCCCGACCAGATGCGCGCCATCACGATCGAGCCCCATTTCACCCGCCATGCGGAGGGCTCGGTGCTGATCGGCTTCGGCGACACGCGCGTGCTCGTCACTGCCAGCGTCGAGGAGCGCGTGCCGCCGTTCCTGCGCGGCAAGGGCCAGGGCTGGGTCACCGCCGAGTACGGCATGCTGCCGCGCGCCACCCACACCCGTGGCAGCCGCGAGGCGGCGAAGGGCAAGCAGTCGGGCCGCACGCAGGAGATTCAACGGCTGATCGGGCGCTCGCTTCGCGCGGTTACCGACATGAAGCTGCTCGGCGAGCGGCAGATCACGCTCGACTGCGACGTGATCCAGGCCGACGGCGGCACGCGCACCGCCGCGATCTCGGGCGCGTGGGTCGCGCTCCGCCTCGCGATCAACACGCTGATGGCGCAAGGCAAACTCACCGCCGATCCGATCACGCAAAAGGTCGCCGCCGTCTCGTGCGGCATCTACCAGGGCCAGCCGGTGCTCGACCTCGACTACCTCGAGGATTCGAACGCCGACGCCGACGGCAATTTCGTCCTGCTCGGCAACGGCCACATCGCCGAAGCGCAGGCGACCGCCGAGCACGCCACCTACGACGAGGAAGCGCTGCTGCGCCTGCTGCGTCTCGCCCGCATCGGCTGCACCGAGATCTTCGCCGCGCAGGACCGCGCGACGCAATGAGCGGCGAGGGCAACGAGCCGCAGGCGATCCGCAAGCTCCAACCCGGCAAACTCGTCATCGCCAGCCACAATGCGGGGAAGGTGCGCGAGATCGCCGCGCTGCTGGAAGGCCGTGGGCTCGACGTCATCTCCGCAGGCGACCTCGACCTGCCCGAGCCGGAGGAGACCGGCACCACCTTCGTGATGAACGCGGAGCTGAAGGCGCGCGCCGCCGCCGACTTGTCGGGCCTGCCTGCGCTCGCCGACGACAGCGGGTTGTGCGTCGATGCATTGGGCGGCGACCCCGGCATCTTCTCCGCACGCTGGGGCGGCGAGAACAAGGACTTCAACCACGCGATGGGCTTGGTCGAGGACAAGCTCGCCGCGCAGCCCGACGCTCCGCGCGACGCGCACTTCGTTTGCGCGCTCGCGCTCGCCTGGCCCGACGGCCATGTCGAATGGTTCGAAGGCCGCGTCGACGGCACGCTCGTCTGGCCGCCGCGCGGGACCAAAGGTCACGGCTACGACCCCGTATTCCTGCCGATCGGCTACGACATCACCTTCGGCGAGATGGACGAGCCCGCCAAGAACGAGATCAGCCACCGCGGTGATGCCTTCCGCCAGATGGTCGCAGCGGTATTCTAACGCCCCGCAGCGCGCTGCTCCGCGCAGCCGCTCCGGCGCTACGCCAACGTTGGCGCTCGCACGAGCGCTGACGTTTGCAACATGCTGGCAGATCTACGGACGCCGACAGAGTATCGCACCACTCTCCGCTCCGCGAACGACGGCCCGCCTCCCCGGTCCGCGCCACGTTATTCAGGTGCGGAACCGTTATCCGCGCCAGGGCTCGCGGCCATCGTACCCATCTGATCGAACGCCTGCCACACTGTCGAAGCGATGTATCGCAGGTCGACCGAATGATAGGCCTCGCCCGCGATCGGCGCCACGACCGCCGTGCCGCCCGCCGCCCGCTTGAGCGTTTCGGCCGCAGCGAAGGGAACGACCTGATCCTTGCGGCCATGCATGATCAGCACAGGGCTCTTCACGCGCGCGATAGCGGCGACGTTGTCGAAGGCATCGGTATAGACCCCGCGCGTGATCGCGGGCGCGAACGACGAGAACCGATCAAACGCGCCCAAGGTGGCGGTACCGCTCACGTCGGCCCTGCTCGCGAGACGAAGCGCGACTGCGGCACCCAGGCCGTCGCCGAACAGATACAACCGCCCCGTCGGTCGCAAGGCACGGGCGAGGTCAGCGAACGCCGCGCCGTCGCGGTACAATCCGTTCTCGTCGGGCTTGCCCGGATTGTCGCCGTACCCGCGGTACGACGCCACCAGCACGCCGCGGCCGCCCGCGGCGAAGGGCTCGGCCTGTTTGGCAGCGATGTTCCGATTGCCGGCGCGGCCCCGCAAGAACAGCAGGATGTCGCCATGCGGCTGCTCGGGCGCCCAGAACCAGCCCGTAAGCTCGCCTCCGTCGGCGGTCTTGGCCGACACGCCCGTCGGCGCGCGCCCTGCCCAGGTCGGCGATGCCGCTGCGAGCGGCTTGGGCTGGTACAGTTTCGAGCTGACTGGGTTCACGCATCCACCCAGGTTGATCGCGGCACCTACCAGCGTCGAGGTCACCAATATTCGGCAAAGGGCTGCCGCACCCGGCAGGCGTGATCGTAGGCGAAAAGGCATTCACTCTCCTGATGGTCGGCACGCCCCGTCGCACCGATCCGCGAGGAAGCGACGTGAGCGGGTGTCGGACGCCGAACCGCTATCAGCGCCGGGGTCAGCCACGCCGGACCTAAATGCAACCGATTCGGTTGGAATGTACAAAGCTCCACTCCACCCACGCCGACGACCTTTCGCATCGCTGCGCTTCGAACCCCCGAGACATGCGTTGTGACACGATGCTTGCCGCTCTCCTGCTCACCGCTGCCGTCGCGAACTTCGACGTTTATCGCTTCTTTACCGGCGAAACGGCCGGGATGGGCGAATTGAAGGTCGTGCTCCGGTCGCGCGAGCCCGTGCGTGTCAAAGGGACCGGCCGGATCGATCCCGACGGAACGCTGATCCTCGATCAGGAGATCGCGCAAGGCACACGCCCGCTGCGTACGCGGCAATGGCGTCTGCGTCGCGTGGGCCCAGGCAGATATCAGGGATCGCTCAGCGACGCGCGCGGGATGGTCAACGGCGATGTCGATGGACCTCGACTGCACCTGCGCTTCTCGACCAAGGACGGGTTCGACGTCGAGCAATGGCTGACGATCGCGGATGACGGGCGTTCGGCCGCGAACACGCTCAAAGCGCGCCGCTTCGGGATCACTGTCGCGACATTGACCGAGAAGATCACCAAGCTGAACTGACCTCTCCGACGACCTAGCCATCGCCGGGTGGCGACGTGTCGGCCACCGGAAACGCGACGTTCGTCCACAAACCCGAGTTGATCCAACGCTATCTACCCCTGTGCTACACAACGGCCCTTCGGCTGGAACCCCGTGCACACCAGCAACCGACCAAGACGACGCGAGCTATTCCGCCGCGATCGCCTGCTCTGCCGCCGTCTCCGCCACGACCCGCATCGTCCGCTCGCTCGGATCGATCGGATCGAGGAAGAACGACCCCGCATCGCGGTTGGCGCGCAGCCAAGCGACATGCGCCGCGCTGATCCGCTGCCCCGGCACCAGCCGCGGCACGCCCGGTGGCGCGGGCGCGATCATCTCCGCCGCGATCCGCCCTTCGGCGGCTTCCAGCACAACCTGCTCGACCGCGCCGAACATCGCCGCGCCCGCATCCATCGCCATCTCGACGTTCAGCGCGCGCAGCGGCGGCACCTCGCCCACCTTTGCCAGCGACAGCGTGCCCTTGCGCAACGCCTTGGCGCAGGCGCGCAATCCCTTGGCGAGCGCGCGGATATCGGCACCGCGCGTACCCGGCGCGATGATCGCGAGCAGGTGGCGCGCGTCCGACAGACCGACGCTGACGCGGTGATGCTCGTTCAACCAATCGTCGACCGCATAACCCGATACACCCAGCCCCGAAACGTCGATCAACACCTTGGTCGGGTCAAGGTCGCTGCCCGCCGGCAGGTCGTCCGCGCCCAGCAGCCGCAGCCCCTCGACCTTTGCCAGCCGCCGGCGCAGGTCGTCGGCCTGCGCGATCGCCGCCGTCCACATTTCCTCGCCGTGCAGCACGTGCTCGCGCCGCGCCACGTCCAGGCTGGCGAGGATCGGCACCGACGGGCTCGTGGTTTCGAACAATTCGAATGCCATCCACAACCGCTGCCGGTCCACCAGCTCGCCGCGCGCGAGCAGCGCGGAGCCTTGCGTCAACGCGCCCATCGTCTTGTGGACGCTGTACACCGCCACGTCCGCGCCCTTGGTCAGCGCGTCGTCGGGCAGGCTCTCGCAGAATGCGAACGCCCCGCCCCATGCCGCGTCGCAGATCAACGGCACCCCGCGCGCGTGACAGATGTCCGACAAGGCCGCGATGTCGCTGGTCACCCCGAAATAGGTCGGCGAGACGACCACGAACGCCTTTGCCTGCGGATGCGCGTCGAGCGCCGCGGTCAACGCCTCGGGAGCGACGCCATGCTCGATGTCGAACGCGTCGTCGATCATGACCGGCACGATCTGCGCGTTCAGCCCGACCGCCAGCGCGTGCGCGCGCTCCGCCTTGTGGACGTTGGCGGCGAGCAGCACGGTGTCACCCGGCGCCGCCACCGCGGCGAGCGCAGTGTGCAGGCTCTGCGTCGATCCACCGGTCACGAAGCGGCAGAAATCGGCGTTCCACGCCTCGGCCGCAATCTCGTGCGCACGCTGCACGACGTGTGCGCCCTCGGTGCGGTCATCCAGCCCCTTGGGCGTGATGACGTCGGCCTCGAACACGCGCTTGCCCAGCGCCCGTTGCAGGTCGCGCGGTACCGCCGCACCTTGATGATGCCCCGGCGCACCGAAGCCGTGTACCTTGTTGCGCTCGATCTGCTGAAGCGCGTCGAGAATGGGGGTCTGGGTCTGATCCATGCGGCAGGAACGCTGCCCTGTCGCGGCGTGTCCGACCGTTCCACCTATGTCATGAAAATAAATCAGTAGGCGCGCTGGCCTACCACATTACCGGCCGGCGCGTAGCGGCAGACGAGATAATCGTCACGCGCGCCCATCGCCCACGCGCATCCGACCGCGCGCGAGCCGCGCCAGACGATCTGCGTGTAATGCGCCACATCGCCCGCGCGTCCGGTACGGCTGAACCCCGGCGTCGGCGCGTTGACGAAATCGCGGCGTTCGGCGAGCCACAGATCGATCATTTCGGCGAAGGAATAGGCACCACGCGTGCCGGTGAACAGATTCTCGCCCTGCTCATGCTGATCGGCGTGCGCGAACCGCCCGCTGCGCGCCATCTGTTCGGCATAACCGCGCGCGTCTCGCGCCAGCGCCGCGTCCCACACCAGCGGCGGCACGCCCACCGCCGCGCGCGCAGCATTGTGCCGCGCCAGCATCACACGCTTGAGCAACGCGTCGCCCCGCGCGGCAGGCCCCGCGCTAACCCGCGGCTCCACCACCCGCTCGGGCGCAGGCGCGCTCGTCCCGACCGAACACGCACCCAGCGTCAGGGCGAGCAACAGCGCGGCGTGGAGTTTCGGCATCATCGCCGCCATATGGGCGCAGCATGACGCCCGACAATCCCGCCACCTCGCTGCACGTTCCTACGCCATCGCATACCGAGGACGAGCCGCTGGCGCTCTACGTCCACTGGCCGTTCTGCGTCTCCAAATGCCCGTATTGCGACTTCAACAGCCACGTGCGCGACACCGTCGACCAAGCGCGCTGGCGCGACGCACTGCTGCTCGACCTCGCGCACGAGGTCGCCGCACTGCCCGGCCGCCGCTTGGGCTCGATCTTCTTCGGCGGTGGCACACCCTCGCTGATGCCGCCCGCGACCGTCGCCGCGATCATCCAGGCCGCCACCAGCGCTTGGGCGCCAACCGCCGACTTGGAAATCACGCTGGAGGCAAACCCCTCCTCGGTCGAGGCGGCGCGCTTCGCCGATCTCGCCGCCGCTGGCGTCAACCGCGTCTCGCTCGGCCTACAGGCGCTCGACGATCAGGCGCTCCACTTCCTCGGTCGCGCCCACGACGTGAACGAAGGACTGGGCGCGCTCGACACCGCGCAAGCAGCCTTCGCGCGCGTCAGCTTCGACCTGATCTACGCCCGCCCCGGACAGCCGATCGAGGATTGGGAGGCAGAACTGCGCCGCGCGCTGTCGTTCGGCACCGAGCACCTCTCGCTCTACCAATTGACGGTCGAGCCCGGCACCCGCTTCGCCACCGAAGCCGCCGCCGGCCGCCTCGTCATCCCCGACGCGGACACCGCCGCCGACCTATTCGAGCTGACCCGCGCGATCACCGCCGCCGCCGGCATCCCCGCCTACGAGGTGTCGAACCACGCGCGCGCTGGTGCAGAGAGCCGCCACAACCTCGCTTACTGGCGCTACCGAGATTATGCCGGCGTCGGCCCCGGCGCGCACGGCCGCCGCCACGGCCATGCGACGCAGCGCCGCCGCAAGCCCGAGAATTGGCTCGCCGCGGTCGACCGCAATCGCCACGGCATCGAGGTCGAGGACCCGCTCGCCCCTGCCCTTCGCGCGTCGGAGGCGCTGCTGATGGGGCTGCGCCTGGCAGAGGGCGTCGACCTCGCGCGCATCACCCGCCGCACCGGCCTCCCGCTCGACGCGCTGATCGACCGCCGTGCCGTCACGCAGCTACCCGAGCTGATCCGGCTAGAGGATCAGCACCTGACCGTCACCGACGCCGGCATGCTGCTGCTCGACGCGATCCTGCCGCGCATCGTCCGCGCCGACGAGGCGGCGGCGGCCTGATCCAGCCGCCGCTAGTCGCTCAATCGTCGAAGCGCGTCGGTGCCGGCGACACAGTCACCGTGGTGCCGCCGCGCACCTCCTGCACCTCCAGCGCGCGCTCGGCGACCCCGTCGCGCCCGAACCGGAACGCGCCGTCGATCCCGGCAAAGCCGTCCGCGTCGCGCAACCGGCTCTGCGGGAACGCGCTGCCGACCCGCCAGTCGCGCGAGATCCGCACCACCAGCAACACCGCATCATACCCCAGGCTCGACAGCCGATACGGCGCCGCGTTGAAGCGCGCACGGTAGTTCTGCGCATACTGTCGGTACAGATTGTCCGGCACGCTCGCGAACCACGCGCCGTTCAGCGCCGCCTGGGTCGCGACCGCACGGTCCGAGTTCCACAATTCGGTGCCCAGCACCCGCGTCGACGGGCTCGCGCGACGCAGCAACGGTGCCGCCGCCGCCGCCGTCGCGCTGCCATCGGCGATCAGCACCGCGTCGAACGGCGCGTCCTTGTTCATCCGCATTACCGCCTGCGTGACCGCGGCCGGTGCGCGATCATAGGTCTGAAGCGACACCACGCGCCCGCCCGCCTGCTCGACCGCGCGCAGGAACACGCTCGACGCGCGCGATCCGTAGAGCGCGTTCGGCACCAGCCCGCCGAAATTCGTCACCCCCTGGCTGCGCGCAAAGGTCACCACGCGCGCGATCGACTGGCTCGGCGCGTAGCCGAGCACGTAGGTGCCGTTGCCTCCCAGGCTGACGTCGTTGGAGAAGGAGATCACCGGCACGCCCGCACGCCTGGCAATCGGTGCCACCGCGCGCACGTCGTCGGCCAGCAACGGCCCGAGGATCACCTGCGCCCCCTCCGCGATCGCGCGGTTCGCCGCCGCCGCCGCACCACCGGCAGTGTCGTAATTGGTGATCCGCACCTGCTGGCTGCGCGCGTCGAGCAGGGCCAATTGCGTCGCATTGGCGATGCTGCGTCCAACGCCGGCGTTGCTGCCGGACAGCGGCACCAGCAGCGCGACGCGGTTGCGCTCGGCATCCTGCGGCACGCCCGCGATCACCCCGCCCGCGTCGCCGCGCGATGGCCGCGGCTTCTGCACCGCCGGGCGATCGGGCGCAGGTGCCGGCCCGCGCGGCACCACCGTGGCGCAGGCGGACAGAAGTATCGCGCCCGCGAGCGCTAAACCCTTCGACACCGCGCGTGCGAGTTGCGGCCCCCGCTTCGATTCTGCCATGACACCCCTCGTGGAACCTCTATCCCCTGGCCTGTACATCGTCGCGACGCCGATCGGCAATCTCGGCGACCTGTCGCCCCGCGCCGCCGACATCCTCGCCCGCGCCGACGCGGTCGCGGTGGAGGACACGCGCGTCACCGCCGGCCTCCTCCGCCACATCGGCGTCAAGCGCCCGATGCTTCCCTATCACGACCACAATGCAGAGGGGATGCGCCCACAACTGATCGCGCGAATGGCCACCGAGGCGATCGCGCTCGTCTCCGACGCCGGCACCCCGCTCATCTCGGATCCGGGCTACAAGCTCGTGCGCGACGCCCGCGCCGCCGGCCACAGCGTGGTGACAATCCCCGGCCCGTGTGCCGCGATCGCCGCGCTGACGCTCGCCGCGCTGCCGACCGACCGCTTCTTCTTTCTCGGCTTCCTGCCCCCGAAACAGCACGCCCGCGCCGAGGCGATCGCCGAGGTCGCCGCCGTCCGCGCCACGCTGATCCTCTATGAGAGCGGCCCGCGCCTGTCCGCCTGCCTGTCCGCGCTAGCCGAAGGGCTCGGCGACCGCGAGGCAGCGGTCGCGCGCGAGATCACCAAGAAGTTCGAGGAAGCCGTCACCGGCCGCCTCTCCACCCTCGCCCAGCGCTACGCAGAGGCCCCGCCCAAGGGCGAGATCGTCGTGGTCGTCGCCCCACCCGAACCCGCCGCGCCGCCGAGCGAAGCCGACGCCGACACCGCGCTCGCCGAAGCACTCACCCGCCTCCCCGCCGCCAAGGCCGCGGGAGAAGTCGCCCGCGCGCTCGGCCTCGACCGCCGCACGCTCTACGCCCGCGCGCTGGAACTCAAGGGCGAGCGCTGATCCGCACCGCACGCGGGCGGCGAACTCCATTTCATACCGTTTTGACGCGCGGAGTTCCCTCCGCGGCGTGCAAGTCAGCGAAGAAGCGCTCGAATGCGCTGCTCAATCGCCGGGTACGACCCGCAATGCCACCGGCATCACCACGAAGCTGAGCCGAGAGGAGATCAACCTTCTCCGCACCCGCGACCGCGTTCGACACGCGGGAGGCAATCAGGTCCAGATCCGCCGCAGTGCCGGCGACATTGTGGCTGATGATCGCTCCCTGCTCGGCTTGCGTACCGATATCCTCGGCGAGTGCCGCCGATTGCTCGGCCAGACGGATCACGGTCGCCCCGACGATCCGCAGGCTCGTTCCGGCTTCGCCGGTCGTCGCGCGCATGCCGTCGACACGTTGCCCGATTTCGGCGGTCGCGCGTGCGGCCTCGACGGCCAAAGCCTTGACCTCGTTCGCGACCACCGCGAAGCCACGCCCGGCGGTTCCGGCGCGGGCTGCCTCGATCGATGCGTTCAATGCCAGCAGGTCGGTCTGCCGCGCAATGGCGCCGACCAGGTCGATCGCGGTCGCCACCCGATCGGCGTCCTCCGTCACCCGCCGCATCTGCTCGAGTAGGGAGTCGACCTGTTGCGCGGCCTCGCGTCCGTCTCGCGCTGCGTCCCATGTTGCGGCACGTGAACGGTCGAGCTCGGTCATGAATTGATCGGTCGCGGCGGCGATATCGGCAGCGCCGGCGGTGACGCGGCTGGTCGCCTCCTGCACCTGATCCAGCTCGGTTCGCGTCGACGCCGACAGGTCGGCCAGCGCCGCCGCCGCGTCGTGCAAGGAGCCCGCCGCGGCGCTGCTGTCCGCCAACGTCACTGCGGTTTCACGTTCCAACGCTTGAGCCGCGTCGGCCAGCTTGCCGCTGCGCTCGGCCTGTGTTGCATCAAGCGCGCGCTGTCGCCGTTCGGCCGCGAGCGTGCGTTCCAATTGCGCGGCCTGGGCGAGGCGCAACCCGTCCTGGTGGCGCGCCGCCGCCCGAAATACTTCGATCGCGCGCGCCATGCGGCCGATCTCGTCCTGTCGGTCGACGTGGGGCGTCGAACCGTCGGCGTCGCCGTTGGCCAGGCTGGTCATTGCACGCTCGATGTCGCGCAAGGGCCGTGCGACCATCCATCGCACCAGCAGCAGCGTCGCTCCCGCGGCAGCGAGGAACAGCACCATGCTCACTACCAGCCACAACATGGTTTCACGCCGCTCGACATCGCGCGCCAGAGTAAGCTGAACCGCCACCGCGCGTTCTTGCTCAGCGATCAATCGATCGGCCAGCGCCGAGGCGCGTCGCTCCGCCGGCCGGACCTGAGCACGAAAGCGCGCCAGTGCGGACGAACGCTCGCCACGTTGTGCCAGGTCGGCGGATCGACGCAGCAACGCCGATACGTCGCGCTGTTCGGCGACAAAGGTCGCGCAGTCGCGACCAGCAAAGGTTCGATCCTCGCCCAGACGATCAAGGGCGCTACTCATCTCGGGCAGCCGGCTCGCTACCTTGGCACTGATCGTCGCCCGCTCGGCCGGTTCGGGTTCAATGATCAGGTTCAACGTGTCGCGCTGCAGTGACCGGCTGAGCGATCGTATTTCGATCAATGCGACCCGAACTTTCTGGCGTGCCTCGACCTCGTGATGCGCAGCGACGATCCGGTGGCGGGCCGTTGAACCCATGATCCCGAGCAGCAGCACCAGACCGAGCATGATCGCGATCGGCGCGAGCAGCCTCGCGGTCAGCGTGCGGTGCCACGGGAGATGGTCGCTCTTGATCATGCCGCGCGCCCTAGGCGTACGTTCTTAACTGCGTGTGACAGCAAAACCACCCGGCCGCGCGATCGTGAACGCTGTGTGCCTGGCACCAGGCGGCTTGCCCTCCCCATCGGCTTGCCCCATCCTCGCCTGATGGCTCGCCCCGCCCCCGCCTGCGATCCCGATCAGCGCCGCGCGGCGGAGGCGAGCGGGCGCCGTGGAGAGCGGCTCGCTGCCTGGTGGTTGCGACTAAAGGGCTGGCGCATCCTCGATCGCCGCGTCCGCACGCCCGCCGGTGAGGTCGATCTCGTTGCACGCCGCGGCGACCTAGTCGCCTTCGTTGAGGTCAAAATGCGCCGCACCGCCGCCGAGCTTGACCACGCGATCGACCAGCGCCGTCTCGCGCGCGTCGCCGCCGCGGCCGAACTGCTGATGCCGCGCTATGCGCTCGCCGGTGAGGACATCCGCGTCGACGTGCTCCTGCTCGCCCCCGGCACCCGCCCGCGCCACATCGAGAACGCCTGGATCGGCTGAACGCCTCGCTCGAACACGCCGACGCCTGAGCCTGACACGGGGCAGCGCTGCCGTCCACGTTCCCAAAGCCACGACCTGCGCCGCCACGCCAAAAGGCCTCTGTCCTACGCGCTTACACCTCAGCCAGAACACTTTTGACCGACTCGATCCACTGTCATCCTGGACTTGATCCGAAATCCCGCTGCCTTTTCCTCAACCCATTTCAAGGCGGGCCCCCGGATCAGATCCGGGGTGACGAAAGATCGAGCGTCAAGCTGATAAGAATACGTTCAAGCTAATGAGTTGCGCGCTCTTTCTCATTGCCAGACCCGCCCTCCGCGACACCGCCGCGCCGCCCCTCCCCCTGGGCGCACCGCCGCGTCTTGGCGTGACCTTCGCATGACCTTCCGGCCCCACGAGCCGTTTTGGTGTGACCTTCGGGTGACCTTCCGCCTCACGTCCCCGCGGGTGACAATCACGCCGCCCACGCCTAGGTCAGCGAACCAAGCCTGCCCGGAGGAACCATGTCGCTCACCGTCGCCGTCCAGATGGACCCGCTCGACCAGATCAACGTCGCGGGCGATTCGACCTTCGCGCTGATGCTCTCTGCTCAGGCACGCGGCCACCGCTTGTTCCACTACGGGGCCGAGGACCTGAACTGGTCCGACGGCCGCCTGTGGGTGAAGGCACACCCGGTCACCGTGCAGCAGCCGACCAGCGCGGGTGCCGGCGACCACTACCGCTTCGACGCGCCCGTCAGCCTCGACCTCGGTGACACGGCAGACGTCGTGCTGATGCGGCAGGACCCGCCGTTCGACCTCGGCTACATCACCGCCACTCACCTGCTCGAACGGATCACCGACAAGACGCTGGTGGTGAACGAACCGGCACAGGTCCGCAACGCGCCCGAAAAAGTGTTCGTGCTCGATTACGCGCGCTTCATGCCGCCGACGCTCATCACTCGCAGCACCGACGAGGCGCGCGCCTTCCTCGCCGAACATGGCGCGATCGTGGTGAAACCACTCCACGGCAACGGGGGTAAGGCGATCTTCAAGGTCGAGGAAGGCGGGCTCAACCTGTCGGCCTTGTTCGAGGTGTTCAACCAGACCTGGCGCGAGCCGCACATGGTGCAGGCCTTCCTTCCCGACGTTGTGGAGGGCGACAAGCGCATCGTACTGGTCGACGGCATGGTCGCGGGCGCGATCAACCGTTTGCCCGGCGAAGGCGAAATCCGCTCCAACCTCGCGGTCGGCGGCTCGGCGGAGAAGACGGAGCTCACCCCGCGCGAGCGCGAGATCTGTGAAGCACTCGGGCCGGAACTCAAGCGCCGCGGTCTGATCTTCGTCGGCATCGACGTGATCGGCGGCGAGTGGCTGACCGAGGTCAACGTCACCTCGCCGACCGGCATTGTCGCGATCGAGCGCTTCGACGGCACCGACGTCGCCGGCCTGATCTGGGACGCGATCGAGCGCCGCGTGGCGGAACGCTGACGCGCTCGCCGCCGTTGCCTGCCGCATGACCGATACGATGCGCGTATGACCGACCTGGTCGTCCAATGGATCGCCTGGGGCGGCTATCTCGGCATCTTCCTGCTGATGGCGCTGGAGAACATCTTTCCACCGATCCCGTCGGAGGTCATCATGGGCCTGGGCGGTATCGCGGTCGCACGCGGCCAGATGGACATGGTGCCGCTCGTTGTCTGGGGTACCGCGGGCACGACCGCCGGCAACCTGTTCTGGTACGAGATCGGCCGCCGCATGGGCTACGCCCGCTTCCGCCCGTTCGTCGAGCGCCACGGTCGCTGGCTGACGCTCGATTGGGAAGACGTCGAGCGCATCCATACCTACTTCCAGCGCCAGGGCGGCTGGGTCGTGTTCGTGTTCCGCTTCATGCCGACGTTCCGCACCATGATTTCGCTGCCTGCCGGCATGACCGCGATGCCACTGTGGCGGTTCCTGCTCTGGACGTTCTTGGGCTCGGCGATCTGGAACGTCATTCTTGGCGGCGCGGGCTACTATCTAGGCACGCGTTTCGCCGCACTGGACAGATATGTCGCGCCGGTTGGCATCGTGCTGATGGCCGCGGCGGTGATCGTCTACGTCTACCGCGTAGTGACTTGGCACTACAGACGGGGGCACTAGCATGATCCGATCGGTGATCTTGCCCTAGGGTCAGGACCCATTGATGTGAGCGTCGCGATCTGATTCAGGCTCCGCAAGGAGACCGAGATGAGCGACCTTTTTTGGCTGGCGGACGATCAGATGGAGCGGCTGCGGCCGTTCTTTCCCAAGAGCCACGGCAAGCCTCGGGTGGATGACCGGCGGGTGTTGAGCGGCATTGTCTTCGTCAACCGCAATGGGCTGCGCTGGCGAGATGCGCCCAGCGCCTATGGTCCTCACAAGACGCTGTACAACCGGTGGAAGCGCTGGGGTGAGGCGGGCGTGTTCACGCGGATGATGGAAGGGCTGGCTGCGGTTGGCGCCGAGCCGAAGACGGTGATGATAGATGCGACCTACCTGAAGGCGCATCGCACGGCATCGAGCCTGCGGGTAAAAAGGGGGATCTCGGCCGCCTGATCGGGCGCACCAAAGGCGGTATGAACACCAAGCTCCATGCCGTTGCCGATGCGAACGGCCGCCCGTTGAGCTTCTTCATGACGGCTGGGCAGGTCAGCGACTACACCGGTGCGGCAGCGCTGCTCGATGACATGCCGAAGGCGCAGTGGCTGCTCGGCGACCGCGGCTATGACGCCGACTGGTTCAGGGACGCTCTCCACGCGAAGGGCATTCAGCCTTGTATCCCGGGCCGCAGGTCGCGCAACGAGCCCGTCAGATACGACAAGCGCCGTTACCGGCGCCGCAGCCGCATCGAGATCATGTTCGGTCGCCTCAAGGACTGGCGGCGCGTTGCCACGCGCTACGATCGCTGCCCCACGGCCTTCTTCTCCGCCATCGCTCTTGCCGCCACAGTCATCTTCTGGCTCTGATCAACGAGTCCTGACCCTAGCGAACAACTATCAACGGCCTGTCGAAATCCAGTCGCCCACCACATAATTGCGCACGAAAGAATGAAGGCGATTTCTCGCCCAGTGCGCGCAGTTCATACAACATCCAGCCGAGATCGGTCGTCATCGGCCTGAACGCGCCGTTCGTCGCCGCACCTTCGTCAGCTAGTTCGATCGTCGCAGGATAGTTTTCCAACCCGAGGTGCACCAGAGGTGAGATGCCGACCGCCTCATACAGATCATGCAGGTGGCTGGCCTCGTCGCCGGTCCAACCCACCAAATCCGCTGTGATTAAATAGCTCACGTCCTTGAGCACGAGCGCTCGTCGAGGGCCCCGCCCGGCAACAATCTGCTCCGTTTCGAATGTAATCGGATTCAAGACATCGATGCTGCGGAGCACCCAGTCGCTGCCTTGCGGCAGATAGAGGTTCCTGAGCATCCGCACTGCCACGAACGGCAGCATCACGTCGTAGGAGACGAAATCCTCGCTAAGTTCCGGCCGGCGGAAACAAGCGGTCGAGCCTTTAACCGAAAGGCAGATACGGAGGGCTGTGCTACTGTTCACCTCCTGTTCCTAGCAGATGTCATTGCTGGAGGATCGAGCTTGGCTCCACACCGGAGCAGCTTGTCGGCGATGCCTTGCCGTCCACGGCTATAACCAACTGGTCCGCTTTCGAGGGAGTTTCCCCGTGACGCTACAGGCCATCATCACGCTTATTGTCCTGCGTTTGACCTTCGAGATCAGCCTGAACGTGCGCTGGTTGAGGACCAGAGACCGCAAGCGTCGCAAGTGACGCTGATCTAAACGAAACTGTACGGGTCCACGTCCACGGCCACTCGCACCTTCGCCGACCAGACGAGCGCCGCTAACCAACCGCGAATAGCATCCTGCACGTCGAGTGTGCGGCGCGCATGCACCAGCAGGCGGAACCGGTGGCGTCCGCGTAGCATGGCCAGAGGTGCTGGCGCGGGACCATAGACGTGCATGCCCTCGACCTCGGGTGCGGCGCGCCCAATCGACAGCGCGGTGTCGTGTGCGGCAGCCTTGTCTTCGCTCGATACGATGATCGCGGCGTAGCGGCCGAACGGCGGTGCACCCGCGTCGCGTCGCGCCTCGACCTCGGCGGCGTAGAAAGTATCGGCGTCACCGGTGACGAGCGCCTGCATCACCTGCGCGCCGGGGCGGTGCGTTTGGATGAACACGCGACCCGGCTTCTCACCCCGGCCCGCACGCCCCGATACCTGACGGATCTGCTGAAACGTCCGCTCCGACGCGCGCAGGTCGCCGCCCTCCAATCCCAAGTCTGCGTCGACCACACCGACCAACGTCAAATTGGGGAAATGGTAGCCCTTCGTCACGAGCTGTGTGCCGACGACGATGTCGATCGCGCCCGCCTCCATCCGCCCGACGAACTCCGCCGCTTTCGCCGGTGACCAGATCGTGTCTGAGGTGACCAGCGCCACGCGTGCTTCGGGCCACAATGCCGCAACCTCGTCGGCGATCCGCTCCACGCCGGGGCCGCACGCAACCAGCGTATCTTCCTCGTGGCATTCGGGACACAGGCGCGGCACCGGCTCGACGTGGCCGCAATGGTGGCAGGCGAGGCGCCGCGTCAGCCGATGCTCCACCATCCAGGCGGTGCAATTCGGACATTGGAAGCGGTGCCCGCATGTCCGGCACAAGGTAAGCGGCGCGTAACCGCGGCGGTTGAGGAACAGCAACGACTGCTCCCGCTTCGCCAGCGTCTCATCGATGGCGGCGACCAGCTTTGGCGCGAGCCAGCGTCCGCGCGGCGGTTGTTCGGCGATCAGATCGATCGCCTCAATCGCCGGCATCTGCGCCGGGCCGAAGCGTTGCGGCAGCTTCACCTCGGCGTAATTGCCCTGCTCGACTTGCTGGCGGGTCTCGATCGCGGGGGTGGCGGAGGCGAGGATCACCGGGCAGCCCTCGAACTTGCCGCGCATCACCGCCACGTCGCGCGCGTGGTAGTGAACGCCGTCCTCCTGCTTGAAGCTGGTCTCGTGCGCTTCGTCGACGACGATCAGCGCGAGATCGGCGTAGGGCAGAAACAATGCCGAGCGCGCACCCACCGTGACGCGCGCCTCTCCGCTCGCGATCGCGCGCCACGCGCGGCGACGCTGCGTTGCGCGCAGGCCGGAATGCCACGCCACCGGCTCGCAACCGAAACGGTCGCCGAAGCGCTTCAGAAACGGCTCGGTCAACGCGATTTCGGGCAGCAGTACGAGCGCCTGTCGCCCCTGCCGGATCGCCTCTGCCACAGCCTCGAAATAAACCTCGGTCTTGCCCGAACCAGTGACGCCGTCGAGCAAGGTTGGGGCAAACGCACGCGCGGCGACGTCGCCAACGAGTCGCGCCGCCGCCGCCGCCTGCTCATCCGACAAGCCGGGCGGCGCGTGCGCCGGGTCGGGTTCGGGATACGGGCTGTCGATGTCGACCTCTACGCCCTCGATCGCGCCTGCCTTGACCAGCCCGCGGATCACCGCGTCACTCACCTCGGCGATGCCGGCGAGTTCGCGGATCAGCCCTTGCCGCTCGCCGATCCGCTCCAGCGCCTGCGCACGCTGCGCAGTCAGGCGATCTGGAACGTGCCCGGTCGCGCGATACTCGATCGCGGTGCGCGAGCCCTCGAGCGCGGTCGAGGACAGCGCCATCCGCACCACCGCGGCCGGCGGCGCCAGATAATAGTCCGCGGTCCACTCGACCAATCGCCGCAGCGGTGCCTTGAGCGGCGGCACGTCGGCGACGCCGACCAGGTTGCGCAGCCGGTTGTCGCCGACCTCCGAGTCGGACGGCAATCGTTCCGCCTCCCACACCACGCCCATCAACTGGCGCGGCCCAAGTGGCGCCACGACAATCGAGCCCGGCTCGACGCTCATGCCATAAGGCACGCGGTAATCGAGCGGACCGAGCGCGGAGTTGAGGACGAGGACACGAGCACGCGACATGATTGGCGTTCATGTAGGAAGTGGCGGCGGACCGCGAAACCGAGAAGTCGTTCAGCCGTCGTTACCCCATGCGCGACGATGGGGACGCGACACCAGAGGAGATGTTCAATGATGCCGTCCGCACAAGGGTTCGTTGGTCAGGCGACCAGCCGGCGTGGGTTCCTGCTCGGTGCGGTGCTCGGATCGGCGGCGCTGCTGCCCGGATGTGCGACGATCGGGACGAGCGGTGGACTGGACGAGGCACTACGCCGCCTGCTGACAATCTCGACCCAACGCGCGGTCACCCGACTGGTGCAGGACAATGGCTATCTGAACGATGCATTGGCACGCGTCACCATTCCGGAGACGCCGGGCGACCGTTCGGGCGCGGTGCTCGGAGCGTTGCTGCGATCACGTCCCGTGCAGGATCAGTTGCTGCGGCTGGTGAACGACGCCGCGGGTGAGGCGGCAGACCGGGCCGCGCCTGTTATCCTCGACTCGATCCGTGACCTGAGCTTCTCCGATGCGGTGGCGATTACGCGCGGCGGGCCGAGTGCGGGCACCGACTATCTCGAACGCGCGATCGGTCCGCGCATCATCGACGCGATGCTGCCTGAAATCGGCGACGCGCTGCGCAGCTTTGGCGGCGACGGCGTGCTCGGCCCGGTGATCGGCGCGGCCACGGGCGTCAACGTGGTCGGCTTGCAGCGCGTCGTCACGACACAGGCGGCGCGCGGTTTATGGCGCGCGATCGGGCGCGAGGAGGCAGCCATCCGCGCCGATCCGCGCTCGGCGCGTGACCCGCTGGTCGAGTCGGTATTTGCTGCCGGTCGCCTGCTGCGCTGATCCGGCGTAGGAATGCGCCATGGATGGTCCCGCCTTCGCATTCAGCATATACCTCGCGCAGCAGCGCCGCCGCTCAGTCCACACGGTGCGCGCCTATCGCACCGCGGCCGAGCGGTTGCTGGCGTTCCTGACCGAGCATTGGGGCCAGCCGGTCGACCGGGCTGCGCTGGCGCGGGTCAGCGCGGGCGACCTGCGCGCGTATCTGGCGCGGCGTCGCGGAGTCGAGGCCGCGCCGGCGGGCGGCCTCACCAACGCGTCGGCGGCTCGCGAACTGTCGGCGGTGCGCGCCTTCCTTGACTGGGCGAACGGCAGCGGCTCGGCGCCGGTGTTGAAAGGGCCGCGGGTGAAGAAGGGGCTACCGCGTCCGATCGCACCCGCGGAGGCCGTCGCGCTGGTTGCCGACGTGGCGGAGGAGAGCGACGAGCCGTGGGTCGCCGCGCGCGATTGGGCGGTGCTGCTGCTGCTGTACGGCGCGGGGTTGCGGATCGGCGAGGCGCTGTCGCTGACCGGCGCGGTGCTGCCGCTCGGCGAGACGGTGGCGGTACTGGGCAAGCGGGCAAAGACGCGGATCGTGCCGCTGCTGCCCGAAGTTCGTGCCGCGATCGAAGATTATGTCGCCCGCGCACCATGGCCGATGACGCGCGATGCGCCCTTGTTCCGGGGCGTGCGGGGTGGCGCGTTGTCGCCCGGCGTCGTCAGAGTGAAAGTGCAGCGCGCGCGCGGTCGGCTCGGCCTTTCCGACCGCACCACGCCGCATGCGCTCAGGCACAGTTTCGCGACCCACCTGCTCGGGCGCGGGGCGGACTTGCGCGCGTTGCAGGAGTTGCTCGGCCATGCGAGTTTGAGCTCGACGCAGGTATACACGCAAGTCGATGCTGCACACCTGCTGGACGTGTACCGCAACGCACATCCGCGCGCTTAGTCGATCAAAACAGCGCGAAGTGGAGGAAGTGGAGGTTCACACGCATGTTTTCCACATGCGTGCACGAGGGGGCTGACCGAGCATCCCTCTTCGCTAGCCACCGCGTTCTAAATAGGACAGGTGGCACTTCGGGTACGCCGTACCAACACGTCGCAGCGGAGCACGTCGCGACGGCTCCGCTGCTATAGAGATCAATCGGCGTGTTCGGCCAGCAGGGTCAGGCCGCGCGCGTTGACCTCGGCGAGGCCGCCACGCACCGCGATCGTCTCGGGCGCGGCGTTCGGCGTCATCTGCACCAGCACGTTGCCGTCGCGGATCGTCGCCATCAACGGCGCGTGGCCTTCGAGCACCGCGAAGTCGCCCTCGGTGCCCGGTACCGTCACCATATAGACCTCGTCCGAGCGCACGAGGCGCTCGGGCGTGACCAGTTCGAAGTGCAGCGCCATTACGCTTCCTGCGCCAGCTTCTCGGCCTTGGCGACGACCTCGTCGATGCCGCCGACCATGTAGAAGGCTGCCTCGGGCAGGTGATCATACTCGCCGTTCACGACTGCCTTGAACGAGCGGATCGTGTCGTCGAGCTGGACGAACTTGCCCGGAATGTTGGTGAACACCTCGGCGACGTGGAACGGCTGGCTGAGGAAGCGCTGGATCTTGCGTGCGCGGCTGACGGTCAGCTTATCCTCTTCGGACAATTCGTCCATGCCAAGGATGGCAATGATGTCCTGCAGCGACTTGTACTTCTGCAGCGTCGCCTGCACCGCACGCGCGGTCTCATAGTGATCCTGGCCGACCGTGCGCGGCTCGAGCACGCGGCTGGTCGAATCGAGCGGATCGACCGCCGGGTAGATGCCCAGCTCCGAGATCGCGCGGTTGAGCACGGTGGTCGCGTCCAAGTGCGCGAACGAGGTCGCGGGCGCCGGATCGGTCAAATCGTCCGCGGGCACGTAGACGGCCTGGACCGAGGTGATCGACCCCTTGTTGGTCGAGGTGATCCGCTCCTGCAGCGCACCCATGTCGGTCGACAGCGTCGGCTGATAGCCCACCGCCGACGGGATACGGCCGAGCAGCGCCGACACCTCTGCGCCCGCCTGCGTGAAGCGGAAGATGTTGTCGACGAAGAAGAGCACGTCCTGGCCCTCCTGGTCGCGGAAATATTCGGCGATCGCGAGGCCCGAGAGCGCGACGCGCGCGCGGGCGCCGGGCGGCTCGTTCATTTGGCCGTACACCAGCGCGACCTTCGAGCCCTCGCTGATCGCGTTGCCCGCCTCGTCCTTGGCGATGACGCCCGCGTCGAGGAACTCGTGGTAGAGGTCGTTGCCCTCGCGGGTACGCTCACCCACGCCCGCGAACACCGAGGTGCCGCCGTGGCCCTTGGCGATGTTGTTGATCAGCTCCTGGATCAGCACGGTCTTGCCGACGCCGGCGCCGCCGAACAGGCCGATCTTGCCGCCCTTCGCGTAAGGTGCGAGCAGGTCGATGACCTTGATGCCGGTAACGAGGATCGCGCTCTCGGTCGACTGGTCGACGAACAGCGGGGCCGACGCGTGAATCGGCGCGCGCAGGTCAGTCTGCACCGGGCCGCGCTCGTCGATCGGCTCGCCGACGACGTTCAGGATGCGGCCGAGCGTCATCGGGCCAACCGGCACAGTGATCTGGTTGCCGGTGTCGGTCACGTTCTGACCGCGGGTCAGGCCTTCGGTCGAGTCCATCGCAATCGTGCGGACGGTGTTCTCGCCCAGGTGCTGCGCAACCTCGAGCACGAGGCGGTTGCCGTTATTATCGGTCTCGAGCGCCGAGAGGATCGCGGGCAGGTGGTTTTCGAACGACACGTCAACAACCGCGCCGATCACCTGGCTGATGCGGCCCACATTGTTGCTGCCCGACACATGGGGGCGATCATCAAAAATGTTGGCATCGGGGACGGTGGCCATGTTCTGGTTCCTGCTTCTGAATGCTTAGAGCGCTTCGGCGCCGGAGATGATCTCGACCAGCTCGGTCGTGATCGCGGCCTGACGCGTGCGGTTGTACTGGATCGAGAGGCGATTGATCATGTCGCCGGCGTTGCGGGTCGCATTGTCCATCGCGTTCATGCGGCTGCCCTGCTCCGACGCGGCGTTTTCCAAGAGCGCGCGGAACACCTGCACCGCGACGTTGCGTGGCAAGAGATCGGCGAGGATCTGCTCCTCGCTCGGCTCATATTCGACCGCCGCGTCGCCGTCATTTGAGAGCGTGGGCGCGAGCTTCGGATCACGCGTCGGCACCGACACGGGGATGATCTGCTGCGTGGTCGGGATCTGCACCAGCGCCGACTGGAATTTCGCGTAGAACAGATGCGCGACGTCGAACTCACCGGCGGCGTAGCGCGCGAGCAGATCGTCGGCGATCGCCTTTGCCTCGTCGAAGCGCGCGACCTTCATCGTCGACAGGTCGTGGTCGGCGACGACGCCGGTCGGGTAGAAGCGCTTGATCACGCGACCCTTGCGACCGACGGTGTAGAAGCGGACGGTCTTGCCCGCTGCTTCGAGCTCCTCGGCCTTGCGGCGCGCGGCGCGGACGATGTTGGTGTTGAACGCACCCGCCAGGCCACGCTCGGAGGTGACGACCACCAGCATGTGTACCTGATCCTTGCCGGTGCCGGCGAGCAGCGGCGACGCGCCTTCGCCACCAGCGCGGGCGGCGAGGCTCGCGACCACGCTCTCGATCCGCTCGGCGTACGGGCGACCGGCCATCGCCGCTTCCTGCGCGCGGCGCAGTTTGGCGGCGGCGACCATCTTCATCGCCTTGGTGATCTTCTGGGTCGACTTGACCGAGTTGATCCTGATCTTGAGGGCCTTGAGAGACGCCATTCATTTCCTCTTGCCGTCACCGCGAGCGGATCGGGATCAGCGTTCGCCGGGGCCATGTCGCTTGGGGTGGCCCCCCTCCCAACCCTCTCCCCGGCGGGGAGAGGGCCTTGATATTTTTAAGCGAAGGTCTTCGCGTAGGAGTCGAGCGCGGTCTTGAGCTTGCTCTCGCTGTCCTTGCTCAGCTCGCGGCTGTCGCGGATCGCGGTCAGCACGTCGGCGTGCTGCTCGCGCATGTAGCTGAGCATCGCCGACTCGTAGCGCACGACGTCCTGCACCGCGACCTGATCGAGATAGCCGTTGGTGCCGGCGTAGATCGACACGGTCTGCTCCTCGAAGGGCATCGGGTTGAACTGCGGCTGCTTGAGCAGCTCGGTCAGGCGCGCGCCGCGGTTGAGCAGCTTCTGCGTCGAGGCGTCGAGGTCCGAGCCGAACTGCGCGAACGCCGCCATCTCGCGGTACTGCGCGAGCTCGAGCTTGATCGAGCCCGACACCTTCTTCATCGCCTTGGTCTGCGCGGCGCCACCGACGCGGCTGACCGACAGGCCGACGTTGATCGCGGGGCGGACGCCGGCGAAGAACAGGTCGGTTTCGAGGAAGATCTGGCCGTCGGTGATCGAGATCACGTTGGTCGGAATATAGGCCGACACGTCGCCCGCCTGGGTCTCGATGATCGGCAGCGCGGTGAGCGAACCGGCGCCATTGTCCTCGTTCATCTTCGCTGCGCGCTCGAGCAGGCGCGAGTGGAGATAGAAGACGTCGCCCGGGTAAGCTTCACGACCCGGCGGACGGCGCAGCAGCAGCGACATCTGACGATAGGCGACTGCCTGCTTCGACAGATCGTCGAACACGATGACCGCGTGCATGCCGTTGTCGCGGAAATACTCGCCCATCGCGGTACCGGTGTAGGGCGCGAGGAACTGGAGCGGCGCAGGGTCCGACGCGGTCGCGGCGACGACGATGGAATATTCCATCGCGCCATTTTCCTCCAGCGTGCGGACGAGCTGCGCGACCGTCGAGCGCTTCTGCCCGATCGCGACGTAGACGCAGTAGAGCTTCTTCGACTCGTCGGTGCCGGCGTTCGCCTGCTTCTGGTTGATGAAGGTGTCGATCGCGATCGCCGACTTGCCGGTCTGGCGGTCACCGATGATCAGCTCGCGCTGTCCGCGGCCGACTGGCACCAGCGCATCGATCGCCTTCAGACCGGTCTGCACCGGCTCGTGCACCGACTTGCGCGGGATGATGCCGGGGGCCTTCACCTCGACGCGGCTGCGCTGCTCGGCCTGGATCGGGCCCTTGCCGTCGATCGGGTTGCCGAGGCCGTCGACCACGCGGCCGAGCAGACCCTTGCCGACGGGGACGTCGACGATGGTGCCGGTGCGGCGAACGGTGTCGCCTTCCTTGATCTGCGCGTCCGAGCCGAACAGCACGACGCCGACGTTGTCGGCCTCGAGGTTCAGCGCCATGCCCTGCACGCCATTGGCGAACTCGACCATCTCGCCCGCCTGGACGTTGTCGAGGCCGTAGATACGCGCAATGCCGTCGCCGACCGACAGCACCTGGCCGGTCTCGCTGACCTGGGCCTCGGTGCCGAAATTGGCGATCTGGTCCTTGATGACGCGGGAGATTTCAGCGGCGCGGATGTCCATTACTCAGCCTTTCATCGCGCTGGCGAGCGCATTCAAACGGGTGCGGATCGACGAATCGATCATCTGGGAGCCGATGCGGACCACGAGGCCGCCGAGCAGATCGGGATCGACCGACAGGTCGACCGACACCTCACGGCCGACGCGGGTGCGCAGCTGCTGCTTCAATTCGGACACCTGATCATCGGACAGCGGGTGCGCGCTGGTCACCTCGGCGGTCGTCTCGCCGCGGTGGCGCGCGGCGAGCTGCCGGAAGGCGCGGATGATCGCGGGCAGCTCGCCCAGACGGCGGTTCTCGGCAAGCACGCCGAGGAAGTTCTTGGTGGTCTGGTCGACGCCGAGCTGGTCGGCGGTCGCGAGCACGGCCTTGGCCGCCTCTCCGCGCGCCACCAGCGGCGAGGAAGTCAGCGTGCGGAAGTCCGCCGACTGGTCGAGCGCGTCGCGCACGCGCGACAGGCTCTGCTCGACCTCGTTCACCTGGCGCGCATCGACCGCGAGATCGAACAAAGCGGTGGCGTAGCGTCCGCCCAGGCTCGCCTGGATGCTGCTACCATGTGTGCCGCTGGAACTATCCACGCGATCCGAATTCCTTGCCTAATAGTGTCCGCAACCAAAGGTGCTGGTCGCCGAGGATTTTTCCCCGAGCGAACGGATGGCGCACGCAAGGGCACCTCGCAAGGGTTGCCGGGCGCGTAGCATCACACCCCCGCGTTGACAACCGGGCACGCGTGACCGGGTGAAACGATGATGAACGGGAGATGATCCCGCGACGCTATTCCATCCGGCCTCGGCATTTTCCCAATCGCGTCGCCGCTAGGCCGAACATCCTATTAGGCAAATCGCAAGCCTTGCCGCGCTAGGCCAATGTCCGAAGAACCGTAAGGATCGTGGTGAATGAACGCGTTCGGGCGTCGTAATGGTATCGGTGGCGCAGGTGCGCGGCCCGGCTTCGGCGTCGCGCGGCCGATGCAGGGCGGTGGTTTCCAGAAGCCGGAGCCCGCCGGCGAGCAGTTCCCCGCGCTCGACACGCTGGCGCTGCCAGCCGAGGATTCGCTGACGCCGGCGTCGCAGCTCGACGCGATGCAGCGGCTCGCCGATCGTCAGGCCGCGTCGGCGGAATCGGGATCGAGCCGCGTCGAAGGGTTCGAGGCGTCGATCCACCGCATCAAGGAACAGGTGCTGCCCCGCCTGCTCGAACGCGTCGATCCCGAGGCCGCGGCGACGCTGGGCAAGGACGAGCTGGCCGAGGAATTCCGGCCAATCATCGGCGAGGTGCTGGCCGAGCTGCGCCTAACGCTCAACCGGCGCGAGCAGTTCGCGCTGGAAAAGGTGCTGGTCGACGAGTTGCTGGGCCTGGGGCCGCTCGAGGAGCTGCTCGCCGACGCCGACATCAGCGACATCATGGTCAACGGCCCCGACCAGACCTTCGTCGAGCGCAAGGGCAAGCTGGAGCTCGCGCAGATCCAGTTCCGCGACGAGGAGCACCTGTTCCAGATCGCGCAGCGCATCTGCAACTCGGTCGGCCGCCGCGTCGACCAGACGACGCCGCTCGCCGACGCACGCCTGAAGGACGGTAGCCGCGTCAACGTGATCGTGCCGCCGCTGAGCCTCAAGGGCACTGCGATCTCGATCCGCAAGTTCTCGGCGAAACCGATCACGCTCGACATGATGGCCGGGTTCGGCAGCATGTCGCCGAAGATGGCGACGGCATTGAAGATCGCGGGCGCGTGCCGGTTCAACGTCGTCATCTCGGGCGGTACCGGCTCGGGCAAGACGACGATGCTGAATGCGCTATCCAAGATGATCGATCCAGGCGAGCGCGTGCTGACGATCGAGGACGCGGCGGAGCTTCGCCTGCAGCAGCCGCACTGGCTGCCGCTGGAGACGCGGCCGGCGAACCTTGAGGGTCAGGGCGAGATCAGCATCCGCGATCTCGTGAAAAACGCGCTGCGTATGCGTCCCGATCGCATCATCCTGGGCGAAATTCGTGGGTCCGAGTGTTTCGACATGCTCGCGGCGATGAACACCGGCCACGACGGATCGATGTGTACGCTCCACTCCAACTCCCCGCGCGAGGCGCTGGCGCGTATGGAGAACATGGTGATGATGTCCGACATCAAGGTGCCGAAGGAAGCGATCAGCCGACAAATCGCGGACTCGGTCGACATGATTATCCAGGTCAAGCGCCTGCGCGATGGCAGCCGCCGCGTCACCAACATCACCGAGGTGATCGGGATGGAAGGCCCGGTGATCGTGACGCAGGAACTGTTCAAGTTCGAGTATCTCGACGAGAGCGCCGACGGCAAGATCATCGGCGAGTATCGCGCGATGGGTTTGCGCCCGTACACGATCGACAAGGCCAAGCAGTTCGGGTTCGACCAGGCGTATCTGGAAGCCTGCCTGTAAAGCAGCGACGATGAGCAACGCTTCGTAGCGACAGCGGTAGGGGCATGGTGCGAAAGAGCCGTGTCGCACGTCGCTTCGTCGCGCTACAGCAACGGTGTGTCGCTGTTCCTCGCCCTGCTCGTCGCTGCCGCCCCCCCAACCACACCGGCCTCGACGCTGCCCGCGGGCACGCAGGCTTTGTCGGCGGATCACGAGGAGCGCTGGATTCCCTTCGAGTTCACGCCGGGCAACCAAATCCGCTTCGTGATGTCGCTGGAGGGTCGCCCGGTGTCCGCGATCCTCGATACCGGTGTCAGCTATTCGGTGCTCGCGCGGCGTTACACCGAGGCGAACCGCCTGCACGTCCGTGGGCAGGCCAAGGCCGACGTGATCGGCGGATCGGTGCCGGTCGGCTGGGTCAAAACGCGCGCGCTCGCGATCGGCGGCTTGCGCCGTGAGGGTGGCGGGCTCGCGGTTGCCGACCTGCCTGCTACCGCGACCGGCAGCGCGACCGCGGTTGACCTGCTGGTCGGGCGTGACCTGACCGCCGATTACGCGCTCGACATCGATTACGTGCAGCGCCGCTTCCGCTTTCTGCGGTCGGGCCGCGTGCCATTCACGGGCACATCGTCGCCACTGACGATCGCGCCCGACCGGTTGGTGTACGTCAGCTCGGTGGTGTTGGGCGGTGCGGAGCTCAGGCCGATGGTGGTCGACACCGGCGATGGATCGGCGATCACGCTCAGCACCGCGGGCTGGGCCACCGCACGGATGCCGAGCCGCGCGACTACCACCACCGTGTCGTTCGGGCTCGCCGGCCCAGTCGTCAGCGAAGTCGCGATCGTGCCGCAACTGGTCGTCGGCCGCACGATCGCGCGCAACGTCGAGGTGCGCGTCGAGGCGAGCGGCGGCTTCTCCGACGCGATCGGCGTCGCGGGACGGATCGGCTCGGGGTTCCTGCAGAATTACCGCGTGCTGCTCGATCCCACCGCAGGGCAGATGCTGCTCAGCGCGAATGCGGGCGCGGACCAGCCGCCGCTGCGATCGACCAGCGGGCTGTTGCTGGGCGTTGCCGACGATCGGCTGAAGGTGCTGCACGTCATGCGCGGCGGGCCAGCGGCCGCGGCGGGGTGGCGTGACGGCGATCTGATCTGCCGGGTCGACGGCGCGGCGATCACGCCCGCATACCCGACCAGCCCGCTCGCCCGGTGGAGTGCGGGCACGCCGGGCCGCAGCGTGACGCTGCGCTTGTGCAACGGCACCGAGCGCCGGCTGACGCTCGCCCATTTTTACTGACCCTTGGCGAGCACCAGCAGCGCCACCGCCGCCCCGATCAGCGCGAGCATCTGCACCGTGTTCCAGTCGACCCAGCCGACCGCGTCGGGGTCGTGCCGCGTGACGCGTCGCCGCTCGCGGAACGAGGCAAGGATCGCGACGCCTGCGCACGATGCGGCGACGGCGCCTTCCGCCACCTGCGCGTCGCTCGCCGTGCTCACCACTTGTATCACGTCCATCGCTCGTCCAGCCTGCACATCATGACCAAAGGAGTTCCGATGCGCCGTTTCACCCTAGCCGCCCTGCCCGTCACGCTCGCGCTCGCCGTCGGCGTCCATGCCGCTGCGCCCAAAGCCGATCCCGCGATTACCCGCGCGGTCGCCGATCCGGCGCGCAGCGAGGCCGATCGCGCGCGCGACCGTTATCGCCACCCGGTCGAGACGCTCGCCTTCTTCGGCGTGACGCCTGCGAAGAAGGTGGTCGAGTATAATCCCGGTGGCGGCTGGTACAGCCAGATCCTGGCGCGCATCCCGGCGCGCGGCGGCAGCTACACCGCGCTCGTCGCCTCGGCGAAGGCTGCGGACGGCGCGCGCGCGATGCTGGCAACCAAGGGGCTGACCGGCACGGTCGCGGCGCTCGACCCCGCGACCGGCACGTCGGGTGTGGCGGCGAACAGCCAGGACGTCGTGCTGACGTTCCGCAACGTGCACAATCTGACCATGGCGGGCGGCGCGTCGGCGGCCAACGTGTTCAAGGCATGGTACACCATGCTCAAGCCTGGCGGCACGCTCGGCATCGTCGACCACCGCTTGCCCGAGAGTGCGGACACCGCCCGCGAGCGCGATAGCGGCTATCTGAAGGTCGCCACCGTGCGCCGCCTGGCGGAGGACGCGGGGTTCAAGCTGGCAGCCACGTCGGAGATCAACGCGAACCCGAAGGACAAGGCCGATCATCCCAAGGGCGTGTGGTCGCTGCCACCGACCTTTGCGCTGGGCGACACCGATCGCGCGATCTATGCCGCAATCGGGGAGAGCGACCGCATGACGCTGCGCTTCGTCAAGCCGCGCTAATCCTGGGTCCCGGTGGGCGGCGTCACCGCCGCCCACCGGGTTTGCTCTGCGACGGTTCAGCGCACCAATTTGTCGACCTTGTCCTGCAACTTGGCGAGTTCGGCCTTCAGCGCGGCAATCTCATTGTCCTTGCTCGTCCCCGATGCGGCCGCCGCCGGAGCGACCGGCGGCGTGAACGCGTTTGCCGCCGCCTCGAACATCTCCATGTTGCGCTTCGCGATCTCGGCGAACGGCGAGCCGGCGAAGGCGCCCTCGACCGCGGTCTTGAACTCGGTCTGGTTGCGGTGGAAGCTGTCCATCGACGCTTCGAGGTAACCCGGCACCATCGCCTGCATCGAATCGCCGTACAGCGCGATCAACTGGCGCAGGAACGGCACCGGCAGCATCGTCTGCCCGCGGCTCTCTTCTTCCATGATGATCTGCGTCAGGACGTTGTGCGTGATGTCTTCGTCGGTCTTCGCGTCGAGTACCTTGAAGTCGCGTCCCGCACGCGTCATCGCGGCGAGGTGATCGAGCGTGATGTAGGACGAACTCTCGGTATTGTAGAGCCGGCGATTGGCGTATTTCTTGATGATGACGGTGCCGTCGGTACGTTGTTTCTTCATCCTCGCCCTCGCCTTTTCAGCTTGTTGAGCGAGGCTATCGTACCCGCTGCCGCGCTGCAACACGTCCGCGGCGTTGCAGCGTGGGACAGTTGATGCTGCGCAGCATGCGCGTGCGCGCTTAATCGCGCCAGATGCGATCGAAGCGGTGGCCGAGCCCCGTGATTAGCTCATACTGGCTCATGCCCGAGGCAACGGCGGCGCGCGGCAGATCGGGGTCGAAGGCGATCCAATCGCCTTCCGCAACATCGGCGCGGCTCACGTCGAGCGCGACCAGGTCCATCGACACGCGCCCGATCACCGGCAGTGCGACGTCCGCGGCAAAGGCGGTGCCGGTGTCGGAGAAGCCGCGCCAATATCCGTCGGCATAGCCCAGGTTGACGATCGCGACCTCGGTTTCGGCGGGCGCGATCCAGGTGGCGTTGTAGCCGACGCTCTCGCCCATAGCGACGGTGCGGCGTTGCAGCACCTCCGCCTCGATCCGCACCACCGGACGGATCGCCTCGCCGAGCGCAGCGACCGGCAGGCCGCCGTAGAGCGCGAGGCCGGGCCGGGTCAGGTCGAAATGATAGTCGGCGCCGAGCGTGATGCCGGCGGAGTTGGCGAGGCTCATCCGCTTCGCGCAGGTCCGACCGGAGAGCGCCGCGAAGTGGTCACGCTGGCGCTCGTTCATCGCGCTCGCCTCGTCGGCGCAGGCGAGATGGCTCATCAGCGTGTCGATCGCGAGCCCGTCGAGCAGGCCGGCGGCGATGTCGGCGGCGGCGATACCCAGGCGGTTCATGCCCGTATCGACCATCACGTCGCATGGCCGCCCGCCCGCGTCACGCCAGCGCTTCACCTGCGCGGGCGTGTTGAGCACCGGTCGCGCCGTCAACTCGCGCGCTGCTGCCATGTCCTCGTCGCGCACACCGTGAAGGACCGACAGCGTCGCGCCTGCACTCGCCAAGTCGATGTCGGCGAGCGCCCGCGCCTCGTTCCACGACGACACGAAGAAGTCGCGGCAGCCCGCGGCGAGCAATCGCACGACGACCGCGTGCGCGCCGAGGCCGTAGCCATCGGCCTTCACCGCCGCACCGCACGCGGCGCCGCTCACACGCGCGAGTGCCTGCCAGTTCGCCCTCAAAGCGGTGCCGTCGAGCGCGAGGCGGTGTGGCGCGTTCATCTCTGGTCGGGGCGGCACGGATTGATCATCCGCGCGCCCCTACCGCCTCGCGCGCGATCACGCCACCGCGTCGGGCGCGTCCACGTCGGTGGGGCGGGTTTCCTTGAGCCCGATCACCGTGACGATCAGCGCCAGCAACGTGACGCCCCAGGTGTACCAGAGTCCGGCATAGGGATCGCCGGTCTTCGCAACGATGTACTGGCTGATGAAGGGCAGGAAGCCGCCGAAATAGCCGGTGCCGAGATGGTAGGGGATCGAAAGCGACGAGTAGCGGATCGCGGGCGGGAACATCTCGGCCAGCAAGGCCGCGACAGGGCCGTAGGTGATCCCCGACAGCATCGACATGGCGAGGATCGCGAGCAGGATCAGCGCGATGTTGGCCGCCGACGGCTTCACCTTGGCGAGATCGTAGCCGCCGCGCGCGAGTGCCGCGTCGAGCCCGGCCGGCGACGTGTCGGTGACCACCGCGTCGCCGATCGTGACGCGGGTCTGCGCGGCGGCTTGCGTGGTATAGGGCACGCCCTTTTTCGACAGCGCGTCGAGCAGCTTGCCGCACGCGGTCGCCTGTTGCTTGTCGAACGGACTGTAGCGGCAGTCGGCACCGGCGACGACGACCGGGTTCGCTTGCGCCGCGCGGGCGAGGCCGGGATTGGCCGCGGCACCGATCGTCCAAAAGATCGGAAACAGCAGCGCGAGAGTCAGGACGTAGCCGAGGACGATCGGCTTCTTGCGCCCGACCCGGTCGCTGACGTGGCCGAACAGCAGGAACCAGCCCGTCCCCATCAGCACCCCGAAGCCGGTGATGAGCTGCGCGGTGGTTTCCTCGACGCGCATCGTCGTCTGCAGGAACGACAATACGGTGAACATCGCGGTGTACCAGATCACGGTCAGCCCGGCGGCGATCCCGAACAGCGCGACGATCATGCGGCGGATGTTGCCGGGATAGGTGAAGCTTTCCTTCAACGGATTGACCGCGCGTTCGCCCGCAGCGCGCATCCGCTGGAAGACGGGGCTTTCCGATAGTTTCAGCCGCATCCACAAGGAGATCGCGAGCAGCAGGAGCGAGAACAGGAACGGCAATCGCCAGCCCCACGCCTCCCACGCCGCGCCGGGCACCAGCGCCTTGAACAGGAGGATGACCGCGAGGCTGAGGATGAACCCGCCGACGACGCCTGCCTGGATGAAGCTGGTGTAGAAGCCCGAGCGTCCCGGCGGCGAATGTTCGGCGACGTAGATCGCCGCGCCACCATATTCGCCGCCGAGTGCCAGCCCCTGCGCGATCCGCAGGAGCAGCACAATCTCGGGCGCGGCGTAGCCGATCGAGGCGGCGGACGGGGTCAGCCCGACCCCGGCAGTGGCGATGCCCATCAGCGTGATGGTGACGAGAAAGGTGTATTTGCGCCCGAGCCGGTCACCCAGATAGCCGAACAGCGCGGCGCCCAAGGGACGGAAGCCGAAGCCGACCGCGAAGCCCGCCCAGGCGAGTAGCGTCTGCACCGTCTCATTGCCGGCGGGGAAGAAGGCGCGGCCGATGATCCCCGAGGCGGCGAGCGTGCCGTAGATGAAGAAATCGTACCACTCGAACACGGTGCCGAGCGCGGAGGCGGAGATGACGAGCCGGATGTCACCGTGGCTCGGCGCTTGTTCACCGTCGATCGTTGCTGCGGCCATCTGCCCGTCCTCCCCTGCGCGCCGTCATGTCGCGTGACGGCGCGCAGGGCAAGGATCAGAACAGCCCGATCAGAACAGGCGCGTGAGCCCGTAGAACAACGCGCCCACTGCCGCCGAGGCAGGGATGGTGATGATCCAGGCGATCACCACGCTCTGCGCGACGCCCCAGCGGACCGCGGAGGCGCGGCGCGCGGTGCCCGCACCGATGATCGCGCCGGTGATCGTGTGCGTGGTCGACACGGGGATGCCGAGCGCACTGGCGGTGAACAGCACGATCGATCCCGCGAGCGAGGAGGAGAACCCTTGGTGCTGCGACAGCTTGGTGATGCGCGAACCCATCGTCTCGATGATCTTCCATCCGCCCGTCATCGTGCCGAGCGCGATCGCGACGTAGCAGCTGATCGCGACCCAATGCGGCACCTCGAACGGTCCCGACAGGCGCCCGGTCGAGTAGAGCAGCACGGTGATGATCCCCATCGTCTTCTGCGCGTCGTTCAATCCGTGGCTGAGCGAGTAAGCGGCCGACGACAAAAGGTGGAGCGCGCGAAAGCTCCGCTCGGCCTGGACCGAGGTCGAGCGGCGGAACGCCCAGCTCGACAGCAGCATGACGAGCATCGCGAGCATCATGCCGAGCAACGGCGACAGCACGATCGCGAGCACGGTCTTGTTGAGTCCGCCCCATTGAATGCCGCCTATTCCGGCATGGGCGACACCCGCGCCGATCAGCCCGCCGACGAGCGCGTGGCTGCTCGACGAGGGGATGCCGCGCAGCCAGGTGACGACGTTCCACGTCATCGCCCCGCCGAGCGCGCCGAAGATGACGGCGGGGGTGACGATATCCTTGTCGATCAGGCCCTTGCCGATCGTTTCTGCCACCGCGTGCAAGCTGGGGAAGGCGATGGTCAGGAAATAGGCGGCGAAGTTGAACACCGCGGCGAACAGCACGGCTTTCACCGGCGACAATAGCCGCGTCGCGACCACGGTGGCGATCGAATTGGCCGCGTCGTGCAGCCCGTTCAGGTAATCGAAGGCGAGCGCGACGGCGATCAGGCCGACGAGCAGCGGAAAGGCGAGTTCGTGCATCTGAGCGCAGCCGGTCGGTCAGGCGTGATCGATGACGATGCCGTCGACCTCGTCGGCGACATCCTCGAACGCGTCGACGATGCGCTCCAAATGCTTGTAGAGCTCACGCTCGACGACGAAGCGCAGCGTGTCGCTGGCGCCATGCTTCTGCAACGAGCGCTTGAGGCCGGCGGCGTGGATCTCGTCGGCATGACCCTCGATGCGCACCACGCGCTCGGTCAGTTCGTGGAGGCGGTCGCCGTTGCGCGCGACGTCGCGCAGCAGCGGGATGGCCTCCGCGGTGACGCGCGCGGCGTCGACGATGATCGCGGCCATGTCGCGCATCTCGGGCTCGAACTCGGTCACTTCGTAGAGGTCGCAGGCGGCGGCGAAGACCTGCATCTCGTCGATCGTGTCGTCGAGCGCGCCGATCAGCGCGGTGATCGCGCCGCGATCGAACGGCGTCAGGAAAGTCGCACGCACCGTTTTCAGCACGTCGCGCGTGATCGCATCAGCGTCGTGCTCGCGCTCTACGATCTTGCGAATGTGCTCCTTGGCAGCAGGGCCGCCCTCCAACAGACGCGCGGTTGCCTCTGCGCCGGCGAGAATGGTCGCGGCATGGGCCTCGAACATCTCGAAGAAATTACCGGTTTTCGGCAGCAGCCGCTGAAACCACGCGAACATTGTACCCCACTTTTGGTTTGAAGTCCGATTCGCGGCCGCCCTAGCACCGGATTGTTGCACTGCAACGCGGAACTGCGACGGCGCGAACGATCGGATCAGTTCGCGTAAGTCGGGTTCGTCGACGCGCTCGGCCGCCTCGGCGAGCGAGAACCAGCGGCGCTCGCGCTCCCCCTGCTCCTTCCACGTCGGCAGTTCCTGCGTCACCGCGAGCGGAAAGACGTCGACGTCAATCATCAGCGATGCGCCACTGCCGCGCCGCTTGCGATAGCGATAGGCGCCGAGCGGCACCGGGCAAAGTGCGCCGCACACGCCGGCTTCCTCCTCCGCCTCCTGCGCAGCGGCGGCGGGCAAGGTACTGCCGGGGCCGATGTTGCCCTTGGGGATGACCCAGCGCCCGGTGCCGCGCGAGGTGACGAGCAGCACGCACACGCCCTCACCACCTGCCGCGGCATCGATGCGGTACGGCAAGGCAGCGATCTGTCGGATTGGAACGACCCCCCGGTTCGGATGCGTGACGCCACCAGCGTGGTGCGCGCCGACGCCGCGCCCTACTTATAGCGACGCCCCGGAGCCGTACAGCCCGGGCTTCATTGGTGGCTTACCGCTGGGAACGACGGCGGTTCAGTGGCTGGCAGTAGCGCCCGCGGCGCGGCGCTGAACGTAGGCGAGCGTCAGTTCCGCATTATGTTCGTCGACCCAGCTCGCCATGGAGAGTTCCTCGTTGAGCAAGGTGGTGAGCAATGGCGTCGCCTTGCCGAAGCTGCCGCGTCGGCGAGCGTGATGAGCGATCTGTAGCTCGCCGCCTCGCAATTCTTGAACGCGAATTTGGCGAAGGTGTTCTTCAGGATCTCGTCGAGAGCCAAGACGTGCGCGATCGCAGCGAGATTGCCCGAGAGTGACAGGCCGATGTCCTTGAGGCTCGACTGCGTTTCGCCGAACGTCGCGGAGATCTCTTAGAACCGATCAATCTGCTGCTCGGTCTCGCTGCGTGAAGGCGCTAACGGTCGCCGCGATTGGACATGCCGCGAGCGAGCACGGTTCAACCCCAGCGTTCCCGATTAAGTCACGTGTTCGAGGGAGGTTAGCCACGCTACCTATCAGCTCACGCGAGCGGCACGCGCGCGCCTTGCGACGCACGATGGCTTGCAAATCGACGCCGTTTGGCGTTGGTTGCGCATCGGGTGGGGAAAGTGACGATGCAGGATTGGTTCGATAGTTTGACGCGCACGCTGGGGGGCGTGTTGAACGCGCACGGTCCGCTCGTCGCGGGCAGCACGAGCTACGCACCGGGCGATTTCTCAATCCACTTCTTTCTGCAACTCGCCGTTATCCTGATCGCTTGTCGCGTGGTAGGTTGGATCGGGCGCGTCGCGCTCGGCCAGCCGCAGGTGGTGGGCGAGATGATCGCGGGTGTGGTGCTCGGCCCCTCCTTGCTCGGGCTGGTCGCGCCGGGATTGCAGGGCGCGATCTTTCCCAAGGAAACGAAGAACGTCCTCTACGCCGGCGCGCAGCTCGGCGTCGGGCTCTACATGTTCCTGGTCGGCACGACGCTGAGGCTCGATCATTTCCGGTCTAAGGCACGCAGCGCCTCGGTGGTGTCGCTCGCCGGGATCGCCGCGCCTTTCGGCGTCGCGATTCTGCTGACGCCGTGGCTGCTAAGCGTGCCGGGGCTGTTCGCGGCCGGGATCAGCCAGTTCAACGCGACGCTCTTCCTGGGCGCGTGCATCGCGCTGACCGCGTTTCCGATGCTGGCGCGGATCATCAACGAGCGCGGGCTGGCGGACTCGGCGCTCGGCACCTTGTCGCTGACGGCTGGTGCGTTCGACGATGCGTGTTCGTGGTGCGTGCTCGCGATCGTGTTGGCGACGTTCGGCGGCGGTGCAGGCGTCGCGATCCTGGCGATCGGTGGCGGGGTCGCCTGGGCGGCGCTGGTGCTGCTCGCCGGCCCGCGGCTGCTGGCACCCCTGGCGCGCGCGGTGGAGCGCCGCGGAGAGCTGACGCCGCCGTTGCTGGCGGTGGTGCTGATCGCGTTCTGCGCCTCCGCCTTCCTGATGGACGCGGTTGGTATTCACGCGATCTTCGGCGGGTTCATCATGGGCGTGGTGATGCCGCGGGGCACGCTGACCGAGGAAATCCGCCGCAAGATCGAGCCGCTGACCGTCGTGCTGCTGCTGCCGATGTTCTTCACCTATTCGGGGCTCAACACGCGGATGGACACGGTCAGCTCGCCCGCGCTTCTGGCCGTGGCGCTGGTGATCCTGGCGGCGTCGGTCCTGGCGAAGGGCGGCGCGTGTTATCTGGCGGCGCGGCTGGCAGGCGAGGACAATCGCACGGCGCTCGGCATCGGCGCATTGATGAACTCGCGCGGGCTGATGGAACTGATCATCATCAATATCGGGCTGCAGAAAGGCATCATCGGACCGACGCTGTTCGCGATGCTGGTGCTGATGGCGATCGTCACGACGATGATGGCGAGCCCGCTGTTCGAGTGGGTCTATGGTCGCCACGGTCGCGCGAGCGGCGAATTGGGCGGCGTGCCGGCGCGCTAGGCGTCAGCGCCGGGCCGGCGCGCCCTGCAAGGTGACGAGCGCGGCGACGATCGCGGGTTCGTCAGCTGGCGAAATCGGCGCGTGATAGGCTTCGCGCATCTTGGTGACGGTCGCCTGCCACTTCTCGGCCGTCAGCGGCGGCTGGCGCGCGATCATGTCGGCGGAATGGCACGCGGTGCAGCGCTGCGTGACGAGCTCGCCCGCCGGGGTTGCGGGCAACGCGGCGATTTCTGCCGGCAGCGTGATGCTGACGGGTTGGAGCGCGCCGTTCGGCTGGGTGGATGTAGCGTCGGGCTCGGCCGAGCAGGCAGCGAGCAGCGCGACGCCTGCGATGGCGAGCGCCCTCATGCCGCGGTCACCGCGACCGAGGCGATCTGGCTGCGCATATAGCCGCCGGGGTTCCAGATCGCGTCCATCGACTGCGCCTGTCCGTCAGCATTGGTGCACCGCGCCCACAAGCGGTAGCCGCCGGGGCGAAGTCCGCCGATCGTCGCCTCCCATAGCCGAAAGCCGTATTTGCCCTGATCGGGGCCGAGCCTTGCTGCGTGCCAGGTTTTGCCCGCATCCATCGACAGGTCGACGCGCGCGACCGCGCTCGCGCCGCCCATTGCGAGCCCGCGGACGTAGAAGGGATCGTCCGCCACCACCTTGGTTGCGCGGTCGACGCTGGTGAAGAAGGCGCGCGGCGTCATGCGGTTGATCGGAACGGTCGGGAAATCCTTCACGCCCGGCTGCACGCCCGCGTTCGGCGTCGCGGGGATCTTGTACGCCTTCGCCATCCAGTAATTGTCGTCCTCACCGGTCAGCACCTCGATCCGGTCGAGCGCCTTGACCCAATAGGTCGAATACCAGCCCGGCACGATCAGACGGATCGGGTAGCCGTTGAGCATCGGCAGCGGCGCGCCGTTCATCGCCAGCGCGATCATCACCTCGCCGTCACGCGCGTGATCGAGAGCGAGCGATTTCGCGAACCACGGCGCGCCGGGCGGCGGGCGGTCGAGCCCGGAGACGCGCACGTTCGCCGCACCGGGCGCGACGCCGGCGAGGTCGAGCACGTCGCGCAGGCGCACCCCGCTCCACAGCGCGTTGCCGATCGCGCCGTCACCCCATTGCGCGCCGGGCACGCGGGGGCTGAACAAGGCGCGCGAGTTACCCGAACATTGGTTCACTGCCGCAATCTCGACGCGCGGCAGCTTGCGAAGGTCGGCGAGCGAGAGCGCGAGCGGACGGCGGACCGCGCCGCCGACGCGCAGGCGGAAGGTGGCGGGATCAACCGCGGTCGGGATGTCCTGATAATGCCAGCGGACGAAGAAGCGGTCGTTGGGCGTGAACACCGCGCCATCCATCGCGGAGAGCGGCGTCTCGAGCAGCGGCGCGCGCTCGCGCAGCACAATCATGCTGCCTTTCTGCGGCCAGTCGCCCGAAAGCTGGCGCGTCCCGCCCGCGAAGCCGAGGTCGACCTGCTGCGCCGACGCGCCCGTCGCGAGGCCGGCACCGCCGAGCCCCAACAGCGCGAGTGCCTCGCGACGGTCAGGCAAGCGCGGCGGCATCGTGCACCACCAATGGCGCGAAGCGCGCGACCTGCCGCCCAACCAAGCGGAGCTGCTCGACCACTGCGGCGTCGCTCGCGCCGCCCTCGTCGTCGAACTTGGTCACCTGGCTGTTGATCGCGGCGGCAAACGGTGTGGGCCAGCCGCGCAGCGCGTGGACGATCGAGCGCAGCGCCGCGATCGTCGAGCCCGTCGCCTGCCAGCCGTAGGCGGTCGCGATCAGGCCGACGGGCACGTCGGCGAGGTACGGCCGCTCCGCATCGCGTGCGGTTTCCTCCAGCAGGTCGAGCGCGTTCTTGACCACGCCCGAGATGCTGCCGTGATAGCCAGGGCTGGCGATGATCACCGCCGACGCCTGACGCACCGCGGCGACGAACGAATATTCCTCGTCCGTCCGGCTGGTCGCCTTGGGATCGTAGAGCGGCAGTCGCGCGAGCGCGTCGCCGCCAAACAGGCGCGTGCAGAACCCCTGCTCGCCCGCTGCCTCCAGCGCGATCCTGAGCGCGCGCTCGGTCGAGGACAGCCCGCCGATCGTGCCGCCGATCCCCACCACCAATGGCTTATTCACCGCGACGTTCCTTGTCTGCCCGCCTCACAGCGGTGCGTGGTCGATCCGCGGCAGCACGTGACGCGCGAACAGGTCCGCTTCCGCCGCGTGGGGATAGCCCGACAGGATGAAGGCGTCGATTCCCATGTCGCGGTACATCTGCAGCTTGGCGAGCACCTGATCGGGATCGCCGACGATCGCGGCACCGCAGCCCGAACGCGCGCGGCCGACGCCGGTCCACAGATTCTCCTCGGCATAGCCGTCGTCCGACGCGCTTTCGCGCAAAGCGGCCTGCGCGGCGACGCCCATTGAGGTGGCGTCGAGCGACTTGGCGCGAATCTGCGCGCCTTCCTCCGCGTCGAGTTTCGAGAGCAGGCGGTCGGCGTAGGCGCGCGCCTCGGTTTCGGTGTCACGAACGATGACGTGCGCGCGGTAGCCGAACTTGAGCGTGCGGCCGTAGTCGGCGGCGCGCTTCGTCATGTCGGCGATGATCTCCGCCACCTTTTCCTTGGTGTCGGGCCACATCAGGTAGACGTCGCAGGCACGCGCAGCGGCGTCGCGCGCGTCGGGCGACAGGCCACCGAAGTAGAGCGGCGGCGCCTTGCCTGAGAAGGTCTTCACGCCGGCGGGATCGACGTCGAGCTTCCAGAACTCGCCCTGGTGGCTCAGATGCTCGCCGTTGAGCAGCGTCTTCAGGATCTGCATCGCCTCAACCGTGCGCTGGTAGCGCGGGGCGGAGGCGAGCTTCTCGCCCGGCAGGTCGGAGGAGATGATGTTGATCTTCAACCGCCCGCGCGCAATCTGGTCGATCGTGGCGATCTGACGCGCGAGCTGCGGTGGCCAGCTCTCCCCGACGCGCACCGCCATCAACAGGTGGATCTGCCTGGTCAGCGTGGCGATCGCGGCGGCGAAGGCGGTGGTGTCGATGCCGAGCGCGTAGCCCGAGGGAAGCAGGATGTTGTCGAAGCCGCCGGTTTCCGCCTGCTGCACGATGTCGCGGCAATGCTCCCAGGACGATTTCAGCTTCAGATCGGGCACGCCCAGGAACTCGTAATCGTCGTCGCACAGCGCCGAGAACCACGAAATCTCGCACGGCCCACGCGTGGAATCGCTCATCGCCCTCTCCCCTCTCATTCGTTGTTGTATGTCGGTTACGGCAGCCGCTCGCCGCGCGCGGCGACCAACACGTCGTACCAATCCTGGCGCGACCAGCTGACCTTGAAGGCATCGGCGAGTTCGGCGATGCGCGCCGTGTTCTGCGTGCCGACGATCGGGATGATCCGCGCCGGGTGCGCCATGATCCAGCTGTAGGTCGCCGCCGCGCGGCTGACACCGAAGCGCGCCGCCACCGTCTCGAGCGCGTCGGCCACCGCCTGCTCGCGTGGGCTACCCGGCGTGCCGATCCGCCCGCCGCCGAGCGGCGACCAGGCGAGCACCGCGAGATCCATCTCCATCGCCTGGTCGATCAGCCCGTTGGTGAGCGGCTCCAGGAATAGCGGCGAGAATTCGGGCTGCTGCGAGGCGAGCGGCACCGACAGGAACGAGGCGAGCACGCGCGTCTGGTCGGGCGTGTAGTTCGACACGCCGACCGCCTTGACCTTGCCCGACGACACCATGTCGTCGAGCGCGCGGGCAACCTCCTGCGGGTGCGCGAGGATGTCGGGGCGGTGAATCTGGTAGAGATCGACCGAGTCGACCTTCATGCGGCGCAGCGAATCGTCGAGCGCCTTCGCCAGATAGGCGGCACTGGAATTGTACGGCACCGGCGGCGTGATCCCGCCCTTGGTCGCGAGCACCATGCGGTCGCGCAAGGACGGCGTCTCGGCGAACACCTCACCCAGCAGCGACTCGGCGTCGCCGAAGCCGCCGTTGCCGTCGAAACCGTAGATGTCGGCGGTGTCGAACAGCGTGACCCCGGCGTCGAACGCCGCTTCGATCAGTGCGCGTCCCTCCGCCGGAGAGACGCCGGCGAAGCGCCACATCCCCCATGCGATCGGGCTGACAGACAATCCGCTCTTGCCGAGAGGACGTGGTTCGGGCGATAGAGTGATTTCAGACATCGTTGTCATACGTAGAACCACGAGTTGAGAGGAGCAAGGGCTTTGGAAGGGCAAGTGCGTTACGGCTTGGTCGGCACCGGCATGATGGGGGTCGAGCATCTCAACAATCTGGCGATCACGCCGGGTGCGGTGGTAACCGCGATCGCCGATCCAACCCAACGCTCGCTCGGCTGGGCGAAGAAAGCACTAGGCGGCCGTGGCGAGGGCGTGCAGTCCTTCGCCTCCTCCGCCGCGCTCGCGAAAAGCGGCCTCGTCGACGCGGTGATCGTCGCCAGCCCGAACTACACCCACCGCGACGTGCTGACGCCCTTGTTCGGCGAGGGTCTGGCGATCCTGTGCGAGAAGCCGCTCGCCACCACGATCCCTGACGCGCGCTGGATCGTCGAGCAGGCGGAGGCGAGTGGCCGCCCGTTCTGGACCGCGATGGAATATCGCTACATGCCGCCCGCGGCCGAGTTCATCGCGCAGGTCCACGCCGGGCGTGTGGGTGCGCTCAAGATGCTGTCGATCCGCGAGCATCGCTTTCCGTTCCTGGAAAAGGTCGCCGACTGGAACCGCTTCAACGCCAATACCGGCGGGACGATGGTTGAGAAGTGCTGCCACTTCTTCGACCTGATGCGGCTGATCACGCAGTCGGAGGCGGTGCGCGTCTATTGCTCGGGGTCGATGGACGTGAACCATCTGGACGAGGCCTATGACGGCCGCACCCCGGACATCATCGACAACAGCTACACGACGGTCGATTTCGCCAACGGCGTGCGCGCGATGCTCGACCTGTCGATGTTCGCCGATGGCGCGACCAATCAGGAGGAGATCACCGCGGTCGGCGACAAGGCGCGGCTCGACGTGCTGATCCCCGACGGCGAGATCGTCTATTCGCCGCGCGTCGGGTTCATGAACCCCAAGCAGGTCGAGCGGACGACCGTCCACGTCGACGAGGCTGCGTTGAACGCCGGCAGTCACCACGGCTCGACCTTCTACGAGCATCAGCGCTTCAACGCCGCGGTTCGCGGTGAAGGCACGGTCGAGGTGACCGCGCGCGACGGATTGATGGCGGTCGCGATCGGCACCGCTGCCGAGATCAGCGCGCGCGAGCACCGCGTCGTGGAGATGAGCGAATTGGGGTTCTAGACGCACAAGGCAAAGTTGAGTGACAACGCTGACCTAATTCTCCAGCGAGAGAGTAGGTTTTTAGGGAGGGATAGAGATGAAGACGATGTTGACCATGGGCAGTGCGTGGCTGGCGCTGATGGCGGTGCCTGCCGCCGCGCAGACGACCACGCCCGAGACGACGACGGGTACCGGCAGTGCGACCGCGGCCGGCGATGTCGGCACCGACACGGGCACGCAGGATGCGGCGAATGAGCCGGGCGACATCATCGTCACCGCGCAGAAACGCTCCGAGCGGTTGCAGGACGTGCCGATCGCGGTGTCGGTCCTGTCGGGCGACGCGATCGCGGCAAAGGGCGCGGTCAATCTGGAGGGCGCGCAATATCTCGTCCCCACGCTGAACTTCCGCAAATCAGGCACTGCGATCAACCAGTCGCTGTTCCTTCGCGGCGTCGGCACCTCGACCTTCTCCATCGCGGGTGAGCCATCGATCTCGACCGTTGTCGATGGCGTCGTCTACAGCCGCGCGGGCGAGGCGTTCAGCGACCTGATCGACATCGATCGGCTGGAGGTGCTCCGCGGGCCGCAGGGCACGCTGTTCGGCAAGAACACCTCGGCGGGCGTCATCAACATCGTTACCAAGCGGCCGGGCAAGGACTTCGGCGGCTTCATCGACGGCGGCTATTACTTCGGCAACGGCAACGAATACCGGGTGCGCGGCGCGCTAGACCTGCCGCTGAGCGAAGGCATCGCCGCGCGCGTGACCGGTTTCTACGGCAATTACGACGGCAACATCCGCAATAACGCGTACGGCGGTCGCCGCGTCAACGGTTACGATCACTGGGGCGTTCGCGGCATGATCGTCGCCGATCCGACGCCCGACCTGACGATCACGATTATCGGCGATTACCGCGAGTCGAACGACGATTGCTGCGCCGAGGTGATCGGGACCGGTCCGACCTCGACCAACGCCACCACGGTCGCGCAGGTCAATAGCTTCATCAACTCGGGCGTACTGCCCACCCCGCGGGGTGATCGCACGCGGCGGATCAACCAGGACCTGATCACCCACACCGACGAGAAGAGCTGGGGCGTGTCGGGCCAGGCCGACTGGACGCTGGGCAACCAGACGATCACGTACATCGGCTCCTACCGCGAATACGACAACACCGAGATCCGCGACGGCGACTGGCTGCCTCGCGCGTACACGACGTTCAACCAGCTGCACGATTTCGGCCCGCAGACGTCGAACACGATCACGCAGGAAGTGCGGCTGACGAGCCCGTCGGACCAGTTCTTCTCCTACGTGGTCGGCGCATTCTACTCGCGCGCGGAGACGACGCGGACCTTCACGCGCAACGACGTGGTGTGCACCCCTGCCCCGGCCGTGCCGGTGCCGTGCTCGACGCCGGGCCTGACCGTGAGCCGCCCAACCGGCACCGCGGTGTTCGGATCGGTGTTCAAGAACCTCGCCTTCTTCGGGCAGAGCACGCTCAACTTCACCGATCGCTTCCGCGGCATCGCGGGTTTGCGCTACACAACCGACCAGCTCGACGTGTTCCATCGCCGCGTGACCCAGCTCGCCGGACCTGGCATCAACGCCAGCTTCGGACCGTTCAACGGCAAGACCACCAACGACAATTGGTCGGGCAAGGCCGGCCTGCAATTCGACATCGTGCGGCAATCGACCGCCTACGCGACCTACTCGCGCGGGTATAAGGGACCGGCGTTCAACGTCTTCTTCAACCTGACCGGCACCGGCACCAACGCGATCGAGCCGGAGACGGCCGACAGCTACGAGGTCGGACTGAAGAACACGCTGTTCGGCGGCAAGCTCGTCGTCAACTTGGCGGCTTATTATGCCAAGTACGACAACTTCCAAGCCAACAACCCCGACGAGGTCGCGGGCGTGCTCGTCACGCGCTTCACCAACGCCGGCACGATCTCGACGCGCGGCGGTGAGCTCGACCTGTTGTTCCAGCCGGTGCGCGACCTGTCGTTCTCGGGCGGCCTGGCCTACACCGATGCGCATATCGACCAGTTCCGCGTGCCGACCAACGGCGTAACGACCGGGGTCGTCCCGAACGGCACCACGCTCGGTTACGCGCCGAAGTGGAAGGGATCGCTCGGCGCCGACTATCGCCTGCGCACCGGCGGCGCGGTTGATTTCGCACTGGGTGCGCAAGGGTCGTACCAGTCGAAGCAGCTCTCACAGCTCGACGCGAGCCAGGCCGTGCGCGACGCCACCACGATCAAGGGCTACGGGCTCGTCGACCTGCAGGCGGGGATCGTCGAGGCGAACGATCGCTTCCGCCTGAACTTCCAGGTCAAGAACCTGTTCGACCAGAGCTTCGCCGCGGCGATCACCTCGGGCGGACCGGGCGGCAGCTACCGCTACATCATCCCGCGCGAGGCCGACCGCTATTACGGCGTCAATGCGCGCGTGAACTTTTAATCACCGCCCACAAAGAAAAGCCGGCGAGGGGCGCCCTCGCCGGCTTTTTCGTGCGCGTCGTACGGCCGGTCAGTGCACGACGATCGCGGGCGCGTCGCCGTCCTGCTCCACGGGCACGATGCGCGGGATCAGCAGCTGGATGAAGCCGAGCGCCAGCAGGTACGACGTCGCGCAGATCACCAGCGCGGGCGTGTAGCCCAGGCCGTTCGCGAGCGCCCAGGCCTGAAACTGGATCATCCCGATTGATCCCAGATTGCCGCAGAAGGCCGCGATCCCGATCGTCGAGCCGACCGCGCGCGCCGGCGTCACGTCGGTCGCGAGCCCGAAGATGTTGGTCGAGAAACCCTGGTGCGCGAACAGCCCGAGCCCGAGCAGCAGCGCCGCCGACCACGGGCTGTCGACCGACATGACGAGTGGCACCGGCGTGACGAGCAAGGCGTAGACGAGCAGCGCCGACTTGCGCGCGGCATTCACGCTCCACCCGCGCGCCATCAACCGCGCGGGCAGCACGCCGCCGCTGATCGCGCCCATCGCGGCGAGGCCGTAGGTCAGCGCGATCGGCCAGCCGAGCGTACCCTGCTGCAACCCGAACAGCCGGTGGAACAGGTCGGGCAGCCACAGCAGCATGAAGAACCACACCTGATCCGACAGCACCTTGGCGACCGCGATCGCGAGCGTGCGGCGGCTGCGCAGGATGTCGCCCCAGCGGATCGGCGCCGCCGCGACCGCGTCGAGCGCCACGGGACGGACGCGCAATGCGAACCACACCGCGACCCAGACGAGCCCCAGCCCACCGGCGACGAGGAACGCCGACTGCCACCCGAACGCGACCGCGAGCGGCGGGATCAGCGCCGGGGTGATGACCGCCCCGACGTTGGGCGCGGTGTTGCCGATCCCCAGCGCGATCTGCCGGTCGCGGTGGTTGAAATAGGTCGCGGCCGATTTCACCGCCGCGGGTGTGCCGATCGATTCGGCGACGCCCAGCACGACGCGCGCACCCAGAAAGCCCGTGACGGTGGTCGCGAAGGCGTGCGCCATGCCGGCGAGGCTCCACACGCCCACGCCGATACCGAACCCGCGGCGCAGACCCACGCGGTCGATGAACCAGCCGGTGCCTAGAAACGCGAACGCGGTCGCGACCTGGAACGCGGTGCCCATGTTGGCGTAATCCTGATCCGACCAGCGGAACTCCGCCTCCAGCGTGGGTTTGAGCAGCGCCAGGATCTGCCGATCGACGTAATTGAGCATGATTGCGACGAACACCATCGCCACGATCACCCACCGTGCCTTGTTGCCCTCCCCGCTTGCCGTCCCGCCGGCAACGCCGTCCACCGCCATGTCCCTCTCCCGATTGCTTGACGACAACGTTGTCAGAGTGCGCCCGCTTAGGCTAGTCCTGTTGCACCCTAGCAGTTTGGATCGACGATGGCCGCTTCACGTTCGAGCATTTCCGCGCGCCCGCTGCCGATGGCCGCCGACCTGTACGGCGATCTCGAACCCAGCCCCAAGGCGACGTGGCGCGATCACGTACCCGGCCTCGTCGTCGTCGCGGCGGGCACGCTGGCGGCGGGGTTCATCTCCGACCATTATGGCGCGCCGCTGACGCTGATGGCGCTGCTGATCGGGCTGGCGCTTAACTTCCTGTCGGCCGACGGGCGGCTGACGCCGGGTCTAGGGTTCGCGTCGCGCTCGCTGCTGCGCTGGGGCATCGTGCTGGTGGGATTGCGCGTGACCTTCGGGCAGATCGTAGCGCTGGGGCCGGTCGCGCTACTGGCGGTGCTCGTGATCGTCGCGATGACGATCGGCTGCGGCGTGCTGGTGGGGCGCAGGCTCGGCTTCGACGCGGCGTTCGGGACGCTGGCAGGTGGCGCGGTCGCGATCTGCGGCGCGAGTGCGGCGATGGCGTTGGCGACCACCTTGGGCGAGCGCCGCGCGAGTCAGGCGCAACTGACGTTGGTGCTGGTCGGCATCTCCGCGCTTAGCGCGCTCGCGATGGTCACCTATCCGTTCGTCGCGCACTGGCTGCACATGAGCGACCTGAAGGCGGGGTTCCTGCTCGGCGCGTCGATCCACGACGTCGCGCAGGCACTGGGTGCGGGCTACTCTTATTCCGACGCCGCCGGGCAGATCGCCGCGATCGTCAAGCTGACGCGCGTCGCATTACTCGCCCCCGTGCTCGCGATCGTCGCCTTGTTCCTGCCGCGTGGCGAGCAGGGCGGCAAGCGACAGGGTCTGCCGTGGTTCGTGGTCGGCTTCTTCGTGCTCGCCGGCATCAACTCGACCGGGTTCATTCCCGCGATCGTCACCGGCGCGGCCGAACGCGTCGCGGCCGGGCTGCTCGCCGCCGCGGTAACCGCCACCGCGATCCGCTCGCCCTTGTCGCAGCTGCTGGAGGCAGGGCCGCGGCCGATGCTGGTGATTGCGGCTGCGACACTGTGCGCATTCCTGCTGTCGCTCGGCGCGGCGATGTTCCTGATCGGCTAGCCAACCGAGAGACTTTATCGGCTAGCCGGTCGAGTCGCGCACCATCAGCGCATGTGGCAACGCGCGCTGCTCGAACGTCTCCTCGGGCGCGAGCAGCAGGTCCGCCGCGTTCCAGGCGAGATCGCGCACCGGCTGGCGCATCGTGGTGAGGGGCGGCCAGACGTAGCTCGCCAGCGGATCGTCGCCGAAACCGGCGATCGCCAGCGCGTCCGGCACCTTTACCCCACGCCGATGCGCCGCCGCCAGCGCGCCCGCCGCCATGTCGTCCGACGCGGCGAAGATCGCGCTGGGCGGCTGCGCTAGCGACAGCATCGCGTCGGCCGCGCGCGCGCCGCTGGCGAAATCGTAATCGCCCTGCACGATCAGTTCGGGCTCGGGTATGATCCCCGCCTCCGCCAGCGCCGCCAGATAGCCCTCACGCCGCTGCGCGCTGGTGGCGAAATCGCGCTGGCCGACGATGTGCCCGATGCGGCGGTGACCGAGCGACAGCAGATGCCGCGTCACCTCGGCGGCGGCGGCGCGATTATCGATGAACACCGCTGCGCTCGCCTCAGGCCGCGACCCCGGCGACACCCGCACCACGCGGATGCCGCGCGCCTTGAGGAAGTCGAGCACGTCGTCATGATCGCTGACCGGCGGCGTGAGGATCAGCCCGTCGAGATGGCTGGTCGCGACCAGCGCCTCGACCTCCTCCAGCAAGCGGCCCGAATGGCGGTCATACGGTTGCGCGATCATCCGCACGCCGTCTTCCTCGCACCGGTCGCGGATGCCGGTCTGCATCGCATAGACATAGGCGGGGCTGGGATTGTCGCAGATCAACCCGATCTGGAAACTGCGCCGACCAGCGAGCGAGCGCGCGGCGAGGCTTGGGCGGAAGTTGAGCGCGCGCACCGCCTCCTCCACCTTCTCGCGCGTGGCGGCGCCGACGTAACGCTCCTTGTTGAGCACGCGGCTGACCGTCTTGATCGACACGCCCGCGCGTTCGGACACATGCTTGATCGTCGCTCGCACCTGGTTCAACTCCACTCGGGCCTGCCATGGCACGGCGACCAAAGGCTCGACAATGCCGCAGACGGGCGTGCGTCGGCGGATCGGGCGAGGGTCAGCGCGATGCCGAGACCGGGGCTGGCGCCGGAGCCGCTGCCAGTGCCTGTGCGACCAGCGGCGTCACCCGGTCCGCGATCCGTGCAACACCTTGCGCATTGGGATGGACGCGGTCGCCCTGCATCAACGCCGGGTTGCCGATCACGCCGTCGAGGATGAAGGGATAAAGTTTCTCGTCGTAGCGCTCGGCGAGGTCCGGCCAGATCGTGTCGAACGCCCCCACATATGCGGGGCCGAGGTTCGGCGGCGCGCGCATCCCGGTCAGCAGCACCGGCAGCTCGCGGCGGTGCAGCTCCTCCACCATCGCGGTCAGGTTCGCGCGCGTCTCGGCCGGGGAGATCTGCCGCAGCACGTCGTTGCCGCCCAGCCCCAACATGACGAGCTCGGGTTTCTGCTTCATCTGATTGAGCACGAAGGCGAGCCGCTGTCGCCCAGCCGCGGTCGTGTCGCCGGACACGCCCGCGTTGACCACCGTAGCGTTGATGCCTGCGCGCCGCAACCGCGCCTGCACCGCGTCGGGCAGGCTTTGTCCGCGATCCAACCCGTATCCTGCGTACAGGCTGTCACCGAACGCCAGCACCACGCGCTCCGCCCCGCGCGGTCGCACGACCTCGGCGACGGGTGAGGCATTCGCCGCATTGTCGGGCACCGGCGCGGTCGCGGCGTCTTGACGGTTGCAGCCGGCGACCAGCATGGCGAACAGCAACAAGCTCGCGACGCTGCGCGTCATCCGGGTAGGCAAAGGCGTTTTCCTCATGGTGACCGACACGACCCCTATGGTGATCGACGCGCGCGATGTCACCTTGACGCTGGGCCACACGCCCGTGCTGCGCGGCATCTCGTTGCGCGTCGCGCGCGGCGAGAGCGTCGCGCTGCTGGGCAGTTCGGGTTCGGGCAAATCGTCGCTGATGGCGGTGCTGACCGGGCTGGAACGCGCGAGCGGCGGCAGCGTGGTCGTCGACGGGCTAGATTTCACGACGTTGGGCGAGGACGCGCTGGCGCGCGCGCGGCGCGGCCGGATCGGCATCGTGTTGCAGGCATTCCACCTGCTCCCGACCATGACCGCGCGCGAGAATGTGGCGGTGCCGCTCGAACTTGCCGGGCAGAACGACGCCTGGACGCGCGCGGCGGACGAACTCGCTGCCGTAGGCTTGGCGCACCGGCTCGACCATTATCCGTCGCAATTATCGGGCGGCGAGCAGCAGCGCGTGGCGATCGCGCGCGCGCTTGCCGCCCGTCCGCCGCTGGTGTTCGCCGACGAACCCACCGGCAATCTCGACACAGCCACAGGTGCCGCGATCATGGACCTGCTGTTCGCGCGACAGGCGGCGCCGGCGGCGACGTTGGTAGTGATCACGCACGATCACGCACTCGCCGCGCGTTGCGACCGGGTCGTTACGTTGGCCGACGGGCGGGTGCGATGAAGGTGGCGCGCAGCGACTGGCGCTTCGCCTGGCGCGTCGCGCGGCGCGAGATCGACTGGCGCTTTCGCGGGCTCCGCATCCTCGTCGCCTGCCTGTTCCTGGGTGTCGCCGCGCTCGCCGCGATCGGCGGGCTGGCGTCGGCGGTCGGTGACGAGCTCGCCGCGCGCGGCGCGACGATCCTCGGCGGCGACGTCGAGCTGTCGGTGTCGCAGCGACGCGCGACCGCCGCCGAGCGCGCGCTGCTCGACGCCGCCGGCCGGGTGTCGGAGACGATCCGCATGCAGGCCAATGCGGTTGCCGGGCGCGACGGCGCGCCGATCCAGTTGAAGGCGGTCGACGCCGCCTACCCGCTCTACGGCCGTGTCCGCCTGTCTGACGGGCGGGACGCGGCGCGACCGGCGGAAAATCGTGCATGGATCGCGCCGGCGCTCGCATCGCGCCTCGGGCTCGCACGCGGGTCGGTGCTCCGGCTGGGGCAGGCGCAGGTACGCGTCGACGGCGTGATCGCCGACGAACCCGATCGGCTCGGTGAAGGCTTCACGCTCGGCCCGGTGGTGCTCGTCTCGACGACCACGCTGGCGAAGACCGGCCTGGTGCAGCCCGGCAGCCTCTACGACACGCGTTACCGCGTCCGCCTGCCCTCCGGCACCAGTCCCGACGCGGTCGCTGCACGATTCCAGCGCGCCTTTCCCGCCGGTGGATGGGAAACCAAGACGCGCGATCGCGCCTCGCCCGGCGCGTCGCGCTTCGTCGACCGAATGGGCGAGTTCCTGACGCTGGTCGGGCTCGCCGCGCTCGCCATCGCCGGGATCGGCGTCGGCAACGGTGTATCGTCGTTCCTCGCCGGCCGGCGCGGCAGTATCGCGACGCTCAAGGCGTTAGGCGCGACCGGCGGCGACATCGCACGCATCTACGCGGTCGAGATCGGCGTCGCGACGGCGATCGGCGTAGTCGCCGGGCTCGCGGTCGGGGCGGTCGCCATTCCGCTGCTGGCCACGTTGCTCCGCCAGGTGTTGCCGATCGAGATCGGACTGGCGCCGTCACCGTGGCCGTTCCTTCGCGCCGCGGCCTATGGCGCACTGATCGCAATCGCCTTCGCCGCGCCGCCGATCGCGGCGGCGAGCGCCACGCCCGCCGCCGGGCTGCTGCGCGGCGCGCTGGCGCCGCTTCGCGCGGCATCGTGGCGTGCGCGGCTCATTGCGCTCGCCGCGGGGGGAGCAGCAGTCACGCTCGCAGTCCTCACCTCGGCGCAGCCGGAACTCGCCGCCGCGTTTCTCGGCGCACTCGCCGCTGCGCTACTGCTGCTCGCCGCGCTCGGTCGCCTCGTGCGTGTCGCCGCACGCCGCCTACCCGCACCACGCCGCCCGCTGCCGCGTCTCGCACTCGCCGCGCTGCATCGACCGGGCGCGCGGACCGAGGCGCTAGTGGTGGCGCTCGGCCTGGGGCTCACCTTGTTCGTGCTGCTGACCGCGATCCGCACGAGCATCGACGCGGCGATCGCGACGACGATCCCGGCGCGCGCGCCCGCATTGTTCGTGCTCGACGTACCGCGCGACCGCGCGGACGAGTTCCGCCGCACCGTGGCGCGCGCGGCACCGGGCGCCGCGGTCCGCACTGTGCCGCTGCTGCGCGGCACGATCACCGCCTACGGCACCACCCGCGTCGCCGATCTGAAGGAGTTGCCCGAAGGCGCCTGGGCGCTGCGCGGTGAGCGCGGCCTGACCTATGCCGACGCGCTGCCGGAGGGGAGCACGCTGGTGGCCGGTCGCTGGTGGCCGCGCGGCTATGCCGGTCCGCCGCTGGTGTCGGTCGACGAGCGGCTGGGCAAGGCGCTGAAGCTGCGCCTGGGTAACCCGCTGACCGTCAGCCTGCTCGGCATCGAACGCACCGCGCGCGTTGCCTCGTTTCGCCGCATCCAGTGGGACACGCTCGGCTTCAACTTCGTGCTGGTGTTCTCTCCGGGCACGCTAAGCGACGCGCCGCACAATCTGGCCGCGACGATCGAAGCACCGCCGGGTCGCGAGGCAGCGATCACCGCCGCGCTGCTGGCGCCCTTCCCTTCGTCCTCGGCGGTGGAGGTGCGCGGCGTCTTGTCGCAGGTCCGCACACTGGTGGAACAGGTCGCGGTCGCGATCGCCGCTGCCGCCGGGGTCGCGGTCGCCGCGGGCATCGCGGTGCTGGTCGGCGCGATCGCCGCCGCGCGCGAGGCACGCACCTATGACGCGGTGGTGCTGCGGACGCTCGGCGCAACGCGCGCGCAGTTGCTCGCGGCACAGTTGATCGAATACATGCTGCTGGGCGCCGTGGTGGCGGGATTGGCGCTGCTGCTGGGTCTGTCGGGCGCGTGGTACGTGGTGACGCAAATGTTCGACTTTCCTTGGGCACCCGACCCGCTCGCCGTTGCGCTGACGTTGGTCACCGGGCTCGGCGGCACGGTCGCGATCGGCATTGCGGGCGCGTGGCCGATCATGCGCGTGCGCCCCGCGCAGGCACTACGCACGATCTGATGTGGACGAGAAATGATGGATAGTTCCTGGGGTGCCGGCCCGCGCGCAACGCCGACCGGCACGCGCGACGAGCGCGAGCAGCAGCGCAGCGAAGCACGCAACCGCCGCGCCGCCGAGCGGATCGCCGCGGCCGAGGCGCGGACCGAGGCACGCGCCGCCGCGCGCGACACCCAGTCGCAGGCACGCGAGCAGATGCGCGATCAACGCCGCGCCGAGGAGGAACAGCGCCGCGCCGCCGCTGCCGACGCGCGTGATGCACGGCCGAAGCGGCGGAGCAGCACCGGCTCGCTCGCGCGCACCGGTCACGCGAGTGAAGAACGCGACACGCGCCATTACGCGACCGAAGTCGACCTTGACCGGCTGCGGTTGCTGCACCGCCGCGGCGCCTCACCCGCCGCGATCGCGCACGCGTTCAAGATCAGCGAGGACGAGGTCGCCGCCGCGCTGGCGGAATAAGCCCGCTCAGCCTGCCCCCGCCAGCGAGTCGAGCGCGGCGGCGATCCGCACGCGCGTCGCGGTGTCGCGCGTCGTCTCCAGCATCGAGCCCAGACTCGCCCGCGCGCCCGCGATGTCGCCGTTCATCAGCGACAATCGCGCATGCTCCCACCAGACGTGCGCGTTGGTGGGCGCGATCGTGGTCATGCGCGCGAACAGCGTCAGCGCACGTGCGGCATCGCCGGCGCGCTCCGCCCGCGTGGCCTGGTTGATCAACAATCGCACCAGCACGTCGCGGTTCTCCATCGCCGCGACATGCTCGGCGTGCGCCACGGTGCCCGCACCCAGCATCCGCGCAAGCAGCGCCGACAACCCCTCCTGGCTCATCTCGCGTCCGTCGTTGAACGGGTCGATCAGCACCGGCGCGGTCGGCGGGCCGATCTGCGCCAGCACGTGGCCGGGCGTGTTGAGCACGTCCGCGCTCCACCCAACCCGCCGTGCCGCCGCGACGTAGAGGATCGCGAGGCTGATCGGCATCCCACGCCGCCGATCGATCACGCGGATCAGATCGGCATTGTCGGGGTCGTCGTAATGGTCGCGGTCGCCCGAGAAGCCGAACTCGCCCGCGATCACCGTCGCCAGCAATGCCGCCTGCGCGCTGGCGGTCGGCGCTTCGTCGGCCAGCGCGGCAATGTGCCGGGTGATCGTGGTTAGTAGCTCGACGTAAGGAGCGAGGTCGACGTCGGGGTGATCGAGCGCGGCGAGTTCCAGCGCGGCGGCGTCGAGTTGGATCGCGTCGTCCTCGACCAATCCCAATTGTACGATGGCAGCATCCATGCGTCGATGACGGCCATCACACGCGATGGTTCCCTCCAAACGGCGGAACAAAGTGGCAACTCAATGCGTCTTCATCGTCCTCTCGCGAGCCAAGTGGCCGCGCGACAACGGATTTCCGCTCGAGTGAAGATCGCGACCTTCAACGTCAACGGCATCAACGGCCGGCTGCCCGTGCTGCTGCGCTGGCTGGCGGAGGCCGCACCCGACATCGTCTGCCTGCAGGAGTTGAAGACACCCGCGGCCAAGTTCCCCGCCGCCGCGCTGGCCGACGCGGGCTACCAGGCGGTTTGTCTGGGTCAGCCCCGCTGGAACGGCGTCGCGATTCTGAGCCGGGCGGGCACGATCCACGAGACGCAGCGCGGGCTCCCCCACGACCCCGATCCGACGCAGAGCCGTTACCTGGAAGCGGCGATCGGCGGCGTGATCATCGCCGCGCTCTACCTGCCCAACGGCAATCCGCGGCCCGGCCCACGGTTCGACTATAAGCTCACCTGGTTCGAGGCGCTGATCGCGCGTGCCCAATTCCTGATGAACAGCGATGCGCCGGTCGTGCTGGCGGGTGACTTCAATGTTATGCCGACCGATCGCGACGTCTACAAACCCGAGCGCTGGATCGAGGACGCACTGTTCGCGCCCGAGGTTCGGGCCGCCTTCGCACGGTTGATCGCGCAAGGATGGACCGACGCGCTGCGTCACGTTCATCCCGACGCGACGCTCTACACGTTCTGGGATTACCTGCGCGACGCCTATGCGCGCGATGCTGGTCTACGGATCGACCATCTGCTGCTCAGCCCGGCGTTGGTCGCGCGGCTGTCGGCGGCCGGCGTCGATCGCCACGTACGCGGGTGGGACAAGGCGAGCGACCACGCGCCGACGTGGATCGTGCTGGACGACGCCTAAGCGCCGATGCCGGTACCGCTGACCGATCGCGAAGTGGTGGCGATCGCCACCCGCACCGCCGCCACGTTCCACGCCGTGTCGCAAGGCAGCCCGCGCGCAGGCTACTCGGTGTACGTCATTCTGCTGCACAACCCGGCACGACGTCTCCCCTGGGGCGTCTATGTCGGGCAGACCTCGCGCGATCCCGACTGGCGCTTCGATCAGCACAAGGCCGGATACAAGGCGAGCGGCGCGGTGAAGCGCTTCGGCGTGCAACTGCTGCCCGACGTGGCTGACCATCTTAACCCGATGGAGCGCTGGGAGTCGCTCGAGCTGGAGGAAGCGCTGGCCACGGCGTTTCGCGAGGCCGGGATCGGCTGGGTCGAAGGCGGACATTAGGCGCGCCGACCACGCGAAATCATGCGATTGATTTGCAATAGCGCACTCGCTATGGCCGCTCATGACGAGGCGCCGATGGCGCGTGGCGGAGCGAGTTGATGACCCGGACATCCATGCCGATCACCGGAACAGCGCAATGACCGCTGCCGCGGTCCTCGCCGTTGCCGCCGCGATGCTGCTGGTCCGGATCGGATGGCAGGGTCCGCGCGGCGTCGCTGCGCTAGGTTGGGCGCTGGGCGCGACGGCGCTGGTCGTGCTCCTGATGCAGGACGGCGCCTGGGGGCTGTCGGTCGGGATGGTCGTGGGGATGCCAGTGGCGCTGGCATTCGTGCTGCACGCCGGCTGGACCTCGCCGGCGCGTAACGTCCGCGCGCCGCGCGAAGTGCCCGCGATCTCGATCCCGCATCACCGTCGCGATATCGCGCGCCGCCTCGCGGTGTTCGCGCTCGCGGTGCCGCTCGCCTTCGCGGCCGCGCAATGGCTCGCCTTCGGCATCCAGGCGGCGTTTCGTGGCGGCGCCGCGCTCGACGGCGACGCGGTGGTGCTGACGCTGTTCCTGCAACCCGTGATCTGGACCGCGCTGCTGACCATCCAATTGACGCGGGCACGCGCGACGCAGATGATTGCCGCGCCGCTCGTTGCTGCGGTGGCGGGCACGATGCTGTGGGGTGTCGCGTGAAGGCGGAAGCGGTGTCGCCGCGGCAGACGCTGGTCAAGCGCGCGCTCGGCGGTCACGCCGCAATCGGGCTGCTCGCCAGCGCATTGCTCTACATCATCGCGCTGACCGGCACGGTGATCGTGATCCACGACGGCTGGCAGCGCTGGGAACAGCCGAACGTGCCCGAGATTGCGACGCTGTCGCCGGCGGCAGTGCAGTCGGCGATCAACGCCGCGGTCGCGCGCGAGGTGGGGCAACCCGCGACCACCCACCTCTACGTCCGAATGCCGAGCGCGGACATGCCGCGCGCCACCGTCACCACCGACAGCGGCGGCTGGTACGTCGACGCGACCGGGCGGATCGTCGCGCGCGAGGCGCACGGCTGGACCGACTTCATGGTCGGGCTGCACGAATATCTCCACCTGCCGATGACCTGGGGCATGATCCTGGTCGGTGCGCTTGGCGTGATGCTGTGCGCGCTGGTGACGACGGGCGTGCTGGCGCATCCCAAGATCATCCGCGATGCCTTCTGCCTGCGTACGCGCCACGACCCGCAACTCGCGCGCGCCGACTGGCATAATCGACTGGGCGTATGGACGCTGCCGTTCGTGCTCGCGGTCGCGCTGACCGGCGCGTTCATCGGGCTGGGCAGTGTCGGCACGACGATGCTGGCAAAGGCGTACACCGGCGGCGACATGCTCAAGGTCTATGCCAATATCTTCGGCCACGAACCGCCGTCGAACCCCGCGCGCGCGCCAATTGCCGACGCCGCCGCGGCGATGCGGACGCTCGCCACGCAGGCGCCCGGCGCAACGCCGACCTACGTCATCATCCACGAGCCGCTGACCGCGGGGCAGCACGTCCAGATCCTGGTCGAACACCCGCGCCGGCTGATCTACGGCGAGAGCTATTTCTTCGACGGCGCGGGCGCCTTCCATTCCAAGGCCGGGCTGTCGGACGGCGAGATCGGTCAGCAGGTCGCCGCCTCGTCATACAATTTGCACTTCGGTAATTTCGCCGGCCTGCCGGTCGAGATCGCGTACATGGTGATGGGGCTGGCGTTGTGCGCGATCACCGCGACCGGCAACAGCCTGTGGCTGGAAAAGCGTCGTCGTCGTGGGTTGGGTGGCGAACGGCTGCGCGCGTGCTGGAACATGACCGTATGGGGATCGGCGACGCTCATGGTGTGGATGATCTGGCTGCGCGCCGCGGCCGGTCAGGACGCGCCGCTCGGCCTCGCCTTCTGGGGTGCGTTCGCCGCCGCGATCGTGGTCGCGGCCACCTTCCCGCGCATCGCGGGCGCGGCGACGTTGCGCCGAGTGTGCGCGAGTTCGGTGCTGGTCACCGCGATCGGCCATCTGGTGTTGCTGCGCCCGGCGATCGCGGGACCAATCGTGATCGATCTGGTCGCGATTGCGCTGTCGGTGCCGCTGCTCGCCTATGACCTGCGGCTGCGGCATGACCCCGGCGCTGCGGCGCTCAAGGCCAATCCGACGCCCACCTGAGGGTCACGCTGCAGGCGCATCCTGCGGATGATGCGGCGTCAGGATCAGCGTGCGTCCCTCGACCCGCCAGCTCTTGAGCCGCGACAGGAAATTCATGCCGAGTACGTCGATGTTGCCGAACGCAGGCGACACGACGACGGCGAGATCGCGCGCGACGACGTTGCCGAACCGCAGCTCCTTGACCTCGCCCGTCTCCGCCCGGATCGCGCCATTCGCGGTCTGCAGCACCACCGGGAATAGCGCCGGCTTGACCTCGACGTCAGCGGCGGCAGCGGTATCGGGCGACAGCGCGGTGATCGTGGCACCGCTGTCGACCAGCAAGCGCTTCTCCACCCCGCCGATCCTCGCACGGACGTAGAAATGGCCGTCAGGCGACATGCGGATGCGCGTTTCCTCGCCCGCGACTTGCTGGCTCTCGATGTTGAGCGCGGCGGCGAGACGCCCCATCCACGGATCGAACCGTTCGCGCTGCGCGACCACCATGTAGAGCAGCCCGGCGAGCCCCGCCCAGACCGCGAGCGAGACGAGCGTGCGCAGCACCGGCACCCGGCGCGCGATCACCGAGGCGACCAGCAGCACGCCGATCAGAATATAGAAATGGGTGTTGCCCGCGAAATCGGTCGTCATCGTGCACTAGATATAGGAAGCCGCCGCCCCCGCCCCAATGACCCGACCGGCTGGCGTCGCCCGCGCCCGGCCGCTATGTTGCCCCACGATGATGCCGAGCCGTTTCCTCGCGCGAACTAGCACCACCCCGGTCGCCCCGGGGTCGATCAACGCGCGCGCCTGACCGGCGGCGCCTCCGATACGTTCGTGCGCCCCCTTCCCGCGGGTGCGCTTCCGCCATAAGCGGCACATGAATATTCTTCAGGATCACTCCATGAACATGCTCTCGATCACGCTGCCCGACGGTTCGGTTCGCGAGGTCGCACCCGGCACCACGCCGGCCGAGATCGCCGCCGCGATCGGCCCCGGCCTCGCCAAGGCGGCGATCGCCGCGCGCGTTGACGGCGAGCTGCGCGACATCACGCGTCCGCTGACGCACGACGCGCAGCTCGCGCTCGTCACGCAGAAGGACGAGGCCGACGCGCTCGAACTCGCGCGCCACGATCTCGCGCATGTCATGGCGGAGGCGGTGCAGCACCTGTTCCCGGGCACGCAGATCACCTTCGGCCCGGCGACCGACGACGGCTTCTACTATGATTTTGCACCAAAGGATCGCCCCTTCACCGACGACGACCTGCCCGCGATCGAGGCGGAGATGCGCCGCATCATCGCGAAGAACGAGCCGTTCACGCGCGAGGTCTGGACGCGCGAGCAGTTGATCGAGACGTGGAACAAGCAAGGTGAGACGTTCAAGGCCGAGTGGGCGGCCGAGCTGCCCGACCATGAGGAACTGACGATCTACCGTCAGGGTGCGTGGCTCGACATGTGCCGCGGGCCGCACATGGCCTCGACCGGCAAGCTCGATCCGCAAGCGTTCAAGCTGACGCGGGTGTCGGGCGCCTATTGGCGCGGCGACCAGAAGAACGCGATGCTTTCCCGCATCTACGGCACCGGCTGGTTGAACAAGAAGCAGCTCGACCAGCATCTGTTCATGCTGGAGGAGGCCGCCAAGCGCGATCATCGCAAGATCGGGCAGGAGATGGACCTGTTCCACCTCCAGTCGGAGGCGCAGGGCTCAGTATTCTGGCACCCCAAGGGGTTCGTGCTGTGGCGGCAGATGGAGGCGTACATGCGCCGCCGGTTGGACGCCGCCGATTATGCCGAGGTCAAGACGCCGCAGCTGATGGACGCGCGGCAATGGGAGCAGTCGGGCCATTGGGGCAAGTACCGCGAGAACATGTTCGTGGTGCCCGACGAGATCCCGAACACCGAGGACGAAGGTGCGGTCCTGACCGGCGACGCCGATCTGATGGCGTTGAAGCCGATGAACTGCCCCGCGCACGTGCTGATCTTCAAGCAGGGGATCAAATCGTACCGCGACCTGCCGATCCGGATGGCGGAATTCGGTTGCTGCCACCGCAACGAGCCGCACGGCGCGCTGCACGGCATCATGCGCGTGCGCCAGTTCACGCAGGACGACGCGCACATCTTCGTTCGCGAGGACCAGCTGGTCGAGGAAGTGCGCAAATTCTGCGAGCTGCTCGATAGCGTCTACCGCGACTTGGGCTTCGAGGATTACGCGGTGAAGCTCGCGCTCCGCCCCGAAAAGCGCTTCGGCTCGGACGAGATGTGGGACAAGGCGGAGGCCGAGCTGCGCGAGGCGGTGCAGGTGTCGAGCCTGTCCGACACGATCAAGGCGAAGTTCGAGGAACTGCCGGGCGAAGGTGCCTTCTACGCGCCCAAGCTCGAGTTCCACCTGACCGACGCGATCGGGCGGACGTGGCAGGTCGGCACGATCCAATCAGACCGCGTGCTGCCCGAGCGGCTGGATGCGGCGTACGTCGGCGAGGATGGCAACCGTCACCGTCCCGTCATGCTCCACCGCGCCATCCTAGGCACGTTCGAGCGCTTCATCGGCATCCTGATCGAGCATCATGCCGGACGCTTCCCGCTGTGGCTCGCCCCCGTGCAGGTGGTGGTGGCGACGATCGTCAGCGACGCCGACGATTACGCGCTGGAGGTCGCAGCCGAGCTGCGCGCTGCCGGGCTGCGCGTGGAAATCGATCTGCGCAACGAGAAGATCAACTACAAGGTGCGCGAACATTCGGTCGCGAAGGTTCCCGTGCTGCTGGTCGTCGGCAAGCGCGAGGCGGACGAAGGCACCGTCGCGGTCCGCCGCCTGGGCAGCCAGGGGCAGGAGGTCGTCGCGCTCGCCGACATCACCCAGCGGCTGACCGAGGAGGCGCGCGCGCCTGATCTGGCGCGCTGACGAACAGGTGGATCGGCGGGGCGCATCCGCCGGTCCACCTCACCTACATTAACAAAGCGCGTGACTTTCCCTGCGTGGCCGCTAACCGCCGCGCCCTCGCCACGCGGCACACGGATGCCGTGGTCACCAGGGATCGCACCCAATGAACCGTTCGTACCAAACCGCCTTCGCGGCCAGCCTGCTATCGTCCGCGCTGCTGCTCGCCCTTCCCGCCGCCGCGCAGCAGTCGCCGGTTGGACAGGATGGGGATCAGCCCTCCGCCGCCGAACCGGGCGAGGTCGTCGTCACCGCGACGCGGCGCGCCGAGCGGCTGTCTGACGTGCCGATCGCGATCACCGCGATCTCGGGCGAGACGCTTGCTGCCACGGGCGCGGTCGACCTGCGCGGGATCGACCAGGTCGCGCCCTCGCTGCTCGTCTCGGGCGCGACCAGCGAGGCGAACTTCACCGCGCGTATTCGCGGCATCGGCACGGTCGGCGAGAACCCGGGTCTGGAAAGCTCGGTCGGGCTGTTCGTCGACGGCGTCTATCGTGCGCGAAGCGGCGTCGGGCTGACCGAATTGGGCGAGGTCGACCGCGTCGAGGTGCTGCGCGGGCCGCAGGGGACGCTGTTCGGGCGCAACTCGACCGCGGGCACGATCAGCATCGTCACGCGCGCGCCCGAACTCGGTCGCACAGACGCGCATGGCTTGATCAGTTACGGCAATTACGATTACATGCGCGTCGACGGCGCGGTGAACTTGGCCCTAGGACAGAGCGCGGCGCTGCGCGTCGATGGCGTATGGCAGCAGCGCGACGGCTTCATCCGCCAGCTCACCCCCGGCGAGCCCGACATCCAGGACCGCGACCGCTGGCTGACGCGCGCCCAACTCGGCTGGAGCCCGAGTGACGTATTGTCGGTCCGGATCATCGGCGACTATGCCGAGCGCCACGAGAATTGCTGCAACGGTACGCTGCTCGGTCCGGTGCGCAACCTGACGCGCACCGACCCCGCGGGCGGATCGGTCGCAGTCGGCCCCAACACGCTGCTGCCGCTGCTCCAGGCACTCGGCGCCAACTACCAGCTACCACCCGCGGGCGAGCGCTTCGGCTTCACCACCTCGACCAGCGCGGGCGTGCCGTATCGGTCGGACGTGCGCGACTGGGGCGTGTCGGGCGAGGTGAACTGGCGATTGGGGGGCGCGACGCTGACGTCGATCACTGCGTGGCGCGATTACAAGAACCGGATGGGGCAGGACAACGACTTCAACCGGCTCGACCTGCTCGACCGGCAGGACCTCGACCGCCGTTTCCGCAACTTCTCGCAGGAGGTCCGCCTGGCGGGCCGGGCGTTCGACGGTCGGCTCGACTGGCTGGTCGGCGGCTATTACGGCAACGAGAAGCTGAACGTCGACGACGACCAGCGCTACGGGCAGGATTACACCCGCTTCGCCAATTGCATCATCGCGACCTCGTTCGCCGCGTCGGGCGCGGGACAGGTGAACCTCGCCTCCCCCACCTGCTCGACCGCGCCGACGAGCGTGTTCGCGGGCTATGACGCGGTTGCGCGACAGCTGAACGCCGCCCCGCTCGTCGGCACCGGCGCGAACGACGGTAACTTCACGCAGGTCAGCCGCAACTGGGCGCTGTTCACGCACAACACGCTGGCGATCGTCCCCGACCGCCTGTTCGCGACATTCGGCGTCCGCTACACCGACGAGCACAAGCGCGTCCGCGCCGATTACCGCGCGACCAACACGCTATGCCCCGCGCTGCTGAATTCGTCGCTCCAGTCGCTCGCCGGGCTCGCCTGCGTGGTGAACGGCGCAGGCATCGACATTCCGCAGGGCACGCCGGGCACGACCTTCGATGACGGTCGGTGGACCGGGACCGCGGTGCTGGGGTTTAAGCCGGTCGAGCGCGTGCTACTCTACGCCTCGGCCTCGCGCGGGTACAAGGCGGGCGGGTTCAACCTCGACTTCTCCGGGCTCGACCGGCCGTGCTTCGCCGGGGCGGGCACCGCCGCGCAACAGGCGGCGTGCACCGCGCTGCTCGCGCGCGCAGCGAACACACCCGGCAACGGCCGCGCCGAGGTCGCCGATCTGGCTTATGCCAGCGAGAAGGTCACCGCTTATGAACTTGGCGCTAAGTGGAACGGGCGCAGCATCGACGTGAACGTCGCCGCCTTCCATCAGGTGTTCAGCGGGTATCAGCTCAACACCTACAACGGGACCAGCTTCGAGGTCGCGAACATCCAGTCGTGCCGCGATCCCCTGAACCGCGCCGACACCGACGCGTCCGCGGCGACCGGTGCGTGCGCGCCCGACCGGCTGCGCCCAGGCGTGCTATCGACCGGCGTCGAGCTGGAAAGCACGATCCGCCCCGCGCGCGATGTGACGGTCAACCTGGGGTTCACCTACGCGCACACGCGCTATCGCCGCGATCTCGTCGGCACGGGCGGACGGCCGTTGTCGCCGGTGCTGTTCCAATTGCCCGACCAGAACCTGTCCAACGCGCCCGAGATCGTCACCACGGCGGGTATCGGTTGGACGCCCGCGATCGGCACGCGCGGGCTGACCGGGCTCGTCTATGTCGACGCCCGGATGCAGAGCGACACCAACACCGGCTCCGACCTTGACCTGGAAAAGGTGCAGGACGCGTTCGCGGTGGTGAACGGGCGGCTCGGCGTGTACGGCGCGAACAAGCGCTGGGGCGTCGAATTATGGGCGCAGAACGTGCTGGATCAGCGATACTTCCAGCTCGCCTCCGACATACCCGCTCAAGGATCGGGGACGTTTCGCAGCGTCCAGCAGGCTGCTTCCGGTGGATTCGCGGGCAGCGCCAACCAGTTATTCATCGGCTTCCCGGGCGAGCCGCGCACCTACGGCGTGACGCTGCGCGGCAGCTTCTAGAACACAGGTCGCGAAGAAAGTGACCGGCGCACCCGACTAGATGACGGCCGAGTGCGTCGGACATCTTCCGATTCGTGCAGTGAAAGCATATATCGGGCATAGTGAATCAACAGGAGAAGTATCTATCCGTCCGCCCATGATGCGCCGCCCCATGCAGGCGCCGCCGATGAACGGCCCTCGCTTCAACGAGTGGATCCAGAGCCAGAAGGTCCGCGTGATCGATCACGAGGGCGAGAATCTCGGCGTCATGTACACGCGCGAAGCGATGGCGCAGGCCAAGGAAGTCGGGCTCGACCTGGTCGAGGTGTCCCCAAACGCGGACCCGCCCGTCGCCAAGTTCCTCGACGTCGGCAAGTTCAAGTACGAGGCGCAGAAGAAGGCCAACGCCGCGCGTAAGAGCCAGAAGACGCAGGAGATCAAGGAGATCAAGATGCGTCCGAACATCGACGACCACGATTACGACACCAAGATGAAGAAGGTGGTCGAGTTCATCGAGGAAGGCGATAAGGTGAAGGTCACCATGCGCTTCCGCGGTCGCGAGCTGAGCCACGGCTCGCTCGGCATGGCGGTGCTCCAGCGCGTCGCCGAGGCGACCAACGAGATCGCCAAGGTCGAGGCCTATCCGCGCATGGAAGGCCGGCAGATGCTGATGGTGCTCTCGCCCAAATAAATGGCTTGTGCGTCGGCGGATCGACCGCCGACGCGCCATACCTGCGGCTCGACGCGCCGCATTCCGTAGCGTCACCTTCGCTTGTGCACATGCATTTTGATGCGCAACTGTTGCCGTTGCGCCACATACCCGCGGCTTTCCGTTACGTGACGCGTAACTTTTACTAGACGCGTAAGATAGTCCGCATAGAAGCGCACCAAACCCGATATTCAAATTTGGGAGAGGCCTTCATTATGCGCATCACCGCGACCCTGCTGTCCACCGTTGCCTGTCTGGCGGCTTACCCCGCACTGGCGCAGGAGCAGACCAGCCCCGTCACCACCAACGCCGCGGTTGACGGCCAGACCAACACCGCCGCCGCGCAGTCGAGCTCGACCGGCGAATTGGGCGCGGGCGACATCGTCGTCACCGCCACGCGCCGCGCCGAGCGGCTCGCCGACGTGCCGATTTCGATCAACGCGGTGAACCAGGAAAGCCTGCAAAATTCAGGTGCGACCGACATCCGCGGCGTGGCGCAGCTCGCCCCCTCGCTCAGCGTGTCGTCGACCGGTTCGGAAGCGAACGCCTCGGCACGCATCCGCGGCATCGGCACCGTCGGCGACAACCCCGGCCTCGAAAGCTCGGTCGTCACCTTCATCGACGGCGTCTATCGCAGCCGTACGGGATCGGGCCTGAACGACATCGGCGAGATCGAGCGTGTCGAGGTGCTGCGTGGGCCGCAGGGCACGCTGTCGGGCCGTAACTCGTCGGCGGGCGCGATCAACATCTACACCAAGGCGCCGTCGTTCGACTTCGGCGGCTACGGCGAGGCGACCTACGGCAATTACGACAACATCCGCGTCGCCGGCGCGCTGACCGGCCCGATCATCAAGGACCTGCTCGCCTTCCGCGTCGACGGCGTCTACGCCAAGCGCGACGGCTTCTACCGCGACGTCATCAACAACACCGACTTCAACGACCGCAACCGCTATTTCGTCCGCGGCCAGTTGCTGCTCGAGCCGTCGAGCGACTTCTCAATCCGGCTGATCGGCGACTATACCCGCCGCGACGAGAAGTGCTGCGGCGCGGTCTACATCGACCTGCGCGAGAAGACCGATCCGACGCCGGGCGTCGCCGGCGATTTCGCGATCGCGCCCGCCAACCGCATCGTCGACGTGATGACGTCGCTCGGCGCCGTGTTCCCGAGCGCGGGCGACCAGTACAACCGCCGCATCGCGCAGACGCGTGGCCGCGCTTACTCGAACATCACGAAGGATTACGGCGGCTCGGCGCAGATCGACTGGAACTTCGGCGGCGCCGCGCTGACCTCGATCACCGCGTATCGCGAGTATAAGTCGGCGGGTGCGGGCGACTTCGATTACGGCAACCTCGACCTCGTTTATCGTCCCAACGACGGCAATGCGTTTCGCCGCTTCCGCACCTTCACGCAGGAACTGCGCCTGAACGGCGAAGCGTTCGGCGATCGGCTCAACTGGCTGGTCGGCGGCTTCTACAGCAACGAGAAGCTGCGCGTGTCCGACAATCTGCGTTTCGGCACCGATTACGGCCGCTTCGCTGCGTGTCGGGTCGTTGCCAGCGCCAATCCTAACGCGGCCTTACGCAATCCGGCGGCGCCGGGCTGCCTGTCGACCGGCTTCGTCGCGCCAGGCGTGACCGCACGAGCAGCAGTGGGCTCGTCGTTTGGCACAGCGGCAGGTACGATTCTGGGTGCACTCGACCGCCTGTCGACGATCAGCGATCTCGGCTCACGCCGCGACATCTACGACCAGAAGAGCGAGAGCTACGCCTTCTTCACCCACAACGTCCTGAAGATCACCGACACGCTGTCGCTGACCGGTGGCCTGCGCTGGACGAAGGAGATGAAGGACCTGAACGCCAGCTTCACCAACGACAACACCGTCTGCGCGCAGCAGCTCGGCAACCTGGCGCCGCTGCTCGCCAATCCTGCGCTCGCCTCGACCGTCGCCGGCATCCTGACGCTCAGCTGCACCGGCAATTCGAGCTCGACGCTCAACGGCAAGTCGATCAGCGACAAGCTGAACAACGACGAGTTCACCGGCACCGCGGTCTTGTCGTGGAAGCCGGTCGACCGCGTCATGACCTACGCCAGCTATTCGCGCGGCTTCAAGGCGGGTGGCTACAACCTCGATCGCTCCGATCTGGGCCCGGCGTTCCTGCCGGCGACCACGCTCGCCCCCAATGCGTCGGCGCTGCGCTTCGACCCCGAAACGGTCAACGCTTATGAAGTCGGCCTGAAATATTCGTCGCGTCAGTTCACCTTCAATCTGGCGGGCTTCCGGTCGGACTTCACCAACTTCCAGCTCAACACGTTCAACGGCACGAATTTCATCGTACAGAACCTGGGTAGCTGCAAGGCTGGGCTGAACGGCGGCGACACCGACAACAGCGCCACGACTGGCCGCTGCGCCGGCGACGTCGGCACCGGCGTGCGCAGCCAGGGCGTCGAAGTCGAGGCGGGCTTCTATCCCGCGCGCCAGGTCGCGATCACGATGGGCTATACCTTCGCCGACACCAAGGTGCGCCGCAACATCGTCGGCTCGGCCTCGGGCGAGCCGCTCGATCCGGCATTGTTCCTGTTACCGGGTGCTCAGATGCCGCTCGCGCCGCGCAACGTCATCACGACCTCGGCATCGTGGACGCCCGATATCGGTTCGAACGGCATGTCGGCGCTGTTCTACGTCGATCAGCGCACCTCGTCGGACTATAACACCGGCTCCGACAATTTCATCGAGAAGGAGCAGGACGGCTTCACCACGGTGAACGCGCGCATCGGCCTGCGTGGGCGCGACGATCTTTGGGCGATCGAGGTGTTCGCGCAGAACCTGCTCAACAAGAACTTCCAGCAGGTCGCCTTCAACGCGCCGTTCCAGGGTGCGGGCAGCCAGGCGCAGGTGCAGGCGTTCGGCAGCACCGGCGGTTTCGCGGTCGGCAACCAGATCTTCACCTCCTACCTGGGCGAGCCGCGCACCTACGGTCTGACGCTGCGCACGCGCTTCTGATCGGCTGATCCACGATGGTATAAAGGCCGGTGCGCCCCCCGCGCGCCGGCCTTTTTCGTCAGCGGCTCACGCCGCTTCCTCCAGCGCCTTCCCCGCCGCCGCCGCGAGCAGCCGCCGCTCGATGCTGCGCAGCTTGGAGGCGAGCGCGATCTTGTCGCCGGTCAGGTCGGTCAGATAAAAGGTGTCCACCGCGCGCTCGCCGTAGGTCGACACGTGCGCGGAATGGATCGTCACCTTCGACTGGAACAGTGCGTGTGCGAGCTGGTTGAGCAGCGCCGGGCGATCGCGCGCGGCCACCTCCACCACGGTGAAGCGGTTCGATGCCTTGTTGTCGACCAGCACGTCGGGCGCGATCGCGAACGCGTCAGCGCGCAGACGCGGCAGCGGCTTCGCCTTCAACCGGTCGGTCAGTCGCACCCGCCCGGCGAGCGCGTCCTCGATCGTCACGCGGATGCGCTGCAACTGCTCGGCCTCGTCGAACGGGCGGCCGAGCGGGTCCTGCACCAGGAAATTGTCGAGCGCCATACCGTCGCGCGTTGTGTGGATGCGCGCGTCGATGATGTTGCCGCCCGCGACGTTGATCGCGCCCGCGATGCGGAAGAACAGCCCCGGATGGTCGGTCGCGTAAACGGTGACGAGCGTCGCACCGCGTTCAGGATAGACCTGCGCTGCGATCGACAAAGGAGCGTCACCCGCGGCGCGCACCACCTCGGCGTTGGCGGCGAGCACGTCGGCGGGCTCGGCGATCCAATACGGTTCGGGCAGGCGGCGGACGTAGGCGGCCATCGTCGCCTCGTCCCAGCCGGTCGCCTCGCGTAGTGCCTGCTGCTTGGCGGCGATCCGCTCGGTGCGGCCCTTCTGCTTGTGCCCCAACCGCAGCACTTCTTCCGCGCCGTCGTACAGGTCGGCGAGCAACTGCCCCTTCCAGCCGTTCCACGTGCCGGGTCCGACCGCGCGAATATCGACGGTGGTCAGCACCAGCAGCAGGCGCAACCGCTCGACGCTCTGCACAATGGCGGTGAAATCGAGGATCGTTTTGAAGTCCGACAGGTCGCGCTTGAACGCTGTCGCCGACATCAGCAGGTGGTGGCGCACCAGCCACGATACCGTCTCGGTCTCCGCGCGCGTCAGCCCCAGCCGCGGGCAGACGCGCAACGCGACCTCGGCGCCCAGCACCGAATGGTCGCCACCGCGCCCCTTGGCGATGTCGTGGAGCAGCACGGCGACGTAGAGCACGCGCCGCGACACGATCTGCTCCATCACCGCGCTGGCGAGCGGATGATCGTCCTTCAGCTCGCCCTTCTCGATCCGCGCGAGCAGCCCGACCGCCCGGATCGTATGCTCGTCGACCGTGTAATGGTGGTACATGTCGAACTGCATCTGCGCGACCACGCGCGCGAAATCGGGCAGGAAGCGCCCCAGCACGCCGGTCTCGTTCATCCAGCGCAGCACCAGCTCGGGGTCGTTGCGGCTGGTCAGCACGTCGAGGAACAGCGCGTTCGCGCGCGGATCGCGTCGGACCGACGCGGCGAGTTTCGCGTCGCGCGTCGCGCAGCGCAGCGCGAGCGGATGAATCTCCATCTGCGTCTGCGCGGCGAGCGCGAATGCCTCGACCAGCCGCACGGGGTCGGTGGCAAAGAAATCATCGCTCGGGATCGCCAGCCGCCCGCGGTCGACGGTGAAGCCGTTCAGCTTGCGCGGAGAACGCAACAACCGCTTGATCCGCTCGCCGCTGTGCCGTCGATTGTAGCGCTCCTCCAGGTGCGCGAGGAACAGGCCGGTGAGCGAGCCTACCGTCTTCGCCTGCAGGAAGTAAAATTGCATGAACCGCTCGACCGCGGATTTGCCCGGGCGATCGGCGTAGTGCATCCGCGCGGCGATCTCGCGCTGATAGTCGAAGGTCAGCCGGTCCTCGGCCCGCCCCGCGATCAGGTGGAGGTGACAGCGCACCGCCCAGAGGAAATTGTCGGCGCGGTGGAACAGCCGATATTCCTCCGGCGTGAACAGTCCGGCGTCCTTCAGCTCGCGCGAGCTTCGCACCTTGTAGGCGTATTTGCCGATCCAGAAGAGCGCGTGGAGATCGCGCAGGCCGCCCTTCCCTTCCTTCACGTTGGGCTCGACCACATAGCGCGTGTCACCCATTCGCACGTGGCGCGCGTTGCGCTCGGCGAGCTTGTCGGCGACGAACTGCCGCTCGGTGCCGCTCCTCACCTCCTTGTCGAACCGCTCGGCCGCTTCCTCGTACAGCGCCTCGTCGCCCCACAGGTAGCGCGCCTCCAGCAGCGCGGTGCGCACCGTCACGTCGGCTTTCGCCTGGCGCACCATGTCGTCGAGCGAGCGGCTCGAATGACCGACCTTCAATCCCAAGTCCCAGAGCGCGTAGAGCATCGATTCGATCGCCTGCTCGGCCCAGGGCGTCTGTTTCCACGGCGTCACGAAGCCAAGGTCGACGTCGCTGAACGGCGCCATCTCACCGCGACCGTAGCCGCCGACCGCGATCAGCAGCAGCCGCTCCGACGCGGTCGGGTTGCTCAAGGGATAGAGCCGCGTGGTGGTGAAATCGGCCAGCGTGACGATGATCTGGTCGACCAGATACGCCTGCGCGTTTGCCGCCTCCAGCCCGCGCGAGGGGTGCTCCGACAGCCGCCGCGCGATCTCCGCACGTCCGGCGTCGAGCGCGGCCTTGAGGATCGCCGTCGCGCCGCGGCGAAGCTGGGCGTGGCTGCCTTCATCCAGAGCGGCGAGCGCATCGACGAGCGCGCGGCGATCGACGATCGCACGGCGGTTGGGCAATTGCTCAAAGGTTCGGCGCATGGTGCCCGACATAAGCGCGCGCCGCGCCGATGGGGAGCCCCGCGTCAGCCTTCCCGCGCTAGCGCCTTCAACCGGTAGAGCGTGTCGAGCGCCTCGCGCGGAGTCAGCGCGTCGACGTCGATCGCCTCGACCTCGGCGCGGATCGCGTCGCACTGCGCTTCCTCGGCCTGCGCCGCGGCGGCGAACAGCGGCAGATCATCGAGGCCCGCGGCGAGCCCGCCGGTCTTGGCGCGCCCCGCCTCCAGTTTCGCGAGCACCGACTTGGCACGCGCGACCGTGCCCGGCGACATGCCCGCGAGCCGCGCGACCGCCAGGCCGTAGCTGCGATCCGCCGGCCCTTCCACCACCTCGTGCAGCAGCACCAGATCGCCCTTCCACTCACGCGCACGAACGTTGTGGAGCGACAGCGCGTCGCAGCGTTCGGCGATCCTCGTCAGTTCGTGATAATGCGTCGCGAACAGGCAGCGGCAGCGGTTCTCCTCGTGGATCGCCTCCACCACTGCCCAGGCGATCGCGAGCCCGTCATAGGTCGAGGTGCCGCGCCCCACCTCGTCTAGGATCACGAAGCTGCGCGGGGTCGCCTGCGCCAGGATCGCGGCGGTCTCGACCATCTCGACCATGAAGGTCGAGCGTCCGCGCGCGAGATTGTCCGAGGCGCCGACGCGGCTGAACAGCCGGTCGACCAGCCCGATCGTCGCGGCCGACGCGGGCACGTAGCTGCCGGCCTGCGCGAGCACCGCAATCAGCGCGTTCTGGCGCAGGAACGTCGACTTGCCGCCCATGTTGGGGCCGGTGACCAGCCACAGGCGATTGCTCTCCGACAAACGACAGTCGTTGGCGACGAAGCGGTCGCCCGATTTCGCCAGCGCGCTCTCGACCACCGGATGGCGCCCGCCCCCGACCTCGAAACATGCCTGTTCGACCAGTTTGGGCCTGGTCCAGTGACCTTCGGCCGCGCGCTCGGCGAGCCCCGCTGCGACGTCGAGGCGAGCGAGCGCGTCGGCGGTCGCGGCGATGCTCTCGCGCGCGGCGAGCGCGGTCTGCGTCAGTTCCTCCAGGTGCGCAGCCTCGGCGGTCAGCGCGTGCGCGCCTGCCTGCGTCACACGAGAAGCGACCTCGTGCAGTTCGGGCGCGTTGAAGCGGATTGCACCCGCCATCGTCTGTCGGTGCGTGAACCCTGAGTCCGCGCGCATCAGCGGGTCGGCGGCGCGCGCGGGCACTTCGATATGGTAGCCGAGCACGCCGTTGTGCTTGATCTTGAGCGCGGTGACGCCCGTGTCGGCGCGGTATTTCGCCTCCAGCGCGGCGATCGCGCGCCGCCCGCCCGCGCCCGCGTCGCGCAATTCGTCGAGCGCCGCGTCGTACCCCGCCGCGATATAGCCGCCGTCGCTCGCCTCGATCGGCGGTGCAGGCACCAGAGCGCGCTTGAGCAGGTCGATCAGCGCACCGTGTCCACGCAGCCGCGGCAGGGTTTCGGTGAGCAGTGAAGGCGCCGGCTCGATCTTGCCAAGCAGCTCGGCGAGGTGAGCCGCACCGTCGAGCCCGTCGCGCAACTGCCCGAGATCGCGCGGACCGCCCCGCCCCGCCGCCAGCCGCCCGAGCGCACGGCCCACATCGGGCAGCGCACGCAAGCTCGCGCGCAACCGTTCACGCAAGGCATCGTCGTCATGGAACAGCGCAACCAGCGCCTGCCGCGCCTCGATCGCGCCCAAGTCCATCAAGGGCGCAGCGATGTCCTCGCCCAGCAGACGCGCGCCCGCGCCGGTCACGGTGCGGTCGACCGCGTCGAGCAGACTGCCCTTGCGCTGTCCCGCGACCGTACAGGTCAGCTCCAGGCTCTCGCGCGTGGCCGCGTCGATCGCCATCGTCTCGGCCGCCGCCTCAAGCGTCGGTGGGCGCAGGAAAGGCAGCGCGCCCTTCGCGTTGTGCTCCAGATACGCGACCAGCGCGCCCGCCGCCGACAGCGCGGCGCGCGAGAACTGGCCGAAGCCGTCGAGCGTCGCGACGCCGTAGAGCTGCTTCAACCGCGCCTCACCCTGCGCGCTGTCGAAGTCGGCACGCGGACGCCACACGCTGGCGGGATGGTCCGCGCCCTCGCACGCCACCACCTCGGCCGCGCCCAGCCGCGCGAGTTCCGCTCCCATGCCACCCGCTTCGGTTTCAATCACCACGAAGCGTCCGGTCGACACGTCGGCGGCAGCGATCGCGACGGCGCCGTTCACCTCGCCTACGCACGCACACCAATTCGCCACGCGTGCGTCGAGCAGCGCTTCCTCGGTCAGCGTGCCCGCGGTGACGAAGCGGACGATCGCGCGCCCGACCAGCGCCTTCGAGCCGCGTGCCTTGCGCGCCGCCTCGGGCGTTTCGGTCTGCTCGGCGATGGCGACGCGGTGCCCGGCCTTGATCAGGCGTTGCAGATAAGCGGTCGCGGCATGGACCGGCACGCCGCACATCGGGATCTTCTCCCCCTCGTGCTCGCCGCGCGCGGTCAGCGCGATGTCGAGCACCTGCGCGGCAACCCGCGCGTCGTCGAAGAACAGTTCGAAGAAATCGCCCATCCGGTAGAACAGCAGGCAGTCCGCCGCCTCCGCCTTCAGCGCCATATACTGCGCCATCATCGGGGTCGGGGTGGAAACGCTCGCCATCGCGGGCGCGATACAGAAGCGCGGGCACGCGCGAAAGGCGTGTCCGATTGCCCGCGCTCGCGCTACACACGTCGCCTGCTTTCACGAGATGCTCGCCATGCTCTTTCGCTCGCTCCTGCCTTCACCCATCGGTCCGCTGACATTGGTCGCGTCGGACAACGGGCTGGTCGCGATCCTGTGGCCCGACGACGCGCCGGGTCGCGTGCGGCTAGCAGATGTGACGCCCCGCGACGACCATCCGGTGCTCGCTGCGGCGGCCGAACAGCTTACCGAGTATTTCGCCGGCACGCGCACCGGCTTCGACCTGCCGCTCGCCCCACGGGGCACGCCGTTCCAGCGCGACGTGTGGCTGGCGCTCGCCGACATCCCCTTCGCCGAGACGCGCAGCTACGCCCAGATCGCGCACGCGATCGGCCGCCCGACCGCCACCCGTGCGGTGGGCGCCGCGAACGGCCGCAATCCGTTGTCGATCGTCGCCCCGTGCCACCGCGTCGTCGGCAGCAACGGCGCGCTGACCGGCTTCGCAGGCGGGCTGGCGGCGAAGCGTTTCCTGCTGGACCACGAACGTCACACATCCGGTGCATGGTAACGGTTCACATCACCGCCACCTTTCCGTAAGGGCACGCGCATGACCGATACCCGCAACGGCGCCGCCGAAGAAGTGACCAACGTTCAGTTCTCCGAGCGCGAGGCGCTGTTGTTCCATTCGGAAGGGCGGCCGGGCAAGATCGAGATCATCGCGTCCAAGCCGATGGCGACGCAGCGCGACCTGGCGCTCGCCTATTCGCCCGGCGTCGCGGTGCCGGTGCGCGCGATCGCCGACGACCCTGCGCTCGCCTATGATTACACCGCCAAGGGTAATCTGGTCGCGGTCATCTCCAACGGCACCGCGATCCTGGGGCTCGGCAATCTCGGCGCGCTCGCGTCCAAGCCGGTGATGGAAGGCAAGGCGGTGCTGTTCAAGCGCTTCGCCGACGTCGACTCGATCGACCTCGAACTAGCGACTGAAGATGTCGACGCCTTCGTCAACGCGGTGGCGCTGCTCGAACCCAGCTTCGGCGGCATCAACCTAGAGGACATCAAGGCGCCCGAGTGCTTCATCATCGAGCAATCCTTGCGCGAGCGGATGAACATTCCGGTCTTCCACGACGACCAGCACGGCACCGCGATCATCTGCGCCGCCGGGCTGATCAACGCCTGCCTGCTGACCGGCCGCAAACTCGCTGACGTCAAGGTGGTGGTGAACGGCGCAGGCGCGGCGGCGCTCGCCTGCACCGACCTGATCAAGGCGATGGGCGTGCGCCAGCAGAACGTCATCATCTGCGACCGCACCGGCGTCATCTACCAGGGCCGCGACGACGTGAACCAGTGGCAGTCGGCGCACGCGGTCGCGACCGACCGCCGCACCCTGACCGAGGCGCTGGCCGGTGCCGACGTGTTCCTGGGCCTGTCGGCGGCGGGCGCGCTCAAGCCCGAGATGGTCAAGGATATGGCAAAGGCGCCGATCATCTTCGCGATGGCGAATCCCGAGCCCGAGATCCGCCCCGAACTCGCCAAGGCCGCACGCCCCGACGCGATCATTGCCACTGGCCGGTCGGATTACCCGAACCAGGTCAACAACGTGCTCGGCTTCCCGTTCATCTTCCGCGGCGCGCTCGACGTGCGCGCCTCGGCGATCAACGACGAGATGAAGATCGCCGCCGCCAACGCGATCGCGGAACTCGCGCGGCAGCGCGTGCCCGAGGAAGTCGCCGCCGCGTACGGCGTTCAGCACAGCTTCGGCCCCGAGTATATCATCCCCGCCCCGTTCGACCCGCGGTTGATGGAGCTTGTCTCGGTCGCGGTCGCCAAGGCGGCGATGGACTCAGGCGTCGCGACCAAGCCGATCCTCGACATCGACGCTTACCGCCAGACGCTGCGCGCGCGATTGAACCCGACCACCTCGGTGCTGAGCCTCGCCTATGAGGGTGCGCGCGCGCATCCCAAGCGCGTGATCTTCGCCGAAGGTGAGGAGGAAGTCGTGCTGCGCGCTGCGATCGCGTTCAAGGAGGGCGGCTACGGCACCCCGGTGCTGGTCGGGCGCGACGACGTGCACGACCGCCTCGCCGCGCTCGGCATCGCCAACCCGGCCGAATATGAGGTCCACAACAGTCGCGTCTCGCCGCTGGTCCCGCGCATGGTCGACTTCCTCTACGGCCGGCTCCAGCGCCGCGGATTCCTGCGCCGCGATTGCGAGCGGATGATCAACCAGGACCGCAACACCTTCGGCTCGGTGCTGCTCCAGTTGGGCGAGGCCGACGCGATGATCACCGGCATCACCCGCACCTTCGCGCAGAGCTACCGTGAGGTGCGCCGCGTGATCGACCCCAAGCCCGATCGCACGCCGTTCGGCATCCACGTGCTGGTCGGACAGAGCCACACGATCTTCATCGCCGACACGACGGTCAACGAGCGGCCCACCGCCGAGGAACTGGCGGACATCGCCGAGCAGACCGCCGCGGTCGCGCGCCGCATGGGCCACGAACCGCGCGTCGCTTTCTTGAGCTACTCGACCTTCGGCACGCCAGAGGGCGTGTTCCTCGACAACATCCGTCAGGCCGTCACCGTGCTCGACGGGCGTCAGGTGAGCTTCGAATATGAGGGCGAGATGTCGCCCGACGTCGCGCTCAATCCCAAGCAGCAGGCGAACTACCCGTTCGCGCGGCTTTCCGGACCGGCGAACATTCTGGTCATGCCGGGGCTGCAATCGGCCAACATCTCGGCCAAGCTGCTGCGCGAACTGGGCGGCGACGACATGATCGGCCCGATGTTGATCGGCATGGAGAAGCCCGTGCAGATCGCACCGATGACCGCGACCGCCAGCGAGCTGATGACGCTCGCGGTCTTGGCGGCGGGCGGCATCGCACGCTGAGGAAGGAGGCAGCCGCGCTCGCGCCGTCTCGGTAACTACGGCCGATATGCAACCCAATCGGCCCTAAGATCATTGCGCCTTGACCTGGATCAAGGAGGCGAATGATGAAGTTGACGATGGCGGCGCTGGGCGCGGCGGTGTTGGTGGCGGGGTGCGCGAGCAATTACGGGGCGGGTCCGCGTTACGCGGGCTATAACGGCTATGGTGCGTACGATTACAATCGCCCCGACCCGGCGTACAACGGCTATTACGCCGATCGCTACTATCGCGACGATCCCAGTTATCGCGAGCGCCGACTGAGCCGACGTGACCGCGTTTATGCCGGACGCGATGGGCGTTACTATTGCCGCCGCAGCGATGGCACGACCGGGCTGATCGTCGGCGGGCTCGCCGGCGGCGCGCTGGGATCGGCAGTCGCTCCGGGAGGGTCGGGTCTGCTCGGCGCGCTGCTGGGCGGCGCGGGGGGTGCGGCGCTCGGCCAATCGGTCGATCGCAACAACGTGCGCTGCCGCTGACCCGACCTATTTGAGCGGCTTGCCCGAGTCCTTCCAGCGGTCCAGGACCTGCGATTCGGGCGGCCCCTCGCGCGGTGGTGCCGTGGTCGCCGCTGGCGCGATCGCCTCGCCGCTCTGCGCGTGACGCGGTTGAACCTGCGTCTCGGGCGTAACCGCGCGCGTCGGCGCCGGCGTGGGTGCGGCGCTCGGCATCGGCGGCATCGCCTCGACGCTGAACGCAGACGACACCACGGCCTGATTGGCCGCAACTACTGGCATGTCGAGCAGTGGACCCAGTCGGCGGTGTGGTCCCGGCACCGGCTCGCCTCCGCGATAGCCCTGGATGAACGCACTCGCCGTTCCCCAAAAGCCCTTCCAACGATGAAAGAAATGCGCGCCGATCGCGTCGGTCATCACCAGGGTGCGGTTCCACGTCGGGGTGACGGCATAGGTGTGATAATGGGTCGCCAGACCCACGGCTGCGAACACGTAACCGCCGAGCGCCGCCGCCGCGTTGCGCGCCGCGCGCGCCCAACCGCCGGGTGACGGCACGCGCGCCATCGCACCGTCGCACGCGAAGCTGAACTGGCACACGCTGCGCTCCGACCCCTGATATACCACGCCGCACACGGTCGCGGGAAAGGCCGGGTGACGCGCGCGGTTGAGCACGACCTGCGCCACCGCGCGCTGACCGTCGTCGGGCTCGGACGCCGCCTCGTAATAGATCGCTGCGGTCAGGCACTCGAGCGCGCGCGCGCGGTCGACGGCGCTTGCCCGCGCGGTCGAGAACGGCCTGGCCGCCACGATCGAGCCGTCGCCGATCGGCGCGCGATCGAACGCGATCGGCACTGGCGGCAGCGCGATCGTGCCCGTCGTCCCGGCCGCGGGCGACGCATAGACCGGTGCCGGCGGCACCGCGCGCGCGCGCCGCGGCGGTGGCACGCTGACGCTCGCCGCCGCACTCGCCACCGAGCGCACCACCACGTGGTCGACGCCGATCACGCGCAGCATCGCCTGCGCCAGCAGCGCCGACCCCGCCAAGATTGCGAGTCCCAGCAGCACGACCGGCAGCACGCGTACCTCGCGCAACCGCACGATCGCTGTTCGTGGCTGTCCGGGATCGGCCATGCGGGGGATCGTCGCTGCTCCGTTATCCGCGCGCCGATGTGGCGGGCGTCTCGCAGCCTTAGCCGATCAAACCTTGTTGAACCGCTAGCATCTGCGCGCCGTGCCACGCTGGCACGGTCCGGACCGGCGACAGGGCGTCAGCGCTTCTTGCCATTGGCGAACAGCAGCGCCGCGGCGACCGCGGCCGATCCGATGCCGACCCCGACATATTTGCCCAATTGCCAGCGTCGCGCCTTGTCGCTCGCTTTGGCCTTGTCGGCGCCCGCGCTCTCGTGCGCCTTGGCCGCTTTGGCTGCTTCGAGGATCTCGTTCGGCTCGTCGCTCATCGTCACTCTCCCTTGCCCCCGCCGTATCGCGACCGGAAATCGTCGGCAAATACGCTCAGCGTACCGCCGGCAATTGCAGCGCGCAGGTCGGCCATCAACGCTTGATAGAAGAAGATGTTGTGCTCGGTCATCAACATCGCGCCCAGCATCTCGCCCGCGCGCACCAGGTGATGCAGGTAGGCGCGGCTCCACGTGCCGCACACCGGGCACGCGCACGCCGGATCGAGCGGCGCCTGATCCTCCGCGAAGCGCGCGTTGCGAATGTTGATCGGGCCGGTGCGCGTGAACGCCTGCCCCGTCCGCCCCGATCGCGTCGGCAGCACGCAGTCGAACATGTCGACCCCGCGCTCCACCGCGCCGACGATGTCGTCAGGCTTGCCCACCCCCATCAGGTAGCGCGGACGATCGGCGGGCAATTGGTTCGGCGCATAATCGAGGCAGGCGAACATCGCCTCCTGCCCCTCACCCACCGCCAGCCCGCCGATCGCGTAGCCATCGAAGCCGATGTCCACCAACGCGTCGGCCGACGAACGCCTGAGCCCTTCGTCGAGCGCGCCCTGCTGGATGCCGAAGATCGCATTGCGCTGCGCGTGCTGCTCGCCGCCGCGGCCGTCCAGTCCGTCGAACGCATCGCGGCTGCGCTTCGCCCAGCGCATCGATCGCTCCATCGCGGCGGCCTGCACCTCGCGCGTCGAGGTGGTCGGCACCAGTTCGTCGAACGCCATGGTGATGTTGCTGCCGAGCAGCCGCTGGATCTCGATCGAGCGCTCCGGGCTCAGCATGTGGCGCGTGCCGTCCAAGTGCGAGCGGAACGCGACGCCCTCCTCCGACCGTTTGGTGAGCGCCGACAGGCTCATCACCTGATAGCCGCCCGAATCGGTCAGGATCGGGCGGTCCCATCCCATGAACGCGTGCAATCCGCCCAGCCGCGCCACGCGCTCGGCGCCAGGGCGCAGCATCAGGTGATAGGTATTTCCCAGGATGATGTCAGCGCCCGCCGCGCGCACGTCGGCGGGCTTCATCGCCTTGACCGTCGCGGCGGTGCCGACCGGCATGAACGCGGGCGTGCGGATCACCCCGCGCTCCATCGCGATTGCGCCGGTGCGCGCGGCGCCGTCAGTGGCGGCAATGGTGAAGGCAAAACGGGTCATTCGGGTCGGCGCTTCTTTTCTGACTTCGGTGCGGGTTTCATGGGTGGGCGACCCGCGGTCGGCCCCTTGGCGTCGATCGGCGCGGTGCGATAGGTCAGCAACTCGGTGCGGCTGATCCGGCGGTCGCCATCCCGGTCGTAGCGCGCGAACAATCGCGAGAAATGATCCTGCAACTCGTCGAGCGACACTTGGTCGTCTTGGTTGCGGTCGACCTCAAATGGGCTCGGCAAGGCGTTGCGATCGCCCAGCCAGCGCTCCGACCAGTCGGCGAACACGATGTAGCGCAGCCGGCCCGCCTTTGCGGTGTCCACCGCCTCGAACGATCGCCGCACGCCGTCGGACAGTTCGGCGCGGTCGACCAGCCCGTCGCCATCGGCATCGAATGCCGCGATCATCATCGCGACCGGCTCCACCACCATCGTCGCGGGCGTCTGCGGCGTGGCAGGCAGCGGCGCCCGCACCACGACCTCGCCGCCATCCCCGGACGCGGCCGCCTGCAGCGCCCAGGCGACGATCATTGGCAACATTACCATCTACATGATCCAATTCGGCCGACATCAAACGTAAGGGTCCGTTCGGAACCCAAGGCATTCGTCGGCATCAACGATCCTTTCGGCGACATAGGGGAGGTAAGCCTTCCAACAAACCTCCTTCGGCACGGTCGTCCGTGCGGCTCACGCCCCACCCGGGTAAGCCCGGCGCTGGCAGTGACCTTGGCAACACTGTCCACCGCCATCGCTCCCGGCTAAGGAGCATATCGACGCACGTCCATTGACCGATCTTCCGCTACGCCGTCGCATCCAGGGCCACTAGGCCTGCTCCCGAACACGAGCAAGGTTCGGGGCTGCGGCCATGGCGGGCGCGTCCACGTACACGTTCCGCAACAACGCCACCGCGTGTGGCGACATCAGCGAAGCACCTTTGCTCCACGATCGGCATCGGCTAGCTTAGTACGCCGATCAGTGCTGTTGCATCTCCACGGGGGGGCAGATCGCAGCCGACCAAATACAGATCGCGGGTGATCCGCAGTATTTCGAAACTTACCGCCAAACGCGTCCGCTAACATACACAGGAGCTTACCGATGACCCGCATCAACTTCATCGAGCTTCCCGCACGTGACTTGGGTGCGGCACGAACCTTCTACTCGACCGTATTCGGGTGGAAGCTGACCGACTTCGGTCCCAGCTACTCCTGCACCACGAACGGCGACGTCGACCTGGGCCTACAGGGAGACGCGACCGAAGCGCCGGGCGCGCCTTTGCCGGTCGTGCTGGTGGACGACATCGAAGCGGCCGTGACCGCCGTCGAAGCAGCCGGTGGCCGCATCAGCAAGCCGATCTTCTCGTTTCCGGGTGGCAGACGTTTTCACTTCCTCGATCCCAACGGGCTCGAACTGGCGATCATGCAATCGGCCTGATCCGCCAACCAGATTCGGTGACTGCCGCTGCCAACGCCGGTCGAGGCTGATCATCCAACGGGCGTGACTAAACTCAGCCCTAGTTTACGGGCCAACAGTACGCATTGTGGGAGCAGAGCGCGATGAGCAGCCTGCCGAAGTGCAGCAAAGGCCTTGCAGCCGCCGGAGCATCGATCGCGTCGGCGCTGGTTGCCGGTTGCGGCTCGCGAACCCTCCCACCCGGCAGCTTCGTTGAGCATTGAGCAGGCGATTGAATGCGAATGCTGGCGATCATCAGATCACGGCTCGCTGCACGACGAGCACCGCGAACTAATCAACGCGGCGCGCGCGCATCAAGTCACGGAAGGAGCAGCGAGGCGTCTCCGTAGGAGTAGAAGCGATAGCCATCGTCGATCGCGTGGGCGTAAACCGACTGCATCCGCTCCAGCCCCATCAGCGCCGATACCAGCATAAACAAGGTCGATCGCGGCAGGTGAAAATTGGTCATCAGCCCGTCGATGCCCCGGAACGTATAACCCGGCGTGATGAAGATTGCCGTGTCGCCCTCGAACGGGCGGATCACGCCGTCCTCACCTGCCGCGCTCTCGATCAGGCGCAGCGAGGTGGTGCCCACCGCAATTACGCGGCCACCACGCGCGCGCACCGCGTTGAGGCGCTCCGCGGTTTCGGCATCGATGCGACCCCATTCGGCGTGCATGCGGTGGTCGGCGGTGTCCTCCGCTTTCACGGGCAAGAACGTGCCCGCGCCGACGTGAAGCGTCAGCGTCGCGTGATCGATACCGGCCGCAGCCAATCGCGCCAGCAGATCGGGGGTAAAATGCAGCGCTGCGGTGGGCGCGGCGACCGCGCCCGCCTCGCGCGCGAACATCGTCTGGTAATCGTCCGCGTCGCGCGCATCGGTCGGGCGCTTGCCCGCGATATACGGCGGCAGCGGCATGCGGCCAGCGCGCTCCAGCAGCAGCTCGACCGGTTCGTCACCGTGAAAGTCGAAGGCGAGGCTGCCGTCCTCCTCGCGCGCGCCGGCCGTTGCCTGCACACCGCCACCGAAGTCGATGACGTCGCCGTCGCGCAATCGCTTGGCGTTGCGCACGAACGCGCGCCATCGCCGCGGTCCTTCACGCTTGTGGAGCGTCGCGCCGATCCGCGCCTGCCCGCGCAAACCTTCCAACTGCGCCGGGATCACGCGCGTGTCGTTGAACACCAACAGGTCACCGGCGCGCAGCGCCCCCGGCAGGTCTGACACGACACGGTCGTGCAGGCCGTCGCCGTCGACCACCAGCATCCGCGCGGCGTCGCGCGGCGCCGCCGGACGCAAGGCAATGCGATCGTTCGGCAGCTCGAAATGGAACAGGTCGACGTTCACGCCCGGATACTCTCAGCGGCGTGTGGAGCGCTTCTTGGCCGGAGCAGCGGCGGGCGTCGCCTTCTGCGCACCCGGCAACGTGACATCGCCGAGCGCGGCAGGGATCACGGTGGTGGCGCCGGGCTGGTAAGCCGGCGGATTGTCGCTCGCGATATAAGCGTGGACGACGCGCGAGGGGGTCGCCGGCGGCTCGCCGCGCTCAATCGCGTCGACGTAGTTCATGCCGGTCATCACGCGGCCGAACACCGTGTACTTTTTGTCGAGCTGCAAGCGGGGCTGAAACACGATGTAGAATTGGCTGTTGGCGCTGTTCTCCGCCTCGGCGCGCGCCGCCGCGACCGCGCCGCGGACGTGCGGCAGATAGTTGAACTCCGCCGCGACGTCGGGCAGCTGCGACCCGCCGGTGCCGTCGCCCTTGGGGTCGCCGCCCTGCGCCATGAAGCCGTCGATCACGCGGTGGAACACCAGACCATCGTAGAAATGCTGCCGCGTCAGCGTTTTGATCCGCTCCACCATCTTGGGCGCGACATCGGGGCGGAGCAGGATCGCGACGCGCCCGCCGGTCGACAGGTCAAGCAGCCAGACGTTCTGGAGATCGGTCGTCGGCAGCGGCTGCGCCGGCGTGGCAGCGGCCGGCTGCGGTGCCTGGGCGAGCGCGGGAAGTGCGACGAACGACAGGATCAGCGACAGGAAAGCGGCAAGGAAGCGCATCGGGCCTTCACGGTGATGAACGAAGATGTGCCCGCCTAAAGCAATTCACGGCTTACGCCAACGTGAATGGCGCAGCGGAATGTCAGCTCCCGCGTCGACCAACCACGGCGACGCGCGCGACCACCTCCTCGCAAATCGTCGGCGTCACGAACTTGCGGATGTCGCCGCCAAAAATCGCGATCTCCTTGACCAGCTTGGAGGCGATCGGTTGCAAGCCGACGTCGGCCATCAGGAAGACCGTCTCGATCCGGTCGTTCAGCTTCTGGTTCATGCCGGCCATCTGATATTCGTATTCGAAGTCGGCGACGGCGCGCAATCCGCGGACGATCACGCTGGCGCGCTCACGCTCGGCGAAGTCCATCAACAGCGAGTCGAACTGCACGACGCGAATGTCGCCGGGCAGCGCCGCGACCTCGCGCTCGACCATCGCCATGCGTTCCTCAACCGTGAACATCGGCGATTTGGACGGGTTGGTGGTGACGCCGATGACGAGCCGATCGACCAGCTTCGCGCCGCGGCGAATGATGTCCATGTGGCCGAGCGTTACGGGATCAAAGGTGCCGGGATAAACGCCGATGCGGACCGCGTGCCCGGTGCCGTTCGATTGGTCGGGAACGGCGGTCATGGTCAACGATCCCTCTCGACAACGAAGCGGGCGATGGCGCGCAGCAGGTCGGCTTCCTCGCCATAATGGCGCAGATGCTCGATCGCCTGGTCGACCAGCAGCCGTGATTGCTCGCGCGCGCGCTCGATACCGAGCAGCGAGACGAACGTCTCCTTGCCCGCGGCCTCGTCCTTGCGCAGCTTCTTGCCCGCCAGTTCCTCGTCACCCTCGACGTCCATCAGGTCGTCGACGATCTGGAACGCGAGCCCGAGGTCGTGGGCGTAGCCGCGAAGCGGCGTTCGCGCGTCCGCCGGCACGCGGCCGAGGATCGCGCCCGCCTCGACGGCGGCGCAGATCAGCGCGCCGGTCTTGAGCTGCTGCAAGCGCGTCACGGTGCCGAGGTCGAACGCCTCGTTCTCCGCCACCAGGTCCATCATCTGCCCCCCCGCCATACCCGCGGGGCCGGACGCGCGCGCCAGGTCGGCGATCAGCTCGGCGCGGATCGCAGGATCGGGGTGCGTCGCAGGATCGGCTAGTACCTCAAATGCGAGCGCGTGTAGGCAGTCGCCCGCCAGGATAGCGGTCGCCTCGTCATAGGCCTTGTGGACAGTCGGCTTGCCGTGGCGCAGGTCGTCGTTGTCCATCGCGGGCAGATCGTCGTGCACCAGCGAGTAACCGTGGATCGCCTCAAGTGCGGTCGCCGCACGGCCCGCATGCTCGGGGTTTACATCGAACAATCGCGCGGTGGCGAACACCAGCAGCGGACGCAGCCGCTTGCCGCCGCCGATCGCGGCGTGACGCATCGCCTGGTAGAGGCGCGCGCGCGCGTCGTCCGGCACCGCGAGAAGCAGGTCGAAGCGGCGGTCGATCTCCTCCTGTACCTGCGTCAGCGCGTCGGCGAGGCTGGGCGAGGCCGGCGAAAGCGGAGCGGAGCTCATCCGGCGTTGAACGGCTGCACGCCCGCGGGCTTGCCGTCGGCACCGACGCGGATCGCCTCGATCCGCGCCTGCGCGGCGTCGAGCCGCTCGGCACAGCGCGTACGCAACGCGCTGCCGCGCTCGTACAGCCGGATCGCGTCCTCCAGCGGGGTGTCGCCGGATTCGAGCTTGCCGACGATGCTTTCCAGCTCGCGCATCGCTTCCTCGAACGACAGGTTCTCGATCGCCTGATCCATGCGCGGGCTATGCGGCAGTGCGGCGCGACTGGTCAAGCAGCGCCACGCGCGTTCAACCAGCCTCGGCGCGGATTTCGGCGAGCAGGTCCTTGCGGCTGAGCTTGCCGATCATCGTCTTGGGCAAGCTGCTACGCACCACCACCGCATCGACGCGCTCGTGCTTGCCGAGCTTGGGGTTGAGCCACGTGAGCAGCGCGGCGCCGTCAGTCGCCTCTGCGTCGTCGTTGAGCGTCACGTACGCGCGCGGTGCCTCACCGCGATAAGCGTCGGGCACGCCGACCACCAAAGCCTCCTTGATCGCCGGGTTGTGGTAGAGGATTTCTTCGATCTGGCTTGGAAATACCTTGAAGCCGCCGACCGAGATCATGTCCTTCAACCGGTCGACCACCGCGACGAAGCCGTGTTCGTCGATCACGCCGACGTCGCCGGTGCGCAGCCAGCGCTCACCATCCAACGTCACGAACGCATCCGCCGCCGCCTCCGGCCGGTTCCAGTAGCCCGCCATGATCTGCGCGCCCTGCGCGACGATCTCGCCCGGCTCACCCGGTGCGACCCACTTCGTCGGGTCTTCCTTGTCGACAAGCCGCAGCCGCGTGCCTGGCAGCGGTTGCCCGATCGTGCCGGGATGCTGCTCGCCCTCGTACGGGTTGCAGGTCAGCACGCCCGAACTCTCCGACAGACCGTAGCCCTCGACCAGCCGCGCGCCGGTCGCCGCGCCCCATTTGTCACGCAGCTCGGCGGGCAGCGGCGCGCCGCCCGAGATGCAGACGCGCAGCGACGAGAAGTCGGTAGCGGCGAACTTCGCATGATCGAACAGCGCCTGGTACATCGTCGGCACGCCCGGCAACGCGGTCGCCTTCGTGCGCGATATCGCGTCCAGCACCTGCCCCGCCTCGAACCGTGGCAGCAGTACCATCTCGCCACCGTTCAGCACGGTGCGGTTAAGCACGCAGGTGTTGGCAAAAACGTGGAACAGCGGCAGCGCGCCGACGATGCGGTCGACCTCGCCGCGATGCGGGTCGAGCGACACCACCTGCCCCGCATTGGCGGTCAGATTGGCGTGGGTCAGCATCGCGCCTTTTGGCGCGCCGGTCGTGCCGCCGGTATATTGCAACAGGGCGACCTCCGCGGCGTCGATCGCCGGGGCGGTAAACTGCCCGTCATTGTCGATCAGCGCGGAGAAGGCAGTGACCCGCGGATCATCCGGGCGCTGCGCCACCTCCTTGCCTTTGAACAAGCGGTACATCAGCGACTTGGCCGGCGGCAGCACGCCCGCGATCGATCCAACGATCAATCGTTCCAGTTGGCTCTTGTCGAGCACCTTGAGCGCGGTCGGCAGCAAGGCTGTGGCGGACACGGTGAACAGCACGCGCGTGCCCGAGTCCTCGACTTGATGGACCAGTTCGTCGACCGTGTAGAGCGGCGAGAAGTTGACCACGGTCGCGCCGAGCAGCAGCGCGCCGTAATAGGCAGCGACGTAGTGTGGCACGTTGGGCAGGAACAAACCGATCCGGTCGCCCTTGCCATAGCCCAACGCAGCGAGCCCTGCCGCGACGCGACGCGCGCCGTCCGCCACCTGGTCGTAGCGGTAGCGTCGGCCGAGAAAATCGATCGCTGGTTTGGCACCGTGACGCGCGACCGAGGCCTCGAACATCTCGGGCATCGACATTGGCGGCAGGTCGACCGCCCAGGGTGTCGGGTGGCGATATCGGGTTTGCCAGGCGCGCTCGTCAGTCATTGACACGCGTGTAAGCAAGAGCCGGCCGCGCTTCAATCGACGAAGCGTGACTTTACGTGTCCGTCAACTTGTCCGGCAGTTCGCAGCGTCAGCCGGTGATGCGCGGCGCGGTCCAGGTGTAGAGAATTGAGAAGCCGACCAGCCCCAGGTCGATCGCGGCCTGCACGCGGTGCGGTGCGGTGTCGCGCGCCTCGTGCGTCATGATCCGCAGGTCGGCGGTTGGGTGACGCAGCGCGACCAGTGCGAGCATGGCGCCAGTCGCGGCGATGACGATGCGTTTGCGATGCTTCATCGGACTTCCCCCTTGGCCCAGCAGATACATGATTAACGCGGGCGCGGGAAGCGGCGCGTCAGCGCGTGCCCTCCACCCCAGACCCTGCATCGGCGACCGGCAGGTAGCGCGGCGAGACGCGCGCGTGCGACGCCTGTTCATAGGCGTAGCCGGCACCAAGCACGCGCTGATCCGCGCCGCGCGTGCCGATGAACGACAGCCCGACCGGCAGCCCGCGCACCAGCCCCATCGGCACCGTCAGGTGCGGGTAGCCGGCAATCGCCGGCAGGCTGGAGGCGGAGGGACCGTTATATTGGTCGCCATACACCGTGTCGCTCAGCCACGCCGCGCCGTAGCTCGGCTGAACCAGGATCTGCGCGCCCGCCTTCGCCAGCATCGCATCGATCCCCTCCGCCCCCGCCAGCCGCAGCGATTTCGCGCGCGCCGCCTTGTAGGTAGGGTCAGCTAGGCCCTTGGTCGCCGCCGCCTTCTCGAACGTTTCCTGCGCGAAGAACGGCATCTCCTGCGCCGCGTGTGCGCGGTTGAACGTGATGACCTGATCGAGCGTGCGCGTCGTCACCGCCGCGGGCGTGGTCGCCAGATAGGCGTCCAGATCGGCCTTCAGCTCGCTCAGCAGCACCTGGAACTCGGCCTCGCCTAACCCGTCGAGCTTGGGTGACGTCACCTCGACCAGCGTGGCACCGGATGCGCGAAGCACCGCGAGCGCGGCATCGAAACGCTGCGTGAGTTCGGGCGACAGATCGTTGGGACGGACGACAGCGACGCGCATGCCCGACAGCGCCGCAGCCGACAGCCCGGCGGTGTAGTCGCGCACCTGCGTGCCCGCGGTCGCGGGATCGGCCGGGTCAGGCGCCGACATCGCCGACAGCAGCAGCGCCGCGTCGCGCACGCTGCGCGTCATCGGTCCGGCCGTGTCCTGGCTGTGGCTGATCGGCACGACGTGCGTGCGGCTGACGAGACCCAGCGTCGGCTTGAAGCCGACCAACCCGTTAACCGACGACGGACAGGTAACCGAACCATCGGTCTCCGTGCCCACCGCCGCCGCCGCGAAGCTCGCCGCCACCGCCGCCCCCGAACCCGACGACGAGCCGCAGGCGGTACGATCGAGCGCGTACGGGTTGCGCACCAGCCCGCCGACCGCGCTCCACCCGCTCAGCGACCGGTCGGAGCGAATGTTGGCCCATTCGGACAAATTGGTCTTCCCCAGGATCACCGCACCCGCCGCGCGCAACCGCGCAACCAGCGGCGCGTCACGGCGCGTGACGTTGGCGGCGAGCGCGAGGCTGCCCGCGGTGGTCGCGACTGGATCGGCGGTCTCGACATTGTCCTTGATGAGCACGGGCACGCCGTGCAGCGGCCCACGCACGCGCCCGGCGCGCCGCTCGGCATCGAGCACCTTTGCCTGCGCGAGCGCGTCGGGGTTGAGCGCGATCACGCTGCGCAGCGTCGGTCCGCGGCGATCCATCGCCGCGATCCGTGCGAGGTATGCGCGCGTCAGGTCGACGCTGGTCGCGCGGCGCGCGGTCATCGCCGCCTGCAATTGGTCGATCGACTGCTCCTCCACCACCGCGGTGCGCGCGGCGACGGGTGGCGGCGCGATGGCGAGCGTAGCGGCGAGGGCAGCGGGCAGCGCGGCGGCGAGCAGACGGTTCGGGATCATCGGGCGCGATGATGCGACGCGACGCGAAGGCGCGCAAGCCGCCCTCCCGCAGCGTACTTAGCGGCCAGTATAGGTGAACGTCACCGGCACGATGATCGGCATATCCTCGACCTGGCGCGCGCGGGTCACGGGCACGATGCGGAAGATCGGCGACATCGTCACCGCTGCCTGCCCGAAGCCCGAGCCGACCGGCGTCTCGGCAAGTGCGCGGCAACGCGTCGGCGGTCCGATGCGCGGCACGACACACTCGAGGATCGCCTTGCCGGACAGCTTGGCCGCGACCGCTGCGGGCGGCCAATAAGGCTTCATCTCGTTGTTGGTCGGCATACGCACCCAGCGCGCCCGCGCCAGCCGGCCGCGCCCGCGTCCCGATCCATTGCCGTTGCCCTGTCCGGCACCCTGCCCTTGGCCCGGGGCTGCACCGAGCCCGGCCCCCATCGCCGCACTGCCGAGACCGGCCAGCGCGTCGGCGGCGGGGTGCAGCGCGAGGTCGAGCCCTTCATCGCTGATCGGCGCGGCGCGGACCGGCGTCTCGTCAATACGGGCGGGCGGCAGCGGGAGTTGAGGCCGAGGTGCGGGTATCGCAGCGACGCGGGTGTCGCGTGGCGAAGTACGTCCGGCGGACGAGCCGCCCGGATCGTCGTTGCGCGTCGTCGCTGGGTCGGGCGGCGGCGAGACCGGCTCCGGCGGGGTGACGAGCGGCGGCGGCTCGGGGGGTGGAGCGACGTCGAACGTCAGCAACGCGGGCACCGGCACGACGGGTGGCAGCGACGATCTGGGCCACCACAGCAGCAGCGCGACGACGCCCAGGTGCAACGCGATCGATGCCGCCGCCCAGCGCGAGCGCTTCGGATCCCGGTCACTGGCGCGCGGTCGATACGACGTGGCCGAACTCCTCCGGCTGTGTGGAGGCGAGTGTGGCGCCCGGTCGCGCGCGGCGTCAAGCGGGTTCAATGCCGAGCGCCGAACGGGCGGCACGGGCATGGCGCTGGCCTAAGTCGCGCCGTCACCCTATCTCGCGAGCCATGAACCCCAATGGTGTTATCTGGTCGGCGGCGGTGTGGATCATCCCGCTGGTGATCGCGATCGTCTTTCATGAAGTCAGCCACGGCCTCGCCGCGCGTGCGCTGGGCGATCCGACCGCGGCGCAGCTGCGGCGGCTGTCGTTCAACCCGCTGCGCCACGTCGATCCTGTCGGCACGGTGCTGCTGCCGCTGATGCTCGCGATCGCCAAGGCGCCGGTGTTCGGCTGGGCCAAGCCCGTACCCGTCGACGCGCGGCGGATCACGAAGACCAACCCGCGCACCGGCATGATGCTTGTCGCGCTCGCCGGACCGGGAATGAACCTCGCGCTCGCGTTTGTGGGCGCATTGCTGCTCGGTATCTTCGCGCATTGGGTCGGCGAGCCGGCGGACGGTAGCGCGGCCGCTTTCCTTGGCGCCAATCTCGTCAACTTCCTGCTGATCAACGTCTTTCTTGCAATGTTCAACCTGATCCCGCTGCCACCGTTCGACGGCGGTCACGTCGTTGCCGGGCTGCTGCCCGAGCGCGCGGCACTGCAATGGGACAAGCTCGCGCGCTTCGGCTTTCCGCTGCTCATCGTCCTGCTGCTGGTGCTGCCCGCGCTGGTGCCGGGCGCGAACATCGTCCAGCGGCTCGTCGCGCCGCCTGCGCAGGCGTTGACGCAGGCGTATCTCGCCATCGCCGCGGCGATCGCCTGAGATGCACGGCTGGTTGGTGATCGACAAGCCGGTCGGCATCGGCTCGACGCAGGTAGTCTCGGCGGTGAAGCGCGCGCTGCGCACCGCAGGCGTCCCCAAGGTCAAGGTCGGCCACGGCGGCACGCTCGATCCGCTTGCGAGCGGGGTGCTGCCGATCGCGCTCGGCGAGGCGACCAAGCTCGCTGGGCGGATGCTCGACAGCGACAAGGTCTACGCCTTCACGCTCGCGTTCGGCTCGCAGACATCGACGCTCGACACGGAAGGTGAAGCGGTCGCGACCAGCGACGTGCGCCCGACCGCCGCCGCGGTAGACGCGGTGCTGCCGCGCTTCACCGGACCCATCGCGCAGGTGCCGCCGGCCTATTCCGCGCTCAAGGTCGACGGGCAGCGCGCCTATGACCTCGCCCGCGCGGGCGAGGAGGTGGTGCTCGCCTCACGCGATGTCATGATCCACTGCCTGACGCGCGCCGGCGACGCCGCACCCGACACGCCGCTGGACGAGGTCACGCTCGTCGCGCACGTGTCCAAGGGCACCTACATCCGCAGCCTCGCGCGCGATATTGCACTGGCGCTCGGGACGGTCGGCCACGTTACCTGGCTTCACCGGGTCAAGGCAGGACCGTTCGCGCTCGAAGGGGCAATAACGCTGGACAAATTGGACGCGGCCGCTAAGGCGTCGGCGCTGGAACCATTACTCCTGCCATTGAGGGCGGGGCTGGACGACATCCCGGCCTTTTCTCTCACGCCCGACCAGGCAGGCGCGCTTCGACAGGGGCGGGTGCTGGACGGGATCGCCGCCGACGATGGTCTCGTCTTCGCGTGCACGGGCGACACGCCCGTCGCGCTGGCCGAGGTCGAAGCCAGCCAGCTTCGCGTCGTTCGCGGCTTCAACCTTTGAATTGATGTCGGGGAACGAATTCACATGACGATCACCGCAGAACGCCGCCAGGAAGTCATCAAGGAACACGCCCGCAGCGAAGGCGACACCGGTTCCACCGAGGTCCAGGTCGCGATCCTCACCGAGCGTATCCGCAACCTGACCGAGCACTTCAAGGGCCACGCGAAGGACAACCACTCGCGCCGCGGCCTGCTCATGATGGTCAACAAGCGTCGCTCGCTGCTCGACTATCTCCGCAAGACCGAGGGCGAGCGTTATCTCGCGCTCATCGCGAAGCTCGGCCTTCGCAAGTAACTCGCAAGGGCGGCCCTCGGGTCGCCCTTCGCTTATCCGCGCCCTCGCAATCCGGCGATGGCGCATGGGGCGACCAAACGCTCCGCACCGCGCAGGCCGGACAGCCTGCACCACGAGGCCCCGGATGCATCGGGCATCCGGTCCAAAGGAAATCATATGTTCGATACCAAGAAGGTCAGCATCGAATGGGGTGGCAAGACCCTAACGCTGGAAACCGGCAAGGTCGCGCGCCAGGCCGATGGTGCCGTGATCGCGACGCTGGGCGAGACGGTCGTGCTGTGCGCGGTCACCGCCGCGAAGACCGTCAAGGAAGGGCAGGACTTCTTCCCGCTCACCGTCCATTACCAGGAAAAGTTCTCGGCCTCGGGCCGCATTCCCGGCGGCTTCTTCAAGCGCGAGCGCGGCGCGACCGAGCGTGAGACGCTGGTCAGCCGCCTGATCGACCGTCCGATCCGCCCGCTGTTCCCCGGGGGTTTCTATAACGAGATCAACTGCATCGCGCAGGTGCTGTCGTACGATGGCGAGAACGAGCCGGACATCGTGGCGATGGTTGCCGCCTCTGCCGCGCTGACGATCTCGGGCGTGCCGTTCATGGGCCCGATCGGCGCCGCGCGCGTGGGCTATAAGGACGGTGAGTATCAGCTCAACCCGACCGACGCCGAAGTGCTCGAGGGCGAGCTCGACCTCGTTGTTGCGGCCACGCACGACGCGGTGATGATGGTCGAGTCGGAAGCCAAGGAGCTGTCCGAGGACTTGATGCTGGGCGCGGTGATGTTCGCGCACAAGGCGAGCCAGGACATCATCAACGCGATCATCGACTTGGCCGAGCAGTCGGCGAAGGATCCGTGGGAGCTGGCGCCGGTCGAGGACAAGTCGGCAAAGATGGCCAAGCTGAAGAAGGCCATCGGCAAGGACATGGAGGCGGCCTACAAGCTGACCGACAAGCAGGCGCGCCAGACCGCCGTCAACGCCGCACGCACCAAGGCGCGCGAGGCGTTCGCGGACCTGAAGGAAGCCGATCCGGCCGAGTATCTCGGCACGCTGAAGCTGGTGAAGAAGCTTGAGGCCGACATCGTGCGCGGTGCGATCCTCAAGACCGGTCGCCGCATCGACGGCCGCGACACCAAGACGGTGCGCCCGATCGAGGCCGAGGTCCACTTCCTGCCGCGCGCGCACGGCTCGGCGCTGTTCACCCGCGGCGAGACGCAGACGATCGCGACCACCACGCTCGGTACGCGCGACGCGGAACAGATGATCGACGGGCTGAACGGCCTGTCGTATCAAAATTTCATGCTCCACTATAACTTCCCGCCCTATTCGGTCGGTGAAGTCGGCCGCTTCGGTGCGCCGGGCCGCCGCGAAGTCGGTCACGGTAAGCTCGCCTGGCGCGCGCTGCACCCGGTGCTGCCGTCGAAGGAGGAGTTCCCGTACACCATCCGCGTCACCTCAGACATCACCGAGTCGAACGGCTCGTCGTCGATGGCAACGGTGTGCGGCGGTTCGCTGTCGATGATGGACGCGGGCGTGCCGCTCAAGCGCCCCGTCTCGGGCATTGCGATGGGTCTGATCCTGGAAGGCAAGGACTATGCGGTCCTGTCGGACATCCTGGGTGACGAGGATCACCTGGGCGACATGGACTTCAAGGTCGCGGGCACCAGCGAGGGCATCACGTCCTTGCAGATGGACATCAAGATCGCCGGCATCACCGAGGAGATCATGCGCGTCGCCTTGAAGCAGGCGCATGACGGCCGCGCGCACATCCTGGGCGAGATGGCCAAGGCGCTCGATTCGACGCGGACCGAGCTGTCGGCGCACGCGCCGCGGATCGAGACCTTCACGATCGACAAGTCGAAGATCCGCGAAGTGATCGGCACCGGCGGCAAGGTGATCCGCGAGATCGTCGCGACCACCGGCGCCAAGGTCGACATCGACGACGAGGGCGTAATCAAGGTGTCGTCGTCGGACGGCGCGCAGATCGAGGCCGCGATCAAGTGGATCAAGGGCTTGGTCGAAGAGGCCGAGGTCGGCAAGATCTACGACGGCAAGGTCGTCAACATCGTCGACTTCGGCGCGTTCGTGAACTTCATGGGTGGCAAGGACGGCCTCGTCCACGTCAGCGAAATGAAGAACGAGCGCGTCGAGAAGCCGACCGACGTCGTTTCCGAGGGCCAGGCCGTGAAGGTCAAGGTGCTCGAGATCGACCCGCGCGGCAAGGTGCGCCTGTCAATGCGCGTCGTTGACCAGGAAACCGGCGAAGAGCTGGAGGATACGCGTCCGAAGCGCGAGCCGCGCGAAGGTGGCGAGCGCGGTGATCGTGGTCCGCGCCGTGACGGCCGCGGCGGTGGTGATCGTGGCGGTGATCGCGGCCCTCGTCGTGAAGGCCGCGGTGATCGTGGTGGCGACCGCGGTGGTGACCGCGGCCCGCGCCGTGAGCGCAGCGAAGGTGGCGATCGTGGTCCCGACCCCGAGTTCGCCCCCGCCTTCTTGACCGGCGACCGCGACTAAGCGGCAGCCGCGTCAGTTGTGAAACAGAAGGGCCCTCGGCAGCGATGCCGGGGGCCCTTCTCATTCCCGCTCGTTATTCCGGGGCTGACCCGGGATCCCGCTTCTTCTCACGACGTGACGGGAAAGTAGCGGGACCCCGGCTCTAGGCCGGGGTAACGAGTGAAAGTGTTTTTCCCGCCGATTGCTCCGACGCTGCGCGTCCATGGCCCGCCGCCGTCCGTGCTCAGTTTCTAAAGCTAGGGTCGATCCGGTCGAGCTTGCGTAGTAGCGCGGGCCAAGCGAGCTTCTGTGCCAGCCCGCCCATCCCCTTGGGGTTCGACTGTCCTGCGACCTTGTGCTCGACGCCCTGCGGCGGGTTGTTGAGATGCTTCTTGCCCGCCGACAGCATCATCACCTGCGCCTCGCACGCGCGCTCCAGAAAGTAGAGCCGCAGGAAACACGACGCGACCGTGTCGCCTACCGCGAGCGTGCCGTGGTTGCGCAGGATCATCGCGTTCTTTCGGCCGATGTCGGCGACCAGCCGCTCGCGCTCGTCGAGGTCGGTCGCGATCCCCTCATAATCGTGGTAGGCGACGTCGTGCTGCGCGATCATCGCGGTCTGCGTGTGCGGCAGCAGACCGAACTCCATCGCCGACACCGCCTGCCCATGCGGCGTATGCAGGTGCATGACCGCCGCTGCGTCCTCGCGCGCCATGTGGATCGCCGAGTGGATGGTGAAGCCCGCCGGATTGACTGGGTGCGTCGCAGGGCCGACCGGATTGCCCTCGACATCGATCTTGACGAGGCTCGACGCGGTGATCTCCTCGAACATCATGTCGTACGGATTGATGAGGAAATGGTGCTCGGGCCCGGGCACGCGCGCCGACAGATGCGTAAAGATCAGATCGTCCCAGCCGTAGAGCGCAACGAGCCGGTAGGCGGCGGCGAGATCGACCCGCGCCTCCCACTCGCCCGGTGCATAGTGCGCCTCCTGCTGGTCGACGGTCGCGAGCGTTGCCATGGCGTGATCCTCTCGGTTTCGTTGTGCCACGGGATACCGCATCGTTGAACACGCGTCACCCCTGGCGTTGATCGCAGCTGCCACGTCCGTACCTGCAACTGGAACCGTTCATGATTGCGAATGCCGCAGTTTGCGCCACTAACCTGCGGCGTTGCACAACGTCGGCAATCGGCCATAGAGCGGCAACATGGCCGTGATGGCGCGCGTGCGCGAATTCCTCCGCGAAGAACAATGGACGTTCGCCGCGCACGAACTGCCGGCACTTCCCGGCTCGCCCGGATCGCCCGATCACCCGACGCAGCGCCGTATCGCCTACGGACTGATCGGCGTGCTGCTGGGGCTGACCGCCGGGTTCGGCAATTCATTGATTACTGCCAACACCTACGCGCTTCAGGGTGCGCTGGGGCTCGATCCGGCCGAGATCGCGTGGTTGCCAACGGTCTACGTGATGACCAACGTCAGCATCAACCTGCTGATGATCAAGTTCCGGCAGGAGTTTGGGCTCAGACCATTCGCGATCATCTTTCTCGCGCTCTACGTCGCGCTCACCTTCGCGCACCTGTTCGTGCGTGATTTCTCCTCGGCGATCCTGGTCCGCGCGGCGAGCGGGATGGCGGGCGCGCCGATCAGCAGCCTCGCGCTCTATTACCTGATGCAGTCGTTTCCCGCGAAATGGCGATTGCGCGCGGTGGTGGTCGGTATCGGCGTGCCGCAGTGCGCGACACCGATGGCGCGGCTGTTCTCGCCCGAACTGCTGGCGATGAGTCAGTGGCGCACGCTCTACCTGTTCGAGCTCGGACTCGCCGCGATGAGCCTCGCTGCCGTGATCGCCTTGCGCCTGCCACCGACCAACCGGGTCAAGGCGTTCGAGCCGCTCGACTTCGTCACCTTCGTGCTGTTCGCGGGATCGATGGCGCTGTTCGCCGCGGTGCTGGGGCTTGGGCGGATCGACTGGTGGACGCAGGCGAGCTGGATCGGCTGGGCGCTGATCGCCGCCATCCCGATGCTCGCCGCCGCGCTGGTGATCGAGCATGGCCGCGCCAACCCGCTGCTCAACACGCGCTGGCTGGCAAGCGCGGACATCCTGCGCTTCACCATCGTCACGATCATGGCGCGGATCGTGCTGTCGGAACAGAATACCGGCGCGGTCGGGCTGCTGACCGTGCTGGGGCAGAACAACGACCAGTTGATGCCGTTCTTCCTCATCCTGACGATCGCGACCGCGGCGGGTGTCGCGGCAAGCGCGATGACGCTCAACATCGAGAAGCTGGCGCACCCGATCATGCTGGCGGTCGGGCTGGTCGCGATCGCCGCGTTCATCGACTCGCACTCGACCAGCCTGACGCGCGCGCCGCAGCTCTACGCAACGCAAGGATTGATCGCGTTCGCCGGCGCGTTCTTCCTCGGCCCCGCGCTGCTGTTCGGGATGACGCGCGCACTGGCGGCGGGGAGCGGGCACATCATCAGCTTCATCGCGCTGTTCGGGATTATCAACTCGATCGGCGGTCTGGGCGGTGCGGCGCTGCTCAGCACGTATCAAGTGGTGCGCGAGAAAGCGAACAGCGCGGCGCTGGTCCAGACGATCGACCCGACTGACCCGATCGTCACGCAGCGCATCCAGGCGGGCGCGGCAGGGGTCGGGCGCGTCATCGGCGACCCGAGCTTGCGCACCGCGGAGGGTGCGGCGCTGCTGTCGCAGGCGACGACGCGCGAGGCCAATGTGCTAGCGTACAACGACGTCTTTCGGCTGGTCGCTGTCTTGTCCGCCTTGACCTTCCTTTACCTCTTCTTCCTCCTGGTGCGGCGATCGATCCGCGCGCGTCGCGGAGTTCCTGCATGACCGATCCGCGATCCCCCAACGTTTCTCCCACGCCAATGACCGAGGAGAAGGTCGCCGAGCAGGGCGGCGCGCCGACGCCCGACCCGGCACGCTCGCCCGCTGCTGTGGCATCGACGCCGCAGGGTTCGGGCTGGCGACCGCCGCAGCTCACTACCGGCTCGATCGTGCTGATCGCAGTGCTGGCGCTCGCGGGCGTCGCGGCGGTGCTGGCGGCATGGCGTATCTGGCCGTTCAACCCCGACGATCAGTCGACTGACAACGCCTATGTGCGCGGACGCGTGACCGTGATCAGCCCGCAGGTGTCGGGTTATGTCACGCGCGTGCTGGTGCGCGACTTCGCCACTGTCGAGCAGGGACAACCGCTGGTCGAGATCGACCACCGCATCTACGCGCAGCGCGTCGAGGCGGCAGCGTCGCAGGTTGAGGCGACGCAGGCGACGCTCGCCAACTCGCGCCAGCAGGCCGCCAGCCGCCAGGCAAGCTTCGGTGCGCAGGAGGCCGCGGTCGAGAATGCGCAGGCGCAGTTGATGCGCGCGCAGGCCGACATGGCGCGCGTCAACGATCTGGTGAAGGACGGCTCGGTGTCTTTGCGCGAACGCGACCAGACGCTCGCCGCGCTGCGGCAAGCGCAGGCGGGTGTGCGGCAGGCGCAGGCGGCGCGTGAGATTGCGAGCCAGGACATTCGCACGGTCGAGGTCGGGCGCGGCGGGCAGCAGGCAGGCGTGTCGGGCGCGGAGGCGCAGCTCCGCCTCGCGCGTATCGACCTCGCCAATACCCTGATCCGCGCGCCCGAGCGCGGGCGTTTGTCGGAGGTCGGCGTGCGCGTCGGGCAATATGTGACCGCGGGATCGCAGCTGATGTTCCTGGTTCCGCCCGAGGTGTGGGTGATCGCGAACTTCAAGGAAGCGCAGACCGCGCGCATCGCGGTGGGCCAGCCCGCGAGCTTCACCGTGGACGCGTTGAACAATGCGCGTATCCGCGGCCACGTCGAGCGGATCGCGCCGGCGGCGGGCAGCGAGTTCGCGGTGCTGAAGTCCGACAATGCGACCGGCAATTTCACCAAAGTGCCGCAGCGGATCGCGGTGCGCATCCGCATCGATCCGGATCAGCGGCTGGCAGCACGCCTGCGTCCGGGCATGTCGGTGCAGGCGCGCGTCGACGTCGACGGCGCACCGGCGGTGCAATGACGCGCGCCCTGCCCCTCGCGCTCACGGTCGCGCTCACCGGCTGCACGCTGCCGGGCAAGCGCGCCGAGGCGCCCGCTGCTGCCGCCATCGTACCCCCACCCGCATGGCGGACGCAGACGCCACCGGGGGTGCCGATCCCTGACGCGTGGTGGACCAGCTTCGGCGACGCGCAGCTGACCACGCTGGTCAAGCGCGCGCTCGCCAACAATCTCGACATCGCGGTCGCTGCGGGACGCGTCGAGGAGGTACGCGCGGCGCAGGACCTCGCGCGCGCGCAGCTTTCTCCGACGATCGGCGGCCAGGTACCCGAAACGCAGGGGCAGACGCTCAGCCCGTTCGGCACGCCGAGCCGCGCGCTCGGCGTCCAGCCCGCGATCACCGCCAGCTTCGACCTCGACCTGTTTGGGCGGTTGCGTCAGGCCAGCCGAGCCGCACGCGCGCAATTGCTCGCGAGCGAGGGCGCGCGCGACACCGTCCGCCTCGCGGTCGCGGCGAGCACCGCCTCGGGTTACGTAACCTTGCGCGCGCTCGATCAACGGCTCGAGATCGCTCGCGGTACGCTGGCCGCGCGTAGCGATGCGCTACGGATCGCCAGGCGGCGCTTCGAGACGGGCTATTCCTCGCGGCTCGAACTTCGGCAGGCGCAGGCCGAGTACGCCGCCACCGCGCAGCTCGTCCCACAAGCGCAACTCGCGATCAGCCGGCAGGAGAATGCGCTGTCGCTGCTGACCGGCGACGCGCCGAGGGCGATCGCGCGCGGACTGCCGCTCGACCGGCTGCTGCTGCCGCCGATCCCCGACGGACTGCCCGCCGACCTGCTGCGTCGGCGGCCGGACGTGTTCCAGGCCGAGCAGACGCTGGTCGCGGCGGACCGCTCGCTCGACAGCCAGCGCGCGGCGATGCTGCCCAACCTTGCGCTCACCGGCTCGGCCGGCGTGGTTTTGTCAACCGCGCTGTCGAATCCGGTCGGTGTCTTCTCTCTGGGCGCGAGCATCCTGTCCCCGATCTTCGACGGCGGGCGGCTGCGCGCGCAGGAGCGCGGTGCGGTGGCGCGGCGCGATCAGGCCGCATTCGCCTATCGCCGCACCGCGCTGATCGCGTTCCGCGAGGTCGACGACGCGCTGGCGGGTTACGCGCGCATCGCACAGCAAGCACAGGCACTGGCCGATCAGGCGGCGGCGGCGCGTGGTGCGCTGGAGAATGCGACCAACCGCTACCGTGCGGGCTATTCGGCGTACATCGAGCAACTCGACGCGCAGCGCAGTCTGCTGACCGCGCAATTCGCGCTGACGCAGACGCAGGCCGACCGGCTGACCAATTTCGTCGCGCTTTATCAGGCAATGGGTGGCGGCTGGTCGCGCGCGGAGATCGACGCAACCGCTCGGTAAGTGCGCAGCGCTGATCGGACACCATCCAAACCCTTGTTCGTCATTCCGGGCTCGACCCGGGGTCCCGCTCCCTTCGTCGCGCCAGTGTAACAGCGGGACCTCGGATCAAGTGCGGAGTGACGAGTGTGGTTGGCTAAACGGTGCCGGCGATCCGCGCGTCATCGTCGGCCTCGTCCACCTCCTCCATCTCGCGCGCGTCGAGCTTGGGCGGCTGCGCAATGAACGAGGTGATGATGAAGAAGCCGAGGTTCATTGCCTGCGTCAGCGCGCCGCCCGCGAGCAGCAGCCCCGCCATCGCCGCGCGCGGCCCCGCGATCGTGTTGCTCATTTCCAGCCCCGCGCTCAGGAACAGCAGGTCGCGATTGGGAATGATCGGCAGCCGCGAGATCACCATCTGCGCGGTCAGGAACACGAGCCAGGTCGACCAGCGCTCGGCCGGCAACACGACCGCCCATTGCGTCGCCTGGAGCAGCACGACCAGCGTAGTGCGGGAAATATGGATGCCCAGCACGCTCGCCGCCTGCCCGCCCGTCAGCGCGATGAGGTGACGCCGCAGCCGGTACAACACCGGCACCACGAATACGGCGGCGAGCACGCCCGCCACCACCAGCGCCGGGCCGGGATGGAGCCAGTCCATGATCCGCCGCGCGTTGCCGGTGGCGGCGAACAGCACCAGCAAGCCAGCGGTGACGAGCCCCGACGACACTGCCGAGAGGATCGCATTGTCCTTCAGCGCGACCAGAATGCGCTTGGTCTTCAACCCGAAGCTGCGCTTCAGCCAGATTGCGAACATCAGCTCGCCCGAATAGCCGACCAGCGCGCTGTTGTAGACGCGCTTGCGGATCAGCACCGGGAAGGCGCGCGGCAGCCTTTGCCGAAACACGATGCGGAAGATGGCCGTCTCCGACGCGGGCAGGATCAGGAAATTGACGAAGAACAGGATGTAGAACAGCGGGTTGGTCGGCAGCGATCCCGCCACCTGTCGCCACCCGATCGCGCGCACCTTGAGCACCAGCCAGGTGAACATCGCCGCAAAGAACAGCACGCGCAGCGCAACCGCGACGCGTTTCGCATCCTCGGTCCCCGCCCAGGCGCGCGCGCGCTCGACGAGCGTCATCAGAACAGCCCGAGCGCGCGCGAGTGCGCGAAGAATGCGTCGAACGACGCCCGCTGCCTGAGTGTCAGGCGAAAGCGCGAATAGTCCTCGGTCCGCCCGAGCAGGCGGCGAACGCTCCATTCCACCCGGTCGCGCGGGGTGAGTGCGATGCGCTTCTCGAAATGCGCGCGCTCCCACGTGTTGCCGCCGTGGAAGCAGCGGATCAGCAGCGCCGCCTCGCCCTCGTCCAGCAGCGTGAAGCCGAGCCGCCGCCACGCGTCGCGGTAGGTGCTGTCCTCGCCGCGGCGTTCGAGCGGATAGCGGATGTCGTCGCGGCGGCGGTGCAGGATCGTGCTAGGTACCCCGCCCTGGAACCAGCCGATATACGGGCGCGTGAGCCATTCGGGTTCGGCCAGGTGCATCAGCGCGACCGGGCACCAGCACGCCGCATGATTGCCCAGCACGACGATCTGCCGCGCCAGCCGCTCGGGATCGAACCAGTCGTCGTCATCCCATTGCGCGATCACGTCACCGCGCGCGAGATCGAGCGACAGGTTGCGCAACGCGCCCAGCGTCGTCGCCGGCTCCTTGACCAACCGATGATGGATCAGCCGGTCGGCGGGCACGCGCGACAGGACCGGCGCATAATCCTGCGTCCCGTCGTCGACCACGATCAGCTCGCGATTGGGATAGCTCTGCGCGAGGAAGCAGTCGACCGAGCGCTCGGCCAGATTCATGCGGTTCGCGGTGACCATCAGGCACGAGATGCGGGGGCCGTCGTCAGCGAACGGCTGGGGCGCGGGCGTCATGCGGTCGTTCTAGGCAGCATAGAAGCATGCTGGTATCCGCCGCGCCTTGCCATGACACGCATCGTCTTCGTTCTTTCCTACCCGACGTATCACAGCGTCGCCGATCCGGCCGAGTGGCTGCGCTGGGACAATCGCGACCGCCGGATGCCGGCGCTCCTATCGGCGCTCGGCGCGGATGTCGAGTTGTGGGGCGTGGGACACGAGAACAGCGTGCTGCGCTGCGACCCCGACGTCGGTGCGGCCTACACGCTGCGGCTGTTCGCCCGCGATGGTGGGGGCACCAAGTCGCGCGACCATTACAGCGACGCGCTGGTCGCCGCCGCGCGCGCCGACACCGCCGACCTGTTCGTCGTCGTCGGCACCAACGGTGGTGCGGGCTATCGCCTGTTCGACCGCGCGTTGAAGCCCGCTGCGAGGCCGTTCGCGGTTATCATCGGTGGCGATTACTGGAGCCGGCTGGTCCCGCACGCCGCGATGGTGTTCACCGAATCGGAATTGCAGGAGCGCGCGCTCGCGCGGCCGCGCGTGCCGTGGCGCCCGGGCATCCCCTATGCGCGCATGGAGCGATTGCCCAAGTCGATCGACACCGAACGCTTCCGCCCGGTCATGGGCGAGCGCCGCCGCGACGTGATCGCGGTCAGCCGGCTGACGCGGTGGAAGAGCTTTTCCGAGGTCGGCGCGCTCTCGGTCGAGCACCGCGTCGCGGTCGCGGGCGGCGGACCCGACGCGGAGGCGCTGGCACGACGCTATCCGGAGATCGATTGGCTCGGCCACGTTCCCAACGCCGCTGTCCCCGCGCTGCTCGGCTCCGCCGCGCTCTACTTTCACGCCGGGCGCCGCGATTACTTCCCGCGTGCGATCGTCGAGGCGATGGCGTGCGGACGCCCGGTGGTCGCCTTCGCCGACCGGATCAGCGCCGACGTGCTGCCCGCGAACTGCGGACTGCGCGTGACCAACGGTAATTACCGGCACGAGGTCGCCGCCCTGCTCGCCGATCCGACGCGGCTGGCAGCGATGGGGCTGATGGCGCGCGCGCACGCGCTGGCGACGCATGGGCTGCGGTCGAGCGAGCCCGCTTGCCAAACGTTGCTGCGCCTCGCCCGCGGGGACGCGTGATGACGCCCGACTGGACAGTCGTGCTGGCTTACTACAACGAGGCCGACTATCTCGCCGCGACGCTGCGCAGCTTGGACGCACAGACACTCAAGCCCTTCCGCCTGATCCTGGTCGACAACGCCTCGACCGACGGCTCGGCCGAGCTCGCGCGGGCCGAGGCGGCGGCAATGCGCGGCGTCGAGGTGATCCACCTGTTCGCGGAACAGCCGGGCAAGATCCACGCGCTGGCGGTCGCCAACCCGCACATCGCGACGCCGTTCGTCGCCTTCACCGACGCCGACACCATCTACCCGCCGCATTACCTCGCCACCGCCGCGAAAGCTTTCGCTGATGGCGGCGCGCGCGTCGTGGCGGTGATGGCGACCGACGTTACCGACCCCGCCGATGGTCCCGCCGCGCTCGCCAAGCGTCGCCACAACCAGCGCGTCAGCCGGCTGTGGCCCAAACAGACGCACACCGGCGGCTACGGCCAGACATTCCGCACCTCGGCCTATGTCGCCGCCGGCGGCTACACGCACGGTCACTGGCCCTACGTGTTGATGGACCACGAGATCATGGAGCGCGTGCTGGCGCACGGCGATGCGGTCTATCCGTATGATCTGTGGTGCGTCCCCTCCCCGCGGCGCGCCGACCGTAGCCGCGTGCGCTGGACGCTCGCGGAGCGGCTGCTCTACCATTTCACGCCGCACACGGCGAAGAACTGGTATTTCTACCGCTTCCTCGGTCCCCGGCTGGCGCGGCGGCGGTTAACGCACCTGAACCTGCGCGAGAAGACGTGGATTGAAGCCTGACGGGCACACTTGTGTTGCCCGAATATCACACCATCTAGTCGGCAACACAGCAGGGGACTTCCATGAACCTCGACAAGTTTACCGACCGCGCGCAGGGCTTTCTCCAATCCGCGCGCACCGTCGCGATCCGCATGAACCATCAGCAGATCGCGCCCGAACATCTGCTCAAGGCACTGCTCGAGGATGAGCAGGGCATGGCCGCCGGGCTGATCGCGCGCGCCGGTGGCGACGCGCGCCGCGCGACCGCCGAGACGGAGGCCGCGCTCGCGCGCATCCCCGCGGTCAGCGGCTCGGGCGCGCAGACTCCGCCGGGGCTCGGCACCGACACCGTGCGCGTGCTCGACCAGGCCGAGGAGATCGCGAAAAAGGCCGGCGACAGCTACGTCACGGTCGAGCGGATGCTCGTCGCACTCGCGCTGTCGCTGGGCACCGCAGCGGGCAAGGCGCTTCAGGCGGCAGGCGTCCGTGCCGACGCGCTCAACAGCGCGATCAACGAGCTGCGCGGCGGCCGCACCGCCGACACGCAGAGCGCAGAGGATCGCTACGACGCGCTCAAGAAGTTCGCGCGCGACCTGACGCAGGCGGCACGTGACGGCAAGCTCGACCCCGTGATCGGCCGCGACGAGGAAATCCGCCGCACGATTCAGATCCTCGCGCGCCGAACCAAGAACAATCCCGCGCTGATCGGCGAACCGGGCGTCGGCAAGACCGCGATCGCGGAAGGTCTCGCGCTACGCATCGCCAACGGCGACGTGCCCGACACGCTCAAGGACCGCCGTCTGATGGCGCTCGACATGGGCGCGCTGATCGCGGGCGCGAAATACCGCGGCGAATTCGAGGAACGGTTAAAGGGCGTGCTCGACGAGGTGCGCCAGGCCGAGGGCGACATCATCCTGTTCATCGACGAGATGCACACGCTGATCGGCGCAGGGAAATCGGAGGGCGCGATGGACGCGGGCAACCTGCTCAAACCCGCACTCGCGCGCGGCGAGTTGCACTGCGTCGGCGCGACCACGCTCGATGAGTACCGCAAGCACGTCGAGAAGGACCCCGCGCTCCAGCGGCGCTTCCAGCCCGTGTTCGTCGGCGAGCCGACGGTTGAGGACACGATCTCGATCCTGCGCGGGTTGAAGGACAAGTATGAGATGCACCACGGCGTGCGCATCACCGACGGTGCGCTCGTCTCTGCGGCGACGCTGTCCAACCGTTACATCACCGATCGATTCCTGCCCGACAAGGCGATCGACCTGATGGACGAGGCCGCGAGCCGCATCCGCATGGAGGTGGAATCGAAGCCCGAGGAGATTGAGACGCTCGACCGCCGCATCCTGCGCTTGAAGATCGAGCGCGAGGGATTGCGCCGCGAGTCGGACGAGGCGTCGCGCGACCGCTTCGCCAATCTGGAGGAGGAGCTCGCCAACCTCGAACAGCAATCGGCCGAGCTGACCACGCGCTGGCAGGCGGAGAAGGACAAGATCGCGGGCGAGGCGAAGCTGAAGGAACAGCTCGACGCCGCGCGGCTGGAGCTGGAGCAGGCGCAGCGCCAGGGCGACCTCGCGAAGGCGGGCGAGCTGTCTTACGGCCGCATCCCCGCGCTGGAGCGGCAGCTTGCGGAGGCGCAGGCCACGACCCAGGGCGCGATGCTGCGCGAGGAAGTGACCGCCGACGATATCGCGGGCGTCGTCAGCCGCTGGACCGGGGTCCCGGTCGAGCGGATGCTGGCGGGCGAGCGCGAGAAGCTGCTGCGGATGGAGGAGGTGCTGGGTAAGCGCGTGATCGGTCAGGCCGATGCGGTGCGCGCCGTCTCGACCGCGGTGCGCCGCGCGCGTGCGGGCCTGCAGGACCCCAACCGTCCGCTCGGCTCCTTCCTGTTTCTTGGGCCGACCGGCGTCGGCAAGACCGAGCTGACCAAGAGCCTCGCCGAATTCCTGTTCGATGATCCGAACGCGATGGTGCGGATCGACATGAGCGAGTTCATGGAGAAGCACGCGGTGTCGCGGCTGATTGGTGCGCCGCCGGGCTATGTCGGTTACGAGGAAGGCGGCGTGCTGACCGAGGCGGTCCGGCGCCGGCCGTATCAGGTCGTGCTGTTCGACGAGGTGGAAAAGGCGCACGGCGACGTGTTCAACGTGCTGCTGCAAGTGCTCGATGACGGCCGCCTGACCGATGGCCAGGGTCGGACGGTGGATTTCAGCAACACGCTGATCATCCTGACCTCGAACTTGGGCTCGCAGTTCCTCGCCAACATGCCCGAGGACGCCGCGGTCGAGAGCGTCGAGCCGCAGGTGATGGACGTCGTGCGCGCGCACTTCCGCCCTGAATTCCTCAACCGGCTAGACGAGATCATCCTGTTCCACCGGCTGGGCCAGGCGCACATGGGGCCGATCGTCGACATCCAGGTGGCGCGCGTCGGCCGCCTGCTGGCGGATCGCAAGGTGACCCTAGACCTGACTGATGCCGCGCGCGCGTGGCTGGGCCGGGTCGGCTACGATCCGGTCTACGGTGCACGACCCTTGAAGCGTGCGGTGCAGCGCTACCTGCAGGACCCGCTCGCCGACCTGATCCTGCGCGGCGAGGTCAAGGACGGCACGGCGGTCCACGTCGACGAAGGCGACGGGCGATTGGTGTTACAAACGGAGTAAATGGGCAGAGGCAATTGCCTTGATTCATCGAACGCAGCAAAGGTCGTGCATGACGACAGCTGCCGAATGGTCGCAACACGCTGCCCGAGCCTCACAAAGCGGTCGCGTCGATGAAGCGATTGCCGCTTGGCACCGGGCGGTGTCGATCGATCCGCGCCGCGCCGATGATTGGTTCAATCTTGCCTATTTCCTGCGCGTGTCTCGCCGTTTTCCGGAAGCATCGGCCGCTTACGGCGAGGCATTACGTTACGGGGTAGCTCGCCCTGAGGAAGCATATGTCAACCGCGCCGTTATTCTTTCCGAACACCTTGACCGGCCGGGTGAGGCGATCGAGGCGTTGCAGGCGGCGCTCGCCGTGGAGCCCACGTTCCTGCCCGCTCTGCTCAACCTCGGCAATCTGCTAGAGGATCATGGCGACAGTGAAGCAGCACGCGCGGCGTACGAGCGTGCACTGGCCGTCGATCCGGTCAACGGCCGCGCGCTCGCCCGCCGCGCGGCGATCCTCGTCCATACCGGTGACGTGTCGAGAGCGATTGATCAACTGCGACCACTAAGCGCACGAGTATCGCTCGATCCGGTTGATCATGCCGAGATCAATTTCGCGCTCGGGCAGGCACTCGACGCGGCGCAGGATTATGACGCTGCATGGATAGCGTTCACCGACGCGAACCGCTCGGCTGCTGCAGCAATGCCAGCGGCAACTCGCTACGATCCGGCAGCGCACGAACGCTATATCGCGGCACTGAAGCGCCAGTTTCCGCTACCAGTTCGGGCTGAACCAAGTGAGCGCGGCGCATCGCTGTTCGTGTGCGGCATGTTCCGTTCCGGCTCGACGCTTGCCGAACAGATGCTCGGACGACACGCGGCCATCACGCCGGGTGGCGAACTCGACTTCATTCCCGCGCTCGTCGCTGGCGCGCTGCACCCTTATCCGACGACATTGGCGCGTGCCGATCGCCGGGCACTCACCGCGGTGCGCAACGCTTACCTTGATGCCCGCGATCAACTGCATCCGCGTGCGCGCCTGGTGACTGACAAGCGGCCCGACAACTTTCTTCATCTTGGACTGATCACGGCGATCATGCCCGACGCGCAGGTAATCCATACCGTTCGCGATCCGCGCGACACCATCCTGTCCGTCTTCTTCCAGTATTTCGACAACAGTGTCAGCTACAGTAACGACTTGACACAAATTGCGCATTGGTTCCGCAACTATCAGTCTCTAATGCGGTTCTGGCAGGAACGGCTCTCCATACCGATCCACCAAGTCGATTATGACCGGCTGGTGCACGACCCGCGTGCGGAGATCGATGCCGTACTGACTTCCCTTGGTCTGCCGTGGGACGAACAATGTCTCGCGCCAGAACGGGCGAACAATCTCGTCCGCACCGCTAGCGTATGGCAGGTACGCGCATCGCTTCACACGCGCTCGTCGAAGCGGTGGCAGAACTATGCCCGCCACCTAGCACCGCTTGAGGATTTGCTACCAGTCTAAGGCTTGACGGCGCCCTGATCGGTAATCCGGAACATCGTTTTCAGCAGTCGCTGTTCATCTGTGGTCAGATGCGGGTTCCATACGTCGAAGATCAACACGATCCGCGGCTCGGTTGATCGGTTCCAAGCCTCGTGCTCGATCGTGTCGTCGAATGCGAACGCCTCGCCCTCGATCCACGGTCGCGTCTCGCCGCCCACGCGGAACGCGCAAGCAGGCGGTACCACCAATGGCAGGTGGATGATCGTGCGCGTGTTCGTGACCCCGGTATGTGCCGGTATGTGCGCGCCCGCGCGCAGGATCGAGAAAAAGGCGGTTGGCGCCTTGCCCGGGATATCGGTCTGCGGCACCGCCTCAAGCGCAGCCACCGTCGCCGGGCAGCGCGCGCACAATGCTTCGTCGCGCACGCCATATTCCCATAGGAAAGCCGCGCTCCAATCTTTGTTGTTGTCGAGCGGCGACCATTTGTTGGTGGGGGTTCCGGCATCCTGCCGCACGTACGGTCGCTGCACGTCATTATCGACGAGCAACGCCAGCGCCTCGTTTCGGATGACATCGGCCTGTGCCTCCAGGTCGGTGAACCAAGGAAACAAACGCCGGTCAAAGAACTCATCCGCGGGCAGAAAGGGGTAATGAATACCGGCGCATTGGTTGTGGTAGATGGGACGGCGGCCGAGCATGTGGTCGACACAGGCGGAGAAGCGTCGCGCGTCGGCTCCCATGCTCCCGAGTTCGGTACCCAGTTCGTCGTCGATCCGGCGCGACAAGCCGTCGTTCTGCTCGCGCAGGAGGGCGAGGCCCCGCTCAAGCGCATCGACCATCAGCGGCGGACGAGGATCGGTGGCACTCGCCATCTGCACCACGGCGGACCATTCCTGCGCCGCGGCGATCGCGTCGCCAGTGCGCTGGTATAATTCTGCCAGGCGTAAGTGCGCGGTGAAGTTGGTGCGATCGATCGACAGCACCTCGTCCAGCGCAGCCCGCTCGGCCGCAGTGTCGCCGATCATGCGCTGTGCCGTGGCAACGTTGAGCAACAGCACCGGCTGGCCTGGATCCGCTGTGGACGCTTGCACGAACAAGTCGCGCGCGCGCTCGCCATCGTGCGCGGCCAGAGCCTGCATACCAACCGCGTTCAGGACGCGCGCGTCCGTCGGGGCAGCAGCGAGCGCACGTTCCAGCAAGCGTTGTTCAGCGGAAAGATCACCTGCCTCACGCGCACGGCGTGCTCCTGCGAGAAGAGTAGCGGAGTCAGGCGAGGAAGAGAGGTTGGCCATCACCAAGGGCTAGTTTGGCCTCTGGTCAGTGGCAATCGGCGCAAGAAAAAAAGGGCGGCCGTTACAGGCCGCCCTTCGTTGTTTCCGCGCTACGCGTGGATCAGAAGCGAACCCGCGCCGCGAAAGTGTAGAGGCGCCCAATGACGTCGTAGGTCGACGGATAGGTGTTGCCGCTGTTGAAGGCGGTTGAACCAACCGAGTTGCCGACCAGCGGCGCATCCTTGTCGAACAGGTTGCGAACGCCAAGGGTGAACGTCAGCATGTCCGACGCGTTGAACTGCGCCGACAGGTCGATGTAGTTGTAGGCGTTGATGCGATTGAAGTTGTAGCGACCACCCGCCAGCGGCGTCGGGCCAGTGACCACGCCGTTGAACAGGTTGCGGTTGGCGGCGGTGAAGCCGCGAGCCGCGAAATCATCTGCCTGACCTTCGTACTCGACCCGACCGATGTGGCGCCACAGCACCGACACCGTTGCCTCGCCGAGGCTGAGGCTGGTGCGCTGATTCCACTGGAACGCCGGCTGGATCGATTCACAATTGACGCTGAAGTAACCGACGCAATCGCGATTGTAGCCGGTCGGCGAGGCGCGGAACTCACGCTTGTTGGTCCAGGTACCCTGGAAGCTGAGGTTCACGCCGACTTCACCGAACTCACGCGCGTAGTTGGCGCTGAGGTCGATACCGTCGGTGGCCAGACGACCAAGGTTGGTCAGCGGCTGCGGCAGGCCGGGCACGCTGACGCTCGAACCGCTCAGGCGACCGTTGCTCGGGCTGCGACGGATGCTGGTGCAGGCAGCCGAAGCGGCTTGCGCAGCGGTGATGCCGGCCGGGTTTGCACCGAAGCACGCGGTCAGGATGTCGCCCGGCGTGGCGGCCGTGATCGCGTCGTTCACCTTGATGTTGAAGTAATCAACCGCGATGCTCAGACCTGGCAGGATGCCGCGCGGCTGAATGACCACGCCGGCAGTGATCGTGTCCGCCTTCTCGGGCCGGATGTTGGGGTTGCCACCACCCGTCACGTTGACCTGACCCGCCGCCGGGTTCTGAATGATCCCGATCGCGGTCGCCGGCGCACCCTGGTTACGGCACGCGAGCGTCAGGTTGGCGTTGCCCACCGGCGCCGTGCCCGCGCACGGATCGGTTTGCTGGTTGTCGAGCGCGGTGACCACCGGTGCGAACAATTCGCCGATGTTGGGCGCACGAACCGCACGCTGGTAATTGCCGCGGAACTTCAGCTCCTCGAACGGCTCCCAGCTTGCGCCACCCTTGTACGTCCAAGCGTCGAAAGACGGGTTGTTGGCAGCCTCGACGCTGTACTTGGAGTAACGAACACCGCCTTCGATCGTCAGCGCGCGGAAGAACGGCTTGTCCGCGACCAGCGGCGCGATGACTTCGCCGAAGCCTTCCTTCACGTCGTAGCTGCCCGCGAACGGCAGAATCGCACCGCCGGCGCCACCGAGCTCACCCGGCGAGAGCGCGAAATTGTCGGGACGGCGACGATAGGTGTACTTGCGATATTCCGCACCCGCCGCGAAGCTGATCGGCTCGTTGGCCCACGGCAGCGTGCTGCCAAAGTCGCCGTTCAGGATCGCCTTCGCCTGCGACAGCGCAGTGTCGGTGACGATCGAGCTCGATCCGTTCAGGAACGCCGCCTGATCGGCCGAGATGCTGCCCGGAGGACCGAACAGGTTAAGCGGCACGCAATTGTTGGTCGTAACAGCGCAAGTGGTCGTGTTGTTGGCGTTGAGCGCCTGCTGCACGCGGCTGCGCAGCACGTAGCCCGACTGCACCTGGTCGATGTTGTTCTCACCATAAGCGCCCGATACGTCGAGCTTCAGGTGATTGCTGAGCGTCAGTCGAAGCCCTGCCTTATAGTCGAAAACCTGCGTGGTATAGGTCGAGATACGCGGCCCGAGTTCCACCGAACGACGGTACACGGCCGGCAGAGCGAGCCCAGTGCCGACCGTTCCCGGCGACGTCACCACGCCTGCGGCATTCACCGTCGGCGCGGCAAAGCCGACCGCGCCGGTCTGTGCGGCGCAGTTCGCGCCCGAATACCTGTTCGCGTCTGCCAGCAACGCGGCACGGACGGTCGCGTTGGTCGCACCGGCCGCTGCCGCCGACTGCGAGGCGAAATTCGCCGCGCAGATTTGATCGCGAATGCCGGCAGGCAGGTACGGGTTGTTGCCCGGGATCGTCAGCGCTTCGCCGAAGATGCCCGACGGCGCGATGATCTGCTGCACGGTGTTCTTGGAAAACAGGCCGCGGGTATAGACCTCGACCGAGTCCGACAGCTCGTAATTGCCCTGCGCATAGATGTTGTAGCGCTTGAACGGCGTCGCGAAGACGTTGAACGGGTTGAAGTTGAAGTTCGCGTACTGCGGCACCAGCGCAGTGCCGGCGACGTTCGACTGCAACAGACCCGTGCCGAAGTCGACGCTGGTCGGCGTCGAGGTCGGCGAGGCACCGGCAGCAACGCCGCTCAGGCCTGGAATAGCGAACACCGAAACGTCACGCACCCCCTGGTAGACCGGATCGGCCTCCTGGTAGCCGACGCTCAGCACCACGTTGCCGCGACCGTCGTCGAGATTGGCACCGACGGTTACGTCGGCACGCAGGTAATTCGCATCACCGCGCTCGCTGATCTGCTCGGTAACACTTGCGTCCACACCGGCGAAGTTACGTTTGGTGATGAAGTTCGCGACACCCGATACCGCATCGGCGCCGTAGGTGGTGGACGCGCCGCCGGTCAGCAGGTCGATGCGCTGGATCAGCGCGGTCGGAATGTTGTTCAGGTCGACCGTGCCGCCGCTGGATGCGGGAACCAGGCGATCACCGTCGAGAAGCACGAGGTTGCGCTGCGCACCCAGGTTGCGCAGGTTGATCGTCGCGAAGCCGCCGGTACCGTTGTTCACCGCCGAACCGATGCCCGGCACGACGCCTGGCAGTTCGCGGACCATCTGCTCGACGTTGTTGACGTTGCGCAGCGCCAATTCGTTCTCGGAAACCACGTTAACCGGGCTCGACGAGACGATGTTCGGGTTGCTGATCAACGTACCCGTGACGATGATGTCGCCACCGGGGTCAGCAGCGGGGGGCGGCGTGTTCGGGTCTTGCGAGACCTGCTGCGTTTCCTGCGTCGCAGGTGCGGTTTGCGCCTGCACCGATGTGGACAACGCGGCTGCACCAACCATCAGCGTCGACGTCAACAGCCGTGAGCGAAACTCAAGCTTCATCAATTGATCCCCTTTATGACCACCTCCCGGCGGCCGCATCACGCCCGACCTGTAATCGCGGCGATGCTGGCACCGTACCTAAGTTGTCACACCTCGCAACATATACTGATCGTTATGTGGGCGATTGAAGCATCTTTGTGACATTCTGGCCACGATAACGTGATACGTAATAATAGCTGACCTTGTGTTCTCGCGTGTAATGGATTGTAGAGGTGGCTGAGCTCGACGATGCGAGTGCTGGGGAGACGACGTCCATATGCGCAAGTCCATGTTGCTGATCGCGGCATTGTTTGCCCCGCAGATCGTTTCCGCGCAGGATAGCAAACAGTTGCTTGCCGCACTGGATGGTTGCCGCAGCGTAAAGAGCGATGATGCGCGCTTAAAATGCTACGATGATGCCGCGGCCAGACTTGCCGGCGCGCAGACCCGCAACGAAGTGGTAGTGCTTGACCGCGCACAGGTGGAGAAAGCGAAACGCTCGCTGTTCGGCTTTTCGCAACCGTCGGCCAAGGTGTTCGGGGAAAAAGACGAGCCGCTGCGCGAGATAAGCTCCACCATCGCCACGGTACGTGGGCAGCGTAGCGGACTGGTGCGGCTGACGCTGGCGGACGGGTCGACGTGGGAATCAATCGACACGCCGTTGTTTCCGCCGAAGACAGATGACACGGTGACGATCAAGGCCGGCGTGCTGGGGAGCTACACCGCCACGCCACAGCACGGCCGGGCGCTGCGCGTTCACCGGGTCAATTGACTCAATGGGTCAACAAGGACGTGGAAGATCGGCGCGTAGCCGAGCCCGCTACGCTCCATCAGCGTGGTGCCATCGCCTCGCTGGCGAGTTCGGCGGTCGCGAAGGGGTGTTGTTCGGCGACATCCCAGTAACGCAGGTCGTCGAGTGCAATCGCGGCACCTGATACGGCGCACAGGACATGGTCGCCGGTGCTGAGCACGCGAAAGCCGTTGGCCATGTAGTGGAGCTTGGCGGGACGCTTGGTGTTGGACATGAGCATGGCTTGATGGTCCGTTAGAGCAATGTCGGCTGGTCGGGTTTGCGCGTGCGCCGAACGTGGGGGCGCGTCGTGGCTTCCTCAACGGCGCCGGCGACGGTCACGTCGACGAGCTCCTGGTGACGGAAGTGGAGCGTCAGCGCGCCGGCGTCGCGCGCCGCATCGGCATTGGTGATCGTCGCGCCGTCGCGCGTCGTTACGCGGGCATAGCCGCGCTCCAGGATGCGATCGGGGTTGAGGCTTTCCACCAGCCGGCCGACGTCGCTGAGGCTGCGGCGTGCGGACTCCAGCCGGCGGTCGAGCGTCGCAGGGCGGATTGCGCCTGCCACGCGGTCGAGCGTGCCGCGCGCGCCTGCGACGCGGCGTTCGAGCGCGCGGTCGGCGCGGGTTGCGGCCTCGTCCATCCGCTGTCGCTGCGGGCCGAGCAGCCGGTCGCGCGAGGGCAGCAGCCGCGCCAGCGCGGTGAGCCGCTCGCGCCCGCGCTCGACGTGGCGGTTGGCGCAGCGCGCGGTACGCGCGCTCATGGCGTCGAGCGTGTAGCGCAGGTCGGCGAGCACCGGCACCGCGATCTCGGCCGCCGCGGTCGGGGTCGGCGCGCGCAGATCGGCGGCGTGGTCGCACAAGGTCGTGTCGGTCTCGTGCCCGACCGCGGAGATGATCGGGATCGCGCAGGCGGCGACCGCGCGGACGACGGGCTCCTCGTTGAATGCCCACAGATCCTCGATCGACCCGCCGCCGCGCGCGACGATGACGAGGTCGGGTCGCGGGATGGTGGGCGCACCATCCCGCGACCCGGCAGGCGTGCCGCGCACGTCCGACGTCACAACATCGCTCGCGGGCAGCGCGTCGAACCCGCGGATCGCCGCGGCGATCTCCTCCGCCGCGCCCTGCCCCTGAACCTTAACCGGCCAGACAACGACGTGCGTCGGGCAGCGGTCCTCCAGCCGGTGGAGGATGTCGCGGATCACCGCCCCAGTGCCCGAGGTGACGACGCCGATCACGCGCGGCATGAACGGCAGCGCCCTGCGCGCGCGCGACTTGGCGAACAGCCCCTCGGCGTCGAAGCGCGCCTTGTTGCGCTCGAGCAACGCCATCAGCGCGCCCGCGCCGGCCAGCTCCATCCGCTCGATGATGATTTGGTATTTCGAGCGCCCCGGATAGGTCGTCAGCCGACCGGTCGCGATCACCTCGACGCCGTCCTCCGGGCGGAAGGCGAGCGACGCGCTGTTGCCCTTCCACATCACGCCGTCGATCACCGCGCTGTCGTCCTTCAGCGCCAGATACGAGTGGCCCGAGGCGACGCGCTTGTAGCCCGAGATCTCGCCGCGCAGCCGGACGTGGCCGAACTCGCTCTCGACCATCCGCTTCAGCCGGCCCGACAGTTCGCCGACCGACAGCGCCATCGCATTGTCGCCCGCCACCGGCTCGGCTACCAGCCGCGCCGCCGGAGTATCGAAAAGGGGATCGGCCATGAATATCCTGTTGATCGGGTCGGGCGGCCGCGAACACGCGCTGGCGTGGCGGCTGGCGCAGTCGCCCCGCTTCGATACGCTCTTCGCCGCGCCGGGCAACCCCGGGATCGCCGAGCACGCGACCATCGCCGAGCTCGACCCGGCCGATCACCGGGCGGTGATCGATTTCGTGCGCCGCCACCAGATTGGCCTCGTTGTCGTCGGCCCGGAGGCACCGCTGGTCGAGGGACTGGCCGACAATGTCCGCGCGGTCGGCGTGCCGGTGTTCGGCCCCGGGCGCGAGGCGGCGCGGCTGGAAGGGTCGAAGGGCTTCACCAAGGATCTGTGCGCGCGCGTGGGCATCCCCACCGCACGCTATTTCCGCGTCACCTCGCGCGATGGCGCGCTCGCCTGTCTCGACGATTTTGACGCGGATGGCACCTGCCGCTGCGTCATCAAGGCCGACGGCCTCGCCGCGGGCAAGGGCGTGACCGTCGCGATGTCGCGCGACGAGGCCGAGGCGGCGATCGCCGACCTGTTCGCCTCTGGTCCTGCCGAGGCGGTGATTGAGGAGTTCCTGGAGGGCGAGGAAGCCAGCCTGTTCGTGCTGAGCGACGGCACCAGCAGCGCCTCGTTCGGCTCGGCACAGGATCACAAGCGCGTCGGCGACGGCGATACGGGTGCGAACACCGGCGGCATGGGTGCCTATTCCCCCGCCGCGTGCCTGTCGGCCGCGGACGAGGAGCGCGCGCTGGGCGAGATCGTCCGCCCGACGATCGATGCGTTGGCAGCCGCCGGAAGCCCGTACGTCGGCGTGCTCTACGCCGGGCTGATGCTGACCGCCGACGGCCCCAAGCTGATCGAATATAATGTCCGGTTCGGCGATCCCGAATGCCAGGTGCTGATGGCGCGGTTCGATAGCGATCTGGTCGAGGTGCTGCTCGCGGTGGCCGAGGGCCGTCTCGCCGACCTGCCCGCGCCGAAGTTCCGCGACGAGGTGGCGCTGACCGTCGTCATGGCCGCGCGTGGTTACCCCGGTACGCCCGAGACCGGCGGCGCGATCAACGGCATCGTGGATGCCGAGGCGGACGGCGCGCGCGTGTTCCAGGCGGGCACGCGGATGCAGGACGGCCATCTCGTCGCCAGCGGCGGTCGCGTGCTCGCGGTCACCGCGACCGGCGACAGCGTCCGCGCGGCGCAGACCGCCGCCTACGCCGCGGTTGATCGCATCGACTTCCCGACCGGTTTCTGCCGTCGCGACATCGGCTGGCGCGAGATCGCGCGCGAGGGCTGATCCGCGGATTGGCTTGAGGACCCTGCCCGCGCGCTCTACGTTCTCGCCCCATGGGAAATTACGCAATGATACCGTTCTCGCAGGACAATCTGCTCGTGCTGATCGCGCTCGGGCTGGTGGCGCTGCTCGCGCTGCTGACGATCCTGGGCATGATCAAGGGCGCGCGGTTGAAGTCCGCGCGCCGTGCCGCCGAGAAGGAGGAGCAGGCACGGATTGAGGAACTGCGCGATGACGGCGTCGAGGAACGCGAGGCCGACATCGCGGATGCATCGTTCGCCGACGCGCCACCGGCCAGCCCAGCGTCGACGCTCGCGCCCGAAGGCCAGCAGACCCGCAATGCCGGTGCCGCTACCGCCAGGCCGTCCACGAGCGCGTCCGATCGTGGCGCCACCGACGACGACCGACCGGGCGAGCCGCCGATCGCCGATGAGCCGATCGCCGCCGCCGCGCCGCTCGATGCCTCGCCCGCGAGCGCCGCTGCCGACGTGCCGACGTCTGACGAACCGGCACTGGAACCTGCCGCGCCTGTTTCCGATCGCGCCGAGCCGACCGGCGGCTCGATCACCCAGTTGAAGGGTCTCGGACCCAAGATTGCGACCCGCTTGGGCGAGCTCGGCATCACCAGCGTTGACCAGCTCGCCTGGCTCGACGACGCCGAAGCAGCCGAGCTCGACGCACAGCTCGGCGCGTTCCAAGGCCGGATGGAGCGCGACCGCTGGCGCGAACAAGCGCGCTTCCTCGCGCAGGGCGACCGCGCAGGGTACGAGGCGCAGTTCGGCAAGCTCGGATGAGCGTCGCATTTCGCCGCGAGAGCGACGACGAGCATCTCGAACCGGCCTTCGAGCTGCCGCTGCCGCCCGGCCCCAACCTCGTCACGGCGCGAGGGCATGCGCTGATCGAGGAACGGATCGCCGCATTGGAGCAGGAGATCACCGCGACCGCCGAGGCGGACGCCGTCAAGAAACTGCGCCGTGATCTGCGTTACTGGCTCACGCGCCGCGCGACCGCAGTGAAGACGCCTGCGCGCGACGATGGCGCGATCGGGTTCGGTAATCGGGTGAGGTTCACGCTGTCGGGTAAGCGACGCGAGGTGACGCTGGTCGGCGACGACGAGGCCGATCCGGCGGGCGGGACGATCGCCTTCTCCGCCCCGCTCGCCCGCGCGCTGCTGGGGGCGGAGGCGGGCGAACTGGTCGCGTTCAACGGGCGCGAGGACGCGATCGAGATACTGGCAGTCGAGTAGGTCGAAGCGTTTCCTTCCCCGACGGGAGGGATAGCGAACCTCACACGTACCGCTTTGCCCGCGACCGAGCAGCGTTTACTCGCTCACGCCCCTGCGCCGCGCCGCCACGCGATGCGCCCACGAAGCGGCCACAGGATGTTGAGCGCTAACCCACCGAGCACCAGCGCCCCGGCCCCCAGCTTCCACGCCGGCAGCGGCTCGCCGAGCAGCAGCGCGCTCGCGCCCATGCCGAACACCGGCACCAGCATGGCGAGCGGCGTGATCGTCGCCGCCGGATGCCGCGCGAGCAGCCAGCCCCAAGCGGCATAGCCGAACAGCGAATTGCCGACCGACTGCCACACCACCGCACCCCAGGTCGCAGGCGTCGCGCGCGCGATCGCCGACACGATCGGCTGCCAACCCTCAAGCGCCACCGCCGCGAGCACCAGCGGCGGCACCGCGAACATGCTCGACCACACGACGAAGGCGAGCATGTCGCTGACCCCGCTCGCCTTGGCGACGTGGTTACCGCCCGCCCAACTGAGCGCCGCCGCGACGACGAGCGCGAGCCCGAATGGCGTTGCAGCACCACCACCATGCGCGACAATCACCCCGATCCCCGCGGTCGCCATGACGAGCGCGATCACCTGCACCGACTTTACGCGTTCACCGTGGAACGCCATCGCCAGTGCGATGGTGAAGAACACTTGGCTCTGCACCACCAGGCTGGCGAGGCCGGGCGAGATCAACCCGTCCATCGCGATGAACAGCAGCCCGAACTGCCCCGCGCCGATCAGCACGCCATAAGCGGCGAGATCGCGCCAACGCACGCGCGGGCGGCGGATGAACAGCGCGGCGGGCAGGAACGCGAGCGTGAAGCGCAGTGCGGCGAACGCAAGCGGCGGCAAACTGTCGAGCGCCACGCGGATGACGACGAAATTGGTGCCCCAAACCACCACCACGGCCAGCCCGAGCAGCAGGTGGCGCAGTGGCACGTGGCCCGCACCCGGCGCGCCCGCGGGCTGGCTCAGCGCAGCAGCCCCAGCTCGGTCAACTCGGCACGCAGCGTCGCGGCGTCGCGGAAATGATGCGCACGGATACCGACCGCGCGCGCGCCGGCGATGTTGGCTTCATTGTCGTCGACGAAGATCGTCTCGTCCGCCGCCACCCCGAAGCGGCGCAGCGCGAGGTGATAGATCGCGGCGTCGGGCTTGATCAGCTTCTCGTCGCCCGAGACGACGATGTCGCGGAAGCGGTCGAACAGCGCCGCCTCGCGCGCGCGGAATGGGGCAAAGAACTCGCCGGAGAAGTTGGTGATCGCGAACAAGGGCACGCCGTTCGCGTCGAGCTCCTCGACGATCGCGGGCATGTCCGCGATCGGTCCGGGGATCTGCTCGGAGAAACGGGGTCCCCAGGCGAGGATCTTATCCTCGTGCTGCGGGTGGAGCGCGATCAGTTCGGCCGAGGTTTCCGCGAAAGGACGCCCGGCGTCGTGCTGGAAATGCCACTCGCGCGTGGCGACGTCGCGCAGGAACGCGTCGAGCGCCTGTTCGTCGTCGAACAGGCGCTCGTACAGGACACGCGGGTCCCAGTCGTAGAGGACGTGCCCGACATCGAAGATCACCGACGTGACGGGCATGCCCTTGCAATCAACCGCTAGTGGCGAATCAGCCCTGGCGCGCCTTGAAGCGGCGGTTGGTCTTGTTGATGACGTAGGTACGGCCGCGGCGACGGATCACGCGGTTGTCGCGGTGGCGGTCCTTGAGCGACTTCAAGCTGTTGCGGATCTTCATGGTGCGCCTTTGGGCTCGTGTTCGAGTGGAAACAGGAAAGCGCGCCGCCTAGTGAAAGCGGGGCACCAAGTCAACCGCGCGCGCCTTGCCCACCGTCGCACCGATGCCACAGATCGTCGGGGAGCCTGCGAGGAGTTCAGGCGTTACCACCGCGAAACGATCTACCTGGAGAGAAGGTTACATGCGCGCCGCCCTACCCCTCGCCGCCCTCACGACGTCCTTGCTGGTTTGCGCCTGCGCGACCGGGCCGCGCAGCTTTCCCGTGTCCGCCACCCGCTTTCACTACGATCCGGTGACCGCGCGCGGCAGCGTAGCGGTTGAACCGCTCGCCGGGCCGACGACGCCCAGCCTCGAGTACAAGACCTACGCCGCCGCGGTGCAGGCCGAGTTGCTGCGTCAGGGCTTCACCAATCCTGCGCCCGGCGCACGTGCCGAATATATCGCAACGGTGGGCTTCACCCGCGCGCCGCAATCGCTGCCGCAGCGCCGCTCGCCGATCTCGATCGGGCTGGGCGGTGGCGTGGGCGGCGGCGGTTATCGCAGCGGTGGCGGGGTCGGCGCGGGTGTGGGCTTTCCGCTCGGCGGCGGTGGTGGCGGCGACGGTGTGGTGACCGAACTGTCGGTACGCATCCGCAAGGGACCCGACGCGATCTGGGAGGGTCAGGCGCAGTCGCTAACCGACACCAGCGCGCCGAGCGCCGACACCGCCTCGATCGCGCAGCGGCTCGCAACCGCGCTGTTCACCGGCTTTCCCGGCGAATCGGGTCGCACGATCGAGGTGAAGTAACTAGGCCACGTCGCATGACCCTATCGATCAACGCCGCTTTCGATGGCGGCAACATCCGCGTCGTCGCCGTCCATGACACCCATGTCGACCTGGAGATCGTGCGCGATCACCAGTCCGACTTCTTTCAATGGTTCTACTTCCGCGCCGCCGGGCTGACGGGTCGCACGACCTTTCGCATCCTGAACGCGGGGCAATCGGCGTATCCGTTCGGCTGGCCGGGGTACAAGACGCGTGCCTCGACCGATCTCGAACACTGGCGCATGATCGACACGCGCTACACCGACGGCGTGCTGGAGTTCGACTGGAGCGGCGAGAGCGAACTGGCGTGGTTCGGCTATTTCGCGCCCTATACGATGGAGATGCACGCGCATCTGATCGCCCGGATCGCGGCGCGGGCGGGGGTCACGCATCGCGAGCTGGGACAAACGCTCGACGGCCAGGCGATCGACTATTTCCGCGTCGGGTCGGGCGAGAAGCAGGTGTGGCTCTACGGTCGCCAGCATCCGGGCGAATCGATGACCGAATGGTGGATGGAGGGTGCGCTCGACTGGCTGACCAGCGACGCCGCGCAGCCGCTGCTGGCCAAGGCGACCGTCCATGTCGTGCCCAACATGAACCCGGACGGCACGCGCCGCGGGCATTTGCGCACCAACGCGGCGGGGGTGAACCTCAATCGCGAGTGGCATGCGCCGAGCGCGGAGCGCAGCCCCGAGGTGCTGTGCGTGCTCGCCGAGATGGACCGCACCGGCGTGACCTTCGCGATGGACGTCCACGGCGACGAGGCGATCGCGGCCAATTTTATCGCCGGGTTCGAGGGCATCCCGTCGTGGACCGATGCGCATGGCGAGAAGTTCTACGACTTCGGTCGGCGGTTGGCGGCGCATACCCCCGATTTCCAGACCGAGCTGGGCTACGCCAAGTCGGCGCCGGGCAAGGCGAATTTGTCGATGTCGACCAACCAGCTCGCCGAGCGGTTCGGTGCGGTGTCGGTGACGCTGGAAATGCCGTTCAAGGACCATGATCCGAACGCCGACGCCGAATACGGCTGGAGCGCGGAGCGGTCGAAGCGGCTGGGCGTGTCGTGCCTAGAGGTGCTGTCGGAGATGATCGACGAGCTGTGAGCGGGGCGAAAGGTCACGCGAAGGTCACGCCAAGGCGTGGGTGTGCGTGATTGACTGTTCTCTGCTCGCAACGGCGCTTGTCAGGCTTTCGAGGTGGGAGAAGGCAGCGGGATCCCGGCTCAAGGCCGGGATGACGAGGTGAGTTTTGGCCTGGGCTCCTTCAGATCGTGCCGGAAGGTCACGCTAAGGTCACACCAACGCGGCGGGTTGCTTGGTGGTGCTCCCTCTCAGCGGTTGCCCCGATTTGATCCGGCGGGCCGCTTCTTCGATGGCGTCGAATAGTTAGCGAAAGAGCCAAAGTGGTTCGTCATCCCGGACTTGATCCGGGATCCCGCTCCCTTCTCCTACCCTGTCCCAGCAGCGGGACCCCGAACCAGGTCATGGGTTAGCGGGAGAATGTGCGTCGATCTGGTCGGCACACGCACTCGGGTGGGACCGACGCGCGTTGCGGCGGGCGTCGGCGTGGCGATCGATGGCGATGTGAAAGAGCGCGGCGCGTAGCCGAGCGCGCGCGTAACGGATGCGTCGTTTGTAGGACAGCGGCTGGAGGGTCGCAGTGTCGGCAGTTCGGCTGATTGGTGCGACGTCTAGAAGCGGGGCCCCGGATCAAGTTCGGGGTGACGGGATTGGGAGCAGGGCCTCTCTCCTGCGCCCCTCCCTCAATAATCCTTCGACACGCGCACGTTGCCGCTCTGCCGGGCGAGCGTCGAGATCGAGGACAGCAGCGACAGCCAGCGCGTCACCTGAAACTCGACGCGGGTCGCGGAATAGCCCTGACCGTCGGTGATGATCTCAGCATAGACGCGGCGCGTCACGTACTTGCCCGCCGCGATCGAGGTGCCCTGCCCGGTCTGCGGGTCAGCGGGGAGGATGCGGAGCCGGTCGAGCCCGGCGGCGCGGCGCACCGCGTTGATCGGGTTGATGCCGTTGCCGCCGTCCTGGAGCGCGGCGACTGCGGCGGCGAGCTGCAATGCTTCGGGCGCGGACAGGTTGGTGATCGAGGTGCCGAACAGCAACCGCGAGAGTAGTTCGTCCTGCGGCAGCGCGGGCGTGCTGCTGAACGTGATCTCCGGCTTCTGCGCGACGCCGGTCACGCGGATCGAGGCGTTGAGCCCGGTCGTATCGGCATCGGCCTCGATATCAAGCGCGGGGTTGGCGGGCACCTCGCCGCCGAAGCGCAGCACGCCGCGCTCCAGCTCGAACTCGCGACCGGCGAACTCATAATCGCCGCGGATCAGGTCGGCGCGGCCGGTAATCGCGGGATTGTCGGGCGTGCCGGCGATGTTCACGTCGGTCGACCATTCGGACGACAGGCCGAGCCCGCTGACCATCAACCCGCCCTTCGCACGCGCGTGCACCGCCAGCGTCCAGGGCGACGGCGCTGCGACATCGTCGTCGCCGGTGCCGCCAGGCAGGTTGATCTCGCGCACGTTCAAGCGTGGCAGCGCACTCGCCACGGTCGCCTGTCCCAGCCGGTAGCGGCTGGCGTCGAGCCGCACGTCGCCCGCAATTCGACCCCCTGCGCCGTTCGAGGTGAAGACGAGCGGCCCGGTCACCGTCGCGCCGATATCGTCGCGGTCGATCAGCACCGCGCGGTTCGCCTGCATCCGAAGATCGAGCGCGACGCCCTGCGCGCCCGCGAAATCGAAGCGGCCAGTGCCCGTCACCGTGCCGCCGCGGCCCGCGTCGGCGGTGAAGCTCTGGATCGCGAGCTGTGATCCGGCGAACCGTCCCGCCGCCTGCACGTTGGTGAGCGCGGTGCCGGTGGTCGCGCTGCTGATGCGCGCACCGGTCGCGCGGACCTGTCCCCTGATCTGGGGTGCGCGCACGCTGCCCGACACGTCGGCGGCGATCGACACGGGGCCGGCGAGATCGAACAGCTCGACCCGCGTCAGCCGCCACAAGGTGTCGGCCGGCCCGGCGTAGCGCACTTGCGCGAACAGCCCGGCACCGATCAGCCGTTCGACCGCGTCGCCTTGCCCCAGCGGGCGGAGCAGTGCCTGCGCGCGCCCGATCGTGCGCCCGCCCGACGCCATCACCGCGCGCACCCCTGCCTTGTCGGCGGTCAGCACGCCCGCGATCCCGAGGTCGATCGGAGTCGAGGATTGCAGCAGCCCCGAGCGCGTCAGCCCGCGCACGGTCATGTTGACGCGGCCGGTCGGCGCCTCGTCCCCCCCCGCGGCGTAATGGAGCGTGCCCGAGGCATTGCCGCCGAGCCCGAGCCCGGCGTAGCCGATGTCGAGCACCGATAGCGGCATCGTCTCGACGTTCAGGTCGAGCGCGGTGTCGCGGCTGCCGAAGCGGCCCGAGACCTGCGCGCGGCCGCCCGCGAACGACAGCGCGGTGGGCGCGAGCAGCCAGGCGTCGCCCTCTTGTTGCAACCGTGCCGGCGTATCGAGTCGGATCGGCTGGTTGCCGACCTTGCCCTGCGCCTGGATCGCGTAACCGTCGGGGGTGATCTGCGTCACCGTCTGTATCTGGAACCCCGCGCCGCGCGAGCCCGCGACCGAGGCGCGGATCTCACCCGTGTTGCCGTTCAGCCGCGCGCTGCCGGCGAAGCGCGCGATACCGAGCGAGCCGCGGCGGAGCCCGGTGCCGGTGGCGGTCGCCTCGATCCGCGTGGCCGCGGGATCGAGCAGCGTGGTGAAGTCGAGATGCCCCTGCCTGACCGACACGGTGCCGAGTCTCGCGCTGCGCGCGTCGAGCGCGCCCGCGATCCGCTGGACCGTTCCCTGCGGTGCGAAGTCGAGCGTGCCCGATATACCGCCGCCCGCGACCGTCATCCGCCCGACGAAGCCGCCGGGCACGATGTCGAGCGCGCCGCTCGCGCGCGTGCCGCTGACGTCGATCCGCGCCACCGCGATCCGCGCGGTGCCGCCTTTGGGAAGTAATATCTGTCCTTCGGTCGTGAACGGCCCCAGCCGCGAGCCGCCCGCGGCGGTGAAGGCGAAGCCGGTCGGCGTGGGATCGAGGTGCGCCCGGACGCCCGTGAGCCCGAGCGCGGCGTTCGGGCGCTGGAACACCAAGTCTATCGTGGGCCGCTCGATCTGGTCGTCGAGCACCAGCGTCAGCGCGCCGTAGCTCGCCTGCCGCCCCGCGCCCTCGAAATGGAAACTGCCGTCGCGGCGCCGGTACCCGCTGCCCGCAAGCCGGATCGACGGCGCGGTGAGGACGAGGTTGGTAAAGTGGAGCACGCCGTCGGGGGTGCGTTCTAGCTGCGTCTCGACGTGCGGCAGTCCGCCGGCCAGGTTGCGGAAGAACGCGTTGTCGAGCCTGACCATCTGCGCGCTGCCGCGCCCAACGACGCGGGTGCCGCGGCCACCGGGTCCGGGCACCACGCTCAATCGCGACTCGACGTCCACCACGCCCAGCCCCGGGATCAGCAGGCGGCCGAGCGCGCCGTTGACGCCGACGTCGAACTGACCGTCGCGCAGATCGAGTTGCAGGTTGATCCGCCCGGTCAGCTTGTCCGAGCGGACGCGCAGGTCGTCGCCGGTCACCAGCCTGGAGGTGACGCGCAGAATGCCGTCGACGACGAGGTTGCGCAGGATACCGCCCGCGACCTGGCCGACGCCGGTCACCTGCGCCGCGGTGAAGCGCACCGGCAGCGCGATCGGCGCCTTCGACCAGCGGTCGCGCCCGGCGGCGCGCGCCTGCTCGAACCCGGTCTGGTTGAACGCGAAGCGCCGCGCGGTGATGCGGTAATCGAACGCGAAGGCGCGGAACGGCCCGTCGAGGATCGCGCGCAGCTCCATGTCGGTGGCGCGCATGTTGCGGAACAGCGCCTCGGGCCGGAGCAGGCGCGCGCGCAGGCGTACGTTGTCGAGGCCGGCGCGCGCGAGGTCGACCACGCCGGTCGCCTCGGCGGCGAGCGCCGCTGAGCGGAGCGACAGCGTGCCGTCGAGACGGCGGTTGGCGAACGTCGCGGTGCCGTTGACCGCGACGCGCGGACTGGTGAGCGCCTGAAGCTTGCCGCGCGTGATGCTGCCGGGTGTCACGCTGCCGGTCAGGGTGTAGCGCCCGGCGTCGTTGCCGAGCGACAGGTCGAGCACGCGCGCGCCGCCCGCCTGCCCGCGCGCGGTGCCGCGCCAGTGCCGCCAGTCGCCCACGCCGTCGACGTCGAGCGAGAGCGCGCGCTTGAGCCCGGTCAGTTGCGCCAGCACGCCGGTCGCGGCGCCGCGCGCGCGCACATCGAGGTCGAAGCGCCCGGCATCGGGCACTGCGTCGATCCGCGCGGACACCGCATCGCTGCCCTCGATCAGCGCCGACAGGTCGACCGCGGCATGGCCCGAGCGGATGTCCGCTTTGCCCTGCAATCGCCCTTCGCGCGGCCGGCCGGTGACGCGCGGGCCGACGATGAGGCGCGACACGCGCAAGCGCCCGATTGCGATGTCGAAGTTGGGTAGGATCGGCGCCTGCTTGCCCGTGTCGATCGTACGCGGCAGCTTGGCGAGCGTCGCTTGCGGAATGTCGAGCGCGGTGATGTCGAGCCGGTTCGAGACCCAGGCAAACGGGTTCCAGTCGAGCCGCGCGCGCGGCACGGCGAGGACGAGGCCGTCGGGGTCGCTCAAGCGGACGTCGATCAGCTCGGCCTGCCGGTAGAGCGAGCCATCGATGCCGCCGACGTGGAAGCGCAAACCATTCGCGGGCTCCAGCGCGTTGATGCGGTCGGCGACGAAGCGGTGTCCGACGTCGCTGTCGAGCACCATCGCGACGATCGCAACCAATGCGGCAAGTCCGGTCAGCGCGACCGCGAACCAGCGTAAACCGCGCTTCAAAATGCCTGCCCCAGCGAGACATAGACCGCGATGCGGCTGTCGCCCGGTTGCGGGTTGAGCGGTGTGCCGACGTCCAGTCGGATCGGGCCGAAGTTGGAGTAATAACGCACGCCGACGCCGGCACCGTATTGCAACTCGCTGAAATCGGGCGTGCCGTTGGTGTAGATGTTGCCGCCGTCGAAGAACGGCACCACGCCGAAATTGCCGAACGCCTTGATCCGCGCCTCGATCGAGAATTCGGCGAGGCTGCGCCCGCCGATCGGGTCGTTGTTGACGTCGCGCGGGCCGATCGCCTGGAAACCGTAGCCGCGCACCGACGCGCCGCCGCCGGCGTAGAAGCGGCGGGACGGCGCGATCTGATCGCGCGGCGCACCCAGGATCGTGCCGACGCGCACCCGCCCCGCCAGCGTCACGCCGCGCGCCGTCGGCAGGTAGCCGCTGGTGTCGATTTGCGCGCGGGCATATCCGAACACGCTGCCTTGCAGGCTCGCCTCCGGGCTGAACCGGCCGGCGAGGCGGAAGCCGCGCGACGGGTTGAGCAGGTCGTCCGACCCGTCGTACCCCAAGCTCGTCGGCAGCGCGCCGATGAAAAAGGTGCGGCGGCGCGGCTCACCCGTCGCGGCGATCACGTCGCGCTCGTCGGTCGCCACCAGTTCGGCGCCGAGCGACCAGGTCCAGGTCTTTTGAAAAAAGATGTTGGTCTGCCGCTCGAGCGAGCCGCTGAGCGACAGGGTGTTGGCCTCGAACGCGTCGCGGCGCAGGTGCGCGATCGAGAATTGGCCGGTCAGCACCTGATCGCGCTCGCGGAAGTTGTTGCGGCGGAACACGACCGCGCCGAGCTGCTCGCGCGTGCCGAGCACGCCGCGCAAGGTGAGTGCGCCCTCGGGCGGGAACAGGTTGCGGTGGGTCCAGCTCACCTCGGATCGCGCGCCCTCGCCGGTGCCGTAGCCGAGCTCGGCCGCGACGGTGCGCGGGGGCGCGCGCTCCAGCCGCACCGCGAGGTCGACCGTGTCGGGCGTGGCACCAGACACCGGCGTGACCTGCGCGGTGGACACGAGCCCGGTCTGGATCAGCGCGCGGCGCAGGTCGTCGACGCCCGAGGTGGTGTACGGGTCGCCGGGCGAAAAGCGTGCGATCTCCTGCACGTGCGCGGCATCGAACACGCGATTGTTCGGGTTGGCGGTAATCCGGCCGAATCGGCGCGCGCTGCCGGTCGACAGGTCGAGCGCGAGCGTCGCGGTGCGCGTCGCGTGGTCGACCACGATCTCCGGCTCGCCCACCTTGGCGAAGGGGAAGCCTTGTTCGCCGACCGCGGTACGCAGGCCAGCCTCGGCGGCGGCGACCTGATCGGCGTTGACGGGATCGTCGTTGGCGACCGGGAAAGCTCGTTCCAGCGCGACGGCCTTGTCGCCGGCGGCGGCGACGCCGTTGAGCGTCACGCCGGCGAAACGGTACAAGGGGCCGGGCGTTGCCTGGAGGACGATCACCGGGCGCCGGCCCCCGGCCCCGCCCCCGGCACCGTCAGCGCGGGTCACTGCGGTGGTGACGGCAGCGTCGTAATAACCCTCGCCCTTCAGCAGCGTGACGAGCAGGTCGGCGTCCTCGCGCGCGCGGCGGTCGAGCTGCGCGGCATTGGCATCCTTGCCGTGGTTGGCGGCGAGCGTCGACAATTCCTCGAAGCGCTGGCGCAGCAGCGCGGAGGCGACGCCGTCGATCCCCTCGACGCGGTAATCGTAGCGGGTCAACGCGTCGACGTCGGCGCGCTGCGTCGCGGGCGTGGCGGGCGCGGCCGAGAGGTCGGGCCAATCGACGCCGATGTCGGGCATGGCAGCGAGCGGCGCGGCCGGATCGAGGTCGATTGGATCGCCCGATTGCGGCATGGCGGCGGGGATCGCCTGGGGCGCGGACGGGACCGGCGTGGATGCAACCGGCGTGGACGCGACCGGCGTGGACGCGACCGGCGTGGGCGCTCGCTGCGCGTTCGCGGCGGCGGTCAGTCCCAAAATTCCCCCGGCGGCGCACAGCAGCGTGCGGCGGCGCCCCACACGCGGACCCATGTGTCGCGGCTTAGCTCGCGGAACTGCGCGGCAACAGGGGCAATGCGCGTGCACCGGCGTGGACCGACCACGACTGGTCGCGCTGAGGCACCGTCGTGCAGGAGCCTGATTGTGCGAAGGCCTGATCGCGCGAAGGCTTAAGCGCTCTAGGCATGCTCGATCTGGGCTTGGTCGCGCCGGATTTGATCGCGCTGCATGTGGGGGAGGCGGAGTGCTGCGCTCGGTCGTGCTGAGAGCTGATCGGGCTGGGTTAAGTCGCGTTAGAGGTGATTGTGCTGCGGCTGCCCATGCTCGGTGTTGGACTCGGTAGTGCCGGCCTCACCCCTAGCGGAACTGGTCACGCTGGCGTCGGCCGGGGCGACGTGGCACAGCGCGGGCATGAGCCAGCCGACCAGATCCTCCGCCGCGGGCGGTTTCTTTATCGCCGCGGGTGCGCTGGGTGGGACGGTGATCGGGCTCGTGCTGCGTCAGCCGTCACTCGGTTTCCTGGGTGGGCTGGCGATCGGCGCAGGCATCGCGCTGGCGGTGTGGCTGATCGACCGGCGACGTCGCGGGGAGTGATCGCGCGGACGATGTTTTAAGAGCCGTCTAACGGGCGGCTCAGAGGTCGCGTAGCAACAGCCGCGCGCGACCGATCACCGCCACGTCGCGCGCCGGGCGCTCGGCGATCGGATAGGCCGGATTGTCGCTCTCGATCACCAGGGTCGTGCCGCGACGGTGTACGCGCTTGAGCGACAGGAGGTCGTCGACGCGGAGCACGAACAGGTCGCCGCCCGGCGGCACGACGCGCGCGCTGCCGTCGACCAACACGCGGTCACCATCACGGATGCCCGGCGCCATCGAGTCGCCGCGCACGTCGATGATCGACGCCTGCGCCGCCGCTATGCCCGCCGCACGCAGCATCTCGGGCGCGAACGCTTCGAAGCGCAAAACGCGCTCCCCCGCCGCCTCCGCGCCCGGCCCGGCCGAGGCCGCGAGCGCGAGATAGGGCACGCGCAGCAGCGCCGGCGCGTCGGCGGGCGGCCCGCCGAGCACGTATTCCGCCACGTCGAAGAACGCCGCCAGCACGCGCCGCTCGCGCTCGGGCAGGTCGCGCGGGGTGCCACGGCGGACATATTGGTGAAGATAGGCGACGTTGCGCCCCAGCATCCGCGACAAGGCCGACAGGCTGGTGCCGCGCGCCTGCGCCAGGCGAGCGAGCGCGTCGCGGGGTGTCTCGATCATTCCAGCGGGGTAGCGCAGGAAATTTCCTAGACAAGTTGGAAAATGCGGAACAGACCGTGAACATGTTCGCGGGAACATGGATTTGTGGGAGTGCGCCGAATGACCTTGCTGACCGACATCGACCGATATCTACGCCACACCGGCATGCCTGAGACCAAGTTCGGGCGGCTGGCGGTGCGCGACCCCCGGCTGGTCCACGACCTGCGTCGTGGGCGCGTGCCGGGGCCGAGCATCTGCGCGCGCGTGTCCGCGATGCTGGAGCAACGCTGATGCGCGCGGTGGAACGCTTCGAGCGCGCGCTGTGCGCCTCGGCCAGGCGCGCAGGTGCGCCGATCACGATCGCGAGCCACGCCGCGCGCGAGTGGCGCTCGGCGACCTTCAACGGGCAGCGCCACGTGGTGGAAGCGAGCGGCGCGCGCGGCGACGCGCTCGACGCGTGGCTTTCCGCGCTGGCGGAGGCGGAATTGTCGGTGCCCGGCCACATGGCGGCGGAGCTGCGCATCGGCGCGCGCGACCATGCGGGAGCGAACGCGCGTTTCCGGCTGGAGGGCGTGACGGTCGCGCTGGCGTGATCAGTTCGCGGCGAGTCGGCGCAGCCGCTGCAACGTCTCGTCGAGCGACACCGGCCCGGCGTCGGGCGCCGGCGGCGGGGTGGCCGGCGCGCTGGCGACGGGCGGTGGTGCGGAAGCCGGTGAGGCCGGGGGCGTGGCGACGATGCGGCGCTGCGCCGCGCCGCGCTCCAGCCGGGCGAGCAGACCGGCGATCGACTCGTCCTCGATAGGCTCGGGTGCAGGCGGCTTTACCGCGCGGGGCGTGGTGGTGGCCGCATTTTGGAGCGGCACGGCGGGGCGCGCCTCGGCGGGGAACGACTCGGCGTGCCGGGTTAGTGGCTGGGGAGGTAGCAGAGGCTCGGCCGCGGCGGATTTGAATGGCGGAACCGGCGGTTCGATCGCATCCGCTTCGGCTCGGGTCGGCAGAGGCTCATGCGCCGTTGCAACCTCGTCGGCTGCGACCTGGTGCGGCATCGGCGGCTCGGCCGGGCGTGACTCCGGTTGCGCGAACGTCGGGACGCGTGCGGCCTCGGTCGGTTCGGCTTCGGCGGTTGGGACGATGATCGGGCGCGGTCGATCCTCGACCGAAGTCGCTTGGACGATCATCGGTTCGTCGACCTCTTCCGGCGCGAGCCAGGCAAAGCGTGGCGCAGCGGGCGAAACCACCGATTCAGCAACAGGCGGTACGACAGCGGCCACCGCGGGCGACGGCTCGGCGCTCCAGGCCAGCGGCGCGACCGGCTCAGGCGGCGCCATCGGGCGCAGCGGCACCGCGGCGGGATCGAAGTCGGCGAGCGGACGGTCGAGGTCGTCGGGCAGCGATCGTTCCAGCGGCGGCGGCAGCGGTGCGGAGCGGCGATCCTCCTCACCGAAGATCGGCAGCGGATCGCCCAGGTCGCTCGCCGCGCGGATCGGACGGCGCGGCGGCGCGTCGGGGTGCGCGTCGGCGCGGCGAACGATGGGCGCGTCCTCCTCGCCCGGCGCGGCGGCGCGCGGGCGACGCGCGAAGGCGTCCACCCGCTCGACCAGCATCGCCTTCAACTGCGGCGCGAACCCGCACGCAGCGATCAACAGCCCCGCGAGCAGCGCGATCAGCGTCCGCCCGGTCGCGCCGATCGGCGACGCGGCGGCGGGCAGGACCGTCGCGAAACCCCCGCGGTCGACCGCGGCGTTGAGCACGTCGCTCGGCACCGTCACGATGCCGATCGCGACGCCCAGCCCGACCAGGCTCGCGACCGCCGGGATGATGTGATGCCTCACGCGTTCAAGGGAGAATGTGGCTGCCATGTTCCGTCCTGCCGCGCGTGCGCGAGTGTTTGGTAAACGGGTTCGTAGCGCGCAATATTTGACGACCAGTTACGCTCGGCCTCGACGAAGGCGCGCGCGCGCCGGCGCCTAGCGGGCCATTCGCTACGATCGGCGAGCAACCCGGCCAGCGCCGCGGCGATCGCCGCCGGATCGTCGGCGCGGAACAAGGTCCCGGTGTCGCCGTCGCGGATCAGCTCGCGGTGGCCGCCGACGTCGGAGGCGGCGACGATCCGTTCCTGCGCCATCGCCTCCAGCGGCTTCAAGGGCGTGACGAGATCGGTCAGCCGCATGTGCTTGCGCGGGTAAGCGAGCACGTCGACCAGCCCGTAGTAACGCTCCACCTCGGCATGCGGCACGCGACCGATGAAGCGGATCGCGGTCGACACCGGCGATGCCGCCGCCTGCGCGCGCAAGGCCGCTTCCATCGGCCCGCCGCCGACCAGCAGCAATTGCGCACGCGGCCGCGCCGCGACCAGCGCGGGCATCGCCGCGATCAGGTCGTCCAGCCCTTCGTAATCGTAGAAGCTGCCGATGAAGCCGATCACCTCGTCTCCCAGCCCCAGTTCGGTGGCCAGACCCGAGTCGCGCTCGGGCGGCGTGCCGAACAAGCCCAGGTCGACGCCGTTGGGCGAGACAATGATCTTGGCCGGTGCAATGCCGCGCGCGATCAGGTCGCCGCGCAAGCCTTCGCAGATTACCGCCACTGCATCGGCGCGGCGGCACAGCCACGTCTCCAGTGCGGCGGTGGCGCGGTAGCGGGCACTGCCCTCGGTGCCCGTCCCGTTGCCGACCGCGGCATCCTCCCAGAAAGCGCGGATCTCGTACAACAACGGCAGGCGTCGGCGGCGTGCCACGCCCAGCGCGGCGAGCCCGCCCAGCACCGGCGAGTGCGCGTGGATCACGTCGGGGCGAAAGCGTGTCGCCACCGTGTCGATTTGGCTCCCTAGTGCGGCGATCTCGCGCAGCTCCCCCAGGGGGGCCGGTAGCTTGCGCGGCGGCGTGGTGCGAAAGAAGTCGATCCCGTCCACAGTCTCTTCGGCCAACGCAGTCGCGCCCTGCCGCGCGCCGGTCACCGCCGCGACCTGCCACCCGCGCGCCATCTGCGCGTGGAGGATCGCGCGCGTGCGAAAGGTGTAGCCGCTCTGCAGCGGCAAACCGTGATCGAGGACGTGGAGGATGCGCATGACGACCATCTGCACCCGACAGGTTTAACGCCGCGTCAACCGCGTGCGCGTATCGCCGAGCGCATGAGGACGGTGCGGCGATGATCGACAATTTCGCGCTCGGGCTGGCGCACGGGCTGATGATGCTCGCCGCGTTCATGCTGCTGCGTCGTCCCGATCTCGACCGCGAGGCGAAGGCGCCGGATGCGATGGAGCGCCGCCGCCGTCGTGCGTGACCTCGCGTTCATCGGCTTCCTGCTGGCATTATGGGGCACGGGGTTTCGCCGCCCGTTCCTGTTCGTGCTGGCGTATATCTACATCGACATCATCTCGCCGCAGCGGCTGACCTATTACATGCTCAACAGCGTGCCGATCAGCCTTATCGCGGTGGTGCTGGCGGTGCTCGGCTGGGCCATCGCCGACGACAAGACGGACAGCCGCTTCGCGCCGCGCCAGGCCATGTTCGTGATCCTGCTCGCCTATTGCTACGCCACCACCAGAGCGGCCGATTTCCCGGTGGAAGCGCTCGATAAATGGGAATGGGTGTGGAAGAACCTGGCGTTCGCCGCCTTTCTGCCGCTCACCTTGCGCACGCGGCTCAGGATTGAGTCGCTGCTGCTGTTCGTGGTGCTGTCCGCGGCCTCGATCATCATCGTCGGCGGGATCAAGACGCTCGCCTCGGGCGGCGGATATGGCGAGCTCAACCTGATGGTCGCGAACAATTCGGGGCTGTACGAAGGGTCGATCATCTCGGCGGTGTCGATCTCGCTGATCCCGATCATTCTGTGGCTGGCGCGCGACGGCACCTTGTTCGTGCCCGACGCCCGCGTGCGGTTGTTCGCCTATGCGCTGACCTTCTCCTGCCTGCTGATCCCGGTCGGCACCTCGGCGCGCACGGGGTTGCTGTGCATCGGCCTGCTCGCGGTGCTGATGCTGCGGACGGTCAAGCGGCGGATGCTGTACCTGGGCGCGCTGGCGCTCGCCGGGCTGGTCGCGGTGCCGTTCCTCCCTTCCGCGTTCAGCGAGCGAATGGGGACGATCAAGACCTATCAGGCCGACGAATCGGCCTCGACGCGAATCGCGGTGTGGCAGTGGACGTGGGATTACGCCAAGACGCACCCGTTTGGCGGCGGGTTCGACGCGTATCGCCAGAACCAGATCCGCTACGACACCGTCAGCGTCGAAGGGTCGGGCGCGGGCACCACGGTGAAACGCGGCCTGACGGTCGACAAGAGTCGCGCCTATCATTCGAGCTATTTCGAGATGCTGGGCGAGCAGGGCTATCCCGGGTTCGCGTTGTGGATGCTGATCAACCTGATCGGACTCGTCCGCATGGAGGTGGTGCGGCGACGCTATATCAAGGACGAGGACGTTGGTGGCGGTGGCGGTGGCGGTGACGGTGACGGCACCGGACAGGCGTGGGCCGGGCGACTAGCGGAGGCATTGCAGCACGCGCAACTCATCTACCTGCTCGGCGGCGCATTCGTCGGCATCGCGTTCCAGAGCTACCTATACTTCGTGCTCGGCGCTCAGATCGGCCTCGACACCTATTTGGCGCGGCTGCGCAAGGAGGCGGCGTTCGTGCTGTTGCAGCGCCGCCGCCCGGCACGCGAGGCCCGAGCGGCGGTCGCCTAGCTTCGTCACCCCGGATCAAGTCCGGGGTGACGGTTGGTGGATCAGGCGTTGTCGCCCGCCGCGACCTGCGTCAGCGCCGCGATGATCGCCTTGTTAAACGCGGGGATGTCGTCGGGCTTGCGGCTGGTGATGAGGTTGTCGTCGACCACCACTTCCTCGTCGACCACGTCGGCGCCCGCATTCTCCAGGTCGGTGCGTACCGACGGCCAGCTCGTCACGGTGCGCCCATCGACCACGTCGGCCTCGACCAGCAGCCACGGCGCATGGCAGATCGCGGCGACGATCTTGTCGTCGTCCATGAACTCCTCGACGATCTCGACTGCGCGTTCCTGCAGGCGCATTTTGTCAGGGTTGCCGACGCCGCCCGGCAGCACCAGCGCGTCGAACTCCTCCGTGTCGACCGCGTCAAGCGTCGTGTCGGGGGTGATCGTCTTGCCCTTCTCGCTGTCGTTGACGACGCCCTGGATCTCGTCGGTCTTGATCGAGGCGAGCGTCACCTGGACGCCGGCGTCGAGCAGCGCCTGGCGCGGTTCGAACAATTCGGCTTCCTCGAAACCGTCGGTGGCAAGCATCAGCACGCGCAGGTTGGATAGGTCGGCCATGTCGGAAACTCCGTAAAAGGGGTCTGCCTGAACCCCCGCCCCCGCATGCTCGTTCCGGGAACGAAGCCGGCACGCACGCATTTGCAAAGGCGATGAGGAGGTGACGGCGAGCGTGACGGCGACGATCAACTATTGCGACGACAGCGAGCCCGGCATCACGCGGAAGAAGACGCGCGGCGGCAAGTGGAGCTACTGGACGCCCGATGGCGAGCGCGTCACCGACCGCGACGAGATCGACCGGCTGAACGCGATCGGCCTGCCGCCCGCCTACGTCAACGCCTGGTTCTGCCTCGACCCATTCGGCCACGTTCAGGCGGTCGGCTGGGATGAGAAGGGCCGCAAGCAATATCGCTATCACACCGAGTTCCGCGCCGCGCAGGAAGCGGCGAAATACTCCAAGTGCGTCAGCTTCGGCCTCGCACTACCTAAGCTGCGCCGGCAGGTCGAAGAGGACTTAGCGCACCGCCGCCACGACAAGGACCGTACGCTCGCCGCGGTGGTGAAGCTGCTCGACACGCACAATCTGCGCATCGGCAACGAAACCTACGCCAAGACCAACAAGAGTTTCGGGCTGACCACGCTGCGCGATCGTCACGCGAAGATCGCGGGCAAGACGCTGAAGCTCAAATATCGCGCGAAATCGGGCAAGGAGCGAATGCTGACGATCACCGATCGCAGCCTCGCGCAGTTCGTCAAGCGGTGCCAGGATCTGCCGGGGCAGAAGTTGTTCCAGTACGTCGACGCCGACGGCGAGCCGCGCCCGATCAGCTCGTCCGACGTGAATGCTTACATCAAGGAAGCGATGGGCGAGGATTTCAGCGCCAAGCATTTCCGCACCTGGGGTGCGAGCGTCGTCGCGTTCGAGACGCTGGCCGAGGCTGAGGAGCCGATCACGCTCAAGACGATGCTGGAGCCGGTGGTCGAGCGGCTCGGCAACACGCCGTCGATCGCGCGCAAATCCTACGTCCACCCCGATCTGATCGAGCTGGGCAAGAGCAAGGCCGCGCAACTCGCCTTTCGCGAACAGCTCAAGCTGCCGCGCGCGACGCCTTACCTGACGCGCGCCGAGCGCGGGCTGATCGCATTCCTGAGCGCGGAGGTCGAGGCGGCGGCGGCCGCCTGACCTGTTCGGCGCGAACGATAGAGAATAGATGACCACCAACAACACTGCGGCCGCGGCCGCCGCGCGCAAACCGCATATCGACACCGCGCAGGTGCAGGATCAGGTCGAGGGTCTGCTCGCCTCCAGCGCCCTATGGCTGCGCACGCATTGGTTGCAGATCCTGATCGGCATCGGCGCGGGCGTGGCGATCGCCGCCGCCTTGTTCTGGCTGCGCGGGCTCGGCCCCCGACTGGTCGCGCGCAGCCGCACCGGCAAGGGCTGGTCGGCGGTGCTCGGCCGCGCGGTGGAGCGGACGCACGGCTTCTTCATCGTGCTGCTGTCGGCGAAGCTGGTCGTTGGTTACGCGGGCGCGCCGGTCGACGTGTCTTCGACCGTTACCTTCCTGTTCACGGTCGCTGCGGTGTTCCAGGCCGCGATCTGGGCGCGCGAGCTGATCCTGGGCGCAATCGAGCACCGCACGCGCAACGAACGGCTGGGCGGCGAGGCGCTGGGCAGTGCGTTGGGGCTGATCCGTCTGCTGGTCAGCTTCGCGGTGTTCGCCATCGCCTTCGTCGTCGTGCTCGATAACCTGGGCGTCAACGTAACCGGGCTGGTCGCGGGTCTGGGCGTCGGCGGCATCGCGATCGGTCTGGCGGCGCAGGGCATCTTCGCCGATCTGTTCGCCGCGCTCGCGATCATCTTCGACCGGCCGTTCCGCCGTGGCGACGCCGTCACCTATGACAGCACCTCGGGCACCGTGGAGGAGATCGGGCTCAAGTCGACGCGCATCCGCGGGATCGACGGCGAGTTGCGCGTCATCTCCAACAAGAACCTGCTGGACAAGGAAATCCAGAACAACACGGTGCGCGAACGCCGCCGCAGCAAGTTCATCATCGGCCTCGCCTATGAAACGCCGACCGACCAGCTCGAACGCTTCCCCGACACGATGAAGGAAGTGATCGAGGCGTGCGGCATGACCTATGTCCGCTGCGGCTTCTTTCAATTCGGTACGTCGAGCCTCGACTTCGACGTGCAGTTCGACAGCCCTTCGGCCGATTTCACCGAGAGTTTTAACGGCCGTCACCGCACCGGCATCGCCATCCTCAAGCGCTGCAACGAGGAAGGGCTGACGATCGCCTATCCGATGCAGGTCAATTACACCGCCGCACCCGACGGGCGGTTGATCGATCCGCGCCGGATATCCGACGATCGCGGGCCACGTGACGACGCCTAGATTAAGCGCGTGACCAGCGGTGGTGACGTTACGGCAACGCGACAAAATGCGGCCGATGTTCACACTTTTTTACACGCGTTCCTATCACTAGGGATGCGGCATGACCGGCATCCCGCTCCTCGACACGCTGCGCCAGACTGCGATCACGGGCGCGGTGTTGCAGGTCCTGCACAACGAGTGGCCGCGGGCGATCGACCTCGCGCCGTCGACGCTCGACCCGACCACGCCCGGCGAGCATCGCCTGTTCGTGCAGGCGATCCGCGCGCTGATCGACGAAGGACTGATCGCGATCGAGGCGCTGCTGATCGGGGTGGGCGACGAGCCGGTTGCGCGCGGTGCGTTGCTGACGCACAAGGGCGCGTTGATGCTCGAACAAGTCACGCGTCCGATGTGATCGGAACCAGCAATCGTTCCTCCAGCCGCCCCTCGATCAGGTGGACCACGACCTCGGCCAGCTTTTTCAGGATCTGCAGTTCACGCTCGCTCACCGTCCGCGGCTTGGCGTCGATCGCGGCGAGCATGCCCAGATTATGCCCGTCCGACCCCTTGAGCGGCACACCGGCGTAGAAGCGTAGGCCGAAGTCGCCGGCGACCAGCGGATTGGCGAGCGCGCGCACGTCGACCGCGGCATTCTCGATCACCCAGGGGTCGTCCTGCATCACCGCCGACCCGCACAGCCCCTCGTCGCGGGCGAGCTGGTCGAGGCCGTCGATCCCCGGCGATGCCTTGAGCCAGATGCGGTCTTTCGCAACCAGGCTGATGATCGCGATCGGGCAATCGAGCGCCAGTGCCGCGACCTCGGCGAGTTCGTTGAGCATCGCGTTGGGCGGCTGATTGATCGCGTCGAGCCGCAGCAGGTTGGCGATCCGCGCGCGCTCGCGCTCGTTGCTGTGATCCATGACAGACTCCGATGAAAGTCGCCCTAGATAGCCGCGGGGCATCCGAGGACAAGCCGTTCGCCGATGGACCCTCCCCGATCGTCCCGCGTTGCATGGGTCGAAGGAGAAAACACGATGATCCGCAACGCCCTGTTCTCGCTCGCCGCGATGGCGACGCTGACCGCGCCGATGGTCGCCACCTCGGCGGACGCGCAGCGCCGCGATCGTGACCGCGACTATCGCTGGCACGGCGACGACCGTAACTGGAACCCGCGCGACGATTATCGCGCACGTCGCGGCGGCGAGCGCCGGCTCGGCCGCAACGACCGCATCTACCGGGGCAATGACGGGCGCGCTTATTGCCGCCGCAACGACGGTACGACGGGCCTGGTGGTGGGCGGAGTCGGCGGCGCGGCGCTCGGCAACCTCGTCGGCGGCGGGTTGCTCGGCACGCTCGCGGGCGGTGGCGCGGGTGCGCTGCTCGGCCGCTCGATCGACCGCGGCAACGTTAAGTGCCGCTGATCGCCTGACCTAGACGACCATACGTCGGCCGGGTGTCTCGCGACGCCCGGCCGTTGTCGTGTCCGCCTCAGATACCGCCTTCGTCGAGGCTGAGCAGCGTCGCATTGCCACCCGCGCTCGTCGTGTCGACCGATACCGCACGCTCGGCGCAGAAACGGTAGAGATAATGCGGCCCGCCCGCCTTGGGCCCGGTGCCCGATAGCCCCTCGCCGCCGAACGGCTGCGATCCGACCACCGCGCCGATCATCGAACGATTGATGTAGAGGTTGCCGACCGCCGCCAGCCCCTCGGTCATCTCGGCCGCGCGCGCGATGCGGCTGTGCAGCCCCATCGTCAGCCCGTAACCCTTGGCGTTGACGCGCGCGATCGTCTGTTCCAGCTCGCCCGCCTTCCACGTCGCGACGTGCAGGATGGGGCCGAACCACTCGCGGTTGAGGTCTTCGATTCCACCGAGCCGGATCAGCGTCGGCGGCACGAACAGGCCGTCGGCGGGCGCGTCGATCGTCTTGACCCAGCGCTCGCGCACGCTGTCGCGGTACCCCATCAGACGGTCGTAGGCGTCCTGGTCGATCACCGGACCGACGTCGGTCGCCGGGTCGGCCGGATCGCCGAGCGTCAGCAGGTCCATCGCGCCCGACAGCATCTCGATCAGCCCGTCGGCGATATCCTCCTGCACCAACAGCAGGCGCAGCGCCGAGCAGCGCTGCCCCGCCGAGCGGAACGCGCTGGTGACGACGTCGGCGACGACCTGTTCGGGCAGCGCGGTCGAATCGACGATCATCGCGTTGATCCCGCCCGTTTCCGCGATCAGCGGCACGATCGGGCGGGCATCGTCGTCGAGCAGGCTGCGGGCGATCTTCTTCGCGGTCGCGGTCGATCCGGTGAAGGCGACGCCCTGCACGCGCGCGTCCGCGGTCAGCGCGGCACCGACCTCGGGTCCGCCCGGCACCAGGATCAGCGCGTCGGCGGGCACGCCCGCCTCACGCGCCAGTTCCACCGCGCGGCGGGCGATCGCGGGCGTCTGCGGCGCGGGTTTCGCGACCACGGTGTTGCCCGTCACCAGCGCGGCGACGGTTTGGCCGAGGAAGATCGCGAGCGGGAAGTTCCACGGCGCGATCGTCGCCCACACGCCGCGGCCGTCCATGTGGAGCATGTTACGCTCACCCGTCGGCCCGGGCAGCTCGATCGGCTGCATCTTCGCGCGCGCCTGCATCGCGTAATAGCGGCAGAAATCGGCCGCCTCGCGCACTTCGCCGATCGAGTCGGCGATCGATTTCTTCGCTTCCTGAACGCAGATCGCCATCAACTCGTCGCGGTGGCGTTCGAGCAGGTCGGCGAGGCGATCGAGGCAATCGGCGCGCGCCTCGACCGGGGTCGCGCGCCACGTAGGAAATGCGGCGTGCGCGCGCGACACCGCGTCGCGCACCTCCTGCGTGCTCACCGGCGTCACCGACAGGTTCACCGGCGCGCGCACCGCCTTTGTCGTCGCCTCCAGCACGTCACGCTCGGCGAGGTCGATGCCCATCGAGTTGCGGTGCCCGTCGGCGGCGCGGAACAGGTCGACCGGCAGCGGGATCGATCCGTGGCGCGCGCCACCCAGCGCGGCGATCTTGGTCACCGGATCTGCGAGGATCTCGTCCTCGGTTAGCCGCGCGTCGGCGAGCTGGTGGACGAAGCTCGAGTTCGCGCCATTCTCCAGCAGGCGGCGGACGAGATAGGCGAGCAGGTCGCGGTGCCCGCCGACCGGCGCGTAGATGCGGCAGTGATAGCCGTTGTCGCGGACCAGCCGCTCGTACAGCCCATCACCCATGCCGTGGAGCCGTTGGAACTCGAAGTCGCGGGTATTGCCCGCCCATTCGACGATCGTCGCGACGGTCAGCGCATTGTGGCTGGCGAACGCCGGGCGGATGTTGGGCGCGTCGAGCATGTCGCGCGCGACCGCCAGATAGCTGACGTCGGTCGACGCCTTGCGCGTGAACAGCGGATAATCCTCGAGCCCCTCGACCTGGGTGCGCTTGATTTCGCTGTCCCAATAGGCGCCCTTGACCAGCCGCACGTTCATCACGCGGCCGAGCTCGTTGGCCCAGGCGACGACGGGGCGCGCGCGCTTGCCGTATGCCTGCACCGCCATGCCGAACCCGTCCCAGCCGTTCAGCGACGGCAGCGCTGCGACATTGCCGATAATGTCGAGGCTCATGTCGAGCCGCTCGCTCTCCTCCGCGTCGACGGTCAGCGCGATGCCCTTGCCCGCCGCCTGCACCGCCAATGCCTCCAGCATCTCGGTCAGCGCGGGCACGCATTCGTCCCATTTGGCGACCTCGTAGCGCGGGTGGAGCGCGGAGAGCTTGACCGAGATCGAGTGGCCCGCGGACGGGTCACGCCCGACCGCGTCGATCGCGTCGACGTATGCCTTGAAGTAACGCTCGCCGTCCGCGGTGGTGCGCGCCGCCTCGCCTAGCATGTCGAAGCTGGCGGTGAAGCCGCGATTGTCGGGCTTCTTCATCCGGCGCATCGCCTCGTCGATGGTGCGCCCCATCACGAAGATCTCGCCCATCATCTTCATCGCGGCGCCGACCGCCTGGCGCACGAACGGCTCGCCCGCGCGGCTGAGCAGGCGCTTGAGCGGCCCCGCCTCACCCTCGCCGACCAGCGCGCGGCCGACCACCAGCCCCCAGGTGGCGGTATTGACGAGGCGGCTGTTCGACTGTCCCGCGTGGCTGCGCCAGTTCGCCTCGCCCAATTTGTCGGAGATCAGCAGGTCGGCGGTCTCGGGATCAGGCACGCGCAGGAACGCTTCGGCGAGACTCAGCAGCGCAACGCCTTCAGACGAATTGAGCCGATATTCCTGCAGGAACTGGTTCACCCAGCCGCGCGATTGCGCCGCGCGCAGGTCGGCGAGCAGTCCCGAGGCAGTGTCCATCACCCGCTCCCGCGAATCAGGCGTGAGCGCCGCGCGCGCGAGCAGCGGTTTTAGAACATCCGGTTCGCTCGCGCGGTGCAGGCGACGCATGGATTCGCGGGTTGCTGACGCTACGGCAGAGGACATGTTCATGTTTCCGGTTCGTGGACCACTTGCGGGATGGCACACCCCGCGCTTATGCAGTGCCGCAGTGCAGCGCGGCGCTTCCGCCGTGCTTTAGCGTGTCGTAGCCCGAGGGGAAATCGTCGTGACCGCAGACGAGATGAAAGCCAGCATCGGCCAGGAAAGCGTTTCCGACTGGGTCGAGGTGACGCAGGACATGATCAACAAGTTCGCCGACGCAACCGGTGACCACCAGTTCATCCACGTGAACCCGGAAATGGCGAAGCTGACGCCGTTCGGCACCACGATCGCGCACGGTTTCCTGACGCTGTCGCTGCTGCCGCAACTCGCCGCCAAGACGCCTGACGCACCGCGGCTCGACGGGGTGAAGATGGGCGTCAATTACGGCGGCAACAAAGTCCGCTTCCTTGCCCCCGTTCCCTCGGGTTCACGCGTGCGCGGCCGCTCCAAGATTGTCCAGTTCGACGAGAAGCGCCCCGGTCAGTATCAATACACCACCGAGACCACGATCGAGATCGAAGGCTCGGACAAGCCCGCGATGATCGCCGAATGGATCACGCAGGTCTTCAACTGACCTGCGTTTGAACCTCCACTTACCGTAACTTCGTCTCCTGAAAGGCCCGCCCATGCGTTCCGCCGTTATCGTCTCCACCGCCCGCACCCCGATCGGCCGCGCCTACCGCGGCGCGTTCAACAACCTGCCCTCCCCCACGCTCGCCAGCCACGCGATCAAGGCCGCGGTTGAGCGCGCGAAGATCGACGGTGGCGAGGTCGACGACGTCGTGTTCGGCTCCGCGCTGCAACAGGGGCATCAGGCCGGCAACATCGCGCGCACCTCGTTGCTGCGCGCCGGGCTGCCGACCACCGTGTCGGGCATGTCGCTCGACCGTCAGTGCGCGAGCGGGCTGATGGCGATCGCGACTGCGGCGAAGCAGGTCGTGGTCGACGGCATGGACGTGACGATCGGCGGCGGCGTCGACTCGATCAGCCTGGTCCAGACGCCGCAGATGCGCGTCGCGCCCGACCCCGAGCTGCTGGCGATGCACAAGAACATCTACATGCCGATGCTCCAGACCGCGGAGATCGTCGCCAAGCGCTACGGCATCAGCCGCGACGCGCAGGATGAGTACGGCTACCAGTCGCAGATGCGCACCGCAGCCGCGCAGGCCGCGGGCAAGTTCGACGACGAGATCGTGCCCGTCACCGCGACGATGGCGGTGACGAACAAGGAGACCAAGGAAGTCTCCCACAAGGAAGTCACGCTGTCGAAGGACGAGGGCAACCGCGCCGACACGACGCTGGAGGGTCTGAAGTCGCTGAAGCCGGTGCTCGGCCCCGACCTCAACATCACCGCGGGCAATGCGTCGCAGCTGTCGGACGGCGCGTCGGCCAGCGTGCTGATGGAGGAGAGCGTCGCGGCGAAGAAGGGGCTGACTCCGCTCGGTCGCTACGTCGGCATGGCGGTTGCCGGCACCGAACCCGACGAGATGGGCATCGGCCCCGTCTTCGCGATCCCCAAGCTGCTCGAGCGCAACGGCCTCAAGATGGACGACATCGGGCTGTGGGAGCTGAATGAGGCGTTCGCGGTGCAGGTGCTCTACTGCCGCGACAAGCTCGGCATTCCTGACGAACTGCTCAACGTCAACGGCGGCGCGATCTCGATCGGCCACCCTTACGGCATGTCGGGCGCGCGCATGACCGGCCACGCGCTGATCGAGGGCAAACGTCGCGGCGCGAAGTACGTCGTCGTCACGATGTGCGTCGGCGGCGGCATGGGCGCGGCCGGATTGTTCGAGGTCTTGTAATTGAACCGTCAGGACCGATACGCTATGTATTGATCAGGCGATGACATAGCGCCTTTTCGGGAACCCCGATCGTGCCAGCGATCGGGGTTCTTGGCGTTTGGGGCTCGACTGCCAGGTCGAGCCCGCCCGTGCCTAGTTCTTGCGAGCGACCTCGACGATCTTCAGGACAAGCATCCCGAAGCCGAAGAGCGCCGCAAGTACCTGCGACAAGTCGGTGAGTGACATAGTTCACCTTCTCGGTTCGACGGCGACAATGCCGCCGCCGGTCATCCAAGCAGGTCCGATACGCCCGCGCAACCAACCCTGCCCCGCCTCGTTCTCCCGCCGACGCCTTCAATCAGGAGAGACGACGATGGCCGACGCCAACACCGATCCCAAGAAGCTCAAGACCGACATGTGGAAGAAGATGGCCGAGAGCCCGTACCTGATGGTCGGCCCGGCGGACGGCAGCACGCACAGCGAGCCGCTGGCGGTGCAGCTCGATCAGGATCAGGTCGACACCCTGTTCTTCTTCATCGGCAAGGATAACCGCGTCGCCGGCAAGGACAAATTGATGGTGCAATTCGTGTCGAAGGGACACGATTTCTTCGCCTGCCTGGCCGGCCGCGGCCACATCAACAACGACCGCGCACTGATCGACAAGCTGTGGAATAACCAGGTCGAGGCATGGTTCCCGGGCGGCAAGGAAGACCCGAACCTCGCGCTGCTGCAGGTCGACGTCGACAGCGCGGAGTTGTGGGAAACCGACATGAGCATCACCGGCAAGGTGAAGCAGCTGTTCGGCGGCACGATCAAGGCCGGCGAGGAAGGCAGCCACGCCAAGGTCGAGACCACGGCCGAGAACTCGAACGCCTGAGCCCCGCTCGGCGTGATGCAGGAGCCGGCCGCGTACCCCGCGGCCGGCTCTTGTTGTATCAGGCGTTGGCGGTGATGAACTGCTCCACCACCGGCGCAATACGGTCGCGCCACTTGGAGCCGTTGAAGATGCCGTAATGGCCTACACCCTCTGCCATCAGGTAACGCTTTTTTTCCTCGGGCAGGTTGGTGGCGAGCGTCAGCGCCGCCTTGGTCTGCCCCAGCCCCGAGATGTCGTCGCGCTCGCCCTCGATCGCGAGCAGCGCCACGTCGGTGATTGCGCCGAGATCGACCGCGCGGCTGCGGTGCGTCATCATGCCCCTTGGCAGCTTGTGCTCCTGGAACACGACGTCGATCGTCTGGAGGTAGAATTCCGCCGTCATGTCCGCGACCGAGCGGTACTCGTCGTAGAAGTCCTTGGTCGCCTGCGCGCTGGCGCCGTCGCCCTGCACCAGATGCTTGAACATCTCCCAGTGGCTCAGCATGTGATTGCCCAGATTCATCGACATGAAGCCGGTGAGTTGCAGGAAGCCGGGATAGACGCGCCGGCCGGCACCGGGATGGCACGCCGGCACGGTCGCGATCACGTTCTGCTCGAACCAGGCGAACGGCCGCTCGGTCGCGAGCGTATTGACCGCGGTCGGTGCCTCGCGCGTGTCGATCGGACCACCCATCATCGTCAGCGACTTCGGCCGTGCCGAATTGCCGTCCGCGCTCATCACCGCGACCGCGGCGAGGCTCGGCACCGAAGGCTGGCAGACCGCGAGCATGTGCGTGCCGCCCTGCCCCTCGTTGCTGCCCATCGCCTCAAGGAAAGCGACGAGATAGTCGACGTAATCGTCGAGGTCGAAGCGACCTTCATCGACGGGCACGTTCTTGGCATCGTGCCAGTCGGTGATGTGGACGTCGGCGAACGGCAGCATCCGCTCCACGGTGCCGCGCAGCAGCGTCGCGAAATGCCCCGACATCGGCGCGACGATCAGCAGCTTGGGTCCACCCTCGACGCCCTCGCGCCGGAACCGCTTGAGGTCGCCGAACGGTCGCGCAAGCACCACCTCCTCGGTGATCGAAACCTCGCGCCCGTCGATCGTCGTGCTGTGCAGGCCGAAGGCAGGCTTGCCGCGCGATGCCGCTGCGTGCGCGAACACTTCCAACGCGCTCGCCATCACCGGCCCGCCGCCGAGATAGGCGAACGGGTTTGCCGCATTGTTCAGCCAGCCGGCGGTCGCGGTCGCCATTGCACTCGCGGACGATAGCCAGGAGCGTTGCAGTTCATAGGCGTCATAGAACATCGGGTATGCCTCTCCGCCCCCAGATAGGGGCTCATCATCCTAGCCGAAACGCTGCACTGCACAATGATGTTGCATGATCCGGCGTGCGGCTTCGTGCCGCGGGTGGCGATTGAGCCACACCTGCCGCGCTGCTAGGGCGCGACGATGGCCAGCACCCCTCCCGCCAGCACGCCCGAGGTCGCCCCTTCGCGCCGTATCGGCAACCTGTCGATGGTGTGGCGCGCCGCGCGGCGTTACCCGGCGCAGATCGCCGCCGCCTGCCTCGCGCTCGCGGTCACGTCGGCCGCGACCATCGCCATCCCCTACAGCTTCAAGCGCGTGATCGACCGCGGCTTCGCGGCGGGTGGCAGCAGCGAGGCGGTGTCGGGCGCGTTCCATTACATGCTGATGATCGTGGTCGTGCTGGCGATCGGCACCGCGTTCCGCTTCTACTTCGTGTCGTGGCTGGGCGAGCGCGTCGTCGCCGACATCCGCGCGCAGGTGCAGCGCCACTTGCTGACGCTCACCCCCCGCTTCTACGAGGAGAACCGCCCGTCGGAGATCGCCAGCCGGCTGACCGCGGACACCGGACAGATCGAGACGGTGGTCGGCAGCACGGTGTCGATCGCACTGCGCAACGCCTTCACCAGTGTCGGCGGGCTCGTCTACCTGTTCACCATCTCGCCCAAGCTGACCGGGTTGCTGGTGATCGCGATCCCGCTGATCATCGCGCCGATCGCGCTGCTCGGCAAACGCGTGCGTAGCTACTCGCGCACCTCGCAGGATCGGATCGCCGACGTCGGCGCGATCGTGACCGAGACGCTGGGCGCGATGAAGATCGTCCAGGCGTTCGGGCAGGAACGCCGCGAGGCGCAGCGCTTCGGCGACGCGGTCGAGGCGACGATGGCGGCGGCGAAGCAGCGCATCCTGCTGCGGTCTGTGATGACCGCGATCGTCATCGGGCTCGTCTTTGGCGCAATCACGCTTGTCATGTGGGAGGGCGCGATCGACGTCGCGGCCGGGCGGCTGTCGGGCGGCGCGATCGCGGCCTTCGTGCTGACCGGCGGCATCGTCGCGGGCGCGTTCGGCGCGCTGACCGAAGTGTACGGCGATCTGCTGCGCGGTGCGGGTGCCGCCGGACGGCTGGCCGAATTGCTCGATGAGCGGCCGGAGATCGCACCGCCTGCCACAACCGTTGCCTTGCCGCAGCCGGCGCAGGGCCGCGTCGCCTTCGCCGATGTCGAGTTCCGCTATCCCACCCGCCCCGATGTGACCGCGCTGCACGATTTCACGCTGTCGGTCGCGCCGGGCGAAACGGTCGCGGTGGTCGGACCGTCGGGCGCGGGCAAGTCGACCTTGTTCCAATTGCTGCAACGCTTCTACGATCCCGCATCGGGCACGATCAGCGTCGACGGCGTGGCGTTGCGCGACGCCGACCCGGCCGAGGTCCGCGCACGGATCGCGATGGTGCCGCAGGAGACGGTGATCTTCGGCACCAGCGCGCGCGACAACCTGCGCTACGGCCGCTGGGACGCCGACGATGCCGCGATCTGGCGCGCGGCGGAGGCCGCCAACGCCGCAGACTTCCTGCGTGCGTTGCCCGACGGCCTCGACACCTTCCTGGGCGAAGGCGGCGCACGCCTGTCGGGCGGGCAGCGACAGCGGGTCGCGATCGCGCGCGCGCTGCTGCGTGACGCGCCGATCCTCTTGCTCGACGAGGCGACCAGCGCACTCGACGCGGAGAGCGAGCGGCTGGTGCAGGACGCGCTCGAGCGGTTGATGGCGGACCGCACCACGATCGTCATCGCGCACCGGCTGGCGACCGTGCGCGCCGCCGACCGCATCGTCGTGATGGACGGCGGGCGCATTGTCGAGGAGGGCACCCACGCGTCGCTGTTCGCGCGTGGCGGGCTCTACGCGCGGCTCGCCAGCTTGCAGTTTAACGAGGCGGCGTGAACGCGGCCCGGCCGCGGCGGGTATCAATTCACCGCGCCTTGCCCTATATGAACGTCATCGCTGGCAACCCGATCGTAGGCGCCAGCGGCTGAGAGACGATCCGGGCTCCCGCTTACAACAAGGAGCGTGGCATGGATCTCAACTACCTTTTGCAACGACACCAGATTTCTCTCCTGCGCGCGCGCGCCGGTGCGAGCAGCGAGGCGCGCGTCGCGCATTATGGGCTGGCGCGCGGGTACGGCGAGCGTATCGCGTCGTTGCGTCACACGATGGGCGCCGAGACGTTGATCGCGGGGCGCGTGAGTTGAGCGACGAGGACACAACACAACCGCCGGCGAAGTCGGTACCCGCGACGCGCCGCTTCCGCCCCGCGCGTGTCGCGATGGACCGCGGCGCCGCCGCGCGCCAGGGCCGGATCGCGCAGCTCGCCTTCGTGACGCTGGGCGACCGCGACGCGGCGATGACCTTTCTCAACACCCACGACGACGCGCTCGGCAGCCGCCCGATCGATGCCGCGATCGAGAGCGACGACGGCCTCGCCCGCGCCGAGCAGGCGCTGACGTCGTGGACCCGCCCCGCACCGGTGGTCGAGACCGTGCCTCCCGCGGCGAGCTGATCGCCGGCTTGTGCCCGGCCGCCGGTTCCGGTCTACTGACTAAAGCGACGCCACGAGGCGCACGACATTAGGTAGGGGAACGGCATGGCACAGGATCATGGGCGCGAGTTCGACGTCATCGTCTATGGCGCGACCGGCTATACCGGCCGCCTCGTCGCCGAATATCTCGCGCTGACCTATCCGAGCGGGGTGCGCTGGGCGATGGCCGGTCGCTCGCAGGCCAAGCTCGAGCAGGTCCGCGACGAGATGGGCGTGCCGGACAATGTGCCGCTCGTTACCGCCGATGCCGAGGCACCCGCGTCGCTGCGCGCCATGTGCGCCCGCACCGCGGTGGTCATCACCACGGTCGGACCGTACCAGCTTTACGGCAGCGATCTGGTCGCCGCCTGCGTTGAGACCGGCACGGCCTACGTCGACCTGTGCGGCGAGCCGGGGTGGATGCGCGAGATGATCGACCGGCACCACGCCGCTGCGCGGGCGAGCGGCGCGCGGATCGTCTTCTCGTGCGGGTTCGACTCGATCCCCTTCGACCTGGGCGTGATGACGGTGCAGGAAGCCGCAATGGCGCGGCTGGGCCGGCCGGTGTCGCGGATCAAGGGGCGTGTCCGCTCGATGAAGGGCGGCTTCTCGGGCGGCACCGCGGCGAGCCTCAAGGCGACAATGGCGGCGGCGGCGAAGAAGCCGTCGCTGATCCCGCTGCTCGCCGATCCGTTCGCGCTGACGCCGGGGCACAAGGGGCCGAACCAGCCGTCGGGCTTGCTGCCCGAGTACGATCCGACAATCGAATCATGGGTCGCGCCGTTCGTCATGGCGCCGATCAACACCAAGAACGTGCACCGCACCAACTTCCTGCTGGGGCAGCCGTGGGGCGACATGGTGTATGACGAGATGGTGGTGACGGGCCTGGGCGACATGGGTCGCGCCGCGGCCGAAGCGCTGGGCAAGCTCAACCCATTCGGCGGCGACAAGGGACCGAAACCCGGCGAGGGGCCGACCAAGGCCGAGCGCGAGGCGGGCAGTTTCGACATCCTGTTCGTCGGGCTGACCGACGCGGGCGACCGCGTCGACGCGGTCGTGACCGGCGACCGCGATCCCGGTTACGGCTGCACGTGCAAGATGTTGGCGGAAAGCGCCTTGTGTCTGGTGCAGGACGTGGATGGCGCGGGTGGCGTCTGGACGCCCGGCGCGCTGATGGGCACGACGCTGCGCGACCGGTTGGCGGCGCGCGCAGGGATGACCTTCGCCGCGGTGTAGGCAGCGCGCGCGTTCCCGGTCATCCCGAGCATTGCCCGGGATGTTCGACGATTACCCGCCGACCGCCATCGCACCCGCGGCGGCGAAGCCTGCCAGCGCGATCGTGCCGAGCACGCGCGCGAGCGACTCCTTCTTGAAGTCCGACAAACGATCCTGGTCGAGCCAGAAGCGGCCCTGCTTCACCTCGACCAGCAAGCCGAAATCGACCATGCGGCGGAACAGCCGCTTCTCCAGCCGCGCCTTGGGCGCGTAGGGCAATGCGGCATCGGGCTTGGTCGCGCCCGCGTTCGTGAAATAGTCGACGATGCGGCGGCGCGTGCCCACCACCAGAGCCGAAACCATCTCGCCTGCCATGTTCGATCCTATCGCTTGCCGTCGTGGCGGATGTTCGCCGGACGTCCGCGTCGTTTGAGCACGCGGCCGGCCTTGTTCGGCGCGCGTTCCCTACCCGCTTTGCCGCGGTCGCGCGAGGACGAACCGGGGGGTGCGAACCGACCCTCGGGAAGCTCGAAGCGCAGCGCCCCCGACACCGGCTTCGCCTCTGCCAAGCGGAGTTCGAGCCGCTGGCCGAGCGCATATTGCTCGCCGCTCTGCTCACCGGTCAGCGTGCGCGCGCCCTCGTCGAAGCGAAAATACTCGCCGCCGAGATCGCGCACCGGCATCAGCCCGTCGCCGCCGATCCCGTCGACCGTCGCGAAGAAGCCGAAGTTGGTCACGCCCGTAATCCGCACCTCGACCACCTCGCCCTCGCGCTCAGCGAGGAAGGCGGCGACGTAGCGGTCGATCGTGTCGCGCTCCGCTTCCATCGCGCGGCGCTCCAGCTTGCTGATCTGCTCGCCGAGATGCTCGAAATTCTCGTCGCCGTTCAGTCCACCAGGGCCGAGCGCGTAGGCCGAGACGAGCGCGCGGTGGACGAGCAGATCGGCGTAGCGCCGGATCGGCGAGGTGAAATGGCCGTAGCTTCCCAACGACAGCCCGAAATGCCCGTGGTTGAGCGGCGCGTAATAGGCTTGCGTCTGCGTGCGCAGCACCTGCTCCATCACCTGCGGACGGAAATCGGCATCGCCGATGCGCTCCAGGATACGGTTGAACGTCGCAGGCTTGATCACCTGCCCCATCGCGAACGGCACGCCGAACGTGTCGAGATAGTCTTTTAGCGCCACCAGCTTCTCGCGCGCGGGGGGTTCGTGGACGCGGTACATGACCGGTGCCTTCTTGGCCTCCAGCGCCTTCGCCGCCGCGACGTTGGCCGCGATCATGTAATCCTCGATCAAGCGGTGCGCGTCCAATCGCTCGCGCGCAGCGACCGACATGATGCGACCCTTCTCGTCGAGCACGACGCGCCGCTCGGGCAGGTCTAGGTCGAGCGGCTCGCGCTTGTCGCGCGCTGCGGCTAGCGCGTGCCAGCAATCCCACAGCGGGCGCAGGGCGTCGATCTGCGCGCCGTCGCCGGCGTCGATCGTCGCCTGCGCGTCCTCGTAGGCGATGTTGGCGGCGAGCCGGACGGTCGCGCGGGTGAAGCGCCACGATTTTAGTGCGCCTGCCTTGGTCACCTGCAAATGGCAGGCGAGCGCGGCGCGGTCCTCGCCTTCCTTGAGCGAGCACACGTCGGCCGACAATATCTCGGGCAGCATCGGCACGACGCGGTCGGGAAAATAGACCGAATTGCCGCGGGCGCGTGCCTCGCGGTCGATCGCGCTGCCAGGGCGGACATAGAAGCTCACATCCGCGATCGCGACGATCGCGCGCCACCCGCCCGCGTTCTCGGGATCGTCGTCAGGCGTTGCCCAGACTGCGTCGTCGTGGTCGCGCGCGTCGGCGGGATCGATCGCGACGATCGGCAGGTGCGTCAGATCCTCGCGATCGTCTCCCAGCGGCTGGCGCGCGACGCGCTCGGCCTCATCCAGCGCCTCGCGCGCAAACACGTCGGGGATGCCGTGCTTGTGAATCGCGATCAGCGAGAAACTGCGCGGCGCGAACGGATCGCCCAGCCGCTGCACCACCCGCGCGGTGATCCGCGGCGGGCGGCCGGCGAGTTCGGCCGACACGAGTTCGCCCGCCTGCGCGCCGCCCGCGTCCGACACCGCATATTCGCGACGCTCCTTCTTATCGGTGCCTTGCAGCCACAGGCGATCACCCTCGCCGCGCAGCACGCCGATCACCTGTTCCGAGGTGGGTTTCAGCACCTTCATCGGGTGCGCAGTGATCCCGCCGCCTGTCTCCTCGGTTCGCGCCAGGATACGCTCGCCGACGCCCAGCGCGCCGCGCTTCTGCTCGCGCACGCGGATGCGCGGCAATGGCGCGTCGCTGTCCCACTTCTCCGGTGCGGCCCAGACGTTGCCGCCGTCGTCGACGTCGGTGACGCGCAACACCGTCACCTTGGGCACCCCGCCCATCTTGTGGAACGCGCGGCCGGGCGCGGAGTCGATCAGCCCCTCGTCCGCCATGTCCTTCAACAGCGCCTTCAGCCCGATCTTCTCCTGCGCGGAGAGCGCGAAAGCGCGCGCAATCTCGCGCTTGCCCGCGGGCTGCGCCGATGTCGCGATGAAGTCGAGGATCTGTTCGCGGGTCGGCAGGCCGACCTTCTGTGGTTTTCTTGGCACGCCCAAGAGATAGGACGTGCATCCGCCCGCGTCACCTGTGCGGGCGAGCACATAGGATAATCAATAAGCGCGGCCGACCAGCACGCGCTCGACGCACGGCTCGCCGGTGAAGATGCACTGACCCTCAGGATGGGTCTGCCCCATCGGCGCGTTGCGCAGCGTGAGCTTCAACGCCTTCAACCGCTCGACCACCTGATCAAGCGCCGCGCCGGTCGGGCGCGACCAGCGCACGTCGAGCCAGCCGGGCGTCTTGTTGCCTTCCGCGAAATGCGCCTCGACCTCCGACCAGTCGTCGGCGGTCGAGATGTTCGCCTTGAGCCGTGCCGAAGCTTCCTCGAACAGCGACTCTTGAATGTCGCGGAGCATGTCGCCCACGCCTGCCACGAAATCGTCCTTCACCGTCCCGACGCTGTCGAGCTTGCCGTCGGCGCGGTACAATCGGTCGCGGCGGATCACCGAGACGTTGGCCGCGGCCATGTCGCGCCCGCCGACCTCGATCACGATCGGCGCGCCCTTCTTGACCCAGGACCAGCGCTTGTTGGTCGACTTGACTGCTTTCAGATCAAGCAGCGCACGCACCGGTTCGCCGAGCGCGCTCTGCGCGGCCAACGCTTGCTGGAGCGCCTTGCAATAATCGACCAGCGCGGCGTCGTCCGGGTTGTCGCGCAGCATCGGCACGATCACCACCTGCCACGGCGCGACGCGCGGCGGCACGCGCAGGCCGTCGTCGTCGCCGTGCACCATGATCAGCCCGCCGATCATCCGCGTCGACACGCCCCAGCTCGTCGTGTTGGCGAGTTCGAGCTGCCCTTCGGCATTCTGGAAGCGGATGTTCTGCGCGCTGGCGAAATTGGTGCCAAGGAAGTGCGACGTGCCGGCTTGCAGCGCCTTGCCGTCCTGCATCATCGCCTCGATCGAGTAGGTCGCGACCGCGCCGGGGAAGCGCTCGTTCTCCGGCTTCTCGCCCGCGATCACCGGCAGCGCGACCGCGTTCTCGGCGAAGTCGCGGTAGACTTCGAGCATCTTGAGCGTCTCGTCGCGCGCTTCCTCGGCCGAGGCATGCGCGGTATGCCCCTCCTGCCAGAGGAATTCGGCGGTGCGCAGGAACATGCGCGTGCGCATCTCCCAGCGTACCACATTGGCCCACTGATTGATCAGCACCGGCAGGTCGCGCCACGATTGTACCCAGCGCGAGAAGGCCGCGCCGATCACCGTCTCGCTGGTAGGGCGGACGACCAACGGCTCCTCGAGCTTGGCGGCCGGGTCGGGCACCAGCCCGCCCTTGCCGTCCGCGACCAGCCGGTGGTGCGTGACGACCGCCATCTCCTTGGCGAAACCCTCGACGTGCTCGGCTTCCTTCTCGAAGTAGCTCAAGGGGATGAACAGCGGGAAGTAACAATTCTCGTGCCCCGTCGCCTTGATCGCGTCGTCGAGCAGCCGCTGCATCCGCTCCCAGATGCCGTAACCCCACGGGCGGATCACCATGCACCCGCGCACGCCGCTCTCCTCGGCGAGATCGGCCTCGCTGATGACGGTTTGATACCATTGGGCGAAATCACCCTCGCGAGTGACGGAAAGCGCGTGCTTGATCATGATGCGACTTGCACTAGCCGCGACCGCGTCCGCGATGGAAGCGAAACGTTGCGGCTAGCGCGTCTCGTACGGCTTGATCCCCGCGCCCAGCCGGTTCTGCCCTTGCGCCAGCCGCTGCCCGCTGCCGTTGGCGAGAAAGGCGGGATGCTTGTCCTGACCCGGCGCGAGCGAGGCGGTGTTGCCCTCCACCTGCAACCCGGCGGACGAATTCTCCTGACCTTCCGCCGCGACCACGATCATGCCCGACCAATTTTCCTTGTGCGTTCCTTGCACGAAGACGTTGTCGGCGATCCGTCCGGTCGCGCCATTGGGCAGGTCGATCATGTAATTGGTCTTGCGCCCCTGCGTGTCGTCGAAGCTGTTGTTGGTGATAACGACGCGCGGGCTGCGGATCTTGACGTAATGCCCGCCACGGCCGCGCTCGAAGCGCGAGTTGGTGACTGTCACGCTGCCGGCGGTGCCGAGATAGATCGAGTGCGCGCAATCGGGCGTTTCGTCGCACTGGCCGAGCCCGGCAAAGGTCGAATGGTCGATGCGGATCCGCGTCGGCTGGTCGGTCGACCCCAGGATCCCCTCCTGGCTGTCGAGAAACATCGAATTGGTGACGGTCAGGTCGCCCAATTCGATCCGGATGCCCGCCCCGTTGCCGTCGTTGACGCGCATGTTGCGAAACACAATGCCGTCGACGACCGATCCGCCGCCGCGCAGCACCAGCGCCGCCTTGTCCTCGCAGGTGGTGCCGTCGAAGATCACCGAACCCGGCCGCGCCGCCTTGAAGGTGATGCGCCCCGCCTGCTGCACCGCGCATTGCCGGTACGTGCCCGGCGCGATCACCACCGTGGCATCCTGCCCGCGCACCGCCATCAGCGCGTCGTCGAGCGTAGTGAACGATTCACCGCTCTTCTGCACCGTGAACGGTCCGCCCTGCTGCGCCGCGACGGGTGCGGTCAGCGCGAGCGCGACGAGAGGCAGGATCTTGCGCATCGATGAGGACTCCTTGATCCCGCCAGCCCTGCACGCGCGAGCCTTAAGCGCCCATCCGCAAAGAGGGTTAACGCAGCCGCTCACCTGCCACACGGCGTTAAGCCCGACGCGGAGCGTGCCAGCGTGGCACGACCGAACGCCGGGGTTCCGCGTCACGTTTCGCCTTGCAACCGGTCCGTCCCCGGCCCATGATTTTTGTTATGCCATCAACAAGGGCGGTGGAGAGCGATGCAAAGCTACCTCAAACATTACATCAACGGTGAGTGGGTCGAGAGCGACGGCGGCCGCACCTATCAGGTGATCGACCCCGCGACCGAGCAGCCCTGCACCGAGATTACGATCGGCACCCCCGCCGACGTCGACCGCGCGGTTGAGGCGGCGCGCACAGCGTTCGAGACTTGGTCGCAGACCAGCGTCGACGAGCGCAAGGCGGTGCTGACGCGAATTCTTGGCGAGTATAAGAAGCGTATTTCCGATCTCGCGAAATCGATGGCGCAGGAGATGGGCGCGCCGATCGGGCTCGCGATGGCGGCACAGGCACCGACCGGCCTGGCGCATTTCGCCGCGACGCTGAAGGCGCTGGACGCGTTCGCGTTCGAGGAGGTGATCGGTAAGGCCAAGGTCGTCCACGAACCGCTCGGCGTCGTAGCGATGATCACGCCGTGGAATTGGCCGCTCAACCAGATCTGCGCCAAGGTCGCGCCCGCGCTCGCCGCCGGTGACACGATGATCCTGAAACCGAGCGAAGAGGCGCCGAGCTGCGCGGTGATCCTGGCCGAGATCATGGACGCGGCGGGCGTGCCCGCGGGCGTGTTCAACCTCGTCAACGGCGATGGTCCGGGCGTCGGCGCGGCACTGTCGGCGCACCGCGGGGTCGACATGGTCAGCTTCACCGGATCGACCCGCGCCGGAATCGCAGTCGCGCAGGCAGCCGCGGCGACGGTCAAGCGCGTGCATCAAGAACTGGGCGGCAAGGCCGCCAATCTGGTGCTGGAGGGCGCGGATTTGGGCAAGGTCTTGCCCCCGACCGTGGCGGGCGTGCTCGCCAACTCGGGACAGAGCTGCATCGCGCCGACGCGCCTCCTCGTCCACCAGAGCCAGGCCGCCGAGGCGACCGCGATCGTGAAGTCGATGATGGAGCAGACGCAGGTCGGCAACCCGCTGGAGGAAGGGCAGCACATCGGCCCGGTCGTCAACAAGGCGCAATATGAGAAGATTCAAGCGCTGATCCAGTCGGCGATTGACGAGGGCGCGACGCTCGTCACCGGCGGCCCCGGGCGGCCCGACGGGCGCAACTCTGGCTTCTACATCCAACCGACGTTGTTCACCGACGTGACGCCCGACATGCGCATCGCGCGCGAGGAAACGTTCGGGCCGGTCGCGACGATCACGACCTATGACGGGATCGACGAGGGCGTGCGCATCGCCAACGACACCGAATACGGTCTGTCGGCGACAATCTCGGGCGATCCGGCGGAGGCGGCCAAGGTTGCTGGCCGCCTGCGCGCCGGGCTGGTCACGATCAACAGCTGGTCCCCCGACATCGCCGCGCCCTTCGGCGGCTACAAACAGTCGGGCAACGGGCGCGAGAACGGGAAATACGGTCTGACCGACTTCATGGAAGTGAAGACGGTCGTCGGCGCACCGGTCTGATCGCCAACTGGCGCGGGCTTGCACGCGAGCCCGCGCCTGTCGCATGAGCCGCCCCCGTAAAGGGGTGATCATGCAGCGTTATTTTCTTCCCGCACTCGCCGTCTCGGTGGTGATGGCGGGCAGCGCCGCCGCGCAGACGATCGAGCTCGCACCGCTCGCCGAGACGCGGTTGCGCTACGAACACGTCGAGCAGGACCTTCCGCGTGACTCGAATGCGGTGACGATGCGCGTGCGCGCCGGCGTCGTCGCCAAGCGCAGCCGGCTATTCGCGCTGATCGAGGGCGAAGGTACGCTCGCGATCGGCACCGAATACTTCGACGGGCTGGAGGGCGATACTGGCCGGCCGATCGTCGCCGATCCGCAGAACGTCGAGTTCAACCGCGCGCAGATCGCCTACACGATCCCCGACCGCGCCACGCTGACGGTTGGGCGGCAGTATCTGATCCTCGCCGACCAGCGATTCGTCGGCGCGGCCAAGTTCCGGCAGAATGCGCAGACGTTCGACGCGGTGCGCGCGCAAGCAACGCTCGCGCCGAAGCTGACGCTCGACGTCAGCTACGCGTGGAGCGTGCGGACGATCAACGGCATCGACGGGCGCGGCGCGCGCCCGCAGGCGGTCAGCGGCGACAATGTGTTCGCGCTGCTCGGTTACGCCTCGCCGATCGGTACGCTGACCGGCTTCGCCTATCTGGTCGACGCCGACGAGGCCGCCTACCAGGGCTACCGCCTGTCTAGCCAGACTTACGGCGTGCGGCTGGCAGGCAAACGCGCGCTCGGTGGCGGCTATTCGGTGGATTACGTGGCCAGCTACGCGCGGCAGAGCGATTACGCACACAACCCCAACGATTACGCCGCCGATTACTGGCTCGGCGAGGCCAAGCTGTCGCGCCGGGCGGTGTCGGCGACGATCGGCTACGAAGTGCTGGGCGCCGACGACGGCCGCGCGCTGACCAGCGTGCAGACGCCCTTCGGCGCGGTGTTCGGGTTTCAGGGTTGGGCGGACAAATTCACCACCACGCCGGCGGACGGCGTACGCGACGTCTACGCCGGGGTAGGCGCGCGCTGGCCGGAGTTGGGTCGTGCGCGCGGCGTCGAGCTATCAGCGTTCGTCCATCATTACGACAGCGACCGGCGCGTGCGCAGCTACGGCGACGAACTCAACCTGCTCGCCAGCGCGACGCTCGGCGGGGTGACGTGGTCGGCACGCTACGCCGACTATATGGCCGACCGGTTCGGCGCGGACACGCGCAAGGTCTGGCTGACGGCCGAGTGGGCGCTGTAGCGTGTCAGGCGCTGCCGCACGCGCGCACGACGATGCCGTCGAGCAGCGTCGTCGCGACATGATCGGCGTAGCGGCGGCTCAGCGCTTCGTCGATCTCGCCGACGCCGAACGCCCAGCACAATGAGTGACGCGCGCTGAACAGATGCTCGCATGCGCCGAACAACGAGAAATAGAACAGCATCGGATCGACACGGCGGAAATGCCCCTCCGCCTCGCCCTGCGCCAGGATTGCGGCGTGCGCGTCGGCGATCGGGCGGGTGAAGCGCTCGGCGATGAAGCGCGCGCTCTCCGTCGCGGTGTCGGCCGTCATCGTGGCAACCAGCCGGCTCATGTAGGGGTAACGCCAGTAGACGCGGATGATCTCGCGCACATGCAGCCGCAGCTTCTCCGCCGCACTGCGGTTCGAACTGATCAGCTCGTCGAGGTGCGGGAACACGCCGCCGGCGTCGCGTTCGAGCAGGGCGCGGAACAGCCCCGGCTTCCCGCCGAAACGATAATGGATCAGCGCGGAATTGAGCCCCGATCGTTCGGCGATGTCGGCAAAGGTGATGTGAACCGAGTTGCGCTCGATCATCAACGCGCTGGCGGCGTCGAGCAGCAGGTCGGCCGAGTTGCGCCGCCGCGCCGCTCGACCACCCACTGGCACACGCGACCGATCGCGCGACGGTTCACCCGCCGCCCCCCGCTGGATGGGCATCCCCTGTTCTCGCCCTCGTCGTCGGTGCCGTTACGGCATCCTCTCCTGTGCCGTACGATAACGTGATTCAGCGCCGACGCAACGCTTGTTATGCCCGATCCGGGCTTGCCTGCGAGAATGTCTTGATGATGCCGGAAAAGTCGGTCGCACCCTCGCCCGCATCCGCGAACACCTCGTACAATTCCCTCGCCCGCGTCCCCATCGGCACGTCGGCCCCCGCGTCCGCCGCCGCCGCCATCGCGAGCCGCAAGTCCTTGAGCATCAACGCGGTCGCGAAGCCGCCCTGATAGCCGCGATCCGCCGGGCTCTCCGGTCCGACGCCCGGCACCGGGCAATAGGACGTCATCGACCAGCTCTGCGCAGTCGACACGCTGCCGACGTCGTAGAACGCCTGCGGGTCGAGCCCGAGCTTCTCGGCGAGCGCGAACGCCTCGCACGTCGCGATCATCGTGGAGGCGAGGACGAGGTTGTTGCACATCTTCACCGCCTGCCCCGCGCCGCTCGCGCCGACGTGGAACACCGATTTCGCCATGGCGTCGAGGAACGGCTTCGCCTCGGCGACCGCCGCGTCGCTGCCGCCGACCATGAAGGTGAGCGTTCCCGCATTCGCCGCCGCGATGCCGCCCGACACCGGCGCATCAACCGCGAGCAGCCCGCGTGCGGTCGCCGCCTCCGCCACCCGCCGCGCGGTCGCGACGTCGATCGTGGACGAATCGATCAGCACCGCCGAGGGGGGTGCGGCGTCGAACACGCTCTCGCGGTAGACCTGCTCGACATGGGTGCCTGCGGGTAGCATGGTGACGATCGCTTCCGCGCCCTCCGCCGCTTCGCGCGCTGAGGCGACCGGCAGGCACCCGGCCGCCCTCGCCTTGTCGAGCGCGTCTGCCGACAGGTCGAACGCGCGGACGTCATGCCCCGCCTTGGCGAGGTTCGCGGCCATCCCGCCGCCCATGTTGCCCAGCCCGATGAAACCGACGCGTGCCATTACCTTATCCTCTCCATATCCTCGCCCCAGGAGGGAGAGGTAAAATCACTGCGTCCCGACGAAGCGACCCGTGCGGGTGATCGATTGCTCTCACCCACCGTCATCCCGGGCTTGACCCGGGATCCCGCTACCTTGACCCGCGCAAGAAGCGGGACCCCGGATCAAGTCCGGGGTAACGGTGTTGGATGAAGCGGGCGGCAGCCGCCGCTTCGCACCGTACTCAGCAGCCAGCACGGTCCGCTTCTCTCCCGCGCAGGACGACGAGGCGGGTCACTTGCCCGACCAATTTCCCTGACGCTTGTCGACGAAGGCGCTCATGCCTTCCTTCTGATCGGCGGTGCCGAACAGGCCGTGGAACAGCCGCCGCTCGAACTGAACGCCCTGCGCCAGCCCCGTCTCGAACGCGGCGTTGACCATTTCCTTGTTGGCGATAACGGCGAGCGGCGCCATGCCCGCGATCGTTGCCGCGGTCTTCACCGCTTCCTCGACCAGCTCGGCGGCCGGGACGACGCGGCTGACGAGACCGGCGCGCTCGGCCTCGGCCGCGTCCATCATGCGCCCGGTCAGGCACATCTCCATCGCCTTTGCCTTGCCGACCGCGCGGGTCAGGCGCTGCGACCCACCCATGCCGGGCGATACCGCCAGCTTGATCTCGGGCTGGCCAAACTTCGCTGAGTCCGCCGCGAGGATGAAGTCGCACATCATCGCGAGCTCGCACCCGCCGCCCAGCGCATAGCCTGCGACCGCGGCGATGACGGGTTTACGCGTCTGCGTCAGCCGCTCGTACCCGCCGAAGAAGTTGCCGCCGTACATGTCGGCGAAGCCCTGTGCCTGCATCTCCTTGATGTCGGCGCCGGCGGCGAACGCCTTCTCGCTGCCGGTCAGCACCGCGCAGCCCTGCGACGCGTCGGCGTCGAACGCGGCGAAGGCGGCGAGCAGGTCGGCGAGCACCTGGCTGTTGAGCGCGTTCAGCGCCTGCGGACGGTTGAGCGTGACGAGCGTCACGCGCTCGCGCTGCTCGACCAGAATGGTTTCGTACTCGGCCATGTCGGAACTCCTCAAAGTCAGTCGTGCGTCGTCCACGCCTCGTCGTCGGGCAACGGCGCGAAGATCTGATCGATCACGTGATCGCTGACACCTTCGGGCGTTGCGGGATCCCACTTCGGCGCATTGTCCTTGTCGACGATCACCGCGCGCACGCCCTCCAGGAAATCGTGCCGCTGCACCACGCGGCTGCCGACCGCATATTCCTGCCGCATCTCGTCGGCGAAGGTCGCCATGGTCGCGCCGTCCTTCAGCAGGCGCAGCGACACCTTCATCGTCTGCGGCGACTTGGTGCGCAGTATGCCAAGCGTCTCGCGCGCGAAGTCGGACGTGTCCGCTTCCAGCGCGGCGAACACCTCCTCCAGCCGGTCGGAGGCGAACAGCCGGTCGATCGCGTCACGCTGCGCGAGGATGCGCGCCTCGGGTGCCGGGACCGCGAGCTCATCGAGCACCGCTTGCGGCCCCTCGGCGATCCGTGCCTTCGCCTCGTCCAGCGCGCCAGCGGGCAGGTAATGCGTCGCCAAGCCGAGCGCGTGGCATTCCGCACCGTCGAGCCGATGTCCGGTCAGCGCGAGATACTGACCGATCCGACCCGGCAGCCGCGACAGATACCAGCCGCCGCCAACGTCGGGGAACAAGCCGATCCCCGTCTCGGGCATTGCCAGCCGCGTGTTCTCGGTTGCGACCCGGTACCGGCACGGCTGCGAGATGCCGACGCCGCCGCCCATCGTGATCCCGTCCATGAACGCGACCACGTCCTTGGCGTAGGTGAACAGACGATGGTTCATGCGATATTCGGTGAAGAAGAACTGTCGCGCCTCCGCGCCGTCCTTCGCCCCGCTGTCGGCAAGCATGCGGATGTCGCCGCCCGCACAGAAACCCCTACCTTCCGCATGATCGAGCGTGACGACGCGTACGTCAGGATCGGTGCGCCACTGCTCCAACGCGGCAAGCACACCGTCGCACATCGCGGTGTTGAGCGCGTGGATCGCCTTGGGCCGGTTCAGCCGGATGCGCCCAACCGCGCCCGCGGTGTCGACGATCAGGTCGTGGGTGACGTGGTTCATCACTGGCGCACCAGATCGCGCCCGACGATCATCCGCATCACCTGATTGGTGCCCTCCAGGATCGAGTGAACCCGGAGATCGCGCCAGAAGCGTTCGATCGGATAATCGCGCAGGTAACCGTAACCGCCGTGCAATTGCAGCGCGCGGTCGACGATCGAGGACCCGTTGTCGGTCGCCAGCCGCTTCGCCATTGCGGAGAAGCGCGACTTGTCGGGTGCGTTCGCGGTCACCTTGGCCGCGGCGAGATACAGCAAAGCGCGCGACGCCTCCAGGTCGGTCGCCATGTCGGCGAGGGTGAATTGGGTGTTCTGAAAATCCGCGACCGGCTGCCCGAACTGCTGGCGCTCCTTGGTGTAGCGGATCGACTCGTCGAGACAGCGCTGCGCGCCGCCCAGCGAACACGCGCCGATGTTGAGCCGCCCGCCGTCGAGCCCGGCCATCGCGATCTTGAACCCCTCGCCCTCGCCGCCCACCAGGTTGGCGGCCGGCACGCGGCAATCCTCGAAGATCACCTGCGCGGTCGGGCTCGCATTCCACCCCAGCTTCTTCTCGGGTGCGCCGAACGACAGGCCGGGCGTGTCCTTTTCGACCACGATCGCGCTGATCCCGCGCGACTTCTCCTCGCCGGTGCGCACCAGGCAGACGTAGATGTCGTTGTAGCCCGCACCCGAGATGAACTGCTTGGTGCCGTTCAGCACATAATGGTCGCCGTCGCGTCGCGCGGTTGTTTTCAGCGCCGCCGCGTCCGAGCCCGAGCCCGGCTCGGTCAGGCAGTAGCTGGCGATCTTCTCCATCGTGACGAGGCTCGGCAGGTAGCGGTCCTTGACCTCGTCGTTGGCGAAGCGGTCGATCATCCACGTCGCCATGTTGTGGATCGAGATGAACGCCGAGGTGGTCGGACAGCCGTACGCCATCGCCTCCATCACCAGCGCCGCCTCCAGCCGCCCGAGCGCAATGCCGCCCCGCGCCTCGCTGACGTAGATCGCGCCGAAGCCGAGCTCGCCCGCGGCCTTCCATACGTCGACCGGGTAAAGCGACTTCTCGTCCCACTCTGCGGCGAACGGCGTGATCCGGTCGGCGGTGAAACGCTGCGCGAGCTCCTGAATCTCGCGCTGGTCGGGAGTGAGGTCGAACTGGTTGGTGTCGGTCATCGCTGGTCTATCATGCTTGAGTGTCGCGGGCATCGAGCAGCCACGTGCGCGCCGCCGCGGGATCGAGGAAAACGCGCAGGCGCGGCGCGGCCATCGCGCGCTCCGCCTGCATCTTGCTGAGCTGTGTCGCGACGACCACTGCCGTGCACCCGCGGTGCATCTGCGCACCGCGCCGCGAAATGCGCTCGAACCCCGCGGCGACCTCGCGCGACTGGATGTCGAACGCGCGCGAGTCGCTCAAGATGTCGAACTGCTCGCCGCGCAGGCGCAGCCGCGTCACCTCGGCGAGCAGCCGCGCGGTATAGGTCGCCAGCGTCGCCAACGACCAGAAACCCGACAGCCGCATGTGCAGGATGCGCGCGCCCGCTTCATAGTCGAAGCTGTACGACGCATCATCGCTCATCGCGGTCGACGACAAGGCAAGGGGGAGGGACGCGGCATTGGCGGTCATTAGCACCGCTGATACCGCATCGTCTGCCCCGGTCGCACCGCATCGCCTTGCTCGACCAGCAATAGCCGTGTGCCGCCCTGCTCCAGCGTCAGCGTCGCATCGTGCTTCCAGCGCTCGCCGTCACCCTTGTAGGCGAGCGTGGCGGCGAGCGTGGTGGGCGAGCGTTCGCGCAGGGTATCGACTGCGGCACGCCGCTCGAAGAAGCGCAGCTGATCGCTGTCGATCGCCACGCGCCCGCGCGCGTCGACGTTGGCGAGTGCGCAGTCGTCCGGCGTCGCACCCCAATAGCCCTGGAACGCGGTCGGCAACGCCCGCCCTTGCGCAGCGGTGTGCGTCGGCGAGCTGACCGGCAGGCCGACCTTCGCCACGGTGCGCGTGCCCTGGGCGGCCGCGGCACGGTCGATCTGCGCCTGGGCGGGATCGACGCGGACATTGTTGTAGTCCGCCTCGTTCGACCCGGGCGAGCAGGCGGCGAGCCCTGCCGCCATTCCGATCGCCATCCAGCACCCGCGCGCCATCACCCACCTCATCCCATCGTCGGAATGACGAACGCGTCCTGGATGCGGCTGGGTCCACCGTCCTCGGAGCCGCGCGGCAGCTCGCCGCCCGACATGCCGAACCCGTCGGGCCAGCGCTGCGTCACCGTCTTGACCTTGGTCCAGAACTTGACGCCTTCCATGCCGTGCTGGTTGGTGTCGCCGAACGCCGAGCGCTTCCACCCGCCGAAGGTGTGATAGGCGACGGGTACCGGAATCGGCACGTTGATGCCGACCATGCCGACGTTGACGCGCGCGGCGAACTCGCGCGCGGCGTGGCCATTGCGGGTGAAGATCGCGACGCCGTTGCCGTACTGATGCTCGCTCGGCAACCGCACCGCTTCCTCGAACGTCGCCGCGCGCACGATCTGGAGGACGGGGCCGAAGATCTCCTCCTTGTACGCGCTCATGTCGGTCGTCACGCGGTCGAACAAAGTCGGGCCGACGAAGAAGCCGTCCTCATGCCCCTGCAACGTGAAGCCGCGGCCGTCGACGACCAGCTCCGCGCCCTCGTCGACGCCGGTCTGAATCCAGTTCTCGACGCGTTGCTTGTGCGCGGCGTTGACGACGGGGCCGTAATGCGCCTCCGCATCGGTCGACACGCCGACGCGGAGCGCCTGGATCGCGGGGATCAGCTTCTCACGCAGGCGGTCTGCGGTCTGCTCGCCGACCGGCACCACGACGGGCAGCGCCATGCACCGCTCACCCGCGGAGCCGAACGCCGCACCCGACAAATCGGCGACGACCTGATCGAGATCGGCGTCTGGCATGACGATGCCGTGGTTCTTCGCGCCACCCATCGCCTGAACGCGCTTCCCCGCCTCGACGCCGCGGCGATAGACGTAATGCGCGATGTCGGACGAGCCGACGAAGCTGACCGCCGAAATCGCCGGATGGTCGAGGATCGCGTCGACCATCTCCTTGTCGCCGTGGACGACCTGCAGGATGCCCTCGGGAAGCCCCGCCTCGCGGAACAGTTCGGCCAGCCGCACCGGCACCGACGGATCGCGCTCGCTGGGTTTCAGGATGAAGGCATTGCCGGTCGCGATCGCGACGCCCGACATCCACAGCGGAATCATCGCCGGGAAGTTGAACGGCGTGATGCCCGCCCCGATGCCGAGCGGCTGGCGCATCGAATAAACGTCGATGCCGGGGCCGGCACCCTGCGTATATTCGCCCTTCAGCACGTGCGGGATGCCGCAGCAGAATTCGATCACCTCCAGCCCGCGCTGGATGTCGCCCTTCGAGTCCGCGATCACCTTGCCGTGCTCGGACGAGAGCGTGTGCGCCAGCTCGTCCATGTTCGCCTCGACCAGTTCCTTGAAGCGGAACATGACGCGCGCGCGGCGTTGCGGGTTGGTCGCGGCCCAGGCGGGCTGTGCGGCTTGCGCGGCGGCGATTGCGCGGTCGAGGTCGGCCTGGGTGCCGAGCGTGACGCTGGCCTGCACCTTGCCCGTGTTGGGGTCGTACACGTCGCCTAACCGGGCATTGCCCGCTGAAGCGTCGCGACCGCTGCCGGCGCCGCCCGAGTGGCCGACGATATGGTGGTCGATGAACCGCATTGGCGCTCTCCTAATTCTTGAGCCGACGTCTGCGCCTCATGCGCGTTGCAGGCAACCGGCAAGTCTGCAACGTTCGCCTGCAATGATGCAGCCGATACCCTGGGGCGACCTGCAGGACTTCCTCGCCATCGCGCGCGCCGGACAGATCGCGCGCGCCGCGGCGCAGGTGGGGGTCGACGCGACCACGATCGGGCGGCGGCTCCGCCGTCTGGAGGCGCGCCTGGGTGCGACGCTGTTCGAGCAGACGCGCGAAGGACAGGTGCTGACCGAAGCGGGCGAGCGGCTGCTGGCACAGGTCGAGACGATGCAGCGCGCGGCGGAACGGATCGGCGACGCGGGCGACGGCGACCGCGAGACGCTGTCGGGGCTACTGCGCGTCAGCGTGTCCGAAGGCTTCGGCACCTGGCTGGTCGCCGAGCATCTGCACGACTTCGCGCACCGCCATCCGGCGCTGACGATCGATCTGGTGGCGAGTTCGGGTTTCCTGTCGCCGTCGAAGCGCGAGGCCGATGTCGCGGTGCTGCTCGAACGACCCAGCGCCGGGCCGGTGGTCGCGAGCAAGCTCGCCGACTACACGCTACGCCTCTACGCCAGCCGCGGCTATCTCGACCGCCACGGCCAGCCGACGCGCTCGACGATCGCGGCCGACCACCGGCTGATCGGCTATATCCCCGACCTGCTCTACTCGCCCGAGCTGCGCTACCTGCGCGAGATCGATGCGGGACTGTCGCCCGTCTTGCGCAGTTCGAGCATCAACGCGCAGGCCCGCCTGATCGCGAGCGGGGCCGGCATCGGCGTGCTGCCGCACTTCATTGGCGGCCATGACCCTGCGCTGATCCGCGTTATGCCCGAGGTCGAGATCGCGCGCGCCTTCTGGCTCGTCACCCACCGCGACACGCGGCAGTTGCGCCGCGTGCGTGCGTTCCGGGCATGGCTGGTCGAGCTCGTCACTCGCCACCGCACACAGTTGGTGGGCGACTGATCACATTCCTGGATAACGCCCTTGCAGCGCGCGGACGACGCCGTTGGTCCAGCCGAAGCCGTCCTGCGTCGGATATTCGCCGCCGCCGCCCGCGCGGCTCTGCTCGACGTCGTATTTCTCCAACAGCTTGCCCGAGGAGCGGTATTCGCGCTCGACGGTCGACACGAAGCGCAGCGCGACCGCCGCCGCCAGGTCGCCGCGCTCGTAGCGGGTCAGCCCCTCGACCGCGATCCACTGCAGCGGCGCCCAGCCGTTTGGCTTGTCCCATTGCTGCCCCGTCGCGACCGTCGTGGTGCGCAGCCCGTTGGCGGCGAGCAGCAACCGCTCGGTCGCCTCGGCCGTGCGCTTGCCGTGGTCCTTCGACGCCAAGCCGGTGAACAAGGGGTAGAGCGTCGCCGCGGTCACTCCGCCGCGCACCGCCTTGCGCACCGTGTCATAGTCGCCGTATCGCCCGCCCGCCTCATCCCACAGCCAGCGCTCGACCGCGTTGCGGCGGGTGGCAGCGCGGTCGGTGAAGGTGCTCGCGCAATCCGTCTCACCTGCGTCGGCGCAGCCGGTCGCGATCGCCTGCTCGAGGCCGAACAGCAGGCTGTTGAGGTCGACCGGTACGATCCGAGTCGTGTCGATCGAGGCGAGCGTCTGCCAGTCAGACAACCAGCGCGAGGAGAAGTCCCACCCGCTCTCCGCGCCCGCGCGCAAGTCGCGGTACACCTCGCTGACCGGTCGCCCGCTCGCGCGCGCTGTCTCGACATCCTCACGATAGGATTCGTCCCGCGGCGTCGTGCGCGCGTCCCAGTAATGCTGGAGCGTCGTGCCGTCCGGCATCGTCGTGGTGCGCTCCGGCGTCGTCCAATAGGCCCACTCGCGCTTGAGCGCCGCCAGTCGTCGCGCCTTCACGCCCGCATCGCTGACGGGCGACAGCGCCATCATCGCGTACAGGAACGGCGGCTGCGAGCGGCTCAGATAATAGCTGCGCGTACCGTTCGGGACATGGCCGTAACGCTCCACCAGTGAGACGAAATCGTCGATCATGCTGTCGACCAGCGCGCCCTGCCCGTCCGCCTTGAGCCCCAGCATCGTGAAATAGCCGTCCCAGTAATACATCTCGCGGAAGCGCCCGCCCGGCACGACGTACGGTCGCGGCAGCGCGAGCGCGGACGATCCCGCGGGGGGCACGAGCGGCGGACGGGTCAGCACCGGCCACAGGCGGCGGATATGCTCGGCCATGACCACGCTCTTGCCACCGGTTTCGGGCACGGGCGCGGGGTTGAGGCCGGGCACGTCGAAGTTGGCGAGCACGAAGGCGCGCAGGCCGGCATCGTCCATCGCGCCCGCCGCGCGCCAGTCGCGCATGATCTCGGCCGGGGCACGCTTCGGCACCGCGTCGACGAAGGTCTTGCCGTCGGGAAAGATGCGCCGCGTCTGTACCGCCGCGAACAGGTCACCGTACAGGTCGGCGGGCGTCTGCACGCCCGCGGGGTCGACCGCGGCGACCGGCGGCAGCGCGGGCGCGGTGGCGCATCCGCCCAGCGCGAGGAGAACGGCAGCGGCGGTCACGCGCAGGTGGCCGATGCGGGCGGGGCGGGCGAAGGTCATGCCGCTTCTCACCACATCACACGCCCTCGCGACAACCGCTTGTCGCCGCTCCGGCCGGGTCATAGACACGCGGACGATCGTTTCAGGGGTTACCTCACACCATGCGCTTCGCCATCACCGCCGCCCTGCTGCTCGCCTGCTCGGGCGCCGCCTTCAGCCAGGCGCTACCGCCGCCGCAGCCCGTGGCGGGCGACAGCGTGGAGGACACCAGGCTCAAGCGGCTGTTCTACGACAGCGACGAGGCGAGCCTGAAGCGCAACCCGATCGGCGCGATCTACCGCGGCGACCTGCGCTACGCCGACCGGCTGGGTGACCCGCTGTCCGACGCGTCGATCGCCGCCGAGCGCGCCGCGAACGAGCAGGACCTCGCCGCGCTCAAGCGGATCGATCGTGCCAAGCTGACCCACGTCGACCAGATCGCGTACGACGTGTTCAAGTACCAGACCGAAGTGGCCTTGCGCGGGCTTCAGCCCGACATCGTCGCGCTGACGATCGTGCGCCCGCTCGATCATTTCTACGGTTTCCAGGCCTTCTACCCCGACTTCGCATCGGGCCAGGGTGCCGCACCGTTCAAGACGCTGGCGGATTACGAGAACAACCTTAAGCGCAACGCGCAGTACGCGCGGATCATGGACGAAGCGATCGGGCGCTTTCGCCAGGGCATGAAGGCCGGGATCGTCCAGCCCAAGCTCGTCGTGCGCAACATGGTCGAGCAATTCGACAATCTGCTTAAACAGGGCATCGAAGGGTCGACCTTCTATGGTCCGGTCAAGACCTTTCCCGCCGGCATTTCCGCCGCCGATCAGACCCGGCTGCGCGCCGCCTACGCTGCACAGATCCGCGACGTCATCAACCCGGCGCACAAGCGGATGCGCGACTTCCTGGAGCGCGAATATCTGCCCGTCGCGCGCGACAGCGTCGGGCTGTCGGCGATGCCGGGCGGCGCGAAGCTGTACGATTACCTGATCGAGTCCAACACCACGCTGCCGTTGAAGGCGGAGGCGGTGCACCAGCTCGGGCTCTCGGAGGTCGCACGCATCCTGCGCGAGATGGAGGCGCAGAAGCAGAAGGTTGGCTTCAAGGGCAGCCTGCCTGAGTTCTTCACGTACCTGCGCACCGACAAGCGTTTTCAGCCGACCTCGGCCGAGCAGCTACGCCTCGGTTACGAGGCAATCGGTCGCCGCGTCGACGCGCGCGTGCGCGAGCAGTTCTCGCTGATCCCCAAGACCAAGCTCGAAATCCGCGCCGTTCCCGCCTTCCGCGAGAAGACCGACGCCGGCGGCTCGTACAATGGCGGCACGCCCGACGGGTCGCGGCCGGGCGTGTTCTACTACAACACGTACGACCTCCCCTCGCGCTACATGTGGGAGATGGAGACGCTCTACCTGCACGAAGCGGTGCCGGGGCATCACTTCCAGATCAGCGTCGCGCAGGAGAATACGGCACTCCCCGCCTTCATGCGCTTCGGCGGCAACACCGCTTACGCCGAGGGCTGGGCGCTCTACGCCGAGACGTTGTGGAACGAGCTGGGCATGGAAACCGACCCGTATCAGCGCATGGGCGGGCTGAACGACGAGATGCTGCGCGCGATGCGGCTGGTGGTCGACACCGGCATCCACGCCAAGGGTTGGACCCGCGACCAGTCGATCGAGTACATGCTCGCCAACTCGCCGATGGCACGCACCGATGCGACCGCCGAGGTCGAGCGCTACATCGCGATCCCCGGACAGGCGCTCGCCTACAAGCTGGGGCAGCTCACGATCTCGCGGTTGAAGGCGTCGAGCAAGGCGACGCTGGGCGCGCGCTTCGACCCGCGCGCATTCCACGCGCAGGTGCTGGACACGGGCGCGCTGCCGATGCCGGTGCTGGAGCGCAAGATCGAGGCGTGGGCGAAAACGGGGACGTGACGCCCTAAAAGCCCTCTCCCCGGCGGGGAGAGGGTTTGGGAGAGGGGCTGATCCAGGCGCTGCGCTCTGCGAGACACACTCCCCTCTCCCAACCCTCTCCCCGGCGAGGAGAGGGCTATTCGCGCTAAGATCACTCCACCGTCTGCTCGATTACTCCAAAGATCGGGTGGTGCCGATCGTCCTCCGCCCAGATGCGCACCGTATCGCCGCGCTTGAGAAACGGCGTCGTCGCCTTGCCCGTCGCGATCGTCTCGACTGTCCGAACCTCGGCAAGGCAAGAATAGCCCACCCCCCCTTGCGCGATCGCCTTACCCGGACCGCCATCGGCATCACGGTTCGACACCGTGCCCGACCCGACGATCGTCCCCGCGCCCAGCTTCCGCGTCTTTGCCGCGTGCGCGACGAGCGTACCAAAATCGAACGTCATGTCCTCGCCCGCTTGCGCGCGCCCGAACGGCTCGCCGTTCAGGTCGACGCACAACCGCCGGTGGAGCTTGCCGTCCCGCCACCAGTCCCCGAGCGCCTCCGGCGTCACGAACACCGGCGAGAAGGCGCTGGCAGGCTTCGACTGGAAGAAGCCGAACCCCTTGGCGAGTTCGCCGGGGATAAGGTTGCGCAACGACACGTCGTTGGTCAGCCCGACGAGCCGGATCGCGGCGAGCGCGTCGTCACGGCTGGCGCCGAGCGGCACGTCGCCCGTCACCACCACCACCTCGGCCTCCAGATCGCACCCCCAACTCTCGTCGGCGAGCGGGATCGCGTCACGCGGTCCCAGGAAGCCGTCCGACCCGCCCTGGTACATCAGCGGATCGTGCCAGAACGTCTCGGGCATCTCCGCGCCGCGCGCCTGGCGCACCAGTGCCACGTGGTTGACGTAGGCCGAACCGTCCGCCCACTGGTACGCGCGCGGCAGCGGCGAAGCGGCATCGTGCTCGTGGAACCGCTCACGCGGGATCGTCTCGTGTTCGAGGTCGGTGGCGAGCAGTTCGAGCTGCGGCGCGACCCGCTCCCAATCGTCGAGCGCGGCCTGCAGCGTCGGGCAGATATGCGCGGCGTCGGCGTACCAGGCGAGGTCGTTCGACACGACGACGAGCTTGCCGTCCCGGCCGTGCTTGAGGCTGGCGAGTTTCATGGTGGTGCTCTCCTTTACCGACGATCATAGGGACGGACCGCGGGCAAAGTCGAGCGATGCCGCACACCGAAGCACCTCCATAACAAAAGTTACTTGACCTACCGCAGCGTGATCGCAACAGTTCTGATCACCGTTTTACGAGAGGCGCTGCCATGACACTCGACACCGTCGCCGGCCGACAGGCCTATACCGAGGATCACGAGGCGTTCCGCCAGACGGTACGCAGCTTCCTCGCCAAAGAAGGCCAACCCTTCGCCGACCAGTGGAACAAGGATCGGCTGGTGCCAAAGTCGTTCTGGCGGCAGGCGGGCGAGGTTGGGATGCTGTGCCCGACCGTACCGGAAGCGTACGGCGGACTGGGGCTCGATTTCGGCTACAATGCGATCGTGGACGAGGAGATGGCCTATGCGGGCGTGCCCGCGGGCTTCTCGCTCCAGTCGGACATTGTCGCCGGCTATATCGAGCATTACGGCAGCGAGGAGCAGAAGGCGCAGTGGCTGCCCAAGATGGTATCGGGCGAGGTCGTGACGGCAATCGCGATGACCGAGCCGGGCACGGGCAGCGACCTGCAATCGATCCGCACCTCGGCGAAGAAGGACGGCAATCACTACGTCATCAACGGGTCGAAGACGTACATCACCAACGGGCAGAACACCGACCTGACTTTGGTCGTCGCGAAGACCGATCCCGATGCGCAGCCAGCATACAAGGGCATGTCGATCATCCTGGTCGAGAGCGACCGCGAGGGGTTCAGGAAGGGCCGCAAGCTCGACAAGATCGGGCAGGACGCCGCCGATACGTCCGAATTGTTCTTCGACGACGTGCGCGTGCCGATCACCAATTGCCTGGGCGAAGAGGGCAAGGGCTTCATCTACCTGATGAGCCAATTGCCGCAGGAGCGCTTGTCGATCGCGGTCTCGGTACAGGCGACCGCGCAGAAGGCATTCGACGAGACGGTCGCCTTCACCAAGGATCGCAAGGCGTTCAAGGGCACGGTGTTCGATTTCCAGAACACCAAATTCGTACTCGCGGACCTGAAGACCAAGTTGCAGGTCGGCTGGGCGCACCTCGATTGGTGCATCAAGCGCCATCTGGCGGGCGAGCTGACCAACGAGGAAGGTGCTGCGGCCAAGCTGTTCCACACCGAGCTCGAATGGGAGGTGATGGACAAATGCCTCCAGCTCCACGGCGGCGCGGGGTACATGAACGAATATCCGATCGCCCGCGCGTGGCGCGCCGCGCGCGTCAGCCGCATCTACGGCGGGACCAACGAGATCATGAAGGAAGTGATCGCCCGGAAGCTGTGATGGGAGACCTTCCGTCATCCCGGACTTGATCCGGGATCCCGCTTCTTCCTGCGCCCGATCGGGGCGAAGAACGGGACCCGGGATCAGGTCGGGGGTGGCGGGGACGTGAGGTGGTCACGTTGCGGGCGCTCTTGCACTATGCAGGGGCGGAAACTTCAAGGCGGAGCTTGTTCGCCGCTTCGACCGACCCAAGAGAAGAAGCGGGATTCCGGATTAAGTCCGGGATGACGCAAGGAAGGTCCCTCCCTCCCCGCCCGCTCCTCACGCCGCGGCGTCGGCGCGCAGTTCCTCCACGAACCGGTCGGTCGACTGGCGCAGGCGGCTGGCGTGCGCGGACAGGCTGGCGGCGGCGGCGCGGACGTTGACGGACAGCGTCTCGGCCGCGGTTGCCGCACTTGCCACCACCGCGATCTGCTGCTCGACGTAATCGGCGCCGCGCGCGGCGTCATAGGCGGTGCGCTCGATCTCGGCCGCGACGGCGCGCTGCGTGTCGACCGCGTCGCGGATGTCGTTCGCCGCGACCGTTACCTGCCGCACCATGGTCGACGCCACGTCGAGATCGTCCTTCGCCACCGCGACGCCGTGCTCGATCCCCGCGATCAGGTCGGCGATCTTCTGCGTCGCGTGCGCGGTACCGGCGGCGAGCTGCTTTACCTCGCCCGCCACCACCGCGAAGCCGCGTCCGGCCTCGCCCGCGCGCACCGCCTCGATCGTGGCGTTAAGTGCCAGCAGGTTGGTTTGCGCCGCGATCCCGCCGATCTGTTCCACGAAGCCGCCGATATCGCCGGTCCGCTCGGCCAGTTCGCGCACCGCCTTGTCGCTCGACGCCGCGCTGTCGCGCGCGGCGCGGGTCAGGTTGCGTTGCTCCTCGGCGTGACGCGCGACCGTTTCCATCGAGCCCGACAGGTCGCGGATCGCCGCTGCGACACCCTGCGCCGCCGACGACGCCTGCACCGCGCCCGCCACGACCTCGGTCGCCTGATGCCCGGCGTCGGTGGCGAGTTCGTTGAGCGACACCGCCGAGCCGACCAGTTGCACCGACGCCTCGTCGAGCGCGACCGCGACGCCCGCCACCGTATGCTCGAACGCGCCCGCCAGCGTCAGCAGCGCGGTGCGACGCTCGTCCGCCAGCCGCTGCTCCACCTCCTCGCGACGCGCACGCTCGCGCGCGGAGCGTTCCTCAGCGGCGGTGGCGGTGGCGAGTGCGGTGACCGCGCGCTCGGCCGCGGCGGCGGCGCTGGCGGACAGTTCCTCGCTACGCCTACGTGCCGCTTCCTGTTCGTGGCGCGCCTGGTCCGTCGCCAGAACCAAATTGCGCAATTGTTGCGAGACATAGGCCAGCGCGGCGAATTGCAGGATCACCGCGACCGCGTGGAACACGACGCGGCCGAGATTACCCGACCCGGCGAACACCCATTCGGGCACCAGTGCCTCGAACAACAAATGGTGAACCGCGATCAGCGCGGAGGCGAGCGCGAGCGGGCGCCAGTCGCACAACAGGCTGAGCGCGGCGAGCGCCACGAAGAAGTACATGTGCGCGTCCATCTGCCACCCGTGGCCGCGCAGCATGTAGACGAACACCGCGGGCATGATCGCCACCTCGATCGCGACCGTCAGCCGCGCCGCGCGGTCGAAGCGACGCTGCACCGCCATGATCGTCGGCAGGATCAGCGTCAGCGCCGCAACCAGCAATTCCATCCACGCGCCGCCGCGGCCGAGCAGGCGATCGCCGATCGCGATGAGCGGCAAACACACCCAGCCCGCGATCACCAGGTTGCGCACGCCGCGCCGCCGCAGATCATCGAGCGCGACCGAACGCGGATATGTCGTCAGGGTCGCGCTCATGCGCGCACCGTGCCACACAAGGCGGCGGGTGCGGCAGTCACCAGAATGCCGGCGCGCAACAAGGCGAGAAGATCGTGCGGGGCGCTCGCGCGTACCACCACCGACCCGAACGGCCCACGTCCGAGCAGCGCCGATCCGTCCGCGCGCGCCGCCTGCGCCGGCGCGGCGGCGGCGGTCAGCGGCACGTACAGCAGATCGCCGCGCTCGGGAGGTGCGACGGCAAAGGCGACCAGCGCGACGACCCCTCCCGCCAGTTGAACAAACGGGGCGAGATAGCGGCACGTGCGAGACATGCGGCTGCGCTAGCGACGGTCCGGTTACCGGAGCGTTTAACATACGATACTTATTAACGCGCCGCGGATCGATCGCGCGCAGATCGCGTACATGACCGTGGATCGGCAGGTCGCACCGCGCCCGGCCGCACAACATCAGGAGCCTTCGCATGCACGTCGCGCAACCCGGCCCCGTCCCGTTCGCCGTCGGGCGCGTCGCCTTCGCGCTTGGCCTTGCGGGCTTGTTGCCGCAGATCGGCGCGGCAGCGCTGGCGTGGCTCGACATTTACGACGGCGGGCTGGTCGCCATCGCATACGGCGCGCTGATCCTCAGCTTCCTGGGTGGCATGTGGTGGGGACTGGCGATGTTCCGCCGGCTGGGTCAGTCGCTGTTGGTGACGCTCGCGGTGGTGCCGAGCCTGGTGGCGGGTGCGATCCTGGCGCTCGCCGCGGTACATCTGCCAATCGGACTGGCCGCGATGGGCAGCGCGATCATGCTGACGCTGCCGGTCGACCGCTGGCTGGTCGCGCAAGGCGCGGCGCCGGCCAATTGGATGCGGCTGCGTGTGCCCTTGTCGCTCGGGCTCGGCGCGCTGACCATCGCAACGGGGGTGATCGTCGCGGGCGCGCCGGCGGGGTAGCCGTCAGTCGGCCAGCAGCATGCCCACCTTGGCCGCCAGCGTATCCATCGAGAACGGCTTGGTGACCAGTGCCATGTGCGGCGCGAGCTGACCGTTGCCGATCACCGCATTCTCCGCGTAACCGGTGATAAACAGCACCTTCAATTCGGGGATCAGCGCGATCGCCGCGTCGGCGACCTGCCGCCCGTTCATCTGCCCCGGCAATCCAACGTCCGTGACGAGCAGATCGGGCTTCACCCCCGACCCGAACAGCCGAAGCGCGCTCGCACCGTCGCCGGCTTCGATCACGGTATAGCCCTGCTCGGCGAGGACCTCGGTCACCAGCATCCGGATCGTCGGTTCGTCGTCGACGACCATGACGGTGCGTTGCCCGGCGACGGGAATCGCGGCGGTATCGTCGATGCTCGCCGTGCCGCCGGCTTCCTCGCCCCCGTAATGGCGCGGCAGGTAGATGCACACGGTGGTGCCGTCCCCGACCTCGCTGTAGATCCGTACCTGCCCGCCCGATTGCCGCGCGAAGCCGTAGATCATCGATAGGCCGAGCCCTGTGCCCTCACCCAGCGGCTTGGTGGTGAAGAAGGGATCAAAGGCGCGCGCCTGCACCTCGGGGGTCATGCCCTCGCCGGTGTCGGTCACGCACAGCGACAGATACTGGCCCGGCGCCAGGTCGCGCTCGCGCCCGGTGCGCTCGTCGATCCACTTGTTGGCCGTCTCGATCGTGATCCGCCCGCCGTCGGGCATGGCGTCGCGCGCGTTTATACACAGGTTGAGCAGCGCGTTCTCGAGCTGGTTGGGATCGACCAGCGCGGGCCACAGCCCGGCCGCGCCCACCACCTCCAGTGTGATCGCCGGCCCGACGGTGCGGCGTACCAGTTCCTCCATGCCCGCGATCAGGCGGTTGACGTCGGTCGGCTTGGGATCGAGCGTCTGCCGCCGCGAGAAGGCGAGCAATCGGTGGGTCAGCGCGGCGGCGCGGCGTGTCGCGCCCTGCGCGGTGGTGACGTAGCGGTCGATCTCGCTCACCCGGCCTTGGCCGACGCGCAGATTGATCATCTCCAGCGCGCCCGAGATGCCGGTCAGCAGGTTATTGAAATCATGCGCGAGCCCGCCGGTCAGCTGGCCGACCGCTTCCATCTTGTGCGCCTGACGCAATTGCTCCTCCGCGCGCATCAGCTCGGCGGTGCGCACGTCGACTTCTTCCTCCAGCCGCGCGTTCAACGCGGCGAGTTCGTGCTCAGCGCGGCGCCGCTCCACCGCGTCGCGCACGCGTTCGGCGGCGTCGCGAACGAAGGCGACATCCTCGTCGCTCCACGCGCGCGGCGTCGCGTTGTTGAGGTACAACAGCGCGACGAACCCGCCCTGCTCGGTCACCGGCATGTTGATGAACGACATGGCCGACAATTCACGCAAGCCGTCGGCGGTATCGCGCGTGCGCGGATCGACCCGCACGTCGGTGATCGCGACCGTTACGCCGGCCTTCAGGTCGTCGATGTAGCTGCCGTAATCGCGGAAATGCAGCACCGACGGCAAGGGCTTGATACCCTCCGCACAATAAGCGCGCTCGGTGGTGATCGTCTCCGCGGCGGGATCAACGGTGCCGTAGCCCGCGCGGCTGACGTCGAGCGTGCGTCCGACGACTTCGGCGGCGGCGAGCGCCAGGTCGCCCGCGTCGCCCTCGGCGCGCAGCCGGTCGTTGATCTCGACCGTGGCGGCGAGCCGCAGTTCGTGGCGCTTGCGCGCGTCGATGTCGAAACTGACGCCGGGAAAGGCGACGACCTCGCCGTCCGTGTCACGCTCCACCCGGCCCTGCGCCGTGAGCCAGCGGACCTGTTGGTCCGCGTCGACGACACGATATTCCTCCTCGAACGCGTCGGCACCGTCCAGCGCGCGCGCGATCGCGGCCTGCACGCGCGGCAGATCGGCGGGATAGATGCCGCCAAAAAAGGTCGCGATCGGTGCGCCCGTCGCCGCCACATCGGGCGCAACCCCGTACATCGTGGCGAACGCCGCGTCGGAAGTGATGCGATCGGCGCGCACGTCCCAATCCCAGCGGCCGATGCTGAGCGCATCGTCGCGCGACGTGAGCGAAGGGGACGGGTCGGTCATGGTCGGAAACGACTACTCAAGCAGGTAAGCGATATGGATGGAGGTGGCTGAACACGCGCTGACCGCGGTTGTTCATCGCCGGACCTTGACTTTTTGCGCTGCGGCGAGCACATGGCCGCTCATCGAGGCGTTTGCAGCGTGATCGATCCCGCGAGGGATCCGGCTCCGCCTCGGTCGATCAACGACCGACCTCCCAAGTCACGCGGGGTGTCTTTTCCTACCCCTGACCCTTTCCGCGTTGTCGGCGCGGCGGGGGCGTGTTCATTTGGGACCATATTTCCATGTCATTCGCACATCTCGGCCTGGCCGAGCCGCTCGTCCGCGCGATCGAGGCCAAGGGCTATTCCGAGCCGACGCCGATCCAGCGCGACAGCATCCCCACCTTGCTCGAAGGCCGCGACCTGCTCGGCATCGCGCAGACCGGCACCGGCAAGACCGCCGCGTTCGTCCTGCCCTCGATCCAGCGTCTCGTCGCCGCCGACAAGCGCGTGCTGCCGACGCACGTCCGCATGCTCGTCCTCGCTCCCACCCGCGAGCTCGCCAGCCAGATCGCGGAAAGCGCGCGCGGTTACGGTGCCTTCTCCAAGATGTCGGTCGCGACCGTGTTCGGCGGCACCAGCATCAACAAGAACCGTCAGGACGTCAGCCGCGGCGTCGACATCCTGGTCGCGACGCCGGGCCGCCTGATCGACTGCGTCGAGCAGGGTTACATCAACCTGTCGATGATCGAGATCCTGGTGCTCGACGAGGCCGACCAGATGCTCGACCTGGGCTTCATCCACGCGCTCAAGAAGATCGTGCGCATGGTGCCGCGCAAGCGCCAGACCTTGTTCTTCTCCGCCACCATGCCGGTCGCGATCCGCGATCTGGCGGCCCAATTCCTGACCGATCCGGCCACCGTCTCGATCAAGCCCGCCTCGACCACCGCCGAACGCGTCGATCAGTCGGTCGTGTTCTGTAACCAGGCCGAGAAGCAGGCGCTCCTCACCATCATGCTGCGCGAGACGAAGATCGACCGCGCGCTCGTGTTCACCCGCACCAAGCACGGCGCCGACCGCGTCGTGAAGCTGCTCGCCGGCAACGGCATCGCGTCGAGCGCGATCCACGGCAACAAGAGCCAGCCGCAGCGCGAGCGCGCGCTGGCGCTGTTCAAGTCGGGCGAGGTGCCGATCCTGGTCGCCACCGACATCGCCGCCCGCGGCATCGACGTGTCAGGGGTCAGCCACGTGTTCAACTTCGAGCTGCCCAACGTGCCCGAGCAGTACGTCCATCGCATCGGCCGCACCGCGCGCGCGGGTGCGAGCGGCGAGGCGATCGCCTTCTGCGCCGACGACGAGAAGCCCTACCTGAAGGACATCGAGAAGGTCACGCGGCAGAAGATTCCGGTCGTCGCGCTCCCCGACGATTTCATGCGCCGTGCCGATCAGTTGAAGGCAGAGCGCGTCAAGGCGATCGGTGCCGACCCCGCCCCGCGCGTCGACCGGCAGCGTGGTCCCGCGCGTCCCAAGGCGTCGCACAACCCGCGTCCCGCGCACGGTTCGCGCCAGCACGAGCCGCAGCCGCTCGGTAGCCGCGGCGGATCGTCGGCGCGCGGCGGCGGCCATGGTGGTCAGGGCCAGGGTGGCGCGAGCGGCGGCAACGGCGGCGCGGGTGCCGGAACCGGTGGTCGCAACTACGCCAACGCCAGCCGTCGCGGCGGCAACGGCGGCGGCGGCGGGGCCGGTCGGCGCGGCGGCGGCGGCGGCGGTCGCAGCTTCGCCTGATCCGCTTGCCCGATCGGGTGCACGAGGCCCGCGTCGTTCCCGCATCCGCGGGAGCCGCGCGGGCCTCGCTGCGTTCGGGTGGGGAAAGGAGCCTGGATCATGGACGTATCCGTCACCCCACTGGTTGAACGCATCGCGCGCGTGCTCGCCGGACAGCGCATCAGCGCCAACGCCACTGGTCAGGAAGAGTCCGCGGCCAAGCTGATCGACCTGAAATGGCCCGACTACCGCGACGACGCACTAGCGGTGCTGCGCACGCTGCGCGAACCGTCGGAGGCAATGGCCGCAGCAGGCGACGTCGCCGTGTGGGAGCGCATGGTACTGGTGGCGCTCGACGAGGCGAAGCCGGAAGTGGCGTGACGGTGGACGCCACGTACGCTGATCAGTTGGCGATGACGCTTCCTCTCTCGTCATCCCGGACCTGATCCGGGATCCCGCTGCCTTTTCGCCCAGCCGCGAGAAGCGGGACCCCGGATCAGGTCCGGGGTGACGGAAAGAGGTGGTCGTGGCGTAACGGGCCGACGTAGAAAGACGTCATGACCTCCGCCACCGACGCCCCCATCCCTGCCACCCCACCGCGCCCGCTCGCCGGCCTGCGCGTGCTCGAACTCGCGCGTATTCTCGCCGGACCGTGGTGCGGGCAGTTGCTCGCCGATCTGGGCGCCGACGTGATCAAGGTCGAGCGGCCCGGCGAGGGCGACGATACCCGCCACTGGGGCCCGCCGTTCGTCACCGCGGCGGATGGCAGCGATTTGTCCGCGGCCTATTATCACGCCTGCAACCGCGGCAAGCGCTCGGTCGCGATCGATATCGCCACCCCCGAGGGCCAGGCGCGCGTCCGCGCGCTCGCGGCAAAGGCCGACGTGGTGATCGAGAATTACAAGGTCGGCGGCCTCGCCAAATACGGCCTCGACGCCGCCGCGCTGCGCGCGCGAAACCCACGGCTGATCGTCTGCTCGATCACCGGCTTCGGGCAGACCGGGCCGTACGCGCACCGTGCCGGCTACGACTTCATCGTTCAGGGCATGGGCGGCATCATGTCGCTGACCGGCGAGCCCGACGGTGCGCCGCAGAAGAGCGGAGTGGCGATCGCCGACCTGTTTACCGGCGTCTATTCGGCGGTCGCGATCCTGGCGGCGTTGCAGCAGCGCGCGCAGACCGGCCAAGGCGCGCACCTCGACATGGCACTTCTCGACACGCAGGTCGGCGTGCTCGGCAATCAGGCGCTCAACTGGATGGCGAGCGGCGCGGTGCCGCAGCGCATGGGCAACGGCCACGCCAACCTCGCCCCGTATCAGAGCTTTCCAACCAGCGACGGCGATCTGATCGTCGCGGTCGGCAACGACCGGCAGTTCGCGAAATTGTGCGCGGTGCTCGGCACTCCTGCGCTCGCCGAGGACGTGCGCTTCGCGACCAACCCGGACCGCGTGCGCAACCGGCCTGCGCTGCTGCCGCTGATCGTCGCCGAAACAGTGAAATGGGACAGCGCCGGCCTGCTCGCCGCGCTGGAGGCGGCGGGCGTCCCAGTCGGCCCGGTCAACCGCGTCGACCAGGTGTTCGCCGACCCGCAAGTGATCGCGCGCGGGATGCAGATCAGCGTCGCGGGGCTTGCCGGACTTGCCGCACCGATCACGATCGACGGCGCGCGCGTCGTCGCCGACCGCGCGAGCCCGCGGCTGGGCGAGCACGCCGACGCCGATTGGGCGTAATGTCGCGCGCGATTGAACCTCGCCATCCGTCATCCCCAACTTGATCCGGGATTTCGCTTTCTCGCCGCGTGAGAGAAGAAGCGGGACCCCAGATCAAGGTCGGGGCGACGAGGAGGAGGGGTGCGTCGCAACACACGACAGCCTCTCCGCGGTCGCGTCCACGCGCCGATGCCGCTACGACGCAGGCGTCCCCCCGCACGAGTAATCCCATGATCCGCCGCATCGCCCTGCCCGCGCTCCTGCTCGGCCCCGTCCTGCCCGGTATCGTCCTGCTCGGCATCGCATCGCCCGCGGCGGCGCAGACCGCCGCACCCGCCGCCGACATCGTGGTCACTGGCCGCGGCCTCAGCGATCGCCCCGGCGACGCCGCCGCAGCGTTGGTGACGATAAACGCCGATCGCATCGCCACCAACGCCGCCGACCGGCTCGAAAGCGTGCTCGCCAACGTCGCGGGATTGCAGCAGTTCCGCCGCTCGGACTCGCGCTCGGCCAACCCGACCAGCCAGGGGATCAGCTTGCGCGGGATCGGCGGCAATGCGTCGAGCCGCGCGCTGCTGATCCTCGACGGCGTACCACAGGCGGACCCGTTCGGCGGCTGGGTGCCCTTCCCCGCCTATGCCACCGATCGGATCGGGCGCATCCGCGTGACGCGTGGCGGCGGCAGCGGCTACTTCGGTCCGGGGGCACTCGCCGGGACGGTGGAGTTGGAGAGTGCGACGCCCGCACAGGTGCCAGGCTATCTCGGCAGCCTCGCCTACGGCAGCCGCGACTCGGTTGACGCACAAGCGTCCGCGACGCTCAGCAACGCCGGCGGGTTCGCGACGCTGTCGGGCGCCTACGCGCGCGGCGACGGCTTCGCGCCGATCGTCGCGGAGGATCGCGGACCCGTCGACGGCCCCGCGCCGTACGAGCAGGCATCGGGCGCCGCGCGCGCGGTGATCCGCACCGGCGCCGACAGCGAGTTGCAAGCCAACGTCAGTGCATTCACCGACCGCCGCACGCGCGGCACCGCGTTTACCGCCAACAAGAGCGAAGGCGCGGACGCCAGCCTGCGGCTCGTCGGGCGGGGGCGCTGGGGCTATTCGGCGCTCGCCTATCTCCAGGCGCGCAGCTTCGCGTCGCAATTCGCCAGCATCGACGCCGCGCGCACGACCGCGACGCAGACGCTCGACCAGTATAACACGCCCGCGACCGGCCTCGGCGCGCGGTTAGAGCTGGTGCCGCCGCTGGGCGCGGGCGCCGACCTGCGGCTCGGCATCGATTGGCGCGACGTCAGCGGGCGCACGCAGGAGCTGTACAGCTACACCAACGCGCTGCCGACCAGACGGCGCGTCGCCGGCGGCAGCAGCACCACGCTGGGTGCCTTCGCCGACGCCAGCTTGGAGCGTGGTCCGCTAACGCTGACGCTCGGCGGGCGCGTCGATCGCTGGTGGATCGAGGACGGGTCGCTCGTCGAGCGCGCGCTCGCCACCGGCGCGGCGTTCACCGACGAGCGCTTCGCCGACCGGAACGGCACGGAGACGACCGGCCGCGCGGGTGCGGCCTACCGCGTGATCGAGAGCGTGACCTTACGCGCCTCGGCCTATCGCGGCTGGCGCTTGCCCACCCTCAACGAACTATACCGCCCCTTCCGTGTCGGCGCGGACGCCACCGCCGCCAACGCGTCACTCGCGCCCGAGCGGCTGAGCGGCGTCGACGGCGGCGTCACGATCGTGCCCGCAGCCCGCGTCAGTCTGGCCGCGACCTTATTCTGGAACCGGCTGGAGGACGCGATCGCCAACGTGACGGTGGCGCGCGGGCCGGGCAACTTCGCGGGCGTCGGCTTCGTGTCGGCGGCGGGCGTGTACCGCGTGCGGCAGAACCTCGACGCGATCCGCTCGACCGGGTTCGAGATCGACGCTGATTGGGACATGGCCGGCCCGGTGTTCGCGCGCGCGTCGTGGAGCCACGTGTCTCCGCGAGTCGAGGCGTCGGGCAGCGCCGCCGCGCTCAACGGACTGCGCCCCGCGCAGACGCCGCGTGACCTCGTGTCGGCGACGCTCGGCTGGCGGCGCGATGCGCTGGCGCTGTCGGCGACGCTGCGCCACGCCGCGCGCCAGTTCGAGGACGACGGCAACACGCGCACGCTAGCGCCCGCTACCACGCTCGACGGATATCTGTCGCTCCCGCTGACCGCCGCACTGGCGCTGGAGGCCCGCGCGGAAAACCTCTTCAATGAGCGCGTCCAGGCGGGGGTGAGCGGCGCCGATCTCGTCGAGCGCGCGACGCCGCGCACCTTGTGGATCGGCGTGCGGCTGCGCGGATCGTGACGCGAACGACCAAGCAAATCGGCAAGTTCACCGTCGCACGAACAACATCTTCGCCAAGTCGACGCTAGCAACGCGACGAGCCGACCTGATCGAGATCAATATTGTTTCTGACCCAGCAGTGAAACTTGCCGACCACCTTCAGGGTTGAGCGGGCGTAGCGTGGTTTGATGCCGCGATCCATTTACCTGCCCGATCTTGACGGAGAGACGACAATGAAGATGCTGACCGGTCTGGCCATGATGCTCGCAACCGCTGCCGCGCTGCCCGCCGCCGCGCAGACCCCGCCGCCGCCGCCCCCGCCCGAGGCGAAGACGCAGGCGATGCCCTACGTCATGGCATCGGGCATGAGCGACCTGTACGAGATCAACTCGAGCCAGATCGCGTTGCAGAAGGCGCAGAGCCCGGCAGTGAAGCGCTTCGCCAACATGATGATCAAGGAGCATCAGAAGACCACCGCCAAGACGATGGCGGCGGCGAAGAAGGCCGGGCTGAACCCGACGCCGCCGATGCTCGACGCGGGCGCCACCGCCTCGATCAACGAGTTGCAGACGGCAGCGCCGGGCGACTTCGACCGCATCTATCTCGCGCAGCAGCTGCCGGCGCACCAGGCGGCGCTCGACCTGCAGCAGAGCTACGCTTCGGGCGGCGACCAGGCGGCGCTGCGTGCCAACGCCAAGGCGGCGGCACCGATCGTTAAGCGTCACGTCGACATGGTGACCAAGATGCAGGCCGGCGACATGAAGGGCGGCAACCACTCGATGTGAGCCGCATCGCACCGGCACAACTCGTGCCGGTGCGAGCACTCCCTGCCCGCTATCCGATGCAAAGCATGATGGATGACGGGCAGCGGCTGGAGCAATGGCGGCGCTCGCTGGTCGACAGCGGGCGCCGTATGCCGTTGTTCGACCCCCGCGATGGCGGTGTGGCGGCCCGGTTGCTGATCCTGCTCGAAACGCCCGGTCCGGGTGGCGCGGAGGAGCGCGCGGTTTCGCGCGACAACCTCACCGGCACTGCGCGCAACCTGACGCGCTTTTTGGCTGTTGCCGCAATCGCGCGGCACGACACGATCTTGTGGAACACGGTGCCGTGGATCGTTCACGAACCCGGCGCGCGCAACCGCGCGCTGCGACGCGGTGAGATCGGCGAGGGACTGGCGACGCTGCCCGGCTTCTTGGCGCTGCTGCCGCGATTGCGCGTCGTCGTCCTGTCCGGGCGCGTCGCGCGCGAGGCGGCGCCCATCGTCGCGGCGCAGCGCCCCGGCCTGCCGGTGCTCACCATGCCGCACCCCTCCCCGACGATCGTCTGCACCAGCCCGGCGATCTCGGCGGCAATCCGCGACACGCTGGCGCAGGCCAAATCGCTGCTGGACGCGACCAAGGAGTGAAACCGTCATGGAGCGGCGCCACTGCGACCACGGACAGGAGTTATAACGCGATGTCGCCCAGCGCATGATGATCAGTGCGGCATCTCCATGATGAACCGACTGTAGAAGGCCGCCGCTCCTCAGGCAAGGAGCTGTGCGTCACCCCAGATGTATGCGGAAGTCTAATGAGGGCTGTTCCAACGCGCGCGCGCCGACGCACACCTTTATAACCGATCCAGCGATCGTAACCGCGCATCGCAGCACCGTTGCCATGATGCGCGAGCCGCTTTCGATGCACGCAGTCGCGCGCTATACCTCTCCCGATCTCGCAGACTCATCAGCGGGTTATCGGCCCGGCACGCGTCGCACCAACGCGCGGCGTTCCGGTGCCGCGTTCAAGCATCGAAGGACCCATGTACCTGCCGCCACTCGCTGTCACCCGGATCGATCTTCCGCTTCCCGCCTACGATGTCGTGATCCCGTGCTACAATCGCGCGCACGTCGTGGCGGACGCGCTGCACAGCGTGTTGGCGCAGGACCATGCGCCGACGCGCGTCGTGCTGGTCGACGACGGATCGCGCGACAACAGCGCCGCGGTGATCCGGCGGCTCGCCGACGCGGATGTGCGCGTCGAGGCGGCGGTGCTGCCGCGCAACGGCGGCGCATCGAACGCGCGCAACGTCGGCATGTCCTTGTGCCGCTCGCCCTGGATCGCCTTTCTCGACAGCGACGACGTCTGGCTTGCGGGCGCGGCGGCCGCGCTGCTGGAGCCGGCGGAGGCGCTCGACGTGGTGGTCGGCTTTTTCGCGCGCGCGGCGGACGGCGCCGCGATCGGCAGCGCCGAATGCGGATGGAACGGCGGCGACATTCGCGAAGCGCTGTCAACGGGCGGCGTGATCGGGCCGAGCTGGTCGATCGTGCGGCGCGCCACCGTCACCGGCGTCGCGGGCTTCGATCCGAGCTTCCACAATTGCAACGATTGGGATTTCTACACCCGTGCCGCGGCCGCCGGCGCGCGCTTCGGGCGGATCGGCCGCTGCGTCGCCTTGTACCGCACGGTGGCGGGCGATCGGCTGGTCGACGACGTCGCGGTGAACGCGATCAACGCCAAGCGCGTGCTGGCGCATCCTTATCTCGCCGCGCTGCGCACTGCCGCCTGAGCCCTGCGCGTCCACTCACCGCCGCGCGCGCCTGCGCTCAGCCGCGCTCCAGCAAGCGGCGGATGTAGCTCCACCGGCGACGCTGGAAGCTGGCCCAGTAACTGCGCGCAATCCGCCCGCGCACGTAGCTCATGGCGTCGGTACCGTGATCGACCTTGACCTGCTTGGCACGGCGCGCCGCACTCGCGCGCCAGGTCTCGCGCGCTCCCGTGAAATAATCGAACCGTCGCATAGCCGCCTCGCACAGCTCCGTTACAAAGCGGTCCTATACGCTGGAGGCTGTCGCACCCGCATCGAGCGAATCTTACAAAGTGTGTCTGCCGACGCACTTTCGTGCTGAGGTATGTCTACTTATGGGTCGCTTCTTCACCGCCGACACGCATTTCGGCGATCATCGCACGATCAACATCCAACGCCGCGCGTTCGAGAACGTCGCCGCGATGGATCAAGCGCTGATCGAGCGCTGGAACGCGGCGGTCAGTGTCGATGACGAGGTCTGGCACCTGGGCGACGTCGCGCGCCGCCCCGCCGATGTTGCGCCGTTGCTGGCGGAGCTCAATGGCACCAAGCATCTGGTCCGTGGCAACAATGATCCCGACGCGACGCTCGCCGCCCACGGCTGGGCGAGCGTGCAGGATTACGTCGAACTAGAGGAAGACGGGCGCAAACTGGTGCTGTGCCATTACCCGTTCCGCTCATGGAACGCGCAAGGACGCGGCGCGATCAACCTCCACGGACACAGCCACGGTCGGTTGAAGCCGATGCCGCGCCAATATGACGTCGGCGTCGACGCGCGCGACTTAACACCCGTCACCCTCCAGCAGCTGATCGCGCGCTAGAGCGGCTCCGGAGCGATCCAACCCACCGTCATCCCTGACTTGATCCGGGATCCCACTACTTTCTCCTGCCCCGTCCGAGAAGCAGGACCTCGGATCAAGTCCGGGGTGACGCCAGCAGATTGTATTTGCCCAAGCACACCCTAACCCGCCGACTTGCGCTCGCCCCGTAACGTCGGGATCGCCGCGATAAAGTTGGCGATCTCCAGCCGACGCCGGTCCTCCTGCGCGAACTCCGCATCGACGCCCAGCTCCCAGCGCGCGGCGTGGTCGTCAGGATCGCGGTGAATACGGTCAAGCAACTCGGCGCGGCGCTCGACCGCCGCCTCGTCGCTCGCCAGCCCCGCCTCGACCAGCGACGCCGCCTGCGCGCGGATCGCGGAAGCGATCTCACCGGGTGCGAGCTCGGGATGATATTGCACGCCCCAGAACACGCCCGCCCCGCAGCGGATCTCCGCCGCCTGCACCCGCGTCGCGCCGTTGGAGGCGAGCAGCGTCGCATCCGCGGGCAGTTCCTCGACCTCGTCGGTGTGGATCGACGCAGTGTCCCACGCGGGCGTGCGCCCGGCGAGCAGCGGGTGGTCGCGGCCCTCCTCCGTGGCGACGATCCGACGCCCGATCGCGGCCTCCATTCGCTCCGGCATTTCGCGCACGCGCCCGCCCGCCGCGGCGACCGCGACCTGCAACCCCGCGCACGACCCGAACGACGGCACGCCGCTGGCGAACACCTCCCGCATGAATGCGATCTGCCGGCGCACCTCCGGCGCATCCTCATAAACGTGGAGCGGCGATCCGGTCAGGAACACCGCATCGAACGCGGCGATCTCGTTCGCGTCCATCCGGTCGCCGTCCGCATCGGCGGGTTCGATCCGCGTCACATCGGCGCCCGGCACCATTTGCTCCAGCGTCGCCTGGAACGTCTCGCCCGGACTCTTGCCTGCTCGTTCGCGCCGCTCGGCGCGGTGCTCGGCCGTCTCACTTTCCGCCACCAGGAATTTCACGCGCGTCCGATCGAATGATTGTTGGATGACGCGTGAACGCTCCGGGCCCTGCGTCGTTACCACCCCAAATACGCAGGAGAAACAAAATGGCGATCTTCAACAAGGACATGGTCGAGCTCGCGAACAAGAACGAGCTGTGGCAGAAGGAAGTGTATCGCGACAACAAGGTACAGGTGGTGCTGATGAGCATCCCCGCGGGCGAGGAGATCGGCATGGAAACGCATCCCGCCGACCAGACCACGTTCATCGTCACCGGCGACGCGCATGTCACGATCGACGGCCACAATACCAAGGCCGGCCCCAACCACATGGTGGTCGTGCCCAAGGGATCGCAGCACAATATCGTCAACAAGGGCTCGTCGGCGCTGAAGCTGTTCTCGGTCTACGCGCCCCCCGCCGAGCCCGAGGGTGCGGCGTTCAAGACGAAGGAAGAGGCCGAGGAAGCCGAGAAGGGCCTGCTCGCCAAGGCGACCGACGCGGTCAAGGACGCGATCGGCCGATGAGCCGCCGGTCCTCCGCCTCACGCGTCGTCATCACCGGCGCGTCGAGCGGCATCGGCGCGGCGACCGCGCTCGCCTTTGCCAAGAAGGGCGCGCATCTCGTGCTCGCTGCGCGGGGTGAGGCCGGGCTGGAGGACATCGCCACCAAGGTGCGCGCCGCCGGCGGCACCGCGGAGGTGCGCACGCTCGACGTGACCGACGCTGCCGCGGTCACCGCTTTCGCCGCCGACGCGCAGCGTGTGCTGGGTGAGATCGACCTGTGGTTCAGCAACGTCGGGATCGGCGTGGTCGGCAAATATCACGACGTGCCGATGGCGGATCACCGACAGGTCATCGACGCGAACCTGATCGGCCACATGAACGACGCGCATGCGGTGTGGCCGATCTTCTTAAGCCAGGACCGCGGCACCTGGGTCAACATGATCTCGGTCGGCGGTTTCTTCGCGACGCCCTATGCCGCCGCCTACGCCGCCAGCAAGTTCGGTCTGCGCGGGTTCAGCGAGGCACTGCGCGCGGAGGTGTCGAAGCGCCCACACATCCACGTCTGCGACATCTACCCCACCTTCGTCGACACGCCGGGCATCGACCATGCGGGCAATTACACCGGCGCGAAACTGTCGCTGCCGCCCGGCGCGCTCGCACCCGAAACGGTGGCGAAGGCGGTGGTGAAACTCGCCAAGCGTCCGCGCAATACCACTGTGGTTGGCGCGCCTGCGTGCGTGCTCAAGCTCGGGCAGTTCGCCACCCCCAACCTAGGTGCCGCGATGATGAACGGCTTCATGGACGTGTGGTCGGATCGCGCCGAGCCGGGCGAGGACAGCCAAGGCGCACTCCACGAGCCGCCCGCGGGCGCGAGCGGGGTCGAGGGCGGGCGTCGCCATCCCGAACGTCGTCGCAAGGCCGCGGTGGTGGCGGGCGGCGTCGCGGCCGCCGGTGCGGCGGGGCTCGCCGCCTTCCTATGGCGCCGCCGTCACGACTGATCCCGCCCCCGTCACCCCGGACGGCCGCTACCTGGTGGTGCGCGGCCGGCTGTGGCGGCGGAGCAATCCCGCTCTGTCCGCCGAGCGTCGTGCCGAGTTGGTGTCCGAGCTGATGGACGCGCGCCGCATCGTCGGCAGCGCGGGCCGTGCCGACGACCGCGATGCCGTCGCCGCCGCGCGTGCCCGCGTCCACGCGGCGAAGGTGGCGCTGGGCGAACGCGGCCCGGTGTGGTGGCACGACGGCGCGCCCGACCTCAACCGTCACCTCGCACGCAACACGCCCTATGCGGCATGGTTTGCCGGCCTAGCTGACGAGCACTCCCCTCCCTGGAAGGGAGGGGTCGGGGGTGGGTAGGTGAGACACGGAGCGCCGCGTACCCGACCAACCCACCCCCCGTCCCTCCCTTCCAGGGAGGGGAGCAGGTAACCCCTAACCTGCTTCGTCATCCCGGGCTCGACCGGAAATCCCGCTGCCTTGCCCCGCAATCCGAGAAGAAGCGGGACCCCGGATCAAGCCCGGGGTGACGGATCAAACCGAAACCGCCGCCTGCGTCCGCCCACCCTCACCGAAAATCCGCAAGTAACGCGCGATCTCCGCCGGATCACCGGTCGCCTTCGACGGATTGTCCGACAGCTTGACCGCCGGTCGCCCGTTCGCCGCGATCACCTTGGCGACGAGCGAGATCGGCTCCAGCGCGCGGCCCCCTTCCGGATCGCAGCCGCGAAAATCGTTGGTCAGGTTGGTGCCCCAGCCGAAGCTCATCCGCACCCGCCCGGCGAAATGGCGATAGGTCGCCTCGATCGAATCGACGTCCATCCCGTCGGAGAAGATCAGCAATTTGCCGCGCGGGTCGCGCCCGCGCGCGCGCCACCAGTCGATGACCTGCTCGCCCGCGGTGATCGGCGGCAGGCTGTCGGGTCGGAACCCGGTCCAATCCGCCACCCAGTCGGGCGCTCCGCGGAGAAACGCCGCCGTCCCGAACGCGTCGGGCAGGACGACGCGCAAATTGCCGCCGTAATGCGCCTGCCATTCCTCCAGCACGCGGTACGGCGCCGCCGCCACGCCCGCGTCATTGTCAGCCAGCGCGGCGAACACCATCGGCAGCTCGTGCGCGTTCGTCCCGATCGCCTCCAAATCGTTGTCCATCGCCAGCAGGACGTTGGACGATCCGATGAAGCGCCCGCCCAGCCCTTCCTTCAACGCCTCGACGCACCAGCGCTGCCACAGGAAACCGTGCCGCCGCCGCGTGCCAAAATCGGAGATGACGAGGTCGGGCAATTGCCGCAGCCGCTCGACCTTCTCCCACAATTTGGCTTTCGCGCGCGCGTAAAGCACGTCGAGCTCGAACCGCCCGCGTGCGCGAAGCGCGGCACGGCTGCGCAGTTCGTTGACGATCGCGAGCGCGGGGATCTCCCACATCGTCGTGTCGGTCCACGCGCCCTCGAAGTGCAGCTCATACTGCCCGTCCGCGACGCGCAGGTCATAGTCGGGCAGGCGGAAGTCGGCGAGCCAGGCGAGGAAGTCGGCCGCGAACATCCGCCGCTCGCCGTAGAAGGTGTTGCCCGCGAGCCAGATCAACTCCTTCTTCGCCAGCCGCACCCCGCGTGCGTGATCGAGCTGTTCGCGCAACTCACGCTCGTCGACCACCTCGGCCAGCCGCACCGACTTCGTCCGGTTGATCAGCGCAAAGGTCGCGCGCACGTCGCGGTGCTCGCGCCAGATCATCTGCAGCATCAGCAGCTTGTAGAAATCGGTGTCGAGCAAACTACGCACGATCGGATCGACGCGCCAGCTATGGTCGTACACGCGCGTGGCGATGTCGGTCACCGCCACGCGGTCCTCCGTTCGTTAGCTCAGAGGAACGGCGTACCACCCGTCACCGGGATTGTCGCGCCCGAGATGTAGCTCGCCTCGTCGCTCGCCAGCATGACATAGGGCGGCGCGAGTTCGGCCGGCTGCGCCGCGCGGCCGATCGGCGTTTCCTGTCCGAACGACTTCACCTGATCGACGGGCATGGTCGAGGGGATCAGCGGCGTCCACACCGGGCCGGGTGCGACCGCATTGACGCGGATCTTGCGGGCAGCCAGCATCTGCGCCAGCCCGGCGGTGAAATTGTGGATCGCCCCCTTGGTGGTGGCGTAGGCGAGCAGTGTCGGCAACGGCTTGTCCGCGTTGACCGAGGTCGTGTTGATGATCGACGATCCCTCACGCATGTGCGGCACCGCGGCTTTGCACAGGTAGAACATCGAGTGCATGTTGATCGCGAACGTCTTCTCCCACTCCTCGTCGGCGATGTCCTCGATCTCCGCGAACGTGTGCTGGTATGCCGCATTGTTCACCAGCACGTCGACGCGTCCGAACGCCTCCACCGCCTTCGCGACCACGTCGCGCGCGTGCGCGGGATCGCTGATGTCGCCCGGCACCAGCACGGCACGGCGCCCCGCATCCTCGACCAGCCGCTTGGTCTCGGCCGCGTCCTCGTCCTCGTTCAGGTAGCTGATCAGCACGTCCGCGCCCTCGCGCGCGAAGGCGAGTGCCACCGCGCGGCCGATCCCGCTGTCGCCACCGGTCACGATCGCCTTGCGGTCGTTCAGCCGGCCGTAACCGACGTAGCTGTCCTCGCCGTGATCGGGGCGCGGGTTCATCTGATCGGTGGTGCCGGGCACTTCCTGCTGCTGCTCGGCGAAGGGCGGTTCGGGGCGGTAGGTCATGGCTCGGTTCCTCGTTGTCCGACACAGAAGAACCGGGCGTCCGATGCGTTCCGCCGCCGTGCTAATGTGTTGACACAGATCAACTCGCCTGAGGAAACTTGATCCAGATCACTGAGAAACCACGCTTTTGTTGTGGTTGCGCAATAAACCAGCCCCGACCGTCATCGTTCATGGCCGTGGAAAGCGCGTCAGCGCCCAACCGAAAGGCCGACCATGTACTATCATGACAAGCGACTGCAGTATCCCGTCACGGTCGAGAAGCCCGATCCCCAGTTCGCGCGGATGTTGCAGCAGGCGATCGGCGGCGTGGAAGGCGAGATCCGCGTCTGCATGCAATATTTCTTCCAGGCGTGGGGCAATCGCGCGCCGACCACCAAGTACCGCGACATGCTGCTCCACACCGCGACCGAAGAGATCGGCCATATCGAGATGCTGGCGACCGCAGTGGCGCTCAACCTCGACAAGGCACCAACCTCCTTGCAGGAAGAAGGTGCGGCGGACGGCATCGTCGGCGCGGTGATGGGCGGCGGCAGCGCCAAGGGCGCGATCGAGGGCATGATCCACAAGAACTTGCTGTCCAGCGGGCTCGCCGCGATGCCGATGGATTCGGACGGCGTACCGTTCAACATGAGCCACATCTACGCCAGCGGCAACGTCGCCGCCGACATGTACTGCAACGTCGCCGCCGAGAGCACCGGACGCGTGCTGGCGGTGCGCTTGTTCAACGCCGCGCATGACGAGGGCATGAAGAAGATGCTCCATTACATGATCGCGCGCGACACGATGCACCAGGAGCAGTGGCTCGCGGTGATCGAGGAACTAGGCAAGGAAGCGTCAATGCCGATCCCCAATTCCTTCCCGCAGGAGAAGGAAGACAATCAGAACAATTACAACTTCTACGTCACCTCGCTCGACGGCAGCTATCCCGAGGGTCGCTGGACCAGCGGGCCGAGCCTCGACGGCCGCGGCGAGTTCACCGTGTTCCGCAACGAGCCGCTCGGCGACGAGCCGGTGCTGGGCGCGGCGCGCCCTGACAGCGGTGCGCAGGCCGAGCAGATCGGCAAGGCGTGAGGTGATGGAGCACCGCGGTTGGCAAACCGCGGTGCCTCCTCCTTTCGTCATCCCGGGCTTGACTCAGAATCCCGCTTACTTGCTTGCGTGTCTCACAGGTCGCGGGCTGCGACCGGCGTCACGCACCCATCTCCCCGATCCGCGCTTCCACCATCGCGCGAATGTCCACCCGCGCCTTCAACCGTGCGGCGAGCAGCGCGGTGCCGCTGATCTTGCGCTGGACGAACAGGGTGTCGATCGGCGGCACGTGCCAGGTCGATCGATCGCGCGCGATGTCGATCGCCTGCTCGCGCAACACGCCGACGAACGCGCGGTCGCCGAAGTCGAACAGACCGGGCTGGTTGAGCTCGCCCAGGATCACGTCGATCATCCGGTCGACCAGCGCGCGGTGCGCCACCGCCGCCGCCTCGCCCATGAACCCCGCCGCGACCGCCGCCTCGCGCACCGCGTCGCGGTTTCCCGACAGCCCGGCCGCCAGCAGCCGGCGATAGCCCGCGCTCGTTTCCGCCGGCACAGCCCGCGCCGCGCCGAAATCGAGCAGCACCAGCCGACCCGTATCCGGTTGCCAGCGATAATTCGCGAAATTGGGGTCGGTCTGCATCAACCCCCAGTCGAACAACTCGCGCAGCACCAGCGCGATCAGCCGCGTCATTGCCGCGTCGCGCGTCTCCTGCGCCCCATCCTCCAACGTCTCGATCGGCACTCCCGCGACGAAATCCATCGCCAGCACGCGTTCGGTCGTGAGCGTCGGCTCGAGCGCGGGCACGACGAAGCCGCCCTCCTCCGCGAGCAGCTCACGGTAGCGCGTCAGCATCGCGCCCTCTCGGCGATAGTCCGCCTCCTCGTGCAACTGCCGCTTGGCCTCGTCGAGCAACGGGCGGATGTCCAGCTCGCGCGGCAGCAGCCCCGACACGCGCAGCAAGGTCGCGACATTATCGACGTCGGCGTCGATGCTCTCCTTCACGCCGGGATATTGCACCTTGATCGCCAGCTCGCGCCCGTCGGGCAGCCTCGCACGGTGGACCTGCCCGATCGAGGCGGCGGCGATCGGGTGCGCCTGAAAATGCGCGAAGCGGCGCCGCCAGCCCGGACCCCATTCCTGCGCCAGCACCATGTCGAGCTGCTTGGGCGGCATGTGGTGCGCATTGTCGCGCAACCGCGCCAGGATCTGCGTCAGTTCAGGCGGCAGCACATCGCCCGCGTCCATCGACACCATTTGCCCCAGCTTCATCGCCGCGCCGCGCAAATTGGCGAGCTGATCGGCGACGCGCGTCGCGTTCGCCGGGGTGAGCAGCAGGTCGCCCATTCGCGGCCGCTCGCCGCTCGCCAGCCGCCGCGCGCCCTCCGCCACCACGCCGCCCGCAACCCCGCCCGCCAGCCGCCCGAACGCGCCCAACCGCGCGACACGTCCGCTCGGCACGCGACGTCCGCCGCCGGTCATCCGTTCCTCATCGTCCACGCACGCACTCCTTCGCGCGCCCAACGTCCGGCACGGCGCGAAAGGTTCGGCGGCGCGTCTCGTCCGTCATCACGGTCCTGAGCCCACCTCGACACTCCAAGTGTCGAACGGAGCGGGACCCCGGATCAAGTCCGGGGTGACGGGTCACCATGATAAACGGCTAGCGGTCACGCACCGGCGTGCTTCGCCTGTGCCGATCATCGGTGGCCGGCAGTGATGTCACCCCATCTACCCACATGTCATCCCAGCCTTGAGCCGGGATCCCGCTACTTTTCCAAGCGTTGAGAGAAGCCTTACCCGGATCAAGTTCGAGGTGACGCAGGGTGAACATCCGGCCGCTCACCCGGCGCTCAACACCGCCGCTTCGGCCCCGCAGGCAGGAAGTCGCGCGCGTCCGCAACGTTGAACGTCCCCGACTCGCTCGCGTACGTACGCAGCAGCGGCGCATGGCCCGCGCCGAAGATCACCACTGTCCGATCGCCCGGCCGCCCCGCGACGCGCGCCAGATTGGCGTAGATGCGCAGGTTGCGCGCATGCCAATTGCCGACCCAGTTCGCGCCGGGGTTGTCGCGCACGTCGCCGAAGCGCGCGATCGTGTAATAGGCTGCCTCGTTGCGCCGCATCGTCTCGGGCTCGGCGTAATGGCGCAGCCAGTCGCCGACCGAGGTGCAGCGCTGCCGCGCGCCGACCGCGTCGGCCTCGGCCTGCGCCTCGCGCTGGAACGCCGCCCATTCGGTGCCGCGTCCGTGCGCCTTCATCCATCCAGGAAAGTCGTAGTCCGCATCCTTGCCCGGCGCGTCGCCCACGAAATCGCCCGCGTCGACGCGCGGCAGGCCGAGCTTCGCCGCCAATCGCAGACCTAGTTGATCACGCTCGTCGGCGGTCAGCGTATAGCGCCCGGCGCGGTAATCGGCGTAGCGCTTGTCGAGCTTGGCCTGATCGGCCGCGTTCCATTCCACCGCGACGTGATTGGGGCGGAACCGCGCCAGGCGGTCGACCACCGCCTCGATCTCGCGCTGTCGTTCAGGCGTCAGCACGTTCTCGACGCGCACGTTGGCGATATCGCGCGACGGATTGTCGAAATGGCCCGATCCGACCACCAGCAGCACCGGGCGGTTACCCGAGAACGACACGCCCTGCGCGAACACGCCGCCCGCGCACAGCGCGGTCAGTACTCCGCCGATCAGCCACTTTCTCATCGTGCGAACTCCCCGCTGCGCTCGTTCTTCAAACACAGCGGGGAGGTGGCATCAACCCGTCACACGCGCGGCGGCACGCCCGCGCGGGAGGCCTTGCGGCGATCATAAGCCTTCTTGCCCAGATAGGCCGCGCTCGCCGCCATGCCGAGCGGCCCCATGCGCGAGAGCCCACGCGTCAGCAGCCCGCCGACGATCGCACCTTTTACGCCGCCGCCACGATTGTTCTGGCTCACTTCGCGGCCGACCAACGCGCCCAAAATCGTCCTCAACATCACACGCTCTCCTTGATCCGGTCGCCCAGCACCGCGACACCCTTCAACACGCCCCAACCGCTCGCGTGAGTGACCACGATCGGCAGAACCACTTTCAACACGTTGGCGGTCACCGCACCGATCAGCGCGCCGTCGGCGGCGCTGTCGTCGCCCGACATCGCGTCGATCGCGCCGCCGACCAGCGCACCCACACTTGTTGCACCCATGGAATGATCCTCCTGAGCTACGTTAATGAGCGGAACGCCCCGCGGTTCCGAAACGGACCTTCGCCGGCTGGTTGTTCAAGTGCCTCAGCGCCCGATCATCGTCTCGGGCCGTACCACGCGGTCGAACGTCGCGGCATCGACCAGCCCCAGCGCCAGCCCCGCCTCGCGCAGGGTCAGCCCCTCGGCATGCGCGTGCTTGGCGATCTTGGCCGCATTGTCGTAGCCGATCTCGGGCGCTAGCGCGGTGACCAGCATCAGCGAGCGGTCGAGCAGTTCGGCGATCCGGCGCTCGTTCGGGACGATGCCGGTGACGCAGCGCTGCTCGAACGCGCGCATGCCGATCGCGAGCAGATCCATCGAGCGCAGCACGTTGCTGCCGATCAGCGGCTTGAACACGTTCAATTCCAGATGCCCCTGCAGGCCGCCGATCGTCGCCGCGATGTGATTGCCCATCACCTGCGCGGCGACCATCGTCAGCATCTCGCACTGCGTTGGATTGACCTTGCCCGGCATGATCGAGCTGCCGGGCTCGTTCGCGGGCAGGTCGATCTCCGCCAGGCCCGAGCGCGGACCAGAGGCGAGCAGGCGGATGTCGTTGGCGATCTTGGTCAGCGCCACCGCCAGCGTGTTGAGCGCACCCGACAGATGCACCAGCGCATCGTTGCAGGCCAGCGCCTCGAACTTGTTGTCCGCGGGGACGAAGCGAATGCCCGTCAGCGCCGCAATCTCGGTTGCGATGTCGCGGTCGAACTTGGCCGGCGCGTTCAGCCCGGTCCCGACCGCGGTGCCACCCTGCGCCAGCTTGTTGACGTCGATCAGCGCGGCGTCGATCCGCGCGCGGCAAGCCGAGAGTTGCGCGGCATAGCCCGAGAATTCCTGCCCCAACGTCAGCGGTGTCGCGTCCTGCAGATGCGTCCGCCCGATCTTGACCAGATCGGCCCAGTCGCGCGCCTTGGCGTCGATCGCGTCGTGCAGGCTGGTCAGCGCAGGGATCAGATCGCCGCCCGCCTTGATCGAAGCCGCGACGTGCAGCGCGGTCGGGAAGCTGTCGTTCGACGATTGCCCGCGGTTGACGTCGTCATTGGGGTGGACCGGCGTCTTGCCGCCGCGGGTGCCCGATAGCGCCTCGTTGGCGCGACCCGCGATCACCTCATTGACGTTCATGTTCGACTGCGTGCCCGACCCCGTCTGCCAGATGACGAGCGGGAATTGATCGTCGAGCCGGCCGTCGATCACCTCGCGCGCCGCCGCCTCGATCGCGTCGGCCTTCTCGCCCGCGAGCCCATGACGCTTGTTGACGCGCGCCGCGGCGAGCTTGACGTAGGCAAGCGCGCGGACGATCTCGATCGGCATCCGCTCGCGCGCGCCGAACGGGAAATTCTCCAGGCTACGCTCGGTCTGCGCGCCCCAGTAAGCGTCGGCGGGAACCTCGATCGGTCCGATCGAGTCGGTTTCGGTGCGCGTGTCGGTCATGCCCGATCAAGCGCGCGGGCGCGCAAGTCGTTGCACGCTCGCCGACACTGGCGGACTGCGCTGTCCTACAGATGCGCGAACGGCTACCCACGGGAGGCACCCGCTCTTTCACATCGCGATCAAGCCCCCCACCGTCATCCCGGGCTTGACCCGGGATCCCGCTGCCTTCGCGCCAACCGATAAGAAGCGGGACCCCGGATCAAGTCCGGGGTGACAAAAGTAGGAATTTACACCCGCGCGAAGCTGCGCGTTGGTGTGACCTTAGTGTGACCTTCCAACCGCGCACGCACCACCACGCAACGGCACCACGCCGCGCATTGGCGTGACCTTCGCGTGACCTTCCGCCCCGCGACCCGCGGCACACGTCACTTCTTGCGCTTGAAATCCACCGCGACGACGTTGGAGCCGTCCTGCTGCTCCGCGCTCGGCGTGCCGTCGTTCTCGGCCGGATCGTGGCCGCCGGGGCCGTCGCCCGGCCCCTCCTGCGCCTGGAAGCGCAGCTCGAAATTGACCGCCGGATCATGGAAGCCGGTGATCGCCGAATAAGGAATGACCAGCTTCGACGGCACCTGGTTGAACGACAAACCGACCGAAAACTTCTGCTGGTCCACCACCAGATCCCAGAACCGGTTCTGGAGCACGATCGTCATCTCGTCGGGAAAGCGCTCGATCAGCCGCTGCGGGATGTCGACGCCCGGCGCGTGCGTTTTGAAGGTGATGTAGAAATGGTGCTCGCCGGGCAGCCCGCCCGACTCGGCCACGGTGTTGAGCACGCGGCCCACCACCGCGCGCAGGGCTTCCTGCACGATCTCGTCGTACGGTATCAGGCTATCGGGCATGTCGCTCATCGCGGGCCATGGGTAGCGCCGTCGCGGGCCCGGTCAAGAGCGCGGCTGGTCAAGGTTGCTTGGCGCGGCGCGCGCGTTAAGGAGTGCCGCCATGCGGACCGCGACCATCAAGCGCTCGACCAGCGAGACCAGCATCGAGGTTTCCGTCAACCTCGACGGCACCGGCGTGTACGATGTGGCGACCGGCGTCGGCTTCTTCGACCACATGCTCGAACAGCTCTCGCGCCACTCGCTGATCGACCTGACCGTGAGGACGCAGGGCGACCTCCACATCGACGCGCACCACACGGTGGAGGACACCGCGCTCGCGCTCGGGGCGGCGGTGGCGCAGGCGCTCGGCGACAAGCGCGGCATCCGTCGCTACGGCGATGCGCTGTCGCCGATGGACGAGGTGCTGACCCGCGTCGCGCTCGACATCTCGGGCCGTCCGTGGCTGGTGTGGCGCGCGCCGTTCAGCCAGCCGAGCCTCGGCACGATGGACACCGAGCTGTTCGAGCATTTCTTCCACTCGTTCGCGCAGACCGCGGGCATCACGCTCCACGTCGAGCTGCTCCACGGCCACAACAATCACCATATTGCAGAGAGCGCGTTCAAGGGCCTGGCGCGCGCACTGCGCACCGCGACCGAGGTCGACCCGCGCAAGGCGGACGCGATCCCCTCCACGAAGGGCGTGCTGTGATCGTGATCGAACTCAGCTACGTCGTGCCGACCGAGCAGATCGACGCGCACCGCGGACCGCACCTCGACTGGCTGCGCGAGGCGGTGGCGAGCGGACGGCTGCTGTTCGCCGGGCGACAAGTGCCGCTGACCGGCGGGATGATCGCCGCGCGCGGTACCCGCGCCGAGGTGGAAGCCTGGGCGGCGACCGACCCGTTCGCGCTTCATGGCCTCGCCGAATATCGCTTTATCGAAGTTGCGCCCTCGGTGCTCGCGCCGGGCCTTGAGGCGCTGGCGCAATGAAGGCGCCGGCATGACGCTCGCGCTGATCGATTACGGCGCGGGCAACCTCCACTCGGTCGAGAATGCGCTGCGCGCGGCAGGCTGCGTGGACCTGACGGTCACCGCCGACGCCGACGTGGTCGCGCGCGCCGACCGCATCGTGTTGCCCGGCGTCGGCGCATTCGGGTCGTGCGCGCACGCGCTGCGCAGCGTGCCCGGGATGGTCGAGGCGCTGGAACAGCGCGTGCGTCATGAAGGCACACCGTTTCTCGGCATCTGCGTCGGGATGCAGTTGATGGCGGAAGCGGGCGAGGAGCTCGGCACCCACGCCGGCCTGGGCTGGGTCCGCGGTCGCGTGCGGCTGATCGACGCCGCCGGCACCGATGCCAAGGTGCCGCACATGGGGTGGAACGACGTCGTGCCGACGCGCCCCCACCCGCTGATTGTACCGGGCGAAGCGTACTTCCTGCACAGCTTCGCCTTCCAGGGCGAAGACGCCGACGTCGTCGCCACCACCGACCATGCCGGCCCGGTCACCGCCGCGGTCGCGCGCGACAACATGGTCGGCGTGCAATTCCACCCCGAGAAGAGCCAGCATTACGGGCTGGCGCTGCTCGACCGTTTTCTGAAGTGGCGTCCATGAGCCTTATCGTTTTCCCCGCCATTGACCTGAAAGCCGGTCAGGTCGTCCGCTTGGCCGAAGGCGACATGGCGCGCGCCACCGTCTACGGCGACGACCCCGCGGCGCAGGCCGCCAAGTTCGCCGACGCGGGCGCGCAGCACCTCCACGTTGTCGACCTCGACGGCGCCTTTGCCGGTGAAAGCGTCAACGGCGACGCGGTGCGCAGCATCGTCTCGACCTTCCCCGGCCACGTCCAACTCGGCGGCGGCATCCGCACCCCCGAGGCGGTCGCGGCGTGGTTCGACCTTGGCGTGTCGCGCGTCGTGATCGGCACCGCCGCGCTCGAGAATCCCGAGTTCGTTCGCGACATGGCGCGCGACTATCCCGGCGGCATCGTCGTCGCGGTCGATGCGAAGGACGGCATGGTAGCGACGAAAGGCTGGGCCGACGTGTCGACCGTCTCGGCGACCGACCTCGCGCGCCGGTTCGAGGATGCGGGCGTCGCCGCGGTCCTGTTCACCGACGTCGGGCGCGACGGCATGCTCAAGGGCTGCAACGTCGAGGCGACCGTCGACCTCGCCCGCGCGGTCGACATTCCCGTTATCGCATCGGGCGGCGTGAAAGGCATCGGCGACATCCACGTCCTCGCACTCCACGTGCGCGACGGCGTCGAAGGCGTCATCACCGGCCGCGCGCTCTACGACGGGCGGCTCGAACTCGCCGCCGCCCTAAGCGTCGCCGCCGCCGCATGACCGTCCGCGCCCGCGTCATCCCCTGCCTCGACGTCGCGAACGGCCGCGTGGTCAAGGGCGTCAACTTCGTCGATCTGATCGACGCTGGCGATCCGGTGGAACAGGCGCGCGCCTATGACGCGGCCGGCGCGGACGAGCTGTGCTTCCTCGACATCACCGCCAGCCACGAGGCGCGCGGCACGATCCTCGACGTGGTCAGCCGCACCGCCGCGGTCTGCTTCATGCCGCTGACGGTCGGCGGAGGCGTGCGCACCGCGGACGACGCGCGCGCGCTGCTGCTTGCCGGAGCCGACAAGGTGGCGGTCAACTCCGCCGCCGTGTCACGACCCGAGGTCGTCGCCGACATCGCCGAGCGGTTCGGCGCGCAATGCTGCGTCGCCAGCATCGACGCGCGCCGCGTCGACGGCGGCTGGGAGGTATTCACCCACGGCGGGCGCCGCGCGACCGGCATCGACGCGGTCGCACACGCGCTGCGCCTCGCCGAGCTGGGCGCGGGCGAGTTGCTCGTCACCTCGATGGACCGCGACGGCACCCGCGGTGGCTACGACCTCGACCTCGTGCGCGCGATCGCCGACCGAACGAGCGTGCCGGTGGTCGCCTCGGGCGGGGTCGGCACGCTCGACGATCTCGTCGCGGGGGTTACCCAGGGCCATGCCTCGGCGGTGCTCGCCGCCTCGATCTTCCACTTCGGCGAGGCGACGATCGCCGACGCGCACGCAGCACTCGCTGCCGCAGGCGTCGTGGTGCGATCGCACTGACACGGGTCCCGCTTGCGCATACCCGGTGCCAACCTTCTGGTGACGAAGGCGTGCTAGGAGCGCCAGCGATGATCAAACATCCCCTCGCCTGCCTGCTGCTCGCCCTACCGCTGCTGCTCGCGGCGAACGGACACGATGGGCAACCGCACCAGCGCACCGCACCCGAGCTGTCAGACGTGGCGTTGTTCGTGTTCGCGGTCGTTGCGGTGTGGCTCACCCGCCGCGCGTTGAGGAAACGTGCCGCGTCGCGGAAGGATTGACCGGAGCGCCTGCGCGGGGCACCGCGCGCCGCATGGCCGACGACATCCTCGATCGCCTCCAGGCGACGATCGCTGAGCGAAAAAGCGCCGACGCAGGCGCCTCCTATACCGCATCCTTGTTCCAGAAAGGCCGCGCCCGCATCGCGCAGAAGCTAGGCGAGGAAGCTACCGAGACGATCATCGCCGCGATGGGCGACAATCCGCACGCGATCGTGCCGGAGGCAGCCGACCTCCTCTACCACCTGCTCGTGCTGCTCGCCGACGCTGGCCTCAGCCTGGGCGACGTGCGGATGGAACTCGCCAAGCGCGAAGGGCTAGGCGGGCTGGACGAGAAGGCCGCGCGCACGCCCGCCGGGCTCCCGCTGTCGTTCCGCCCCTGACCTGACGAGAGGAGTTGCATCATGACCGTCGACGCGACCCAACCTTACGACGACACCAACATCTTTGCGCGGCTGCTGCGAGGCGAGATCCCGTCGTCGCGCGTGTACGAGGACGATTACGCGGTCGTGTTCCGCGACATCGCGCCTTGGGCACCGACGCACCTGCTCGCGGTGCCGCGCGGGGCTTACGTCAGTTGGGACGATTTCAGCGAACGTGCGTCGGACGCGGAGATCGCCGGCTTCACCCGCGCAATCGGCCATGTCGCGCGCGAGGCGGGGCTGGTCGCGGGCGGCTATCGCCTGATCGCCAACATCGGGCGGGATGCCCATGCGGAGGTGCCGCACCTTCACGTCCACATCCTCGCCGGTCGCGCGCTCGGCCCGATGCTGGTCGAGAACGACAGCCAGCGTTAACGCCGCGCTATTGCCACCGCGGGAGAGGTCGCTAGGCTCCCCGCTTTCGAGGTCCCGCCGGGAGGGGATTAGCATTTCATGATTTTCGAACGCATCAAACCATTGGACGCCATTCTGGCGACGGCGGAGGAGAAGTCGCTCAGCCGTACGCTGGGTTGGTTCCAGCTCATGCTGTTCGGCATCGGCTGCGTGATCGGCGGCGGCATCTTCGTGCTGACGGCGGTTGGCGCGCAGAAGGCGGGACCGGGGCTGATGCTCGCCTTCGCAATCGCGGGCGCGATCTGCATTGTGGCGGCGCTCTGCTACGCCGAGATCGCGGCGATGATCCCGGTCGCGGGCAGCGCCTATACCTACAGCTACACGACGATCGGTGAAACGGTCGCCTGGACGGTCGGCTGGGCGCTGATCCTCGAATATGCGGTCGCGGCGAGCGCGGTGGCGGTCAGTTGGTCGGGTTATTTCAACGGCACGATCCTGCAGCAATTCCTCGGCATCCATTTGCCTGCCTGGGCGAGCGCGGGACCGCTCGCACTCGGCGGTGCGCCGGGTGGCCTGGTCAACCTGCCCGCGGTGTTCATCTCGCTGCTGATGACGTGGCTGCTGATGGTGGGCACCTCGGAGAGCGCGAAGGTCAACGCGATCCTGGTCGCGATCAAGGTCGTTGCGCTGGTCATCTTCTGCACGCTGACGCTGCCGAAGATCGACACCGCCAATTACAGTCCATTCCTGCCCGCGGGCGTGTTCGGCGGGCTCGGCACCGGGGTGGGTGCCGTCGGCGCGGCGGCGACGATCTTCTTCGCTTATGTCGGTTTCGACGCGGTCTCGACCGCGGCGGAGGAGACCAAGAACCCGCAGCGCAACGTGCCGATCGGGCTGATCGGATCGCTGCTGATCTGCACCGTCTTCTATATCGTCGTGTCGGCGGGCGCGATCGGCGCGATCGGCGGCCAGCCGGTGATGAACGCGCTAACCAACATGCCGCTCGAGGCCGGCTCGCCCGAACTCGCACGTCAGTGCGCGCTGCCGCAATATCGCGACGCTTTGGTCTGCTCGAACGAGGCGCTGGCGCACGTGCTGCGCGTGATCGGCTTCGGCTCGATCGGCAATCTGCTCGGCATCGCGGCCAATATCGCGCTGCCCTCGGTGATCCTGATTCTACTGTTCGGGCAAACGCGCATCTTCTTCGTGATGAGCCGCGACGGCCTCCTGCCCGAGGTACTGAGCCGCGTTCACCCCAAGTGGAAGACGCCGCATATCGTGACGGCGCTGACCGGCATCGCGGTCGCGATCGCGGCGGCGTTCCTGCCCGTCGGACAGCTCGCGGATTGGGCCAATGCGGGCACGCTCTACGCCTTCATGATGGTCGCGATCAACGTGATGCTGCTTCGTCGGCAGCAGCCGAATGCCAAGCGCTCGTTCCGCACCCCCGCCTTGTGGCTGGTCGGGCCGCTGACGATCGCGGGCTGCATCTTTCTGTTCGTCAACCTGCCGTGGCAGGCGATGCTAGTGTTCTTCGTCTGGGGCGCGATCGGGCTGGTCGTTTATTACGCCTACAGCCGCAAGACGAGCCACCTGGGTCGCGGGGTCGTCGTCACGCACGAGGCGACTGCGGGCGGCCACTGATACGCCGCCGAAGCTTCGACGACGGGGCCGGGGGAGCGATCCTCCGGCCCTTCGTCTATCAGGCGACCGGCGGAATGGTGCCGCGCGCCTTCAACTCGTCGCGGATCTCGCGCAACAGCACGACCTCGGCCGGATCGGCCGCGGGCTCCGCCTGCCCGCTCGCCTTTTCATGCTCCAGCCGCGCGATCAGCTTGTTCACGCTGCGCATCATCAGGAACACGATGAAGGCGAGAATGACGAAGTTGATCACGACCGTCACGAACTCGCCGTAACCGAACAGCGGCACCCCCGCCGCCTTCAACTGCGCGTAGCTGTCGGGTGAGCCTTTGTAGGTCGCCGGAACTGGTCCGAGCCGCACGAAATAGCTCGAAAAGTCGAACCCGCCAAAAATTGCGCCGACCACCGGCATGATGATGTCGTCGGTCAACGACTTGGTGATGGTCGCGAACGCGCCACCGATGATGACCCCGACCGCGAGGTCGAGCACGTTGCCGCGCGCGATGAACGTACGAAAATCCTTGAGCATCGCTTGTCACTCCCTGCCTATACGCCCAGCCGCCACCGTTCCCCTCTTCGCGTGGCGGATCAAGTGTTCTATGCCGCTGACACAGACTTGGTGGAGACCGTTCGACGATGACCAACCGTGCCGTTGCCGCCGCGCTGATCGCGCTTCCGCTCGCCGCGTGCGGGCTCAACAGCGTGCCGACCGCGGAGGAAACCGCCAAGGCGCGCTGGGCCGACGTGCAGAACGAATATCAGCGCCGCGCCGACCTGATCCCCAACCTGGTCGCGACCGTGAAAGGTTATGCCAAGCAGGAATCGGACGTGCTGACCCGCGTGACCGAGGCGCGCGCCAATGCCGGCCGCGTCCAACTGTCGGGCGACGATTTGACCGACCCGGCCAAGGTACAACAATTCGCCAATGCGCAGAACGGGCTGAGCGTCGCGCTCAACCAGCTGCGCCCGTTGCAGGAGGCCTATCCCGACCTCAAGAGCAACGCCAATTTCATGGCATTGCAATCGCAACTGGAGGGGACGGAGAACCGCATCACGATCGCGCGGCGCGACTATAACGGCGCGGTGCAGGATTATAACACGCGCATCCGCACCTTCCCCGACGCGGTCGGCGCAAAGGTGTTCTACGGCGCGAAGCCGATGGTGCCGTTCCAGGCGACCACGCCCAACGCGCAGACCGCGCCAACGGTGAACTTCGGCGCCTGACGCGGCGATGACGCGCCTGTTCCGCTCGCTCCTCACGCTGCTGCTGGTCGCGCTCGCGTGGCCGGCGGCAGCGCAGACCTTTCCCAAGCTGACCGGCCGTGTCGTCGATGCGGCGCACCTGCTCTCGCCCGAGCAGGTGCAGCAACTGACGCAATTGAGCGCCGGGGTGGAGCAGGCGTCGACGCGGCAGCTCGTCGTCGCGACGACCCCCGACCTGCAAGGCTATGCAATCGAGGATTACGGCTATCGCCTCGGCCGCGCCTGGGGGCTGGGGCAGAAGGACGCCAACAACGGCGTGATCCTGCTGGTCGCGCCCAAGGAGCGCAAGGTCAGGATCGAGGTCGGTTACGGGCTGGAGCCGATTGTCACCGACGCGCTATCGAGCGTGATCATCAACCAGACGATCCTGCCGCGCTTCCGCGACGGCGACATGGCGGGTGGCATCGTCGCGGGCGCGAGTGCGATCGCCGAGCAGTTGAAGCTGCCGTTGGAGGCTGCCGAGCAACGCGCCAAGGCTGCGGCCGCCAAGCGTACCGGCGCGGGCGGTGACGATCGCAGCCTGCTGATCGCGGGCTTCTGGATCATGGTGGTGCTGTTCTTCGTCGTACCGTCGATCTTCCGGCGTGCGGGAGGCCGGCGCTTTCGCGGCGACGACGATGACGACAGTGGCAGCGGAGGCGGCGGCAGGCGCCGTTCGCGCCGAGGCGGCTTCGTGCCCCCGGTCGTGATCTGGGGTCCTGGGCTCGGCGGTGGCGGCGGCTGGGGTGGCGGTAGCGGTGGCTTCGGCGGTGGCAGTGGCGGCTTCTCGGGTGGCGGCGGGTCGTTCGGCGGCGGCGGCGCGAGCGGGAGCTGGTGATGGCGCACCCCACGCTGACCAAGGCCGAACACGAGGCCATCGCGGCAGCCGTCATCGCGGCGGAGGCGACCACCAACGGCGAGATCGTGACGATCGTCGCGCGCCGGTCGGACGCCTATCACGATGTCGCGCTCCACTTTGCGCTGGCCGCGGTGCTGGCGGTGACGGCGGCGGGTGCGATCCGGCCCGACTGGCTGACGCCGTTCGACAACGGCTGGGAACATGAGGCGGGCGTCGCCGCGACGCTGTTCACGCTGCTGATCGCGCAGACCATCGCCTTCCTCGCCGTGCGCCTGCTGCTCGCGTGGCGACCGCTGCGGCTCGCGTTGACGCCCGCCGCGACCAAGGCGCGCCGTGTGCGCCGTCGCGCGCTCGACGCCTTCCGCGTCGGCACCGAGCGGCGCACCGCGGGGCACGAGGGCGTGTTGCTCTACCTCTCGCTCGACGAACGCCGCGCGGAGATCGTCGCCGACGCGGCGGTCCACGCGCAGGTCGCGCCCGAGCGCTGGGGCGCGACGATGGCGACGCTGGTAGCCGCGATCCGCGCGAACCGCATCGCAGACGGGCTGGTCGGCGCCGTCGCGGCGATCGGCGCGATCCTGGCGCAGGTGCTGCCAAAGACTGCTGACAACCGCAACGAACTGCCGGATCGGGTGATCGAATTATGAGCGCTGACGAGATGAACCAAGCCGTCGAGGTGATGTGGGAAGGCCGCTTCATCCGCGCGGTACGCCGCGGGCGGTGGGAATATGTCGGTCGCCGCGGCGGGATCGAGGCGGCGGTGATCCTCGCCATCACGCCCGCGAACGAGGTCATCCTGGTGGAGCAGTTCCGCGTGCCGCTCGGCCGCCGCAGCCTCGAACTGCCCGCCGGACTGGTTGGCGACGAACCAGAGCACGCGGGCGCCGAGGGCGAAGGCGTCGCCAGCGCCGCCGCGCGCGAATTGGAGGAGGAAACCGGCTACCGCGCCGGTGCAATCGAAGAGCTCGGCTTCTTCTACGCCTCGCCCGGCATGACCAGCGAAGGCTTCACGCTGGTCCGCGCGCATGACGTCGAGAAGGTGGGCGACGGCGGCGGTGTCGTGGGAGAAGACATCGAGGTTATCCTCGTGCCCCGCGCCGAGCTTCCTGCCTTCGTCGCTGCCAAGCGCGCCGCCGGTGTCGCGATCGACGTCAAGTTGCTGCTGCTGCTCGCCGACGCGCTGCTGTAGCGCGCCGACCCAAGCACCCCAACCTAGTCGCGGGCGGCGAGCGCGAGCTCAAACACGCGGGCAGCGTCGCGCAGCATCGCGAACTGGGGTGTCGGATCGAGCGCAGGCACCCAGAAGCTCATCCCGCTGGTACCGAAGCCGAGCAGCGGGGCGGCGGGTCCGAAGCGCAATGTGCCGAGCCCGCCTGGTTCGCTCGACAGGTGCAGGTCGGCGACGGCGCGTAGATCGACCGAAGAATGCCGCGACATGGCGCCCGTCCGGACGATCAACGCGCGTCGGTCCGTCAACGTGTAGGTCGTGCGTGCGCGCAGCAGGGCGTCGACCACGAACCGGCCGATCAGGAAGAAGACGTCGACGAGCAGAAAACCCAGACCGAACAGGCGAAACGGCAGCGGCGCATGGCCGCGCGCGACGCCGATGTTCCAGAAGATGGCGAACCCGACCCAAACCAGGCTGGATGGGATGAGCAGCAGATCGCGCCGCGCCAGTCTCAGCCCCCGCTCCGGCACACCGTGCCACAGCACGCGCTCGCCCGGCCTGAGCGCCGGGGCGGCCGCGTGCATCAGCGGAAGTTGTCGGCGTAACTCTGGAGCTTGAGCTTCTTGGTCGGCGTCGGGATCACCGTATAGGCGATACCCTGTTCCTCGGCATAGGCGACCGCAGCGTCGCAGGTGGGAAAGTTGAGCTTGATCTGGTCACGCACGTCGCCGCTGCCCGCCCAGCCGGTCAGCGGGTCGGCACGCTTCGGCTCGGCAGGCTCATACTCGAGCACCCAATGCGACGTGGCGAAGCGCCCGGACTGCATGGCGTTCTTAGGGCGCTGGTAGATGCGGGCGTTGGCCATTGGAAAACTCTCGAACCGGTCTGATGCTTTACAGATGCTCTAGCGCGCGCCGGCGTTCCGCGCATCCGCCTTTTTGGTCCGCAGGGTCGCGGCGGCAGCAGCAGGATCGTCGGGCCAGGGGTGCTTGGGATAACGCCCGCGCATCTCCTTCGCGACGGCCACCCACGATCCGCGCCAGAAGCCGGGCAGATCGCGCGTCGTCTGGATCGGGCGGCCGGCGGGCGAGGTGAGCGACAGGACGAGCGGTACGCGGCGCTCGCCGACAACCGGGTGCTCGGCGAGCCCGAACAGCGACTGGACGCGCAGGGTTACGGTCGGGCCTGCTTCGGCGGCATAGTCGATCGCGTGGGTGCTGCCCGCGGGCGTGGTGAAGTCGGCGGGGGCGAGCCGGTCGATCTGGCGCTGCGCATCCCAGCCGATCAGGTTCCTGAGCGCGTCGGTGAGCGCCCCCGGCGGGATCGCGTCGAGCCGGCGGCGTCCAGTGAGCAGCACGGGCAGCCAGTCGTCGAGGCGTTCGATCAGCGTTGCGTCGTCGAGCGCCACACCGGCAAAGGCCGCGCGCTGGCGCAGCGCGGTCGCGCCCTCGCCCCACGGCAGCAGCGCGACACCGTGGGTGCGCACGCCCTCCACCAGCGCGTCGGCAATCACCTGGCTGTCGGCGCGCGTATCGGGGCCCGACGACAGCCGGATCGCGCCGAGCCGCCGCTCGCGGATCGGCTGCACGCCGCCAGTCGCAGGGTCGAATGTGGCGGTTCGCACCGTCTCGATCCGGTCGGCGAACAGCGTCTCGACCTCGGCGAACGTCAGCGGCGCGGCGGACAGGATGCGCGCGCCCGCTGCCGACCCTTGCGTTTCCGCCACCGCGAGCCATTCGGCGCGCGCGAGCGACGCGGTCGCGTCGAGCCGGAAACCGCGCCCGCCGACCGACGCCCAGCGCTCGCCGCTCGCGTCGCGGCGGCGCGAGACGCGGTCGGGGAAACCCAGCGCCAGCGTCGCGCCGATGCTCGCCTCACCTTCCCCCTTTCCCGCCGAGGTCGCCCAGCGCGTCGCGAGCTTGCGCGCTCCTTCCGCCTTCTGCCCGCGCTCGCTGCGCCAGCGCCGCAGCCGCACCTCCAGATCAGCGTCGGGACCGCCGAGCCCACGCTCCTGCAACAGCACCGCGATCTCGGCGGCGAGCCGCCTGTCGGGCGCGGCGAGCAGCATGTGCGCGAGCCGCGGCGCCATTGGCATCGCCGCGATCTGCCGGCCGTGCGGCGTCGGACGCCCGTCCTCACCCAGCGCGCCCAGCGTCGTCAGCCGAGCCCGTGCCTCTTGGATCGCAGCCTCGGGCGGCGGATCGATCCAGCGCAGGTCGCGCGGGTCGGCGACGCCCCAGATCGCGGTGGCGAGCAGCAGTGCCGACAGATCGGCCTCGAGGATCTCGGGCGGATCGAAGCGCGGCATCCCCGCGGTCGCCGCTTCCTCCCACAAGCGGTAGGCGACCCCCCGCTCCTGCCGCGCCGCACGCCCCGCGCGCTGTGTCGCCGCTGCCTGGCTCTCGCGCTCGGTCACCAGCCGCGTCATCCCCGCCGCACGGTCGTAACGCGGGCGGCGCGCGAGCCCGGAATCAACCACGACGCGGATGCCGTCGAGCGTCAGGCTCGTCTCCGCGATCGAGGTCGCGAGCACCAGCTTGCGTGCGCCATCCGGCTCGGCACGGATCGCAGCGCGCTGTGCCGCAGGGTCGAGACTGCCGTGCAGGCGGTGGAGCCTGACGCCCGGCACGTCCCCGAGCGCCGTTGCAGTGCGCTCGATCTCGGCGACGCCGGGCAGAAAGGCGAGCACACCGCCCTCCTCCTCCGCCAACGCTTGTCGGATTGCCCCGGCCATCGCCTGCTCGATCCGCACCTCGCCCGCGCGACCGACGTGGCGCAGCGTCAGCGGATAGCTGCGGCCTTCGCTCTCGATGACGGGCGCGTCATCCATCAACGCGGCAAAGCGCGCGCCGTCGAGCGTCGCTGACATAGCGACCACCCGCAGGTCGGGACGCAACCCGGCTTGCGCGTCGAGCGCGAGCGCGAGGCCGAAATCGCCCTCCAGGCTGCGCTCGTGCACCTCGTCGAACAGTATGGCCGAGACGCCCGACAGTTCGGGGTCGGCCTGCAACCGCGCGGTCAGGATGCCCTCGGTCACGACCGTCACCCGCGTCGCCGCCGACCGCTTGCTGTCGAGCCGCGTCGCGTAACCGAACGTGCGCCCCACCACTTCGTCCGCCAGCACCGCCATCCGCTCGGCCGCGGCGCGCGCCGCCAGGCGACGGGGGGAAGTGACCAGCACCTCGCCGGTGCGCCATGGCTCCGCCAACAGCGCGGGCGCGACCGCCGTTGTCTTGCCCGCCCCCGGTGGTGCCACCAGCACCGCCGACGAGCCGCGACGCAGCCCGGCGAGCAGATCGGGCAAAACAGCGTGGATCGGCAGCGCCGTCACCGGCGTAGTCCGGTCAAAGCGCCTGCCGCGCGAGCTCCTTCAGGTCGGCGATCGGCCGCGCGCCGAAGTGGCTGATGACCTCCGCCGCGCACACCGCGCCGAGCGTCAGCGACTGCTCGAGCGTCTGCCCGCGCGCCTGACCGTGGAGGAACCCGGCGGCGAACAGATCGCCCGCACCCGTGGTGTCGACCACCGCCTCGATCGGCTGCGCGGGCACCGTCACGCGCTCGGTCCCCGCCTGCGCCAGCGCGCCGCGCTCGCTCAGCGTCACGACGACGAGCGGCACCTTGCCCGACACGGCAGCGATCGCCGAGTCGACGTCCGCGGCCTGCGTCAGGAACACGATCTCCGCCTCGTTGGCGAACAGCACATCGATCAGGCCCTGATCGATCAGCTCCTGGAACGCGGCGCGGTGGCGATCGATCACGAACTCCGCCGACAGCGTGAAGGCGACCTTGCGACCCGCCTTGCGCGCGATGTCGATCGCGGCGCGCATCGCCGCGCGCGGCTCCTCCGGGTCCCACAGGTAACCTTCGAGGTACAGGTAGCGCGCATCCTCGATCAGCCTGGCGTCGATCGACTCGGCGGGCAGATAGTGCGACGCGCCGAGGAAGGTGTTCATCGTGCGCTGCCCGTCGGGCGTCACGAAGATCAGGCAGCGCCCCGTGGTCGGCTGGCCCGCGCGCGCCGACACATCGAAGCGGATGCCCGCGGCGTGGATGTCGTGCGCGAACACCTCACCCAATTGATCGTCGGCGACCTGCCCGATGAAGGCGCACTCGCTGCCGAGTGCCGCCATTCCCGCGATCGTGTTGGCGGCCGAGCCACCCGATACTTCCTGTCCCGGGCCCATCTTGGCGTAGAGCGCGTCGGCTTCCTCGGGCGAGAACATCAGCGCCATCGCGCCCTTGGTCATGCCGTTCTCGGCGACGAAGCCGTCGGTCGCGGGCGAGAGGACGTCGACGATGGCGTTGCCGATCGCGACCACGTCGTAACGGGGTTCGGTCAAGTGGATGCTCCAACAGGGCGCGGCAGGAAGGATCGCTCGCGCAGATGGCGTTCGCGGTAGCCAACGCGCCCGCCCGTCGCAACCGTCGATGCCGCCGGCAGGACGCAACCTCCCGTCAGCCCGGCCTTGAGTCGGGGTCCCGCTTCTCCTCGACGCCCGACCATTAGCAGGACCCCGGATCAAATCTGGGGCGACGGGTTCCTTGAACGCTTGAAAGCTATCCTCCCTCGCCGCCGTCCATGTACCGTTGACGCGCGCACCCCGGCCCGCGATCCTTGCGTCATGGTCCGCGCGCTGCTGCTCTCGCTCGCCCAACTCGGCGATCCCGCGATCCGGCGCGTGCTCGCCAAGTCGCTGGGCGTGACGCTCGCGATCTTTGCCGCGTTAGGCGCGGCGATCTGGTGGGGGCTCGATGCGGCGCTAGCGGGATGGCGCTACCAGGGCGCGCTGGCGGGCGTGGCGGCGAGCGTCGCGACATTGCTCGCATTGTGGCTGCTGTTCCGCGCGGTGGCGGTGCTGGTGGTGGGGATGTTGGCGGATGACGTGGTCGCCGCGGTCGAGCGGCGGCATTATCCGGCGGCGCTGGCGAGCGCGCGTGCGGTCCCGGTGCACCGGTCGATGCGGATGGGGCTTTGGTCGGCGGCGCGGTTCCTGCTGGTCAACCTCGTCATGACGCCGGTCTATCTCGCGCTCCTGGTGACCGGCATCGGTACCGCCGCGGCGTTCTTCGTGGTCAACGCGTGGCTGCTCGGGCGTGACCTGACCGACATGGTGGCGAGCCGGCATCTGCCGGGTGCGGCGATGCGCGACTGGCGCACGGCGAATGCCGGCGGGCGCTTCGTGCTGGGGCTTGCGGGAACGGGGCTGTTCGTGGTTCCGGTGGTTAACCTGCTCGCCCCCGTGCTCGGCGCGGCGATGGCGACCCATCTGTTCCACAGGACGCGACCATGATCCGCCGCTTCTTCCCGCTCCTGCCCGCCGCCCTCGCCGCCTGCGGTCCGCAAGGATTGCCCCCGCCGCCCGCGCTCAGCAGCGCGCCGTCACAGGCGAACCTGCCCGTCATCGGGCAGGATGCCGCGGGACTGGTACGATTGTTCGGCAACCCCGACGCCGACGTGCGCGAAGGCACCGCGCGCAAGCTCCAGTTCGAGAGCGCGATCTGCGTGCTCGACGCCTATCTCTACCCGAAAGGCAGCGGCGACCAGCGCGTGACCTGGGTCGACGCGCGCCAGCGCGACGGCAGCCCGATCGACCGTGCGAGCTGCATCGCCGCCCTCTCCCGCCGCGACGGCGGCAAGTAGCGCTTCCGGCCGGCGCGACGGCGCGCTACCACGAAGCCCGAACGGCGGGGGCAGAAGCGTGGATTGGGCGATCACCGCCGAAGGATTGGTCAAGCGCTTCGGCGATCGCCGCGTGGTCGACGGCGTCGACCTGACCGTGCCCGCGGGTAGCATCTACGGCGTGCTCGGGCCGAACGGCGCGGGCAAGACGACGACGCTGCGCATGCTGCTCGGCATCATCGAACCCGATGAGGGGCACCGCACGCTGCTCGGCCATGCGCAGCCGCAGGACGCGAGCGACCAGATCGGCTACCTGCCCGAGGAACGCGGGCTCTACCCAGCGATGAAGGCGCGCGAGGCGATCGCGTTCATGGGGGCGCTACGCGGGCTCGACTGGCGCACCGGTCGCGCGCGTGCGGGCGAGATGCTCGAGGTCGCCGGGCTCGGCCACGCCGCCGACGAGAAGATCCGCAAATTGTCGAAGGGCATGGCGCAACTCGTCCAGCTGCTCGGCTCGGTCGTCCACCAGCCCGATCTGATCGTGCTCGACGAACCCTTCTCCGGGCTCGATCCCGTCAACCAGGAACGGCTCGAACGATTGATCCTGGCCGAACGTGATCGCGGCGCGACGATCCTGTTCTCTACTCACATCATGGCGCATGCGCAGCGGCTGTGTGACCGGCTCGCGGTGATCGCGGGCGGCAAGCGGCGGTTTGAAGGCACCGTCGAGGAAGCGCGCGCACTGCTGCCGCAGCAGGTCCATTACGTGCCGCATCATCCCGGCCCCGACATCGCCCGCGCCCTGCCCGCCGACGCGCGCGCCGATGGCGAAGGCTGGCGCTTTACGCTGCCGGCGGATGGGATCGAGCAGACGCTCAAGCATCTGATCGACGCCGGGCACGGCATCTCGGGCCTGTCGATCGAGCGTCCTGGGCTCCACGAAGCGTTCGTCCGCATCGTCGGTGCCGACGCGGCGGAGGCGGCACGATGAGCAGATTTCGACGCCAGCTGCGCCAGACGCTGACGATCGCGCGGCGCGACTTCATTGCCACCGTGTTCACACCGATCTTTCTGCTGTTCCTGTTCGCGCCGCTGATCATGAGCTCGTTCGGCGCGATCGGCGGATTGGGCGCGGCGAATGCGGCGGACGGGTCGTCCGACAAGCAGCGCATGGTGCTGGTGATGCCGGTCGCCGAGGCACGGCTGGTGCGCACCGCCGACGAGCAACTGCGCGCGACCTTCCCGCGCGATGCCGCCCCGCCGACGATCGTCGTGGTAACCGACCCGGTCGAACCCCGCGGCCAGTTGGAGCGCCGCGACTTCGACGTGTCGGCGGTGATGCAGGGACCGCTCGACCGCCCCACGATCCTCTACGCCGCGAACAACCGCCGCGACGCGCGCTATCTGTCCGCGCTCGCCGATGTCGCGCTGCGCCGCCACGCGACCGGCGACGCGCGCATCTCCACGCCGACGATCGAGCAGGTGCGCGTCTCCTCGCCCTCGCTCGGCGGGCGCAAGACCAGCGCCTTCTTCGCGGTATTCGGTATCTTCTTCCTCACGCTGTTCCTCTCGGGCCAGGTCGTCGGCACGATGGCGGAGGAGCGCAACAACAAGGTGATCGAGGTGCTCGCCGCCGCGGTGCCGCTCGAGTCGGTGTTTTTGGGCAAGCTGCTCGGCATGTTCGGCGTCGCCGTGTTGTTCGTCGCCTTCTGGGGCACGGTCGTCAGCCAGATCGGGCAGTTCCTGCCAGCCGACCTGGGCGCACAGGCCGCGCAGCTGGTCCCCGCGGTTGGGCTCGGCTGGTTCGCCGTCCTGTTCGCGGCCTATTTCACCACCTCCTATCTGCTGCTCGGCGCGGTGTTCTTAGGGGTAGGTGCGCAAGCGTCGACGATGCGCGAGATCCAGATGCTGTCGCTGCCGATCACGGTCATCCAGGTCGGTATGTTCGGGCTCGCCTCCGCCGCCGCATCGCGCCCGGGCACGTGGATTGCGACCGTGGCCGAGCTGTTCCCGCTCTCCTCGCCATTCGCGATGGCGGGGCACGCCGCGAACCGGTCCGAGCTGTGGCCGCACGCCGCGGCGCTCGCGTGGCAGTTGTTGTGGGTCACGATCTTCATCACCATCGGCGCGCGGCTGTTCCGGCGCGGCGTGCTGCAATCGGCCAGCAGCAAGCCTGCGTGGCGGCGGCTGTTCGGCAGGTGACGAAACGCTGTTGACATGCGTGTCAGTTAGGTTTTCTCTCGCAACGAAATAGGAGAGACCCGATGGCCACGCTGTTGAGAGAGGCTGCACCCGCGATCGACCCGTTCGACGTGAGCCGGCCCGAGCTGTACCGCGACGACACCTGGGGCGAGCCGTTCCGTCGGCTCCGCGCCGAGGCACCGGTGCACAAGGTCGAGCATTCCGAGTTCGGCCCCTATTGGTCGGTGTCGACCTACAAGCCGATCGTCGAGGTCGAGTCGCTGCCGGACCTCTACTCGTCCGAGGTCGGCGGCTTCACCATCGCGCCGTTCGCACCCGAGGGCAGCGAAGTGCGCATGCCAATGTTCATCGGCCGCGACCGCCCGATCCACACCGGGCAGCGGCGCACGGTCGCCCCCGCCTTCACGCCGAGCGAGATGGTGCGGATGACCGGCGACATCCGCCGCCGCACCGCCGAGATCCTCGATGCGCTGCCCTACGGCGAGCAATTCGACTGGGTCGACCGCGTCTCGATTGAGCTGACGACGCAGATGCTCGCGATCCTGTTCGACTTTCCCTGGGCCGACCGGCGCAAGCTGACCGAATGGTCCGACTGGGCCGGCGACATCGAAATCATCAAGAACGAGGCCCTGCGCGAGCAGCGGTTGGGCAAGATCTACGAGATGGGCGCCTATTTCCAGGGACTGTGGAACGCCAAGATCAATGCCGAGCCGACTCCCGACCTGATCAGCATGATGATCCATTCCGACGCGATGGGGCAGATGGATGCCAATGAGTTCATGGGCAATCTCATCCTGCTGATCGTCGGCGGCAACGACACCACGCGCAACACGATGAGCGGGCTCGTCTACGCGCTCGACAAATTCCCCGAGGAACGCGCCAAGCTGGAGGCCGACACGGGCCTGATCGGCAACGCGACCAGCGAGATCATCCGCTGGCAGACCCCGCTCGCGCACATGGGCCGCACCGCGACTGACGACACCGAACTCCACGGTCAGCGGATCGCCGTGGGGGACAAGGTGGTGATGTGGTACATCTCCGCCAACCGCGACGAGAGCGTTTTCGGCGACAATGCCGACGCGTTCCAGGTCGATCGCCCGAACGCGCGACGGCACCTCGCCTTCGGGCACGGCATCCATCGCTGCGTCGGCGCACGGCTCGCCGAGTTGCAAGTGTCGATCCTGCTCGAGGAGATGGCGGCCAGGCGGATGCGCGTGAACGTCGTCGGCGAGCCCGCGCGCGTCGCCGCCTGCTTCGTCCACGGCTATCGCTCGCTGCCGGTCGAACTCTCGCGCTATTGAGGGCTTGAGCCGACGCCGCTTACGGCTACCATCGCCGTCGAAAGCGGGGGCTTTGCACATGGCGGGTGAGTTGGTGGCGCACGTGGTGACCGGCGGCTTGATCGCGCACGCGGTCGAACCACGCAGCGGAGCGCAGGCGGCGGCTCATCATTTCGAGCACGGCCTGTGCCTCAACTGCGGCACCGCGCTGATCGACGCGCATTGCCACCGCTGCGGACAGGCTGGGCACGTTCACCGTACTGCGGGCGCGTTCTTCCACGACGTCCTCCACGGCGTGTTCCATTTCGAGGGCAAGGCATGGCGCACGCTGCCGATGCTGGTGCTGCACCCCGGCGCGCTGACGCGGCGCTACGTGGCCGGCGAGCGCGCGCGCTTCGTGTCGCCGATTGCGCTGTTCCTGTTCTCGGTCTTCCTCATGTTCGCGATCCTCGCGCAACTGCCGATGTTCCACTTCGGCGACAGCGCATTCCTGAAGAACGGTGGTGGCGTCGCCGAACTGCAATCGCGGCTCGGGCAAGAACGTACCAAGGTCATCACCGAACTAACCCATCTGCGCGGAGAGCTGGTTGAGGAGCGCGCCGCTAGCAACCCTGACGCTTCGCGGATCGCCAAGCTGGAGCGCCGGATCGCCGATGCGCAAAGCGCGGTGCACGACATGGGCGTCGCGCAACGGGCATTGCCCGGTGTCAAACTTCACAGCAACTTAGGATCGGGCTTCGAGGGTTGGATGGAGCAGAAGTGGGCTCACGCCAAAGAGAACCCGCAACTGCTACTCTACAAGCTCAAGAGCAGCGGGTACAAATATAGCTGGGCGCTGATCCCGCTGTCGCTGCCGTTCCTGTGGCTGTTGTTTCCGTTGAGCCGACGCTTCGGCTTCTACGATCATTCGGTGTTCGCGACCTATTCGCTGACTTTCATGTCGCTGCTGACGATCACCGCCGCGCTACTGATCACGCTGGGTGCAGGCTCAGGCTGGATCATCATCGCGACGCTGATCGCCGCAATTGTGCACATCTACAAGCAATTGAAGGGCGCCTATTCGCTCACCCGCGGCGGCGCGCTGGTGCGTACCATGCTGCTCACCGCGTTCATCTGCTGGGCGATCGTGCCGCTGTTCCTCACCGGCCTGCTCTACCTCGGGCTTGCCGACTAATCGCGCGCAACCTGTGGCGGTCGGCCGCGTTACCGGACGCACCATCACCTCAGGGAGTTTTCTACCATGCGCAAGTTCCTGCTCACCCTTGCGGCCGCTGGTCTGGCCGTTCCGACGGCGGCCGTGGTCGCTCCGACGGGCAAGGCCGAAGCGCGCGAGTATCGCGGCAAGGACTCGCGCTATCGTCGTAACCGCGTGCGTCGTTGCCGCTATTCGAGCGGCACGACCGGGCTGGTCGCGGGCGGTGTCGGTGGCGCAGTGCTCGGCAACGCGGTCGGCGGCGGTCTGCTCGGCACGGTTGCGGGCGGCGCGGCGGGTGCGCTGGGCGGGCGCGCGATCGACCGCACCATCACTGCCAAGAAGCGCTGCCGCTGACGTATCCGATCAGCCGGTACATGCCAGCTGATCGTTGGTGAGCAAACAAAAGGCCGCGGGAGGAACCCTCCCGCGGCCTTTCTCGTGTCATCCGCTCGGCGAGTGTCAGGCACCCGCGGGGGACGGATTTCCGAACGGACCAGTCGGCCGCTTGGTCTTGGGGATCGAGGTGCCGACGCTCGGCACCGCCGCCGTCTTCGGACCCTGGTCGACCCGACCGATGTCGTCGCCCGCGATCAGCCGCTTGATCTCTTCGCCGTTCAGCGTCTCATATTCGAGCAGCGCACCCGCGAGTGCGTGTAGCTGGTCGATGTGATCGCTCAGCACCTGCTTCGCGCGCGACAGGCCGCCCTCGACGATGCCCTTGATTTCGTCGTCAATAAGCTGCGCAGTCGCGTTCGACATCCGCACTGGCTGCGACGACGAGTAACCCAGGAAACTCTCGCCCTCGGGTTGGGCGTATTCGACCGGACCGACCTTGTCCGACATGCCCCACTTGGTGACCATGTCGCGCGCCAGACCCGTGGCGTACTGGATGTCGCCGGAGGCACCCGACGACACCTTGTCGTAACCGAAGATGATCTCCTCGGCGACACGGCCGCCCATCGCTACCGCCAGGTTCGCGTACATCTTGTCGCGATGGTAGCTGTAGCTGTCGCGCTCGGGCAGGCGCATCACCATGCCCAGGGCACGACCGCGCGGAATGATCGTCGCCTTGTGGATCGGATCGGACGCAGGCTCGTGCATCGCGACGACGGCGTGGCCGGCCTCGTGATAGGCGGTCATGCGCTTCTCGTCGTCGGTCATCACCATGCTGCGGCGCTCGGCGCCCATCATGACCTTGTCCTTGGCCTCCTCGAACTCGGCCGAGGCGACCAGTCGCTTGCCCTTGCGCGCCGCCATCAACGCCGCCTCGTTGACGAGGTTGGCGAGGTCCGCACCCGAGAAGCCCGGCGTACCACGCGCGATCACGCGCGCATCAACGTCAGCAGCCAGCGGCACCTTCTTCATGTGCACTTCGAGGATCTTTACGCGACCGTCGATGTCGGGGCGCGGCACGACCACCTGACGATCGAAGCGGCCCGGACGCAGCAGCGCGGGATCGAGCACGTCGGGGCGGTTGGTCGCCGCGACGATGATGATGCCTTCGTTCGCCTCGAATCCGTCCATCTCGACCAGCAACTGGTTGAGCGTCTGCTCGCGCTCGTCGTTGCCGTTGCCCAGGCCCGCCCCGCGATGACGACCCACCGCGTCGATCTCGTCGATGAAGACGATGCAGGGTGCGGACTTCTTCGCCTGCTCGAACATGTCGCGTACGCGGCTGGCGCCGACGCCGACGAACATCTCGACGAAGTCGGAGCCCGAGATGGTGAAGAACGGCACGCCTGCCTCACCCGCGATTGCGCGTGCGAGCAGCGTCTTGCCGGTGCCGGGCGAGCCGACCAGCAACGCGCCCTTGGGAATCTTCCCGCCCAGTCGTGCGAACTTGGTCGGGTCCTTCAGGAACTCGACGATCTCGGTCAGCTCGGCACGCGCCTCGTCGATGCCGGCGACGTCGTCGAACGTCACCTTGCCGTGCTTCTCGGTCAGCATCTTGGCGCGGCTCTTGCCGAAGCCCATCGCGCCGCCAGCACCGCCGCCCTTCTGCATCTGGCGCAGCACGAAGAAGGCGATCCCGAGGAACAGCAGGAACGGGAGTGCCTGAACGAGGATGTACTGCCAGATCGACGGACCTTCCTCAGGCTTGCCCGCGACCTCGACGCCCGCCTTGCGCAGCCGCTCGATCAGCCCGGAATCCTGCACCGGATAGGTGCGGAAGCGATCGCCCGAGGAAAAGGTGCCAGTGATCATGTCGCGGCTGACGTTGACCGTCTTGACCGTGCCCTCATCGACCTTGTCGAGGAAGGTCGAATAAGCAACCGTGTTGCCCTGCGCACCGCTGGTACGACCGTCGAACATCGTGACGACCACGGCGAGCGTCAGCAGGATGCCTACCCAGATCAGCAGGCTTTTCATCCATGGATTGGGACCGCCGCCACCATTCGCGCCGCCGTTCTCACCGTTGTTGCCTGGCTGCTTGTCGTTGTCGTTCATTCGGGAGCCTTTCGTCCACGAATATGTAGGCGTGGCGGGGTTAATGGCAATGGAACAAGGCCGTTCACGTTGATCGACGCGGTGGCGCTTCGGCGAAGCGCCACACCGGTTCGTCGCGCGCGTCACGCAGCCCGCGACACAGTACATTGCCGAGCATCACCGAGCCGCCGCGGGAGAGCGCGGTGACCGCGTCGGCGACCGCGCTTCCCCGCGGTTCGCTGTCGGGGTCGATCGCCGTGACGCAGTGCGCGACCAAGCGGCGTTGCAGCTCGAACGGCAATCCGGCGGGCGACAACGCAACCGCGCCACACGTCACCTCGCAGCGTTCCTGCCACAGCCGATCGGCCGTCCACTCGAGTGCTGTCTCCGCATCGGCCAGCGCCCGCGCGCTCCGCGTCCATGCCGCCGCCTCGATCCACGGCGCCGCGCCGATCGCAGTCCGCAGCCGGGCTCGATCGAAGCGCGGGTCGTGGTTGCTGGGGTCGTCGACCGGCGCGATCCCGCTCGTGGCGACGATCGCGGCGAGTTCGGCGCGCCGCCAGCCGAGCAACGGTCGGATCACGCGGTCGCCGCGCGCGCGCACCCCGGCCAACCCAGCGAGCCCTGCGCCGCGGTTCAACCGCATCACCAGCGTCTCCACCTGATCGTCGGCATGGTGCGCGGTCGCGATCGCCGCCGCCTGGATAGCGTCAGCATGCGCGCGCAGCAGGTTGTAGCGCAGCGCACGCGCCCGCGCCGACACGTTGCGCGTGCGCCCGTCGCGTTCGGGCAACGCACCGGTCAGCACCGCGTGTCGCACGCCCAGCGCCGCGCACAATTCAGCGACCCACGCCGCCTCCCCCGCTGCATCGGGCCGTAATCCGTGGTCGACCGTCGCGGCCATGCAGCGCGATCCGAGCAGCCGATGCGCCAACAGCAGCAATGCGATGCTGTCGGGTCCACCCGACACCGCGACCAGCAGCGGCGCCGACGTGGCGGGCAGCACGCGCGCGAGATCGTCGGCGAAGCGCGCGACCGCCGCAGCGTCAGGCGCGCACGATGGCGTCAGCGGCGCGTTACTTGCACTTGGCGGCGACACGCGCCTTGGCGACGTCGGCCTTCATGCTGGCGGAAATCTTGTCGCCGTAAACATCGGTCAGCTCGCCATAGACCTTGCACGCATCGGCCGGCTTGTTGAGCTTGGTCAGCGATTGCCCGAGATAGTAGAGGCTGTCGGGCGCACGCTCACCTTCGGGGAACTTCTTGTAATTGTCGTAGAAGGCGATCGACGCGAGGCTCGGCTTGCCTTCGTCGAGGTAGCTGCGCCCGAGCAGATTCTGCGCATAGCTGGCACGACGATGCTTGGGATAGGTCGCGACCACCTGCTTCAACTGCGTCTCGGCCTCCGAATACATCTTAGCGGTGTAGAGGCGGAAGCCATAGGTATAGGCGTCCTCGGCCGCGTCGCCGGTGTCCGGTTTCTCGACGCTCGCCGCGCGCGCACTGCGGGTCGGCTCGGCAGGCTTGGCATCGGCGGCGCGCCCCGGCGCGGTGTCGCCCGCAGCCCTAGCGGCACTGCGCGTCGGCGGCGCGGTCTCGGCCGGATCCGCCGTGCCGGCCGACGCTGCAGCAGGCGCGGCGAGCCGCGCGTCCGTCGCCTTCTTGTACGCGGTGAACTGATCCTCGATCTGACGCAGACGATATTGCGTCTGCTCGATCTGACCGGTCATCGTCGCCATCTGTTGTTCCAGCGCGGTGACGCGGTTCGACAGGTCGGTAACCGGGCTGGTCGCGGGCACGCCGTTCGGCACCGTCCGCGTCGCCTCGGGCGAAATCTGCGGTTCGACCAGCGCGACGTTGCCGCCGGGGAACACCTTGCGCTGCACCGCGCGCATCTCGCTTTCCAGCTTGCCGACGCGGCCCTCGACGTTCGACTGCGCGGTCGCAGGAACCGTCGTCACCGCCAGCGCCCCGACCGCGGCGAGCCCCGCACTCAAGCGTAATCCGTTCATGCGTCGCCCCCGACCATCGATCATCATGCGTGGTAACTAGTTGCGTTCACCTGTCCATAGGCTGAAGCGGCTTACTGCACCGACGGCGTGCTTGCCGCGCTGGGCGCCGCCGCATCGCCGGCCGCGGCGCGGTTGGCGCGGGCTGCCTCATCGTCGCCACCGGCGGGCGAGGCGAAGGCGGGCGGTAGCGTGCCGCTGCGCCTATTGACGGTCGAGCGCGCCTGCGTGCGCGATGCCGATACGGCATCGGTCGGCGTCGCGAGCGGCGCCGTACCCGTTGCGCGACCCGCCAGTGCCGCCGCACTAATGCGGATGTCCTTGAGTGGACGGCTGCCGTCGCCGAGCGGCGGAACCGCGCGCCCGCCAACAGTGATCTGCAGCTTGTCTGGACGGCCGACGTTGATCATCGGTTCGTTGGCGTTGGCCGGCACCTCGAACCGCTGACCCGGCTTCATCGTGCCCAGGAACAACGTGGCGTTCGCCGCATCGTAGACGCGCAGCCACACCTCGTCGGCCGCGGTCAGCACGACCGGTCCCGTTGTCGCGACGGGCGTCGGCGCAGACGTGGGGGCGGGCACTGCGGTCGACACCTGCGCATCGCCCGCGGGCGTGCTCGGCTGCTCGCTCGTGCCGCGGAACACGTCGGTGGTGAACCACAGCAGCGCCAGGATCAGCACCGCGAGCGCGAGCCCGAGTGCGACGATCACCAGCCCGCGCGATGGCCCGCGCGCCGGGTCGGCAATCTCCTGCACGTGGTGCTGCGGGCGCTGCACAGCGCCGGGCGCGTTCATCTCCTCGCGGATGTCGCGGCCGATTGCCACCTGATCGAGCCCGACCGCACGCGCATACGCCTTGGCGAAGCCCACCGCGTAGGTCGACGACGGCAGCTCCTGCAGCCGACCGGTCTCGATCGCCTCAAGGAAACGCTGCGTCACGCGGGTGCGCACCGCCACCTCGGGCAGCGACAGCCCTTGTGCCTCGCGCGCGGCAAGGAGCCGCTGGCCGACCGATGCCGGTTTCGCGCTCGCCTTCTCGCCCAAGTCGCCGTCGCCCATCTTGTTCTCCAGCGTGCCGCGATGCTCGGTATCGCCGCCACTGTTACGCGTCTTTCAAACACGCCGGTTAGTGTCAACCGAGCCGTCACCCGGCCCGGCGCGCGATCACGCCATTTCGACGCCTTGCGACGCGGCCCAATCGGCCAGCACCGCGCGCATGTCACGCGTGGGGTGATCGAGCAAATCGACCATGCGTGCCTGAAGGGCGCCGTGATCGAGCGAGCGGATCATCGCCTTGATCGGGCCGACCGCCGCCGGGGTGATCGACAATCGGTCGATGCCGAGCCCGATCAGCGCCATTGCCTCCAGCGGGCGCCCGCCCATCTCGCCGCACACCGCCACCGGCACGCCCGCGGCACGCGCCTGATCCGACACGAGCCGGACGAAGCGCAGGATCGAGGTCGACAACCAATCGTAGCGCTCGGCCAGCTTGGGATTGGCGCGGTCGGCGGCGAATAGAAATTGCGTCAGGTCGTTGGTGCCGATTGAGAGGAATTGCACCTTGGGCAGTAGCAGGTCGAGTTGGTACGCCAGGCTCGGCACCTCCAGCATCGCGCCGTAGCGGATCTCGACGGGCAAGCGTCGCCCGCGCGAGGCGATCCAGTCGCGCTGCGCCTCGAACAGTGCCTTGGCCTCGTCGAACTCCCATGCCTCGCTCACCATCGGGAACATGACGTTGAGCGTGCGCCCCGCCGCTGCCTCCAGCAGCGCGCGTGCCTGTGCCTTCATCAACCCGTCGCGCTCGAGCGCGAGCCTGAGCGCGCGCCAGCCCATCGCAGGGTTCTCCTCCTCGGCCGAATCGGCAACGAGGTACGGCAACGCCTTGTCGCCGCCGATGTCGACCGTCCGGAACACGACCGGGCGGTCGCCTGCGGCATCCAGCACCTCGCGGTAGAGCCGCTGCTGACGCTCGCGCTGCGGCAGCGTGGCGGACACCAGGAACTGGAATTCGGTGCGGAACAGCCCGATCCCGTCCGCACCCGTCACGTCGAGCGCGGCGACGTCGTCGCGCAGCCCAGCGTTGACCATCACGGTTACGCGGTGCCCGTCGCGCGTCTCGGGTGCGAGGTCGCGCAGCGCGGCGTAGGCGGCCTTGCGTTTCTGCCGGAGCAGCAGCTTGGCGTCGAACGCTTCCTCCATCGGCAGCGTCGGACGCACCAGCACCGAGCCTTCGGTCACGTCGAGCAGCAGCAGATCGCCCTCCGCGATCGTGCGGCGCACGTCGCGCACGCGCCCCAGCACCGGCACGCCCATGGCGCGCGCGACGATGATGACGTGCGCGGTCAGCGATCCTTCCTCCAGGATCACGCCCTTCAACCGTCGGCGATCGTATTCGAGCAGTTCGGCCGGCCCCAGGTTGCGCGCGATCAGGATCGTATCCTGCCTGAGCCCCAGTTGCGCCGCGGTGCCCATCTGGCCCGACACGGTTCGCAGCAGCCGGTTGGACAGATCCTCCAGGTCGTGCATCCGGTCCTGCAACAACGGATCGTCGATCTGGCGCATGCGCTGGCGCGTGCGCTGCTGCACCCGCTCGATTGCGGCCTCGGCGGTCAGGCCGCTGTCGATCGCCTCGTTGATCCGCCGCGCCCAACCCTCGTCGTAGGCGAACATCTTGTAGGTGGCGATCACCTCCTGATGTTCGTCGCCGACGCCGAACTCGGCCTCGCGCGCGATGCGGTCGATCTGTTCGCGCATCTTGTCGAACGCGGCATAGACGCGGTGGCGCTCGGCCTCAGTGTCCTCGGCGACGGTGTGCTCGATCGTCACGCGCGGCTGGTGGAACACCGCGCACCCCGCCGCCATGCCGTCGACCAGTTTCTGGCCCGAAATGCGGACGGTCGCGGTCGACTGCACGCGGTCCTTGGGCCCGCCCTGGTCGATCAGCCCGGCATTGGCGATCAGCTCGGACAAGACCATCGCCACCGTCTGCAACGCCTCGATCTCGATGTCGGCGTAGCGACGCGGATCGGCGTGCTGCACCGCCAGCACGCCCACCGAGCGTTCGCGCCGGACGATCGGGACCCCCGCGAAGCTGTGATAGCGATCTTCGCCCGTCTCGGGCTTGTAGGCGAAATCGGGGTGGCTCGCCGCTTCGTCGAGGTTCAAGATTTCGTTCTGCTCGGCGATCGTGCCGACCAGCCCCTCGCCCATCGCCAGCTTGGTGACGTGCACCGCCTCCGGTGCCAGCCCGCGGGTTGCGAACAGTTCCAGCACGCCTTCGCGCAGCAGGTAGATCGAGCAGACCTCGCTATCGAGCGCCTCGCCGATGATCTCCACCACCTGGTTGAGCTTCGACTGCGCCGGGCTGCGCGCGGCCATCACGTCGTGCAGGCGGGTCAGGATTTCACGGGCAGAGGCGGCGGCGGAGACAGGCATGGCCAGAGGCTAACAGACGCGGGTGGCGGGTGCCACGCAACATATCGTTGGCGGCACCCAAGCGGTCACGCGGCGTGCTTGGCGTCGTGGTCGGGCTTCGGCTTGGGCTTGCCCTCGCCCTTGTGCTTGGCCTTGTGGCCGGGTTTGGGCTTCTTGGGCCTAGGCTTGTCGCGCTCTTCCAGCATGAACACGCCCGCAGCCAGCGCGAGCGCGGCGGCACCGATCCCGATCGCGGCCCCGATCGCGAGCGAGCGGTTATGGTCGTGCTTGTCGGGGGTCTTGGCGACCGGGCGATCGGTCGGCGCGGATGCGGCGTGCGGATGCGGCGGCTCGTGGATCGGATAAGGCGACTGATTGTCCTTGGGCACGGGCGGCGTGTGCGAGTGCGACATGCGGGGTTCCTCGAATGGTAGAAGCGCTCAACGCAGCGGCGTCAGGTCGGCTCCGTCAGGTCTGGCACGAAGTGGAGCCGCGAAGTGGAGGAAGTGGAGGCTCCCCCGCCCGCGCGCGCCCGCCTGCGCGGGGGCGGAGAATGTGTGAACACTGGTGGTCATCGCGTCGCCCTGCCCGGTCGGGCGCGTGTAGGACAGCGGCGTTTTGCTCGGTCGGGTGCAGGCACGAGCCGTGAATGCGACGATGAGCGCACGCTACGTCCGTACGATCAAATCCGACCGACTATTAACGTGCCTGCGCCGCCGCCGCATGCCGACCGATCGTTCACGCGCGTTGCCGAGCCCGGTGCGGCGGAAGCCCCGGTCGCGTTGCGCCCGCTTTCTCGGCTTGGTCTGAGACAATGGTGCAAAGGTCCGCTTTTGACGGACGCAGACATGCCGGCCGGTTGTTTGGCTTTCTTCTGGCAACACGCTTGCCGCCCATCCCCGCCGGAGACGGGCAGCGTTCAGGCCGGCATGCGACCTTCGTGCTTACTGAGGGAAATGGATCCCACAGAGCTTGTTGCCGTCGGGGTCCCGAAAATAGGCGAGCTCGATCGTGCCCATGGATGCGGTGTGGCGCGGACCGGGTGGTGCTTCGATCGTGGTGCCGCCATTGGCGATCGCCGTGTCATGAAGCTGCTTCACCTGCTCGGGTGAGTTGCACGAAAAAGCGACGGTGCTGCCGTTCGCGATCGTTGCCGGTTCGTCGTTGATCGGCTGGCTGACGATGAAGTTGGTTCCGCTGCCATCATTGTAGATCAGCCGCGTATGACCACTATCGGCGATGTTCCGCGCCCCTTCGCCAGCGCCGAGCGTCCCGAGCACCTTGTCGTAGAAGCGCTTCGATCGTTCGATGTCGTTCGATCCGACCATGGTGTGAAACAGCACGCTTGTTCTCCTGCTCAGGCCGTCGTTGAAGTGCGCTCGATGAATGGGGACAACAGGCGCAATCGGCACATGCCAGCACGCGCGCCCTGCCGCTACCCCGCGTCGAACAGCCCATCCTGGCTGCCGGTCGGCGGGTTGAGGCCGAGGTGCTTCCACCCGCCCGCGTTCAGGAACCGCCCGCGCGCGGTGCGGGCGATCAGGCCGAGCTGGATCAGATACGGCTCGATCACCTCCTCGATCGTGTCGCGCGGCTCGGACAGGCCGGCGGCGAGCGTTTCGACGCCCACCGGGCCGCCGCGGTACACGTCGGCGATCATGTGAAGGTAGCGGCGGTCCATCGCGTCGAGCCCGAGCTGGTCGACCTCCAGCCGGTTGAGCGCGCGGTCGGCGGCGTCGGCGTCGACCACCGCCGCACCCGCGACGCTGGCGAAATCGCGCACGCGGCGCAGCAGCCGCCCGGCGATGCGCGGCGTGCCACGCGAGCGGCGCGCGACCTCGGCCGCGCCATCGGGTGCGATACCCATGTCGAGCAACCCGGCGGCGCGGGTCACGACGCGGGTCAGTTCGTCGACCGAGTAGAATTGCAAGCGAAGCGGAATGCCGAAGCGGTCGCGCAACGGGGTCGTCAACAATCCCTGCCGCGTCGTCGCACCCACCAGCGTAAAGCGCGGCAGATCGATCCGCACGCTGCGCGCCGACGGCCCTTCGCCGATCATCAGGTCGAGCGCGCGATCCTCCATTGCGGGGTAGAGCACTTCCTCGACCGCGGGCTGGAGCCGGTGGATCTCGTCGATGAACAGCACGTCGCCGTCCTCGAGATTGGTCAGCAGCGCGGCGAGATCGCCCGATTTGGCGATCACCGGACCGGAGGTGGCGCGGAAGCCCACCCCCATCTCGCGCGCGACGATCTGCGCCAGCGTCGTCTTGCCCAGCCCCGGCGGCCCGAAGAACAGCACGTGGTCGAGCGCGTCGCCGCGGCTACGTGCGGCGTCGATGAAGACGCGCAGATTCTCACGCGCGGCCTTCTGCCCGACGAAATCGTCGAGACTGCGCGGGCGCAGCGCCGCGTCGACGTCCTCGGGGCGCCTGGCGGGGGTGAGCAGGCGTTCGGTATCGGTCACTTAGGCACTTCCAGTTGCGCGGCGAGCGCAGTGAGGCTGTCGGCCTCGTAATCCCAGTCCTGCCGCTGATCGCGGTCGGGCGCGGATGCGCCGCCATATTCCATCGGCCGGTCGATATAGGCGGTCATCAACCCCGCCTTCCGCGCCGCGGCCAGATCGCTGTGGTGCGCGGCGACGAGGCAGAAGTCGTTCGGCTCGACCCCGCATGCGGCGGCGGTGGACAGGTACACCTCGCGCGACGGCTTGAACGCGCGCGCGTGTTCGGCGCCGAGGATCGCGTCCCACTCCAGCCCGGCGCGGCGCGACAGCTCGATCATGAGCGCGACATTGCCGTTCGACAGCGTGACGACGGGGGCGAGCGCGCGCAGCCGCGCCAGCCCTGCGACCGAGTCGGGCCAAGGGGCGAGCCGGTGCCACGCGTGCGACCAGTCGGTCACGAGCGCGGGGTCGAGCGCGTCCACGTCGACACCATGGTGCCGCAGCAGGTCGACCAGCATCTCGCAGTGGAGCGTGTCGAGGATCACGAAGTCGCGCCCACCCTCGCGCACCTTCGCCATCGCGGGCTGATAGCGCGCGCGCCACGCGTCGGCGAAGTGCTCGGCGTCGAGGTCGCCGCGCCCGATCCGCGCGAGGAAGCCGGCGCTCTCGCGCGCGATGCTCGTCCGCCAGTCGACGACAGTGCCGAACACGTCGAAGCCGAATGCCTTTGGTCGCCTCATTTCGCCGCCTTTCGGAGTGCCAGCCGCACCAGCGCGTCGAGCGTCGCGGTGTCGCCCAGTTCCTCCTCGGCGGCCGCCACCGCGGCGCTCGCCTCGGCGGGGCGGAAACCGAGGTTGAGCAGCGCCGACACCGCGTCCGCGCCCGCACCCGCCGGCACCACCTGCGCCGCCGCGGCGGGGCCGATCGCGATGCCGCCGACCTTGTCCTTCAACTCGCGCACGATCCGCTCGGCGAGCTTCGGCCCGACGCCGTTGGCGCGCGCGACCGTTGCCTTGTCCTGCGCCATCACCGCGCGGCTGATGTCGTTGGGCTCGAGCGCCGACAGGATCGCGAGCGCGACACGTGCCCCCACCCCCTGCACGCCGGTCAGCAACCGGAACCAGTCGCGCTCGGCCGCGGTCGCGAAGCCGACCAGCCGCAGGAAATCCTCGCCGACGAGCAGGTCGGTGTGGAGCACGCACGCCTCGCCCGCGGGGCCGAGCGCCGCGAGCGTGCGCGCGGAGGCACCGACGAGGTAACCCACACCGCCGACGTCGATCACTGCATGGTCGATGCCAGTCGATTCGAGCCGACCTTTCAGGTGCGCGATCATCGGGTGCGGGGCCGGGGCAAGGTCATGCGGCGGAACCTAACAGGAACGCGAGCGGAGCGGGAGTGGGAATGCGGATGATTCGGACCCATGACGTCAGGTCGGACAGACTGTCACCGACAATGACGCTGCGGGCGCTGCGGCGACTGCAAGTCCGACCGAGCGACATCGTGCCCCCGCGAAGATGGACCCTGAAACGAGTTCAGGGTGACGGAGACAAGAAGGTCAGGCCATCACCCTCGCCCGCCGCATCATGCCTTCTTGACTTGCGAGGTGGTGCGCGTGGGTGATCGCGACTGCGAGCGCGTCGGCGGCGTCCGGTCCGGCGAGCTTCGCGCCGGGCAGCAGGTGACCGAGCATCGCCTGGATCTGGCGCTTCTCCGCGCCGCCGGTGCCGACCACCGCCTTCTTCACCGCGCTGGGGTGGTATTCGCCCACGATCAACCCGGACGCGGCCGCCGCGAGCAGCACCGCGCCGCGCGCTTGCCCCAGCTTGAGCGTCGATTGCGCGTTGCTGTTGCCTAGCACCTCCTCGACCGCCGAACTGTCGGGCTTCTCCGCGCGGATCACGTCGATCAGCGCGGAGTGGAGATTCCACAGCCGGCGCGCCAGCGGCATCGTCGTGTCGGTCTTGATCTGACCGTTGGCGACGTGGGTCAAGCGGTTGCCCTCGGCACGGATCACCCCCCAGCCGGTGGTGCCGAGCCCGGGGTCCATGCCGAGGATGATGAGCGGCTTGACCCCCACTCGCTCCATCAGCCGAGCTTCTCCATGACCGCGTCGGACACTTCGTAATTGCCCCAGACCGTCTGCACGTCATCGTCGTCGTCGAGCGTGTCAATCAGCTTGAACAGCGTCGCCGCGTCACCCTCGCTGACCTCGACCATCGTCTGCGGCCGCCATGCAAGCTTCGCACCCTCAAATTCTCCCAGCACCGGCTCCAGCGCCTTCGCGACTTCGTGCAGATCGCCCTGCGCGGTCCAAACCTCATGGCCTTCCTCGGTCGAGGTCACGTCCTCGGCCCCCGCCTCAAGTGCTGCCTCGAACACCTTGTCGGCGTCGCCTGCCTTCGCCGGATAGGTGATGAGGCCAACACGGTCGAAGCCGTGGCTGACCGAGCCCGCGGTGCCGAGGTTCCCGCCATTTTTCGACACCGCGGTGCGCACGTTGGTCGCGGTACGGTTGCGGTTGTCGGTCAGTGCCTCGATGATCAGCGACACGCCGCCCGGACCGAAGCCCTCGTAGCGGATTTCCTCGTAATTCTCGGTGTCGCCCTTCGATGCCTTGTCGATCGAGCGCTGGATATTGTCCTTGGGCACCGACTGCGCCTTGGCGGCGTTGATCGCGGCGCGCAGGCGCGGGTTCATGTCGGGATCGGGCAGGCCCATCTTCGCCGCCACCGTGATTTCGCGGCTGAGCTTGGAGAACATGCTGGAGCGCTTCTTATCCTGCGCGCCCTTGCGGTGCATGATGTTCTTGAACTTGGAATGGCCGGCCATCGTAACCCTGCAAACTGAAACGTTGCTCGGCTCTTAGAGCGGGCGGGCGCTGCGCTCAACCGTGGCGGACCGAGTCGCGGCCTTGCTCCCGCCACACGCGCCGGGCACAGGCACCGCCATGACGGTACGCGTGGACATGGGGCTCGACGAGCGTGGCTCGCCGGTCGCGATGGACCTTGAGGAATTGCTGGCGACGCGCTTGCTCGTGCAGGGCAATTCGGGGTCGGGGAAATCGCACCTGCTGCGCCGCCTGCTCGAACGCTCGGCGGGTCAGGTGCAGCAGGTGGTGATCGATCCCGAGGGCGATTTCGTCACGCTTTCGGGTGCTTACGGCCATGTCGCGATCGAGGCGGCGGATTATTCGGTGCCCGAGATCGAGCGCTTTGCGGGCAGGCTGCGCGCGCACCGCACCTCGGTGGTGCTGAGCCTGGAGGGGCTGGAGGCGGAAGGGCAGATGCGCTGCGCCGCCGCTTTCCTGTCGGCGCTGTTCGACGCGCCGCGCGAGCATTGGTACCCGGCGCTCGTCGTCGTCGACGAGGCGCAATTGTTCGCGCCGACCACCGGCGGCGAGGTGGCCGAGGACGTGCGCCGCGCAAGCCTGTCGGCGATGACCAACCTGATGTGCCGCGGGCGCAAGCGCGGGCTCGCCGGGGTCATTGCCACGCAGCGCCTCGCCAAGCTCGCGAAGAACGTCGCCGCTGAGGCGTCCAACTTCCTGATGGGACGCACTTTCCTCGACATCGACATGGCGCGCGCGGCCGATCTGCTCGGTATGGAGCGGCGGCAGGCGGAGGCGATCCGCGACCTGCCGCGCGGCACCTTCATGGCGCTCGGCCCTGCCGTCTCGCGCCGTCCGGTGAGCGTGCGGATCGGCGAGGTCGAAACCTCGGCGCGGTCCTCCAGCCCCAAGCTGGTGCCGCTGCCGAGCGCCAAGCCGCTCGAACTCGCCGACTTGATCATCGAGCCGGTGGTGGACGCGCCCGAGCTGCCGATGGCGCACGTGCCGCGCCCGCGCCGCGTGCCCGCCAACGAGGTGGCGTCCGACCTGTCGCGCAGCCCCGCCGCCAGCGTGGCCGCGACCGCAGGTCCGGAGCGCAGCGAGGACGAGGTGGAGGCGATATACGCCGAGGCGCTGCGCGGCGTTGTGTCAGACCCGGAAGCGTTCGGGCGACCCGCGTCGGTGCTGTTCCAAGATTTTCAGGTCCGCTGCCGCATGGCCGGGCTCGCGCGGCCTGCAATGGACCTGACCGCCTTCACCCGCCGGCTGAGCTGCGCGCGCGCGGGCATCTTCGATGTCGCGGCGGAGGAATGGGCCGACGCGCTGCGCCTAGCGGACACGCTGCCCGAGGACATGATGGGCGCCTTCCTGCTCGTCGCGCGCGCCGCGCGTGAGGGACGGCCGTGCCCGTCGGACGAGGAACTGGCGCACACCTATGGCACCAGCTCGCTCGGGCGCGTGCGCCGGCTGATCGGCTATATCGAGAACCGCGAGCTGTTCGTCAGCCGCGTTGACCTGTCGGGCAAGCGCTCGATCACCATCCCGCACCTTGGATGGACGACCGCTGCGGCGGAAGCGGCGTGAGTGGATCGACTAACATTGATGACGGTGCCACGCACCTTGCGAGGCTGCTGATTGAGGATGTGATTGAGGCTCGCCGAGAGGTCGCGACTGGTGCTTCGCAAGCTGTGCGACGCAATCTTGTCCGGACGACGTTCGCCGCCATTGAGGGATTGGTCTGGCTTGCCCGTGAACACGTGCACGAAGTAGCCGAGAAGATGCACGTACTCACGCCTACAGCGTCAATGGCGTTACGAGAGAAAAGTTACTTCGTCGCAGACAACGGCGAACTGGTGGAGCAAATCCGATTCGTTACTTTGCGCGCCATGATAAGGCTGATCGCCAAACAAACTGCGCTGATCGCTCCTGGTTTCACGCTCATGTATACCCACCCCGGCTGGCAGAAGCTTCAAGAAGCCACTGCCATCCGGAATTGCATCACACATCCTAAAAACGCGTCGGAGCTTATCGTCAATGAACGTATGCTCGCCGATGTCGAGGCCGGATTCACTTGGACAGCGGCAAGCATGGAGCACGTGATTGCCAGCTCTATCGCCAGCTTCCGAGGGCATGTCGAAGAAACCCGTGCCGTAATCAACGCTTTAAAGGGCGGCGACCAGATGACGACTGATGAGTACCAAAGGGCGGCGTCTCAGCCTGACTGACAGACGCCGCAGCGCAATCAGATCATGCCCAGCGCCTGCATGTACACCTCAAGGATCGCTTCCTCTTCCTGATATTCCTCCCGCTTCTTCTTACGAATGGCCATGATCTTCTTCATCGCCTTGCCATCATATCCGCGACTCTTCGCCTCCGAGAAGACGTCCTTGATGTCGTCGGTGATGCCCTTCTTCTCTTCTTCCAGCCGCTCGGCGCGCTCGATCAGCAGCCGCAGCTCGTCCGCCGCCACCTGACCGCCGCCCATGCCCTCGCCCCGCTCTTCAGCCATGTGTTCGTTCCTTGAAAGAATAGGCCGCGCGCCCTGCCGCGCGAGTGCGCAGCGGGGTTCGGCCGGTTAACCCTGATGGGTGTGGGCGCGGCGTCTAAGCGACCGGGCGCGCCCACTCAAGCGTTAGTCGATGACCGGTTTCGCGATCTGTCCGCGATGCATCACGAAGTCGACCCGCTCCAACCGGCGGACGTCCTCGATCGGCGAGCCGGTGACCGCGATTACGTCGGCGCGCTTGCCCGGCTCCAGCGTGCCAATGTCGTCGCGGCCGAGCAGGTCGGCGGCCGCCACCGTCGCGCTCGCGATCGCCTGCGCGGGCGTCATGCCGAGGTCGATCAGATAAGCGAACTCGGTTGCGTTGTCGCCGTGCTTGGAGACGCCCGAATCGGTGCCGAACGCGAACTTGACGCCCGCCGCCCACGCCTTCTTGTGGTTGGCGTGCATCGCCGCCGCCGCGGCCTCGGCCTTGGGGATCGTCGCGGGCGGCAGCGCGCCCGAGCGTGCCTGCGCGAGGGCGGCGACCGGCGCGATCTCGGTCGGAACCAGATAGGCGCCCTTCGTCTTGAACAGCCGGATCGTCTCGTCGTCCAGATAGCTCGCGTGCTCGATCGAATCGCAGCCCGCCTCAAGCGCGGCCTTGGTTCCTTCGGCGGCGTGGCTGTGCGCGGTCGCCTTGCGCCCCAGCGCGTGCGCGGTCTCGACGATCGCGCGCATCTCCTCGGGCGTCATCGCGCGGCCGAGGCCGCCTGAGACGTTCGACAGCACGCCGCCAGTCGCGGCGAACTTGATCACCTGTGCGCCCAATCCGACCTGCTTGCGCACCGCGCGGCGGCAATCGTCGGGGCCGTCGCACACGTTGATCTGATGCGCGTGGACCGCATCGGCGAAGCTTTCGGCCAAGCCATTGGTGCCGTCGCCGTGCCCGCCGGTCACCGAGATCATCGTGCCCGCGTTGACGATCGTCGGTCCTTCGACGTCGCCGCGCTCCACCGCCTCGCGCAGTGCGCGAAGCCCACGCGGGCTGCCGCCGAGATCGCGCACGGTGGTGAAGCCCGCCGCCAACGTCCGCTTCGCATTGGCGAGCGCGACCATCATGTCGTCCGCCTCGTCCTGCGTCGCCTCGGCAAGGCGCGCGCGCATCGGATCGCCGCCGATTCCCCACAGGTGGACGTGCATGTCGGTGAGGCCTGGCAGCACGAAACGGCGCGACAAATCGACCAGCTTCGCACCCGCGGGCGGGGCGACGAAGCCGTCGCGCACCTCGACCACGCGACCGTCGCGGACGATGATCGTGCTGTTCCCGCGCGGCGGCCGACCGGGGCGGTCGAGCAACTGCCCGGCGTGGATGTAGGTGACAGCGGTTGCCGAAGTGGCCGCGGGCGGCGACGCGGGGGGCGTCGCGGGCGCTTGCGCCAACACGGGCGCGGCGAGAACCAGCGCGAGCGCGCTACCGACGAACTTCAACAATGGCCTTCTCCCCTGTCGCGCGCCTGCCCCGGCGCGCGCTGTTGCCGGCAACGTGACCGATGATGCCGGCGGCGACAAGAGGTTAGCGGCTCGGTGTCAGGCGTTCTTCTTCATGCTTTCCGCCATGCGGTCGAGCTGCTCAGGCGTCGCGTCCGACTGATGGTTCGCTTTCCATTCGGCGTAGGGCATGCCGTAGATCGTCTCGCGCGCGTCCTCCTTGCTCATCCCCGACGCTTCCTGCGTCCAGTCGGATAGGCAATTGCGGCAGAAGCCGGCGAGCCCCATCAGGTCGACGTTCTGCGTGTCCGTACGGTGCCGCAGGTGGCGCACCAGCCGGCGGAAAGCGGCGGCGGCGGCCGCGTCGTCTAGCGTGTCGAGCCGGTCCATGTGTCACTCCGTTGACGCGGTTGCGCGTCTAGTAGGTTGATCAGCCGCGGTTAGCGGTTAAGGCACGCACGCGCAAAGCAGGAAGCCTCCCCATGACCCACTCCTTCGCCCCCCGCTCGCGGAAGGTCCGCGTCCTCGCGACCCTCGGCCCGGCGAGCAACACGCCCGAGATGATCGCGAAGCTGTTCCAGGCCGGCGCCGACGCGTTCCGCATCAACATGAGCCACGGCGATCAGGCGTCGAAGATCGACGTGATCAAGGCGATCCGCCTGCTGGAACAGGAATTCGATCGCCCTTCCACCATCCTCGCCGATTTGCAGGGGCCGAAGCTGCGCGTCGGGCGCTTCGCGGAAGGGCGCGTCGTGCTGGAAACGGGCAGCACCTTCGTGCTCGACCACGACGCGACGCCGGGCGACGCCACCCGCGTGCAATTGCCGCACCCCGAGATCTTCGCTGCGATGGAGACGGGCGCGCGGCTGCTGCTCGACGACGGCAAGCTGGTGCTGCGCGTGGTGGAATGCGACGCCGATCGGCTGGTGACGCAGGTCGAGGTCGGCGGCCCCTTGAGCAACAACAAGGGGCTGAACGTGCCCGACGTGGTGGTGCCGATGGCGGCGCTGACCGCCAAGGACCGCAGCGACCTCGCCTTCGCGATCGACCAGGGTGTCGACTGGATCGCGCTGTCGTTCGTGCAGCGCCCCGAAGATCTGTGGGAAGCGCGCAAGCTGATCGAGGGCAAGGCAGCGCTGCTCGCCAAGATCGAGAAGCCCGCCGCGATCGAGCGGTTGGAGGAGATCGTCGAGGCGTGCGACGGCGTGATGGTCGCGCGCGGTGACCTGGGCGTCGAGCTGCCGCCGCAGTCGGTGCCGCCGCTGCAGAAGCGCATCGTCGAGACCTCGCGCCGCTTGGGTCGCCCCGTCGTTGTCGCGACGCAGATGCTCGAATCGATGATCGTCAGCCCGTCACCGACCCGCGCCGAGGTGTCGGACGTCGCCACCGCGATCTACGACGGCGCCGACGCGATCATGCTGTCGGCGGAGAGCGCGGCGGGCCAGTGGCCGGTCGAATCGGTGTCGATGATGAATGCGATCGGCGACGCGGTGGAGCGCGATCCGATGCACGGCGACCGTATCCACTTCACGGTGACGAGGCCGGACCCCACCACCGCCGACGCGCTGGCGGAAGCGGCAAAGAACATCGCCGAGACGGTGTCGGTGTCCGCGATCATCTGCTTCACCACCTCGGGCTCGACCGCCCGGCGGATCGCGCGCGAGCGGCCGGGCGTGCCGATTCTGGTGCTGACCCCGCAGCTGGAAACCGCGCGGCGCCTGGGGCTCCTATGGGGCACGCACAACGTTCACACACGCGACGTCGCCTCGTTCGAGGAGATGGTCGCCAAGGCCAAGCGCATCGCGCTGCGCCAGGGTGTCGCCAAGGCGGGCGACAGCGTGATCGTGATGGCGGGCGTGCCGTTCCGCACGCCGGGGTCGACCAACGTGCTCCACGTGGTGCGGATCACCGGCGACGAGTTGAAGAATTACGAGGCGGAGAAGGCCGCGCGGTAACCGCCTTACCTCCCTCCCCATTCTTCTCCCCTCCCTAGAAGGGAGGGGTCGGGGGTGGGTAGGATGGTTACGGCACACGGCGGCAGCTCGAGAGGCTACCCATCCCCAGCCCCTCCCTTTCAGGGAGGGGAGCTTAGTTCGGCAGCCAAATCACGCCGCGCTCACCACGCGACGCCTTCACCCCGGACCTGATCCGGGGTCCCGCTTCTTTTCCGACGTTTGAAGCAGCACGTGCCCGGCGCAGTGCCGCGACGACGAAGGCTAGCGCAGCCCCAGCGCCTTGTGCGTCTGGAGCGACAGCCGCCAGCGCGGGCGCTCCATCACCAGCGCGATCGCCGCGTCGACGTTCGCCTGCCCCCGCGCGTCGTCCATCGGTTGCAGCAGCAGGTGGCAGAAATCCCAGCTTTCCATCGCTTCGACATCGCTGCCCGGCTGCGGCCAGACGAGCTTCAACTCGTCGCCCGAGCGCTGCACCGTCTCGCTGCCCGCCTTGGGGCTGATGCACACCCAGTCGATGCCGGGGTGAACGGGGAGCGTTCCGTTGCTCTCGATCGCGATCTCGAACCCCGCAGCGTGCAGCGCGTCGACCAGCGCGTCGTCGACCTGCAACATCGGCTCGCCCCCGGTCAGCACGACAAAGCGGCGCTCGGGCGTCGGCCCCCAGAAGCCTGCCACCGCGGCGACCAGCGCCTCGGCGTCGGCGAACTTGCCCCCGCCAGCGCCGTCGGTGCCGACGAAATCGGTGTCGCAGAAACGGCAGATCGCGCGCGCGCGGTCCTGCTCGCGTCCGGTCCACAAATTGCACCCGGCGAAGCGCACGAACACCGCGCGCCGCCCGGCCTGTACGCCCTCGCCCTGGAGCGTCAGGAACATCTCTTTAACGGCGTAGCTCATCAGGGCGCCGGCGGGGTCACCGCGTAATCGGTCGGATCGGCGACGCCCGCATCCTCGAACCCCTTGTGGCGCAGCCGGCACGAATCGCACAGCCCGCAATGCTGCTCCGCTGGGGTCGGGTCGTAGCACGACCAGCTCAGCCCCATGTCGAGCCCGAGCCGCGCACCCTCGCGCACGATGTCGGCCTTGGTCATGTGTTGCAGCGGCGCGTGGATGCGGAACGGCTCGCCCTCGACGCCCGCCTTGGTGGCGAGCTCAGCCAGCCGCTCGAACCCGGCGATGAACTCGGGCCGGCAGTCGGGATAGCCCGAGTAATCGAGCGCGTTGACGCCGACGAACAGGTCGCGCCCGCCAGCGGCCTCGGCCCAGCCGAGCGCGAGGCTCAGGAAGATCGTATTGCGCGCCGGCACGTAGGTGACGGGGATCGCGCTCTCGTCGACGCCGTCCTTGGGCACCGCGATGCTCGCGTCGGTCAGCGCCGAGCCGCCGAACGCCGACAGGTCGAGCGGCAGCACGACGTGGCGCGCCGCCCCGACCGCTTTCGCGACGCGCGCGGCGGCGGCGAGTTCGACCCGGTGGCGCTGGCTATAGTCGACCGAGAGCGCGAGCACCGGATAGCCCGCCTCGCGCGCCAACGCGGCGGAGACCATCGAGTCGAGCCCGCCGGAGACGAGGACGACCGCAGGGGTTTGCTGTGTCATGATCCGCGCGCCGCTAGGAGAATCGGTCGCGATGCGCAACCCTTTGACATGATTGACGGCAGGGCTTGGCGCGCCAGACACCAAAAGGGCCGCCCCGTCGAGCGGCCCAGGGTTGGCTCGGGAGAGCCGCTTTCTTGGGAGAAAACATACTCGCCTTAGACGAGTACGGAAGCGGACCTACCCCGATTTCCTTACCACAACCTTAACGTGGAGCACTCACGCCGCTACCTCGTCGGCGCGCAGCGGAAAGACGGTGGCGCAGAACGCGCAATCGACCGCGATCACGCCGTGCTCGTCCGCCATCTCAAGCCGATCGGCGAGCGGGAACTTGCCCAGCACCGATCGGATATGCTCGGGCGTGCAGCGGCACCCGCGCGAGATCGTGGCGTGGTCGAGCACGCGCACCTCGCTCTCCTCGTTGAACAAGCGCCACACCAACGTCTCGAGCGGCACAGTCGCGTCGGCGAGCTCGTCCGCGCCCATCGTGCTGCCGAGTGCCGCGACATGCTCCCATTCGGGATGGTCGAGCCGCACGTGCAACCGCTCGCGCCCCAGCTCGCCCTCGGGCAGATGCTGGAGTAACAACCCGCCCGCCACCGTGCGCCCGTCCGCGCCCTTCCGCACGCCGACGCGCAGCAAGGTCGGGATCTGCTCCGACTGAAAGAAATAGCTCTGCGCCGCGTCCGCGATCGTCTCGCCGTCGAGCGGCACGATCCCCTGGTAACGTTCGCCGGTGCTGGCGAGGTCGAACGTGATCGCCAGATAACCCTGCCCGAACAACGCGAACAGGCTCGGCTCCTCGCCCACATCCGCTAGTTTCTCGGCATCGAACTGGACGTAGCCGCGCAGCTCGCCGCCGCGATAGTCGCACACCATCAGCGTCACGACGCCATTCTGCGTCTGCGTCTGCATCGTCAATTGCCCGCTCGGGTCCTTGAGCGTCGAGCCGATCAGCGCGGTCAGCGTCAGCGCTTCGGCGAGCAGGCGCTCGATCACCGGGGGATAGGCGTGCGCGGCGAGGATCGTGTCGAGCGTCGGCCCGAGCCGCATCACGCGCCCGCGCGCGTGCCGGTCGGGAATCGCGAAACCGAGCGCGCGGTCGAGGTCGGCGTTTATCTGGTCGGTCAAGATCGGCGGCTCCGTCAGCGGATCGACAGCAACCGGCACAGCGCGAGGGCGGCGCAACGAGCCAGCATGTCGTGGAATGCCTCCTATTTGGGAGGCGATCCGCCGACGATCAACCGATCAACCGATCAGCCGATCTGGCCGAAGCACCAGCGCAGGACCGCCTTCTGCGCGTGCAGCCGGTTCTCCGCCTCCGCCCAGATCAGCGACTGCGCGCCGTCGATCACGTCCGGTGTCACCTCTTCGCCGCGGTGAGCGGGCAGGCAGTGGAGGAACTTCGCGTCGGGTTTGGCGTGCGCCATCAGCGCGGCATCGACCTGATAGGGCATCATCGCGGCGAGCTTCGCATCGGCCTGCGCCTGCCCCATCGAGATCCAGGTATCGGTGACGACGATGTCCGCGCCCTCGACTGCCTCGCGTGGGTCGGCGACGACGCGTGCACGTCCCGATGCGCGGGTAATCGCCTCCTCCTCCGGCTGGAACCCCTGCGGGCAGGCAGCGACGACGTCGAAGTGCATCAGCCCCGCGGCTTCCACGATCGAGGCGAGCACGTTATTGCCGTCACCCAGCCACGCGACCTTGAGGCCGGGCAGCGACTTGCCGCTCTCGATGATCGTGAGCAGGTCCGCCATGATCTGGCACGGGTGCGACGCGTCGGTCAGCCCGTTGATGACGGGGACGCTCGCGTAATGCGCCATCTCCTCGACCTTGGCATGGTCGTCGGTGCGGATCATGATCGCGTCGACATATCCCGAGAGCACGCGCGCGGTGTCGGCGACCGTCTCGCCGCGACCGAGCTGCATCTGCCCCGCCTCCATCACGATCGACTTCCCGCCGAGCTGGCGGATCGCCATGTCAAACGACACGCGCGTGCGGGTGGAATTCTTCTCGAAGATCATCGCGAGCACGCGCCCCGAGAGCGGCGCGTCGGCGTCGACCTTGCCCTTGGGCCAGCCGGCGCGGGCTTGCTTGCGGGTCAATGCGTCGTCGAGCATCGCCGCGATCGCGTCGGCGCCGGCATTGGACAGGTTCAGGAAATGGCGCATCACTTTATCCTCCCCGCTGCGCGGGGAGGGGGACCAGCGAAGCTGGTGGAGGGGCATCGCCCCAACACGCTCCGCTCAACCCCCCTCCACCATGCTGCGCATGGTCCCCCTCCCCACGAGTGGGGAGGATACTTGGGTCAATCGTCGGCGGCCGGCACGAACACGCGCGCGCCGTCGCTCAGCTTGCTGACGAACTCGTCGATATGCGGCTCCTCAATGATCAGCGGCGGCAGGATGCGCACGACATTCTCGCCCGCCGACACCAGCAGCAGCCCGTGACGGTCGCGCAGATGCGCCACGAACTGCCGCGCGTCAGCCTCGGGCTTGAGCTTGACGCCCGTCATCAGCCCGATCCCGCGCAGGCCCGGCTCGAACAAATGATCGTGGTTGGGGATCATCTGCTCCAAGGCCGCGCGCAACCGCTCGCCCATTTCGGTCACGTGATCGAGGAACCCCTCGCCCTGGATCACGCCCAGCACCGCCTCGCCCGCCGCCATCGCTAGCGGGTTGCCGCCATAGGTCGAGCCGTGGGTCCCGAACACCATCCCCTTCGCGGCTTCCGCGGTCGCGAGGCACGCGCCGAGCGGAAAGCCGCCGCCGATCCCCTTCGCAACCGACATGATGTCGGGGGTGATACCGTAATGCTCGTACGCCCACATCTTGCCCGTGCGCCCATAACCGCACTGCACCTCGTCGAGCACCAGCAGGAGTCCGTGCTCGTCGGCCGCGCGGCGCAAGCCCTGGATGAACTCAGGTGTCGCCGCCGACACCCCGCCCTCGCCCTGGATCGTCTCCACCATGAACCCGGCGGTGTGGTCGTCGACCAGCGCGAGCGCCGCGTCCAGATCGTTGAACGGCGCATAAGCGAAGCCCGGCAGCAGCGGCTCGAACCCATCGCGCATCTTCGCCTGGTTGGTCGCGCTGATCGCGCCCATCGTGCGGCCGTGGAACGCGTTGTTGAACGTGATCAGCGTGTGGCGCTCGGGGTTGCCGTTCGCGAAATGGTAGCGGCGCGCGGTCTTGATCGCGCACTCGACCGCCTCGGTGCCCGAGTTGGTGAAGAACAACGTGTCGGCGAACGACGCGTCGACCAGTTTCTGCGCGAACGCCTCGCCCTGCGGGCTGCCGTACAGGTTCGACACGTGCATCAGCGTCGCGGCCTGATCCGCGATCGCCTTGGTCAGCGCCGGATGCGCGTGGCCGAGCGCGTTGACCGCGATCCCGCTCGCGAAGTCGAGATACTGCTCGCCGCGCTCGCCGTAGAGGTACACCCCCTCGCCTCGCACCGGTCGCACGTCGCACCGCGGGTAGACGGGCATCAATGCGGGTATGGAAGCGGACACAGGAGCTTCTCCTCGTTCAAACAGCAAGGGCGACCAACGCGGTCGCCCGAATGCGTCTAATACTGGGTGAGTTACCGGCGAATCAACCCGGCTCCACGTTGCGCCACCGCTGTGGCACGTCTATAACACACCGTCAGTGAAGAAGGAGCCGTTCCATGCCCAACAGTCCCTGGTCGCACATGCGTCGTGACGGCATCGCCGACGACGTCGATTTCGAGATCAAGGGTCAGGAGCTGCAATTCGTCGAGATCGAGCTCGACCCCGGTGAAAGCGCGGTCGCGGAGGCCGGCGCGATGGTGTGGAAGGACGCGAGCATCGCAATGACCACCGTGTTCGGCGACGGTAGTTCGTCGGGCTCTGGCGCCGGCTTCATGGGCGCGCTGCTCGGCGCGGGCAAACGGCTGGTGACGGGCGAGAGCCTGTTCACCACCGTGTTCACGCATCAGGGATCGGGCAAGGCGCGCGTCGCCTTTGCCTCGCCGACGCCGGGCTCGATCCTGCCGCTGCGCCTGGCCGACCTGGGCGGCACATTGATCTGCCAGAAGGACAGCTTCCTCGCCGCCGCCAAGGGCGTGCAGATCGGCGTCGCATTTCAGCGCCGCGTGATGACCGGGCTGTTCGGCGGCGAGGGCTTCGTGATGCAGCGATTGGACGGCGACGGTTGGGTGTTCGTCCAGATGGGCGGCACGGTGGTGAAACGCGAGCTGCGCGCGGGCGAGGAACTCCACGTCGATACCGGCTGCCTCGCCGCCTATACGCCGTCGGTCGACTTCGACCTGGTGACGGTCGGCGGCGTCCGCACGATGTTCACCGGCGGCGAGGGCGCGTTCTTCGCGCGGCTGCGTGGGCCCGGCACTGTTTGGATCCAGTCGCTGCCGTTCGCGCGGCTCGCCGGGCGGATGCTCCAGGCCGCGGGCGGACGCGGCGGCAATCGCGGCGAGGGATCGGTGCTCGGCGGGCTGGGCGACTGGGTCGGCGGCAACGACTGACGCGGGATTGAGCCTACCCTCCCCAACTCACCCGTCACCCCGGACTTGATCCGGGGCCCCGCTTCTACTCACGGCCGATCCGACACAGACACGCCAACCTCACCGCGCCTCGCGCCAAGCGGCGAGCCCCGCGTTATACGCTTCCTGCGCGCGGCGGCGGGTGCGTTCGAGGTCGGCGAGCGCCTGCTCGTGCCGCTCGGTCGCTTCACGCCGCTCACGATCGAGCGCGGCCTGCCGCGCGGCCAGACCGCGCTGCACCTTGCGCCAGTCGCGCTCGGCGGCATCGACCGCATCCTGCGCGGCGTCGAGCGCGTCACGCGATGGTTTCGGCGCAGGCTTCGCCGCCGGATCAGCCTCGGCCGCTCGCGCCTTCGCCGCGCGCTTCGGCTTGGGCGCGTCGGCCGGCAGCGCCGCAAATTGCTCCGCCGCGCTGCCGCGCGACCGCTTGATCACCTCGCCCGGGTGCGCGAGCGGTTCCTTCATCAGCGCAGGGTCGGTCACCTCCTCCGCCGCGCCGTGCGCGAACAGGTCCCGTTCCGCGCCCCAGGCGGCGAGCGCGGCTTTGCGGCTCGGCGCGGCGACATAGGCGTCGTGGAACCCTGCCGCCGTGCGGAATACCTTCAACTTGCGCGCCATCGTGCCCGCCCCTTCCCCGTTCGCGCGCCACAACGCCCGCAGAAACAAAAAGGCGCACACCCTACCCCTTTTCGCACCCGCGAAGCGCTGCTATCGCCCGCGGCGACCTTATATTCAGGCCAACCATCAGGCTATCGTCGGCGCCCGCGCGGGTCTTCCCCGCCTCCCCGAGCCCGCCGGTGCAACAGCAAAGGACGCCCCATGACCGCGATCGGCCACGACACGCTGAAGGCCCGCAAGACGCTCACCGCCGGCGGCAAGAGCTACGATTACTTCTCGCTCGACGTGGCCGCCGCCAAGTACGGCGACGTCAGCCGCCTGCCCTTCTCGCTGAAGGTGCTGCTCGAGAACATGCTGCGCTTCGAGGACGGCGTGACCGTGACCGAGGCCGATATCCAGGCGCTGGTCGATTGGCAGAAGAACCCGAACTCGCCCGACCGCGAGATCCAGTATCGCCCCGCGCGCGTGCTGATGCAGGATTTCACCGGCGTGCCCTGCGTTGTTGATCTGGCGGCCATGCGCGACGCGATCACCAAGCTCGGCGGCAACCCGGCGAAGATCAACCCGCAGGTCCCCGTCCACCTCGTCATCGACCACTCGGTGATGGTCGACGAGTTCGGCACGCCCAAGGCGTTCGACGACAACGTCGAGCTGGAATATCAGCGCAACGGCGAGCGTTACGAGTTCCTGAAGTGGGGATCGAAGGCGCTCGACAATTTCAAGGTCGTGCCGCCGGGCACCGGCATCTGCCACCAGGTGAACCTCGAATACGTCAGCCAGGCGATCTGGTCGTCGACCGAGAGCGGCGACCATGCGCAGGGCGAAACCGCGATTGCCTATCCCGACACGCTCGTCGGCACCGACAGCCACACCACGATGGTCAATGGTCTGGGCGTACTCGGCTGGGGCGTCGGCGGGATCGAGGCGGAGGCCGCGATGCTCGGCCAGCCGGTGTCGATGCTGATCCCCGAGGTCGTCGGCTTCAAGCTGACCGGCCAGCTTCGCGAGGGCATCACCGCGACCGACCTCGTGCTGACCGTCACGCAGATGCTGCGCAAGAAGGGCGTCGTCGGCCGCTTCGTCGAATTTTACGGCCCCGGTCTCGACCAGATGACGCTCGCCGACCGCGCGACGATCGCCAACATGGCGCCTGAGTACGGCGCGACCTGCGGCTTCTTCCCCGTCGACGACAAGACGCTCGACTATATGCGCCTGACCGCGCGCTCGGAAGAGACGGTCGCGCTGACCGAGGCGTACGCCAAGGCGAACGGCTTCTGGCGCGCCGCCGATGCGCCCGATCCGATCTTCACCGACACCCTCGAGCTCGACATGGGCTCGGTCGTCCCCAGCCTCGCGGGTCCGAAGCGCCCGCAGGACAAGGTCAGCCTCGACAGCGTCGACGAGGTGTTCAACGGCGACCTGCACAAAATCTACCACAAGGAGCGCCCGGCGCGCGTGGCGGTCGACGATCGCGACCACGACATCGGCGACGGCGACGTGGTGATCGCGGCGATCACCAGCTGCACCAACACCTCCAACCCCTCGGTGCTGGTCGCCGCCGGCCTCGTCGCGCGCAAGGCACGCGAGAAGGGCCTGACGCCGAAGCCGTGGGTCAAGACCTCGCTCGCCCCCGGCAGCCAGGTCGTCACCGACTATCTCGACAAGGCCGGCCTCTCGGCCGACCTCGACGCGATGGGGTTCAACCTCGTCGGCTACGGCTGCACCACCTGCATCGGCAACTCGGGTCCGCTCGCGGCACCCATCAGCAAGGCGATCAACGAGAACGATCTTGTCGCGGCGTCGGTGCTGTCGGGCAACCGCAACTTCGAGGGTCGCGTGAGCCCGGACGTGCGCGCGAACTTCCTGGCCAGCCCGCCGCTCGTCGTCGCCTATGCGCTGAAGGGCACCGTCACCACCGACATGAACGAGACGCCGATCGGTGAAGGCACCGACGGCCCGGTGTATTTGAAGGACATCTGGCCGACCAACCAGGAGGTCGCCGACCTCATGGCCGCCAACATCGACGACAACATGTTCCGCTCGCGCTACGGCAACGTCTATGCCGGCGACACCAAGTGGCAGGGCATCTCGGTCGAGGGGACCGACACCTACGCCTGGCCGCCGGCATCGACCTACATCGCCAACCCGCCTTATTTCGAGGGCATGGAGATGACGCCGAAGCCGATCACCGACATCATCGAGGCGAAGCCGCTCGCGATCCTGGGCGATTCGATCACCACCGACCACATTTCGCCGGCAGGCTCGATCAAGGCCGACAGCCCGGCGGGCAAGTGGTTGCAGGAGCGCCAGGTCAGCCGCGGCGACTTCAACAGCTACGGTGCGCGTCGTGGCAACGACAACGTGATGGTGCGCGGCACCTTCGCGAACATCCGCATCAAGAACGAGATGGTACCCGGCGTCGAGGGCGGCATGAGCCGCTACGACGGCGAGATCATGCCGATCTACGACGCAGCGATGCGCCACAAGGCCGATGGCACGCCGCTGGTGGTGGTCGCGGGCAAGGAATATGGCACCGGCTCGTCGCGCGACTGGGCGGCGAAGGGCACCAATCTGCTCGGCGTCCGCGCGGTGATCGCCGAAAGCTTCGAGCGTATCCACCGCTCGAACCTGGTCGGCATGGGCGTGCTGCCGCTCCAGTTCGCTGCCGGCACCGACCGCTCGACGCTGAACCTGACCGGCGACGAGACCTTCACGATCGAGAATGTCGCGGGTCTGCGCCCGCGTCAGGACGTGACCGTCAAGCTGACCCGCGCCGACGGCTCGCAGGAGACGTTCCAGGCACGCTGCCGGATCGATACGGTAAACGAGCTGGAGTATTTCCTAAACGGCGGCATTCTCCAGTACGTGCTGCGCAAGCTCGCCGCCTAATCGGCGCTGAGGACTGAGTGACAAGGGAGCCCGCGTCGTGACGAGCGACGCGGGCATTTCGTATCTACCCGTCATCCTGGCCGTGAGCCGGGATCCCGCTTCTTCTCTCTCGCAAGCAACGTTGCAGGTAAGGCAATCCTGCCTTACCTTCCCGCCATGACCACGCTGACGATTACCGCCAAGGGCCAGATCACGCTCAAGAAGGAGTTGCTCCAGCATCTCGCGCTCCACCCCGGCGACAAGGTGGAGGTGACCCCTGCACCAGGCGGTCGCCTGACGCTCGCACCGCAGCGGCGCGCCCGCACCGGACGCATAGAGGACGCCATTGGTGTTCTGCATCGTCCCGGACAGAAGCCGCTGTCGATCGAAGAGATGAACGAGGTAATTGCACGTGGGTGGGCTGGCGAACTCGACCTTTGAAAGTCGCAGTCGACACCAACATTCTCGTAAGGATTCTGGCCGCCGATGATGCGGTCCAATTGGCCGCTGCTTTGCGCCTCTTAACAGCGGCAGAGTTGATTGCGCTGCCGATCGTGGCCCTCGCTGAAACGGTGTGGGTATTACGCAGCCGTTTCAAGTGGAGCGGCACAGAGGTAGCTGCCGCGCTGCGCCTCTTACTGGATGATCCGCGCGTGCAGGCCGAGTGGCCGCTAGTCGAGGCGGGGCTCGCGCTGCTGGAGCGCGGCGGCGACTTCGCCGATGCGGTGATCGAGGCAGACGGGCGCCGCCTCGGCGCGGAGACGCTCGTCACCTTCGACGAACAGGCGGCGCGGCTACTCACTGAGGCGGGCGCCTCCGTCATCCGCCCGGCCTAGCCGAGCATCGCACTCGCGCGGCGGCGGCCCCAGGCGAAATAGAGCACCAGCCCGGCGGCGTTCCACAGCACGAAGTATAGCTGCGTCCGGCTCGGCAGGCTGGAGAACAGGTACAGGCAGCCGAGCACCCCGATGATCCCGACCGGCCACGCCGCGGGGGTGCGGAACGTCCGCGGCGCATCAGGCGCGCGCCGGCGCATCACCAGCATCGCCACGCAGACCGCGATGAACGCCGCCAGCGTGCCCGCATTCGCCAGCGCCGCGATCGCGTCGATCGGCATCACGCCCGCGATGATCGCGACCAACACCGCTGTCATCACGGTGATCCGCACGGGCGTGCCACGCGCCGACACCTTGGCGAGCGCCTGCGGCAGCAACCCGTCGCGCGCCATCACGAAGAAGATACGGCTCTGCCCGAACAGGAACCCGAGCAGCACCGTCGGCAGCGCGATCACCGCGCTGACCGCGAGGAATGTCGCGAAGCCTGGCCGCCCGATACCCCGCAGGATTAGCGCGAGCGGCTCGGGGCTGTCGGCGAAGCGCGTGAACGACAATGCGCCAACGGCGGCGACCGCGACCAACATGTAGATCACCACGCACGCCACCATCGATCCGACGATCCCGATCGCCAGATCGCGCCCCGGATTCTTCGTCTCCTCCGCCGCGGTCGAGATCGCGTCGAAACCGTAGAAGGCGAAGAAGATGATCGCCGCCGCCGCCATCACGCCGCGCTCCACCCCGTCCGGCGACACCGACTTGGCGAAGCCGAACGGCATGAACGGTTGCAGGTTCGCGCCGTCGAAATGCGGCAGCGCGACCGCGACGAAGACGGCCAGCGCGATCAGCTTGATCACCACCAGCACCGCGTTGAGCGTCGCGCTCTCCTTCGTGCCCAGGCTGAGCAAACCCGCGACCACCGCGATGATGAAGATCGCGGGCACGTTGACCAATCCGCCCAATTCCGGCCCCTGCGTCAACGCGACCGGGAAACCGAGCGGTGTGAGCAGCGGCGCGGCATAGCCCGACCAGCCGACCGCGACCGTCGAGACCACCAGCGAATATTCGAGGATCAGCGACCAGCCGATCACCCTGGCGATCACCTCGCCCAGCACGACGTAGCTGTAGGTGTACGCACTGCCCGAGGTGGGGATCATCGTCGCCATCTCGGCATAAGCGAGCGCGGCGCAGGCACAGATCGCGCCCGCAATGACGAAGCTCAGGATCACCGACGGCCCCGCACGATCCACGCCGACGCCGATCAGCGTCAGGATGCCGGTGCCCACGATCGCCCCGACGCCGAGCGCGACCAGATGCGGCCACGACAAGGTCCGCGCGAGCACGTGGCCGTGCGCGTTCGGCGCGGGCGGCGCCATCGGCTTGCGGCGGAAAAGACTGGACATGCGGCAACCCCCGTTCGTGTTTGCGGAGGATCGTAACAGATGCGACCGCTCGCGAAAGGGCCGGCCGAACGGATGCCACCGGCAAGTCGAGACAAGCGCTGCAACACCCATCCCTATCGTCACCCCGGACTTGATCCGGGGTCCCGCTTGCTCTCACGGATGCCACCAGCAGGATCGCGGCGTCATAGCTCCCGGATCAGCGCGGGTCGCAAATGCCCCGCAGCGACCCACCGGAAGCCGCGGCCGCAGCGATCACCGACCCGTTACTTAGCCAGTTCGCGCGACTTGTAGCCGCCGACGCCGTTCCGCGTGCTTACACTCACGCCCACGTGTCCGCCGCCGACCAGAAAGGGGCTCAGATCGTCGATCGGCGTGGTGCGATGAAGCATCGCCTCGCGCTCGAACGGCACGTCATCGGTGCGGTTGCCGTTCGCGCCGCCGACGAACGGTACGCGGAAGCGATCGGCGTGACGCCGCCCGCACACGGTGACGTCGGTCGCATCGGGATCGATCACGCAGCGATGCTCCGCCGCGGTGCGGGCCCGGTAGGTCGCCATCGCGTCATCGGCACCGGCGAGCATCAGCATGAGAATGATCATGGTCCGGCAGCGTGCGCCGGCCTCAAGGATGCGGCAAGTGGGGGTGTAAGAAACAACAGCCGACCGCGTCGCTGGCCGGGCGCGAGCGGCAGTGAAGCCGCGCGCCGCCCGCCGCGGCTATTTCTCGATCCGCGCCACGCCCAGCCGAGGCAGGTCGATCGCGGGGCAGCGGTCCATCACCACCTTGAGCCCGGCGGCCTCGGCACGCGCCGCCGCGCGCTGGTCGATCACGCCCAATTGCATCCAGATCGACTTGGCACCGATCGCGATCGCCTGATCCACCACCTCGCCGACCGCGTCGGAGCGGCGGAAGATGTCGACCATGTCGATCGGGTCACCGAGCTGCCCGAGTTCGCGAAACACATATTCGCCGTGGACGTGCTCGCCGGTGATCTGCGGATTGACCGGGATGGTACGATAACCGTGGTCCTGCAGCGTCTTCATCACGCGGAACGACGGGCGGTCCGGCCGGTCGGACGCGCCGACCACCGCGATCGTGCGCGTTTCCTCCAGCAGGGCCTTGATGTCGGCGTCACTCGTCAGCGGCATGGGCGAACTCCTTTGCGCGAACGAACGCCCCGCCCCCGCCTCAGTTGCGCTGCAACCAGTCCGCCACCTGCGCCGCGATACCCGCGAATACGCGGTCGTCCTCACCCGCCGCGGGCGGCTGCCCGGCGTCCGAGGCGGTGCGGATCGCGATGTCGAGCGGCACGCGCCCGAGGAATGGGATGCCGCCTGCGCGCGCGGTCGCCTCCGCGCCGCCGTTGCCGAACGGATCGGACACCTCGCCGCAATGCGGGCAGACGTAGCCCGCCATGTTCTCGACCAGCCCGATGATCGGCACGCCCGCCTTGTCGAACAGGTCGATCGCGCGGCGCGCGTCGATCAGCGCCAGGTCCTGCGGTGTCGAGACGATCACCGCGCCCGCCGGGCGGTGCTTCTGCACCATCGTCAACTGCACGTCGCCAGTGCCCGGCGGCAGATCGACCACCAACGTGTCGGCGATCCCCCATTCGGCGTCGACCATCTGCCCCAGCGCGCCCGCCGTCATCGGCCCTCGCCACGCGAGCGCCCGGCCGGGCTCGACCAACTGCCCCATCGACAACAGCGGCACACCGTACGGTGTCTGCACGGGGATCAGCACCTTGTCGCGCGCTTCCGGGCGCGTGCCCTCCACGGCCATCAGCCGCGGCTGCGAGGGGCCGTAGATGTCAGCGTCGACCAGCCCGACGCGCCGGCCTCCACGCGCCAGCGCAATCGCGAGGTTCGCCGATAGCGTCGACTTGCCCACCCCGCCCTTGCCGCTCGCTACCGCGATCAGCCGGCGGGTCGGGCGCTCGGCGGTGACGACGACGCGCAGCTCCGCGCCGGGCACGCTCGCCGCCATCCGCACACTCGCCTCCAGCGCATCGCGCGCCCGGTTGTCGAGCCCGCTCGCGTCCACCACCACGCCGATCCGCTGACCGTCTATGCGGACCGTCGCGCGCGTTCCCGCAACCGCAGCAACCGCGCCCTTCACCTGTTCTTCGTCCATGGACGCGCAGCGTTACGCCCGTGACGGCCGCTTGCCACTGTTTTTCGCGCGCGCGGCTCCTATAAAGATAGCATGACGACCTTGCCGCGCCCGTTCTGGCGCCCTCGCCGCCCCCACATCCTGTCCGCCGACAACAATAGCCCGTGGGGCAGCGGAGGCGGCGACAATGGCGATGGCAAAGGCGACAAGAGCGGCCCGCGCAACCCGTGGTCGGTTCCCCCCGGCGGCGGCAACACGAGCGGTGGCAACAAGCCGACCGCGCTCGACGAATTCCTGAAACGCGCGCGCGGCTCGACCGGCGGCGGTGGCGGCGGCGGGCGTGGTCCGCAACTGCCGATCGGCGCCAACGCCCGCAATCTGTGGTTGCTCGGCGTCGGGTTGCTGGTGCTGCTGTGGGTCCTGTTCACCTCGATCCACCAGATCGGCCCGCAGCAGCGCGGCGTGGTGACCTTCTTTGGCCGTTATTCCGGCATGCTCGAACCGGGCATCCGCCTGACGCTGCCGACCCCGCTGACGCGCGTCACCAAGGTCGACGTCGAGCAGGTCCGCACCGACGAATTTCCCGGCGAGGGCGGCGAGAACGTGCTGACGGGCGACCAGAACATCATCGACCTGGCTTACACGGTGCGCTGGCGCGTGTCCGATCCGCGCAACTACGTGTTCGAGATCAAGGACCCGCAGGAAACCGTGCGCGCCACCGCCGAGAGCGCGATGCGCGCGGTGCTGGCCACCACGACGCTCGAACAGGCGATCGGTGCCGGCCGCACCAACATCGAGGCGCGCGTGACCCAAGCGATGCAGGAAATCCTCGACAGCTACCAGGCTGGCGTCCGCATCCAGGGCGTCTCGATCAAGCAGGCGTCCGCACCGGCGAGCCTGATCGACGATTTTAACGCGGTCACCGCCGCGCAGCAGGAAGCGGTCGGCAACCTCAACAACGCGCGCTCCTACGCGCAACAGGTGATCGCGCGCGCGCAGGGCGAGGCCGCGTCGTTCGACAAGGTGTACGAGCAATATCGCTTGGCGCCCGAAGTGACGCGCCGCCGCATGTACTACGAGACCATGGAGGCCGTGCTGGCCAATACCGACAAGACGATCGTGGAGCCGAACGGCGTGACCCCGTACCTGCCGCTCGACCGCACGCGCCGCCTGCGTGAGCCGGGCGAGGAAGCGGCCGCGGCGACGCCCACCCTGGCACCCGCGCCGCAGGAGGGTGCCCGCTGATGCCCCGCATCCTCCAAAATCCCGTCGCCGCCGGTTTCGCCGCGCTGATCGCGGTCATTGTCGCCGCCGCCACCTTCGCGATCGTGCCCGAAACGCAACAGGCGGTGGTGCTCAGGCTCAACAATCCGGTCGGCGGCGTCATCAACAAATACGTGCCCGGCCAGGTGATCGGTAATACCGGCGCAGGCGTGATCGCGCGCGTACCGTTCATCGACAAGATCGTGTGGATCGACAAGCGCGTGCTCGATGCCGATCTCGACAACACGCTGGTGCTGTCGACCGATCAGTTGCGGTTGAACGTTGATGCCTTCGCGCGCTTTCGCATCGTCGACCCGCTTCGCGCGGTGACCTCGACCGGCAGCACGTCGAACACCGAAGAGCGCGTGGCGGACCAGTTGCGCCCGCTGCTCGGCACTGCGCTTCGCAACGAACTGGGCAAGGTGCCCTTCTCCAGCCTGCTCAGCCCCGAGCGTGGCCGGGTGATGGATGCGATCCAGGCATCGCTCCAGCGTGACGCGCGGCAATATGGTGCCGAAATCGTCGATGTGCGGATCAAGCATGCCGACCTGCCCGACGGCAGCCCGCTCGAAAGCGCGCTCCAGCGGATGCGCACCGCGCGGCAGCAGGAGGCGAACACGATCCGCGCGCAGGGTCAGAAGCAGGCGCAGATCGTCCGGGCCGAGAGCGATGCGCAGGCCGCGCGCATCTACGCCGACGCGTTCAGCAAGGATGCCGATTTCTACGACTTCTACCGCGCGATGCAGTCGTACCGTCACACCTTCGGCGCCGACGGCGGGCCTGATCCCAAGGGTTCGACCAACATCATCATGAGCCCGGGCAATTCCTATCTGCGCGAGTTCGAAGGTCGTGGTCGCGCAGCGGGGCGTTGAGGCAAGAATAAAGGGGTGATCGGCCTTGAGCGAACGGGGCCGATCGATGTTGTGGAGCGTTCATATTCAAACGCCGTTCATCGCATGCCCGGCATGACTGAGCGGTATTTCCTCCCTTTGTAGATGGATGATCGAGAGGACATGAAGAAAGTGCGTTACGCCTACGCCCTCACCGGCGCGCTTCTCCTCGGCGGAACCGCGGCGTCGCTGACCCTGCAGAACCCCGCCATCGCGCAAACCGCGCAGAACGAACCCGGCGCGATCAGCGCGCAGGCACCGCGCGCCGGCGCACCGATGAGCTTCGCCGACATGGTGGCGAAGCTGCAACCCGCGGTGGTCAACATCTCCACCACGCAGAAGGTGACGGTGCAGCGGCAGGCGAACCCGTTCTCGGGCACGCCGTTCGGCGAATTGTTCAACCAGTTCGGCGGCGGTCAGGGTGGTCAGGGCGGCGCACCGGTCACGCGCGAGGGCCAGTCGCTCGGCTCCGGCTTCCTGATCTCATCCGACGGTTACGTTGTCACCAACAACCACGTCATCGCTCCCGCCGGGCGCGGCGCGACCGTTGAGTCGATCACCGTCACCTTGCAGGATCGCAAGGAATATACCGCCAAGCTGATCGGGCGCGATCCGACTTCCGACTTGGCGCTGCTCAAGATCACGTCACCGACTGCGCTGCCGTTCGTGAGGTTCGGCGACTCGGCGCGGTCGCGCGTCGGCGACTGGGTGGTCGCGATCGGCCAGCCGTTCGGGTTAGGGGGCACCGTGACCGCGGGCATCATCTCGGCGGTGCACCGTTCGACCGGCAACGGTCCGTTCGACAGCTTCATCCAGACCGACGCTGCGATCAACCAGGGTAACTCTGGCGGCCCGATGTTCGATCTGAACGGTAACGTGATCGGCATCAACAGCCAGATCTACTCGCAGTCGGGCGGCAATATCGGCATCGGCTTCGCGATCCCCGCATCCGAGGCGCGTCCGATCATCGACACGCTGATGAAGGGTCAGTCGGTCAAGCGCGGTTACCTGGGCGTCAGCATCCAGCCGGTGACCGACGACATTGCCGCCGCACTCGGCCTGCAGAAGAACGTCGGTGAGATCATCGGCCGGGTCGAGCCGGGCGGTCCGGGCGCCAAGGCCGGCCTGCGCGCGGGTGACGTCGTGACCGCGGTCGGCGGCACGCCCGTTACCCCGGACAAGACCTTGTCCTACCTCGTCGCCAACACGACGCCGGGCACCTCCACCCGCCTCGACGTAATCCGCGACGGGCGCCCGACGACGCTCAATGCGACGGTGACCGTACGCCCGGCGGACGATCAGCTCGCCGCGCTGACCGGCAACGGCGGCGACGACAATGACGGCATCCCCGACGACGACACGCCCGCCGCGCCCGCGGCAAGCTCGCTCGGCGTGACGGTGCAGCCGCTCACCCCGCAGATCGCGCGGTCAATCGGCGTCGACTCGACCGTGCAGGGTGTGGTGGTCGCCGCGACCGATCCGTCGTCGGATGCGGCGCAGAAGCTCAAGCGCGGCGACGTGATCTCGGCGGTCAACTCGACCCCGGTCCGCACCGCCGCCGATGTAGCGCGCGCGGTCGCTGCGGCAAAGGCCGCCAACCGCCCGCAGGTGCTGCTCCAGATCACCCGCCAGCGCACCAGCGGCGTCTTCATCCCGGTGAAGATCAAGTAAGGCGCGCTTTCTGGCCGGAACATGAGGGCCGTCGCGGAGCGATCCGCGGCGGCCTTGTTCGTTCACGATGTCGACGAACGACAAGTGGGCTTGCGGATCTTCTGGGCCGTCACGATTCTGTGTCCCGTCAATTCGGCCTTGACCCGGGACCCCGCTTCTTCCTGCTCCCCTCCCTGGCAAGGGAGGGGTCGGGGGTGGGTAGTCTCGACGCGAAGCATCACCTCGCCGCGCCACCCACCCCCAGCCCCTCCCTTGCCAGGGAGGGGAGCAGGTCGCCGCATCGCTTCACATTTGCTCGTCACTTCGACGTCGCCATATCCTACCTACGACTGTCCTACCCTCGACCGACCTGCCAACTCTTAGCCATGCGCCCCGCCCATCTTCGTCCACACCGCCCCATCCTGCCCGCGCGAAAACACCGCCGTGAACCTCCACTTCCTCCACTTCGCCTTTTTGCAACCGCATCCCGCTTGGGGCCTCGCGCGTATCGCCCTATGACGCCCCTCCACAGCCTCAGCCCGGAACCCCGCGCATGACCGACACCTCCAGCACCCCCGCGCCCGGCATCTTCATCGGTGCCAATGCTGGTGGCGCGCATCCGCAGCGGCTCGACCTGCGCCGCGCCAACCGTCACGGGTTGATCGCGGGCGCGACCGGCACCGGCAAGACGGTCACGCTGCAAGGCATTATCGAGGGCTTCTCCGATGCCGGCGTTCCGTGCTTCGTGTCCGACGTGAAGGGCGACCTGGCCGGCCTCGCAATGCCGGGGTCGCCGACCGCGAAGATGCACGACACGTTGCGCGCCCGCGCCGCGGAGATCGGCGATTCCGACTGGCGCTACGCCGCGGTGCCGGTGCAATTCTGGGACCTGTTCGGCGAGCAGGGCCACCCCATACGCGCCACCGTGTCCGAACTCGGCCCATTGCTGCTCGCGCGGCTGATGGACCTGAACGAGGTGCAGGAAGGCGTGCTGACCATCGCCTTCCACGTCGCCGACAAGGAAGGGCTGCTGCTCCTCGACATCGACGACCTCCAGGCGATGCTCGCGCATTGTGCCGAGCGCGCCGCCGAGTTGACGACGCAATACGGCAACGTGTCGAAGCAGTCGATCGGGGCGATCCAGCGCGCGCTGCTGCAACTGCGCACGCAAGGCGCGGAGCATTTCTTCGGCGAGCCCGCGCTCGAGATGCGCGACCTGATCGCAACCGATCACGAGGGTCGTGGCGTGGTCAACATCCTCGCCGCCGACAAATTGATGCAGAGCCCCAAGCTCTACTCAACCTTCCTGCTGTGGCTGCTGTCCGAACTGTTCGAGACGTTGCCCGAGGTCGGCGACCCCGACAAACCGCGGCTGTGCTTCTTCTTCGACGAGGCGCACCTCTTGTTCGACGACACGCCTAAGGCGCTGCTCGACAAGATCGAGCAGGTCGTCCGCCTGATACGCTCCAAAGGCGTCGGGGTGTATTTCATCACGCAGAACCCGGTCGACATCCCCGAGGACGTGGCGGGACAGCTCAACAACCGCGTCCAGCACAAATTGAACGCCTTCACCCCGCGCGATCGCAAGGCGGTGAACGCTGCCGCCGACACCTTCCGTGCCAATCCCGGTGTCGACGTTGCGACCGCGATTACCGAGTTGAAGGTCGGCGAGGCGCTCGTCTCGCTGCTCCAGCCCGATGGCGCACCCGCGCCCGTCACCCGCACGCTGATCAAGCCGCCGGGCAGCCGCCTCGGCCCGCTCACGACCGATGAGCGCCGTGTGCTGATCCAGACCGACGCGATCGGCGACAAGTACGACGAGCCGATCGACCGCGAGTCGGCGGAGGAAATCCTCTCGGCTAAGACGCAGGCCGCCGCCGCTGGCGTCGCCGCCGCACGTGCCGAGGACGAGGCAGAACGCGACGCCGCGCTGCGCGCCAAGGAACAGGCACGCGCCGAGCGCGACGCCGCGCGCACCCGCGCCGCCGACGAGCGCGCGCAGCGCACCACCCGGCGCGCGGCACCCGATTCGACGTGGGAGAAGATGGCGACCTCGGCGATGCGCTCCGCCTCGTCGTCGGTCGGGCGGCAAGTTGGCAACGAGATCGGACGCGCGGTGTTCGGCGGATCGTCACGCCGGCGATCGAGCAGCGGCGGTGGGCTGCTCGCCAGCGTGGTGCGCAACGTGCTCGGGGGATTGATGCGGCGATGACGATCTTCACGGCCATTACGCACGCCGACCTGGTCGCGCAGGTCCGCACCCTCGCCGACGCACTCGCCGCTGATACCGACTGGTCGCCCGAACATCTGATCGGGATCGGTCGCGGCGGACTGATCCCGGCGGTGTACCTGAGCCACGCCAGCGGCCTGCCCATGCTCGCGGTCGATTACAGCTCGCAGGCCGAAGACCTCGCCATCGACGCGATCCAGCGCCTCGCCGAGCGAACGCGCGCGGGCGAGCGGCTGTTGTTCATCGATGACATTAACGACTCGGGTCGCACGATCGGCCACCTGCGCGACATGCTCGCGCGCGCGCGCGCGAAGCCCGGCAGCGTCCGCTTCGCGACGCTGATCGACAATGTCGGCTCGGCGCAGTTGGTTGACTACCACGCCCGCACGATCGACCGCGCGGTCTTGAAGAGATGGTTCGTCTTCCCGTGGGAGGCGATGGCACCCGACAGCGCGATCCAGGCCGATGCGGAGGAAGTGCCGGAGCGGGTCGGTTAGCGCTACCGTGCTTTTGAAGGCAAACGTCATCCCAGACTTGATCCGGGATCCCGTTGCCTACTACGCCCATGCCAGAGAAGCGGGACCCCGGATCAAGTCCGGGGTGACGAGATAATGGCTACGCTTCCGAGAAGCGTCAGCCCACCATCCCCGTCACCCGCACGGCGCCGCCGCGGTTGATCACCCGGCCCGACAGGATGCCGCTCATCTCGACCACCGCGCCTTCCTCGACGATCAGGTCGCCGCTGACGATCCCGCTCACGTCGGCACGGCACCCGGCGGCGATCGTGACGGTACCGCCGACGATCCCGTCGACATCACCGTCGTGGTCGACGCGCAGGTCGCCATCGGTAATGCCGCCGCGGCGCTTCACTTCTTGATCAAACCGATCTCGACCAGCCGCTGCATCAAATAGTCCTGCGCGCTGATCGGCTCGGGGTAGCGGTCCGGGTTCTCAGGCGTAATCGTCTGCGGGAGCGTCTGGATCAGGAAATCGGGCGCGGGATGCAGGAAGAACGGCATCGAGTAGCGCGAATGGCCGCGGCGCTCGGGCGGCGGGTTGATGACGCGGTGCGTGGTCGAGGGCAGCACGTGGTTGGTCAGCCGCTGCAGCATGTCGCCGACGTTGACCACCATCGCACCCTCAGGCGGCTTGATCGCGAGCCAGCGGCCCGACTGGCGGTCGAGCAGTTCGAGCCCGGCTTCCTCCGCGCCAAGCAGCAGCGTGATGAGGTTGATGTCCTCGTGTGCGCCAGCCCGCACGCCTTCGGCATCGACCGGGATCGGCGGGTAATGGAGCAGGCGGAGCACCGAATTACCGTCGCGCACGGCGGGGTCGAACCATTTAGCGTCGAGCCCCAGGTGCAGCGCGATCGCCGACAGCAGTTTGTCGCCCGCGGTGTCAAACGCGCTGAACAGCTCGACGAACGTATCCTTGAACCCCGCGGGCCGCTCAGGCCAGATGTTGGCGGCCATCTCACCGGCGAAGCGGTGCCCCACAGGCAGCTCGCGCCCGACGTGCCAGAATTCCTTCAGGTCGACGTGCTTGGCGTCCTTGGCGATCTCGGTCTTGAATGGCGTGTAGCCGCGCGCGCCGCCCGCGCCGGGCACGTGATAACCGCGCTTCTCCTCCTCGGGCAGCGCGAATAGTTGCTGCGTCTCGTTCCAGGCGCGGTCGATCAGGTCTTGCGGCACGCCGTGGTCAGCGACGATCGCGAACCCGAACCGCTCGAACGACCCTCCGAGCGCGGCGGCGAACCCTTGCGGGTCGCGCGCCTGATCGGCGAGGCTGAGCGTCGGAACCTGGGCGGAAGGCGTGTCGAGCATGTGAAATCGTCCGGCTAAATCGTTACGAACCGACATAGGCGCCGCCGCGCCGCACCGCCACCCTCACGCGCTTACCCAGTTGCGATCAGGCGCCGCGGATCTTCACCACGCCGTCGCTCTGCCCGGCACGATCGGAGAAGTCGATCGTGAAACTGTGGTCGTCGTCGCGACCGGTCAGCGTGTTGCCTTCGACCTTCACCGGCGTGCCGTTTTTCGCGAACTGGTCGGCGAACCAGCCGCGCACGGTTGCAACATCGGCCGGGCTGGTGAAGCGCACCGTCACCTTGTCCTTGGCCGTACCGTCGACGTTGACCGAGGCGATCTTGCTGTCGGGATAGAGGTGCACGCCGTTGATGTCGAAATTCTCGGCGGTCAGGTTGATCTGCGGCAGCTTAAACGCACCCTTGAACGCAGGCGTGTCGATCTTGACCTCGCCGGCCTTGTCGATCGAGCCGCCGCTGCCGTTCGCGGTCACGGCGACCTGCGTCCCCTCCTGGCTGCGGTCGCATGCGGCGAGTGGCAGTGCGAACGTCGCAAGGATCAGCAAGGAGCGCATGGTCGAACCCTTCCGTATTATGATAGCAACACACTAGGGGTATGCCACCACCTGTCAAGCGCCGCGGGAACCCGGCGCGGCGCTGCGCCGTTCGCGCTTTCATCACAAGGAGATGAACATGGGCGGCCATCAGGTTACCAGCCACGGATCGGGCGACGACGGCTACGACGAGGACGGCTACGACGAGTCGCAGCGCGCCGAAATCCTGGAAGCGACGCGCGACGGGCCGAGCGACGGGACGATCATGACCGACATCAACCCGGACATCGACGCCGACGACGATGACGAGGATGCCGAGCGCGAGGACGAGCTGCAGATGACCGACGCGCAGGTCGGCGTAACGGATGACGACGACGATCAGGACGATGACGACATCGCCGAGGACGAGGCGCAAGACGATTTCGACGCCGACACGCTGGCCGAGGATGGCGACCTGGAAGACAGGGACGACGTGGCCTTAAGACCGTAAGTCGACGCAAGATCGACGTGCGAAGCGAAAGCTTCGCACGAGATGCGCCACAATCGTGGCGCCGTCGACCGGCCAGCGCGACGAAGCCGGCGCACAAGATGCGGCTTCGCCGCGATTGACGCGCCGGCGGGCAGATAGCAACCCGGTTGCACTCGCGAGAGAGTCGACCCTTCAATTAAACGAGAGGCGCTGCCAGATCACCGCCTCGAACCCACCACCCTTTCCGCACTCAAGAAGCGGCAGCGTTCAGAAGACCCGCAACATCGGCCTCGTTGACCGGCGCGCCAGTCACGTCGGTGACCATGCCAGAGTTCGACACAGCACCCGCGGTCGGTGGACCGGCATCCGGCGCAGCACTCGCCACGTCATAGGCGAACAACAACACGCCGCCCGCCCACCATAGGGCAGCCCAGCGGCTGCGAAAGAGGCGCGACCAATTCACGCGCCAAGGATGACATGGCGTCGATTGCAAGATCGTTGACGGCCGTTCGTTGACGCGGGCCGTGCGCAGGTCCACGCTGCGCGCCGATGCTGATGTTCGCCATCGCCCTGCAGTCGGCCACGCCGGTCGTACCGCCGCCCGCCGTATCGATCGAGCAGCCAGCGCGCATCTCGATCCTCGTGCCCGTCGCGGACGAGCGCTGCGTACGGCCACAGGGCGACGACATCATCGTCTGCGCGGGCGCGCTGCCGTCGCAGAGCTTGCCGCTGCCCGACGAGGCGGTCTCCTCCAAGCCGGTCCCGGTCAATCGCTACCTGACCGGCCGCGGCGCGTTGAATGCCGAGGCGACGCCGTGCGCGGCGCGAACCGGCGGATGCCAGACCGGCGTCAACATGCTGGCCGGCGGCACCGCGCTGATCCGCGGCGTGCAGAAGCTGCTGGCACCCGGTAGTTGCTGCGAGGATCCGAGCGAGGGAACCGACGCGTTGCAGCTAGCGCGCGACGCGGTCGGCGGCGTCGGCCGGCTGTTCCGCGGCAAGCCGGACAAGAGCGGGCGCGTCGCAATCCGCCTCGACGACACGCCGCCGGCGACCAGTCGCGTCCTTCCCTGATCTCTGGGTAAGTACGGCTCGCTGATCGGCCTCACATTCACCATGATATAGAGCGCGCAATAAGCGTCGGCGTGACCCGCTCATCCGCGTCACTGCGCATCTAATCCCGTCGCTCGCTGCACCATCGGCGGAACGATAGCACCAAGGCTTAATGTCGAAGCTGTGCCGATGCGTGTTCGGCGCCATCGAGCTCGTTTGGAAGCACCGCCGAACCTTTCTCCTACCGACAGTGGAGGGGTTGAAGGCGCGTAGGTGGATGGTGGACCGCCTCGTGTCGGACCGGTCCTGAAGAAGAGAGCGCTCAAGGGCGGAGATCAGCACGCCAACTTCACCCTTTAGGCGCAGCGAAGCGAGTGAGGACGCATCGCCGCTCCCCCTACTCCTCCGCGCAATCCCCCGTCCGCTTGGCGACGATCCGCGTCACCATGCCACCCGCCTGCGCCGCCACGCCGCCGCGGCGCACCGTTGCGGTCAGATCCACCGCTGTCGGCGAGTAACGGCCCTTCTGCGCCACGCTCAGCGTCTCGCCGCCCGCGTTGCGGCACGCCATCTCGGCGTCGAGCTGCCCGTCCTTCAACGTGAAGCGGCGGAACCGGCAGTTCGCCCCTGCCGCGGTCGACAGGTCGCCGAACAGCGGCTTGCCGGCTTCTTCGTCCGACAGGCACGCCTCGGTTGTCGCGGTGTCGCCGACCTGCTCGCGGATCGCCGCGGCGGCCGGTGTCTCGTCGGCGCCCGCGTCGAAGCTGACGAGCCGCGTGTCGGTTCGCCACTGCCCCGCCTGCGGCTTCTCGACGCTGGCGGTCGCGGTTGCCACGTCCTCGATCGAGGCATTGGTCAGGTCGATGTCACCGCTGCACGCCGCCAGCGGCAGCGCGGCGGCGAGCAGCAGGCAGCGCGCGTTCACGATCCCGTCCCCGCCCGCGCCGTGCCCGGCGTCATCAGGTCGAGCACCGCCGCGGTCATCGCGATCGTGCCGGTGGTGATCACGGGCTCGGGCGCGATGCGGAACTCGGGCGAGTGGTGCGACCCGATCTTGGGACCACCGCGCGCCGCCGCGTCAATCTCTGCGCGCGTCGATCCGCCGACCGCGAAATAATAGCCTTTCACGCGCGTATCGGGCTGGACATAATAAGCGAAATCCTCCGCCCCCATGCCGTCCTGCGTAAAGGCGGGCACGTTCTTCGCGCCCAGCGTCTGCACCATCACCGCGTTCAATCGGCGCGCGAGCGCGGCGTCGTTGATCGTCGTCGGCGTGCCCTCGCTGACCGTCACCACGGGCATCTTGTCCTTGGGCATCCCGTTCATCACGCCGACGCCGTTCGCCACCCGGCGGATCCCGTCGAGCAGCCGCTTGCGTGTCCCCTCGTCGTTGGCGCGTACCGTCACCTGCAATTTCGCCATGTCGGAGATGATATTGTGCTTCAGCCCCGCGTGGAACGACCCGACGGTGATGACGCCGGGGTCGAGCGGCGGGCGCTCGCGGCTGATCAGGCCCTGGAGCGCGATCACCATCTGCGACGCCATGTACACCGGGTCCTTGCCCTCGTGCGGGCTGGCGCCGTGCGCGCCGATGCCGGGCACGTCGATGTTGACCGAGTCGGACGAGGAATATTGGATGCCCGCGGATGCGGACACGGTGCCTGCCTCCATCCCCGCAGCGACATGGAAGGCCAGCGCATAATCGGGCTTGGGGAAGCGCGTGAACAGGCCATCGGCGATCATCGCCTTTGCACCACCGACGCGCTCCTCGGCAGGCTGGACGACGAACACGATCGTGCCGGCCCAGCGGTCACGCAGCGCGGCGAGCCGGCGCGCGGTGCCGACCATCGCGGTGATGTGCGTGTCGTGGCCGCAGGCGTGCATGACGGGCGCCTCCACCCCATCGACGCCGACCTGCCGCGCGCGGCTGGCGTTGGCGAGCCCCGACTTCTCCTCGACCGGCAGGCCGTCCATGTCGGCGCGCACCAGCACAACCGGGCCCGCGCCGTTCTTCAGCACGCCCACGACGCCGGTCTGCCCGACCTTCTCGGTCACGACCATGCCCGGCACCGCGCGCAGCGCCGCCGCCATCTTCGCCGCAGTGCGCGTTTCACGAAACGACAGTTCGGGGTTGCGGTGGAAATCGTCCCACATCGCGCCCAGGTCGCGCTTGTAATCGGCACGCACCGCGGCGGCATAATCGGGTTCGGCCAATGCGGGCGTCGCGGCGAGCGTGCCGGCAGCCGCCAGCAGGTTGATCAGGCGCATATATTCCCCCTCTTTTGCTCCAACCATAGCCGCGCCGTGCCGGATGCCTAGAGGGATCGCGCAGCTTGCCCCAGCGGACACGTTCCGGCACGTGGACGCGCATGTTCGACCTTGACGCCTATCTCACCCGCATCGACCTGCCCGCGCTGCCGACCAACGACGGCGAGGGGCTGCAACGACTGCAACGCGCGCACCGGCTGGCGATCCCGTTCGAGAATCTCGACGTGCGGCTCGGCCGCGCGATCGCGATCGACTCAGGCTCCGTCGCGGCAAAGCTGGTGACGGCGCGGCGCGGCGGCTTCTGTTTCGAGCACAACCGGTTGTTCCTCGACGCGCTGGCGGCGACCGGGTTCGACGCGCGCCCGCTGCTCGCGCGCGTGTGGCTGGGGGCCGCGGACGTGCCGCCGCTCACCCACACGCTGTCGCTGGTGACGATCGGCGATGCGCCGTGGATTGCCGATCCCGGCTTCGGCGGCAGCTATGCCCCGGTCATGCCGCTGGTCGACGGCGCCGAGGCCGAGGCACCCGACGGCGCGCGCTTCCGGCTCGCCCGCGACGACGAGCACGGCTGGATGCTGCTGCGCGACGGCGATCCTGCCACCACCGACGGGCGCGGCGCGGGCAGCGGGTGGCAGCGGCAATACAGCTTCACGCTCGACGAGGTACACGACAGCGATCTCGCGATGGGCAACCATTGGGCCTCCACCGCGCCCGTCAGCCGCTTCACCAATCACGCGATCGTGTCGGTCGTCCTGCCGCACGGCTTCGCGACGCTGACCGACCGCGACTATCGCCGCCGGGCCGCGAGCACCGACAGCGCGGGCGAGATCACCGACCCGCGCGTGTACCGGATGCGCCTGTCGATGATGTTCGGCATCACGCTGTCGGCAGAGGAAGTCGCGGCGCTCGGCCTGTTCTGACCCGCGCCGCCCGGCGCTTCAGCCGACGAAGGCGCGCTCGATCACGTAGGTGCCCGGCGCGGCGTTCGAACCTTCAACGAAGCCGAGCGTCTCCAGCGTCGCGGCGGTGTCGCGGATCATGTCCATCGACCCGCACATCATGATCCGGTCCGTATCCGGGTTGAAGCATTTGTCGCCGGTGATCGAATCACCGAACATCGTGCCGTTCTCCATCAGCGCGTCGATGCGACCGGTGGTGTGGAACGGCTCACGCGTGACCGTCGGGATGTAGTGGAACTGCTGCGCCGCCTCGTCCGCCACCAGCGGATCGTCGGCCAGACGCGCGGCGAGCTCGTCGTGATACGCCAGATCGCTGACGCGGCGCACCGAATGGACCACGATCACCTGGTCGAACATCGTGTACACGTCGGGATCGCGCGCCAAGCTCAGGAACGGCGCGAGCCCCGTGCCGGTCGACAGCATGAACAGCCTTTTGCCCGGCAGCAATGCGTCGGTGACGAGCGTACCGGTCGGTTTGCGCCCCAGATAGATTTCGTCGCCTGCCACGATCTGTTGCAGCCGCCCGGTCAGCGGGCCGTTCTCGACCTTGATCGACAGGAACTCCAGCTCCTCGGCGTAATGCTGGCTCGCGACCGAGTACGCACGCATGATTGGCTTGCCCGCGGCACCGTCCGCGCCCTCCTCGCCCGGCAGCCCGATCATCACGAACTCGCCCGAGCGGAAGCGGAAGCTCGACGGCCGCTCCACCGCGAAGCTGAACAGATGCTCGTTCCAGTGGCGGACCCAATTCACCTTGACGCTGGCGAACGCCTTGCTCTCGGGAATGCTGATGGGTGCGCGGACGTCGGTCATGCCTGTTGTTCCTCGAACCGCGCCCGACCGGCACGGCATCCATGAAATCGATCTGATTGCGAACGCCGCGCAATATGGGTCGGCACGCACGCGGTCAACCAAGCCGAGCTTGGGGCCGCCCAAGGCACCTTCAAGTCGCCTGTCCGCACGCCCATATCGCACCGCATGGCGATCCAGATCCGTACCAACCTGGCCGAACCCGAAACCGGCGAGGATTTCGTCCCCCATCGCCCGCAACGTCCGCCCAAGGTCGAGGGCGGGAAGGCGTTCAAGCTCGTCAGCGACTACCAGCCGTCGGGCGACCAGCCGACCGCGATCCGCGACCTCGTCAGCGGCGTGCAGGCGGGCGACAAGGACCAGGTGCTGCTGGGTGTCACCGGCTCGGGCAAGACCTTCACCATGGCGAAGGTGATCGAGGCGATGCAGCGCCCGGCGCTGATCCTCGCCCCCAACAAGATACTGGCCGCGCAACTCTACGGCGAATTCAAGTCGTTCTTCCCCGACAACGCGGTCGAGTATTTCGTCAGCTACTACGATTACTACCAGCCCGAGGCGTACGTGCCGCGGTCGGACACCTACATCGAGAAGGAAAGCTCGGTGAACGAGGCGATCGACCGAATGCGCCACTCCGCCACCCGGTCACTCTTGGAGCGCGACGACGTGCTGATCGTCGCCTCGGTTTCGTGCCTCTACGGTATCGGCTCGGTCGAAACCTATTCGGCGATGATCTTCGACCTGAAGAAAGGCCAGAGCGCCGATCAGCGCGAGATCGTCCGCAAGCTGGTGGCATTGCAGTACAAGCGCAACGACGCCGCCTTCCAGCGCGGCAACTTCCGCGTGAAAGGCGACAATCTAGAAATCTTCCCGTCGCACTACGAGGACAGCGCGTGGCGCGTGTCGTTCTTCGGTGACGAGATCGAGGCGATCGTCGAGTTCGATCCGCTGACCGGGCAAAAGTCGGCGAGCCTCAACTCGATCCGCATCTACGCCAATTCGCACTATGTCACGCCCGGTCCGACGATGAAGCAGGCCGCCGACGCGATCCGCCACGAGCTGACCGAGCGGCTGAAGGAGCTGGAGATCGAGGGCAAGCTGCTCGAGCGTCAGCGGCTGGAGCAGCGCACCAATTTTGACCTCGAGATGATTGCCGCCACTGGCAGTTGCAACGGCATCGAGAATTACAGCCGCTTCCTGACCGGCCGCCTGCCCGGCGAGCCGCCGCCCACCTTGTTCGAATACCTGCCCGAAAACGCGATGCTGTTCGTCGACGAGAGTCACCAGACGATCGGCCAGATCAACGGCATGTCGCGCGGCGATCACCGGCGCAAGATCACGCTGGCCGAATACGGCTTCCGCTTGCCCTCGGCGATCGACAACCGCCCGCTGCGCTTCAACGAATGGGACGCGATGCGCCCGCAGACGGTCTGCGTCTCGGCGACGCCGGGCACGTGGGAGATGGAGCAGTCGGCCGGCGTCTTCGCCGAGCAGGTGATCCGCCCGACCGGGCTCATCGACCCGCCGATCGAGATCAAGCCGGTCGAGGAGCAGGTGCAGGACCTGATCGTCGAGGCGAAGAAGACCGCCGAGCTCGGCTATCGCACGCTTGTCACCACGCTGACCAAGCGGATGGCGGAGGATCTGACCGAATATATGCACGAGGCGGGGATCAAGGTCCGCTACATGCACTCCGACGTCGAGACGCTGGAGCGTATCGAGCTGATCCGCGATCTGCGGCTGGGCGTGTACGACGTGCTGATCGGCATCAACCTGCTGCGCGAGGGGCTTGATATTCCCGAATGCGGGCTGGTCGCGATCCTCGACGCCGACAAGGAAGGCTTCCTGCGCTCCGAAACCTCCTTGATCCAGACGATCGGTCGCGCCGCGCGCAACGTCGACGGGCGCGTGATCCTCTACGCCGACCGCATCACAGGCTCGATGGAGCGCGCGATGAACGAAACGGCGCGTCGGCGCGAGAAGCAGCAGCAATACAACCTCAAACACGGCATCACGCCGACGACGATCCGCCGCAACATCGGTGACATTATCGCGCACGTCAGCCAGGGCGATCAGGTCACGGTCGATATTGGAGACGACCGCCCGCACATGGTCGGCCACAACCTACGCGGCTATATCGAGGAATTGGAAAAGAAGATGCGCAAGGCCGCGTCCGACCTCGAGTTCGAGGAAGCCGGCCGCCTGCGCGACGAAATCCGCCAATTGGAGCAGGAGGAACTCGGCCTGCCGGTCGAGCAGCAGAAAGCACCCATCATGGGCCGCTCGAACGAGGGCAAGCCCGGTACGCGCAAAACCCGGTTTGGCAAGCAGCAGCAGGTGCGGATGGGCAAGCGGCGGTGAAGTCGCGCGTGAAGTGACCTTTCTTGGTGCGCCGAGAGAAACATCGGCGACCCATCGCGCAACAGCCTCCCCTCCCTGAAAGGGAGGGACCGGGGGTGGGTAGGGCCGACGCAGAGCGCGTCGTAACCGATCGCCCCTTACCCATCTCCGCCCCTTCCTTGGAGGCGAGGGTCGTCGGTTGGATCATCGTTCGCACACCTCGGACCCGATCATTTCGTCATCCCGGCCTTGAGCCGGAATCCCGCTATCTTCACCGCCAACGGTCGAAAACAAGCGGGACCGCGGATCAAGCCCGGGGTGACGGACTGATCAATGGGTCGGAATCAACATCCCGCCGGTGACGCCCTCTTTCCTACACGCCGGACCCGTGACACACCGCCGTCCGCTCTTTGACACTTCATCATCCGGGCGCGCGCATGCGCGCAATGAGTGCGACCTTTGTGACCTTCCGGCACCATCACGCACCACCAGCCACTCGCGGTTCAGCCGCGCGCACCTACATCAAGGCACATGTACGCGCAGCCCAGACAGGAACGCTTCGGAGCCGCCGCTGCCGCGCTCGCGGTGACGGGCGCGCTCGGCTGGGCGCTGCTGACGGGGCTCGCCGGCGACGCGATCCGACAGCGCGTTGACGAGGGGCTGCGACTGTTTGACCTCGCGCCGCCCCCTCCCCCGCCGCCACCCGCCAAGACGGTGCCGCGCCCCAAGGTCAGCAAGCGCGCCGAGGGCCGCGCCGCCCCGCCCAACATCCGCTCCAAGGCGACGCAGGTCGTCGCGCCCAAGCCGGTCGTTGTCATCCCCGTCCCCCCGCCCCCGATCGTCGTCGCGATCAAGCCGTTCGCCGGCAATCAGGCGACACAGGGTGCCGCACCGCGCCTCGGCCCGGGCACCGGCGCGGGTGGCATCGGCGACGGTACCGGCTCGGGCGGTTGGGGCGACGGAGACGGCGACGGCGGCGACGAAACGCCGCCGATCCAGCGCCGCGGGCGTATCAGCGACAGCGACTTTCCTTCGGACATTCGCGAATTGGCCGAAACCGGCTTCGAGGGCACGGTCTCGGTACGCTTCCTGGTCCAGACCGACGGCCGGGTCGGCGAGTGCCGCGTGACCCGGTCGAGCGGCTATCGCTCGCTCGACGCCGCCACCTGCCGCCTGATCCAGCAACGCTTCCGGTACGAACCCTCGCGCGACGCCGCCGGACGCCCGGTCCCGGCGTGGATACTGGAGAACCACACCTGGGCGGTAGAGGGCGATCAGCGCTGAAACTCTCGGACCCGGCTGGAAGTAAACCGCCGCCCACTTACCGTCATCCCGGACTTGATTCGGGATCCCGCTGCCTTCTTCTGCCCTCCTAGGAAGCGGACTCCCGGAACAGGTCGGGGGTGACGTGAAGTTAGGCAAGAGAGTCCGAGATCAACGCCCCACCCGCAGCAGCACCATAAAACAGAAGGCGGCACCCGCGGGCACCGCCTCCTCGTCACCGTCACACTGTCGGTTCAGCGCGCGTCCTTGTCCACCCGCGCCGGCTCGGCATCGATCGTCTGCGGCGGATGCGTGTTGCCCTTCTCGGGCGCGTCGGGGTCTTCCAGCAACTCCTTAGTCGCCTTCTGCACGTCGTTGGGCTTGTCGGTCATCGCATCAGTCCTTCATGCTCGCAGGCACCGAGCCGCCGTTCTTCTCGAGCTCGCGCATCACCGCCTTGTGCAGCCAGATGTTCATGTCGGCCGACCCGTCCTTGGCGCCGCTGTAACCGAGCTCGGTCGCCAGCTCCTTGCGGTTGGCGAGGCTCGAATCAAGATCGAGCAGCTTCATCAGGTCGACGATCGAGGTGCGCCAGTTAAGGTCGGGATTGCCCTTCTGCGACGAGATGTTGGTCAGCACCTGCTCGACGTCGACGTGCTGCGCGTGTGCCGGGGCGGGGGTCGCCGGGGCCTGAGCGGGCGCGGCCTGCGGCTGCTGCTGCGGCGCCGGGCGCGGGGCACCGCCTGTCGGGGCCGGTGCCGGTGCGGGTGCCGCATCCTTCTTGCCGCCGAACTGCCCGCCGAGCGGACCGTTGTGACCGAAGATCGCGTCCTTGATCTTGCCGAAAATGCTCATGGCTTCAAACTCCTCTACTCAGCCGTTGGCCAGGTTTTCGTTGGGAACTTCATAGTAACGCGCCACGCTGTCGGCGTAGGATTGGTTGAACACGGGCGGGTTGTTCGCCCAGCTCGGTCCGCCCTCCAGCATCCGGCGGTCGATCGTCACGACGTACAGGTCACGCACCACGTCGAGCGACAGCAGCGAGAACGGCAGCGGGTAGAAGCTCTTGCCCATGCCCAGAAAGCCGCCCAGGCTCAGCACCGCGTGCGTCACCCGGCCCGAGCCCTTGTGCACCATGAAGGCATGCACGCTGCCCAGATGATCGCCGTCACGGCTGTCGACGCGCATCGCATCGGCGAGGGTCGATCGCACCAGCAACTGGGTCGGCTCGGCATTGGTCGATGCGGCGTCGTGGTCTGACATGGTGGTTCCCTGTGATTTGCGCCGGAGTAACCGCTCGCCGCGGCAGCGGGTTCCGGCCGCGGTTGAGCCACATCGACGCATCCGGCATAATCGGGCGCGATGATCGCTTCCCGCCTCCCGCTTCGCCTATCGACCCTGTTGCTGCTGGGGGTCGGCGCGTGCGTGGCCCCGCCGCGCGCACCGGCGCCCGTCGACCTGCCGCGCCCGACGCCGACGCTCGCATTGCCCGCGCCCGCCCCGGTCGATTGGCAGGATTGGCCGCGCACGCCGGGCACCTGGACCTACCAGCGCGACGCGCGCGGCAGTCGGGCGCTGTTCGGCACTGCGGGGCAGGACGCACGGGCGGTGCTGCGCTGCGACCGGGCGGAGCGTCGCTTGTTCCTGTCGCGCAGCGGCGGTGAGACGACCCCGTTCACGATCCGCACCACCGCCACCACGCGCAGCATCGCGGCGCAGCCGACCGGCGGCACCCCGCCCTATGTCGCGACCGCGTTCGCGCCGAACGACCCGCTGCTCGACGCGATGGCGTTCAGCCGCGGGCGGTTCGTGATCGAGCAAGCGGGCACGCCTGCGCTGGTGCTGCCGCCCTATGCCGAGGTCGGCCGCGTAATCGAGGATTGCCGCGGCTGACGCTCAAGCCAGAGGGCACGCGGCGGCGGAGGATCAGGCAAACAAAACGAGAAAACAAGCCTTGTATAACCCGGCGCACGGGGACACATTGTGGATGCGGTCAACGCAGACCGCACGTGTCTTCAACAGCGAAAGGAGGTGATCCGATGTCTCATGGTTCAGCAGTGGGTTCGGTTCAGTTCGTTCGGGGGATCCGCTTTTAAGAATCGGTGATGGGCCGGAGGGTATCGTCCCTCATGCAACGGTCCGTTAGAGGTTCACGGAAGCCTTCATGGTCTCCCGGGCTGGAGCTCTCCGGCCGCTGACCATGTCTAGGGGCTGTCAGGTTCGTCGTGAGACGGTCTGGCAGCCCCTTCTCATTTCCGGGCGTGCCAAGTGCGCGATCGTTCGCCGGCGCTGGCGCAATTCCGGATCCTCGCAGTGCACCGTCATCCCCGGACTTAATCCGGGATCCCGCTGCCTTCTGCTAACATGTTCGAGACGCGAGACCCCGGATCAGGTCCGCCAGACAAAGGGATGTGCGTCACGCTGATTGAGAACCGCCCTGACGCAACTCATTCACGCGCACCGTGGCTCACACCCGATACCGGCATGCCCCCATCGACGTTCTAAAAACTCGCGCTAATCTTCAGCGGCGCGCAACTCTCATCCGCTCTGCGGCATGCTGAAATACGGCAGCATGTGCGCGCAGTAATCGGCCTTGCCCAGCTCGACGCTCTGCGCGCGCAGGATCGCGTAGGCGGTGACCACGTGGAAGTAGAATTGCGGCAGCGCCCAATCGCGCGCGTAAACGGTCGCGGTCACGTTCATCACCATGCCGTTTGGCAGCGCGTGCGCGACTGGCGCGTCGCCTTCTAGCGTCAGCCCGTCGGTAGCCGCGGCCTCCACCACCGCCAGCGTCTCGTTGATCCGCGCCCGCGCGTCGGCGAGCGTGCCGGGCCGCTCGCCCGCGTTGCGCGCTTCCTCCAGCAGTTGCTGAATTGCAGGCGAGAAGTCGCGCGCCTGCAATCGGAACACGGCCTCCTGCGCCTGCCGGCACGCGAACCGGACCTGCGTGGCGAGCGGGAACATGTCGGGGGCGAGCCGCGCCGACAGCAGCGCCTCCGCCTCGTCGCCGCGTGCTGCCTCCGCCTTGTCGAGCCAGGTCGCCATCGTGCCTAGCATCTGGGTGTAGGTCGGCAGCAGCAGGTCGGACAGCGTCATGCGGTGCCTCGCTCAGTACGGTGGATCACAAGGCCTTCCTTCCGCCGCGCGCGTTCGAGCGTCAAGCACGCGCGTCACGCCGGCTGGAGCAGCCCCTCGCGCGCAATCTTCTCGCGCCAGACGAGCGGGGCGAGCTGGTGAACGTTCTGCCCCTCCGCATCGACCGCGACCGTGACGGGGAAGTCGCTGACCTCGAACTCGTAAATCGCTTCCATGCCCAAGTCCTCGAACCCGACGACCTTCGATCCCTTGATCGCGCGCGCGACGAGGTACGCTGCACCGCCGACTGCCATCAGATAGGCCGACTTCGCCTCGCGGATCGCCTCGGTCGCCGCTGGCCCGCGCTCGGCCTTGCCGACCATCGCGAGCAGGCCTTGGTCGAGCATCATGCGCGTGAACTTGTCCATCCGCGTTGCGGTCGTCGGACCCGCCGGCCCCACCACTTCCTCGCCGACCGGATCGACCGGCCCAACATAATAGATCACCCGCCCGCGGAAGCTGACCGGCAGTTCCTCACCGCGCGCCAACATGTCCGCGATCCGCTTGTGCGCGGCGTCGCGCCCGGTGAGCATCTTGCCGTTCAGCAGCAGGCGGTCGCCGTGTTTCCACTGCGCCACCACCTCGGGTGTCAGCGTGTCGAGATCGACGCGGATAGCCGCGCTGTCAGGCTTCCAGTCGACCTTCGGCCACTCGTCGAGCTTGGGTGCTTCGAGATAGGCCGGGCCGCTGCCGTCGAGTGTGAAATGCGCGTGGCGCGTCGCGGCGCAATTCGGGATCATCGCGACCGGCTTGCCCGCGGCGTGACACGGCGCGTCCTTGATCTTGACGTCGAGGATGGTGGAGAGCCCACCCAGCCCCTGCGCCCCGATGCCGAGCGCGTTGACGCGGTCGAAGATCTCGATCCGGAGCGCTTCGATATCGTTGCGCGGCCCGCGTGCCTTCAACGGCCCCATGTCGATCGGCTCCATCAGCGCCTGCTTGGCGAGCAGCACGCAATGCTCCGCGGTGCCGCCGATGCCGATCCCGAGCATGCCGGGCGGGCACCAGCCCGCGCCCATCTGCGGCAGCATTTCGATTACCCAGTCGACGATCGAGTCGGACGGGTTCATCATCTTGAACTTGGACTTGTTCTCGCTGCCACCGCCCTTGGCCGCGACGTCGACCGAGACGGTATTGCCCGGAACCATGTCGACGTGGAGCACGCACGGCGTGTTGTCGCGCGTGTTGCGACGGGTGAACGCCGGGTCGGCGAGCACGGAGGCGCGCAGCTTGTTTTCCGGGTGCAGGTAGGCGCGGCGCACGCCCTCGTCGACGACGTCCTGCAACGAGCGTGAGGTATCGTCCAACCGGCAGTCCATGCCCCATTTGACGAACACGTTGACGATCCCCGTGTCCTGGCAGATCGGGCGATGCCCCTCCGCGCACATCCGGCTGTTGGTCAGGATCTGCGCGATCGCGTCCTTCGCGGCCGGGCTCGCTTCCGCCTCATACGCCTCACCCAGCGCGCGGATGTAATCCATCGGGTGGTAGTAACTGATGAACTGGAGTGCGTCGGCCACGCTCTCGATCAGATCGGCTTCGCGGATCACGGTCGTCATGGCCGCATCCTGTAGGACGCACGTTCGACGCTCGCAACCATGCGGCGTTGGCTTATGCCGCTGGTTAACGGCGCATTAGGCATCCGCGCTAAGCTTCGGCAAACACCGGTCATCTTATCTGACCCTTATGGGTAACATGCGTCCTTCACCGAGCGAAGCTGCGGACACGGTCGTCGGCGACGCGGACGATCCCGCGCCGGACGTGCTGGCGAGCCTGGGCCTGTCAGCGAGCGACGAAGAGCGCGTCGGCGACGACCGCGAGGCAGCACTCGCCGGGGTTGCCGACCTGTGGCCCGCCGCGGCGATCGCGCTGGTCGCGGTGCCGCTCGCGCTGGTGATCGCCGCACTCGTGTCGGGTGCCGGCGGGTTGGCCGCCAAGATCGCGCTCGTCGGGCTGCCCGCGCTGCTCGCCGGACCGGGTATTTTCGCGCTGCTCCGCCTCGTCGTCGCGCAGCAGCTCGCGACGCATCACCGTGTCGCACTCGTCGCGGGCGTGGCCGCCGCCGCCGCCGCGTCGCTGTTCACCCTGTCGCAGCTCGCCGGCAATCTGACTGACCATTCGGTGCAGATGGCCGCGGTAGTTGCGCTGTTCGGCACCATGATCGTCACCGTGGCGGTGATCCACGCGCTACCCGCCGCGACGCTCGGTTTCGCCGCCGCGCTCGCCGCCGCCACCGTCGTGCGCCACGGCCTGTCCTGGTCGAGCGCCGCCGCCATCGTGCTCACCGTCCTGCTCGGGCACGGCCTGATCCGCACTGCCCGCGCGCGCCTGCGCGACCTCGCCGAACAGGAGGAAGCCGCGGACGCCGAGGCGCTCGCCAGCCGGCTGGTCAACGAATTCGAGCGCCACGGCTCGGGCTGGTTCTGGCAGACCGACCGTAGCGGGCGGCTGACGTATCTCAGCGACAAAGTGGCGCGCGAGGTCGCCGGGTTCGGGATCAAGGCCAAGGGCGAGGCGCTGACGCGCGTGTTTCGGGTCGATGCCGAATTGGCGGAAACCGAACGCACGCTGACGTTTCATCTGTCGAGCCGTACTTCCTTCTCCGATTACTCGGTCCGCCCCGCGCCCGAGGATGCGCCCGAGCGCTGGTGGTCGATCTCGGGCCGGCCGCTGCTCGACCATCTCGGGCGATTCCAGGGGTTCATCGGCTCGGGCTCCGACCTGACCGAGAAGCGTCGTGCCGAGGCCGAGATCACGCGCCTAGCCTTGTTCGACAGCCTGACCGGGCTCGCCAACCGTCAGCGCATGCGCCTGCAGCTCGAACAGATGCTCGCCCCCAATCAGCGCGGTCACGGCTTCAACAGCCTGGTCCTGCTCGACCTCGATCGGTTCAAGGCGGTGAACGACACGCTCGGCCACCAGGTCGGTGACGAATTGCTCAAGCAGGTCGCCGGCCGGTTGCAGAAAACCGTCGGCGAAATCGGCATGGTCGGCCGGCTGGGCGGCGACGAATTCAAGGTCATTATCCCGCGCGAGGGCAATCGCGAGCGGCTGGGCGAACTCGCCGAGGCGATCATCACCGCGCTGTCGCGTCCTTATTACATCGACGGCGCGACGATCTCGATCGGCTGCTCAATCGGCGTCGCGATCGCGCCCGAACACGGCGACAATCCCGAAGCGCTGGTGCGCAACGCCGACCTCGCACTCTACGCGGCCAAGGGCGACGGCCGCGGTGTTCACCGCTTCTACCGCGACGAATTGCTGGAGGGCGCGCAGTACCGCCGCCAGCTCGAGGACGATCTGCGTCAAGCGTTGAAGCAGAACCAACTCCACCTCGCCTATCAGGCGGTGGTATCGACCGCGGACGAGCGGATCGTCGGCTACGAGGCGCTGCTGCGCTGGAGCCACCCGACGCGCGGGTTCGTCAGCCCGGCGGAGTTCATTCCGGTGGCCGAGGAATGCGGGATGATCGAGGCGATCGGCGAGTGGGTGATGCGCACCGCCTGCGCCGAGGCCGCGACTTGGCCCGAGCACGTCCGCGTCGCGGTCAACGTGTCGCCGATCCAGTTCGCCAACCCCGCGCTCCCCAGCCTCGTCACCAGCGCGCTCGCGACCTCGGGCCTGCCGCCGCGCCGGCTGGAGTTGGAGATCACCGAGGGCGTGTTCCTGAACGAGGACGCCTCCTCGGAGCGGATGTTCGCGGCCTTGAAGCGGATCGGCGTGCGCCTCGCGCTCGACGATTTCGGCACCGGTTACTCCTCGCTCGGCTATCTGAAGAAGGCGCCGTTCGACAAGATCAAGATCGACCAGAGCTTCGTGCGCGGCGCGATCAACGAGAGCAACCGCAACGCCGCGATCATCAAAGCGATCGTGACGCTCGCCGACACTTTGGGGATGGAGACGACCGCGGAAGGCGTCGAGCAGCAGGACGAGATCGCACTGATCGGCGAACTGGGGTGCAGCCACATCCAAGGCTACGTCTACGGCAAGCCCGCGGGTGCCGAGGTGGTGCACGAGCAGCTGGCCCAGCCCGGCGGCAAGGCGATCGCGGTCGGCTTCAAGACCAGCCGCGCGCAACGGCACAAGATGCTGCGCGCCGCGCGCGTGTCGCTCCACGGCGAGAGCGCGGAGGTCCGCATCCGCGACATCTCGACCGGCGGCGTGCTGATCGACGGCGTCGACCTGCCCGCCGAGGCGGTCGGGTTCGAGATGAAGATCGAGCTGTTCGAAGGCCAGATGATGCCCGCCACGATCCGCTGGGTCGACGACGGCCGCGCCGGTCTCCAATTCGCCTATCCGATCGACGTCGATCAACTGATCCAATCGACCCAGCGCCGCGCGGCGTGAGGCCCAAGGTGCCCGCGATTTCGAGCCGGTCTACTGGGTCGGGAGCAGCAACGCCGGGTGCGGGTCAGCTCAAATAATCCCCCGAATAATTTTTTTCCCGCTCCTTTTCGCTTGTGCTTGCCGAACCCCGCAGAAATCCACGCGTCGCATCGATTTTGCGCCGATGTCGGAGCGCGGATCCGAGTGAACCACTGCCTCGCCCGCGCATTACCCTCTTGCCCGCCGCGACGGTTTGGCACAATTTGTAGGGGTCGGCTTCGGGGGCGAGCGCTACTGCTGGTATGACAAGGCTGCTCCGCCGATGCGGGGCATGGTGAGGCTCGCGTGATCGGCACGCCGGGCATTTGCCGCTTGTTGTCGATGCAATGGTGTTCTGCCCGTAGCCAGAAGGAGCGATCCTTCCTAGAACGCAACAAGAACAAAGGAGCCGCAGCATGAACCTCGGGGACGCCGGCAGCGAGACGATGATGATGGATCTGATGGAACGGGTGACGATCCCCAAGCCTGATGCTGAACCCAAGGCCGAACGGGGTGCGCCCGGCATGTCGGCGGCGTCCGAGCGCGCGCCGACCAAGAAAGCCGCATCGCGCGACTTCGCGGTGAAGACTGATTCCGCGCGCGACGCGCTGTTGACCGATTTCGGCAAGGAAACGCTCAACGACCGCTACCTGCTGCCGGGTGAGAGCTACCAGGACCTGTTCGTCCGCGTCGCTTCGGCCTATGCCGACGACGAGGCGCACGCGCAGCGCATTTACGATTACATCTCGCAGCTCTGGTTCATGCCTGCGACCCCCGTGCTGTCGAACGGCGGCACCGGGCGTGGTCTGCCGATCTCCTGCTACCTGAACTCGGTGCCCGACAGCCTGAACGGCATCGTCGACACGTGGAACGAGAACGTCTGGCTCGCCTCGCGCGGCGGCGGCATCGGCACCTATTGGGGCAACGTGCGCGGCATCGGCGAGCCGGTCGGGTTGAACGGCAAGACCAGCGGCATCATTCCGTTCGTGCGTGTGATGGATTCGCTGACGCTCGCGATTTCGCAGGGTTCGCTGCGCCGCGGCTCGGCCGCCTGCTACCTCGACGTCAGCCACCCGGAGATCGAGGAATTCCTCGAAATCCGCAAACCCTCGGGCGACTTCAACCGCAAGGCGCTCAACCTCCATCACGGCGTGCTGATCCCCGATGCCTTCATGGAGGCGGTGCGCGATGGTGCCGAGTGGGAGTTGAAGAGCCCCAAGGACGGTGCGGTCCGCGGCAAGGTGGATTCGCGCGCGCTGTTCCAGAAGCTGGTTGAGACCCGGCTCGCGACCGGTGAGCCGTACATCGTGTTCGCCGACCACGTGAACTCGAACATGCCCAAGCACCACCGCGAGCTCGGGCTCAAGGTGTCGACCTCGAACCTGTGCAGCGAGATCACGCTGCCGACGGGGCGCGACCATCTCGGCAACGATCGCACCGCGGTCTGCTGCCTGTCCTCGCTCAACCTTGAAACGTGGGACCAATGGAAGGACGACAAGACCTTCGTCGAGGACGTAATGCGCTTCCTCGACAACGTGCTGCAGGATTATATCGACCGCCACGAGCCCGGCATGGAGCGCGCCGCTTATTCGGCCGCGCGTGAGCGGTCGGTCGGTCTGGGCGTGATGGGCTTCCACTCCTTCCTCCAGGCGCGCGGGCTACCGTTCGAGGGCGCGATGGCGAAGTCGTGGAATCTTAAAATTTTCCGCCACATCCACACCCAGGTCAGCCAGGCGTCGATGCAGCTGGCGGCCGAGCGCGGCCCATGCCCCGACGCGGCCGACGTCGGCGTCATGGAGCGGTTTTCCTGCAAGATGGCGATCGCGCCGACCGCGTCGATCTCGATCATCTGCGGCGGCACCAGCGCGTGCATCGAGCCGATCCCGGCGAACATCTACACGCACAAGACGCTGTCGGGCAGCTTCGCGGTCAAGAACCCGTATCTGAAGAAGATCCTGGCCGAGAAGTCGAAGGATTCGGAGGCCGTATGGAGCTCGATTCTTGAACACGGCGGGTCGGTCCAGCACCTGGACTTCCTCAGCCAGGACGAGAAGGACTGCTACAAGACCAGCTTCGAAATCGACCAGCGCTGGCTGCTCGAACTCGCAGGCGACCGCACGCCCTACATCGACCAGGCGCAGTCGCTGAACCTGTTCATTCCGGCCGACGTCGAGAAGTGGGACCTCTTGATGCTCCACTTCCGCGCGTGGGAGCTGGGCATCAAGTCGCTCTACTATCTCCGCTCCAAGTCGGTGCAGCGCGCGGGCTTCGCAGGTGGGGTCGAGAACGATAACACGATCGAGAAGCCGAAGTACGAGTTCGGCGAGACGACCGACTATGACGAGTGCCTGGCCTGTCAGTAAGCGGGCGGCCCGGGATTGCTCAAGCAATCCCGGGACTCGCCGCGGCGGGCAGCAGCGCCGGCACAGCCGGCACTGTCTGACGCCGTGGCGGATGCGGGAAGATCGCCACGCACCCCACCGAGCACCGTTTACCACCGTCGCTCACCTCCGAACTTGATCCGGCGTCACGCTTACGGTGCAGCGCGGCCGAAGAAGCGGGATCCCGGATCAAGTTCGGGATGACGGCGGTTGAGGCAAACCGAGTACCGCCACATTGGGGCACCCATGCCGCGTCCACGTGCGTGCCGTCACACCACGCTACGATCCGGCGCCGACACCTCCCGCACGCAATCCACGCGGAAATCGCCGGCCAGAGGATGACACGCGCACCACGACCCGGCTATCGAGCAGTCAGCCCCGCCCATGCCGCTTCCGAAATCATGCTCCTCGACGCCTCACCGCTTCCTACCCTGCCGCCCGATCTGCGCTTCCTCGACGGCGGCGGTGCCGCCACCGCGCTGATCCTCGCGCGCGACTGGAGCGAGCATCCGCTCGGCCCGCCCGCCGGCTGGCCAACCGCACTCAAGACCGCGCTCAGCCTCGTCCTCAACTCGCCCGAATCGATGATCCTGTGCTGGGGCGAGCATGACCTGATCTTCTTCTTCAACGAAACCTATTTCCCGCTGCTCGGGCCGCGGCTCGACTGGGCGATGGGCGCGCGCTTCGACCGGGTGTGGGCCGACGCGCTCGATCAGGCGATGCCGATCGTCCGCGACGCCTTTGCCGGCCGTAGTCAGCGTTTCACCGACCTGCCGTGGAAACTCGACACCGATCGCGGTGCCGCCGACACGTGGTGGACCTTCTCCTACTCGCGCATCCTCGACGAGGCGGGCGCGATCGCCGGCCTATTCATCTTCACCAACGAGACCACGAAGCGCGTGCTCGCCGACGCGTCGCTGCGCGAGAGCGAGGAACGGCTGCGGCTGGTGATCGAAGGGGCGCGCGATCACGTCATCTTCACCACCGACCCCGGCGGGATCGTCACCAGTTGGTCGGCGGGCGCGCAGGCGGTCCTCGGCTGGACCCCCGAGGAGGCGATCGGCCGCTCGGCGTCGATGATCTTCACGCCCGAGGATCGCGCCGCGGGAGCCGACGTGCGCGAACTAATCACCGCGACGCGCGACGGCTGCGCCAACGACGAGCGCTGGCACGTCCGCCAGGACGGCTCGCACGTGTTCCTCAACGGCTCGATCCACCCACTGCCGCACGACGCGCAAGGCAACGAACGCGGGTTCATCAAGATCGCACGCGACGAAACGCTGCGCCGTGCCGCGCAACGCCAGTTGGAGGAACTCGCCGCGACGCTGGAGCGGCAGGTGGCCGAGCGTACCGCCGACCGCAACCGCTTGTGGCAATTATCGACCGACCTGATGCTGGTGGCGAGCTTCGACGGCGTGATCGAGGCGGTCAACCCGGCGTGGACGCGCATGCTCGGCTGGGCCGAAGCCGATCTGGTCGGGCAATCGTTCCTGCCGCTGACGCATCCCGACGATCTGGACCGCACGATCGCCGCGGCAGCCGGCATCGCGGCAGGCGAGGCCTATACCCGGTTCGAGAACCGGTACCGCCACCAGGACGGCAGCTACCGCGACGTGGTGTGGGCGGCGGGTCCGGGCGACGGGCGCATCATCGCGGTCGGCCGCGACGCGACCGAGGAGCGTGCGCAGGCGAGCATCCTCGCTGCGACCGAGAGCCAGTTGCGCCAGGCGCACAAGATGGAGGCGGTCGGGCAACTGACCGGTGGCCTCGCGCACGATTTCAACAATCTGCTGACCGCGGTGACCGGCGGGCTCGAACTGCTCGAACACCGGCTCGCCGCTGGCCAGTATGACAAGGTCGACCGCTACGTGACGATGGCGCGGACGGGCGCGCAGCGCGCGGCGGCGCTGACGCAGCGTCTGCTCGCCTTCTCGCGCCGGCAGACGCTCGCCCCAACCGCGACCGACGCGGGCGTGCTGGTCGCGGGGATGATCGACATCGTCGACCGCACGCTCGGCCCCGCAATCGAGCTGAGCGTCGAGACCGGGCGGGAGCTGTGGCCGGTGCTGGTCGACGCGCCGCAACTAGAAAACGCGCTGCTCAACCTGTGCATCAACGCGCGCGACGCGATGCCCGACGGCGGGCGGCTGTCGATCGCGACCGAGAACGTGATGCTGCACGGGTCGGACGCCGCCGCACACGAACTGCCCGCGGGCGATTACGTCGCGTTGCACGTCGCCGACAGCGGCACCGGCATGACGCCCGAGGTGATTGCGCGCGTGTTCGACCCCTTTTTCACCACCAAGCCGATCGGCGAGGGTACCGGTTTGGGGCTGTCGATGATCTACGGCTTCGTGCGCCAGTCGGGCGGGCAGGTGCAGGTACGCTCGGTCGTGGGTCAGGGCACGACCATGTCGCTCTACCTGCCGCGGCTGGCGGGCGTGTACGACCGCGCCGCGCCGCGCGCGTCGGAGTTCGCGCAGCAACCCGCCGGCGACGGGCGCACGATCCTGCTGGTGGAGGACGAGGGCGCGATCCGCGATCTGGTGAGCGAACTGTTGGGCGACGCCGGCTACCGCGTGCTGAGCGCGGGCAACGGGCCGCAGGGCGTCGCCGCGCTCCAGTCGGACGAGCGGATAGACTTGCTGATCACCGACGTCGGCCTGCCCGGCGGCTTGAACGGCCGTCAGGTCGCCGATGCCGGCCGCGCGGTACGTCCCGATCTGCGCGTGTTGTTCGTCACCGGCTACGCCGCCAATGCCGCGGTCGGCGCCGGGCAATTGGAGACGGGCATGACCGTGCTGACCAAGCCATTCAACGTGCTCGAACTGGAACGCCGCGTCGGCGAGATGCTGGCGGGCGAAGGCTAGCGAGCGCCCGTCCCGCGATCGCGTCACCACCGGAGCGGGTGCGCTTCAGGTGTAGCAACCAAGTAATCGTCGCCCGCCACGACGGACGTGATCCTAAATCCGACTTTCACTCGGAGACAAGCACTGCAACTGCGGCCGTACAGCCGGCGCTCACAGCTCAACTGCACGCCGCTTCGACCCACGCTCGTGTGAGGCCGGTCACGTAGGAGGCAAGAACATCGCTCCCTCACGCCGCCAGCGCGGGAGTACAGGCCTGACGCACTTACCTCGTCACTCCGGAGTTGATCCGCGGTCCCGCTTCCACCTCTACCCGACTCCGTCCTACTGCTGCCCTTCCACCTTGACGTTACGTGCACGCCGGTGTGCGAGGCTGAGCGCCACGCCATCTCCATGCCGGTGATCCCCGCCCCAACGGGTGGACTTTCGTGCCCGATCAATTATATACCAACCGTTATGGAAACCCTGGACAGCGCTTCCCTTGTTGACACCGTTGCAGCACCCGCGGCGCCGTGCGCCGCGCCCAAGGGGCGGCCGCGGGAATTCTGCGTCGACGCGGCGCTGACCGCCGCGCTCGGCGTATTCTGGTCCAAGGGCTATGAAGGCGCGACCATGGCCGACCTGACGCAGGCGATGGGGATCACCAAACCCAGCATCTACGCCGCGTTCGGCAACAAGGAATCCTTGTTCCACAAGGCGCTCGACCTCTACGAGGCGGAGAAGCTCGCCTACACGCGCGAGGCGCTCGACCGGCCGACCGCGCGCGGCGTCGTCGAACATCTGATGCGCGGCGCTATCGCGGCCCAGACCAACGATTGCGGCCCCAGCGGCTGCCTGCGCGTCATCACCTCTAGCGCGTGCGGCGCCGAAGGCGAGTCGATCAAGGCCGATGTGATGAAACGCCGCGCCTCGTCGCAGGCCGCACTGGTGGCGCGCTTCCACCAAGCGCAGGCCGATGGCGACCTGCCCGCGCATCTCGAGCCCGAGGCGTTGACGGCCTATCTGTATGCCATCTTGCAAGGCATGGCGGTGCAGGCGGGATCGGGCGCGACGCGCGCCGATCTGGAGCGCGTGGTCGACACCAGCCTGGCGATGTGGCCGACGCGCTGACTATTTTACCGCGCGGTATACAAAGCTGTTGACCTGACTGCCCCGGCTTTCTATACCGCTAAGTATAGAAACAGGAACTCACCTCCTGCAACGGAGGCGATCTCATCAACCCCGGTCGGTTCGCCGCCCGCCAGCCACGCCGATCCGCGGTGCGTAACGACGTGCCGCGTTCACCAACGAGCCCGGACATGGCGCCCACCATGATCGCGGCCCCGTGCGCCCGCACGTGTCAGGGAGTTACCGTCATGGCCTATATCGATTTCACGTCCGCGCACGATCAGCTGCTCGCCCCGGCCCCGCGTCACGATCCGGTGCCGGCCGGTGCTCCTGCCTCAGCTTCGAGCGCGTCCGAGCCCGCGTCGCAACTCAGCGCACTCGAATGGTCGGTGGTCGCGATCGCGCGGGACGACCGTCTGTCCAGCCTGCGCGCGCCTTCGCGCTTGTCGGTCGCAATGGGTGGCTTGTTCGGGTCGCGCCACAACCCACGCCTTGCCGATCCGCAGCTGGAAGCGCTGCGCCGCATGGCGGTGCTCAGCTGGCACCATGGCTACACCGTTCCGACCAGCGCGCTGACTGCCTTCACCGACGCGGGCTACACGATGGCGCAGTATGAAACGATGCTCGCCAGCATCGCCGCCGCCCGCGTCGCGCGCAAGCAGGCCTGACGCCTGGACGAGCCGCTTAGAAGAGTCGCTCAGGCGAGCTCCTTGAGCGGCACCGCCACGTCCGCCAGCGCGGCAGACGCGATCTTTGCGCCTGTCTCAACCAGCTTGCGGCCCTGCACGTAATCTTTGACCGCGTTGACGCAATCGAGCGCAACGACGCGGCCCGCCCTCAGATAGACGATCGAGAAACTGCGCGCGGCAGGATCGCCGCGCAGCACGGCTTCGTCGAAGCCGGTCGACAGCCCAATGGTCTGCAGTTTCAGATCATATTGGTTCGACCAGAACCACGGCACCGCGTGGTACCGCGCCGGCTGGCCCGCAATCACCTTTGCGACGACGCTCGCCTGATCGTTGGCATTCTGTACCGATTCGAGCCGGATCATCGCGCCGTCGGCGAAGTCGTTGGCGTGAAGCGCGCAATCGCCGATTGCGAACACGTCCGGCAGGTTGGTGCGGCACTCGGCATCGACGCGCACGCCGTTGCCGCCCGCTGCCCCTGCTTCGAGCAACGGTGCTACCGCGGGGGTGATGCCGATGCCGACGATCACCATGTCGGCTGCGATCTCCTCACCATCCGCCAGCCGCACCGCCTTGGCACGGCCGCTGTCGCCCAGGATGCAGTCGACCTGCGCCCCCAGTCGCACGTCGACGCCGTGCACGCGATGTTCCGCCTCGTAGAAGCCCGACAATGGCTCGCCGGCGACGCGTGCCAGCACGCGATCCTGCGCTTCCAGTACGACCACGCGCTTGCCGAATTGGGCGAGCACCGCCGCCGCCTCCAGTCCGATGTAGCCGCCGCCGACCACCACCGCCTGCGTGACACTCGGCAACTCACTTATCATCCGGTCGGCGTCGGCACGCGTGCGAACGGTGTGGACGCCGGACAGGTCGTGCCCCGCGCAGGTCAGGCGCCGCGGGCTGCCCCCGGTCGCCCAGACCAGATGTCCGTAACCGAACACGCGACCATCGTCAGCGGTAACCTGTCGCGCGACCGGATCCACCGCCGTCACGCGGGTGCCGAGCGTCATCACGACGTCGCGGTCCTGCCAGAAACGCTCGGGACGGATCAGGATGCGCTCGAACGGCTTGTCGCCCGCGAGATAGTCCTTTGACAGCGGCGGGCGCTCGTAAGGCAGTTCGGGTTCGTCGCCGATCAGCAGGATCGAGCCCTCGAACTTCGCTTGTCGAAGCGCGATCGCCACCTGCGCGCCGCCGTGCCCGGCCCCTACGACCACCACATCGTACCGCTGCATCTCCGCCCCTCCTGCCCCGATCTGGTATGAACCTGTTTCCGATCAGATGCGTCATCGGTGCGGGTCGCGCAACGTATCCGCATCGGCACGCCGCGGCGATCCGGGGTGATCCGCCAACTCCGTCCACGTCGATCAGGATCAGCATGGCCGCCTGCACCTCCGCCTTCCTGGCGGCGGGCGAACGCGACATGTCCGCTCGGCCAGAAGCATGTCTGAACCGTCAGCGAACCGGCGTTGGCACTGCTGAACTGTAACGCTGCGTTGCAGCAAGAAAACGTCACGTCCCGCTCACACGCTCATGCACGCGTTGTCACTAAGGCTACGGGACCATCATCGAGGATCTTTTCGCGCATGCAAGACAGCAACATCCCGCATCGCAGTCTGATGGAGTCGATCCGCGCGTCGTTGCTGATGCTCGGCTTCGGCCTGAGCGTCCTCGCTTTCCTGATCGCGATCGACCGACCCGAATGGTTCCACGTCCGCCCGGCAACCGGTACGGCGGCGGCGATGGCCAATGCGTCGACCCATCTGCAATCCGATCAGCGTCGCGCCAATGACAAGCCGGTGATCGGCTGAACCCACCGGCGCGGCGGGCGTCACCCGCCGTGCTCACTGAGCGGGAACGAGCTTGCGAAAGCGCTCGATCCCGCAGCGCGCGCCCGAGCGCGAGCGGATCACGTCGCGACGGGCGCAGATCTTTCCATCCTTGGTCGGCTTAAGATAGAATCCCGAGAAGAAGTTCGTCGCCGGACACCCCTCCTCCAGATTGGCGCGAACACGGCGCGTGCCCTCGACGATCAGGTCGACCTCACCGTTGCCACCCACCGCCGCCCCCGTCAGCGACTTCATCTCGACGCAGCGCGGTCCCTTCTTCTCCTGCCATAGCGGCGCGGTCGGCGTCGCGCGCAGCGTTGCCGGCCCGCGTCGCGGCGCGACGTGCGGGATGCGGATGATCAGCCGTTCGTGGATCGTCAGCTGCGCCACCTCGCCACCCGCCCAGTCGGGTGCTTGCGCCGACACCAGCAGCGGTGCGACAGCGAGCAACAAGGCAGGGGCGAGCGGAGCAAGAGAAAAAACGCGCGTGGACATCGACCGGGTAAAAGTGCGTTGAAATGTTTGAACGCCCGATGAATTGATCGCGAGACAACCGCATGACACCTGCCCTCGCCCACCTCGCCGACGCCTTGTCGGCCGTTCTGCCGCCCCGCGCGCTGGTGACCGATCCCGAACTGATCGCGCCGTGGCTGGTCGATTGGCGTCGCCGCTATCATGGTCGCGCCGATCTGTTGATCGAGCCGGAGAGCACCGCGCAGGTGCAGATGGTGGTGCGTGCCGCCGCGCAAGCCGGCGTGCCACTGGTGCCGCAAGGTGGAAACAGTTCAATGGTCGGTGGCGCCACCCCACCCGCCGACGCGAGCGCCGCGATCCTGTCGCTCAGGCGGCTGAACCGGATGCGCGCACTCGACGCGGACGCCGGGCTCGCGGTTGCGGAAGCCGGCGTCATCCTGGCCGACCTGCACGCGGCCGCGCTGGCCGCCGGGCGACGTTTCCCGCTGACGCTCGGCGCGCGCGGATCGGCGACGGTCGGCGGGCTGGTGTCGACCAACGCCGGCGGCACGCAAGTGCTGCGTTTCGGCACGATGCGCGGGCTGGTCGCGGGGGTGGAAGCGGTGCTGCCCGACGGCTCGCTTCACGACGGTTTGTCGCCGCTCAAGAAGGACAATCGCGGTTACGACCTCAACCAGCTGCTGATCGGCGCGGAAGGGACGTTGGGCATCGTCACCGCGGCGGTGCTGCGGCTGGTGCCCGCGGTGGCGGTGCGCGCGGTGGCATGGGTGGCGCTCGCCTCGCCCGACGAAGCGCTGGCGCTGCTGCGGCGGTTCCAGGCGGCAAGCGAGGCGGTGGAGAGTTTCGAGCTGCTGCCGCGCGAGTCGCTGGCGGCGGTGCTCGCCTATCTGCCCGACGCGCGAGCGCCCATCGCCACGGACGCGGCCTGGCACGTGCTGGTCGAGGTCACCGCTGACCATCCAGCCGATGATCCCGCCGGACTGGTGGAACGCATCCTCGCCACGGCGTTAGACGATGCGCTGATCGCCGACGCGACCATCGCCGCCAGCGAGACGCAGGCCGACGCCTTCTGGCGTATGCGCGAATCGATCTCGGACGCGGAGCGCGCGACCGGCCCCGCTGCACAGCACGACATCTCGGTACCGGTCGACGCGATGCCTCGGTTCATGGTGGAGGCTGCGGCCGCGTGCGACGCGCGCTTTCCCGGCACGCGCGCTTCCGGCTTCGGCCATCTCGGCGACGGCAACGTCCACTTCCACGTCCGCGCCCCGCGCGGCAGCGATCCCGCGGACTGGTACGCCCACCAGGTGCCGCGCGTCTCCGCGTTCGTCCACGATCTGGTGGTCGCGGCCGGAGGGTCGATCTCGGCCGAACATGGCATCGGGCAGATGAAGCGCGCCGAACTCGAGCGTTTGTCTTCGCCCGCCCGCATGGGTGCGTTGCGCGCAATCAAGCGCGCGCTCGACCCGCAATTGTTGTTCAATCCGGGCAAGCTCGTATCCTTCGACCCGCCCGTGGCCGGCTGACCCTCCGCAACCCCGTATCGCTTGCGCCCGACCCGCGCACCGAATACCTGCGAAAAAGAAGCGCACGCGGGAACCTTTCGCGCGCACTCGAAACGACTTGATCCGGAGTATATGTTCATGGCCAGCGCGCCGCAGCTTCCGCTCTTCTACAACGGTCTGGAGCCGCTCTCGAGCGAGGCCCACGCGAACTATCGCATCCGTCCGGCCGACGCCGCGCCGTTCCTGACGCAGCAGCACGCGGTACCGCTGACCGTGGAAGAGTTTCCGCTGGTGCAGCGTTTCATGCCGATCGTCTTCTCGGTCGGGGACGACGCGATCCCGATCGGGCTGATGGGCCTGAACGAGGGCGTCAACGTCTTCGTCGACGAAGACGGCAAGCTGCTCGACCAGAATTTCTACGTGCCGGCCTACATCCGCCGTTACCCGTACATGCTCGCGCGCCTCAGCCCCGACGCGCAGGAACTGTCGCTGTGCTTCGACCCCACCTCCGACACGATCGGGCCGTTCGAGGACGGTGAGCCGATGTTCGAGGACGGCAAGCCGACGCAGCTCGTCCAGAACGTGCTCCAGTTCACCGAACAGTTCGAGCAGGCGGGCGCACGCACCAGCCAGTTCATGAAGGAGCTGCGCGAGATGGAGCTGCTGATGGACGGCGAAGTGTCGATTCAGCAGGAGGGCGTTGAGCAGCCGTTCGTGTATCGCGGCTTCCAGATGATCAACGAAGAGAAGCTGTCCGACCTGCGCGGCGACCAGCTGCGCAAGATCTCGCAGTCGGGCATGCTGCCGCTGATCTACGCGCACCTGTTCTCGCTGGCGCTGATGCGCGAGATCTTCGCGCGGCAGGTTAATCTGGGCAAGATGCCGCAGCCGCAGCTCTCGTTCTGATCGACGGACGACCATGATGCGATCGCGCACCGACACGGCTCGCTACTCGTCGGTCGCGATCGCGTTCCATTGGACGATTGCGCTGCTCGTGATCGTCAATCTGGTGATCGGGATCGGGCACGAATCGATCCCGGCGCTGCGCGCCTGGATGGGCGCGCACAAGGCGATCGGCATCACCGTGCTCGCCTTGACGCTGGCGCGGGTCGCGTGGCGGTTGACGCACCGCCCGCCGCCGCTGCCCTTGGGTACGCCCGCGTGGGAGCGCGTCGCCGCGCACGCGACGCACTGGTCGCTCTACGCACTGATGCTGGCCATGCCGCTGACCGGCTGGGCGCTGGTATCGGGGCCGGAGTCGACGCGGCCCTTGTCGTGGTTCGGCCTGTTCGACGTGCCGTTGCTGCCGGTGGCAGGCGCGACCGCCGACGCGGCGGACAAGGTCCACGGGCTGCTCGGCTGGCTGATGCTCGCACTCGTCGTGCTGCATGTCGCGGCGGCGCTGCGCCATCACCTGATCCTGCGCGATCACGTGCTCGCGCGCATGATGCCGGGCCTGCACCGGGGCGCGCGACGAGGTGACGCAATCGTGCGGTAATTTCCGCGCCATCGCTTGAAACCTTTGACCGCCCTCCTATGTTTGATGCGTACGGTTCTTGTGTCCCCCCTTTCGCAAGGCCGTACGGCACATCTCTGATGTGCCTCCTCCCTGAACCTCGGCCACCGTGCTTTTAGCACGGTGGCTTTTTTCATTCCGCCGCTTGTGCGATCCCGCTCCCGCTGCCGAGCGCCTCGTCGGAGAGCGCGTCGATGATCGCGCGCACCAGCGCGATGGTACGCGCCAGGCCCGGCCCCACCGCGTCGAGACGCTGGTCGAGATAAAGCGCGCGGTCGATCTCCAACTGTATCGCATGTATCCGCTCGTGCGGTTGCCCGTGACGCTCCAGGATATAGCCGCCCGCGTAAGGGCTGTTGAGCGCGTGGACCAGGCCGGCACCCTCGACCTCGCTCTCGATCCGCTGAACGAAGCGCGTCGCCGCCGCACGGCCGAAGCGGTCCCCCACCACGACGCGCGTGCGTCCGCCCGGCAGCGGCGGCATCGAGTGGAGGTCGAGCAGTACCGCGATGCCGAACCGGTTGCGCGCCTGGGCGAGCGTCCGACACAATGCCTCATGGTACGGGCGGTGGTCGGACGCGATCCGCGCCTCCACCTCGTCGCCGCCGAGCCGGCGCCGCCAGATGTCGCCGGTCGCGCCCGTGCGCCGCGGCACGATGCCCAGCCCCGCGCGCACCTTGGCCGACAGATTGGTCCGCTTGGCGCCGTCGTCCAGCAACGGATCGCGCTCGTGCTCGGCACGGTTGAGGTCGATCCAGGCACGCGGCGCGTCCTGCACCAACACCGTCTCGCACCGCCGCGCGCCCAGTGCGACACGGTCGACGTAACGATCCTCCAAGGCGGACAAGCGGACCGCGGGCGCGCGCAGCGCCGCGCACAAGGCGGCGGAATAATCGCGTCCCGCATGCGGCACCGACAACACCACCGGGCTCTCGGGCACGGCGCTGCCGATGATGCGGAACGATGCGGTCATGCCCGATCAACCTATGGGAGCTTCGCCGCAGGGGCAACACCGCGTGCCGCATTGCGACGGCGTTCACCATTTCCGGCGGTGGAATGTTTGCCCTCTTGCGGGCATAACCCCGCTCGTTCGATCGAGGGTGATGATGATCAAGATTTTGCTGGCCGAGGACGACGCGGTGATGCGCGAATATCTGACGCGCGCGCTGGAGAAGTCGGGCTATTCGGTCAGCGCGGTGGATCGCGGTACCGCCGCGCTGCCGCTGCTGGAGCAGGAAGCGTTCGACCTGCTGCTGACCGACATCGTGATGCCGGAGATGGACGGGATCGAGCTGGCGCAAAAGGCGTCGGAGCTGGTGCCGAACCTGCGCGTCATGTTCATCACCGGTTTCGCCGCAGTGACGCTCAAGGCGGGCAGCGCGATGCCGCAGGCGCGCGTCCTGTCCAAGCCATTCCACCTGCGCGACCTGGTGCTGGAGGTCGACCGCCTGTTCAACGTCGAGGCATTGAACGAGTTGAATTGAGTGCTTGCCATGCCCGGCGACCCCCGCTAGAGGCGCTCACCTCGGGCGTGTAGCTCAGTGGTAGAGCACTGTGTTGACATCGCAGGGGTCGCAAGTTCAATCCTTGCCACGCCCACCATAAAACCCGCCAAGTCGCATGACCTGGCGGGTTTTTTGCGCTTAGGGTCGGGCGGTCGATCGAGGGCGCGTCAGTTCTGCGCGCGCCCCCATTGCTCACGCTCGGCGAAGACGCGGGCAACTTCGGTCATGTTCTCCGAACCCCAGGCGCATAACGGCGCGAGCGCGTCCGACAGGCTGCGGCCGAGCGGCGTCAGCGTATAATCGACGCGCGGCGGCACCTCCTTGTAATCGGTCCGGCTGACGATGCCGTCCGCCTCCAGTTCCTTTAGGTGCTGGATCAGCATCTTGTCGCTGACCCCGCGCACCGCGCGGCGCAATTCGCCGTAGCGATTGGGCCCTTGCGCCAGAAAATAGACGATCAGCGGTTTCCACTTGCCCGAGATGACCCGCAGCGTGGCGTCGAGCCCGCAGGTAAAGGTGGGCGGCGGTGCGATGTTCATGGCCATCAGCGATACTTACCAAAAGGTGCATACTTGTCCGCAGGTTTGCACCGCGCCAGCTTACGCGGCTCCACGTACAGGAGACACGACATGGACCGGTTGGCAGGCAAGACGGCGATCATCACGGGTGGCGGCAGCGGCATCGGGCTCGCCTCCGCGAAACGCTTCATCGCGGAAGGCGCATTCGTTTACATCTTCGGGCGGCGGCAGGACGTGCTCGACGGCGCGCTCGCCACGCTGGGCGATCAGGCGCGTGCGGTGCGCGGATCGGTCGACGACCTTGGTGACCTCGACCGGCTGTACGCGACCGTCCAGGCCGAGCGCGGCACGCTCGACATCGTGATGGCGAATGCGGGTACGGGGTCGTTCGCGCCGCTGGGGCAGATCACGTCCGAACAATATGACCAGACGTTCGACGTGAACGTGAAGGGATTGCTGTTCACCGTGCAACAGGCGCTGCCGCTGATGCAGGCGGGCGGATCGATCATCCTGACGGGATCGACCACCGGCGTCATGGGTACGCCGCAATTCAGCATCTACAGCGCGAGCAAGGCAGCGGTTCGCAACCTCGCGCGCAGTTGGGCGCAGGACCTGCGCGGCACCGGCATCCGCGTCAACGTGCTGTCGCCCGGGCCGACGCGCACCGATCTGGCGCTGAGCGTGGTCGGCGAGGCGGCGTTCGAGGAGATGGGCGCGACGACCCCTGCCGGGCGGCTGGGCGAACCGGCGGAAACCGCCGCGGCTGCCGCGTTCCTGGCCTCCGCCGACAGCAGCTTCATGACCGGCAGCGAGATGTTCGTCGACGGCGGCATGGCGCAGATCTGATCAGAGCGCGGTAAAGGGTCGGCGGTGCTCGCCGACCCCGCCTGGCGCTCGTCGTGCCGGAGGGCGGGGAATGGTGCGGTGGACACGGTACCATTCGCCGCCGCAGCGGACGGGTTCGTGCCTGATCCCCGCCGTCCGCACTGACGTGTCTTGGCCCGTAAGCTGCGTTGGTGGATCGGTGCGTTCGGCGACGTGTATCGCCGTAAGGTGGGCGAAGTGCTTTCCCATAGTGCCGACCACGACGGAATAGCTGACTAGGCCGGAGCCCGACGCGCATGGCGACGGCAGATCGGAAACGACTGCGGCGCCGATCGATGCAGACCCAATTCTCGGTCGCCCCGACGACAGGTGCCCTACATACCGCGATCGTGCCAAAACGATCGCGTCGCTTGGGTCCTCGGCGGCTTTTTCTTGACTTTGCATCCCCGATCATGAAGCGCGCAGGCTCAGGCAGAACGGTCGCGAGCACCGCGCCGGACACCAATCGGACAATTGCATGAGCTTCGCCGACCTCGGCCTCTCCGACGAACTACTCCGCGCGGTGGGCGACACCGGCTATACCGAGCCGACGCCGATCCAGGCGTCCGCCATTCCCTCCGTCCTGATGATGCGCGACATGGTCGCGATCGCGCAGACGGGCACGGGCAAGACCGCGTCGTTCGTGCTGCCGATGATCGACATCCTGGCGCACGGCCGCAGCCGCGCGCGGATGCCGCGCAGTTTGATCCTCGAGCCGACGCGCGAACTGGCCGCGCAGGTCGCCGAGAATTTCGAGCAATATGGCAAGTACCACAAGCTCTCGATGGCGCTGTTGATCGGCGGCGTGCAGATGGGCGACCAGGTCAAGGCGCTGGAAAAGGGCGTCGACGTGCTGATCGCGACGCCGGGGCGGTTGATGGACCTGTTCGGGCGCGGCAAGATTCTGCTGACCGGCTGCTCGATGCTGGTGATCGACGAGGCCGACCGGATGCTCGACATGGGATTCATCCCCGACATCGAGGAAATCTGCACCAAGCTGCCGGCACAGCGCCAGACGTTGCTGTTCTCGGCCACGATGCCCGCGCCGATCAAGAAGCTGGCCGACCGCTTCCTGACCAACCCCAAGACGATCCAGGTCGCGCGCCCCGCCACGACCAACACCAACATCACGCAATATGTCGTACCAGTGAAGGGCCAGGGGTTCGAGAAGCGCAAGGTCGTGCGGCAGTTGCTTCGCGGCGAGGACGTGCGCACCGCGATCATCTTCTGCAACCGCAAGACGACCGTGCGCGAGCTCAACAAGAGCCTGAAGGAGCACGGCTTCGCCAGCGGCGAGATCCACGGCGACATGGATCAATCGGCGCGCATCGCCGAGCTGGAGCGGTTCAAGAGCGGCGATGTCAACATCCTGGTCGCCTCTGATGTCGCGGCGCGCGGGCTAGACGTGAAGGGTGTGAGCCACGTCATCAACTTCGATGCGCCGTGGCACCCGGACGATTACGTTCACCGTATCGGCCGCACGGGCCGCGCGGGCGCGACGGGGATCGCGTTCACCTTCGTCGGGCCGGACGATGCCGAGAACATTCAGAACATCGAGAAGCTGACGGGCGAGAAGATCAAGACGCTCGACACGCTGCCCGGCGAGCCCGAAGAGGATCGTCCCGCACGCGAGCCGCGCCGCGAGCGTGGTCGCGGCGACCGCCGCCCGCGTACCGAGCAGTCGGCGGAGCGCGAGGTCGAGGCACCGGCCGAGCCGCAAGCGGCAACACCGGTCACCGCTGCGCCGACGCCGGCCGCAAACCGTGCCGCGCCGCGCGACGAGCGGCAGGAGCGACGCCGCGATACGCGCGGAGGTTGGGACGATCAGCGGCGCGGGTCTGCGCGACACGATCGCGACGACGGTCCCGATGAGGGCTGGAACGGCCCGATCCCCGACTTCCTCAAGGTCACGCTGACGACCTGATCCGCCCAGCCCCGGCAACACGGGGCCGGTACGCGGCAATCAACCGAAACTGCGCAGGTCGTGGCGCTGTGATCCAGCGGCGCAACGGCGTGGTGCTCCGCCGTCACGCAGTCTGATCAACTGTTCGGTCGTTCGCGGGCGTGCTGATCGGCCATCCCCTGCCTCAAGCCGATCCAGCCCCTCCCCTACTCGCCAAGTGCGCCCCAACCCGCACGCCGCGCGTTCGCTGGAACCGTTGCGACAGCGTGACGGTTGGGTGCCCTTAATGAAGGTCGATCACGCCGCTGCGTCGATCGGCTCAGCGACGGGCAGGAACACGGGGCGATGATGAACGGGCGGCGTATCGAGAACGGCGGGTTGGTGCTGTTCGTGTTCCTGATTACGCTGCTGCTCGGCGCGGTGGTGTCGACGTTCGCGGTGGCGCTGCTGTGGAGCGTGCTGGCCGCGATCCTGTTCCAGCCCCTCTACCAGCGCATTCACGCGCGTTTTCCGGAGCGCTCCAACACCGCCGCGCTGCTCACGCTTTTGGTCGTCACGGTAGCGGTGGTGCTGCCCGCGCTGATCATCGGCACGCTGGTGGTCGACCAGGCGAGCGGCGTTTATTCCAAGGTGCGCAGCGGGCAGATCAACTTCGCCGCTTATTTCCAGCAGGTCCACGACGCGCTGCCTGATCGCTTGCAGCAACTCGCCGACAAGGCCGGGCTCGACAGCTTCGAGCGCACGCAGGCGCGCTTCTCCAACGCGGTCGGCAGCCGCGTCAGCGGCATCGCGAGCCGGGCCTTGTCGATCGGCACCGATGCCTTTGCCGCGCTGCTGGGCTTCGGCGTCGCGCTGTACGTGACGTTCTTCCTGCTGCGCGACGGCACGCGGCTCGGGCGCGCGGTGTGCAACGCCATCCCGCTCGAGCATGACGCGACGACGCGGCTGGTCGACCGCTTCATCGCGGTGACGCGCGCGACGATCAAGGGATCGGTGATCGTCGGCTTGGTGCAGGGCGCATTGGGTGCGATCACCTTCGCGATCGTTGGCCTGCCCGCCGCGCTGCTGTGGGGATTGCTGATGGCGGTGGCGTCGCTGCTGCCCGCGATCGGCCCGGCGATCATCTGGGCGCCCGTCGCGATCTACCTGCTCGCCACCAGCGCGATCTGGCAGGCCGCCGTGGTGATCGTGTCGGGCGTGCTGGTGATCGGCAGCGCCGACAACGTGCTGCGCCCGATCCTGGTCGGTCGCGACACCGGTATCCCCGACTGGGTCGTGCTGGTCACCACCCTGGGCGGGATCGAGCTGGTCGGCCTGAGCGGGATCGTCGTCGGACCCGTGGTGGCCGCGCTGTTCATCACCGCATGGCAGATCCTGACCGAGCAGCGCGCGGCGACCGGGTCGGCCGATGCGCGGGTTGAGGATCAGGCAGATGGAGCATCTGGCGAGGTGGCGAGGCGCAGCTGAGCTGCTATCGGCGAGCGCGATGACCGACGACCCGCCCTCCCCCTGCACCCTGGTGTGCACGATCGACCGCCCGAGCGGCCTGTGCCTGGGTTGTCAGCGCACGCTCGACGAGATCGCGGGCTGGTCCCAGGCGAGTGTTGACGAGAAACACGCCATCCTCGCGCGCGTCGCGAGCCGTCGCGCCACGCTCACTTCTGCGCCGCCGCGATAAGCGCGTCGTCGATCTCCCGCGCGCGTACCCAGGCGGGACGATCGCGCAGCCGGTCGAGATAACGCGCGAACGCCTCGCGCTTGTCGAGCATTCCAAACTGCGTGAAGAAGTCGATCGAGCTTCCGACATAGACGTCGGCGGCGGTGAAGCGCGGCCCGGCGATGTAGTCATTCGCCGATACCGCGCCCTCAAGCACATCGATGGCGCGCGCGAGACTGCCATAGCCAATCATCGCCTCCTTCTCCGGCGGCACGGCGACGCCCAGATGGGTGTCCATCATCGCCGCCTCGACCGGGCCGGCAGTGAAGAACATCCAGCGGTAATAAGACGCGCGCTCCTCGGGACGCGGTGCGAGACCCGCGTCGGGGAAAGTATCGGCGAGATAGGCACAGATCGCCGCCGTCTCGCTGACCACCGCGCCGTCGTGAACGATCGTCGGCACCTTGCCGAGCGGATTGGCGGCGAGGAATTCAGGCAGCGGCGCACCCCATTGCGTCACCACCGCCTCGTACGGCACGCCGACCTCCTCCAGCATCCAGCGAACGATCCGCCCGCGCGACATCGGATTGGTGAAGAAGGTCAGCATCATCGACTCCCCGTTCGGAACATCAGGAGAACATGGATACACTCACGCGTCAAGATAGCGGTGCAGGAACGCGATCGTGCGCGACCAGGCAAGGTCCGCCGCCGCCTTGTCGTATCGCTGCGCCGAGGTGTCGTTGTTGAACGCGTGGTCGACGCCCGGATAGGTGTAGGCTTCGACTGGCTTGCCCGCGGCCTTGAGCGCCGCCACCCACGGCTCACCGGTCTGCGCGACACGCGTGTCCTTGCCGGCATAATGGAGCAACAGCGGCGTGGCGACCTTAGCCGCCTCTGCCGGATCAGGCGCCGGCCCGTAATAAGCGACCCCCGCGCTCAGCCGGTCGCCGGCCGCAATCGCGACGCGGTTGACCAGCGCCCCGCCCCAGCAGAAGCCGATCACCCCGACGCGCGTCGGCGGCGTGCCCGCGCCGGCGAAATGACGCACCGCGCCCGCCGCCTCGGCGACGATCGTGTCGAGATTGGCCGCACCGATCATGGCGCGTGCCTGGTCCTCGTCGGCCGGCGTGCCGCCCGCATCGGACAGGAAGTCGGGCGCAACCGCGAAGAAGCCGGCGAGCGCGACGCGGCGCGCGACATCCTGGATGTGCGGCGTCAGCCCGCGATTCTCGTGGAACACCAGCACGGTCGCGCGCGGGCGCTGGCCGCGCGGCGTCGCGACATAGCCCTTGATCGGCTTGCCACCCGCGACCGGCACGCGCGCGTCGGGAAAGGTCTTCAACCGTTTATCGTCGACCGCGACGACCGCGGCGGCGGCGGGTGACGCCGCGAGGCCGCCGATCAGCATCTCCGCGGCCAGCGCGCTGCCGGTCAGCAGCGTCATCTCGCGCAGCAGCGTGCGGCGGTCGTGATGCTCGTGCGTGAAACGGTCGTAGATCGCGACGGCACGGTCGCGGATATCCTCGGTCATCTTCGTCTCCCTCGCCTTGGATCGGGAGACTAACCGCGCTCAGCCGATTGCCAAGCCACGCCGAGCGAGGATCACGCCTTCTCCAGCGTGCATTGCAGAGGGTGCTGGTGCTGACGCGCAAAATCCATCACCTGACTGACCTTGGTTTCCGCGACTTCGTAGGAGAAGACGCCGCAGACCCCGACGCCCTTCTGATGAACGTGGAGCATCACGCGCGTCGCTTCCTCGGCATTCATGCGGAAGAATCGTTGCAGGCACAGCACGACAAATTCCATCGGCGTGTAATCGTCGTTGAGCATCAGCACGCGGTACGGCGTCGGCTTCTTGGTCTTGGCGCGCGTACGCGTCGCGATGCCAACGCCGGTACCGTCACCGTCGCTGTCATCGCCGCGACGCTCCGCCATCTGAAGCGGCAGATCAGGAAATTGCTGGTTGGACATCACGCGCACGCCGCAAAATATGGCAACAGACCGTCCGAGGGCAAGGGCCGCCGACACGAAAAGGGCGGCCGTGCATGTCGCCCGGCCGCCCTCCAAGAGACTTGATCGTCAGATCAGGCGACGGCGCGCACCTTCTCGGCGGCGAGCGCGACGCGGTTCTGGATCGGCTGCGCGATCTCGCCGACCAGCTTCAGCGTCGCTTCGGTCGAGCGCGAGGTCTCGGCAACCAGCGCGTCCATCGAATCGCGCAGGTAATCGCCCTGCAGCTTGAAGAAGTCGGTCGGGGTGCGGACCTCGGCCATCGACTTGAACGTGGCGATGGTCGCCTCGAACGACTGCTTGGCAAAGGCGGCGCGCGCCTGCGCCATCGCCTCGACGCCCTTCACCGCGACGCGGGTCGACTCAACCATCGCCTCGACGTTGCCTTGACCAAAAGCGGTGATTTCCTCGAACGTCTGCTTGCCCTTCGACATCGCGTCCTGCGCGTTTGCCTGCATCGTCTCAGCGGTGTTCTGCATCGTGTCGGTCATGATATGGTCCTCTTGGCTGTCGGGTGCCGTCGTTGCGGCGGTCGTAGGTTCGGGATCAGAGTGCGGCGCAGCGTCGGATGCCGGCTCGGCTGCTGCCGTCTCGACCTGCACCGTGTCAGCGCTAGGAGCCGCATTGATCGGCAAATGCGCGACGTCCTCGATGATCTCGGTCAGCGGCTTGTCGGCAGTGGCCTGCGCATCGGGCATGAACGGGACGGCGACAGGTGCGCGCTTCGACGTGCGGGCAGCCCGCGGTTTGGCGGTCACATCGGCCACAAACGCTTCCTCATCCATTCTTGCTGCATTGCACAATAATAGTTCTTGTGCGTCGCTACAAGCATTTTTGTGCAGTGCAGCAAGATCGATCAGCGCTGGCGAACGTAGCGTCCCGGCGCGGGCTCGATCGCGGGCAAGGCACCCTCGCCCGGCACCCTCGCACCGGTCGCTTCCACGGTGCCGTCGCCGTGTCCACGCAGCCACTCGCTCCAGTCGGGCCACCAGCTTCCCTTGGTCTCCTTTGCCGCCGCCACGAAGTCGACGAGCGTCTCGCACGGTGCGCCGCCCTCGGTGTCCGCGGTCCAATATTGGTACTTCTTCGCTGCCGGCGGATTGACTACGCCCGCGATATGCCCCGAGCCCGCGAGCACGAAGCGAACCGGGCCGCGGAAGTGCCGCGTCAACGCCCACACGCTCTCCGCCGGGGCGATATGGTCCTCGCGCCCTGCCTGGACATAAGCAGGCGTCTCGACGCGGGTGAGGTCGAGCGGCGTGCCGTTCACCGACATGCGACCCGGTTCGACCAACAAATTGTCGCGGTACAGATCGGTCAGGTAGCTCTGGTGCCAACCGCTAGGCAGGTTGGTGACGTCGCCGTTCCAGTGCAGCAGGTCGAAGGCGGGATAGTCTTTCCCCAGCAGATAATTGTTGGTGACGTAGTTCCAGATCAGGTCGCGCCCGCGCAGCAGGTTGAACGTCGCCGCCATGTAGCGCCCGTCAAGGAAACCGTCAGGCGACAGCGAGCGGATCAGCCCGAGCTGCTCGTCGGTGACGAAATGCTTGAGCTCGCCCGCGTCGGAGAAATCGACTTGGGCGGTGAAGAAGGTCGCGCTCCTGACCTTGGCCGCCTCGCCATGCGCTGACAAATAGGCGAGCGTCGCAGCGAGGGTGGTGCCCGCGACGCAGTAACCGATCGCGTGGACGTCCGGCACGCCCAGCAGATCGCGAACCGTGTCGATCGCGTCGATCTGCGCGGACACGTAATCGTCCCAGGTCACGTCGGCCATACTCGCGTCGGCGGATTTCCACGACACCATGAACACGCTGACGCCCTGCGCGACCGCCCAGCGGATGAAGCTCTTCTCCGGCGTCAGGTCGAGGATGTAGAAGCGGTTGATCCACGGCGGAAAGATCACCAGCGGCGTTGCCAGCACCCGCTCGGTCGTCGGCGCATAGTGGATCAGTTCGTAGAGCGGCGTGCGCTTCACCACTTGGCCGGGCGTGACGGCCAAGTTGCGGCCGAGCTCGAACGCGGTCGCGTCGGTGTGCGTCAACTGCCCCTTGCCCAGATCGACGACGAGGTTCTGCATGCCTTTGACCAGATTCTGGCCGTTGGTTTCCAGCACCTCCTGCATCACCTGTGGGTTGGTGAAAGGAAAGTTCGACGGGCTCATCGCGTCGACGAAGCCGCGGGCGGCGAAGCGCAGCTGCGCGCGCTGTGCCTCGTCCACCCCGTCGAGCGCGTCGACACCGCGCAGCAGGTGGTCGGACAGCAGCGCATAGCTCTGCCGAATCCAGTCGAATGCGGGATTGCTGCGCCACGCCTCGTCGGCGAAGCGCTTGTCCTTCTCCGGGGGGCGCTCGGTTGCGGGAGCGGGCGTCATGAAGCGTTCCCACAGCCCGAGCTGGTCGCGCCAGAAATCGGCCACCTGGCGCGCCGCCTGCCTTTGCGCGACACCGGGCAGCGCGTTCCCCGCCTCCACCATCGCCGATTGCGCCTGCGTCATCAGCGCGGTCCACTGCTCGACCGCGGCGGCGGCGGGCGACTTGGGCGCGTCACCACCGTTCGTGCTGCTGGTTCGATCGGCCACCGGCATCTCTCCTGTATTCGCGCTGCCCCACGGCTTTATCTTTGCCGCGGTGAAGCAGAACCGCCATTAGTATCTAGCGGCGATCACCTTTATAGGAAACGCACGAGAGGGAGCATGATGTCCGACGAATTCTACCGCATGAAGCGTCTGCCACCGTACGTGATCGCGGAAGTGAACGCGATGCGGGCCGCGGCGCGCGCGGGCGGCGAGGACATCATCGACCTCGGCATGGGCAACCCCGACCTGCCCCCGCCCGACCACGTCATCGACAAATTGGTCGAGGTGGCGAAGAAGCCCGACGCGCACGGCTATTCCGCATCAAAGGGCATTCCCGGCCTGCGCCGCGCGCAGGCGAATTACTATGGTCGTCGCTTCGGGGTCGAGGTCGATCCCGAGACCGAGGTCGTCGTGACGATGGGCTCGAAGGAAGGGCTCGCCAGCCTCGCCACCGCGATCACCGCGCCGGGCGACGTGGTGCTGGCGCCCAATCCGTCCTACCCGATCCACACCTTCGGCTTCATCATCGCGGGCGCGACGATCCGCGCGGTGCCGACGACGCCCGACGACGCCTATTTCGAGAGCCTCGAGCGCGCGATGAACTTCACCGTGCCGCGCCCGAGCGTGCTGGTGGTGAACTACCCGTCGAACCCGACCGCTGAGGCGGTCGACCTCGCCTTCTACGAGCGGCTGGTCGCCTGGGCGCGCGACAACGGCGTGTGGATCATCTCCGACCTCGCCTATTCCGAGCTGTATTTCGACGGCAAGCCGACGCCATCGATCCTTCAGGTCAAGGGCGCGAAGGACATCGCGATCGAGTTCACCTCGCTCAGCAAGACCTATTCGATGGCGGGTTGGCGGATCGGGTTCGCGGTCGGTAACAAGACGCTGATCGCGGCGATGACGCGGGTGAAATCCTATCTCGATTACGGCGCGTTCACGCCGATCCAGGCGGCGGCGTGCGCGGCGTTGAACGGCCCGCAGGACATCGTGGAGAAGAACCGGCAACTCTACCACAAGCGCCGCGACGTGATGGTGGAAAGCTTCGCGCGTGCCGGCTGGGACATTCCGGCACCGCCCGCCAGCATGTTCGCCTGGGCGCCGCTGCCGCCCGCGCTCGCGCATCTCGGCAGCCTCGAATTCTCGAAGCAGCTCCTCACCCACGCGCATGTCGCGGTCGCCCCCGGCGTCGGCTACGGCGAGAATGGCGAGGGTTTCGTGCGGATCGCGATGGTCGAGAACGAGCAGCGGCTGCGCCAGGCCGCGCGCAACGTGAAGCGCTACCTGCAGTCGATGGGCGTCAACACGCCCGGCCGCGCCAGCGTTTGACGCGCTCGTTGCACGACGGTGCCGAGCGCGGCCGCGTCGCCACCGCCGAGATCGCTGACGCGGTCGCTGGCACGCTGACGCTCGCCCGCCTGCCGCTCGCACAGTGTTGGTTCGTCGCTAGACGGGAAGCGCCGACATGGCAGCGGCGCCGCTACATCGGCTCGCCGCCGCTCGCGGCTGCGACACGCGCCATCGGCGATCGGTAGGGACGAACGCGATGACGATCACACCGCTCTACTCGCTCGCGGGCGTGTTCGTTGGGATGCTCGTCGGGCTGACCGGCGTCGGTGGCGGGTCGCTGATGACGCCGCTTCTGGTGCTGCTGTTCGGCTTCCACCCGACCACCGCGGTCGGCACCGACCTGCTCTACGCCTCCGCGACCAAGGCGGTCGGCACCACGGTGCACGGCGCGCGCGGGACGGTGGAATGGTCGGTGGTGCGACGGCTGGCGATCGGCAGCGTGCCGGCGACGATCCTGACCTTGCTGGTGCTCAGCCGTACCGCGCGCACCAGCGATCTGAGCGACGTGATCGCGTGGGTGCTCGGCGCCGCGCTGGTCGCGACCGCGGTGGCGCTGTTCTTCCGCGCGCGGATCGTCGCCAGGCTCGCGCCGCGCTTTTCCGCGATGTCGCCGCGGCGATTGCGGGGGCTGACGATCCTGCTCGGCATCGTCCTGGGCGTGATGGTCTCGCTCACCTCGGTCGGCGCGGGCGCGCTCGGCATGACCGCGCTGCTGATCCTCTACCCCCACCTGCCGGTTAACCGGCTGGTCGGGTCAGACATCGCGCACGCGGTGCCGCTGACGCTGATCGCCGGCATCGGCCATTGGTGGATCGGCTCGGTTGACGTGAGCCTGCTCGTCTCGCTGCTGCTCGGCTCGATCCCCGGCATCATCGTCGGCAGCCTGGTCGCGACACGCGTGTCCGACCGCGTGCTGACTCCGGTCCTCGCCGCCACGCTCGCGATCGTCGGCGTGCGGCTGCTGTTCTAAAGGAATCCCATGTCCCGCCCCGGCTTCGCCTTCTCCACCCGCTTCAAGGTGCGTTACGCCGAGATCGACGGGCAGAAGATCGTCTTCAACTCGCGCTACCTCGAATATGCCGACGTGGCGGTGACCGAGTTCTGGGCGTGGACTGGGATCGCCGAGGCGCTGGGCGACGAATGGCGCCACACCGAGTTCAACGTCCGCCGCGCCGAGCTCGATTACCTATCCTCGTTCCGTTTGGGCGACGAGGTGCAGGCGTTCGTACGGATCGAGCGGCTCGGCACCACCAGCATCACCAAACGATTCGAGCTGGTGAACCCCGCCACCGGCACCTTGTGCTGCGCGATCACGATGGTGAGCGTCAACGTCGACCTGGCGAGTGGACGCCCGGTGCCGCTATCGCCTGCGATCCGCGCGCATCTGGAGCAACTGCCGAGCGCCTAGTCGCCGCACGTCGCGGCATGCTCGACATCGCCCGGCAGCGCCCAATGCAGGTCGCCCTTGCCGAGCGTGCGACCGTCGTGGCTAAGCACTGCGACCTGCTGGATCGGACGGCCATCGCGCACGTCGACCAGAATCGGGAACGCCGGGCTACCCGTCTCCCACCGCTCGCCCCATTGCCGGAGTGCCACCATCGCCGGCAGCAGCGCGAACCCCTTGTCGGTCAGATTGTAGACGACCTTGCGCCGGTCCTCCGGCACGCTGGCGCGTTCCATTAACCCATGCTCGACGAAGCGTGCCAATCGACTGGCGAGGATGTTGCGCGCGATGCCGAGCTCCCCTTGCAGCTCCTCGAAATGGTGCAAGCCGTTGAACGCCGCGCGCAGGATCAGGAACGCCCAACGGTCACCCATCAGCTCCAGCGCCGCGGGCAGCGAGCATTCGGCAAGATTTTCACGCACTTGACCCATCACACATCCTCTTCGCGCGCGAACCTAGCGCAACGCACAGACGCGCCGAAACGCTTTCGTATCAGCGCAAAGTAAGTTGCGATTCGCTACTCGCACATGCGAGTTTCCTCTTGCAACTGAACAGCCACCGATCTAGGTAGCTTTTCGCAACCATTCTCCACGGAGCCTCCCCATGATCCGTCGTCTCGCTTCCTCGCTGATCGCTACCGCTGCCATCATCGCAGCCACGGGCGTGCAGGCCCAGGCGCCGGGCGGCTACTATGTCGCTACCCCGCTGGCGAAGGTCGAGAAGACGCGGCTGATCACGCGCTCGACCTTGTGGTCGCAGCAGAACGGCGCCTTCGTCGCCGCGCGCGCGCCCGAGCGTGACACGGTGCTGTGCCAACTCGTCGCGCGCAACGTCGGCGGGCTCGCCTCATTCAGCGCCGGCGGCAAGGCGTATGACGCCGCCCAGCTCGACAAGTGCAACGGCAAGGCCGGCGTGCCGACGCAGAGCGTCGCCGCCAACTGATCCTTCCCTTCCCCAGATCGCGGCCAGATTAGCCGCGAGTTCGTGAGCCCCGGTCGCAACTCCCGCGACCGGGGCTCTTTTTTGTTCGCTCGATCAGACCGGTCGAAGCAATTGTGTTGCAAAGCAGCAGCCAATCACCCCATCCTAGCGACGTGCTCAGACAGTACGAATTGGTCGACCGGGTGCTCGACTACGACCCCGACGCCGACGAGGCGATGCTCAACCGCGCCTATGTCTTCTCGGTCAACGCGCACGGGACGCAGAAACGCGCCAACGGCGACCCGTATTTCAGCCATCCGATCGAGGTGGCCGGCATCCTGACCGAGCTCCACCTCGACGACGAGACGATCGCCACCGCGATCCTGCACGACACGGTCGAGGATACGGTCGCGACGCCCGAGGAGATCGAGCGCATCTTCGGCGGCAACGTCGCGCGGCTGGTCGACGGGGTGACCAAGCTGTCGAAGATCGAGGCGCAGACCGAGAGCGAGCGCGCGGCGGAAAATTTGCGCAAGTTCCTGCTCGCGATGTCGGGCGACATTCGCGTGCTGCTGGTGAAGCTCGCCGACCGGCTCCACAACATGCGCACGCTGCACTTCATCGCCAAGCCCGAGAAGCGCCGCCGCATCGCCAAGGAGACGATGGACATCTACGCCCCGCTCGCCGAGCGGATCGGCATGTACGAGTTCATGAAGGAGATGCAGACGCTCGCCTTCCAGCAGCTCGAACCCGAGGCGTACGAATCGATCACCAAACGGCTCGCGCTGTTGAATGAAGGCGGCGGCGACCGGATCGCCAAGATCGGCTCGGGACTGAAGCTGCTGCTCGCGCGCAAGGGGATCGAGGGTGAGGTGACCGGGCGCGAGAAGCACCCGTACAGCATCTGGCGCAAGATGCAGGAGCGCCACATCAGCTTCGAGCAGCTGTCCGACATCATGGCGTTCCGCGTTATCGTGCCGACGATCGAGGATTGTTACCGCGCGCTCGGCATCATTCACGGGCGCTGGCCGATGGTGCCGGGGCGCTTCAAGGACTTCATCTCAACGCCCAAGCGCAACGGCTATCGCTCGCTCCACACCAGCGTGATCCACGCCGAGAACCGCCGCATCGAGATCCAGATCCGCACGGAGGAGATGCACGCCGAGGCCGAATATGGCCTCGCCGCGCATTGGGCGTACAAGCAGGAGGGTGATCACGCCGCTCCGGCCGGCCCGGACAATCGCCCGAGCTGGATCGCCGATCTGGTCGAGATCCTCGACAATGCCGAAACGCCCGAGGAATTGCTCGAGCACACGCGCATGGCGATGTACCAGGATCGCATTTTCGCCTTCACGCCCAAGGGTGAGCTGATCCAGCTACCCAAGGGCGCGACCCCGATCGACTTCGCTTATGCGGTCCACACCGATTTGGGCGACCAGGCGGTTGGCGCGAAGATCAACGGCCGCGTCGTTCCCTTGCGCACCGCGATCGAGAACGGCGATCAGGTGCAGGTCCTGCGCAGCAAGGCGCAGGAGCCGCAGGCGAACTGGCTGTCGTTCGCAATCACCGGCAAGGCGCTGGCCGCGATCCGCCGCCACCTGCGTTCCGCCGAGCGCGAGCAGTCGATCGCGCTCGGGCGCAAGCTGTACGACGACATCGTCTTCCGCCTGCCTGCCGTCCTCGCCGCCGACGCGCTGACCCACGCGCTGCCGCGGCTCAAGATGCCGGACGAGGCCGCGCTGATGCAGGCGATCGCGCGCAAAACGCTGACCGACGCGCAGGTGATGGAAGCGCTAATGCCCGGTTCCGCCGGGTTCGACATCGCGCACGCGCCGCAATCGGGCGCGATCTCGATCGAGGGACTGGCGCCCGGCGTCGCCTATGAACTCGGCACTTGTTGTCACCCGGTGCCGGGCGACCGCATCGTCGGCCTGAGGCGCCCGGACGCGTCGATCGAGGTGCACGCGATCGACTGCCCGACGCTCGCCGAGCTGGCCGATCGCAGCAACGAGGAAACCGACTGGATCGACGTCAAATGGGGCAACAAGACCGAGGGCGCGACCGCGCGCATCTCGGTGGAAGTGCGCAACGAACCCGGTGCGCTGGGCGCGCTCGCAACCGTGATCGGTCAGCACAAGGCGAACATCATCAACATCCGGCTCGACAACCGCGACACGCAATTCCACACCAACACGATCGACGTCGAGGTGCACGATGCGCATCAGTTGATGCGCCTGCTCGCCGCGTTGCGCGCCGCCGACATGGTGAACGCCGCCGAACGGGTGTGAGCGGGTTATCCGATCGCCCCGCTTTGCTTCGTCACCCCGGACTTGATCCGGAGTCCCGCTACTGTCCAGCGGATCGATAGAAGCGGAGTCTCGGATCAAGTCCGGGGCAACGGCAGCTGATATCGATTGAAACCCAACAGCGCCGCTTACTCAATACGATGAGCACGTGTCTTACCCCCTTGCAACACCTGTGGGGACGGTTAGGCTCGCATCCCTGATTTTCTCTCCTGCACAGGATGCCCGCATGGATCGCCGCCACTTCCTCGCCGCCGGAACCGCGACCGCCGCGCTCGCCGCCATGCCGTTGTCGCGTGCCTTGGCGCAGACAGCCGGCGCCCCTGCCGCGCCCGGCGACGGAAAACTGACCGCCGCGTTCGACCGCGTGCTGGCGGAAACGGTCGCGAACGCACCCGAATTCGCCACCTCGCTCGGCTTCGACAAGGGCGCGAACGCGCACCTGCGCCACGAACTGGGCGACAACTCGCCCGACGCACTCGCCAAGGACCTCGCCCGCGCCAAGCAAATGCGCGCCGAGGTAGCCGCGGTGTCGCCCGACACGCTGTCGCCGCAGGCGAAGATCGATCGCGAGGTCGTGCTCTACAACATCGATTCGCAGATGGTCGGGCCGGAGCGGTTCGGGCTCGGGTCGCCGCAGGGGCCGTATCCGATCTCGCAGCAGGACGGCGTGTATTTCTCGCTGCCCGACTTCCTCGCCTCGACCCACCCGGTCAAGACCGCCGACGATGCTGAGGCGTATCTCGACCGCCTCGGGTTGATGGAACGCCAGCTCGACAACGAGAGTGCGGTACAGCGGCAGGAGGCAGCGAAGGGCCGCGTCGCGCCCGACTTCTCGCTCGATCTGACCTTGGGACAGATGGCCAAGCTGCGCGGGGCGCCGGCGGCACAGAGCGGGCTGGTCCAGTCGCTGGTCATCCGCGCCAAGGCGGCGAACCTGCCCGGCGACTGGCAGGCGCGCGCGACCAAGATCGTCGAGGCGCAGGTCTACCCGGCACTCGACCGGCAGATCGCGCTGGTGAAGGAGCTGCGCCGCACCGCGCGCTCGGACGCGGGCGTGTGGGCGATCCCCGGCGGCGACGCGCTCTACGCCGCCGCGCTCGCACAATCGACCACCACGACGCTCAGCCCGGACGAGGTGCATCGCATGGGGCTGGAGCAGGTCGCCGATCTGACCGCGCAGCTCGACGCGATCCTGAAGGGTCAGGGACTGACCAAAGGCAGCGTCGGTGCGCGGCTCGACCAGCTCAACAAGTCGCCGGCGCAGCTCTACCCCGACAGCGACGCCGGGCGCGCCGCGCTGCTCGCCAGCCTGAACCAGAGCAATGCCGCGATGCAGGCAAGGCTGCCGCGCGTGTTCAGCAATCCGCCCACCGCGCCGCTCGAGATCAAGCGCGTCGATCCGTCGATCCAGGACGGTGCACCCAACGGCTACTACTTTCGCGCCCCGCTCGACGGATCGCGGCCTGCGATCTACTGGATCAACCTGAAAGGCGTCGGCGACTGGCCCAAGTACACGCTGCCGAGCCTGACCTATCACGAGGGCGTGCCGGGGCATCACCTGCAGATCTCGACCGCGCAGCGCGCGCCGACGCACCCGTTGCGCAAGATCGCCTTCTTCAACGCCTATCTCGAAGGCTGGGCGCTCTACGCCGAGCAGCTCGCCGACGAGATCGGCGGCTACGCGACGCCGGTCGAGCGCGCCGGTTATCTGCAAAGCTTCCTGTTCCGCGCCGCGCGGCTGGTGGCCGACACCGGCATCCATACGAAGCGTTGGACCCACGCGCAGGCGACTGACTATTTCGTCAACACGGTCGGGTTCGCTCGCGGGCGCTCGCAGCGCGAGGTCGAGCGTTACTGCGTCTCGCCGGGACAAGCATGTTCCTACAAGATCGGCCACGCCGCGTGGCTGCGCGCGCGCGACAATGCCAAGAAGATCTCGGGCGCGAAGTTCGACATCAAGCATTTCCACGACGTGCTCGAGTCGGGCGCGATGCCGCTATCGATGTTGGAGCGGATCGTCGAGGAGCGCGCGCGCTCGGTCGCTTGACCGACGCCCGACCGACGCTCGACCAACTCCGGGCAGGCGCGAGCATACCCGCGCCTGCTTGCAACCCTTCGCCGCCCTCCTGCATTCTGACCGGATCGGGAGGAATGTTATGCGTTATCTGCTTGCCGCCACCGCGCTCGTCACCTGCGCGGCCCCAGCCGCTGCCCAGTCGGGCAGCGTCCGCGCAATCTCCGCGAGCGAGCGTTCGCAGGGCGCGCAGGCCAACCCGCAATTGCTCGCCGAGTTCGGCGGCAAATATGACGGCCCGCAGGCCACCTATGTCGAGCAGGTCGGCAAGCGCGTCGCGGTGCAGTCCGGCCTGTCGAACGCGCAGAACGATTTCACCGTGGCGCTGCTCAACTCGCCGATCGAGAACGCTTTCGCGATCCCCGGCGGCTACGTCTACGTGACGCGGCAATTGATGGCACTGATGAACTCGGAAGCCGAACTCGCCTCAGTGATGGGGCATGAGGTCGGCCACGTCGCCGCGCGCCACTCGGCGGCGCGCAACCGCACCTCGTCGATCGGCGGGCTGTTGTCGGGCGTCGTCGGCGCGGTCGCGGGCAATGGCGCGATCGGGCAGTTGCTCGGCGCGGGCGCGCGACAGGCGGCAGGGCTCTACACGCTGAAGTACGGCCGCGATCAGGAATATGCCGCCGACGGGTTGGGCGTCCGCTACATCACCGCTGCGGGTTACACGCCCTATGCCGCCGCCGACATGCTGGCGCAGTTGAACGATTCGACCGGCCTCCAGGCGCAGATCGCCGGGCGCGACGCCAATGCGGTGCCGAGCTGGGCGTCGACCCACCCCAATGGTGCCGACCGCATCCGCCGCGCGCGCGCACTGGCGCAGGCGACGGGCAAGCCCGACGCCGCACCGACGCAGGACACCGCGTTCCTCCGCCGGCTCGACGGCCTGCGCTACGACGACGATCCCGCGCAGGGCGTGATCGACGGACAGACGTTCCGCCATCCTGCGATGCGCGTCCGCTTCACCGCGCCTGCTGGCTACCAGATCGCCAACGGCACCGACGCGGTCACCGTCACCGGCACGGCCGGCCAGGCGCAGTTCCGCGCCGCGCCCGCGACCAGCGACCTGTCGGGCTTCATCACGCAGCGTTTCAGCAGTCTGGGTGCATCATCGGCGGGCGAGGTCCGCACCGGCAGCGCGGGTGGCGTCCCGTTCGCTTATTCAACGGTCGGCGCCTCGGCGAACGGCCGCGCGGTTGACGCGACGATTGTTGCCTATCGGTTCCCGTCCGCTACCTACAGTTTCACTTTGATCACGCAGCGCGGCGCCGGCGTGGGCGGCTTTGCACCGTTGGTCGAGAGCGTCGCGCCCCTGTCCGCCAGCGAGGCGGCGGCGATCAAGGGCAAGCGCATCCGCATCGCGACGGTCAAGGCGGGCGACACGGTCGACACGCTGGCGCGGCAGATGGCCTATTCCAACTACCAGCGTGAGCGGTTCCTGACCTTGAACGGGTTGGACGACGACGCGCGGCTGACGCCGGGGATGCTGGTCAAGCTGGTCGTCGCCGGCTGACGGATAGCGTCGGATACTTGGTCGTTATTCTGGACCTGGGACCTGCTTCATTTCGCCGATACGGCGATAGCGGGGTTGCGATCCACTATTGGAAAACATTGGCCGGAAGCGTGTAGCGACTGGGCGGGTGTGCGACGCGGCGGATCGCATCCGCTCGCCCTTTGCCTTCACCGCATCAGTGCTTTACCCCGCAGCCATGCCTGCCACGCCCGTCCAACGCCCCGCGATCTCCGTCGTCATTCCTTGTTTCAACGAGGAGGCGACTTTGCCGCTGCTCCACGCGCGCGTGTCGGCGGCGGTGCGCGGCGTGGTGGGCGACGACCATGAGATCGTGCTGGTCAACGACGGCTCGCGCGACGGCAGTTGGGCGGCGATGCAGCGGTTGGCGAGCGAGGACGCGCACGTCGTCGCGATCAACCTGTCGCGCAACCACGGCCACCAGCTGGCACTGACCGCCGGGCTCGACCTGTGTGCGGGCCAGTATATCCTGATCATCGACGCCGACCTGCAGGATCCGCCCGAACTACTCGGCGACATGTGCGAGATGATGGCGCGTGAGGGTGCCGACGTCGTCTACGCGGTGCGGCGCAAGCGACAGGGCGAGACGATGTTCAAGCGCGCGACCGCCGCCGCCTTCTACCGCGTGCTCGACCGCGTCACCGACACGCCGATCCCGCTCGACACCGGCGACTTCCGCCTGATGACCAGGCGGGCGCTCGACGCGCTCCTGTCGCTCCCCGAACAGGCGCGCTTCATCCGCGGCATGGTCGCCTGGGTCGGCTTCCGCCAGGTGCCCTTCCCCTACGACCGCGCCGAGCGTCACGCGGGCGAGACCAACTACCCGCTCGGCAAGATGGTGCGCCTGGCACTCGACGCGGTGACCGGCTTCTCCACCGCTCCCTTGCGCTGGGCGAGCCATCTGTCCGTCGTGCTCGCAGGCGTGTCGCTCTTGCTGCTGTTCTACATCGCCTGGGGCTATTTCGCCGGCGACCGCGTGCAGGGTTGGACCTCGACCATGCTCGTCGTCGTGGTGCTGAGTTCGATCCAGATGTTCGTGCTAGGCATGATCGGCGAGTATCTCGGCCGGCTCTACATTGAGGCGAAGCGGCGGCCCTTGTACCTCGTCGCCGATATCGCCGGTCCGGTCCACGGCCGCGCGACGCTGGGCTTCCAGGCCGAGACGACGATCATCCCCCAGGCACAGGTCGCGGGCGAGCGCGCCGCCTGATCAGGCGCCGCAGCACCCCGCGAACGCCGCGCCCGACCCGCACCAGCACGCGTCGGCGGGCGCGGGCACGACGCGGTCGGTCCGCCCGCGCCGCATCGCGCGCAGCAGCCGCGCCTTCGCCTCCTGGATCGTCGCCTGCTCGGCGGCGAGCCGCGCGATGCTGGTGCGTGCATCATCGTCGTGCGCGTGAACGCCGACGCGGCCGTCGAACCCGTCGCCGACCAGCGCCGCACGCCCTTCTTCCACCAGCGCGAACAAGCGTTCCTGCACGCCGGCGAAGCGCATCGACACCGCGAAATATTGCTCGTCGATCGCGGCGGGCGACAGCGGCATGAAACTGGGCGCGACCGCGGTCAGGCGGATATCGGCGGGCGGCGTGAAGCGCGGTTCGGGGATCAGCGTGGTCGACGCACCGCAGCCGGGATGCGGTGCCGCCGTCACGTCGCGGTACTCCCCATCGCGCTCCCAGAAAGCGTGAAACACCAGTTCAACGAAACGATCGGGCCACAACAGCGCCATCCAGCCATAGCGCGCCGCCCCGCCCTCGTCCGCGACGATTGCCGCGACGTTCATGCAGGCAGTGGTCTGCGGCATCGCGCGCACCCGCGGCGCGGCGATCACGTCCACGTTCGGCGAGACCGCGTCGCGTACCTCATTCGCTAGCGGAGCCAGGGGCGCGAGGTCGACGTGGCCCTGCCTCATGCGCCTGCCCAACGTGCTCGACCGCTCGCTCTCGCCACCATCGCCCGTCTTTCGCGCCGAACACGCGGAGCCGCAACCATTGTCTCGGCCGCCAACCCCGGCACCCGCTTTCCCTTTGTGTTGGCCGCGCGCATGACCTAGACCCGGGCGCGCGGGCATCCGGGCCTGCGTTGGGGAAAGCGTTGGCGACACAACCCGCCTTGTTCGACGCCGGCACCCACGCGCGCCGCTGGGTGGAGGATTACTGCGCCACCGTGCGCGGCGCGGACGTGCTGTGCGCGTCGGGCGACCTGTCGTGGACCGCGATGCTGGAGGAACTCGCCGGGATCGCCGGCGACGATCTCGGCCACGCGCGCGAGCGGGTGCAGCGCCACTCGATCGACATCGGCACCGGCTTCCGCGTCATCGGCGAGGCGAACGAGCGCGCGTGGCCGCTGTCGCCGGTTCCGATGCTGATCGATACCGACGAGTGGCGGCACATCGAGCGCGGGGTAACACAGCGCGCCGAGCTGCTGGAGTTGATCCTGGGCGACCTGTACGGGCCAGGCACGCTCGTTGCGCGCGGTCACCTGCCCGCCGCCGTGGTCACCGGCAGCCCACACTTCATGCGCCCGCTGGTCGGGCTGACACCACCTGGCGGGCACCACCTGCACTTCGTCGCCGTCGAGCTGGGTCGCGGCCCGTCGGGCGAGTGGCGCGTGCTGGGCGATCACCTGCGCATGCCGACCGGCGCGGGTTACGCGCTGGAGAACCGGCTAGCGGTCAGCCGTACGCTCGGCGGATTGCAGGCCCGGTTGAACGTGCGCCGCCATGCCCCCTTCTTCGCCGCCTTTCGCGAAGGGCTCGCCGCCGCGTGCGAGCGCAGCGATCCCCGCATCGGGCTGCTGACGCCCGGACGCTACAACGTCAGCTACCCCGAACAGGCGCATCTCGCGCGCTATCTCGGGCTCTTGCTGGTCGAAGGCGACGACCTCGCCGCGCTGGAGGACAAGGTCTATGTCCGCACCATCGGCGGGCTGAAACGCATCGACGCCTTGTGGCGCCGGGTCGACCCGCGGCTGCTCGATCCGCTCGCGTTCGACAGCCATTCGCGCATCGGTGTGCCGGGGCTGATCGACGCTTATGCCGCGAACAACGTCGTGCTCGCCAATGCGCCGGGCGCGGGCGTGCTGGAAAGCGCGGCGCTCGGCGCGTTCCTGCCGCAACTCTGCACGCGGCTGACCGGCGACGAGCTTCGCCTGCCGCAGATCGCGACCTGGTGGTGCGGGCAGCCCGCCGAACGCACGCACGTCGAGGGCGAGCTGAACTCGATGCTGCTGGCGTCCGCCTTCGGCGCGGCGACGCTCGGCCTGCCTGGCGAGCGCACGATCGCGGGCGCGGACCTCGATCCGGCGCAACGCGCGCGCTTCCTCGCCGACCTTGACCGCCGCCCGCAGGATTATGTCGGGCAAGAGGTGGTGCGCCTGTCCACCATGCCGGTCGTCGTCGGCGACCAGCTCGTCGCGCGGCCCTTCACCCTGCGCGTGTTCGCCGCGCGCGACGGCGCGGGTCGCTGGCAGGTGATGCCAGGCGGCTTCGCGCGCATCGGCGAACATGCCGACGACCGCGCCGCGGTGATGGGCGAGGGCATGTGGTCGGCCGACGTCTGCGTCCACGGCCCCGAACCGGTCGCGCCCGTGTCGCTGCTGCCCGCCGCCGACACGCACCAGATCCGCCGTAACCCCGGCACCTTGCCCAGCCGCGTCGCCGACAATTTCTTCTGGCTCGGCCGCTATCTGGAACGCGGCGAGGCATTGCTGACCGCGATCCGCGTGATGCTGGGCAATTCGATCGACGCCGACGCGGGCGCGGCATTGAGCGCCGGGACGGTGGCGCGATTGGTCAGCGAGATCGTCGCCAGCGGGGCCGCCCCTGCCCCGCCCTCGCTGCGCCGCGCCGACCTGACGCAATTCGCGCGCACCGCGATGGAGGCGCGCGAGTGGCAGTCGGTGTACGCAATCAACGGCCACACCAACCGCATCGCCGGCGGGTGCCGCGACCGGCTATCCGCCGACATGGTGCGGTTGCTCGACGCGCCGTTCCCGTCGCACCGCGGCATGCTCGACCGCGCGGGCTCGCTCCAGCGTCGTTACGCCGCGATCGCGGGGCTGTCAGCCGAGCATATGGGGCGCACCGCCTCGTGGCGCTTCCACGACCTCGGCCGCCGCGTCGAGCGCGCGGGCGCGATCGTGCGCGCAAGCCGCGCGTTCGGCATGGCGGGCGCCGGGCAGGACGACGTGTCGACGCTGCTCGACCTTGGCAACAGCCAGATCAGCTATCGCCAACGCTATTTGACCGGCATCGCGCGCGTGCCCGCGATCGACCTGACCCTGCTCGACCCCGGCAACCCGCGAAGCCTCGCCTTCCAGGTCGAGGCGATCGGCGAGCATCTGGCGGCGCTGCCGGTGCTCGGCGACGACGGCATGGCCGAGCCGCAGCAGGTCGAGGCCATCGAGCTGAAGGCGCTGGTCTCCACCGCGCGCGCCGCGACGCTCGACACCGACACGCTGAACGAGGTCGAGCGGCGGCTGTGGCGCATCTCCGACGCGGTCGCGCGCCGCTATTTCCTGCAAGGCGCAGAGCCACTGCGCGCCAGCGGGCTGACGCTCGCGTGAGTGAGGCGGCATGATCTACGACATCGTCCACGTCACGCGCTTCGACTACGGCAACGCGGTCAAGTTCGCGCGCTGCAACCTCCGCCTCAAACCAATCGACTGGCCGGGGCAGAGCGTCGAGGATTACGAACTACGCGTCAGCCCGCTTGGCCGTACCGCGCCCGCGGTTGCCGAAGCCGGGCTCGCCAACGTCACGCGGCTGGTGGTCGACCAGCCGGTGCGCCGGCTGACGATCGAGTCGATGGCGCGCATCCGCGTCGACCGGCTGATCCCGGTGCCGAGCGAGGCCGATCCAACACTCGCCGAGATTGCCGCCTGGGCGCGCGCGTCGAACGACCTGTCGGCGGCGAGTCCCGCCAATTACCTCTTCCCCTCGCCGCTCATCCCGCTCGACCGCGACATCGCCGATTATTGCGCGCCCGACCTCGATCCGTCCCGCAACTGCCTGGAGGCAGCGATCGCGCTGGCGCAGCGAATCCAGCGCGATTTCGTGTTCGACGGCACCGCGACGATGGTCGACACGCCCCCGCACGAGGCATTCGCCAAACGCCGCGGCGTGTGCCAGGATTTCGCGCAGATCATGATCACCGGCCTGCGCGCCGCCGGGCTGCCCGCCGCCTACGCCTCGGGCTATATCCGCACCATCCCGCCGCCCGGTCAGGAACGGCTGGTCGGCGCCGACGCGACGCACGCCTGGGTCCTGCTGTGGTGCGGCCCCTATCACGGCTGGGTCGGCGTCGATCCCACCAACGGCATCTGGATGGCGGGCGACCACGTGATCGTCGCAATCGGGCGCGACTATGCCGAGATTGCGCCAGTCGACGGCGTGGTGCTCGGCTCGGGCGCGCAATCGATGGAGGTCAGCGTCGACGTCGCGCCGCAGGAGGTGCCCGCATGAGCGCGCCGATTGCACTCACCCACAACCTGCCCCACATAGTCGGGTAACACACTCAACGGGGAATCAATGGCCGATCCGTACCAGACCTTGGGCGTCGCGCGGGGCGCGTCCGAGGCCGACATCAAGAAAGCATATCGCAAGCTCGCGAAAGAGCTGCATCCCGACCGCAACAAGGACAATCCCAAGGCGTCCGAGCGGTTCAGCCAGGTGACCGGTGCCTACGACCTGCTGACCGACAAGGACAAGCGCGCGCGTTTCGACCGCGGCGAGATCGACGGCGACGGCAACCCGGCCGCCCCATTCGGCTTCGGCGGCGGCGGTGGTCCGCGCCCCGGTGGGCGAGGTGGCTTCCAGGGGCAGCAGTTCGACTTCGGCGGCGAAGGCGCGGACATGTCCGACATCTTCGAAGGACTGTTCGGCGGACGCCAGGCGGGCGGCGGCGGGTTCGCCAGCGGCTTCGGCCGACGCCAGCAGCCGCGCGCGAAGGGTGCCAACGTCACCTATCGCCTGCGCGTGCCCTTCATCGACGCGGCCGCACTCGCACCGCAGCGGATCACGCTGGGTGATGGCAAGACGATCGACCTGAAACTGCCTGCGGGGGTCGAGGACGGCACGCAGATGCGGCTGTCGGGCAAGGGCGAGCCGGGTCCGGGCGGCGCCGGCGACGCGCTCGTCACGATCGAAGTGGTGCCGCATCGTTTCTTCACCCGCGACGGCGATGACGTGCGGGTCGACCTGCCGATCTCGCTCAAGGAAGCGGTGCTGGGCGGTTCGGTCAAGGCGCCGACGGTTGAGAAGCCGGTCATGCTGACGATCGCGCCCGGCGCGTCGAGCGGCAAGGTGCTGCGCCTGAAGGGCAAGGGCTTCCACAAGAAGGGCGGCGGACGCGGCGATCAGTTGGTCACGCTGATGGTCGACGTGCCGGCGGACGATGCCGCGTTGAAGGCGTTCGTCGCCGATTGGCCGGGTGACGAGCGGAACCCGCGCGACGCGATGGGCGTCTGAGCGAGCGTGAGCGAGATCGAAGCCCCACCGGCGCTGACGCCCGAGGATCGCGCGCGGCACCACGCGCACGGTCGCGCCCGCGCCGTCGTGTCGAAGGAATATGCGCGGGTAAAGCCCGGCAGCGTCTTCTTCGAGGTGCTGAAGCGCGCCTCGATCGGCGTCTATAACGACGGGTTCATCCACGCGGGCAACCTTGCCTATCTCGCGCTGATGACGCTGTTCCCGTTCTTTATCGTCGCAGCCGCCGTGCTCTCGCTCGTCGGGCAGAGCGCGGAAACGCAGCGCGCGGTGGCGAGCTTCCTGTCGGTGCTGCCGGGCGAATCGGCGGAGTTGCTGCGCAAGCCGATCGCCGACGTTCTTCAGGCGCGCACTGGTTCGCTCCTGTGGCTGGGCGCGCTGGTCGGCTTGTGGACCGTCGGCAGCTTCGTGGAAACGATCCGCGACATCTTCCGCCGCGCCTATGGCACGCGCGCGACGCAATCGCTGTGGCGCGCGCGGCTGGGCTTGAGCCTCGCGATCGTCGCCTCGGTGTTCGTGGCACTCGTGTCGTTCTTCGTACAAGGCCTGCTGACCGCAGCGGAGCAGTTCATCTACCGACTGCTACCGTTCGCGCAGAACGTGGCGGGCTGGCTCGGCCTCGCGCGGTTCGTTCCCGCCGCGATCATGTTCGGCGCGCTCTACATGCTGTTCTACTCGGTCACACCGGGCAAATATCGCCACACCAGCGATCGCAAATGGCCGGGCGCGCTGTTCACCGCGATCTGGTGGGTCAGCATGACCGCGGGCCTCCCTTGGGCCTTGTCGAACCTCGGCGGCTACGACCTGACCTACGGCAGCCTGGCGGGCGTCGTCGTCATGCTGTTGTTCTTCTACCTCATCGGGCTCGGCCTCGTGTTCGGCGCGCATCTGAACGCGGCACTGGCGGAGCCACCCGAAGCGGTAGTAGAGGGGGTGAAGACACAGAATGTAGCAGGGACGGCGACGGCGTGAATGGATTGATGGCGGGCAAGCGCGGGCTGATCATGGGGCTCGCCAACGATCGGTCGCTCGCATGGGGTATCGCCAAGCAGTTGAGCGAAGCGGGTGCCGAACTCGCTTTCTCCTATCAGGGTGAGTCGCTGGAAAAGCGCGTGCGCCCGCTCGCCGAGCAGCTCGGCTCGACCAAGCTGATCGACTGCGACGTGTCCGACATGGCGCGGCTCGACGCGGCGTTCGACACGCTCGCCGCCGACTGGCCGACGATCGACTTCGTCGTCCACGCGATCAGTTTCTCCGACAAGAACGAGCTGCGCGGCAAGTATGTCGATACCAGCCTCGACAATTTTCTGCTGACGATGAACGTGTCGGCCTACAGCTTCGTCGCGGTGGCGAAGCGCGCGCGCGCGATGATGCCGGAGGGCGGCAGCCTGCTGACGCTCAGCTATTACGGCGCGGAAAAGGTCGTGCCGCACTATAACGTGATGGGCGTCGCGAAGGCCGCGCTGGAAACTAGTGTCAAATATCTTGCGATGGACCTGGGGCCGGAGAACATCCGCGTCAACGCGATATCCGCAGGGCCGATCAAGACACTGGCAGCGAGCGGGATCGGCGATTTCCGCTACATCCTGAAATGGAATGAGTTGAACTCGCCCTTACGTCGCAACGTGACGATCGACGACGTCGGCGGCGCAGGACTGTACCTGCTGTCCGATCTCGCGTCGGGCGTGACCGGCGAGATCCACCACGTCGATGCCGGCTACAACGTCATCGGCATGAAGGCCGAGGACGCGCCCGACATCGCGCTGGCGTGAGCGCACGCGGCATTCTCGACAAGCTCGGCGTGAAGCCGGGCGACACGCTCGTGTGCGTGGACGCGCCGCCCGCACTCGAGAGCGTGCTCCCTGCGGGCGACACGCCGGATGCTGACGCGACGCTGGTGTTCGTACGCGACCGTGCTGGCGCCGCAGCCGCGATCCCGGCAACGCTCACCCGTTTCACACCGGGCCACCGGCTTTGGTTCGCCTACCCTAAACGTTCGGGCGCGCACGCCAGCGACATCTCGCGCGATACGGGATGGGAGCCGCTAGCCGCGGCCGACTTCCTCGCTGTCACGCAAGTGGCGCTCGACGACGACTGGTCGGCGCTGCGCTTCCGCCCCCGCGGTGAGATCAAGCGGCTGACACGCGCGAGCGAGCGCGCGTGATTGCGATCCGGCCCGCGACCGGCCACGACGTCGCCGCGATCGACGCGCTGCTGCGCACCAGCTTCGCACGCCCGGGAGAAGCCAATCTCGTCCGTGACCTGTGCATCACCGGCGACATGGTGCTGATGTTCGCCGCACGCGACGAGGAAACGGACGCGCTGGTCGGCACCATCGCATTCAGCCGCATGGACGTGAGCGTCGCGGGCAAGCCGATCTCGGCCGTGGCACTCGCTCCCATCGCGGTTGCACCCGCCTACCGCGACCAGGGCGTGGCCGAGGCCTTGGTCCAGGCCGGCATCGACCGGCTGGAGCAGGAAGGCGTGGTGCTCTGCTTCGCGCTGGGTGAGCCCGCCTTCTACGCCCGCTTCGGGTTCGACGCCGATTTCGCACGCAACTTCGACTCTCCCTACGCGGGCGACTACCTGCTGGCGCTGCCGCTCCAGGGCGGATTGATGCCGTGCGGGGTGCGCGAGCACGCGCATCACGCGCCCGCCTTCGCGAAACTGTCCGACACATGAGCTACAATACCTTCGGCCGCGTGTTCCGCTTCACCACCTGGGGCGAGAGCCACGGACCCGCGATCGGCGCGGTGGTCGACGGTTGTCCGCCGGGCATCGCGCTCGATGAGGCCGCGATCCAGCCGTGGCTCGACCGCCGCCGACCCGGCACCTCGCGCTTCACGACGCAGCGGCGTGAGCCCGACCAGGTACGCATCCTGTCGGGCGTGTTCGACGGCCGCACCACTGGTACGCCGATCAGCCTGATGATCGAGAACGTCGACCAACGTTCGAAGGATTATTCGGAGGTCGCGCAGGCGTACCGCCCCGGCCACGCCGATTACGCCTATGACGCCAAATATGGATTTCGCGACTATCGCGGCGGCGGGCGCTCGTCGGCGCGCGAGACCGCGTCGCGCGTCGCCGCCGGCGCGGTCGCGCGACTGGTCGTGCCGCAGGTTCGCATCCGCGCCTGGGTCGAGGCGATAGGCGACGACACGATCGATCCGGCCAATTTCGACGACGCGCAAATCGACGCCAACCCGTTCTTCTGCCCCGACGCCGCCGCCGCGGCACGCTGGGAGGAAAAGGTCGATGCCGCGCGCAAGGCAGGCTCGTCGCTCGGCGCGGTGGTGGCGTGCGAGGCGACTGGCGTCCCCGCCGGCTGGGGCGCGCCGCTCTATGCCAAACTCGACAGCGAACTAGCCGCCGCCGCCATGTCGATCAACGCGGTCAAGGGTGTCGAGATCGGTGACGGCTTCGCCGCTGCCGCATTGTCGGGCGAGGAGAATGCCGACCGAATGCGACCGGGCGCGAATGGCCCCGCGTTCCTCGCCAACCATGCCGGCGGTATCGCGGGCGGGATCGCGACCGGGCAGCCGATCCGGTTGCGCGTCGCGTTCAAGCCGACCAGCTCGATCCTAACCCCGGTCGAGACGATCACGCGCGACGGCGCCGCGGCCGAGATCGCGACGCGCGGTCGCCACGATCCCTGCGTCGGCATCCGCGGCGTGCCGGTGGTCGAGGCGATGGTCGCGCTCGTCCTCGCCGATCAGGCACTGCTGCACCGCGCGCAATGTGGATAATCGTTTCGGCAGGGTAATGCTCGACGAGCGCGGTGCATGATCGACTTAATATCGGCAAGGCTGACAGCGCACCATCCAAGTAGATTATCTAGTATAACTGGTACAAATGCGGTGATGATGCGCTAACTCCTGCCGCTCGCAATCGTACATCCGCTGGGAACGTCTTGGTGAGCACGCCGTTAGTGGCGGTAATTCACAGGAGAGACTCACATGCGTATCATGATTTCGATTGCCGCCGCAGCACTCGCGCTTCCCGCCATTGCCTCGGCACAGACCACCGGCGGCTCGACCGGCACCGGGATGGGTTCGACCACCGGCACCATGGGCAGCACGACCGGTACGATGGGTTCGACCACGGGCACCATGGGCTCCACCACCGGCACGATGGGGACGATGGATCAGACGACGCCCAGCACGTCGACGACCACCACGACCGACTCGACGATGAGCACGCCGTCGACCAGCACCACGCGTTCGTCCCGGTCGCAGTCGCGTACGCGCTCACGCACCCGTTCGACCACGCCGAGCACCATGACGCCGAACTCGAGCACGATGACGCCGAACGGGACGATGGGGTCGACGACCGGCACCACGCCGCCGCGTTTCTGATCCTCGATCAGCGCCGAAACGACGAAGGCCCGGGTTCACACCCGGGCCTTTGCCTATTCAGCCGTTGCGCAGTGCTCAGTCGGCGAACGGATCGCGCACCAGGATCGTGTCTTCGCGTTCCGGGCTGGTCGATACCAGCGCCACCGGACAACGGATAAGCTCCTCGACACGGCGGATGTACTTGATCGCTTGCGCCGGCAGATCGGCCCAGCTCCGCGCTCCCGCGGTCGACCCTTCCCAGCCCTCCATAACCTCGTAGATCGGCTCTACCTCGGCCTGATCCTTGGCGTGGGCGGGGTAATAATCGAGTTCAGCCCCGCGCAGGCGATAGCCGGTACAGATGCTGATCGTCTCGAACCCGTCGAGCACGTCGAGCTTGGTCAGTGCGATTCCGGTGATCCCGCTGACCGCCGCCGACTGGCGCACCAGCACCGCGTCGAACCAGCCGCAGCGACGCTTGCGCCCCGTCACCGTACCGAACTCGCGCCCGCGCGTGCCGAGCCGCTCGCCCGTCTCATCGTCGAGCTCGGTCGGGAACGGCCCCGATCCGACGCGGGTGGTGTACGCCTTGGCGATCCCCAGCACGAAGCCGACCGCCGCTGGCCCCAGCCCTGACCCACCCGCCGCGGTGCCCGCGATCGTGTTCGACGAAGTGACGTAGGGGTAGGTGCCGTGATCGACGTCGAGCAGTACGCCCTGCGCACCCTCGAACAGGATGCGGCGACCGGCACTGCGCGCCTCGTTCAGGTCGCGCCACACCGGCTTGGCGAACGACAGCACGAAATCGGCGATCTCGCGCAGGTCGGCGAGCAGGCGCGCGCGGTCGATCGGCGCTTCGCCGAAGCCGGCACGCAGCGCGTCGTGGTGCGCACACAATCGGTCGAGCTGCGGCCCGAGATCATCGAGGTGCGCCAGATCGCAGACGCGCAGCGCCCGCCTGCCGACCTTGTCCTCATACGCCGGCCCGATCCCGCGCCGCGTGGTGCCGATCTTGCCCGCGCCGCTCGCATCCTCGCGCAGACCGTCGAGATCGCGGTGGAACGGCAGGATCAGCGCGCAGGTATCCGCGATACGCAGCGTATCGGGCGTCGCGCGCACCCCCTGCTCGCTCAGCCGCTCGACCTCGTCGCGCAGCGCCCAGGGATCGAGCACCACGCCATTGCCGATCACCGACGGCGTGCCGCGCACGATGCCCGAGGGCAGCAGCGACAATTTGTAGACGTTCTCGCCCACCACCAGCGTGTGACCGGCATTGTGCCCGCCCTGGAAGCGCACGACCACGTCGGCGCGCTCGGCCAGCCAGTCGACGACCTTGCCCTTGCCCTCGTCGCCCCATTGGGCGCCGACCACCGCTACGTTCGCCATGAGATACAGAACTCCGCCTGCCGCGTACAATCCGCGCACCCTTCGACAGGGCTCGGCGCGCGAACGGTTCCGAATTGTCGGGCGCGCGGTAGCCGCGCCGAGAGGTCAGGTCAACCGCCGGCGACAAGCCCCGCCCATGGCAGATCGGGGCCGAGCGGGACGATCCCGCACGGGTTCAGGTCGCGGTGACTGGCATAATAATGCGTCTTGATGTGATCCAGGTGGACGGTGCCGGCCACCGCGGGGATCGCCAGCATGCGCTCAAGCAATGCCTCGATCGCCGGGTAATCCTGGACCCGTCGGACGTTGCACTTGAAATGGCCGTGGTACACGGCGTCGAAACGGACCAAGGTCGTGAACAGGCGAATGTCGGCCTCGGTCATTCGGTCGCCGACCAGCCACTCGCGCCCGCGCAGCCGCTCCTCCAGCATGTCCAGCGCGGCGAACACGCCGCGCACTGCCTCCTCGTAAGCCTGCTGCGTCGTCGCGAAGCCGGCCTTGTACACGCCATTGTTGACGCGGTCGTACACGTCGTCGTTGATCGCATCGATCTCGGTGCGCAACTGGGCGGGGTAGAAGTCTCCGTCCGCCGCGCCCAGCCGATCGAAGGCGGTGTTGAACATGCGGATGATCTCCGCCGATTCGTTGCTGACGATCGTCTCCGTCTCGCGGTCCCACAGCACCGGCACGGTGACCTTGCCGGAATAACCGTCGCGCGCGCGGGCGTAGGTTTGCCAAAGGAAGTCCGCGCCGTGCAGCGGATCGCCCATGCCGCCACGCGTCGTCTCGAACGTCCAGCCGTCATCGAGCATCACCGGGTCCACCACGGACACCGGGATCATCGCCTCCAATCCCTTGAGCGCGCGGACGATCAACGTCCGGTGCGCCCATGGACAGGCATGGCTGACGTACAAATGGTAACGATCCGCCGCCGCCGGTCGCGCGGCCTGCCCGTCAGGTCCCGGCCTACCATCGGCGGTCACCCAGTCGCGAAATCCTGATTCCTGCCGCTTGAACGCGCCTTTCGCGCTGTCCTCCGTCACCTTGCCGGCGTGCCACACGCCGTCGATCATCCTGCCCATCTCTCGCACCCTGTCTGCTGACGATGGCTGCGGGAACGCACGAGCCGAACGGTCGTGCCGACGAGCACGAGTCCGGCAGGGACGCCTATACCGGTTGCGCGTCCCCGTCCGCGTAGCGATGCGTGCACAATTGCGCCGCGCACGTGTCCCCCGCGTCCAGCGCGGCGACCGTCACCCACCCGTGCGCGCGCATCCGCGCCGCGTCGGTCGCCGGCGTGCCGAGCGGCAGGAACAGGCGCCGCCGCTCGGGCGCGGGTTCGCTCGCCAGCCGGTCACCGTAGAGCGAGAAGCCGGTCGCGGCTTCTTCCGCGCCGCCCTCATGGACGATCGTATAAGTGCCGCCGCGTCCGACCTCCGCACCCGCGCCACGCGCGAACAGCGAGAAGCCGAGCCAGGTCTGATATTCGAAACCGTGCCGCTCGGTCGGGTCGAGCGTCAGCGCGACGCGCCCGTCGACCGCACGCGCGATCTCGGCCAGGCCGTCGAGCCGCGACGCCAGCACGCCGGCGGTGTCGAACGCGCGCAGCCGCGCCAGCGCCTGGTCGAACGGCCCAGCGGCCTCGACCAGCGGCAGATAGGCGGGTGCGATCTGCGCGACGCTGCCCGCGTCCTTTGCGTCCAGTCGCTCGCGTAAGGATGCGAGCTGCTCGGCCGCAACCGGCATCGCCCCGGCGGCGAGCGCGTCAACCAGGTCGGGCAATGTGAAGTCGATCGACACGCCCGACACGCCCGCTGCTTCAAGCGCCTCGACCGCAACGGTCACGACCTCGCGCGCGGCGGCGACCGAGTCGAGCCCGATCAGCTCGGCCCCGATCTGGCGCAGCTCGCGCGCGGGCGACAACTGCCCGCCGCGCAGTTTCAGGATCGAGCCGGCGTAGCTGAGGCGCACCGGGCGCGGATGGTGCGCCATCCGCGTGGCTGCGATCCGCGCGACCTGCGCAGTCAGGTCGGGCCGCACCGCCAGCGTGCGCTGCGACACCGGATCGACGAAGCGCACCGCGTCGTTCAATCCGCCGTCCTTGAGCCGCGTCGCGAGGCTCTCGGCATATTCGGCGAGCGGCGGATCGACGCGCTCGTAACCGTGCAGGCCGACCGCGGCGAGCACGCGCGCCTCGATCGCCGCGGCAGCATCGGCATGCGGCGGCAGCCGGTCGCGCAAACCCTCGGGAAGAAGCGCGGTCATGCTATCTGCCCCCTCTCCCCTGCGGGGAGAGGGCTGGGGTGAGGGGCCGCCCCAAGCGCCACGTCGATGGCGTAAAGAACGCCCTCCAGATTACTCATCACGTCCGCGTTGGTGAACCGGATCACACGATAGCCTTGTGCAGCGAGCCACGCCGTCCGTCGCTCGTCACGCGCTCCGTCGCCTGCGTGGGTGTCGCCGTCAACCTCCACGATCAGGACGTGTTCGCGCGCACAGAAGTCGGCGATGTAGCTGCCAATGACGACTTGGCGAGAGAATTTGACCCCGTGCAGGTGGCGGTTACGGAGAACCGACCACAATCGCCGTTCCGGCTCAGTCATCTCGCGCCGCGGACGACGGGCGCGGTCGCGAGGGACGGGATCAGTTTTCACAACAGGATCATTTCGGAGGGCAGCGTCTGGCGCAACCCCTCACCCAACCCTCTCCCCACAGGGGAGAGGGCTTCACAAACATCAGCTCAGAACGTCAGCCCCATCGCGGTTTTCACCCCGGGCAGCGCCTTGACGCGCCCGAGCAGGTCCCCTTCGACCGCCTCGTCAACCGACAGCAGCAGCACCGCCTCACCGCCGGCCTGACGCCGCCCCAAGTGGAAGGTCCCGATGTTGACCCCCGCCTCGCCCAGCAAGGTACCCAACCGCCCGATGAACCCCGGTGCGTCCTCGTTGACGACGTAGAGCATCGGCCCGGCCAGATCGGCCTCGACCTTGATCCCGAACAGCTCGACCAGCCGCGGCGCAGCATCGCCGAACAGCGTTCCGACGACCGAGCGCTCGCCGTCCGCGGTGCGGACCGAAACGCGCACCAGCGTGTGATAGTCGCCCTCGCGCTCGCTCCTGATCTCGCGCACCTCGACGCCGCGGTCGCGCGCGAGCAGCGGCGCATTGACCATGTTCACGGTCGCAGTCTGCGTGCGCAGGAAGCCGGCGAGCACCGCGCTCGTGATCGGCTTCTGGTTGAGCTCGGCCGCCGCACCCTCGGTATGGACCGAAATACGGTCGATCGCGCCGGTCGACAGCTGCCCGACCAGGCTGCCGAGCTTCTCCGCCAGCGCCATATACGGCTTCAACTTGGGTGCTTCCTCCGCCGACAGGCTCGGCATGTTGAGCGCGTTGGTGACGCCGCCCGAGACGAGGTAGTCGGCCATCTGCTCCGCCACCTGGATCGCGACGTTGACCTGCGCCTCGGTCGTCGACGCGCCCAGGTGCGGAGTGGAGACGAAATTGGGCGTGCCGAACAGCGGCGACGCCTTTGCCGGCTCCTCGACGAACACGTCGAGCGCCGCGCCCGCGACCTGGCCTGAATCGAGCGCATCCTTCAATGCCGCCTCGTCGATCAGCCCGCCGCGCGCGCAGTTGATGATCCGCACGCCCTTCTTGGTCTTGGCGATGTTCTCGGCGGACAGGATGTTGCGCGTCTGGTCGGTCAGCGGCGTGTGCAGCGTGATGAAGTCGGCTCTGCTAAGCAGCTCATCGAGCGTCACCTTCTCGACGCCGATCTCGACCGCGCGCTCGGGGGTGAGGAACGGATCGAACGCAATCACGCGCATCTTCAACCCGCGTGCGCGGTCCGCAACGATCGAGCCGATATTGCCTGCGCCGATCAGCCCCAGCGTCTTGGAGGTCAGCTCGACCCCCATGAAGCGGTTCTTCTCCCACTTGCCCGCCTGCGTCGACGCGTCCGCCTCGGGCAATTGCCGCGCCAGCGCGAACATCAGCGCGATGGCGTGCTCGGCGGTGGTGATCGAATTGCCGAACGGCGTGTTCATCACCACCACGCCCTTCGCGGACGCCGCCGGAATGTCGACGTTGTCGACGCCGATGCCGGCGCGACCGACGACCTTCAGATTGGTCGCGTGCTCGAGGATGTCGGCAGTCACCTTGGTCGAGGAACGGATCGCGAGCCCGTCGTAATCGCCGATGATCGCCTTCAGCTCATCGGGCGTCTTGCCGGTGATCTCGTCCACCTCGACGCCGCGCTCACGGAAGATCTGCGCCGCGCGCGGGTCCATCTTGTCGGAAATCAGTACCTTCGGCATGGGAAAGCTCCGGTGTGGGAGTGAATGGCTCCCTCTCCCCTTCGGAGAGAGGGTCGGGGTGAGGGGTTTGTGTCTCACCGAGAACAGCGCCTCGGACAGCCCCTCACCCAACCCTCTCCCCACAGGGGAGAGGGCTTACGAAGAAATCAGGCGCGCGCCTGCGCGTAAGCCCAGTCGAGCCACGGCCCGAGCGCCTCGATATCGGCGGTATCCACCGTGGCACCGCACCAGATGCGCAGTCCCGGCGGCGCATCGCGGTAACCCGCCACGTCGTACGCCGCGCCTTCCGCCTCGAGCAGCGACGCCATTTTCTTGATCAGCGCCTCGTCCGCGCCCGCGACCGTCAGGCAGACGCTGGTCTTCGACCGCGACGCCTCGTCCTCGGCCAGGTGCCCCAGCCAGTCACGCTCGGCCACGATCCGGTCGAGCGCGGTGGCATTGGCATCGGAGCGCGCGATCAGCCCATCTTCGCCGAGCGACTTCGCCCATTCGAGCGACCAGATCGCGTCCTCGACAGCGAGCATCGAGGGCGTGTTGATCGTCTCGCCCTTGAAGATGCCCTCAGACAGCTTGCCCTTGCTCACCAGGCGGAACACCTTGGGCAACGGCCACGTCGGCGTGTAGCTTTCCAGCCGCTCGACCGCGCGGGGCCCCAGGATCAGCACGCCGTGCGCGCCTTCGCCGCCCAGCACCTTCTGCCACGAGAAGGTCGCCACATCGATCTTGTCCCACGGCAGATCGTAGGCGAACACGCCCGAGGTGGCGTCGGCGAACGACAGCCCTTCACGGTCGTCGGCGATCCAGTCGCCGTTCGGCACGCGCACGCCGCTGGTGGTGCCGTTCCAGGTGAACAATACGTCGTTCGACCAATCGACCTGCGCGAGATCGGGCAATTGCCCGTAATCGGCGCGGATTACGGTCGGATCGATCTTGAGCTGCTTGACCGCGTCGGTCACCCAGCCCTCGCCAAAACTCTCCCACGCGAGTGCGGTCACCGGGCGCGCGCCCAGCATCGTCCACATCGCCATCTCGTACGCGCCAGTGTCAGAACCGGGAACGATGCCGATCCGATGCGTGTCGGGCAGGCGGAGCAGCTCGCGCATCAGGTCGATGCAATATTGCAGCCGCTGCTTGCCGAGCTTGGAACGGTGCGAGCGCCCGAGCACGTCGGTGGCGAGTTTGGCGGGATCGTAGCCCGGCGGCTTGGCGCAGGGTCCGGACGAGAAATGCGGACGCGCCGGCTTGGTGGCGGGTTTGCCAGCAGCAGAGAGGGACGCACCCGTGGCGGGAGCGGCAGTCGTATCAGTCACTGTATAACTCTCCTCACAGAGAGCACGCGCGGCGTTGGGACCGCGTGGCCCGTCGACCGCGCTGAAGCAAATGGCGGTGCGCGTCAACCATTGACGTGGATCAACGATCCGCGATCTGCACAGCGCGTCCGCGATTGGTCGACCCTGGACACCATCCCGCCGCAGCCGCGCGGATCGTTAACGCGGCGGCAGGGAAGCGCGCGCTAGGCCGCAGCCTCAACCCGACACGGAGCAGCGCGAACGTGGACGCACAATGGCTGGCCGATTGGACCGCACGCGCGGGCGACGCCGTCGGCGCGCTGGCGCACGCCGTCGCCAGCTTCTTGGGCGCGGCGGCGATGCGCCTCGCGTCCACGCTTCTCGCACCCGGCTCCACCATGTCGGTGCCCGTGCTCGCTTTGTCGCTCGCCGCCTTCGCAGTCGCAGTGGCGCACCGGCGGCGCGGGCGCGGCGTGTCGTGGCGGGTGCTGCGACGCGTGCTGCTGCCGCGACGGCTGTTCGGGACCGCGTCGGGCCGCACCGACGCCTGGTTCGCGCTGACCGGCGTCACGATCACCGGTATCGCGCTCGGCTGGACGCTGATCAGCGCCCAGGTTGTCCGCGCCAGTGTACAGCCGTGGCTCGGCACGCCGCTCCAGCCGTGGCTACCCGGCTGGGTCGCAATCATCGTCGCCACGCTGGTGCTGTTCGTTGTTTACGAGTTCACCTACTTCTTCGACCACTGGATGAAGCACCGCGTGTCGTGGCTCTGGCACTTCCACAAGGTCCACCATCAGGCCGAGAGCCTGTCGCTGCTCACCAACTACCGCGTCCATCCCGTCGACACGATCATCTTCGTCAACCTGTTGGCGTTGTTCCTCGGGACCACACAGGCGGTGCTGCTGGTCGTGCTCGGTCACACAGCGACACCGCTCGCGATCGGCGGCACCAACCTGATCGTCATAGTGTCCGTGACGCTGCTGACCCATCTTCAGCACAGCCATTTGTGGATCACCTTCGGTCCGCGCTGGGGCCGCTGGCTGCTCGCCCCCGCGCACCACCAGATCCATCATTCGGACGACGCGCGGCACCACAACCGCAACATGGGCGACGTGCTCGCGGTGTTCGATCACCTGTTCGGCACCTTCTGGATGCCCGCACCCGCGCGCGAGGTGCGACGCTTCGGCGTCGATGACGGCTCGCCCGATCCACACGGGCTGCGCGCCGCGCTGCTCGATCCCTTTGTCGCTAGCGCCCGCGCGCTCGTACCGACACGCGAACCGGGCCCGGCACTCGCGACCAAGCGCGCGCCTGACCGGGTGACTGCCGCGTGATCCCGCGCACCCTCGCCGTCGCGTTGCTCCTCGCGCTCGCCGCCTGCGGCCGGATCGAGCGCCCCCCCACCGCGCCGCGCATCACCGATGCGCCCAGCGCACGCGAGACACAGCGCTGCTTCGCCGACCTGCGCGCGATGGGTGTCGCGTTCCAGCCGCTACCCGACCGTGATATGGGACCGGGCTGCGCGCTGACCGGCACCGTCAAGCTGCTCGACATCGGCGTGCCGACCGCGAACCTCGGCGCGATCCGCTGCGGCGAGGCGCGTGCCTTCACTGCTTGGGCTAGAAACGGAGTCGCGCCCGCCGCGTACCAGATTCTCGGCTCCGAACTGTCGCGCATCGTCAGCATGGGCAGCTACGCATGCCGCAACACCGTCGGCACGCGTGGCCCCGCGCGCCGCTCGGGCCACGCGGTCGCCAACGCGATCGACGTCGCCACGTTCGAGTTGAACGACGGCCGTCGCATCAGCATCCAGCGCGATTGGAACTCGCCCGACGCCGACGTGCGCCGATTCCTGCAGACGATCCACACCTCGGCGTGCCGCCGCTTCGGCACCGTGCTGTCACCCGACTATAACGCCGCGCACCACGACCACCTCCACCTGGAGGACGATCGCACCAGCTTCTGCCGCTAGCGCAACTGCTCCATCACCCCGTCGATCACGAACTGCACCGCCAGCGCGGCGAGCAGCACGCCGAGGATGCGCGTCACCACCGCCTCGATCTTCGCCCCCACGACGCGCATCAACGGCCCCGCCGCGAGCAGCGCGACCAGCATCAGCGCCAAGTTCGCCATCAGCGCGCCGAACACCACCAGAGAGCGCTCGATCCCATTGTTGCGCGCCATCAGCAGCATCACGGTCGCGATCGATCCCGGCCCGGCGATCATCGGCATCGCCATCGGGAAGATCGACACATCCTCCACTTCCGATGTCGCCTGAACCTTCGCCGCGCGGTCCTCGCGCCGCTGCGTGCGCTTCTCGAACACCATCTCCAGCGCGATCAGGAACAGCATGATCCCGCCCGCGATGCGGAACGACGCCAGCTCAATCCCGAGACCGTGGAGCAATGGCTCGCCGACCAGCGCGAAGACGAGCAGGATGATCGCCGACACGATCACCGCGCGCACCGCCATCGCGCGCCGGTGCGCCGCAGTCGCGCCCGCGGTCAGCCCGGCGAAGATCGGCGCGCAGCCGGGCGGATCGATCACCACGAAGAAGGTGACGAACGAGGAAACGAACAGCTCGAGCATCAGCCGCGCTCACCCGCGCGGGGATGGCCGCTCACAGATCGTCGTCCAGCGTCACGCCCTCGCGCCGCGCCGCGGACACCAACGTGTTGCGCATCAGCACCGCGATCGTCATCGGCCCGACCCCGCCCGGCACCGGCGTGATCGCGCCCGCGACCTCGGCCGCCGCCGAGTCGACGTCGCCGACCAGGCCCGCATCGGTGCGGTTGATGCCGACGTCGATCACGCTTGCGCCCGGCTTGATCCACTCCGCCTTCACGAAGCCGGGGATGCCGACCGCCGCCACGACGATATCGGCCTGCCGCACGTGCGCGGCGAGGTCACGCGTGCGGCTGTGCGTCATCGTCACGGTGCAGCTTTCCTGGAGCAGCAACTGCCCCATCGGCTTGCCGACGATGTTCGACCGCCCGATCACCACCGCCTCCAACCCGGCAAGGTGCGGGTGTATATCCCTGAGCAGCATGAGGCAGCCGAGCGGCGTGCACGGCACGAACCCCTCCAGCCCGGTCGCGAGCCGCCCGGCGTTGACCGGGTGGAAACCGTCGACGTCCTTGTCGGGGTCGATCCGCGTGATGACGCGGCGCTCGTCGATGTGGCGCGGCAGCGGCAGCTGCACCAAGATGCCGTCGACCGCTGGATCGGCGTTCAACCGGTCGACCAGCGCGATCAGCTCGTCCTCGCCCACGTCCGCCGACAGCCGGTGCTCGAAGCTCTCCATCCCCGCGGCGAGCGTCGCCTTGCCCTTGCTGCGGACGTAGACCGACGATGCGGGGTCCTCACCGACCAACACCACCGCGAGCCCGGGCTTGCGCCCCGACGCCGCGACCACGCGATCGACCTGTTTCGCCACGCGCGCGCGCAGCCTGCCCGCGAATTCCTTGCCGTCGATGATCCGTGCGCTCATGCGCGCTTCCTTAGTCTGCGCCGGCCGCCTTCGCCAGGGCCGCGACGCCCGACGAGATCAACAGCCCGCCCCAGTCCTCAGATCGCGGTACCGCCCGACAACAAGCTCGCGCCCACGTTGTTGAGGATGATGTTAAGGATCGCCATCGCCACCAGTACGATCATCGGCGCGAAGTCGATGCCGCCAGTGCTGGGCAACATGCGGCGGATCGGGCGGTAGAGCGGCTCGGTCAGCCGGTCGAGCCCGTCGTGGAGCGAGCGGATGAACGGGCTCGACGTATTGATGACGTTGAACACGATCAGCATCGACAGCACGAACTGGATGATGATCACCCACCACAATACGTTGAGCAGAACCTGCAGGATCTGGATGATGGTCAGCGTCAGCACGGGGCAATCGTCTCCGAACGGGTCACGCCGGCTCTAGACGATGCGGGCGTGAAACGAAACGCCCTACGCGGCGCGCGGCCGGGTGGTTCCGCGGCCGCCGCGCCGGTCGGATCAGAAGCGGTAACCCAGCCCGTACGTCACCTGGTGCCGCGCGGTATCCAGACGCTCCGTGCTGCCCAGCTCGCGCACTTCGTAGTTCTTGTAGTTGGTATAGGTGTAGTCGATGCGATTGTAGATGCGCCGACCCAGATTGAACTGCAGACCGCCACCGACGTGGTAACCGTCCCGATTGGTGCCACCTTCATTGTCGAGCAGGATGTTCTCATAATCGGTGTAGTCGTACTGAACGCGCCCGTTCGAGTATCCCACTTTGCCGTAGAGCATGAAGGTCTCGTCGAGCATCGCGCCCGCACGTGCGCCTAGCGTAAAATTGCGGCCGACCTTCTCGCAATAGCGATCGGCACCGAAGAGCTCGCTGCACTCCTTCACCGTGGATCCGTCCACGCCGGCGTAAAGGCCAAATACCAGGCCGTTGACCTGATGGTCGTAACCGAGCTCGCCGCCGTAGGCCAAACCGTCCTGGCTGCCGCTGTCGCGAAAGGTCACGCCGTCGTCCGACAGCAGACTGTCGAACGTCGGGCGGTCCCAACCGATCTTGACCTCGATACGCGGACCGCTGTTCGTCGGCGCTTCCGGCACCGCATATTGCGCGGCGGCCGGCGTCGCCGACAGACCCGCGGTCGCTGCCACGATCACCAACAAACGCTTCATCACTCATCCCCCACGCCACGACGGCTTCCTGCGCAGGGGTTGGCATCAAGTGCTTAGGATCGGGTGAACACGCCTCCATCATCATTCCGAACCCGATCCGGGATCCCGCGGCCTTATGCCCTGTCCGAGAAGCGGCTTCCCACCCGGAGACGCCCGCTCAGCCCTCCCCCCGCCGGATCAGCGTGCCCGCACCGCGCTTGGTGAATATCTCCAGCAGCATCGCGTGGCGGATGCGCCCGTCGAGCACCACCGCCGCGTCGACCCCCGCCTCCACCGCGGCCACGCACGTCTCCAGCTTCGGGATCATGCCGCCGCTGATCGTGCCGTCATCGCGCAGCGCGCGAACCTGCGCGGGGTTCAGATCGGTCAGCAGGTCGCCCTGCTTGTCGAGCACCCCCGCCACATCGGTCAGCAGGAAGAAGCGCGCCGCACCCAGCGCCGCCGCGATCGCGCCCGCCATGGTGTCGGCGTTGATATTGTAGGTGTGACCGTCCGCCCCGATGCCGATCGGCGCGATCACCGGAATGATCCCGTCGGCCGACAGCGTGTCGATGATGCGCCGATCGACCGCCACCGGCTCACCGACGAAGCCCAGATCGACGTGGCGCTCGATCCCCTGCAAGCGATCGGCGTCGCGGCTGCTGCCGACCTTTTCCGCTTGAACCAGCCCCGCGTCCTTGCCCGAGATGCCGACCGCGCGCCCGCCCGCGCGCCCGATCCAGCTGACGATCTCCTTGTTGATCGATCCCGCCAGCACCATTTCCGCGATCCGCGCGGTTTCCGCGTCGGTGACGCGCAGCCCGTCGACGAAGCGCGATTCGACCCCCAACCGCTTCAGCATCGATCCGATCTGCGGACCGCCGCCGTGGACCACCACCGGGTTGATGCCGACCGCCTTCAGCAACACCACGTCCTCGGCGAAGTCGCGCTGCGCCTGTTCGTCGCCCATTGCGTGCCCGCCGTATTTCACCACGAACGTCTTGCCGGCGTAGCGTTGCAGGTACGGCAGCGCCTCGACCAGCGTCTCGGCCTTGAGCGACGGCGTGAAGGTGGGTTCGGTCATGGCTGCGCGCGATAGCGGCGGCGAAGCGATTGCGAAAGCGATTGCGCGCGCATCGCGGACGAGGCCCTGCCTTCTCCGCCGCGCCTACTCCGCCGCAACCGTGCTCCGCCGCGCGCCCTGCCGCCGCGCCAGGTCCGCCTTCCACCCGCGCGCGCGCCACCACATGATGACGCCGGTGACACCCAGCAGCGCGGGGATCACGCCGCCGGCAAAGATGATCGCCTGCCACAGCCAGCCCATGTCGGTGCCGTCGTGGATGCGCCGCATCCAGCGCGCGACACCCGACCCACCCCGCGCGCGCTCGGGCGCGGCGACGCCGCTGTCGTCCGCCACCGTCACCGTGCGCATCGGCTGCGTGTCGTACGACACGGTCCAGTCGGACTTGAGATCGGTCGGCCACACGATCGTGCGCAGCCGCGCCTCCAGGCCGAGCGGCTTGGCGCGCGCGACAACCTGCGCCAGCGGCAGCGCCGGGCGGTCGAGCGGCCGTGCGCGCATCATGGCGGCGCGACCGCCACCCGGACCGCCGGGACCGCGCCCGCCCTCACCCACCAGCGCGCCGAAGAACGCCGGAAAGCTGATCCACGCCCCCGTCAGCGACAGCACGAACAACGGCAGCGCGACCCAGAAACCGGTCAGGTAATGCAGGTTGGTGTCGGTGTTGCGATGCCGCTTCCACCGCAACCCCCGCGCCCAGCGCCCGACGGTCGGCCACCACAGCCACAATCCGGTAAAGCTCGACAGCATCATCGCGACACCGATCCAACCGACGATGCTGCGCCCGACGCCCGGCACCATCAGGCTGCCGTGCAGCACGTGCAGCGTGCGCACCAACCCGCCACGGTTGCTGGCGACGTCCAGCACGCGCGCGCTCGGCGGGTCGAGGAAAATCATCGTGCGCGGCGGCGGCCCGGGCTGCGGCCTGGCACCGGGTTTCGGCGCGCCCGCGACCGTCACGGTGACCGGGCCGTGTCCTTCCTCGGGCAGCACCAGATTGGCGACGCGGTCCCCCGGTGCCATCCGCGCGCGCGCCGCGGCGACGTAGCGGTCGAGCGGCAGCAGCGTCTGCCCCGACACCGCGTAGCGTACCGGGTTTACTACCCGGTCGAGCGCGTCATGCCAAACCAGCGCCGCGCCGGTCAGCGAAATCGGGATGATCAGCGCGACCAGCAGCAGCCCGACCCATTTGTGCACCTGGAACCAGGTGCGCCGCCATTTGAGCTTGTTCACTTGCCGCTTCCCCGCTGTTGTTGTGCCGATGCCCCCGCACCGATGCGCTCGATCGCCGTTGCCGTCACGCGTCGGCCCAGCGACGCAGCAGATTATGGTACACCCCCGTCAAGCGGATCGTCGCCGCATCCGCCTGCCCCAGCCCGCCCTGCTCCGGCGACCGCGCCACCGCCTGTACGCTCCGGTCGAGGTCGAACAGGATGCGCCGCGCGCCGTCGTCGCGCACCATCGACTGTATCCAGAAGAACGACGCGACGCGCACACCTCGCGTCACCGGCTCGACGCGGTGCAGGCTGGAGGCGGGATAGAGCACCATGTGCCCCGCGGGCAGTTTGACGCGCTGCTCGCCGAACTGATCCTCGATCACCAACTCGCCGCCGTCGTAAGCATCGGGATCGGACAAGAACAAGGTCGCCGACAGATCGGAGCGGATGCGGAAATCGCTGCCACGGCGGATGCGCACCGCATTGTCGACATGCATTCCGAACGCCTGCCCACCGGCATAACGGTTGAACAAGGGCGGATAGACCTTGAGCGGCAGCGCGGCGGCGACGAACAGCGCCGATCGCCCAAGCGCGTCGAGCACCAGCCCGCCCGCCTCGCGCGCCGCGGGGCTGTCCTCGGGCAATTGCTCGTTGCGCTTGGCGAGCGCGGACTGCGGTCCCGACGTCGCGTTGCCGTCCTGCCACTCGCCCGCGTCGATGACCGCGCGGACGCGCGCGACTCCCGCTGCGTCGAACACGTCGGGGATCGCGATCAGCATGGCTCAAATCCCTCGTGGCAGAAACTGTTGGCGCGTCAAAAGCTGTAGAACAGGCTCAGCACCGCCTGTCGCCGATCGCCCGGTGCCGCCCATCCGCCGGTCACCACGCCGGTCGTGGCGTTGATGTTGTTGCGCACGCTGGTGAAGTACCGCTCGTCGCTGAAGTTCTGCACGTTCGCCTGCAGCGTCAAGCCTTCGCGGAAGCTATAGGCCATGTAGGCGCGATGGATCAGGTAATCGTCGACGCGGAACTGCGGTGCCACGGCCCCGCCGGTCGCGACCACCGGCGAATTGCCGAAGAACGCGCCCTGATAGGTCAGGCCATAGCCGACCTCTAACCCGAACGGCAGGCGATAGGTGGTGAACAGGCTGCCCGAATGTTTGGGCGTCTGCACCAGCCGGCTGCCAGCTTGCGGGTCGGGGATCGCAACCGAATTGGTGCATCCGTTGCCGGCCGGGTTGCTCGCCGAACCGCGCGGATTGTCGCGACAGAAGTCGGAGACCGATTGCAGCACTTCGCTGTCGAGATAGGTGTAATTGGCGAAGATCGTCCAGTTGCGCGTCACGTTGCCGCTCGCGCCCACCGCGATGCCGTCGACGCGGCTGCGCCCGTCGAGCACCTGGAGCGACGCGGGCAGCGCGGGGTCGTTCGACGGCACGCGGTAATTGGTGCGCTCGTTGCGGAACAGCGCCGCGGTCAGCTCCAGCCGGCGGTTGAACAGTCCAGCCTTAGCACCGAGCTCGTAATTCTTGGCGGTCTCCGGCGCCACCGCGCACGGATCGGCCGCGGTCGCCGTCGCCAGCGTGCCGCACCCGGCACGCACGGTCGCCGACGATGGTGTGCGCGAATTGCCGTAGCCGCCGTACAGGCTGACGTTCTTCGCCGGGTGAAACACTGCTCCGACGCGATAGGAGAACAACCGCTCGCGGCTCACCTGCGGCAATTGCGCCAGCGGCGTCACCTGCGTCGTGCCCGGTGGCACGAACGCCAGCGGGTGCGCGCGGAACGTGTTGCGGTTGGTCTCCCACCGCACGCCGCCGTTCAGCTCGAACAGCGAGCCGAGTTCCAGTGTGTCGAACGCGTAAACCGCGAGATTGTGCGACTCTGCCGAGGAGATCGCCGTCACCGTGCGATTGACCGGCCCAGTGTAGGTCGTGTCAGGCGCGACGATCGGCAGCCCCGGCAGCGGCACCGCCGCGCCTGCCGCGGTGCGCGTCAGCGACCCTTGCACCAGGTCGTAATCCTCGATCGTTCCCGCGACGCCGATGTTAGCGACGTTGCGCACCCCGCCCTTCGCGCCCGTTTCCAGCCGCAGGTCAGTCTGGTTGTACAGCAGTTGGTTCTCCTGCTCGCGCAGCAACCCGCGCGGACCCGACGGCTGCCAGAAACCGGGCGCGAGCCCCGCCGGGCACGGCGCGCCCAGCGCGTCGCCGATCGCCGCCGTCACCGGCTGCCGTCTCGTCTCCGCCAGGCAGAAGGTACCTTGCGGTGCGCTGGTCACGCTGTTCTGCCCCACCCGCTGCCACCGCGTCAGGTTGCGTACCGAGATCTGGTCGTTGACTGCGTGGCGAAAGGTCGCGGTGAGCCGGTCGACCGTGATGTCTTGCCGGTCGAGATTGACGATCCCGTAATAATCGGACCGGCTGGTGCCCGGCAGCGGGCCGTCGTTCACCGGCGTGGCGAAGAACGGCACCCCGAAGATCGGCGTGTTGCGATCCTCTTGGTGAACGTAAGCGAGCGTCAGGCTGGTCGGCCCGCCGACCCCGATCGTCACCGCGGGTGCCACGCCCCAGCGCTTGAACGTCTCGACATCGCGTCCGGGCACGTCGTTGCGGTGAAACATGCCGTTCAGCCGCACCGCGACCATGTCGCTCAGCCGCTGGTTGGCGTCGATCGAGGCGCGATAGTAATCGTCGGTCCCGACCGCACCCTGCGCGATCGTCAGGTCCTCCGCGCGCGGCTCCTTCGTGACGAGGTTGATCGTGCCGCCGACGCTGCCCGCGCCGTTGAACACCGAATTGGCGCCGTTGTAGACTTCGATCTGTTGCAGGTTGAACGGGTCGGTCCGGCTGTACTGCGCGCTGTCGCGCACGCCATCGACGGTGATGTCGTTATTGGCGGAGAACCCGCGCAGGTTGATGCTGTCACCGTAGCCGCCGCCACCCTCGCCCGCGCCAAAGGTGATGCCGGGGATCGTCTGCAACGCATCGCGCAGCGTCAGCAGGTTCTGCTTCCTCAGCGTCTGGTCTGAGATCACCGTGATCGTCTGCGGCGTGTCGATCAGCGCGGACGTCGCCTTGGGGCTCTCGACCGCCGGCGGGCGCACCTCCGACTTGCCGGTGACGACAATGTCGTCGCGCTCGATCCGCGCCCGTCCGTCCTGCAAGGGCGCAGCGGTGCTACCGGCGACCGGTTCCAACACCGGCAACTCGGCGGCGGCAGGTGCGCTGGCGATGAACCCGACGCAGGACAGCGCCAGAAAAGGATAAGACGACATAGCAGAACCCCCTGTACGAGGTTCAGCTATTGAGAGTCGTTCGCACTGTCAATGCTAATGCGATCCACTCGCATCCTTGTCGCACCATTGTACCAGCAACCATGTCCTGAGCGCGCTGGCGAGGTTGGGCGGATCACGCTCGACGATCCGCAGCGCGTCGATCTGCGCGACCAGCGCCGACAGCGGCAGCGCACGCCGCACCGCCTCCTGCTCCAGCGCCTGCCAGAATAGCGGCTCCAGGCTGATCGACGTCTGATGTCCCGCAATCGTGATCGACCGCTTGACCGGGCCGACGAACCCACCGTCGGGTGCGACGATCGTCCGGTCCGCCCGCGTCACGCCGCGTCGAACAAGGCCGCGAGCTGTTCGATGATCGTGCCGCCCAGTTGCTCGGCATCCATGATCGTCACCGCACGACTGTAATAACGCGTCACGTCGTGGCCGATGCCGATCGCGACCAGCTCGACCGGTGAACGCTTCTCGATCCAGTCGATCACCTGGCGCAGATGGCGTTCGAGGTAACTGCCACTGTTCACGCTGAGCGTCGAATCGTCGACCGGCGCCCCGTCGGAGATGACCATCAGGATGCGCCGCTCCTCGGGCCGCGCCATCATGCGCGCATGCGCCCACAACAGCGCCTCGCCGTCGATGTTCTCCTTCAGCAACCCTTCGCGCATCATCAGCCCGAGCGAGGTGCGCGCGCGCCGCCACGGCTCGTCCGCCTTCTTGTAGACAATGTGGCGCACGTCGTTGAGCCGGCCGGGCTGCGGCGGGCGACCCGCCGACAGCCACGTCTCTCTGGACTGCCCGCCCTTCCACGCGCGCGTGGTGAAGCCCAGGATTTCGGTCTTGACCCCGCACCGCTCGAGCGTGCGCGCGAGGATGTCGGCGGAAATCGCCGCGATCGAGATCGGCCGCCCGCGCATCGAGCCCGAATTGTCGATCAGCAGCGTGACCACCGTGTCGCGAAAATCGGTCTCGCGCTCGATCTTGTAGCTGAGCGACTGGCCCGGTGCGGTGACCACGCGCGCCAGCCGCGCGGCGTCGAGCAGCCCTTCCTCCTGGTCGAAATCCCACGACCGCGACTGCTGCGCCATCAATCGCCGCTGCAACCGGTTGGCGAGTTTCGACACGGTCGATTGCAGATGAACGAGCTGCTGGTCGAGGTAACCGCGCAGCCGCACCAGCTCGTCGGCGTCGCACAGGTCGGTCGCCGCGACGACCTCGTCGAACTGGGTCGACCAGACCTTGTAGTCGAATTGCGGCATGTGGTCGGCGGGCGGACGGTTGGGGCGAACGGGCTGCATCCCCTCCTCGCCCTCGTCGCCGGGCTCGCCGTCGACGTCGTCCATGTCGTCGCCGTCGGTCTCCTGCCCCTCGCCCTCCTGCTCGTCCGACTGGCGCTCCTCACCGCGCGCCTCGGTCTGCGCCTCGCCTTCGCTGCCCTCGGCCTCGCCCTCATCGGCCTCGTCGCTATCCTCGCCCTCGCCGCCGGCCTCGTCCTCGCCGCCTTCCTCGTCGCTCTCTTCGGGTACCTGCTCGCCCTCGACCAGTTCGAGGTCCTCGAGCAGCTTGCGCGTCAACCCCTGGAACGCGCGCTGGTCGTCGAGCACGAGCGACAATGCCTCCAGATCGACGCGCTCGCCGACCCACTCGCGCACCAGCGCGAGACCGGGCTCGCTCGCGACCGGCGACGGCAGTCCGGTCAGTGCCTCGCGCACCATGAGGCCTAGCGCGGTCGACAGCGGCACCTCGTCCTTCGACCGCGCGCGCGTGATCGGGTCGGCGCGCAACCGCACGTCGAGCGCGGTAGCGAGATTGTCCGAAATCCCCGCATAGCCGCGGCTGCCCAGCGCCTCGACCCGCGCGGTCTCCGCCGCGTCGTATACCGCTCGCGCCACTGCCTCGACCGGCGCACCGCGCGCATGGAGCGCGGTGTCGTGGTGCTTCAACCGCAGCGCGAACGCGTCGGCGAACCCGCGCGCCTCCGCGACCTGATCGGCGGGCAGAGACCGCGCCGGCATCGGCACGCGAATGTGCTTGCCCGACGCAGACGGCGCGTCGGCGGTGAAGGCGAGCTCCACCTCCGCCTCGTCCGACAACGCACGCGCTGTGCCGCCGAGCACCGCCTTGAACCGATCGAGGGGGGTGTCAGTTGCCATCGGTCATTCCACTCTCAATCGCCGTTTCCGCCGCCACGGCCAGCGCAGGCACGTCGAGGCGCGCAATCTCGAACACGACGGCGCGATTCAGATCGCGATATTCGTGGCGGAGCCGATTACCCAGCCCGCGCATCTTGTCGATCGGCAGGTCGCGGCCCAGCAACGCCGCATCTGATGGATCGATCTGGATCGCCGCCTCAGTGATCCGCTGCAGCAATCGCTCAACCGCGAACAACGTCTTCTCGCTCGCCAGAAAGTCATCGAGCGTCATGCCATCAATGAACGCCTTGATACGCCGTGCGTCCTCGATGATGTCACGCAGCCGATCTGTGGTGCGCTCAGAAAGCATCAACGCGGTCACGCTCGATAGCGGCCTTCAGCCGAGGTCGGCGATCGGGATCGGAGATCACGTCCACCGGCACGCCCAACAATTGCCCGATCCGCTCGTCCAGATCGACATAGTCCCAACCTAGTCGAACATCGTGCCGAAAGGTCACGAACAGATCCAGGTCGGAGGTTGCAGTCGCCTCGTCCCGCGCGGTCGAGCCGAAGATCGCGACATGCTCGATCCCCATCGCGTGCAACGATGCACGATGGGATCGCAACCTGTCCAATGCCTCGGCCCGAGTCACGCGACTAGGCCTTCGCCGCCACGCTCTCGGGCAGGTCGCGCCCGAACACGCGCTGGTAATATTCCGCCACCAGCGGCCGCTCAGCGTCGTCGCACTTGTTGAGAAACGACAGGCGGAAGGCGAAGCCCACGTCCTTGAAAATCAGCGTGTTCTGCGCCCAGGTGATGACGGTACGCGGGCTCATCACGGTAGAAATATCGCCGTTGATGAAGCCTTTGCGCGTCAGGTCGGCGACGCGGACCATGTTCTCGACCGTCTTCTTGCCCTCGGGCTTGTCATATTCGCCCGACTTCGCGAGCACGATGTTCGCCTCGGTCGCGGCCGGCAGGTAGTTGAGCGTGACCACGATGTTCCAGCGGTCCATCTGACCCTGGTTGATCTGCTGCGTACCGTGATAGAGGCCGCTGGTGTCACCCAGGCCGACCGTGTTGGCGGTCGCGAACAGGCGGAAATACGGGTTGGGTCGCAGCACGCGGTTCTGGTCGAGCAGCGTCAGCTTGCCCTCAGTCTCCAGCACGCGTTGGATCACGAACATCACGTCGGGACGCCCCGCGTCATATTCGTCGAACACGAGTGCGGTCGGCGTCTGCAGCGCCCAGGGCAGCAGTCCTTCGCGGAACTCGGTCACCTGCTGGCCTTCGCGCAGCACGATCGCGTCGCGCCCGATCAGGTCGATGCGGCTGATGTGCGCGTCCAGGTTGATGCGGATGCACGGCCACTTCAGCCGTGCCGCCACCTGCTCGATGTGGCTCGACTTGCCGGTGCCGTGATAGCCCTGCACCATCACGCGACGGTTGTGCGCGAAGCCCGCCAGGATCGCCAGCGTCGTGTCGGGATCGAACACGTAGGCGGGATCGAGATCGGGCACGCGCTCGTCCGCGTCGGAGAAGGCGGGCACCTCCATGTCGCTGTCGATCCCGAACAGCTCGCGCACGCCGACCATCTTGTCGGGCGCGTCCATGATCGTGCTGTCCCGGCTGTCGGGCTGGGTGTTGGAAAGATCGTTCATCGAGCTTGAGCCGCTTGTTTCGAGTTGCCGCAATCAGTGCGAAGGGATCGCGTTCGCGTCAACCCGTGGGCATCGGCCCGGCTCAACGCCGGCAGAAGGAACGGGTCGGTAAACGCCCCGGCCGCCGCTCGGTTGCCGCCGATCTGCGACGATGCCGTATTGCATTCGCGTGCCACGCGCGCATCCTGCGCCCGACCCGACTCGCGTGACGGACGCCTGCCGTGACGCGAACGACTGTCGTGAACCTACCGGTCGCCGACACGTTGCGCGCAACCGCCCAGCGAGGAGCAGCCGCATGAGCTACGTCAACGATTCCGTCACTCCGGTGCCCAGCGACGCACGCGACGCTTATGTCGCGTCGGCCAAGCAGGCATGGGCGCTGCTCGCCGAATATGGCGCGCTGGAGATCAGCGAGAATTGGGGCGACAAGGTGCCGAGCGGGCAACACACCGACTTCCTTCGCGCGGTCGACCTGCGCGACGACGAGACAATTGTGTTCAGCTGGGTGCGTTGGCCCGACCGCGACACCGCCGAGCGGTGCGAGGCGGCGATGCAGAACGATCATCGTTTCGGCGCCCTGCCGATGCCGTTCGACGGCACGCGGATGATCTACGGCGGGTTCACCAACCTCTTCACCGCGCGCGCTGACGACACGCCGCCGCGCTGACGCGGGTCAGGCGAAAGCGGGTGCCTGTCGCAACTGCTGATAGGCCGCGATCACTTTGGTCAACCGATCCTCGTGGCTGCGGTCGCCGCCGTTGCGATCGGGGTGGTATTTGCGCACTAGCTCGGAATAGCGTTTGCGCAAGGCGGGGCGATCGGCGTCCGCCGCCAGCCCCAGCACGTCGAGGCTACGACGATCCTCGCCCGACAGCGGCTTGCCGTCCGACCGCTCGGGCGCGACCGTGCGCCGGAAACGCGCGCCGATTGCGTCCAGCGGATCGCTGAAATCGGCCCAGCGCGGCGGTTGATCGCCGTTGCCGCCGCGCGCAAAGGCGCGCGTCTCGCGCTCCCACCCCGCGGTCGGGCTCTGCGCACGGTGGATCTCGTCGGCGCTCATGCCTTCGAAGAAATTGTAGCCAGCGTTGAACGCGCGCACGTGGTCGAGGCAGAACCAGCGGAAACGCGGCGGCCCGTCATGGCTGCCGGCCCCCTCCGGCGGCGGCGCGCGGAACTCGCCGGGCTCGCCGCAGTCGGGATGGTCGCATACGCGACCGCTGCCTTCGATGCGGCCGTGAAACCGCGCATTGGGTCGTTCCTTCTTGACGGTCACGATGTTCGAACCTGACGCCTTTTCCGCGAAAACATTCTATATGGGACGAATGACCGATCCTGCCACCACCGCTGCCACCACAGCCCGCACCATCGGCCCCGTCGAACGCGCCATCGCCGAGCGCCTCCGCATTGCGCTCGCCCCGACGCTCCTCCAGGTGATCAATGAGAGCGCGCAGCACCGCGGCCACATGGGCGACGACGGCTCGGGCGAGAGCCATTTTCGCGTCGTGGTGGAAAGCCCCGCCTTTGTGGGCCAGTCGCGCGTCGGGCGGCAGCGGCTGGTCAACCACGCGCTCGCCGACCTGTTGCGCGATCACGTCCACGCGCTCGCGATCGAAGCGCGCGAACCGGCGCGGTCGTGACCAAGCCGCAACTCTGGTACTGGCCCGATATCCAGGGGCGCGGCGAGTTCGTCCGCCTGGCACTCGAAGCCGCGGGGATCGATTACGAGGACAGCGCGCGCACGCGCGGCACCGACGCGCTGATCGCCGACCTCGACCGCCGCAGCGGACGCGCGCCGTTCGCGCCGCCGTATCTGGAGATCGACGGGCTGGTCATCGCGCAGGTCGCCAACATCTTGCTCTACCTCGGTGATCGCCGCGATCTGGCGCCGTCCGCGATTCTTGACCGTTACTGGGTTCATCAGGTGCAATTGACGATCGCCGACGCGGTGGCAGAGGCGCACAACGTCCACCACCCGATCGCGGTGATGGACTATTACGACGACCAGAAAGCCGAAGCGCTGCGCGCCGCCGAACAGTTCCGCGCCGAACGCTTGCCCAAGTTCCTCGACTATCTCGAACAGGCGGCAGCGTGCAACGACGGCCCCTGGATGATCGACCATCGCTGGACCTACGCCGACACCTCGATCTTTCAACTGATCGAGGGCTTGCGCTACATGTTCCCGCAGCGGATGGCGACGCTGGAGCCCCGCTACCCGGCGCTGGTGCGGATCCACGACATGGTCGCGAGACTGCCCGGCGTGCGCGCCTATCTTGCCAGCGATCGCCGGGTCGCGTTCAACGAACAAGGCATCTTTCGCCACTATTCCGAGCTGGACGGCGCGTGACCGCCGATACCGCGCTGCGCACCCCGCGCCCCGCCGCGCGCATCCTGCTGGTCGATGCCGAGCGGCGCGTGCTGTTGTTCCGCTTCACGCCCGCGGACCGCGCGCCCTTGTGGTGCACGCCGGGCGGCGCGGTTGATCCGGGCGAGAGCTATGAAGCGGCGGCCAGGCGCGAATTGTGGGAGGAAACCGGGTTGGACCGCGATTGCGGCCCTCAGGTCGCGCGCCGCGTGGTCGACTTCCTCACCTTCGACCGCGTCGAGGTTACCGCCGACGAGCGCTGGTTCCGCGTCGAGGTCGACCGTCACGACGTCGCGGGCGCCGCGCTGACCGATCAGGAGCGCGAGTTGATGGCGGAAGCACGTTGGTTCGCGCGCGACGAACTCGCCGACTGGCCCGAAGTGATTTATCCCGCCGACCTGCTCGCCATGCTGGAGGAAACCGATGTCCACGCCCCCGATCTCTGACAGCCGAACGCATGACGGCGACGCGCTGATCCTGCAGACGCTCGCGCCCGCGACGCACGATCTGGGCGGGTTCAAGGTTTATCGCACGCTGCCGCACAAGGACCGGACAATGGTCGGCCCGTTCCTGTTCTTCGACCAGATGGGCCCCGCGCATCTGCCGCCTGGCGACGGCGTCGACGTGCGTCCGCACCCGCATATTGGCTTGTCGACGGTCACCTATCTGTTCGACGGCGCGTTCCAGCACCGCGACTCGCTCGGCAGCGACGTTCGCATCACGCCGGGCGCGGTCAATCTGATGACCGCCGGCTCGGGCATCGTCCATTCAGAGCGTTCGCCCCACGACGTGCGCGCCGGCGGGCCCGCGCTCGCCGGCATCCAGACCTGGCTGGCGCTTCCCGACCATCTGGAGGAGCACGACCCCGCGTTCGAGCATGTGTCGGCCGATGCGCTACCCGAGATTGCCTACGCGGGTGCCCGCGCGCGCGTCATCATGGGGTCGCTATGGGGCGAGCGCGCGCCGACCACGACCTGGGCCGACACGATCTACGCCGACATCACGCTGGACGCGGGCGGCAGCGTGCCGATCGACCATTCGACCGACGAGCGCGCGGTGTATCTGGCGCACGGGCAGGCGACGCTCGACGGCATGACGCTCGAGCCGCAGCGGCTCTACGTGCTGCGCCCCGGCACCGCGGCGACGCTCAGGTCGGACACCGGCGGGCGCGTGATGCTGGCTGGAGGTGCGGCCTTCTCGACCCCGCGTCACGTGTGGTGGAATTTCGTTTCCTCGTCGCGCGACCGCATCCGCGAGGCCCGCCGCGCGTGGAAGGCGGGCGAATTCGCCGCGGTACCCGGCGACGACAAGGAATGGATCCCGATCCCCGAGGTCCCGAAAACGGTCAGCTATCCCTGACGGTGAACGGTGACTGGCTTGATCCAGGTTGCCATCGTCGCCAGAGCGGATGGAAGGGGCTGATTTAACGTACGCGCACGCGGTAGGGGTTAGATGAGAGCGGAAGACATGCGCGGCGGCAGCAACCGTCCGGGCGTCGCGGCGACGGCGTTCGCGATGCCGCCCGGCTGCGCGATCCGCTACGACCTGCCCGCGGCCGACCTGCGCGAACTCGTCAGCGGCTATGCCACCTATGCGGCGAGCGAGCGGGCCGAGATGATCAACTGGTTCCTGCCCGCGCCGCCGATGATCTGCGTGCTGCTGGATGCCGGGCCGGTCGAGATCCAGATCCGCAATCACCGCTTCGCGCCCGCGCCCGTCAGCCTGTACGGCGCAACCAGCAATGCACTTCGCGCCTCCACCACGGGCGGTATCCAGGCCGGCATCGGACTGACCGCGCTCGGCTGGGCTCGGATGTTCGCGCGGCCCGCGGGCACGTTCCACAATCGCGTCGTGCCGCTCGATCAATTGCTCAACCCCGGCATCGCGCAGCAGATGGTGGAGGAATTGAGCGCGCTTGAGGACGAAACGCTGATCGCGCCAACGCTCGACGCGATCCTCGCGCCCTTGTTCACGCAGCGCCACCCGCACGAGGACGCGATCCGCGGCTTCACCGAATTGATGCTGGTGGACGGTGTGATCGAGATCGCGGATGCGGCCGAGCGACTGTCGCTGCCCGCGACGACGCTGCGCCGTATCGCCATTCACGCCTTCGGCATGCCGCCCAAATTGCTGCTCCGGCGCGCGCGCTTCCTGCGCTCGTTCGTCACGCTGCTGCGCTCGGGTGAGCCGATGGCCTATCACCTGATCGACAGCAGTTACTATGACGCGTCGCATTTCCTGCGCGATGCCAACACGTTCCTGGGCACCACGCCGCGCCGCTTCATGGCGCTGGGCACGACCTTTATGGCCGCGAGCATCGTCGCGCGCGGCGCCGCGATCGGCCCCGCGACGCAGGCGCTCCACGCCCAGCCGCGCTAGCGCGCCTCGCTCGTCTCACGCCGCATGACGTAATCGCGCGTTTCGTACGGCGGCGCGAGCCCCTCGACCCAGGCACCGTGCGCGTGGGTGAGCGCGACCAGCTCCATCGGCGTCTCGCCCGGCCAGCACCGCACGCGCACCTCGTGGCGGTGCAGATCGCGGTTGGGCTCCATCATCACCCAGGCGAGCGGCCGCTCCACGCTCGTCCGTGCGCCCGCCGCCGTCATCGCCTCGCGGATGCGCGCCTGTCCCTCCGCCGATAGGTATTGCCACACCACCGAATGCATCAGCACCCGCGTGACCCCCGCCGCCTGCGGCTCGGCGAGCCGCGCCTCGACCCAGTCGGCGGCGTCGCCTTTTACCAGATCGACGCCGTGCGCGCGAACCATCGCGATCGCCGCGTCGAGCCGCGCCAGCCGCTCGCCGGCGTCGACCCAGACATAGCCCTGCAAGCGCTCCGCCGCGCGCGGGTCGGAAACGTCGACGGGCGCGATGTCGACGCCGCGCGCGTGCGTAACGTCGACGGTCGTCGCGGGCGGCGGTGGTCCGCGCCACTCGGGCTTGATCGAGACCGGTGAGCCGGGAGGTCCGACCTGCACGCCGCCGAGATCGAAGCGCATCCGTCCGATCAGCAGGTTCAGCCCGGCACTCGACCCGATCTCCAGCACCTCGACCTGCGGATCAAAGCGCTCCGCAACGTGCAGCAGCCCCGTCATCAACCCTGCCGAGCGCGCTGCCTCGTTGGTCTGCGGCGGCCCGTCGAGCCACGGCAGCAATGCCGCATCGTGGCGCGCAACGCCGCCCGCCAACGCCGCGTCGACCGCCTGTTCGTCCGTGATCGTGCCGGTAAACACCTGGGTCAACGCCGCGTCCGCGCTGCGTCGATGAAGTGCGTGAAACCCGCCGATCAGCCGTAGCACCAGCGCGTCCGCCACCGGCTCGCCCGGCCAGTCGAGCACGCGTCGCCCGACCTGCGTCGCCCGCGTCAGCGCGCGGCCGAGCGCACGTGATACCCGCGCGGTGATCGGTGCCGCCATCGCGTCGCAGTAACCCGCCTGCACCTCGAACGCCGCCCGGTTCTCTGCCTCGCTCGCCATCGCGCCTCTCCTGTCCCGTTGCGCGACATTGCGCCCCCTCCCCGGCGCTCGTAAAGCCCGCGCATCATGCCAGCCGACCAGCAAGACGTGACCGTCATCGCGGTGCCCAAGGGCCGCATCCTCGCCGAGGCGCTGCCGCTGCTCGCGCGCGCGGGCGTCGTGCCCGAGGCGGCCTTCTCCGACGAGAACAGCCGTGCGCTCCGCTTCGCGACGCAGGACCCGCGCATCGCCTTGATCCGGGTGCGCGCTTTCGACGTCGCGACCTTCGTCGCGCACGGCGCGGCACAGCTCGGCATCGTCGGGTCGGACGTGCTCGCCGAATTCGACTATCCCGAACTCTACGCTCCCGTCGACTTGCGGATCGGCCATTGCCGCCTGTCGGTCGCGGAACCCGCCGCGCTCGCCGAGCACGACGACCCGCGCGGATGGAGCCACGTTCGCGTCGCAACCAAATACCCGCATTTGACCGCGCAGCATTTCGCGCGCCGCGGCGTCCAGGCCGAGTGCATCAAGCTGAACGGCGCGATGGAGCTCGCCCCGCTGCTCGGGCTCGCGCCGCGTATCGTCGACCTCGTGTCGTCGGGCCGCACGCTCAAGGAGAACGGCTTGATCGAGGTCGAACCGATCCTCGATGTCTCCGCGCGGCTCGTCGTCAACCGCGCCGCGATGAAGACGCGCGCGCACGTATTCCCGCTGGTGGAGGCGTTCCGCCGCGCCGCTGCGGCACAGGGGTTGGCGGCATGATCCGTCTCGACGCCAGCGACGCCGGGTTCGAGGCCGCCTTCGCCGCGCTGGTCGACGATCGCCGCGAAACCTCGACCGATGTCGCGCGCGACGTGTCGACGATCATTCGCGCGGTACGCGACGACGGCGACGCCGCGCTGCACGCCTTCACGCAGAAGCTCGACCGCCACGACCTGAACGACACCGGTTGGCGCGTCGATGCGGCGACCTGCGCCGCGGCGTTCGAGGGGCTGGAGCCCGAGCTGCGCATCGCGCTCGAGCTCGCCGCCACCCGCATCCGCGCCTACCATGAGAAGCAACGCCCAACCGACACCGACTTCACCGATGCCGCCGGCGTGCGGCTCGGCGCGCGGTGGCGCGCAGTCGACGCGGCCGGCATCTACGTGCCGGGCGGACGCGCGGCTTACCCGTCGACGCTGCTGATGAACGCGATCCCCGCGCGCGTCGCTGGGGTGGAGCGGCTGGTGGTCGTCACCCCGACGCCCGACGGCGAGGTCAACCCGCTCGTCCTCGCCGCCGCGCATCTGGTCGGCGCCGACGAAGTATGGCGCGTCGGCGGCGCGCAGGCGGTGGCAGCACTCGCCTACGGCACGCAGCGGATCGCGCGCGTCGACGTCGTCACCGGCCCCGGCAACGCCTGGGTCGCGGAGGCGAAGCGCCAGGTCTACGGCGTCGTCGGCATCGACATGGTCGCGGGGCCGAGCGAGATCGTCGTCGTCGCCGACGCGCAGAACGACCCCGAGTGGATCGCCGCCGACCTGCTCAGCCAGGCCGAGCACGACGTGACGACGCAATCGATCCTATTCACCGACAATGCCGGCTTCGCTGCCGCCGTCGAGGCAGCGGTCGAGCGCCAGCTCGCCGACCTGCCCACTGCCGCCACTGCGCGCGTCGCCTGGGACGACAATGGCGCAGTGATCGTCACGCGCACGCTGGACGAGGCAATCCCGCTGGTTGACCGGCTCGCACCCGAACACGTCGAGTTCGCCTGCGACGATCCGCGCGCGCTGTTCGATCGATTGCGCCATGCCGGCAGCGCCTTCCTGGGCCGCCACACGCCGGAGGCGATCGGCGATTATGTCGCCGGGCCGAACCACGTCCTGCCGACAGGCCGCCGTGCGCGTTTCGCCAGCGGGCTCGGCGTCACCGACTTCATGAAGCGCACCAGTTTTCTGCAACTCGACGAGAGCGCGCTGAACGAACTCGGCCCCGCGACGGTCGCGCTGGCGAATGCGGAAGGCCTGCCCGCGCACGCCAGGTCGGTCGCGCTCAGGATCAGGACCAACCGCTAGCAGTGAGGAAACGAACCTCGTCACCCCGGACTTGATCCGGGGTCCCGCTTCTTCTTCGGCCGCAGAGAGGAAGCGGGATCCCGGCTCAAGGCCGGGATGACGGGCATATACTCCGGCTCACCCCGCCGACGCCATCTCCGCCTTCCGGTTCGCGCTACCGGTCGCCATCGCGGTCAGCTTGTCGTCGGTGGCATATTCCTCCGCCAGCGTTTCCTTCAGGATCGACGCGATCTCGGTGCGGCCCATCTGCTCGGCCCAGGCGATCAGCGTGCCGTAGCGCGCGATCTCGTAATGCTCGACCGCCTGCGCCGCCGCGATCAGCGCGGCGTCGAGCACCGCCTTGTCGGCGACCTCGCCCGCAACTTCGTTCGCTTCCTTGATGATGCCGTCGATCGCCGGGCAGGTGACGCCCGTCGCCTTCTCGCCCATCAGCCCGAAAATGCGGTCGAGCCGCGCGATCTGCCCGTTGGTCTCGCTCAGATGCTGCTCGAAGCCCGCCTTCAGCCCCGCGTCTGTCGCCTTGCCGATCATCTTGGGCAGCGCCTTGGTGATCTGGTTCTCGGCATAATAAACGTCCTGCAACTGGTGCAGGAACAGGTCGTCGAACGTGTTGATGTCCTTGCTGAACAGGCCCATGGTCGTCGCTCCTCGTGATCGATGGGTCATCAACGACCCGGGCGCACGCACGTTGCGTTGCGACGAAGGGGTGACGAAACGCGCCCGCGCGGCTACACGCCGCCGCTTATGTCCCGCACCGCTGCCCGCTCGCGCGCCCGCGCCGCCGCTCGCCTCGCCGCCGTTCAGGCGCTGTACCAGCACGAGATGGAGGGAACGAAGATCCCCCAATTGCTGACTGAATTCCACCACCACCGGCTGGGTGCCACGATCGAGGACGTCGAATATGCCGACGCCGACATCGCCTTCTTCGACGATCTGGTGTCGGGCACGCACGCGCGGCTGGAGGAGATCGACCGGCTGATCGCCGCGCGACTGTCGAAGGGGTGGAGCTTCGACCGGCTCGACAAGCCGATGAAGGCGATCCTGCGCGTCGGCACCTACGAACTGCTGGCGCGCAGCGACGTGCCGATGGGTGCGGCGATCAGCGAATATGTCGACGTCGCTGACGCCTTCTACGAACGCCGCGAGAAAGGCTTCGTCAACGGCATCCTCGACGCCGTCGCGAAAGACGTGCGCGGCTCCGCCGCCGGGGACGTGCGCGGCACCACCGCGCCCAGCGCGAGCGAGGCGAAAGCCGACTGATCGATGGGCGAGGTCGTCAACCTCAACCGCGCACGCAAGGCAAAGGCTCGCGCGGCGGACAAGGCGCAGGCCGCCACCAACCGCGCCACCTTCGGCCGAACCAAGGCGCAGAAGCAGGCCGATGCCGCCGCGCAGGACCGGCTGACCCGCACCTTGGACGGCGCCCGCCGCGAGGATTGAGCCGGCCCGCCTAGCACTACCCGTCTAGGCGCCCGCTGCTCACCCCCATCCATCATGCCCGAGTTGATCCGAAATCCCGCTTCTTCGCGACCGGTGAGCCGAAGCGGACATCCGGTTCGCGTCCGGAGCCACGCAAACACGACTTAGTCCGCCGAGCACCGCCCTCGGCCCGCCTCACTTGATCCAGGCCAGTGACAACGCGCCCCCATCCGCTACCCTAGCCGCCAGTGACCTATTTCGAGAGCCTTCTGGCGCTGATGCTCACCGCGGTGGTGATGCTGCAGGTCGCGCGTCGCTTCTCGCTGCCCTACCCGACCGTGATGGCGGCGGTGGGCGTGGCGGTGGCGTCGATCCCCGGCGCGCCGGTGCTGTCGATCGACCCCGGGACCGCGCTCGCGCTGTTCATCGCCCCCGTGCTGGTCGACGCGGCATTCGATTTCCCGATCGGCGCGGCCAAGCGGCTGATGCTGCCGTTGATCGTCTACGCGGTGGTGGCGGTGCTCGCGACCGCGGCGCTGGTCGCGTGGCTCGGCTGGTACGCGATCGGGCTGCCGATCGCCGCCGCGGTGACGCTGGGTGCGATCGTCGCGCCGCCCGATGCCGCCGCCGCCACCGCGGTACTCGCCAACCTGCCGGTCGCGCGCCGCATCGACGCGGTGCTGAAGGGCGAGAGCCTGTTCAACGACGCCACCGCGCTGCTGCTGTTCAACGCCGCGCTCACCATCCAGATGCGCGGCACGTTTGACCTCGCCACCGGCATCCAGTTCGGGCTGGCGGCACCCGGCGGCATTCTGTTCGGCATCGCCTACGGCCTCCTCGCCCGACGGTTTCAGCCAGCGGTAGAGAACACGGTTGGGGGCACGCTGCTGCAATTCCTCCACGCCTTCATCACCTGGGTCATCGCCGAGCATCTGCACCTGTCGGCGGTGCTGGCGGTGGTCGCCAGCGCGATGACGATCGCGGCGAAGGTCGACCTGCACGCCTCGCCACGGATGCGCGTCCATTCCTACGCGGTGTGGACCACCGTAGTGTTCCTGTTGAACGTCTTTGCGTTCCTGCTGATGGGCGAGCAGGCGCGCCACATCCTGTCGGCGATGACCGGGCCGGAACTGGTCAATGCCGGCTGGTTCGCGCTCTGGGTGGTGCTGGCGGTGATCGGAATGCGGCTGGTGATCGCCTTCGTGTACCGCGGCATCGCGATCGCGCGCGCCAGCACCGGGCGGCACAGCGCGCCGGTCAGCGTGGCGGAAACGTTCCTGGTGGGCTGGGCCGGGATGCGCGGGCTGGTGACGCTCGCCACCGCCTTCGCGCTGCCCGCCGGCTTTCCGCAGCGCGACACGGTGGTGCTCGCCGCCTTCGCAGTGGTGCTGGCGACGCTGGTGATCCAGGGCGCGACGCTGACCCCGCTGATCCGTGCCTTGCGCATCGGTCGCGAGCAGGAGGCACAGGACGAGATCGGCCACGCGCGGGTCCAGCTCGCCGACGCCGCGCTCACCCGGCTGGAGCGCGAGACCGGCGACGCCGCCGACGCGCTGCGCCGCGAGTATCAGGACATTTGCGCCGGCGTATCGGGCAAGGACCGCCAGACGCTCGACCGCCGCCACGCACTCGCGCTCGCCGTTGTCGTCGCGCAGCGCGAGCGACTGGAGCAACTGCACGGCGAACAGGCGATCGGCAGCGACAGCTACCTGCTGCTCCAGGAAGCGCTCGACTGGCGCGAATTGAGCGTGTGGAGCGACGAGGATCGCCAGATCGAGGAGAATTGAGGACGTGGACGAAGCCGCCTTCCTCACCCGCCTGCGCGCACTTCCGCTCCATCCTGGCGCATACGGCTTGCGCGACGACACCGGAACGCTTGCCGGGCTGGTGGTCACCAGCGACACGATGGTCCAGGGCGTGCACTTCCTGCCCGACGATCCTCCCGCTGATGTCGCGTGGAAGCTCGTCGCCACCAACCTGTCCGACCTCGCCGCCAAGGGTGCGCTGGTCGAGGCGATCACGCTCAACTATCCCTTGTCGAACGCCGCCTGGGACGACGCCTTTCTGCGCGGACTGGCGGCGGTGACGCACGCCTACGATGCGCCGCTGCTCGGCGGCGACACCGTGACACTGCCGCTTGGCGCACCACGAATCCTCACCGTCACCGCATTCGGCCGCGATGCCGCCGCGCCGCCGCGCTCGGGCGCGCAGGCCGGCGACGCATTGTGGGTCACCGGCACGATCGGCGACGGCGGCGCGGGTCTCGCGGTCGCGCGGGCGGGTCACGGCGACGCCTATCTGCTCGGGCGCTATCGCCGCCCCACCCCCCGTCTCGCCGAGGGGCGCGCGCTCGCCTCCCACGTCCACGCGATGATGGACGTGTCCGACGGCTTGCTGATCGATGCTGCGCGGATGGCGGCGGCGAGCGGCCTGTCGCTCACGCTCGCGCTCGACGCGGTGCCGCTCTCCACGCCCGCCCGCGCGACCGGGCTGACCGCGCTCGCCGCCGCGACCGCGGGCGACGATTACGAATTGCTGTTCGCGGCTCCCGCTGGCTGGACGCCGCCGGTCGCCGCCACCCGCGTCGGCCGCTTCGCGCCCGGCAGCGGCCTGTCGCTTACGCAGGGCGGCGCGTCCGTCCCGCTACCCACTAGTCTGGGTTACCAGCACGGCGCTTGACTTCCCCCGCCGATGCGCGCCCATTTCGCGTCGGGCGAGCGCGAGCGAACAAACGCGCCGCTCACGAAAATAGGAGGGAAGAACGGGCATGACGAGCGTCTATGTCGCCATCCTCTGCGGCCTCGCGGCCGTGGCCTATGGCATCCTCACCAGCGGCCGGGTGCTGCGACAACCCGCCGGCAACGCGCGCATGCAGGACATCGCCGCCGCGATCCAGGAAGGCGCCAAGGCGTATCTCGGCCGGCAATATACCACCATCGCGATCGTCGGCGTGATCGTCGCGGTCATCCTGTTCGCGACGCTCGGCACATTGTCGACGGTCGGCTTCCTGATCGGCGCGATCCTGTCGGGGGTCGCGGGTTATGTCGGCATGAACATCTCGGTCCGCGCCAACGTCCGCACCGCGGAGGCCGCACGCGGCAGCTTGCAGGGCGGGCTGACCACGGCGTTCCGCTCGGGCGCCGTCACGGGGATGCTCGTCGCGGGGCTCGGCCTGCTCGCGATCGCGGGCTTCTTCTGGTACCTCGTCGGCCCCGGTGGACGCGCGCCCAACGACCGCGCGATCGTCGAAGCCTTGACCGCGCTCGCGTTCGGCGCGTCGCTGATCTCGATCTTCGCGCGGCTGGGCGGTGGCATCTTCACCAAGGCGGCCGACGTCGGCGCGGACCTCGTCGGCAAGGTGGAGGCCGGCATCCCGGAGGACGATCCGCGCAACCCCGCAGTGATCGCCGATAACGTCGGCGACAATGTCGGCGATTGCGCGGGCATGGCCGCCGACCTGTTCGAGACCTACGTGGTGACGCTCGGCGTCACGATGATCTCGATCGCGCTGCTGATCCGCGCCGACGCGGCCGAGCTGCTGCGGCTGATGAGCCTGCCGCTGATCGTCGGCGGCGTCTGCATCGTGACCAGCATCATCGGCACCTACATGGTGCGGCTGGGGCGGAACGGCTCGATCATGGGCGCGCTCTACAAGGGCTTCTGGACTTCCGCGCTGCTGTCGATCCCCGCGATCTACGCGGTGACGCGCTGGACGCTCGGCGACATGAACGCGGTGATCGGCGGCGCGGGCTTTCTCGATCCCGCGGGCGACGATTTGACCACCGGCGCGGAGGGCGCGGTACAGGCGGGCGGTGCGCTCGCCTCGTTCACCGGCATCGATTTGTTCTGGTGCATGCTGATCGGCCTCGCGGTCACTGGGCTGATCGTCTGGATCACCGAATATTACACCGGCACCAACTACCGTCCGGTCAAGTCGATCGCCAAGGCCAGCGAGACCGGCCACGGCACCAACGTGATCCAGGGCCTCGCGATCAGCCTGGAGGCGACCGCGCTGCCGACGATCGTCATCGTCGTCGCCGTCATCGCCGCCTACAAGCTCGCCGGCATCATCGGCATCGCCTTCGGTGCGACCGCGATGCTCGCGCTCGCCGGCATGGTCGTGGCGCTCGATGCCTATGGTCCTGTCACCGACAATGCCGGCGGCATCGCCGAGATGGCGGGGCTCGACGACGAGGTACGCGCGCGCACCGACGCGCTCGACGCGGTCGGCAACACGACCAAGGCGGTCACGAAAGGTTATGCGATCGGTTCCGCGGGCCTCGCCGCGCTCGTGCTGTTCGGCGCCTACACGACCGATCTTTCGACCTATTTTCCCGACCTGACCGTCGATTTCAGCCTGTCCAACCCGTACGTCATCGTCGGCCTGCTGCTCGGCGCGCTCCTGCCATACCTGTTCGGCGCGTTCGGCATGACCGCGGTCGGCCGCGCGGCGGGTGCGGTGGTCGAGGAGGTGCGCGAACAGTTCCGGGACAATCCGGGCATCATGCAGGGCACCAGCCGCCCGAACTACGGCCGCACCGTCGACCTCGTCACCCGCGCCGCGATCCGCGAGATGATCGTTCCCTCGCTGCTCCCCGTCCTGTCGCCGATCGCGCTCTACTTCATCATCCGCAGCGTCGACGGACAGGCGAGCGCCTTCGCCGCGGTCGGCGCGATGCTCTTGGGCGTCATCGTCTCCGGCCTGTTCGTCGCATTGTCGATGACCTCGGGCGGCGGCGCGTGGGACAATGCCAAGAAATACATCGAGGACGGCAACCACGGCGGCAAGGGATCGGAGGCGCACAAGGCCGCGGTCACCGGCGATACCGTCGGCGATCCCTACAAGGACACTGCCGGCCCCGCGGTCAATCCGATGATTAAGATCACCAACATCGTCGCGCTACTGCTACTCGCCGCGCTGGCTGGCGGCGGCTGACTATCGCGCTGCGGGGGCAACCGCCTGCCCCCCGCACCGCATCCGCGGCGCGGACTTCGTGCTTGCTTCCTCGGTTGCCAGATCGGCCAACGACAAGAGACGACAGCACCCTCCGCATCGCTGTCCTACAACTCGCTCAGGCGCTACCGTCACGCCACGACCGACCCGCCCGCTCTTTCTCAACCCCGCGCACCACCCGCTCGCCGCCGCGCGACCGTGCCACGCCCCGCATACGATCACCCGGTTCCGCGGTCCTGCCGCGCCACGCCTTGGTGCGACCTTAGTGTGACCTTCCGCGCTCGCGCGCCCGATCTGCTTGATTCCTTCGTCACCCCGAACTTGATCCGGAATCCCGCTTCTTAGATTCGACGGGAGAAGGCAGCGTGATCCCGGATCAAGTCCGGGACCACAGTGAGTAAAACCGACCGAAAGTCGCTCCAGCGTGACCTTCCGCCACCGCCTGCCCCATCAGGTCCTGCGGGCGTGCCGCATCACGTCTTGGCGTGACCTTCGCGTGACCTTTCGCCACCTTGCCGGCCGGGACGCTCCATCCCATCTCTCGAGATAGGCACAACGCCACCATCGCGTTGGCCTCTCCTTTGACTGACCTTCCGCGCGCAGCTTTCCTTTTTGCCGCACCTCGGCTAAGGGCGCGCACGTCCAATCCCGAAAGAGACACCGTTTGGCGAAAGAAGAACTCCTCGAAATGCGCGGCCAAGTGGTCGAGCTGCTGCCCAACGCGATGTTCCGCGTCCGGCTCGAGAACGATCACGAGATCCTCGGCCACACCGCGGGCAAGATGCGCAAGAACCGCATCCGCGTGCTGGTCGGCGACGAGGTGCTGGTCGAATTGACCCCCTACGACCTCACCAAGGGGCGGATCACCTACCGCTTCATGCCCGGCCGCGGCGGCCCCGGCCCGCAATAAGCGCTCGGGCGGCCCGCCCGCCCGCCTGATCCATGCCGCTCGTCCTCGCCTCATCCTCGCCGCGCCGGCGTGACCTGCTCGCGCGTCTCGGCGCCGCACCCGATCGCGTCGCCGCGCCCGACATCGACGAGACGCCGACGAAGGGCGAGCTGCCACGTGACTACGCGCTGCGCCTCGCGATGGAAAAGGCACGCGCCGTCACCCGCGCCGAGGATGAGGTCGTGCTCGCCGGCGACACCACGATCGCGCTCGGCCGCCGCATCCTGCCGCCCGCTACCACCGAGCAGGTCCAGCGCGAGCTGCTCTCCGCACTCTCCGGCCGCCGCCATCACGCGCTCTCCGCCATCTGCGTGATCGACGCCCAAGGGGTCGAGCGTACCCGCATCGCCGACACGATCGTCGCGTTCAAGCCGCTCACCGCCCGCGAGATTGACGCCTACGTCGCCTGCGGCGAGGGCCTCGGCAAGGCCGGCGGCTACGCGATCCAGGGCCGTGCCGAGGGCTGGGTCCGCTTTCTCTCGGGCAGCCATTCGGGCGTGATCGGCCTGCCCTTGTTCGAGACGCGCGCATTGCTCGTCACCGCCGGCATCCTTGCCTGAAGCCTACTGGCTCTACGAGGACGGCATCGGCGAGGCCCGCGCCGCGCTGGTCCACGACGACGGCATCCTCGCCGCGCGCATCGAACTGCCCGGCCGCCTGCGCGTCGGCACGATCGCCCGCGCCCGCCTGACCGAGTTCCAGCTCGCCACGCTAGACAGCGGCGAACAGGTGATGCTCGACCGCCGTCCCCCCGGCCTGACGCTTGGCGCTGCCTTGACGGTAGAGGTGGTGCGCGAAGCAATTCCCGAACCCGGCCGCGCCAAACGCGCCCGTGCCCGCCCGACCGACGCCGCGCCCGCCGCCGGCCCCGACCTGCTCGCCCGCATCACCGCGGCCGGCCACCCCGTTCGCCACCTACGCGCACACGAAGCCGACGCGCTTGAACAAGCCGGCTGGTCGGAAACGCTCGACGAAGCGCTCACCGGAGATATCGCCTTCCCCGGCGGTGCGCTGCGCATGTCGCCGACACCCGCCATGACGCTGTTCGACGTTGACGGCGACGGCGCGCTCGACCAGCTCGCCGAGCGTGCCGCGGTGGCCGTCGCGCAGGCGATCCGCCGCCACGACATCGGCGGCTCGATCGGCATCGACTTCCCGACGATCACCGGCAAAGCGCCGCGGCAGGCCGTCGCCGCCGCGATCGACGCGCATCTGGCGCTCCCGTTCGAGCGTACCGCGGTGAACGGCTTCGGCTTTCTCCAGATCGTCCGCCCACGCCCCCGGGCCTCGCTGCCCGAGTTGCTGCGCGACGACCCGGCCGCGACCGCCACGCGCGCTGCGCTGCGCCTGCTCGAGCGCGCGCCGCCAACCGCGCCCAACCGCCACCGCCTATCCCCAGCCGTCGACGCCTGCCTCGCCGCGCAGCCTGATTGGCTGGCCGAACTCGTGCGCCGCACCGGCCGCACACCTATATTGAACGCATGACTATCGCCCGCTGCCCGATCTGCACCGCTCCCGCGATCCCCGAACATGCCCCTTTCTGCAGTCGCGGATGCAAGGACCGCGACCTGCTGCAATGGCTCGGCGAAGGATATCGCATCCCCGGCCCCTCGGTTGACGAAGAAGCGCTGGACAGCTCCCCCAACCGCGACTAAGGACGCCGCTCACCGCCGCTCGGCGGATGTGCCCAGGTAGCTCAGTTGGTAGAGCATGCGACTGAAAATCGCAGTGTCGGCGGTTCGATCCCGTCCCTGGGCACCACACGCTGCCTAAGCGGCTGCGATGTCCGAGAGGCCGCAAGTTCTCGCGTCAGGCTGATAACGAGTTTCATAAGAACGTCGCGCCATTAGGTACGCGAAGAGCCGAGAACTGGTCGCCTCCGATACCGCTGTAGCTGCCCAGAGCTGCTGCGGTCGCACCTCTCCGAGCGACGCCGAGGCAATCCGGAGTTGGGACATTCTGTTGGCGCCTGCACGGCGATGACCGGAGAGGCGTGCTGTCTGAAGGAGCGCGCAAAACGCCCGTTTGCGGATGACGTGAAATAAGCCACGACAAAACATGGCGGGAAGGCGGATGTCCTTTTCCGCCGGCTGGTGACCGGGCTGGTGGTGATGGTCGAAGCACGCGCACGCGCCAAGGTGCGTTGCGCGCGACGCTGGAGCGCTTCTCGCCGAGCGCGATCCGCGCGCGTGCCGATGCGGGCGGCCTGCTGGAACGCATCGTGCCGGGCGCGCGCGACGCGGCGCTGTGGCAAGCGTACGAGCGCGAGTTCGGCGGCGTGGCGCTCGGTTCGGACGAGGCGTTCCTCGACATGTTCGCCAAGGAGTTTCGCCGCGCCTACGACGAACAGGCGACGTCGCGCTGAACGGCGGCGCCTGAGCCGAGCGGCGAAACCTTATCGGGGCTGGTGCGGCAAGAAGCGGGATCCCGGATCAAGTCCGGGATGACGGCGTGAGATGGAAACCGTTCGCGCCGACGCAGTGTTCAGCATGCTCAACACCTTGCGCGACCAATGACTGATCACGCCCGATCTGGTCAAAAAAGCGCTCTCCGTTCCGGTGCACATTCAAACCGGTAACGCTTCGGCGCGAAGCCGAGAACGCTCCCCTTACCCGATGACGTGCGGCACGAAGCGCGCGAGATCGCGGGTGATCGCCGCGTCGTCCTCGCGGATCGACATCGCCACCGGCTCGTCGCCGACGATCCACGATCCCACTACGGGCCGCGCCCCGTCAAAATCTGGCAATGGCGCCAGCGCCTGGACGATCGCGCCCTCTGCACCGTATCCGCCCTCCGGCCCGCGCTCCACCGCGTTGCCGTCGACCAGCTCGATGTCCCATCCCTCGCGCGAGAAGAACGGCTTGCGCGCGAACCGTGGCCCGATCTCGGCCACCCCCGTAGCGTCGTCGGCGAACGCGGCGGGCAGCAGATTGGGGTGTCCCCGGTGCCGCTCCCACAACAGCGGCAGCATCGCCTTGTTCGACAGCACCGCTTTCCACGCCGGCTCCAGGAATAACGCGCGCGCACCCGACAGGTTGGCGGCGTAAGGCTCGCGCAGCATGTCCTCCCACGGGTACAGCTTGAAGATCGCACCGATAATCGTGCCGTCCGCGTCGACGAAACGTCCGTCCCCGTCGAGCCCGATCGCGTCGATCGCGACGAACTGCGGATCGAGCCCGGCCTGCCGCGCGACATCCTCCAGGTAGCGGACGGTCTGGCGGTCCTCCTGATGCTCGGCGTCGCTGGCGAAATGCAGCAGGCTGCCCGGCGTCAGGATCGCACGCATCCGCTCGACCAACGCATCGTGGAGCCGATTATACTGATCGCTGTCCGCAGGGAGCGCACCACTCGCGATCATGTCCTCCAGCCATTGCCACTGAAACAGTGCGGTCTCGAAGATGCTGGTCGGCGTGTCGGCGTTATATTCAAGCAGCTTGGCCGGACCGTGCCCATCATAGCTGAAATCGAACCGGCCGTAGAGCGAGGGCGCGCGCGCCGCCCAACTGTTGGCGATCGTGTCGCGCCGTTCCTCCGGGATCGCGAGCCGCGTCATCAGCGCGTCGCTCGCCACCGCCTCGCCGACCAGATCGAGGCACATCGCGTGCAGCTCGCCGCTCGGCCCCTCGATCCGCTCCTCTACCTCGTCGAGCGAGAAACGGTAAAAAGCGCGCTCGTCCCAGTAGCGATCGCCGCCGAGGTGATGGAAGGTGAAGCCCATCCGATTGGCCGTCTGCAGCCAGTCGGCCCGCTCGGTGGCGGCAACGCGTTCCACGTCCGGTCGTCAGTCGCGCGGCAGGGCGGGTGGCGGCGTCCGCGTCTCGCCCTCGCGCGGCAGGCGCGTCGCCTCGCCGCCGTCAACCGGCCCGGCGAGCCTGGCGAGAATGTCGTCGGCGCTGCTCGACCCTTCCAGCAGTCCGGCGTTGCGCAGCTTGGCATCGAGGTCGGCGCCGGTGCGCATGTCCTCCAGCTCGGCGGAGGCGCGGAACTTCTCGTCGCGGATCGCCTGCTGTTCCTTGATTCGCTTCAAACTGTCCGCCGCCGATCCCATCGAGGAGATCGTGCCGCCGTAGCTCGCCGCGACGCTCGCCTGCGCCTTTTGCACGCTCTCGTTGGCGCGCACGACCTCGACCTCGCGGGCCAGCGCTTGAATCTTCGAATCCGACTGCTTGATGATGCCGCGAATGCGATCCTCGGCACTGCGCATGTCGGCGATCTGCGGCGCTTTGGTCGCCTGCTCGCTCTCGATCGTCGCCAGCCGCTCGGCCACCTCACGCGCCAGATCCATGTCGCCGCGCTGCATCGCCGCGCGCGCCGACGCCTCATATTTGCTGCGCTGCGCGGTCAGCGCCTCCGTGTCCTTCTCGATCAAGCGCCGCTTGGCGGTCAGCGTGGCGAGGTCGTCGCGCGCCTTCCCCTGCGCCGCGTGCGCGTCGCGGATCTGTTGATCCAGGATCACCAGCGCGCGCTTGTCGACCACCGACTGCCCGGCCTCGTGCGCGCTGCCGCGAAGGAGGGTCACCAACTGCTTCCACATCGACATAGGTCCCGTTCTGTCTAGGCGGCGAACGCGCTACGCAAGTCACCGGCCGCCGAGATGGCGTTGTCGGCCAGCACGCGCAACTCCAGCACGATCATCTCGATCGGCGACGCCGCGGCGAGTTCGCCGATCAACTCGTAATAATCGCGCCCGTCCACTTCGGTGATGGCGAAATTGGACAAGGGCACCAGCTTCTGCGCCTTGAGGATGAAGCGATTGAACGCGTCGGCGTCCGGCTGCTCGTCAACCGGCCACAGCAGGGTGGACGCGACGATCTGATCGCCCGCCACGCTCAGGAATACCGACAGGTCGCCCTGCTCGCGCATCGAAACGCGCAGCACCGGTTCCTCGCCGCCGAGCGCTTCGACCGCGAATTCACCGTCGTAGTGGCCGAGCGCCTCCGCCAGCCGCCCGGTGGTCCAACCTTCCGCCAATGCCTCGTCCTCGTCCTTGTCGCTTGACACACCATGCACGAGCCCGCAGCACTTGCAACATGGTGACGCGCGACACCGGATAAGCAAGGGTCGATTACTGACATGATCTGGAAGGCGCTGTTCGGCTCGAGTGATCGCGCGCCGGTGTCGCGGCTGGCGGAGGTGCGCAACATCACCATCGGCCGCACGGTCACGGTTGATCCGCTGGCGTGGCGGATGCTGACCAACAACGGCTTTCGGCTCGATCGCGACACGCTGGAGATCACGGCTCAAGGCGTCATTCGCCTCGACGACGGCAGCTTCGTGCACCGATTCTACACCGACGACGAACTGATGCTCCAGGCGGTCAGCCAGGCCGCCGACGGATCGGACGCCGACGACTTCACCTTGTTCCAGCCGTGGGCGAGCGACTATCCCGCCGGCCGCACCGATCGCGAGGCGTTTCTGCGCCGCTTGTCGAAACCGACGTGGCAGCAGGACGGCCTGCCGCTGTTCAACCGCTTCTGGTACGAAGGCGACGAGCGTGAGCAGCCGCCGGTGCAACTGTGGGAAGCGGTCTATTACGAGCGCAACGCGGCCCCCGTCCGCCATATTCGCCAGACCTGCATGCTGTACGCGCGCAATCTGCCCTCACAAGGCTCGGAGCTGCTGCTCGCGCTCGCGATGGAGCCGGAAGGCGGCGACTACACGCATGAGATCATGGTCGGGCTGCCGCTCGCGCCGACCGAATTTTCCGCCTGAGGAGTCGGCATGGATTATCTCAGCCCCAATTACCTGCTCGGCGTATTCCTATATGGTGCGGGGCATTTCATCGTTGCCTTCGGGCTCGCCTGCCTGTTCCTCGCGGTGTTCAAGCGATTGTACCAGATGTCGACGCCCTATGATGAGGCGCAGCTGATCGCGGACGGCAACGTCGCGGCGGCGGTGGCGCTGGGCGGCGCGATCATCGGCTTCGCGCTGCCGCTCGCCTCCGCGTTGACGCAGACCGCCGACCCGCTCGAGTTCACCGTCTGGGCGGTGCTCGCGGGTGTGGTGCAGATCCTTGCCTCGCTGGTCGTCCGCCGCTTCGTGGTGCGCGACTTGGCGGCGCGGATCGAGCGCGGCAACGTCGCCACCGGCGTGTACCTCGGCGCCACCTCGATCGGCGTCGGCTTGCTCAACGCCGCCAGCATGACCTATTGAGAGGCATCGTCATGCACGCTCCCCCTCGCCGCCGCATGCGCTCCGCCGCTGCCGGGCTCACCGCGATCGGCTCCGCGGCCATGCTGTCGGGCTGCGATCCGAGCCCCGAGGAACTGTCGCGCAAGCAATTCGGCCCCCCGACCGAGGTGGCGGCCTTCAACTCGGTTGCCGAGTGCGTCGCAGCCGGCGACTACAGCCAGCAACAATGTATCGACGCGCAACGCGCTGCCACCAACGACGACAATCGCACGGCGCCGCGCTTCGCCGACAAGGACGTGTGCGAAGATCAGTTCGGCGCCGGCGCGTGCCGACCGAGCCGCGACGGCGGGCAGAGCTTCTTCACGCCGCTGCTCACCGGTTTCCTGATCGGGCAACTCGCCAACGGCGGCTATCGCTATGGCGGGCTGTACCGCGACGCGCGCAACGACCGCTTTTACACCGGTTCGGGGGCATGGCTCTACAATGGCGGCTATGGCGGGCGGGCGTATCGTTATCAGGTCGGATCGCGCGCGATCACGCAGCCGGTGACGACCTCCCGTATCCAGACGCGAAGCTCGGTCGTCTCGCGCGGCGGCTTCGGCGGCCGCGTCAGCGCGCGTGGCGGCTGGGGCGGCTGAGCACACCGGTCCGGTAATGCCGATCGTCGCGCACGTGACCGGGGACAGGCGCACCGCACTTCCGGCGTAGCGGTCAGCGCCGCCACTCAGGTCAGCGCCATCGCGCCGCGTCGTCGCCCACGGCTGCATCCGCCCCGGCTTACCTCCACCCGCATCTTGTGGCATCGCGAGCGCGACATGGCGATCGGCGATACCTGGCAGTTCCGCGTCCACGCGCACGGCGACGAAGCGCAGCCGGTCGTCGTCATCGACGATTTCGCGCCCGACCCGCACGCGCTTCGCGAGGATGCGACGTTTCTCTCCTTCTCGCGGATCGGCGCACATTACCCCGGCGTCCGCGCACTCGTGCCCGAGACGATGCTGCACCCGTTCATCGCCGCGCTGACGCCGATCGTGCGCGAGGTGTTCGGTTTCGGCGACCTGTCGATTGTCGACAGCTTCTACTCCGTCGTCACGACACCGCCGTCCGACCTCGCGCCGATCCAGCGCCTGCCGCATTTCGACGAGGTCTCGCCGACCCGGCTCGCCTTGCTCCACTATCTGTCGCCTGACGAGCGGAGCGGCACTGCCTTCTTTCGCCAGCGCTCGACCGGTTACGAGTCGGTCGATGCCGCACGGCTGGCCGATTACCGCGCGGCGCTCGCCGACGATCTCGCACGCCACGGCCTGCCCGATGCCGGCTATATCGGCACGGACTCACCGGTGTTCGAGCGCGTCGCGCGTCACCAAGCGCGCTTCAACCGCGCCATTCTCTACCGTTCCAACACGCTCCATTGTGCCGACATGCCTTCCGACATGTCGTTCAGCCCTGACCCGTATGACGGCCGATTGACCGTCAACACCTTCCTCGACGCGCGCGGCTGAAGGCGCTCCCGCGCGTCGGCGCGGATGTGACATCGCTGCCACAGCAGCGGCACAGAGCGCGTTCATGCATCGGTGAATACGTATGTAGCTTTCTTGTGACACGGCCCGCATCGGCCGTAGGTCGCCTCCATCACGCCACATAGACACCTAGCGCGTCGCGCGCGGCAGGTGCGGCTTTCGGGGGAGGCTTCCTTGTTCACGTCATTCACGCCATCATTGTCCGCTCGCGCGCACTTCAGCCTGCGTAGCAGCACGATCGCCATTGCCGGCGTCATGCTGCTCGCCAGTAGCGCTGCTGCCGCGCAGGAAACGCCCAACCCCAACGCACCGACCGCCAACCCGACGGGTGCGGTCACCGCGACGCAGGCAAGGCCGCCCGCCGATCCGACGCCCGACGCGAACGCCAACCCCGATCCGACGACCACCGACACCGGTGTGGGTGAAGGCACCGACATCGTCGTCACCGGCATCCGCGCCGGTCTCGCCAAATCGGCCGACATCAAGCGCCGCTCGACGCTGATCGTCGACTCGGTCTCGGCCGAGGACGTGGGCAAGCTGCCCGACGTGTCGATCGCCGACTCGCTCGCCCGCATTCCCGGCGTCACCGCGCAGCGCCTCGAGGGTCGCGACCAGCGCCTGTCGATCCGCGGCCTCGGCCCCGATTTCTCGACCACGCTGCTGAACGGCCGCGAGCAGGTGACCGTCGGCGACAACCGCGGTGTCGAGTACGACCAGTACCCGTCGGAGTTCTTCCGTAACGTCAACGTCTACAAGTCGGCCGATGCGTCGCTGATCGCCGCCGGCATCTCGGGCACCGTCGACCTGCGGATGCTGCGCCCGCTCGACCAGTCGCAGCGCGTGTTCGCAATCAACGCGCGCGGGCAGATGAACGGGATCGACAACCTCAACCCCGACAGTTCGCGCTACGGTTATCGCGCCTCGGCCACCTACGTCGACAAGTTCGCCGACGACACGTTCGGCATCGCGGTCGGTGTATCGGCGACACAGACGCCGTCGCAGAACGAGCGCTACAACGCCTGGGGCTATAACGGCAGCGGCACCGCGGCCGATCCGTACCGGCTGAGCGGCGCCAAACCTTACGTCCAGTCGAACGAATTGAAGCGCTACGGTGCGGTCGCGACGTTGGAATGGCAGCCGAGCGACAATTTCCACTCGACCTTCGACGCGCTCTACTCGAAGTTCAAGGAAACGCAGGTCCTGCGCGGGATCGAGTTTCCGCTCGACGGGCAGGCGCGCAATGCGGACAACCCGACCGGCACCGTGCTGAGCAACACGACGGTCGAGAACGGCTTCCTCACCGCAGGCACCTTCTCCAACGTGTTCGCGGTGCAGCGTAACGATTACAACCGCCGCGACGCGGAGAACCTGTCGCTCGGCTGGAACAACGATTTCACGCTGGGCGAGACGACGCACTTCAACGTCGACGCGAGCTGGAGCCGTGCGACGCGCACCGATTTCCTGCTCGAAACCAACACCGGCACCGGCTTCGCCAAGAGCGGGCTGTCCGACACCGTGCGCGTGACGCAGAACGGCGATGGCACCTTCTCCTTCGCGCCGACGCTCGATTACACCAACACCAGCATCTTCAAGCTGACCGATCCGCAAGGCTGGGGCAACAACGGCACGCAGCAGGTGGTTCAGTCGGGCTTCCTCAATCAGCCGAAGTTCAAGGACGATCTGAAGTCGCTGCGCGCCAGCCTGAACGGCGAGTTCGAGGGCAGCGTGGTGAAGGGCTGGGAAGTCGGTGCCAATTACAGCCGCCGCAAGAAGACCAGCGAGTACACCTCGTTCTTCCTGTGCCCGCGCGGTGGCGGCACCAACTGCACCTTCGCGAGCGGCACGCCGACCAGCGCCAACGTGCCCGCCGAAGCGCAGCTGAACAGCAACATTCCGCTGACCTATCTCGGCATCCCCGCGATGCTGACGCTCGATCCGTTGTACCTGTACAATAACTCGCTGAACGCAGCGTTCGACGGGCGTCCGGGCTCGCTGGTGCGCGACAACACGGTGACCGAGAACGTCTATACCGGTTACGCCAAGCTGACCGTCGACGGCGAGGTGAGCGGCAAGGCGCTGAAGGGCGCGCTGGGCGTTCAGGCGATCTACACCGACCAGAGCTCGGACGGGCAGATTGCAGGCCTGACCGGCGGCGTGGTGACGATCGCCCCCGCGAACGAGGGTGCGAAGTTCTGGCGCGTGCTGCCGTCCGCAACCTTCTCGGTCGAACTGATCGACGGCGGTTACGTGAAGCTGGGCGCGTCGCGCACGATGGTGCGCCCGCGGCTCGACCAGGAGCGCGTGACGCAGGACGTGAGCATCAGCCCGGGCAATATCGGCGTGCAGCCGATCGCGGTGAACCCGGTGTTCAGCTCGAACGGCGGCAACACCTCGCTGCGTCCGTATCAGTCGACCAACGTCGACGTGTCGCTGGAAAAGTATTTCGGCAGCGGCGGCGGCTACGTCGCGCTGTCGGGTTACTTCAAGAAGCTCGACGATTTCGTGAACCCGGCGACCACGATCCCGTTCGACTTCTCGCCCCTGCTCTCGGCCCTCACCCCGGCGCAGCAGGCGCAGGCGATCGCCAACGGTCAGCAGATCGGCACCATCAGCCGGCCGGACAATTCGGGTCGCGGCGACATCCTCGGCGCGGAGGCGACCCTGTCGCTGCCGTTCCGCATGGTGACCAGCGCGCTCGACGGGTTCGGCGCCTTCGTGACCGGCAACTACACCCAGTCGACGATCCGCTACGCCAACAATCCCGATTCCATCACCCTGCCCGGCCTGTCGAAGTGGACCGGCAGCGGTACGGTGTTCTTTGAAAAATGGGGCTTCCAGGCGCGCGCCAACTATCGCTACCGCTCGTCCTTCCTCGCCGAGGTCGCAGGTCTGTCGGCCAACCCGACGTTCCGCACCGCGCGCGCCGAGGCGATCCTCGATGCGCAGATCGGCTACGAGTTCCAGGATGGCCCGCTGCGCGGTTTCTCGATCATGGCGCAGGGCAAGAACCTGACCGACCGGCCGTTCATCACCTACAACACCGGCGATCGCCAGCAGGTGATCGATTATCAGCGCTACGGCCGCGATTACTACATCGGCCTGACCTACAAGTTCTGATCCTCCCCGATCGGATCACTGGCCGCCCGCGTCACCCCCGACGCCGGCGGCCTTTTCTTTGAAGCGCACGCGCGCGCGCGATACGGAGCGCCATGTCTCAAACCAACATCATCATCGCCGGCGGCGGCAGCGCGGGCTGGATGGTCGCCGCCGCATTCGCGCATTTTCTGCCCGGTCACGCCTATCGCATCCGCCTGATCGAATCGGAGGCAATCGGCACGATCGGCGTCGGGGAGGCGACGATCCCACAAATCCAGTTGTTCAATCAGGCACTTGGATTGAACGAGGACGCGTTCCTGCGTGCGACCGGCGGCACGTTCAAGCTGGGGATCGAGTTCGCCGGCTGGACGCGCCCGGGCGAGCGTTACATGCACGCGTTCGGCGATGTCGGGCGCGAATCCGGGCTGCTCGGCTTTCATCACCGCTGGCTACGCGCGCGCGCAGAGGGATCCGTCGCGCCGCTCGGCAGCTTCTCGCTCAACGAGGTTGCGGCGCGCGGCTTGAAGATGCAGCGTGGCCCGGCGCGCACCGCGCAGATGCTGCCGGGGATGCCCTACGCCTTCCACTTTGACGCAGCACTCTACGCACGCCTGCTGCGCCGCTTCGCTGAGACGCGTGGGGTCGAGCGTGTCGAGGGACGGATCGTCTCGGTCGAGCGCAACGGCGATACCGGTAACGTGTCGGCGCTGAAGCTCGAAGGGGGCGCGCAGGTCGCGGGCGACCTATTCATCGATTGCACCGGCTTCGCCGCACTGCTGATCGGTGAGGCGATGGAGGTCGGCTACGACGATTGGACGCGCTGGCTGCCGTGCGACCGCGCGCTGGCCGTGCCGTCCGCGCGTGCGGCCGCCTTCACGCCGTACACGCGCGCGACCGCGCACGGGGCCGGGTGGCAATGGCGCATCCCGCTGCAGCACCGCACCGGCAACGGCATCGTCTATTCCTCCGCGCATCTGTCCGACGACGCGGCAGCGGCGCACCTGCTCGGCAACCTAGATGGCGCGGCGGAGGCCGATCCGCGTGCCATCCGCTTCACCACCGGCAAGCGACGAGAGATGTGGCGCGGCAACGTCGTCGCGATCGGGCTCGCATCGGGGTTCATGGAGCCGCTCGAATCGACCAGCCTCCACCTCGTCCAGACCGCGATTGCGCGGTTGCTCAAGATGCTGCCGGGCCGCGGCTCCGCACAGGCGCAGCGCGACGAATATAACGCCCAGGCCGATTTCGAATATGAGCGCATCCGCGACTTCCTGATCCTGCATTACTGGGCCAACGCGCGCGACGAGCCGTTCTGGCAGGAACGCCGCGCCGCCGACCTGCCTGACACGCTTCGCCACAAGCTGGACGTGTGGCGCGAGCAGGCGCACGTCACCCGCGAGCACGAGGAGTTGTTCACCGAGGTCGCGTGGATTCAGGTGCTGATCGGACAAGGCGTGATCCCGCGCGGCTACCACCCGATCGCCGACGCCGAAACGCACGCCGACAATGACGAATATCTCGACCTGCTGCGGCAGCTGATCGCGCGCGAGGCGGCACAGATGCCCTCGCACTCAGACTTTGTTGCGCAGCATTGCGCAGCACGCGCGTCGGTCTAGGCGGAGGCGCGCACCACCAGCCGCGAGGGCAGCAGCAGATCGTGCGTGACCTCACCCGCGATCTGCCGGATCAGCGTGTCGACCAGTTCTGCACCGCCGCGGCCGTAATCCTGCGCCACCGTCGTCAGCGGCGGGTGCGTGTGGGTGGCGGCGGGGATGTCATCGAATCCTATCAGCGCCACGTCGCCGGGCACCGACCGCCCGGCTTCACTGAGCGCACGCAAGGCGCCGAGCGCGATTAAATCGGAGGCGCAGAACACCGCGTCGAACGCGATGTCGCGCGCGATCAGCCGTTGCACCGCCTCGTAACCCTTCTGCTCGACCGACAGTGCGTCGACGTGCAGGCCCGGATCGACCGGAAGGCCGGCCGTGCGCAACGCGTCGGCGAGACCGGCATAGCGGTCGCGGAACTCGGGGTAATGGTGGCTCGCCTCGCCGATATAGGCGACCCGGCGGCACCCGCGCGCGATCAGATGCTCGCCCGCGGCGCGCCCGCCGGCGACATTGTCGCACCCAATCGTGGTGCCGACCCCGCTCGGCGCACCCCAACGCACGAAGCGCGTGCCCTGCGCGACCAGTTGCTCGACGCGCGCGCGGTAATCCTCCCAATCGCCGTAGCCGAGCAGGATCAGCCCGTCGGCGCGGCGCGTGTCCTCGTAATCGACGTGCCAGTCCGCCGACCAGCGCTGAAACGAGGTCAAGAGGTCGTAGCCGCGCTGGCTGCATGTCTTCAGGATCGAGCCCAGCATTGCGAGAAAGAACGGATTGATGTTCGACCCGTCGGGCAGCGGGTCCTCGAAGAACAGGAGCGCCAGCGTCTTCACCCCGCCGCGGCGTAGCGACGAGGCAGCGCGGTCGACCTTGTAGTTCAATTGCTGCGCGATCGCCTCGATCCGCATCCGCGTCCGCTCGCTGACGGTCTTGTCCCCGCGCAAGGCGCGCGACACGGTCGGCTGCGACACGCCCGCCAGTTCGGCGATGTCGAACGAGGTCGGGCGTTCGCTGGCGGGAGAGCGGGAGCCGGAAGGGGAAGCGGGGCGCGCCATGACGGCGGAGATCAATCCTCTCAATTTGTTGCCGGCAGTGTAGGCGCGACGGGTGCCTGTGTGAATACGTATGCTGCGCGCTTGGCATTCGCCCGCGCGCACCGCAAACCGCCGCCCAAGCCGGGAGGGGACAAGACGATGCGGGGCAGGATGATACGGGCGGTGCTCGCGGCGACGACGCTTGCGGTCGGTACGCCCGCGCTGGCGCAAGTCGCACTGGCACAAGCGACGCTCCAGGCACTACGCGCGCGGCTGCCGCAGGACGAGGTGATCTACTTCGCGCTGCCCGACCGGTTCGACAATGCCGATCCGAAGAACGATCGCGGCGGGTTGACCGGCGACCGTCTGCGCACCGGCTATGATCCCACGTCTAAAGGCTTCTATCACGGCGGCGACCTGAAGGGGTTGATGCGCCGCCTGCCGTACATCCAGTCGCTCGGCGCGACCGCGATCTGGGTTGGCCCCATCTTCAAGAACAAGCCTGTTCAGGGCGCACCGGGACAGGAGAGCGCCGGCTATCACGGTTACTGGATCACCGACTTCAACCACGTCGACCCGCATCTGGGGACGGACGCCGAGTTTAAGGCACTGGTCGATGCCGCGCACGCGCGCGGGATCAAGGTGTACATGGACATCATCGTCAACCACACCGCCGACGTGATCCAGTATCGCGAATGCGGCGGGTGTGCCTATCGCAGCCGCGCCGATTACCCCTATCAGCGCCGCGGCGGGGTGAACGGCGCGGCGATCAACGCCGGCTTCGCGGGCGACGCCGTGCAGACCGCGGGCAATTTCGCGCATCTGACCGACCCGACCTACGCCTACACACCCTACCTCGCGAAGGGCGACGAGCACGCCAAGTCGCCCGATTGGCTGAACGACATCCGCTTGTACCACAACCGCGGCAACACGACGTTCGAGAACGAGAGTTCGACGCTGGGCGACTTCGTCGGGCTCGATGATCTGATGACCGAGAACCCGCGCGTGGTCTCGGGCATGATCGACATCTTCGGCGGCTGGATCGACCGGTTCGGCGTCGACGGCTACCGCATCGACACCGCGCGCCACGTCAATCCCGAGTTCTGGCAGGCCTTTGTCCCCGCGATGCTCGCCCGCGCCAAGGCCAAGGGCATTCCAAATTTTCACATTTTCGGTGAAGTGTCGCACGGCTCGGTCGACGCTGGCGCACTCGCCGAGCACACCCGCGTCGACAAGCTGCCCGCGGTGCTCGACTTCGCCTTCCGTCAGGCGGCGATCGAGACGGTGGCTGGAAAGCGCGGCACCGACGCGTTTGAAGTGCTGTTCAAGGGCGATCCGCTGTACGAGGGCGGCGCGGATGCTGCGCAGCAATTGCCCACCTTCGTCAGCAACCACGACAACGGCCGTTTCGCTTATTACGTCCGCCAGGCGTTCCCGCAGGCGAGCGACGACGAGGTGATACGCCGCGTGATGCTCGGCAACGCCATGCTGCTCTCGCTTCGCGGCGTCCCGACGGTCTATTCGGGTGACGAGCAGGGGTTCATCGGCGACGGCAACGACCAGGACTCGCGCGAGGACATGTTCGCCAGCCGCGTGGCGAGCTACAACGACAATCGCCTGCTCGGCACGACGACGACCACCGCGACCGCGCACTTCGGCCAGGACAATCCGCTGTTCAAGCAGATCGCCGCACTCGCGCGACTGCGCGTCGCGACGCCGGCGCTGACGCGCGGGCGGCAGGTGCTGCGCGCGCGCGAGGAACAGCCAGGACTGCTCGCGATCTCGCGCTTCGATCCGACGACGAACGCCGAGGTGCTGCTCGCCTTCAACACCAGCGGAGCGCCGCTCGATCGGCTGATCGAGGTCGAGCCCGGTGCCGCCACCGCGCGCGTGCTGGCGGGTAACGGGTGCACCGCGCGCGTCGCCGCACCCGGATCGCTGCGTGTCACCTTGCCCGCGTTCGGCTACGCGGTGTGCGCGCTTGAGGGAACGCGGTGACCGATACGATGACGAACAAGACGAGCGACCCCTGGTGGAAGGGCGCGGTAATCTACCAGATCTATCCGCGCAGCTTCGCCGATGCGAACGGCGACGGCATCGGCGACCTGGCCGGGATCACCGCGCACCTCGATTACGTCGCCGCGCTCGGCGTCGACGCGGTGTGGATCTCGCCCTTCTTCACCTCGCCGATGGCCGATTTCGGCTATGACGTGTCGGATTACTGCGACGTCGATCCCGTGTTCGGCACACTCGCAGACTTCGACGCGCTGGTGGCGCGCGCGCACGCGCTAGGGCTGAAGGTGCTGCTCGATCAGGTCTGGGCGCATACCTCCGACCAGCACCCGTGGTTCAAGGACAGCCGCAGCAGCCGGACGAGCGCGCACGCCGACTGGTACGTGTGGCGCGATGCCAAACCCGACGGCAGCCCGCCGACCAACTGGCAGTCGGTGTTCGGCGGCCCGGCATGGACGTGGGACGCGCGGCGCGGGCAATATTACCTGCACAATTTCCTGAAGGAACAGCCGCAGATCAACGGCCACAACCCTGATGTGCAGGCCGCCCTACTCGACGTGGCGCGCTTCTGGCTGGATCGCGGCGCTGATGGCTATCGCCTCGATGCGCTCAACTTCCTGATGTACGATCCCGCCTTCCCGGACAATCCGCCCGCCACCGACAAGGGAGCGCGCACGCGTCCGTTCGATTTCCAGGAGCATCGCTACAATCAGAGCCACGCCGACATCCCGGCCTTCATCGAGCGCATCCGCGCGGTGTTCGACGAATATGACGACCGCTTCACCGTGGCCGAGGTCGGCGGCCCCGACAGCGACCGCGAGCGCAAGCTGTTCACCGCCGACGACCGGCGTTTAAACAGCTCCTACGGCTTCGACTTCCTCTACGCGCCCGCGTTGACCCCGGCGGCCGTGGTCGACGCCGTGACGAAATGGCCCGACGAGGCCGGTGTCGGCTGGCCGAGCTGGGCGTTCGAGAACCACGACGCGCCGCGCGCGATCTCGCGCTGGTGTGCGCCCGAATACCGGCACGCCTTCGCGCGGATGAAGATGCTGCTGCTAGGAGCCTTACGCGGCAATCCGATCCTCTATTACGGTGAGGAACTGGGGCTGACGCAGGTCGACGTGCCGTTCGAGCTGCTGCAGGACCCGGAGGCGATCGCGAACTGGCCGCTGACGCTGAGCCGCGACGGCGCGCGCACGCCGATGCCGTGGAGCCAAACCGCGCCGCAGCTCGGTTTCTCCAACGCTCAACCGTGGCTGCCGCTGGGCGGGGATCATGGTGCACTCGCGGTCGACGTGCAGGAGGCGGATACGGGCTCGCTGCTGCACTGGACACGGCGCGTGCTGGCGCTGCGCCGCGACGAGGCAGCACTCAGACTCGGCGATTTCGAGGTGCTCCACGCCGACGACGCGCTGCTCGTGTTCGCGCGCAATCACCGCAACGATCGGATCGTCTGCGCCTTCAACCTGTCGGCCGAGCCGCAGGTTTGGGCCGGCGCCGCCGATCTCACCTCCTTGCTCTCGATCGGCGTGAACGGTGCCGATCTTGCCCCCTATGGCGCGCTGATCGCGCGAAAGGACTGAATTCGATGAAGACCATGTTGCTGGCGCTCGCCGCCGCCACCTCCGCGCTGACCCCCGCGGTCGCGCTCGCGCAGGACACGCGCGCGGGCGTGCCCTCGCCCGGCGACAATGTCGTCGCGCGCGGCAGCTCGCCCGACGGCTCGATCACCGTGTCGGTCGCGATTGATGGCGACGGACGCGCAACCTATGCGGTGGCGCGCCGCGGCAAGCCGGTGATCGCGCCCAGTGCGCTCGGCTTCCTGTTCACCGACGCGCGCAAGATCGACCGCAACCTGGCGCTCGCCTCGACTTCGCAGAGCAAGAGCGACACCTCGTGGACGCAGCCGTTCGGCGAGTGGAAGACGATCCGCGACCATCACAACGAGCTGGTCGTCCGCCTGCGCGAGACGAAGAACCTCAACCGTGAGATGGTGGTCACCTTCCGCATCTTCGACGACGGCGTGGGCTTCCGTTACTCCTTCCCCGACCAGCCCAATCTCCACCACGCCAATATCGCCGAGGAGCTGACGCAGTTCGCGCTCGCCGAAGACGGCACCGCATGGTGGAAGCCAGCGTTCGAGTGGAACCGCGAGGAATATCTCTACAACAAGACCCCGATTAGCGCGGTTGGGACTGCGCAGACCGTCTTCACCGCCAAGCTGACCGATGGCACGCACGTCGCGATCCACGAGGCAGCGCTGGTCGATTATTCGGCGATGAACCTCGCCAAGGTCGCCGGCTCAACCACGCTGCGCGCGGTGCTGACGCCGGGATCGGGCGCGCCCAAGGTCAGCCGCGACGCGCCGTTCGCGACGCCGTGGCGCACGATCATCATCGCCGACGACGCGCCCGGCCTCTACATGAGCCACATCGAATTGAACCTGAACGAGCCCAACAAGCTGGGCGACGTGTCATGGATCAAGCCGGGCAAGTTCGTCGGCGTGTGGTGGAACATGATCAAGGGCGACTGGACCTGGGCGACGGGGCCCAAGCACGGCGCGACCACCGCGAACGTGAAAAGCTACATCGACTTCGCCGCGGCCAACAAGATTCCCGGCGTGCTGGTCGAGGGGTGGAACGTCGGCTGGAACGGCGACTGGTTCGGCGACGGCACGGGGATGCAGTTCGATCAGCCGACCCCCGACTTCGACGCCGCCGAATTGGCGCGTTATGCCAAGTCGAAAGGCGTCTACATCATCGGTCACAACGAGACCGGCGGCTCGGTCAGCCATTATGACGCGCAGCTCGACCGCGCGTTCAAATATGCGCAGGACCACGGCATTCCTGCGATCAAGACCGGCTACGTCACCGACGCGGGCGAGATCGAGCGCGTCGATGCCGACGGCTCGAAGCACCGCGAGTGGCACGAAGGGCAGTGGATGGTGAACCATTACAGCCGCGTCGTGACCACCGCCGCCAAATACCGCGTTGGGATCGACAGCCACGAACCCGTCAAGGACACCGGGCTGCGCCGCACCTACCCCAACTGGCTCAGCCGCGAGGGTGGCCGGGGCATGGAATATAACGCCTGGCCTGGCAAGAACCCGCCCGAGCACGAGGCCAACATGTTCTTCACCCAGTGGCTGAGCGGTCCGATGGACTTCACGCCCGGCGTGCTGAGCCTGACCGGATCGAACGGCAGCCCGCTGCAATCGACCGAGGCGAAGCAGCTCGCGCTCTATGTCGTGATCTACTCGCCGGTCACGATGGCGGCGGACACGCCGGAAAATTACGCCAAGCACATGGACGCGTTCCAGTTCATCCGCGACGTGCCGGTCGACTGGTCCGACACGCGCGTGCTGAACGGCGAGGTCGGCGATTACGTGACGGTCGCGCGCAAGGATCGCGCCTCGAACGACTGGTATCTGGGCAGCATCACCGATGAGAATGCGCGCACGCTGACGGTTGGGACCGACTTCCTCGACCGCGGCAAGACCTATACCGCGCAGGTGTACCGCGACGGTGACGATGCCGACTACAAGACCGAGGCGCGCCACTCGATCAAGATCGAGACGATCAAGGTGCGCGGCGGCGACACGCTGACGATCAAGCTGGCGCCCGGCGGCGGGCAGGCGATCCGCTTCGTGGCGCCGGGCGGGCGTATTCGTCGCTGATGGACGCCGCGCCGCCTCTGTCCCCCGCCGTCGTCGTGCTCGGCGGCGGCACCGCGGGTTGGATGGCGGCGTGCCTGTTTGCACAAGCGTGGCCGCGGGCGCGCGTGACCGTGGTCGAGGCGCCCGAGATCGGCATCGTCGGGGTCGGCGAGGGATCGACCCCGCAGCTCCGCGCACTGTTCGCGCGGCTCGGCATCGCCGAGGACGCGTGGATGCCCGCGGCGGACGCCACCTACAAGACCGGCATCCGCTTCGACGGCTGGTCGACGCGCGGGGGTTACACCGGTTATTTCCACCCGTTCGCGAGCGCGATCGACCTGCACACCGCGGGTGCGTTCCATGCCAGCGCGCTGGCGCGGCGGACGGGCCACGCGGTCGATGCGCATCCCGATCGCTTCTTTCTGAACACCCGACTGGCCGAGGCGCATCGCGCGCCGCCCGCGCCCGCGAGCTTTCCGTTCGAGGTCGGTTACGGTTACCATTTCGACGCGCACAAGGTTGGTGGGGTGTTGCGTGCGCACGCGCTGACGCGCGGGGTCGTGCATGTGGCACGGCGGGTCGATACGGTCGACGTGGACTGCGACGGTGCGGTCGCGGCGCTGGTGCTGGCCGGGGGCGAGCGGCTGACGGGCGACATCTTCGTCGATGCGAGCGGATTCCGTTCGGTAATCGCGCAGGGCGCGCTCGGCGTGCGCTTCGTGCCGTTCGCGAGCAACCTGTTCTGCGACCGCGCAGTGACGCTTCCGACGCCGCGGAGTGCGGACGCCCCGCTCGACGCGCACACCATCGCGACCGCGCTGTCGAACGGCTGGGCTTGGGCGATCCCGCTTACCTCACGCACCGGCAACGGCTACGTCTATGCGTCCGACCATTTGTCGCCGGACGCGGCAGAGACCGAACTGCGCAGCTACCTGGGACTGCTCGACACCGACGTGGTAGCGCGGCACCTGACGATGAAGGTCGGGCGGGTCGAGCACGCGTGGCGCGCCAACTGTCTCGCGATCGGGCTGGCGCAGGGCTTCATCGAGCCGCTGGAGGCGACCGCGCTCCACCTGACGCAGACGACGATCCAGCGTTTCATCCAGGCCTATGCCGACGACGCGGGTGGGCCCCAGCATCGCGACGCCTTCAACGCCGAGATCGCGCGGCGCTTCGAGGGCGTGCGCGATTACATCGTTGCGCATTATCGGTTGAACCAGCGCGGCGACACCGACTTCTGGCGTGCCAACGCCGCCAACGATCACCTGTCGGACGACCTGAAGGCGATCATGACCGCGTGGTTCACCGGTCGCGACGTCGCCGCCGAGGTGATGCGCCGCGACCTGGCGGATTATTACTCGCCGCTATCGTGGGAAATCTTGTTCGCAGGCTACGGCACCTTTCCCGACGACGCGCGGCTCACGCCGGCGCCGTCGCCGGTCGACATGGCCGGCATCGACCGGCTGCTGGGCGGCTGTTTGCTCAATTTCGGCGACCACGCCGCGGCGCTCGCGCGCACGTAACGGAGAGAATGGATGGCCAGCGTAGCGGCAGCGATCGAAGCGGAGGGCGCGCTCACGCAGCGCAAGCGGCAGAGCCTCGCGGGGCTGCTCAACATCTCGTTCGGTTTCTTCGGTATCCAGATCGGATTCGCGTTGCAGAATGCGAACATGAGCCGGATCTTCCAATCGCTCGGCACCAGCCTCGACGATCTTCCCGCGCTTTGGGTGGCGGCACCGTTGACCGGGTTGCTGGTCCAGCCAGTGATCGGGCATCTGAGCGACCGCACCTGGCTTGGTCGGCTGGGGCGGCGGCGGCCGTATTTCCTCGCCGGTGCAATCCTCGCCGCGCTGGCGCTGCTGATCATGCCGGAAAGCCCGGTGCTGCTGGTTGCCGCGGTGATGCTATGGGTGCTCGACGCATCGCTCAACGTGTCGATGGAGCCGTTCCGCGCCTTTGTGGGCGACATGCTCGACAAGGATCAGCACGCCGCGGGCTACGGGGTGCAGACCGCGTTCATCGGCGCGGGTGCGGTGGTGGGATCGATCTTCCCCTGGGCGCTCGAGCAATTGGGCGTGTCGAACGTCGCAGGCGTGGGCGCGATCCCGGACTCGGTCCGCTACGCCTTCTGGTTCGGCGGCGCGGCGTTGCTCGCCAGCGTGATCTGGACGGTGGTCTCGACGCGCGAATATTCGCCTGACGAGCTCGCGCGCTTCGATGGCGCAGCCGAGGCGGGCGAGGAGGCGCACGTCATGCGCGTGCTCGCCGCCAGGAGCGACGCGGCCTGTCTCGCCTGGATCGGTGCAGGCGCCGCGGTCATCGCGCTGGTCGCCGCGACCGGGCTGGAGAAAGAGGTCTACCTGCTCGGCGGGCTGCTCGCCGCTTATGGTCTGGCCAGCCTGATCGCGGTCCGGCGCGCGCGCGGTGGTCAGGGCGCGGGCATGCTCGGGCATATCGTCGGCGATTTCGCCGGCATGCCGCCGCTGATGAAGCGGCTGGCGCTGGTGCAGTTCTTCAGCTGGTCGGCGCTGTTCATCATGTGGATCAACACGACACCGGTGGTGACCGGCCGGTTCTTCGGCGCAGTCGATGCGGGCAGCGCGGCATATCAGGAGGGTGCGAGCTGGGTCGACGTGCTGTTCGCGACTTATAACGGCGTCGCGGCGGTGTCGGCGCTGGTGCTGATCCCGTTCCTGGCAAAGCGGATCGGGCAGGCACGCACGCATATCGTCGGATTGCTGTGCGGGGCGGCGGGGTTCGCGAGCATCTTCGTCGTGCCCGATCACCGCTGGCTGCTGCTGAGCGAGGTGGGGATCGGCATCGCCTGGTCGACGATCCTCGCCATGCCCTACGCGATCCTCGCCTCCGCGCTGCCGCAGCGCAAGCTCGGCATCTACATGGGGTTGTTCAACGTGTTCGTGGTGGTGCCGCAATTGCTGGTCGCGACCGTGATGGGGTCGATCACCAAGCATTTCTTTCCGGGCGAGCCGATCTACACCATGGCATTCGCCGCCGCGACGATGCTGGTCGCCGCCGCCGCGATGACGCGGGTGCCAACGCGCTGAGCTTCGGTGCCGGAGCGGCGGCGCTGCGCCGAGACGGCGATCAGCGCCCCTCGCCTGCCAGATACAGCGCCAACGGGTCGATCATCTCTTCCGGGATGCGCCGGGCGATCACCGGCATGATCGCCTGCGATTGGCGCGCATCGATCTCCTTGCCGTCACCTTTCCAGTGGCGCAGCCGCGCCGCAATGTAGCTCGCGCGCTGGCCGGTGAGGATCGGCTGCGGCTTGCCTGGACCGTGGCAGCTCGCACAGGCGGGCAGTTCTATCCGCGGTACGCCACGCTCGACGATCTGCCGCGCACGGGCGTGTGCGATTGAGGCGGTCGTGCTAGTCGCCAGCCGATCGGCGAGCCCGGGCATGGCGGCGAAATGCCGCGCGAGCATCGCGATTTGCGCGTCGTCGAGCGTGGCGGCGGCCTGCTGCATGACCGCGCTGTGCCGCACGCCCGCGCGGTAGCTGCGCAGTGCCGACTCCAGCACCGCGACGCGCTGGCCTCCTAGGATCGGGATGTCGGGCTGGCCCCGCCCCTGCCCGTTCGCACCGTGACAGCCGGTGCAGCGTGCAATCACCACGGCGTTCGCGGCCGGCAAGGTCGCCGGTGGCACCTGCGTCGCCACCAGCGCGCGATACTGCGCCGGCGTCATCACCGGCAGCGCGCGGACGAACGCGACCATGCGCTTGATCTCGTCGTCGCGCCCGTCGGTGCCCCAGGCCGGCATGCCGGAGAACTTCACGCCGTGGCGCAGAATCCAGAACAGCTGCCGGTCGGTCCACTCGCGCGCGTTGACCGACAGGTCGGGCGCGTGCGGCGTCGCGCGTTGCATGACGGGCAGCGGCCGCACGCCCGGCGCGCCGTGGCACGAGGCGCAGGACTGCGCGAAATGCCCCGCCGCGCTCACCATGCCGCTGCGGTCGATGATCGTCTCCGGCGTCGACACCGCGGCGTGGGTCTTGACCGAGTTGCGCATTACCCAGTGGAGGAACCAGTTGGTGACCGCCCAATGCCCGCTCGACGCCGCGACGTTGAAGATGCCCGACCAGGCGAACGCCATGCCAAAGGCAAAGATGCCGAGCAGCGAGACGATCACCCGCTTCCACGTCAATCGGATCGTCACGCGCGTACCTCTCTTTCTCGCGACGCTGTGTGCCGCAGCAGCCCGGCGAGCATCCACAGCCCACCCAGGCAGTAGCTAGCGCCGCCGACCACCAGCATGACGACGCCGCCGAGCTGCTGGTCGGCGAGCGCGTCGAGCCCAGGTGCGGGGTGCATCGCCATGGCGGCGTAGAGCGGCCGCGGCGCGAGCCCGATCAGCACGCCGAGCAACGTCATGTGCATCGAGGTGAGCAGCAGCGCGGCGACGCCGCTCGCCGGCAGGGCAAGCGCTGCGCGCCACAGCGCATAGCCGACGCCCAGGAACATCGCCTGCTCGACCAGGGCCATCGTCATCGACATATCCGCCGCATCGCGCGCGGCCGGCAGATGCCAGGTCCAGACCACGACGAGCTCGACCGCGGCGATCAGCAGCGGCATGCCGTGACCGGCGGCGGTGTTTGCCTTGCCGGCGCTGCGCCACGCGAGCAGCGGTGCTGCCACGGCGACCGCGAGCATGTGACCGAACATGTGCCCGGTCATGCCGAAGTGGACGAGCGACAGCGCCACGGCGACGCCTGCGACGAGGAGGCCGGCAACGCGCGTCACCGGCAATCGGTCAGCATCAGCGCGGGTGCGGCGGTGAACAGCACCGCAACGAAGCTAAGCCCCGCAAGCAACAGCGTCGCGGTGGCCAAGAAGCGCGTGCGGTCGATGCCGGTGCTCTCGTCGTGCGGCGGCGGGTCGCCGGGCGTACGGCTCTGGATAAACGCGAGTGCGCCCGAGCCGACGATGATCGCGAGCGCGACGATCGTGCCCGCCGCGAACGCGACCGGAAACCGCGGAAACGCCGCCAGCTTCGCGCACGACACGGCGACCCACAGGTAGCAGAACATGAAGTGCACCGCCCAGACGGTCGGCGGCACGATCAGCGTCCACAAGGTGACCCGCCGCTCGCGCAGCCGGCCCGCCAGGCCCTGGTTCTCGTCCTCGCTCATGACGCGAGCGGGAACAGCCCGATCGTCGCGTAAGTGACGATCGCGGTCAGCACGAGGAAGTGGAAGTAGACGGTGATGTTGCGGATATCCGCGTCATGTTCGGGCGTCATGCGGCCGGCGATGCTCCTGGCGAGCGTGTACGATTGGCAGATCACGCCGACCCCGGCGTGGGTCGCGGTCCAGATCGCGAGCGTCCACACGATCGCGGGGTATGAATGGAGCTTGGGCGCGAGCCCGCTCAACCACGGCCCGGCAAGTCCCGCGAACAGGCTGGCGAGCGTCACGCCGATCCCGACCACGAGCAGCCCGCGCGCAACCGTCACCTGCTCGCGCGCGTGCAGTTCGCGCGCCGCAACCGTCATCGCCCATGACGCAAGCGTCAGCCCCATCGCTAGCATCGGCCAGAACGCACCCGGTCCATCCATGCCGGGACCAGAGGGTGGGAATTCGGGATGCACCGTCCAGAAAAAATAATAACCGAACACCAGGCCGGAGAAGGCGGTCGCGTCCGCCATCATGGTGATGAACATCGCCCACCAGCCCGGCGCCGCGGGGCCGGAGCGATAGAGCGGCAGCACGATGCCGTGCCCAATCGACTTTTGCGGCTTTTCCGGGATTTCCGCGGTCGACCACAGCCACCATAGCACCGCCGCCAGCGTCACGATCCCGCCCGCGAGCGCCAGCCAGTAGAGGTGATAGGTTGTCAGGATGAACACGCTGCCGAGCGCTACCGCGGTGATCATCGGGATCACGCTGGGCGTGCCGAGCCGGATCACCTGCACCGGGCGCGCATCGATCGCGGTGGTGATGATCGTCTCGCGCCGGCCTTCCTCCGCGTCGGGCAGGAAGAAGCGGCCCTCGTCGACCTTGGCGACGAAATCCTTCTGGTCCCAGATTGGGTAGCGGCTCTCGATCAACGGCACCGATCGAATTCCCCAAGCCTCGTCGTCGGGGTGCGCCAGCCATTCCAGCGTGCCCGCATTCCACGGGTTGCGCGGCGCCTTCGCGCGCCTGGGGCTGAGCGCCAGGTCGATCACGATCACCAAAACGCCGCTCGCAAACAGGTAGCTGCCGATCGTCGAGGCCAGGTTCAAGCCGTCGACGCCCAGCTCCGCCGGATAGGTGAATACGCGCCGCGGCATGCCGAGCAGGCCAGTGACGTGCATCGGAAAGAAGGTCAGGTTCGCGCCGACGAACAGGATCCAGAAGGCGGTACGCCCCAGCCGGTCGGACAGCTTCTTTCCCGTGATCAGCGGCCAATAATAATAGAGCCCGCCGAACAACGGCAGCAGCGTGCCGCCGATCAGTACGTAGTGGAGATGCGCCACAATGAAGTACGTGTCGTGCGCCTGCCAGTCGAACGGCGCGACCGCGACCATCACGCCGGTCAGCCCACCGATCACGAAGATTGCGATCGCGCCAAGCGCGTAGAGCAGCGGGGTCGAGAAGACGACGCGTCCGGCCCACAATGTCGCGATGAAGACGAAGATCTGCACCCCCGTCGGGATCGCCACCGCTTCGGAGGCGGCGGAGAAGAACGCCAGGCTGATCTTCGGCAGCCCGGTCGCGAACATGTGGTGGACCCACAGGCCGAAGCTGAGAAACGCGGTGCCGACTGCGGCGAGCACGATCCACGGATAGCCCAGGATATGGCGCTGCGAGAAGGTCGGAATCATCATCGCGAACAAGGCGATCGACGGCAGGAAGACGATATAGACTTCGGGGTGGCCGAAAATCCAGAACAGGTGCTGCCACAGGAGCGGATCGCCGCCCTTCGCGGGATCGAAGAACGGCCAGCCGAGCAGCCGCTCCATCTCGAACAGCACGTCACCCGCGATCAGCGGCGGGAAGGCGAACAAGATCATCACCGCGACCACAAGGATGTACCAGGCGTAGAGCGGCATCAGGTTCAAGCGCATGCCCGGCGGCCGGCATTTCAGCACGCCGACGATCAGCTCGACCGCAGCGGCGACCGACGACACCTCGATGAAGCTTAAGCCCAGCATCCAGATGTCGGCACCCAGTCCCGACAGGTCGGTACGCGTGGTGAACGGCGGGTACATGAACCAGCCGCCATCGGGTGCGACGTTGAAGAAGATCGAGCCGGAGACGAACACGCCGCCGATCAGGAAACTCCAGTAACCGAACGCCGACAGTCGCGGAAACGGCAGGTCGCGCGCGCCGAGCAATTGCGGCAGCAGGATGATCGACACCGCCTCGAACATCGGCACCGCGAACAGGAACATCATCATCGACCCGTGCAGCGTGAACAGCTGGTTGAAGGTCGATGCGGTGACGAGATTGTTCGATGGCACGGCAAGCTGCGCGCGCATGATCAGCGCGAGAACGCCCGCGAACAGCATGAAGCCGAACGCGGTCAGCGTGTACCAGACGCCGACACGGTTGTTGTTGACGTCGGTCCAGCGGAAGAACCAGCCCGAGGGTGGCTTCCACACCGCGCGCAAACGCTCCTCTTGCGCGGCACGGAGTGCGGGGTCGTCCTGCGCGTGAAGGCTCATGACAGCATTTCCACGCAGTCGATCATTTCAGCGTTTCCAGATAGCGCGCGATCGCCAGCGTGTCGGCGGGCGCGAGATGCGTGTAGCGCGGCATCCGCGCGCCCGGCTTCACCGCGGGCGCGTTGCGGATGAAGCGCACGAGGTTGGGGGTCGTCATCGGCATGATCCCGGCGCCGAGCGACGTACGCGCGGCGATGTGCGAGAAATCGGGCCCGATCCTGCCAGCCGCGGCGGTGCCCGCGATCGCGTGACACCCGCCACAACCGGCGTCCGCGAACAACTCGGCGCCGCGTCGTGCGACCGCATCGGTCGGGGCGGGCGCGGCGCGACGCTGATCGGCGAGCCAGCGGTCGAAGGCGGCGGGGTCCATCGCAATGACGTCGAACGCCATCAGCGCGTGGCTCAACCCGCAGAATTCGGCACATTGCCCGCGATACCGTCCGGCCTTGGTCGCGCGCGCAACCAGGCGATTGGTGCGCCCCGGGATCATGTCGACCTTGCCCGCGAGCCCTGGAATCCAGAAGCTGTGAATCACGTCGCTTGCGCTCAACCGGAAATCGACGGTGCGCCCGACGGGGATGCGCACCTCGTTCGCGGCACTGATCGCCTCTCCGCCCGGCACGCGGTAGCCGACACGCCACCAGAATTGCTCGCCCGCCACGTCGACCAGCAGCGCGTCCTGGTTGGCACGGATCGGGCGCATCGCGGGCAGCGTGCCGATCAGCAGCGCGGCGAGGACGATCGTCGGTAAGACCGCACCTGCCCACAACACCAGCCGCATGCCGCCGCGATGGTCGATTGCACCGCCCTTGGACCGGATCGCAACCGTGAACAGTGCCGCGACGATGACGAAGATCAAGACGCCGCACACGGTCATCAGCATTGTCAGATCGCGCATGTTCGCCGCTTCGACGCCGAAGGTGGACAGGGCGGATTGACGCGACATGAACACGTTCGGACCCGCAAACGTACCGCGGCGCAAGCGTCGTTCGGCGCGGAAATACAATGTTACACGGCGGGAATAGTAGATGGGAGATTTGTACTATTGAGGATAGTACGACGTCATTGGCTGAATCAGCGATGCTACGACAGGCCGGCGGCGGCCTTGTTCTTCGAGTGCTGGTAATGGGTTAGCCGACCATTTCGTGGCGTTGAGCGAAGAGCGAACAAGCCGATGCGATCTCGTCACCGATGCGGTTCCGGCGATTGCCGACCTGCGCGGCATACGTCCCTTCCCGCGCGATCCGATGCAAGACACCTTGAAGACGGAGTAGTCAGCTTACCGCGAGCGCCGCGACTCTTGGCCGGCGAACGAAGCTTACCGCTACGCGCACTGCCAGACGGCAAAGCGACTAAGTGCCCGCAGCACGATCGTACGGGATGTCATCGCGGTGCCACGATGCCGCGCATGTTCCAGTCGGCCCTGCCCGTACTCCAAACTTGATGCGCTACCTCGCAGTGTTGCGAAGCACGATCCCGATAACAGCGCTCCAACGCTCTGCATGCCCACCGGTGAAGCAGAAACAACGGCGACCCCGCCCGAACGTCGCGGTTCGGGCGGGGTCTGCTACGGCTGTTCAAGCCTTGGTCAGCGCGAGCCGCAGCTGACCGGTCCGGGCGGTGCGCTGGCAACGCGGATGCCGGACACGTCGATCCCGAGCTTGCCGGTGACGGCGATCGTCGCGGGGCGGGTCACCTTTGTCATGTCGACGCTCCCGTCGGCGAAGCAGCGCAGCGGCACCGCCAGTTGCGCCCAATCACCACCGGCCGCACGCAGCGCCCCAGTGATCGGCACGGTCGCGGAACGCCCACCTGCCATGCCGAGCGTCACCGTGCCGGTAGGCGCCTGGGTGACGCGGTAGTCGAGGATCAAACTCAACTGCCCGTTCGCTTCGCGCGACAGATCGATCGGCTGCGCCTTTTGCAGCGTGAGTTCGCCCGCCCCGCTGAAGACGAGCCGTACGCTATCTTCCTGCGCCAAACGGTCGACACGCGATTGCGTCACCGCGCCGGTGGTCGTGAGCAACACGCCGCTTGCCAGACGACCGCGCACGAACAGCGCATTCTGATCACCGCCCGCATTTGCCGGCCGCGTCTCGTCGAGCTGCGGCACCTGGCCGCGCTTGGCATAAGACAGGCCGTAACCGAACGGGAACAGCGGGTCGTACCCGGCGTCGCGGCGGTTGAGCACGTATTGATCGAGCCGCTTGGGCCAGGAAAACGACAGCGTGCCGCGGAAATCCGCCTTCGGCTTGCCGTCCCGACCGGCCACCAACACGTCGGCGACGCCGCCGCCCTCGGTGCCCGGCAACCACGCGGCGACGAACGCGTCGGACGCGTTCAGCTCCGGGTTCACCCACAATGGCCGGCCCGACAGGAACACCGATACCGTCGGCACCCCCGCCTTCTTCAACCCACGCAGCAGCTCCAGGTTCGTCTTGTCGTCAGGGCTGTACTCCAAGGTCGGGCGGTCGCCGGAGAACTCCGCATAGGGGGTCTCGCCGAACACGACGATCGCGACATCGGGCTTGGCGGTGAACTGACCATTGGCGGAAAGCGTCGCCGTGCCGCCGCTCGCGCGCACGGCCTCCGACAGCCCGCCCCAGATCGACTGACCATTGGGGAAGTTGGCGTTGGTCACGCCCGTGCCCTGCCAGGTGAGCGACCAGCCGCCCGCCTGTTGACCGATGTCGTCGGCACCCGCTCCTGCCACCAGCACGTTGGCACCCGCCTTGATCGGTAGCACGCCGTTGTTCTTGAGCAGCACCAGCGATTCGCGCACCGCCGCCCTAGCCAGCGCGCGGTGCTCGGGGGCGCCGAGCAGGTCGAACTTGCCCGCGGTCGGCCGCGACGACGGGCGTCCGGCCTCGAACGTGCCCGCCAGCACCTTGACGCGCAGGATGCGGCGCACCGCATCGTCGAGCCGCACCGGGGAAATCGTGCCCGCCTTCGCCTCGCGCAGCGTGTTGGCGTAAAGCTCCTTCCACTTAGGGCCCGAATACATGAACATGTCGAGCCCGGCGTTGATCGCCGCCGCGCAATCCTCGTTCGTGCAGCCCGGCACCTGGCCGTGCGCGTTCCAGTCGCCGATCGTGAAACCGTCGAAGCCCCAGCGCTCCTTGAGCACACCGGTCAGCAGCGACTTGTTGCCGGTCAGCTTTGCACCGTTCCAGCTCGAGAAGCTCGGCATCACGGTCAGCGCGCCGGCGGGCAGCGCGGTCATGTAGCCTGCGGCGTGGACGTCGCGCAGTGTCGCCTCGCTCACGCGCGTGTCGCCCTGGTCGCGCCCGCCGGTGCCGCCGTCGCCGAGGAAATGCTTCACCGAGGAGATGACGTGGCCCGGCTTCATGAAGTCGCCACCGACGCGGCCCTGGATGCCCTCCACCATCGCGCCGGCATAGGAGGCGACGACGCTCGGCTCCTCCGAATAGCTCTCGTAGGTGCGGCCCCAGCGGTCGTCCTGCACGACGGCGACGGTTGGCGCGAAGCTCCAGTCGATGCCAGTCGCCGCGGTTTCGGCTGCGGTCGCGGCGCCGATGCGGCGGACGAGCTCAGGATCGCGCGCGGCGCCCAGACCGATGTTGTGCGGAAACAGCGTCGCGCCGACGATGTTGTTGGCGCCGTGCACCGCGTCGGTGCCCCAGATGACGGGCACGACCGGCCGGCCGTCGCTGCGCTTGACCGATGCGTCGTAGAAGGCGTCGAACAGCTTCAACCACTCGGCCGCGGGCGCGAATTCGTCGTTGTTGGGCGCCGAGTTACCGCCGTTCAGGATCGAGCCGAGCTTGTACGTCTCCAGATCCTTCGGCGTGATCGACGCGATATCGACCTGGATTAGCTGACCGACCTTGTCCTCCACGCTCATGCGACGGAGCATCGCGTCGACGCGCGCCTCGACCTTGGGATCGCGCTGACGCTTCATCGCGAGCGCGGGCCATGCGGCCGGGTTCGCCACCGCCGAGGCTGCCGCCGTCGTGCCCTCGGTCTGCGCCGACGAGGTCGCAGCGCTGGCCAACAGGGTCGCGGCCAATAGTGTTCCAACCTTTACCATTACATCTCCCCGCATGAGCGCGTGAGCGCTACCATGCTGTTGATCGCTTGATTTCTGTAGCTCGCGCTATCTGCTGCCATGAAGCCGGCATCTTGGTCGCAGAGAGGACCATGGATGTCGAGATTGATCGTGAACAACCCTGCTCTTCACGCGCAATGTCCCCTGACCAGCGATGCGAGGGTGCAGCACGGTTGCCGGGCTTGCTTACGTCTCGGTCAGTTCCACCACGTCGAAGGCGAAATCGGTCCAGCCGCGTTGCCGGGCGGCATCGGGGATCGCGGCTTTCTTGCTCAGCGCTTCTGCCAGCGACTTGGTGTGACCCCAGAACACCTCGGTTCGGCCGTCGGCCAGCGTGGCGACGATCCGCCAGTAATGCGTGAACGGCAGTGCGGTCGGACCGATCGTCTTGACGTAGCCATCGGGCAGGGTCGCGACCAGTATGCGCTTCTTTCTCGCCATCGCACCGACATAGCGCTCGCCCGCGCTTCACCCCAGCGCCTAAGTCGAGCACTTGCCTGCTTCCGAGCGTTTCTGCGCCGAGCACCGACCAACTGGCGAGCGTTTCGCGGACGACGCCAGTGCCACAGGTTGTCAGCCTCATGGACGACACCGAGGCGACCAAGAGCGAGCGCTCAAACATCTATCGATGTGCGCGTCACCAGTTCTGTTGCACTGGTTCAACTTGCCGCAGCGATGAGCATCGAGCGAAAGTAGAGCCGCTCGCCGCACCGTGTCAGCAATGCGCCTGCCGGCCCGGTGCAAACTGAGCCGACGGCGGTTACTGCCGAGCGCGATCGTTCGCGCCTGACTGCTCAAGGACGGACGCGGTACAGCGTGCGGTGTCCGAGCACGAACAAGGTCCGCCCGTCCTGCCCACCAAAGACGATCTGGATCGGGCGTTCGGGCACGTCGATCCTGCCGGCGGGCGTGCCGTCGGAAGCGAACACCCAGATCTGCCCGTTGGCGACGAACACCCGCCCGTCAGGGCCGACCGCGACGCTTTCTCCGCCCCGCGCGGCGAAGGGCTTGAGGTCGGTCAACGCGCCCGACGATCCGACCAGCGCGATGTAGGTCCGTGCTTCCGAGGCATTGCTGACGTAAACGCGCGAGCCCGGCCGCGCGGTCACGAAGCCGTAGCTGTCGAGCGCGTGCGAGAAACGGCGTCCGCGATGGTCGGCCGGTCCCTGCTGAAACACGCGGTAAGCGGGCAGCGTCAAACTACCATCGGGTGAAATATACCCACGTTCGGGCGGCGTCGCGACATCGCGCGCGAACAGATCGGCCAGCGTGGTGAAGCGCAGCGTGGCGCTATCCAATTGATCCTTGAACTCGCCGTTGTTCCACCAATTGCCTGGCAGCGCGAGCGCGACATTGCCATCTCGTTTCATCGGCGTCGGCGCGATCACCGTCACGTCGCCGTCGGAACTGCCAGGGCGGAAGCTGTACACCGTGCCGTCGCGGCCCGCCGACGACAACACCATCAGATTGCCCGAGCGATCGGCGGCTAGGTTGACGGCATCGCTCGTCGCATCGCGCTCGATTCCCAAGCCGCGTCGCTCGTCCCAGCGATAGATGCGTTGCTGGATCCGATCGACGAAATAGAGCGTACCGTCGGGCGCGGCGGTCGCGCCGCCGATCGCGTCGAACCCGTCGCCGATCCGCTCCACGCGCGCGTCGCTGGCGATCGGCGCGGCAGCAGGCGTCGCGGCAGAGGGTGTGACGGTATTAGGCGTCGACGGCACGTCCAGCATCGCGAACTCGCGCTCGCGCACCTCCAGCCCGCGTGCCACGTCGACGATCGCATTCTCGTACGGGAATTTGTTGGCACGCAGAAAGGTCGCGCAACCGTTCTCGTCGCACGTGCCGAGCCCGCTCTCCGCATTTACGTGGACGTTGCGGAAGCGGATATTGCGGCTGTTGTACAGCGTCACCGCGGCAGGCTTGGGCTTTTGCGTGCGGGTGACGCGATAAGCGTGCAGGTTGGCGATCAGCAGGTCGCGTGAGTCCCGGATCTCCAGCGCCACCGCGTCGCGGCTCTCGCCGCCCTCCTCCTCCGTTTGCGGGGCGAGAAGCTCCCAGTTGGCGACCCGATTGAGCCCGATCTCGACCCGGCCGTGGTGCTCGGCCGACAGCTGATACACATGCCCCGGCGTGTCGGTGTCTGACACGTAAAAGCCCGCCTGCGCGTAGGTGTTGGGCGTCCAGATGTTGTTGAACGTGCCGCCGCCGCCGCGCGTCACCCACAGGCTGGGATATTGCGCGTCCCAGCGCTTGGCCGGATCGGCATCGCCGCTCGCATTGGCATTATAGGGCACGAACCTTTTGCCCCCGGCCAGGTCGGTCCCGTGCCCGCCCTGGAACTTGACGTCGTCGACCAGCGACTCCGCGCCCGCGGTCCACAGCAAGGCGGTGGCGCGCGGGTTGATCCCGCCGGTGAACAGCCCCAGGCCCGACACGATCGCGTCCCCGCCATCGGCGCTCTGGACCAGCGCCTTGGGCGCGCCTACCCCCTGGAAGGCGGGGGTGCCGTCGGGCAAGATGATCTGCGTCAGATTGGGGTGCAGCGCCACCAGCACGCTGTCGGGGCGCAGCCGCAGCGTGTCGCGCACGACGTAGCGGCCGGCGGGGAAGTAGACGGTGCGGTGTTCGTTGATCGCGCGCTGGATCGCGGCGGTGTCGTCGCTGCGATCATCACCCTTCGCGCCCGCGTCGCGCACGTTGAACCAGTCGCCCGTCGCAGGTAGCGCGCGGATCGCGTCCGCCCGCCGTGCTGGCAGCGCGCCCAGCGCCTCCGCGTCCGCGCGCGTCTCGAACCTGCCCATCTCGTCCAGCGCCGGAACCGACAGGCCGTAGCCGAACGCGCGCATGCGATACGCCGCGCCCTTCCCCGCTACCGTCCGGCCGCTGTCGCGAAAGCGCGCAAAGGTAGGCGTGCGCGCGGCCAGCGCATGGTCGAACCCGATCTGGGTATAAGGATTGTTCTCGTTCGAGATGACGATCGCGGCGCGCGAGACATTCTCGAACCGCACGTCCTTGCCCCACAGCCAGTCGCCATAGCCTTCGTCGATGTCGATGCCGACCGGCGTGTCGCGGATCGCGACGTTGACCATCGTCAGCCCCGCCTCATGCTCGCGGATCGCGGCATCGCGCTGCCCCTCGAACGTCGCGTCGATCAGCGCGAACGGCCAGGCCGGTGACGGCTTCTCGGTTAGAATGCCGTAGCGCCCGCCGCTGAAATGCAGGTCCTGCCCGATGTTGCCGACCTGGTAGAGACCGGCCAGCGCCGATCCGAGATCGAAGCGCATGTGGCTGACGTAAGCGTGCTGCGCCGCGTGAAAGCGGATCGCCGCGGTCGCCGGGTTGCCGCGCCCGACGCGGATGTCGACGTTGCTGATCGCGGAATAGAAGGTGCCGGGGTTCGCGTCAGCGATGGCGGGGTCGAACGGCACGCTGCCGGGCGGCGGGAATGGCACGCGGCGCCCGTCTGCTCCCGCACGTCGTGCGCCCGCGAACATGATCATGTTGGCGACCCCGCGGCTGAACCCCGGCGTGTGGTCGCCCAGCACGATCCGCGGCCGCGTCGCGCCCACGCCGAACAGGCGCACGCCCGGCCACAGGTAGATGGTGCGCGTGATGCGATAATCGCCCGAGGGCAGGAACACGATGCCGCCGCCGCCCTGATCGGCCGCAGCGTCGATCGCGCGCTGGATCGCGGCGCTGTCGTCGGCGCGCCCGTCGCCGATGCCGCGCACCACCGTCGCACGCGCGTCCACCGGCGCGGTGACGAAGGCTGATCGCTCAGCCGTAGCGGGTAGCGCGCCGCCGATGGTCGCGGAGAGGATGATTGCCGCTGCGTGAAGGCGAACCATGCTGGAAACCTCGCGTGGAGAAAAAAGCCCCGGCGCAAAGGCCGGGGCAGTCGGGGGGAACGAAGGGGACGGCGGCGGGCCGCTATCGACGATGATGCCGTGTCAGAACTTGAACCGCACGCCGGCGCGGAAGACGCGGCCGATGATGTCATAGAGCTGCGGATTGATGTCGACGCCGGTGTTGGTCTGCGGCGACGGCGTCGGATCGCGGTTGAACAGATTGTCGACCTTGAAATAGGCGCTCAGCCCGGTCGAGAAATTGTACGTGCCGCCGATGTCGAAGTAAAAGGCGCCGTCCATCTTGTTGAAGTCGATCGTCGGCGCGTTCGCGGTCGATACGGGGCAATTGGTGTCGCACACCACGTACTGGCTGCCGAACACGCCGTCGGAGAACCAGCGCTGTTGCAGGAACAAGGAGAACTCGTCCTGCGCGTAGGTCTGCGTCGCCAGCCACTTCCACGACGGCGTAGCGCCCGTGTTCACGCCCGCGGAGTCGATCGGCACCGTGTTGGGCAGGCCCAGGTCTGTGACGAAGTTGATGACGTGAGTGGCGAGTCCGCGCACCGTGAATGAGCCCGGCAAGCCGAGCGGCTGCTTCATCTGGTAGCTCGCCTCGATGTCGAAGCCTTCGGTCTTGATCGACGCCAGGTTGAACGGCTGCACGTTGACGAAATTGCCCGTGCCGCCGGGTCCATCGAGGAAGAACGCGCCGCACAATTGCGTCACACCCTGCTGGCAGTAATTCACCAGCTGCTGCGCGCCGAGCGCGGAGATCACGTCCTTGATCTTGATATGGTAGTAATCGAACGACAGGCTGAGCCCGGGCAGCCACTCGGGACGCGACAGCACTGCGCCCAGTTCGGTGTTGCGTGCGGTCTCGGGCACCAGATTGGCGTTGCCGATGGTGTTCTGCGAGATTGCCACCGCGCTGTTGTTGAACGGGTTGGTGAAATTCGGCACGTTGACCGAGATCGGCGCGGCGAACAGTTCGGACAAATTGGGTGCACGCACGTCACGCGACGTGACTGCGCGCAGGCGGAAGCCGTCGAGCGGCGTATCCCAGGTGCCGCCGACCTTCCACGTGTAAACGGTGCCTGACGTGCTGTAATTGGTGGCGCGCCCGGCAAGATTGACGTTCGCGGTGCCCGCGCCGTCAGGGTCGTTCAACACCGGCACGTTCAGTTCGAGATAGCTTTCCAGCACCGAGTAAGCGCCGCGGCCCGCGCGGTAATTGCCCGCGTACCAATTGCCGCCGCCATTGTCGAAGATCGGGTCGGCCGGATAATCGGCGTTGTACGCGGTCGCCCCGGTCAGGATGCCATTGCCGTACGGATCGGCGGTCACACGGTAGAACTCATGCCGCCATTCCGCACCCAGCGCCACCGAGATCGGTCCAGCCCACGTCGAGAAAGCGTTGCCCGAAATGTTGGCGCTCGCCACGTCCTGCGTCTGGCGCGTGTGCTGGAACGGGCCGTTGGCGGGTTGCAGATAGGCCAGCGCTTCGGGTGACAGTGGCGTGCCGCCGAAGATGTTGATCGGTCGGCACCCGCCGGCGCGCGCCACGGGATCGCGGCAGACGATCGCACCGCTCGCGTCGCGCGTGGCATCGATCGCGCGCAGGTAGCGGCGCGGGATCAGCATGTTGCTGACGGTGATGTCGGTGATGTTCTCGCCGTGCTCGTAATAAGCGTCGTAGCGCCAATCCTGCCCCAGCGCCTCGACCTTGCCGTTGGCGCCCGCGACGAAGCGATATTGCTTGCGCGACGGCTCCACCTTGATGTTCGGCAGGATCGCGTTGCTGACGCCGTAGCCGAACGTGCCCGACGCCGGGCAGAGCGCCGATACCGATGCGGGCAAAAACGGATTGTCGCAGCGCATCGTCAGGCTCGACTGCGCCGCGCCGGGATTGGGCTGGTTGTTGCTGTCGACCTGCGAGATGTTGACGGTCGCGTAGATCTCGTTGTCGGCGTCGATGTCGAAGCCGACCCGGCCGTAACCGTTGTAGCGGTCGAGCCCGGATTTCAGCGTGGTACCGATCCCGACGTTGCCCGACAGGTCGCCACCGATACAGAAACCGACGTAGCAGCCCGCGACATTGCCCGTGTTGTTGCGCGTCGGCACGCCGTTGGAGCCGTATTGGAACGCGAACGGCTGTCCGTCGCGGTTGAACGCGGTGCCCTGCAACGGTCCGTTGTTGATGAGGCCGTACAGCGTGTACTGATACGCCTGCGCGTGCTCGCGGTAGTTGAACTGCGGACGGCCGTCGTTCGTGATGCCGCGGTTGACGATGGTGGCGGTGGTGTACCAGTCGCGACCCGCCGGCGCATCCTCACCAAAGCCACCCGGCCCGATGCCCTCCTCGTGCGCGTATTCGCCGCTGACGATCAGGTGCAGGCGGTCGTTGGCGAACGACTTGCCCGCCGCCAATTGCACCAGCACCGATTCATCGTCGCCGTAGGTGCTGATGCCACCCTGGACATTGCCCTTCAGCCCGGTGAACCGCTTGTTGGTGATGAAGTTGACGACGCCGCCGACCGCGTCCGACCCGTAGGAGGCAGAGGCGCCGCCCGTCACCACGTCGACGCGGTCGATCAGCAGCTGCGGGAACTGGCTGATGTCGGGCACGCCCGTCACGTTCGCGCCGACCACGCGCTGCCCGTCGAGCAGCGTCAGCGTGCGGATCGTACCCAGGCCGCGCAGCGAGAAGGAGCTGAGCCCCTGCGTGCCGCTCGACGTGCTGTTCGTGCCGGTCGTGACACCGGTTGAGCCTTGCAGCGACGGCAGCTGCGCGATCGTGTTGAAGATGTTGGGCTGCGCATTCGCCTGGATCTGCTCGGCGCCGATCACGGTCGTGGGGGTCGGCGCGGTGAAGCCGCTCGACTGGATGCGCGAACCCGTGACCACGATGTCCGACGATGCGCCCGGTGCCTGTTCGGCGTTGGTGTCGATCGAGGTACCGGGCGCGGCGGGTGCCTGCGTAGCCTGATCGGCGGGCGGCCCGACCGCCTCCTGCGCCGCCGCCGGCAGTGCCAGCGCACAGGCAAGGATCGGCGCCAGGCTGGCGCGCAGCACCGCGGTGCGGCGACGGGCCATTAACGGTTCGGCGAACATGCTCTTCATCTTATCTTCCCCCAATATAATGTTTTTCATGCCGGTCACGGGCGCGCGGCGTAGAGCGCGTGGTGCGTCAGGATGTACAAGGTGCGGCCGTCCGCGCCGCCGAACAGCAGCTGGAGCGGGCGGTCGGGCACGTCGATCCGGCCCAGTTCGCGCCCATCGGCGGCGTAAGCGAACACCTGTCCGTTAGCGACGAACACGCGCCCGTCCGGCCCCTTGACGACGCTCTCGCCGCCGCGGTTCGCGAACGGCTTCAGATCGGTCAGCGTCCCGCCCGCGCCGACCAGCCCGCTGTAGGTCATGTTCTCCGACGAATTGGTCACGAACACGCGCTCGCCGGGCTTGCCCGACACGAAACCGTGCGCATTGAGCGCGTCCGACCAGCGCCAGCCGATGTGATCGGGCGAGCCCTGCTGAAAGGTGCGGAAGGCCGGCAGCACCAGGCTGCCGTCGGCGGACGCGTATTGGCGCGGCTTGGGTGCCGCGACGTCGCGTGCGAACATCTCGCCCAGCGTGGTGAAATGGTCGCGCGCGGGATCGTACTGGTCGCGGAATTCGCCGTTGTTCCACCAATTAACCGGCAGCAGCACGCGCGCTCCGTCACCCGCCCCGCCCTGCGGCGTCGCCGCGGTCGCCGCCAGCACGCTCACTTGAGGATCGTGACGGCGCGGATCGACCTGATACACGGTGCCTTCCGGACCGTAGCTCGACAGCACCAGCAGCTTGCCCGACGCGTCGACCGCCAGATTGACCGGGTCGAGCGCATGGTCGCGCACGATCTCCAGTCCCTTGTTCGGCGTGTAGCGGTAGATGCGCTGGAACCGCCGCTCGACGAAGTACAGCGCGCCCGATGCGTCGCTTGCACCGCCCGAGATCGAGAAGAAGCCGTCTTCCAGCTTCTTTACCTCACCGCCGAGCCGCGACACGGCAGGCGCGACCGGCTTGGCCGGCACGTCGAGCCGCGCGAACTCGCGCTCGCGCACGTCGAGCTTGTTGGTCATGTCGCGAATCGTGTTCTCGAACGGGAACTTGCTCGCGCGCAGGAACGTGCCGCACCCGTTCGTGTCGCAGGTCGCGAACCCGCTCTCGGCGTTGACGTGAACGTTGCGGAACCGAATGTCGGACGAGTTGAACAGTTTCACCGCCATCGGCGCGGGGTGGAAGTTTCGCGTCACGCGGTACGCATGGTAATTGGCGAACAGCAGGTTGCGCGAGTTGCGCACCTCCAGCGAGACGGCATCCATGCCCTCGCCCACTTCCTGCTCGGTCTGCGGCGCGAGCAGCTCCCAATTCTCGACATTGTCGAACACGAATTCGTTGCGCACGTGATGCTCGACCGACATCTCGTAGACGTGGCCGGGCACGCGCGTGTTGGAGACGTAGAAGCCCGCCTGCGCGAAGGTGTTGGGGCTCCAGATATCGGCAAAGGTGCCGCCGCCGCCGTCGACCCAGATGCTGGGATATTGCGCATCCCAGCGATTGTCCGCGATCGGATCGCCGCCACCGCCACGCCGCTCGCCCAGCCCCTTGCCGTCGACGGTCGGCGTGCCGCCGCCGCCCATGATCTTGACGTCGTTGAGCAAGCTGTCCGCGCCCGAACGCCACACGATGTTGGCCGCGCGCGGATTGATCCGACCGGTGAACAGGCCAAGGCCTTGCACGATGTTGCGCCCGCCCAGCGGCGTCTCGATGATCGGCACCACGCTGCCGACGCCGGCATGGCGCGGGTTCTCGTCCGGAATGACGAACTGCGTCATCGCCGGGTGCATGCCGATCAGCACCGTGTCGGGCTTCAGCCGCAGCGTGTCGGTGACGATGTAGAAGCCGGTCGGGAAATACAGCACGCGCTGCGTGTCGATCGCGCGCTGGATCGCGGCGGTGTCGTCGGTCCGCCCGTCGCCGCGCACGCCCAGCGTCTTGACGTTGGTCCACTGCGCTATCGCGGGCAGCGCACGGATTGCCGGTCCGCCTGCCGCCGGCAGCGCGCGCAGCGGCGCGATCTGCACGTCCGTGGCGGTCTTGCCGACCGTCTCCAGGCCGTTCACCTTGACCCCGTGGCTGAACGAGGTGACGCGGTACGCGCCCGCTCGGCCAGGGATCGTCCGATCGCTACCCGCGAAGCGCACCAATGTCGGCACGTTGGACGCGACCGCATTGTCGAGCCCCATCTGCGTGAACACGCTCTTCTCCGCGCCGATCACCAGCCCGGCGCGCGAGACGTTCTCCAGCCGCAGGTTCTTGGCCCAGAAGCTGTCGCCGTACCCTTCGTCGATCTGCACGCCCACCGGCGTGTCGCGGATCGACACGTTGACCAGCGTCAGCCCCGCCTCATGCTCGCGGATCGCGGCGTCGCGCTGCCCGTCGAAGGTCGAGTCGAGCAGCGTGAACTGCCACGCGGGCGAGGTCTTCTCGGTGACGATGCCGTAGCGGCCGCCGTGGAAGTGGACGTCCTCCATGACGTTGCCCGCCTGGTAGACGCCGGCGAACGCCGACCCCAGGCGAAAGTCCATATGGCTGAGGAAGCCGTGCTGCGCCACGCGGAAGCGGACGCCCGCGGCGGCCGGGTTGCCGTCGCCGATCTCGACGTCGACGTTGCTCATCGAGGAATAGAAGGTGGCGGAGTTGGCGTCGCGCACCACCTTGCCCGCCGGCACCACGCCGGGCACCGGCACCGGCACGTCGCCGACGTTATATTGGTCCCCGCCCGAGAAGACGATCATGGTCGACACGCCCTGCTGGAACCCAGGCGTGTTGGGGGCGAGCACGATCACCGGGCGCGTCGGACCGGTGCCGAACACGCGCACCCCAATCGGCACGATCAGCGTGCGGGTAATGCGGTAACGGCCCGAGGGCAGGAACACGAGGCCGTGGCCGGTCTTGTCGCGCGCGGTGTCGAGCGCCTGCTGGATCGCGGCGGTGTCGTCGGCGCGTCCGTCACCCTTGCCCTTCACGATCTTCGCGGCGGGGTCGTCGGGGCGGGTCGGCAGCGCCGACATACCGGCAGCCGTCGGCGCGGCGAGCGCGATCGGCGATGTTGTGACCGCCAGCAACGACGCCAGTAGAAGACCGAAGCGCATTGTCTCTCCCATGTGCATGGCCTGCTGTCCGTGCCTGTTTACCGTCACTAAGCCCCGCCTCCCGTTGGAACATCCACGACGATGGTCGTAGTTTCGCGCCTCCGCGGTCGGGCGTAGCGATGCCGGGAACCAAGCCGCCGTCTTTCGCGTCGGCGCAGGCATGGAGTTTCTCGCGTGAAGCGACCTGTTGCGAATGCCGGCGTGCCGCTGGCGATCGTCGTCATGGGGGTCAGCGGCTCCGGCAAATCGACGCTGGGCGCGCTGCTCGCGCGCGCACTGCACTGTCCGTTCCTGGAGGGCGACGACTTTCACGACGAAGCGGCCGTGGCGAAGATGCGTGCGGGTCATGCATTGGTGGACGACGATCGCTGGCCTTGGCTCGACCGCCTGGGACGCGCGCTGGAACAAACGGCCGCGGAAAACGGCTGCGCGGTGGCGACCTGTTCGGCGCTGCGCCGCAGCTACCGCGAACGGTTGATCGCCGCAGCCGGGAACGGCACGCGCTTCGTTCTGCTCGACAACGACCGTGACGAATTGCTGCGCCGCTTGTCCGACCGGCCGGGGCATTACATGCCGCCCAGCCTGCTCGACAGTCAGCTCGACACGCTGGAACGCCCGAGTAGTGACGAACCGATCCTGGCGCTCTCCTCCAGCGCCACGCCGCATGACTTGTGCGAAGCGGCGGTGACGTGGTTACAACGCGCCTGACTGCGCGCGATCAAGGACAACGCGCTACGGCATCAACCGCTTGCGCCCTTCCGACAGATGCCAGCGCATCGCCAGCGCCGCGCCGTCCGCATCCTGCGCGCGGATCGCGTCCACGACCATGTCGTGCTCGCGCATCATCGCGCCGATTACCTCGGGCGGTCGCGAGCGTGAGATATCGACGCCCGCACGCATGATCTTGTCGATGTCGGCGAACAAGGCGTCGAACGCCGACAGGAACGCCGGATTGGCGGTCGCCAACACGATGCGGCGGTGAAGTTCCATATCCTCGTCGTGTGCCGGGGCGCTCGACAACAGCGCGTCGCGCAGCGCGGCCAGCGCTTCCTCGATCGCGACCAGTTCCTCGGGCGAGCGGCGCACCGCCGCCAGCCGCGCGGTTTCCGCTTCCAGCACAAACCGCACTTCGTAGGTGCCGAGCGTGGTCGGCAGTTCGGCCATCGGCACGTAGGCGAGCATGCGGTCGGACGGCCGGCTCTTGACGAACGACCCAGCACCGCGCCGCGGCTCGGTAATCCCGTCCGACGCTAGCCGTGCCAGCGCCTCGCGCACGATGGTGCGCGACATGCCGAACATCTCCGCCAGCCGAGACTCGGATGGCAGCCGATCGCCGACGCACAGATCGTCGCCGTTGATGATCTCGACGATACCCGAATAGGCTCGGTCCGTCAGCCGCTCCCCGCTCATCCCGGCGCTCCTCTTCCCCGCTCAGAATAGCGTGCTGGCGCCCAGGACCAAGAGCAATCCGATCACCGAGATTGCGGTCTCCAGCGCGGACCAAGTGCGGAACGTGCCCGGTGTGTCGGTGCCGAGGTAACTCTTCACCAGCCAGAAGCCCGGATCGTTGACGTGGCTGAAGAACACCGAGCCCGCACCGATCGCGAGCACCGTCCACTCGGGCGACGCGCCTGTAGCCGCCACCACGCCGGGCATCACCCCCGCGGTGGTGATTGTGGCCACCGTGGCGGAACCGGTGGCGAGCCGGATGCACACCGCGATGCCCCAGGCGAACAGCAGCGGCGACAGCGAGGCGCCCGTCGAAGCGCGCACCAGCAGATCGGACAATCCGGCGCTGACCAGCACCTGCTTCAAGGCCCCGCCGGCACCGATCGCGAGCAGGATCGCGCCCGCCGGCGCCATGGTCTCGCCCCAGATTGCCGACTGCACCGGCGCGCGCAGCGCAGCACGCCCGAACAGCAGCGGCAGCGCCGCGAGACACGCGACCAGCAGCGCGAGGACCGGATTGCTGGCGGCACGCAGCCACTCAGCCGACGTAGCCATGCTCGCGGGCATCAGCGCTGGCACCTGTCCCGCCGCGATCAACACCACCGGCAGCAGCACCACCAGCAGCGCGCGCCAGATCGGCGGCGCGGGCACCTCGACCCGCGCGGGCGCCAGCGTCGGCGCTCCCAATGACACGCCGCGCGCCGTGATCTGTGCCAGCATCGGCCCCGCCAGCACCGCAGTCGGCACCGCGACAACGAGACCGTACAGCATCGTGCGGCCGAGATCGGCGCCTAGCGCCTCGACCGCCAGCAGGGGGCCCGGATGCGGCGGAACCAACGCGTGGACCACCGACAATCCGGTCACCGCCGACAGCATCAGCCGCAGCTTGGCCGCGTCGTTCGCCCCCGGCAGCACCGCGGCCGCCGACGCGACGATCGGCAGCAGCAGCACCAGACCCGTCTCGAAGAACAACGGCAGGCCGATCACCAACGCGGTGATGAGCGCGGCCCAAGGCGCGCCCTTCGGCCCCGACCAGCGCAGCGCAGCGCGCGCTATACCCGCCGCACCGTCCGACAATTGCAGCATCGCACCAAGCGCCAGGCCGAGCGCCACCACCAGCCCGGTGCCACCCAGGATGTCGCCCGCGCCTTTCTGTACCGCCTTGGCAGTGTCGGCGATCGGCAGGCCGGCGAGCAAGCCAACCGCGAACGCGCCGCACAACAGGCCAATGAACGGGTGAAGACGGGCCTTGACGATCAGCGCGATGGACAATGCAATTCCAGCCAACGCGGCGAGCACCAATTGGAGGTCGGCACCGGTCACGCGACGCGCCGATCGGACGGATTTAACTCACGTACGTCGCTGCGCCCGGTCACCATCGCCCACCTCCCCACGTCGAGTGCGTCAAACCGCGCACCCATTTTCGCTGTCACAACCTGTATGACAGAAATGGGCCGAAGCAAGCGGATATCGTCTTTTGCGACGAATAATGCTTGAACCTGTTGGACCACTTCATCTATCACGGTGACATAACAAGTTTTCGGGCACGCCAGCGACACGGCGTGACACGGCAACGTTCATAGGGAGGCAGCGCATGGACCAGCATCAGCGTCACAACACCTTCGGCACGGTGGTGGAGTTCGTGCCGGCCGCAGCGCGGCTGACCCCCACACAGCTCAAAGTCATGCAGGGCGTGCGGTCGGGCCTGCTCAACAAGCAGATCGCCTACGATCTCGGCATCGCGGAAGCGACGGTGAAGGCGCATATGACTGCGTTGATGCGGAAGTTGAACGTGCACAATCGGACGCAAGTGGCGGTGGCGGCGCAGGCGATGGGCTACGGACAGCGCCTCGCCGGTTGAGTGCGGCCACTATTGCCCCGCGGGTTGGACCAGTCCGATCCACAGCACTTCCGTGACAGAAGTTGCTCGCCAGCGACCATAGTGCGTAGCGGTGCGACGAATGATTGAATCGGCCAAGTCTGACGAGCAGACAGCGACTAAAGCGATCGGCCGGTCGGCGCTCAGCCTCGTGGGGCGGGTGGTATGGTTGACCGCTTAATGCGTATTGATAGGTTCGCCGTTACGGCTTGAAGAAGCACTGCCCCGCGGGTCAGGTGCGCTCGCGGCAGCGTTGGCAGGTTCCCCGCACTTCGATCACCGGGCGGGTCGGCGCGAAGCCGCTGCCTTCCGCGGCGTGGCGGATGCTGCTGGCAATCTTGTCGTCGTCGACGTGGTCGGCGGCGCCGCACTGGTCACAGACCAGGAAGATACAATCGTGCCGGCATCCGGGATGCACGTTGGCGACATACGCATTCTGGCTCTCGACGCGTTGCGCCACGTTTGCCGCGACGAACAGATCAAGGATGCGGTAGATGCTGTTCGCCGCGATGCGCCGTCCCTGCGCGCGCGACAGATGCTCGGCCAGATCATAAGCCGATGCCGGCTTCGCGAAGGAAGCGAGCACGTCGAATACCTGCGCCCGCATCGGGGTCCATTGTTCGCCCGCGTCCTGCAACGCCACACGCGCGGCATCCGCCAATGCGCCACCCTCGGGTTCCTGATGCTGATGGGCGGCGTGGATCATGAGACGGTATCTAGGGCGTCGGCGCGATCGGAGCAATGACGAGCCACCGCGCACGCGATTGTTGAGCGCCAAACCGGGACCCTGGCCGCCGCTCGCCCGACGGATACATAAAGTAACATTCCCTCTTGATACGTGATATCATTCTGGTTAGCCGCGAGAAAATCGGTACGAGGAAGTGATTACATGAACGGATTGCGGTTCGGCGTCAGCCTGTTGGCCATCGGCATGGCCGCCCCTGCCCTGGCGCAGACCACGGGGCCGGGCCAGTCCGAGCCGACCGCGCCCGCGCGACGCGGCGACATCATCGTCACCGCGCCGTTCCAACAGAGCGAGGCGGACGTGCTCCAGGGCACCTCCATCGTCACCGGCGAAGAGTTGACCAGAGAATTGCGGCCGACGATCGGCGAAACGCTGGCGCGTCAGCCTGGCGTGTCGGCCACCTCCTTCGGCCCCAATGCGTCGCGTCCGGTGCTGCGCGGTCTGCAGGGCGAGCGCGTGCGCGTCCTGACCGACGGCATCGGTTCGATCGACGTGTCGAACACCTCCGTCGATCACGCGGTTGCGATCAACCCGCTGCTTGCCGAGCGGGTGGAGGTGCTGCGTGGTCCGTCGGCGCTGCTGTTCGGGTCCTCGGCGGTGGGTGGCGTCGTCAACGTCGTCGACCTGCGCATCCCGCGCACGATCCCGGAAGCGGGTTACCGCGTGAACGCGATCGGCAATTACGGCTCGGCCGCCAACGAGCGGTCGGGCGCTGCCGCTGCCGATCTCGCGCTCGGCAAGCTCGTGCTTCATGCCGATGGTTCGTACAGCAAGACCGACGATCTCGAGGTCGGCGGTTACGTGCTGTCGCGAAGCGCGCGCGCTGCGGCCCTGTCGCAGGTCGGGCTGCCGCAGGACGTCGGGATCGGGGAGGATGGTCAGCCCGGCGAGCCGATCGACTTCGCCGGCAACGCCGCGCTCCGCAATCGCCTGCCGAACAGCGCGTCCGAGACCTGGACCGCGGGCGCGGGCGCGTCGATCGTGACCGACACCGGCCACCTGGGCGTATCGTACAGCCATTACGACAGTTTCTACGGTATCCCCGTCCGCTACGCGACGGAAGTCGGCCAGGAGCAGGAGGCGCCGCGCCTGGACATCGTCCAGAACCGCGTCGACCTGCGCGGCGAAGTGGAAACCGGCGGTGGTCTCCTTGACCGCATCCGCGTGCGGGCGGGCCAGGCCACTTATCGCCATTACGAGGTGGAGGAATCGGGCGAGATCGCCACCACGTTCCGCAACAACGGGCTGGAGGGACGGCTGGAGCTGGTTCAGGCCAACCGCGGCGGCTGGCAGGGCGCGAGCGGCGTGCAATATTTCAACCGGCAGTTCGACGTGCAGGGCGAGGAAGCGTTCCTGCCGCGCAACGAGACCAATCAGACCGGCCTGTTCACGCTCCAGCAGATCGATTTCGGCGGCTTCAAGGCCGAAGGCGGCTTACGGTACGAGTGGACGCAGCAGCAGGCCAAGACGGCCAGCGGCGATCTGCGTTATTTTCGCGGCGACCGCGACTTCGGCGCATTGTCGGGCTCACTGGGCGCATCCTTCTCACCGGTCGAGGGCATCCGCCTCGGCCTGAACGGGTCACGGACGGAGCGCGCGCCATCGGGTGAGGAACTGTTCGCGAATGGCGGCCACGCCGGCACCCAGGCGTACGAACTGGGCAATCCCGATTTCCGCAAGGAACGGTCGTGGGGCGTAGAAGCGACGCTGCACGCGCATGGGGACGGCTTCAGCTTCGACGCGTCGGCCTATCACAATTGGTTCAAGAACTTCATCTTCGAGAATCAGGTCGGACAGGCGGTGTGCCAGGCGGCGGCGGACCCGTCGGGCCGCGAGGTCGACCTGCCTTGCTTCCAGTATCAGCAGGCCGGCGCGCGCTTCTACGGGTTCGAGGCGGACGCTTCGGTGCGCCTCGCCACGGTTGGTCAGTACAGCCTGAACCTGGACGGCGTGGCCGACTACGTCCACGCCAGCATTCGCGATGGCGGCCCGGTGCCGCGCATCCCGCCGCTGCGGCTGCTGGGCGGTATCGAGGCGCAGGGCGATCGCGTGACGGCGCGGGCCGAGGTAGAGCACGTGTTCGAGCAGAACCGGATCGCGGCGTTCGAGACGCCGACCGACGATTACACCCTGGTCAATGCCAGCGTGTCGCTGCGGCCGTTCGGGCGTGACAACAAGACGACATTGCTGTTGTCGGCGAACAATCTGTTCGACGTGGTGGCACGCCGGCACGCGAGCTTCCTGAAGGATTTCGCCCCGCTCGCCGGGCGCGATCTGCGGGCGACGATCCGCTTCGGCCTGTAGAAATGACAACGGCGGCAGGTGACCCTGCCGCCGTTCCGTTACGCGAACACGGTTTTTCGCCAGCGATCAGTAACGGAAGGCCAGCGACGCCAGCACGGAACGCGGCGCACCGGGGAAGATCCACAACGCGCTGTAGCTGCTCTGCGCGTAGGTCTGGTCGAGGATGTTGTCGACCTCGACGCGCGCGGTGACGCGGTCGGTCACGGCATAAGCGACGCTGGCCTTGGCCTTGACGTAATCTTCCAATCGCAGGCTGCCGCCGTCCAGCGCGGCGGCGCGCGGCCCGACATAGGTTCCGCCCACGCTGAGGTCGAGATCGCGGCCGGCGACCGGCAGGGTCGCGAACACTTGCAGCGTGCCCGAATGGCGCGGCACGTTGAGCACGTCGGCGCTGGGGAAAGCGGGATCGCGCGCCTCGGCATCGACGAAGGCGTAATTGCCGATCAGCCGGACACCGCGGGCGAGATCGACTTCGCCGTCCAGCTCAACGCCGCGCGACCGGATACGCCCCACGGTCGCCAGGAAGTTCACGTCGATGGGATCGGTCGCCAGGATGTTGCGCTTCGACACGCTGAACCAGCTCGCCGCCGCGCGAAAGCTGGGCAGCACGACCTTGGCGCCGACTTCATAGCCCTTGCCCGTCTCGGGTGCGAACGCCTGTCCGTCACGCCCCACGCTGCTGTTGGCTCGGAACCCCTCGCCCCAATTGGCGTGGAAGGCGAAGCGCGGATCGGGGCGGAAACGCACGCCGCCACGAAACTCCAGCGGATCGCGCTTCAAACGGCTGACCTGGCCGGTGCGGATGTTGTCGATCGTTTGATCCAGATGTTCGTAACGCAGGCCAGCGACGAAGCTGATGCTGTCCGTCGCTTCCCACATATCCTGGGCGTAACCCGCCACCGCCTTTCGCCGCTCGTTGGTGACCGTGAACGGCGTCAACGGTCCGGCGACGCCGCCGTAAACCGGATCGAACACGTTGATCGGGTAAGGCCGCGTCGCGCTCGGCCGGAACCGCTCCTGATAGGTGTCGAAATCGAGGTCGTAGAGCGTGACACCGACGCTCGGCCGGTGGGTGCCGAACGCTTCCACCGTGCCACGCACTTCGGCGCGCCCCGACCAGTCGGTCAGGTTCCAGTCGCGATACCGACGCTGGCGGGTAAGCACGCCGCCCACCGGCGGCGTCGATGCCTCGGTCGAGAAGCCGCGAATGCGCGCGTCGCGATACGCCGTGCCGCCGGCCAGGGTCCAACTGCCGCCCAAATCCTGCTCCAGCGTCAGTTCGTGGCGCCAGTTGCTCGACGATACGCGCCCGTCGGCGGGTTCGCCGAGAAAGCGGTCGCGCGGCACCGCCTCGGGATCGCCGTTCACCGCCGGGATGCCGCGGTCGAACGGCGCGCGGAATTGGACATATTCGCCTTGGTAGGTGAGCGTCGTACCGGGCATCGGCCGCCAGCTAGCCGACGGCGCGAACAAGCGGCGGCGCAGGTCAACGAAGTCGCGGTAACCGTCGCTATTCTCCAGCGCGCCGACGAGGCGGATGGAGAATGTCGGGTCGAGCGCGGATTCGACGTCGGCCTCCACCCGGAACGTGCCGAACGATCCGCCGCTCGCCACCGCGCCGCCGCCAGTGCGGAATTGCGGCTTCTTGGTCACCACGTTGACCAGACCCGCCGGATCGACCGTGCCGAACACCGCGCCGACCGGCCCTTTCAGCACCTCGATCCGTTCCACGTTGGCGGGATCGCGCGGCGGGCCGAAGCCGCGGTTGGCGAGAAAGCCGTCGACGAAATATTCAGCACCAGTGTCGGGCGTGCCGAGGAAGCCGCGGATCGCGTAATTGTCACGCAGGCCGCCCAGATTGTTCTGCTGCGAGATGCCGCTGACCAGCTCCAGCGCGTCGGACAAACGGCGCACGCCGTAATCGTCGAGGATGCTGCGATCGAGCGCGATGCTCGCCTGCGACATGCGCTCGGTCACCACGTCGGAGCCGTTGACGCGGTCGATGCGTCGGCTGCCGAGGACCACGATGTCGTCGACGCTGGTCGCGCCAACCGTTTCGGCAACGGCCGGGGTGGGTGGACCGGCTTGCTGCGCGATAACGGTCGTGGGGGCGAGCAAAGCGGCGAGCAGCCCGAGCGACGACACGCCCGTGATCGCGCACCGGCGCGAGCCATGGCCGAACTTAGTCATGATGTAACGTTTCCCTTTCCGGTCAGCACCGGGGTTGCGTGATGATACACTGTTGCATAGTGGGGTCATGCTGCGTTGCAAGATGAAAAGGTTTCGGATGTTGATGACGGTTGGCGACAGCTCGACGGAAGCGCGCGCGGATGACGAGCGCGGGATCGTCATTCATGACCTGCGCCACAGCTACGGATCGCGTCAGGTGCTGCGCGGGCTCGATCTCCGCGTAGGACCGGGCGAGATCTACGCGCTGCTCGGCGGCAATGGCGCAGGCAAGTCGACGACGTTGGCCGCGCTGCTCGGCTTCATCGCGCCGTCCGCCGGCATCGTGCGGGTGTGCGGCATCGATCCCGCTGCCGATCCGCAGGGGGCACGCGCGCAGCTCGCCTACGTGCCCGAGAGCGTCGCGCTCTACGAGCATCTGACCGCGCGCGAGAATCTCGATTATTTTCTCTCGCTCGCCGGTGCCGATCGCAGCGGCGCGACGGTGATTGACCCCGCGCTGGACGCGGTTGCCCTGCCCCGCCACGCCTGGGACGCGCGCACCGGCGGCTTTTCCAAGGGCATGCGGCAGAAGGTGGCGATCGCGCTGGCGCTAGCGCGGCACGTGCCGGTGCTGTTGCTCGACGAGCCGACGTCCGGGCTGGACCCGCAGGCGACGCTGGAGTTCAATCGCTTGCTCGCCACCGCCCGCACCCGCGGCGTCGCCGTGCTGATGGTGACGCACGATCTGCTGAGCGCGGTCGACGTCGCCGACCGGATCGGATTCCTGGCGGACGGACGGATCGAGGAAGAGCGGCAGGCCGACAGCGGGTCGGCGCGCTTCGATCTCAACGCGCTGCACGCCCGTTACGCCCGGCCGCAGGTTGCGGCATGAGCGGGGCGGTTATCCGCATTGCGCGGGAGGAATGGCGGGCGCTGGCGCGCAATCGTGCCGGCGTGATCGCGACCGCGTTGCTGGTCGTGCTGGTGCTGGCGGCGACCTTCGTCAGCCTCGAACGGCGCGCGGTCATCGATGCGGACCGGACGCGGTACCAGGCCGGCACCGACCGCGATTTCGACCAGCAGCCCGCACGCCATCCGCACCGGATGGTACATTACGGGCAGTTCGTGTTCCGTCCGCTACCGCCGCTCGCCTTCTTCGACGCGGGCGTGGACGGCTTCACCGGCACCACCGTGTTCCTCGAAGGCCACCGGCAGAACAGCGCCAATTTCGCCGAAGCGCGGCAATCGTCGCTGCTGGTTCGCTTCGGTCAACTGACTCCCGCCTTCGTTCTCCAGACGCTCGCACCGCTGCTGCTGATCTTTCTGGCCTTCACGGCCGTGGCGCGCGAGCGTGAGCGGGGAACGTTGCGGCTGCTGCTGGCGCAGGGGCTCGACGGGCGTCGCCTGCTCGCAGGCAAGCTGCTCGGTCATGCCGCGATCGCGCTGGCGATCGGAACGCCGGCCTTTGTCGCGCTGCTGTGGCTGACGGCGACCACCGAGGGCGCGAGTTGGAGCGCGGCGCTGCTGCTGATCCTGGGGTATTCCGCCTGGCTGCTGATCTGGGCGGGGCTGGCGGTCGTCGTCTCCGCGCTGGCCGCGCGTTCGCGCGATGCGTTGGCGGTGCTGATGGGCGTGTGGATCGTCGGCGTGATCCTGCTGCCGCGCGCGCTGCCAGGCGTGGCGGCGTCGCGCGCCATCCTGCCGACCCGCATCGAGACGGAGGTGGCGATCCACCGCGACCTCGCCCGGATCGGCGACAGCCACGATCCCGACGATCCGTATTTCGCCGGGTTCAAGGCGCGGACGCTCGCCCGCTACGGTGTCAGCCGGATCGAGGACATGCCGGTGCAATATGCGGGACTGGTCGCGATGGAAGGCGAACGCCTGTCCACCGATCTCTATGCACGCGCCGCGACCGATGCCGCCGCGCGTCAGGAGCGGCAGAACGGCTTCGTCCACGCCTTCGCGGCGGCGAGCCCGCTGATCGCGATCCGCCAATTGTCGATGGCCTTGTCGGGCAGCGACCCGGCCGCGCATGAAGACTTCCTGGGTCAAACGGAGGCGTTCCGTTACCGCTTCGTCCAGGCGCTGAACCGGATGCAAGCGGAGAAAATTCCTGTGTCGAACCCGGGCATCGACCCGCGCGTGTCGGCCGATAACTGGCGAACGGTGCCGCGCTTCGCCTTTCGCGCGCGCGATCCGCTGTCCGAACGGGCGCCGATCGCGCGCAACCTCATCATCTTGTCTGCGTGGCTGGTAGCGCTGGCGAGCATTGCCGCGATCGTCGGTCGCCGGCTGGGTCGGGTGACGCGATGAGCCGCACCGCTGCCGAATGGCGCCTGCTGTCGCGCTCGCGCTTCGCAATCCTGTCTTTGGCGCTGCTGCTGGTCCTGTCGACGCTGGCAATCTGGTCGGGCGTCGCGCAGGTCGCGCGCCAGGACGCCGCGATTGCGCGCGTCGCCGGGGAACAGGCGCGCGACTATGCCGCCGTGACGGCCGCTTATGGCAAGCCGGACGGCGAGGCGGGCAATGCCGCTTACTACAGCTTCATGCTGGCGAGCGATCCACCCCCGCCGCTCGCCTTTGCCGCAATCGGGCAGCGCGACATCCAGCCGTTTGTGCTGCGCGTGCGTGCGCTGGGGTTGCAGCAACAGCTCTACGACGCCGAGGCAGTCAACGCCGAACTGGCGCTGCCGGGTGTGTTCGACTGGGCATTCGTGCTGATCTACCTCGCGCCGCTGGTGGTGATCGCGCTTGGCCACGATCTCGTCAGCGGCGAGCGCGAGAGCGGGCGACTGCGGCTGCTGTTGTCGATGCCGACCAGCGGGCTGTGGCGACGACGGGTTGGCTTGCGCTACGCGGCGGTGCTGATCGCGGTGACGCTGCCGCTGCTGGTCGCGGCCGTGATGCTGGGCGCACCCATTGGTGCCACGATCGGCATGATCGTCGTGGCAATGCTCTATCTCGCTTTCTGGTTCGGCGTCGCGCTGCTGATCGGCAGCCTCGTGTCCGCGTCCGCCACTGCGGCGGCGGGGCTGGTCGGGTGCTGGATCGTGCTGACGTTGGTGTTGCCGACGCTCGGCAGCGCGGCGATCGCGCGCGCCGTGCCCGTCGCGCGCGGCATCGACCTGACGCTGGCGCAGCGCGAGATCGTACACCGCGGCTGGGACATCCCCAAGCCCGCCACGTTCGAGCGCTTCTTCGTCAACCATCCCGAATGGCGCGGGCGCGAGCAATTCGAGGGGCGGTTCCACTGGAAGTGGCTGTTCGCGATGCACCAGGTCGGCGACGAGGCGGTGGGCGCCCAAGTGGCAGCCTATCGCGAGAGCCTGCAGGCGCGCGAGCGTTGGACGAACCGGCTCGCCCTGATCCTGCCCGGCGTTGCCGCGCAAGGCGTGCTGCACCGCCTCGCCGACACCGATCTCGCCGCGCAGCTCGCGTTCCAGGACAGCGTTGGCGCGTTCCACACGCGGTTGCGGCGGTTCTTCTACCCGTATCTGTTCACCGACACGCCGTTCACGGCGGGCGATTTCGACCGGTTGCCGCGCCATGCCGTTCGCCCCGCCGGTGGCAGCCTTCCCACGGCGTCGCTGATCGCGCTGCTGCTCGCGGCGGCATTGCTGCTCGCGCTGGGCGGATCGGCCGTGCGCCGTGTGGGCGGCAACAGCCGCCGCTAACCTTGCCTCAACCGGAGTTCTCCCGATCCCTCGCCACCTCGCCTTTCTCGCCATCGCCGCCGCTCAGGCACCAATTCCGACCGCTGCACCGGTCGCCCCCTTGCCTCCCGCAATGGCGTGGTCGGGCGCCAGCGAGCGGCTGATCGCCGCGCCCGGCGATCGCTGGATCACGCCCGCGGAGCGTGCGCGCTTCGAGACGACGCCTAATTACGCCGAGACTCGCGCGTGGCTGGAACGGCTGACTGCGGCCTCGCCGTTGCTCGCGCTGCATACCTTCGGCCGCACGCCGGAGGGACGCGACCTGTTCTACGTCCGTGCCGGCAAAGGCGGTTCCGTCAAGCCGGTAATCCTGATCCAGGCGGGTATCCATTCGGGAGAGATCGACGGCAAGGACGCCGGGCTGATGCTGCTGCGCGACATCGCGCTGCGCGGCAAGGACGACCTGCTCGACCGCGTCGATCTGGTGTTCGTGCCGATCTACAATGCCGATGGCCACGAGCGGACCAGTCCCTGGAACCGTCCCAATCAGCGCGGACCGCGCAACCCCGGCACGCGCTCCACCGCGCAGAACATCAACCTCAACCGCGATTACGCCAAGGCCGATGCGCCCGAGACGCGTGCGATGCTGGCGTTGCTGAAGCAGCTCGACCCGATCCTGTACGTCGACATGCACGTGTCCGACGGTTTCGACCACGGTTACGACGTGACCTACACCTACGCCGGTTGGGGCCGACACACGCAGTCGCGCGCGATCACCCGCTGGCTCAACACGTCGTTCCAGACCGGCGTCGACGCGTTCGTGACGAACATGGGGCATCGCCCGCATTTCTACCCCAGCGCGATCGACGAGCGCGACCTGAGCAAGGGGCTGCGCGTCGCCGCGGAAGGCCCGCGTTACTCCACCGGTTACGGCGATTTCGCGCGCATCCCAACGGTGCTGGTCGAGATGCATTGCCTCAAGCCGTATCGCCAGCGCGTGCTCGGCGCGTACACCATGATGGAAGGCGCGATCCGGCGAGCGGCGGGCGACGTCGCCAACCTGCGCGCCGCGATCGCCGCCGATCGCGCCGCGCGACCCGAAACGCTGGCAGCGCGATGGGCGCGCGATCCGGTGCCGCTGGAGCAGGTGCCATTCGAAGGCGTGGCGCTGGAACGCTATCGCTCGCCCGCTTCGGGTGAGGAGGAAGTCCGCTACCTGGCGCGGCCGCAGCGGCTGACCCTGCCGATCATTGGACAGAAACCGGTCGGCTTCGTCACGTTGCCGCGCGCGTGGTGGGTACCGGCGAGCGCCACCGAGGTGATCGACCGGCTCGACCTGCACGGCATCCGCTACGAACGGATTGGCAGCCCGAGGACGGTCGCGCTCGACATGGTCCGCCTGAGCGAACCCCGGCTGGGACCGGCGAGCGAGCAGCGCGTGATGGTGTCGGGCACGATGCGGCATGAGCGGCGGCAAGAGGCGATGCCGGCCGGCTCGGTCCGCGTGCCCTATGATCAGCCCAAAGGCCTGCTCGCCGCGGCGCTGCTCGAAGCAGAAGCGGAGGATTCGTTCCTGGCCTGGGGCTTCTTTCCCGGCATGTTGCAACAAAGCGGCGCAATGGAGCGCTACGCTAGCGCGCCGATGGCGGACGCGATGCTCGCGCGCGATCCGGCGCTTCGTCGCGCGTTCGAGGCGAAACTTGCCGCCGACCCTGCCTTCGCGACCGATGGTGCGGCCAGGCTCGCCTGGTTCATCGCGCGAACGCCATATCGCGACGAGCGCTACCTGCTGTATCCGATTGGGCGCGAATTGTGAGCACGCGAGGAGGACCGCGACGCTGCGGTCCCCCTTGGGTCTGAAGCAGTTGTAGCGAGGTCAAGGAACTGCTCGTGGCATGCGCCTCTTACCCTGGAGCGTCCAGACGATCACGCGACCGTGATGGCGGCGTCCAGTTCGAGCGCGACCAGGCGCGCACGGGGCCGTTCTGCCGAACCCGCTATCCCGTCATCCTGATAGGGAACGTCGATCGCGCCGATCATGCCGTGCGGTGCCATCCCGAAGGTCGCTCTCCCGCTGAGCGATATGGCGGCGCAAGCGCGAGGCCTTAAGCCCAATTCGGGGCTTCTCGGCGACGATTGCCTCGCCGAGCATATCCGGCATGTCGTAGGTCGGATTGCATCCGGGTTCCGCCCAGCGTTCGCGCGGGGCCTACTCATAACAGGTCTCGCGTGCGGATTTTGATCGAGAAGTCCGCAGTCGTGCCTGTTTGAGAGCGGTGGACACACGCTTTTCTTCCTATAGTGCGCGTGGCGCATGAACGCTGCGGGCGCAGCGTGACAGGGAATCGATGACGCCAGCACCGATCGACCTCGCGCAAGCGTCAGGGTCAGCTGCGATAAAGCATCACGGTGGCGCCGAGTTCGGGCATCGTGCCGATCCTCCTCTACCTCGATGCGAAATGGTGGTGCCGATGACGTTTCTCGCCGTTGATTGGGGCACCACCAACCGCCGCGTATTTCGCATCGATGACGGGGCGGTGGTCGCGTCGGAGCGTGACAACAAGGGCGCTGCGTCGATGACGCCCGCCGACTATCCCGCGGAGGTCGCGGGTATCCGCGCGCGCATGGGCGACCTGCCGATGCTGCTGGCCGGCATGGTGGGCTCAACCATCGGCTGGCGCGAGGTGCCCTATGTCGCCGCGCCCGCCGGGATCGCCGCGCTGGCGGACGGGCTGGCCTGGGTCGACGAGCGGACCGCGATCGTCCCCGGCGTCGCGATGCGCGACCCCGCGAACCCGGACGTCATGCGCGGCGAGGAAGTGCAACTGCTCGGCGCGGTGGATGCAGGGCTGGTGCCGCGCGACGCGCTGTTGTGCCAGCCAGGTACGCATTGCAAATGGGTGTGGATGGAGGACGGCCGCATCGCGCGCTTCACCACCGCGATCACCGGTGAGCTGTTCGCGCTGCTGCGCGGGCACGGCATCCTCGCACGCCAGCTGACCGGCGCGGTGACGGCGGGCGACGCCTTTCGCGAGGGCGTGCGCCGCGGCGCGGCGCGCGATCTCGCCGCCGCGCTGTTCGGCATCCGCGCGGCCAAGGTGCTGGGCTACCGCGACGATGCCGATGCGGCGAGCCATGCCAGCGGATTGCTGATCGGCGCGGATGTCGCCGCGCGCCTCGACGAGGAGCGCGGCGCGCACGTGCACATCCTCGCCGATCCGACGCTCGGCACGCTCTACGCCAGCGCGATCGATACGCTGGGTGGCAGCAGCGCGCTGATCGACAGTCGCCAGGCCTTCGTGGCCGGCATCACCCGCATCCAGGAGCATCACGCATGACCCACCGCCAGCGCTTCGACGAGGCGTTCGCGCGCTTCCCGCTGATCGCCATCCTGCGCGGCGTGCGCCCGGACGAGGTGGAGGCGATCGGCGAGGAACTGGTCGCGGCGGGCTTTACGATCCTGGAAGTACCGCTCAATTCGCCCGATCCGCTGAACAGCATCGCGCGCCTGTCGCGCTCGCTCGCCGGTCGAGCGGTGGTCGGTGCCGGCACCGTGCTGCGCGCCGCGGACGTGGCGGCGATCGCGGATGCGGGCGGTACGCTGATCATCGCGCCCAATGCCGACACGCGGGTGATTGGTGCCGCGGCAGACGCGGGCATGGTCGCGCTGCCGGGCATCGCCACCCCAACCGAGGCGTTCGCGGCATTGGAGGCCGGCGCGGCCGCGCTGAAGCTGTTCCCCGCCGAGCACGCGACGCCGGCCGTCTTGAAGGCGATGCGCGCCGTGCTTCCCGCCGATGCGCGCGTCCTGCCGGTGGGCGGGATCACGCCGACCAACATGGAACTTTGGCTCGCCGCGGGCGCGGCGGGCTTCGGCCTCGGCTCCGCGCTCTACAAGCCGGGCATGACGGCGGCGTCGGTCGGCGAACAGGCACGCGCCTTCGCCGCCGCGATTGGTCGGGCGCGATAGGCGCGCGGGCTGCGATCGCGCAGCCCGGGAGTGGGGAAAGCTGTCCCAACCCGGACAGCTCACCTCCCTTACAGCTTGCCGCAATGAGGCGGATCAGCGCATGATCAGCTTGTCCGGCGTGTCGGCCGAGCCGGAGGGTGCTCAGCTGACCGCACCGGCTACCGTTTTTCTCGCTTTTAGGTACGCATGAACGCCTTCGATGCCCTGCACGCCGCACCGGCGGAAGTCCGCGAAGCGGCGCTCGACCTGCTCGATGCAGTGTCGGCGCCGCTCACCGAGCGACAGTTGGCCATCGCCCTGCGTCAGAGCGGCCTCGGCGTGCTGGAAGCGCGGCGGGTCGCGCGCAGCCTGCGCAAGCTCGCCATTATCGCGGTATCCAGGCGATAGCCGCGTCGTATGCGCCGTTCAGGCCCGCGCGTCGGGCCGGTGCCGCCATGATGGGATGATCCATGACCAAGCAGGTGATCGACTGGAACGAGGCGGCGGTCCGGACGTGGCTGGCGAGCCGCATCGCGTCCACCCGGGCCGATCAGGTGGCGGCGCAGCGGCGCGGCCGCGACGGTGAGGACGATTGCGACCAGGCCGCCGCCGAGGAGATGGTCTGCACGCTGGTGAACAAAGATGCCGTCACGAACAGCCAGGCGACCCTCGTCGCCGCGCTCGACCAATTACTCGAACGAGAGGATTATATCTGGCGCGGCGTCTACGACGACCGCCGCTTCGATCGCCACGTGCGCTCCGCCAGCAGAAAGATCCGCAAGATGGCGAAGACCAACACCGGGTTTGACCGCCTCTCGCGTTTTCAATGAGCATCGGCCGCGCGGCATAGCGGCGGCGGATGTCTTCAGCGCGGGCTTGATCATCACCCACGCCCCTGCTTGCGCGTTTCTTAGCCGCCCTGCCGCGCAACTTGACCGACGAACTCGCAGTCGGACGTGAACACTCAGCTATTCGCGGTCGAGGCCGGCGTATCCCGCCTCGGTGCCTCAAAGGTCGCCCAGTCGCCATCGCCGGATGGGCGCGGCGGTGGCCCAGCAATCCCCTCCGGCTCGTCGACGGTGCCGACGCGGGCGCGGTGGAGGTGGACCTTGGCGATCATGTTGGCAGAGATCGGTGCGGTGATGAACAGGAACAGCGAGATCAGCAGCTCGTGCGCGGTCCAGACGCCGAGCCGCGCCTGCGCATGGACAACGGAGGCGACCAGCAGCGCGCCCAGCCCCAGCGTGGTCGCCTTGGTCGGCCCATGCAACCGCTCCATCGTCGTGGGCAGGCGGACGAGCCCCCAGCTTCCGATCAATGCGAAACCGGCGCCCAGCAGCAGCAACACGATCACGATGATGTCGGCGACCAATGTCATTCGACGATGTCCCCGCGCAGGATGAACTTGCAGTAAGCGATGGTGCTGACGAACCCGACCATCGCCAGCAGCAGCGCAGCCTCGAAATAAGTGTCCCTGCCGCCGATCATGCCGATCAGCACAATCAGCGCGATGGCGTTGATGACCATCGTGTCGAGTGCGACGATCCGGTCGCCCAGCGCCGGTCCGCGCAGCAGCCGCCACAGATTGAGCAACAGCGCCAGCGCGATGCCCGCCGTCGCGACGTGGAGGGTGACGGCGATCATGCGAAGATCCGTTGCAACCGGGTTTCGTAACGCGACTTGATCCGGGCGACCTCCGCCACCTCGTCGGCCACGTCGAGCCCGTGCACCAGCAGGAAGCGGCCGTCCGCGGACACGTCGGACGACACGGTGCCGGGCGTCAGGCTGATCGTGCCCGCCAGCATCGTGATCGCCTCCGGCGTGGTGAGGTCGATCGGCACCACTAGCCAGCGCGCGCGCAGGTCGCGATTGCGCCGGAACAGGATCAGCCAGGCGACCTGAAAATTGGCGACGACGATGTCGAACAGCACGATCGCCAGATAGCCGAGAAAGGGGCGGCCGAAGCGCATCCGCGGCCGGTCGGGCCAGAACGGCTGAGTAAACTTGGGCAGCACCAGCGCGAACACCGCACCCAGCACTAGCCCTCCGACCGTGATGCTGTTCGCCATCAACAGCCAGACGATCAGCAGCATCGCCGACAATCCAGGATGAGGGAGCAGGTTCTTCACCGCCCTGCCCCCAGCACCGCGGCGACGTAGCGTTCGGGTGCCATGATCTGCGCCGCGGTGGCGCCGGTCTGCATCGTCACCCACCCAGCGGCGATCGTCAGCGCCGCCAGCAGGGCGAGCAGCGTTGCGGGCGCGATGAATTCGGCACGGGATCGACGCGTGCTCGCGATCGGCTCGACCAGGGCCTCGCCCTCGACTTGGGGCGTTGCCTTCCAGAACAGGGTCGAGCCGCTGCGGGAGAAGCCGACAACGCCAATCATGGTTGTCGCCAGGATCGTTGCCCACACTGCCGGCCAGCCCGGTGCGGCAAAGCTGGCGTCGAGGATCAACAGCTTGCCGACGAACCCGGCGAGCGGCGGCAGTCCCACCGCTGCGATCGCTGCCAAGAGATAGAGCAGCCCCGCCGCATCCTGTTGGGCGAAGCGCGGGCTCGGTACGATCGCGTCGGCATATTGGCCGCGCCGCCGCATCGTTACGTCCGCGACCAGAAACAGCGCCGCGCCGGCGAGCACCGCCTGCAAGAGGTAATAGAGCGCGGCGGCAAGCGCGGCCTCCTGCCATAACGCCACCGGCATCAGCAACGTGCCTGTCGAGGCGAGCACCGCGAACGCCGCTTGCTCCCGCATGCCGCGCGCGGTCAGCACCCCGGCGAAGCCGATCGCTGCGCCCAGCATGGCGGCGGGCAGCAGATAGGGCGCGGGCACCCAGGCAGCCGCGCCGGCGCGTGCGCCGAAGATCAACGGCACGGTGCGGATCATCGCGTAAACGCCGACCTTGGTCATGATCGCGAACAGCGCGGCCACCACCGGCATGGTGGCGGCATAGGTGCGCGGCAACCAGAGATGCAGCGGCACCACCGCCGCCTTGAGCGCGAACACCGCCATCAGCAGCAACCCGGCGACACGGAGCAGCCCCTGATCCTGCGCCCCTAGCGCAGCGACCTTCACCGCCAAGTCCGCCATGTTGAGCGTCGACGTCAGGCCGTAGAGCAGCCCCAACGCGATCAGGAACAAGGCCGAACCGACGATATTGACCACGACATAGGCCACGCCCGTCTTCAGTCGCAGCGCGCCCTGGCCGTGCAGCATCAGGCCATAGGAGGCGATCAGCAGCACCTCGAAGAACACGAACAGGTTGAACAGGTCGCCGGTCAGGAAGGCGCCGTTCAATCCCATGAGCTGAAAATGAAACAGCGGGTGGAAATGCCATCCGCGCCGATCCGCACCGGTAACGACGGCATGGCCCAGCACCACCGTCCCCAGCACCGCCGCCAGCACCAGCATCGCCACCGCGAGCCGGTCAGCCACCAGGACGATGCCGAACGGCGCGGGCCAATTGCCCAGCGCATAGCTGCGGATCGCATCGTCCTGCGCCGCGGCGAACAGCACCACGGCAGTAACCAGCATGGCGACACAGGCACCGAGCGAGATGGCGAGCGCGGCCCCCCGATGACGTCGCATCAGCCGCAGCGTGATCGGCGCGGTGACCGCCGGCACCACGATCGGCGCGACCATCAGGTGATCGAGCGCGGTCACGCGGCATCCTCCGGCTCGGCCACGCCGTCGACCTGGTCCGATCCGCTTTCCAGAAAGCTGCGCAGGCTCAGGATCACGGTCAGCGCGGTCATGCCGAAGGTGATGACGATCGCGGTCAGCACCAGCGCCTGTGGCAGCGGGTCGGCATGATCGGTCACGCCCTTGGCCCATAGCGGCGGGCGGTCGACGACCAGGCGGCCGATCGCGAACAGGAAAAGGTTGACCGCGTAGGACAGCAAGGTCAGCCCCAGCACGACCTGAAACGTTCGCCCGCGAAGCGCGAGATAGATTCCGCCCGCGACCAGCGCGGCGATCGCGGAGGCGACGAGGAACTCCAGGCTCACGACCGCTCCTCCCTACCCTGCTTGGCGCTGCCCTGCTTGGTGCTGTCCTGCTTGGTGCTGTCCTGCTTGGCGCCGTCCTGCTCGGCGGGGTCCTGCTTGGCGGCGCGCTGTGCGACATGGGCGAGTTGTGCCAACGCCATCATCACCGCGCCGACCACGACGAGCGCGACGCCCAGGTCGAACAGCATCGCGGTCGCCAGCTCGAACTCGCCGATCAGCGGCAGGTGGACATGGTCGAAGCTGCTGGTCAGGAACGGTGCCCCGAACACGAGCGATCCCAGCCCGGTCGCGACCGCGATCAATACGCCCATACCGATCAGTTGATGCTCGCTGATCCGCCGCCGCACATCGGTCCAGTCGAACCCCGATGCCAGATATTGCAACAGGATCGCGATCGAGAAGACCAGCGCGGCAATGAACCCGCCGCCCGGCTGGTTATGCCCGCGCAAGAAGATGTACATGCCGACCAGCAGCGCCAGCGGCAGCAACAGCCGCGTCGCCATCACGAACATCATCGGGTGCCGTTCGGGTGAGAAGCGGTCCTTCGACCGCCATTCGCGCAACCGCCGCCCCGCGACACCGTGCGCGGCCGGTTCGAGCAGCGCGAAGATCGTCAGGCCCGCGATGCCGAGCACGGTGATCTCGCCCAGCGTGTCAAAGGCGCGGAAGTCGACCAACGTGACGTTGACGACATTGGTGCCGCCGCCGCCCGAATAGCTGTTATTCCAGTGAAATCGCGAGATGCCCGCCCGCTCCGGCCGGGTCATGACGGCCCAGGCGAGCCAGCCGCTACCCAGCCCGCCGCACAGCGCGATCGCCCCGTCACGCACCCGGCGCGATACGGCCGACAGACGCGGCGGATTGCCGGGCAGCAGGTGCAGCGCCAGCAGCATGAGCAGGATCGTCACCACCTCCACCGCGATCTGCGTCAACGCGAGGTCGGGGGCGGACAGATGAATGAACGCCAGCGCCATGACGAGCCCGATGACGCTGATGAATACGAGTGCGAGGTACCGCCGCCGATCGACCGCCAGCACCGCCGCCGTTGCCACGATCAGCGCCGCCCAGGCGACAACCGCTACGGGGGACGCGGGCGTCGTCGCGCGCGCGCCGGCCGCGACCCCGAACCGCCACGCGGCCTCGCCCGCCAGCGCGAGTGCGGTGACGAACAGCACCGCCAGGTACCGTTGCAGCGACGCGCGGTGGATAACGCCCGACAGCCGGCGCAACGCATCGACGCTTGTTGCCAGCGCGCGATCGAACATCTGCTTGGCATCGGGTGACGGCAGGCGGGCGACCGATGCCGCGGCAGCCGGGTAAAGCCACAGCAGCAGGATCGCGATCGCCACCGCGCCCAGGCTCATGAACAAGGCGGGGTTGAGGCCATGCCACAGCGCCAGATGCAGGTGTGGCGCTGCGCCGCCGGTCACCGCCGCCGTCGCCGCTGCGACAAGCGGACCGGCCAGCGTCATCGGCAAGATCCCGAGTGCGAGCGCGATCACACCAAGGATTGCCGGCGGCGCGAGCAGCAACGCACCGGGATCGTGCGGCGCCGCGACGGCTCCGGTCCGTCGCGCGCCGAAGTGCAGCGCCACGGCGTAGCGTAGCGAATAGGCCGCGGACAGCATCGCGGCGATCGTCGCCAGCACCGGCACCAGCAGCGCCTGTCCATGCCAGGACGTATGCGCACTCTGTTCCAGCATCATTTCCTTGGAAATGAACCCGCCCAGCGGCGGCAGGCCCGCCATCGCCGCGGCGGCCAGGACACCCAGCGTCGCGGTCAGCGGCATGATCGCCGCCAGGCCGCCGAGCCGCTTGATGTCGCGCGTGCCGGTTTCGTGATCGACGATGCCCGCGTGCATGAACAGCGCCGCCTTGAACGCGGCATGGTTCAGGATGTGGAAGATCGCCGCCGCCACTGCCGCGCCCGTGCCGAAACCGAGCAGCATGACCATCAGTCCCAATTGGCTGATCGTCGAATAAGCGAGGATCGCTTTCAGATCGTGGCGGAACAGCGCGACGCCCGCTCCGAACAGCATCGTCGTCAGCCCGACCGAGGTGACGACGAAGAACCACCAGTCGGTCCCCGCCAGCACCGGCCACAATCGCGCGAGCAGGAACACGCCCGCCTTCACCATCGTCGCGGAATGGAGATAGGCGCTCACCGGGGTCGGCGCGGCCATGGCGTGCGGCAGCCAGAAGTGGAACGGAAATTGCGCCGACTTGGTGAACGCCCCCACCAGGATCAGGATCAGGATGGCGGGATAGAGCGCGGAGGCCTGTACCAGATCGGCGCGCGCGAGGATCGTCGCCAGATCATAGCTGCCCGCGGCCTTCCCGAGCAGCACCATGCCCGCGATCAGCGCCAGTCCGCCGCCGCCCGTGATCGTCAACGCCATGCGCGCGCCCTGCCGCGCATCGGCCTGATCGCGCCAGAAACCGATCAACAGGAACGACGCGAGGCTGGTCAACTCCCAGAACACCAGCATCAGCAGCACGTTGCTCGACAAGGCGATGCCGACCATCGCCCCTTGAAACAGCATCAGGAAAGACAGAAAGCGCGCGGTCGGCTCCGTCTTGCCGAGATAGCCGTGCGCATAGACGACGACGAGCAGCCCAATGCTCAGGATCAACCCGGCGAACAGCAGCGCCAGCGGATCGAGCCACAGACTGACGTCGAGGCCGAGCGTCGGTATCCAGGGCAACCGCACGGTCGCGGTTCGACCGGACAACACCGGACCCGCCTGCACCAGCAGCACGGCCAGGCCGCCCGCGCTACACGCCGCCGCGATCCCGACGTGGACCTGCCGCGACGCGCGCCGGGCCGCCATCAACAGCACGACCGCCATGAACGGCAGGGTGACGAGGATCAGCAACGCCACCGGCAGCTCCCCTGGCGGATCAAGGCGTCATGACGGCAGATCGAGATCGTAGAAGTTCGATCGGGCAAGCCGATGCTCCGGGCACGAGAATTCAGCGCTGGCGGCCCGACCAGCGCAAGAACCTGCCCGCGCGATGGTTCGCGAGCACCCGCGGTCGCTATGGCACACGCGGCGGTCGATCCACAACCCGCTCCGGGCCGCGGAGGTGATCCATAATCCTTCGGCCAGGTCGTCAGCCGGTCGTCACGCCGCAATCGTCTCAGGCGCTAAAGACCGGATCCTGACGCAGCATCGCGAGCTAGTTTGAAAGCGGTCGCTGCAATTCCAGAGCATGGGGAGCGGGCAAGCGCTATGGAACGGCCGATGGCGCCTGTCATTGTGTCGGGATGATTGCTTCCCTGGTTCCCGTTCGCAGCCTGTTGTTCGCGATCTTAATCCTGATGCTCGGGGCCGGCTTCCTGACCACGCTGGTCAGCATCCGCTTGCAGGCGAGCGGTACCGGTCCGCTGATCATCGGCCTGATCGCGACGAGCTATTTCGCCGGCCTCGCGGCCGGGGCGGTCCGGGTCGGGCGGCTGGTGGCGCGGATCGGACATATTCGCACGTTCACCGTGGTCGTCGCGCTGCTGTCCGCGACTACGCTCGCCTACACGCTCAACGCGCAGCCGTTGCTGTGGATGGTCCTGCGCTTCATCGACGGCTGCTGCGTCGCCGGCGTCTACGTCTGTCTGGAGAGCTGGTTGAACGACCGTGCGGAAGGCCCGTCGCGCGGCAGCGTGCTGGCGGGGTACATGATTGCGCTCTATCTGGGACAAGGGCTCGGCCAGCAATTGCTGAACGTCGTGGGCGCCGTGTCGGCAACGCCGTTCGTGTTGGCGTCGCTGCTGATCTCGCTGTCGGTGCTGCCGGTTGCGCTGACCCGGATGAGCGGCCCCGCGCTTCAGACCAGCGCCGCGCTGCCGATCCGGCGGCTGTACGTCATTTCACCGCTGGCGATCATCGGCGTGGCGCTGACCGGGGTCGTGCTCGGTGCCTTTTACGGGCTGGGTCCGGTTTATGCCGGCGACCTCGGGTTGTCGGTGTCGCGAACCGCCGGGTTCATGACGGTCGTGATCCTGGGCGGCGTGGCCTTGCAATGGCCGCTCGGCCGTTTGTCCGACCGGTTCGATCGACGCACCGTCATCATTCTCACCACCGCGGCAGCCGCAATCAGCGCGTTCGCGCTGGCGCTGACCGGGCCGGACGGCATCGGTTTGGTCCTGGCCGGAGTGTTCGGGGGAACGGCCTTCGCCCTGTATCCGCTGTGCGTCGCCCATGCCAACGATCAGCTCGCGCCGGCGGAGCGGATCAGCGCAACCGGCGGGCTGGTCTTGGTTTACTCGCTCGGCGCGGCGATCGGCCCCCTGCTAGTATCGGCCGCAATGGCGCTCACCGGGCCGCAGGGGTTGTTCCACGTGCTCGCCGTCCTGGCCGCCAGCGTGTTCGGCTTTGGATTGTGGCGTCGCATGGTCGGCGACAAGGTACCCGCCGACATGCAGCAAGCCTATCAACCGCTGCCCCGCACCACGCCGTTCGCGGCCGAACTGACCGCCGAGCCGGCCGCAACACCGAGCGATGCCGGCCGCTGACATCGTCGCGACGCTTCGCCATTCGCCATTGCAGCGCATAAGCGCTAGGTCGCGGCGATGCCGACAAGCAGAATCAATCCGCGCGTGTTCTGGGGCGCGTCCGCGATCATTGCCGCCCTGCTGTTGATCACGCTGGCGATGCCGGGAACGGCGGACGCCGCCTTCAAGGCCGCGCAGAGCTGGGCCATCGACACGTTTGGCTGGTTCTACATCGCGGCGGTGGCGGTGTTCCTGGTGGTCGTGCTGCTGCTCGGGTTCGGGCCGGCGGGCAAGCTGAAGCTGGGCCCGGACGATGCGGAGCCCGACTTTCCCTACCTGTCGTGGCTGGCGATGCTGTTCGCGGCAGGGATGGGGATCGGGCTGATGTATTTCGCGGTGGCCGAGCCGATCCAGCATTACATCTCACCGCCCGAGGCCCCACCGGGGACCATCCTCGCAGCGCGCGAGGCAATGGCCATCACCTTTCACCACTACGGCGTGCATGCCTGGGCGATTTACGCACTGGTGGGGATGAGCCTCGCCTATTTCACCTATCGCAAGGGCATGCCGCTGACGCTGCGCTCGGGCCTGTCGCCGATCCTGGGCAAGCGCATCAACGGCCCGCTGGGTGATGCGATCGACATCTTCGCGGTATGCGGCACGGTGTTCGGCGTATCCACGTCGCTGGGTTTCGGCGTTTCGCAGATGACCGCCGGTCTCGCCTATAATTACGGCCTGCCGGACACGACCGCGACCAAGATCGTGGTGATCGTGCTCGTCATGGGCGCGGCCACCATCTCCGTGTTGAGCGGAGCGGATCGTGGTATTCGGCGCTTGTCGGAATTGAACCTGACGGTCGCCGTGTTGCTGATGCTGTTCGTCATGGCGGTCGGCCCGACGCTGTTTCTGCTTCGCGCGCTGGTGCAGAATTTCGGGCTGTACCTCGACCATTTCGTGATGCGCACCTTTACGCTCTACGCGTATGAACCGCGCGCGTGGATGGCGGATTGGACGCTGTTCTATTGGGCATGGTGGATCGCGTGGTCGCCGTTCGTCGGCATGTTCATCGCCCGCATTTCGCGCGGGCGCACGATCCGCGAGTTCGTCATCGGCGTGCTGTTCGTGCCCACTGCCTTCACCTTTCTGTGGATGACGGTGTTCGGCAACACCGCGATCTCGCTCGATCTCGGCTCCGCGGCGGGCGGGATCGCCGATGCCGTGCAGGCGAACCTGTCCACCGCCTTGTTCAAGTTCCTGGAGTATCTGCCCGGCGCCGGCGTCACCTCCACGTTGGCGATCATATTAGTCGCGGTGTTCTTCATCACGTCGGCGGATTCGGGTGCGCTGGTGATCGACACGCTGGCATCGGGCGGCGCCGAGGAAACGCCGCGCTGGCAGCGGGTTTATTGGTGCGTCCTCCTGGGCGTCACGGCGACGCTGTTGCTGGTAGCGGGCGGATTGGGTGCGTTGCAGGCGGCGACGCTGCTCGCAGCACTGCCCTTCTGCTTCATCATGCTCCTGCTCGCGGTCGGCCTCGTTCGGCAGACCAGCGCCGATCTTGCCGGTGTGACGTTGCCCGGTGAGGCACCGGCGATCAGCGAGCGCATCAAGCGGCTTCTCGTCCCGCCGCGCCGCACCGATATCCTGCGCCAGCTGCACGACCACGGAGAACCTGCGCTGACGCTGGTCCACCATGCCATGCAGCAGGAGGGCTGGACCGACAGCCGGATCGATGTGCAAGCGGAGCAGCTGGAGCTGACGATCGGTGCCGAAGGCGGTCGATCGTTCGTCTATCGGCTCGCCCCGCGGTCCCGCCCGCTGGCCGCTTATACCGCGTTGGAAGCGCCGGAAGCCCGACGCAGCCTGACCTGGACGCTGGCGGCACAAACGAATGGCGAAACGCGATCACGCGACCTTACCGGCTTCTCGATCGACCAGATCGCCAGCGACGTCCTGACCCAGCTCGAGCGCTGGCGCCTTGCCGGCCCGGTTGCATCGTGAAGCCGGCTCAGAACAAGGTCGATCAAGTCACGCCGATGGTCGCGCTGACTAATCTGCAACGTTACCGTCGAGCCTGAACGGGAGGCGTGAGTTCTCGTCCCGGTTGGCCGGCGTCCCACCCCTTGATGAGCGCGGCTGCCGGGGTCGGTCATCGTCGATACGCAGCGGACCGAACCTGATTACCAGCACGTGCCCCTGATCTGGCGGCACCTGTGATCGATGCGCGACTTCATCGGACACCGCCCTCATCAAGGCGCTTGGTGCCGTAGAAGTCAGCCAGCACGCCGAACGCTTCCTTGCGCTCGCCCGTTTCCGAGATCAGCCCCTTGCGATTCCAGCCCTGCTGGAAATCGGGGTTCTGCCGCCTGGGCGAGCGAAAGTCCTTCAGAATCCACGGCGACATTCCGCGCAAGCTCGGCAGGCGCGCCGCCATCGCCAGCGTCGCGCGGTAGTAATCGGCCTGATAATCTTCCGAGAATTTCTGCTTGTTGGCGGGATCGTGGAAGCCCGCGCGCGCGTCGGCGCCGAATTCCGAGAAGATCAGCGGCTTGTCCGCGGGCACGCGCCACTCGCTGGCGGGCAGGTCGCGCAACCGGTCAGGCGTGTACCAGCCGTTATAGGTGTTGATCGCCAGCACGTCGAGCGCGGGGGCGAGCGGATCGGCGAGCGTCATCACCGGATGGTTGGCGGCTCGGTCACGCTCGACCAGCAAGGCGGCGCTGACCAGCCTTGTGTCGTCCATCTGCCGCGCGTCGGCGACGAGCGTGCGCAGGAAGGCGTTGCGCTGATCGTTGACGGGCGTTTCGTTGGCGACGCTCCAGATCGCGATCGCGGCGCGGTTGCGGTCGCGCAGAATGTTCTCCGCCAGCATCGTGCGTGCGCGCTTGAGCGTATCAGGATTGCCCCAGGCGACGCGCCAATAAACGGGCACTTCGCTCCACACGATCAGCCCGAGTTCGTCGGCGAGCCGCAGCGTCACCTCCGAATGCGGATAATGCGCCAGCCGCACGAAATTGCCGTGCAGCCCGTCCTTGATCTCCGACAGGAGCGCGCGGCTCGCCGCCGGGGTCATCGCGCGTGTCGGCTCGGCGCCCAGCTCCTCCTCGTGCATCGAGATGCCGCGCAGGTAGACGGGCCTGCCGTTCAGCAGGATATCGGCGCCGCGCACCTCGATCGTGCGGAACCCGATACGGTCGCGCCAGCGGTCGGCACCCGCCTCGACGCTCACGTCGTACAATTGCGGGCGCTCGGGCGACCAGCGTACCAGCGCGGCGGGTGCGGCCATCGTCGCGCGCCAATTGCCCGCAGCGTCGGTGCGCCCGGTCTGGTCGAGCCCGAGCGCCGCGATCCGCAACCGCACCGCACGGTTCGCCGCCTGCGGCCCGTCGAGATGGACGTCGGCCGCCAGCCGCCCGTCGCGGGTCAGCCGCACCCACGCATCATCGACATAGGTGTCGGGGGTGGCGATCAACCGCACCGCGCGCGTGATGCCGCCGTAATTCTCCCAATCGGTGACGGGCGGCGGCACCGTCGCCTCGGTCGCCTGCGAGTCGACCCCGACGGTCAACTGGTTACTGCCGTCGCGCAGCAGCCGCGTCACGTCAAAGGCGAAGGGCGTGAACCCGCCCTCATGCCGGCCGACCTCCTGCCCATTCAAGTACACACGCGTCGCGTAATTCGCCGCACCGAAGCGCAGGAAATACCGCCCCTGCCGCTTCGCGGGCGCGACGAAATTGCGCTGGTACCACATCAGCCCGTCATAATGGCGTAGCTCGGCCGCGTGGGTCAGCCACGACGATGGCAGCGAAGCGAGCGGCGAGCGCGCGAGATCGAACTCGTACAAGGTGCGACTGTCGCTCGCCATCGCCTGGCGCACGTCGACGTCGCGCCAGCGCTGCTGCCCGCTGTCGGGCGCTTCACCGTGGAAACCGGCGATTCCCGATCGGAACGGATCGATCGAATAATGCCACGGGCCCGACAGGTCGGTGCCGTCGCGCAGATCGGCGGCGACGAGCAACGGCGTCGGGGTCGGCAGCGGTGCATTGGGTAGGGCTTGAACCGCGCCCGATGCCGGCGTGGGCGGTGATGCCTGCTGCGCCGCGATCGGACCGATCGCCAGCGCCGCGATCAATCCCGCACCTACCAGCGTGAACCTGCTCGACATCATCGCCTCTCCCGCCTCTTCATGGACCGCGGTCGTTCGCCGCGGTGTTAGTCGTCAGAATGTGTCGCGTGCGCGATCCCCGCTTCCAGCCCGCGCAACTCGGCCAGGCCGCGCATCCGGCCGAGCAGCGAATAGCCCGGATTGGTCACCTTGCTCAGATCGTCGAGCATCTGGTGCCCGTGATCCGGGCGCATCGGGATCGCGCGTGCTTCACGCCGTTGCAGCCGGTGCACCGCCGCGACCACCGCCGCCATGCCGGCGTCACCCGCCAGATGCGGTGCCTCGTGGAACGTGCCGTTCGCCTCGCGCTGCACCGAGCGCAGATGGAGGAAGCCGATCCGCGCGCCCAGGCGATCGACCATCCCGGCGAGGTCGTTGTCGGCGCGGACGCCGAACGATCCGGTGCACATGCACAATCCGTTCGACCGGTTGGGCACCGCCTCGAACAGGGCGGCCACGTCGTGCTCGGTGCTGACGACGCGTGGCAGGCCGAAGATCGGGAACGGCGGGTCGTCGGGGTGGACGACCAACTGCACACCCACCTCGTCGGCGACCGGACAGACCGCGCGCAGGAACGCGACATGGTTCGCGCGCAGCGTGTCGGCGTCAATCCCGTCATAGCCGCGTACGGCGTCCAGGAACGCTGCGGCGGTGAAGCTTTCCTCGCTGCCCGGCAGTCCGGCGATGATCGTCCGCTCGAGCCGGTGGCGCGCCGCCTCGTCCATCGCGTGAAACCGGCGTTCGGCCGCCGCCAGCGTGTCGGACGCGTAATCGCCTTGTGCGCCGGGCCGTGCGAGCATGAACAGGTCGAACGCCGCCACCATCTCGAGCTCGAACCTGAGCGCCAGCGCGCCGTCGGGCATCGGCCACGCCAGATCGGTGCGCGTCCAGTCGAGCAGCGGCATAAAATTATAGGTGACGACGCGGATTCCGGCCGCGGCGAGGTGGCGCAGGCTGATGCAATACGCCTCGATCAGCCGGTCCCAGTCAGGCCCACGCTTCTTGATGTCCTCGTGCACCGGCAGGCTCTCGACCACGGTCCAGTCGAGCCCGGCTGCCTGCACCGTCGCGCGGCGCGCCGTGATCGCCTCGAGCGGCCAGACCTCGCCGTTGGGCATGTCGTGCAGCGCGGTCACCACCTCGGTCGCGCCGGATTGGCGAATGTCGCGCAGGCTGACCGGATCGGCGGGGCCGAACCAGCGCATTGTCTGCGTCATCCGCGACGCGTCGCCGCTCCCCTCGTCGCTCACGACGCGGGCTCCGCCTCGAACCGCAGGCCGGTGGCGCGGCTCGGCTGGAATCCCTTCCACACGGTTGCGACCGGCGCGCCGGGGCTGAACCCGTCGTAACGTCCGATCGGCGCGTTCGGCCAGTTGCCGGCGTCGGCATCGCTCACCAGCCCGTCGAGATAGGCCGCCTTGGCCGTCTCACCCTTGGCGAAACGGTCGAGGAACGCGGTGATGAAGTGCGTCTGGATCGGCAGCAGGCGGTCCTTGCGCCACACCGCATCCTCGAACCAGTCCATGTCCCAGAAGGTACCGCGCATTTCGGCGGGCGCGCCGGCAAGTGCGATGCTGTGCCCCGCGCCCTTGAAGGTCAGCAGGTAGCGCGGTGCGCGCCGCTCTTGCGCGAACAGGGCGCGCACCGCGTCATAGCCGACCGCGTGATCGTGATCGCCTGCGATGAACAAGGTCGGCGCCGTGATCGCGCCGACGCCTGCCCCGGACGGCGACCAGGCCGGTATCTCGCCGAAGCGGCTGGCGGGCGCGATCGCGACCACCGCCTTCACGTTCGCGACCTTGAGCGATGCCGCGCGCGCGCCACCCGCGGCATAATCGGCGAGGATCCCGCGCGACAGCGATCCCATCTGCGGGTTGAGCGGCGCACCCGCGGCGGTCAGCACGCCGTAGCCGCCCATCGAGTAACCGATCAGCACCGTGCGCGATGCGTCGGCGGCGGCGAACACGCCGTCGTGCCGCGCCGCGCGGCGCTGCGCCTCGGCGGCCACGAACGCAATGTCGAGCGGACGCCGCGTGATCGGCCCCGACCGCGCCGCGGCGGTGCGGATGCTGATCGGCGGATCGCCGAACTCGGGCGCGACGACGACATAGCCCTTGCTCGCCAGATTCTCGCCCAGCCAGGCGAGCGCTTCGGGCGCGTTGCCGTATCCATGTGCGAGGATGACCAGCGGAAACCGCCCCGCCGCCGCGCGCGCCTCGGGTGTCGCCAGCCCCGCGAGCGTGAACGGCACGTCGCGCCCATCCGCGCCCGACATCGCGGCATGGTAGGTCGTACCGGTTTCGGTACTTGGCCCCCCGCGCGCCGCCGGGTACCAGACCAGGGTCGGCAGCCGCCGCGCGGTCACCAGCGGCTGGTCCGTGCCCTGCAACGGGTCGGCCTGCCCGGGCTGCACCAGCTCGACGCGCGCGAGCCCGACCGGATGCGCGCCCAACCGCGCGAGCTCGGGCGCGTCGACCGGTGGGCGGGCCTGCGCGCCGTCCGCCGGCTGGACGCCACCCGGTCTGATGGGGCGCGGCCTTGTAGAACCCGGACCGGCGGCGCTCGGCACCTCGGCGGCGATCGCCGCGCCGGTCACGACCAGCACCGGACCCGCCAGCAGCACCTGCTTCACTGTCATCACCAATTCCCGCTCGTATCCCGCTCGCGCTTAGAAGTTCAGGCCCAGGCGCAGTCCGGCGTAACGCTTGAAATCGCGCGGCAGCACAGCCTGGGTCGCGATGTTGTTGCCGAAATTGCCCGCGGTGTTGACCAGCGCGCCGTAATATTGCTGGTCGAACACGTTGTTGACGAAGGCGACCAGCTCCCAGCGGCGCTCCTCGTCGCGCACGCCGAGCCCTACGTTGACGATGTGGAACGCGGGCTGGAACAGCTGCGGGTCGCGCGGCGCGAAATACAGGCTGCTCTGGTATTGCCAGTTGAACTGCGCCACGCCGCGCAGCCCGGTGGTCAGCGACGGCGAGTAATCGCCGCTGACGTTGAACTTCCATTCCGGCGCCTGCGCGACGCGCTCACCGTTCAGGTTCTGGCTCGCCGGCGTGCCGGTGCAGCCCTGCGCTGCGGTCTGCAGCGGATAGCATTGCGCGACCGGGAACGATTTGTAGGTGGCATCAAGGTAGGTCACCGCGCCGTTCACGTTCAGGTCGTCCGACAGGCGCAGCGATCCCTCGAACTCGATGCCGCGGGTGTTCAGCTTGCCGACGTTGGTCAGCCGGTAGTTGGAGGTACCGTCGGCCAGCGTCTCGATCGTCTGCGCCTGCAGGTTGCGATAATTGGTGTCGAACAAGGTGACGTTCGCGGTCAAACGCCGATCAAAGAACTGGCTGCGGATGCCGAGCTCCTTGTCGCGCGAGCGTTCGGGGCGGATCGGGCCGGCAGCGGCGCGGTTCTGGTTGAACCCGGTGGTCAGGTCGTAGGTCTGACCCTTGTACCCGGTCGCATAGGTGAAGAACGCGTTGATGTCGCGCGTCAGGTCGTACTTGACGCTCGCGCGGTAGGTGCCCGCGGTATCGCTCGCGTCACCCGAATAGAAGCGATTGGTCAGATTGTCGCGGTAGGTATAGGCGACCCGCTCGTTCTGCACGCGTCCGCCGCCAGTGAGGGTAAGCCCCGGGGTCAGCGTCCAATCGACCTGCGCGAAGCCCGCGATCTGGCGCGATTTCGAGGTCGCGAACCAGTTGGCGAGCGAGAAGACGGGGCCGCGCTGAAATGGCCGCTCGAACGCGTTGCTCGCCAGGTACACGCCGACCGTATAGCGGAACGACTTGTCGTCCGGCGACTGCAACCGCACTTCCTGCGTATATTGCTCCGAGTCGAACTGCCCGATCTGGTTGTTGTTGCCGATCGCGCCCGCGGCCGAGGTATCGTCCTGATCGAGGAAATCGTCGAGGTGGAAGCGATCATACGAGGTGATCGAGACCAGGTTCATCTCGCCCAGCGCGACCTCGCCGCGCAGATAGCCGCCGCCGCCCTCGTATTTGGTGCGCGAATTGTAGTTGTTGCTGATCTCGTCGTTATATTCCTCGACGCTGACGCCGGGCAGGACAACCGCCGGGGTGAGGCCGGCGGTGCCGCGCAGCCGCGCGTTGGGGCCGAAACGAACGAACGGGCGGCCGACATCGGTGTTGCCGTTGACGTAGTTGAGCGACAGCGTCAGCGACGCGTCATCGACCGGCTCCCACCGCACCTTGCCGCGCAGGTTGAGCGTCTCGCGGCCGTTCACGGTCTTGCCGTTGAAGCGGTTCTTCACGTTGCCGTCCCAATTGTTGTACGCGGCGGAGACAACATAACCGAAGTCGTCGCCAGCAGGTCCGGACACGCTGAAGTTCAGGCCGTATTCGTCGTCGGTCGTGGCGACGCCGTTTGCGCGCACGCGCAGCGTGCTGGTCGGGCTGCGCGTGATCAGATTGACCAGACCGGCGGACGCCGACTTGCCGTACAACGTGCTCTGCGGTCCGCGCAGCACCTCGATCCGCTCGACGTCGGGCAGGTCGGTGAAGGCGCGCGCCTGGAATGCGAGCGGCACTTCGTCAACCAGCACCGCGACGCTCGACTCGACGCCGATGCCGAAGGCGAACGTGCCGACGCCGCGCAGCGAGATGTTGGAATTCTGCGGCTGTTCGGCCGGGCGCACGACGAGCGAGGGCGCGATCTTGCCGATGTCGGTGAAGTTGCGAACGCCCGCGCTGGCGAGCTGCGCCGGGGTCACCACCGCGACCGCGAGCGGCACCTGCTGGATGTTCTCGGCCCGCTTGTTCGCGGTGACGATGATCTCACCCGTCGTCGCCTCGCCCTGAACCGCGGCGGTCGGGCCGCCGGGTGCGCCCTGCCCATCCTGCGTCAGTTGCGCGGACGCGGCGTCGGCTGATGTCGTGTCGGGGGTCGCCGGCGTTTGCGTCTGCGCCGTCGCCGGCGTGGCAGCGGCGGCGAGTGCAACCGAAATGGCGATGGTCGCGGCGGACGTGCGCAGGTTCATCGAAATCCTCCCTTTGACGTGTCGCCGCTCTCGGTCGGCTGAACATGGTGCAGGCGTACCAACTGGCCTTACCATTGGCAAGCGACATTTGTAGCTGGTAAGACCGTTGCGTCGACTACGCCGACAAGACGGCGCGTTGCAGCGGTGTAGCCAACCCGCTAGGTTGCGCAGCCATCCGGGAAGAGTTGCATTGATAAGACCACTTCGCGCGTCGCCGTCGCTCCTCCAGCCCGACGGCCGGAAATTGTATCAGCAGGCCGCCGCCGCGATCGCCGCCGCGATCCAGCGCGGCGACTATCGCCCCGGGCAGCGCATCCCGTCGGAACGCGACCTGGCCGAGGAGCACAAGGTCAGCCGCCCGACGATCCGCGAGGCGTTGATCGCGCTCGAGGTCACGGGTCTGGTCCGATCACGCCATGGGTCGGGCATCTTCGTCGTCGACAATCCCAGCAGCGACGCGCTGTCGCTCAGCCTCGACATCGGCGCGTTCGAGCTGACGGAGGCGCGCCGCCTGTTCGAGGGCGAAACCGCCGCGCTTGCCGCGCTGTCGATCACCGAGGCCGATCTCGTCCGGCTGGAGGAGCTGATCAGCGACATGGAGCGCGAGAATCAGCAGCAGGTCGGCGGCGAGCGCGCCGATCGCGAGTTCCACCTGGTCATCGCGCGCGCGACCGCGAATTCGGCGATCGTCGGCGTGATCGAGTCGCTGTGGGATGCGCGCTACAGCTCGCCCTTGTGCGCCGAGATGCTGGAGCGCGCGCGCAAGGTCGGCGTGCAGCCGCGCATCGACGAGCACCTCGTCATCATCCAGGCGCTGCGCAACCGCGATCCGGCCGCCGCGCGCACCGCGATGCGCGACCATCTGGCGCGCGTGATCGACGGGCTGCTCGAGGCGACCGAGATCGATACGATGGAACGCACGCGCGCCGAACTGGAGGAGAAGCGCAGCGCGCTGGCACGCCGCGTCTCGGTGTGAGATCGGCGGTGGTCAGAACAGACTGATCGCGACCCCCGCGCGGCCGTCGTGCCGGACCACGCTGCCCGCGCCGTCGTTCACGATTAGCCGTCGCGTGTCGCCGGGCGGCAGGAGCAGCGTGACATCGGAGTCGCCGAACGTGCCGGGACCATCGCGGCGTACCTGTATCGATACGCTATTCGCGTCGGCGCTGCCGGTCACGAGCCAGCGGTCGATCGGCCCGTCGCCGTCACCCGCATCCTCCACCGCATCCCAGGCGAACGTGCCGTCAAGCGGCGGGAACAGCCACAATCCGCGGCGATACGGCTCGGGCCGCCAGCCACCGCGCGCCAGATCGACCAACATCGCCGATCCTGCGCGTGCGAGCAGCGGCGGGGCGCCGTCGAGCGGAGCGTCGATCGTCACCTCCGTGCCGCCCGCGATCCCCTGCCCGCCCCATACGTCGATCCAGTCCGCGCCCGCGGGCGCGCGCACGCGCCGCCTCGTCGCGCCCGGCTCCATCACCGGGGCAGCGAGCAGGTTGGGGCCGAGCAGATGCTCGTCGCACTCGTCCCAGCTTCGCGCGTCATCCGCAAAGTCGAGCCAGACCGGGCGCACCATCGGCTGATAGTCGCGCGCGTAGCGGTGGAGCAAATCGTAGAAGAACGGGATCAACGTCTGCCTGAGCGCCATCAGTCGGTGGATCGCGGGCAGCACCTCCGGGTACATCCACGGTTCGTTGACGCTGCGATCGTCGTTCCAGCTATGGATGCTGAAACGCGGCATCAGGATGCCCGCCTGTACCCAGCGCACCAGCAATTCGGGCGACGGCGCCGGGCCGGAGAAGCCGCCGACGTCGTGCCCGCTGTTCGACACGCCCGACAAGGCGAGCCCGATCGACTGCCGCGCGTTGTAGCGGATCGTCTTCCACTCGGTCCGGTTGTCGCCCGACCAGGTCTGCGCGTAGCGGTGCAGCCCTGCCATTCCCGAGCGAGTGACGACATAGGGACGTTGATCGGGTTTCGCCTCGACCTGCGCGCGCCGCGACGCGCGCGTCATCAGCATCGGCTGCACCGGGCGCATCGCCGCCGCAGCCTGCGCGGTGCCGAAGCCGGCGAAGCGCGCGCGTGCGTCCCACAGCTCATATTCGTTGTTGTCGTTCCACGTCGCCTCGATGCCGTGATCGAGCAAGGCTCGGCCGACCTCGCCGCGCCACCAGTCAGCCGCCGCGGGCTTGGTGAAATCCAGGTAGCTGCCGACCTCGTCCCAGAATTGCGCCTCGATTGGCGTGCCGTCCGCATCGGACACGAACAGCCCGGCTGCCGCCACCTCGTCGTAGCGCGGGTGGCTGCGCAGCAGCGCGGGCTTGATATTGGGGACGAGCCGCACGCCCGCCGCGGCATAGCCGGCGACGAAGGCGACGGGATCGGGAAACTTGTCGCGGTTCCAGTGAAACACGTACCGCTTGTCGCCGATCGAGGTGTAGCCCGACGACAGGTGGAACGACGTGCACCCCAGATCGTGCTCGGCGCATTGGTCGAGGAACCCCGCCATCTGCACCGCGGCGTCGGGCGCATCGGTATAGGTCATCGTCGAGCCCGAATAGCCGAGCGACCAGCGCGGCATCATCGCCGGACGCCCGGTCAGCCAAGTGAAGCGCCGCGTCACCGCCAGCGGGTCCGGTCCGGCGATCATCCACAGGTCGAGGTCGCCTGCGTCGGCAACGACGTGGCGGTAGAGGCCGTGATAATTGTCGAGCTCGCGCCCCAAATCGACCGTCACGTCGGCGACACTGTCGTAGAACGCGCCGTGGCAACGGCCCGCGCTATCTGCGACGAGCAGGTACGGGATCGACTTGTACATCGGATCGCTGTGCTCGGCGTCGAAGCCCATCGGGTCGACGTTAGTCAGTCGGAAGCGCCGCCCGGCGCGGTCGCAGTCGCCGGTGCGGTCGCCCAGGCCGTAGAAACGCTCGCCCGGCTGGCGCGCGACATAATGGTGCGCGCGCCCGTCCCACCAGCCAAAGTCATACGCCTGCGTCGGGCGATCCGCCGCCATCAGGCACCAGTCGCCCGCCTCCCCGCTCTGCTGTTCCCAGACGCAGTGCAGCCCGGTGAGCGCGATCGTCACGCGGATACGCGCGGTCGCCACGATCAGCGTGCCGTCCCGCTCCTCGCAGGTGAAATCGGGCAAGGCGAAGCCGGCGGTGTCCATCCGGTCGCGCCCCGGCTCGGCGAGGTCACTTGCCCCAGGCGCGATCGCCCAGCTCGGCGGGCTGGTGACGCGCCCCTCGGCGAGCAGCAGCAACCGCATCACGTCGTCCTCCAGCACGAAGACGTGCGCGACTGTGCCTGTGTCGGCGGTGAGCGTGACGCGCCCCGGCGCGCGCGCCGAAAGCGTAAAGATCGGGGGGCGGGATAGCGTCGCGCGCCTCATGCGGAGAGTTCCTTGGCTGAATTCGTCTCGGCTGGGGTCGGCGCCGTCAGCTTGCCGATAAAGATGATGAAGATCGCCGCGCCGATCAGGTCGAGCACCGCGAGCACGCCGAACAGCGGACCATAACCGACCGTGTCGGCGAACTGCCCGATCAGCAGCGAGAAGATCAGCCCGCCGATCCAGCCCGCCTGCCCGATGAAGCCGTTGGCGGTACCGACCTCGCCGGGCGCGAACACGTCCGCCGACAGCGTGTTGATCAGCCCGGAGATCATCTGGTGCGCGAAGCCGCCGATCGAGAACAGCAGGATCGCGGTGTACGGGCTCGCGGCAAGGCCGATACAGCCGGGCGCGATCATCAGCACCGCGCCGAGCGCGATCCCCGCGACGCGCGACGGGATCAGCGCGACGCCGCGGCGCATCAGGAAGGGTGACAGATAGCCGCCCAGGATGCCGCCGAAATCGGCCGCCAGGAACGGCAGCCACGCGAACAGCGCGATCTGTTTCAGGTCCATGCCGCGCTCGGTCGCGAGATACAGCGGGATCCAGAAACTGAACGTCTGCCACGCCGGCTCGGCGAGGAAGCGAGGAACCGCGATCACCCAGAAACGCTGACTGCGCAGGATCTCGCGTGGACGCGCGCGCGCCGCCGGCGTGGCGGGCCGGTCGGCGGCGATCATCGCGCGCTCGTCCGCGGTGATGGCATTGTGCTGCTCGGGCGGGCGGTAACAGGCGTACCAGGCGATCGCCCAGATCACGCCGACCGCACCCGTGACGATGAACGCCCAGCGCCAGTTGGCCCAGATCGCGACCGCGGCGACCACCGGCGGCGCGATCAGTGCGCCGAGCGAGGTGCCCGCATTGAACCAGCCGACCGCGACCGAGCGTTCGCGCGCCGGAAACCATTCCGCCACCGCCTTGATCCCCGAGGGGATCGCCGCGGCCTCGAAGATGCCGAGCAGCCCGCGGAACAGCGCCAGGCTGAGCCAGCCGAAGGCGAGCGCGTGGAGCATGTTGGCGGCCGACCAGGCGAGCCCGAACATCGCGAACCCGATGCGCAGCCCGAAGCGATCGACCAGCGCACCCGCGATCGGCTGCATGATCGTATAGGCGAGCTGAAATGCGCCGACGACGTAGCTGTACTGCTGCGTCGTCATGTGCAGCGCGGATTTCAGTTCGGGGGCGAGCACGCCCAATGAGTTGCGCGCGAGGTAATTGGCCATCGTGCCGGCGCAGATCAGCGCCACGATCCACCAGCGCAGGTTCCGTACGCGCAACGCCTGTCTCCTCCCCGGCTCCTGCCGCCTCGCGCCGTGTTCGACGTCACCGGATCGACTAGCGCATTCGTTATGGCCTGTCCATATTGGTCGGGCCAATCATCTGCCCATAAGGTGCGTCAGCGGTTCGGTCGGGAATGGCGCCGCGCTGCATGACCACCCACCCCGCCAGCGCATGGCCCGCGCGCGCGGCAGCGCGCGGCGCCTGATCGCCGAGCCGCGCGTGGAGATAGCCCGCGTTGAAGGCGTCGCCCGCGCCGCTGGTGTCGACTGGCGACAGCACCGCCGCGGGGCGCACCAGCGTCCCATCGACCAGGCAACCGTCCGCGCCGCGTTTCAGCGCCACTTCCCCAACGCCGGCGCGCGCCCAGCCATCGACGATCGCGTTCGCCGCATCCGCCCCCGTCTCCGTCTCCGCCCCCCTCAGCGCTTCCTCGTCCTCCAGCGTGGGCAGCCCGATGTCGGCGACCGCCAATGCGTCGCGATAGGCCGCGCGCGCGTCCTCCATGTCGGGCCACAAGGCGGGGCGGAAATTGGTGTCAAACGCGACCCGTCCCCCGTTGGCGCGCACCGCACGCGCGAGATCGAGCAGCGCCGCGCGTCCTGCGGCCGGCAGGATCGCGAGCGAGATCATCGAGAATACGAGCAGATCGGCCTGCACCGCCGCGGCGATCGCGTCGGCGCTCCCCGGCAGCGCGAACACCTGCCGCGCCGCGCTGTCGCTGCGCCAATAGGTGAACTGCCGCTCGCCGCGGTCATCGTTGCTGATCGCGTACAGCCCCGGACGGTGCGTCGGGTGGGTCAGCAGGAACTCGGGCCGAAGCCCTTCGCCGACCCACGCCGCGCGCAGCTGGTCGCTGAACGGGTCGGAACCCAGCGCGGTCAGGAAGCCGACGTCGTGCCCCAGCCGCGCGAGATGGATCGCGGTGTTGAGCGTGTCACCACCGTATGCGAGCGTCCACGCGCGCGGCTGACCCGCGGGCGACAGCTCGATCATCCCCTCTCCCACCACGACAATCGTCATTGCGCGCCTATCTTGCCTGACCAATGTTGCGGCTCTGGTAAAATGAGTCAGGCTTGGCTAGCAAGCGACAACGTCGAAGGAGAGAGGATATGCGAGAAAGCGCCCCGATCATCACGCGCGATCCGCGTCGATGACGCGCCCGCTGCGCCTCCACCCCGACCGGCTGTTCGCGAGCGATCCGGTCCAGCGCGACATCGCGCGCACCTTGTACGCCGCGGTCGCCGACCTGCCGATCGTCTCGCCGCACGGCCACACCGACCCGCAATGGTTCGCGACCGACGCAGCATGGGAGAATGCGGCCGAGCTGCTGCTGACACCCGACCATTACATCTTTCGCATGCTCTACAGTCAGGGCGTGCCGCTTGAGGCGCTGGGCGTACCGTCGCGCGAAGGCCCGCCTGCGACCGACCCGCGCGCGGCATGGCGGACCTTTGCCGCGCGTTACCACCTGTTTCGCGGCACGCCGTCGCGGTTGTGGCTCGACCATGTCTTCGCGGAGATCATGGGCTTCGACGTGCAGTTAGAGGCGGCGACCGCCGACCTTTACTACGACGCGATCGCCGAGAAACTGGCCTCGCCTGCCTTCCGCCCGCGCGCGCTGTTCGACCGGTTCGGGATCGAGCTGCTCGCCACCACCGAGGGCGCGGAAGCCGATCTGTCGGCGCATCACGCGATCCGCGCGTCGGGATGGAACGGGCGCGTCGTCACCACCTATCGCCCCGATGGCGTGATCGACGTCGAGCACGAACAATTCGCCCCCGCGATGGCGCGCTTCGCCGCGCTGACCGGCGAGGACGTGTGGTCGTGGCAAGGCTATCTCGCCGCGCATCGCCGCCGCCGCGCCGACTTCCGCGCCGCCGGCGCGACCGCGACCGATCACGGCCACCCCTCGGCCCGCACCGCCAACCTGTCCCCGCGCGAGGCCGAGGCCTTGTTCGCGCGCGTGACGGGGCCCGATCCCTCGCCCGAGGATGCCGACCTGTTCCGCGCGCAGATGCTGACCGAGATGGCGCGGATGAGCGTGGAGGACGGCATGGTGATGCAATTGCACCCGGGCTCGCTTCGTAACCACAATGCGGCATTGTTCGCCAGCCACGGCCGCGACAAGGGCGCCGACATCCCGATGCGGGTCGATTACGTGTCCGCGCTGAAGCCGCTGCTCGACGTGGTCGGCAACGAGCGCAATTTCACGCTGATCCTCTTCACGCTCGACGAATCGACCTACGCGCGTGAGCTCGCCCCGCTGGCCGGCCATTACCCGTGCCTGCGGCTCGGCCCGGCTTGGTGGTTCCACGATTCCCCCGAGGGGATGCGGCGCTACCGCGAAATGACGACCGAAACCGCGGGGTTCTACAACACGGTCGGGTTCAACGACGACACGCGCGCGTTCCTGTCGATCCCCGCACGCCACGATGTCGCGCGCCGCGTCGATTGCGCGTTTCTCGCCCGGCTCGTCACCGAGCACCGCTTGGAGGATTGGGAAGCCGCCGAACTCGCGCACGAGCTGACGGTCGGGCTCGCGCGCCGAGCGTACCGGTTGTGAGGCTGTCGCCTGAGACGCTGGCGCATCTGCCCGGCGACGTGCAGCGGCCAAGCTACGATCGCGATGCGCAGCGCCGCGGCATCGTCCACTTAGGCCTGGGCGCCTTCCACCGCGCGCACCAGGCGGCCTACACCGATCAGGCGATGGCGGCGGGGGATCGCGACTGGGCGATCACCGGCGTGTCGCTGCGCTCGCCGCACGTGCACGACGCACTCGCGCCGCAGGACGGGCTCTACACGCTGACCGAGCGCGACCAATCGGCACAGCGGATGCGCGTAATCGGCGCGATCCGCGATGTGCTGGTCGCGCCGCACGACCCGGGCGCCGTCGTGGCCGCGATCGCCGCGCGCGACACGCACGTGGTCACCCTCACCGTGACCGAGAAAGGCTATTGCCGCCGACCGGATGGGACCGTCGATCCCGCGGTAGTGAACGGCCGCGCGCGCACCATCTACCACTATCTATGCGACGCCTTCGCCGCACGGCGTGCGGCCGGTCTCCCTGGGCTGACGTTGGTGTCGTGCGACAATCTGACCGCCAACGGCCCCGTGCTGCATCGAGCGATCAGCGAGTTCTTGGATGCGACTATGCCCGAGCTGCGCGCGTGGTTCGAGGCCGAGTGCGCCTGCCCTTCGACGATGGTCGACCGCATCGTCCCCGCGGTCACCGCGAGCGATCTGGATCGGGTCCCCAGCCGGCTCGAGATGCGCGACGAGGCGGCGGTGATCACCGAACCCTTCCACCAATGGGTGATCGAGGACCGCTTCGCAGGTCCGCGACCGAGGTGGGAGGCTGGCGGCGCGCAGTTCGTCGCCGATGTCAGCTCTTATGAGACCGCCAAGCTTCGCCTGCTCAACGGCGCGCACTCAGCGCTCGCCTATCTCGGGCTCGCGCGCGGATTGTCGTTCGTCCACGAGGCGGTGGCCGACCCCGCAATCCGCCCGCTGGTTGAACGATTGATGCGGATCGAGGCCGCGCCGACGATCGACGCCACCGCCGGGCAGGACCTGCCCGCCTATATCGATGCGCTGCTGCACCGCTTCGCCAACCCGGCGCTCGCGCACCGGTTAGACCAGATCGCAACCGACGGGTCGCAGAAGATTGGCCCGCGCTGGCTCGAGCCACTGGCGATCGCGTGCGCGCGAGGCATGGCGTCTCCCGCGACGTTGCAAGCGCTGGCCGCGTGGCTCGTGTTCGTGCGCGGTAACTCGCACACAGTTGCCGATCCGCTCGCGGACCGACTCTCCGGTTTATGGAACGAGCATGGCGCGAACGGCATCGTTGATGCGGTTTTCGGTGACGCTGGTTTGCTCCCCGCAACGAGCGGGCTGGATGGCCCCAGTCGACGCGAGTTGACGCGGATGGTGCACGAGCGGACGTCCACCTGACGAGTAATCATGGCCAGACCGCCGAGTGCTGTTGCCTCAGCGCCGAGCGTTCTCCACCCAATGCCCCTGGGTCGTTGATCGCGGCAGCCGAGGTTAGATCGCCGCCTGCATCAGCATCTACATGAGCTTGCCGCGCGTGAAGCCGCCCTGCGACAGCCCGGCGCGAACGTGTAGTGCGAACGCCTCTGGTGCCGTGTCATGCCGGCATAGCCGCTCAGCCACGACCGCTGCACCGCGGGCGCGGTCCGGCGGAGTTCGCCCGGCAGGTGCGACGCGCCGACCGCATCTGGAACCGAGCCGAAGACGCGGGCTCAGGTGTCCGCCGAGCCAGTCCGCGTCGTCGTGCCCGGACGATTGTCGTTTGCAAGGCAATCCGATCAAGGCATGGAGCCTGAGATGATCGGCAAACCAGTCCGAACGTGGCATGAAGTAACGAGAGAAACGTTCGAGCGCGAGATCGTGCCATTGCACCAACCCGCGGTGATGCGCGGGTTGGTGGATGCGTGGCCGGTGGTTGCGGCAAGCCGCCGCTCACCCGTCGCGCTGGTCGATTATCTGGCCGCGCATGATTCCGGAGCACCCTTGTCGACCTATGTCGGGGCACCGGAGATTGCGGGCAAGTTCTTCTACCGTGACGACATGCGCGGGTTCAATTTCGACCGCGGATCGGCACCGTTTCGCGCGGTCGCCAACATGCTGCTGAGCGATCCTACCGGTCAGGGTCCGGCGATCTACAGCGGTGCGGCGGCGGCAACCAATCACTTCCCGACGTTTTCGGGGGACAATGCGATGGGGTTGTTGGACGAGAACGTGGCGCCGCGCTTGTGGATCGGCAATGCGGTGACCGTGTCGACACATTACGACCTGGCGGACAACATCGCCTGCGTGGCGGCAGGCAACCGGCAATTCACGCTGTTCCCGCCCGATCAGGTCGGCAACCTGTATGTCGGCCCGCTGGAGAACACCATCTCGGGCCAGCCGGTCAGCATGGTCGATCCGCTCGCCCCCGACCTGTCGCGCTTCCCGCGCTTCGCCGAGGCTGCCGCACATGCTCATTCGGCTGAGCTGGAGCCGGGCGACGCGATCTACGTGCCGACAATGTGGTGGCACCACGTCCGCTCCACCGCGCCGTTCAACCTGCTCGTCAATTACTGGTGGAGCGCGCCGAACGACGGCTCCGCGTTCGAGGCGTTGATCCACGCCATGCTGTCGATCCGCAACCGCCCCGCCGACGAGCGGGCGCATTGGCGCGCGTTCTTCGACCATTACGTGTTCGATGCCGACCCCGACGATGCCGCGCACCTGCCCGCGCACGCGCGCGGCATCCTGGGCCCGAGCAGCCCGGAGCGTACCGCCATGATGCGCGAGTTCCTGCTGCGCGGTCTGGCGCGCGGCGTATGAAGATCGGCGAAGCGCGCCTGAACGTCAGCCTGTCGGGTACCAACTTGGAACGTGCGGGCGATTACAATCAGCGCGTCGTGTTGCAGGCGATCCGATTGAATGCCGAGGTGACGCGCAGCGACCTGGTCGAGTTGACCGGGCTGACGGTGCCGACGATCGCCAACATCACCCGGCGGCTGGTCGCGGCCGGGCTGGCGCGCACCGCGGGACGGTTGCAGCGCGGGCGCGGGCAGCCCGCGGTACGCCTGGCGATCGACCCGAACGGCGCGTTCGGGATCGGGATCAACATCGATCGCGACCATCTGACCTTGGTGGTGCTCGATTTAAGCGGACAGGTGCGCGCACGCGTGGCGCGCGACATCGCCTATGCGCTGCCCGACGACGTGCGCGCGTTCGTGGCGGCGGCGATGGACACGATCCGGGCGTCGTCGGACGTCGCGTTCGACCGCGTGATCGGTGTCGGCGTGGCGGTGCCCGAACCGTTCAGCAAGGCGAACTTCCACGATCAGCCCGCCGGCTATGCCGCGTGGAACGACGTGGATATCACCGCCTTGCTGCAGGATTTGCTGGCGTGGCCGATCCACGTCGACAATGACGCCGCCGCCGCGGCGCTGGGGGAGCTGGAATTCGGGTCGCGGCGCGATTGCTCCAACTTCTTCTACCTGTTGCTGAGCGCAGGGCTGGGCGGCGGGCTGGTGGTGGATGGCAGCTATTATCGCGGAGCCGGGGCACGCAGCGGCGAAATCGGGTTCATCGTCAGCCGTCATCCCGGTGCCGATGACCAGCCGATCGAGGCACGCGTGTCGCTGTCGGCGCTGTACCATCGCCTCTCCGAAGCCGGATGTGCCAGTGGGTCGCTGGATGCGCTGGCGGGGGCCGATGCGCACGCACGAGCGGTCATCGCCGCCTGGATCGACGAAGCCGCGACCCTGCTGGTCGACCCGCTGATCGCGCTCAATTGCTTGCTCAACCCGGAAGCGGTTCTGATCGGCGGGCGGATGCCGGCGGCGTTGATCGACGAATTGGTCGCGGCGCTGAACGCGCGTCTCGCACCCTATGCGCCGCGTCTGCCGTCGCTGGCGCCGGTACGGCGCGCGACCATGGCGGCGGATGCGCCCGCGGTCGGCGCCGCGCTGCTGCCGTTCAGCGCCCGCTTGCTGCCGTCCGACGCGATCCTGATGAACACCGGCCAGATCGCGGCGACCAACGACGATTGAGGCGCGGCTCAGGCGGCGCGGCAATGCGCCGCAATGAAGTCCACATGCGTCGGCATCTGTGCCACGTTCTGCCGGATCGCGACCCGCATTCGTTCCACCGCCTGCGCCAGTTGCGCTTCGTCCAGCCCGTCGACCAGCGGATCGTGCCGCGCGGGCGTGATTCCCTGCCCCAGCATCACCGCGACCCAGCTCGCCAGCGAGAACAGTTCATCGTCGTAGCGGAAGAAGCGCCCCGTCGCGCGGAACAGCTCGGTCTTGCGGCGCAGGGTGTTGGGCACGTCCATCTGCCGCACGTGATTCCAGAAGGCTGAATCGCTGCGCGTCGTCGCGTGATAGTGCAGGATGATGAAGTCGCGCACACCGTCATAGGCGCTACGCATCAGCCGGTCGTATTCATCCGCCTCGACACCCGAGAAGCGACGATCGGGGAACAGCGCCAGCAGCTTGGCGATGCCGGTCTGGATAAGGTGGATCGAGGTCGATTCGAGCGGTTCGAGAAACCCGCCCGACAGCCCCAACGCCACGACGTTGCGGTGCCAGAAACGCTTGCGACGCCCGGTGACGAACGACAAATGCCGTGGCTCGGCAAGCGGCTCGCCCTCGACGTTCGCGAGCAACGTCGCGCGCGCGTCCTCGTCCGACAGATGCGTGCTGGAATATACGTATCCGTTGCCGGTGCGGTGCTGCAACGGGATACGCCATTGCCAGCCGGCCGCGCGCGCGGTGGCGCGCGTGAACGGGACCGGCGCGCCGACGTTGGCGGTCGGCACCGCGACCGCGCGGTCACACGGCAGCCAGTGGCGCCAATCCTCGTAGCCGCTTTCCAGCGCTTCCTCGATCAACAGCCCGCGAAAGCCCGAGCAATCGATGAACAACTCGCCGCCGATCGCGCGGCCATCGTCCAGCGTCACCGCGTCGACGAAGCCATCGTGACTGCGCAGCGCCACGTCGACGATCCGTCCCTCGATCCGCTCGACGCCGCGCGCTTCGGCATAATCGCGCAAGTAGCGGGCGTAGAGCCCGGCATCGAAGTGGAAGGCGTAGGGCAAGGTGCCGAACGGCGATCGTGGGTCGGGCGCGCGCCGCGCGAAACGCCCCGCCGCCGCCGCCACCGCGCAAGGGGCGTAGTGCCAGATGTCAGCACATTTGCCTTCGCGGGCCAGCTTCAGAAAAAATTGATGGAAGCTCAGTCCCTCGATGTCGTGACCGAATTGGCCGAAGGGATGGAAGTAGCGTTCGCCGACCTGGCGCCAATTGACGAACTCGATACCGAGCTTGAACGTCCCCTGCGTACGCGCGACGAAATCATCCTCGTCGATGCCGAGCATCTGGTTGAAGGTCGCGATCGTCGGGATCGTCGCCTCGCCGACGCCGACGGTGCCGATCGCCTCGCTCTCGACCAGGCGGATGCGCGCGCGGTGCCCGACGAATTTCGACAAGGCCGCCGCCGCCATCCAGCCTGCGGTACCGCCGCCGACGATCACGATATCGCGGATGCTGTGTTCGTTCATGCGCCGATCCTCAAACCCGCCAGATAGTCGCGGTGCAAGGGGGCGGTCGCGACCGCGGCCGCCAGCCGGCGGCGGAATGCGTCCATCGCGGCGCGCGCCTGCGTGGGGTCGACCGCGTGTGCGAGCACGTCGACGCGACGCGGTTGCACGCCCTGGCCGAACAGCACCGCGTGCCAGCTGTCACGGTCGAAACTCTCACCGTCGCGGATCGGCAACCGCCCGCGTTCGCGAAACAACGCCAGCGTTTCCGCCAGCAGATCAGGCGGCGGCACCTCGCGCACCGCGCGCCAGAACGGTTCGGGGCGGTCCGATGTCGCGTAATGCATGATAACGAAATCGCGCAAACGGTCGGCCTCTTCGTTCGTCACGCGATTGTAGTGCGCCAGCTCGACCGCCGCAAAGGAGCGATCGGGCAAGGTAGCGACCAGCCGGTCGATCTGCGCGTGGAGCAAGTGGAGCGGTGCGGCCTCCAGCGGCTCGATGACGCTATGCGCCTCGCCGACCGCGACGACATTGCCGATCCACGCGTGCGGGCGGCGGCCGTTGCGAAAGGTGACATTGGTGCCGCTCGCGTCGGCGCCTCGGCCTGCCTGCACGTCGATCGTCTGGCGATGCGTCGGTAGATCGGCTGTCGCGCGCCACCCGGTGGGCAAGGTGGTGACCTCGTCCACCGGCGCGAGGTCAGCATCGGGGCGCGCTCGGTTAAGCACCACATGATCGCACGGCAGCCAGCGCGACCAGTCCTGCCACGCGCCGTCCAGTGCGCCGATCAACGCTCCTGCGGCGTTGGTCGCATCGACGTACAAATCGGCGGTCAGCTCGCTCGCATCGGCGAGCCGTAGCCGGCTGACGCGCCGCTCCGCGACGAGCGCCTCGACAAACGGTGCCGCGGTCACCACCACGCCCAAGTGCCGCGCGTAGCTTTCGATGAAGCGCGCATAGGTCGGGGGATCGAGATGCAGGCCGTGCGCGTAACCACCCGGCACCGCGCCGCCGGCGGGCACGAAGCGCCCGGCTCGCGCCAGCGCCGCGCCGGGCGAAAAGGCATCGAACGGCGCGTCGCCGCCATCGCGCATCCACAAGGGCGCGAACGAGACCCGTTCGATCGGCTGTCCCGCGGGCCCGTAGGCGTGGACGTAATCGGAGCCGTCGCCGCTCCATCCGGTGAAGCGCGTGCCCAGCCGAAACGCCGCGCCGGTCCGCACCACCACGTCGGTTTCCGCCAGGCCGATATCGCGGTGGAAGTCGCCGATCGACGGAGCGGCGGCGCCGGTCAGGTCGACGAAGCCGGGCCGGAACGCAGCAATGGGCACCAATGCGACGGCCAGCCCCGGTACACGCTTCTTGAGCGCCGCCGCCGTGCTCCACGCGGCGATGCCGTGGCCGACGACCGCAACCGTGCGGATGCGTGCGTCGCTCATGCCGCGGCGCCGATCATGGACAGATAGGCGGCATGGTCGGGCATGGTCGCGACCGCCGCCTGCGTTTCGTCGCGCAGGCGTTGCAGGGCGCGCGCGAGCGCAGCAGCCGGCGGCGCGTCGGCGCGCTGATCGTAACCCGCGGGCTCGATCCGTTGTCCCAGGTACACCGCGATCCAGCTCGGCTCCAGGAACACGCCCTCGCGGTATGTCATCACGCGACCTCGACGGCGGAACAGCTCGATCTTCTCCGCCAGCGTGTCGGGCACCGTCATCGTGCGCACGTGATCCCAGAAAGGAGAGTCATTGCGCGTCGTTGCGTGATAATGGAGGATCAGAAAGTCGCGGATCCGATCATATTCCAGATCAACGACGCGGTTGAATTCGTCGCGGTCGATCGCCGCGACCGGCTTTTGCGGAAACAGCTCCAGCAATTGCGTGATCGCGAGCTGGATCAGGTAGATGCTGGTCGACTCCAGCGGTTCCAGGAACCCACCGGCGAGCCCGACCGCGACGACGTTGCCGACCCAGCTTCGCCGCCGACGTCCCGCGGTGAAGCGCAGGAAGCGCGGATCGGCGAGCGGCGGGCCTTCGAGCTCGCTGAGCAGCGCGTCGCGCGCGGCGTCGTCGGCGATGTGCGCGGAGGAATAAACGTAACCGTTGCCGACGCGGTGCTGCAACGGAATGCGCCAGCGCCAACCCGCCGGCATCGCGGTGGCGCTGGTATAAGGCAGCAGTGGCCCCTGACCGGCGCACGGCACCGCCACTGCGCGGTCGCACGGCAGCCAGTGCGACCAATCCTCGAACGGCTCGCGCATCGCCTGCGCCAGCAACAGCGAGCGGAAACCCGAGCAATCGATAAACAGGTCACCCGCGATCCGCTGTCCGTCCGACAGCACCACCGCCGCGACGTTGCCTCCGTCGTCGCGCTCGACATCGGTGATGCGCCCCTCGGTGCGCCGTGCGCCGTGGCGTTCGGCATGGGCGCGAAGAAACGGGGCGTAGCGCGTGGCGTCGAACTGGTACGCGTAACCGAACGTCGACAGCAACGATCGCGGATCGTCGTCGGGCACCGCGAACTTGGCGGCGCGCGCGGCCACCACCGGCAATGAGTAATCGGGCAGGTCCGCGATCGATCCGGCGCGGGTCAGGTAATGATGGAAGCCGACGCCGTCGACGTCGTGACCGAACGCGCCGAACGGATGAATGTAGCTGTCGCCGATCCGCGCCCAGTCGCGGAACTCGATCCCCAGTTTGAAGGTCGCGGCGGTGGCGCGCATGAATGCCGCCTCGTCGATGCCGATGCGCGTATTAAACGCGCGGATGTGCGGCAGGGTCGCTTCACCCACGCCGACGATGCCGATCTCCTCCGATTCGACCAGCTGAACGTCGGCCACGCGCGGACCCAGCACGCAGGCAAGCGCCGCCGCGGTCATCCACCCTGCGGTGCCGCCGCCAACGATCACCACCTTCAACGGTGGTGCAGTGCCAGGCGCCTGCGACGCAGCCACGATGATCCCTCCATCGCACGATATAGTTGCAGATGTAACCTGTGCCTTCTACGCAACAGATAAGTGAAAATCAAAACCATTAAACCTGCGGCAAGCGGGTTTACCGTTGCGATCAAGACCTTGGCCACGTTAGCCACCGCGCCTTCCCGCGTCATGCGGAAGACCGACCTGCCTGTTCGCGGTCGGCTGAGAGGGGATGAATGCCTGTGGTTCGCGCACCGAGTGCCAAGATGTCGCTTATCCGTTCGTTGCAGGTGAGTGCGTCCGCGCTCGCCGTGATGAGCGCCGGTCAGGCGTTCGCGCAGACCGTGCAGCAGCCCACCGCGCCGACGACCAACACGCAGGACGGCGGCATTTCCCGTTCCACCGACCCCGTGGTGTCGGCCGCTCCGGCACCCGATGCGCAGACCGGCACACCGGCCATCGCACAGGATCCGGTTGCCGAGCAGGTCGACGATGCCGCGGGCCAGGACATCGTGGTGACGGGTATCCGCGCCAGCCTGGCGAACTCGCAAGGGCTGAAGCGCGATGCCGACACCGTGGTGGACGCGATCACCGCCGAAGATATCGGCGCGCTGCCGGACCGGTCGGTGACGGAAGCGCTGCAACGCGTGCCCGGCGTGTCGATCAGCCGCTTCGCCGGTGCGACCGATCCCGACCACTTCTCGGTCGAAGGTTCGGGCATCGTCATCCGCGGGCTCAACTACGTCCGTTCCGAGTTCAACGGCCGTGACAGCTTCTCCACCAACGGCGGCCGCGCGCTCAACTTCCAGGACGTGTCGCCCGAGCTGCTCGGCTCGGTCGAAGTGTACAAGAACATGACCGCCGACCAGATCGAGGGCGGCATCGCCGGCACCGTCAATCTGAACACGCGCAAGCCGTTCGATAGCCGCGACCCCGTATTCTACCTGTCCGCCGACATGAACTACGGCGACTTCATCAAGCAGGGCTCGCCCGCGATCTCGGGGCTGGCCAGCAAGAATTTCGACACCGGTATCGGCCGCTTCGGCGTGCTGGTCGGCGCGTCCTATTCGCAATTGTTCAGCCGTGCCGACGGCCTTCAGGTCACCAACTACCAGGCGCGCTTCAACGGGTCGCAGGATATCAACGGCGACGGCGTTGCGGAAACCGACACGCTGGCGGGGATCGCGCCCGGCCGCGTCGTCTACGCGCCGGTCGGCGCGGGCGTGCGCACGCAGGAATTCGACCGTGAGCGGCTGGGCGCGGCGGCGGCGCTGCAGTTCCAGTCGAACGATGAATCGCTGCTCGCGACGTTGCAGTTCATCCGCAGCGACGCGCGCCAGACCTGGGGCGAGCGGACGTTCGAGACCAGCCCGGACGCGATCGACCGGCTGACCTTCCCGGCGCCGGGTACCAACTACGCCTTCGGTGACGACGGGCTGTTCGAGAGCGGCGTGATCTCGATCGACCGCGGTTACGTCCCGCCCGGCGGCCAGCAGCGCGGCATGGTGACCCAGCTTGCAAACCGCGGGGTGAAGACCCGCGCGGTGACCAACGACTTCGGCGGCAACGTGAAGTGGGAGGCCAGCGACAAGCTGTCGTTCAACTTCGACGGTCAGTACGTCAAGTCGACCACCAAGCAGACCGACTTCTCCATTTACGGATCGACCTTCGCCGACGTCGCGCTGGACGTGACGGGAGATGCGCCGCAGATCGATTTCCTGGCACCGAACGGTTCGAACAGCCAGGCGTTCTACGCCGATCCGGCGAACAGCTATTATCGCGCCGCGATGGACCATTTCGAGGACAATGACGGTCACGAATGGGCGTTCAAGGCTGATGCCACCTATGATTTCGGCGACGGCTTCCTGAAAAAGGCCAAGGTCGGCGCACGCTACGCCGATCGCGACCAGACGGTGCGCTACTCGCTCTACAATTGGGGCGTGTTGAGCGAGGTGTGGGACGGCTCCGGCCCGGTTACCTTCGCCGATACCGCGCCTGAGACCTACGGCCAGTACAGCTTCGACAACGTGTTCCGCGGCGACGGCCCGTCGAATCTCGCCGCCAATTACCTGAACGGCAATCCTGCATCCGATTACGCGGGTGCGGCAGCACAGGTGCAGGCGGTGAACGCGATCTGGCGCAATCAGAAGGGTGCGAACTCGGGCGGCTGGACGCCGACCGGTGCGCGCGCGGGCGTGTTGCCGGGCACCAATTTCCTGCCCAACGAGGTGTACACCAACTCGGAAGCCACCAAGGCCGCTTATGCACGGCTCGACTTCGGCACGCAGGGCAACGACATCTTCGGTGGCCTGAAGGTGTCGGGCAACGTCGGCCTGCGCTACGTCCAGACGACCGACAAGGCGAACGGCTTCTTCACCTTCCCGACGCGCAATCAGATCATCGGCACGGCGGCCGACGTGGCGACCTTCTGCGCGCAGCCGGCCCAGACCAGCGCGTTCTGCGGCCTGAACGCCCAGCAGCAGCAGGCGGTGCTCGCCTTCGCGGACGGTACCGCGATCAACCAAACGGTGCGCAATCGCTTCGATCACTGGCTGCCCAGCTTCAACCTGAAGGTCGGCCTGACCTCGAACCTGATCACGCGCTTTGCCTATTCCAAGGCGATCTCGCGTCCGGGCTTCGATCAGTTACAGAGCACGACGCAGATCCAGCCGGCGAGCGGGGTGTCGATCTTCCGGTTGGACGGCAGTGGCCGCAATTCGAACCCGAACCTGCGCCCGGTGGAGGCGAACCAGTTCGACCTGACCGCGGAATGGTATTTCGCGCGGGTCGGTTCGCTCACGGTGGCGGCGTTCTACAAGGACCTGACCAACGTCATCGTCGCCAACGTCGCGCAAACCCGTTCCGTCACCAACAACGGGATCACGCAGGACGTGCTGTTCATCGCGCCGCAGAATGCGGACGGACACAGCAATGTGAAGGGCGTCGAGGTCGCGTATCAGCAGACCTACGATTTCCTGCCGGGCTTCCTGTCGGGTTTCGGCATCCAGGCGAACTACACCTACGTCGATCCGTCCAACATCCCGCAGGGACGCACCGGTCAGGCGACATCGCCGACGACCACGATCGACACCTCACGCCTGCCGCTCGAAGGATTGTCGCGCCACACGATCAACGGCGCGTTGATCTACGAGAAGGGGCCGCTGTCGCTGCGCGCCGCCTATAACTGGCGCTCACGCTACCTGCTGACCGTGCGCGACGAGATCGCGCCGTTCCTGCCGATCTATTCCGGCTCCTTCGGGCAGCTCGACGGCACGATCCTTTACTCGGTCGACGAGCATTTCAAGATCGGCTTCCAGGGCGTGAACCTGCTCGACAGCACGACCAAGACGGAATCGGTGATCAACGCCGAAGGGCTGCGCGCACCGCGCAGCTACTTCAAGAACGATCGCCGCTTCTCGCTCACCACGCGGATGAAGTTCTAAGGACCTTTGATCATGAAGACGCCTCGTCTGGCCAGCGCGACCATTTCATCCACGGTCGCACCGGCCAGGCGGGCGTCGCGGGCACTGCGTGCGGCGGTTCTGGGCACCGCATTGCTGTTCGGCACTGCGGCGGCCGAGCCACCTGCCTCGCCGATTCGCTTCAACCAGCAAGGCTTCGCGGTCGGCGAACCGGTTACCGTTTCGCTCGCTTTTCCCCGAACCGTTTCTTGGTCGCTGCGTGACGAACGCGGTCGGGTGGTCGCCTCCGGCAAGGCCACGCCGCGCCCTGACGCGGGTGCGGGCGACAGCGTTGCGACCGTCCGCATCGCGGCCGCGCTGCCGGCGGGACGATATGCGCTGACCGCCGGCGGCGTGACCAGCCGTCCGATCACGATCACCTCGCGCCCGTTTCAGCCGTTGTTCCGCGACGCCATGTCGTTCTTCTACCAACAGCGCGCCGGCACCCCGATCCTCGCGCGCTACGTACAGCGGCCTGATCTGGCACGCGTGGCGGGCCACCCGGGCGAGCGGGCGAGCTGTTTCGCGGGCACCGACATGCTCGGCCTCGCCTGGCCGGCGTGCGATCGTCGCGTCGACGTGAGCGGCGGATGGTATGACGCCGGCGACCGCGGCAAATATGTCGTCAACGCCGGGCTGAGCGTGTGGACGCTGTTGAACGCGTATGAGCGCGCGCAGGCGCACGGCACACCCGACCTGATGCGCGACGGGGTGCTGGCCCTGCCCGAGGCCGGCAACGGCGTGCCGGACCTGCTCGACGAAGCACGCTACGAGATCGCGTGGATGCTGCGGATGCAATTGCCCGACGGCACGCATACCGCGGTGCTGGCGCCCGGTCGCAAGGCGACGCGCACGATCGATGCTGGCGGGTTGGTGCATCACAAGCTCGGCGATATCCACTGGGCCAAGCTGCCGCTGCGCGTAGAGGACGATCACGACGTCCGTGCGCTTTATCCGCCATCGACGGCCGCAACGCTCAATTTCGCCGCGGTGACGGCACAAGCCGCACGCATCTGGCGCACGATCGATCCCCAGTTCGCCGCCACGTGCCTGGTGGCGGCCAAGCGCGCCTATGCCGCCGCGTTGCGCCACCCGGACCTGATCGCGGATGATCGCTTCACCGGCAGCGGCGCTTATGGTGACGAACAGGTCGCCGACGAGTTCTTCTGGGCGGCGAGCGAGCTGGCAATCACCACCGGCGACCGGGACGTCATCGCGCGGGTGAGCGGCTCCGCACTGGGTCGCAGCGGTGCGGGCGGCACGATCGGATGGGCGGATACGGGGCCACTCGGTGCGATCTCGATGCTGACCGTGCCCAGCCACATCCCTGCCGCAACGATCGCAACGCAGCGCCGTGCGGTGATCGCACGCGCCGACCGCCTGCTCGCCGACGCTGCGCAACAAGGCTATCGCTTCCCGGCGACACCGGGTGCGATGCAATGGGGCTCGAACGGCGACGTGCTGTCGCGTGCGATCATCCTGGGCACCGCATACGACCTCACGCGACGAGGCGCGTATCGCACCGGCGTGGTCGACGCGCTCGACTACGTGCTCGGTCGCAATCCGCTCGACCGTTCCTATGTCACCGGATACGGCGCGCGACCGATGCGCAACCCGCATCATCGCTTCTGGGCGCATCAGCTCGACCCCGCGTTCCCGTCGCCGCCGCCGGGTGTGCTGTCCGGTGGCCCGAACAATGTCGCGATGACCGACCCGGTCGCCACGACGATGAAAGGCACGTGCCGCCCGCTCACCTGCTGGTCGGATGAAGCGCAGGCGTTCACGCAGAACGAAGTGGCGATCAACTGGAACGCGCCGCTAGTCTGGGTCGCGGCCTTCGTTGACAGGACGCGTAACCTGAGAACCAGTGGCGGCGCTGCTCGCTAATCACGGTCTAACACCACAGAGAGCGCCGTGAACGCGAGACCAACAAGGGGCAAGGGCGGAGAAATGGTGAAGAATTTGCAGGCCGTGCTGGTGAGCGCTTCGCTGCTCGCAATCGCTGGAGCGAGCGGTGTGAACGCGCAACAAGGCGCGGTGCGGAAGCGATCGGCGGCTGAAACGCAATCTGCGCGGATCACCGGCGACGCCGCGCAAGTGCGCGCCCGCGCGATCGTCGCGCGCATGACGCTCGACGAGAAGATTGCGCTGGTCCACGGACTGTTCCCGCCGATGGCGGCGGGCAAGACGAGCAACGAGCTGATCCCGTCGGCCGGTCACATCGACGGCGTGCCGCGGCTGGGCGTGCCGCTGGTGCGCGAGAGCGACGCTTCGCTCGGCGTCGCCAATCAGGTCGAGCAGCGCCGCGGCGATGTCGCGACTGCCCTCCCCTCCGGCCTCGCCACCGCGTCGAGCTTCGACCCCGAAATCGCGCGCGCGGGTGGCGTGATGATCGGCAGCGAGGCACGCGCCAAGCGGTTCAACGTGCTGCTGGCGGGGGGCGTGAACCTGACGCGCGATCCGTGGAACGGGCGCAATTTCGAGTATCTGGGCGAAGACCCGCTGCTCGCGGGCGAGCTGGGCGGCGCGCACATCGCCGGCGTCCAGTCGAACCGCATCGTGTCGACGATCAAGCATTTCGCGCTCAATGCGCAGGAAACCGGACGCACGGTCGCCGACGCGCGCATCGGTGAGCAGGCGCTGCGGGAAAGTGACCTGCTCGCGTTCGAGATCGCGATCGAGCGCGGCAATCCCGGCTCGGTCATGTGCGCCTACAACAAGGTCAATGGCGACTGGGCGTGCGAGAACGAGTTCCTGCTCAACCGCGTGCTGAAGCGCGACTGGGATTATCGCGGCTGGGTGATGAGCGATTGGGGCGCGGTGCACTCGACCGTCAAGGCGGCGAATGCCGGGCTCGACCAGCAATCGGGTCAGGAACTCGACAAATCGCTGTTCTTCGGCCCCGCGCTCAAGCAGGCGGTCGAGGCGGGCCAGGTGCCGATGCAGCGACTGGACGACATGGTGCTGCGCTACCTGACCGGACTGATCGAGACGGGCGCCTATGACGCGCCAGTCCCCGGCACCGCGCAGATGCCGCCTTACGCGACCCATGCCGAGGTCGCACAGCGCGCGGCCGAGGCGGGGATGGTGCTGTTGAAGAACGAGAACAACCTGCTGCCGCTGGCGCGCACCGCCCGCCGTATCGTGCTGATCGGCGGCTCGGCCGACGTGGGCGTGCTGTCGGGCGGCGGGTCGAGCCAGGTCCGCTCGGTCGGCGGCGCGCCGGTCGAGATCCCGCTGTCGAGCGGCGGCGCCTCATCGTTCGCCCGCATCACCTACCACGCCTCCTCCCCCCTCGCCGCGATGCGCAAGGCACTGCCGGGCGCGCAGATCAGCTACGTCGACGGGCGCAACCTGAACGCCACGCTCGACGCAGCGAAGAACGCCGACCTGGCGATCTTCTTCGCGACGCAGTGGACGACCGAGGCGCAGGACGTCGCCGATCTGCGCCTGCCCGACAATCAGGACGCGCTGATCGCGATGGTCGCGAAGGTACAGCCGAAGACGGTGGCGGTGATGGAGACGGCGGGCCGGTGCTGATGCCGTGGCTCAATCAGGTGCCCGCGGTGGTACAGGCCTGGTATCCGGGACAGCGCGGTGGGGAGGCGATCGCGAACGTGCTGACCGGCCGCGTCAATCCGTCGGGCCGCTTGCCGATCACCTTCCCTGCCTCCGCCGCGCAGCCGGTGCGCCCCGCACCGGTCGGGCTCGACGGGCTGAACTCGGCCGAAGCGCAGGCGGCGGCCGATCCGGGTGCTGCCGGCAACGCGGTGCTGCCGAGCTTCCCGGTCGACTATGTCGAAGGATCGGACGTCGGCTATCGCTGGTACGAGAAGAAGGCGATGAAGCCGCTGTTCCCGTTCGGCTACGGGCTCAGCTACACCAACTTCGCGTATCGCAACCCGGTGGTGAGCGGGGGCAAGCGGCTGTCGATCACCTTCGACGTCGTCAACACCGGGCGCACGGCAGGCGCGGACGTGCCGCAGATGTACGTATCGCGAGACGGCGCGAACCAGCCGATGCGGCTCGCCGGCTTCACGCGCGTGATGCTGCGCCCCGGCGAGACGCGCCGCGTGACGCTGACCGCGGAGCCGCGCGTGATCGCCGATTACGACACCCGCCTGCCCGGCTGGCGCGTGCGCGGCGGCAGCTACCGTGTGGCGCTGGCACGCGACGCGACCGACCGGACGATGGTGTCGACTGCCACGCTCGATGCGGCAACGATGAAGCCGTGAGCAACCGCGCGTAACAGCCATGCCGGGCGGCGCGCGTGCGTCGCCCGGCTCGTTGGTCGTCGATATTGGTCAGCCGTTGCCGGCCGGGTGCGTCAGCGGGCGTGCGCGCGCCAGTAGCGCACGTGATCCACCTCCATGCGTTGCGGCAGAGCGGCATCGTCCACCCCGTTCTTGCCGCCCCAGTCGCCGCCGACCGCGAGGTTGAGGATCAGGTGATAGGGGTTGGTGAACGGCCACGCTGCCGCGCCGCCGGGTTGGTCGTTGACGACGCGCATGTAGCCGCGGCCGTCGACCCCAATCGTTATCGCGTCGGGCCGCCAGTCGAGCTGATAGTCGTGAAAGGCGCTGCAACTGGTCGCGACCCGCCGCTCGGCACCGCGCTGCGTGCCCTTGGCGTGGTTGAACGCGGCGGTGTGCAACGTCGCGTGAACGACGTTCGCATCCCAACCAACCATCTCCATGATGTCGATCTCGCCCGCGTCGGGCCATTTGCCGCTCGCTGGCAGCATCCAGATCGCCGGCCACGTGCCGCGCGCGCACGGCAGCTTGGCGCGGATCTGGTAGAAACCGTAGCCGAGCGCGTGTCGACTGACGAGCTTGCCCGAAGTGTAGTCCTGCCCGCCCCAATCGCGGACGCGGGTCCGGCCGAGCCGCTCGCGCCGCGCCTCGATCACCAGCGCGCCCTTGACCACCCGCACGTTCTCAGGGCGATCGGCGGCGTAATATTGCAGTTCGTGATTGAACCAGCCTTCCGCATTGCGCGACGTGTCGTAGCGCCACTTGCCCTTGTCGACGCGCGCGCCGTTGAACTCGTCGGCGAAGCTCGGACGGGTTGCGGGCGGGCGCATCGGCACATCCACCTGGTAATTCGTGGCGCCGAGCGTGGCGGCTTGCGCGATCAGCAGAGCGATCATTGATGGGTCATTCCTTCAACGCGTCAGCGCCTGGCGTACCCGTTGGCAGGACGTGGTGACGTCCTGCCACAACCGGAGGTTCGCAGGGCTGCGCTAGCGCTCGCTGGTGACAGGAGCTGCGTCGATTGTAGGACCGAGTGGATCCTTCCTCAACACGGCCTGACCCGCAGCCGTGAAGTCCATCAATTCGTCGGCGCTGCGTTCATAGCGCGACCAGCGAGGCAGACCTTGACCGTTGGGATCTCCCGTCTTCACGAAGTTCACCAGATATGCACTGATCGTTCGCGCCACCGCCCGATCACGCGTTGTGGTCTTGTCCCCGTACTTGATGTCGGCAGTATCGAAGAACCACGGAATATCGGTCGCATGGCCGGCCCCGGTCTTGCCGAGACTTTCTGCGACGTAGGAGAAGCGGTATTCGTAAACGGGTGCGCCCGCGGCGGTGATTGTGCCGGCAAGTTTCCGCGCGCCAGCGACCATGTAACCAGTGGGCCCACCGATATCATTGTCGGTGGCACCAATCATGATGGGCATCTTGGGGAAAGCGCCCGCGTGATATGCGGTCGCTGGATCGACCGCGATCCTGCCGTCCGGGAAGGGGCTGGCAAAGGTACGCGGCTTTCCGTTCGGGGTGAATGCAGTGGCGAGATTGAGGCCGTCGGTGACCGCATCGGCCGACAGCGCGCGCAGCTTCGCCAAGGCTGCGGGATCGTCGGCGGCGATGCCTTTGCTCTGCGCGAAGTCGACGCCGATCTTTTCCGCGCCTGCCAGACCGGTCGAACCCATGTTCTGCCCGTTACCGCCCGACATGACCACTGCACGCGCGAACAATTCCTTCGCCTGTGGTGAGGTGACCAGCGTGTTGACCGACATCCCGCCAGCGCTCTCGCCGATGATCGTCACGTTCCTCGGATCGCCGCCGAATGCCGCGATGTTCCGCTGCACCCATTGCAGCGCGGCGATCTGATCCATGTAGCCATAGTTGCCGAACCGCCCACCGTCGGCGTTCTGCGCGGTGAGTTGCGGATGCGCGAACGTGCCGAAGCGACCGAGCCGGTAGTTGAAGCTGACCACCATCACGCCCTGCTTGGCCAGCGGTGCCCCCGAATAGGTCGGCGGCGAGGCGCCTCCGTTCACGAAGCCCCCGCCGTAGATCCACACCATCACCGGCAGCGGTTGCGTGCTCTTCGCGGGCTTCCACACGTTCAACGTAAGGCAGTCCTCCGCCGGCGTGGTACCGAGCGGCGCGGCGTCGCTCGGGAACGGCACCTGCATGCAGTCGCGGCCGTAGTCGGTCGCCCGACGCACGCCGGCCCACTTGGCAGGGGGTTGCGGCGCGCGCCACCGCAGCGCCCCGACCGGCGCTGCGGCGAACGGAATACCCTTCCAGCTCGTCACCTGGTCGTCGGTCGCGCCCGCAACTTGGCCAGCATCCGTGGCAGCCACCTGCGCGGTCGCCATGCCCGCCATGCTGGTTGATGCGATAAAGAGCATCGCGGCCGTGCTGCCTAGTCTCAACATCTTCATCCTCACCCCTTCAACGCCGTCAATGATCAGCACACGCCCACGCCTAACACTACTCGCTTGCTCGATGCGTGAGCAGATCGGCGAACAGCCGTGCTCACCAGCATGTCATCGTCATCATTTATACACGAGGCCTTGCGGGCTGATAGTGGCGCCGGTGATGATGGCGGACTTCATATCTGATCCTTTACACACCAGACGCGATGATTTTTAAGTCGCAGTTTACTTTGCGCTGTTTATCTTTCCCATACCGGGCCTCGCCGGCAATGTTGAATCATCGTTTGCAAACGTCAGACAGGCGCGGCAATTCGCAAACAAACATCTATTTCAAAGTAACACACCAGGTTGGTTCGCAATCGCATGAACGACGCACGCTGCGCCTATAACAGACAGGTGCGTCTGTCAGAATGGCAACCAGCTAGATTTCTCGCTGAACTTCATCCAGCCAACATTCACCCCGGCACGCCAGCCCACGCCCAATCGGACTGGAATCAGGACAACATTGCCACGCCGCAGATAAGTCGCGGCAAACCCGCCGACGAAATACAGACGGCCCTCGGCCCCGGGGAAACGTTTAAACAACTCCTGTGAGTCGTACAGATTGTAGACCAGCACGAATACCTTGTTGGCATCGCCCCCGACGTCGAAACCAACCGACGGCCCGGTCCAGTAGACAGGTCGTTGTCCCTCGACCTTGTGCGTCATGATGCCGGAGCCGTAACGGACGCCGAGCACGAACGCACCGGACGCTTCGCGTCCGGCGATATAGGCGTTGGGCTCCCCCTGCTCCTTCAGGATCTTCTCGATCAACGAAGCGAAGCCTTCCGCGCCCTTGCCGAACACGTCCTCGCCCGCGCCGATCAGGTCGTCGCGCTTGAACGTGTCCGCCGCGGCCGTGGTGCGCTCGGGATCGACCGGAGCACCGCTGCGAGCCGTGTCGCCGGTGACCGTGGCGGGCGACGCCGGCGGGGGCGCATCAGGATAGCGCGGCGCAGCATCGCGCGGCACTTCCCGCGGTCCCTCGACGTCGGCATCGATCGCCGCATTGGGATCGATCGATCGCACTTGCGCCAACGCCGGCGCGACCTGCATTCCCGCAAGCGCCAGCGCTGCAATGACATTGCCTGCGCCACGCATCCACTTACCCATGACCCACGCCCCTTGACCCCTGACGGTTCGACTTATCCGTGCTTGGGCTGTCCCGGCAATGAACGTTCGACGGGGCAGCGCGAATTCGCGTCGATCAGATGCACACAGCTGGTTGATCGTGCCACGCCCCCTCGCTATAGCCCCACGAACGCCGCATCCGGAGACGTGGGTGAGTGGCTGAAACCAACGCTTTGCTAAAGCGTCGTACGGGAAACCGTACCGAGGGTTCGAATCCCTCCGTCTCCGCCACCTTCAAGCTAAGTGCTTGGATGTGCAGAAACCCTTGCAAATTAGCCGATTTTCTCGGTAGCTGGCTGCAATGTGTGCTGCAAAATCGACATCCCGTCCAACGCTGCAACGGGTTGCAAAACACCTGTACCGGCGCGGGAATAGCTATGAGTTCCGCAAGGTCATACCGCTTTACGCCCGCGCGACGTTCGAGGGCGGGATAGCTACGTTCTCGCGCAGCTTCGGTGATGTTAGCCGTCGAGAGGCCGATCACCTCGCAGCCGAGTGCCGGAAATATTGTGATCGACGTATTGCGGAGGCTTCAAGCAAGCCTGATCCAACTATGCGCGTCACATCGTTCAAGCCTGGGGGGCGCGTCCCCGACCAAGCTGATATAGACCGCGCAGTTCGTGCCTGGGTCACGGATCAGGAGCAGCGCGCGTCCCAAGAGAAGCTCGACAGGGAGGCGAGAAGGCAAACGGTGAGAGACCTCGCCAACATAGCTGCTCTGACGCCAGACCATCTGCGCGAAGGGCGGCTCGGGTCGCTCCTGACAACAAGCTGGACCGCAGACAACATCGCGGAAGCAGAGCACTGGAGGTTGCCCCCAGATGGCAGCTTGGGCGAGTACTTGCTTGACCGCGTCGGGCGTGCACAGAGGGAATTAGCTTTACGAGTAAAGGCGGAACTTAACTTCGAGGATCGCCCGACGCCGACGCACGCCATGTTCGAGGCCGCAGCGTTCGCGCAGGACCGAGAAAGCTTGCCTGCAATGGTACGTGGGGCGGTCCCCATCATGGACATCTTTGCTGGCTATCTAGCCGAGCAGCAGCCTGCCGCCAAAACCGTCAAGAAGTGGCGAACGGCGCTCCAGTCACTCATTGCTCATCTGGGGCATGACGATGCCACCCGCGTAGCGCCAGAAGACATTGTTGCTTGGAAAGCCGCACTTCTTGCGCCTGTTAATGGCAAGTCTCGTGACCCCGGCACTGTTCGAAACGGCTATTTGGGAGCCGCTAAGCCCGTGTTCGGATGGGCTAAGGAGAACCGCAAGATCGACTGCAACCCTGTAGCAGGGATCACCGTCAGAGTGCCCCGCCGGGCTACCAATCGTCCGGAGCGCGGGTACTGCGCTGCGGAGGCCAAGATCGTGCTGCGTGCCGCTCTAGAAATCGACTGTGACAGCAACGAATCCTACGGTGCATTTGCGCGGCGGTGGCTGCCTTGGCTGTGCGCTTATACAGGTGCTCGTGTTACCGAGATGGCGCAATTGCGGCGGAACGACGTGTCAAAGAGCGCCGATGGTATTTGGCACATCATCGTTCGCCCTGATGCGGGATCGGTGAAAGACAGAAAGGCGAGGCATGTAGCTTTACATCCTCATCTCATCGAGCAGGGCTTCCCTGATGCGGTTGCGCAGCGCTCTGGACCTTTATTCTATAACGCTGCCCTCAAGCGGAATGGAGAGGGCAACTCTCAAGCGCAGCGCGTCGGGCAGCGCATTGCCGAATGGGTACGGGCATTGGGTGTCGATGATGAGGAGCTCCAACCTAATCACGGCTGGAGGCACGCCTTCATCTCGCGCGCGCGAGGAAGGATCGATGGAGACATCAGGCGCGCCATAACGGGTCATTCCGGCAAGGATGAGCACGAAGACTATGGAAACGTCACACTATCGGCTATGGATAAGGCTCTAAGACGATTTCCGAAGTATGATGTTTGAGAGCCGCAATTGCTCTTTGTAGAAAGTTTTAGCATCACCTTTCGAGATTGAGCACCATTGAGCTAGGCCTAGTGGGCAAGACTTAAACGCTTTTGCAACCGGTTGCAAAATCCAAGCATCCGCGACGATGCCCCATTCCGGTGACCGAATTACCAAGGTTTGCCCCCCTGTTACGACGGAACGAGGAGCAGCCCCCCTTCCGATCCTTCCGATCAAGTCACCCTACAGCCTTAGTGTGGATCGGCGTGGAAAAAGGACCCCGGTAGCGGGGTGATCGGCGTCGAAAAGGGACCCCTCATCCCGGTGGTCTA
>NZ_JABULH010000001.1:449609-1024905 GCF_013328205.1 Sphingomonas hominis | reverse complement strand
TAGACCACCGGGATGAGGGGTCCCTTTTCGACGCCGATCACCCCGCTACCGGGGTCCTTTTTCCACGCCGATCCACAGCTCGACTCGCTGCGTCAGCCGCTCGAGACCGGCACCGTCAGCGTCGCGCGCGCCAACGCGCACGTCACCTTTCCGGCGCGCGTGCAACTGATCGCCGCGATGAACCCGTGTCGGTGCGGGCATCTGGGCGACGCGAGCCTCGCCTGCGCGCGCGCGCCGAAATGCGCCGCGGACTATCAAGCCAAGGTATCGGGGCCGCTGCTCGACCGCATCGACCTGCACGTCGAGGTGCAGGCGGTCACCGCCGCCGACCTGACGCTCCCGCCCCCGCGCGAGGGCTCGGCCGAGGTCGCCGCGCGCGTCGCCGCGGCAAGGACGGTGCAGACCGATCGGTTAGCGGGAAGCGGCGCCCGAACCAATGCCGAACTCGACGGCGACACGCTCGACCGCTTCGCCACGCCCGACGAGCCGGGCCGGCAGCTCCTCGCGCAAGCGGCGGCGCAGCTACGCCTCAGCGCGCGCAGCTACACCCGCGTGCTCCGCGTCGCGCGCACGATCGCCGATCTCGCTGGCGCAGCGACGATCGGCCGCATCCACGTCGCGGAGGCGCTCAGCTATCGCCGACAACCCCCGCGTAACTAGAGGCACTCTCAAACATCCCCAAGCCCCCTCATCCCGGACTTGATCCGGCCCCCCCGCTTCTGCGCTTGCAAGGGCAACGAGTGCAGAACGACCTTACGCGATCATACGTCGCGAAACGAGGTGACCGGATCGGCCGGGCCGTGCCCGCTCGGCGCACGCGGCGCCTTGATCGCGACAGGCTCGGGCGCGTCGAACCCGCCCTCCCATTTCGCCACCACCGCGCTCGCGACCGCGTTGCCGATCACGTTGGTCGCGGTGCGGCCCATGTCGAGGAAGTGATCCACCGCCAGGATGAGCAGCAGCCCCGCCTCGGGGATGTTGAACATCGGCATCGTCGCCGCGATCACCACCAGGCTTGCGCGCGGCACGCCGGCGATCCCCTTGCTCGTTACCATCAGCACCAGCAGCATGGTGATCTGCTGCCCGATCGACAGGTCGATCCCGTACGCCTGCGCGACGAACAGCGACGCGAACCCCATGTAGATCATCGATCCGTCGAGGTTGAACGAGTAGCCGAGCGGCAGCACGAAGCTCGCAATCCGCGGCGGCACCCCGAAGCGATCGAGCGCCTCCAGCATGCGCGGATAAGCGGCCTCCGACGACGCGGTCGAGAAGGCGACCAGCAACGGCTCGCGCACGTGGCGGATCAGGTCGAGGATGCGCCGCCCGATGAACAAGGTGCCGACGCCCAGCAGCACCGCCCACAGCACCAGCAGCGTCAGATAGAAGCTGCCCATGAAATAAGCGAGCTGCCCGATCACCCCCGCGCCACGCTCGGTCAGCGTCCCCGCGACCGCGGCAAATACCGCGATCGGCGCCACGCGCATGACGTAATCCGTCACCTGCAACATGACGTGGACCAGCGCGTCGATGCCGCGGATCAGCGGCGCGGCCTTCTCGCCGACCGCGGTGATGCCGACGCCGACGAACAGCGACATGACGACGATCTGCAGGATTTCGTTCTTCGCCATTGCGTCCACCATCGAGGCGGGCACGATGTGCGTGACGAAATCCTTGAGGTTGAACCCCGTCGTCTCCACGCCCGAGGCGGCGGTCGCGGCGGGCAGCGGCAGGTTGATGCCGACGCCGGGCTGGAACACGTTCACCAGGATCAGCCCGAGCCCGAGCGAGACTAGGCTCGCGCAGATGAACCAGCCGAGCGCGCGCCCGCCGATCCGCCCGAGCGCCTTCGTGTCGCCCATCTGCGCTATCCCCGACACCAGCGTCGCGAACACCAGCGGCGCGATGATCATCTTGATGAGGCGCAGGAACAGCCCCGTCACGATCGAGAAGTAACCCGCGATCTCGGTCAGCCGTACCTGTGCCGCGGGCGTCCCGTCGTTCAGCCAGCCGTTGAGCGCCAGCCCGACGACCAGGCCCGCGACGAGGCCGATCATGATGTACAAGGTCAGCCGCTTGGCCAAATCATTGCTCCCGCTTGAGTGCGTCAGGGAAGGGGATTGCGGCGCCTCGGTCAAGCACCCTATCGTTCGCCGCCTATGCCGACCTCGTTCAACCGCCGCAACGTCCTCGCCGCCGCGACCGCGCTGCCGTTCGCGCCATACGTGCTGCGCGCGGCCGAGCCCGATCTCGCGGGGCTGCAGGACATGACACGCGGCCCCAGGCCGATCGACGCCGCCGAGCGCACGCGCCGGCTGTCACGCGCGCAGGCGTCGATGAAGGCGAACGGTGTCGGCGCGGTGCTGATCGAACCCGGCGCGTCGATGATCTACTTCACCGGCGTGCGCTGGCATTTGTCGGAGCGGCTCACCTGCGCGATCCTGCCCGCGGAGGGCGAGCCGTGCATCGTCACGCCGTTTTTCGAGGAGCCCTCGGTGCGCCTCAGCCTATCGGTCCCAGCCGAGGTCAGGACGTGGAACGAGGATGAGGATCCGCTCAAGGTCGTGGCGGGCTTCCTGCGCGATCGCCGCCTCACCAAACAGCCGATTGGCGTGGAGGCAAACGTCCGCTTCTTCGCGACCGATCGCCTGCGCGCGGCGCTGCCGGACGCGCGGCTGGTCAGCGCCGACCCGGTCGTACGCGCGTGCCGCATGGTCAAGTCGGCGGCCGAGATCGCGCTGATGCAAGTCGCGACTGACGTGACGATCGCGGCTTATCGCTGGCTCCACCCACGCGTCGAGCCCGGCATGACCGGCCGCGATGTCGGCGCGCTGATGGACGCGGCAACCCGCAAGCTCGGCGGCGCGCCCGAATTCTCGATGGCGCTGGTCGGCCCTGATGCGGCACTCCCTCACGGCGGCACCGCGCCGCGCCGGATCGCGCGCGGCGACGTGGTGCTGATGGATTGCGGCTGCACGGTGCAGGGCTACCAATCCGACGTGTCCCGAACCTTCGTCGTCGGCGCGGCCAGCGCAGAGGTGCGCCGCGTCTGGGATCAGGTCGCGCGCGGGCAGCAGGTGGCCTTCGCGGCGGCGAAGCTCGGCGCGCCCGCGGGCAGCGTCGACGATGCGGTACGCCGCTACTATGAGTCGCTCGGCTATGGCCCCGGCTATCGTCTGCCCGGCCTGTCGCACCGCACCGGGCACGGGATTGGCATGGAAGGGCACGAGCCGGTAAACCTCGTCCGCGGCGAGGCCACCCCGCTCGCCCCCGGCATGTGCTTCTCCGACGAGCCCGGCCTCTACCTGCCGGGCAAGTTCGGGGTCCGGCTTGAGGATTGCTTCCACATGACCGAGACCGGGCCAAAATGGTTCAGCGAGCCGCCCGCCTCCATCGATCGGCCGGTTTAAGCTATCGTCTAGCGAAGAGAAGCGGAAGCTCGGCTCAGAGTTAGGACGAGTGCGGTAGCTGATATCGCCAGAGCCGGCTTCAACTCATTGAAGCAATCTCGTCATCCCGAGTTTGACCCCGGATCCCGCTTCTTCTGCTTCCGCCGCTGATAACGTCGCCGCGAGCGTGAGCCGTCTACCCATGGCCAAACGCCAGCGGCGCCCGCGCGGGGGAGTTCCGCGCGGACGCCGCATCGACGGCGGCCGCGAAGCCGCCGGGAGCCATGACCGGTCAGGCAGTCGCCAGCCGCTCCTCCAGCGCCTGCTGCTGCCGCATCAGCGCGGGCGGGATCGGCGCGCCGAACTCTTCCAGGAAGGTGCGATTGCGCGCGGCTTCCTCGCTCCACGTGACCGCGTCGACCAACAGCAATGTCTCGACCGCGCTCGGCGACAGATCGAGCGCCGCCACGTCGAGCGCGTCGGCCGTCGGCAGATAACCGATCGGCGTCTCGACCGCGTCCGCCTCGCCCTCGATCCGCTCGACGATCCACTTCAGCACGCGCGAATTCTCGCCGAAGCCTGGCCAGACGAACTTGCCGTTCTCATCCTTGCGGAACCAGTTGACCATGAAGATGCGCGGCAGGACCGCGGCGTCCGACTGTGCCTTGGCGCCGATCTTCACCCAATGGTTGAAGTAATCGCCCATGTTGTAGCCGCAGAACGGCAGCATCGCAAAGGGATCGCGGCGCAGCGCACCCACCTTGCCCTCGGCCGCCGCCGTACCCTCGGACGCGATGTTGGCGGCCATGTACACGCCGTGCTCCCAGTCGAACGCCTCGACCGCCAGCGGCACCGCGCTCGCGCGGCGGCCACCGAACAGGAACGCGCTGATCGGCACGCCTTCGGGCGACTGCCACTCGTCGGCGATCGACGGGCATTGCGCGGCGGGCGCGGTGAAGCGGGCGTTGGGGTGCGCCGCGGGCTTGCCGCTCGCGGGATCGTACGGCTCGCCGGTCCAGTCGGTCAGCCCCTCGGGCGGCGTTTCCGACAGGCCCTCCCACCACACGTCGCCGTCGGCAGTCAGCGCGGTGTTGGTGAAGATGCACGTGCCCGACAGCGTGTCGATCGCGTTCTTGTTGGTGGCAGGGCCCGTGCCCGGCGCCACGCCGAAGAAGCCCGCTTCCGGGTTGATCGCGTACAGCCGCCCGTCCTTGCCGAACCGCATCCAGGCGATATCGTCGCCCACCGTCTCGGCCTTCCAGCCCAGTACCGTCGGCTCGAGCATCGCCAGGTTGGTCTTGCCGCACGCGCTGGGGAAGGCGGCGGCAACGTAATGTGCCTTACCGGCCGGGTTGGTCAGCTTGAGGATCAGCATGTGCTCGGCCAGCCAACCCTCGTCGCGCGCCATCACGCTGGCGATCCTGAGCGCGAAGCATTTCTTGCCGAGCAAAGCGTTGCCGCCATAGCCCGAGCCGTAGGACCAGATCTCGCGCGTCTCGGGAAAGTGGACGATCCACTTCTCCTCGTTGCACGGCCACGCCACGTCCGCCTGACCCTCGGCGAGCGGCATCCCAACTGTGTGGACGCAGCGGACGAAGAAGCCGTCCTCGCCCAGCATCTCCAGCGCGGGCGTGCCGATGCGGGTCATAATCCGCATGGAAAGAACGACATAGGCACTATCGGTCAACTCGACGCCGATCGCGCTCTTGTCCGACCCAATCGGACCCATGCAATAAGGCACGACGTACATCGTCCGCCCGCGCATCGACCCCGCGAACAGCCCATCCAACTTGCCGCGCATCTCCGCCGGCTCGACCCAATTGTTGGTGGGACCGGCATCGCCCTCCGCGTCCGAGCAGATAAAGGTGCGGCTCTCGACCCGCGCCACGTCACGCGGATCGGAGCGCGCGTAGAAGCTGTCGGGGCGCAACTCTGGGTTCAACCGCACCAGCGTGCCCGCCTGCACCAATTGCTCGGACAGGGCGTCCCACTCTGCCTGCGACCCGTCGCACCAGTGAATGGCGTCGGGCTGCGTGTGCGTCGCGATCTGCTCGACCCACTCGATCAGCGCGCGGTGGCTGGTCGGCGGGGTGCCCGAGTTGCTCGTCGTCGCGACGGCGGGTTGCATCAGCATGGATCGTATCCCTCTCCGCCCATTCACGGGCAATATTGTGCAACGTTAAAGCTGGAGTGGACCCTTGTTCAAATCTGAATACCGGAATGGTATAAGCCTGCGTTAAAGGACAACGATGACAGCCGCGCACGACCTCAACCTGCGTCACCTGCGCCTGCTGCTCGGCATCGCGCAGGCCGGCAGCCTCAGCCACGCGGCGCGCACATCGGGCGTGTCGCAGCCCGCGCTCAGCCAGGCGCTCGCCAAGCTGGAGGCCGCGTTCGGCGTCGCCTTGTTCGACCGCACTGCGTCGGGCGTGTCGCCGACCGCGGCGGGGCGGCGCATCGTCCGCCGCGTCGACCACGCGCTGACCCGCATCTCGCGCGCATTCCGCCGATCAAGCGCGACGCCGCAGAAGGGCGACCCGCACAATTACCTCACCACCGCGCACGTCCGCGGCCTCATCAACCTTGCCGAAGCCGGCAGTTTCATGCGCGCGGCCGAGAGCGCGGGCGTGTCGGTACCCGCGCTCCACCGCGCGGTTCGCGATCTGGAGCAATTGAGCGGCACTGCCCTGGTCGAGCGCCGCGGCCGCGGCGTCGGCCTGACCCGCGCGGGCGCAACCCTCGCCCAAGGGTTCAACCTCGCGCACGCCGAACTCACCACCGCGTTGGAGGAATCGAGCGGGAAGGGCGGTCGCCTCGCGATCGGCGCGATGGCGCTGTCGCGCTCGCTGCTGCTGCCCGCCACGCTCGCCGATTTGCTGCGCGATCACCCCGCCGCGCGCGTCGACGTGGTGGAGGGATCGTACCTCGAACTGGTCGAACTGCTGCGGTCGGGTCGCATCGACATGCTGATCGGCGCACTGCGCGACCATCCCGGGCGCGAGCTGCTCCAGGAGCCATTGTTCACCGACCGCCTGACGATCATCGGCCGCGCCGAACATCCGCTGGCGGTTGGAGAGGCCGGGTTCGAGGACCTTGCTGCCTATCCCTGGATCGTCGCGCGCCGCGCCTCCGGGCTGCTCGACCGCTGGCAGCAGATGTTCGACCACGCCGACAAGCCGCGCCCCGATGCGCCGATCCAGTGCGGCTCGGTCGCGCTTATCCGCGGCGTGCTGGTGCGCAGCGACTTCCTCACGCTTCTATCCCCCGATCAGGTCAGCGCCGAGATCGAGTCGGGCTCGCTTGTCACGATCCAGTCGTGCGTTCCCGACACGATGCGCACGATCGGCGCGATTACGCGGCGCGACTGGTACCCGACCGCGCTGCAGGAACAGTTCATGGCGGTGCTGCGCCACCACGCAACGGTCGGGCGCACTCAGCCAGGCGACTAACCCAGGCCCTCGACGGCGCGAACCAGCGCGCTTCCGCGCAGCGCTGCGGCATCGAGGTGCGGCGCGTAGGCCAGCCCCAGTGTTCGCGTCAGGTCGAACCCGTCGAGCCGCGGACAGACCACGCCGTCGCCCGCGAAACTCTGCGGCACCAACGTCACGCCCAGCCCTTCGCGCACGTAGCGCAATGCGCGCTCGTCGCTCGCGGTCCGCGCGGAAAAGAAAGGGCGCACCCCGCGTGCCGTAAAGTGCCGGCTGGTGTCGGCCAACGCCTCGCAATGCCGCCGCACGATCATTGCCTCGCTCGCCAGTTCCTCCGCCGCCACGCTCGCGCGCGCTGCGAGCGGGTGAAAGGTAGGGAGCGCCATCGCGTAGCCCTCCTCGGCTACGACGTCGTGTGCACCCGCACCCGCCCGCACGATCGTCAGCGCCACGTCGATCCGGCCGCTCGCCAGCCGATCGCTCAACTCGCGCTCGCGCCCCTCGTACAACTCCAGCCGCTCGCCACCCGCGACACGATGCGCGCGCAGCACCCGCTCGATCCAGCCAGGCGCGATCGAGCCGAGCACGCCCAGCCGGATCGTCTCCGCCGCCGCGCTGCCCGCAACCACACGCTCGGCCGCCAGGAACCCCGCTTCGATCCGCCGCGCCTGCTCGGCCAGCAACGTGCCCGCGTGCGTCAGCTCGACCCGTCGGTTGCTGCGCCGGAACAGCGTCTGGCCGAGCGTCTTCTCCAGCTTGGCGATCCCGACCGACAAGGTCGGCTGCGACACGTTGCAAGCCTCCGCCGCGCGCGAGAAATTGCCGCGGTCGATCACCGCCAGGAAATAGCGCAGATGGTAACGGTCGATCATAGACGATCTCTATGATGTGCTGCGCGAAACTTCAATTTTGCGCACTGTCCCCGCGACTGGTACACGTTCCGCAAAGGAGAGACCCGTGGCAGAAATGGACTTCGCGCTCGGCGACAATGCCGAGATGATCCGCGACACCACCCGCCGGTTCGCGACCGACAAGATCGCGCCATTGGCTGCGAAGATCGACGCCGACGACTGGTTCCCGCGCGATGAGCTGTGGCCCGCGATGGGCGAGCTCGGCCTCCACGGCATCACCGTCGACGAGGAAGACGGCGGCCTCGGCCTCGGTTACCTCGAACATGTCGTCGCGCAAGAGGAAGTCGCGCGCGCGTCCGCCTCGATCGGTCTCAGCTACGGCGCGCACTCCAACCTGTGCGTCAACCAGATCCGCCGCTGGGCCAACCCGGAGCAGAAGGCGAAATACCTGCCTAAGCTCATCAGCGGCGAACACGTCGGCAGCCTCGCCATGTCGGAGGCGAACGCCGGTTCCGACGTCGTCTCGATGAAGCTGCGCGCGGAAAAGGTGCAGGGCGGCTACGTGCTCAACGGCACCAAATTCTGGATTACCAACGCACCCTACGCCGACACGCTCGTCGTCTATGCCAAGACCGGCGAGGGTAGTCGCGGCATCACGACCTTTCTGATCGAGAAGGACATGCCGGGCTTCGCGATCGGGCAGAAGATCGACAAGATGGGCATGCGCGGCTCGCCCACCGCTGAACTCGTCTTCACCGACTGCGAGGTGCCCGAGGAGAACGTGATGGGGCCGGTGAACGGCGGCGTCGGTGTCTTGATGAGCGGGCTCGATTACGAGCGCACCGTGCTCGCGGGCATCCAGTTGGGCGTGATGCAGGCGTGCCTCGACGTCGTGCTGCCTTACGTGCGCGAGCGACAGCAGTTCGGCCAGCCGATCGGCGCGTTCCAGTTGATGCAGGCGAAGATCGCCGACATGTACGTCGCGCTCAACTCCGCGCGCGCCTACGTCTACGCGGTGGCGCAGGCGTGCGACGCGGGCAAGACGACGCGCTTCGACGCAGCGGGCGCGATCCTGCTCGCCAGCGAGAGCGCGTTCAAGGTCGCGGGCGAGGCGGTGCAGGCGCTGGGCGGTGCCGGCTATACCAAGGATTGGCCGGTCGAGCGTTTCCTGCGCGACGCCAAGCTGCTCGACATTGGTGCTGGCACTAATGAGATCCGCCGCATGCTGATCGGGCGCGAGCTGATCGGCCACAACCCGCCCGTCGCGCAGTGACCCCGCACGGCACGGGCAGGTTAGGCGGCGTCACTTGCCCGAGAACATGAACGCCACCGCACCCATCAGGCAGGCGAACGCGGCGGCATGGCGCCAGTGGAGCGGCTCCTTGAGCACCGCGACCATGAACACGCCGAACACGATGAGCGCGATCGCCTCCTGCGTGACCTTGAGCTGCCCGGCACTCCAGCCCGCCGCATATCCGATGCGGTTGGCGGGCACTGCCAGGCAATATTCGAACAGCGCGATCCCCCAACTGATCGCGATGACCAGCGGCAGGGGTTTGTCCATCCCGCCCTTCAGGTGCCAATACCAGGCAGTGGTCATGAACACGTTGGACGTGACGAGCAGGAAGAGCGTCGGCATGAACGCCGCTTATCGTGGATTAGGAAAGACGCAATGAGCGCTCCGCGCCTGAACACCGGATTGTCGCAAGGCGACGCGAGTTTCGCGGCCAATGCGCAGCACAATTGCGCGCTCGCCGAGGAACTGCGAGACCGCGTGGCCCAGGCCGCGCTCGGCGGCGACCAGCGCGCGCGCGATCGTCATACGTCGCGTGGAAAGCTCCTCCCGCGCGACCGCGTCGAGCGGCTGCTCGATCCCGGCACCGCGTTCCTCGAAATCGGACAGCTCGCAGCCAACGGCCTCTACGACGATCAGGTGCCCGGCGCCGGGCTGATCTGCGGCATCGGCACCGTCTCAGGGCGGCAGGTCATGATCGTGTGCAACGACGCGACCGTGAAGGGCGGCACCTATTACCCGCTGACCGTCAAGAAACACCTGCGCGCGCAGGAGATCGCGAGCGAGAACCGGCTGCCCTGCATTTACCTCGTCGATTCGGGCGGCGCCAACCTGCCGCACCAGGCCGAGGTCTTCCCCGACCGCGAGCATTTCGGCCGCATCTTCTTCAACCAAGCGAACATGTCGGCGTTGCAGATCCCGCAGATCGCCTGCGTGATGGGCAGCTGCACCGCGGGCGGCGCCTATGTGCCCGCAATGAGTGACGAGACGGTGATCGTCCGCAATCAGGGCACGATCTTCCTCGCCGGCCCGCCGCTGGTGAAGGCGGCGACGGGCGAGGTCATCTCGGCCGAGGAACTGGGCGGCGCGGAAACGCACGGCCGCCGCTCCGGGGTGGTCGATCACGTCGCCGAGAACGACGATCACGCGCTTACCATAGTGCGCGACATCGTATCGACGCTGCCGCCACCGCCCGCGCCGACGATCAACCTCGCCGAGCCGCGCGAGCCGATGTTCCCCGCCGACGACCTCTACGGCATCGTACCGCAGGACGTACGTGCGCCCTACGACGTGCACGAGGTGATCGCGCGGCTGGTCGACGCCAGCGAGTTCCACGAGTTCAAGGCGCTCTACGGCACCAGCCTCGTCTGCGGCTTCGCGCATATCCATGGGCTGCCGGTCGCAATCCTCGCCAACAACGGCGTGCTGTTCAGCGATTCGGCGCAAAAGGGCGCGCACTTCATCGAACTCGCCTGCCAGCGCCGCGTGCCGCTGTTGTTTCTCCAGAACATCTCAGGCTTCATGGTCGGCGGGCGCTACGAGGCGGAAGGCATCGCCAAGCACGGCGCGAAGCTCGTCACCGCAGTCGCGACCGCCAGCGTGCCCAAGATCACGATCCTGATCGGCGGCAGCTTCGGCGCCGGAAACTACGGCATGTGCGGCCGTGCCTACTCACCCCGCTTCCTGTTCTCCTGGCCCAACAGCCGCATCAGCGTGATGGGCGGCGAACAGGCCGCAAGCGTCCTCGCCACCGTCCACCGCGACGCCGAAAGCTGGACGCCCGAACAGGCGGAGGCGTTCAAGGTACCAGTCCGGCAGAAGTACGAGGATGAGGGCAATCCCTATTACGCGACCGCCCGTTTGTGGGACGACGGCGTCATCGACCCCGCGCAGACCCGCGACGTGCTCGGCCTCGCGCTGACCGCCTGCGTCAACGCACCGATCGAGGATCGCCCCCGCTTCGGCGTGTTCCGGATGTGACGGGAATGTACACCGTACATTCCCGTCATCCTGAACTCGTTTCAGGATCCATGTCGCTTAAAGCGGCAAAAGATGGAAGGCGCACTAACTCGCCTCATCGTCGTCTCAAACTCATGTTAGGGCTCGTCGTGCCTCAGGCGGTCACTGGCAGAGGACACACCACCTCGCCCGACCGTCGTCCTGAACTTGTTTCAGGACCCATCTCGCCCCACACGATCACGCACAAACGGAAACCTCAACGTCACCGCCAGATCAATCCACTCGGGATTGTCTCGCTCGATCAATCCAATCTTCCACTCGCGGTGCCAGCGCTTGAGTTGCTTTTCCCGCGCAATCGCACTTGGCATGTCGGCGAACAGCTCGTAGCGCACGAGGCTGGTCACGCCGTATCGCGCCGTGAATTCACTCTGCCCGCCACGGTGCTGCCCCAACCGCGCGATCAGGTCGGCGGTCACGCCGATGTAGATCGTCCCCATTCGCCGGCTCGCGAGCAGATACACGCACGGTTGCTTCACCACTTCTCCCGCAGTCGCCCAGCCGAATCATGGATGCTGAAACAAGTTCAGCATGACGACAAGACTGGGTCCACGCCCCGCTTTGAGGTAAGAACATGATCCAATCGCTCCTCATCGCCAACCGCGGCGAGATCGCCTGCCGCATCATCCGCACGGCGCGCGCCCTCGGCATTCGCACCGTCGCGGTCTATTCCGACGCCGACGCCGACGCGCTCCACGTGCGCATGGCCGACGAAGCGGTCCACATCGGCGCGTCACCGGCGCGCGAGAGCTACCTCGTCGGCGACCGCATCATCGCTGCCGCGCGCGAAACGGGTGCAGAGGCGATCCACCCCGGCTACGGCTTCCTCTCGGAGAACGCCGACTTCGCAGCAGCCGTGCTCGACGCCGGCCTGATCTGGGTCGGCCCCAACCCCGACAGCATCCGCGCCATGGGGCTGAAGGACGCTGCCAAGGAGCGGATGATCGCAGCCGGCGTGCCCGTCACCCCCGGCTATCTCGGCGCCGATCAGTCGCCTGGGCGGCTGCGCGCCGAAGCGGACGCGATCGGCTATCCCGTGCTCATCAAGGCGGTCGCGGGCGGCGGCGGCAAGGGGATGCGGCAGGTGGGTGACGCCGCCGCCTTCGCCGACGCGCTGCAATCGTGCCAGCGCGAGGCGGCGTCCTCGTTCGGCGACGACCGCGTGCTGATCGAGAAATACATCCAGAGCCCGCGCCACATCGAGGTGCAGGTGTTCGGCGACCGCCACGGCCACGTCGTCCACCTGTTCGAGCGCGACTGCTCGCTCCAGCGCCGCCATCAGAAGGTCATCGAGGAAGCGCCCGCACCCGGCATGGACGAGGCCACCCGCGCCGCGGTCTGCGCCGCCGCGGTCAAGGCAGCGCAGGCGGTCGACTACGTCGGCGCGGGCACGATCGAGTTCATCGCGGATGCGAGCGAAGGCCTACGCGCCGACCGCATCTGGTTCATGGAAATGAACACCCGCCTCCAGGTCGAGCATCCGGTGACCGAGGCGATCACCGGGCAGGACCTGGTCGAGTGGCAGCTTCGCGTCGCGAGCGGCGAGCCGCTGCCGTGCACCCAGGACGAGCTCACCATCACCGGCCACGCGATCGAGGCGCGGCTCTACGCCGAGGACCCGGCTAAGGGCTTCCTCCCGTCGATCGGCACGCTGGAGGCGTTCAATCTCGGCGACGACGTGCGCGTCGACACCGGCGTCGAGCAGGACAGCGTCATCTCGCCTTTCTACGATCCGATGATCGCCAAGCTGATCGCACACGGCGAAACGCGCGAGGACGCGCGCGAGCAGCTCGCCGACGCGCTCGACGAGGCGGTGGTATGGCCGGTCCGCTCGAACGCCGGCTTCCTGGTCGAGGCGCTCGACCATCCCGACTTCGCCGGGGGCCGCGTCGACACCGGGCTGATCGCGCGCGAGGGCGACGCGCTGATGCCGCCCGCTTATCCGAGCGAGGAAGCGCTGACCGCCGCCGCCGCCGAACTCGCCGGCCCCGCGCCGCTCGCGGGCTTCCGCCTGAACGCGTCCCCACGTCGCGCCGCGCGCTTCCTGCTCGACGGTGAGGCGATCGACATCGACTTCACGGACGCAGAGGAGGCGGAGGAAGCGGTCACCACCAGCGTCCTCATTAGCGAAGGGGGTCAGACCTGGGCGCTCGCCCCCTTCCGCGCGAGCGGCGCGGCGGCGGGCGGGGCAGGCGACGGCGCGATCCTGTCGCCGATGCCCGGCCGCGTCATCGCGGTCGAGGTCGCCGCGGGCGCGAGCGTCACCAAGGGGCAGAAGCTGCTGACGCTGGAGGCTATGAAGATGGAGCACAGCCTCGTCGCGCCGTTCGACGGCATTGTCGCCGAGCTCAACGCCGAAGCGGGCGGGCAGGTGACCGAGGGCGCGCTGCTGGCGCGGATCGAGGCGGCGGCCGGTTAAACCCGTCATCCCGGGCTTGACCCGGGATCCCGCTTCTTCTGCCCGCCCGAGCTAAAAAGCGAGACCCCGGATCAGGTCCGGGGTGACGAGCTAATCACATCGCCCAGCGGCTCCACTACCAGCACGCCCGCGTCGACCGCCACCACCCGCGCCCGCGCGCCCGCCGCCAGCTCGGGCCCGCGCGCCGGCCACGCGCCGTCGCCAAGCGTCACGCGCCCCGAGCCATGCTCGATCGCGCGCTCCACCGTCACCACCGCGCCGACCAGCCGTGCCGCGGGATCGTTCAACCGCGCCGCGTCGCCCTCGACCGGATAGTCGCGGTACCAGCGCCGCCCGACCAGCACCGCGACCGCGCTCCACACCGCGAAGGCCCCGATCTGCGCCGCCAGCGGCAAATCGGGCAGCGCGAGCAATGCCACGCCGACGATCGCAGCCGCCACCGCAACGAAGACGAGGAAAACGCCCGGCACCACCAGCTCGGCGATCCCGAGCAGCAACGCCGCGATCAGCCACGCGCCCGCGCCGGTCAGGTCACCCCAGCTCATTCCTCGCTCGCTACGCCCCCACCGATCCGCGGCACGCTGGCGGTCGCGTCACGCGCCGGCTTGTCCTTCTTCGCCCCAGTCGGGTTCTGCGGCGACAGCGCATCGCGCGCCAACTCGCCGATCCCGCCCAGCGTTCCGATCAACTGCGTCGCCTCGACCGGGAACAGGATCGTCTTGGCATTGGGGCTGGTCGCGAACTTGCCCACCGCCTCGACATATTTCTGCGCAATGAAATAGTTGAGCGACTGCGTGCCCCCGCTCTCGATCGCCTCCGACACGACCTGCGTCGCGCGCGCCTCGGCCTCGGCGGCACGCTCGCGGGCCTCCGCGTCACGGTAAGCCGATTCGCGCCGCCCCTCGGCCTCCAGGATGCGCGCCTGCTTCTGCCCCTCGGCACGCAGGATTTCGGACGCGCGGCTGCCCTCCGCTTCCAGGATGTTGGCGCGCTTCTCGCGCTCGGCCTTCATCTGCCGTCCCATCGCGGAGACGATATCGGCGGGCGGGCGGATGTCCTTGATCTCTACGCGCGTGATCTTGACGCCCCACGGCACCGTCGCGTGATCGACCACCGACAGCAGCCGCGCGTTGATCTCGTCGCGCTTGGACAGCGTCTCGTCGAGGTCCATCGACCCCATTACGGTCCGCAGGTTAGTCGTCGTCAGCTGCAACAACGCGACGTACAGGTCCGACACCTCATACGCCGCCTTGGGCGCGTCGAGCACCTGGAAGAACACCACGCCATCGGTCGAGACGATTGCATTGTCCTTGGTGATGATCTCCTGCCCCGGAATGTCGATCACCTGCTCCATCATGTTCACCTTGCGGCCGACACGGTAGAAGAAGGCGGGGTAGAAGTTGAACCCGGGCGAGGCGGTGGTGGTGTAGCGCCCGAAATGCTCGATCGTATATTGGTAACCCTGGCGCACGATCTTGATGCTGCTCATCAGGTAGAACAGCACCAGCACGAGCAGCAGCGCGGCAATCGTCGTCAGCATGTCCATCTCCCCCCAACCCTTGAGCAGTGTATCACCCGATCATAGCGCCCCCGTCAGCCCGGACCTAGCGAAACCGGACGAACGCGGTTACATGGCCCGCCACTCCTTCCCTCGACTGGATTCGGCGCTCTCATGGACATCCGCCTCGGGCTCACCTTCGACGACGTGCTGCTCGTGCCGGGCGCATCCGAGGTGCTGCCGACTGACGCCGACACCCGCACCCGCGTGACGCGCGACATTGCGCTCAACATTCCCGTCCTGTCCTCCGCGATGGACACGGTGACCGAGGCCGACATGGCGATCGTCATGGCGCAGTTGGGCGGCATGGGTGTGCTCCACCGCAATCTGACCGTCGAGGAACAGGTCGCCGCGGTTCGCGCGGTGAAGCGGTTCGAGAGCGGCATGGTCGTCAACCCGATTACCATCACCCCGCAAGCGACGCTCGCCGACGCGCAGGCACTGATGGCCGCGAACCGGATCAGCGGCATTCCGGTGGTGGAAGCCGACGGCAAGCTCGTCGGCATTCTGACCAACCGCGACGTCCGCTTTGCCGAGAACCCGAAGCAGCCCGTCGCCGAGCTGATGACGCGCGACAATCTCGCTACCGTGTCGGCGGGCGTGGAGCAGGAGGAGGCACGCCGCCTGCTTCATCAGCGCCGGATCGAAAAGCTGCTTGTCGTCGACGATGCCTATCGCTGCGTCGGGCTTATTACGGTCAAGGACATCGAAAAGGCGGTCACCTACCCAGACGCGACCAAGGACGCTGCCGGCCGCCTGCGCGTCGCCGCCGCGACCACGGTCGGCGACAAGGGCTTCGCGCGGACCGAGGCGCTGGTCGACGCCGAGTGCGACCTCGTCGTCATCGATACCGCGCACGGCCACAACCGTGACGTCGCGCGTGCGGTCGAGCGCGTGAAGAAACTGTCCAACTCGGTCCAGGTCATCGCCGGCAACGTCGCCACCGCCGAGGCGACGCGCGCGCTGATCGAGGCGGGCGCGGACGGGATCAAGGTCGGCATCGGCCCGGGCTCGATCTGCACCACCCGCGTCGTCGCCGGCGTCGGCGTGCCGCAGCTGACCGCGGTGATGGACTGCGCGGAAGCCGGTGAGAAGCTCGGCGTCCCCGTCATCGCCGACGGTGGGCTTCGCACCTCGGGTGATCTCGCCAAGGCGCTGGCGGCGGGTGCCGCGACCTGCATGGTCGGCTCGCTGCTCGCCGGGACCGAGGAAGCACCGGGAGAAACCTTTCTCTATCAGGGACGTGCGTACAAATCCTACCGCGGCATGGGAAGCGTCGGGGCGATGGGTCGCGGCTCGGCCGACCGCTATTTCCAAGGCGAGGTGCGCGATCAGCTCAAGCTCGTGCCCGAGGGAATCGAGGGACAGGTGCCCTACAAGGGGCCGGCACGCGACGTCATCCATCAGCTCGTCGGCGGCATCAAGGCGGCGATGGGCTACACCGGTGCCGCGACGATCCGCGATCTACAGGAGCGCGCCAACTTCGTCCGCATCACCGGCGCGGGACTGAAGGAAAGCCACGTCCACGACGTTACGATCACGCGCGAGGCACCCAATTACCCGACGCGGTAAGGCACTGTCCTACGCACCCGCACCGTGCCATCGTGGCCCCGTGCGCGCACCCGAACCCGGATCAGCCGAACTGCGTGATGCTGGCGAGGTATCGTCGACTTGGCCTGGTCTACGCGCGCGTAACGTCAGGCTGCGTGCCCCTAGCCTCGTTCGCGAGCGCTCACCTTTTCTGCGCGCGTGTGCAGGCGTTCGGGTAAGTGGTGAACGCGACACGCTCAACCGCGCGAACGGCTCGTCATCAGCTCGTCCTGTCAAGCGTTGGCACGGCGCGCCTTGGCGTGACCTTCGTGTGACCTTCCGCGGGCAAGCACGTATTCGTCTCCGCGATCGCGTCGCGTCTTGGAGTGACCTTAGCGTGACCTTCCACCGCCGGCACGCTGATCGCGGCCTGCATTGGCGTGACCTTCGCATGACCTTCCACGCTCAGGCAGGGGTTGGTCGTCACGGCTGCGTTACGCCTTGGCGTGATCTTAGCATGACCTTTCGCCGCAAGATCAGTTCCGCCCACGTCGATGGCAGCTCGCGTTGGTGTGACCTTCGCATGACCTTCCGCGCCGCGGACGCGGCAGTCACCCGGTTGCCGCTCTCTCCGCGTGCCGACTTGCACCGGGCCGCCCACCGCCCGTACGAGCCGCAACCATGACCCCCGCCGCCCGTACCCAGGCCGCGATCGACCTGCTCGACGCGATCGTCGCCGCCGCCGCCGATAACGGCGCCGCCGCCGACACGCTGATCGCGCGTTATTTCGCGCAGCGCCGCTACGCCGGCTCGAAGGACCGCCGCGCGGTACGCGAACTGGTTTATGCTGCGATCCGCCTCCTCGGCGAGCGGCCGGCGAACGGCCGTGACGCAATGGTCGCGCTCGCCAAGACCGATCCGGCGATCGCCGCGACTTTCGACGGCTCTACCCACGCGCCACTGCCGATCGCGGCGAACGAGGATACCGCCACGCCGGGCATCGCACCGGCCTGGTTGATGGAGCGGCTGTCGGCCTCTGGTCTCTCTGCCGAGGAACAAGGCGCGCTAACCGGGCGCGCGCCGCTCGACGTGCGCGTCAACACGTTGCTTGCCACGGCCGATGCCATCGCGCCCGAGTTGCGCGAGCCACAACCGATCGTCGGGCTGCCTGACGCGCTACGCTTGCCCGCCGGCACCGACCTCGCGCCATTCGCTGGCCGACTGGAGGTGCAGGATGCCGGCAGCCAGGCGGTGACGCTCGCTGCCGCGGCGCAGCCCGGCATGACCGTGGTCGACCTGTGCGCGGGGGCAGGGGGCAAGAGCCTCGCGCTCGCCGCCGCGATGGCGAACGACGGCCGGATCGTCGCCGCCGACATCGACCGCGCCCGCCTGCGTCGCCTCGAACCGCGCGCGACGGCGGCGGGTGCGACGATCATCGAACCGTTGCTGCTCGACGCCGGTCGCGAAGCCGACGCGCTTCTGCCGCTCCGCGCCGCCGCCGACGTGGTGCTGATCGACGCACCGTGTTCGGGCACCGGCACGTGGCGCCGCAACCCCGAGGCGCGCTGGCGGCTCAGCCCGGCGCGGATCGACCGCTTCGTCGCCACACAGCGCCACGTGCTCGCGCTCGGCGCGCCGCTGGTGAAGCCGGGCGGTGCCTTGGTGTACATCGTCTGCTCGTTGCTCGATGCCGAGGGGAGGAACCAAGTCGACGCCTTTCTCGCCGCGCATCCCCGCTGGCATGCAGAGGCGGTGTCGCTGCCGCTCGGCCGGCTCCACGGCTTGGGCGTTCGGCTGACCCCGGCGCACGACAACAGCGACGGCTTTTTTGTCGCACGCCTTCGGGCACCATGCTAACCCGCTGTCATCGTGCCGAAGCTGGAGCCGATCATGCGTTTTACTTCCCTGGCCGTCGCGCTCGGGCTGGCTGCGGCCTCGATCTCGACCTCGCTGCACGGGCAGCGCCCCGACGATCAACTCGACCCGCGTAGCGTCGCCTTGGTCAAGCAGGCGCAGGCGGCACGTGCCGCGGGCAACCTCGACGGCGCGACGGACCTGCTCGAAACCGCGCTGGCGGTCGACCCGCGTAACCGTCAGGCATTCGTCGTTCTCGCCGACGTGTCGGAAGCGCGCGGGCTGCCCGGCAAGGCGATCCGCCTGTACCGCGAGGCGCTGCTGCTCGAACCCAACGACGTCGACGCGCTCAGCGGGCAGGGCGAGGCGATGGTCGCCAAGGGTGCGGTGGAACGCGCCAAGCAGAACCTCGCGCGCGTCCGCACGCTCTGCAAGGGCCAATGCCCGCAGGCGACTGCGCTCGCGACGCGTATCGCCAAAGGTCCCCCGGTCACCACCGCGCAGGTCAGCGTCAATCCCACCATCGCGAAGGACTGAACGGGCGGAGGCTTGGGCGCCTAGCTCAATCGCCGGGCGACCGCGACGAACTCGGGCACCGACACCGTTTCCGCACGGCGCGTCGGATCTATCCCCTCGGCCTCCAGCGCCTCCAGCGCGCCCGGCACGCCGCGCAGACTCTGGCGCAGCATTTTGCGACGTTGCCCGAACGCAGCCGCGGTGACTCGCTCTAGCACGTCGAGCCGCACACCCGCGGGCTCGTCCGCCGGGGTGATGTGCACCACCGCCGACATCACCTTGGGCGGCGGGGTAAAGGCGGAACGATGCACCGGCATCGCCAGCTTGGCCCGGTTGCGCCACTGGGACAATACCGCCAACCGCCCGTAGGCATCGCTCGCCACCGGCGCGACAATCCGATCGGCGACCTCGCGCTGGAACATCAGCGTCAACGACTGCCACCACGGCGCCCACTCGGCCGACAGCCACCCGACCAGCAACGGCGTGCCGACGTTATACGGCAGGTTGGACACGATGTGCGGCTTGCCATCGAACAGCGCCCGCGCATCGATCTCGGTCGCGTCGCCCTCGATCACGCGTAGTTTGCCCGGGTAGGCGGCTTCCAGTTCGGCCAGCGCCGGTATGCAGCGCCGGTCGCGCTCGATGGCGGTCACCCGTGCTCCGGTCGCCAAGAGCGCGCGGGTCAGTCCACCGGGGCCAGGACCGATCTCCAGCACCTCCTGCCCATCCAGCTCGCCCGGAACACGCGCAATGCGGCCGAGCAATTGCGCGTCGAACAGGAAATTTTGCCCCAACGCCTTAGACGCGTTCAGCCCGAAGCGCGCGATCACCTCGCGCAGCGGCGGCAGGTCGACGGTTGGATTGCTCACGGGCGAGCGGCGGCGCGTTGCTGCCGGTTGCACGCCAGCGTATCCGCCATTCGGATCGCCGCGATCATCGCACCGGGATGCGCTTGATCCTGTCCGGCGATACCGAAGGCGGTGCCGTGATCGGGCGAGGTGCGCACGATCGGTAGGCCGAGCGTGACGTTGACGCCTTCGTCGAAATGCAGGGTCTTGAGCGGCACCAACGCCTGATCGTGGTAAGCGCACATCGCGGCATCGTAGCGTTCGCGCGCACGCGGATGGAACATCGTGTCGGCCGCGACCGGTCCCGTTGTCTCGATCCCTTCTGCACGAAGTTGCTCAATCGCAGGCTCGATCACGTCGATCTCCTCGCGACCGAGTGCACCACCCTCACCAGCATGAGGATTGATCCCGGCAAAGGCGAGTCGCGGATGCGCGATGCCAAAACTGTCGCGGAGTTCGCGCGCGGTCACCCGCGCCTTGGCAACGATCAGATCGACCGTCAGCAGACGTGGCACCTCGGCGAGCGGCACGTGCGTGGTGATCGGCACGACGCGCAGCGATGGCCCTGCGAGCATCATCACGGCATCGTCGCGCGACACGCCGCAGCGATCAGCGACGAACTCGGTCTGACCCGGTGGCGTGAACCCCACTTGGTAGAGCTGCGCCTTTCCGACGGGTGCCGTCACCAACGCGCGGGCGGCACCCGAGCGTGCCAGCACAGTCGCGGTTTCCAGCGCCTCCAGCGCACTGCGCGCGCCCTCCATGTCGGGCCGCCCGGGCACCACTGTACCGCCGGCATCGACAGCCATTACCGGCAACGCGTCACCGAAGGTCGCCGGCACGTGGCCGAGCGTCGTGGCCTCGACAATTGGGCCCTGCCACACTGCCGCAAACGCCCGAAGGTCGCCGATCACGACGAAGGGGGGCAAGTCATGTTCGACGCGAGCAGCCCAGGCCTTCGCGATGATTTCCGGTCCGATTCCGGCCGGGTCACCCATCGAGACGACGATCGGGGTCATGCCCGGCTCAGCGATAGTCGATCACCGCGTCGCGACGAAGGTCGCGCAACGCCTGTTGCGCGCGCAGGTTGACGCGTTGCTGTTCCAACTGGCTCTGGATCTGCTCGGCACCCGGCAGCTGTCCCGAGACCGGATCGTCGCGGCCGCACAGCACCAGCGTGCGAACGCCTTCCGTCGGCGAACCGAACGGCGGCGATGCTTGGCCGACCTGCAACTTGGCCATAATCTCTTGCAGCGGTCCCGGCAGGTCGCGGATCCGCACCGTGTCATTCTGAACCACCTCTGCGTTCAACGTCTGCCCGACCTTGTCGACCGAACCGCAGCCTTGCAGCTTGCGGATTTCGGTCGCGAACTGTGCGGTGCGCGCGCTTGCCTGTGCCTGCGTGGTGTTCGCCGGGAACTTGATTGTCATCTGCTTCAAGCTGAGCCGAGCGTCGCGCGGATCGGCGGTCAGCACCTGTCGCTTGTCGACCAAGTATAGGATTGAATAACCGCCCGGCACCGGGATCGGGCCGGCGACCTGGCCGACCTGCATCTGCTGGCTCGCCTGCGATAGTTCTGCGGGTAACTGCGCCGCGCGTACCCAGCCCAGGTCGCCGCCAACTGCGCGCGTCGTCGCCGCCGAATAGTTGCGCGCGAAATAGCTGAACGGCGCCTGCGCCTTCTGAATTTCGCCGATGATCTGGCGACCTTGTGCCTCGACCTGCGTCTGCTGATCGGGCGTCGCGTTCAGGTAAATCTCGGCGAGATGATATTCCTCGGTGCCCTTGGCGGCTTGCAGGCGGTCGATGATCGCCTTGACCTCTTCGTCGCCGACGTTGACGAACGGCTCGACCCGCTTGCGCAGGTAACGGTTCCAAGCGAGTTCGCCCTCGATCTGCCGCCGCATCGAACGATCGGACGAGCCCTGGTCACGCAGCCAGGCGGCAAACTCTGCCGGCGACTTGTTGAACTGCTTGGCGACACGCGCGAGGCTCTGGTCCATCTCCTCCTTGGAGACGGTGATGTCGGCAGTCTTCGCCTGCTGGATCTGCAGCGTTTCGTCGATCAACTGCCGCAGGACCTGCAGGCGCAGGCGCTCGCGATCCTCGTTGGTCAATTTGGCTTGGTTCGCCGCCGCGATCAGCGCCACGCGCTGATCGACGTCGGTGCCGGTGATAACGGTCTCGTTGACGATCGCCGTCGCCTTGCGGATGTTCGGATCGACCTTGCCGAAGATCTGCAGATTGGCGGGAATGTTGAGCCCGGTGTTGTCGGGCAGCGATTGGTCGTCCACCGTCTGCGCGACCGCAGCGGTCGTGATCGCCAGCCCTAGCAGCGATGCCATCGCACGACGTGTCAGCAGCGCGCCCTTCGTCTTCGTCATCACAAGCGTCTCGAATTCCTGTTCCAGCCGCGATCGGCCACGTCGAAGTCCTGCCCCGACCTTGCTGAACCTCGGCTTAGCGTCCGAGCCCCTTCAACGCCAGCGTCAACAGGTAGCTGTTGCCCGCGCGCACGTCGCCGGTGGTGCGGTAATCGCGTCGCCAGGTTAGTCCGAGCTCCAGGCAATCGTCCTCGTAGGCAACACCCAGCCGGTGGCGGATCGGGTCGAACCCGTCGCTCGACGACAGCACGTCTTCCTCGCGGTCGGTCAGGTCGACCACCGCCGAGCCGAACACCGACCAGAAACGCGCAAAGGCAGCGCGTCCGGCGAAGCGGACCTCCTCGCGGTCCTGCAATCCGACGGCGGGATCGATGTCGCGGTTGAGGCGCAGATAACCGACCGTCGCGTAGGTCGTGTACGAGCCCACGGTTGCGTCGATCTCGTTGCGACGCACGTCGAGATTATCCTTGTCGAGCCGGTAACGGTGCGTGAAGGTGATCAGGTCGCGCAGGCGCACGTTGGTTCGACCGACGATGTCGGAAAAGCTGTCCGACAGTCCGGTACCGACCGGCAGGATCGTGGGACGCGAGTCGAGTCGGTAGCTCTGGCCGATTGTCGTGTCGATCGACAGGCCCGGACGATCGAACGCCCATTCGCCACCATAAGTGACGCGCGACGAGTCTTCCCAGCGGTCGTATCCGGGAAAGCGATTGAGCGCGAACAGGTTCGAGTCCGCCAGATCGACCGCGCGCGCGTCCTCGTTGGGCACCCGCAGGTTGGCGACATGCGGCGAGGCGACGATCTGCACCCGCGGGGTCCAGCGCTGCGTCCCGCCGAACAGTTCGCCGATGAAGGGCCATTTGATGTCGATCGCCGCCGCGCCGATCGCGCGCGTCTGGAAACCGTTGAGCCCGCGGTAGCTCGCCACCGCGGTCGCGGCGGTGTCGCTGGTGTTGTAGGCGTCGCCGCGCGCGAAGGCAGTCAGCGTGACCTCTTGGCCCCAGTTGGTCAGGCGGCGCAGGTTCCATTCCGCGCTGGCGAAGGCGCGCTGCGTGTCCTGTCCGGCCTTGCGCCCGATCGCGAGGGTGTTCGCCTGGAGCGACAGCACGCCGCCCGCCACGTCCTGCACGCGGCGGCGATAATCGATCTCGGGCAGCGCGACTGGCTGCATCGACTGGCGATCACCGACGCGCAGCGTTTGCGTCGCCCAGCCGCTCACCGCGAAATAACTGTTGGCGTCGATATGCTCGAGCGCGAAGGTGCTGCGCAGGCGATCGTCGTCGGAAATGTCGTAGCGCCGCGTGAAGGTGCGATCGGTCGACAAGCGCAGGGAGCCCGACAGGCTCCACTCGGGCGTGAACTGGAACCGCATCGTTCCATCGAGATAGCCGCGAAACGCCCGCTCGGTCGCGGTGGTGAAGCCCGCCGACAAATCCTCGCTGCGCCGTCCCGATGTCGCGTAACCGGCGATCGAGAAGGCGCCAAGCGTATTCACCTCGCGGTAGCGTGCCTCCAACAGCGGCACGACGTTCGTGAAGATGTGCGGCGCGATCACCAGCGAGCGGTTCTGGTTGAGCGCGATGTTGAACGGGAGCGTCAGCTCGCCACCGTTCAGCCGATCGATGCCGAGGCCCGGCGTTAGTAACCCGGTGCTGTTCGAATCGGCTGTGCTGGTGGAGAAACGCGGCAGGCGCGGGCTGGCGAGCCCGAACAGGTTGAAGCGCGCGCCCTCGAAATAGACGCGGTCGTTATCGGGGCGATAGGTGACGCGGACCGCTGTGATCTTCCACGTCGGCTCCTTGGGACAATTGCTCGCGTCGGTGACCGGGCAGGGCGAGTAGGCGGCGCGGTTGAGGAAATAGGTGCCGTTCTCGTCGCGGCGGCCGTCCACCGCGGCGAGACGGCCGCCGCGCTCCAGCACGACCAGCAAATTGTCGATCACGCCGTCCTTCAACGTGTCGGTCAGCTCGATCGAATCGCCGTAAGCCACGTCGCCCTGCGGGTGGGTGACCGCGACGTTGCCGTTCGCGACGACGCGACCGGTCTTGCGGTTCCACACCACCTTCTCGGCACGCAGCTTCTCACCGCTGCGCGTCATGCGCACGTCGCCGAGAGCGGTGACGATGTCGGCATTGTAATCGTATTCGAGCGACGACGAGCTGAACTGCACTTGGTCGTCACCCGTCGGGGGCGGGGTCTGCGCGGTGTCGGCGGGAATGCTCAGCGCGGGATCGGGCGTCGGCGCACGATCGGCCAGCGACTGCGCGGCGGCCGGGACGGACGCCGCGGCGCACAGGGCAGCCATCGGCAGCACGCACCCGGCGAGGAAATCAGAACGCGTCACGTTGCTCCCGTATGGCTATCACTCGCCAGCGGCCGGAAGAGCACGGCGCTGCACATGCGCCCTATCGCATCGCCCGCGCGTTGCTGCAACGCTTTGCCAGCGCGCGCGCACGTGCCTATCAGGCACGTCAGAGAATGAGGGAATAGGTTGACCATGAAGATCACGTTCGCCGCCACTCGCCCGACCGACGCCGCGGTGCTCGCGCTCGCGGTGCGCAAAGGCGCGGAGCCCGCCGGGCTGGCCGCCGAGCATCAGGCGCTCGTCACGGGCGCCTTGTCGGGGCAGCGTTTCGAGGGCGAGCTGGGGACGAGCGCAGAGGTGTTCCTGCCGGCGGCGCAGGGAACGCAGCGTGTCGTGCTGCTGGGTGTCGGCAGCGGGGACGATGCCGCATATGAGCGCGCGGGCGGCGCACTTGCAGCGAAGCTGCTCACGGCGGGCGCGCCGACTGTCGTCGCCGATTTGTCGGGCGTCGATGCGGCGAGCGCCGCCAGGTTCGCCGCCGGCGCGTCGCAGCGCAGCTGGCGCTTCGACGAATATCGCACGCGTCTGACGGCCAAGCAGAAGCCGACGTTCGAAGAGCTGGTGGTCGTCAGCGACGCGAATGACGTCGAAGCCGCGTGGCACGGCCGCGACGCGGTGACGCGCGGCTTGGGGCTCGCGCGGACGCTCGCGGCGCTGCCGCCGAACATCCTCTACCCCGAAAGCTTCGTCGAGCGCGTGACCGCGGCGGTCGATGGGCTTGGGCTCGACGTCACCGTGCTGGACGAGCCGCAGATGCGCGAACTCGGCATGGGTGCGCTCCTCGGTGTCAGCCAGGGTTCGCGGCGCGAGGCGCGTATCCTCGCGCTCAAGTGGAACGGTGGCGCGGCCGACGCGCCGCTGACTGCGCTGGTCGGCAAGGGCGTGACGTTCGACACCGGGGGCATCTCGATCAAGCCCGCCGCGGGCATGGAGGACATGAAGTGGGACATGGGCGGTGCCGGCGCAGTCGCGGGCGCGATGCTCAGCCTCGCTGCACGCAAGGCCAAGGCCAACATCATCGGCGTGATGGGCCTGGTCGAGAACATGCCCGACGGTAACGCGCAGCGCCCCGGCGACGTCGTCACCACGATGTCGGGGCAGACGGTCGAGGTCATCAACACCGACGCCGAAGGTCGGCTGGTCCTATGCGACGCAATTACCTGGGTTCAGCGCGAGCACAAGCCGGCGCAGATCATCGATCTCGCCACGCTCACCGGCGCGATGATCGTCAGCCTGGGCAATGAGATGGGCGGGTTGTTTGCGAACGACGATGCGCTCGCCGAGCAGATCCTGGCGGCGGGGCGTGCGAGCGGCGACCTGTTGTGGCGCTTCCCGCTGGCGGACGGCTACGACAAGCTGATCGACTCTGCGATCGCCGACATGAAGAACGTCGGCCCGCGCGGCGGCGGTTCGATCACCGCGGCGCAGTTCATCAAGCGCTTCGTCGACGAGGGCGTGAAATGGGCGCACCTCGACATCGCTGGCATGGTCTGGTCGGAGAAGGACGGCGCGACCTGGGGCAAGGGCGCGACCGGCTACGGCGTGCGCGTGCTCGACCGCTTCGTCGCCGACAATCTAGAGGGCTGAGGCAAGGCGCGCGTCCGTGAAGGTCGACTTCTATCACCTGACCGCCAGCCCGCTTGAGCGCGTGCTGCCCCGCATTGCGGAGCGCATCCTCGCCGAGGGCGGGCGGTTGCTGGTGGTAGAGGGCGATGCCGCGCGTCGCGCCGCGCTCGACAAGACCTTGTGGTCCTACGCACCCGACAGCTTTCTGCCGCACGGGGTCTCGGGCGGCGAGCATGATGCGCGGCAGCCCGTCTTGATCGCACCCGATGCCACTGCCGCCAATCAGGCGCGCAACGTGGCGCTGGCCGATGGCGAGTGGCGCGACGACGCACTCGCTTTCGATCGTGCTTTTCACTTCTTCGACGACGATCGCATCGGCGACGCGCGCGCGGCGTGGAAGGCGCTGGCCGCGCGCGACGGGATCGAACGGCGTTATTGGAAGCAGAGCGAGTCGGGGCGCTGGGAACAGGCGGCTTAGGCGTCCGCATCTGCGATAGGCGCCGAGCGCGTCCGACGTGGGTTCTTGCGCGTGCCCGAGGCGCCGACTAGGGGACGCGCACTTTCCATCACCTCTGTCAGGAGCCCGTGACCGTCATGGCCGCGAACCGTACATTTTCGATCATCAAGCCCGACGCGACGCGTCGCAACCTGACCGGCGCGGTCACCAAGATGCTGGAGGACGCAGGCCTTCGCGTCGTCGCATCGAAGCGCATCCATATGACCCGCGAGCAGGCCGAGGGCTTCTACGCGGTGCACAAGGAGCGTCCCTTCTTCAACGATCTGGTCGAGTTCATGATCTCGGGTCCGGTCGTCGTGCAGGTGCTCGAAGGCGAGAACGCGATGCAGCGCAACCGCGACATCATGGGCGCGACCAATCCCGCGAACGCCGAGCCCGGCACGATCCGCAAGGAACTGGCCGAGTCTATCGAGGCGAACACCGTGCACGGCTCGGACTCGGACGAGAATGCCGAGATCGAGATCGCTTACTTCTTCAAGCCGGAAGAGATTGTCGGCTGATGAACTGGCGCCTGCGACGCGCGAGCGCGGATGATGCCGCGATCCTCTCGCTCGTCGCGGGCGCGACCTTTCTGGAAGCGTTCGCGGGCGTCCTAGACGGCGCGGACATCGTCGCGCACGTAGCGCGCAACAGCAGCGCGGAGGCATTCGCGCGCTACATCGACGATGGCGCAATCGCGACGCTCGCCGAAGCCGAGCAGGGCGCCGCACCGTTCGGCTATACGTTACTGACCACGCCCGATCTGCCGGTCGAGCCGCGTGCGGGCGATATCGAACTCAAGCGCATCTACGCACTCGTGCCGACTCACGGGCACGGGTTGGGTCCCGCGCTGATAGTGCAGGCAGTCGCGGACGCGCGCGCGGCAGGGCACCGCCGGCTGCTCCTCGGCGTGTACGGCGGCAATGTTCGCGCGCACCGGTTCTACACCAAGCAGGGCTTATCGGTGATCGGCGAGCGGCGCTTCCTCGTGGGTGCCACCTGGCACGACGATCTGGTCTTCGCGCGCGACCTCTGACGCCCGCGTTTAGCGTCCGCCAGCCTCAAGCAAGCCAGCCGGCGCGCTCAACTCCCAACTGCGCGCGATGCGATCCTCGACCAATGCCCAATCGACCTCGCCGCCCAGATCGATGCTGACCCAGCCCGACGTGCCGAGATAGGCTGGCTTGCGGTAGGTATCGGGCGCGGCCTCCAGCAGCATCGCCTGCTCGTCGGTGTCAGCGGTGCGGACGCAGACGACGGTAAGCCCATCGCCGTGGTGATCGACGCGCAATTGCGCGAACTGCTTGCCCGCGACGAAGAAGGTCGGCTGGCCGTGGCTCTCGCGCTCCTCGCTCTCGGGCAGCAGCAGCGCGATCTCGCGGACGCGGTCGATCGCCTCGGCTCCTCGCATCTCGTTCATCGACGCACGAACTCCTTCAACACGGCGGGGTAGAGTTGATGTTCCGCCGCGAGCACGCGCTCGGCCAGCGTCTCGGGCGTGTCGCCGGGCAGGATGGCGACCTCGCGCTGTCCCAGCACTTCGCCGCCGTCGAGCTCCTCGGTCACGACATGGACCGAGCAGCCGCCCGCCGCATCGCCCGCGTCGATCGCGCGCGCGTGGGTGTCGAGGCCCTTGTACTTCGGCAGCAGCGAGGGGTGAATATTGACGATCCGCCCGCGCCATTTGGCGACGAACCCGTCCGACAACAGCCGCATGTAGCCCGCGAGCGCGATCCACTCCGCGCCTGCCTCGCGCAGCGCACCGTCGAGCGCAGCCTCGAACACCGGTTTGCCGATGCCCTTGGGCGACAGCGCGAAGGTCGGCAGCCGGTGCTGGATCGCCCAGGCAAGCCCGGGCGCGCCGGGCTTGTCGGAGGCGACCACGACGATCTCATACGCGTCGCCCGCGGCTTCGGCGAGCGCCTGCATGTTGGAGCCGCGGCCCGAAATCAGCACCGCGACCTTGGCGGGCCCGCTCATGCGTGATGCGTCGCGCGCCAGTCGCCGCGCGCGCTCCACGTCTCGGTGCTGCCGGTCACGGTGCAGCCACGCTCACCCGCCTCGATACGGCCGATGCGGAACACGGTTTCGCCCGCGGCCTCAAGCGCCTGCGTCACGCCGTCTGCCGCGTCGGCGCCGACGACAACCGCCATGCCGATCCCGCAGTTGAACGTGCGCGCCATCTCCTCGGGCTCGATCGCGCCCTGTGCCTGAAGGAACGCCATCAGTCGCGGCTGTTCCCACGCGTCCGCGTCGACCAGCGCGTGCGTGCCTTGCGGGAGGACGCGCGGTATGTTCTCCAGCAGCCCGCCACCCGTGATGTGCGCCAGCCCCTTGATCCGCCCCTCGCGCAGCAGCGGCAGCAGACTCGCGACGTAGATCCTGGTCGGCGCCATCAGCGCGTCGATCAGCAAGCGATCCTGATCGAACATCGCGGGGCGATCGAGCCGCCACCCGCGGTCGGCCGCGAGCCGGCGCACCAGCGAATAGCCATTCGAGTGCACACCCGACGACGCGAGACCGAAGATCACGTCGCCGGCGGTAATCGCACGCCCATCGAGCAGCCGGTCGCGCTCGACCGCGCCGACGCAGAAGCCCGCGAGGTCATAGTCGCCATCGGCGTACATCCCCGGCATCTCCGCCGTCTCGCCGCCGATCAGCGCGCAGCCCGCCTGACGGCATCCTTCCGCGATCGAGGCGATCACGCGCTCGGCCACCGCCTGATCGAGCCGCCCGCTGGCATAGTAATCGAGAAAGAACAGCGGCTCCGCGCCCTGCACGACCAGGTCGTTGACGCACATTGCGACCAGATCGACGCCCACGCCCTCGTGCCGGTCGTGCTCGATCGCGAGTTTCAGCTTGGTGCCGACACCGTCGTTGGCGGCTACCAGCAGCGGATCGATGAAGCCCGCCGCCTTCAGGTCGAACAATCCGCCGAACCCGCCGAGATCGGCGTCCGCACCCTTGCGCCGGGTCGAGCGGGCGAGCGGCGCGATCGCGCGGACGAGCGCGTTGCCCGCCGAAATCGAGACGCCCGCGTCGGCGTAGGTATAGCCGCCGGCTGGCGTTGCAGAGCTGTTGGCGCTGGGTTCGTCGGTCATGGCCGATGCGCCTAGCCACAACGCGCTTGGATTTCCACGCCCGCTTCGCCAAAAGGCGCCGATGCGCAGCCGTCCGTTTCTCGCCACCGCCGCGGCCATCGGTGTCGTCGTGCTCGGTGCCGGCGCGGTCCTGGCACAGATCGAGGGCGGTGATCGCGGTGTCGCGGCCGTCGACAGTTCCAACGATTACGAGGTCGGCAGCGTCAGCGTCGACGTGTCGGGCCCGAACGCGCAAGCGGCGCGAGCCGCGGGCTGGCGCGAGGCTCAACGCAAGGCGTGGGTGCAATTATCGCGCCGGCTGGGCGGCGGCGGTGGGTTGGTGCCGGACGGCACACTAGATTCGCTGGTCACCGCGATCGTGGTCGGCAGGGAGCAGATCGGGCCCAATCGGTACATCGCGCAACTGGGCGTGTTGTTCGATCGCGCGCGCACCGCAGGGCTGCTGGGCATCAGCAGCTACACGACGCGGTCGCCGCCGCTGGTCGTCGTGCCGGTGATCTGGTCGGCCGGGGTGGGTGGCGTGTTCGAGCAGCGTACCGCCTGGCAGGAGGCATGGGCGCGCTTCCGCACCAGCACCAGCGAGATCGACTACATCCGCTCGCCCGGCAACGGGGCCGATCCGCTGCTGCTGAACGTTGGGCAAACGCAGCGGCCGGCGCGTGGTTGGTGGCGCAAAGTGCTCGACCTCTACGGCGGCACCGATGTTCTGATTCCGGTCGTCCGGCTGCGTCGGCAATGGCCGGGCGGGCCGGTCATCGGCGAGTTCGAGGCGCGGCATGGCCCCGACAATCGCCTGCTCTCGCGTTTCGCGCTGCGTGCGGGCAGCGCGTCGGCGTTGCCGGCTTTGCTAGACGCCGGGGTGAAGCGGCTCGACGATATCTATCAAGCGGCGGCGCGCGGCGGCTATTTGCGCGGCGATCCCGGGCTTGCCCCACCACCGACGACGCTGCCGGACGACGCGCCGGTGGTGAGCGATCCCTCGCTCGACGTCGTCGACAATGCGGCGGCGCCGGTCGTGTCCGTCATCGTGCAGGTCGAGACGCCCGACGCAGGTGCCGTGGCGAGCACCGAGGGTTCGCTGCGCGGGGTGCCCGGCGTGCGCAGCGCCACGACCAGCAGTTTGGCGCTCGGTGGCGTCTCGTTGATGGTCGTGTCGTTCGCGGGTGACCCGGCGGACTTGCGCAGCGCGCTTGAGGCGCGCGGGTGGCAGGTGTTCGGCGGCGGCACGACGCTGCGGATCCGGCGCGCGCCGCAATTGCTTCCGCCCGATCTCCAGCCCGACAATGCGACCGCAGGGTAACATGCCGGGCGGGAACAACACGACGGTGCAGTTTCCGCTCCCGCTCGCGTGGCCGGACGAGCAGCACGACGTCGAGTTCCTCGTGACCGCGTCGAGCGCGAAAGCAGTCAACACGCTGCGGCAGTGGCGTGAATGGCCCGTGGCGGCGGCCTTGCTCGTCGGTCCAGCCATGTCGGGTCGCAGCTTGCTGGCGCAGGTCTTCGCGGCGCAGTCGGGCGGACGTGTCATCGACGATGCTGACCGGCACGACGAAGCCGCCTTGTTCCACGCGTGGAACGACGCCCAGGCAGAGCGCGTCCCGTTGCTGCTCGTCGCCGACGCGGCGCCGCCCGCGTGGAACGTCGCACTGCCCGACCTTCGCACCCGGCTGGGTGCCAGTCCGGTGGCCGAGATCGAAGCGCCTGACGAGGCGCTCGTGCGTGCCTTGCTGGAACGCGGCTTCGCACGCCGTCACCTTGACGCGCGCGACGACCTGATCGACTGGCTGGTGCCGCGTTTGCCGCAGCGTCATCAGGCTGTCGCGCAGATGCTCGATGGACTGGAACAAGCCGCGCTGTCCGGGCGTCGGCGCGTCACCATTCCGCTCGCGCGCGACCTGCTGGTCGCCTTGACGGGCACAGCGCAGGACATCGATCACGCATGACCCGGCCCGCTCACGTACAGCGTGAACCCGACGACGATCCGTTCGAGAAGGTTGCAGGCGAGCGTTACTTCAATCGAGAATTGTCGTGGCTGGCGTTCAACCGCCGCGTGCTGGAGGAAGCGTGCAATGCTGCGCATCCGCTGTTGGAGCGGCTGCGCTTTCTCGCGATCTCGGGCGACAACCTCGACGAATTCTTCATGGTGCGCGTCGCTGGACTCAAGGGACAGCAGCTTCAAGACGTGGAACTCCGGTCCGCCGACGGGCTGACGCCGGGGCAGCAGCTCGCCGCGATCACCGTCGAGGCCGACGCGCTGATGGTCAGCCAGCAATCGGTGTGGCGCGATATCCGCTACGCGCTGGCGGAAGCAGGCATCCGCGTCATCGGCAGCCACGCGATCGACACCGCGCTGGGATTGGACGAGCAGGCGTGGCTCGAGACGTATTTCCGCGAGCAGCTCTTCCCGGTCATCACGCCGCAGGCGCTCGACCCGGCGCATCCGTTCCCGTTCATGCGCAACAAGGGCATGGCGGTCATGTTCGATCTTGTTCGCCGCTCGGACAAAGAGCCGATCCGCGAACTCGTCATGCTGCCCAATGCCATGCCGCGGCTCGTGCGCTTGCCGGGCGAGGGCGCGCGCTACATTGCGGTCGAGTCGCTGTTGAAGCGTTTCTCCAACCTGATGTTCCCTGGATATGACGTGCTGGGCGCGGCCGAGTTTCGCGTGCTGCGCGACAGCGACATCGAGATTGAGGAAGAGGCGGAGGACCTCGTCCGCTACTTCGCCAATGCGATCAAGCGGCGGCGACGCGGGCGCGTGATACGGTTGGAGCTCGAAACCGGCATGAGCGAGGCACTCGCCTCGGTGCTGCGCGAGGAATTGGGTGGTGCCGACACGATCGTGACCGAGAGCGCGGCGTTCCTGGGCGTCGGCGACCTGGCGCTGCTCGCCGACGAGGACCGGCCGGATTTGAAGTTCACGCCGTTCACCCCGCGCTTTCCCGAACGGATCCGCGAATTCGGCGGTGATTGTTTCGCAGCGATCCGGGCCAAGGACATCGTCGTCCACCACCCGTATGAGACGTTCGACGTCGTGCTCGCCTTCCTCAAGCAAGCCGCGAACGATCCCGACGTGGTCGCGATCAAGCAGACGCTCTACCGCGCGGGCAAGCAGTCGGCGGTCATCAACGCTTTGATCGCGGCGGCAGAGGCGGGCAAGTCGGTAACTGCCGTGGTCGAATTGAAGGCGCGGTTCGACGAGGAACAGAATCTGCAATGGGCGAGTGCGCTGGAGCGCGCGGGCGTGCAGGTCGTCTACGGCTTCATTGATTGGAAGACGCACGCCAAGGTCGCGATGGTGGTGCGGCGTGAGGGTGCGCAATTCCGCACCTACTGCCATTTCGGCACCGGCAATTACCATCCGGTCACTGCACGGATTTATACCGACCTGAGCTTCTTCACCGCCGACCCTCGGCTCGGGCGGGATGCAGCTCGGATGTTCAACTACATCACCGGTTACGTCGAGCCCGAGGGGATGGAAGCGGTGGTGCTCAGCCCCCGCCGGCTCCGTGACCGCTTGCTGGCCGACATCGACCGCGAAATCGCACATGCGCGCTCGGGGCGTGGTGGTTCGATCTGGGCCAAGATGAACAGCCTGGTCGACCCGGCGATCATCGAGAAACTCTACGAAGCCAGCGGCGCGGGCGTCGAGATCGAATTGATCATCCGTGGCATCTGCTGCCTGCGCCCGGGCGTCGTCGGCCTGTCCGACAACATCCGCGTTAAATCGATCGTCGGTCGCTTCTTGGAACACAGCCGGATCGCGGTGTTCGGAAACGGCGCGGCCCTGCCGAATGACGGCGCGCGCATCTACATATCCTCCGCCGACTGGATGCCGCGCAACTTCGACCGCCGCGTCGAATATCTGCTGCCGATCGAGAATGAGACGGTGCACGATCAGGTGCTCGATCAGGTGATGGTCGCCAATCTGATCGACAACGAACAGAGTTGGGAATTGCAGGCGGACGGCAGTTACGTGCGCGTGTCCGCGGGTGATCGTCCGTTCAATTTGCATCGATATTTCATGACCAACCCCTCGCTATCAGGGCGGGGCGCTGCACTGGAGGAAGGCGGCGAGGTGCCGACGCTCAAGCTGCGGCGTCGTTCGTGAAGGCTGGTCCCGCGGCACCCAGTGCCGACACGCCGCGCACCGCGATCATCGATATCGGCTCCAATTCGATCCGCCTTGTCGTCTACCAAGGGCCGGCACGGCTGCCGACGCCGTTGTTCAACGAAAAGGTGCTTGCCGGCCTCGGTCGCAGCCTGGCGGCGACGGGAACGATCGATGCGGAGGCAATGGCCGCTGCGCGCACCGCGCTTCACCGCTTCGCCGCGCTCGCGCGCGCGATGGAGGTGACGCGTGTGCGCACGGTCGCGACCGCCGCGGTGCGCGATGCCAGGAACGGCCGCGCGCTGATCGCGGTTGCGGAGGAAGCGGGGCTGACCGTCGAGATCCTGTCGGGGGAGGAGGAGGCCGCGGCTGCAGGCTTCGGCGTCCTGTCCGGCATACCGGGTGCCGACGGCATCGTCGGCGATCTGGGCGGTGGTAGTCTTGAACTGGTTCGGGTTCGTCGCGGCGAACTCGCCGAGCGCGCGTCCTTTCCACTCGGCGTGCTGCGCCTTGCCCCCTTGCGTCAACGGGGTCGGCTCGACCGACACGTCGAGTCGATGCTGCATGAGGCAGGGTGGATCGGTGCGGGCAAGAACCTGCCTTTCTACCTCGTTGGCGGGTCGTGGCGTGGCCTGGCGCGGCTGGCGATGCACCGTGCGCGTTATCCGCTGCCGATCATTCACCAATATGCGATGTCGCCCGGTACGATCGCCAGCCTGCGCCGCACCTTGTCGCATGTCGGTAAGCCGCAGTTGAAGGAGGTGCCTGGGCTGTCGAGCGGGCGTATACCGACACTGGCCGATGCCGCCGCGTTGCTGTCGGTGCTGCTCAAGCATTTGAAAAGCAGTGGTACGATCGTGTCCGCTTTCGGGTTGCGTGAAGGATTGCTGTTCCAGGAACTGAGCGCGGAGGATCGCGCGGAGGACGCGTTGATCGTCGCGACCCGCGACGAGGGCCACATGTCCGGGCGTTTTCCGGAGCACGGCGACCTGCTCGATCGCTGGATCACGCCCTTGTTCGGTGAGGACAAGCCGGCCGAGGCGCGTTTGCGCAATGCCGCTTGCCAATTGGCCGATGTCGGCTGGCGCGCGAACCCCGAGTTTCGCGCTGAGCGCGGCCTCGAAATCGCATTGCACGGCAATTGGGTCGGCATCGACGGGCGCGGGCGGGCGATGCTGGCGCAGGCGTTGTGGACCGCGATGGGCGGTACGATGCAGAGCCCCGACCCGCTCGGTCGATTGGCGTCGGAAGCGGCGTTGCGCCGTGCCGCGACATGGGGGTTGGCGATCCGGCTGGGTCAGCGCTTGAGCGGCGGCGTCGCGGATCCGTTGCGGCGATCGCGCCTGTCGCTCGATGCGGCAACGCTGCGGCTCGACCTCGATCGTGCCGATCACGCCTTGTACGGCGAGATCGTGTCGAAACGGCACGCCGCGCTCGCCGGCGCGCTGGGCCGCGTGGCCGTCAGCGACGCGGCCGGGCGGGGTTGACGCCGCAGCGCGTCGTTGCAGCAGCGACGAAGCGCTAGGCAGCGCGCTTTCTCCTCATTAAGTCGCTGGTCATGACCTCGACAAACGACCTCCGTCGCAGCTTCCTCGATTATTTCGGCGCCAACGGCCACCAGATCGTGCCGTCCGCACCGTTGGTGCCGCAGAACGACCCGACGCTGATGTTCGTCAACGCCGGCATGGTGCCGTTCAAGAACGTGTTTACCGGGCTGGAGTCGGGGCCCTACTCGACCGCGACCAGTTCGCAGAAATGCGTGCGGGCGGGAGGCAAGCATAACGATCTCGACAATGTCGGCTATACCGCGCGGCACCATACCTTCTTCGAAATGCTGGGTAATTTCTCGTTCGGCGATTACTTCAAGGAACAGGCGATCACTCATGCGTGGACGCTGCTGACGAAAGAATGGGGGCTGCCCGCGGACAAGCTGACCGCGACCGTCTACCACACCGACGATCAGGCGTTCGAGCTGTGGAAGAAGATTGCCGGGCTGCCCGACCATCGCATCATCCGTATCGCGACCAAGGACAATTTCTGGGCGATGGGATCGGACGGGCCGTGCGGTCCGTGTTCCGAGATCTTCTACGATCACGGCGATCACATCGCGGGCGGCCCTCCCGGTAGCCAGGACGAGGACGGCGACCGCTTCGTCGAAATCTGGAACCTCGTCTTTATGCAGTTCATGCAGGAAGCCGACCAGATCACCGGCGATCTACCGCGGCCGTCGATCGACACCGGCATGGGGCTGGAGCGCGTCGCCGCGGTGATGCAGGGCGTGCACGACAATTACGACACCGACACGTTCAAGGCGCTGATTGCAGCGTCGGGCGCGCTGACGCACACTGTCACGAGCGGCAATAATCAGGCGAGCCACCGCGTTATCGCCGATCACCTGCGCTGCTCGGGCTTCCTGGTCGCCGACGGCGTGCTGCCCGCGAACGAGGGTCGCGGCTACGTGCTGCGCCGGATCATGCGCCGCGCGATGCGCCACGCGCATCTGCTCGGCGCAAAAGAGCCGCTGATGCATCGGCTCGTCCCGGCGCTGGTCGCCGAAATGGGTGCGGCTTACCCTGAGCTCGTCCGAGCGCAGCCTTTGATCGAGGCGACATTGCGGCAGGAGGAAACACGCTTCCGCAAGACGCTCGACAAGGGGCTGCGGCTGCTTGACGAAGCGACGGCCGGCATGGGGCAGGGCGACACGCTGGCGGGCGAGACCGCGTTCAAGCTCTATGACACGTTCGGCTTCCCGTACGACCTGACCGAGGACGCGTTGCGGGCGCAGGGGTTGCAGGTCGACCGCGTCGGCTTCGACAGTGCGATGGCCGAGCAGAAGCGCGCCGCGCGCGCCGCGTGGAAGGGCTCAGGCGCGAAGGCGTCAGACGAATTGTGGTTCGACCTGGTCGAGGAAGTCGGCGCGACCGAGTTTACCGGCTACTCGAGCGATAGCGGCGAAGGTGTCGTGCTCGCGCTCGTGAAGGACGGGCAGCGCGTCGAGCAGGCGGACGCGGGCGAGCAGGTCGACGTGATCGTCAACCAGACTCCGTTCTACGGTGAGAGCGGCGGACAGGTCGGCGATGCGGGCACACTGTCGAGCGGGGCGGGCCTCGCCGCCACGGTGACGGACACGTCGAAGCAACTCGGCAAGCTGTTCGTCCACCACACACGGGTAGAGACGGGCGGCCTCAAGGTCGGCGACACCGTTCGCCTCGCCATCGACGTGCGGCGTCGTGACGCGATTCGCGCCAACCACTCCGCCACGCACTTGCTGCACGAGGCGCTGCGGACGCGGCTTGGCTCTCATGTTGCGCAGAAAGGCAGTCTGGTCGCACCCGACCGTCTGCGCTTCGACGTGTCGCACGCGACCGCGATGGCGCCGGCCGAGCTGGCCGACGTCGAGGCGGCGGTGAACGCGCAGATCCGCGGCAACGGGAACGTCGAGACGCGGCTGATGACCCCGGACGAGGCGATCGCGATGGGCGCGATGGCGTTGTTTGGTGAAAAATATGGTGACGAGGTGCGCGTCGTGTCGATGGGCACGGGCGACGATGGGAAAACCTACTCGATCGAGCTGTGCGGCGGTACGCACGCGCGGGCACTCGGTGACATCGGCCTGTTCAAGGTCGTCGGCGAGAGTGCGGTCTCGTCGGGTGTTCGCCGCGTCGAAGCGCTGACCGGTGAGGCCGCACGGCAATATCTGAGCGCGCGCGACGAGAAGCTGCGTGACGCGGCCGCGACGCTGCGGTCGACACCCGACGAAGTGCCCGCACGTATCGCGGCGCTGCTCGATGAGCGCCGGCGGCTCGAGCGCGAATTGGCCGAGGCGAAGAAGGCGCTGGCGCTCGGCGGAGGGGCGAAGGATGCGGCCGGGCCCGAGATGGTCGGCGACGTCGCGTTCGTCGCGCAGGTGCTCGACGGGTTCGAGGCCAAGGGCTTGCGCGGTGCGGTCGACGATGCGCGGCGGCAGCTCGGCTCTGGCGTGGTCGCCATCGTGGCGGTGAACGACGGCAAAGCGACCATTGCGGTCGGGGTAACATCCGACCTGACCGCGCGCATCAATGCGGTCGATCTGGTCAAGGTCGGAGTTCAGGCTTTGGGGGGACAAGGCGGCGGCGGTAGGCCTGATATGGCCCAAGGCGGCGGCCCCGATGCAAACAAGGCGCAGGAGGCACTCGACGCCCTTCGCGCTGTGCTACGTACCGCGTAGCGGACGTTGATGGTCCGCCTGCACGTGGCAGGCAGACCCGTCAGTTTACTTACGCGGCTTGATCTTCTTGGTCGTGCTCGTCGTGGCGCCCGGCGGCGTGGTCGACGCATTGTCATTCGTCCCCGGCGTCGAGGTCGCGGCGTCACCGGTGGTGGTGGCCGACGCGTCTGCGCTGTCGCCCGGTGTCCCGGCACCCATCGCTGCGGACAGCTGCGCTGCGGTCATTCCGATCGTGACGCCCTGCGGCCCCGGACCGAAGCCGGCGATCGGCAGCTTGGCGTCACCCTTGTCGGTGGTCAGCGTCACCATGCTCGTGTCGACTGCCTTGATCGTGCCGAGCTTCGTCCCGCCCGAGCCGTAGACGCTCGCACCGGTGACGAGTTGTGAGCGGAAGGCGGCACTCGCCTGCTGCTGCTGTGCACCCGCGGCGGCGTCGAGCTGCGCCTTCGTCATCGCCAACACGGGGCCCTGTGCACCCTTGCCGAGCGAGGTGAGCGGCACTGCGGCCTTGTTGGTGCCGGTGTCGATCACAGCATTCGTGCCGTCGGTGCTCGCAACCGTTCCCACGACACCGCCGCTGGTGTCGTACACGGTGGCACCGGTCGCCACGCTCGCCGTTGCGGATGCCTGCGCACCTGCGGGTGCGGTCGTCGGGGCGGTTTGGGCCGAGGCGACCGACGGGATCAGGCCAGCTGCCGCGACGGCGGCGAATAACTCGTAACGCTTCATGTTCTGCTCTCACGCGGTTGATATCGATTGAGAAACGTGACCGTAACGAACGGGTTCCGACTGGCAGATGAACGGCGTGCCCCCGTTGCTCAGCCGATTAGGCTTCCGATCCGCTCTGCAACTGCCTGCGCTACACCCCAACGTTCCCCTATCGTTCTCATTGTGCTAGGCTACGGGCATGGCAAAAGCACAGCGACGTTACGTTTGTCAGTCCTGCGGGTCGGTGTCGCACCGATGGCAGGGACAATGCGCCGATTGCAATGAGTGGAACACGCTGGTCGAGGAAGCGTCAGCGGTCGTTACACCCTTCCAGGCCAAGCATAATCTGCAATCCGGCGGGCGTGCATTGACGCTGGTAGCGCTCGATGCCGAGATCGCGCTGCCTGAACGGATGACCTTCGGCATACCAGAATTTGACCGAGCGCTCGGTGGCGGGTTGGTGGCCGGCTCCGCCACCTTGATCGGAGGCGATCCGGGGGTGGGCAAGTCGACGCTGCTGTTGCAGGCCGCGGCGCGACTGGCGCGTGCGGGGCGCAACGTGGCTTATGTGTCAGGTGAGGAAGCGGCCGACCAGGTGCGATTGCGCGCGCAGCGACTGGGACTGGGTGACGCGCCGGTGCAGCTCGCCGCCGCCACGTCGACGCGCGACATCTTAACGACGCTTGGTCAGGGAACGTCGCCGGCACTGCTGGTGATCGACTCGATCCAGACGATGCATTCCGACCTGATCGAAGGCGCGCCGGGCACGGTCAGCCAGGTACGCGCGACCGCGCAGGAGTTGATCCGTTTCGCCAAGGAACGCGGCACTGCGGTGATCCTGGTCGGCCACGTGACCAAGGACGGTTCGATCGCCGGACCGCGGGTGCTGGAGCATATGGTCGACACCGTGCTGAGCTTCGAGGGGGAGCGCAGCCATCAATATCGTATCCTGCGCGCGATCAAGAACCGCTTCGGCGGCACCGACGAGATCGGCGTGTTCGCCATGGCGGGCGAGGGGCTGGTCGAGGTGGCCAATCCTTCCAGCCTGTTCCTGACCCAGCGCGACGAGAGCGTGACGGGATCAATCGTGTTTCCCGCGCTGGAGGGCACGCGGCCGGTGCTGGTCGAAATACAGGCGCTGGTGGTACGGCTGGCGAGCGGGGCGACGCCGCGGCGCGCGGTGGTCGGTTGGGACTCGGGGCGCTTGGCGATGATCCTGGCGGTGCTGGAAGCGCGCTGCGGGCTGAGCTTCTCGACCTGCGAAGTTTATCTGAACGTCGCCGGCGGCTATCGCGTGCAGGATCCGGCCGCCGATCTGGCGGTCGCGGCCGCGCTCATTTCGGCGTTGAGTGAACGGCCGGTCGCCTCCGACGGGGTCGCCTTCGGTGAAATCGCCTTGTCAGGCGAGATCCGACCGGTTGCGCACGCGCCGTTGCGGTTGAAGGAAGCGGGCAAGCTAGGGTTCACCCGCGCGATGGTGCCGACGGGCGTGACCGACGCCGCTTCGGTGCGGCTGTCGAGTTTTCGCAATCTCGCCAGCTTCGTCGACCACATGCTCGGGCGCGGATAGTGCAGCCTCGGCGCTATCTAGCGCGTGGCACGCGCAGGCCGTATCTAACAGGTGATGAACCTTCACGGTCTTGATATCGCGGTGCTGCTGCTGGTGGCGGCCACAGCGCTGCTCGGTGCGAAGCGCGGCTTCGTGGCGGAAGTGCTCGCGCTGTTTGCGTGGGTTGCGATGATCTTCGCGCTCAAGATCTTCCACCTGCCGCTGTCGCGCACGTTAGCGCCGACGATCGGCACCGCATCGGGTGCGACGATCCTGGCGTTCGCGATCCTGACCGGCGGCACCTACTTGCTCAGCCGTATCGTCGTTAATGCGGTCAGTGCGCGAACGCGGACATCGGTGCTCGGACCGATTGACCGGTCGCTCGGGTTCGGCTTCGGTGCGCTGAAAGGCTTGATCTTCGCCAGCCTGGTGTTCCTGCTGGTCGTGCTGGTACTCGATCTGCTCGGCGGCGGTCCCTCGCGGCGGCCGGGCTGGATCGTACAGGCACGTACCTACCCGCTGCTGAGCGCGACCAGTGCGTCGATTGCCGACGTGGTCGACCGCCGCCGACGCGGCAAGCCGTTGTTCGCTCCGCGCTTTCAACCTGTGCAACCGTCCGATGAAGGCAATGCTTCGTGAGCCTCGACCTCTACACGCCCGAGATTTCAGCGCTGGCGCTCGGCAATCCGTATCCGGAGCGTCTGGCTGACGGCGCGGCCTCGGCCGAGCGACGGTCGCCGATCTGCGGCAGTCGCGTCACCGTCGACCTGGCGCTGGGCGAGGACGGCCGCGTTGAGCAGGTGGGCACGCTGGTGCGGGCGTGCCTGCTCGGGCAGGCATCGTCGACGCTGATGGCGCAGCACGTCGTCGGGCGCACGCCGGCGGAGTTGGCGCGCGCGCGTGATGAGCTCACCGACTGGCTCGCAGGAACCGGGCCGATACCCGATTGGCCTGGGATCGACATCTTCACACCCGGTTTGAAGCTGACGGCGCGTCACCCATCGATCCGGCTCGCGTTCGAGGCCGCGGCTGAAGCGGCGGCAGCGGCCGCGACCAGCGCGAAGGATGCCGATTGATGGAGCATGCGGCAGGCGGCTCGTTGCTGCGAGACGGCTTCGTTCTGCTGGGTTTCGCGCTCGCCTTCGTACTCCTGTTCCGCCGGCTCGGGTTGGGCGCGACGCTCGGCTATTTGGTCGCGGGAGCGACAGTCGGGCCGCACGTGTTGGGGCTGGTAGGCGATGCCGAGGCCAAATTGGGTTTCGCCGAGCTCGGTATCACCATGCTGCTGTTCATTGTCGGACTGGAGCTGAGCCCCGCCAAGTTGTGGCGGCTGAAAGAGGATATCTTCGCGCTCGGGGCGCTGCAGGTCCTGGCTTGTGGCGCGGCGATCACGGCGATCCTCGCGTTCGTCGCGCATTTCTCGATCGCTGCGGCGCTCGCGCTCGGGATGCCGCTCGCCTTGTCGTCGACCGCGCAGGTGCTGCCGATGCTGCAATCGGCGGGGCGACTACGCACGCCGTTCGGTGAGCGGGCGTTCTCGATCCTGTTGTTCCAGGACCTGTCGATCATTCCGATGATCACCATCATTGCCGCGATGAGCCGCAACCCCGCGCAGGCGACGGGGCCGTCGGGTTGGATGCTGGGATTATACACGATCCTGGCGATCGGTGGCCTGATCGCCGCCGGACGCTTCGTGTTGACGCCGTTGTTCCGCTGGATCGGCAATCACGGCGAGCGTGAGTTGTTCGTGTTCGCGGCATTGTTCACGGTGATTGCGTCGGCGGCGTTAATGGAGTTGCTGGGGTTGTCGACTGCGCTGGGTGCGTTCGTCGCCGGCGTGATGCTGGCGGACAGCCCGTACCGACACGAACTCGAGACCGACATCGAGCCGTTCCGTTCGATCCTGCTCGGGCTGTTCTTCCTCGCCGTCGGCATGATGCTCGATCTCGCGACGATCGCCGAGCGTCCGTTGTTCGTCGTCGGCATGGCAGGCGCGCTGATCGCGACCAAGGCGCTGGTCATCTTCGCGATCGGGCGCGTCTTCGGCATGCAGTGGCGGCAGGCGCTCGCGCTTGGTCTGTTGCTGAGCCAGGGCGGCGAGTTCGGCTTCGTGCTGCTGACGCAGGCGCAGAACGGCTTCCTGATCGCACCGGAGGCGGCGAGCGTGTTCGGCGCGATCATCACCTTGTCGATGGCGAGCACGCCGTTTCTGATGATGGCGACGAGGCGCTTCGGCGAGGCGCCGATCGACAGCCACGGCGAGCGTGACGGTCCGCGGGCCGACGGTGCCAACGCGCTGGTCGTAGGGTATGGCCGGTTCGGTCAGACGGTGGCACAGATGTTGATCGCCAGCGGCGTGCCAGTGACGCTGATCGACCGCGACATCGAGATGATCGACATCGCGGCGGAGTTCGGCGCCAAGGTCTATTTCGGCGACGGAACACGCCTGGATCTGCTGCGTCAGGCGGGAGCAAGCGAGGCCGAACTGATCCTGTTCTGCGTGGATGGCGATCAGATCGACGCCGAGTGGCTCGAAAGCGTGCACGAAGCGTTTCCACACGCATCTGTGTACGTGCGTGCCTTCGATCGCCGCGCGTTGATCAAGCTCAAGAACGGTGCCGCGCGGTACGTCGTGCGCGAGGTGCTCGAGTCGGCGATCAAGATGGCGCGCGCGGCGATGCAAGGGTTGCACATCTCCAACGAGGAGATCGACCGCGCCGAGGACATGTACCGAGTACGTGATCGTGAACGGCTGCGGTTGCAGATCGAAGCGGGCGACATTCGCGCGGCACGTGAGCGTATCATCACGCAATCAGAGCGTGACGCGCCGATCAGCCAAGGCACCGGAGCGACGACATGAACTGGTTGATGATGCTCGCGAGTCTGTCCGGCGCGCTGGCGGTAGGCGCGGGTGCGTTCGGGGCGCACGGCGCCAGCGGCGATGCTGCCGAGTGGTTGCGCACGGGCGGTCAATATCAGCTGATCCACGCTATCGCCGCGCTGGTAGCGTTGCGTCTCGACGCGCGTGGACCAGCTTGGTTGTTCGTCGTTGGAGCGGCCATCTTCGCCGGAACATTGTACCTGATGGCTTTGGGTGCGCCGCGCTGGTTCGGCGCGATCACGCCGATCGGCGGCACACTGCTGATTGCGGGGTGGCTGTGGCTGGCGTGGGCCGGACTACGTGCCGGATAGTTGATCCACCCGATTACAGGATCGGTGGCGCAAACTGAGGTAACCTGCTGACTTATTGTCTGGGTGGGTGCGAGCACATTCCATGATCCATTGTGCTGTCGCGCCAGCCCCGTCACAGAACGTGGATCGTTGTACGGAGCAGACGAATGATCCTTGTAGCGCTGGCACTGGTTGCGGGAGCACAGGCGGCCACCCACAACAGGGCGATGACCAACACTGCCACCGCCGAGGCTACGCGAGCCGCCTCTCAGAGCGATGATCCATACATCTGGCTGGAGGACAAGGACGGGGCCGAACCGCTCGCCTGGGTAGCAGCCGAGAACGCACGAACGCTGCCGCGCCTGCAAAACGATCTGCGCTACAGCCAGTTCTATGCCGAAGCGCTGGCGATTGCCTCGGCAAAGGACCGCATCGCCATGCCGATGCAGTTGCGCGGGCGCATCTACAACTTCTGGCGCGACGCCGATCACCCGCAAGGCGTGCTGCGCTGGACGAGCAAGGAGAGCTATGCGCAGGCCGCACCGGCGTGGACCGTCGCGCTCGACCTTGATGCGCTGAGCGGTGCCGAGAACAAGAAGTGGGTGTGGAAGGGGCTGACCTGCCTCGAACCCGACGAGCGCCGTTGCCTGGTGGCATTGTCCGAGGGCGGCGAGGATGCGGTGACATACCGCGAGTTCGACCTGGAAACAGGCGCGTTCGTGGCTGGTGGCTTCGTGTTGCCGACCTCCAAGCAGGGAGCCGACTGGATCGACGCCGACACGCTGCTCGTGTCCCGCGATTGGGGCGCGGGCACGATGACCGACTCGGGCTATCCGTTCGTGGTCAAGCGATTGCGGCGGGGACAATCACTTGCCCAGGCGGAAGAAGTTTATCGCGGGAAGCGCGAGGATCAGCTCGGTACCTACGGCATGGTGTTGCAGGATGGCGCGGGCAACGAGGCCGTGCTGGTCCAGCGCCGTCCCACCTTCTTCGGCGGCGAGACGTTGATCGAGCATGACGGCAAGTTGGTTCGGCTCGACGTACCGGCGCGCACCTTTGCGACGGGCATGGTCGACGGACATGTGATCTTCGAGACCAGCGATCCATGGGGTGCGATCCCAGCTGGGGCGATCGCGTCCGCGCCGCTGGCAAATGTCGTGAAGGGGCATTTCACGCCGACGTTGGTGTTCGCGCCAAGCGCGCGGCAGTCGGTCGACCGCGTGACCACCACACGCGGGCATGTGATCGCCAGCATCTACGACAATGTGCGCGGACGTGCCCTGGTGTTTACGCCCGGCGCTAAAGGATGGACGCAACGCCAGCTCGCACTACCCGACAATGCCTCGGTCGGTGTGGTAAGTGCAACCGAACACGGCGACGATGCATATTTGAGCGTCACCAGCTTTCTTCAGCCGACGACCTTGTGGTCGGTCGCGGCAGGCGAAGGCGTGGCGCCTAGACAGGTGAAGGCTCTGCCCGCGCGCTTCGACGCAACGAAGCTGGTGTCCGAGCAGTTCGAAGCCGTGTCGAGCGACGGCACCAAGGTGCCGTACTTCGTCGTGCACGCGAAGGATGCGGGACTGGATGGCAGCACGCCGACGCTGATGACCGCTTATGGCGGCTTTCAGGCGTCGATGACGCCGAGCTACGCTGCGGTCACCGGCAAGCTGTGGCTGGAGCGCGGCGGCGCCTACGTGCTCGCCAACATTCGCGGAGGCGGTGAGTTCGGGCCGGCGTGGCACGACGCGGGGCGCAAGACCAAGCGGCAGATCATTTACGACGACTTTGCCGCGGTCGCGCGCGATCTGTTCGCGCGGCGGCTGACCAGCCCGGCCAAGCTCGGCATCTACGGTGGATCGAACGGCGGATTGCTGATGGGAGTCGAGTTCAATCAGCACCCGGAGTTGTGGAAGGCAGTGGCGATCCAGGTGCCGCTGCTCGACATGATCCGCTATGAAGGGATTGCGGCGGGCGCGTCGTGGGTTGACGAGTATGGCAGCGTCAGCGTGCCGGAGGAGCGTGCATTCCTCGAGAAGATCTCGCCTTACCAGAACCTCAAGCGCGGAGTGAACTACCCCGAGCCTTATATCTGGACGACGACCAAGGACGACCGCGTCGGACCGCAGCACGCACGTAAGTTTGCTGCGCGAATGAAGGAATATGGGCTGCCGTACCTGTTCTACGAGGACACCGCCGGTGGTCACTCGGGCGATGCCGACATCGAGCAGGGTGCGCGGTTGAATGCGTTGCAGATGACGTATTTCGGGCAGAAGCTGTTTGGACCGGACGCGACGAAATGACGCTCGCTGCGATGGCAGGCGGAAACCAGCCGTTTCGCAGGCCGTTATTGCTGCATCGCAGCAGATGCGGTTATGACAGGTGAATGACGTTGACCATGACTGAGGATCGACCCGCCGCGGCTGTTCCCGATACCGTACCGCTCGTATTCGAGGCGATCGTCAAGCAGCAGGCGATCGCAGCCAGCTACAATCGCGGAACCGTCACGCTCGCGCCGCACATCGTCTACACCAAGCATGGCGAGATCTACCTGGACGCGTTGACGCTGGAGCGTGACGGTCAGCCGCCGCGTGAAGCGAAGATCGGGGCGTTCAAGCTGACCGGGCTGAGTGGTTTGCGCGTGACCCCGCGTCGGTTTGCGGCAAGCGAGCTGTTCCAGCCGAAGGATGCGAAGTACGATGGGGTGACGCTGCTCGCGATTGAGCAGTGAATGAGGCTCGCGGCCGGCGGGTGGGGCGCTGGCTGCTCGCCGGCTTCTACGCGCTAGCGGGCGTCGGACACTTGTACTTCACCGCGGCGATGGTGCGGATCGTACCGGCCTGGGTGCCGCAGCCGCGCATGGTCGTGATCGCGACCGGTGTGTGTGAGCTGGTTGGCGCGACGGCGTTGATGACCCATCGCTGGCGACGAGCGGCAGGGTGGGCGCTCGCGGCTTATGCCTTGTGCGTGTGGCCGGCGAACGTGCAGCACGCGATCCAGGACCTGTCTAGCGGAACGGGCCTGCCGATCTGGTACCACGCGCCGCGGCTCGCGCTGCAGCCGCTGATCATCTGGTGGGCGCTGTGGGCGAGTGGGGCGGTGCGGCTCAAGTCAGCGCGCTGAGCAGCTCGTCCTTCGACATCTTTGAGCGACCTGGAATGTCGCGCCTCTTGGCCTCGGCGTAGAGATCGGCTTTGCTGCGGTGGTCGCGCGCTGCCCGGGTCTTATCGGCTACGTCCTTTGGTTGCGCAGAGAATTGCTTGCCCTTCTTGGTGTCGGCGCGCTTCTTCGCGGTGGTGCGCTTATATTCCTCGTCGCTCAGCTTCTCGCGGGCTTCCTTGGGCAGGTAGCGCTCGCCGGTTTTGCCGCTCTCCTTTCCCGACTTGGTGCCCCAATCCTCCTCGGTCCATTCGTGGAGTGAGTTGTGCTCGTCCGGCTCGCCGACGTAGCCGCCGCCGCGCTTCTTATACTCCTGCACCGCCATCTGCGCCTTGCGCGCGGACCATTGGCCTTTCTTGCCGCCCTTTGCGCCGGCGGTGATCTCGTCCTTTACCTTCTCCCACAGCTCGGGATCGGACTTCTCGGCAGTCTCGGACATGGGCACCTCCGCCCTCGACAACGCGGAAGGTCACACAAAGGTCACACCAACGCGCGTCGTCGACGCCGACCATTCTATGCACCTCCGTGGCCGATTTAGGTTGCGGCGAGACTTAACGGTCAGGAGGTTTGTAGGACAGGAAGAAGCGGGATCCCAGGCCGAGCCCGGGATGACCGCGGTCGTCAGCTCGGCGTGACGAAGCTGTCCATAACGCGCTTGCGCCCGGCCTGCTCGAAATCGATCTCGAGCTTGTTACCCTCGATCTCCGCGATCGCGCCGTAGCCGAACTTCTGGTGGAACACGCGCTGGCCGAGCGACAGGTCACCGCGGCCTTTGTTACCGATGCTGACCGCACTGGCGCGGCTCTCCACCACGCGGGCGGGCTCGCGCGTGAAGGTGCGGCTGGTCCATTCGCCGCCGGGCTTGCCGTTGAGCGTGCCGGCCGCGCGCTGCCAGCCGGGGCCGCGGCCGGTGCCGCGCGACACGTCGGCGAACGGATCGGCGCGCTCGGTCCAGTTGGCGCGCCACAAGCTCTCGCCGCCCGACATCGTGGTTTTGCTGTCGATGTGATCCTGCGGCAGTTCGCCGACGAAGCGGGATGGGATCGAGCTGGTCCATTGGCCGTAGATGCGGCGATTGGCGGCGTGGAAGATGACCGCGCGGCGGCGCGCGCGCGTGATCGCGACGTAAGCCAGGCGCCGCTCTTCCTCCAGGCTACGCGTGCCACCCTCGTCGAGCGCGCGCTGCGACGGGAACAGCCCTTCCTCCCAGCCGACGAGGAACACGGTGTCATATTCCAGCCCCTTGGCGGCGTGGATCGTCATGATCGTGATCTTGGGGTCCTCGCGCGTCGCCTCATTGTCCATGACGAGGCTGACGTGTTCGAGGAACGCGCCGAGGTTCTCATACTCCTCCATCGCGCGGACGAGCTCGGACAGGTTCTCCAGTCGCCCGGCCGCCTCGGTCGTCTTCTCGGCCTGGAGCATCGCGGTGTAGCCGCTCTCGTCGAGCAACTGCCGCGCGAGTTCGGGATGCGGCAGGTCGCGCGCCATGTCGCGCCAGCGCGCGACGTCGCCGACGAAACGGCCGAGCGACTTGCGTGCCTGCGGCGTCAGCTCGTCGCTGTCGAGGATGCGTGCGGCGGCGAGACTCAGAGGCAGTCCCTCGGCACGCGCGAGCTGGTGGAGCTTCGCCACCGCCTTGTCGCCCAGACCACGCTTGGGCACGTTGACGATCCGCTCGAACGCGAGGTCGTCGGCGGGCTGGTTGACGATGCGTAGGTAAGCAAGCGCGTCGCGGATCTCGGCGCGCTCGTAGAAGCGGAAGCCGCCGACGATGCGGTAGGGCAGGCCAACCGAGATGAAGCGGTCCTCGAACTCGCGCGTCTGGTGCTGCGCGCGCACGAGAATGGCGACGTCGTCGAGGCTCTTGCCCGCGCGCTGGCACGCCTCGACCTCGTCGGAGACGCGCCGCGCCTCCTCTGGCCCGTCCCACACACCGATGACGCGGACCTTCTCGCCCGCGTCGAGCTCGGTCCACAATTGCTTGCCGAGCCGGCCGCCGTTGTTGGCGATGACGCCCGAGGCGGCACCGAGGATGTGCGGGGTGGAGCGGTAATTCTGTTCGAGCCGGATCACCTTCGCGCCGGGAAAGTCCTTCTCGAACTTGAGGATATTCTCGACCTGCGCGCCGCGCCACGAATAGATCGACTGGTCGTCGTCACCGACGCAGCAGATGTTGCGGCGCTCCTGCGCCAACAGGCGCAGCCAGAGGTACTGGACCGAGTTGGTGTCCTGATATTCGTCCACCATGATGTAGCGGAAGCGCTGCTGATATTGCTCCAGCACCTCGCGATTGCTTTTCAGAATGGTGAGGACGTGGAGCAGCAGGTCGCCGAAATCGCAGGCGTTCACCGCCTTCAATCGCGATTGATATTGTTCGTACAATTCGCCGCCGCGGCCGTTGGCGTAGCGCTCGCTCTCGCCGGCGTCGACCTCGCGCGGGGTCAGGCCCTTGTTCTTCCACTCGTCGATCAACCCGGCGAGGCTGCGCGCGGGAAAGCGTTTCTCGTCGATGTCGGCGGCGACGATCAACTGTTTTAACAGGCGGAGTTGATCGTCGGTGTCGAGGATGGTGAAGTTGGATTGCAGCCCAACGAGCTCGGCGTGGCGGCGCAGCATCTTGGCGCCGATCGCGTGGAAGGTGCCGAGCCACGGCATCCCCTCGACCGCGTCGCCGACGAGCCGCCCGACCCGCTCGCGCATCTCACGCGCGGCCTTGTTGGTGAAGGTGACCGAGAGGATCTCCGACGGCCAGGCGCGGCGGGTGTAGAGCAGGTGCGCGAGCCGGGCAGTCAGCGCTGCGGTCTTGCCGGTGCCGGCACCCGCGAGGACGAGCACCGGGCCGTCGGTGGTGAGCACGGCATCGCGCTGCGGTTCGTTGAGGCTGGCGAGGTACGGCGGCGAGGCTAGCTGGGTATCGGTCACGCCACTGCACGTAGGCAGGGTTGCCGGGCGGCGCAATCCGCGAGAACAAAGGCGAAACGGTCGAAGGAGTGATCGAGAGGCTAGATGATCGGCGGTGTTGGTTTTCAGCGATCCACTTGACGACGTTTGGCACACCGTCGCGTCGCGCCCCGCGCCCCGCGCCTCAGCCGTCCCGAAACGAGGCTGCGGCAACCCGAGTCATCAAAACGTCACGCGGCGGGAACAGGGGTGACGGCATGGCAAGCACCCTCGTCGCGCCGACTGAGTCGTCGCAATCGTCGCGCGCGGTCGATCTCGATCGGCCCGCTCATCCGATCGCACGTTTGGTCTTCGCTGGGCTGGTCGTCGCCTGTTTCGCCTATGCGGGCGTCAGCGTCTTTCGCGACACGCAGCAAGTCGGCGAGCAGCTCGCGACCGGCGTGTTCCTGTTCCTGGGGCTGGCGCTGCTGATCGCGCTGGGATTCGAGTTCGTGAACGGCTTTCACGACACCGCCAATGCGGTGGCGACGGTGATCTATACCAATTCGATGCCGGCCAATCTGGCAGTGATGTGGTCGGGGTTCTTCAACTTCCTGGGCGTGATGCTGTCGTCGGGGGCGGTGGCTTACTCGATCGTCACCTTGTTGCCGCTCGACCTGATCCTGAACGTCGGGTCAGGCGCGGGGTTCGCGATGATCTTCGCGCTGCTGCTCGCGGCTGTCATGTGGAACCTGGCGACCTGGTATGTCGGCCTCCCCAATTCTTCGAGCCACACGCTGATCGGGTCGGTGCTGGGCGTCGGGCTTGCCAACCAACTGCTGCACCGCGGGCCGGGCGGCACGGCCGGCGTTGATTGGAGCCAGGCGACCAAGGTGCTGACCGGATTGTGGATGGCGCCGTTGATCGGCTTCGGCGCGGCGATGCTGATGCTGGTCACGCTGCGTGCGGTGGCGCGTAACCCGGTGCTGATGCAGGCGCCCGAGGGCGACGCGCCGCCGCCGCGCGGCATCCGCGCGCTGCTGGTATTCACCTGCACCGCGGTGTCGTTCAGCCACGGGTCGAACGACGGGCAGAAGGGCATGGGGCTGATCATGCTGATCCTGATCGGCTGCGCGCCGACTGCTTATGCGCTCAACCGCACCTTGCCCGCGAGCGAGACACCGGCCTTTTACGCCAGCGCGACTGCGGCATCGCGCGTGTTGGCGAGCAACGGGGCGGCTGCGGTGCCGCTGGAGCGCGCACGCGCGGTGCTGGTCGATGCGGTATCGCGGCGCACGGTGACGAGCCCGGCCGCTTACGGCGCGGCGATCGCGCTGTCGCGGGACGTGTCGCGCCGCGTGGCGAGCTACGGCTCGCTCGACCGCGTGCCTGCGTCGGCCACGCCCAACCTGCGCAATGACATGTACCTGGTCCTCGACGCAACGCGGATGATCGCCAAGGAACCGACAAAGGCCGGGTTGAGCGAGGCCGAAGCCGACCGGCTGAAGGATTACCAGGCGCGGCTGGAGGCTGGCACGCGGTACATTCCGCTGTGGGTCAAGGTGGCGGTGGCGCTCGCGCTCGGGCTGGGCACAATGGTCGGGTGGAAGCGGATCGTCGTCACGGTGGGCGAGAAGATCGGCAAGCAACACATGACATACGGCATGGGCGCCAGCGCCGAACTGGTGGCGGCGGCGACGATCCTGGCGGCGGATCGCTTCGGCCTGCCCGTGTCCACCACGCACATCCTGTCGTCGGGTGTGGCGGGCGCGTCGGTGGCGAGTGGCATGGGGTTGCAGCGGCGCACGCTGGTGCAATTGGCCGCGGCGTGGCTGATGACGCTGCCCGTCGCGATGCTGCTGTCGGGCGCGCTCTACTGGCTGCTGCTGCAATTGGTGGAGGGCGGCGCGTTCTGACGCGCGCGGATTGCGACACGGGCCGGTAAAATCCGGGGCGGCCCGCGAGGAGCCGCCCCGTAGTTCAGGGAAGGAACCGGGCGAGGGGGAATGCCCGATCCATGCGTCAGCGCTCAACAGGGGGAGAGCGACGACGTCCGTCACATAGCCGCGATGTGTTGCGCGGATGTTGCAGGCAAGCGCGATTGCGTGACCGGCGCTGCAATCTCGAACGCGGAAAAGCCGGTAGGCGGCATGTTGTGCGTTGACGCGGGGCTAGGCGCTTTGGATGACGCGGCATGACCAGTCCCGCCTCGCACCGCCGCATTCTGCTCGCCAGCCTGGTCGGCACCTCGGTCGAGTTCTACGATTTCTACATCTACGCGACGGCCGCGTCGCTGGTGTTCGGGCCGTTGTTCTTCCCGAGCGGCGACGCGTCGGTGCAATTGCTCGCCTCCTACGCGAGCCTGGCGGTGGCGTTCTTCGCGCGGCCGGTGGGGGCATGGGCGTTCGGCCATTACGGCGACCGGATCGGGCGCAAGTCGACGTTGGTCGCGAGCCTGATGCTGATGGGCGGGTCGACATTGTTGATCGCGTTTCTGCCGACCTACGCGACCGCTGGATTGCTGGCGCCGATCCTGTTGTGCGTGCTGCGCTTCGGCCAGGGCTTCGGTCTCGGTGGCGAGTGGGGCGGGGCGGCGTTGCTAGCGGTGGAGAACGCGCCGGCGGGGAAGCGTGGGCGCTACGGCATGGTGCCGCAGCTCGGGGCGCCGGTCGGCTTCATCGCGGCGAACGGGCTGTTCCTGGTGCTCGGGTTGGTAATGACGCCCGAGCAGTTCATGGCGTGGGGATGGCGGGTGCCGTTCCTGTTGTCGGTGGTGCTCGTCGGGTTGGGGCTGTGGGTGCGGCTGAAAATCAGCGAAACGCCTGCTTTTGCTGCGATGGTGGAGGAAGGGCCGCCGCCGTCGGTGCCGATGGGCGAATTGTTGCGTCATCACTGGCGATGCGCGCTGGGGGGTACGTTCGGCGCAGTTGCGTGCTTCGCGGTCTATTACATCGCGACGGCCTTTGCGCTCGGTTACGCGACCAAGACGCTGGGCGTGGATACGCAGACGTTCCTGGGGCTGCAATTGACGGCGATCCTGTTCATGGCAGGCGGCATCGCGCTGTCGGGCGTGTGGGCGGACCGGACGACGCCGGGACACGTGCTCGCCTGGGGTTGCGTCGGTGCGGTGGTGGCGGGGTTCGCGCTGGTGCCGGGGCTGGGATCGGGCTCGGTCCCGGCGATGTTCGCCAGTCTCGCCTTCGCCTTGTTCGTAATGGGGTTCGTGTACGGGCCGCTCGGGGCATGGTTGCCCGGGCTCTTTCCGGCGCGGGTGCGCTACACCGGCGTCAGTCTCGCGTTCAACATGGCGGGGATCATCGGCGGCGGGCTGACGCCGGTCGCGGCACAGTGGCTGGTGCAGCGCGGCGGGCTGGCGTGGGTCGGCGGTTATCTGGCGGTGTTGTCGACGCTGAGCTTGGCCGCATTGCTGCTGATGCGCGAAGGGCGGGCGCGTCCGGCGACGCTGCCCGCGGTGTAGCTCAGGCGTCGCGTCGCAGGATCGTGAGGCGCGCGCGGCCGTACTGGCGCTCCGCATCGACTGTGAAGCCGGCAAGCGCGACCGGCTCGGCGCGGCCGGTTTCGATCGTCAGCCACGTCGCGGAGCCGATCCAACCGAGCCGCGCGAGCTTGTCCGCTGCGACCGCGCCCGCGCCCGAGGCGTAAGGCGGGTCCATCATCACCACATCGAGCGGGGCGGGGGCGGGCCCGAGCGCCAGTACCGAGCCGGCGCGTATCGTCGCGCGCGTGCCGGCGGCGAGCGTCGCGATGTTGGCGCGCAGCGCGTCGAGAGCGGGGCGATCCTGCTCGACGAACAGGCACGAGGCGGCGCCGCGCGACAGCGTCTCCAGCCCGAGCGCGCCCGAGCCCGCGAACAGATCGGCCACCGCCAGTCCTTCGAAGCTGCCGACACGGCTGGCGAGCATTGAGAACAGCGCTTCGCGCGTGCGGTCGGCGGTCGGGCGGGTCGTGTCGCCCTTGGGCGCGGGCAGCGCGCGACCGCGCCAGTCACCGGCGATGATCCTCACTTGCGCGGCTTTCCGGGGCGCGTGCCCGGTTTCGCACCAGACTTCGGTTTGGCGCGTGCCCAGCCGGGCTTGCGCTCGGGACGCGGCGGCCGCGGCGCATCTGGCGCGTCGTCGCGATTGGTTGCGGGCTTGCGGCTCTTGCTGTCGAGATTGCCGCGTTCGGCCGCTTGCGCGCGACCGCGGGCGTCGTCACGCGACGGTTGATCGCGACTGACGCGTTGCGGTGAGGGGCGCTCGCCGGGTGCCGAGCGGGATGTGCCACTACGCTCCGGCCCTGTGCGGCCTGTGGTCGAGCGTGAGCGCTCGTCGCGGTCGCCGCGCGGCGTGGACGCGCGATCGGCGCGGGTCGGTTGGCTGCGGAACGGGCGTGCCTGGTGCGTCGGATCGATCGCACCCGAGCGGTTGCGCGAGGTGGCGCGATCGCTGCCGCGTTCACCTCGTATCGATGGATCGGGACGTGGACGAGGCTGGTAGTCGTCCGCGGCATCGCGAGGCGCGGGCGTTTGGCGCGGAGCCGGGCGCCGGCTGCGGATACCGTCCGGTTCGTTGACGCCGTGCGACGCGCCCGCGCGGCGTTGCGCGCCGACGGTGGAGGTGCGTGACGTGCGGTCGTGCTCGCCAGAACGGGTCGATGCCGTGCGGTTGCTCACGCCGCTTCCCGCTCTTCGGTCGTCGGTGTTGCCGCGGACCGAAGGTAGTCCGAACGCGCCGCGGGTCGGCCTGCGATTCTCGTTACTGACCGTGGGTTCGCGGATCGGGTCGTAGCCTTCGCCTTGCGATGAGTGCATGCGCCCGGCACTCGCGCGCGCGTCGGACCGCGCCGTTGCACCATCGGGACGGGTCTGAGCGCTGCTCGTCGCTCGGGTGGACGAGCCGGGACGAATAGCCGTGGCAGTGATCGTGCCGACTTGTTGGGGCGCGAGGCGCGCGTTCTTGAGGCTGTGGCGAAAGGCGACGATGTCGGCGCCGCGCACCTCGCCGATCCCGCCGACCGGCAGATCGCCCATGACGAAGGGGCCGTAGCGCGTGCGGATTAGGCGGCTGACCTGCAGGCCGAGATGTTCGAGCACGCGGCGGACCTCGCGGTTCTTGCCCTCGGTCAGGATCATCTCGACCCAGACGTTCGCGCCGGTGCGGCGTTCGAGATTGGCGTCGATGCTGCCGTAGCGAATGCCGTCGATCTCGACGCCGTCGATCAGTTCCTCGAGCTGCGCCTGCGTCACATCGCCGTAGGCGCGCGCGCGATAGGCGCGCTCCACGCCGGTGGAGGGCAGCTCGAGCTGGCGCTTGAACTCGCCGTCGGTCGTCAGGAGCAGCAGCCCCTCGGTGTTGAGGTCGAGACGGCCGACCGGCACCAGCCGCGGCAGATCGGCGGGCAGGCGATCGTAGATCGTCGGGCGGCCCATCGGATCGCGCGCCGCGGTCAGGTAGCCGGCCGGCTTGTGGAACAGGAACAGCCGTGTCGGCTCGGCCTCCGCCACCGGCACGCCGTCGACCGTGACGCCGTCGAGCGTCGCGAGCAGCGTGGCGGGCGTGTCGATCACGCTGCCGTTCAGCGCGACGCGGCCGTCCTCGATCATGCGTTCGACATCGCGGCGCGAGGCGACGCCGGCGCGGGCGAGCAGCTTGGCGATGCGGTGGGTCGCGGACGTGGGGATCGCGGGTTCTTCGGCCATCGCGCTGCCTTAGCGCCGCATGGTCGAATGCTGTCAAATATTTGCGACCGAAAGCTTCCTTTTGCGTTGTGGGGGCGTAACGATGGAAGCGCACACATGTTGTTCGGACGAAAGCAGCGATCGATTGCCCGGCTGCTCGTCGTCGAGGACGAGCCGCTGATCGCGTTCGACACCGAACGGATGCTGCGCGAACACGGATATGAGGTGATTGCGACCGTCGATCGCGTCGCCGACGCGCGCCGTGAAATTGCGAGTGCGACCGAGAAGGTCGACCTGATCCTGGCCGACGTGCAACTGGCTGACGGCAGCGGCGTAGAGGTTGCGCGAGCGGCGAGTGAGCGGTCGATCCCGGTCATGTTCGTCACCAGCGCCTGTCCGCCCGAGGCGCGCGCGCTAGCGGTCGGTTTTCTCGCCAAGCCGTTTCTTGAGCGCGACCTGCTCAACGCGATCGAAGCAGTGGACGCGGCGATGGCGGGCAAGGCTACCAAGCGTTTGCCGCAAGGCTTTGAGTTGTACGTGCCTATCGCCTGACCGCTTCCCAGTGAAGGCGGCGTTCGACCGCGGCGTGACACTCATTAACGCCGATGATCCATCTCGGATTGTTGTAGGCGATGGCCAACGTTGATTTAGGTGGTGCCGAGCTCGTCGCTGTTGAGCATCCGCCTCTGCGCGCGTTGATCTTGCATGCAGCGGAGCGTCGCGGCGGGTGCAATCGTGGCTTACCTCCAAGCCGTTTCCCGCTAGTGTCCGGCCGACATTACGCTGGAGCAAGACATGGCGTCGACGCCGGACAAGATCGATACACGGCGGCGAACGTGGTGGGACGGGATCAGGCCCTACGTCGAGCGTGCGCCGCTGGCTTCGCTGGCGCTGGGGATATCGTCCGCTTTCGCATTGACCATGATCACCAGCACGCTGGCGAGCCGGTTGGCAGAAGCGGGCATCGAGAAGAAAAGCGTGACCGCCTTCGCCTTGGTCATCCTGGCGTATAACCTCAAATTTTTGTGGGCGTGGGTGATCGAGGGCGTGCGGTTGCCGGTTCTGGGACGATTGGGGCAGCGTGTATCGTGGATGATCGTGCTGGCAGCGTGCACGATGGCTGCGGCGATCAACCTGGGCCTGGCCGACCCGCGCGTGTCGCTGGCGCACACTGCGTCCACCGCAATCCTGCTGGGTATCGCGGGGGCGAGCTTCGACATCGTGATCGATGCCTATCGGATCGAATTGCTCGAGCCGCGGCAATTGGGTGTGGGCGCGGGCATGGGGCAATATGGCTGGCGGATCGGATCGGCCGGGCTGGGCGCGCTGGCGTTGCTGGTGGCCGATCGGGCGAATTGGGAAACCGCCTATTTCGTGAGCTGTCTCTTTGCCTTGCCCGCGGTCGTCACCGCATTGATCATGGGCGAGCCGCAACGCCACCGCGAGGCGGTGCGCGCAGTCGCAGGGCGTCGTCCGCTGGGCGATCTCGCGCGCGCGGTCGTGGGGCCGTTTGCCGAGTTTTTCCGCCGTCCGGGTGCCGTTATCGTGCTAATGTTCATCCTATTTCACAAGATCGGCGACACGCTGGCGAACCTCACGCTGCGGTTGCTGTTCAACGACCTCGGGTTCAGCAAGACCGAGATTGCGGTGTACGATGTCGGCGTCGGTTTTTGGGCGCTGCTCGCCGGCGTGTTCGTCGGCGGGATCATGTATGCGCGATTGGGGATGAAGCGGTCGGTGCTCGTCAGCCTCGTGCTGATGGCCGTGTCGAACTTGAGCTTCGCGGCGCTCGCAGCAGCAGGGCACTCGAACATGGGGATGGCGGGCGCGATCGGGTTCGAGAATTTCGCCAGCGGCATCGGTGGTGTGACAGTGATCGCCTATTTTTCGGCACTGACCGATCTGCGCTTCACGGCCAGCCAATATGCGCTGATCTCGGCCGCGGCAAGCATTGTGGGACGCGTGCTGACCGGCACGACGGCGGGGGCGCTGGTGGAGCGGTTCGGCTACGTCAATTTCTACCTGTTGACGACGATCCTCGCGTTGCCGGGCGTGGTGCTGTTCTGGTGGATGAGCCGGTCGGGGTTGGTCGACCGATCGGTCGGCAGCGCCGGAATCGCGGGTGCCGGCGACGCGCGCGACAGCGCGGCGGCGTGATGCTCAGGCGCTGATCGGGCGTCCCTCGTCGGCGAAGGCCGCGGCGAGCGCGGCGGCGCTGGCTAGAACGCCTTCGACACGGCGATGCCCGAGCAGGTCCGCCATGAGCAACGACGCGCTGACCGGGGCCTGTTCTACGCGCGCGAGGATCGTCAGCAGCGCCTGCTCCGACGCGGTCATGCGTGAGCAGCAGCACGGCGCGATCGAGATCGGCATCGACGATGTCGCGGCCACGTCCGCCATCAACGCACGCGCCAGCGTCAGCGGGCGGCAGAATCCTTCACCGAAGGCGGTGAGGAAGCCATGGGCGGCGCGTGCGTCGCTGAGGCCGTGCGCACCCATGCGGCGGATGGCGAACAACACGAGTCGGGCATGGTCGCACACAGGCGCGACATGAGGCAAAGCGGACAGGGTGGCAGTGATCGTCATCGCGAACGGCTCCTTCTCGTTCGCGCATCCTCGGTTCTACGCTATTGCAAGTCAATCGCATTTATTGCGTCAGGTCGGAAGCTATTGGTTGTGCGCGAGTACATCCCCCGCGAGGTATAGCGAACCGGCGATCAAAACGTCGTTTTGCGTAGCAATCTGAAGAGCTTGCCCCGCTTTCTTAAGCGCTGCGCTTACGTTTTCTGCCGTGGCTGTCGATCGGATCCTCAGTTTGGCAGCCTCATCGGCCAGGGTAGCCGGTGCGTGGCACGCGTGATCGGGCACCGGGATCGCGATCACTTGCCCGAGCAACGGAGCAAGTGGCTCGAGAAAGCCGGACGGGTCTTTGTTGGCGAGCATGCCGAGGATTAGAGTCAACTCACCTGCTACGCCGAGTTGTGGCAGTGCCTGCGCCAGTGCGGCACCCGCGGATGGATTGTGGCCGCCATCCAGCCACACGCGCGCGCTTGCCGGCAGTGGGGCAAGCAACGGCCCAGGCGAGAGACGCTGCAACCGTGCCGGCCAGAAAGCGTGGCTGGCGGCGTCCGCCATTGCGGCGGCCGGCACTGCCAGCACGCGCTGATGCCGCAGCATCGCGGTGGCGAGCGCGAGATTGTCGGCCTGATGCGGTCCGTGCAGCGCGGGCAAGGGCAGGGCGAGTGTGCCGGCTACATCTCTATAGTCCAGCGTCGCGGTGTTGACCACGCGGTGCCACGCCTGACCTTGCGAGAGCAACGGTGCATGGTGCGCGGCAGCGACCTGCGCGATCACCGCCGCGATCTCCGGCGGGTAAGACATGGTGACCAGCGGTACGCCCGCTTTGGCGATGCCGGCTTTCTCCGCGGCGATCAGCGGCAGCGTGTCGCCCAGGAACGCCTCGTGATCCATGCCGAGCGCGGCGATGCCGCACACGGCGGCGGTCGGCAGCACGTTGGTCGCGTCGAGCCGGCCGCCAAGCCCTACCTCGATGACGCAGGCGTCGGCGGGGGTGCGCGCAAAGGCCAGAAAGGCGGCGGCGGTGGTCACCTCGAAGAAGCTCGCGCCAATGTCGCCCGCTACGTCCAGTACCTCGGCGAGCAGCGGCGCGAGCGCGGTATCGTCGATCAACGTGCCGGCGAGGCGGATACGCTCGTTGAAGCGGACGAGGTGCGGGCTGGTGTAGGCGTGGACGCGGTAGCCGGCGGCTTCCAGCGCGGCGCGCAGAAAGGCGCAAGTCGATCCCTTGCCGTTGGTGCCGGCGACGTGAAAGACGGGCGGCAAGTGGCGGTGCGGATCACCGAGCCGCGCGAGCAATTGCGTGATGCGCCCGAGCCCGAGCACATCGGCACCGGGCGAGAGCGCCCACAGGCGATCTAGCTGCGCCTGCACGGCAGAATCGGTGGAGCGGGCGTGGTCGGGCATGACGCGATGTCCGGATAGCAGCGTCGGATCGTCGGACGCGCACCGCGCCGGACCGAGCCGACGCGGTGCGCGCGGGCGTGTCACGCGGCGGCGCTACGCTCCGCGCATAGGTAGCCGATCACGCTGGCGAGGCGATCGCGCAGGTCCTTGCGGTGCACCACCATGTCGATCATCCCGTGTTCGAGATAATATTCGCTGGTCTGGAAATCGTCGGGCAGCTTCTCGCGGATCGTATTCTCGATCACGCGGCGACCGGTGAAGGCGAGCGTCGCCTTGGGCTCGGCGATGTGGATGTCGCCGAGCATCGCATAGGCCGCCATGACGCCGCCCGAGGTCGGATCGGTCAGCACGACGATGTACGGCAGGCCGGCATCGTGCAGCATCTGGATTGCGACGGTGCTGCGCGGCATCTGCATGAGGCTCAAGATGCCTTCCTGCATTCGCGCGCCGCCCGATGCGGTGAAGACGACGTAGGGCGCGTGGTCGGCGATCGCGGCCTCCACACCTTGGATGAAGGCTTCACCCACGGCCTGGCCCATTGAGCCACCCATGAAGGCGAAATCCTGCACGCCGATCACAACCTTGCGGCCGTGGATCAGGCCGCGTGCATTGATGAAGGCGTCCTGTTCGCCCGTGTGGGCGCGTGCGGCCTTGAGGCGGTCGACGTAGCGCTTCGAGTCGCGGAACTTAAGCGGATCCTCAGGCGCCTTGGGCGGGGCGAGCGGGTGCGCGGTGCCCTCGTCAAAGAGGTAGGCGAACCGCTCGGCCGGGCCAATGCGGTCGTGATGGTCGCAGGTCGGGCAGACGTGGAGGTTCTCCTCCAGCTCCTTGGTAAAGACCATCGTCCCGCAACCCTTGCACTTGTGCCACAGGTTCTCAGGCGTCTGCTGCTTGCCCGCGGGAACGATCGCGGACAAGGCGTTGCGAACGTTGCTCAACCAAGTCATCGTACTGCTTCCTTGCGGGCCGAGGCGAGTGCGTCGGACAGACCGCGAACATAGGTGGTGACGTGTGCGGGCGCTTGCGAGCCGTGCTGCGCGACGATCTCGACGATCCCAGAGCCGACGACGACACCGTCGGCGACCGCACCGATCGCGCGTGCCTGATCGGGGGTGCGGATGCCGAAGCCGACGGCAACGGGTACGTCGGTCGCTTGCTTCAACCGCGCGACGGCCTGCTCGATCGAGGCCTGCTGGGCTTGTTGCAGCCCGGTGATGCCCGCAACCGAGACGTAGTAGAGGAAACCCGAGGCGCCGTTCACGACCTCTGGCAGCCGTGCCACGTCGGTGGTGGGGGTGGCGAGACGGATCAGGTCGAGACCAGCGGCACGCAGCGCCGGGCCGAGTGCGTCGTCTTCCTCCGGGGGAATGTCGACGCAGATCACTCCGTCGACACCCGCCTCACGCGCGGCATTGGCGAACCACTCGCCGCCGCGGCGCAGCATCGGATTGGCATAGCCCATCAACACGAGCGGCACGTCGGGGTGGCGGTCCCGAAAGCCGCTCGCGATGCGCAGGATATCGGCGGTCGAGGTGCCGCCGTCGAGGCTGCGGATATTGGCCGCCTGGATCGCGGGGCCATCCGCCATCGGGTCGGTGAACGGCATGCCGAGCTCAATAACGTCGGCACCACCCGTGACCAGCGCGTCGAGGATCGCGGGCGTGGTCGCGACATCGGGGTCGCCTGCGGTCACGAAGGTGACGAGCGCCGGACGATCGGCACGGAAGGCGGCGGAAAGGCGCGTCATCAGATCGCTACTCCCAGCGCCTCGGCAACGGTGAAGATGTCCTTGTCGCCGCGGCCGCACAGGTTGGCGAGGATCACCTGATCTGCCCGCATTTCCTTTGACTTGGCGGCAACCGCTGCGATCGCATGCGAGGGTTCAAGTGCGGGAATGATGCCTTCGACACGGCACAGCAACTGGAAGGCGTCGAGCGCCTCGCGATCGGTGACGCTGGTGTAGGTGACTCGGCCGATGTCCTTCAACCACGCATGCTCGGGTCCGATGCCGGGATAATCGAGCCCGGCGGAGATCGAATGCGCTTCCGCGATCTGCCCGTCGTCGTCCTGCAGCAAGTACGTCTTGTTGCCGTGGAGCACGCCGGGGAAGCCGCCGGCGAGGCTGGCGGCATGCTTCGCCTCAAGCCCTTCGCCCGCTGCCTCGACGCCGAGCATCTGCACGTCGGCATCGTCGAGGAAGGGGTGGAACAAGCCGATCGCGTTCGATCCGCCGCCGATCGCGGCGACGAGCAGGTCGGGCAGGCGGCCCGTACGCGACAGCATCTGCGCGCGCGCCTCGCGCCCGATCACGCTCTGGAAGTCGCGGACGAGTTCGGGATAGGGGTGCGGGCCGGCGGCAGTGCCGATGATGTAGAAGGTGTCGTGAACGTTCGCGACCCAGTCGCGCAGAGCCTCGTTCATCGCGTCCTTGAGCGTGCGCGCGCCGCTCTCGACCGCGCGGACCTCGGCGCCGAGCAGCTTCATGCGGAACACGTTGGGCGCCTGCCGCTCGACGTCCTTTGCGCCCATGTAGATGACGCACGGCAGGCCGAAGCGCGCGCAGACGGTGGCGGTCGCGACACCGTGCTGGCCGGCACCGGTCTCGGCGATGATGCGGGTCTTGCCCATGCGGAGCGCGAGCAGGATCTGCCCGACGCAATTGTTGATCTTGTGCGCGCCGGTGTGATTGAGCTCGTCGCGCTTGAACCAGATTTCCGGCCCCATCCCTTCGGGCGCGCTGGCGCGCAGCGCCTCGGTCAGCCGCTCCGCGTAGTAGAGCGGGCTCGGGCGGCCGACATAATGTTCGAGCAGATCGTCGAACTGCGCCTGGAACGCCGGATCCTGCTTCGCCGCGCGATAGGCGCGTTCGAGTTCGAGGATCAGCGGCATCAGCGTCTCGGCGACGTAGCGGCCGCCGTAATCGCCGAAATGGCCGCGGCTGTCGGGCTGCTGGCGGAAACTGTTGGGCGTTGCGGGTTCGGTGGTCAGGGTCATAGCTGGCGGACCGATTGAAGGAAGGCGGCGATCTTGTCCACGCTCTTGACGCCGGGCGCGTCCTCGACCCCCGACGAGGTGTCGACCAGCGTGGCGCCGGTGCGCTCAACCGCTTCGGCAACGTTGGCAGCATCCAACCCGCCCGAGAGCGCCCAGGGCAGCGGCGGGCGAAAGCCGTTCATCAGCGACCAGTCGAAGCGGACGCCCATGCCGCCGGGCAGCGCGGCGTCAGCGGGAGTCTTGGCATCGAACAGCAGGCGGTCGGCCGCACCGACGTATTCACGCGCCTGGTCGAGGTCGCCGCGGACCTTGATCGCGATCGCGGCCCAGGTTTCGAGGCCGGCGGATCGACGCAGGTGCGCGACACGATCGGGTGCGGTCCGATGGAGCTGGATCGCGGACAAGCGCGCAGCCTGCGCCGCGCGAGCAATCGTCTGGTCATCGGGATCGACGAACACGCCGACGCGCGCGACATGGTCGGGAACGCGCGCGGCGAGCGCCGCCGCCTGATCGAACGACATGTTGCGCGGCGATGGCGGAAAGAAGACGAAGCCGACATGGCTCGCGCCGCTTGCGAGTGCGGCATCGAGCGTGGCGGTGGTCGAGAGACCGCAGATCTTGGCGGAAACGGGCATAATGCGCGCCCTAGCAGCCGAGCATGTGCGAGGCCAAGCTCGGTGCGGCAATCACGGCATGGCGAGGCTGGCGAGTTCGCTTATCGAGATGCCGTAGGTGGCGCAGATGTGGTCGCGCAGCGCGCGTTTCGCCTGCGCCATCTCAAGGTAGGCGGCCTCTTCCGCCTCCTCCGCCGCGGCGTTGACGGTGAAGCGGTCGGGGACGAGCGCGTCCCAGGTCAGATTGTGGCGCTTGGCCGAGGCGCGAACCGCATCGACCAGCGCTCTAGCGTCGTCCTGCATGGCCGTGTCGCCGATCAGAGCGTTGCGGCGATCGCGCGGGCGGCCGCATCGGGGTCGGCGGCCTGGGTGATGGGGCGGCCGATGACTAGCATCGATGCGCCGTCGTCGAGCGCGCGGCGCGGGGTGACGACGCGCTTCTGGTCGCCAATCGCGCCCTCCACCGGCCGGACGCCGGGGACGACGAAATACCCCTTGGGCCAGGCGTGATGCGCGGCCTTCACCTCGGCGCCCGAGCAGACGATGCCGTCGAGCCCGGCGTCGCGCGCGAGATCGGCGAGGCGCAGAACATGGTCGTGCGCGGTACCGGTGACGCCGGTCGCCGCCAAATCGTCGTCGTCGAGGCTGGTCAGCATCGTCACCGCGACCACGCGCGTGTTCGGGTGAGCGGCGGCCTTGGCATCTTCCAGCATCGCGCGGCCACCGCTGGCGTGAACCGTCAGCACCGCAGGGGCGAGCGGCGCGAGCGACTGCACGGCCTTGGCAACCGTGTTGGGGATGTCGTGCAGCTTGAGGTCGAGGAAGACGGGCAGGCCGATCTCCTCCACCGCGCGGATGCCGGCAGGGCCGTTGGCGCAGAAGAACTCCAGGCCCAGCTTCACGCCGCCGACGTGGTGGCGGACCTTTTGCGCCAGCACGCGGGCGCGATCGAGGTCGGGCGTGTCGAGCGCAACGAAGATACGGTTGGACATCAGATCGTCTCTGGGATGGGCGAGGAGGCAGGCGACGGGGCAGGCGGCAAGGGGGTGGGCGCGACGTCGGGCAGCGCCGCCTCGCTGATCGAGCGGGTGCTGGCGAGCGCCCGCTCGGCCGCGGCGAGGCGCTGGCGCAGCCGCCAGCGGACCACATGCTGGTAGATCAGCGTCGGGACAAACCCGATCAGAAAAGTGAGCAGCAGCAGCAGCGGAAGGTTGATCTCCATCACCAGGCCGCCGAACAGCTGGATCGACACCGTGGTCCAATTGCCAAAGGTGAACACCGCGGCGATGAACGCCAGCAGGCACCAGAACAGGATCTTCAGGAACTGCATCGCCGTCGACGCTATCGCGGGCGGGCAGCTTTGGCCAGCCTTCAGCCGAGTTCGTGGCGCAACGTTGCGACCAGCGCGGGAATGGCGGCGAGCCGGGGTTCCTCTTCGTCGAGGATCGCGAGAAAGGCGGCGCGCTTGATCGCGGCGACGCGGCCGGCGCGTAACCGGCTGGGGGCGGACAGGGTGGATACGGCGATGTCGATCATCCGCTCGGCGCCGTGCAGACGACCCCAGAGATAGTCGTTCTCGCGGTAGGCGTGGCTGAAGAACGCACCGAAGCTGTTGTACTGGATGCCCTTCAGCGTCGCCTCCGCGCCGCCGCTGCGGATCGCGCGCGCGTCGTCGGGTGAGATGCGGTCAACCCGAATCGGGTCGTACTCGTCGGTGCCTTCACCCTGGAGCAGCGGCAGCGTGGCAACATCGATGTAGGGGAAGCCGAGATAGTTGAGCAGCATCGCGCGCCGCCACTCGCGCGGCAGCTCGGCCAGGGCGGCGGCGATGCGGGCGTCGGTCTGCGCGTCGAGCCCAGTCAGATCGAGCGAGGTGCCGAGCGCGTCGAGCAGCGGTTCGGCATCGTCGCGCAGTGTGCGGACTGCATGGCGAAGCGCGCGGTGCGCCTCGGGGCGTCGCACGTCGATGTACGCGCCGAGCGAGTCGTACACGGCGTGACGCAGTGGTTCGAGCGTCTCCGCCCCCGCTTCACTCTCCGCCTCCCCGATGCGGCGTGCGAGCAGGCGCAGGCGGCGGACGCGAAATTCGAGGTCAAAGGTGCGCAAGAAGGCGATCGTGGCGTCGCTGCCGTCGCCGGTGAACACCGCATTGTCAGTAACGCCGCGCGCGGCGAGCGCTTGATCGATCCGTACCCGCGTGTTGCTCCAGCGTTGCGCGCCGGAGCCACCGCCGACCGCGTGGAGCAGCGTGACGATGTGTTCGACAACGTTCGCAGTCTTGAGGTGTCCGTAGCCGGCGTAGGAGAAGCCCGCGCGCTCCGCAGCGGCGGTCTGCGCGCGCCTGCGCCAAGCCACGAGGCGCGAAACGGTCGGGCGATCGAGGAAGAAGGTGCGGCCGAACAGTTGCTCGATCTCGCGTTCGACGTCGGGGCGGATCGCATCGAGGATCGCGCGCATTCGCTCGATCCGGCGCGAGCGCTCGGCGAGTGCTTCGAGATTGTCGCGGATCGGTTGTTGGCGCGGCAGCTCGCTGATCGCGCCTAGGATCGTTTGAAAGAAGCCGGGCACACCGTCGCTGGCACCCGACAGGCGGAACTTGGTGCCTGGCGAGGGGTCGATGTAGACGAAGCGGCGGTCGATCTCGCGCCGCGCGGGACGATTGCGAAGCGCGTCGATTGCCGGGCGGAAGGGTGCATTGGCGAGCACCGAACCGTCGATCAACGCGGTCTTGTCGATCGTGTTGGCGGCGGATTGGCGCGGGAGCACGCGGCGCAGAAAGTCGTCGCGACCCGGCCAATCGGCACCGCGTGCGGCCAGCACCTTGTCGAGTTCGGCCACGGTGAGCGGGGGAAAGGCACCGGGGAAGCTTGAGGTCGCGCGCGCGGCAAAGGTCAGTTCGGCTGGGTCGGCCAACGTTTCACAAACCTCACCGTCATCGGTGAAAGGAAAGATGAGGCGGTGCTCGGTCTCGGTGACCTCTGGTGGAGAATGGAGTTGCAGGCGTTCGGGGTGGCCGGTGAAGTCGGTCACGGTGACGAACAGGTCGAGCGGCTGGCCCGGTGGCAGGAGACGGGCCTCGCGCGGCGCCGCGGCCATTGCCTCGAACGCGTCCAACAGCATGTCGGTGAAGCCCGCGCCCGAGAAGGGCGGCTCGAACCAGCGCGAGCGGATGAAGTGCGACAGCTTGGCGCGCACCTCCTCGCGCGTCGGCTCGTCCAGTTCGTCGAGCTGTTCGGCGCTGCGCCCGGCGGCCATCCAGGCGATCGGCAGCGCCCAGACCTTGGAGAAGCGTGAGGCGGGGGCGGCGTCGGCATCGGTTAATCGCTCTACGTCGGCACCGTCGAGCCAGAGATCGGTCAGCGGGTCAAGCGACTGGCCGGCGGCGATCGCCTGCGCCAGGAAGATGCCGTTGATCCCGCCCGCGCTCGCGCCGGCGACGATGTCAGGCAGGATGCGCAGCGTGACGCCGGCGGCCTGCTGCATTTCGGCCAGCATGTCGGCGTAGACGCGCGCCGAGCCGGTGAGCGCGCCGTCGCCGTCATGATGCGCGCGGCTGGCGCGCGCCAGGTGCCACACCTCCTTGGTGATGCCGTGCATGTAGACCGCCAGGCTGATCCCGCCGTAGCAGATGAGCGCCAGCCGCAGCTCCTTGTCGCGTGGGCGCGGCGGTGGCGCACCGTCACTCACGCCGACACGATCTCGGCCCAGATCGGCAGGTGGTCGGACGCCTTGCGCGCGGCGGCACTGGCGTGAACACCGCACGCGGTGACGCGCAGCTCACGCGACGCCATGATCCGGTCGAGCCGCGCGACCGGGCGGCGCGCGTGGAAACTGGGGCCGGTGTCGGCGAAGGCAAACCGCTGCCCGAAGTCTCGCAGGCACCCCGACATGCGGCTCCACTCGTTCAGGTCGCCCATCATCACGGTCGGATGCTGCCGCGCGCTGGAGGCGACGTGGGTCAGGATCGCGTGTGCCTGTCGCCGGCGCCACAGGCCCGACAGGTCGAGATGCATGCCGATCACGCGCACCGTGCCGCCGGCCACCGTCACGTCCGCCATCACCGCGCCGCGCGGTTCGAGCGCGGGCAAGTGAAGCACCTCACAATCGTCGATCGTCGCCGAACGGCGTACCAGCAGCGCGTTGCCGTGCCATCCGAGGCTGAGCGCGCGCACGCCGAAGCCGACCGCTTTCCAGCCGCCGTGTTCTTCCAACAGATGCGGGGTGATGACCGCGGCCCGCGTGCCGAAGCGGCGATCCGCCTCCTGCAAGGCGACGACGTCGGCGTCGATTTCCGAGAGCACGTCGAGAATACGCTGTGGATCGCGCCGGCGATCGGTGCCGATCCCCTTGCGCATGTTGTAGCTCGCGACCTTGATCTTCATTATATCGCCGAAACGATCGGTCGCGGTCCCGGTTGCACGGGCGAGCGCAACGCGATGAAGCGGATGGTGCCGGTTGCAGGAATCGAACCCGCGACCTTCGGTTTACAAAACCGCTGCTCTACCAGCTGAGCTAAACCGGCGCGTCATCGATCGCGCCATGCGACAGTGGCGCGCGCGCGTCCAGCCCCTTTCAGGGCACGCCGAAGGTCCAGCCTTCGATGCGCGCGACCTCGGGCGTGAGCGCGGACGGGTGCCACAGTCCAGGACGAGTGGCAGCGACGCGGAGCCAGGCGGCGGCGAGCAGCGCGTCACTTGCGTGATCGTCGATGGCACCGGCACCGGCGACGGGCGCGCTGCCGAGACCGGCGAGCGCGGCGTTGAGGGCATCGACGTCGCGTAATTTGCTGCGTCCCGCGCGGACGCCCGCTTCTCGTGCCGCCAGGCTCGTGTAAATTTCGAGCAGGAGGCTGCCGTGACCGGGATCGGGGTCGAACGGCCAGACCGGCACGCGCCCGGCGAGCCGATGAAGCATTCGCATGCCGGTCAGGCTCGACTTGCCGACCTGCGCCGCCCCGACGAGGTTGAGGTTGCTGACGGGACTGAGCCCGAGCGCCGCCTGCGCGTGCTCGGCGAGGCGCCAGCGCCCGCGGCCCGGAGGGAACAGGTCGCCGACCCGACCGCCGTGACGGCGAAAGTGCCGCGATGCCTGCGGATGGTCGACGAAGCTGGTTGCGGCGAGGTGCGGATCGTCGGCGCAGATCTCGTCCACCAGCGTCCAGAGCGCGCGCGCATTGGGTGGGCTCCGCGACCAGCCGGGAAAATAGCTGCCTTGATCGAGGAACGGCAGCGATGCGCCGAGATCGAGGCCGACGAGCGTATCCGCCGGTAGATCGTCGGTCAGCCAGGCGAGTACGTCCTCGCGCGACCAGATATGATCGGCGCGGACGAGAATGGGTGCGGCATCGCCCGCGTGGCACAGCGCGACGCGGATACCCCGTTGCCGCGCACCGACCGCTCCCGACCAGTCGATTCCGGCGAAGTGGCGGAACCGTTCGCGCGTGCTCACCCGGCGGCGGTCAGCGCGAGGCGGCGAGCACGTCGGCGGTGAAGCGCGCGATGTCGAAGCGGCTGCCCGCCGGATCCTCGCCGCGCCGCACCACCACCAGCTTCGCCGACGGGATCACCATGACATACTGGCCGCGGTTTCCCTGCGCGGCGTAGCTGCCGGCGGGCAGGCCCTGTTTGGCGCCAAACAGCCACATCGTCGCGCCGTAGCCCTCACCACGATTGGGCTGCGGACCACTAGGCATCGTCATGTAACGCATCCAGCCGCCGGGCAGCAGCCGCTTGCCCTGCCAGACGCCGTCCTGGAGCCAAAACTGACCCAGTCGCGCCAGATCGCGCGCGGTCGACCAGACGTCCGACGACAGGATGTAATTGCCCCGCCAGTCGCGCTGCGCGACGGTGTGCGTCATGCCAAGCGTGGTGAACAGCCGCTGCGGCAGAACGCTCGCCTTCGCGTCGCCCAGCGAGGCGCGCAGGCTGCGCATCGCGAGCAGGATGTCGTTGTTGGCGTAGCGGAAGCGCGTGCCCGGCTTTGCTTCGAGCGGCGATGCGGTTGCCTGCTCGGTTACAGCCGTGCCGCCGAAGTAGACCGCATCGGTGCGGTTGCCGGCGGTGTCGCTGTGCAGGCCCGACGACATGCGTAGCAGATTGTCGAGGGTGATCGCGCGGCGCGGATCGCTGCTGTACCATTCCGGTATGGTGCTGCGGCGCTGGGGATTGATGCCCGATCGGCCGACTAGCGTGCCGGTGATGCTCTTCGCAACCGACCAGGTACGATTGGCAACGAACGGGCCGAAGTCGTCGCGGTAGCGCTCCGCCACGATCTTGCCGTTCCGCAACACGACGACGCCCGTAGTTTGGCTGTCGCGGCCGTAATCGGAGAAGGCGCGCGCGACCACGTTGGCGAGTGCGGGCAAGGGGACCGGACCAATGTTCGCGTCGCCCAGCGGCCAGGGACGCGGATCAGCGCCCGCGATGGTGGGCGGGACGGCGGCGGCGATCGGCGCGGGTGCGGCTCCGATCGGTGTCAGGACGCAGCCTATGCCGCGTCGCCACGTCGCACGGCGCGGCGGCAGGTCTGCGGCAAAGGGCACGCTGACGCTGGCGGCGGCGCGATCGACCGTGGCAGCGAGCGTCGGCGCCAGCGCGGCATATTCGGGGTAGATACCGCGCAGCTCGAGCGCTTCGATCGCGGCCGGGCTGCGACCGGCGTTGAACACGCCGCCGCAGATCATCGCCGCTTTGTAGCCGGCCGCGATCGCGCGGGCGTAGAGTTGGTCGTTCGGCGCGGCGGCGGGCGTTTGCGCGATAGCCGCGCCGCTCGCGAGCGTTGCCGCGAGGAGGGCGAGCGACTTAATCGCGAGACGGCGTGCTGGCATGGCGACGTTCATTCCACCACGCCAGCCGCTCGGCAATGCGCTTCTCGAAGCCGCGCTGGGTGGGGGCGTAATATTGCTGCGGCGCGAGGCCCTCGGGCCAGTAGTTCGCGCCGGAGAAGGCGTCCTCGGCATCGTGGTCGTAGGCGTAGCCTTTGCCGTAGCCGAGGTCGCGCATCAGCTTGGTCGGCGCTCCCAAGATATGCGCCGGCGGCATCAGCGATCCATGCTCGCGCGCGCTGCGCCATGCCGCTTTCTGCGCGGAATAGACCGCGTTGGATTTGGGTGCAGTCGCGAGATAGATGCACGCTTGCGCGATCGCGAGCTCGCCCTCCGGGCTGCCGAGGAAGTTGTACGCTTCCTTCGCGGCCAGGCATTGCTGTAGCGCCTGCGGATCGGCGAGGCCGATATCCTCGACCGCGGCACGCGTGAGGCGGCGCAGCAGGTAGAGCGGCTCCTCACCCGCGGTCAGCATGCGCGCGAGATAGTAAAGCGCGGCGTTGGGGTCAGAACCGCGGATCGATTTGTGCAGCGCGCTGATGAGGTTGTAATGGCCCTCGCGATCCTTGTCATAGACCGCGACGCGGCGTTGCAGGAACGCGGACAGGCCGGCGGGGTCGAGCGGTGCGGCGAGATCGACCGAGAACAAGGTTTCGACCTGATTGAGCAGAAAGCGCCCGTCGCCGTCCGCACTGGCGATCAATGCATCTCGCGCCGGTGCGTCGAGCGGGAGCGGGCGGCCGACCTCTGCTTCGGCACGCACGATCAACTGCTCGAGCGCGGCGGAGCCGAGACGGTGAAGGATCAGCACCTGCGCGCGGCTGAGCAGCGCGGCGTTGAGCTCGAACGACGGGTTCTCGGTCGTCGCCCCCACGAGCGTGACGGTGCCGTCCTCGACAAAGGGGAGGAAGCCGTCCTGTTGCGCGCGGTTGAAGCGGTGGATCTCGTCCACGAACAGCAGGGTGCGCTTGCCCAGGCGCGCGTGGTCGCGTGCCTCGGCGAACACCTTTTTTAGATCGGCGACGCCCGAGAAGACGGCGGAGATCGGCGCGAACCGCAAGCCGACGGCGTCGGCAAGCAGGCGCGCGATCGTGGTCTTGCCCGTACCTGGCGGTCCCCACAGGATGATCGACGACAGCCGATTTGCCGCCACCATGCGGCCGATCGTGCCTTCGAGTGCTGTGAGGTGTTCCTGACCGATCACCTCGACGAGCGAACGCGGGCGCAGGCGATCGGCCAATGGCGCAGCGACGTGCGACGGATCGGGCGGGGCGGGAGGTTCGAGTCCGGTCAGCAGGTCGGCCATGCGGACGTTCATAAGCGATCGTGGCGGGAAGGAAGAGGCTTTGCCGAACTTAGCTTCAAGATACATCTTGAACGCTGCAATCTAAGATATATCTTATATTTATCTTTGCAGGAAGGCTTATGAGACATCACATGTATAGTCACCGCGACAGGTGGCACAGACGCTGGGCGGTCATGGCGGCAAATTCCGCTGGGCACGGACGGCGGCGGGGAGATCGTGGACCGCTCGGCGGCGATTGGTTCGACCGGGGCGAGCGCCCGATGGGTGGGCGACGCGCGCGGATGTTCGACGGCAGCGAGCTGCGGCTGGTGCTGCTCAAGTTGATCGCCGATACGCCACGTCACGGCTACGACCTGATCCGCGCGATTGAGGCGCTGACCGCAGGCGCTTATGCGCCGAGCCCGGGCGTGGTTTATCCGACGCTGACGCTGCTCGATAAAATGGGGCTGATCGAGGAGCAACGATCGGAGGGCGCGAAGAAGCGCTTCGCCGCGACCGAGGCGGGACGTACCCACCTGAGCGAGCATGCCGAGCAGGTTGAGGTGCTCATGGCACGGCTGCACGCGCTGGGCGCGCGCCGCGAGCGGGTCGACCCCGCGCCGATCCGTCGCGCGATGGGCAATCTGAAGGTCGCGCTCGGCGAAACGTTCGGACGCGGCGATGTGCCTCCCGAGCGGATGCACGACGTGGCGGCGATGATCGACGAACTGGCACAACGCGTGGAGCGACTGAAATGAGCGTATCGATCGCACGGGTGTCGACCGCGTCGGCCAGCCGCTATCTCCAGCAACTCGCCAAGCACTGGAGCCACAAGATGAAGGTCAGCTACTCGGAGCAGGAGGGCCGCATCGCCTTTTCCAACGGTTCGTTGCTGGAGATGCGCGCCGATAGCGAGACGCTCGACGTATTGCTGACCGTACCCGACGGAGAAGATGTGGCGCAGATGCGTGACGTGGTGGCGCGCCACCTTAACCGATTCGCCTTTCGCGAGGCGCCGCTGACGTTCGACTGGCGGGCAGGCGGCGCCGCGATCTAAGCCGGTCGGCGCGCCTGCATGACCTCGAGATAGGCTGCCAGCACCTGCGCATTGGCGGTGTCCCAGCGAAAGCCGGCGGCGCGCGCGTGGCTCGCGGCACCAGCGCGGGCGCGCAGTGCGGGGTCCTCGATCAACTGCGCGATGGCCGCGGCATAGCCTTCGATCTGCTGCGGCTTGACCAGGAAACCGGTAACGCCGTCCTCGACCAGGTCGATCGCGCCCGTCGCGCGCGCGGCGACGACCGGAACACCCGCCGCCATCGCCTCGGAAGTGACCTGACCCCATGTCTCGGTCACACTGGGATTGAACAGGATGTCCATCGAGGCAACCGCGCGGCCGAGATCGTCGCCGCTCTGGAAACCCGCAAATGCCGCCTCGGGCGCGCGGCCGGCGAACCAGTCGCGTGCGGGTCCTTCGCCGACGACGATCACGCGGTGGCGCACGCCGCGCTCACGCAACGCGGCGATCACGTCGGCGAAGACGCCCAAACCTTTCTCCAGCACCAACCGGCCGAGGAAGCCGATCGCGACTTCATCGTCGGCGATGCCGAGCGAGCGGCGCCAGTCGAGGCTGCGGCGATCGGCCGCGAAACGCTGATGATTGACCCCGCGCGGCCACAGCGACACCGGCGTGTCAACGCCGAGGTCGCGGATGATCTGACCCATTGACGCAGTCGGCACCAGCACGCGGTCCGCACGATTGTAGAAGCGTTTCAGGATCCAGCGGATCACCGGCTGAATGAAGCCGAGCCGGTAATATTCGAAATAAGTCTCGAACCGGGTGTGGACGGCGGCGACCACCGGCACGTCGTTGGCGCGCGCCCAGGTGACCGCCGCGTGCCCGAGGAACTCAGGGGCCGATACATGGACGATGTTGGGCGCGAACGCCTCCAGGTCGCGGCGCGGTTCCTCCGGCAGCGACCGGCCGATCTTATACTCGCCGCGACCAGGAATGGGGATCGCCGGCACATCGACCAGATCGCCGCGCGGCGCGAAGGCCGGATTGCTGGAGGTGGGTGAATAGACCCGTACCTGCACGCCCTGCGACAACAAATAGCCTACCAGCAGGTTCTGCGCCTGATTGGCGCCGTCGCGCACGTAATTGTAGTTGCCGCTGAACAACGCGACGCGCAGGTCGGAGGGCTTCATTCGTTGCGCACCTATGCGTGGTTTCCGGCAGAAACGTGACGACGCGTTGGTCAATGCATCGCGCACGTCGCTCACGACGAGCCTGCGGCGTCGACTTCGCTGCGGCTGCGGATGCGCCGGATCCGTGGTTCGCGCGACATCATCGCCTCGGCGCGGATGTCGTTGCGCAATTCTTCGCGCTTCTCGTGGATCGAGGCGATGATCGGTCCCATTGCGGCGCCGAGTTCGACCAGCACCGCTTCGGAGAGTTGCAGCGAGCTTTCGAGCGTTTCCGGTACCGCATCGGTAACGCCGGCGCGGTACAGCTCGGCGGCGTGGCGTGGATCGCGCGCGCGCGCGATAATCGGCAGATTGGGGAATTGCCCGCGCACCAGCCGCGTCAGGCGTACGGTCAGCACCGGATCGTCCATAGTCAGGATCAGCGCGCGCGCGGTGCCGAGCGCGAGCCGGTCGACCAACTCGCGCCGGGCGACGTCGCCGAAGACGACGCTGTAGCCGGCGGCGCGCGCGCGGGTGACCGCGTCGATATCGGCCTCTACCGCGACGTACGGACGCTGGTGGCGCGACAGCATGTCGGCAACCAGCTCACCGACCCGGCCGAAGCCGATGATCACCGTGCGGCCTTCGTTGGCGGCAGGTATCTCCTCCAGCGGCGCACGCCGTTCGAGCCGACGCGAGATAATCCGGCCGAGTGCGGCGAGCAGCGGCGTGATCGTCAGCCCGATCGCGGTCACCGTCTGCCAGAAGGTGGCGGTGGACGGCAGGATCAGCCGCGCCTGCGCCGCAGTCGCGAGCACGATCAGCGTCGTCTCCGACGGGCTGCCCATCAGCAATCCCGTCTCCGCCGCTACACCCAGCCGCGCGTTGGCGACACGCAGGAGGAGCGCGGTGACGATCGCCTTGACCAGCACGACGCCGACGACTGCCGCCAGCAGAGACGACCAGTTGGCGACGATCAAACGCAGGTCGAGGCTCATGCCGACCGTGATCAGGAACACGCCGAGCGCGAGCCCCTGGAACGGCTTGGTGATAACCTCGACCTCGCTGTGATATTCGGTTTCGGCGATCAGCAAGCCGGCGAGCAGCGCACCGACGATCGGCGACAGGCCCGCTGCGGTGGTCGCGACGCTGGCGACGATGACGACCAGCAAGGACGCGGCGAGGAACAATTCGGGGCTCTTGGTGCGCGCCGCCTGCGCGAACAGCCGCGGCAGCACGAGGCGTCCGCCGACGTACATGGCGACAACCGTCACCCCTCCGCGCAGCGCGACACCGGCGATGCCGATCCAACCCTCATCGCTCGCCGTCGGTGCCATCGCGCCGAGCGCGAAGATGATTGGGACGAGTGCCAGATCCTCGAACAACAGCATCGCGAACGCGCCGCGCCCGACCGGGCTGGTCGTGCCGACCAGCGGCAGCACCAGCGCGGTCGATGAAAGCGCCAAGGCCAGCCCGAGCCCGGCCGCGCCCTGCCACGGCTGTCCCAGCAGGTGCAGCGCGGCCGCGATCAGCGCCGCCGACCCGAGCAACTCGGCCGCGCCAGTGCCGAACACGAGCTGCCGCATCGACCACAAACGCCGAAACGACAGCTCGAGCCCGATCGAGAACAGCAGCAGCACGATACCGAACTCGGCGAACGGCTCGATCGCCTCGGGGTTGGAGATCGTGACGTAATAGAGCCACGGAAAGGCCGCGGTCAGCGACCCGAGCCCAGCAGGCCCGACCAGCGCACCGACGAGGATGAAGCCGATCACCGGACTGATCCGGAACCGTGCGAACGCCGGAATGACGAGCCCCGCCGCGCCCAGAACGACAAGGGTGTCAGAGAAGCCCGCGTTTTCCAATCCGATCGCCATGCGAGCACTCTTGGATCAGACGGGTGGCTTTGCCAACCGACGCGACTTGCTCTGTGGGTCCGAGTCGCCGATTAACGCTGTTGCTGGTGGAGTTCGTAACCGCCCGGCGAGCAGTGACGGATGGTCGAAGGGAGTTCGTCCATGCTCGTTCTGTTGCTCGCCCAAGTTCTGATCGCGCAAGTGCCGCCGGTACCGCGCATCTACGCTTCTCCACCCATCGTCTCGCGACCGGACGCGATGGCGGACCGGAACGCCGCGGCACGCGAACGTATCGCGATCAGCGTCGTCGTTCGTGTCCCGCAGGGTGTCCTGTGGTCGGGCAAGCTTTGGGTGGACGGGATACGCGGTGCGTCGTGGCGGCAGAGCGAAAACGAGGCGCTCGGACCCGAATGCGCGCTGGTTGATCAGCCATTCGGCACCGCCCAGCGCGAAATCAGCGTCACCTTGCGCCGGTCTGTCCGCCAGACGGACGCACCCGATATGTTGACGGTAGATGCGCGCTGGACCCGGCCGAGCCAGGCCGGCTGCGGCGGAACCAGCACGGTGGAATTGCGTCAGTCGCTCGCGCTCGCGCCCGGTGCGACCCAGACGCTGAAAGGCGACGGCGGGTTCATCGTCGAACTCCGCCGTCGCTAGGGGCGATCAGGCCCAGGTCGCCATCTTGTTCTCGAGGTTGACGCGCACCGCCTCGAAGAACTGCTCGGTGGTCATCCACTTCTGATCGGGGCCGATCAGGATCGCGAGATCCTTGGTCATGTCGCCGTTCTCCACCGTCTCGATGCAGACGCGCTCGAGCGTCTCGGCGAAGCGGGTCACGTCGGGCGTGTTGTCGAACTGGCCGCGGTACTTGAGGCCGCCGGTCCAGGCAAAGATCGAGGCGATCGGGTTGGTCGAGGTCGCCTTGCCCTGCTGGTGCTGGCGATAGTGGCGCGTGACGGTGCCGTGCGCCGCCTCGGCCTCGATCGTCTTGCCGTCGGGCGTCATCAGCACCGACGTCATGAGGCCGAGCGAGCCGAAGCCTTGCGCGACCTGATCCGACTGCACGTCGCCGTCGTAGTTCTTGCACGCCCACACGAACTCGCCGTTCCACTTGAGCGCCGATGCGACCATGTCGTCGATCAGGCGGTGCTCGTAGACGATGCCTTTGGCGGCGAACTCGTCCTTGAACTCGGCCTCGAAGATCTCGGCGAACAGGTCCTTGAAGCGGCCGTCATAGGCCTTGAGGATCGTGTTCTTGGTCGACAGGTACAGCGGCCAGCCGCGGCCGAGCGAGTAGTTCATGCTGGCGCGCGCGAAGTCGCGGATCGACTGGTCGAGGTTGTACATCCCCATCGCGACGCCGCCCTCGGGGAAATCGAACACCTCGCGCTCGATCACCTGGCCGTCGGTGCCCTGCCACCTCATGGTCAGCTTGCCCGCGCCCGGCACGACGAAGTCGGTCGCCTTATACTGGTCGCCGAAAGCGTGGCGGCCGACGACAATCGGGTGCGTCCAGCCCGGGATCAGGCGGGGCACGTTCTTGATCACGATCGGCTCGCGGAAGATCACGCCGCCCAGGATGTTGCGGATCGTGCCGTTGGGCGAACGCCACATCTTCTTGAGGCCGAACTCTTCGACGCGCGCCTCGTCGGGGGTGATCGTCGCGCACTTGACCGCGACGCCGTACTTCTTGGTCGCCTCGGCACTGTCGATCGTCACCTGATCGTCGGTCGCGTCGCGGTGCTCGATGCCGAGGTCGTAATAATCGAGCTCGATGTCGAGATACGGCTTGATCAGGCGCTCGCGGATCCACTCCCAGATGATCCGGGTCATCTCGTCGCCGTCGATCTCTACGACGGGCGTCTTCACCTTGATCTTGGCCATGTTCTCTCTTCCTGTGGGAGGGGTTGCGCCAGCGCATAGAAAGGCCGGGGGCAGGGATCAAGCGCGGCCGCTTGCCCGACGCACGACGATACGAAAAGCGCGGAACACGACGCGCCGCGTTGTCAGCGCGGTTCACCGAGGATAGACCGACGCGCATGTCATCGTTGCAGAAGCCCTCGGTGGGCACGACCACGGTCAAGTGGCGCTTTCCCGCCGTTCATCCTGAGGGGCAGAAGTTCACCGCCATCGCGTTCGGCATCACGCTGCTCGCCACCATTATCTCCAAGGTGCTGTTCTGGCCGCTGTTGGGTGTAACCTTGTGGGTGGCGGCGTTCTTTCGCGATCCGATCCGGACCACGCCGATCGGCGACGATTTGGTGGTGTCACCCGCCGATGGGCTGATCACGATGATCGAGCGGGTGGCGGTTCCGCGTGAATTGGTGCCCGATCTCGGTGCCGAGCCGATGGTGCGGGTGTCGGTATTCATGTCGGTGTTCGACGTGCATATCAACCGCACGCCGATCGCGGGTGTGGTACGGCAGGTGGTCTACATTTCCGGCAAGTTCCTGAATGCCGATCTCGACAAGGCGTCGGAGGAGAATGAGCGGCAGCATTTCGTAGTGGAGGGGCACGACGGGCGGCGCATCGGATTCACGCAGATTGCGGGGCTGGTGGCGCGGCGGATCGTTGGTTTCGTCAAAGTCGGCGATATCGTCGCGGTCGGTCAGCGGGTCGGCCTGATCCGTTTCGGCAGCCGCGTTGACGTGTTCCTACCCGAAGGTTGCGTGCCGCAGGTGGCACTAGGACAGCGCGCGATCGCGGGCGAGACGGTGCTTGGCCGGTTCGCCGGCACGCCCGTTACAGGGATTGCACAGTAACCATGCGCGCCGCTCGTCCGCTTCGCCGCCCTCGTGGCCTGCCGCTTCGTGCGGTTGCACCCAACGCGGTCACCGCGCTGGCCTTATGTTCGGGACTGTCGGGCATCCGTTTCGCGCTTCAGCAGCATTGGATGCTCGCCGTAGCGATGGTGTTGCTGGCAGGTGTGCTTGACGGGCTCGACGGTCGCGTTGCCCGCATGTTGCGCGGCGAGAGCCGGTTCGGGGCCGAACTCGACTCGCTCAGCGACGCGATCTCGTTCGGTGTGTCGCCGGCGTTGATCCTGTATCTCTGGTCGTTGTCGTCGCTGCCGCGTTTCGGCTGGACGGCATCATTGATGCTCGCCGTATTCTGCGCCCTGCGTCTCGCGCGCTTCAACGCGGCGATCGATGCCGACGATCAGCCACACAAGTCTGCGGGATTTCTGACCGGCGCACCGGCGCCGGCAGGCGCCGGACTGTCGCTGCTACCGATGTTCCTATGGTTTGCGACCGACAAGGCGATATTCCGTTCGCCCTACCTCGTCGCGCCTTGGACGGTGTTCATCGCTATTCTGATGGTGTCGAGCGTCGCGACCTTTTCCTGGTCGTCGTTGCGGCTACGTCGGAACGTTCGCTTCGAGGCCATCGCCGTCGTGGTCGTGGTCGGCGCGGCTGCCGTCTCCGCACCATGGGAGACGGTTTCACTACTCAGCCTGGCCTACCTGCTCGCGCTACCGTTCAGCATCGCGAGCTACGCACGGGTCAAGCGGCTTCGCGGAAACGATATTGAGGGCGCGTAGAGGCTGATGACCAGCGGCGCACGGCAATACGGTTCTCGGCGCGTACGAGCGTTGCCAGCGGCTGGAACTGCGGCTGCGGACGTCCCGCCAGCGCGTCCAATATCCTGCCGGCGTTCGGCGCGAGCGTCGCTCCGAGAGTGTACACCGCACCGACCGCGGCACCACCAAATATCAGAATATCAAGTACGAGCAGCATGTTCGCCTCCCTCACCCTTACGCGAACCCAACGTCCGCCAACCTTCGTTCCATACGATCGGTTCCCGCCGACACGCCCGAATCGGACGATTCTGCAGGTACTTGCGTGTTAGCACATCAGGTTCTTGGTCTGTTCCGACGTATGTTCCCACTACGTTCTCACGTCAAGGACAAATGAGGCGTTGAAGGTTGCTGAGGCTGCCGCTATGCACGACGTCCTCAATCCCACATGGGAAGCATCAACAACCGGTGCGCCGGGCTTATAGCCTGTACGCGTCACACGCTTCCCAGCGGCTTAACCGGAAGGAATATGATTATGGCGGCACCTGTCGTCAGCATGCAGCAGCTTATCGAAACCGGCGCGCACTTCGGTCACCAGACCCACCGCTGGAATCCTAAGATGAAGCCGTACATCTTCGGCGATCGCAACGGCGTCCACATCATCGATCTGTCGCAGACCGTGCCGCTGTTCGCGCGCGCGCTCGAGTTCGTGTCGTCGACCGTGGCGGCGGGCGGCAAGGTGCTGTTCGTCGGCACCAAGCGCCAGGCGCAGGAGCCCGTCGCCGAGGCGGCGCGTCGCGCCGGCCAGCACTTCGTCAACCACCGCTGGCTGGGCGGCATGCTCACCAACTGGAAGACGATCAGCAACTCGATCAAGCGTTTGAAGGCGCTCGAGGAGCAGCTGTCGGGCAACACCGCGGGTCTGACCAAGAAGGAAGTGCTTCAGCTGACGCGCGAGCGCGACAAGCTCGAGATGTCGCTGGGCGGTATCCGCGACATGGGCGGCATTCCGGACGTCATGTTTGTGATCGACGCGAACAAGGAAGAGCTGGCGATCAAGGAAGCCAACACGCTGGGCATCCCGGTGGTCGGCATTCTCGACTCGAACGTCTCGCCCGATGGCATCGCGTTCCCGGTTCCGGCGAACGACGACGCGGCACGCGCCATCCGTCTGTACTGCGAGGCGATCGCCATCGCGGCGACCCGCGGCAACCAGCAGCAGCAGGCGCGCAGCGGCGCCGATCTGGGCGCGATGATCGAGCCGCCGGCGGAGGACGCGATCCAGGGCGCCGACGCCGCGATCGACACCGACGTGAACGCTGAAGGTAACGTCATGGCGGCGAACGCGCAGGCGTAAGCGATCGAACGCCGCTTGGCTCGGACGTGACCGGGTGAGCGACGTGCAATTGTCATGGAGGCCGCCTATCTGGCGGCCTCCACTTGTTTATCGCTCCGTGTCGACGCGCAGCGCGCGACGTGAGGGCGGCCAACCACATTCGAGGACCAGAACGATGGCCGACATCACCGCTTCGATGGTGAAGGACCTGCGCGAGAAGAGCGGCGCGGGCATGATGGACTGCAAGAAGGCGTTGAACGAGACCGCGGGCGACATGGACGCCGCACTCGACTGGCTGCGCACCAAGGGTCTCGCGGCCGCACAGAAGAAGTCGAGTCGTACCGCGGCCGAGGGTCTGGTCGGCGTTGCCGTGTCGGGCACCAAGGGTGCGGCGGTCGAGGTTAATTCGGAGACCGACTTCGTCGCCAAGAACGACCAGTTCCAGAACTTCGTGCGCGAAGTGACGCAGATCGCGCTCGCCACCGGCGACGACGTCGAGGCGATCAAGGGTGCGTCGATGCCATCGGGCACGACTGTTGCCGACGCGCTGACTAACAACGTCGCGACGATCGGCGAGAACCAGTCGATCCGCCGCGCGCGTCGCCTCGAAGTGTCGCAGGGTGCAGTCGTCGCTTACGTGCACAACCAGCAGTCGCCGGGGCTGGGCAAGATCGGCGTGCTTGTGGCGCTCGAGAGCGCTGCGAACGACGAGGCGCTCCAATCGCTCGGCAAGAGCCTGGCGATGCACATCGCGGCCGCCTTCCCGAAGGCGCTGAACGAGGGTGACCTCGACGAGGCCGAGATCGAGCGCGAGCGCGCGATCGCGACCGAGAAGGCTGGTGAGAGCGGCAAGCCCGCCGACATCATCGCCAAGATGGTCGAAGGCTCGATTGCGAAGTACCGCAAGGAGCACGCGCTTGTCAGCCAGCTGTTCGTGATGGACGGCAAGACCAAGATCAGCGACGTCGTCGCCAAGGCGGGCAAGGATGCCGGCACCGAGATCAAGCTGGTTGACTACGTCCGCTTCCAGCTGGGCGAAGGCATCGAGAAGGAGCAGTCCGACTTTGCCGCCGAGGTCGCCGCTGCATCGGGCGTGCCGCAGAACGCCTGACCCGTTCAGCGTCGCAAGGCGCAACGTGTTGTAAATAAGCCGCCGCCCCGGCACCCGCCGGGGCGGCGGTTTGCGTGTCGGGCGGGTTGCCCGCGCCGGGTCGCGCCTCTAAGGTCCGCCAGCCTTTCCCCAGAACATCCGGAATCGATGACCAAACCGCGCTACAACCGTATCCTGCTGAAATTGTCGGGCGAAGTATTGATGGGGGAGGGCGGTCTCGCAATCGATCCCACCGTCACCTCGCGCGTTGCCGAAGAGATCGCCGACGTGAAGGCGCAAGGATTCGAGCTGTGCGTCGTCGTGGGAGGCGGCAACATCTTCCGTGGCATCTCGGGCGCAGCGCGCGGGATGGAGCGCGCGACCGGCGACTATATGGGGATGCTCGCGACCGTCATGAACGCGCTCGCCGTACAGAATGCGCTGGAGCAGATCGGCGTCGACACGCGCGTGCAGTCCGCCATCCCGATGCAGTCGGTATGCGAGCCGTTCGTGCGGCGTCGCGCGATGCGTCACCTGGAAAAGGGGCGCGTCGTGATCTTCGCCGCGGGCGTCGGCTCGCCGTTCTTCACCACCGACAGCGGCGCGGCGCTACGTGCGGCCGAGATGAACTGCGACGCGCTGTTCAAGGGCACCAGCGTCGACGGTATCTACGATGCCGATCCCAAGCAGGTGCCGACCGCCAAGCGCTACGACACGATCGGCTACGACGAGGTGCTGTCGAAGAACCTGCGCGTCATGGACGCGAGTGCGGTCGCCTTGTGCCGCGATTCCAACATTCCGATCGTCGTCTTCAACATCCGCGAGCACGGCAATTTCGCCGCCGTGCTGCACGGTGAGGGCGTGTCGACGATCGTTCAGTCCCACACGGAGAAGTAAGCCATGCCCGCGTATGACAAGGCCGATATCGAGCGCCGCATGAACGGCGCAGTCGAGTCGCTCAGGGGCGATCTCGGCGGCTTGCGCACCGGTCGCGCGTCGACCTCGCTGCTCGATCCCGTCACGGTCGAGGTGTACGGCGCCAAGATGCCGCTCAACCAGGTCGCGACCGTTTCAGTGCCCGAGCCGCGGATGATCTCGGTACAGGTGTGGGACAAGACCAACGTCGGACCGGTCGAGAAGGCGATCCGTTCAGCGGGCCTCGGGCTCAACCCGATCAACGACGGCCAGAATTTACGCCTGCCGATCCCCGACTTGACCGAGGAGCGTCGCAAGGAACTCGCCAAGCTCGCCGGGCAATATTCGGAGAAGGCCAAGATCGCGGTACGTAACGTGCGGCGTGACGGCATGGACGCGCTGAAAACCGACGAGAAGAAGGGCGTGTTCTCCGAGGACGAGCGCAAGCGGTTGGAGGGCGAGGTGCAGAAGCTGACCGACGCCACCACCGCGGACATCGACAGCGTCTCGGCCGCGAAGGAAAAGGAAATCCTCGGCAAGTGAGCCAACGTCGGCATAGGGGGGAATGCTGATGGCGACTGCGGTCAGGACCGACATGGCGGGTGGGACCATCCCGCGCCACGTCGCGATCATCATGGACGGCAACGGGCGCTGGGCGAAGAAGCGCCTGCTGCCGCGCGCGGCCGGGCACAAGGCCGGAGTCGAGGCGGTGCGCGCGGTCACCCGCGCTGCGCGCGCGATGGGGATCGAGGCGCTGACGCTCTATGCCTTCTCGTCGGAGAATTGGCGGCGTCCGGCGGAAGAAGTGAGCGACCTGATGGGGCTGCTCAAATTTTTCATCCGCAACGATCTGGCCGAACTGGTGCGCGAGAACGTGCGGCTGCGCGTACTGGGCGATTACACGCGCTTCTCGGGCGATGTGGTCGAGCTGATCGACGACGCGCTGGCGCGCACTGCGGGCAACACGGGCCCGATCCTGGCGATCGCGCTTAACTACGGCGCGCAGGCTGAACTGGTGCGCGCGGCGCAGGCGCTGGCGGCGCGCGCGAAGGATGGGACGCTCGATCCGGCCGCGATCGACATGGGCTCGATCGAGCGCGAGCTCGAGACGCGCGAACTGCCGCCGCTCGACCTGATGATCCGCACCTCGGGTGAGCATCGCTTGTCCAATTTCCTCTTGTGGCAGGCAGCCTATGCCGAACTGCTGTTCGTCGACACGCTGTGGCCTGATTTTGGCGCGCGCGATCTGGCGGCCGCGGTCGAGGCGTTCGGCCAGCGCCAACGCCGCTACGGTGGTCTGTGACCGCACCTGTGACGGGTCCGCGATTGTCCGAACTCGCGCTCAGGACGATGGCGGCCGCGGTGATGGCGTTCGTGGCGCTGCTGGCGCTGGCGATCGGCGGTTTTGCTTACTGGCTGCTGATGGTCGTGATTGCCTTGTTTATGATGGCCGAATGGTCGGATCTGACCGCGACGCCGCCGCGTGAGAAGCGGTTGGCGCAATATGCCGTCTCCGTACCGCTCGCGATCCTGGCACCGATCGCCGCCGGCGCGAGCTTTCTCGCGCTCGGCCTGATCGCCGCCGCGTTCTTCTTCGTCGCAATCGTCACACGTCGCGCGTGGTTGGCGAGCGGCACCATCTACTGCGCGTTGCCGGTTCTGTCGCTGCTGCTGATCCGCGACCAGGATGCGGGACTGCTGCTGTCGATCTGGGCGCTGGTGCTGGTGTGGATGACCGACATCGGCGCCTTCTTCGCCGGGCGCACGATCGGTGGGCCGAAGCTCGCGCCGACGGTCAGTCCCAACAAGACCTGGGCCGGACTGATCGGCGGGATCGTTGCCGCGACGCTGTTCGCGCTGGTGCTGCATCTCGGCTACGCGCTGTCGTTGCGGCTGCTGGTCGCGACGCCGGTATTAGGCGCGATCGCGCAGGGCGGCGACCTGTTCGAGAGTTGGTTGAAGCGGCGGGCGGGCGTGAAGGACTCGGGCAATATTCTGCCGGGCCATGGCGGGTTGCTCGACCGGCTCGACGGCCTCGTGCCGGTCGCGCCGCTCGCAGCGCTGCTGATCGTGGCGCCGACGATTTTCTGATGCGTAGTGTAACCATCTTGGGTGCGACCGGCTCGGTCGGCACCTCGACGCTCGATCTGGTCGAGCGCGAGCCCGAACGCTTTCGCGTCCGTGCGCTGACCGCAAATTGCGACGTGACGCGGCTCGCCGCCGCGGCGATCCGCACGCGTGCCGAACTGGCGGTCGTCGCCGATGCATCGTGCCTGCCCGAGCTGCGGACCGCATTGTCGGGCAGCGGGGTCGAGGCGGCGGGCGGGATGGATGCGGTGTGCGATGCCGCGGCGTCGGGCGCCGATTGGACGATGGGCGCGATCGTTGGTTGCGCCGGGTTGAAGCCTACTATGGCGGCGATCCGCGCTGGCGGCACCGTGGTGCTCGCCAACAAGGAGCCGCTGGTGTCGGCCGGTGACCTGATCGTCGCCGCCGCAAACGCGCATGGCGCGACGCTGCTGCCGGCAGACAGCGAGCACAACGCGATCTACCAATGTTTCGACTTCGCACGACCCGAGCGCGTGCGCCGCATCATCCTGACGGCGAGCGGCGGGCCGTTCCGCGACGCGTCGCTGGAGACGATGGCGGCGGTGACGCGCGCGCAGGCCGTCGCACACCCCAATTGGTCGATGGGCGCCAAGATCTCGGTCGACAGCGCGACGATGATGAACAAGGGCCTCGAACTGATCGAGGCGGCGCGGTTGTTCCCGGTTCCGGCCGACCGGATCGAGATCGTCGTGCATCGTCAGTCGGTGATCCACTCGATGGTCGATTACGTTGACGGCTCGATGCTGGCGCAACTGGGGCCGAGCGACATGCGCGTGCCGATCGCGCATTGTCTCGCCTGGCCCGACCGGATGGCGACGCCGATGGAGCCGCTCGACCTTGTGAAGCTCGGCCGCCTCGACTTCGAGGCGCCCGACCCGGTGCGCTTCCGCGCACTGGCGCTCGCGCGTGCGGCACTGGAGGAAGGTGGCGCGCGCCCGGCGATCCTAAACGCTGCCAACGAGGTCGCGGTCGCGGCGTTCCTGGCCGAGCGGATCGGTTTTCTTGAAATCGCCGCAATCGTGGAAGATACCTTGCAGCGCTACGCTCCCGAGGCGCCGCAGACGATCGACGCGGTGATCGCGATCGACTCGGAGGCGCGACGTATCGCGGGCGAGCGCGTAGAGGATTGCGTCGCTTGATCCAGACACCGGGACTGCTGCTGACCATCCTGGCGTTCGCGCTGGTGATCGGTCCGCTCGTCTTTATCCACGAACTGGGCCATTATCTCGCCGGGCGCTGGTTCGGCGTAAAGGCCGAGGCGTTCTCGATCGGCTTCGGGCGCGAGATCGCCGGCTGGACCGACAAGCGCGGCACGCGGTGGAAGCTCGCGCTGCTGCCGCTGGGCGGGTACGTCAAGTTCGCCGGCGACATGACCGCGGCGGGACGAAGCGATCCCGACTGGCTGCTGCTTCCGGCGGAAGAGCGCGCGCGCACGTTCCAGGCGAAGCCGGTGTGGCAGCGCGCGATCATCGTCGCGGCGGGACCGGCGGTCAATTTTCTCCTGGCATTGCTGATCCTGGCAGGTTTCGCGCTCGCCTACGGCGACGCGCGAACTCCGGCGGTGATCGGGCAAGCGATGCCCGGAACAGCGGCGGCTACGGCCGGGCTGCGAGCGGGCGACCGGATCGAGGCGCTCGGCGGGCGCGAGGTCGACACGTTCGAGGACATGGTCCGCTTCGTAAAGATCCGCGCGGGCGAGCGGGTGCGGATTGATTACGTCCGCGCCGGGCAGCCGAAGAGCGTCGACGCGGTGATCGGCACGCAGGAACAGCGCGACCGTTTCGGCAACGAGTACAAGGTCGGCTTGCTCGGCATCGCGCCGACCGATCCGGTCGTGCGCTCCGTCGGGCTGTTGGAAGCACCGGTGGTGGCGGTGCGGCGCACCGGCGACATCCTGGAGATGATGGTCGAGACGATCGGGCAGATCGTCACCGGCCGCCGTTCGGTCAAGGAACTGGGCGGGCCTCTCGCGATCGCGAAGGTGTCGGGCGAGCAGATCACGCTGGGTGCGGACGCGTTCGTCTTTCTGCTGGCGTTGGTGTCGATCAATCTGGGGTTCATCAACCTGCTGCCAGTGCCGATGCTGGATGGGGGGCATTTGTTGTTCTACCTGATCGAGGCGGTCAGGCGGAAGCCGGTCGGTCCGGAAGCGCAGGAATGGGCGTATCGCGGCGGACTGGCGGCGGTGCTGGCATTGATGATGTTGGTGACGTTCAACGATCTCGGCAACTTCGGACTGTGGCGGCACCTCGCCGGCTTGATCGGCTGACGCAGGTGTTGCAGGGCGGGCGCGAGCCTGGCGAGCGCAACGGGTTTACTCGAAGGTAACATGGTGACGGTTCTGAACGTTTCGACTTCGCGGGCGCGCGCCCTGCCGGCGCTGCTGTGCTGCACCATCCTCGCGGGGCTGCCGGTCGCGGCCGCCGCGCAGACGGCCCCTGCGCGGACGCCCCAGACCACGCCCAGGCAGGCAACGGGTGCGCAGGCGACGCGTGCGCCGGCAACCAGCGCGCAGACAGCACCCGAGGCAGCGCCTGCCGCGTCGCAGCAGGGCGGAACGATCAAGACGTTGCGCGTCGAGGGTACGCAGCGCATCGAACCTGAAACGGCGCTGAGCTACACCAAGTTGCGTCAGGGTCAGGCTTATACCAACGAGTCGCTCGATCAGGCGATCAAGGACCTGTACGCGAGCGACCTGTTCGCCGACGTGTCGATCTCCGGCGCATCGACCGGCGACATCGTGATCCGCGTGCGCGAGAACCCGATCATCAACCGCGTCATCCTGGAGGGCAACAAGCGCCTGAAGGAAGACAAGATCACCAAGGAGATTCGGCTCAAGCCGCGCCAGATCTTTACGCGGTCCGCGGTGCGCGCCGACGTGGCTCGGATCGTCGAGCTGTATCGCCGTCAGGGTCGCTTCGCGGCTTCGGTCGATCCGAAGATGGTCAACCTCGACCAGAATCGCGTCGACGTGGTGTTCGAGATCAGCGAAGGGCCGAAATCCAAGGTCCGTCAGATCAACATTCTCGGCAACGAGAAGTTCGACGACGGCGAGCTGCGCGCGCAGATGGCGACCAAGGAGTCGCGCTTTTTCCGGCTGTTGTCGTCCAACACGTCGTACGACCAGGATCGTCTCGCCTACGATCAGCAAAAGCTGCGGCAATTCTACCTAACTCAGGGCTATGCCGACTTCCGCGTGACCTCGGCGGTGGCCGAGCTGACACCGGACCGGAAGGACTTCATCATCACCTACGTGGTGGAGGAAGGCCCGCGGTATAAGTTCGGCGACGTGACGGTCGACAGCGACATCCGCGACTTCGACGGCAAGCAGCTCGCCAAGACGCTGCCGATCAAGGCGGGCGACTGGTACAACGCCAAGGCGGTCGAGGACACGGTCGAAAACCTCAGCCAGACCACCGGCCTGTTCGGCTACGCCTTCACCGACGTCGCGCCCGAGTTCAATCGCGATCGTGAAGCGCTCACGATGTCGATCAACTTCCACATCGGTCAGGCGCAGCGCACCTACGTCGAGCGGGTGGAGATCACCGGCAACACGCAGACGCAGGACAAGGTGATCCGGCGTGAGGTCCGCTTGGCCGAAGGCGACGCGTTCAACAGCTTCCAGGTCAAGCGCAGCCAGGATCGCATCAACTCGCTCGGCTATTTCCAGGACAAGTTCGAGATCAAGCAGGAGGCGGGGTCGTCGCCCGACCGGGTCGTGCTGAACGCGAACGTGGAAGAGAAATCGACCGGCGAGCTCCAGCTCTCCGCGGGTTACTCGAGCCTGGAGCGCTTCATCATCCAGGCGAACATCACGCAGCGCAATTTCCGCGGCCGCGGACAGGAGCTGCGCGCGGGCGTTAATTATTCGAGCTACTCGAAGTCGGTCGAGCTCGGCTTCACCGAGCCGTATCTGTTCGACCGCAACGTCGCGGTCGGCGTCGACGTGTTCCGGCGCGACTACAATTCTTTCGGCTTCAACGGCAACGATCGCCGCACGACCTATGGTCAGGTGTCAACCGGTTTCCAAGTCCGCGCCGGCGTGCCGCTGACCGAATATCTCCAGCTCGCCGGACGCTACGGCTTGTCGTACGACGAGGTCACGCTGGATGAGGGCACGTTCTTCACCAACGGGCAGTGCGACGTGTTGAAGGCGGGCAGCTATCTCTGCTCGGCGCTCGGCAATCGCTTCACCTCGTCCATCGGCTATTCGCTGATCTACGACAGCCTCAACAGCCGCCTGCGCCCGACCGCGGGGCAGCGCGTGTCGTTCAGCCAGGATTTCGCCGGGCTGGGCGGTGACGTGAAGTACATCCGCACGCGGGTTGAAGGCGCCAAGTACAAGGGGCTCGGCAGCGGCTTCGTCGCGTCGCTGACCGCAGAGGGCGGCTATATCCATTCGCTGGAGGGCGCGCGCGCCGACGGCAACGATCGTATCCGAATCAACGACCGCTTCTATCTCGGCATGCCGCAGTTCCGCGGATTCGACATCCGCGGCGTCGGCCCGCGCGTGCTGCGCACGCCGTACACGCTCGACTCAAGCGGCCGGCAGATCCTGCAGACCGATCGCAGCCAGATCACCGACGATGCGCTGGGCGGTCGCGCTTATTACCTCGCCAAGCTCGAACTCGAACTGCCGCTCGGCTCGGGTGCGCGTGAACTCGGGTTGCGCCCTTCGATCTACGCGCAGGTCGGCAGCCTGTTCGGGCTCAAGCGTCCGCCGTTGACGGCAAACTTCCCGACCACCGTTATCAACGGACAGACGGTGGTGCAGCCGCTGCCGCTGACCAACGCCTCGGGCCAGCCGATCTATACCTATACGCTCGCGGACGGCAGCACCGTGCCGACGATCTGCGCCGCGGGCATTCCGGGGGCGGGCGGGACCTGCAACGGCGTGGTCGGCAATACTCCCGTGCTCCGCGCCAACCCGTTCCTCGAGCAGTTCCTTGGCGACTCGCCTCGGCCGCGCGTGACCGTCGGCGTCGGCGTGAACTGGAATTCACCGTTTGGGCCGCTGCGCATCGACCTTGCCAAGGCGTTGCTGACGCAGCCGGGCGACGATCCGAAACTCATCACCTTCAACGTAGGGACGCAGTTCTGATGAAGACCTTCAAGACTATCCTGCTCGCCGCCGCGCTCGCGACGCCGGGTATCATCGTCGCCGGTTCGGCCAGCGCGCAGGTGAACGGCGTCGCCGTCGCCGACCCCGAGGCAGCGATCGCCAACTCGCGCGCCTTCACCACCGCGGTGACGCAGATTCAGACCACCTATAAGACCCAGCTCGACCAGGCGACCGCGCGCCGCAACGCTATTCAGACCGAGCTCCAGCCGCTCGTCACCGCCGCGCAGACCGCGGCGCGTGCGCCGGGCGCGACCGAGGCATCGCTGCGTCCGCAGCTGAGCGCGATCCAGGCCAAGGAGCAGGCCGGCAATGCCGAATTGCAGCGCCTGACCGCGCCGGCGCAGCGCGCTCGCGCCTACGCTGCCGAGCAGGTTCAGCGCCAGCTCGCGACCGCGGTGCAGAACGTCGTGCGCGCCAAGAACGTCAGCCTGCTGGTGTCGCCGCAGGCGACGCTGTTCACGCAGCCTGCCGCCGACATCACGCCGGCGATCACCGCCGAGCTCGACCGTCTGGTGCCCAGCGTCACCACGACGCCGCCCGCCAATTGGCAGCCGGGTCAGGCCGCCGGTGCGGCCGCAGCCCCCGCGCCGGCAGCCGCGGCACCTGCGACCGGCAACCGGAAGGCGCCGACCGGCCGGTGAGCGACGAAGCGAACGGTAATGCGGTGACGGGCGGGTCGATTGGCCCGCTCGACATCACGCGCATCATGGCGGCGTTGCCGCACCGCTATCCGATGCTGCTAGTCGACCGGGTCGAGGAGTTGATCCTCGACCGGTCGATCGCCGCAATCAAAGCAGTGACGATCAACGAAGGCTTCTTTCAGGGGCATTTCCCAGGCCGCCCGATCATGCCGGGCGTGCTGATCGTCGAGGCACTGGCACAGGCGGCGGGCGTGCTCGCGGTCGAGAGCCTGGGCCTCGCAGGTTCGGGCAAGCTCGTCTACTTTATGGCGATCGACGACGCGAAGTTCCGTGCGCCGGTGGAGCCGGGCGTGCTGCTGCGGCTCGAGGTCGAGTTCGTGCAGAAGCGCAGCAGCGTGTGCAAGTTCGCCGGTCGCGCGCTGATCGACGGAAAGGTCGCGGCTCAGGCGAACTTCACCGCCATGATCGCCGATCCGCCCAAACAGGGTTGAGCCGCGATCCTTTGACTTTGTCGCGCGCGGGGGTTACCCGCGCGCGCTTCCAGGCTGGTCGGAACCAGCCGTTTATCGGAGAACACCCATGAAGACCGGAACGCACCCCGACTATCACATGATCAAGGTGCAGATGACCGACGGCACCGTGTACGAGACGCGCTCCACTTGGGGCAAGGAAGGCGACACGATGACGCTTGAGATCGATCCGCTGGCGCACCCGGCATGGACCGGCGGTCGCGGCCAGATGCTCGACCAGGGCGGCCAGGTCGCGCGCTTCAACAAGCGTTTCGGCGGTGGTCTCACGCTGCGCAAGTAAGCGGCTCCGGTCGTAGTAACGGCCTGTTAGGGATGGTGAATTAGCATTCCTGGCATGTCAATGTTCGCGGCCGATTTCGAACCAGCTCAAATGGAAGGCCGGCGCCGCTCCCCGCGTGCGCCGGTTTCCTTTGATGCGCGGCTCGGCGGGCAGGGTGGTCTCGGGCGCACCTTGTGCAAGGTGGTCGACCTGTCGTTGCACGGGTGCCGACTGCAAACCTACTCGGCGATGAAGAAGGGTCAGACGATCTGGCTCAACCTGCCGACGATCGGCCCGGTCGCCGCCGACATCATTTGGGCGGACGATTACCTCGCTGGTTGCCAGTTCCACGCACCCTTGAACGAAGACGCCTTTGCCGCCCTGATCGAGCGACACGCGTGATTCGGATGTTGGCGGAGAGAGTGGGATTCGAACCCACGGTGAGCGTGAACCCACGGCGGTTTTCAAGACCGCTGCCTTAAACCACTCGGCCATCTCTCCGTGGTGCGCAGCGGCGCTTAGGACGGTTGCGGTGTCGCGTGCAAGCCCGGCGACGATTGGCGGTTCTCGCGTGGCGTGCGCTATGCCAGAACGCCCGCATGCGTATTGTGCGAATGTTCGCCGCCGGTTGGCGATCGGTTGTGATGGCTGCGGCCTGTCTGTTGGTCAGCGGTCAACCCGCGTCGGCGCAGGACGAGAGCGGGTTTCAAGCATATCTGGCCACGCTGCGCGCGCAGGCGATCGCCGCGGGCGTGAAGACGGCGACGGTCGACGCGGTGCTGCCCACGCTCACCTTCAATCCGCGCGTGGTGGCACTCGACCGGCAGCAGCCGGAGCAGAATAACACCACCGCGGTGCCGCTGTTCGCGCCCTATCGCACGCGACACGTCGATGCGGCGCGCATTTCGCGCGGCCGCACGACCTATCAGGAGCAGCGCGCACGACTGGCGCGGGTCGAGGCGGAAACGGGCGTGCCCGCGCCGATCATGATCGCCATTTGGGGGCACGAAACCAATTACGGCAGCTATACCGGAGACTTCGACCTGCTGCGCAGTCTCGCGACGCTGGCCTATGAAGGCCGCCGCCGTACGCTGTTCGCGGGCGAATTCATCGCCGCGTTGAAGATGATCGATCGCGGCGTGCCGCGCAGCCGCCTGGTCGGCAGTTGGGCCGGCGCGACCGGCAATCCACAATTCCTGCCTTCGGCCTATCTTCGGCTGGCGAGCGACGCCGACGGCGATGGGCTCGCCGATATCTGGCGCAGCGCGACCGACACGCTGGCGTCGATCGGCAATTACTTCACCCAGGCGGGCTGGCGCACCGGAGAGCCGTGGGGCGTGGCGGTGAGTGTGCCGGACGGCTTCGATCGCAGCGCGGCGACCAACCGGCTGGTGTCGCCGCGCTGCCCGCGGGTGTTTGCGCGGCACAGCGGGTGGCGAACGATGGCGGAGTGGCGCGCGGCTGGCATCGTGCCGCAGAACGGCCAATGGCCGCGCGACTCGGTGCAGGCGGTGCTGATCGAGCCCGATGGCGCAGGCCGAACCGCATATCTGCTGACCGGCAATTACCGCGTGATCCTGGATTACAATTGCTCCAACTTCTACGCGCTGTCGGTGGGGCTGCTGGCCGATGAGATCGCGCGCTAATCTTCTGCTGGCGCTGCCGCTGCTGCTGGCGGCGCAGGCACCTGACGCGGGGGCACCGACCGGCCCGCGCGCGACCGCCGGCGACGGCGAAGCGTCGGCCTATGATGCAGTGGGTTACGCGAGCATCGGCGAGGGTGACGGCATCACAGCCGCGCACGCGCGCCTGCCGATCGGCTTGATCGCCGAGGTGACGTCACTCGACAGCGGCCGGATCATTCTGGTGCGGATCGCCAACCGGATAGCGAAAGGCGCTGACGACGAGATCGTCTTGTCGCGGAGTGCAGCGCAGGCGCTCGGGTTGAGGGGAGACATGGACGCGGTGCGCGTCCGCAGCGTTCAGGCGAACGCGACCGATGCCGCGGCCCTGGCGGCGGGCGGTAGTGCGGCACCCCGACTGTCAGCACCGGACGGCTTGCTGCGGGCGCTGCGCCGCACGCTGCCGCCGCTACCGGCCGGTGATGCCGTGCCACTTGGCGGCCGATCGCCCGCACGGTCGTCGCCTGCACCCGTGTCATCACCTCCACGTGTCACCGCTAAGACCGCCCTCGAGAAACCGGTCGCCACGGTACCGCGCCTCCCACCTCCGCCGGCCACTTCGCGTGGCACGCTACTCGTCCAGATAGCGGCGCTGCGTGACGAACAACGTGCCCGATCGTTGGCGCGTGGCTTGCGTGCCCGCGTCGAGGGCAGTGGCGGATGGTGGCGCGTGCGATTGGGCCCGTTCACCGATCGCACGAGCGCGCAGCGCGCACGTGACGCGGCGATTGCGCGTGGCTATGGTGATGCCTCGATCATCCCAACCCCTTGAATAAGCCCGTCGTGGCCAGAATGTGGAAAGTGCGTCCATGTCCAAGTTTCTGACCGCGCTCGCGGTCCCCGCCGTTGTCCTTGCTGCCGCTTATCCGGTTGCCGCGCAGGCACCCGCCGCCCCGCAGTTCGACACGCCCGCGCCGGTCGCCTTCATGGAGGATATGTCCTCGGGCGCGGTGTTGTACGCGAAGGACGCCGATCGTCGCATGCCGCCCGCCTCGATGGCGAAGATGATGACGGTCTACACCGCGTTCGAGATGCTGCGCAAAGGCGACATCCGGCTCGATCAGGAGCTGGAGGTCCGTCCCGAGACGTGGCAGCGCTGGCACGGTCCCGCCGCGGGTTCGACGATGTTCCTGTCGGCGGGTGAGCGCGTGTCAGTCGCCAATCTGCTCTACGGCATCGTCACGCTGAGCGGCAACGACGCCTGCGTCGTGCTGGCCGAAGGACTGTCGGGCACCGAGCCCGCGTTCGTTGACCGCATGAACGAGAATGCCAAGAAGCTCGGACTGAACAACAGCCACTTCGGCACGTCGAACGGCTGGCCCGACAATGGCGTGACCTACGTCACCGCGCGTGATCTGGCGAAGCTGGCCTCATCGACCATCTCGGAGCACCCGAAGCTCTACAAGCAATTCTACTCGCGCCGGGATTTCACCTGGGGCAAGACGATGGGCGGCAATCAGATCACCCAGGCCAATCGCGATCCCTTGCTGGGCCGCGTCGCGGGCGCCGACGGCTTGAAGACCGGACATACCGAGGAAGCGGGGTTCGGCTTCACTGGTTCGGCCGAGCAGAACGGACGTCGGCTGGTGATGGTGCTCGCCGGTCTGACCAGCTTCAATCAGCGCGCGGCCGAATCGGTCCGCTTCATGGAATGGGGTTTTCGCGCCTGGCAGTCGAAGCCGGTGGTGAAGAGTGGCCGCGTCGTGGGGCAAGCCGACGTCCAGATGGGTGACGTCACCGCGGTCGACCTCGTCGCGCCGCGCGCGGTCGCCGTATCGGTGCCCGCCGGCACCAGCCCGGCGGTGTCGGGCAAGATCGTTTACCAAGGTCCGTTGAAAGCGCCGATCAAGGCGGGGACGCACGTCGCCGACCTCGTCGTCAACGCGCCGGGCCTGCCGCAGCAGGTGACGCCGCTCAACGCCGCGGCCGACGTCGCCGAGGCGGGCTTCTTCCGCCGCGCGTGGCACGGTCTGACCGGCATGTTCGGGTAATGCGCGGACGCTTCCTGAGCCTGGAAGGAGGCGAAGGGGCGGGCAAGTCGACGCAGGTGCGCGCGCTCGCCGCCGCGTTGCAGGCGCGCGGGCTCGCCACGCGGATCACGCGCGAGCCCGGCGGCAGCGAGGGCGCGGAGGCGATCCGCGCGCTGCTGATGCACGGCGATGCCGGACGCTGGAGCGCGCGTGCGGAGGCGCTGCTGTTCGCCGCGGCACGCGCCGACCATGTCGAGAAGGTGATCCGACCCGCGGTCGAGGCGGGCGAGTGGGTGATCTGCGACCGCTACCTCGATTCATCGCGCGCCTACCAGGGTGCGGCCGGCGGGGTCGCCGATGCGGATGTGCTCGCGCTGCACGCGTTCGGGTCGACAGGGTTGTTGCCCGATCGAACCTTCGTGCTGACCTTGCCTGTCGCGCAAGGCACTGAGCGTGCGGCGACCCGCGACGGCGCAGCGGCAGACCGCTTCGCCGCGCGCGATGGTGCCTTTCACGAGGCAGTAGCGGCCGCCTTCCTGCGGATTGCCGAGCAAGAACCGGAGCGCGTGCGCCGGATCGATGCCAGCCGCGACCAAGAAGCCGTTACGGCCGCGATCCTCGACGACCTCGCGGCTTGGCTGCCGTGAGCGCCGCGTCGACGATCCACGGACACGATGCCGCGGCCGACGCGCTGCTCGCCGCGATGGCGGGCGGTTCGCTGCATCACGCCTGGCTGATCGTCGGTCCACAAGGGATCGGCAAGGCGAGCTTCGCGCGCGCCGCTGCGGCTCGACTGCTCGCCGAGGCAGCCGAGCCCGGCGTGCTGCCGCGTCGGCTGGCGCTGCCAGAGCATAACCGAACCGCGGCCTTGCTCGCATCGGGCGCTCACCCCGATTATCGTGAGCTGCGGCGGTTACCGAAAAAGGACGGGAGGGACGGCGAACTCGCGCGCTCGATTACGATCGATCAGGTGCGCGGGCTGGCGCCGTTCCTGGGTACGATGGCGTCGATGGCGGATCGGCGCGTGATCGTCATCGACAGCGCGGACGAACTGGAACGACCGGGCGCGTCCAACGCCTTGCTCAAGAGCCTGGAAGAGCCGCCCGCGGGCGTGACCTTCCTGCTGGTCAGCCACGCACCGGGACGATTGCTGCCGACGATCCGATCACGCTGTCGCTTGCTCCGGCTCGAACCGCTCGGCGACGCTGCGATGCGCGCGGCGCTCGGCGACGCCTTGCCTGAGGCGAGCGCGGACGAGATCGCGTCGTTGGTGCGCGCTGGGATGGGGTCGCCCGGGCGTGCGCTGCGCTACGCCGAACTCGGTTTGTCAGAGATCGACGACGCGCTGCACGCGATCGCGCGCGACGGTGATCCCACCACTGCACGCCGATCGAAGCTGGCCAAGGCGCTTGGGCTGAAGGCGGCGCAGCCGCGCTACGAAGCGTTCCTGGAGCGCGTACCCGGCGTCATCGCCGAGGCGGCACAGCATCGTCACGGACACGAGCTGCGCATCGCGCTCGAGGCCTATGCGCAAGCGCGCGACGTGGCGGGGGCGGCGCGGGGACTGTCGCTCGACGCAGGCGGCACCGTGCTCGAACTCGCCGGACTCGTCGCGAGGCTGGCGGGTGAACCGGTGGTGCGACACGGGGCTGACTTACGCCAAACGCCCCGCTAGGAGCGGCGCATGGGCAAGCCCTTCTACATCACCACCGCGATCAGCTATCCCAACGGCCGCCCGCACATCGGGCACGCGTATGAGGCGATCGCTGCCGATGCGATCGCGCGCTTTCAGCGGCAAGCGGGCCGAGATGTGCGCTTTCAGACCGGGACCGACGAGCACGGGCTGAAAATGGCGCAGACTGCGCGCGAGCAGGACCGCGACGTGCGCGCGTTCGCCGGAGAAATGTCGACGCACTTCAAGCAGATGTGCGACACGCTTGCGATCAGTTACGACCGCTTCATCCGCACCACCGACGACGATCACTACCGCGCCAGCCAGGCGATCTGGCGCGCGATGCAGGATGCGGGCGACCTTTACCTCGACCGCTACGAGGGCTGGTACTCGGTACGCGACGAGGCTTTCTACGACGAGAAGGAGCTGGTCGAAGGCGAGGGCGGCACCAAATTGTCGCCGCAGGGCACGCCGGTGACGTGGACCGCGGAGGAGACGTGGTTCTTCCGCTTGTCCAAGTACCAGCAGCCGCTGCTCGAGCTTTATGCGCGCGAGCCAGACTTCATCCGCCCGGAGAGCCGCCGAAACGAGATCATGCGCTTCGTCGAAGGCGGGCTGTCCGACCTGTCAGTGTCGCGCACCACGTTCGACTGGGGCGTGCCGGTACCCGACAGCGACGGACACGTCATGTACGTGTGGGTCGACGCGCTGACCAACTACCTGACCGGTGCGGGCTACCCCGACGGGGAGATGCCGTATTGGCCGGCCGACCTGCACTTGATCGGGAAGGATATCGTCCGGTTCCACGCGGTTTACTGGCCGGCGTTCCTGATGTCGGCGGGGATCGCGCTGCCCAAGACCGTGTTCGGACACGGCTTCCTGCTCCATCGCGGCGAGAAGATGTCGAAGAGCTTGGGCAACGTCGTCGATCCGCTCGGGCTTGCCGAGGCGTTCGGGGTCGATGCGTTGCGTTACTTTCTGCTGCGCGAGGTGAGTTTCGGGCAGGACGGCAGCTATTCGGCAGAGGCGATCGTCACGCGGGTCAATGCCGAACTCGCCAACGCCTTCGGCAATCTGGCGCAGCGAACCTTGTCGTTCATCGCCAAGAACTTGGGCGGCGCACTTCCCGAGGGCGGTCGAGCCGAAGACGCCGACGCACAGTTGATCGAGGAGGTGGTCGTCGCCTGCGCTGGTATGCGCACCGCCTTCGACGACCTGATGCTCAGTCAAGGGATCGAGGCGTGGTTGCGCGGCGTGTTCGCGTGTAATCAATATATCGATGCGCAGGCACCGTGGTCGTTGCGCAAAACCGATCCGGAACGGATGCACGCGGTGCTCGGCACGCTGGTGCGCGCGATCCGCATGCTCGCGATCGCCATACTCCCGGTGGTGCCGCACGGTGCGGGGCACGTGCTCGATCAGCTCGGTGCGGATGCACGCGACCACGCCGCGATCGACGACGACGGCTGGTACGCGCGCATGACCGCGCAGGGCTTCACGCTGTCGACGCCGACACCCGCGTTCCCGCGGCTCGACATGCCGGCCGCGGCGGAGGTGCACGCCTGATGCTGGCGGACAGCCACTGCCATCTGAACTACAAGGGGCTGGCGGAGGAGCAGCAAGCGGTGCTGGCGCGCGCACGCGAACGCGGCGTCACGGCGATGCTCAACATCGCGACACGCGAGAGCGAGTGGGACGACGTGCTCGCCGTCGCCGAGCGTGAGCCGGATGTTTGGGCCAGCGTCGGCATCCACCCGCATGAGGCGGATCAGCATCCACACGTCGATATCGCGCGGCTGGTCGCGCGCGCCGCGCACCCGCGCGTCGTCGGAATCGGGGAGAGCGGGCTCGATTACCATTACGATCACTCGGATCGCGCGCGGCAGCAGGCGAGTTTTCGCGCCCACATCGCCGCGGCGCGCGAGGCGCGCGTGCCGATTATCGTCCACACGCGCGACGCCGAGGATGACACGCTCGCCATTCTCCGGGACGAGATGGGGAAGGGCGCCTATACCGGTGTGATCCACTGCTTCACGGCCAGCGCCGCCTTCGCGGACGCAGCGATGGAGCTGGGGTTCTTCATCTCGATTTCGGGCATTGTCACCTTCAAGAATGCGCGTGATTTGCAGGAAACGGCAGCACGGATTCCGCGCGAGCGACTGTTGATCGAGACCGACGCGCCGTTCTTGGCGCCCGTGCCACATAGAGGGAAGACGGGGGAGCCGGGCTTCGTTGCGGATACCGCGGCGTTCCTGGCGAAGCTACGCGGTGAGGAAGCCGAGGATCTGCAGACCTATACGGCGCGTAATTTCCACGCGTTGTTCAGCAAGACCGCAGCGCAGGCGGGGGCGTGAAGGTCCGCATCCTCGGGTCGGGAACGTCGTCGGGGGTGCCGCGCATCGGCAATGACTGGGGCGCGTGCGATCCGGCCGAGCCGCGCAATCGTCGCACCCGCGCCTCGATCCTGGTCGAGCACGAGGGAACGCGCATCCTGGTCGACACCGGGCCCGACATGCGCGAACAATTGCTCGCCGCAGACGTCGGCGTAGTCGACGCCGTCATCTGGACGCACGCGCACGCCGATCACGTGTTCGGCATCGACGATCTGAGGCAGGTGTATCACGCGCGCGGCACGCCGGTGCCGGGGTATGCGCGACCGGCCACTGCTGCGCTGTTACGGCGCCAGTTCGGTTACGTGTTCGACGGAGCAGGGGGCTATCCGCCGACCGTCGAACTAGCATTGCTGCCCGACACGCTGACGATCGGGGCGATTGGCATCAGCGTGGTCGATCAACCGCATGGATCAATCACCTCGGCGGGATTGCGCTTCGACGCGGGTGGCGTGCGCGTCGGATATGCCACCGACGTCAGCGGCATGACCGACGCCATGCGCGCGTGCTATGCCGGGCTGGACGTATGGATCGTCGACGCATTGCGCCGCCGTCCGCACCCGTCGCACGCGGACCTCCCGACCGTGTTGCACTGGGTCGAGGAACTCAGCCCGGACGAGACTGCGCTGATCCATATGGACCAGTCGATGGATTATCGAACGCTCTGCGATACGCTGCCAAGGGGAGTAGAACCCGGTTTTGACGGCTGGGAGCGCCGCTGGTGAGCGATACGATGGTCAAGGCACTATTGTACGGGCTGTTGCTGGCGCTGCCTGTGTCGGCGCTGGCGGCGCGGTGCGTGCCTATGGCCACGGTGATGCGGTACGCAGTCACTTGGATCGTCATCTTCGGTGTCGGCTTGCTCGCTGTTCAGGCACTCACGTGAACTAGAACAGCAGCGTGTCATTTTACATAATGTTTATTATCAACTTTAGCATTTGTAGGCGCTAAGTAGAAATGACACTGCTCCGCTAGATAGAAAAGGCACACAGTGCCAGCGGGTCGCCGGTGTCATGGCCATCCTCGGCAGCGAGGATGTGCGAACGATGACGGTGCTGACGATGAGTACTGCCGAGGTGAGCCGGTTCGACACCCTGATGCGGCTCGACCGCGGTGAGATCCGGGTTGCAGACGCGATGGCGCTACTGAGCCTTGAGCGTCGACAGATCTACCGGTTGCTGGAGCGAGTTCGGCAGGACGGCGCAGCCGGGCTGATCTCGCGCAAGCGTGGCCGTCCGAGCAACCGGCGTTACGGCGATGCCTTTCGTGACCAGGTCGTCAGCCTCGTGCGCGAGCAGTATAACGGGTTCGGGCCCACGCTGGCGCGCGAGTATCTGGCCGAGCGGCACGGCATCCGGGTGTCGTGCGAGACGCTGCGGCAGATGATGATGGCAGCGGGGCTGTGGAAGGACCGCGCAGCGCGTCGCCCTCGCCCGCACCAGCCGCGTTACCGGCGGGACTGCCGCGGCGAGCTGATCCAGGTCGACGGGTCCAAACACTGGTGGTTCGAGGACCGGGGCCCGCAATGCACGCTGCTGGTCTATATCGACGATGCGACCAGCGAATTGATGCACCTGGAGATGGTAGAGAGCGAGAGCACCTTCGCCTACATGCGGGCCACGCGGACGTATATCGAGCGCCACGGAAAGCCGGTCGCCTTGTACTCCGACAAGCACAGCGCGTTTCGCAACAACACCGCTTCGGCGAACGGTGACGGCATGACCCATCTCGGGCGGGCGCTGCATGCGCTCAACATCGAGATCATCTGCGCCAACTCGCCGCAGGCCAAGGGGCGTGTCGAGCGGGCGAACGGCACGTTGCAGGACCGGCTGGTCAAGGCGATGCGACTGGAGGGCATCTCCACCATCGAGGAGGCCAATGCCTTTCTCCCCGCCTACATGGCCCGGCACAACCGGCAGTTCGCCAGGACGCCGTTCGACCCGCGCGATCTCCACCGCCCGCTGGCGCCGCACGAGAACATCGAGGCAGAGATGGTCTGGCGCGAGCAGCGCACGGTGACCGCGGCGCTGACGCTGCACTACAACAAGGCGCTGTTCATCCTGGAGCCGAACCGGGTCAGCCAGGCACTGGCGCGCAAGCGGGTAGATGTCTGCGAGTTCCCTGACGGGCGGATCGAGATCCGACACGACGGGCAGGCCTTGCCCTATCGCGTGTTCGACAAGATGCAGCGGGTGAACCAGGCAGCGGTGGTCGACAACAAGCATCTCGACGCGGCGCTGGCGATGGCGCGGCTCCTGCAGGAAACGGCACCACACCACCGCAAGCGGAACAACAACGAGCCGGCGCGGACCGCCCAGACTGGCGGTATGTTCGCCGCCTCGGCTGCTCCGACTGCATCGAAGGTGGATCGCCGCACGCTCTGCACGCCCAAGCTGAAGCGTGGACCGCGCCTTCCCAACACGGAACTCGTCGCGCGTGGACTGGCCGAATACGCGGGCCGAGATCGGAACACGCCGCCTCAGGAACCTGCCTCACTGCCTGCTGTTCTAGCGTGACCGGGCCCGCTGCTGGCGCAGCGGGTCCGTAGCCCTCTCAGAACTCACCGCATCAGCGGGGTCAGCGCTGCGCTTGTGGATGGCTCCACGCTGCCCCCGCTGCTACCAACGGTGTGTCAGTTCTATCTGGCGACGAATGTGTCTTCTCTAAGTGGCAGCAACAGCATTGGGCGTATCTGAGATGCCGATTGAGCGCCTTCTCGCCGTCATGCAACGGCTGCGTTCGCCGGATGGCTGCGAATGGGATCGCACGCAGACGTTCGAGACGATCGCGCCCTACACGATCGAGGAAGCCTATGAAGTCGCCGACGCGATCACGCGACGCGACATGGCCGACCTCAAGGACGAGCTCGGCGACCTCCTGCTCCAGGTCGTGTTCCACAGCCGCATCGCCGAGGAAGCCGGCCTGTTCGCCTTCGACGACGTCGTCGCCGCGATCAGCGACAAGATGGAGCGTCGCCACCCGCATATCTTTGGCGGCGCAGAGGCTGGCGGTCACCATCTGTGGGAACAGGTCAAGGCGGCCGAGCGCCAGGCCAAGGGTGTCGGTGGAACGCTCGACGGCGTCGCACTCGGGCTGCCGGCACTTCAGCGTGCCGAGAAGATCCAGAAGCGCGCCGCACGCGTCGGCTTTGACTGGCCCGATGCCGCGGGACCGCGCGACAAGATCAATGAGGAATTGCACGAGGTCGAGAGCGCAGCTTCCGACGACGAGCGCGAGGACGAAGTGGGTGACCTGCTGTTCGCCGTCGTCAATTGGTCACGCCACCTCAAGGTTGACCCGGAAGCCGCGCTCCGCCGCGCGATCACCAAGTTCGAGCGGCGTTTCCGCGCAATGGAGCAGATGACCGACGCGCTCGACCAACTGTCGTTGGACGAGAAGGAAGCCCTGTGGCGTCGCGCCAAGGAGGACGAACGTTAGAGCCGCCCGACTGACGCGGACGCCACCTACTCCGCGCGTTGCTGAAACCTTTCGAAGTCGCGTTCGGCCATGCGCACTTCGTAGCGTGCGCGGTCGTCCTCGACGTGCTGCGACAGCACTTCGCCATGCTGGTGCAACCAGGCCGCACCCGCGCCGTCCGCGGGATCAAGCGTCACGACGTAGCGACGGTGACCCACGGTCAACCGCGCCGATGCCTGCGCGATGAGGCCGTCGACCCCCTGCCCAGTCAGCGCCGAAATGACCACCACGTCGTCGCGTCGATCGGCATCGGCGATCAGCGCCTCGCGGTCGGTCGCGTCGATCAGGTCAAGCTTGTTCCATGCCTCGATCCGCGGCGTGGTGTCGGTGACGCCGATCTCCTCGAGCACCGTCTCGACGTCGGCGCGCTGCGCCTCAGTGTCGGGATGTGCGATGTCGCGGACGTGGATCAGCAGATCGGCCGATACGACTTCCTCAAGCGTCGCCTTGAACGCGGCAACGAGCTGCGTCGGCAGTTCAGAGACGAAGCCGACCGTGTCGGACAGGATCGCCTTGTCGAGCCCCGGCAGCGAGATCTGCCGCAACGTAGGGTCGAGTGTGGCGAACAGCAGGTCCTCGGCCATGACGTGACTGCCGGTCACGCGGTTGAACAGCGTCGACTTGCCGGCATTGGTATAGCCGACAAGCGCGATGACGGGCCACGGCGCACGCTGGCGTCGTTCGCGGTGAAGCCCGCGCGTGCGCGTCACCTGGTCAAGTTCGCGGCGCAGGCGCGCCATGCGGTCGCGGATCAAGCGTCGATCGGCCTCGATCTGCGTCTCGCCAGGGCCGCCAAGAAAGCCGAAGCCGCCGCGCTGCCGTTCAAGGTGCGTCCAGCTGCGTACCAGCCGGCCCGACTGATAGTCGAGGTGGGCGAGTTCGACCTGCAAACGCCCTTCGGCGGTCGCCGCGCGCTCGCCGAAAATCTCAAGGATCAGACCGGTGCGATCGATCACCTTGATCTCGAGAGCGGTTTCGAGATTGCGTTGCTGGATCGGGGTCAGCGCGCCGTCGAACACGACGAGCTGCGCCTCCCCCATCCGCGCACGCGCGGCGATGTCCTCGATCTGGCCGCTGCCGATCAGCGTGGCGGCACGCGGCGCACGCACGCGGATGGCGACGCGGTCAACCACCTCGACCCCGATCGCCTCGGCCAGACCAGCCGTTTCCTCCAACCGAGCGTCGGCATCACGCGACGATCCGCCCAGATCGGGAAACACCACGACCGCCTTCGCGCCGCGCGCGAACTCGTCACGATCGCGGTCGAACCCACCGCTCATGCGCGCTGCTCCATCGACACCCCGATCAATCCCCGTCCTGCTCCTCGGCCAGGTTGAGCGGCTGCGACGGCTGGATGGTCGATACCGCGTGTTTGTAGACGAGCTGCGACATGCCATCGCGTTGCAGCAACATGCAGAACAGGTCGAACGCGGCGATCGCACCCTGCAACATGACGCCGTTGACGAGGAACATCGTCACCGGGTCTTCCGACTTACGAACGGCATTGAGGAAAATGTCCTGCAACAACGGCTGCTTGCGCGTCGTCTCCCCCAGCGAACCGACGATTCCGTCGACGTCGATCTGTCCGGCGGGCATGATCGTCGAGATCGCATGCTTGTAGATGAGCTGCGATTGACCATCACGGCGCAGCAGTACCGAGAAATTGTCAAACCAGGTGACGATGCCCTGCAGCTTCACGCCTTTCACCAGGAACATGGTCACCGGCGTCTTGGTCTTGCGCAGCGAGTTGAGGAACAGGTCCTGGAGCGAGGTGGGCTTGTCGGCCATGAGATCTTCCTTGTTCTTGGCGGGAGGTTCCCCGCGATGCGCCGGTGCCCGGCGTCGGCATTGATGAAGCTATGTAACGTGTTGCCTCGCGTCCAGTGCCGCGCGAGCGATAGTTTGCTGCTCGCTCAATCCTCGCGCGTTTCGGTGATGCCGAGCAGCTTTAGTTTTCGGTGAAGCGCGGAACGCTCCATGCCGATGAAGCTGGCGGTACGCGAGATGTTGCCGGAAAAGCGCCTGATCTGCACGCGCAGATACTCGCGTTCGAACGTCTCACGCGCCTCACGCAGCGGCGCGCCCATGATGGCGCTGCTGCCCGCGCCCGAACCCTGATCGCCCAGCACCTCGACCGGCAGTAGGTCGACGTCGATCCGCCCGATGCGGGTGCCGGGTGCGAGAATGATCGTGCGCTCGACGACGTTGCGCAACTCGCGCACGTTGCCCGGCCAGTCGAACGATTGCAGCGCCACCATCGCCTCGGTCGCGATCTGCGGCGTGGGCACGCGGCGTTCGGCGGCGTAATGCGCGACGAAATGCTCGACCAGCGGCGGTATGTCCTCTCGGCGTTCAGCGAGCGACGGGATCGTTACCGGCACGACGTTCAACCGGTAGTACAAATCCTCGCGAAAGCGCCCCTCGGCGATCTCGACCGGCAGGTCGCGCGCGGTGGCGGACACGACGCGAATGTCGACCTTCACGACGCGCGTACCCCCTACCCGCGTGAAGCTCTGGTCGGTCAGCACGCGCAGTATGCGCGCCTGGGTCGCCATCGGCATGTCGGCGATCTCGTCCAGGAACAGCGTTCCGCCATGCGCCTGTTCGAGCAAGCCGGTGCGCTTCAGGTCGCCATTTTCTTCGACCCCGAACAATTCCTCCTCGACGCGCTCGGGCGCCATACCCGCCGCGCTCATCAGCACGAATTTGGCGTGCGCGCGCTGGCTCCAGCCGTGGAGCAGCCGCGCCGCCACCTCCTTGCCGACGCCGGCCGCGCCCATGATCAGCGTGCGGCTGCCGGTGCCCGCGACGCGCTTCAACGTCGCGCGCACCGCGTTGATCGCGGTCGAGTTGCCCGTCAGGTCGACCGCCCTGCCCGCCGCTGCGCGGAGCGACGCCACCTCGGCGCGCAGCCGCTCGGTTTCGGTCGCGCGCTCGACCATGAGCAGCAGGCGCTCGGCCTGGAACGGTTTCTCGATGAAGTCGGCGGCGCCCTTTCGGATCGCGGCAACCGCGGTGTCGAGCGTCCCGTGACCCGAAATCACGAGCACCGGAATCGAAGGATCGCGATGCTTGATCTCATCGAGCAGTTCGAGCCCGTCAATGCGCGAACCCTGCAGCCAGACGTCGAGCAGCACCAAGCTCGGCCGCCTGGTCGCAATCGCCTCCAACGCGGTGTCGCTGTCGGCCGCGACGCGCGTGTCATAGCCCTCGTCCTCCAGCACGCCGGCCACGAGTTCGCGGATGTCGAGTTCGTCGTCGACGACGAGGATGTCGATCGCCATGCGTCTAGTTCCGGCTCCTGGTCAAAGCGGCGATCGTCCGATCGTCATGCTGGCTGTATGATTCGTCGTCGAGCGCGAGCGGCTCCAGCAATGCCGGCTCGAACGACAGGGTCACTATCGTGCCCCCGCCCGGACGATCGTCGAAGCTGATCGATCCATGATGCTCCTCGACGATCTTCTTGACGATGGCGAGGCCGAGGCCGGTGCCGCGTGCGCGCGTCGTCATATATGGCTCGACGATACGCTCGCGCTCCGCCGGCAGGCCGACACCGGTGTCGGCCACACTGATCGTCACCCGCTGATCGTCCCCGGTCAGGCGCATGGTGATCGACGCATCGTCTTGGTCAACGGCCTCCACCGCCTCGACCGCGTTCTTGACGACGTTGGTCAGCGCCTGCCCGAGCTGGCGGCGGTCGCACACCAGTGTCGGCGCGGGATCGTCTTGGTCTAGCGTGAAGTGGATGCGGGGATGCGCCACCTCGTGGAGAAACATTGTCTGGCGCGCGACATCGAGCAGCGACTCGTGGCGGAACACCGGCTTGGGCATCCGCGCGAACGACGAGAATTCGTCCACCATCCGGCGCAGGTCGCCGACCTGGCGCACGATCGTGTCGGTCAGCCGCGCAAAGGTAGTGTCGCCTTCCTCCACCTTGCCGCCGTAGCGCCGCTGCAACCGTTCGGCGGCAAGCTGGATTGGGGTCAGCGGATTCTTGATCTCGTGCGCGATGCGGCGCGCGACATCGGCCCAGGCGGCGCGGCGCTGGTCGGTCAGCTGCTGCGTGATGTCGTCGAACGTGACGATCGGTCCCGACCCGTCGCGAGCGACGCGCGCGGCGAACGTGCGCTGTTCGCCGGCTACCGACACCTGCACCGCGCCCTCGCGCGCGCCGGCCGTCAGCAGCGCGTCGAGTTCGGGCGCGACGCTGGCGAGCGGTCGTCCGATCGGCGACGTGTCGAGCCCCAGCAGCGTCTGCGCCGAGCTGTTGATGAGCCGGATCGTGCGGTCCTCCGCGATCGACAGCACGCCCGCCGACACGCCCGACATCACTGCCTCGATCAGCGCACGGCGGCTCTCGAGCTGGGTGTTGGCGGTGACCAGCGCGGTGTTCTGCGTCTCGATCCGCGAGGTCATCGCGTTGAAGGCATTGGAGAGCACGCCGACCTCGTCGCGCTCCCGCGTGTCAGGCACGCGCGCGGCGAGATCACCGTCGGCGACGCGGCGCGCGGCCTCGACCAATTCGCCCACGGGTCGCACGAGCCGATCCGCGACTTGGAGCGCGATCCACACCGCGATGCCGACGATCAGCAGCGAGATGATGAGCAATGCGGCATTAAAGCGCAATTGCAGCGATCGCGCGCGTTCGAGCAACTGGCGGTAGTCGCCCAGAACGGCCGCTCCGCGATCGATCTGCGCCGATAGCTGGGGATCGAACACGCGCGCTGAGTAGAGGTAGGTGTTGGGTTGGTAATCCAACCGGGTCAACGCACCGGCACGATCGCTGCCCTGCACGATGACGGTCGGACCCGAGCGCTCCAGCTTGGCCACCATCGCCGGCGTGACCACGCGTTCGAGCGGCCGATCGTAGGGATTGAGCAGCGCCAGAGTTCGCAGTTCGCCGTCGGCGGCGCGGTTGACGATCAGCGCTTCGGACAAATTGCGCAGGTACAGCTGATAGGCGAGCCCCTCGCTGAAACGCTTGCTGTCGATCGTGTCGTTGCGCAGGTAGTTGGCGAGGTCGCTCGACATCGTCGCGGTTTCCTGAGCCACGCGGTTGAGTTCGCTGCGGTAGTTCTCCTGCGCCAGACTCGCGGCATTCTCGAACATGCTGCGCGCACGGTCGGAATACCAGAATTGCACGCCATATTGGAACAGTAGTGAGGCGAAGATGGTGACGAGCAACGCCGGAACCGCGGCGACCGCGGAGAACAGCAGCACCAAGCGGACGTGCAACCGTCCCTCGCCCCCGACCGGCGAGCGCGCGGCGCGACGTCGCGCGATCCGGCGTCCCGCCAGCATCATCAACGCGATCCCGCCGGCGAGATTGGCGACGAGCACCAGCGCGATCACGGGCGGCGCGAGCAACCCCTTTGGATTACCCTCCCCGCGCACGATGAAATAGCTGGCGAGCGCGACCGCCAGCACCGCGGCGAGCACGCCCAGTTCGACCGCGGGGGTCACCGACAGCCTGCGCTTCAGTGGCAATATAGATTGGGAAGCGGGCTCGGCGCCGGCATGCATCAACGGCGCGCTACACCATCAGTGTTGCATAGAAAACACATATTTCGGTGAGCCGAGGCTAGGCCGCCGTGGTCGGTGAAGCGTCGGGGTCGATGCCGAGCACGTCGAGCCGCTTGCGCAGGGTATTGCGGTTGAGCCCGATCGCACGCGCGGCGCGGAGCTGATTGCCGCCGTGACGACGCAGGATCGCCTCGATCATCGGACGTTCGACTGCGGCGACCAAGCGGGCGTGCAGCGTGCCGTCGTCGAGCGTGCGCGGCTCGGTACGCGCGAGATGCTCTATCAACGCGTACACTGCTTCATCCAGGCCTGTCGCCATCGCCATCGGCAGCGCGGGTGCCGCGCCGCGCAATGCCCCACCGACATCGGCGGCGGTGATCTGATCGTCCCGCGACAAGGCGGCCAAACGCCGCATGAGGTTTTCCAGCTCGCGCACGTTGCCGGGCCAGTCATACGCCTCCAGCACCGCGACCGCGCCGGCATCCAGCGTCTTGCGCGGCAATCCTGCCTCGGCCGCGCGATCGAGGAAGTGGCGGGCGAGTTCGGCCACATCGTCGCGTCGCTCTCGCAACGCAGGCAGCGCCATCGGCACCACATTCAGACGGTAGAACAGGTCTTCGCGGAACTGACCATCGGCGATCGCGCCGTGAAGGTCGCGGTTGGTGGCGGCGACGATGCGAACGTCGGCCCGGATCGCGCGCGATCCGCCGACCGTCGTGAACTCGCCCGATTGCAGCACGCGCAGCAGCCGCGTCTGCGCCTCGCGCGGCATGTCGCCGATCTCGTCCAGGAACAGCGTGCCGCCGTTCGCCTGTTCGAAGCGTCCGGCACTCCGCTGCGCCGCACCGGTGAATGCGCCGCGTTCGTGGCCGAACAGCTCGGCCTCGATCAGCTCGCGCGGAATCGCTGCCATGTTGATGGCGACGAACGGTGCGTGACGGCGCGCACCCAAATCGTGGACAGCGCGCGCGACCAGTTCCTTGCCGGTACCCGACTCGCCCGACACCAGCACGGTCAGGTCATTGGAGACGACGCGCGCGATCACGCGGTACACCTCCTGCATCGCCGGGGAGCGTCCAATCAGCGGCAGCGATGCGTCGGCATCGTCGCCACTCGCCACGGCATTGCGACCCCGCCGGGCGAGTGCTGCGGCAACCGTGCGGGTCAGCGTGTCGAGATCGAACGGCTTGGGCAAATAATCGTAAGCGCCCGCCTCGTTGGCGCGCACCGCGGTGGTCAGCGTGTTGCGCGCCGACAGCACCACGATCGGTAGATCGGCATGTTGCGCGACGATGCGCGTCGCGTGATCGATCCCGTCGCCATCGGGCAGCACGACATCGGTGACGAGCGCGTCGGGCAGCTTCGTGCGCAGTTCGCGGTCGAGATCGGCTAGGCAGGTCGCGGTGCGGACCTGGTGCCCGGCGCGGCGCAGCGCCTGCGCGACGACCAGGCGGACCGCGTCGTCGTCGTCAACCAGCAGGATGTCGGCCGACGCCATCAGGCGGCACGCGGCAGCAGGATGCGGAACACGGTCGCGTGCGGCACGCCCTCGCGTGAATATTGCACGATCCCTCCCATGTCGCGGATCAGCTTGTCGACGAGGGCCAAACCGAGCCCTTTGCCTTCCGGTTTGCTCGACACGAACGGGTCGAACAGGTGCTCGGCGATATCCTCGGGCGCGCCGGGTCCGGTGTCGATGACGCAGATCTCGATCGGCAGCGCGATCCGACCCGACCCGTCGCGCGCGGCGATCGTGACGCCGTGGCGGTAGGCGGTAGCAAGCGTGATGCGGCGCTCGCCGATCTGGCCGAGTGCGGCGGCGGCGTTCTTCAGCAGGTTGAGGATCACCTGCAGCAGCCCGTCGTGATTGCCGAGCGCGAGCGGCAAGGAGGGGTCGTAGCGTTCCTCGATGACCATGTCTCGCGCGAAGCCCGCCAGCGCCACGCGCCGTGCGTGCGCCAGCAACGGGTAGATGTTGAGCGGCGCCACCTCGCGCGGGCGGGTATCGGTAAAATCCTCCATGCGGTCGATCAAGGCGGCGATCCGGTCGACCTCCTTAATGACCAACCGGCAGAGTTCGTCTGGCGCGGCGCCATCAGCGATCAGCTGCGCCGCACCGCGGATGCTGGACAGCGGGTTCTTGATCTCGTGTGCGAGCATCGCCGCCGCGCCGACCGCCGAGCGCGCGGCGGCGGCGCGGTCCATCGTCTGCCCGAGCTGGCGCGAGGGCGCGGCATTGTGCAGCGTGAGCACGCGCCAACCCGCGCAGTCGGGCACCTCCGCCTCGATCAAGTCGACGCGCAGCTTGAGCCCGCGCGCGGTCTCGACCTGGGTGTCGAATGCGGCGGCGGCGTGTCCGGCACGGCGTGCGGCGCTGCTCGGCAGGGTGAGCACGTCGCCGATCCCCTGCCCCAGCAAGGCGCGCTGCGACATATTGAGCAGCGTCTCGGCTTCGGCGTTCACGCGCGCGATCCGGTCGTCGGGGTCGAGCAGCAGCATCGCGACCGGCAACGCCGCGAGCAGATCGGCGTCACCCGGCGTGCATGCCGCCAGCATCACGCCGCGGCGCGGGTCAGGTACGGCGCGTAGAAGTCACGCAGCATCGCCTTGACGCGGTTCGCATCGGGTTCCTGGTTCACCTGGTTGCGGAACACGGCCGAGCCGTCGATGCCCTTGGTGTACCAGCCGATGTGCTTGCGCGCCATGTTGACGCCGGTTACCGGGCCATAATGGTCGAGCATCATGTCGTAGTGCTCGGCGATCACATGATATTGTTCGTTCAGCGACGGATCGGGCACGCGCCGCCCCTCGGCAAACCACGTCATTAACTGGCCCAGCAGCCACGGGCGGCCATAGGCGCCGCGCCCGACCATGATGCCGTCCGCGCCCGATTGCTCCATCGCGGCCTCGGCATCCTCGATCCCGCAGATGTCGCCGTTGGCGATCACCGGGATCGACACCGCATCCTTCACCTGGCGGATAAAGCGCCAGTCGGCCGAGCCCTTGTACATCTGGTTGCGCGTGCGGCCGTGGACGGTGACCATGCGGATGCCGAGATCCTCGGCGATCCGCGCGAGCTCGGGCGCGTTCAGGCTGTCATGGCACCAGCCCATCCGCATCTTGAGCGTGACCGGCACCTCGACCGCCTTCACCACGCCCTCGATGATTGAACGCGCGAGCACAAGGTCGCGCATCAGCGCCGAGCCCGCATCACCGTTGGTCACCTTGCGTACGGGGCAGCCCATGTTGATGTCGATGATCGCCGCGCCCTTGTCACGCGCGAGCTTCGCAGCCTCCCCCATCTCGTACGGTGCACAGCCGACCAGCTGCATCGATACCGGCTCTTCGGACAGGTGCCACATCGCTTTCTGCAGCGACTGACGTGTCTCGCGGATCGCCGCTTGGCTCGCGATCATCTCAGTCACGTTCAGGCCGGAACCGTAGCGGCGCACGAGCGTGCGGAAGGGCTGATCGGTCACGCCGGTCATTGGCGCGAGCACGACGGGCTGGTCGATCCGCACCGGACCGATCTGGATGGGAGTGAGTTTCTGCATGATGCCTGTTATTTAGGCAATAATGGCTCGTGCCGAGGGTGGCAAGGCGGGGCTGGCAAGGCGGGTGCGATGCGACTAGGCGCGCGTGCGATGACAATCACCGCAATCATCGTCGCCGCCGGCACCGGCTCGCGCTCGGGCCAGACTGGGCCGAAGCAATTCACTACACTCGCCGGGCGCGCGATGCTGGCGTGGAGTTACCACGCGCTTTCCACCCATCCGAGGATCGACGACGTGGTCGTTGTGATCGGGCCCGGTCAGGAGACGATGCTGCGTGACGCCCTGCCGGGCGCGCGCTTCGTACTCGGCGGTGCGGCGCGGCACGAGTCGGTCGTGGCGGGGCTCGCCGCGTGCGAGGTTGCCGACATCGTGCTGGTCCATGACGCGGCGCGGCCGTTCGTGCCGGGCGTCGTGATCGACCGGCTGACCGACGCGCTCGTCAGCCACGACGGCGCGGTGCCGGTGCTGCCCGTCGCCGATACGCTGGTCCACACCGACGGCACGCTGGTCGCGCGCGAGCCGCTGCGCCGCGTCCAGACACCACAGGCATTCCGCCACGACACGCTGCTGCGCGCACACGAAGAATGGTCGGGCGACGCCCCCACCGACGACGCGCAGATGGTGCGCGCGCTTGGCGGCAGCGTTGCGTTGGTGCAGGGCGACCAGATGCTCGAGAAAGTCACCTACCCCGCCGATTTCGCCGCAGCCGAGGCACGCATCGGTTACGAGACACGCTCGGCGAGCGGCTTCGACGTCCACCGGCTCGAAGACGGCGAGGAATTGTGGCTCGGCGGCGTGCTGATCCCGCATCATCAGGGCCTGTCGGGGCATAGCGACGCCGACGTGGCGCTCCACGCGATCACCGACGCGGTGCTCGGCACGATCGCGGCGGGCGACATCGGCACGCACTTTCCGCCGAGCGACCCCAAGTGGAAGGGCGCCGAGTCGGGGCAGTTCCTCACCCATGCGCGCGAACTGGTCGAGGCGCGCGGCGGTCGCGTCACCTTCGTCGATCTGACGATCATGTGCGAAGCGCCCAAGATCGGCCCGCACCGCGCCGCCATGCAAACGCGGATCGGCGAATTGCTCGATCTGCCGGTCGACCGCGTCAGCGTGAAGGCGACCACGACCGAGCGATTGGGCTTCACCGGGCGCGGCGAAGGCATTGCGGCGCAGGCAATGGCGACGATCCGCCTGCCCGGCACGCTCGCGTGAAGCGGCTGCTCGCGCTCGCGGTGGCGCTGTCGGTCAGCGCAGCGCCCGCGACCGCGCAGACGCCGTGCCTCAACCAGGCCGAGGCCGAGTCGATCGCGTTGGTCAGCATGCCTGCGATCATCCGCGACGCCGGCCGCGTCTGCGCCGCGCTGCCTGCGACCAGCCTGCTGCGTCGCACATCGGGGCCCTTCCTCGCCAAATATGACGCGGAAGCCGATCGCGCCTGGCCCGCGGCGAGACAGGCGATCGCGAAGCTGAGCGATCCGTCGGTGGAACTGCTGCTGATGAGCGATTATGCTCGCCCGATGCTGACCAGCCTGTTTGCGCCGCAGATCACCGGGCGATTGCAAGCGCGCGATTGCCCGACGCTCGATCGTCTCGTCACGCTGCTCGAGCCGCTGCCGGCACGCAACACTGCGGGAATTGTCGTCGCGACGCTCCAGTACATCAAGGCCGGGCATGCGCGCGGCGCGATGCGCGACGCACCCGATCTGCCGATCTGCGCGGCAAAGGCCGCCCAATGAACGAGTACGCGAACGACAGCGTGCTGCCCGACGAGCTACTCGCCGCCGCGCGCCGCGTGGTGGAGGAAAACATCGCCGCCAAGCGCCGCGTCGCGGTGGCGGAAAGCTGCACCGGCGGGCTGGTCTGCGCCGCGCTGACCGAGATCGCGGGATCGTCGGCGATGTTCGAGTTCGGGTTCGTCACCTATGCCAATGAGGCGAAGATCGCGACACTGGGTGTCAGCCGCGACGTGCTCGACACGTTCGGCGCGGTCTCGATCGCGACCGCGTGGAGCATGGCGCAAGGCGCGCTCGCCAAATCGGGCGCCGACGTGGCGGTGGCGATCACCGGCGTCGCAGGGCCCGGCGGCGGCAGCGAGAAGAAGCCCGTCGGCACCGTCGTCTTCGCGCGCGCGGAGCGGCACGGCGACCCGGCCGACATCATCGCCGATCGCAAGAACTTCGGCGATATCGGACGCGGCGGCGTTCGGCTTCAGGCCGCGTTGTGCGCGCTCGAACTGCTGCTGCCCGGCCCCGCGGTCGAGGCGGAGTAGAGCACCGCTGCGCGCGTCTCGAACGCGCCGATCATCTTGCGCAGCGCCACCGAGAACACCTGCCCCGCCAGCATCTCGAACATCCGGTTCTTGAACGCGAAGTCGACCGAGAAGTCGACAAGGCAGCCGACTTTTGCCCCATCAACAATGTTTTCGCGGAAACGCCAGTCGTTGTAGAGATACTTGAGCGGCCCATCGACGTACTCGACGCGGATCGTCTCGGGACGCTGCTTCTTGACCTTGGAGGTGAACGTCTCGCGCAGGCCCTTGAAGCCGACGATCATGTCCGCCACCGTCTCGGTCTCGCTGTCCTGCCGCACCCGCATCGCGCTCACCCATGGCAGGAACTCCGGGTAACGCCGCACGTCCGCCACCATGTCGAACATCTGCTCGGGGCTGTACGGCAGCGCGCGCGTTTCCGAATGCTTCGGCATCAGGCCCGCGCCAGCTTGGCCTCGCGCGCGGCGCGCAGCTTCGCAAAATCGTCGCCCGCGTGGTAGCTCGACCGCGTCAGCGGCGACGAGGCGACGAGCAGGAAGCCCTTGGCGCGCGCGATCGCGGCATAAGCGTCGAACGCCTTGGGTGTGACGAAGTCGGCGACCTTCGCGTGCTTGGGCGTGGGTTGCAGATACTGGCCCATCGTCAGGAAATCGATGTCGGCGGAGCGCATGTCGTCCATGACCTGATGGACCTCCAGCCGCTCCTCGCCCAATCCCATCATCACGCCCGATTTGGTGAAGATCGACGGATCGTGGCGCTTCACGCTCTCCAGCAGGCGAAGCGAGGCATAATAGCGCGCGCCGGGGCGGATCGTCGGGTAGAGCCGAGGTACGGTTTCCAGATTGTGATTATACACGTCTGGCCGCGCCTCGACAATTGACTCGACCGCGGCCTGCGCCTTGTTGCGGAAGTCGGGTGTCAGGATCTCGATCGTCGTCGACGGCGTGTTGCGGCGGAGAGCCTGGATTACCTTCACGAACTGCGACGCGCCGCCATCGGGCAAATCGTCGCGATCGACCGAGGTGATGACGATATGCTGCAACCCCATTTCCGCCGCCGCCACGGCGACATGCTCGGGCTCGAGCGGGTCGACCGCGCGCGGCATGCCGGTCTTGACGTTGCAGAAGGCGCACGCGCGGGTGCACGTGTCGCCCAGGATCATCACGGTCGCGTGCTTCTTGGTCCAGCACTCGCCGATGTTCGGGCAAGCGGCCTCCTCGCACACGGTGGCAAGGTTCAGGCGCCGCATCAATTGTTTGGTTTCGGCGAACCCGGTCGAGGTCGGCGCCTTGACGCGAATCCAGTCCGGCTTGCGCGCGCGCACCGGAGCCGGGGTGGGAGCCAGAAGCGAAGTCGTGTCGTTCATACGGCGCGAGATAGCGTCGTCTGACCTCTTAAACAACGTAGGAGCTATAGAATGCCAAGGGATGTTGCCGGTCTGATCGAGGGTTACCACCGGTTCCGCAGCGAGGACTGGGAGCAGGAAAAGACCGAGTGGGAAACGCTGTCCAAGGGACAGAAGCCGCGCGTGTTGATCATCGCCTGTTCGGACAGCCGCGTCGATCCGACGCAGATTTTCGACGCCAAGCCCGGCGAGCTGTTCGTGATCCGCAACGTCGCCAACCTCGTTCCCCCGTTCGAGACCGGCGGCGGCTATCACGGCGTGTCGGCCGCGCTTGAGTTCGCGGTGACGCAGCTGAAGGTCGGGGAAATCCTGATCATGGGCCACGCGTCGTGCGGCGGCTGCGCGGCCGCGCTATCGCAGGGGTTCAAGGATGCCGAGAAAGGCGCGGGCGGCTTCGTCGCCGACTGGATCAGCCTGCTCGACGAGGCGCGCGAGAAGGTCGTCGCCGAGAAGGGTACCGGCCCCGAGGCGCAGACCGCGATCGAGTGGGAGGGCATCCGCTCCTCGATCAAGAATCTGCGAACCTTCCCGTTCGTGCAGGAGCGCGAAGCGGCCGGCGAGTTGAAGCTGCGCGGCGCGTGGTTCGGCATCGCGCATGGCGAGCTGCGCGTCATGCAGGACGGCGAAGGCGCGTTCGAGCCGGCGTAAACACCTATTCGGTGCCGGCCGCCCGTTCAGGCGGTCGGCACCACCGCCTGCCAGCGCCGCCGCCTGAGCACGAGCAGGTAATAGCCCGTCGCGATGACGATCTGGATCATCGTCGCGACGATCGCGGGCCGCCCCTCCTCCACGTCCTGCCACGTCGCCACCGTGATCAGCGCGAGCGCGATCAGCGTGACGATCGGTGCCAGCGGGTAGAGCGGCATGCGGTAGGTCGCGTGACGCGACGCGCCCGAGCGTCGTCCGATCATCGCCGCGACCGCGATCCCGGCGTAGATCGCGATCAGCCCCGCCCCGCTCCACACCTCCAGCAGACGCAGCGGCAGGAAGCACAACGCCATGCCGACGCCGCCGACCATCAGCGTACCGAGATGCGGCGAGCCCCAACGTGGGTGGATCGCTGACATCCAGCGGTCGAACGGCCGCCCCCACGATCCGTCGCGCGCGGTGCCGTAGAAGAAGCGCGCGCAGGCGAGCACCCAGGCAATGATCGCGTTGACGATCGCGAGCGCGACGCCCAGCGCCATCGCCTGCCCTGCCTGCTCCCCCGCCATCGCGGTGACGAGATCGCCGAACGGGTTGGACGAGGCGAGGATCGCGCGCAGGTCGACCGCCCCCATCAACGCGGCGAGGAGCGGCAGTCCTTCGAGTGCGAGCGTGAACACGAGCGCGAGCATGATCGATCGCGCGATCCGCCGCGGCGCCTCGTGCATCTCCTCACCGAAATAGACCGCCGCGCCGTAGCCGTTGAAAGCGAAGATCGCGATCGAGGCGGCGACCCCGATCGAGGTGAGCGAGGTCGGCGCCAGCCCCTGCCCCGCGGCCATTACCGGGTGTGTAAGGAAGTCGAGCGGGTTGCGCTGCACGTCGATGAGGCCGAGTGCGGTGATCGCGAGCAGCGCCACTACCTCGATCAACAGGAAAAGCCCGGTGACGAGCGCGTTGACGCGGATGTTGAGCAATCCGACCAGCGTGCACGCGCCGACCACGACGATCGCGGTCGGTACCTGCGGCAATGAGGGCACCACGCCGACCAGCACCTCACGGATGCCGAGGCCCGCGACGGGCAGAAAGATCAGGTTGTTGCACACGTTGATGCCGAGCATCACGAACCCGGCGAGCGGCCCCAGCGTGTGCGCGACCATCACATATTCGCCGCCCGCGACCGGCCAGGCCGACGACAGCTCGGCGTAGATATAGGCGGTCGCGACGCACACCAGCGCCGCGATCAGCGTCGCCCAGATCGCGCCCGTCCCTGCGACCTGCAACATGCCGGGCACGATCACGAACACCGACGAGGCGGGGGTCGTCACCGACAGCGTCAGGAACAGCACGCCCGCAACGCCCAGGCTGCGCGCGAGCGGCGTTGGTGATGCGTCAGGCGTTCGCGACGGCGGCGCCGCCGGCGTTCCGGTATCTGGTTGTGGCATCGTCCCCCGCCTTAACAGCGCGGGCTTCTGACATGGTTAACGAGGGGGTGCCAGCCCCTCGCATCGGCGGATTATTCCAAGTGTGGCCGTGTCAGCCCGCGCGCTTGCTGACCGCGGCGTCCACGTCCGCCTTCGGCCCGTCGACGGTCACGCGGATGTTCAACTCGCGCAATTGCTTCGGCGTCGCGAAGTTCGGCGCGCCCATCATCAGGTCTTCCGCCTTCTGCGTCATCGGGAAGACGATAACCTCGCGGATGTTCGGCTCATCCGCCAGCAGCATGACGATACGGTCGATGCCGGGTGCCGAGCCACCGTGCGGCGGTGCGCCATACTTGAACGCGTTGATCATACCGGCAAAATTCGTGTCGACGTCGGCCTGCGTATAGCCCGCGATCTCGAACGCCTTGTACATGATTTCGGGCTTGTGATTGCGGATCGCGCCCGACGACAGCTCCACGCCGTTGCAGACGATGTCGTACTGATAGGCGAGGATGTCGAGCGGGTCCTTGTTCTCCAGCGCATCCATCTCGCCCTGCGGCATCGAGAACGGGTTGTGGCTGAAATCGACCTTCTTGTTGTCCTCGTCATATTCGAACATCGGGAAGTCGACGATCCAGCAGAACTCGAACCGGTTCTGGTCGATCAACCCGAGCTGATCGGCGACGCGGGTGCGCGCCAGCCCGGCGAGCTTGGCTGCCTGCGCTTCCTTGCCGGCGGCGAAGAACAGCCCGTCGTTTGGCCCGAGGCCGAGCGCGTCGGCCATAGCCGACATCTTGTCCTCGCCGTGGTTCTTGGCGATCGGGCCGCCCCATTCGCCGTTCTTTCGCGTGGCATAGCCGAGCCCAGCAAAGCCTTCGCCCTGCGCCCAAGCGTTCATGTCGTCGAAGAACTTGCGGCTCTTCTTGTGCGTGCCGGGCGCGGGGATCGCGCGCACCACGTCGCCTGCCTCGACGATCGAGGCGAAGCGGCCGAAGCCTGAGCCGACAAATTGATCGCTCACGTCCGAGATGATCAGCGGGTTGCGCAAGTCGGGCTTGTCGTTGCCGTAGTTCAGCATCGACTCGCGGTAGGGGATACGCTTGAACGGCAGCGCCGAGACAGTGCGCCCCTTGCCCTGCCAGTTCGCGAACTCCTCGAACACGCCGTGGAGCACCGGCTCGATCGCCTGGAATACATCCTCCTGCGTGACGTAGCTCATCTCGAAATCGAGCTGATAGAACTCGCCTGGCGAACGATCGGCGCGCGCGTCTTCGTCGCGGAAGCATGGCGCGATCTGGAAATAACGGTCGAAGCCCGCGACCATCAGCAGCTGCTTGAACATCTGCGGCGCCTGCGGCAGCGCGTAGAACTTGCCCGGATGGACGCGGCTGGGGACGAGATAGTCGCGCGCGCCCTCGGGCGACGATGCGGTCAGGATCGGGGTCTGGAACTCGGTAAAGCCCTGGTCGACCATGCGACGGCGGATCGAGGCGATGACGCTTGAGCGCAGCATGATGTTGGCGTGGAGCTTCTCGCGGCGCAAATCGAGAAAACGGTTCCGCAGCCGGATTTCCTCCGGATATTCGGCGTCACCGAACACCGGCATCGGCAGCTCGGCGGCGTGGCTCTGCACGGTCGCGGCACGCGCGTACACTTCGATCTCGCCGGTCGCGAGATTGGGGTTCACGGTCGCCTCCGAACGACGCTTCACATTGCCGTCGATCGTCACGACCGACTCGACCCGCAAGCCATCGAGCAGCGACAGCACCGGGCTGTCGGTGTCGGCGACGATCTGCGTGATACCATAATGATCGCGCAGGTCGACGAACAGCACGCCGCCGTGGTCGCGCTTGCGGTGCACCCAGCCCGACAGGCGAACGGTGTCGCCGTCGTTCTCGGCGGTCAGTTGGGCGCAGGTGTGCGAGCGATAGGCGTGCATGAGCGGGTCTCTTGATCGTCACCCCGGCGAGACCGGGATTGGTGGCAGCCGTCGGGTACCTGTCATACCCGGCCGGGAACCCGCGCGCCCTCCCCTTCCATCCACGCTTTGTCAAGCACGCGCCGTCCCGCTATGACCCGCGGCTTATGCACGTTCACTCCCTGATTACCGACAGCGCGACGCTCGCCAACCTGTGCGCCCGCCTCGCCGATGCGCCCTTCGTGACGGTCGACACGGAGTTCATGCGCGAGAGCACCTATTATCCTGAGCTCTGCCTGATCCAGATCGCGGATACCGAGGAAGCCGCGGCGATCGATCCCAAAGCGCCGGGGCTCGACATGACGCCGCTGCTCGAGTTGCTGACCGAGAACGAGGATGTGCTCAAGGTTTTCCACGCCGGCGGGCAGGATATCGAGATCATCTACAATCTCACCGGCCGCACCCCGCACCCCCTCTTCGACACGCAGGTCGCGGCGATGGCGCTGGGTCAGGGCGAGCAGATCGGTTACTCGAACCTGGTCGATAGCTGGCTCGGCATCCAGGTCGACAAGGGGGCGCGCTTCACCGATTGGTCCAGGCGGCCGCTCGACGATCGCCAGGTCGATTACGCGATCGGAGACGTGACGCATCTGTCGCGCATTTTCCCCAAGATGCTGGAGCAATTGAAGAAGACCGGGCGCGGCGCGTGGCTCGATCAGGAGATGGAGCGGTTGGCCGATCCGGCGAACTACGCCAACGATCCCGATCTCGCGTGGAAGCGCGTGCGCGTGTCGAGCCGCAAGGCCGACGTGCTCGGCCGGCTGAAGGCGATCGCGCGGTGGCGCGAGCTGGAGGCGCAAGGCAAGGACCTGCCGCGCGGGCGCATCGTCAAGGACGAGACGCTGGGCGACCTCGCCGGCCATCCGCCGCGTCGTCAGGCCGATCTCGCCAAGGTGCGCGGGCTGTCGCAGACCTGGGCGGGGAACGACATCGGCGCGCGGTTGATGGCGGCGATCGAGGGCGCGAAGCCGCTGTCCAACGATGAGATGCCGGCACGTGACGACCGCAAGCCGGGGCTCGGCAAGGATGGCGCGCTGGTCGCCGACCTGCTTAAGTTGCTGCTCAAGATCCGCGCGCGCGACATCGACGTCGCGCCGCGGCTGCTGGCGCGCTCGGACGATCTCGAGGCACTGGCGGCGGGCGTGCGAAGCGGGCTGTCGATCCTGAACGGCTGGCGTTTCGACCAGTTCGGCCGCGACGCGCTCGACCTGGTCGAGGGGCGGCTCGCCTTCGCGGTGATCAATGGGCGATTGAAGATGACCCGGACGGAGGACGCGTGATGCGCGCTGGCTGGTCGTTGCTGCTGTTGGTGGCGGCGTGTGCGCCGCAGCCTGCCCCGGTCACTGGCGAACAGGCACAGGCGGGCGGAAGCTGCGACGCCGCCGCCGTGCAGCAGTTCGTCGGACAAACCGCCGACACAGCCGCACCAACAGCACTTCGGCTCACTGGCGCCAAGACGCTGCGCCGCTACGCGACCGGCGACATGCTGACGATGGATTACCGTGCCGACCGCTTGAACATCGAGACGGACGCGAACGGCAGGATCGTTAAACTTACCTGCGGCTAGACGCTCGACAAGCATCCGCTGCTCGGTCAGTCTGACTGCCGCTTCGAGCCACGCTCGACCAATCGGAGAAGACATGCCCATGCAGCGACGCCAGTTCCTCGCCTCCGCCAGTCTCGCCGGTGCTGCCGCCGCTCTGCCGTCGGTGGTCGGTGCAGCCATGAAGGGCACGCGCGACGCGGAACTGCGCGCCATGCTCGACCGCTTCTTCTACGCGCGGCTGAACGACAGCCCCGAACAAGCGACATCGCTCGGCTTCGACACGGGCGAGCGCGTCGGGCTCAAGTCAAAGCTGGGTGATGCGTCGCGCGCGGGCGAGCGGCGCGACTTCGCGCGCGCGAAGCAGGAGCTCGCCTCGCTCAAGACGATCCCGCGCGCGTCGCTCAGCGAGGCGGGCAAGCTCGATTACGACGTCGTCGCCTACGGGCTGGAGCGCGTGATCGCGGGCGAGCGCTACAGCTACGGATCGAGCGCGGGTCGCTACGCTCCTTACGTGCTGACGCAATTGACCGGCGCCTACCGCGACGTGCCCGATTTCCTCGCCAACCAGCACCGCGTGCGCGACGCGTCGGACGCCGACGCCTATGTCGCGCGAGTCGAAGCATTCGCCGGCGTGATCGATGCGGAGACGACACGTCAGCGCGAGGATGCGGCAAAAGGCGTGTTCGCGCCCGACTATATTCTCGACACGACGCTGAAACAGCTCGCCGCGGTGCGCGACATCGCACCCGATGCGACCGGTCCGGCGACCGACCTGTCGGCGAAGCTGAAGGCTGCGAACCTGTCACCCGAGCGCGCGCAGGCAGTCGCCAAGCTGATGGCGGAGCGCGTCTTCCCGGCGCTCGACCGCCAACGTGCGCTGGTGACCGAGTTGCGCGGCCGCGCGGTCCACGACGCCGGCGTGTGGCGCCTGCCCGACGGCGACGCTTACTATACCGCAGCGGCGAGTGCGGCGACGACGGTCGATCTGTCGGGCGACGAGATCCACCGCATGGGGCTCGCCCAGGTGGCGGAAATATCGACGCGGATCGACGGCATCCTGAAGGCGCAGGGCATGTCGACGGGTAGCGTCGGCGATCGCCTCGTCGCGCTCAACAAGCGCCCCGATCAGCTGTTCCCCAACACCGATCCGGGTCGCGAGGCGCTGCTGGCGCAACTACGCGCGCAGATCGCGGCGATGAGCAAGCGGCTGCCCAAGCAGTTCGCGATCCTGCCGCGCGCGCCGGTCGAGGTCCGCCGCGTGCCAGAGGCGATCCAGGCGGGATCGCCTGGTGGCTATTACCAGTCGGCCTCGCTCGACGGCTCACGTCCAGCAATCTACTTCATCAACCTGCGCGACACGTTCGACCGGCCGAAGTTCGGGCTCGCGACGCTCAGCTATCACGAGGCGATCCCCGGCCATCACCTGCAGGTCATGTCCGCGCTGGAAAGCGACGACATTCCGCTGATCCGCCGCCGCGGCTTCTACTCGGGTTATTCCGAAGGGTGGGCGCTCTATTCGGAACAGCTCGCCGACGAGATGGGGATGTACGAGGGCGATCCGCTTGGCCAAGTCGGCTATCTGCAATCGCTGCTGTTCCGCGCGACGCGGTTGGTGGTCGACTCCGGCATGCACGCCAAGCGGTGGAGCCGCGAGAAGGCGACCGACTATCTGATCGCCACGACCGGCATCGCGCGTGGGCGCAGCCAGGGCGAGATCGACCGCTACACCGTCTGGCCGGGGCAGGCGTGCAGCTACAAGATCGGGCACACGATGTGGGTGAAGCTGCGCGACGAGGCCAAACAGCGCGCCGGCGCGAAGTGGGATCCGAAGGCGTTCCACCGCGTGCTGACGCTGGGTGCGATGCCCTTGACCGTGCTGGAACAGGTCGCGCGACAGCGGATGGCGTGACCGCACGCTGACGCGCCCGATGCACCGCGACGCACGTTGGGCGTGCTCGGTTACGAACGTGTGAGGAGTTTCGCCATTTTTCACCTGTTCTTCGCACTGCCCAGCCTGCTCGTGATCGCGCGCTGGCTGCTGCCGCTATCGCTGCCTGTGTGGATCAAGCTCGCGGGCGCGATCGCCTTGCTGGTCGTGTCGCAATATCATCTGTGGAGTCGCTTCTCGTCCGGCTCGGTGTTCGCGCCCGAATTCCCGCGACCAGTGGTGCTCTTGTTCAACTGGGCGTTCGGCGCGGTGCTGCTGTTGGCGGTGATGCAGATCGCGATCGACGTGGCGAACCTCGTCGAATGGAGCATCAGGCGCGGCGCTTGGTCGATGCCCGAGGCAGTGCGATACGCTGCCGCTGCGTTGGCGATGCTGCTGGCTGCGATCGGCGTCGCCAACGCCGCGCGCGTACCGCCGGTCACGGACGTGACGGTGGCGATCCCGAACCTGCCGCCGCAGTTCGAGGGTTATCGATTACTGCAACTGACCGACCTGCACCTCAGCCGCCTGTTCACTGTGCGCTGGGCGCAGGCGGTGGTCGAGCGCGCGAACGCGGCAGGGGCGGACTCAATCGTCGTGACAGGCGACTTCATCGACGGCTCGGTGCAGATGCGCCGCGACGAGGTGAAGCCACTCGCCCAATTGCGCGCCGCCGACGGCGTCTTCGCGGTGCCGGGCAACCACGAATATTTCTTCGACTATCCCGCATGGATGCGGCGCATCGACGAGCAGGGTATTCGCATGTTGCCCAACGCGCACGTCGCATTGCGGCGAGACGGCGCCGCGCTGGTGATCGCAGGGGTGACCGACCTGTCGGCGCGCGGCGCGGGGCAGCAACCACCAGACCTGAGTGCGGCCTTGGCCGGTGCGCCTGCGGGAGCGCCGGTGGTGCTGCTCGACCACCAACCGCGCAACGCCCGCGCCGCGGCAGCGCGCGGGGTCGCGTTGCAACTCTCGGGTCACACGCACGGGGGCATGATCGTGGGGCTCGCTCGGCTGCTCGAACCGGCCAACGCAGGGTTCGTGTCGGGCAAGTATCAGGTCGGCGACATGACGCTGTACGTCAGCAACGGCACCGGGCTGTGGCCGGGCTTCGCGCTTCGGCTCGGACGTCCGTCGGAGATGACCCGCTTGACGCTGCGACGTACGGTTGGATGAACCGAGTGGCGGGCGAACGGTTCTGTCGGACATGATCGGTTCACTGACCCACGTCGATCCGCGCGCCGACGCACGCGCGGGGATGCAACGCTTCCTGGACGAGGTGCCCGCGGGGACGATCGTCGTTGCCGGCCATTTCGATGCCGATGGATTGTCGGGGGTGGCGACGCTGGTGCGGGCGTTGCGCGCGGCGGGACGCGCCGCCGAGCCGGTGATCGTCGGCAAGACGGAAACACCGTGGGACGCGTCTTTTGCCGAACGGTTGCGCGCCCTCGAACCCGCCGGGCTGATCGTCACCGACCTGGGCACCCGCGGCGAGGCGGTACTGGCGGGCGTGCCGACACTGATCGTCGATCATCACCGCCCGACCGGCACACCGCCGAACGCGGTGACCTTAAGCGGTCACGGGCTCGATCCTGACCCGACCAGCGCGCTGATCGCGTGGTGGGCGGCAGCGGCGCTCGGCGCGCAGGACAACCTGCAATGGCTGGCGGCGCTCGGCCTGATCGGCGACATGGCGCCCGAGGACGGTTTCCCCGAACTGGCCGAAGCACAGAAACGCTGGGGCAAGACCGCGCTGCGTGACGCAACCTCGCTGGTCAACGCGCCGCGGCGGACCGGCAAGGCCGATGCCTCGCCCGCGCTGCGGCTACTGCTGGAATCCGACGGGCCAAAGGTCATCTCCAAGGGAGACAGCGCTGACGCGCAAGCGCTGGTCGCGGCAAAGGCCGAGGTGCGCGAAGCGGTAGAGGCCGCGCGGCGGGTCGCGCCACGCGTGGTGGGCGACGTCGCGCTAATCCTGTTCGCCTCACCGTGCCAAATCCATCCGTTGATCGCGCAACAATGGCGTGGGCGGTTGAAGGACAAGGTCGTGATCGCCGCCAACGCGGGCTTTCGACCCGGCTGGGTGCATTTCGCCGCGCGGTCAGCGAGCGGACGCGACCTTCTCGCGTTCCTGGCCGAACATCGACCCGATGGCGCGGACGGCCGCTATGGCAACGGGCACGCGCAGGCGACCGGTGGCGCGCTGCCGGTACCGTTGTGGAACCGCTTCGTGAGCGGGCTCGGCTTCCCTGACACGATGCTGTCCGAGGAAATCGGCTCGGGCTGACGCCGCAGAGATTAGCAACAGTTCTCCCGAACCGGCGCATACTGGACCTGCGGCTACCCTCGCGGGGGACGTAACAAGTCCTTGTTAACTGCCGTGATGCTAGATCGATGCAATGTCCGATCGTGCTTCAACCGTGAACGTCGACGACCGTGCCGTCGGGGTGAAGCTCGGTCGTATTCTCGACCTGATCCCCGGACTGGTCGCGTATTTCGGACCTGACCTGCGCTACCGATATGCCAATCAGACCTATGCGCGCTGGCGTGGCATCGCACCCGAGCAGATCGTCGGTCGCTACGTCCGCGAGGTGGTGGGCGAGCGCAACTACCCGTTGATCGTCGACCAACTCGGCCGCGCACTCGCCGGTGAGCCGGTCACGTACGAATACCACATCTTCGACAACGATCATCAGCGTCGGGTGCAGGGCAGCTACGTTCCCGACGTCGGCGAGGACGGCACGGTCGCCGGCGTGATCGTGCTGGTCACCGACATCAGCCCACGCGACGACCTGCAACTCCGCATTGCGCACAGCGAGGCGATGTTCGCCGAAGCGTTCGAGAACGCGCCGGTCGGCGAGGCAATGGTGGGGCTGGATGGGCGCGTGATCCGCGCCAATCGCGTGTTCGCGCAGATGCTGGGGCACACCGTCGAGGAGATGGTCGGAGTGAGCGTCGCGTCGATCACCCACCCCGACGACATCGAGCGCGACCTGCGCGAGCTTCGTGCACTGATCCGCAACCGGCGTGACGGTTATCAGATCGAAAAGCGTTACCTTCGCCGCGACGGCAGCAGTTTCCAGGCCAGGTTGACGGTCGCTGCGGTGCGCGACGACGGCGGTGAGGTGGTGCGCTTCTTCGCCCATGCCGAGGACGTGACGCAGCAGCGCGAGGCCGAGCGGCGCCTGATCGAGACCAACGCGCGATTGTCGCTGATGACCGAGGCGGTGCGTGGCGGATCGTGGCACATGAACATCGCGGCCGAGCAGTTCGAGACGTCCGAAGCTTTGGCGCAATTCGTGTCCGGCCCCGGCACGCAACCCTATGATTTGGACGGCTTCATCGCGCACATCCATCCCGACGATCAGGACAAGGCCGACCTGCGCTCGTTGATCGATGGCGAGTCCGATCGTTCGTCCGTCGAATATCGCCTGCAAACCCGCGACGGCACACATTGGATGCGGTGCGACCGTCGCTTGCTGCGCGATGCACACGGCAATCCCGAGCAGATCGTTGGCGTCACGATCGACCTGACCGAAGAACATGACCGACGCACCCAGGCCGAGCTACAGGCGACGACCGACCCGCTGACCGGATTGCTCAACCGCCGCGGGTTGGAGCAGCGCCTGCGGGCGTTGCCTGACGACTGCGCGTGCGGCGTGATGCTGGTCGACCTCGACGGTTTCAAGCAGATCAACGATCACCTGGGCCACGATGCTGGCGACACGATCCTGGTGGAAACCGCCGAACGATTGCGCGCGACGGTGCGCCACGACGATCTGGTCGCACGGTTGGGCGGAGACGAGTTCGCGGTGGTTCTGGTCGGTGCGGACCTCGCCGGACTGAAGCGATTGGCGGACCGGACGATTGCCGCGCTGCAAGGTGGTTTCGCGGCGTGCGACAACAGCGACCTGCGGGTCGGCGCCAGCCTGGGTGCGACATGGTCCGCGTCGCCGTTGGTAACCGAACGCGGCGTCATGGCGCGCGCCGACAAGGCCTTGTACCAAGCGAAGGCTGCCGGCCGCGGTACGTGGAGGCTCGCGGCCTGATCACGACCGCTGCTGCTCGATCGCGAAGCTTAGCCGGGCGATTAGGTCGCGTTAATCTGACGACCTGGCCAGAGTTGGTACCTGCCTCAGTCACCAAACCTTGAGCCGCCTGCTCGTGTGAGGCACCGCGTCGTCACCAACACAAAGTCGTTACGACGCCAAATGCCGGCTGCACCATCGTGCCACTTGCTGGTATCGCTACCAGCCATCGTCGGCGGCCAGATGGCGGCGGCAGGTAGGAGCTGGATCGGGAATGAACATGATCGTAAATCGTCGCCTGATGCTCGGCGCCGCCGCCGCGCTGCCGTTCGTCAACCTTGCCCGCTCCGCGGCTGCGGCGCCGATCACCTGGGGCGAGACGATCGCCTTGTGGCCCGGCAAGGCTCCGGGCACGCCCGCGCGGCTGCCGATCGGCCGGATCCAGAACCAGTCGAAGCGCGCCGACTTCAACGATCGCTGGCTGACCGGTATCGACCGCCCCACGATGATGGTGCGGCGCCCCCCGGCGCCGAACGGTACGGCGGTGCTGCTGGTGCCGGGCGGCGGCTACGGGTTCCTCGCGATCGACAACGAGGGCGAGGAGCAGGCGCGCTGGTTGAACGCGCTGGGCGTCACCTGCTTCATCCTGAGCTACCGCTTGCCCGGTGAAGGCTGGAGCGATCGTGCGCGCGTGCCGCTGCAAGATGCGCAGCGGGCGATGCGCGTGATCCGCGCGCGTGCCGCATCCTACGGCGTGGATGCCTCGCGCGTTGCCGTACTCGGCTTTTCGGCCGGTGGGCATCTCGCGGGCAGCCTCGCGACACGCTTCGACGAGCACACCTACGCGCCCGTTGACGCCTTCGATCGACATTCGGCGCGCCCCGATCTGGCCGGATTGATCTATCCGGTGGTCAGCATGGACGCACCGTTCACGCACGCGGGGTCGCGCGACAATCTGCTCGGCAACGGCGCCGATCAGGCGAGTCGGCGCGCAGCCTCGGTCGAATTGGGCGTGCGCGCGACCACCCCGCCGATCTTCCTGGCGCACGCGAGCGACGACGGGCTGGTGCCGATCGCCAACAGTTTGGCACTGTATCAGGCGCTGCTGGATCAGAAGCGCGAAAGCGAGTTCCACGGCTTCGACAAGGGCGGCCACGGCTTCGGCGCGCGGCTGCCGAGCACGAGACCCGCCGCGGCCTGGCCGACATTGTTCGCCAGCTATGCGCGGCGTTTGAGCCTGTTGCCGGGGTAACCGACCGGGCGCGCCACGGCGATCGCGATCAGCCCGCGACCTTTAACCGGACACGTGCGACCGAGTCGCTGCTGGTCAGGAACAAGGTGCGGTTATCCTCGCCGAACGCGCAATTGGCGATGGCCTTGCCCGTCGCGATCATGCCGAGCTTTCGTCCATCGGGTGCGATCACGTAGATGCCGCCTGGACCGCTCGCGAACAGATATCCGCTGCGCGCCACCTTCATGCCATCGGGCAGTCCGGGCAGGCCGCGGCGGAACTCGGGGGTGAAATCGACGAAGCGGCGCCCCGGTCCACTCGGCAAGCCGTCCTTGTTCAGGTCATAGACGCGAATCTCCGGCGCGGCCTCGTCGGAGCAGGCGACGTACAAGCGGTCGCCGCGTGGCGACAGGCCGATGCCATTAGGGCGGTGCAGCGATTGATCGATCAGATCGACCTTGCCTGTGGATCGCAGGCGATACACGCCGTTAAATCTGAGCTCCTTGAGCGGCGATGCGTCACCTTCCGCCAACCCATAAGGCGGATCGGTAAAATAGATCGCCCCATCACGCGCGAGCGCAACGTCGTTGCAGCTGTTGAAGCGCTTGCCCGCGAACCGATCAGCCAGGATCGTCTTGCGCCGGGTTGCGAGATCGACCCGCGCGATCGCGCGTGTTCCCGAATCCGCCATGATCAGCCGCCCGGAAGCGTCGACCGTCAGTCCGTTCGCTCCGGCCTCACGGATGCCGGCCGGCACCGGACCGCTCAGGCCCGATGGATGCAGGAACGGCCGCGCACCCTCGCCCTGTTTCCAGCGGTGCACCGTATTGGCGGGCACGTCGGAGAACAACAGATACTCGCCCCGTGCGACCCACACCGGCCCCTCGGCCCAGCGATAGCCGGTCGCGATCGTCTCAATCGGTGCCGCGACGTCGATCAACGTGTCGAGTTCGGGGTCGAACCGCGTGATCCCCGCCGCTGTGTCAGCCGCGATCGCACGCCCGCTCGTCATCAACAGCGCCGAGGCTCCGGCCAGGACCGAGCGGCGGGTCACGTTCAACATCTGCGTCACATCCACTTAAACCAAACCAATCACACCACCGCCACCGCGGTGGCGATCGACGCGGCAGGCAGTGTGCCCTCACCCGCGGCGACGCGAAAGCGTCCGCGCGCGCGGATGTCGGCGGACGAACTGCCGACCATCACATCGATCACGCCCGCCTCAATCACCCATTTACCCGCCTTCCACAGCGCGAGCTGCGCGTGCGTGAGCGTGAAGCGCACCGTTCGTTGCTCGCCCGGCTTGAGCGCCAGCCGGTGAAAGCCGCGCAATTCGGTGATCGGTCGCGCGACCGTGGCGACGGGATCGCGCACGTAGAGCTGGACGACCTCCTCTGCCGGAACGCTGCCGGCATTGGTCACCGCGACGCTGACGATGGCCGCGTCGGCGCGCTCCTCGATCGCGAGCGTGCTATAGTCGAAGCGCGCGTAGCTCAGCCCATGACCGAAGGCGAACAACGGCCCGATCGCGGCGTCATGGTAGCGCGCGCTGTCGATCGCCAGATCGGGGTTGGCCGGACGTCCACTCGGCACGTGCGCGTAGCTCATCGGCAATTGCCCGGTGACGCGCGGCATCCCGATCGGCAGGCGACCCGCAGGCGATACCTTGCCTGACAGAATATCGACGATCGCCGGCCCGCTCTCGATCCCTAGAAACCAGGTCTGCAGCACCGCGGGAACGCCATACAATGCTTGTTCGAGCGCGAGCGGGCGTCCACCCATCAGCACCGCGACGATCGGCTTGCCGGCGCCCCGCACCGCTTCGATCAACGCCTGCTGCTTGCCGGGCAAGGTGAGGTCGGCGCGGCTGCGTGCCTCGCCGGTCAGGTCGTAATCCTCACCGATCGCCAGCACGACCACGTCGGCCGCCGCCGCGACGCGCGCGGCACTCGCGAGGTCGCTTCCGGAATCGAACGTCGCCTGCGGCAGCGCGCGACGCAGCGTCACCGCATCCTCCGCCTGCCCGCGCGCGCGCCACGAACCGAGCGCGGAGGAAGCATCGTCGGCCAGCGCACCGATCAGCGCGATCCTGGCACCCGCCTTGAGCGGCAGCACCGCGCCCTCGTTGCGGAGCAGGACGACCGAGCGCGCGGCGATGTCGCGCGCCGGCTTGCGCGCGAGCGGCGCCTTCTCGCGCGCCTCATCACCGAAGGAATAAGGATCGTCGAACAATCCCAGCCGCGCCTTGGCCGCCAGGATGCGCCCGACCGCCTCATCGACCAGCGGCAAGAGCGTGGCATCGGCAGCGACCGCGGGGGCGAGAAAGTCGGCGTAGGTGCTGCTCGCCATGTCCATGTCGATCCCGGCGCGCAGCGCCAGCGCCGCCGCCTCGGCCGGGGTCGCCGCGACGCCGTGGTTGATCAACTCGCGGATCGCATTCCAGTCGCTGACCACCAGCCCCTGATAGCTCCAGCGACCGCGCAGCTCGCCACGCACCAGTTCCGCATTGGCGGTCATCGGTACGCCGCCGACGTCGTTGAACGCGGTCATGAAACTGCCCGAGCCAGCGCGCATCGCGGCGTGGAACGGCGGCAGATACACTTCGTGCAGCGGGCGTTCGGACATATCGGCGCTGTCATAATCCCGCCCGCCGGCCACCGCGCCGTAGCCGACAAAATGCTTGGTACACGACAGGATGCGTCCACGCCCTGCCGGCATGCCCGCCGGACCTTCCAGCCCGCGCACCTGCGCCTCGGCCATGCGGCTGCCGAGATAGGCATCCTCGCCCGCGCCCTCGACCACCCGGCCCCAGCGCGGATCGCGCGCGACGTCGACCATCGGCGTGAAGGTCCAGTGCAGCCCGGCCGCCCATGCCTCCTCCGCCATCAGCGCCGCGGCCTGCTCCATCGCCGCCGGGTCCCACGTCGCGGCGAGTGCCAAGGGCACCGGCAGGGTCGTGCGATAACCGTGGATCACGTCCATCGCGAACAGCAGCGGAATGCCGAGCCGCGACTCCTCCACCGCGATCTTCTGCAACCGGCGCAGCGGCTCGGCGCCCGCGACGTGCAGGAATGAGCCCATCTCGCCGCGCCGCACGCGGTTGAGCATGCCGGGGTCGAGCCGCGAGTTGAGCGCCCGCTGCCGTCCGCCGGCGATCTGGTTCATCTGCCCGATCTTTTCCGCAAGCGTCATGCGCGCGATCAGGTCGCGGATGCGCGCGTCGTGCCGGGCATTGCCCGCGACCGTCGCCCGGACCGGCATCGGCGCCCAGGCGGAGGCGGCGAGCAGCGCACTCGCCTTCATCACGTCGCGTCGGTGGAAGGTGGACATCATGCCAGCGACACGGCCCGCCGCTCACGCGCGGAGCGATAGATCGCCTCGATCAGCCGCATGTCGCGCAAGCCTTCCTCGCCCGAGGCGCGCAGCGGGATGCCGGTCAGTATGCTCTCGGGCAGGTGATCGAGTTGCGCGACGAACTGGTTCTTGCGCGGCGTCGACACCGACACCTGCTCCGTATCGCCGCCGGTGCGGGTGAACAGCTTCTGACCCTCGTAGGAGGTGGCGGGCTCCATGCCGACCCAGCCCTTGGTGCCCGTGACGCGAAAGGCATTGTGCCCAGACGAGTAGCTCGACACGCAATTGGCGATCACGCCCGATGGGAACTTCAACTGAAAATCGATGCGATCCTCGACGTTGCGGAAGCGCGGGTCGGTTCGGTCGGTGTACTCGGTCGCGACCAGTTCCATCGGCTCCTCGCCGGCGAGATAACGCGCGGCGTTGAGGCTGTAGATGCCGATGTCCATCAACGATCCGCCGCCCGACATCGGCCGGTCGAGTCGCCACTGACCCGGTTGCGCGAAGAAGCCGTGCTCGGCAGTGATCAGCGTCGGGCGCCCGACGAAGCCAGTCTTCACCAACTCGACGCTGCGCAGATTGTGCGGCTCGAAATGGCAGCGATAGCCGATCATCAGCTTGCGGTTCGCCGCGCGCGCCGCCTCAATCATCGCCTGACACTCGGCGACGGAGACCGCCATCGGTTTCTCGCACATCACGTGCTTGCCCGCGCGGCTAGCACGAATCGAATATTCGGCATGCATCGAGTTGGGCAGCACGACATAGACCACGTCGATGTCGGGATTGTTCCGAAGCTTGTCGTAATCGGCGTAGCTGTAGCGGTGCGTCCTGGGCACGCCATATTCGGCGCCGTAGCGCTCCAGCTTCTCCGGCGTGCCGCTGACCAGCGCGACTAGGCGCGCATACTCGCAATTCTTGAACTGCGGCATGATCTGCCGTGTGGCGTAGCTGCCGAGCCCGACGATCGCGTAGCCGAGCTTACGCTTGGGACCATTTTGCGCCTGAGCCTGGCCAATCAGCGCGGAACCGGCAAAGCCTGCACCGATCCCCTGCAACACGGTTCGCCTGTTCCAATCCGCCATCATGCGATCCCTCGATATAGTCGAGGGTAGCGATATCAGCTGAGATTGCCGGGGTCCAAGACGACATGGTCGTATGTCGGGGGCAGTGACCTCGCCTGAATGCGCCGTGATGGCGGACGTCGAACCAGCGTCGCTACGCAGCGGCGGGATCAGAGCAATTGTTTGTGGCGGCTGTTGCTACGGCGTCAGGGATCAAGGCCGTGACCCTGAGCACATGGTGTGCGATCGCCTGCGCCGTGCCGAGCAGTGCGCGACACAGCGATCAGTCCGGCATAGTCAAGCCTAGGATGATACAATCACGATGTCAGGACAAACCATGGAATGGTGGAGCCGAGGGGGATCGAACCCCTGACCTTCGCAATGCCATTGCGACGCTCTCCCAGCTGAGCTACGGCCCCATTCCGTTGGGAAGCGCCCACTAACCGGGCGCTGCAGGCTTGGCAAGCGGTGGATCGCACCTTTTGCCAAGCCGGACGCAAAAACTTAGTGTTCGTCGTCGTCGCTGGGTGCCTCGACGCCCAGGTCGTCGTCGCCGCCCAGATCGACCTCGTCGTCGGCCGAGGGCTCCTCGTCCTCCGCGGGTGCCAGATCCTCATCGTCATCACCGGCCAGATCGCTGTCGGGCGCCTGCTTGTCGGACTTCACCGCCTCGAACGGCATCGGCTGCTTGGACTTCAGGATCGGCTCGGGCGCCCAGGCGTACCCGCAATTAATGCAGGTGATGGGATCGTCCTTGGTCAGGTCGTAGAAACGCGTCGCGCATTTCGGGCACGTACGCTTCGTGCCCCATTCCGGCTGGATCATGCCGTGAAAAGCCTTTCGGATGGGTGGTTCTGCAGGATAGCCCTGAGAAGTGGGGCGCGCCTTGCCATAGCACAACCCGGCTGGCAAGCGGCGCGAATGTCGCATGCCGAACCCTCCCCGTTGACCGTACCGATCGCCACCCGCCTGTCGGGGCGCATTCGCGTGCCCGGCGATAAGTCGATCAGCCACCGCGCGCTGATGCTGTCCGCGCTGGCGGTCGGCGAGAGCCGCGTCGAGGGATTGCTGGAGGGCGAGGACGTGCTCGCCACCGCCGCCGCGCTGCGCGCGATGGGCGCGCGGATCGAGCGTGGCGGTGACGGCGCGTGGACAATCAACGGCGTCGGCGTCGGCGGATTACTGCAACCCGCGAGCGCGCTCGACATGGGCAATTCGGGCACCTCGACGCGGCTGCTCATGGGGCTGATCGCCTCGCACCCGATCATCGCGAACTTCACCGGCGACGCGTCGCTGTCGTCGCGCCCGATGGAGCGGGTCATTACGCCCTTGTCTCGGATGGGTGCAGACGTCACCGCGTCGCCGGGCGGGCGCCTGCCGCTGATGCTGCGCGGCCTCTGCCCCGCCGTGCCGATCGAGTACGAATTGCCCGTCGCCTCGGCGCAGGTGAAATCGGCGATCCTGCTCGCCGGGCTCAACACGCCCGGCATCACCCGCGTGATCGAGCCGGTGCCGACGCGCGACCACAGCGAGCGGATGCTCGCGGGCTTCGGCGCCGAGGTGCTGGTCGAGCAGACGTCGCGCGGCCGCGTCATCTCGATTACCGGCGAGGCGGAGTTGCGCCCGCAACAGATCGTCGTCCCCGGCGACCCCTCTTCCGCCGCCTTCTGGCTGGTCGCCGCCACGATCGTGCCGGACAGCGACGTGGTAATCGAGAATGTCGGGCTTAATCCGACCCGCGCCGGGCTGGTCACCGCGCTCCGCATGATGGGCGCGGACATCACCGAGCTTGATCCGCGCACCGTAGGCGGTGAGCCGGTCGCCGACCTGCGCGTCCGTCACGCGGCCTTGAACGGGATCACCGTGCCGCACGACCTCGCGCCGTCGATGATCGACGAATATCCGGTACTGTTCGTCGCCGCCGCCTTTGCCGCTGGCCGCACGATCGCGCGCGGCGCGGACGAGCTGCGCGTCAAGGAAAGCGACCGCATCGCCGCAATGCGCGCCGCGCTGGAGGCGAACGGCGTTTCGGTCACCGAGCACGCGGACGGCCTGTCGATCGACGGCACCGGCGGTGAGGCAATCCCGGGCGGCGGCTGCGTCGCGACCCAGCTCGATCACCGCATCGCGATGAGCATGACGGTGGCCGGCCTGCATGCCCGCGCGCCCGTCATGATCGACGACGTGTCGCCGGTCGCCACCAGCTACCCTGTGTTCTTCGACCAACTCGCCCAGCTGACCGGAGCCTCCGCATGATCATCGCCGTCGATGGCCCCGCCGCCTCGGGCAAGGGCACGATCGCCAAGGCGCTCGCACGCCACTACCATTTGCCTCACCTCGACACCGGTCTGCTCTACCGCGCGGTCGCCGCCACCGTGCGCCGGATGGAGCTCAATCCTGAAAAGGAGGCCGATGCGGTTGCCGCGTGCGACTTCGACGAACTCACCCTCGCCGACCCCGGCCTGCGCGACGACGATGTCGGCCAACTCGCCTCGATCGTATCCGCGCACCCGTTAGTTCGCGCCGCGCTGCTCCAGCGGCAGAAACGCTTCGCGCACCAGGAAGGCGGCGCGGTGCTCGACGGGCGCGACATCGGCACCGTGATCGCACCCGACGCACAGGCCAAGCTGTTCGTCCGCGCGACTCCGACGATCCGCGCGCAGCGCCGTCACAACGAGCTCAAGAACCGCGGCAGTGCGGCCAGCTTCGATCAGGTGCTCGCCGACATCCGCGCGCGCGACGAACGCGACAGCAGCCGCTCGGCCGCCCCCCTCATCCCCGCCAGCGACGCCGCGCTGCTCGACACCAGCTTCCTGTCGATCGACGCCTCGGTCGCGAAGGCGATTGCGCTGGTGGAGGCGCGCCGCACGCCGGCGTAAGCGCTGCTTGCCTGTACGGCGCCGTTCAGGTATGTCGGTCCTGTCCAGCGAGCCGGTGTTCGCGGAGGCACGGCGCGGCGGGCTGGTCCCCTCGCGCCCTTTTCGCATTGGCGTCTAGGTCCTCCACGCATTCCTCGACCCGCGCGGATACCGCGTTTGGCATGGGGCCAGCGTGGTGTTTTGGCCCTGGGGTCACACCCTAGACCAGCGGAACCAACCGCTTGGCCGGAAACGACAACGTTTAGGACTTACGGATTTATGGCCTCTACGGCAGCTCCCTCACGCGACGATTTCGCGGCAATGCTCGATGACATGTTCGGCGGCGCCGACAGCTTCGAGGGCCGCGTGGTGCTCGGCACCGTTACCGGCATCGAGAACGACCTGGCCGTCATCGACGTCGGCCTGAAGAGCGAAGGCCGCGTGCCGTTGCGTGAATTCGCGCCCGCGCCCGGCCAGAAGGCCGAGCTGAAGATCGGCGACGAAGTCGAAGTATACGTCGACCGCGTCGAGAACATGCACGGCGAAGCGATGCTCAGCCGCGACCGCGCGCGCCGCGAAGCCGCCTGGGACAAGCTCGAGGTCGAGTTCGCCAAGACCGCGCGTGTCGAGGGCACGATCTTCGGCCGCGTCAAGGGCGGCTTCACGGTCGACCTGTCGGGCGCCGTCGCCTTCCTGCCGGGTTCGCAGGTCGACATCCGCCCGGTGCGCGACGTCACCCCGCTGATGGACATTCCGCAGCCGTTCCAGATCCTCAAGATGGACCGCAAGCGCGGCAACATCGTCGTGTCGCGTCGCGCGGTGCTCGAGGAAACCCGCGCCGAGCAGCGTTCGGGCCTGATCCAGAGCCTGGCCGAGGGTCAGATCATCGAGGGCGTCGTCAAGAACATCACCGATTACGGCGCGTTCGTTGATCTCGGCGGCATCGACGGCCTGCTGCACGTCACCGACCTGTCGTACAAGCGTGTCCAGCACCCGTCGGAGATGATCAACATCGGCGACACCGTGCGCGTCCAGATCATCCGCATCAACAAGGACACGCAGCGCATCTCGCTCGGCATGAAGCAGCTCGAGAGCGATCCGTGGGATGGTGCGAGCGTGAAGTACCCGGTCGGCGCGAAGCTGTCGGGCCGCGTGACCAACATCACCGAGTACGGCGCGTTCGTTGAGCTCGAAGCGGGCATCGAGGGCCTGGTCCACGTCTCCGAGATGAGCTGGACCAAGAAGAACGTCCACCCGGGCAAGATCGTCTCCACCTCGCAGGAGGTCGACGTGATGGTGCTCGAGGTCGACGCCGAGAAGCGTCGCATCTCGCTGGGTCTCAAGCAGGCGCAGAACAACCCGTGGGAGGCGTTCTCCGCCGCTCACCCGATCGGCTCCACGGTTGAAGGCGAAGTCAAGAACGCGACCGAGTTCGGCCTGTTCATCGGCCTCGACAACGACGTCGACGGCATGGTCCACATGTCCGACATCGCCTGGGGCGTTTCGGGCGAGGACGCGCTCAACCTGCATCGCAAGGGCGAGACGGTTCAGGCCGTCGTGCTCGACATTGATCCGGAGAAGGAGCGCATCTCGCTCGGCATGAAGCAGCTCGAGCGTGGCGGTCCCGTCGCGGCGGGCGCGGGCGACCGGATCGGCAAGAACCAGGTCGTCACCGTCACGGTGCTCGAGGTTCGCGACGCGGGTCTGGAAGTGCAGCAGGGTGACGACGGCGCGACCGGCTTCATCAAGCGGACCGACCTCGGCCGCGACCGTGACGAGCAGCGTCCGGAGCGTTTCCAGGTCGGGCAGAAGTTCGACGCGATGGTGACCGGTTTCGACCGTTCCAAGAAGCCGACCTTCTCGATCAAGGCGATGCAGATCTCCGAGGAGAAGCAGGCGGTGGCGCAGTACGGTTCGTCCGACTCGGGCGCGTCGCTCGGCGACATCCTGGGCGAAGCGCTCAAGGCGCGCGAAACCAAGAAGTAAGCGTACGTTCCTTCATGGGACACCCGGGAAAGGGGTCGGCGTCGCCGGCCCCTTTTTCACGTCCGGCGACCTGATCATTTCGCAGGCATGATGACGTTTCGGTCCTATCGTCCGGACGCATTTACCTGTATCAACTTAGGTCTATCGGCCAGTGCCGGCGTTCGTTGCGAAATGGGGATGGGAATGATTCGGTCGGAACTCGTGAACCGGCTCACGGAAGAGAATCCGGAATTGTCGCAGCGCGACGTCGAGGCGATCGTGACAACCTTCTTTGATCAGATCACCGATCGACTGGCCGCCAACGGCCGGGTCGAGCTGCGCGGCTTCGGCGCCTTCTCCACCCGCCAGCGCGACGAGCGCACCGGCCGCAACCCGCGCACCGGCGAGACGGTCGACGTAACCGCGAAACGCGTGCCTTATTTCAAGCCCGGCAAGGAAATGCGGCAGCGCCTCAACGTCTGATCCGCGACGGAAAACCCGATCGGAACTTGACGCGCGGCAACGAAGCGCGCTTGTGCGCGAACCACATGCGCGGACGTGGCGGAATCGGTAGACGCTGGAGACTTAAAATCTTCTGCCCATGGCGTGCGGGTTCGAGTCCCGCCGTCCGCACCATGACCTTCGGCGTCGTCCTACCGGCGCTGCTGCTCTCCACCTCTTGCGATCGCCGCGCCGACGTCGGACCGGTGGTGGTCAGCGTCATCGGCGACAAGCCCGAGCTGGCGGTGTCCGCGCGGCGCGCGCTGTCGCTGCCCGAGCGCGTGCTGACCGACGCGGTCGCCGAGGGGCTGGTCCGCTTCGACGCGGCCGGGCAGATCGAGGGCGGACTGGCCGAACGCTGGACCGTGACCGACGACGGCACCAGCTACATCTTCCGTCTGCGCAACGCGCGCTGGGCGAGCGGCCAGCCGGTCCGCGCCGGCGAGATCGTCACCTTGCTCAAGCGCCAGCTCACCCGTAGCGACGTGGCGCCATACCTTACCGCGATCAGCGACGTGGTCGAGATGACGCCCGAGGTGATCGAGGTCGAGCTGGCGCGTCCGCGTCCCGACCTGCTCAAATTGTTCGCACAACCCGAACTCGCGCTGGTGCGCAGCGCGTCGGCGGGCGGCGCAGGTCCGCTGCACGTGGTGCGTGAAGGCCGTCACTCGCTGCTGCTGCGCCCGGTCGTGGATCCCGATCGCGACCCGGACAACGCCGGTCCGACGCCCGAGGACGACGTACGGCTGATCGGCGAGCAAGCGGCGCGAGCGATCGTGCGCTTCGTCAACAAGGCCGCCGACCTCGTCACCGGCGGAACGATCGACGATTGGCCGCTGGTGCAGCGCGCCGAGCCTGCCGCCGCCAACATCCGCCTCGATCCCGCCGCCGGGCTGTTCGGCCTCGCGGTGCAGCGTCGCGACGGGTTCCTCGCTGATCCGGCGAACCGCGCCGCATTGTCGGCCGCGTTCGATCGCGCCGCGCTCGTCGCGGCGGTGTCGCCGGAGTGGAGTGCCAGCGAGGCATTGCTGCCTGACCAGCTCGACTCGCTCTCTCCGCCCACCCGCCCCGGCTGGGCGACGCTGCCGCGCGAGCAGCGACTGGGGGCGATCCGCGCACGCGTCGCCACGTGGCGCGCGGCCAACGGTGTCCCGGCGCTCGGCGTCGCGCTGCCCGACAGCCTCGGCGGGACGATGCTGTGGACGCGGCTCGCCGCCGATCTCTACGCCATGGGCGTCCGCCCGGTGCGCCTCGCCGCCGACGATCCCGCGGCCGATCTGCGCCTGATCGACAAGGTCGCGCCGTACGACAGCGCGCGCTGGTATCTGTCGGAGGCGTGTGTCGCCTGTTCGGACGAGGCGCGCGCCGCGATCGAGGATGCGCGGCTCGCCCCGACGCTCGACGCGCGTGCCGCGACGATCGCGCGCGCCGATGCCGCGCTCACCGCCGACACCGCTTATATTCCGCTCGCGCGCCCGTTCCGCTGGTCATTGGTCGCGCTCAGACTGGTGCAATGGCAGCCGAACGCGCGCGCATGGCATCCGTTGAACCATCTGCGCAGTGATACCAGATAATTGATATGACCACGCGCCCGACGATCATGCCCGGCTTCGCCGCCGCCAACCTGCCGCTCGGTCGCGATCCGGCCTCTGTGCGCCGCCGCCTGGTCGCGATGGAGCAATTGCTGGAAGGATTGTTCGTCATCCCCGGCATCAACCGACGCGTCGGCCTCGATGTGGTGCTGGGCATGATCCCCGTTGCGGGCGACGCGGTGGCGGCAGCACTCGGCGGCTGGCTGGTGTGGGAAGCGCGCAACCTCGGCATGAGCAAGGCGTCGTTGCTGCGCATGACCGGGCGCGTCGGCTTCGACGCGCTGCTCGGCCTCATACCGTTCGTCGGCGACGCGGCCGACATCTACTACCGCTCGAACACCAAGAACTTGAAGCGCATCCTGCGTCACCTCGACAAGCATCACCCTGCCACGGTGACGATCAACAATTAGGAACGATCGAGCGTCAGTAGAGCAGGAATGGCGCCCGCGTTTCTTCCCAGGCACGCTCGTCGGGGATCGTCAGCGCGTCCAGATCGCCCGGCTGTGCGGCTGCATCGTCAACCCACTCGCGCAAGCCCGGTCCGCCGTTGATGACGTCGATCGCCAGCTTGTCGAACTCATATTCGTACGGAAAATCGCGCCACAGCGGATAGTCCGGCCGAAGCGCGCGCAACGCCTTGAACGCGAGCGCCTGCAACCGCCACGGCCGAAACGCCGCATGGTCGTAGGCAGCACCCTCGGCGTGAATGAACACCCCCGCGCACAGCTCGCCGGCATGCTTGTGAAACGTCGGCTGAAACCAGATATCGCGCAACGCGCACCCGTTCAGCCACTCGGGCGCGAGCCGCCGCATCTCCGCAATCAGCGCTCGCGCGTCCACGTCTGGTGCGCCGAACAACTCGAGCGGCCGCGTCGTGCCGCGCCCTTCCGACAGCGTGGTACCTTCCAGCATCACCGTGCCGGCATAGGCACGCGCCATGTTGACGTTCGCCGCATTGGGGCTCGGGTTGATCCACACCCGCGTCTCGGGCCAGCCGTATCCGGGCGCGGCCTCGAGCGCCCATCCCTCCATCGCGACGACCCGGTAATCGACGTCCAACCTGTAGTGCGCGATGAACCAATGCCCGAGCTCACCGAGCGTCATGCCGTGCCGCATCGGCATCGGCCCCGCCCCGACGAAGCTCTCCCACCCCGAACGCAGCGTCAGCCCTTCGATCGGCCGCCCCGCGGGATTGGGCCGGTCGAGCACCCACACCGACTTGCCGTGCGCCGCTGCCGCCTCCAGCACGTAGAGCAGCGTCGTCACGAACGTGTAGATGCGGCACCCCACGTCCTGCAGGTCGACCAGCATGACGTCGAACGTGTCCATCGACTCGGGCGTCGGCCGCCGCACCTCGCCGTAGAGGCTGAACACCGGCATGCCGTAGGTCGGGTCAGTGAAGTCGGGCGACTCCATCATATTGTCCTGCAGGTCGCCGCGGACGCCGTGCTGCGGCCCGAACACCGCGGACACATTGACGCCCGCCGCCATCAACGCATCGAGCGTGTGCGTCAGGTCGGCGGTCACCGACGCCGGATGCGCGAGCAGCGCGACGCGGCGGCCCTCAAGTTCGCGGCGGAGGCTCGCATCGGCGAGCAGGCGGTCGATCCCGAGATTCATGGCTGCGCTGGTGCCGGCAGCCGCGCGGTAAAGCAATCGCGGTGATGGAAGTCGGGCGCGCCGGGCGGATGCGCCAACGCCCAGAACGAACGCCGTCCGCCCTCCTCCTCGATCACCGCAGTCAGCGACATCAACAGCTCGCCGTGCGGCAATCCGCCCAGATCGCAGTCGACCTCAACGCCTTGTCTAATCCGCGTGACGTGCGGCACGAGGTCGCGCGATAGCTCGGCCATGCCGTCGCGGTAGCCATCGAACGCATACGCCGCCCATGCACTCGACGGCGAGAAGTTGAACTCGACGTAATGCTCCTCGTCGTCGAACATCAGGAACAGCTCGAAACAGGTCGTCCGCCACAATCCGTCGCTACGCACCGCGCTGGTCCGCTCGGGCCACACCGCTGTTTCTGCTCCATCGACCACGTAGTTCAGCAGCATAGCGCCGCCGTCAATCATGCGCAGGTCGACCGTCACCCCGCGCACACCGAGCGGCGGATGATCGGGGTGAGGCGTCAATGAATATCGGCTCATCACCGCACTCTAGGAAAAGCGCGCACGAATCGCTATGTCCGCGCACTCTCATGGCAACGCAACTTCCCTCCCCGCCCCGCGTGGGCATGGTGTCGCTCGGCTGTCCCAAGAACCTGGTCGACAGCGAACGCATCCTGACCCAGCTCCGCGCTGACGGTTATCAGATGAGCGCCGATTACTCGGGCGCCGACGTCGTGCTGGTCAACACCTGCGGCTTCCTCGATTCCGCGAAGGAGGAGAGCCTGGAGGCGATCGGCGAGGCCATCGCGGAGAACGGTCGCGTCATCGTCACCGGCTGCATGGGCAAGGAAGCCGAGGCGATCCGCACCCGCTTCCCGCAAGTGCTCGCGATCACCGGCGCACACGAATATGAGCAGGTGGTGGAGGCGGTCCACGCCGCCGCGCCCGCCTCGATCGGCCCCTATGTCGACCTGATCCCGGATGCCGGCCTCAAGCTCACGCCGCGCCACTACAGCTATCTGAAGATCTCCGAAGGCTGCAACCACCGCTGCTCCTTCTGCATCATTCCGTCCTTACGCGGCGATCTCGTCAGTCGCCGCCCCGACGCAATCCTGCGCGAGGCGGAGAAGCTGGTTGCGGCCGGCACGCGCGAGCTGCTCGTCATCAGCCAGGACACTTCGGCCTACGGCATCGACATCCGCCGCGAGCCGCGCATGTGGAAGGGCCGCGAGGTCGTGCCGCACATGACCGATCTCGCGCGCGAACTCGGCCAGATCGCGCCCTGGGTTCGGCTCCACTACGTCTACCCCTATCCGCACGTCGATCAGGTCATCCCGCTGATGGCCGACGGGTTGATCCTCCCCTATCTCGACATCCCGTTCCAGCATGCCGCGCCCGCGGTCCTGCGCCGCATGAAGCGCCCCGCGAACGACGCCAAGGTGCTCGACCGCATCCGCGCGTGGCGTGGCATCTGCCCCGACATCGCGATCCGCTCGACCTTCGTCGTCGGCTTCCCCGGCGAGACCGAGGCGGACTTCGAATATCTGCTCGACTGGCTGGATGAAGCGCAGCTCGACCGCGTCGGCGCATTCCGCTTCGAACCAGTCGAGGGTGCGACCGCCAACCTGCTGCCCGACCACGTGCCCGAAGAGGTAAAGGAAGAGCGCTACGCCCGCGTAATGGAGAAGACCGCCGCCATCTCCGCCGCCAAGCTCCAGCGCAAGATCGGCCGCACGCTTGACGTCATCATCGACGCGGTCGACGCGGAGAGCGGCGGCGCGACGGGCCGCTCCTACGCCGACGCACCAGAGATCGACGGCGAGGTCCAGCTGCGCGATGCCGGTCACCTGACCCTCGGCGACATCGTACCCGTCCAGATTGAGGACGCGGACGACCACGACCTCTACGGCGTCCCCGCCTGACGCGAGCGGGGCGTCGAATGAGCCGACGCCCCCTCACCAGCGCCGTCATGCTGAGATAGTTTCAGCATCCATTCCTCGGCGATACGACTCCTGTCGAGCGGGCACGAACGCCCCCGACTAAGCCCCAAACTCCGGCCCATCCGGATCGGGCCAGAAGTTCGGCTCCTCCGCCGTCACCTCATCCCGCTCCCGCGTTACCGGCAAAGTCGGCGCGCCACCGCCGATCCGCAAGCGCAGATAGCCAGCACCGCCGGCCAGCCCCTGGTAGATCGCGACTATCTCGTCACCCGCCCTAATCCGCGCCCCGATCCACGGCGCACGCTCGGCGCTCAGGTATCCGACCTGCAACCCGCTCGAACTGAACACCGCCACAGCCTGCGGATCGACCGGGTTGCGCGGCTCCGGCACCAGCGTCATCGCCGCGCCGGGTGACAACAGCATCAGCTCCGATCGTCGGTTCGAGCGTGCACGATCGTTGTTGGGAAAGTCGATCCCGACGATCGCCAACGTCAGCTCCTTCACGGGCGAACGGCGATGCGGGACATACGCAGACGCTCCAGTTGGTAGCGGAGGAGGGACTTGAACCCCCGACCCCAGGATTATGATTCCCGTGCTCTAACCAGCTGAGCTACTCCGCCATGAAGCGACCGGAGCGTCTGCGAGGCGCGGGCTATAGCAGCCGCGGAAACGCCGTCAAGCGCTGAACTTGTGCACCGACAATTGCTCCCACGGGCCGCCGCGATACCACCATGCCGCCAGCCCCGCGACCTGCACCACGCGCGGCGCGAATGTGGCCTGCAGCGCGGCAAGCGTCTTCTTGGCCTCCGCGGGCTCGACCTTGTTCTGGATCGTCACGTGCGGGCGCCAACCGGCCTGATCCTGCGGCGTCAGCAGGCCCGTGAACGCCTCCGCCAGCCGCGCCCTGAGCGCGACCAGGTCGGGGCTCTCGATCCGGTACGCGACCCCGCGCCCCAGTGTAATGAGGCCGCCGACACGCGCGTCAGGCGCACGGACCCCGCGCGTCTCCTCGTTCAACCGCCGCTTGACCTCGGCCGCCACGCTCGGCGGCAGATGGTGGAACATCGTCAGATGCGCGTCGAGCTGATTGCGCTCGGGTGGGAAATACTCGCGCCGCTGCTGGTCGAACCACGCTTGGTCGGGGCCGGCGAAGATCGCGGTGACGATGATCGGTGCGTTCAGCGCGCTTGCCCCATGATCCTCGTGCGCGCTCATATCTCGATCTGGCTTCCCAACTCCACGACGCGGTTCGTCGGCAATCGGAAGAACTCCATCGCGCTTTCCGCGTTGCGCAGCATCCACGCGAACAGCTTCTCGCGCCACACCGCCATGCCGGGCCGCTCCGACGCCAGCAGCGTCTGGCGCGACAGAAAGAAGCTCGTCTCCATCATGCGGAACTCGGCGCCGCACCCGTCGAAGCCCTTGAGATGTGCGGGCACGTCAGGCTCCTCCATGAAGCCGTAGCGCAAGATCACGCGGTGGAATCCCTGCCCCAAATCCTCGTGCAGGAACCGATCTTCCTCGGGAAAATACGGCATGTTGGTGACGCGCACCGTCAGCAGGATCACGCGGTCGTGCAGCACGCGATTGTGCTTCAGATTGTGGAGCAGCGCGGGCGGCACACCCTCGGGCGTCGAGGTCATGAACACCGCCGTCCCCGACACACGCGTCGCCGAGTTGGCGGCCGAGTCGATGAAGATCTTGATCGGCATCGCTGCCTCGCGCATCCGCTCGAGCATCAGCTTGCGCCCGGTCGACCATGTGGTGAGCAACAGGAACACGATGCTCGCGATCATCAGCGGGAACCAGCCGCCGTCGGGCACCTTGGTCAGGTTGGACGCGAAATACAGCCCGTCGATCGTCAGGAAGATCGCCTCGAACGCGATCACCGCGTAGAGCGGCCAGTGCCACACGCGTCGGATCAGCACGCCGACCATGCAAGTCGAGATGAACATCGTTCCCGTCACCGCGATGCCGTAAGCGGCGGCGAGGTTCGACGACTCACCGAAGCCGAAGATGAGCAGCAGCACCATTACCAGAAGCGCCCAATTCGCGCTCGGGATGTAGATCTGCCCGGCTTCCGAGGCGCTGGTATGCTCAATACGGATGCGCGGCATCAGCCCGAGCTGCACCGCCTGCTGCACGACCGAGTAAGCACCGGTGATGACCGCCTGGCTCGCGATCACCGTCGCCATCGTCGCCAGGATGACCAGCGGCAGCCGCCATTCCTCCGGCGCCATCAGGAAGAATGGGTTCTCGGCCGCCGACGGCGTCGCCAGCAGCAGCGCGCCTTGCCCGAGATAGTTGAGCATCAGCGCCGGAAACACGAACACCAGCCACGCCCAGGAGATCGGCTGGCGTCCGAAATGCCCCATGTCGGCGTAGAGCGCCTCCGCGCCCGTCACGCACAGCACGACCGAGCCGAGCGCCAGGAACGCGAGTTGCCCGTCATTGGCCGCAAAACGCACCGCCCAGATCGGATTGAGCGCCCACAGGATGTCGGGCCGCGCCGCGATATGGATCAGCCCCAGACCTGCGAGCACGACGAAATAAACCAGCATGATCGGGCCGAACAACCGCCCGACCTTCGCGGTCCCGATCGACTGCATATAGAATAATGCGATGATGATCGTCACCGCAATCGGCAGCACGAACGAGTCGAACCCCTGTTCAACCGTCGCCAGTCCCTCGACCGCCGACAGCACCGAGATCGCGGGCGTAATCATGCAATCGCCGAAGAACAACGCAGTCGCGAGCACGCCCAGCATCACTAGGCTAGTGCCCCAGCGCTTGCCCGACTGCGAACGTCGCTGGATCAACGCGAGCAGCGCCAGACTGCCGCCCTCGCCGTTGTTGTCGGCGCGCAGGATCATCAGGACGTACTTGACCGTGACGATCGAGATCAGCGACCAGAACATCAGGCTGACGACGCCAAAGATGTGCAGCTGATCGACGGTCAGCGGATGGTGTCCGACGAACACCTCCTTCATCGCGTAGAGCGGGCTGGTGCCGATATCGCCGTACACGACGCCGATCGCGCCGACCGCCAGCTTCAGCAAGCCGTCGCGGGCGTGGTGATGGTGCGTGCCCGCTTGCGCGCGCGCCGCAGGATCCTCGGTGTTCACGCCTGCGCCGCTCTGACCAAGGTCACGGCCACGTCCGTTTGTGTCCCCATTGCGCCGCCGCGCCTAGCACTCTCCCTATGCCCCCGCAACGCGGAACAGGAAGCGAACATGAAGCGTTCGGCCCGCGAAAGGATCATGACCATGAGCGACACCAACCCCAAGTCCGAGCCATTCAGCAACGCCGAGAAGGATCCGTCCGACTGGACCACCGGTGGTGAGGCGATGACCGGCGCGCAGGCCAGCTACCTGAAGACGCTGAGCGAAGAAGCGCACGAGGAGTTCGACGACTCGCTGACCAAGGCCGATGCGTCGAAGAAGATCGACGAATTGCAGGAAAAGACCGGCCGGGGCCAGTAAGCCTCCAGCACAGCAGACGCGACGGTCAGCGATCGTCGCGTCCGCGCCGCTACGTCGCCGCTAACCCAATCAGTGGCTCAATCGAGCGCCAACGAAAATCAGTTGGCAGCACTCGCACGCAGCACGCGATCGAGCAGTCCCAGCCGTACGCCAATCTCCTGCCGATAAACCGTCCCCACGGGCGACAACGCAAATGCCCGACGCCAGTACGACCGTGCAGTGGCGAAATCGCCCATCCGCACATAAGCCAGCCCGGCGTAAAATGGCGGTGCCGGATGCTCGGGCGCTAGCTGTGCTGCGCGACGGAACGCGAGCAGCGCGGGCGGTTGCACCTGCCCGGCGTCACTCGACAGCGTCGTACCCAACCACGTCCAGGCGATGAAACTGCTGGGCAGCTTGCGCACCGCGCCCAGCATCACCTGCGCCGCGGCACGCGTGTCGCCGCTGCGCGCCATCGCGTCCGACGCGATCAGATAGGCCGTATCCTGCGTGTAGCGACCGAGCAGGCTGTCGCGCAGCGCGATCATCTCGGGCTCGATCGGTGCTGCGTCGATCTGCGGCGCGGCCGCGGTTGCGGCCAACAACGGGCGGCCCTGCCACGCATAGCCGGCCGCACCCAGGAACAACGCGGCACCGACCAGCGACCACAACGGCCGTGCGACCCGCAAGGTGACCAAGGCCGCAAACGCCGCACCACCCAGTAGCGCAAGCGTCAGATAGCCCATCGCGCGTGCTCCATCCTGCCCGGCACGATGCTCATTGCTCCAACGTCTTCGTCTCGTGCATCCGCCCCTTCATCTCAGGCGGCATGTACTTCTCGTCGTGCTTGGCGAGCAGGTTGGTCGCGGTGAACGAACCGTCTGGATTGAAATGCCCCTCGGCGACCACACCCGACTTCTCGCGGAACAGGTCGGGCGCGATGCCTGTAAAGCGCACCGGCGTCGTCGCCTTCCCATCGGTCACGACGAAGTCGATCGACACGCCATCGCCTGCCTGGCGGATCGACCGGTCCGCCACCATGCCGCCCAGTCGCACCGCCTTGTCGGCCGCGGGCAATCCGCGCGCGACGTCGGAGGGCGCGTAGAAGAACGCCGCCTGATCCTTCAACCCCGACAGCGCCAGCACCGCCGCCAGCGCGATCGCGAGCACGCCCGCCCCCACGAGCGCCATTCGCTGGTTCTTGGCCGTCACTTTTCCGCGCGCCGCATCGCGAGATAGCTAACGATCGACAGCAATGCCGCGCCACCCAGCGTCACACCATAGGCAGCCGCCACGAAGGGCCAGGCGTTCACGCCGCCGCCTTTCGCCGCAGCCGCGCCTCAGCCTTGGCGGTTGCAAGAAGCGCGCGCATCCGCATCAGCACGATGGCGGCGAACAGCAGGGTGAACCCGACGAGCGTGAACGGCAGCGGCCACAGGATCGAGCGGTCGATCGTCGATTGCGTCAGCCCAATGCTCGGTCCTTGATGCAGCGTATTCCACCACACCACCGAGTAGCGGATGATCGGCAGCAGCACCGATCCGGCGATCCCGTACAGCGCGGGTATCTCGCCCGCCCCGCCGCGTTCGCGGTCGGCGCGCGACAACGCCATATAGCCGAGATAGACAAACAACAGCAGCAGCATCGACGTCAACCGCCCGTCCCACTGCCAGTACGTGCCCCAGGTCGGCCGCCCCCAGATGGCACCCGTCACCAGACAGATTGCGGCAAATACCGCACCCGGCACCGCAATCGCCCGCGCCGCGATCGCCGCCAACGGATGCCGCCAGACGAGGAATGCAATGCTCGACACCGCGATGCCGCTCCATCCGCCCATCCCTAGCCACGCGGCGGGAACGTGCAAGTAGATGATTCGAACGCTCTCGCCCTGTAGATAGTCTGGCGGCGTCAATGTCAGCCCGGCCCAGACACCGAACGCGATCAGTCCAGCGCCGAGCCAGAACAGCACCGGCGTCAGCGGCCGCGCGATCTTCAGGAAACGCGCCGGATTGGCAAAGGCGTGAAGCGCGGGCACGAAGCTACCGTTAGATCAGCCGAACGCGCGCGTCACGCTCGAGCCACGTCAACGCGAACGCGGCTCAGCGCCCGATCAGGCGCCGCGCCATGCGGTCGGCGACCTCGGCCGCTGGGTCACCCGTCGCTTCGCTCTCGTCCCACACCTGGTGCAGCCGCTCGGGGATGCGTGCGATCCGCGCCATCACCTCGGCCTCGTCGCCGTGGCCGAGATATTCGAGCCCGACGTTGATGATGCCGCCCGCGTTGATGACGTAATCGGGTGCGTAGGTGATGCCCGCGTCGTGCAACCGCTGCCCTTCCGCGGCGGTCGCGAGCTGGTTGTTCGCGCCGCCCGCGACGATCTTCGCCTTCAACCGCCCAATCGACTCCTCGGTCAGGATCGCACCCAGCGCATTCGGGCTAACGATATCGGCATCAGCGAACAGGATCTCGTCGGCCGGCGCCGTGGTCGCGCCCAGCTCGGTCGCCATCCGCTCAGCGCGCGCAGTATCGACGTCGGCGAGCGTCAGCACCGCCCCGTCCTTTGCCAGCAGCTTGGCAAGCCCGCCGCCGACCGAGCCGACGCCTTGGATCGCGACGCGCACGCCGCGCATGTCGTCGCTGCCCAAGCCCCGCTTGGCGGCTGCCTTGACCCCCAGATACACGCCGTGCGCGGTGTAAGGACCCGGGTCACCCCCCGCTGCGCCCTCGGCGACCGGGAGCCCTGAAACGTACTTGGTCTCGCCCGCGATTACCTTCATGCGCGCTTCGGACATGCCGACGTCCTCGGCTGTCACGTAACGCCCCCCGAGCGACTCGACCTTCTGGCCGAACGCGCGCAGCTGTTCCTCGCTGATGACCGCGCCCGGCTTGTCGGCCAGGATCACGCCCTTGCCGCCGCCCAGCTCCAGCCCCGCCATCGCGTTCTTGTAGCTCATGCCGCGCGACAGACGCAGCGCGTCGGTGATCGCGCCCGCGCCGCTCGCGTAATGCCAGAAGCGCGCGCCGCCCGCTGCCGGCCCGAGCGCGGTCGAGTGGATCGCGATCACGGCCTTCAACCCCGAGGCGGGATCGGTGAACAGGTGGACGCCCTCGTGGTCGTCGAAATCAGGGAAGCCCCAGTTCGCCATAACGCTCCAGCCGGGTAGATTGATGGGGCGACCGACGGGACTTGAACCCGCAACTTCCGGCATCACAAGCCGGCGCTCTAACCAATTGAACTACGGTCGCCGCGAAGACCCGCGCTTTAGTCACGCGCGCAACAATCCGTCAACCGACAAAGTGCGCGCTCAAGGTCCGCCTCCTCTACTCCCGTCGGTGACAAGGGAGGAGCCGCAGATGGGCAGGCACGACACGAAGCAGCCAAGCTCCGAGGATGCCCCTAGAACCGCCCCTCGATCGCCAGCATCCGCGCCGCCCCGTTTGCCACGAACCCGGCGGTGTCGAGCCGCGTCGCGACCGCCGGATCGCTCGGCACCAGCGTCAATTCAGCCCGGTAACGCCCGTCCGCCCATAGCCGCAACGCCGCGCCCTCGGTCCCCGCGGCGCTGACCAGCGGCAGCAGCAGCGCGCCACCGTCGCATCGCGCCGTCCCGCTCACCGCGCCCGGCAGCGTCGCGCCCAGGAACGTTCCCGCGATCTCCGCGCGCACGCGTCCCTCGGCCGCCTCGCACGCCCCGTCGACGAAGCGCACGCTCACCTCGTCCAGGTTGAGTGCGGTGACCGGCAGCGGCGCGAAGGCGCTGCCCGGCTCGATCGGCCCGGTCGCGCCGATCACGCCCGCGCGGTTGCGCGACAGCTCGACCGTCCCCGACAGTGGCTGTACCGCGCCACCGCCGCGGCTTTCCAGCGCAACCCGCGCGCGCCCGATCAGCAGCGCCAGCGGCGACACCCGCGCGTCGAGATCACCTAGCGCCAGATCGCCGAAGCGCGCCTCGCTCAACCGTCCCGACCAGACGCTGCCGCGCACCTCGCGCGCCGCGAACCCTTGATCGTCCAGCCCCGCCCAACCGAGCACCAGCCGCAGCGGCAGCAGCGCCACCATCGCCACCACGAACATCGCCAGGAACAGCGTCCGCCGGTTGGTCGTCAACCGTATCCGCATCACGCGGCTCGCGCCTTCAGCGTCATCTGCGCGGTCACCATGCCGTCGCCATTGCCGCGCACGCTCAATCCGTCGACCAGCACGCCGTCATTCTCCAGATTGCCGATCCACGCCATCAGCGCGCCGGCCTTGGCGGTCGCGATCGAGGCGCGAACGCGGTCGTTCGCCTCGGGCTCCAACGTCACCAGCGCGAACCCCGCGGCCTCAGCGCGCGCGCGCACCTCGTCGGCGAGCGGCAGTTGCACCGGGCGCGGTTGCCGCCGCTGGATCGCCTTCACCGCGGCGAGCTCCCGCTCCGCCTCCCCTACGCGCACCACCGCGTCGGCGTAGCGCTCGCGCGTCGAGGACAGGCCATTGCGCACCGGGCGGATCACCAGCCCCCACACGATCGTCACCGCCAGCAATCCCAGCATCACCAGGATCAGGCGCCGCTCGCGCAAGCTCCGCCCGGAGAACCAGGCACGCACGTCGTTCATGCGTCCGCTCCCCACATCACGGCGCCACCGTCAGGTCGCCCGACAAACGCCCGCCCGCCTGCTGGAACACGCCACTCGTCACGGTGAAGCCCGCGCGCTCCAACTGCGTCTTGACTGTATTCGCCTGCCCCTCACCCGCGACCGACAAGGACACGCGCAGCGCGCCGGTCGGCTGGAAATCGAGTGCGGTCACCTCGCTGTCGGGCACGGCCTGAACGATCTGGTACACCGCCGCCGCGGTGCGGCTGAACCCGCTGCCCGGACCGCGCAGCCGCGACAGCCGCTCGCCCAGCATACGGCTCGCATCACCCTCGCCCGCGCCGCGCGGCAATCCCTGCCGCGCCACCGCCGCGGCACGCGCTTCCATCGTGTCCGCCCCGAACGAGTAACGCGCGATCCGCACCAGATCGATCGCCAGCGTCGCCAGCAGGATCATCGCGACCAGCAGCCCCAGCCGCCTGACCAGCGCCCAATCGATCGACCGCCGCGTCCGCCGCGCGAACGGCCCTTGCCTCAGGTCGAGCGGCCACGCGGACGCCGCGCTCGCCGCCGCACGCCACACCTCGTCGCGCGCCAGCGCCACCGGCTCGGCATCGCCGACGATCAGCTCGGTCAGCCGTGCCTCGTCGGCAAAACCGGCGGAGCGCCCGCGCATCACCGCCTGCCCGCCGACCTCGCCGCGCAGCCAGCCCTCCTCGGGTTCGGGCAGCAGCAGCGGCGCGGGCACCATCGCGACGGGATCGACGCCGCGCGCGTTCATCTCTGCGAGCCACGCCGCCATGCGCTCGGGTGCGACCACCGCGATCGCGCGCTCCTCACCTTCGACCCCGGCGCGCGCCTCGCCGATCGCGACGTGCAGATCGGCGGGCGTCGCGGTCGCGTCGCTCACCACGATCCGCGCCGCCGCCGCCGCCTGCGCCGCCGATCGCGCCGGGATCGCCGCCCAGTGAAGCGTCACCGCATCGGCGGGCGCGACCGCGACGACCGGCACGCTCGCGTCCAGCTGGGCGGGCGGCATGCCCTCGCCCTCGTCGTGCGCCGCCGCACCGTCCGCGCCGTCGCGGAACCGCCACCAGCGCCACGGCTGGTCTGCCTGCTGGGGCACGAAGAGGAGCGTCGCCGCCGTCATGATACGTCGCCCCATTGCCGCGCAACGAGCCGCGCGGGAAGGGCCCGCGCGTCGATCAATCCTTGTTCATGCAATTCGGCGCCATTCGCAACCACGTCGATCGTTAGCGCGAACCACCCGGTCTTCACCCCCGTCTGCCCCTTTCCATCCATCGCAGGCGTCCCCGCCCCCGCGAGCGACAGCGCATTCCACACCGGATCGGTCGTGGCGTAACCCTGTTCTGGCCGCCGCAGCAGCACACCCCGCGCCGCCTCCACCCCGCCGCCCGTCTCGATCAGCATCGCGAGCAACGGTGCCTGCTCGGGCAGCAGCGTGTTGACGTTGATCGTCGCACGCTCGACCGTCGGCAACGCGCACAGCCACGGACGAAGCGCGGCATATTGCTCCGCCGTCACCCTCGACACTGCCCGCAATTCGCTCACGTCCGCCATCAGCGTCCCCGCGGTGCGGTAGCCGCGATACGCGCCATCCTCCGCTCCACCCGGCAGCGCGGCATCGTCGGTGTCGATGAAGTCCACCGTCGCCGCGGGGATTGCGTCACCCTGCGGCACGCGCAGCAAGCGGATCAGCCGCTGAAATTGCAGCAGCGTCTGGTTGTTGGCGGCATAGGTGCCGTCGTCGCCGCGCACCACCAGGCTGTTCAAGTTGAAGCAGTTGCCCCCGTCACGCACCCGCGCGGTCGCGACTCCGCCGGGGATCGGCAAACCGAACGGCCGGTCGCTCCATCCACCCAGCAGCGCGACGCGGTCGCCAGCCTTGCTGAGCAAGCTCGTCACCCGCGTCGTTGCCAGCGTCTCGGCGGCATAAGCGTAGCCGCGCGCGGCATCGAGCGCACCAGCGTTGGCGGTCAGCCGCGTCGACACGCGCAACCGCTCCAGCGCGGTCGCCGCCAAAACCACGATCACCGCGACCAGCAGCAGCACCGTCAGCAGCGCCGCGCCGCGCTCACCGTCACCGCGGCGCATTGGGCGTCGGCGTCGGTATTGGGAACGGATTGACGCCCGGCGCACCACTCACGCGAGCACGCGGCGAACCGGTGCCGACCAGGAAAAGCATGCGGTAGCTGCGCCCGTCCTCACGTACCAGCGTAAGCTCGGCCGCCTGCGGCAAGGCAGCGACGGGCGTCCCCTCCCAGCGGTCGCTCCACGCGCCGGCGTAGCGGAACCGCCACGTCGCCTGCCGCACCCCCTCGACGATCAGCGCCGCAGGGAGCGGTGCCGCGCCGTCGAGCGCGGGATAGCCGACACGCTCGATCCCACTCGCGGTCAGTTGATATTCGACCTTCTGCAACGTCGCGCGCGGCGACTGGTCGATGTTGCTCCACCCGCCACGCACCAGCCGCAGCATCGGCACTTGCCCCGACCCGCCGGTAAAGGCGGGCAGCCGTGTGCCGTTCTGGTCACGCGTGGGCCGGTCGACCGCCTGCGCTAGGTCCGCGGTCAGGATCGACGACAGCCGGTTAATCGCGCCGATGTCGTCCAGCGCCGCGCCCGATGCACCCTGCGCGCGCACGCTGAACGCCAGCAGCGCGACACCCGCGGCGGCGATCATGCCGAAGATCATCAGCGCGATCATGACCTCGATCAGCGTGAAGCCGGCCTGCCCTTGAGTTTTTTTTGGCATGCGCCTCACTGCTGCACGCTCGCCAGTTGCGCGGGCGGCCGGATCATCGTCGCGCGACCCAGCACCGCGCCTTGGCTGTCCGCCACCGCCACGTCGACGCGCATCACGTCGCCGTCGCCGATCGCGCGCACGTCACGCACCCAGCGCCACGTGCGCCCGCCGTTCTGCTCGGCGCCGCTCACGCGCCCGCGCGTCGGCGGCTGCACGCCGCTCACCGCCTCCACCGCCACGTTCCGTGCGACGATTTGCGCGAGCAATGTGGATTGCAGTAGCGCCGTCGACCGGATCGTCGCCCCTTCCAGCCGGATCAGCGCCAGCGCGGCAAGACTGAACACCGCCAGCGCGACCATGATCTCGATCAGCGTGAAGCCGCTGTCCCGAACACTAACCCGCGACACGAACGCTCCCGTCCGCCGCGATCGCGACGCTCGCGCTCGTCCCATCGCGCCGCAGCGATACGGTGAGCGACTTGTCGGCCAGTCCGGTCGTATCGAACGTCACCCGCTCGCGCGCCATCCCTGTCGCGCCGGTTCCCTGGCTCCAGCGCTCGACCCGCAGCGGCTTCTCGACCATCGCCGCCCAGCGTCCGCCGCGCCACTGATCGAACCCGTAGCCGCTCGGCGTCACCCACACGCTCACCGGTCGCGCGTCAATAATCGCGCTGTCGTGCGCCGCGCGCACCCGCGTCGCGAAGCGTGCCGCCTCGTCCATCAACCGCCCACGCGGATCGGGCATCGCGAGCACCGCGACCGCGGAGGCGAGCCCGATGATCGTCACCACGACCATCAGCTCGATAAGCGTAAAACCCCGGTCGGCCGGGCGCAGCGCCGACGTCGAGCCCGGCTCGGCAATCCGGTTACATCGCATCAGATCGGCTCGCCGGCTCGGCCCACCTTACTGCCAGCTACCAATATCGGCATTGATCCCCTCGCCGCCGTCCTTGCCGTCGGCGCCCAGCGTCCAGATATCCGCCGCACCATGCTGCCCGGGCGAGGCGTACAGATATGCGCGGTTCCACGGGTCCTCGGGCAAGCGCTTGATATACCCGCCCGCCTGATAGCGCGACGCATCGACCCCCGCGGGCGCGCTCACCAGCGCCTGCAGCCCCTGCGAGGTGGTTGGATAGCTACCCTGCTGGAGCCGGTACATTTCCAGCCCCTGCTCGATCGTCGCGATGTCGGCCTTCGCCTTCTGAATGCGCGCGGTGTCGCCCGAGGGCAGCACGTTCAACGCCACGATGGTCGCGAGCAGACCGATGATGACGATCACCACCATCAGCTCGACGAGCGTGAAACCGTTCTTGCGCCGGCGCTTCTTCTGTTCGGTACGCATAATCTCTCTCACTGTCCCGCGAGCGTGTTGAGCTGGAGGATCGGAAGCAGGATGGATAGCACGATCGTCGCCACGATACCGCCCATGATGACGATGATCAGCGGCTCCAGCAGCGACAGCGCAGTCGCGGTGAAGCGGTCGAACTCGCGCTCCATGTAATCCGCCGCGCGCTCGAGCATCTCGTCCAGCCGCCCCGCCGCCTCGCCCGACGCCGCCAGATAGACGAGCAGCGGCGGGAACACGGCCGTCCGCCGCATCGCCGCCGACAGGCTGCCGCCCCCGCGGATCGCGTCGGTGATCTCGTCCGACGCCGCCTTCAATCGCCGGTTGTGGATCGTCCCCGCGGTCAGGTTGAGCCCTTCCAAGAGCGGCAACCGGCTTGCTACCATCGTCGACAGCGTCCGCGCCATCCGCGCCGCGTGCAGGTCGCGCAGCAACCGCCCGACGAGCGGCACACGCAGCAGCCAGGTGTCGAACGCCAGCCGGATCGGCGCTTGCCGGAGCGCCGCCCAAGCCCCCAGCCCGGCGAGCACCAGCACCAGCAGCATCGCCCACCAGTAATCCGTGATCGCCGCTGACAGCGCAATCACCATCCGCGTCAGGAACGGCAACTCCTGCCCGACGGTATCGAATTGCTCCACCACCTGCGGCACCACGAACGCCATCAGCGCGATCACGACCCCCATCGCGACCGTCGCCAGCACCGCCGGGTATGCCATCGCGGTAAACAGCTTGCCCCTGATCTCCGCCTGTCGCTCCAGCAGCAGCGACAATCGCTCCATGATCTCAGGCAGCGACCCCGAACTCTCCCCCGCCGCCACCATCGCGCGGTACAGCGGCGGAAAGCTCTTCGGCTCGCGCGCCATTGCGTCCGCCAGGCGCCGCCCCTCGGTCACGCCCGCGTGGACGTTCTGCACGATCACGCGCACGCGCTCCTGTTCGGTCTGGCGCGACACGGTGCGCAGGCTTTCCTCCAGCGGCGAAACGCGGTTCAACGTCGCCAACTGCCGCGTGAACAAGGTCAATTGCTTGCCCGACATCTTTGCACGACCGAGCTCGAGCCCGAACAGCGGCCGCCCCTTGCTCGCCGGTGCGCTCCCCGCCTCGATCTTGACCACGAACAACCGCCGCCGATCGAGCACCGCGCGCGCCGCCTCAACCGACGCCGCCGCGACATGCCCGCGCGCCTCGTTCCCGCGCGTGTCGATCGCGACATAGTCGAAGTCAGCCATCTATCCTCCCCAATTTGGGGAGGGGGACCAGCCGAAGGCTGGTGGAGGGGCGCTGCGGCGAACGACACATTAGTCCAGCAGGCGCGAACCTTACCTTACGAGACGTCACCTCAATGCGCATCTGCGATCGCCGCCTCAGCCGCATCGGCCGCGACAAGCCTCTCCTGCGGCGTGTCGGTCGCGTCCGCCCGGCTGACCCGCACCGCTTCCTCCGCAGTTGTGCGCCCTTCCTCGACCAGCCGCCGCGCGGCACCCGCCAGCGTGTCGCGCGCCGGATCGGCGAAGGCGTGCCGCGCGATCGCGTCCTCGTCGCCGCCATCGTTGATCAGCCGGCGGATCACGGAGTCGACCCGCACCGCCTCGTACACGCCGATCCGCCCGCGAAACCCCGTCCGGTTGCACTCCTCGCACCCGACCGCCTCGTACACCAGTGCGTCGGCAGCGATCCCGAGCAAAGGCGCCACCGTCTCACGCGCCGGCACCGCGCGCCGGCACGTCGGGCACAACCGCCTGACCAACCGCTGCGCGATCACCGCGCGCAGCGTCGAGGCGAGGAGGAACGGCTCGACCTTCATGTCGCGCATCCGCGTAATCGCGCCGACCGCGTCGTTGGTGTGGACGGTGGAGAGCACCAGGTGCCCCGTCAGCGACGCCTGCACCGCGATCTCCGCCGTCTCGCGATCGCGAATTTCGCCGATCATCACCGTGTCGGGGTCCTGCCGCAGGATCGCGCGCAGCCCGGCGGCGAAGGTCAGCCCGACCTTGGCATTGACCTGCGTCTGCCCCACCCCCTCGACCGCATATTCGACCGGGTCCTCGACCGTCAGGATGTTTCGACTGCCGTCGTTCAACAGGCGCAGCGCCGCGTAGAGCGTCGTCGTCTTGCCGCTGCCGGTCGGCCCGGTCACCAGCACGATCCCGTTTGGAACCGATATCGCCTCGCGCAGTAGCGCGTTCATCTCCGCGCTCATGCCCAGCGCGTCGAGGTCGATACCCGCATTCTCCTTGTCGAGGATACGCAGCACCACGCGCTCGCCCGCGCGTGCCGGCAGCGTCGAGACGCGCACGTCGAGCAACTTGCCCCCCAGTGTAAGCCCCATGCGCCCGTCCTGCGGCACGCGCCGCTCGGCAATGTCCAACCGCGCCATCACCTTGATGCGGCTGACCACTACCGGCGCGACGTGAGGCGGCATCCGCAACGTCTCGCGCAGCACGCCGTCGATCCGCATGCGGATAACCAGCCCCGTCTCGTACGGCTCGATGTGAATATCCGACACGCCGTTGCGCGCCGCGTCCGCAATCACGCCGTTGATCAGCCGGATCGCCGGCGCATCGTCGGCGGTGTCGAGCAGGTCGTCCGCAGTCGGCAATCCTTCCGCCAGCAGGTCGAGTTCGTCGCCCATCCCCACCGCCGCCGCCGCGGTCGCCTGTCCGTCCATCGCGTAATTGTCGGAGAGCAGCCGGTCGAACGCCGCCGCCTCGATCACCGCGACGTCGAACGCCCGCCCCAGCACGCGCCGCACCTCGATCAACGCGCGCGGATCGCTCCCCTCGCGCAGCGCGACGCGGTCGCCGTCGAGCGCGACGCCGAACTTGCGCGCGAACGGATAGGGCAGATGCACCGGCGCGGTGACGCCCGCGACGACCTGCGGCACCTCGTCCAGCACCGCGTCCGCGTCAACCGGCACGACACCGCTCGACAGCGTCGGATCGACCGCGACTTCGGCGCCGGTGCGGATCATTTCGGCCGCGCCGGGATCGTCGACACCGAATTGCGATACACCGGCACGCCGACGCGCGGATCCTCGATGCTGCCGGGCTGCCCCGCGGGCGGAATCGGCGGCGCCGCGCCCATGTAATCACGCACCAACGCGTCGATCGACGGCTCGCTCGCCGGGTCCTGCAACCCCTGCTGCAATCGCAGGTAACCGTAGCGCTGCTCGGTCACGCGGCGATTGTCGGCGGCCGAGCGGATCACGGTCGGGCGGATGAAGATCATCAAATTGGTCTTGGCGCGCGATTTCGCCTTCGACTTGAACAGATTGCCCAGCACCGGAATGTCGCCCAGGAACGGGATCTTCTCGATCGTCCGCCGCTCCTCGTCGGAGAGCAACCCGCCGATTACCCCGATCGCGCCGTCGTCGACGGTCAGCACCGTCTCGACCTCGCGCTTGTTGAGGATCAGGTCCGAATTGTCACTCGACACCGGCCCCGCGATCGAGCTGACTTCGATGTGCAGGTTTAGCTTGATCGTGCCGCTCGAGTTCACCTGCGGGCGCACGTCCAGCCCGATGCCGACATTCTGCCGCTGCGTGGTGCGGAACGTATTGTCGAAATTGTTCGACAGCGCCTGCCCCGTCGTGATCGGGATCTCCTGCCCCACGAGGCTATGCGCTTCCTGATTGTCCAGCGTCATGATGTGCGGGACTTGGAGCAGGTTCGACTGATTGTCGCTCTTCACCGCCTGGATGATCGCGCCGAACAGCGTGTTACCGATCGTGCCGCCGAACCCGGCCAGCCCACCCGACGACTGGATGATCGAGTTGATCGCCGACTGCGTCAGCGTGTCGGCCGCGGGCGAGGTGCTGCGCGTCGTCGTCGTGCTGCCATCGGTATTGCGCGTGACCGTAGTCGAGGTCGCGAGCTGCTGTGCGCCGATCGCGCCCGCGATCTGCAGGATGTTGGGTGCGGAGTTGGAGAAGGTCGACGCGCCGAACGCCCCACCCGACAGATTGCCTAAGATGAACTGCGCGCCCAGCCGGTTGACGGTCGAATCGGACACTTCCGCCACGATCGCCTCGACCAGCACCTGCGCGCGGCGCGTGTCGAGTTGCTGGATCACTTCGGTCAATTGCCGCTGGATGTCGCCCGGTGCCGCGATCACGATCGCGTTCGCGCCCGCGAAGCGCGTCACCACCGCCGCGGTCCGCCCGCCCTGCCCCGTGATTGCCGCCTGCTGCGGCTGGCTGCCCGACTGCGTCGTTACGCTCTGCGGCGCGGTTGATTGCTGAAAGCTCGAAGAGTTTGACTGTTGCGAGATCGCGCCGCCGCTCGTCGGCCCGGTGCTGCTCGACCCGAAGTTCGCGCGCCCCAGCGCCTGTTCCTGCACCGCATCGGGCTGCTGCCCGACGAGCTGCTGGAGCACCGGCAGCAATTGCGCCGCGTCGGCATTCTCCAGGAACACCACCTTGATCTCGTTGGCGTTGCGCGCGCGCGTGTCGAGATCGCGCGCGACCGCCACCAGCCGCGCGACTGTTGATGGATCACCGCGGAGCGCAACCGCGTTCGAACTCTCGATCGCCACCGCCGACGCGCCGCCCGGCGTCACACCCGGCTGTCCACCGCCGCCACCCGCACCGCCGCCGATCAACTGCGTCAGCGCGGTCGCGACCTCCTTCGCGTTGGCGTTCCTGAGCGCCACGATCCGGGTCGAGGCGACGTCGGTATCGAACCGCCGTACCACCTCGCGCACGCGCCGCACGTTGTCGGCGAAGTCGACCACTACCAGGCTGTTGCCGCCGCGGTTCGCGGTCACCGATCCTTGCGCGCTCACCAGCGGACGCACCGTGTCGACCGCCTGCGTCGCGTCGGTCGAGCGCAGCCGGATGATCTCGGTCACCAACTGGTTGCGCGCCGCCCCGCGCAGCCCGATCCGCCCCGGCTGGCTCGCCGCATTGTCGATCGGCTGGACGCGCAGCGCGCCGTTCGCGGTCGGCACCGCCACCAGCCCGTTGGCGCGCAGCGTGGAGAGGAACACCTCGAAATATTCCGACCGCGACAGCGGTCGGTCAGTCACCACCGTCACCTTGCCTTGCACGCGATTGTCGATGATGAACGTCCGCCCGGTCACCTTCGCCGCGTCGGCGATGAACGCGCGAATGTCGGCATCGCGCACGTTGAGCGTCGTCTGCGCTACGGCGGGTGCGCCCGAGAGCGCGCACGACGCCAGCAGCGCCGCGGAGAGGATGTGCCGCATCACCGTGCCCCCGCCGGCAGCGTGACGGGCAGCGACTGCCCGCCGCGCTCGATCGTCACGCCCGTCGCCTGGCCGTTCTGCAACTGCTCGAGATCGGCGGCGCTGCCGATCGGGCGTCCCTGAATAGCGGTCACCACGTCGCCGTCCTGCAAGCCCGCCGCCTGGAACGCACCCTTGCCCTGCCCGCGCAGCGTCAACCCGGTCACACGCCCGCCATCGATCCGCGGGATCGCCGACAGATCGGCCCGCAGGTCGACCGCTGAGGGTGTCGCGGTCGCCGGCGTCGCCGCTCCGCCTGCTCCGGGCGCTGCCACCGGCGCGCTGTTGCCGTCGCTCTGCGGCAAGAACAGGTCCTCGCTCGCACCACCGCGGTCGAGCGTGACGTGATCGAACGCAACCGATTTCAACACCACACCCGGCGCCACTTCCTCACCCACGCTCACGCTTTTCTGCACCCCATCAGGCCCCGCGATGATCGCCGATCCGCGACCCTGCGCTTCATCGATCCGCGTGCCGAACAGCGTCAGTTGCAGCGACGTCACCGCCGCTGCCTGCGTCTGCACGCCGCTCACGCGGTAGAACGGATCGAAGCTCGCGAACACGCCCGCCGGATCGCCCGGCAGCACCGGACCCGCCGGCGCCCACGCCCCCAACGGCGCGATCGGCGTTACCACGGTCCACACCAGCCGCGCGCATTGCACCGCCAGCACGCCCAGCAGCGCGATCTCGGCGACCGAATAGACATTCACCACGGGCACCCGCCGCAGGATCGCCCGTGCCCGGGCGTCGAACTTCAATCGCATGCGCTTTGGCCAACTCCCCGCCCCACCGGCGCTAGGTCGGCGATGTTACAGCCGCGTGGCAGGCTTGTGTAATATTTCTGTGATTGGGGCGGCTTAGCCGCTCGCGCTACAGGAGCAATCATGGCCACAGACGCGATCACCGCCCACCTCGCCCAGCAGCCCGGCATCCAGAAGCTGCCCAGCCTCAAACTGACGCTGTTCGTCCAGCGCGGCTTCCTCGACGCCACCACCTGCGCCGCCCTGTGCGCGATGATCGATGCCGAACGCCGCCCCTCGACCATCTCCGACCACAATGGCGACAGTGCCTTTCGCACCAGCGAGACATGCGACCTCGCTGCCACCGACCCGCTCGTCGCGGCGGTCGACGCGAGGCTCGCCGCCTTCACCGGACTCGACCCACTCCACGGCGAACCGCTGCAGGGTCAGCGCTACGCGGTGGGTCAGGAATTCAAGGCGCACACCGATTATTTCGAGCCCAATGGCGTCGACTTTCACCGCTACTGCTCGGTCGCGGGCAACCGCACCTGGACCGCGATGGTCTATCTGAACGAACCCGAGGCCGGCGGCGCGACGCGGTTCAAGGCGGTCGACAAGACGATCCAGCCGGAGGTCGGCAAGCTCGTCTGCTGGAACAACCACCGCGCCGACGGTTCACTCAACTCCGCGACGATCCACCACGGCATGAAGGTGCGCGCCGGCACCAAATACGTCATCACCAAATGGTACCGCGAACGCCCTTGGGGCTGGTGACTCGTCAGCCACAACCGCCGTCATCCCGGTCTCGACTCAGGATTCCGCTTCTTCGCAACACCAGAAGGCAAGTCGCCGCCGGATCAACTCCGAGGCGACGGTAACAAAACGGACGGAGCGGGTGCCACGACGACACCCGCCCCATCCCCTTAGAACTTCACGCCCAGCCCCAGCGACACCGAAGCGCCCAGGTCGTAGCGGTTATAGTAGATCCGCTGCGCGTCGAACTGCTGATATTCCTTGTACGGCGTCGCGGTGATGTTGCGCGCCTCGAACTTCACCTCGGTCTCGACCCCCGCGATCGTCACGCCTTCGCGCGCGACGAAGTCGAGGCGGAAACCCGGATATTCGTACACATCGGGCTGCGCGTTCGGTCCGCGCGTGGTGACCCGCTTCGAGGCGTAGCTCAGCAGGAATGTCTGCTGCGACAGCCGGTCGGTATCCTCCAGCCCGAGTTGCAGGTTGACCAGATGATCCGACTGCCCCGTCAGCGGCGCACCGTCACGGAAGAACAGATTGGCGTCGCGTGACACGCCGTTAATCACCGTCTGGTCACCGTCACGCACCTTCAGCTCCGATTGCGTGAAGGTGTAGTTGGCGATCGCCAGGAACCGACGCGCTGCCCAGAACTCGCCGCCCAACCCTTCGAGCGGGAAATACTTCTGCAGCTCGACCTCCGCACCGTAGAGCTGTGCCTCCGGCGCGGTGGCGAAGCTCGTCTGCACCTGGCCCACGATCGCCGAATAGGTTTCGATCGGGCGGTCGATCTTCTTGTAGAAACCCGCCAGCGTGAAACGCTGATCACGCCCGAAGAACCATTCGTAGCGCGCCTCGGCATTATACAATTCGCTGTCCACCAGCGAGTTGTTGCCGCGGAACAGACGGTTGGTGTCGGTGTCGATATAGACCTGGCTGATCAGCTCGCGGAACTGCGGCCGCGCGATCGTCTTCGATCCGCTCGCGCGCAACTGCATGCCCGGCTGCAACTCGTAGGTGACCGTCAGCGACGGCAGCCAGTAATCCTTGTCGATCCGCGTGTTGAGCTGACCCGCCAGCCCCACCAGCCCGGTGTTGAACACGTCGATCGCGTCGACGCGCTGCTTGCCGGTCTCGTAACGCACACCCGCGGTCACGTTCAGCGCCGGGCTCAATTGCGCGATGATCTGCCCGTAGCCGGCATGCGTGCGCAAGCTGGCGTCGAACGCCGCGGTACCGTCCTGCGCGGTCGTTTCCTGCAGGTAGATGCCGTATGCCTGGATCGTCTGGTCGGCGAGCAGATAGTCCGGGCGCAACTGCTGCACCGCGATCGGCAGCGAATTCGCCAGGAAGCTCAGCGCACGCCGCGACGAGGTGCGCTTGGTGTCGGTGTAGGCGTAGCCCACGCCCAGCTTCAGGTCGTTGGTCAGCGAGTAGACCACGTCCGCGCCGCCCGACCAGAGATTCTCCTCCAGGTCGCTGAACGCGACGTTCGCGCCGCCCTTGCCGCCGGTGCCTAAGTTGTTGCTGTACTTGTTGCCGATCGGATCGAGCGGCAGGTTGGTGCGCACGTACAGGAACTCGCGCTCGTACGGCGCCTCGCGCTGCGAATTGGCGTAGCTGCCGCGCAGCTCGACCTTCAGGTCGTCGGTCGGCTTGAACTCGCCCACCAACTGCGTGTTGATCAACTGCCGCTCGTACCAGCCGGTGTTCTGGATCAGCAGGTCCTGCCCCGCACGGTCGAGGTCGAAGCCGACGCCCAGCCGTGCCTGCTTGATCGTGTCGCGGATGTACAAATTGGTCCAGCGGATCACGTTGTCGCCGAACTCGGCGTTGATGCCGAGCAGGCCGTTCACCACCACGCGGTTGTCGGTAACGACGCGGTTGATGCTGTTCTGCAGCACGCCCTCGTCGCCGACGCCGTTGGCGAATTGCTGCAACGTCTGGCGCGTGCGCCACGTGTTGCCGATCCCCGCCGAGGCGAGCAGGCCCAGCCGCAGCCCGCCGACGTCGACGCTGGTCCCGCCGGTCAGATTGCCCGCGAAGTTGATCGGCATCTGATATTGCGTCTGCAATACCGAGGTGCGCGCATTGACCAGGCTCGACGCGATCTGGCCGAGCTGTTCGCGGTTGAACGTCGCATTCTCGCCGATCGGCGACCCGCTGTTCAGCGCGTTGGCGAGCGGGCCGGGCACGTCGCGCGTGCCATTGTCGAACCCGGTCCAGTCGGTCGGGCTGCCGTAATACACGTAGCCGAGCCGCCCGGTGGTGTAACTGTCGCCGCTGACCGATCCCGATACGGTCAGGAACGGCTCGTTCGGCGTCGTCTTGGTGGTCAGGTTGATGACGCCGCCGCCGAACTCGCCGGGGAAGTTCGCCGAATAGCTCTTTTGAACGAGACTCGACGCGATCACGTCGGTCGGAAAGATGTCGAGCGGCACGACGCGTCGCAGCGGCTCGGGGCTCGGCAACGGCGACCCGTTGAGCAGCGCCAGGCTGTAGCGATCGCCCAGACCACGAACGTACACGAACCCGCTGCCGACGACCGACAGGCCGGTCACGCGCTGCAACGCGCCCGCGATGTCGCCCTCGCCGGTGCGCGCGATATCCTCGGTCGACAGGACCGAGATTACCTGCGGCGCATTCTGCACCGGATTGGCGCGCGCGCGGCCGACGACCACGATGTCGTCGCCACCGCCGGGGATCGACACCTGCGGCGCGGCGCTCGTTTCTTCCTCGTCCTGCGTCGGATTGCCCGACGGGCTCGACGGCGTGGCGCCCGGCGCGCCGGTGGTCGGCGTGTTCGATCCGCCGGCCTGCGCGAACGCGGGGCTCGCGAACAGGCAGGTGCTCAACAACAGGGCGCTCGCGAGCGGCAGCCGCTTGGACATCATTCTTCCCCCAAATCCTTACACATGCGAATCAGGGGACGGCATCGCTGCCGCCCCCCTTGTGCGACCCGCAGGTCTCAGGTGGTCGGCAGCGACAGGCACGAACCGTTGGTGCTGCCGAAATCGGCATAGGCCAGGTTGCAGGTCCAGTTGCGGTACCAGGTGTCGCTCGCGTTGCGCACCGCACCCACGTACGGCGCCGACTGGAAGAAGCCGCCCGAGTTGACCACGCTCGCGCTCGACGGATCGACCGCGGTCGCCGCCGTTTCACCACTACCGTTGATGAACGTGCTGGTCAGCGTCGAGGTGAAGGCCGCATTGTTGTTGCGCCCGCCGTTGAAGATGCCCGCAACCTGATCGGTTGTCACGCCGCCCGTGCCGCTGAACGCCGGGCTGCAACCCGACAGCAGCACCGAGGTGAAGCTCGGCGGCCCCGCCTTGTCAGTGGCGCTGTTGGCCGCCGCGACCGTCGTCGCGCTGTTGATGCGCACGCACGGCAGGCCCGAGTCGGTCACCACCACGCCGTTGTAGAGCGAATAATCGCCGCCGCCACGGAACAGCATCACCGACGCGTTCGAGCCGATCTTGGAGCGGTGAATGAAGGTGAAGTTGGCGAGCCGCACGTTGGAGCGCGGCACCGCGTCCTCGTTGCCGTTCGAGTCGTGCTCGATCATCGCGTCACCCGAGCTGCCGCCCGGACGCTGGATCGCGATCACATATTGGATGAAGCCCTTGTAACCGACGTCGGTGTCGAGCGAATCGTCGTCCGCGCCAGAGATGACGAGGTAGTTCATGTTGGGACGGCCGCCGAACACCTCGATGCCGTCGTCCGACGAGTTGACCGACTGGAAGTGGTCGATCTGCGTGCCCGAACCGACGCCCGACGGGGTCAGCGACTGGAGCTCGCGGTCGGGCGCCAGCGCGAAGCCCGAATAGCGGATCTGCACGTAGCTCATGCGGCCCGAATTGTCGGTCGGCTGCGCACCGCCGTAGATCGCGCCCGACGTACCCTCGGTGTCACGCGTGCAGTTCGCGCTGCCCGCGACCGCGCCCGGCTCCGAACAATCGGTGATCGGCGCGCGGCCCAGCAGCACGATGCCGCCCCACTGGCCTTGCGAGTTGACGTCGTTCTGGCCGACGACGTTGGCGCGGCTGGTGAAGATGATCGGCGCGGTCGGCGTGCCGACGGCGTTCAACTGGTTGCCGCGGTTGACCGCCATGAACGACGGACCACCCTCGGCGTAGATCACCACGCCCGGATCGATGTTCAGCACCGTGTTGTAGCCGGTGCTGGTCGCGCCCGCGTCGGTGCCGACGTCGACGCGGCCGTTCATGCGGTACACGACGCCCGACACGCGCGGCAGCGTGGTGGTGGCGGTGAAGCGCGCGGGCAGCGTGCAGGCGCGGTACGTGCCGGTCGGGCCGGTCACCGTGCCCGCGTCGGTCAGCGCGTTCGGCCCCGTGATCGTCGGGCAGCTCGCCGCCGCGGTCACCAGGCCGGTGCCGGTGCTCGGCGTCGGGGTGGGCGACGCCGCCGGTGCGGGCGTCGGCGACGGCAGAACGATCACGCCTTCGCCCGGCGATGCGATGTCGTCGGCACCGCACGCGGTCAGCGCGGCGGTCGCGCAACCGAGCATGAGCATGAGCGAAGCGCGCTTGAGATTCTGCATTGAACACTCCCCGAACCGTGAATGGTGGACATCAGGTGATGCCCGGCCGACTCGATACCCCTGTGCCGGCCTCCACGCCGCGCTAGGCGTCGTGGATGACAACGGCATGGATGTTCGGAGACAGTGGAATGACTGTTGCGTTTCGGTTCCGTGACAATCCCCGCAAACCGATTGGGTCAGCCCTGCTTATTCATTCTCCGCCATGATCAGCACCACCTTGCCGCGCGGATGCTCGTCCTTGGTGAACGCGTAAGCGTCGCGCACCCGGTCGAACCCGAACGTCTCGGCCACCGCGACCTTAACCGTACCCGCCGCAACGAGCGCCGCGATTTCGCCTAATTGCGCCGCGTTCGGCTCGGCCAGCCACCGCGGCACGGTGCGGATGCCGAGTTCGCGGCCCTTCTCCTCGTCGGTTTCGAGCGTCGACACCAACGTGCCCCCGCGTTTCAGCACTCCGAACGATCGCGCCTGCGTTTCGCCGCCCTGCGTGTCGAACACGAGGTCGAGGTCGGTTGCGTGATCCTCGAACCGCTCGTTCTCGTAATCGATCGCGCGCTCGACCCCCAGCGAGCGGACATAATCGAGGTCACGGCTCCCGGCCGTGGCGAATACGGTCGCGCCCTTCCACACCGCCAATTGCGCCGCCAGATGCCCGACCCCGCCCGCCGCACCGTGGATCAGCACGCGCTGCCCCGCCTGCAACTGCCCGTGATCGAACAGCCCCTGCCACGCGGTCATCCCAGCGAGCGGCAGCGCCGCCGCGGTCGCATTGTCGATCTCGTCGGGCGTCGCCACCAGCTCCACCGCCTTCACCACAACGTAATCGGCCTGGCCGCCGCGATCGAAATCGATGAAGGCGAACACGCGCTGCCCCACGCTCAGCATGTTGTGCGCGCGCGTTCCCAGCGCCTCGATCCGCCCCGACAGATCGCGCCCAAGCGCGAACGGCAGCGCGTCCGCACTCATCGGCGGGAACTCGCCCGCCGCGGTCTTCCAGTCGACGGGATTGATGCTCGCCGCCGCCACGCGCACCAGCACCTCGTCGTCCACCGCCTGCGGGATCGGCCGCTCGGACAATGCGATCACGTCGAGGTCGCCAAACTGGTCGAGCCACACCGTCCGGTTCGGCACGAGCGGCTGATGCTGATCGGAAATCACGTCGTCGGTCATGTGTGCGCTCCTGCTGTCGAAGCGGCAACGAGCCGAGCCTCGCAGAGGATGCAGCGCAGATACGACAAGGCCCGCCGCCATCGCTGGCTGCGGGCCTGAAATGGTGGGCGCGACAGGGATTGAACCTGTGACCCCACCCGTGTGAAGGGTGTGCTCTACCGCTGAGCTACGCGCCCGAACCGTGTCGGAGCGGCGCCTTTAGGCAAGCACCACCCGCCTGTCCAGTACGAAAAGGCTCAGCGAAAAAACGCCGTCATCATTTCGCGACGTTGAGCGAATCCTTCAACACCTTGCCTGCCTTGAACTTGGGCTGCGTGCTCGCCTCGATCGTCATGGGCTCGCCGGTGCGCGGGTTGCGCCCGGTCGACGCCTTGCGCTTGCTGACCGCGAACGTGCCGAAACCGACCAGCCGCACTTCCTCGCCCTTCTTCAGGCAGGTCGAGATCGAATCGAACACCGCCTCGACGGCGCGCACCGCCTCCGCCTTGCCCAGCCCCGCATTGGTCGCGACCTGCGCGATCAATTCCTGTTTGTTCATCCCCGGAAAGTCCCCGTGTTACGCGTCGAACGGCAAAAAGAATGGCGCGCGGACTCGCTCAAACGCGAACCCGCATCTCCCCAGTAAGGCCGCAGCCGTTAACCGAGTCAAACGAAACCGCCGCGCTTCATGGTCGAAGCACGGCGGCATGTTGTGGCGCTACCACGATCGGACGGTTACGGCCATATTCGTCACGCGGCCGTAACCATCTTTGGTCGCCTAATGGTGCATCTCGCCCCCGACCGGTGCGATCGGCGCGGGCGGCAGCGCGGCGAGCTCGTCCGCCTCGGTCCAATCGATCGCCTCCAGCGGCTCGGTCAGCGCGAGCCGCAGCACTTCGTCGACGTGCGCGACGGGCACGATCGTCAACCCGGCTTTCACGTTCGCGGGAATGTCCGCCAGGTCCTTCTCATTCTCCTGCGGGATGATGACGGTCTTGATCCCACCGCGCAGCGCGGCAAGCAGCTTCTCCTTCAGCCCCCCGATCGGCAGCACGCGCCCGCGCAGCGTCACCTCGCCCGTCATCGCCACGTCGCGCCGGATCGGCACGCCGGTCAACGTCGAGACGATCGCAGTCACCATGCCGATGCCCGCCGACGGCCCATCCTTCGGCACCGCGCCCTCGGGCAGGTGGATGTGGATGTCCTTGCGGTGGAACAGGCTCGGCTTGATCCCGAACGACGGCGCACGCGCCTGAACGAAGCTGTAGGCGGCCTGCACCGACTCCTTCATCACGTCGCCCAGCTTGCCCGTCACCTTTGCCTGGCCCTTGCCCGGCACGGTCACGCTCTCGATCGTCAGCAACTCGCCGCCGACCTCGGTCCAGGCCAGCCCGGTCACCGCGCCGATCTGATCCTCCTGCTCGGACAGGCCGTGGCGATATTTCTGCACCCCGGCATATTCGTGCAGATTGTCCGGCGTGATCGTCACGCTGGTCAGCTTGTTCTCCAATATCTGACGCAGCGCCTTGCGCGCCAGCTTGGCGATCTCGCGCTCCAACGTGCGTACGCCCGCCTCGCGCGTATATTGCTGGATCAGCGCGCGCAGACCTTCGGTCGTCAGCGTGAACTCGCCGTCCTTGAGGCCATGCGCCTCGATCTGCTTGGCAACCAGATGCCGCTCGGCGATCTCGACCTTCTCGTCCTCGGTGTAACCCTCCAGCCGGATGATCTCCATGCGGTCGAGCAGCGGCTGCGGCAGGTTGAGCGAGTTCGCCGTGCACACGAACATCACGTCCGACAGATCGATGTCGATCTCGAGATAATGGTCGTTGAACTTCGCGTTCTGCTCCGGATCCAACACCTCGAGCAGCGCCGAGGCCGGATCGCCGCGGAAATCCTGTCCCAGCTTGTCGATCTCGTCGAGCAGGAACAGCGGGTTCGCCGCCCCTGCCTTTTTCAGGTTGGTGACGATCTTGCCCGGCAGCGAGCCGATGTAAGTCCGGCGATGCCCGCGGATCTCCGCCTCGTCCCGCACGCCGCCCAGCGACTGACGGATGAACTCGCGACCGGTCGCCTTGGCGATCGACTTGCCGAGCGAGGTCTTGCCGACGCCCGGCGGGCCGACCAGGCACAGGATCGGACCCTTCAACTTGTTGGTCCGCGCCTGTACCGCCAGATACTCGAGAATACGATCCTTGACCTTGTCGAGCGCGTAATGGTCCTCGTTGAGCACGCCCTCGGCCGCCACCAGGTCGCGCTTGATCTTGCTGCGCTTGCCCCACGGCAGCCCCAGCAGCACGTCCAGGTAATTGCGCACTACCGTCGCCTCGGCGCTCATCGGCGCCATCGTCTTGAGCTTCTTGAGCTCTGACGTCGCCTTGGTGCGCGCTTCCTTCGACATCTTCAGGCCGGCGATCTTCTGCGTCAGCTCGGCGATCTCGTCGCCATTGCCCTCGTCGTCGCTGTTGCCCAGCTCGCGCTGGATCGCCTTCAACTGCTCGTTGAGGTAATATTCGCGCTGCGTCTTCTCCATCTGGCGCTTGACGCGGCTCTTGATCTTCTTCTCGACCTGCAGGACGCCGAGCTCGCCCTCCATCAGCGCGAACGCCATCTCCAGCCGCTTGACCGGATCGACCTCCATCAGCAGCGACTGCTTCTCGGCTACCTTGATCTGCACGTTGCCCGCGATCGAATCGGACAGCAGGCCCGCCTCGCTCAACTCGCCGAGTTGCGCGGCGGTCTCCGCCGGCAGCTTGCGATGCAGCTTCGCGTAAGCCTCGAACTGCTTCACGACCGAGCGCATCAGCGCCTCGACGTCCGGCCCCTCGACTGCCTTGTCCTCGACTGCGGCGATCTGGGCCTCGAAGAAGCCGTCACGCTCGTTCAGCGCCTCCAGCGTCGCGCGCTGCTTGCCCTCGACCAGCACGCGCACGGTGCCGTCGGGCAGCTTGAGCAATTGCAGCACGGTCGCGGTCACGCCCATCGAATACAGATCGTCGCGCGCGGGATCGTCATTGGCAGGATCGAGCTGCGCGACCAGGAAGATCTCCTTGTCGGCAGCCATCGCCGCTTCCAACGCCGCCACCGACTTGTCGCGTCCGACGAACAGCGGAACGATCATGTGCGGAAAGACGACGATGTCGCGAAGCGGCAGGACGGGAAGAGTGGACGTCATGGATACTCCGGGGGTCGCCGAACAGCGGCGACGTTCATGATCCTATATGGTGCGTCGGCGATTTCCATCAATCGTTGCGGCGGCGTTCCACTCGCGCTGTCCTACGACCCGAGCGCGTGTCATGCTCCCCCGATGCGCGCGCTCGTTTCCGCAGTCCACACCCCACCCCGTTCCGTCGCCCTGAACTCGTTTCAGGGCCCATCCATCCTCCATCGGCTTCGCTTCCAGATCCCGGCCGCGTCCCTCCTTCGCAACAAGCCCCCCTCGCTGAAAGGGAGAAATTCGGGGTGGGTAGCCGCGGCACGAACCGCTGCCTCTCACCCAACCCATTCCGCTGCCTTCCGACAAGGAAAGAGGCTCTCCACTTCCTCCACTTACCATTTCTGCAATCGCGCGCCTTTCAGGCTCCAAGGCGCCACGACCGATCGAAGTCGCATCAGCCTCCGCTGCCGTTTATCATCCTACGAGAGGTACTTACGCCTCCAACCTCCCCCCTCACCTGAGCACCCGCTACCCAAAGTGTAAGCGCCAAGAAAAACGCGTTTGAACCTCCACTTCCTCCACTTCGCATCCCTGCAACCGTACTCCGAAGGCTTCCATGCGCCATCTAGCCGCCCTGCTCGCCCTCCCGCTGCTCGCCCTCGCTCCGCCGCCAAAAGGCAGCCCACCGCTGACCGAGCAGACCCAGCGCTCGGGCGGACCACTCACCCCCGAGCAGACCGCGCTCCGCTTCGACCACGCCGATCTGTCGTTCGAGGTATTGCCCGACCAGCAGGCGCTAACCGGCATCGCCACCCTCACCTTCACCGCGCGCGCAGCCATCACCCGGTTGGTCGTAGACCTCGACCGTAACCTGCCGATCAGCGCGATCAGCATCGACGGACGCGCGCTTCCCCGCACCGCCTGGACCAACCCCGAAGGCCGCCTGACGATCACGCTCCCCCACCCACTAGCCCCGGGCAAGCAGGTAACAGCCCGCATCAGCTACGGCGGGACCCCACACGTCGCCGTCAACGCTCCGTGGGACGACGGCATGGTGTGGTCGAAGACGCCCGACGGCCGCACCTGGTTCGCCACCACCGCGGAGGGCTATGGCTGCGACCTGTTCTGGCCGTGCCTTGACTTCCCGACCAGAGAGCCCGCCTCGGTCGACCTGCACATCACCGTGCCGGCGGGGCTCAAGGCGCCATCCAACGGTCGCCTGCTCGGCATCGATCACCTGCCAAACGACCGCACCCGCTGGAACTGGCGCGCGCGCCAGCCCAACACCTATGCCATCGCGCTCAACGTCGGTCCGTACGAGGAGATCAGCGGTAGCTACAAGAGCCGCTTCGGCAACACGATCCCGATGAGTTACTGGTACCTGCCCGGCGAAAAGGCGAAGGCCGAGGCATTGTTCGCCGAGTTCGCCCCGACGCTCGACTTCTTCGAGGCGACGGTCGGCCCTTACCCATTCGGCGACGAGAAGCTCGGCGTGGTCGAGACCCCGCACAAGGGCATGGAGCACCAGACGATCAACGCCTACGGCAACAATTACGCCAAGGCACCAGAAGGTTTCGATTGGCTGTTCCACCACGAACTCAGCCACGAATGGTTCGGCAACCAGCTCACCGCCGCCAATTGGGACGATTACTGGCTGCACGAGGGCTTCGGCAGCTACATGCAACCGCTCTACGGCCGCTGGCGCGAGGGTGAGGCACGCTACAACGTCATGCTCGACACGCAACGCAACCAGATCGCCAACGACCATCCGATCGTGCGCGGCAAGGTGCTGACCGAGGAGGAAGTCTACGAACCCAAGCTCGGTGGCCCCGGCACCGACATCTACTACAAGGGCTCGTGGATGCTCCACAGCCTGCGCTGGCTGATCGGCGACGCCGCCTTCTTCAAGGCGATGCGGATCATGGTCTACGGCCGCGACGATCCCAAGCCCGGCAACTTCCGCCCCCGCTTCGGCTCGACCGCCGAGTATCAGCGCATCGTCAATCAGGTGACGGGCAAGAATTACGACTGGTTCTTCGACGCCTATCTGCGCCAGGCCTCACTGCCCGACCTCGTCACCACGCCGCTTGCCGGTCACCGCACGGAGTTGCGCTGGAAGGTTCCGGGCGCGTCCACTTTCCCGATGCCGATCGAGGTGAGCCTCGACGGACGCACACAGCGCCTGGCAATGACCAACGGCGCGGCGATCATCGACACCTCGCCCGGCACGCACCTCGTCATCGACCCGGAAGCGCGCGTGCTGCGGCGCAATCCGGCAATCGAAGCGTTCCGCAGCCGGAGCAACCAGCAGAGGTCACGCAAATGAACGAGCGCACATCCGTCAACGCCGGCGATGACAACATTACTCTTGGCATGAAACGCGCAAGCGAGATGGCCGCGGTGTTCATGATCGGCGACGGCCTGCTCGGCCTGCTCCAGCCGACCCGCCATGTCGACCTATGGCGATCAGATCTCCGCCCCGTCGACGCCTTGGTCTCGCCGTTCGGCGGAAAACCAACTCGGCGTCGCCTCTACGGTTTGGCTCAACTGACTGCCGGAATTGCACTCGCCGCCAGCCTGCGCCCAACCAGCAACTAGAAACGGGCACCTCGCTGCAGCGAGGTGCCGTCTCGATCAACCGTTGGAGGTCAGCGGCACCATCTGCTGGTGCTGCACCACCCGCCAATTCTCATGCGACAACCAGCGATAGGTCGAGGTACAATAAGCCGCGTACTGTTCATCCCCACGCGATGCCGCGACGTGATAGGCAACGACGATCAGCCCTTCCTGCGGCCGCGCCACCTGACGCTCGCTCAACTCGACCTTGTCCCACCGCGGCGTCTTCTTCACCGCCTCGATCGCCTGCTGCCCGCTCATCACGAACGGCGGCTCGGGCAGCACCATCAGGCATTCGTCGTCGATTGACTCTTCGTAATGCTCGGGCGTCGCCGTCCACAGGCTTTCCTCGAAACTCCACACGCGATTGTCGTCCACGAACCATGCTCCCGTTGTCCGCCAAGACAATCGCACGCGCCGTTCTTCGTTCCGCTGATCGGGCACCCACCAACGAGAAAGGGCGCCGCCGAACAAGCCGGCAGCGCCCTCCTAGAGTTTCGCGGAGCGAGGAGTCAGGCGGCGCCGTCCGCCACCTTCTGCTTCTCGGCATAGACGCGGATCGGCTCCTTGCGGCCCTCCACCACGTCCTTGTCGATCATCACCTCGTCGATCGAGTTCATCCCGGGCAGGTCGAACATCGTGTCGAGCAGGATCGCCTCCAGGATCGATCGCAACCCGCGCGCACCCGTCTTGCGCTCGATCGCCTTCTTGGCGACCGTCGTCAGCGCATCGTCGGTGAAGCCGAGCTTGGTGTCCTCCATCTCGAACAGCTTCTGATACTGCTTGACCAAAGCGTTCTTCGGCTCGCTCAAAATCTTGACCAGCGCCGGGATGTCGAGGTCCTCCAACGTCGCGATCACCGGCAGACGGCCGACGAACTCCGGGATGAGGCCGAACTTGAGCAGATCCTCCGGCTCGGTCTGACGCAGCATCTCGCCGGTGCGCTTCTCTTCCGGAGAGGCGACATAGGCGCCGAAGCCGATCGACTTGCCCTGCAACCGGTCGCCGATGATCTTCTCGAGGCCCGAGAACGCACCGCCGCAGATGAACAGGATGTTGGTCGTGTCGACCTGTAGGAACTCCTGCTGCGGATGCTTGCGCCCGCCCTGCGGCGGCACACTCGCGGTGGTGCCTTCCATCAGCTTGAGCAGCGCCTGCTGCACGCCCTCACCCGACACGTCGCGCGTGATCGACGGGTTCTCGGCCTTGCGGCTGATCTTGTCGATCTCGTCGATGTAGACGATGCCGCGCTGCGCACGCTCGACGTTGTAGTCGGACGCCTGGAGCAGCTTGAGGATGATGTTCTCGACGTCCTCGCCGACGTAACCCGCCTCGGTCAGCGTCGTCGCGTCCGCCATCGTGAACGGCACGTCGAGGATGCGCGCAAGCGTCTGCGCCAGCAACGTCTTGCCGCAGCCAGTCGGCCCGACGAGCAGGATGTTCGACTTGGCGAGCTCGACATCGGCCCCCTTGGCGCCGTGGTTCAACCGCTTGTAGTGATTGTGCACCGCGACCGAGAGCACGCGCTTCGCCTGCTTCTGCCCGATGACGTAATCGTCGAGCACGTCGCAGATTTCCTGCGGCGTGGGAACGCTGCCGTCCTTCTTGGATACGAGCGCCGACTTCGTTTCCTCGCGGATGATGTCATTGCACAGTTCGACGCATTCGTCGCAGATGAAGACCGTCGGCCCGGCAATCAACTTGCGTACCTCGTGCTGCGACTTGCCGCAGAACGAGCAGTAAAGAGTGCTCTTGGAGTCGCCGCCGGAGAGCTTCGTCATTCAATCATCCTTCCCGCGCATCCGCGGTATGGTGGGGCAGGCATGGTAACCCGCCCCTCGTTCAGTGGGCAATGCCGTTGCGGCGTGGCGCCGCTCAGGCGGCAGCCGCCACGTCGTCAGCCGGTGCAGGCCGCTTGTCGAACACCTCGTCGATCAGCCCGAAGTCCCTGGCTTCGTTGGCCTCAAGGAACGTGTCGCGGTCCATGCGACGCTCAATCTCCTCCAGCGGCTGACCGGTATATTGGCTGTAGAGCTCGTTCATCCGCTTGCGGATGCGCAGGATCTCCTTGGCCTGGATCTCGATGTCCGACGCCATGCCCTGCGCGCCGCCCGATGGCTGGTGAATCATGATGCGCGCGTTGGTAAGCGCGACGCGCATGCCCGGCTCTCCGGATGCCAGCAGAAAGCTGCCCATCGATGCCGCCTGCCCGATGCAGACCGTGCCGACACGCGGCCGAATGTATTGCATCGTGTCGTGGATCGCCATGCCCGCCGTGACGACGCCGCCTGGCGAGTTGATGTACATGAAGATGTCCTTCTTCGGGTTCTCCGACTCAAGGAACAGCAACTGCGCGGTGATGAGCGAGGCCATGCCGTCCTCGACGCCGCCGGTCACGAACACGATGCGCTCGCGCAGCAGGCGCGAGAAGATGTCGAACGAACGCTCACCGCGGTTCGACTGCTCGATCACGATCGGAACCAGCCCGGCCTGGGTCGGCTGGAGGCCGACGCCGGCGCTCGCCAACTTGCCCGCGAAATCGCCGTTGTCGAACGGATTGTGCATGGAAAAACTCTCTTGAAGGGAAGACCTGCAACATCGTCGCTGGCGCAGGCTTGTTCAAGCCCCAACGTGGGCGGTAGAGATTGGGAGGCTGGCTGGGATCAAGAAGGCCGCGGCGCCGGATGCCCGAGATAGGCCAGCCGGCGCACCTCGCGACGCCCGCGCACCACCGTATCGAGGATCAAGCTGGCGAAGAACGCCAGTGTCGCAATGATGACCAGACCGGTGACCAAGATGGCCGTCGGCACGCGCGGCACCAAACCCGTCTCGGCATAAGTGATGCCGAGCGGCACCGCGAGCACGACAGCGAGCAGCGCCAGCAAGCCACCCAGACCGCCGAAGAACCACAACGGCCGCTCGATCCGATAAAGCGTCACGATCGTCCCGAGGATGCGCCAGCCGTCGCGGTAAGTCGACAGCTTCGATGCGGAACCCTCGGGCCGAGCAAAATAGGGCGTCGAGACTTCGGCGACCGGCATCTTCAACTCAAGCGCATGCACGCTGATCTCGGTCTCAATCTCGAACCCGACCGACAAGACCGGGAAGCTTTTCACGAACCGGCGCGAGAAGACGCGGTAGCCTGATAAGATGTCGCTGAAGCTGCGGCCGAACAGCCGCGCGAGCATGCCCGTCAGCATCGCGTTGCCGAACTGATGCCCGCGGCGATACGCCTCGACCGCCTCGTGCACGCGGCTGCCGACCACCATGTCGAGCTGTTCGTCGAGCAATCGCGCGACCAGTGCTGGCGCCGATGCGGCATCGTAGGTCGCGTCGCCGTCCGCCATCACGTAGACGTCGGCATCGACGTCGGCGAACATGCGCCGCACCACCGCGCCCTTGCCCTGGATACGCTCGGTCCGGACAATCGCGCCGGCAGCGCGCGCTACCTCGACTGTCCGGTCGCGGCTGTTATTATCGTAAACGTAGATCGCGGCACCGGGCAGCGCTGAGCGGAAATCCGCTACAGTCTGCGCGATCGCGGCTTCCTCATTGTAGCAAGGCAGCAGCACGGCGATCGTCGGAGCGGTTGATGGCGGCACTGAACACCCGATCGAGCATCACCGCGGCAACGCTCCAGACTGAAGGAACACAGCCCGCGACGATGCCGCGGGTGAGCGCCAGTAACTAGCGCCCACCCCTTAACATCACGCTTCGGTCGCGGGCGCCTTCTTCGCGCGCGGCTTCTTGGCAGCGGGTGCGGCCTCGTCCGGCGCCGTCGTGCCTTCCGCTGCTTCTGCCGCCTCGGGCGATGCTTCGAGAACCTGCGTCTCGGCCTCGACCGGCGCACCCTTCTTGGCGCGCGGCTTCTTGGCCGGCGCGGCCTCGGCGTCGGTCGACTCGACGCCGGCATTGTCGCCCTTGGCCGTCGGCTTCTTGGCAGCCTTCTTCGCCGGCTCTGCCTCGGTCACCTCGGCAGCGGCGTCTTCGTCGGTCGCGGGCTCGGCCACTTCCTTCTTCGCCTTCTGCTTGGGCTTGTGGTTGTCGTGATCGTGCGTGTGGGTACCGGTCGCGAAGCCGTCCTCACTCTCGATCGCGGCCTCCAGCTCCTCACGCGTCGTCTCGCGATCGGTGATCTCGGCCTTTTCGAACAGGAAGTCGACGACCTTGTCCTCGTACAGCGGCGCGCGCAGCTGGGCGGCAGCCATCGGCTCCTGCTGCACATACTGGACGAACTGCTGGCGCTGCTCGGCCGGATATTGCTGCGCGGCCTGCATGATCAGTCGCTGCATTTCCTGTTGGCTGACCTCGACGCCGTTCGCCTGGCCGATCTCCGACAGGAGCAGGCCCAGACGCACGCGGCGCTCGGCAATCTTGCGGTAATCGTCGCGCTCGGCTTCCATTTCGGCGAGTGCCGCCTGCGGATCGGGCTCGTGCGTCGCTTCGTGCTGGAGCTGCGACCAGATCTGGTTGAACTCCGCCTCGACCATCGACGGCGGCACTTCGAAGTCGTGCCCTTCGGCGAGCTGATCGAGCAGCTTGCGCTTCATGTGGGTGCGCGTCAGCCCGTTGTGTTCTTGCTCGATCTGCCCCTTCAGCAGACCGCGCAGCTGCTCCAGGCTCTCAAGCCCCAAGTTGGTCGCGAGCTCGTCGTCGATCACGCTCTCGCCAGCAGTCTTCACCGACTTGATCGTCAGGTCGAAGGTCGCGTCCTGCCCGGCGAGCTCCTTGGCCGGATAGTCCTCCGGGAAGGTCACCTTGATCTGACGCTCTTCACCGGCCTTCGCACCGACAACCTGATCCTCGAACCCAGGAATCAGACGGCCGGAGCCGATCTCGACCGCCATATCCTCGCCGGTGCCGCCCTCGAACGCCACGCCATCGGTCGTCTTGCCGACGAAGTCGACGGTGACGAGATCGCCCTGCTCGGCAGCCTTCTCGCCAGCGTCGTCCCACTTCTTCTGCTGGTCGGCGAACTTCTGCAGGTGCGCGTCGACCGCCTCGTCGGCAACCGGCACGCTCAAGCGCTCGAGCTTCAGCGCGTCGATCGCGGGCGTCGACACCTGCGGCAGCACTTCCAGCTCGACCTTGAGCTCGGCGTCCTTGCCTTCCTCATATCCGTCGGCGAGTTCGACCGAGGGCTGGGTCGCGGGACGCAGCTGCTTCTCGGCGATCAGCGACTGCACGCCGTCCTGGATCGAGGTGTTGAGCGCTTCCTGCATCAGCGCGGGGCCATGCATCTTGCGCACCAGATTGGCGGGCACCTTGCCGGGACGGAAACCGGGCATGCGGATCTGCGGAGCGACGCGCTTCAGCTCGGCGTCGACCTTCTTCGCGATCTCGGCGGCGGGGATGGTGAGGGTGTAGACGCGCTTCAGCCCCTCGTTCAACGTCTCCACAGTCTGCATGTTACGCCTTCGCTTCTAGGAATATCGTTGATGGTGGCACCCGCGAGCAAGTCGCGGGACTGGTGCGGGCGAAGGGACTCGAACCCCCACATCTTGCGATGGCAGGACCTAAACCTGCTGCGTCTACCAGTTCCGCCACGCCCGCACAGGACACCGTCGGTCGCGCGCCTCTATACCGTGGAAACCGCGGGAGCAAGCGCGGCGGCAACCGAAGCTTGCCGCACGGCGTTCAGACCAGCGAAGGAGACGAACACATGGCCACCAACCCAGGCGATCTGCCCGCCGACGTGCCGCAGCCGACCCAACCCGCGCAGCCCGACGTACCGCCGCCGGAAGTGTCGCCGCCCGGACCCGACATCGACATGCCAAGCCCGGGCGCGCCGAACGAGATGCCCGCCCCCGCGAACCCGACCATCTGAGGCCGCTATGACCGATCCAAAGACAGTAGACGTGACGCCCAACCGCGATGACGAGCGCCCCGACATCCAGCAGGCCGTCGAGGCACGCAGCGACGCGGTTGAGCGCGGCGAAGGCGGCTCGGAGCCCGCGATGTTCACCGACACCGGCGAGTTCGACGGCAATAGCGGTACCGGCGGCGAGGTGAAGAACCAGGACGACACGCAGCAGTAACCGCTCGAGGGTCGGTCTCGCTGATGGCGGCCGACCCTCGGTTCACCACCGCAAGTTAGTTTGCCAGCGCCTTGTTCAGCAGATCGTTGACCACCTGCGGATTGGCTTTGCCAGCCATCGCCTTCATCGTCTGACCGACGAAGAAGCCAAACAGCGTTTCCTTGCCACCGCGATATTGCTCGAGCTGCTTGGGGTTCTTCGCCAGCACGTCGGCAATCACCACCTCGATCGCGCCCGTGTCGCTGGTCTGCTTGAGCCCGCGTTCCTCGACGATCTTGCCCGGCGCGTCGCGCGTTTCCAGCATCGCCTCGAACACCTGCTTGGCAAGACTGCCCGACAACGTGCCGTCCGCCACCAGCGCGAGCAGCTCCGCCGCCTGCCCCGGCTGCACCGGACTATCGCCGATCGACTTGCCAAGGCGGTTCAGTGCACCGAACAGCTCGCTTGTCACCCAATTTGCCGCTGCGACCGGCGCCGCACCCGTCTCCAGCAGCGCGTCGAACCAGCGCGCGCTCTCGACCTCGGCGGTTAGGACGTTGGCGGCATAGGCGCTGATCCCTAACGCCTCATACCGCTTGCGCTTGGCATCGGGCAGTTCGGGCAGCGACGCGCGGCACTCCTCGAGAAAGGCATCGTCGAGTTCGAGCGGCAGCAGATCGGGATCGGGGAAATAGCGGTAATCGTGCGCGTCTTCCTTCGACCGCATCGACCGCGTCGTGCCCGTATCGGGGTTGAACAGCCGCGTCTCCTGCTGGATCGCGCCGCCGTCCTCAAGCACCTCAACCTGCCGCTTCGCCTCATGCTCGATCGCGGCCATCACGAAACGGACCGAGTTGACGTTCTTCGTCTCGGTACGTGTGCCGAGTTCGTCACCCGGCTTGCGCACGCTCACGTTGACGTCGGCGCGCATCGATCCCTGGTCCATGTTGCCGTCGCACGACCCGACGTAGCGCAGGATCGAGCGCAGCTTCGTCAGATACGCCCCGGCTTCCGCGGGCGAGCGCATGTCCGGGCGGCTGACGATCTCCATCAGCGCCACGCCTGACCGGTTGAGGTCGACGTAGGAGCGCGTCGGATGCTGGTCGTGCATCAGCTTGCCCGCGTCCTGCTCGACGTGGATGCGCTCGACCCCGATCGTTTTGACCGCGTCGCCGTCCTCAATCTCGATCGCGCCTTCGCCGACCAGCGGATGGTAGAGCTGGCTGATCTGATAACCCTGCGGCAGATCGGCGTAGAAGTAATTCTTCCGATCGAACCGCGACCATTTGTTGATCTGAGCGTCGATCGCCAGCCCGGTGCGTACCGCCTGGCGGATGCACTCGCGGTTGGGCACCGGCAGCATCCCCGGCATCGCCGCGTCGACCAGGCTCACCTGGCTGTTCGGCTCGGCCCCGAACGCGGTTGCCGCACCCGAGAACAGCTTGGCGTTGCTCGTCACCTGCGCGTGGACTTCCAGGCCGATCACGACCTCCCAGTCCCCGGTCGCGCCCTTGATGCGATAGGTCGATTCCATTGTCGTCAATCCGCTTCCACCCACGGCGCACGAGCCTTGCTCGCACGCCTGCCTATCACCACCAGCGCTCCGGCCGCGCCACGAAGCCCGCGCGCTCTTCGATCGCGAGCGCGGCGTTCAACACGCCCTGCTCGTCGAGCGCGCGACCGATCACCTGCAGCCCGAGCGGCAGCCCCGCCTTGTCGAGCCCGCCCGGCACGCTCATCGCCGGCAACCCGGCCAGCGACGACGGCACGGTGAAGACGTCGTTCAGGTACATCGCCAGCGGATCGGCGCTCTTCTCACCCAGCTCGAACGCGGCCGACGGCGCGGTCGGGGTCAACAGCACGTCGCATTGCTCCCACGCGCGCTCGAAATCCTGCGCGATCAGCGCGCGGACCTTCGATGCTTGCGTGAAATAGGCATCGTAGAAGCCCGCCGACAGCACGTAGGTACCGATCAGGATGCGACGCTTCACCTCGTCGCCGAACCCCGCCTCGCGCGTCGCGGCGTACATGTCCTGCAGGTTCGCACCCTCGGGCAGGTCGCGCTGCCCGAACCGCACGCCGTCGTAACGCGCCAGGTTGGACGATGCTTCGGCCGGCGCGATGATGTAATAGGCCGGCAGCGCGTAGCGCGTGTGCGGAAGCGACACCTCCAAAATCTCGGCACCAGCGTCACGCAGCCAGGCGATCCCCTGCTGCCACAACGCCTCGATCTCCTCGGGCATGTTGTCGACACGGTATTCGCGCGGGATGCCGACGCGCTTGCCGGCCATGCTCGCGTTCAGCCCGGCCTCCCACTTGGGTACGGGCAGGTCGAGCGAGGTCGCGTCCTTCGGATCGAACCCGCTCATCGCCTCCAGCATGATCGCGCAGTCGCGCACGTCGCGTGCCATCGGTCCCGCCTGATCAAGCGAGGAGGCAAAGGCGATCGTGCCCCAGCGCGAGCAGCGCCCGTAGGTCGGCTTGATGCCCGAAATGCCGACGAACGCCGCGGGCTGGCGGATCGAACCGCCCGTATCGGTACCCGTTGCGCCGGGCGCGATCCGCCCCGCAACGACCGCCGCGCTGCCGCCCGACGATCCGCCGGGCGCTAGGGGCGCATTGCCGCCGTCGTTGCGCCGCCACGGGCTGATCACGTTGCCGAAATAGCTCGTCTCATTCGACGACCCCATTGCGAACTGGTCGAGGTTGAGCTTGCCGAGCATGCCTGCGCCCGCGTCCCACAGCTTCTGCGAAACGGTGGACTCATATTCGGGCTTGAAGCTTTCAAGAATGTGGCTCGCCGCGGTTGTCTGCACGCCGCGGGTGCAGAACAGGTCCTTCATCCCGATCGGCACGCCCGCCATCGATGGCAGCGTGTCACCTGCCGCGCGCGCCTCATCGACCTTGTCGGCCGCGGCGAGCGCGTGGTCGGGCGTTTCGACAATGAACGCGTTGAGCGGCTTCGCGGCCGCCACCGCGGCGTTGAAGGCCTCGGCCACCTCGCGCGCGGAGAAGTCGCCGCCCGCCACGCCGTCGCGGATCTGGCGGATACCCAGGTCGGTCAGCTCGCTCACTATTCGATCACCTTGGGAACCGTGAAGAAGCCGTGCTCGGCCTGGGGCGCGTTGGCGAGCACCTGCGTGCGGATGTTGCCATCGGTCACCACGTCGTCGCGCAGCCGCAGATGGTTCGGGATCACCGCGGTCATCGGCTGCACCGACGAGGTGTCGACCTCACCCAATTGCTCGATCCAGCCGAGGATGTTGCCGAGTTCGGGCGCGAGGCGGCTCGCCTCCTCGTCGCCGATCGCGATCCGCGCGAGCTTGGCCACGCGTTTAACGGTTGCTGTGTCTACGGACATGCCCGCGCCGCTACCACCAGCCGCATTCCCTGCGCAACCGCGTGATTGCGCAGCGATCCCGGCTGCGGCAGAGCGAAGCCGACCGGCGCGGCTCTTCTCGCGGTGCCAGGGTAATGGACGCTGTCGCTTGGTTCGCAAATTCCTCTACATCGTCACCGGACTGATCGTCCTCGCGCTCGCGGGGCTCATCGCCTACCGCATCTGGGGCGTCGAGCTGATGCGCGCGGCAATGGTGCCGGGCGAGGAGTTCAAGGCGGTACGCGGCCTGACCCCGGCCGACTACCGCGACGCCAAGCTGTGGCTCGCGCGGCCCGACATCCGCAACAACCCCGCATTGTGGACGCCCGCGGGTGAGCAGCCGCGGCGGCAGCCCGGCGGTGCGGCAGTGTTCTTCATCCACCCGACGTCTTACCTCAACCGCGCGCACTGGAACGCGCCGCTCTATGACGCGGAGGCGAACGACCGCGCCGCATTGTTCCTGCGCGGGCAGGCGAGCGCGTTCAACGCGGTCGGCGAGATCTGGGCGCCGCGTTATCATCAGGCGACCTTCGGCGCGTTCCTGACCGATCAGGCGAATGCCGAGCGTGCGCTCGATCAAGCGTACCGCGACGTGCTCGCCGCCTTCGACGACTTCTTGGCGCAGGTTGGCCCCGATCGCGCAATCATCCTCGCCGGGCACAGCCAGGGTGGCTTGCACCTGACCCACCTGCTGCGCGACCGGGTCGCGGGCAAGCCGCTCGCGCGTCGCATCGTCGCGGCTTACGTGATCGGCTGGCCGGTCTCGACTGCGACCGACCTGTCCGCGCTAGGGCTACCTGCCTGCGTGCGCGCCGACCAGCGCGGCTGTATCCTGTCGTGGCAGAGCTTCGCCGAGCCGGCCGATCCCTCGCTGATCACCGAGAATTACGACCGTACCACCGGGTTCGACGGACGCCCGCGCAAGGGCACGCGGATGCTGTGTACGAACCCGATCACCGGCGTGCCCTTCACCGCTGCTCCGGCAACGGCCAACCTCGGCACGCTCTATCCCAGCGAAGACCTGTCGACCGCGCAGCTGCGCCCCGGCACGGTCGGTGCGCGCTGCGATGCGCGCGGTCTGCTGCTGATCGGGTCGCCCCCCGATGTCGGCCCGTACGTGCTGCCGGGCAACAACTATCACGTCTACGACTACAGCCTGTTCTGGGCCAACGTCCGCGCCGACGCTGCGCGCCGGATGGCAGCGCGATGATCACGACCGACGCGCATGAATTCGCCGCGGCTTTGCCTAACGGTGGGCGGCTGCTGGGGCTCGACCTCGGCACCAAGACGATCGGCACCGCTCTGTGTGACGCGGGGTGGAGCTTCGCCAGCCCCGCCCCCCTTGTCCGCCGCACCAAATTCACCGCCGACAAGGCAGCATTGGCCCAGTTGGCCCAGGCGCAGCACGTCGTCGGTATCGTCATGGGCCTGCCGCTCAACCTCGACGGCAGCGTCAGCCCACGCAGCCAGTCGGCCCGCGCCTTTGCGCGCAATTGCGCCGACATGAACCTGCCCATCCTGCTGTGGGACGAACGCTGGTCGACCGTCGCTGCCGAACGCGCGATGATCGAGCAGGACATGAGCCGCGCCAAGCGCGCCGAACGCATCGACTCGGCGGCGGCCGCACACATCCTGCAAGCCGCGATCGACGCGCTGGTGAACGTCCAGCAGCATTGACGCGATGCTTGCGGTCATGAGGTCAGGCGTTATCTGGCCACCCATGACCCATGACATTCACGTGATCGGCGGCGGGCTTGCAGGCTCGGAGGCCGCGTGGCAGCTCGCCGAAGCAGGCTTCAAGGTGCGCCTGTCGGAAATGCGCGGCAGCGGCGAGAACACGCCCGCGCACCACACCTACCACCTCGCCGAACTCGTCTGCTCCAACAGCTTCCGCTCCGACGATGCCGAGTCGAACGCGGTCGGGCTGCTTCACCAGGAGATGCGCGCGCTCGGCTCGCTGATCCTGCGCACCGGCGACACGCACCGCGTCCCCGCTGGCAGTGCGTTGGCGGTCGACCGCGACGGCTTCTCGGCGGGCGTCACCGCCGCGCTTAAGGCGCACCCCAACGTCACGATCGTGCGCGAGCGCGTCGACACGCTGCCTGATGGCCCAGCGATTATCGCCACCGGACCGCTCACCGCCGCGTCGCTGTCCGACAGCATCGCCGCCGAAACCGGGCGCGATTCGCTCGCCTTCTTCGACGCGATCGCGCCGATCGTCCACCGCGATTCGATCGACATGGACGTGGCCTGGGCACAGTCGCGCTGGAACAAGGGCGACGGCACCGACTACATCAACTGCCCGCTCGACAAGGAGCAATACCACACCTTCGTTCAGGCCCTGCTCGACGGCGAGAAGACCGAGTATAAGGAATGGGAGGACGTTCCCTATTTCGAGGGGTGCATGCCGATCGAGGTGATGGCGGCGCGCGGTCCCGAGACGCTGCGCTTCGGCCCCATGAAGGGCGTCGGCCTCGACGTGCCCGCCACCGGGCGCTGGCCCTATGCCGCGGTGCAATTGCGACAGGACAATGCGCAGGGCACGTTGTGGAACATCGTCGGCTTTCAGACCAAGCTGAAGCATGCCGAGCAGGTTCGCATCTTTCGCACCATCCCTGGCCTTCAGAATGCAGAGTTCGCGCGATTGGGCGGCCTGCATCGCAACACCTTCCTGCGCTCGCCCGAACTGCTCGACGCCACCCTGCGGCTCTCCTCTCGGCCGAACATCCGTTTCGCCGGGCAGATCACCGGCTGCGAGGGCTATGTGGAGAGCGCCGCGATCGGCCTGCTCGCCGGACGGTTCGCAGCGGCCGAACTAGCCGGACGCGACCTACGCTCGCCACCGCGCGAGACCGCGTTGGGTGCACTGCTGTCGCACATCACGGGCGAGGCGGTGGCGGAAACCTACCAGCCGATGAACGTCAATTTCGGCCTGTTTCCGCCGATCGCGGGCAAGATCAAGAAAGCGGATCGCAAGCGGATGTACACCGACCGCGGACGCGAGGCGCTCGCCGGCTGGCTGGCTGCCTAGTCGTCGTCGCGCGCTGCCGCAGCGAGGCACGCGCACGCCGACCGCGCGCGCCGCTTCGGCTTGGTCGTCGCGAACTCTGGTGCTGTCAGCGCGCCCGAACGGTCGGCATCGGCGTCGGCGAAGCGCTTGGCCGTTTTCGCCGACCATTCGTCGAACGACAGTTGTCGGTCGCCATTCAGGTCGAGCTTGGCGAATGCCTTGACGCGGCTCGTCAAATATTCGTCGCGCGTGATTTTGGCGTCGCGATCCTTGTCGTAACGATCGAACCGCTTCTGCTCGCGCGAACGCTCAGGCGCCTCTGGCAGCACGACTGGCGCCTCTTCACCCTCTTGTGTTTGCGCCAAAGGCATTGCCGCTGGTGCGACATCTGACCGAACTGCGGCGTCGCTGCGCGCCTCGCCGTGGAACATCAGCCAACCGGCCGCCGCCAGCAGCACGACGACCAACCCCGCCAACAGATACCGCCACATCCCCCAGCCCCCTTCTGCATCCCCGCCGCAAGGTTAACCGCCTCCCTTGCGCCAGGTAAAGCGGCGTCAGCGACCAAGTAGCCTGAAACGAGCAACCGCGGCAGCGCGGCGCGGCCCGCCAGGCGCCCCCTGCCCCAACATCGCGGCCCGCGCGTCGAGTGCGAGCGCGCCGAGCATCCGCGCGTCATCCCACCGCTGGGCGAACGCCTGCTCGCTCAACGCGATGGCCGTTGCACGCGCCTGCTCCCGCAGTGCATCACGAGTGACGTTGGTTGCAAGATCGGCGAGCGCCCAGATCATGCCCGCCTGCTCGAGCAGATCCGACGTGGCGCCCAACAGACACCCGACCGCGGCGAACAAGCCACCACCACGCAAACGCGCAAACTCCTTAAGTGAGGCGGCGTCCGATCGCTCATCGTCGAGCAATATTTCCCAGCCCTCGCTCATCGGCGCGAGCGCACTACCCGTCACCCCCGCCGGCAAGACGCGGGTCGCCAACTCGGTAAGCAGCGGTTGTGCCGGTGGCGGTGCATAATCGAGTGCCCGAAGCGCTTCGTACCACCAGGTCAGCCGCATCTGACCCACGATCGGCTGCACCGTGGTGCGCACGATCTGGCCGAGTTGCCGATCAAGCGCGAACAAGGCGTCGACGCCCGTCGTTCGCATCGCACGCCCACACCACGCGAAAACTTGTTCGGGGCTGCTGAGAGGTTGCATGTCGCGCACATGCCGCAGATGGCGCCCGGACCAGCGACCGGCAAGCGTGGCTAATGCGTCCTTAACCCTCTTCCTTGAGCCGATATTGGACGTTTCTGCGTCATCGCGACGCGGTGACAACCGAGACTTGCCCCCCGCACCGCTCCGCATCCCACGACCGTGCGCACTTTCTCACGCGCTTGCTGCACGATCGTTCTGCGAACACGCTGGTCATCATGGCCGCTGCCATGATCCCGCTGACGGCTTTCGCCGGATCGGCGGTCGACATGGGGCGTATGTACGTGGTCAAGTCCCGCCTACAGCAGGCATGCGACGCGGGCGTACTCGCCGGGCGCAAGTTCATGCTCTCCGACGGCTCGTCCACACTCGACGCCAACGCCACCCGCCGCGCGCAGGACTTCTTTAACAACAACTTTCCAGCAGGCTGGGCCAATACCACTAACCTGACGTTCACGCCGACCAAGACCGGGGACCAGCAAGTATCCGGGACCGCGTCGGTCACCGTGCCGATGACGGTCACGAAGATCATGAGAGCGGGTGACGCCACGATCGATGTTACCTGCAAGGCCCGCTACGACATCGCGGATACCGACATCGTCTTCGTGCTCGACACCACCGGGTCGATGGCGTGCCGACCGGAGGACAGCGAAGCGCAGTGTAATACCTACGTCAACGCCAATCCTGCCGTTGCGTATACGCGGCCGTCGAACGACCCCGATGCGATGCCGGGTTACTCGGGCACGATGAGCTATGGTGTGCCCGAAACGCTGGTGGGCTCCGGTTCTCGGATGAAGGCGCTGCGGCAGGCGGTGAAAGACTTCTACAGCACCGTTGCCACGTCGGTCGATAGTTCGACCCGGGTCCGGTATGGATTCGTCAGTTACACCTCAATCATCAACGCCGGAAAGGCGATCTCCGCGGTCTCTCCCTCATACCTTGCCGGATCGAACAGCGGAGAAAGGGTTGATTATGAGACCCGACAGGTTTCAGACGAATACCAGATCTCGCTGAGCAGCACGTCGCAAGCAAACACCAAACCACAGGCTCAATGCCCGTCCAGCGCCAACACTCCGACACGCAGCCCCACTACGGCCCTGACATTTAGAACGTCTGATTCCAGCGCGACTTATACTTGGCAGGACTGGAACGCGAACACCGGGCGCTGTTCGGATTATACTAGGGTCGTTGGTCCTATCTGGTTGTACAAACAATATCCCATCGACGTGTCGAAGTACGTGACCGGCGTGTCCGTGGTGGACCCGACGCAAGTGAACGGTGCGACCTCGCGATGGGACGGCTGCATTGAGGAGCGTCAAACCCAGGCTGGTGTGACAAGCTTCAATTCCACCTCGTACGACCTCGACCCGTCGCTTGTTCCGACAACCGCAATGGCAACGCGCTGGCGCCCGGCTTGGGCTCCGATCACATGGGCGCGCTACAGCTATGCGGCCAACTGGGACCAAAAAAGTAACGGCGAGGATTTCAGCCCCTACCTTTACGGCAGCAATTATCCTGCCTTGAACATGGGTGCAGAGGCGCGGCGCAAATCGGGCTTTTACTCGTGCGGCAAGCCGATCCGCCGTTTGTCCGTCATGTCGGCGTCCGACGTCGCCGGTTACGTCGACGCCGCGGACTTCAAGCCGCTCGGCGGTACCTACCACGACACTGGCATGATCTGGGGCGTTCGACTGCTTGCCTCCAACGGTATCTTCGCCGCCGACAATATCGGACGCAGCGGACAGCCCGCTCCGAAGAAAGTCATCGTCTTCCTGACCGACGGCGACATGGCACCAAACGCTAACATCTACGGGCTGTACGGAATGGAATATTACGATCAGCGCGTCGGAGGAACCAACACGACCACGTCACTGAAGGACTTCCACAACGCCCGCTTCCTTTACGCATGTAGCCAAGCATCGAAACTCAAGATCGATGTCTGGACAGTCGCAATCGCGCCCAACACAACCGATCAGTTGACGCAATGCGCCAGCAATAGCGGACAGGCGCTTTACACGACGACGGGCAGCGGACTGACTACGCTGTTCCAAAAAATTGCCAAGCAGGTGGCGATGCTGAGGCTCGACAAGTGAGGCCTATCTTTTTCAAGCGGCTCGCACGCGAGCGGCGCGGGGTGACCGCGATCGAGTTCGCGTTCGTTGCGCCGGTGATGTGCGGATTGCTGATGGGCTTGTGTGACCTGCTATACCAGTCATATGCCCAGTCGATCCTCGATGGCGCAATGTACAAGGCCGGCCGGGACTCGGCGCTGGAGGATAACGTCAGTAGTGCGACACAGATCGACGCCAAGGTTCAAGCAATGGTCAGCCTGCTCGGTCCAGGCATGAAGTTCGAACCCGAGCGGCGGAGCTACTCGAGCTTTCTGTTGGTCAAGCCGGAGCAGATCACCGACAAGAACGGCAATGGTCAACTCGACAGTGGAGAATGCTTCGATGACGTGAACGGCAACAAGCAGTGGGACGCCGATCCCGGTCGCCGCTCACAAGGCGGCGCCAACGACGTGACGCGTTATACGATGCGGGTGACGTACACCCGATTGTTTCCGGTGTTCGGTCTCTTGGGCATGTCTCCCAACCAGACGATCGTTGGGGAGACGCTGCTGAAGAACCAGCCCTACCGCACGCAAGTAACCCAACCAGTCGAGTCTGTATGCATCAAGTGAGCGCGCGTTCCATCAAGCGATACGGGTTGCGCCCCTTGCGAAAGATGCTCGCGACGATCGGCCACGATCGTCGGGGCCTCGCGCTCATCGAGTTTGCGTATACATTTCCTGTCGTCTTGAGCCTTGGCTGCTTCGCGGTGGAGAACGCCAATCTGACTGTGATGAACGAGCGCGTGAACCAGATCTCGCTCAATCTCGCCGATAATGCCTCGCGCGTCGGGGACATGCAGAGCAACAATTCGTCGCAGCTACGCGAGATCGACGTCAACGACGTGCTCACCGCCGCACGCCTGCAAGGTGAGAAATGGGGCCTGACGCAATATGGTCGCATTACGCTGTCCAGCCTGGAAGAGCATGATGGACAACAATTCATCCACTGGCAGCGATGCCTAGGCATGAAGAAGGGCGCGATGTACGACTCGCGCTACGGCGTGGCTCCCACGGATGCGGGCACGCAACCGCTTCCTGCGACGCCCGGAACCCGGGTCGCCGGCATGGGCGATCCTGGTGCATTGGTGACCGCACCACCCGACTCAGGCGTGATGTTCGTCGAGATCGCCTATGATTACCAGCCGGTGTTGGGACGTATCTGGATCCCGTCCGGGCCGATGCAATTACACTATAAGGCGTCGTTCATCGTGCGCGACAAACGAGTCTTCAACCAGATCTACAATCCTCAACCTCAAGCAACGCCATATACCTGCGACCGCTACACGACGACGTGAGCGGCCGCAGGCGCGCGGCTTAGTTGCGATAGCAGACCTTCTTCACCGCCGCGATCACCTTGTCCGCCGACACGAGCGCCAGCTTCTCCAGATTGGCGGCATAAGGCAGCGGCACGTCCTCGTCGGTCACGCGCATCACCGGCGCGTCGAGGTCGTCGAACCCCTCCTCCATCGCGATCGTGCTGATTTCCGACGCGATCGAGCAGGTCGGCCAGCCTTCCTCGACCACGACCATGCGGTTGGTCTTGGAAAGCGACTTCAAGACCGTCTGCTTGTCGAGCGGGCGCAGCGTGCGCAGGTCGATCACCTCGGCGTCGATGCCCTCTTCGGCCAGCTTGTCGGCGGCTTCGAGCGCGAGCCCGACGCCGATCGAGTAGCTGACGATCGTCACGTCACGGCCCTCGCGCATGATCCGCGCCTTGCCGATCGGCAGCACCCAGTCGTCGAGCTTCGGCACCTCGAACGAGCGGCCGTAGAGCAGCTCGTTTTCCAGGAACACGACCGGATCGGTGGTGCGGATCGCGGCCTTGAGCAGCCCCTTGGCGTCCGCCGCATCGTAGGGCGCGATCACGATCAGGCCCGGCACGCTCGCGTACCACGGGCCGAAGTTCTGGCTGTGCTGCGCGCCGACGCGGCTCGCCGCGCCGTTCGGACCACGGAACACGATCGGGCAGCGCATCTGACCGCCCGACATGTAGTTGGTCTTGGCGGCCGAGTTGATGATGTGGTCGATCGCCTGCAACGCGAAGTTGAAGGTCATGAACTCGACGATCGGCTTCAACCCGCCCATCGCCGCACCCGAACCGATCCCGGCGAAGCCATATTCGGTGATCGGCGTGTCGATCACGCGGCGCTCGCCGAACTCGTCGAGCAGCCCCTGCGTCACCTTGTACGCGCCCTGGTACTGCGCGACTTCCTCGCCCATCACGAACACGCGGTCGTCGGCGCGCATCTCCTCCGCCATCGCGTCACGCAGCGCCTCGCGGACGGTGATCTTCACCATCTCGGTGCCGGCGGGGATCGCGGGGTCGCGCACCTCGGCCTTGTTCTCGGCAGCGGCGAACAACTGGCGCGCGCCGGTCTCGACCTTCTCCTGCGCCGGGTGCGCCGAATCCTCGACCGTATCGGCCTTCTTCTCGTCGGCCTTGGCGTCGGCGGCGGGATTGTCGTCCTTCGTCGCGGTCGTCTGATCGGCGGGCGCCGCCTGCTCCGACGCGGTCGAGCTACCAGCCCCTGCATCCTCGCCGTCGAGCTGCATGATGACCTCGCCGACCTTCACGTTGTCGGTACCCTCCGCCACCAGGATCTTGGAGACGACGCCCTCGTCGACCGCCTCGAATTCCATCGTTGCCTTGTCGGTCTCGATCTCGGCCATGATGTCGCCGGACTTGACCGTGTCGCCTTCCTTCACCAGCCACTTGGCCAGCGTGCCCTCTTCCATCGTGGGCGACAGCGCCGGCATCTTGATGTCGATCGCCATGTCAGTACTTCTCCACCAGAACGTCGGTGTACAATTCGGAAGGCTCCGGCTCGGGGGTGCTCTCGGCGAAGTCGGCGGACTCGTTCACCTGGCGGCGGATGTCCTGCTCGATCTTCTTGAGCTCGTCCTCGGCCACACCCTGTTCGGACAACAGCTTCTTGACGTGTTCGATCGGGTCGGACTTGTCGCGTACCGCCTGCACCTCGTCGCGCGAGCGGTACTTGGCGGGATCGGACATCGAGTGGCCGCGGTAGCGATAGGTCTTCATCTCGAGAATGATCGGCCCCTTGCCCGCGCGCACCCAGGCGAGCGCCTCTTCCGCCGCACCGCGCGCTGCCAGCACGTCCATGCCGTCGATCTGTAGCCCGGGAATACGGAAGCTCTCGCCGCGGCGATACAATTGGTCCTCGGCCGAGGCGCGGTTGACGCTGGTGCCCATCGCATACTGGTTGTTCTCGATCACGTAGATGATCGGCAGCTTCCACAGCTCGGCCATGTTGAAGCTCTCGTACACCTGGCCCTGGTTCGCCGCGCCATCGCCGAAATAGGCCAGCGCCACGCCGCCATCGTTCCGATACTTGTGCGCAAAGGCGAGACCGGTGCCGAGCGACACCTGCGCGCCGACGATGCCGTGCCCGCCGTAGAACTTATGCTCGACGCTGAACATGTGCATCGAGCCGCCCTTGCCCTTCGAGATGCCGGCCTGACGCCCGGTCAGCTCCGCCATCACGTCCTTGGGCGGGATGCCGCACAGCAGCATGTGGCCGTGGTCGCGGTAGCCGGTGATGACCGAGTCATCGCCCGACAATGCCGACTGCAAGCCGACCGCGACGGCTTCTTGACCGATGTAGAGGTGGCAGAAGCCGCCGATCAGGCCGAGGCCGTAGAGCTGCCCCGCCTTTTCCTCGAACCGGCGGATGAGCAGCATCTGCTCGTAGAATTTCAGCAGCTCGTCCTTTGACGCCGCATAAGGTTGCGGCTCGCTCGGACGCTCGCGATTGGACGTAGGTGGCTCGCTTGGCGCGGGTGCGCGGGCGGGGGCTTTGGCCACGGACAAAAACCTCGTACCTGGGGAAAGGGATGCGGGCCTATAGGCGCGATTGGCGCGCACCTGCAACGCTTGCCGCTACGACAGGTATGAGTGGGAGGACAGGCGTGAGTGCCGGCGTGAGTGGTTGCCTCGCGCTGCACCCCCGCCTAAGCCGCTCGCCAGATGGAACAGACCGTGCACCCGCTGCGCATCGCCAATTTCCGCGCCTATTGGCTGTCGCGCTTCGCCGGCACGATCGCGATCAGCGCGCAGGCGATCATCATCGGCTGGCAAGTGTACGGCATCGCGCGTCAGACGATGGACGTGCAGGAGGCCGCCTTCCTGCTCGGCATGATCGGGCTGGTGCAGTTCGTGCCGTTGTTCCTGCTGACCCCGCTCGTCGGTCTCGTCGCCGACAGCGTCGATCGTCGCTGGATCGTACGCTGCACCACGGCGTTGTTGTGCACGGTCGCGGCGACGCTCGGCTATTTGACCTATACGCACGCGCTGACGCTGCCGGCGCTGTTCGGCGCGGCCGTGCTGGTCGGGGTGGCGCGTGCCTTCTCCGGCCCGGCCTATTCCGCACTTGCCCCCAATTTGGTGCCCAAGGAGAGCCTGCCGACCGCGATCGCGATCAGCTCGATCGCGTGGCAGACCGGCACGATCGTCGGACCGAGCGTCGGCGGGTTCCTCTACGGGTTGCACCCCGACATCGCTTATGGCGTGGTGTCGGGCATGCTGCTGCTCGCGCTCGCGCTCATGTTCCTGATCGGGCGCGTGCCGCAGCCGCCGGCGCAGAAGGATCGCCGCCCGATGCAGCGCATCCTCGATGGCTTCCAATACGTGCGACAGAACCGGCTGGTGCTCGCCGCAATCACGCTCGATCTCTTCGCGGTGCTGCTGGCGGGCGCGACCGCGCTGCTGCCGATCTACGCGCGCGACATCCTGCACGTCGGCTCGACCGGTCTCGGTTTCCTCGCCGCCGGCATGGGGATCGGCGCGGCGTCGACCGCCCTGTGGTTCTCGATCAAGCCGATGAAGACCAACGTCGGGGTCAAGATGCTCATCGCGGTGGTCGTGTTCGGGCTCGCGATCCTGACCTTCGGCATCTCGCGCTCGTTCTGGCTGAGCCTGGTCGCACTGATCGTCGCGGGCGGCGCCGACATGGTGTCGGTCTACGTGCGTACCTCGCTGATCCAGCTCCACACGCCCGACGCGATGCGCGGCCGCGTCAGCGCCGTGTCGCAGCTGACCATATCGGCGTCGAACGAACTGGGCGAAGCGGAGAGCGGCATCCTCGCGTCGCTGCTGGGCCCGGTCGGCGCGGTGGTCGTCGGCGGCGTCGGCGCGATCGCAATCACGCTCGTCTGGGCGCGGCTATTCCCCGAACTGAAGAACGCACGGACCTTTGACCCGCCCGAGGCGCTAGAGCCCGGACCGCAGAACGGAGGCATACAGCCATGAAGGCCAACACCATTCTCGACACGATCGGCAACACCCCGCACGTTCGCGTGCAGCGGCTGTTCCCCGACAGCGAAGTGTGGATCAAGTCGGAGCGCGGCAATCCCGGCGGCTCGGTCAAGGACCGCATCGCGCTCGCCATGATCGAGGCGGCGGAGCAGTCGGGCGAGCTGAAACCCGGCGGCACGATCATCGAGCCGACCAGCGGCAACACCGGCATCGGCCTGGCGATGGTCGCAGCGGTCAAGGGCTACAAGCTCGTCCTCGTCATGCCCGAGAGCATGTCGCTGGAACGCCGCCGGCTGATGCTCGCTTACGGCGCGACGTTCGACCTGACCCCGCGCGAGAAGGGCATGAAGGGCGCGATCGAGCGCGCGTTGGAGCTGGTCGAGCAGACCGACAATGCGTGGATGCCGCAGCAGTTCGAGAACCCGGCGAACGTCGACGTTCACGTCCGCACGACCGCGCTCGAGATCCTGAACGACTTTCGCGACACGCCGATTGACGTCATCATCACCGGCGTCGGCACCGGCGGGCACATCACGGGCGTCGCCGAGGTGCTGAAAAAGGAATGGCCTAACCTGAAGGTGTTCGCGGTTGAACCCGCCGCCTCGCCGGTCATCGGCGGCGGTCAGCCCGGTCCGCACCCCATACAGGGCATCGGCGCTGGCTTCATCCCGGCGAACCTGCACACGCAATTGCTCGACGGCGTGATCGAGGTCGACGCCGCGGTCGCCAAGGACATGGCGCGTCGCTCGGCGAGCGAAGAAGGCATGCTGGTCGGCATCTCGTCGGGCGCGACGCTCGCCGCGATCCTGCAGAAGCTGCCCGATCTGCCCGACGATGTGCGCGTGCTCGGCTTCAACTACGACACGGGCGAGCGTTACCTGTCGGTGCCGGACTTCCTGCCCGAACAGTGAGCACCCCGACACACGGCGCGCAGGTGGACCCTCGCCTGCGCGTGATCCTTTCGTGCGTCGCGCTCGCGGCGGTGGCGGTGCCGACGTGGGTGGTGACCCACCCGCCAGTGCCGTCGACGCAACCGGCTGCGTTGCGTGCGCTGGCGAAGCGCAAGGTCGTCCCCGCGACGGTGCTGCCCGCGGTCGAACCGGTCGAGTTCGTCGCGCTCAGCCCGCAGGACGCGAAGGCGTTCAACGACAGCGTACCGTTCGTCACCGGCCCGAACCCGGCGGCGCGGCCGTTCCGTATCGCCGGTGACGCCGCCAGCATCGCGCGCGCGACCGACTGCCTCGCCGCGGCTGAAATCTACGAGGCGGGCAACGATCCAGAGGGGCAGCGCGCGGTCGCGCAGGTGATCCTCAACCGGTTGCGCCACCCCGCTTTCCCGAAAACCGTCTGCGGCGTGGTCTTCGAAGGGCAGGAACGCAGCACCGGCTGCCAGTTCACCTTCACCTGCAACGGCGCGTTGACCCGCTGGACCCCGACCGAGGCGATGTGGCGCGATGCACGCGCGCTGGCGGCACAGGCGCTCTCCGGGCGGGTCTACAAGCCTGTCGGCTATGCGACGCATTACCACACCGACTGGGTCGTTCCTTACTGGCAGTCGAGCCTCGACAAGATCGCGGCGGTGCACAGCCACCTCTTCTTCCGCTGGGCGGGCTGGTGGGGCACGCCGCCGGCGTTCAACCGCACCGTCGCCTCGGTCGAGCCGAGCATCGCCAAGCTCGCGACCATTTCCGACGCGCACCGCGACGGCGGGGTAGTGGACGAAACGGAGGAAGCGCTCGCCGCGGTGCTGCCGCTGTTCGCCGATCTGCCCGCCGACGCGCCGATCGCGCCCGGCGTCCTGCCGCTCGCGCAACCGACCGCGTTGAAACCGCTGGCCGAGGCGCCCGACACGTTCCTGGTCGTCATCGACCCGCGCCAGCCCGACGCGCTGCCGGCGCTCGCGCAGCGTGCCTGCGGCGAACGGCTTCGCTGCAAGCTGATGGGCTGGAGCGACGCGCGGCTGGTGCCCGCGGGGATGACGATGTCGCCGCAGCAATATACGTCGATGGGGTTCAGCTATCTGCGTGATCGCAGCAACGGGTTCGACCGCGTGCTGTGGAATTGCGGAGAGTTCAAGCGCGCCGACACCGCGCAGTGCATGCGTGGGCGCGGATCGATGACCGCGGTGCCCGTCACGGGTTCCGCACCGCCACTTGCGACGCCCGCGACGACGCGCGGACCTGCTGCACTGCCCGGCGTTCGCCGCGCAGCGCCCGCGGCTGCCACGCCGAGCGAGGCTAAGCCCGCTGCGAGCGGCGATCAGGCCAGTGAGGCGGGTACGACCGCCGGCGAGTGACGCGCACCCGCCGGCGGTCACGTCGGGTTATGCCGCCGCGAACATCTCGACCGGCAGCGCCATGACCGCGTCGGCACCGCCCTCGATCTTGCGACGCAGCGCGCCCGCTTCGGGCAGCACGCGCTCGGCGAAATAGCGCGCGGTCACCAGCTTCGCGTCGAGGAACGCCGCGTCGCCCTCGCCCGCCGCCTTTAGGCGCGCCGCCGCGGACGCCATGCGCAGCCACATCAGCCCGACCGCGACGATGCCGACCAGGTGCATGTACGGCACCGCACCCGCGCCGATGTTGTTGGGGTTCTTCATGCCGTTCGCCATGAACCACATCGTCGCGCCCTGCAGCTCGCCCGCCGCCTTCTCCAGCCGGGCCGCGAAGTCGGCGGTGGCCTCGTCCTGCTTGCCCGCCGCGATCTCCTCGGTCACCATCTTGCCGAACGCCATTACCGCGCGGCCGCCGTTCTGCGCCAGCTTGCGCCCGGCCAGATCCATCGCCTGCACGCCGTTGGTGCCTTCGTAGATCTGCGCGATGCGGGCGTCGCGGACGTACTGCTCCATGCCCCATTCCTGGATGTAGCCGTGGCCGCCATAAACCTGCTGCGCGTTGGTCGCGATCTCGTAGCCCTTGTCGGTGCCGACGCCCTTGATGACGGGCGTGAGCAGGCCGATCAGGTCGCCGGCGAGCTGACGCTCCTCCTCGCTCTCCGCATTGTGCTCGAGATCGACCTGGAGCGCACCCCATAGACACAAGGCGCGCAGGCCCTCGATCCACGCCTTTGAGTCCATCAGCATGCGGCGGACGTCGGGGTGGACGAATAAGGTGTCGGCCTTCTCGTTCGGCTCGGCAGGTCCCGTCAGCGCGCGACCCTGGCGCCGGTCCTTCGCATATTGCACCGCATTCTGGTACGCGGTCTCGGCGACGCCGAGCCCCTGCAGGCCGACGCCCAGGCGCGCCGCGTTCATCATGATGAACATCGCGGCGAGTCCCTTCATCTCCTCGCCGACCAGCCATCCGGTCGCGCCGTCATAGTTCATCACGCAGGTGGCGTTGCCGTGGATGCCCATCTTGTGCTCGATCGAGCCGCACGACACCGCGTTGCGCTCACCCAGCAATCCCTCATCGTTCACCAACACCTTAGGCACCACGAACAGCGAAATGCCCTTCGACGAGTCGGGCGCGCCCGGCGTCTTGGCGAGGACGAGGTGGATGATGTTGTCGGTCAGGTCGTGCTCGCCCGCCGAGATGAAGATCTTGGTGCCAGTGATCGCGTAGCTGCCGTCGGCCTGCGGCTCGGCGCGGGTGCGGATGAGCCCGAGGTCGGTGCCGCACTGCGGCTCGGTCAAGTTCATGGTGCCGCCCCACTCGCCCGAGATCATGCGCGGCAGATACTTCTCCTGCTGCTCGGGCGAGCCCTTCACCACTAGCGCGGCGATCGCGCCGTGGGCGAGACCGGGGTACATCGCGAATGCCATGTTGGCGCTGATCATATACTCCTGGAACGCGGTCGAGACGACGTGCGGCATGCCCTGTCCGCCGAACGCCTCGGGTGCGCTGAGCGTGCCCCAGCCCGATTCGACGAACTTGTTGTACGCGTCCTTGAAGCCGGTAGGGGTCGTTACCGAGCCGTCCTCGTGACGGGTGCAGCCCTCAAGATCGCCCGACTGGTTGAGCGGGAATAGCACCTCGGCGACGAAGCGGCCGCCTTCCTCTAGCACCGCGTCGACGGTGTCGGGGGTCGCGGCGGCGAAGCCGGTCACGTTGGCGTAGCGGTCGAGGCCGACAACGTGTTCGAGCACGAAGCGCGTGTCGCGGACGGGGGGCGTATATTGCGGCATGTCAGGCTTCCTTGGTCGAATGGGAGATCGGGTTTGATGTTTCGATGACGCCGATGAATTCCTCCAGTTCGAGGATCGCGGCGTCGATGTCGGTGCGTTGTGCCTGGAGCGTCGCGATGCGTTCGCGGCAGCGCTCGATCGTGATCGCGCGCTGCGCGCGGCGGCCGTCGCCCAGATCGTAGAGGTCGATCATCTGACGGATGTCGGCGAGGCTGAACCCGACGCGCTTGCCGCGCAAAATCCAGGCGAGCCGCGCGCGGTCGCGCTGCGAGTAGATGCGCGCGAGGCCACGACGCTCGGGGCTGATCAGCCCCTCGTCCTCATAGAATCGCAGCGCGCGCGGGGTGATGCCGAACTCCGCGGAGAGGTCGGAGATGCTGAAATGCTCGCGATCATCGCGCGGCGGAACGACGGCGTAGGCGACAGCGCTCATGCACCGCCATTTACCTTCCCCTTACGTGAACGTCAACCTGCGCAGAGCGGGCTACCGTCCGATCCGATGGCGCGCGTCGCCTCCGATATGCTGTCGCTCAGCCGCGCGGCCGCGAGCGCGGCGAGCGTCGCACGACCCTCGCACATCGTATCGCACGCAGCAGGCAGGACGGCTGGAAACGCGATCGTGTCGCCGTCGAGCGAAGCAACGAACTCGCAGCCCTCCCCCATCCGCACGTCGAGCTTGTCGCGTCCGCGTGCCGTACCGCGTGCCGTGCAGCGCTGCTGTTCGCCCAGGTCGATCGAGGCGCCGATGCGGTAGCGATCGCCGTCTTGCGGCACGAGGCAGACCTTGTCCTCTCCGCTGGCGTAGACGCCGGTGGAGATGATGCGGGCGGAATCGGGCACCATCCCGCTCGCGCGCGCGGCACGTTCGAGTGCGGCTCCGGCCCCGCCCTCGTCCGGAACGGAAGACTGTTCGCCGCACGCGGCCAGTAGCAGCGCGAGTGCGAGCGTGCGCTTCATCCGACCCGCTCCAGCGTGTCGCCGCTCACGCGGCGGTAGAAGCAGCTCGTCGCGCCGGTGTGGCAGGCGGGGCCGGCGGGGTCGACGATCAGCCACAGCGCGTCCTGATCGCAGTCGACGCGCATCTCGATCAGGCGCAGCACGTTGCCCGACGTCTCGCCTTTTTTCCACAAGCGAGCACGACTGCGCGACCAGAAGGTCGCCTCGCCGCTCGCCTGCGTGGCGGCGATCGCGTCGGCGTTCATGTGCGCGACCATCAACAGCGCGCCGGCACGGTCGCTGACGACCGCGGTGACGAGCCCGTTCGCGTCGAATTTGGGTTGAAAGGTGCTGCCTTGTTCGCGGTCGTCCATGCCGTGGCTGGTAGCGGGGTTCGCCGTCGCGCAACAGACCGCGCCGGTCCCCCGGGCGCACGCAGGATGACAATCGCGCGACAGTCGCTATATGCGACCCGGCATTACGCGAGCCCCCCAACGCGAGCTTCGGCCCCCATGCTGACCACCCATCCGTTCGACGACGATCACCTGCACGAGGAGTGCGGCATCTTCGGCGTGTCCAATTCCGAGGGTGCTGCCGCGCTGGTCGCGCTCGGCCTTCACGCACTGCAACATCGCGGCCAGGAGGCGGCGGGGATCACGACCTATGACGGTGCGATGTTCCACACGCACCGCGCGATGGGGCATGTCGCGGGCAATTTCGACCGCGACGACATCATCCGCTCGCTGCCGGGCGAGGTCGCGTGCGGGCACGTCCGCTATTCGACCACGGGCGAGACCGCGCTGCGCAACGTCCAGCCGCTCTACGCCGAACTGTCGTCGGGCGGTTTCGCGGTCGCGCACAACGGCAATCTGTCGAACGCGATGAAGCTGCGCCGCGAGCTGGTGCGGCGGGGTTCGATCTTCCAGTCGACCTCCGACACCGAGACGATCATCCACTTGGTCGCGACGTCGAGCTACCGCACGCTGCTCGACCGCTTCATCGACGCGTTGAAGCAGATCGAGGGTGCCTATGCGCTGATCGTGATGACACCCGAGGGAATGATCGCTTGCCGCGACCCGCTCGGCATTAGGCCGCTGGTGATGGGCAAGCTGGGTGAAGCGATCATCTTCGCCTCCGAGTCGGTCGCGCTCGACGTGGTCGGCGCGGACTTCGTCCGTGAGGTCGAGCCGGGCGAGCTGGTGATCGTGCAGGGTGCGGAGATGCGCTCGGTGCGTCCGTTCGCGCCGCTGTCACCGCGGCCGTGCATCTTCGAGTGGGTATATTTCTCGCGTCCCGATTCGATCGTCGATGACCAGTCGATCTACTCGGTGCGCAAGAACATAGGCGCGCAGCTCGCGATCGAGGCGCCGGTCGAGGCCGACCTCGTCATCCCGGTGCCCGATTCGGGCGTGCCGGCGGCGATCGGCTACGCGCAGGAATCGGGCATTCCATTCGAGCTCGGCATCATCCGCTCGCACTATGTCGGACGCACCTTCATCCAGCCGGGCGACAAGGTCCGCCACCTGGGCGTCAAGTTGAAGCACAACGCCAACCGCGCGCTGATCAAGGACAAGCGCGTCGTGCTGATCGACGATTCGATCGTGCGCGGCACGACCAGCCTCAAGATCGTGCAAATGATGCGCGACGCGGGTGCGGCCGAGGTGCACATGCGGATCGCGAGCCCCCCGACGCGCCATTCGTGCTTCTACGGCGTCGACACGCCGGAGCGCGCCAAGCTGCTGGCGGCCAAGCACGACATCGGCGGCATGACCGAGTTCATCCACGCTGACAGTCTCGCCTTCGTGTCGATCGACGGGCTGTACAAGGCGCTGGGCGAGACGCACCGGGCCGACATCCGTCCGAAATACTGCGATGCGTGCTTCACCGGCGATTACCCGACTAGCTTGACCGACCACGACGATACGACATCGGTCGACCAATTCGCGCTTTTGGCAGAACGAGTGAACTGATTTGACCAAAGGTTTGGAAGGCAAGCTCGCGCTGGTCACGGGTGCCAGCCGCGGGATCGGTGCGGCGACCGCGATCGCACTGGCGGCAGAAGGCGCGCACGTCGTCATCACCGCGCGCACCGCGAAGGATCTGGAAGGCGTCGAGGAGCGGATCTTCGAGGCTGGCGGGTCGGCGACGATCGCGCCGCTCGATCTGACGCAGACCGACTCGATCGCGCGTCTGGCGACCGCGGTGGCGGACCGGTGGGACGCACTCGACGTCATGGTGCTAAACGCCGGGATGCTCGGTACGCTGTCCGCGGTGCCCGCGATTGACGCGAAGGAGTTGGCGCAGGTGCTGACGCTCAACGTCTCGGCGCAGGTGGCGATGATCCAGGCGTTCGACCCGCTGCTGCGCCGGTCGGACGGCGCGCGGGTGATCGGTGTCACCTCGTCGGTGGGTGCGAAGCCGCGGGCGTATTGGGGGGCGTACGGTGCGTCGAAGGCGGCGTTCGACACCCTGCTCGGCGCTTACGGCGACGAGATGGCGGAGGTCAGCCGCGTGCGGACCGCGATCCTCGATCCGGGCGCGACGCGGACCAAGATGCGCGCGCGTGCCTATCCGGGCGAGGACCCGGCCTCGGTCAAGCCGCCCGAGACGGTCGCCGCGGCGATCGTGCGGCTGGCAATCGATGGGTTTCCGGCCGGGCACCGGGAGCGTGTCGAGGGGTGAAACTTCACTTCAATTACTCGTCTCCCCGGACTTGATCCGGGGTCCCGCTTCTCGGCAAGGTCAGAAAGCGGGATGCCGGATCAAGTCCGGGATGACGTAAATAGAGAACCTTTCGCGCTAGCGTTTGATCAACGTGACCTGCGCGACGTCGATGCCGCCGCCGCGAAAACCACCCTCGCAATACATCAGGTAGAAGCGCCACAGCCGCTGGAAGCGCGTGTCGAAGCGCGGCGGCAGGCGGCCCTCGCGCGCGGCCGCGTCGAAGCAATCGCGCCAGCGCCGCAGCGTCTCGGCATAGTCGAGCCCGAATGCGTGCTGGTCGCGCCATTCGAGCCCGTTCGCCTCGGCGATGCGGCGGAAGCGCGACTCGGATAGCAGCAAACCGCCGGGAAACACGTAGCGCTGGATGAAGTCGACGCTGCCGGCATAGGCCTCGAACACGTCGTCGGCGATCGAGATATATTGGATCGCCGCGCGACCGCCGGGTTTAAGGACGCGCGCGATCGTCAGGAGGTAGGCGGGCCAATATTCCTGGCCCACGGCCTCTACCATCTCGATGCTCGCGACCGCGTCGTAGGTGCCGGTCACGTCGCGATAGTCGGTCAGCGACACGGTGACTCCCGGTAGCGCGCGCGCGGCGACATGGTCGCGCTGCTCGGTCGAGAGCGTAAGCGCGTGGACCTGCACGCCCGCCGCCGCCGCCGTGGCGGCGAACGAGCCCCAGCCGCAGCCGATCTCCAACACGTGGTCGCCGGCCCGGGCGCCTGTGCGCGCGAGCACGGCGTCGAGCTTGCGCTGCTGCGCGGTGGCGAGCGGTTCCTCGGCATGTGCGAACATCGCCGACGAATAGGTCAGCGTCTCGTCGAGCCACTCGCGGTAGAAATCGTTGCCGAGGTCGTAATGCGCGGCGATGTTGCGCCGCGCGCCGCGGCGATCGTTGCGGCGGAATGCGTGGACGACGCGGGCGGCGAGTTTCGCGCCGCGTTTCGCGCGCGCGGTGTCGCCGAGCGCGACGCGGTTGCGCATGAACAGATCAAAGATCGGAACGAGATCGGGGCTCGACCAGTCGCCCGCTTCCCAGCCCTCGTACCAGCCGATCGAGCCGGCCGAGACGAGCCGCCACAAGGCGCGCCAGCGGTGCACGGCGACGATCGCGACGGGTCCGTCCTGCCGACCGCCGAGCAGCCGGTGCGTGCCGTCGGGCAGCGTCGCCTCGATCGCGCCTTCGACCAGGCCGGCATCGACGCGGTCGAGGATGCGGTGGAAGACGGGCGCGGTCAGCCCGGAGAAGCGGGTCGGGCGGGAAGGCTGGCGAGCCAGAGAGCGAACTGGAGCGTCCATGGGACGCGGCGGTTATCGCAACCGGGCCGCCGCCGCCAGCGCGCGTTCGCGAGCCTCGCGATGTCCGATGATCTTGGACGGGTAGGCGTCTGGCTTGCACCCCGCTGCCTCGGGATCGTGGATCGTAGGGTCGGGCACGTCGGCGAGCTCGGGTACCCAGCGGCGGATGTAGTCGCCTGCGTTGAACTTCTCCGATTGTGTCAGCGGCGCCATGATGCGCGAGAACATGTTGGCGTCGATGCCGGTGCCCGCGACCCACTGCCAATTGACCGAATTGTTGCCGTAATCGGCATCGACCAGACAGTCCCAGAACCAGCGCTCACCCTCGCGCCAGTCGATCAGCAAATGCTTAATGAGGAAGCTGGCGGTGATCATGCGCAAGCGGTTGTGCATCCACCCGCTGGTCCAGAGTTGGCGCATGCCCGCGTCGACGATCGGGTAGCCGGTGCGTCCGCGCTGCCACGCGCGCAGGTCAGCCTTCGCCTCCTTGCCGGTACGCCACTCGAGTGCGTCGTATTTGGGTCGACCGTTCTTGTCGCCATAGTCGGGCAACGCGAGCGTCACGCCGCTGGTGAAGTCGCGCCAGGCGAGCTCCTTCTGGTATTTGACCGCGTCCTCACCGGTGCCGACCTTGTGCCACAGCGCACGGACCGAGATCTCGCCGAAGTGGAGGTGCGGGGACAGGAGGGAGGTGCCCTCCTCAGCGGGCAGGTTGCGCATCTGCTCGTAGCGGTCGACGCGTTTGCCGAAAGCGACCGCCTTTTTCTGCGCGTCGGCCTCGCCGGGTTCGCCGTCGAAGTCGACCGACCAATCAGGCTTGGTCGGTAGCAGGTCGAGGCTGGCGAGCGTTTCCGACGGCGGCCAATTCTTGGGCGCGGGAATGGTCTTGGGCGCCGGGTGCGGCTTCTCGGGCGGAAGATGTTCCTGCAACGCCTTCCAGAATGACGAGTAGATGCGGAACGGCGCACCACTGCCCGTCTTCACATCCTCGACATGGACGAGGTGATTGCCGTCGTGGAGGTGGAGGCGATCGCCCAGCGCCTGCTCGACCTTTCGCCACCATGGTTCGAAATGGTGCAGCGCGTGGATGCGATCGGCTCCGCTTTCTTCCAGCACATCGCGCAGCACCTTCTCTGACGCGCCGCGGCGCAGGATCAGGCGGCTGCCGTGCGCGCGCAGGCTCTCGTCGAGCGAGGCGAGACTGCCGTGCAGCCACCAGCGCTGTGCACCGCCGATCCGCCAATCACCGGGTGTCTCGTCGTCGAGGATGTAGAGCGGGACCACATCATCGTCGGCGATCGCGGCGAGCAGCGCCGGTTGATCGTGGAGGCGAAGGTCTTGGCGGAACCACAGGATGCTCGTCACTCGGCGACTACGCTGGCTCCGCCATTCTGTTCCGCTGCCGCAACGTACGATCCGGTCAGCATCTCGCCGAGCGTCAAGATGACGCGAACGTGGCGCGCGGCGATCGCCATGATGTCGTCGCCGTAGCCGCCGCCAACCGTGCAGGCGAGCGGGAGTGCGCGGGCGGTCGCAAGCCGCGCGACCAATCGCTCGCGCTGGACCAGCCCGTCCTCGCTCAATGCCAGCCGACCGAGTCGGTCGCCCGCGAACGGGTCGACGCCACCCTGGTAGAGGATCAGGTCCGGGCGATGCGCGTCGAGGAAGCTCGACAGGGTGCGCTCGAGCGTCTCGAGATACTCGTCGTCGCCCACCCCATCGGCGAGCGCGACGTCGAGCGTCGACTGCGCCTTGCGCGCGGGGAAGTTCTTCGCCGCGTGAATCGAGTAGGTCGCGATCTGCGGATGACCCGCGCACAGCGCGGCGGTGCCGTCGCCCTGGTGAACGTCGCAGTCGACGATCGCGACGCGCTCCACCCTGCCCTCCTCGACCAGCCGGTGCGCGGCGATCGCGAGGTCGTTGAACACGCAGTAACCCGCGCCCGTGTCGGACAGTGCGTGATGGCTGCCGCCGGCCGTGTTGGCGGCGAACCCGCGATCGAGCGCGAGCAATGCGGCTAAATAGGTGCCGCCCGGCACCACTGCGGCGCGGCGCGCGACCAGCGGCGTGATCGGAAAGCCGGTGCGCCGCTCCTTCTCGCGGGGCACCTGCGCGGATAGCACCTGCGCGACGTAATCGGGGTCGTGCACCGCTTCCAGCCACGCCTGCGGCATGGCGGCAGGCTCGTGCCAGTCGATGCGACCGCCTTCGGCGCGCAGCAGGTCGCGAATCGCGCCATTCTTGCCCCAGCGATAGGTGCTGCGCGCGGGCGCTTCGGTGACGTAATCGGGATGGTGGACGACCGCGATCATGCGGCTAAGATAGGTTGCAAAGAACGACGCGCCACATGCGCGGCACACAGGAGAGCGTACGTGACCGACACGACCATCGATCGTCCTGCCCCGACCAAGAGCGACCCGTTCGTCCGCCCGGACGTGCGCAACTTTCTCGATTACCTGAACAGCATTCCCGGGCCCAAGATGCACCAGCAGACCCCGACGGAAGCGCGCGCGGTGTTCTACGCGATGAAGGATATCGCCGATCCGCCGGTGGGCGTGCTGGCGACGATCAAGGATCTGACGATCCCGGTCGAGGGCGGCAGCATCGCCGCACGGTTGTTCGACCCGCGCGAGACACGCGAGCCCGGCCCCGTGGTGGTGTTCTTTCACGGCGGCGGCTTCGTGATCGGCAACATCGACACGCATGCGAGCTTCACCGCCGAGATGGCGCGGCAGCTCGACCTGCCGGTCGTCTCGGTCGATTACCGGCTCGCGCCCGAAGCGAAATGGCCCGCGGCACCCGACGATTGCGAGGCGGCAGCGCGCTGGGTCGCGTCCAATCCCGCGGAGCTCGGGCGTACTGCGACCGCGCTGGTGCTGTCGGGCGACAGCGCGGGCGGCACGCTGACCATCACCACCGCGATCGCGCTGCGCGATGAGCCGGCGGCGGTGCCGGTGATCGTGCAGGCGCCGATCTATCCGGCGGCGGACATGATGAAGGAATATCCTTCCTTCAACGACTTCGCCGACGGATTTCTGCTGACGCGCGAAGGCATGATGTGGTTCGGCGAGCATTACGCACCCGATCCTGAGCACGTGAAGGCGTCACCGATGGCCGGATCGCTCGCCGGCTTGCCACCCGCGGTGATCGTTACCGCCAGTCTGGATCCGATCCGCGACCAAGGCCGCGCTTATGCCGCTGCGCTGATCCAGGCGGGCGTGCCCGTCACCTTTCGCGAGGCGCGCGGCAACATCCACGGCTTCATCACGCTGCGGCAGGCCGTGCCGTCGAGCGCGGGGGACGTCGCGGCTTACCTGACGGCGGTGAAGGGCGCGATCGTCGAAGCGGAGGGTCAGCGCGTCATGGCACAGGCCGCGGGCTGACGATTGCGGTCAAGGCGCGCGCTAACGGTGGAGTCGGCGCGCGCCGGCTGGTAGGGAAGCGGGTATGACCGATCCTGCCTCGCTTCCCTATCGACCCTGCGCGGGCGTCATGCTGATCAACCGCGATGGTCGCGTGTTCGTCGGGCAACGGATCGATAACACGCTGGAAGCATGGCAGATGCCGCAGGGCGGGATCGATCCGGGGGAGGATGCGCGAACCGCGGCTGTTCGCGAACTGGGCGAGGAAACCGGTATAACTGCCGACAAGGTAACGCTGATTGCCGAGGCGCCCGATGAGCTACTCTACGATCTGCCCCCTGAGCTGATCGGCAAGGTGTGGAAGGGCAAATACCGGGGGCAACGGCAGCGCTGGTTCCTGTTCCGCTTCGAGGGCGAGGACAGCGACATCCGCATCGACACCGCGCACCCTGAGTTCCGCGCGTGGCGCTGGGCGGAGCCCGCCGATCTGCCGCGGCTGATCGTGCCATTTAAGCGCGCGCTGTACGAGGACGTGCTCACCGCCTTCGCGGATCATCTGAACTGACGGGCGTCTCGTCGTCATCCGCTCGCCCGCGCGTTCAAGCGTGATCCATTCTCGCCTAAGACGGTGTCGCCGATGATCGCCGTGTTGCTCCTATCCGCCATTGCCGCCGACAGCACGCCCGACGCGATGGCGATCCCGCAGACGATCCGCGCGATGCTCGACGCGGCAATGGCGTCGGGTGACGAGAACGCGGTCAACACGATCGTCAAATACGCGCGCGTCGCCGACCCGGCGTCAGGCGACGCCTCGTTGCAGCTCGCGAGCGAGTGGAAGAACGCACGCGCGCGCGAACGCAACGAGCGATTGCGCGAAGCAAGCGCGTTCGAACTGTGGACCGGCCGGATCGAGGCCGGCGGCTTCGCCTCCACCGGCAACACGCAGGTGACCGGCATCACCGGCGCGGCCAATCTCCAGCGCGAAAGCCTGAACTGGCGGCACAAGTTGCGGCTGCAGGCGGATTACCAGCGCAACGCCGGTGTCACCAGCCGCGAGCATTATCTCGCCGCCTATGAGCCGAACTGGAAGGTGGACGATCGCCTCTACCTGTACGGCAGCGCGCAGTTCGAGGCGGATCGCTTCTTCGGCTATTACGAGCGCTACTCGGCCTCGACCGGTGCCGGCTATAATGCGCTGCGCTCACCGCAACTGACGCTCGACGTCGAGCTCGGGCCGGCGTTTCGTTACACCAGCTTTACCGACGGCCGGTTGCAGAGCAGCCCGGCCGCGCGCGGCAGCGTCGATCTCAATCTTCGCCTATCGACCGGCGTCACCGTCAAGCAGAACGCGTCCGCCTACGCCGAGCGGTTCAACAGCACGGTGAGCAGCAACACGGCGCTGTCCGCGAAGCTGATCGGGCCGTTGTCGGCGCAGGTCTCCTACACCGTGCAATATGAGAGCAGCCCGCCCGAGGGGCGCGTCTCAACCGACACGACCAGCCGCGCGTCGTTGGTCTACAGCTTCTGATAGATCGCTATGACCGGCGGCAAGCTGTTGTCCTGACGCGTGTCCCTGTCGGTTCGCACCGCTTAGGCCGAAAAGGTCGCATTTGTAACTTGATCGCGCTACGCTGCCGTTCGTGACGGAGCGGCAACATACAGATCAGGCACTGATCGCGCGCATCGATCCGGCGGCGCTGCTCGAGAGGACGCGAAGCTGGAGCGCGATCAACAGTGGCACGCATAACCTCCACGGGCTCACGCACATGGCCGCGCTGCTGGCGGACGCGTTCGCAGTCCTGCCGGGCGAACTGTCGCTGGTGGACGGCGACGCGGCGGAGAGCGTCGGTGCCGACGGCGCGATCACGCGGCTGGAGCACGGCCGACACTTGCGGCTGGTGGTACGCCCCGATGCGCCGGTACAAATGCTGTTCACCGGTCACATGGACACGGTCTATCCGGTCGACCATCCGTTTCAGACGCTCGCGTGGCGCGACGCCAACACGCTCAACGGACCCGGCGTCGCTGACATGAAGGGTGGGCTGTCGGTGCTGCTGGAAGCGCTGCGGATCATTGAGGCGGCGGGCACGCCCTCGCTCGGCTATGAGGTGCTGATCAACTCGGACGAGGAAACCGGCTCCTTCTCCTCGGCGCGGCTGATCGCCGAGGCGGCATGTGGCAAGTGCGCCGCGCTTACCTACGAGCCCGCGCTGGCCGACGGCACGCTGGCGGGCGCGCGCGGCGGCACGGGCAACTTCTCGGTCGTGGTGCGCGGTCGCGCAGCGCACGCGGGCCGCAATCCGCAGGACGGCCGTAATGCGATCGTTGCCGCGAGCGACGTCGCGCTTCGTTTGTTCGAGGCACGCTCGCCCGCGCTGGCGGTTAATCCGGCGCGGATCGACGGCGGCGGCCCCAACAATGTCGTACCCGACACGGCGGTCCTGCGCGTCAACTTCCGGCCCGGCGACACGGGCGAGATCGAGCGTGCCCGCACGCTGATCGGCGCGACGACCCGCGCGGTGGCCGAGCGACACGACGTCAGCGTGGAGGTGCACGGCGGCTTCAATCGTCCGCCGAAGCCGATCGACGCGGGCGCGGCGCGGCTGTTCGCGCTGGTCAAGGACGCCGGGTCGGCGATGAGTCTCGACGTCGCGTGGCGCGACACCGGCGGCGTGTGCGACGGCAACAACATCGCCGCGGCGGGCGTGCCGGTGGTTGACACGATGGGCGTGCGCGGCGGCGCGATCCACTCGACCGACGAATATCTGCTGGTCGACAGCCTGGCCGAGCGGGCCGCGCTGTCCGCGCTGACCATGTCACGCATCGCCGAAGGAGCGCTTTCTTGACGTTCGTTGTCCGTGCCGCGACCGAGGCCGATCTGCCGCACCTCTACGAAATGGCCAAGCTGACCGGCGGCGGCTTCACCAACCTGCCTCCCGATCGCACCGCGCTGTCGGCCAAGCTCGCGCGCAGCCGCGAGGCGTTCGCGCGCGACGGCGGGCCGATGACCGACGAGTTGTTCGTTCTCGTGCTGGAGAACACCGCGACGCGCGAGGTGCGCGGCACGTGCCAGCTGTTCACGATGGTCGGGCAGCAGCACCCCTTCTACTCCTATCGCATCGGCACACTGACGCAGCACAGCCGCGAGCTCGACCGCACCTTTCGCGCCGAGATGCTGACGCTGACCACCGATCTCGAAGGGTCGAGCGAGGTCGGCGGGCTGTTCCTTCACCCCGGCGAGCGCGCCGGCGGGCTCGGCCTGCTGCTCGCGCGTGCGCGCTACCTGTTCATTCGCGCGCATCGCGCGCGCTTCGCGCCGCGTATTCTGGCGGAACTGCGCGGCATCATCGACGAGGCAGGCGGATCGCCGTTCTGGGACGGGCTGGCCGGACGGTTCTTCGGCATGAATTTTCAGGCGGCCGACGAGTTCAACGCGATCAACGGCCATCAATTCATTGCCGACCTGATGCCGAAACATCCCGTTTACACGGCGATGCTGTCGGACAGCGCGCGCGCCGCGATCGGCCTGCCGCACCCGAGCGGGCGCGCGGCGATGCGCATGTTGGAGAACGAAGGCTTCGCGTTCGAAAATTACGTCGACATCTTCGATGGTGGGCCGACGATGACGGCGCGGACCGACAACGTACGCAGCATCCGCGAGGCGCGCGAGTCGCGCGTGGTGGCGATCGATAGTGACGGCGGCGCACAGGCGCTGGTCGCCGCGGGCACGCTGGCCGACTTCCGCTGCGCCTACGGCGAGGTGCGCAGATGCGGTGACGGCGTGATCCTGAGCGGCGCCTGTACCGAGGCGCTCGGCATCGGCGAGGATGCCGCCGTCACCCATATCGCGCGGTGGTGAGATGATCACCGAGATCAACTTCGACGGCATCATCGGCCCGACGCACAATTACGCGGGGCTGAGCCCGGGCAATCTCGCCGCCACGCACAATGCGGGCGCGATCGCGCGCCCGCGCGCGGCGGCGCTTCAGGGCATTGCCAAGATGCGCGCCAATCTCGCGCTCGGGCTGACCCAAGGCGTGCTGCTGCCGCACCCGCGGCCCGACCATGAATGGCTGGCGCGCTTGCACACCGACTATCCGTCCGCGGCGCCGCACCTTCAGGCACGCGCGCTGTCGGCGTCGGCGATGTGGGCGGCCAATGCGGCAACCGTCTCACCCGCGCCTGACTGCGACGATGCGCGCTGCCACCTGAGCGTCGCCAATCTGGTGACCATGCCGCATCGCAGCCACGAGTGGCCGAACACGCTCGCGCAACTCCGCCTCGCCTTCGCGCACGATGGTTTTCGCGTCCACGCGCCCGTGCCCGCACCCTTCGGCGACGAGGGTGCCGCCAACCACATGCGGCTGTGCGCGGGCCATGATGCGCCGGGTGTCGAGATCTTCGTCTACGGCGAGGCGGGCGGCCGCTTCCCCGCGCGCCAGCACGTCGAGGCGAGCCGGGCGATCGCGCGCGCCCACCGGCTCGATCCCGCGCGTACCTTGTTCGTGGAGCAGTCACCCGAGGCGATCGCCGCCGGCGCGTTCCACAACGACGTCGTCGCGGTCGCCAACGAGCGCACCTTGTTCGCGCATGAACAGGCCTTCGCCGATCGCGACACCTTCTACGCGAGGCTTCGGACGATCATGCCCGAGGTCGAGATCGTCGAGGTGCCGGCGGCCGAGGTGAGCCTGGCTGACGCGATCGGCTCCTACCTGTTCAACGCGCAACTGGTGAGCACGCCGGCGCGCGGGCAGACGCTGATCGTCCCCCAGGAGGTACGCGACTGTCCGGCCGCATGGGCCTGGGTCGAGCGCCACGTCGCCGGCAACGGTCCGATTCGCGCGGTGGAGGTGGTCGACGTTCGCGAATCGATGGCGAACGGCGGCGGTCCGGCGTGCCTGCGGCTGCGCGTCGCCTGCGATCCGGCTACGATCGACCCGCGTTTCCTAGTTGACGATCGCCAGCTCGACCGCATCGCCGCCGTCGTGCGCGCGCAGTGGCCCGAGGAGATCGCACCCGATCACATCGGACAGGCTACGCTGGTCGCGCATGTCGAGCAGGCGCGTCATGCCCTGCTGCACACACTCGACCTTGTCGAATTAACTGACAGGTAACCATCTACGGTAACGCCGAAATGGCGCAAATCCGCCGCTGGCGCGGAAAATGCGTAATGACGTGCATGTGGAGCCGCATCGCACGCCTGTTTGTCATCAAGACCAAGTTCGAGGCCTTCCTCGTCATTTACGGCCTGGGCACCGGCGCGGTGGAGCGCGGCATGCACTACCGCGCGCAATATCCCGGAGCGCAGGGCTGGGTGCTATTCGCCGCCTGCACGGTGGCGGTGTTCATGGCGGGCGCGAAGATCATCGAAGCGGTGGAGCATAGCGCGACCAACTGAGCCGATCGCACGATTCACGAACACCGGACACGAAAAAGCCAGGTCATTGCTGACCCGGCTTCGTCCACCCCGCGGATGGTTTGTCCAACCTACTTTCCCCTGTGAGGAAAGTGGTGCGCCCGGAACGATTCGAACGTCCGACCCTCAGATTCGTAGTCTGATGCTCTATCCAGCTGAGCTACGGGCGCCCTGTGGAGGCGCGCTGATACGAGGGCTTTTCGAACCGCGCAAGTGCGTTGCGCGATTTTGTTGGAGAATTTATCGCAGGCTTCATGTCGAGCCGCCTGCCATCCTCCTCGCCGCTGCTGATCGCGGCCCTGTTGACCGCCCCTCTGCTGACCGGCGCCTGCGCGGTGACGGAGGGGCCCTACCCGTCGCTCGCGCCGCGCCCGGCGGAGAAGCTGGGGTTCGCCGAGCCGCCCGCGCCGCCGCCGGTGGCGGTGGTCGCCGATCCGGCGCTCGACGCGCGGATCGCGGACAATGCGCGGGAGCGTGCCGCCGCTGTGCGCGGGTTCGACGCAGGTGCCGCGCGTGCCGACCGGCTGGTGCGCGCCGCACGGGGATCAAAGGCGGGCAGCGACCCGTGGCTGAATGCGCAGACCGCGATCGCAGAACTCGATGCCTTGCGCGCGCGGCACCAAGATGCGCTGGGCGTGCTGGAGGATGCGGCCGCGTCGCGCGCGCAGGCACTGCAGCCCGCTTATCCTTCGCTCGAAGCAGCGTTGGTCGAGGCGCGCGCCACCAGCGCGGCACAGACGCGCCGAATCGATGCGCTCGCCGGCTCGCTCGCGCCGGCCTGAGCCGCGTCAGAAGCGCAGCAGCGGCAAGATCGTCCCGTAATCGTCGGTCCAGGCGCGAAAGCCGGGCCGCGGACGGATGGTCGCCCAGGCGCCGCCGCGCTGCCGGATCGCGTCGAACACCGCCGGGTCGCGCGTCATCGCGATCCAGGCCGATTTGGATGCCTCATCCTCGAAGGCGTCGGGCGTGTAGTTGAGGATGGCGGCCTGCCAGCCACGCGCCCGCGCCGCCGCCGCGACCACCGGGATCAGGTTGAGGTAGCGATTGGAGATGTGCACCACGAGCGTTCCGCGCGACGAGAGCACACGACCGTAGGTGTTGAAGGCTTCGAGCGTCAGCAGATGCATCGGCACCGCGTCGGACGAGAAGGCATCGAGCGCCAGCACGTCGAGCGTGTCGGTACCCTGACGCTCCAGCGACAAACGCGCGTCGCCGATCACGATCGGCGCGCGTGGCGCACAGCGCGCGAGAAAGGTGAAATACGTGTCGCGCGCAACACCAACCATCGCCGGATCGATCTCGTAGAAGCGCCAGCGCTGCCCAGGTTGGCGATAGCAGGCGAGTGTTCCGGTGCCGAGCCCCACGACGCCGACCCGCGCCGCCGGACCGTATAGCGCCGGCGTCAGCGTCATGACGCGACCCACGCCCGATGCGGCGACGTAATAGGTAGTCGGCGTCCGCTCACGCGTCGGATTGCCCGCCAACTGGACGCCGTGGACGGTCGTGCCGTGGATCAGCATCCGACGCCGCGGCGCCTCCGCCAGCGTATAGACCCCGAAATAGCTGCGGACGCGCGCGCCGCTCTTGAGCGACAAGGTGAGCGCTTGCAGGCCGCCGAACAACGCGAGGCCGGAGGCGAGCACCATTATGTAGGGCAGCCGCGCTCCGATCGCGGCGATCCCGAGCAGGGCGATCGCGACGAAGGTCGGCAGCAGGTACGGATTCGCACGATCGGCCATGATCGGTTCGATCGCGAGCACGAACAACGACCCCAGAACGATCAGATAGATCACCAACGCGACCAGGCGGTATTTGGGCGTCAGCCACAATCGCGCGATCTGCTGTGCGAGAAAGGTCTGCGGCATCAATGCGCCTGTCGCCAGGATTAGGATCGGATACTCCCACGTCCAATCGAAGATCACCGGCGCCACCAGGCCGGCGAACACCCCGCCCAGCGCGCCACCGGCCGACATGGCAAGATAGAAGCTGGTGAGATGCGCCGGGGCCGGGCGCAAACGGTACAATCGCGTGTGCAGCGACACCGACGCGACGGACAGCACCATCAACGCGACCCCAACCGCGAGCAGCGCGGCGGAGGTGACGCCGCCCATCAGGATGGCGCCGAACACGACTATCGTCACCGGCGCGTAGCGCGTGATGGCGTCGGCGAGCATGCGATTGGCGGCGAACGCGACCGAGAAGCTCAGCAGGTAGAGCGCGAGCGGCAGCACCCACAGCAGCGGCATCGCGAGCAGGTCGGTGCTGATGAACGTGCTGGTCGCCAGCATCAGTCCGGAGGGAACGAGGCCGAGCACGACCCAGGTCAGCCACCGTTTGACGCCCGGCGACCTTCCAAAGTCGCGCGGCGCATGCTCGGCCACGACGACATCGGCCTGCACGCGCGCAGCGGGCAACAGGCGCACGCACAGTACGACCAAGCCAACCAGCACGACGTAGCCGGCACTCCACAGCCAGCGCTGATCGGTGACCGGCAGCAATGGCTCGACCAGCAGCGGAAAGGCGATCAACCCTGCGAAGCTGCCGACGTTCGACGCGGCGTAGAGGGCGTAGGGGTCCTCGCCCGGTCGCGCGAGCGCGAACCAGCGCTGCACCAGCGGCGCCTGCGCCGACACCGCGAAGAACAGCGGGCCGATCGAGATGGCGAACAGCCAGGGGACCCACAGTGCCGGCTCGGCCCCGGCGGGCAGCACGCGGTCGTTGAGGCCGATCGGCAGAAACACGGCGGCAACGAGCAGAACGGCCAGGTGCACGCCGCTCTGCACGCGCGGCGTCAACCGACCCAACAGGTGCGCGTAGCCGTAACCACCCAGCAGCAGCGCCTGATACATCAGCATCGCCGAGTTCCACACCGCCGGCGCACCACCGAGCCGCGGCAGTGCGATCCGCGCGATCATCGGCTGCACCAGGAACAACAGGAACGAGCCCGTCAGGATCGTCGCGACGAACAGCCGGCGCGACGCGCGCGCAGCAGGAAGGGTCATGCGTGCCTCTCGGGGCCGAGCCGCGGCCTGATGTGATGATGGGCGTTAGTGCGGATTGGTAACCGGCAGCGCAATAGCGCGGACCGGGTCAGGGACGTGGCAGCGCGTAGGTGACCACGTCGGCGAGTGGATCGTCGACGGTGAATTGCGGATGGAGAAAGTCGAGGTCCGGCAGGTGGTACATGCCGAGCCGCTCCATCATCGCGCGGCTCTTGGCGTTGCGCCGCGCGGTGATTGCCACCACCCGCGCGGCGCGCGTATTCGCCCAGCCCCAAGCGAGCACCCCCCGCATCGCCTCCAACGCGAAACCCTGCCGCCAGGCGGTGCGCGCAATGATCCATCCGGCTTCGATCTCACCCGCGATCGGCGTGGCGGGCGCACCGGGCTTTAATCCACAAAAGCCGATCACGGCGTCGTCGCTGCGGCGCACCACCGCGTGGAAGCCAAGTCCGTCACCGTAGTTTGCGTGTCGCGCGAGCGTCGCGTCGCTGTCGGCCGCCGACTTGACCGAACCGAGGTCGGCCATCACCAGCGGATCGCTCCAGATCGCGTGGAGCGCAGCGCGGTCTGCGGTCGTCGGCGGACGCAGGATCAGTCGTTCCGTCTCGATCATGAACGCCTTCCTGCTGCCATCATCTGCCGCGCATGGGCACCGTTACCCCGCCAGCAACCGCGCGGCGTGGAGCGCGTGGTAGGTCAGCACGCCCGAACAGCCCGCTCGCTTGAACGCCAACAGCGTTTCCAGCGCCATCGCGTCGCGATCGGCCGCTCCGACCGCGACCGCCGCCTCGATCATCGCATACTCGCCCGACACCTGGTAAGCGAAGACGGGAACCGCGAACGCGTCCTTCACCTCACGCACGATGTCGAGGTACGGCAGGCCGGGCTTGACCATCACGCTGTCGGCGCCCTCCGCCAAGTCGAGCGCCACCTCGCGCAGCGCTTCTTCGCGGTTCGCCGGGTCCATCTGATAGGTTTTCTTGTCGCCCTTGAGCAGCCCACGACTGCCGACCGCGTCGCGGAACGGACCGTAGAAGGCCGAGGCGTATTTGGCGGCATAGGCCATGATCTGGACGTTGACATGCCCCTCCGCTTCCAGCGCGTCGCGGATCAGTCCGACGCGCCCGTCCATCATGTCCGACGGCGCGATGATGTCGGCGCCGGCCGCGGCCTGGTTGAGCGATTGGCCGATCAGCACCTCGATCGTGCGGTCGTTGAGCACGTATCCGGCATCGTCGACGATCCCGTCGTGACCGTGCGCGGTGTACGGATCGAGCGCGACGTCGGTCAGGATGCCGATGTCGGGCACCGCCTGCTTGATCGCGCGGATCGCGCGGCACATCAGATTGTCGGGGTTCAGCGCCTCCCCGCCGTCGTCGCTGCGGCGTTCGGGTTGCGTGTTGGGGAACAATGCCAGGCAAGCGATGCCGAGATCGCGTGCCTCGCGCGCGCGCTCTACGATCAGGTCGACCGACCAGCGCGAGACGCCGGGCAGCGTCGCGATCGGCTCCTCTACACTCTCCCCTTCGGTGACGAACAACGGCCAGATCAGGTCGGCCGGCGTGAGCACGTTCTCGGCATGGAGGCGGCGGCTCCAGGTGGAGGCGCGGGTGCGGCGAAGGCGGAGCGCGGGATAGGCAGCATGCATGAGCGCGCATGTCGGCCCTGCGCCTCGACCGTGCAAGTATTTGACCCGGACGGAGCGTTACGGCGGCGAAATCGATGGTCGAGCGTTCGAGCGGCATGACACACCCGCGCATCGCGTCCGCCGCCATGATCGTGAACGCCAAGTCGCGCCGCGGTCAGAAGTTGTTCGCGCAAGCGTGCACGTTCGTCGGCGACCTGCCCTTCCCGGTCGACGCGCACGCCGTGGACGATCCGAGCGAACTGGAGGCCACCGTGCGTCGCGCACTCGCCAAGAAACCGGACTTGGTCATCCTGGGCGGTGGCGATGGAACGATCAGCGGACTGGTCGATCTGTTGGTCGGCAAGGACGTCATCCTGGGCGTGCTGCCACTCGGCACCGCCAACAGCTTCTCGCGCTCGCTGGGTCTGCCGCTCGACATTGCCGGCGCGGTGCGCGTGCTGGCGGATGGTGAGCCGCGCCGGATCGACCTCGGCATGATCGACGGCGATTATTACGCCAATTGCGCGGCGATGGGCATTAGCCCGCAGATCGCCGAGAGCGTGCCGCACGTGCTGAAAAAGGTCGCCGGACGGGTCGGCTATCTCGGCTGGGCAGTGCTGCAATATTTCCGCTTCCACTCGTTTACGCTGATCGTCGGCGAGGGGAAGGACGCCGCACGGATCAAGGCGGTCGAGGTGCGCATCTCCAACGGTCCCTTTCACGGCGGCACTGAGGTGGTGGAGGGTGCCGAAGTCGATTCAGGCGAGATCGTGGTGCAAGCGGTAAAGGGTCCGTTCAAGCGCAATCTGGTGAAGAATTGGGCGGCCTCCTTCTTCCGCCACGACGCACGTCACGAACACACCGTGGCCTTCTCGGGCAAGAGCATGCGGCTCGACACGGTCCCGTCGGGCATGCCGATCTCGATCGACGGTGAGGTGCTGGCGCACACTCCGGTCACGGCGCATATCGCGGCGGGCGTGATCGAGGTGATGGTGCCGCGCTGACCCTTCTCGCTCAGCTCGCCGGGCGTACCGAACCAGCGGGTTCGACATCGGCGTGACTGCGCTCCTCGCAACGCGTCTCCGCCCCCAGCAGCCCGCCCTTCCGCCAGCCGCCGTGTAGATAGTAAAGACTCGCCAGCAGCACCGTGGTCGCGGAGCCGAGCGGAAAGCTCCACCACAAGGCATCCGCACCGAGTGACGGACGCAGCGCGAGCGCGACCCCCAAACGCACCGGAAACATCGCAATGAACAGGATGGCGAGCGGTCCCCACACGGCACCGTTCGCGCGCACGGTGCCGAACAGCACCATGGTGGCCCCGAACAGTACGAAACCCCAGGTTGAAACGGTGTTGATGTGCTGCGCGATCCGCAGCACATGCGAATCGTCGGCGACGAACAGCGCCAGCAGCAGTTGATCGAAGAGCAACGCGACCGCAATGATCGCACCGGTGATCGCCAGATTGTAGAGGATGCCGCTGCGCGTGATCGCGCCGACGCGATCCCACCGCCCCGCGCCGATATTCTGCGCCGCCATTGCGCTCGCCGCCGCGCCGATCGCCATCGCGGGCATCTGGATGTAGGTCCACAGTTGCTGCGTGATGCCATAGGCGGCGGTGGTATCGACGCCGTTCCTGTTGACGAGGCCGACCATCGCCAGCCCGGCACCGGAGATCACCAGCATCTGCGCGCCGATCGGCAGCCCCTTGCCCACGATCGTGCCGATCAGCTCGCGCTCCGGCAGGATATAGCGCAACTCCTCGCCGACCAGGCGCAGCGGCAGTTCGCGCCGGTAAATGTAGAACACCAGCGCCGCGCACGCGACGACATTGGCGATCAGCGTCGCCGCCGCGGACCCCGCGATGCCGAGCTCGGGAGCGGGACCCAGGCCCAGGATGAACACCGGGTTCAACCCGGCATCGAGCACCACCGACAGTCCCATGAACCACAAGGGCGTGAGCGAATCGCCGATCCCGCGCAGCCCCATGAACATCAGCACCAGCAGCATCGAGGCCGGCAAGCCGAGAAAGATCACGCGCAAATAGGCCAGCGCCTCGGCATAGGCGTCCCCCGGCGTCGCGAGCAAGGTGAGGATCTCGGGCGCGAAGATCCAGCCGAGCGCGCCCGTCACCACCGACCCGGCCAGCACCAGCCCGATCGCGGAGCCGAACGCGCGCTTGGCGGCTTCATGGTCGCGCCGCCCCCAGGCCTGTCCGACGATGATCGTCGCCGCCATGCCGAAACCGAATACCATGCCGAACATCAGAAACATGATGATGTTGGCGTTGCTGGTCGCTGCCAGCGCATTCTCGCCCAGGAAGCGCCCGACCCAGATCGTGTTGATCGATCCGTTGAGCGATTGCAGCACGTTGGAGCCGAGCGTCGGCAGCGCGAAGGCGAGCAGCGTCGTGCCGATCGGCCCGTTGGTTAGATCGCGCTGGGGCCCATGCTGCGTCGGTTGCGTCGCTTCATCCATGCCGCTGCCCTACCCTCGTCGCGGCGATCCGTTCCGTCCGACCGTAGCCGGCGTTGCAACGGTGCAGCGAGGCGCTCCGATGATGGAAGCGCCCCGCTACGGTCACCCGAGCCGCGCGAGCGCGGCGGCGAAGCGCTCGGCGTCGGCCGACTTTTCGGCGTGATCGGCCTTCGCCTTCTCCACCGCCTCGGGTTTCGCGCGCTCGACGAAGCTCGGGTTGCCCAGGCGGCCGGCGAGTGCGTCGCGGTCCTTCTCGGCCGCGGCGAGCGACTTGGTGAGCCGCGCGCGCTCCGCGTCCAAGTCGATGACGCCGTCGAGCGCGAGCGCGAACGTTTCCGCCCCCCACAGGATCGGCGCGCGTGCGCCCTCCGCCTCGCCCGCGGTCACCATGACGCGCGCGAGCCGCTCGACATAGGGCACGATTTCGGCGGGGATCGCGCTAGCACCAGTGTGGAGCGCGATTCGCGCGCCCGGCGGTACGTTCAACTCGGCGCGGGCGGCGCGCACCGCCTCGATCAACTCGATCAGGCCCGAGACCTGCGCGCCTGCCGCGGGATCAAGCGCGCGCGCGTCGGCCATCGGCCAATGCGCGACGATCAGCTCGTGCTCGCGAGGCGCCAGCGCGTGCCACAATTCCTCGGTAATGAACGGCATGAACGGGTGGAGCAGCACCAGGATCTGGTCGAGCACCCAGCCGGCGACCGCCTTCGTCTCATCGTCGATCGCGCCCTTGATAAGCTCCAGATACCAGTCGCAGAACCGGCTCCAGGTGAATTGATAGATCGCATTCGCCGCGGCGTCGAAGCGATAGTCGGCTAGCGCCAGGTCGACCGCCTGCACGGTCGCGATCGCTTCCGCGACGATCCACTTGTTGACCGCGTTCGTCGCGACCGGCGGGTCGAGCGTGGTCGAGCCACCGATGCCGTTTCCTTGCGCGAAACGGCTGGCGTTCCACAGCTTGGTCGCGAAGTTGCGGTACCCCTCGACCCGCTTCTCATCCATCTTGATGTCGCGGCCCTGGCTCTCCATCGCCGCCATGAAGAAGCGGAGCGCGTCGGCGCCGTAGCGGTCGATCAGCCCCAAGGGATCAACCGTGTTGCCCTTCGACTTCGACATCTTCGCGCCGTCCGCCGCGCGGACGAGGCCGTGGAGGTAGAGCGTGCGGAACGGCACGTCGCCCATGAAGTGCATGCCCTGCATCATCATGCGCGCATCCCAGAAGAACAGGATGTCGAAGCCCGATATCAGCACGTCGTTGGGATAGCGGCCCGCGAGCGTGCGATCCTCACCCTCGGGCCAGCCGAGCGTCGCGAACGGCCACAGAGCGGAGGAGAACCACGTGTCGAGCACGTCCTCGTCCTGACGCAATGCGACACCCTCGCCTGCCTGCGCTTGCGCTTGCTCGGCGGTCTCGGCAACGAAGATGCGGCCGTCCTCGGCGAACCACGCCGGAATGCGGTGCCCCCACCAGAGCTGCCGAGAGACGCACCACGGCTGGATGTTCTCCATCCAATTGAAGAAGGTCTTTTCCCACGTCTTGGGCACGATTTTGATCTTGCCCGATCGCACTGCCTCGATCGCCGGCTGCGCGAGCGTCTTCGCGTCGACGTACCATTGGTCGGTCAGCCACGGCTCGATCACCACGCCCGAGCGATCGCCATACGGCGTCTGGATCGTACGCGGCTCGGCGTCGTGTTCCGCGCCGTCCTTGTCGACGTGCGGGACCAGCACGCCCTCTCCCTTGAGCCGTGCGACCACCGCCGCCCGCGCCTCGGCCGTCGACAGTCCCAGGAACTCGGCCGGAATGCTGCCGTCGGCCACCTGCGTCACGCACGCCTTGGCATTCAGCATGTTGAGCATGTCGCGCGCCTCGATCCCAGCGCGACGGCCGACCTCGAAATCGTTGAAGTCGTGCCCCGGCGTGATTTTCACCGCACCCGAGCCGAGTGCCGGGTCGGCGTGCTCGTCGGCGATGATCGGGATCAGCCGTCCGGTGATCGGCAGGCGCACGTTGCGTCCGATCAGCGCGGTGTAGCGCGCGTCGTCGGGGTGAACCGCGACCGCCATGTCTGCGAGCATCGTCTCCGGCCGCGTCGTCGCGACCTCGATGAAGCCCGATCCGTCCTCCAGCGGGTAACGCAGGTGCCAGAACTTGCCCTGCACCTCGCGCGTCTCGACCTCCAAGTCGCTGATCGCGGTGCCGAGACCCGGGTCCCAGTTAACCAGCCTTTTGTCGCGGTAGAGCAGGCCCTCGCGGTGCAGCTCCACGAAGACCTTGAGCACGGCCTTCGAGAAGCCCTCGTCCATCGTGAAGCGCTCGTTGGCCCAATCCATCGAGCAGCCGAGCCGGCGCAGCTGCCGCGTGATCTCGCCGCCGCTCTCCGCCTTCCAGTCCCACACGCGTTCGACAAACTGTTCGCGCGACAGATCGGTGCGCTTCTGTCCCGCGGCATTCATCTGCCGCTCGACCACCATCTGCGTCGCAATGCCCGCGTGGTCGGTGCCAACGACCCAGAGCGCATCCTTGCCCTTCAACCGCGCGTGGCGGGCGAGTATGTCCTGCAGTGTATTGTCGAGCGCGTGGCCGATGTGGAGCGAGCCCGTCACGTTGGGCGGCGGATTGACGATTGTCCACGGCTCGGCGTTCGGCCGGTCGGGGCGGAACAGGCCCTTCTCTTCCCAATGCTGGTACCAGCGCGTCTCGATCGCGGCGGGGTCGAAGGTTTTGGGCAACGTGTTCTGGGGAAGTTCGCTCATGCGCCCGCGTGTAGCCAGCCCAGGCGTGCGTGAGAAGCCTGCGACGGACGCGAGCCGACCGCCGCGCATCGCGCCGCCACTAAGCCGTTGCACACGCTTGCTTAACACCCATCACCTAACGCCGACCGCGTGAGACAGGCACATCGACCCACCGACGCGCTGCGCGACAACCACGACCACCTCCGCGCGATCATGCGCGATTACGCGGCCGTGCTGGCGGCCCAGCCAGCCGATATCCGTGCCGCGCTGCTGCGGCGTCGCGTCGACTTCTCGCAGATCTTCTCAGCCCACATTCCCGCCGAACGATCGGCGGCGTGCGCGGTCCTGTTGCCCCCGACCGTCCGCGCCGCGGAGCACGAGATGCTGGCGCTGTTCCGCGATTACAGCGCCCATATCCGCGCCTGGACCCCGGCGCGGATCGAGGCCGAGTGGCCGGCCTATGTCGCGGCAGTACTGGCGTTGCAGGCGCGCCTGCAACGCCGCTTCGATTGGGCGGAGCGCGAGCTGTTCCCGCGCCTCCACGCTGCTCCTGCGGCGGCCTGACGCGTCAGCGCTGGCCCTTGGTCCAGCGGTCCATCCAGCCGAGCACCTCGCCGTACCATTGCCGCGAGTTCTTGGGCTTCAGCACCCAATGGTTCTCGTTCGGGAACACGACCAGCCGCGAGGGGATGTTGCGGCGCTGAAGCGCGGTGAAGGCGGCAATCCCTTGCGTGTAGGGGATGCGAAAGTCCTTCTCGCCGGTGATGACGAGCTGCGGCGTCTTCCAACGGTCGACGTAGTTGACCGGGTTCCAGCGCTCGAACGCCTGCGGGTCTTCGAAATACGCCTTGCCGCCATGCTCCCACTCGTCGAACCAGAGCTCTTCGGTTTCGTACGCCATCGCGCGGGCGTCGAAGACGCCGTCGTGCTGAACGATGCACTTGAAGCGATCGGGCCAGCGTCCCTCGATCCAGTTCATCATATACCCGCCGTAGGACGCGCCGAGCGCGCAGGCATTGTCGCCGTCGAGCCACGAATATCTGGCAGTCGCGGCGGCCAAGCCCTTTTGCAGATCCTCGAGCGGCCAGCCGCCCCAATTATTGCTGATCGCGTCGGTAAACGCTTGGCCGTACCCGGTCGAGCCGTGGAAATCGACCGCGACCAACCCGTAACCGGCGCCCGCGAACACCGCCGGGTTCCAGCGGTATGACCAACTATTATTGCTCGACCCCTGCGGTCCGCCGTGGACCATGAACGCGATCGGCACCTTCCCCCCACCCGTCGCCGGCGCACCGTACGGCTTGACCGCATAGCCCCACACGGTGTCGTTGTTCGCGCCCTTGAAGCTGAAGCGGTCGACGGTCGGCATGTCAATACCGGCGAGCTTGGCGGCATTGACGCTGGTCAGCCGCTGCGGCTGACTACCCGCGACTCGGTAGAAATCGTCGGGCGCGGTCAGGCTGTTCATCGCGACCACCGCCCCGCGCGCGCCGACGACGACCGCGGAGACGTTGCCCGCCTGCGTCAATCGGGTCACTTGCCCGCTCGCCGCATCGACGCGCCACACTGGGTTCTCCTGCGTGTCCTCCGCAGTGACGTAGAGACTGCGCGAATCGAGCGCCCAGGCGATCGATCCGACCGAACGATCCCAGCGCTCGGTCAGCGACACCGTCTGGCCGCTCGCCAGATCGCGGATCGTCAGCACGTAGCGGTCGGCCTCGAAGGCGGGGCGGCGCATCGCGAGATAGGCGAGCTTGCGCCCATCTGGCGAGACGCTCGGCTGCGTGTCGGTGGCCTTGTTGGCGGCAGTCAGGTTGGTCGGCGCGGCTGACCCGTCGGCGGGTGCCGCGAAGATGTCGAGGTTGGTCGACAAGGGCTCGATCCGCCCGGCCTCGCGCAGCGCGAAATAGACGGTGCGCCCGTCCGCGCTCCAGCTCACTTCCTCCGCGCCGCCGAACGGCTTGGACGGCGCGTCGCCGACCAGCGTACCTTGGATCGCCACGCCGTTGCCGGGCGCACCGGCACTCGTCAGCGGCAGGACGAACAGCTGCGAGCGCGTGCCGTCGGCCCAGCTGTCCCAGTGGCGCACGAAAAGCTGATCGTATGTGCGCGCCGATCCGGCAAGCGTATCCTTCTTCTCCATCACAGGCTCAAGGCTCGGCGCACCAGGCTTGCGATCGGCCCAGACGACCAGGCGATCGCCGGTCGGCGCGACCTTGTAGCCGTTGAAACCGCCCTTGAAGTTGGTCAGACGCCGCGGCGTGCCGCCCGTCACCGGCACCGACCAGATCGCGTCGTCGGCGGTGAGATAGACGGTGGCGCCGACGATCTGCGGATCGTTCTCGTCGAGCTTGGCGTCGGCAGCGAGCTTCTGAGGTATCGCGCCGGTTTGCGACAGGTCGAGCCGCCACAGATCGTAGCGCCCGCGATCCGCGGCGAGATCGGTTTCGCGCTGCGCCCAAACCAGCCAGCGTCCGTCCTTCGACATCGTTGGCGAACCGACGCGCGACAAGGTCGTCACGTCAGCGATCGTCAACTGGCGCGCAGCGGCAGGAACGGCGGTGACAGCGGTGGCGAGCAGGGTCGCCGCGATGATCCTCTTCATCGCGTCGGTTAAGCAGATCGTCGCGCGTGAAACAATCGCGCGCGCATCATTGACGTTCGCGAACTACTGTCCCGCGGTGATCTTCGCGATCTCGCGTGCGACCAGTTGCTCGACGATCCCCGGTAGATTGCGGTCGAGCCAGGCGGATACCATCGGACGCAGCATCTCGCGCACCAATCCTTCGAGCGTGCCGTCGCTGTCGGGCTCGGGCTTCACCAGCAGACGCGACAGCGAGCCCAGCGCACCGCGCGTTGCCTCGACGGTGGCGGCGGACACGTGCGCGGCCTGCGCGTCTTGATGATCGGCAGCGGGCGCGTAATGTGGCGGCGGCGCAGCACGCGCAGCCGGTATGGGTCGCGGCTCGACCAGCGGCGGTGCGGGCGGCGGCGGTGTCGGTGGCGAGATCGGGTCGCTCAGTTCGAGCACCTCGTCCTCGTCATCATCCTCGTCGCGACCCATTGGCAGCGGTGCGGCGCGGCCCTGCACGCGGCGATGCCGCGGCGTGCTGGTGTCGCCTTCTTCCGCGATGATGCGCTTGATGGAGGAAAGAATGTCCTCCATCGACGGCTCCGCGCTCATGTCGCCCATCGTAACCCCGTTTGCCCCGCCCGTTTGGCGCCCCGTTACGGGCGCCGCGTGTCTGCACCTGTGGTTAATGGCGCGCTTCTGTCAACATTGCTCTGCAACATCGGATCGAGCGGGCGCGTGACCACCGCGTTCTGCGCCGGCACCTTGGCGGTTGACGGCGCCGGCGACGCCTCGGCTATCCGCGTGTCGAAATCCGACAAGCTGCCCCGATAGCGTTGATAGTTGGCGACCGGATCGTAGAGCGGCCCGCCTTCCAGCCCCAGATCGCGCGCCTCCGCTGCACCCATCGCGGCGAGCAGCGCGAAGCCCGCGACATAGGCGTCGCGCCGCGCGGTCACCAACGTCACCTGGCTGTTGAGCAATTCCTGTTCGGCATTCAGGATGTCTAGGATGGTGCGCGTACCGACGCTATTCTCCGCGCGCACCCCCTCCAGGCTCAGCTTGTTGGCGGCCACCGCGGCTTCGGCCGACGCGATCACCTCCAGCGACGAGCGCCACACCGCATAGGCCGAGCGCGTTTGCGCGATCACCTGCCGCTCGGTCTGCGTAGCCTGCTCGATCGCCTGCGAGCGCAGTTCCTGCGCCTGTCGGATCAGCGCGGCCGGCCGGCCAGCCTGGAACAACGGCACGTTGAGCGACAATCCCGCCGCAGTCGACGTGCCCGATTGCGTCCCGTTATACCCCTGACCCGCGCCCAGCGTGCCGAGGAAGTTGGAGTAATTCTGCCCGACGGTGACGCCGACCTGCGGCAGCCGGCTCGCCCGCGCGACCCTGATGTCGTAATCGGTCGCGTCGCGCGATCGCCTGGCGGCGAGCAATTGCGGATTGTCCTCCAGCGCCATCTGCACCGCCGCGTCGGGTGACGCGGGCAGGTTGGGCAGCGCCGGTGGTTGTTCGAGCGATTGCGGTGCGGCACCCACCAGGCTGACGTAATTCTCGCGGCTGGCGATCAGGTTCGCCTGCACCGTCTGATATTGTCCGCGCGCGAGGCTCAGGCGCGCTTCCGATTGCGCCACGTCGGTGCGCGTCAGGTCGCCGACCTCGAACCGGTCGCGGGTCGCGCGCAGGTTGGTTTCGAGCACGCGAATGTTCTGCGCGTTCAGCCCGACGATCGCCTCGTCGCGCAGCACATTGTTGTACGCGCCGACCACGGCGGTGAACAATTGCGCCTCGGTGCCGCGCAGGGTCAGCTGCCCCGCCTCGATCCGCGTTTCCGCCGCGCGCACCGAATTGCGCACCGCGCCGCCCTGATACACCGGCACGGTCACGCCGATGCTGGCGTTCAGCGACCGCTCCGGGCTGGTGAAGCTGTTGCCGCCACGAATGAAATTCTCGTTCAACCCGCCCGTCGTCGCCACCGTCGGGCGCCCCGCCGCGCGTGCCAGCGGCACCTGCTGGTCGGCGGCGCGCTGACCGGCGCGCTGACCGGTCAGCGTCGGGTTGGTTTGATACGCCTTGAACAACGCCTCCCGCAGCGTCTCGGCCGACGCGGATGCGACACTGGTGCCGGCAAGAATCGTCCCGAGCAGAAGCGGAAAGGCGCGCAAAGGGGTGTCCTCAGAAGGTAAAGGTACGCGGTTTCGCGAAACCGGGCAGCGGCACACTGTCGTAATCGACGAACGGCAGCAGCCCGAGCACGTCGGCGTCGCGCGCGCCCGCCGCCAGCCGCGACACGCCGCGGTCGTTCAGCCCGGTGACCGCGCGCCCGCGCTCTGCCAATTGGGTGTAAAGCGTCGACGGCACCTGCTCGACCGCGCCGTCGATCACCAGCACGTCGTAGGGCGCACCCGCGGCATGCCCCTTCTCCAACGCGCCCTCGACGACGAGGACGTTGGAGAACGCCGCCAGGTTCGCGCGCGCCGCCGCAGCGAGCGCGGGCGTGCTCTCCACCGCCACGACCTCCGCGACGATCTGCGCCAGAATCGCGGCGGTATAGCCCATCGCCGCGCCGATCAGCAGCACGCGGTCGGTCGCGCGTAGCCGCGCCTCGACCAGCAGGCGCGCGGTCGCCAGCGGCGTGTTGGCGCGGCGACCCTGCCCCAGGTCGATCGTCGAATCGCGGTAAGCGAGCGCTCCCATGCCGGCCGGCATGAACCGCTCGCGCGGCGTTTCCGCCATTGCCGTGATCACGCGCGGGTCGGTGACGCCGCTGGGGCGCAATTGGCTGGCGACCATGGCGATACGCATGGTTTCGAGTTCGTCGGATCGGAGCATCGTCGCGGTCATCGCTGGTTCCTGTGCCATAGCTGTCATAGTAAGACAACACACTTCTTCTGAACTGTTCTGTATCGAACCCGCGCGCGCTCGCCAACACTCACGAGGCTTGACACAGGCGCCCCAGGCCGCGCATTGGCGCGCCTCCCGACGTCGAGGCCCGATGGCGGAGTGGTGACGCAGAGGACTGCAAATCCTTGCACCCGGGTTCGATTCCCGGTCGGGCCTCCAACGATCGCGACCTCGTGTCGTGCCGCATCGGCCGCGCTGTCCGGTCGCCACCCCCGACCGTTGAACCCACCCGTTCAGCCTGAGTTTACTCGGCGGAGGTAGCGGGCATCATGCGTATTCTATTGATCGAGGATGATCCCGACCTCGGTCCTGAGATCGCCCGCGCGTTGCGCGCCGAGCAATGCGCGGTGGACCTGTTCACCAACGGCATCGACGGCGGTCACGCGGGCGCGACTGAGGCTTACGCAGCCGCGGTGATCGACCTCGGCCTGCCCGACCGAGACGGCGTCAGCGTGCTGCGCGAATGGCGCGCCGCCGGGCGCGACCTGCCGGTGCTGATCCTGACCGCGCGCGAGGCATGGTCGGACAAGGTCGCCGGGTTCAAGGCCGGTGCCGACGATTACCTGGTGAAGCCGTTCCGTATCGAGGAACTGGTCATGCGATTGCGCGCCTTGGTACGCCGGGCGGCCGGCCATGCCGCCGCGCGGATCGCGTGCGGCCCGCTCGCGTTCGAGGCGCAGACCGGGCAGTTCGAACTGCACGGCATGCCGCTGAAGCTGACCGCGCTCGAGTGGCGCATCCTGTCGGCGTTGATGCTGCGCAAGGAAGCGGTGATCGACCGCCTCGACCTGCTCGAACAGGTGTACGAGGGCGACGCGGACGTCGAATCGAATAGCCTGGAGGTGATCGTCGGCCGATTGCGCAAGAAGGTGGGGGCACCGTTGATCGAGACCGTGCGCGGCCGCGGTTATCGCCTGACCGCGAGCGCGCTGGCGTGAAGCTGCTGCCGGGATCGTTGTTCGGCCGGATGTTCGCCTTGTCGCTGCTGACGACGCTGGTCGCGCTGGTGTTTGCCGGGGTCGCGATCGGCGGCGTGTTGCAGCGTTTCGTCACGCAGAGCGTCGACGCGCGCCTGCGCGACCGGCTCGCCGCGTTGGAGAGTGCGGTGCACCGCGATGGTACGATCGACCCGGCAGCGATCACGCGCGTGACGGCGCGCTTCCCGCGCGACGAGCCGTGGCAAATCGAGACGCCGGCCGGCGTGCGGCTGGGCGCAGGGAACCTCAGCGAGGAAGCCCCGGCCCTCGCGCGACCCGCAGCACCCCCGCGCGGCCATTCCGGGCCAACACCTGCACCGCTGGACGACGTGCAACCGTTCGACGCGCGCATGCCAGCCGGCGAACGCGTCCATGGTCTCGCGTCCACGCTGATGACGTTGACCGGTTCAACCCGCGTCAGCGTTGCGGTTCCCCGCGAGCAGATCGACCGGCCGGTGCTCGCCGCCTTGGCCCCGCTCGCCGCGTCGCTGGCGATCCTAGGCTTCGCGCTGGGCGGTGCCGCGTTGATACAGCTGCGCCTGGGTCTGCGCCCGTTGCGTGCGCTACGCCACGCGGTGGAGGCCATTCGCCGCGGACGTGCGGGTCAGGTGCCGGAAGACGTACCCGACGAATTGCGTCCGCTCGCGCGTGAGCTGAACGCGCTGGCGGACGAAAATGCGGCGGCACTGGCCGGCGCGCGCGCCGCCGCTGCCAACCTGGCGCACGCGCTCAAGACACCGGTGTCCACGCTCGCGCTTCACCTCGCCGACGATCGCGCGGCGCAGGCGCAACTCGGGCGGATCGACGCGACGCTGCGCCATCATCTCGGCCGAGCGCGCGCGACCGCGATCGACCGTCGCGCCGTGACGCCGCTCGCCCCGGCGCTGAACGATCTCGCCGCCGCCATCACCGCCTTGCACATGGGACGGGTGGCGATCGCCGTCGACGTCGCGCCCGATCTGGTCGCGGGCATCGACGCGCAGGATCTGGACGAGCTGGCCGGTAACCTGATCGACAATGCAGCACGCCACGCCGCCGCGACGGTGCGTATCTCGGCGAACGCTCAAGACCGGCACGTGTGGCTGACCGTCACGGACGATGGTGAGGGTATTGACGCCCAGGATCGCGAACGCGCGACCACGCCGGGCACGCGCCTCGACGAGCGCGGCAGCGGTCACGGCTTCGGACTGTCGATCGTGCGAGAGCTGGCGGAATTATACGGAGGAGCGCTGACGCTAGGCGATGCGCCCGGCGGCGGGCTCATGGCGACGGTATCTCTGCCGCCGGGCTGATCCAGGCGTTCTCCGGCTCGGAAGCGCACAAGGCGGCGCGTGTCACGCGGTCCAGGCGGACACGTCCTCCTCCTGCGCGATCAGCGCCAGCCCGTGCGCGATCGAGGTCAGCTCGCCACCCGACACGATCCGCTCGTGGCCGAAGCGGTCCTCGAACAACCGCCGCACCGCCGGCACCAGCGACGTGCCGCCGGTCAGGAACACCCGGTCGATCGCGCCCGCGTCCACGCCCGCGTCGACCAACGCTTCATCGACCGCGCCCGCGATCCGCGCGACGTCGTCGGCGATCCAGCGCTCGAAATCCGCGCGGGTGACCGAGGTCGCGATGTCGACCCCGCCGCCGTTGAAGCGGAACTCCGCTCGTTCGGCCTGCGATAGCGCCCGCTTCAGCGCACCGACTGCATCGTACAACGGAAAGCCCTGCTCATGCTCGATCAGCGCGATCATGCGCCCGATCGCGTCGGGATCGACTGCGCTGCGTTGCAAACGCTCCAGTTCGCCCAAGGTGCGACGATTGCGCATCAGCGCCAGTTTCGACCAATCGGCGAAATCGGCGAAATAGCCGCCGGGTATGTCCAGCACCTTGTCGAACGAGCGATAGCTGCTGCCCTTACCCAAGAATGGCAGCACGAGCCGGTCGACGATGCGATAGTCGAACCGGTCGCCCGCGATGCCGACGCCCGCGTGGCCGAGGGGGACGCAGCGACGCTCGCTGCCTGGCTGCTCCACCCGCACGACCGAGAAATCGCTGGTGCCGCCGCCGAAATCCGCGACCAACAGCGTGGCGGGCTCGCTCAACCGCGTGGCGTAGCTGAACGCCGCCGCCAAAGGCTCGAACACGTAATGCACCTCGGCCGCGCGGCCGGCGAACATCGCATCGTAACGGGTGCGCGCCAGCGCCGGATCGGGCCGACTGCCCGTGTAGCGCACCGGCCGCCCGACGATCAGCCGATCGAGCGAGGACAGCGCGCCATCGGCATGCGCGGCGAGCCGGTCGAGGAACGATCGCCCCAGCTCCTCGAAGCGGTAACGTTTGTTGAACACCGGCGCACTGTCGAACGACGCGCTGGCGGCGACCGACTTGAACGATTGCAGGAAACGACTGCCGTCCGGATAGTCGAGATAGTCGCGGATCGCGGCCGGCCCCGCCTCGACCATCAATCCGCCGCGCGCAACCTCGTCCTGCCAGAAACACAGCGCCGAGCGGAAGATCTCGCGATGGCCGATCGGATCGAGCGGCAGCAGATAGGGTGTCGGCTGCTCCGGCCCGACCAGTGCGACGACGCTGTTGGTGGTGCCGAAATCGAGCCCGGCGGCGCGGTTGGTCAACATTGCCTCGATCCGCCTGATGGGAACAACGCTATGGCAAGGCAGCAGGAGATGGACAAGAGGTGCGAGCGCGCTAGCCCTAACCTGGACAGGTAAGGTATGTTGTACTTGTCGGTTAGTCGGCTTATCCCCGAACGGCATGCCTGTCGGCTCCATCACGAACGATCGTCGCCCCTGTGTGGCGGTCGCGCTACCCGCCAAGGACGAGGCGGCGTACCTGCCGGATTGCCTGGCCGCGCTGGACGAGGCTGCGGCGCGGTTCGATGGTCGTGTGTCGGTGATGGTGGTCGCCAACAATTGCCGCGATGCGACGCTCGACGTGCTCGGCAGATCACATTTGCGACACGCCGAACTGCACTGGGCGGCGGTTTCGCTGTTGCCGGGCCATCGCCACGCCGGCTGGGCGCGGCGGCTCGCTTTCGATGCGGCGGCGGCGCTGCTCGAGGAGCCGCACCATCTCCTATTATCGACCGACGCCGACACGCTGGTGTGGCCCGACTGGATCGTGGCTGCGTCGAGGCATCTGGCGCGCGGGGCCGACGCGGTGGCCGGGCGCGCATTGACCAGGCGCGACGATCGCGCAGCGCTGGGACCAGCGGCGATGCTGCGGCTCAATCTGCTCGGACGCTATTATACCGCGCTAGACTGGCTGCGCGCGGACCGAGAGCCCTCGGCCGGAGATCCCTGGCCACGTCATTATTATGAGGGTGGCGCCAGCATCGCGCTGACACTCGGCACCTATCGCCTGATCGGCGGCGCTCCGACACCGGCGCTGGCCGAGGATCGTGCCTTGTTCGCGGCGGTGCGCGCGGCGGGCGGCACCGTGCGTCACCCGATCGACGTGCGGGTGTTCACCTCCAGTCGGCTCGACGGCCGCGCGCCGGGCGGGATGGCGGATGCCTTTGCACGCTGGATCACGCAAGGCGAAAACGAGCCGCTGCATGAAACCTACGCCTTTCCGGCCGCGCTCGATCCCGATCGGGCGACGACGTCGGATCAGCTCAGTTTCGCGACCCTGCCTGCCGCGATCGCGCGTGCGGGTGCGCTGATCCGCGCGCGGCGGTCACCTGCACCGCCACAGGTCGAGCCGATACAGCTCCCGCCGCTCTTCATGGATCGGTTCGATCATTTGGCCCAGCAATCCCCTGAGGCCCTCGACCGCGTCGTCTCCTGACAACGGATAGTCGGTGTCGCCGGTCCAGTGAACCAGCAGGATATCGCCACCGACGACAACCACTTCGCGCAGGTAATCGGCCAGACGCGCCAGATCGGCGCGATCCCAGTAATAAACGACTTCCGACAGGGTCACCAGATCGAAGCGGCCATCGGGCGCGTCCTGCGGCAATCGACGGCGGTCGAAGCGGACATGCGGCAGATCGGCGCAACGCGCGCGCGCCGCGCTCAGCGCCGTCTCCGACACGTCCACCGCGATCATCTCGTCGCACCGCTCGGCAAGCCGTCGGCTCAACACCCCATTGGCGCAGCCGACCTCGAGCACCGAGCCGTAGCGCGGGCGCGACAGACTGGCGAGCGTGTGGTCGTATTTGGCTTGTTCGTACGCGCTGGTCTCGAACTGCCACGGATCGCCTTGCTCGCGAAACAGCGTCTCGAACCAGTCGGGATCGATCGAGCGTTCACGCCGCATCGCGTTCCTCCAGCAACATCGTGAACGGGCGGTCGGCCAGCCGACGCATCGCACGCGACAGCACGAAGCGCTCGCGTGCACCGGTAATACGACCACCCAATTGGCTGCGGTGACACGACAAGGCGCGCCGCACGATCCCACGGTGCTGCGGCGCGTGGAGCGCCCAGGGACGCACCCCCGCTAGCTGCTGCGCGATGTCATCGCGGGTCCACCCCCACACGCAGTAGAACAAGGGGGTGGTACCCAGCCGGCGCGCCACCGCTCGCGCGACCTGCGCGGCGGCCTGATGGTCGCAGTGCGGATCGGCTTCCCACGTCGTCGCAACCCGGGTCAGCCGCGCGCGGCGACACAGCGCGACCAGGCGGCGTACGGTTCGGTCGAACGGCGGCGTGTCGGGCGCGTGCGGTGCGGCGTCACGCCAGTTGAGCGAGGTCGCCGGAGCGTCCCCCCCAAGGATGCGCAGCGCCTCGCGTGCCTCGCGCGCGCGCAATGCGGCGACGCGCCGCGCGCTCCAACCGGGTGCGCCGACGTGACTCCCCGACCCGTCGGTCAGGAAGGCGACGCGCAGCGGTACGCGACGCCGCGCCAGTTCTGCGATCAATCCACCCGCGCCCAGCGCCTCGTCGTCGGGGTGCGGCGCGATCACCAACCAGCCCTCGCGCGCGGCCGCCGCGATCGGCAGCGCGCGCGCGCGCAGCGCGGCACGGCGCCACGCCGCCCGGCCGGGTGTCACCACCATTCATTCTCGCCCCAGCAATCCGCCTCCAGCCACGCCGCGGCGGCGCGGTCGCGCGCCTGATCGGGCACCGGCTGGCGCAGGTACAGCCCTAGGTCGCGCGTGATGCGATCGATACGGCTCGACGCGAAGAACGAGGCCGTTCCCACCGCGCGCGACGCCCCTTCCATCACCAACAACCCCGCCTCCTCCACCACCCCCCGCGTCATGAGCACGTGAGCGATCGCCTGCGGCGCTTCCGTTTCGGCCAGCCGAGCAGCCTGGGTGACCCACAAAGCGGCCGACCGCGTCGCGACGAACGCCGCTGCGATGCGCGCGCGCTGGATGGCGTCGCTTCCCTTGCCGCTCGCCACGAGGTGATCACGCCAATGACGCAGCAGCGCCTCGACCGCGCCGAGTTGCACCGCGGTGAAGCGCCACGCGCCCGCCGAGAAGCGCGGTTCGCGTTCGTATAGGTCGGGCGCGCCGATCAGCGCGGACTCGGGAACCAACATGCCGTCGAAGTCGAACGTGCCGCTCATTGTGCCGCGCATGCCGCGCACCTGCCATGCGGTATTATCCACGCGTGATCGGTCAGCCGCCACGTCGACGACAACGAGCTGCTTGCCACCATCGTCGCGGGTAGCGGTGATCAGCGCCTTGTCGATGTGACCGGCACCGGTCGCGAAGTTCTTGGCGCCTGACAAAAGAAAACCGTCCGAACTCGCGCAAATGCGCATCGGCGGCGTAGGACCGGTGTTCCAAACGCCGTAGCAGCGACCACGCGCGAGATCATGTTCGAGCTCCGCTCGCTGTTCGTCGCTACCGTAAGCGTGGATCAGCTGCGCTGCGTTGACATGCCCCTCGAACACGCGCCCCAAGCTCAGGTCCGCGCCGCCGATCAGTCGTAGCGTCGTCAGCAACTCCGCGATAGCCGAGCAGTCGTTCAGCATGACGAACGAAGACAGCGCACCGATTTCGGCTAGAACCCGCAACCGATCGGCCGGAAACGTCTCCGGACCGTTTACCTGATCCCAGTCGCGGGCCACCTCACGCACCCGCTCGGCCAGCGAGCCACGCGTCCCCAACGCTGGTTCCATCAACAAAAGCGTTTTCTCCCTTTGCTTGGTGAGCGCGCCAGTGTCGCTGCTTGTTCCCATCACCCCCGTACGATCGCGCATCGGCAGCGACGACCAGCAAGGCCAGGCTGAACAACCGTGGCTCCGACCATCCGTGAATTCGCGGGCACTGCCAGCCCGCGCGAAAAGTATTGGACATGTTACGCCTGCTTCGGCTCTGCTGTTCGATCAGAAAGAGGCTCTTTCAGCTGCGGCACTCAGCATCGCGAGATCGCCCCCGCGTTGGCCTGCGTTCGCAAGGCGGCTTGAGAGCAGTCGCTCGGCACAAAAAAACAGCATTTCATCCGCCCTTGTCAAGGCCGTTCACCTAAACGAAACTCTCCATGCAGTCACCGATACGGTGAACCAAGACAATGCTTGCATGGCAGTATCGGCATAATCGCGAATGCTACAACGTGAAGCGATCAAGGCGCCGCTGGTCCAACATGCGCTGAACGAGCGCCACGTCCAGCGGCGGCATGGGAAGCTCGGCGAGATATGCCGGGACGGCCCACCGCAGCTCATCCGCCGCCGACGCGATCATGTCTCCTTGCCAACAACGACACGCGAACAGCAATAAGATCACGTGCTCAGTCGCTGCGAAATCGATCGAGCATTGACTCGTCACATCGACAACAATGCCGAGCTCCTCACGCAACTCCCGCACCAAGGCTTCGGAGGGCGCCTCCCCCACTTCAACCTTGCCGCCTGGGAACTCCCACAGTCCGGCGTGTGCTTTCCCTGCAGGTCGCCGTTGCATCATCACGCGTCCATCCGCGTCGATCGATCCCGCCGCCACGACGATCGTGGGCATAACGTCGCGTGTTTCTTCATGCTTCGATGTGGATGGATCGTTAAGGCTCACCTGATAGCTCCTTGTACCATGAGGATACCTCCGTTCCGCATAGGGCACATCGTAACGTTCCTGCGTCGTGTCGCACACGCGCGCGCCGGGACGAGCAGCGTCGAATACGGCTTCATCCTGGCTTTCATCGTGCTCGTGATCTTCATTGCGATTGTCCAGCTGGCGGACGTCACGCAGCGCATGTGGTCCGACATCCATACGCGTGTGACCGCATCAACGGCCTCACACTAACTGGTTCGAGGCTTAAGAGTTTTTCAACTCGGCCGCATTTATGAAGCTGTTGCTGGCTACCGGACTTCGGAAAACCAGCCGGGTAACTGAAGTTTCGAATAGTCACTGGAGATCGACATGCAGCAGATTCGTGCATTTCTGAAGAACAACAAGGGCGCCACCGCGATCGAGTACGGCCTGATCGCCGCGCTGATCGCCGTCGCCGCAATCGCCGCCATGCAGGGCCTGGGCACCCAGCTGAAGGCGACCTTCACCAAGGCCAGCACCGAGATGGCGAAGACCACCGCCTAAATCTCAAACAGGGCAGCGAACCTCACGGTTCGCTGCCCTGTTAGCGTACCAAGCGACAAAAGCTGATCAGCCAACACATCCCATCGCCAGGAACTTCGATCGGCGTGCCTGACGCAATGCGGTAGCGTCAAGCGGGACCAGATCGCCGAGCGCATGCTCGATCGCATCGCCCAAATTGGCGATCGCCCGTGCGGGATCGCGATGCGCGCCGCCCAACGGCTCGGGCACGATCGTATCGGCGACACCTAACGCGTGTAGATCCTGCGCCGTTACCTTCATCGCTTCCGCCGCATCGGGTGCCTTGTCGGCGGTGCGCCACAGGATCGAGGCGCAACCCTCGGGCGAAATCACCGAATAGACCGCGTGCTCGAACATCAGCACACGATTGCCGCTCGCCAACGCGACCGCGCCACCCGATCCGCCTTCCCCGACGATCGCCGAGACGAGCGGCACGCCGAGCGACAGGCATGTCTCGGTCGAGCGCGCGAGCGCCTCGGCCTGACCGCGCTCTTCCGCCTGGATGCCGGGAAAAGCGCCCGACGTGTCGACCAAAGTGACAACAGGCAACGCGAATCGGTTCGCCAGTTCCATCAGCCGGATCGCCTTGCGATAGCCCTCGGGCTTGCCCATACCGAAATTGTGACGGAGCCGGGTCGCGGTATCATCGCCTTTCTCATGTCCAAGCACCACGATCCGCCGGCCGCGAAAGGTCGCGAAGCCGCCCAGGATCGCCTGATCGTCGCCGAACGCGCGGTCGCCAGCGAGCGGCATCCACTCGCTGAACAAGCCGGCAACATAATCCTTGAAATGCGGACGTTCGGGATGACGCGCGACCTGCGTCTTCTGCCACGGCGTCAGACGCGCGAACGTGTCTTTCAGCAGCTTGTCGGACTTGGCCTGCAACCGCGACACTTCGGCAGCGATGTCTACGCCGCCCTCCGCACCGGTATCGCGCAGTTCGTCGATGCGCGACTGGAGTTCGGCGATCGGCTTCTCGAAATCGAGGAATTTAAGCATCGCGGGCGGTTAGGACGCGCGCGCGCCAGCGTCAACGAGCGCCTCCCGCAACGGATGCCGCTCGTTGACCAGTTCGACGAGCTTGCGACGGTCGACGTGCGTGTAGATCTCGGTGGTGGCAATATCGGCGTGGCCGAGCATGGACTGCAACGCGCGCAGGTCGGCGCCGCCCTCCAGCAGGTGGGTCGCGAAAGCGTGACGCAGCACGTGCGGGCTGATCCGATCGGGTGCGATCCCCGCCTCCGCCGCGATTGCACGAACGAGCTGGAACAGCCTGAAGCGCGAGATGTGCGTCTTGCCCGAGGGGAACAAATAATGCTGCTCGACCGGCACATGGACGCGCCAGGCCGCCACCGCGGCGCGCGCGCGATCGGACAAGGGGACCAGCCGCTCGCGCCCCCCCTTTCCTTTTAGGATCAGGAACGGCTTGTCGGACTGCACCGCCAGCCGTGGAAGCCCGACCAGTTCGCTCGCGCGCAGGCCCGAGCCGTAAAGGAGCTCCATCAACGCCGCGAGCCGCAGATCGGCGGTTAGCGGAGGCTCGCGCCCTAACCGTTCGCTCACGACCGCGAAGAGGCGATCGACGTCGTCGTGCGACAGCGTGCGCGGAAGGTTCCGATCGCTGCCGGGACGTGGCAGCGCGGAGGACGGATCGTCGGTCAGATCGCCCTCCTCAACCAAGAAGGCGAAGAAACGCCGCAAGGCTGCGGCCTTGCGTGCGATCGTGGCGCGCGACAACGCGTCCCAACTCGTCGCCAAGCGGCCGAGCGACTCGGCATCGGCGACGACGAGCGCACCGCTCAGTACCTCAGAGGCGAGCCGCAGGTCGGTGCGATAGGCGGACAGCGTATTGCGCGCGGCCCCCGACTGCGCCGCCATCATCTCCAGGAAACGCTCAATGGCATCGCGGTCGCTCAACCGCGTCTCGCGTGAAGCGGCGGTCAACGCGACCTCACAGCCTGGTCAACGCCTCGACTGCGATCATGCGCGCTTCGCCGGTCAGCCCGACGGCGCGCATCGCACCGATGATTCGGTACAGCGCAGCCGGCGGTACGCCGCCCCAGTCGCCCGCCTGCATCCCAGCCGCGGCGAGCAGCAGCACCGTGCCGGTCTGGCCATCCGCCGCCGCGCGATCGAGCGCGCGGGTCCAGGCGTCGGCCGCGCCGATACGGACGTCGAGAGCCTGCGCCCCGGCCTCAACATCGTCCTGCGCCATGCGACCGAGCCCTGCCATCGCAGCAAAGAACAACTGCTTCTTGCGCGCCGCGTTCGCGCCCGCCGGCGCGTAATCATCCAGATCGTTGAACTCGGCACCCGAGCGGTCGGGATTGGCGAGCAGCAGCATCGCCCACGCGTCACCGCCGACGGGCACATGCCCTTGCCAGCGCATCGCGGTGCGATCGAGCCCGGCCGACAGCATCGCGGCGACGAGCCGGTCGGGTTGCTCCACGCCGTCGAACACGGTCAAACGCCCCGCCGCGCGCGCGGTCAGGATCAATCGCGCGTAGCGACCCGCCGGCGTGTCGCTGCCGTCCCACAACGACGCCATGGCCTTCAACCGGGTCGCGCGGTCCGTGCCGATATAGGCATCCTGCAGGTCGTTGGCCGCCTGCACGAGCGCGGCCGGCGCTTCCTCCAACTCGCGCGAGGCTGCGAAGAAGTCGACGAGTGCGGCGTTGGAGAGGACCCCCATTGCCGCCGCCCGCTCGGCCGCGACCATCCGATCGGCAAGCGGGATCGCGGGCGCGAGCGCGCGCCATCCTGAGACCTGCGGACCGACCGTGGCGTAGAGATTGTCGGGGATCGTCACGCCGGTCGCGGTCGCGAGGCCGAAGCGCCAGGCGGTCAGTTGCGACACCGGGTCCCACTCGATCGTGATCGCCTGTCGACTGGCAGCGCCCGTACCGACCACCTTTTGTGCCAGTTGCAGGTCGATGCCGGTCGCGACGCGACGGCGACGGAGACGCTGGATCAGCGGCTGCGCGCGCTCTCCGACCATCCCTGCGCACATCGCGCGCGCCATTTCCCAACCGCGCTCGCTCGCCGCGATGCGCGGCTGCTCGGCGAGCGTGCACAGCCCGGCGGGATCGGCATTGGCGAGCGACGCCTGCATCCACACCTGCGCGAGCTTCGGCGTAACATTGTTCGCGTCGACCGACTGAGCGACCGCGCGGGCGGCGACCGACTCGCCCATCCGCAGCAGCAGCCACGCGCGTTCGGCCGCGAAGTCGGCGCCATTGACGTGCGCGGGCGTCTCGAGGCGCGAGGCGAGCAGGCGACGCAGCGCGATCGACAACCAGCGCGAGGGCAGCGGCGCCGACAATCGCCGCATCAGCGTTTCGAGATAGCGGCCATCCGCACGCCCGAACGCGTCGGGTGCCACCCCGCCCTCACCCGCACCGATCGGCCCGACCCGCGTGAGCGAACGACGCGCGAACGCGGGCATTTCATACAAAGCGAGCGCCGCCGCATCCGGCGTCGGGGACGCGGTCGGTGTGGGGCTGGGCAATACTAGTGGCGGCAGTGCCGGCAGCGGCTGGATCGTGCCGGGCGCCGCCGGACGACTGACGGAGGGCGTGCTCGTCGCTGTCGGCGTCGGCACAGGCGCGGGCGGCGGTGTCTGCCCGAAGCCGGGAGGGAGCAGCGATTCGGGACGTTCCTGCGCCAGCGCGGTGGCCGCGATCGCTGCCGCCGCCGCGCCCGCCAGCAGGCGTTTAAGCCGCAAGGTTGCCGAGCTCGACCGGCTTCTCGATCTGCGTCACCGGACGCTCGGTCGCGCGGCCGGCAAAGAAGAACAGCGCGCCGACGATCAGCAGTACAACCACCAGCAGCGAGACGATCAAACGCATATCTTGTACCCTGAACAAAGCGGTGACCCGACCGCGCCGCCCTCGCGCCGAGCGCAAGGTCTGGCGCCCGCGTCGAAGTGCGCTGTATAGCCCGCCTCGCCATGTTGCATAGCCCGCCCGTGACACCCGCCTGGACGGGACAGCCGATCGTGTTGGTGGGATTGATGGGCGTTGGAAAGTCCACAGTGGGGCGCCGGCTGGCCAACCGGCTCAAGCTGCCGTTCGTCGACGCCGATCACGAGATCGAGCACGCGGCGGGCATGACCATCGCCGACATCTTCTCGCGTTACGGCGAGCCATATTTCCGTGATGGCGAGCGGCGGGTCATCGCGCGGCTGATCGACGGCCGACCCAAGGTCATCGCGACCGGCGGTGGCGCCTTCATCAACGACGACACGCGCGCGCTGATCCTGGCGGACGCGCTGTCGATCTGGCTCGACGCACCGGTCGAAGTGCTAGTCGAGCGGGTGCGGCGGCGCGACACGCGACCGCTGCTGCGCGGACGCGACGCGGGCGCGGTGCTGCGCGATCTCGCCGCGAAGCGGAACCCGTTCTACGGCCTCGCCAACCTAAGGGTGACGAGTGCAGACGCACCGCACGAACACACGGTGCGCGCAATACTGGAGGCGATTGGACGATGAAGGTGGTGCCGGTCTCACTCGGTGAGCGCAGCTACGAGGTGCGGATCGCCGGCGGGCTGCTCGCGCGCGCGGGTGACGAGCTTGCACCCTTGGTCGGCACGCGGCCGGTGGTGATCGTCGCCGACGAGCATGTCGCGCCGCACCTCGACACGCTGCGCCACTCGCTCGCTCAGGCCGGCATCGCCTCACACGAGGTCGTGCTGCCATCGGGTGAGGGCACCAAGAGCTGGGCGGTGCTGGAGCGTTTGTGCGACGCGCTGCTGGGCTTCGGAGTCGAACGGCAGGACCATGTGGTGGCGCTGGGCGGCGGGGTGATCGGCGACCTAGTCGGATTCGCGACTGCGATCCTGAAACGCGGTTGCCGCTTCGTGCAGATCCCCACGACGTTGCTCGCCCAGGTCGACAGCTCGGTCGGCGGCAAGACCGGGATCAACGCGCGCGCCGGCAAGAACCTGATCGGCGCGTTTCATCAGCCGCGCGTCGTGCTGATCGACCCCGACGTGCTCGACACGCTGCCCGCGCGGCAGGTGCGTGCGGGCTATGCCGAGGTGGTCAAATACGGCCTGATCGACGATGCCAACTTCTTTGCCTGGTGCGAGGCGAACGGCGCAGCGCTGCTCGCGGGCAACCCCGAGGCCCGGGTGTACGCGATCACGCACGCGGTCGCCGCCAAGGCTCGGATCGTCGGCGAGGACGAGTTCGAGACGACCGGCCAGCGCGCGTTGCTCAACCTGGGTCACACCTTCGGTCACGCGCTGGAGGCGGAGGCAGGCTTCTCCGACCGATTGCTGCACGGCGAGGCGGTGGCGGCGGGATGCGGGCTCGCTTTCGATTATTCTGCGGCACTCGGGCTATGCACGCGCGCGGACGCCGACCGGGTCGCGGCGCACTGGCGCGAGAGCGGGCTGCCCGACGGGCTCGCCGCGTCGCGGGTCACCGCACCCGCTGCGCGGCTGGTCGAGCACATGCGTCACGACAAGAAGATGACGGCGGGCACCCTGCCCTTCCTGCTCGCGCGCGGTATCGGGCAAACGTACCTCGACAAGACCGTGTCGCTCGATCGGGTCGAACGTTTCCTGGCCGACGAGGCGCGCTGACCGTCACCAGCGGGCAGGAACGCCCTGACTTGATCCACGTTTATCCGGCTCAACAACAGGCTGGAGATAGCCGCATGCCTTACGTGAAGACGCGCGACGGGACGGACATCTACGTCAAGGACTGGGGTTCGGGTCGACCCGTGATCCTGATCCACGGTTGGCCGCTATCGTCCGACAGCTGGGACCCGCAGATGCAGGCCCTGGCCGACGCAGGTTTTCGCGCGATCGCGTATGATCGACGCGGGTTCGGCCGCTCGGGCCAGCCATGGTCGGGTTACGATTACGACACGCTCAGCGACGATCTGGCCGACGTGATGAAGGCAACCGGCGCCGAAGAGAACGTCAGCCTGGTCGGCTTCTCGATGGGCGGCGGCGAGGTCGCGCGCTACATGAGCCGTCACGGGGGTCGCGGCGTCGTCTCGGCCGCACTGATCTCGTCGGTGGTGCCGTATATGCTCAAGACCGACGACAATCCCGACGGCACGCCGGAGGACAAGCTGCAGGAGATCGCCGATGGCATCAAGAAGGATCGCCCGGCGTTCTTCCAGTCATTCTTCAAGGACTTCTTCGGCGAAGGCTATCTGACCAGCCCGGTCAGCAGCGCGACGATCGATTGGGCGTGGCGGCTGGCGATGCAGGCCGGGCTCAAGCCGACGCTCGCCTGCGCCGAAAGCTTCGGGCACACCGACTTTCGGCCCGATCTCGCCGCATTCCGCGTACCGACGCTGGTCCTCCACGGCACTGACGACAAGACGGTGCCGATTGACGCTGCCGGCCGGGCAGCGGCCGCGGGGATCGCGAACAGCCAATTGGTCGAATATGACGGTGCACCGCACGGTCTGTTCGCGACCGAGGGCAACCGATTGACGCAGGACCTGCTGACTTTCCTGCGCTGACGAACGATCGGTCGGGGCCGTACCAAGCAGCCCCGACCCGATCACTTCAACGGGATAATGACCTCGTCAGGGTGCGCGACGTTCAATTCCTTGCGCACCAATTCGTCGACCAGATCGGGATTGGCGTGCCGTGGATCGAGTAGCGCGACTCGATTGCGCAACATCGTGCGTTGCTGATCAAGCTGCTGATATTGCCGCTCGTGCGCCGCAATCTGCTGCTTATAGTCGCCCAGCGCGAAGATGCCGTTCGACCCTGTCACCGCATAGGCGCCGAAGAACCCCATCACCGACAGCGCAGCGGCGGGCATCGCGGCCCGGCGGAGAAGAACGATCGGTGGTGTTTGTTTGCGGCGCATCGCGCATGAAAATCGCGCAGATGCGCCGCCGTGGCAAGACGGTTCAGCGCGTGCGCAGCACGTCGCGGCCCGCGTAATGCGCCACCTTGTCCAGTTCTTCCTCGATGCGGATCAACTGGTTGTACTTGGCGAGCCGGTCCGAGCGCGCGAGGCTGCCGGTCTTGATCTGACCGCAATTGGTCGCGACCGCCAGATCGGCGATCGTCGAATCCTCGGTCTCGCCCGACCGGTGGCTCATTACCGCCGTATAGCCCGCACGTTCGGCGATGCGGATCGCCTCCAATGTCTCCGACAGCGTGCCGATCTGGTTGACCTTGACCAGCAACGAGTTGGCAAAGCCCTGCTTGATCCCGTCGCGAAGCCGCTTCGGGTTGGTGACGAACAGATCGTCGCCGACGAGCTGAACCTTGCCGCCCACTGCGTCGGTCAACGCCTTCCAACCCTCGAAATCGTCCTCGGCCATGCCGTCCTCGATCGAAAGGATCGGATAACGCGCGACGAGGTCGGCGAGATATTCGGCCATCGCGCCGGGCTCAAGCGTGAGGTTTTCGCCCGAGATGACGTATTTGCCATCCTTGAAGAACTCGGTCGCGGCGCAATCGAGCGCGAGCATGACGTCGTCGCCCGGCGTGTAACCCGCCTTCTCGATGCTCGCCATGATGAAGTCGAGCGCGTCGGTGGTGCTGGCGAGATTGGGCGCGAACCCGCCCTCGTCGCCGACTGCGGTCGCCAGCCCCTTGTCGTGGAGGCCCTTCTTCAAGGTATGGAAAATCTCCGACCCGCAGCGCACCGCTTCGCTCAGCGACGGCGCGCCGACCGGCATGATCATGAATTCCTGAAAATCGATCGGATTGTCGGCATGCTCGCCGCCGTTGATGATGTTCATCATCGGCACCGGCAGCACGTGCGCGGCGACGCCGCCGACGTAGCGGTAGAGCGGCAGGCCGCGCGCGTCCGCCGCCGCCTTCGCGACCGCGAGGCTCACGCCCAGGATAGCGTTGGCACCCAGCCGACCCTTGTTCTCGCTGCCGTCGAGCTCGATCATCGCGTGATCAATCTCGAGCTGATCCTCGGCATCCATGCCGACGATCTCGCCCGCAATTTCCTCGTTGACCGCCTCGACTGCCTGATCGACGCCCTTGCCACCCCACCGGCCCTTATCGCCGTCACGCCGCTCGACCGCTTCGTGCGCGCCGGTCGAGGCGCCTGAGGGAACCGCGGCACGGCCGAAGCTGCCATCCTCCAGCAGCACGTCGACCTCGACCGTCGGATTGCCGCGGCTGTCGATGATTTGCCGCCCGTGGATGTCGATGATTGCGGTCACGTAACGGTCCCCTTACCTGTGTTGCCGACGCTTGTGGCGACGGCCTTAGCGGCGGCCGACCGATGCCGCAACGCGAGGGAACCGGTGGCGGCGAGCGGGGTTCACGCCGAAACCATAAGAAGGAATCGACGACGATGGCCGACTCTAATGATCGCAACGATTTGGCACCGATGACCAGCAGCGACATCGAGACACCGCCCGTGAACACGTCGTTCCAGCCCGCGGCTCCGCTGAAGGACACGGGCGCGCAGGTCGACGGCGACAAGGGCGCAACGTCGGTTGCCGACAATGCGTCGGCCAAGGTGGCGGAGGCGACCGAGACGGTGAAGCAGGGCGCGTCGGGCTTGCGCGGCCAAGCAGCCGACCGCGCGCGCCTGTTCGCCGAGGACGGCAAGACGAAGGCAACCGACGCGCTCGGCCAGTTGACACAGTTGCTCAACGACGCGGCAGACCAGGTCGACGAGAAGCTCGGTCAGCAATACGGCCAATATGCGCGCAGTGCCGCGGATCAGGTACAGTCGTTCACCAGCACGCTCGACGAAACCAGCGTGGACGAGTTGTTCGATCAGGCACGCGAACTGGTGAAGAAGAGCCCGGGCGTCGCGGTCGGCGTCGCGGCCGCATTCGGCTTCGTCGCAGCGCGGCTCGTTTCGGCGAGCGTCGACCAGCGCGGCGCGTAAGGCGATGACCGAGCCCAGCAATGTCACGCCCATCCGCCGCCTGGCGGACGGCGTACGCGACGAAGCGCCCTCGCCGGGGGTTGCAGGCCTTGTCTCGCAATTGACCGACGACGCCAAGGAAGTGGCGCGCGCCGAGATCGCCTTGCAAAAGGCGAAGGTCGGAGAAGCGGTTGGTCGCTACAAGACCGCCGTGATCTTCTTCGCGGTGGCTGGTGTGCTGGCGCTGGCCGGGCTCATCGCACTGCTGGTCGGCTTGATTGAGACATTGGCGACAAAGGTGGGACCCGGGTTCGCGACGTTGATCGTCGTCGGCCTGGTGTTCGTGACGGCGGGCGTGCTGGCCGTAATCGGCAAGAACCGCCTAACGCCAAAGGTCGCCGCATGACGACGCCGGCCGACGTCGTCGCGGCAGAGGCACGCGCCACCGCGGCGCGTGAACGGCTGAACGGGACTGTGGAGCAGCTCCAGGTTCAGCTGGCACCCAAGAAGCTCGCCCGTGAGGCCGTCGACAGCGCGACCGAGGGCGCGCAGTCCATGGCGCGTGCGTCGATCAAAACCGCAATGCGCAATCCGTCGATTGTCACTGGCGGGGCGGCGCTCTTCATTGTGTTGTTGTGCCGGAAACCGCTGGGTCGCGCGCTCGGGTTGATCAAGCGGCCGCCATCGGCAGCGCAACCAGCGCATCTCAGGCACGTTCGATAATCATATATTCGCTCGTAAAAGGATCACCGACATGACCGACAAGAACAACGGGCACGATGAACATCAGGGTCGCCTTCGCGAAGGCGTCGACAGCGTCGTGACGATCGCGAGCGATGCGGTGGATACGTCGCGCGATAAGGCTCGCGAACTGGCGCACCAGACCGCTCATGTTGCCGAAGCGAATCCGTTGGGGATCGTCGCCGGTGGCATCGCGCTCGGTGCACTGGTTGGTGCGGTGCTGCCCCGCTCGCAGAAGGAGAAGGAACTTCTTGCCCCGGTCGGCAAGCGTTTGGGCGCCACGGCGGTCGCCGCGTTCGCCGCCGCGCGTGAGTCCGGCAAGAGCGAGTTCCAGAACCTCGGGCTGACCAAGGGTGGCGCGAAGGATCAGGTGAAGACGCTGGTTCAGAATATGGCCGGCGCCGCCGCGACGGCGGGCAAAGCGGCTGCGTCCGCCGGCAAGAAAGAGCTGAGCCAGGCAAACGAGCAATCGGCCACGCCCTCGACTGCAGCCTAAGCCTTCACGTTTCCCGCCGATGACGTTAAGGGCGCGCGCATGAGCAAGCTTCACCTAGTCTTCGGCGGGCGCGTGAGCGACCCGCGCACGCTGGAATTCAACGATCTGACGTCGATCGACGTCGTCGGCGTCTTTCCCGATTACGCCAGTGCCGAGAAGGCATGGCGCGGTGCGGCACAGCGCACCGTCGACGACGCCGAGATGAAGTATGTGGTGGTGCATTTGCATCGGCTGCTGGAGCCGACGCTCGGCGGCGAAGTGGCATAAGCATCAAGAAAGTCGGCGAGCGTTTAAGACGCTCGCCGACTTTAGTCATTCACACGTTAGCTTCTGCGTTCGAATCCGCTGAGCTGAAAACAACATACTAGCTGACCACAATCGTCTGCACGGCCACTCAGCGTAGCGCGTATGCAGGCAGGCTTGAGTCAGATAAACTCGATCTTCGACACCAAGTAATACCGGTCGCCCGACGGAACGGTCACTTCCACCTCGTCATCGACACTGCGTCCGATCAGCGCACGGCCCAGCGGTGAGTTGTAGCTGATCCGTCCACCTTTCGCATCGGCCTCCGTCTGGCCGACGATCTGGTAGCGAACGGGCTTGTCGTCCTCGTCCATCAACGTGACCGTCGCGCCGAACACGATCTTGTCGCCCGACAGGTCGCGCGGGTCGATGATCTGCGCGCGGCTGAGCTTGTCCTCGATGTCGGCGATCGACGCCTCGATCTGGCCCTGCCGCTCCTTGGCGGCGTGATATTCGGCATTCTCGGACAGGTCGCCGTGCGCACGCGCTTCCTCGATCGCGTCGACGATCTGCGGGCGTTCGATCTTCAGACGCTTCAAATCCGCATTCAGCTTCTCATAGCCTTCCTGCAGCATCGGCATCTTTTCAACGGTCGCCATGCGTCACTTCCTTCAAACGCCCCCGAGCGGCCTCCCCTGCGAGGCCGCACGCACGATCAAACTATATGTCCGAGGTTCAGTTGTGCGATTGCGAATAATAGGATTGCAGCGGGCGCACTTCAAGCGCGCCGCTTCCCGGCGTCGTTGCACCCGCCGCGGCCTTAGCCGCGATCGCCTTGGCTGCCTCGATGCTGGCCGATGCGGTGGTGAAATACGGAATACGACCGTTAACCGCGCTGGCACGGATCGGCTGCGAGTCCTTCAGGCTTTGCCACCCTTCCGTCGTGTTGAAGATCAACGCGATGCCGCCGTCCTTGATCCGGTCGACGATGTGCGGGCGACCTTGCGCGACCTTGTTGACCAACTCGATCGGTATGCCCGCACGCGACAGATAATCCGCCGTCCCCGTGGTTGCGACGATCGTGAAGCCGGCATCGACCAATTGGCGCGCGGCAGGAACGATCAGCGGCTTGTCGCTGTCCTTGACGCTGACGAACACCGCGCCCGCGCTCGGCAGCACGGTGCCGGCACCCAGCTGCGCCTTGGCAAAGGCGGTGGTGAAGTCACGGTCGATCCCCATCACCTCGCCCGTCGACTTCATCTCCGGGCTGAGCACCGGATCGATGCCGGGGAAGCGATTGAACGGGAACACCGCTTCCTTGACCGCGACATAGTCGATGCTGCGACTAATCGGCGGCAGGTCTCGCAGTTTCTCGCCCGCCATTACCCGCGCGGCGATCTTCGCGATCGGCGCGCCGATCGCCTTGGCGACGAAGGGCACCGTGCGGCTGGCGCGCGGATTGACCTCGATGAGGTACACCTGCCCGTCCTTCACCGCGAACTGAATGTTCATTAGGCCGACCACGTTCAGCCCGCGCGCGAGCGCCTCGGTCTGGCGCTCGATCTCGGCGATGATCTCCGCCGACAGGCTGTAAGGCGGGATCGAGCAGGCGCTGTCACCCGAGTGGACGCCGGCTTCCTCGATGTGCTGGAGCACGCCCGCGACCACCACCTGATCGCCGTCGCAGATCGCGTCGACGTCCACCTCGACCGCGTCGCGCAGATACTGGTCGATCAGGACGGGCGAGTCGCCCGACACCTGCACCGCGGTCTGGATGTAATCGTCGAGCTGCTGGTCGCTGTCGACGATCTCCATCGCGCGGCCGCCGAGCACGTAGCTCGGGCGCATCAGCACGGGATACCCGATGCGGTGCGCGACTGCGATCGCCTCGTCGCGGCTGCGCGCGATGCCGTTCGATGGCTGCAACAGCTTGAGCTTGTTGACGAGCGCGGCGAAGCGCTCGCGGTCCTCGGCAAGGTCGATCGCGTCGGGCGCGGTGCCGAGGATCGGGATACCCGCCGCCTCCAGCGCGCGCGCGAGGTTAAGCGGGGTCTGCCCACCGAACTGGACGATCACGCCGACGAGTTCGCCGCGTGACTGTTCGACGTGGAGGATTTCGAGCACGTCCTCGGCGGTCAGCGGCTCGAAATAGAGTCGGTCAGACGTGTCATAGTCGGTGCTCACCGTCTCCGGGTTGCAATTGACCATGATCGTCTCGAACCCCGCATCCGCCAGCGCGAAGCAGGCGTGGCAGCAGCAGTAATCGAACTCGATCCCCTGCCCGATCCGGTTGGGTCCGCCGCCCAGGATGACGATCTTGCGGCGATCCGACGGCAGAGCCTCGTTCTCGGGCTCGCCGAACGACGGTGCCTCGTAGGTCGAGTACATGTAGGGCGTTTTCGCGTCGAACTCGGCCGCGCAGGTGTCGATACGCTTGAAGACAGGGCGCACGCCGAGCTTGACGCGGTGCGCGCGCACTTCATCCTCGGTGACGCCGCCGGTCATCGCCTTGACCGCCTCGTGGATCAGCCCCGAGCCGCGCGCGATGCCGCGGCTCATGCCGCGCAGATTGGCCGATTGCAGCGCGAGCCAGGCGAGCCGCTTGTCGCTGAACCCCATCGATTTCAGGCGGCGCATGCCGGCCGCGTCGATCGGCAGGCCGTTCTCCATCACCTCGGCCTCGGCGGCGACGATTTCGGCGATGCGTTCGAGGAACCAAGGATCGTACTTTGCGATCGCGTGAACCTCAGCGACGGTAAAGCCTTCACGCAGCGCCTGTGCGGCGACCAGCAGCCGGTCGGGCGAGGCGACAGCGAGCGCCGCCTCGATCTCGGCACGCGGCGCGCCGATCAGGCGATCGACGTGGTTGAACCCTGACAGGCCCGTCTCCAGCCCGCGCAAAGCCTTCTGCATCGATTCGTGGATGTTGCGCCCGATCGCCATCACCTCGCCGACCGACTTCATCGCGGTCGACAGCACGGCTTCCGCGCCCTTGAACTTCTCGAACGCGAAGCGTGGGATCTTGGTGACGACGTAATCGATCGTCGGCTCGAACGACGCGGGCGTGGCGCCGGTGATATCGTTCTCGATCTCGTCGAGCGTGTAGCCGACCGCCAGCTTCGCCGCGACCTTGGCGATCGGGAAGCCGGTTGCCTTCGACGCGAGCGCCGACGAGCGCGAGACGCGCGGGTTCATCTCGATGACGATCAGGCGGCCGTCCTTCGGGTTGACCGCGAATTGGACGTTCGAGCCGCCCGTTTCCACCCCGATCTCGCGCAGCACCGCGATGCTCGCGTTGCGCATGATCTGATATTCCTTGTCGGTCAGCGTCAGCGCGGGCGCGACCGTGATCGAATCGCCGGTGTGCACCCCCATCGGGTCGACGTTCTCGATCGAGCAGATGATGATGCAATTGTCCGCGCGGTCGCGGACCACCTCCATCTCATATTCCTTCCAGCCGAGCAGCGACTCCTCGATCAGCACCTCGGTCGTCGGTGAAGCGTCGAGCCCCTTGCGGACGATGTCGAGGAACTCCTCGCGGTTGTAGGCGACGCCGCCGCCGGTGCCGCCGAGCGTGAAGCTAGGGCGGATGATTGCGGGCAAGCCAACCTTTTCCAGCCCCGCGAGCGCCTCGGCCTCGGTATGCGCGATCGCCGAGCGCGCGCTTTCCAGCCCGATCTTGTCCATTGCGTCGCGGAATTTCAGCCGATCCTCGGCCTTGTCGATCGCGTCGGCGTCAGCACCGATCATCTGCACGCCGAACTTCTCGAACGTGCCGTCGCGGAACAGCGCGAGCGCGGTGTTGAGCGCGGTCTGCCCGCCCATCGTCGGCAGCACCGCGTCGGGGCGCTCCTTCTCGATGATGCGCGCGACGACTTCGGGCGTGATCGGCTCGACGTAGGTCGCACCGTCGCTGCCGACCAGATCGGGATCGGTCATGATCGTCGCCGGGTTCGAATTGACCAAGACGATGCGATAGCCCTCCTCGCGCAGCGCCTTGATCGCCTGCGTGCCCGAATAATCGAACTCGCACGCCTGACCGATGACGATCGGCCCGGCGCCGATGACGAGGATGGTGGAGATGTCGGTGCGTTTAGGCATTATGACTCTTTTTTGAACCCTTGCTCTTTGAACCACTGCCATGATTGCTCCGGCAAAGTTCCAAAGTTTTGTCCTAGCTCAAGCTTACTAATGATAAATGGAGATACACCTTGCAGAAACTTGAATATCGATTGCGCAATTTCTTCTGATGATGAAGACGATGCGATTAGGAACAGCCCGTCAAACGGCTTATTCCAAGATTGTATTTTCTTACTCTCATCAATAAACGCTAGCAGCTGCTGCTGAACATCCTCGATACCATTCCACATGACGGTCATAGAGTAGAGTTGCGGATCACTCATCTTCATTCTCTCGAACATGGGTGACAAGCTTCGCATCTGATGGCGGCAGCTTCAGAGGATCAATGATGATCGTATCCGGCAGACGCGCCACCACCTCTTTCTGAATTCTATAATCCTCAGTTTGCAACCGATCCGGAGCCGTGATCGCAAAGTAGACATATGCCCAGAGGGCGACAGCCAATACAATGCTAGCAACTATGAATAACGCCCAACTCAAGCCAGATGGCCAGACATGTACCGCGCCTGCGATGGCAGTAACGAAGACGCCAAGTGCCAAGGCACCGATCGGAGTCATGATGTTTTTCTTTGGGAAAGGGTCAAGCTTAGGTGACCAAGGCGGCAAGCTCATTTCCCAATAATCCCTACAAACCGCTCGAACAAATAGAGACTATCCTGCGGCCCCGGGCTCGCCTCCGGGTGGTACTGTACCGAGAACGCCGGGCGATCGGTCAGCTCCAGCCCCGCGTTGCTGCCGTCGAACAGCGACACGTGCGTCTCGCGCGCGTTGGCGGGGAGGCTGTCGCGTTCGACCGCGAAGCCGTGGTTCATGCTGGTGATCTCGACCTGCTCGGTAGTGCCGTCAGGGCCGACGCGCTTGACCGGGTGGTTGGCGCCGCGGTGGCCCTGGAACATCTTGGTCGTGCGCGCGCCGACCGCGAGCGCGAGCAATTGGTGGCCGAGGCAAATGCCGAACAGCGGCAGCTGCGTGTCGAGCAACTGCCGGATCACCGGCACCGCATATTCACCGGTCGCGGCGGGGTCACCGGGGCCGTTCGACAGGAAGATGCCGTCGGGTTGCAGCGCCATTACCTGCTCGAACGTGGCGGTCGCGGGTAGCACGCTGACCTTTGCGCCAGCATGGACGAGGTTGCGGAAGATGTTGTGTTTGCTGCCGTAATCGATCGCGACGACGTGCGGGCGCTCATCGTCGCCCTGCGCGCCATAGCCGAAGCCGAGCCGCCACGGCCCGCCCTCACGCGTCTGACCCCAGGCGTAATGCGTCTCGGTCGAGACCGTCTTGGCGAGGTCCATCCCCTCCAGCCCCGGCCACGCACGCGCCATGTCGAGCAGCGCGTCGAGGTCGAACTGGCCCGCGGCCGAATGCGCGACGACGCCGTTGGGCGCGCCGCCGGCGCGGATGCGCCTGGTCAGCGCGCGCGTGTCGATGCCCGACAGGCCGATGCGCGCGTGGCGGCGCATCCAGCCGTCCAAGTTCTCGACCGCGCGGAAGTTCGACGGCGCGGTCACGTCCTCGCGCACGATCATGCCTAGCGCGTGCGGTGCGTCGGCCTCGATGTCGTCAGGATTGGCGCCGACGTTGCCGATGTGCGGAAAGGTGAAGGTGATGATCTGCCCCGCGAACGACGGATCGGTCATGATCTCCTGATAGCCCGTCATGGCGGTGTGGAAGCACACCTCGCCCACCGCCTGCCCTTCCGCGCCGAAGCCGCGACCCCAGACGACCTCACCCGAGGCGAGCACGAGGACGCCGGTGGCGCCGTCTGGTTTTGGCGCGTGCGAAGGCTTGGCGTCGGCCATGATCGGCGGGCACTCCTGGTCAAAGTCTGCGATGTCGCTAAGCCCCGCCCGCTAGTGCCACCGCCCCCGTTCGTCAACCGATCGCGCGTGCCTGCCGTCTCCAACCCCCTCGCCTAGCGAGCCGTCGCGCGCTATCGCGAGTGCATGATCAGAGACGACATCAAGCAAGCCCAGATCGCCGCCATGAAGTCGGGCGACAAGGAAGCCCGCGCCGCAATCGGCCTCATCCAGGCGGCGGTGAAGAACCGCGACATCGAGGCGCGCACCGGCAACGCGCCCGAACCTGGCACCCCCGGCGACGATGCATTGGTGGTCGAGGTGCTGCAGAAGATGGTGAAGCAGCGCCGCGAGTCGATCGACATGTACCGCAAGGGCGGGCGCGAGGAGCTGGCGGCGAGCGAAGAGGCCGAGGTCGCGGTGATCGAGCGCTTCCTGCCGCAGCAGATGAGCGAGGACGAGACGCGCGCGGCAATCGAGACGATCAAGGCCGAGCTGGGCGCGGGCGGCATGAAGGACATGGGCCGCGTGATGGCCGAGCTGAAGGCGCGCCACGCCGCCAACCTCGACATGAGCAAGGCAAGCGGGCTGGTGAAGGCGGCGCTGGCGGGATGATGCGTGCTCGGGCGGGCGCGAGCGCGTCCGCTCAGTCGACCCATTCGGCTCGGGGGATGCCCTGTGCCCACAACAATGCGGTCAGATCGTTGTGGTCGATCCGCGCAATCGCCGCCGCCGCGACGATCGGCTTGGCGTGGTAGGCGACGCCCAGCCCGGCGACTTCGATCATCGACAGGTCGTTGGCGCCGTCGCCGACCGCGAGCGTCGCGGTGTCGGGAAGGTCGAGCGCGGCGCGATACTCGAGCAGCGTCGCCTTCTTGGTCGCGGCGCCGACGATCGGGCGCGCGACGGTGCCAGTCAGGTGGCCGTCCGCGATCTCCAGCACATTGGCGATGGCGCGATCGAAGCCGATCTCGGCGGCGACCGGCTCGGCGAAGCGGGTGAAACCGCCCGACACCAGCACCGCCATGCCCCCTCGCGCACGTATTGTTCGCACCAGCGCCCGCGCGCCGGGCATCAGCGTGACCCGCTCGGCACGGCAGCGGTCGATCGCCGCCTCGTCCAACCCGCGCAGCAACGCGACGCGCGCGTCCAGCGCCGCCTCGAAATCGAGCTCGCCACGCATCGCGCGCTCGGTGATATCAGCGATCTGCGGCTTGAGCCCGGCATAATCGGCGAGCTCGTCGATGCACTCGACCGTGATCATGGTCGAGTCCATGTCGGCGACGAGCAGTTGCTTGGCACGACCCTCGGCCGGCTGCACGACCACGTCGATGCGGTGGAACGCGTTCTCCAGCGCTTCGCGGGCAGCGTCGGGCGACGAACCAAAGGTAAGGTCAGCCGCGTCCCCCTCGTCGATCCAGGCGAGCGTCATCGGCGTGCAGTCCGCCGCCGCCAACCGCTCGCGCGCGTCCGCCAGCGTGTTGGGGGTCAGCCGCCCCGCTGCTATCAGCGTTGCCGTGAACATCGTGTCGCCCCCTAATCTGCGCCCAAGTCCGCACCCGAGTGTCGCGCTCATCGCAGGGCCGACCGCGAGCGGCAAGAGCGCGCTGGCGATCGAGCTGGCGGAGGCGATCGGCGGTACCGTGATCAACGCCGACGCGAGTCAGGTCTACCGCGACCTGTGCGTGCTGAGCGCGCGACCCTCGATCCAAGACGAGGCGCGCGTGCCGCACCGGCTATTCGGCTACGTCGACGGGGCGGAGGCATGCTCGGCCGCACGCTGGGCCAGCGATGCGGCAAAGGCGATCGACGCGGTGCATGCGCAAGGCGGCGTTCCGGTGCTGGTCGGCGGAACGGGGCTATACCTGCGCACGCTCCTCGACGGCATCGCGCCGGTGCCCGACATCGACGCGGACATCCGCGCCGCGGTACGCGTGCTACCGGTGGCCGACGCGCACGCGGCGCTCATACGCGAGGACCCGGCCGCTGCCGCTCGGCTCGCGCCCGCGGACACGATACGAGTGGCGCGCGCGCTGGAGGTGGTGCGCTCGACGGGCAAGCCCTTGACGCATTGGCAGGAGCAGCGCGCCGGCGGGATCGGCGACCGTGTTGCGCTCTCGGCCGCAGTGCTGCTGCCCGACCGCGAGGACCTGTTCGCCCGCTGCGATCGCCGGCTGGAGGCGATGTTCGAGGAAGGAGCGGTGGAGGAAGTCGCCGCCCTGCTGACCCGCGACGACGTGTCTGTCGACGCCCCCGTTCGGCGCGCGATCGGGGTGCCCGAGATTGCCGCCATGCTGGCGGGCACGATCAGCCGCAACGACGCCATCACACGCGCGCAGCTTGCTACGCGACAGTACGCCAAGCGCCAATACACTTGGTTTCGTAACCAGCCGCCACCCAAATGGCGCCGCATCAGCATGCCTCATCCGCAATTTTATTTCATGTAGTCTGGTTGACGCGCAACTTTACATAGCCTAGCGCGCCGCCACTCAGCGGGCTGCGTCCCGCACCAGCACGGGAGTTGAGTTGTGGTTGAGCGAAGCGGAGCGGACATCCTGGTCGAGGCGCTGGTCGATCTCGGCGTGGAGGTCGTGTTCGGCTATCCCGGTGGCGCGGTTCTGCCGATCTACGACGCGCTCTTTCGTTCGCAGAAGATTAAGCACATCCTCGTCCGCCACGAACAGGCCGCGACGCACGCGGCGGAAGGCTATGCGCGCTCGACCGGCAAACCCGGTGTCGTGCTCGTCACCTCCGGACCGGGCGCCACGAACGCGATCACCGGCATCACCGACGCGATGCTCGACTCGATTCCGATGGTCGTCATCACCGGTCAGGTCCCGACGCACCTGATCGGATCGGACGCATTCCAGGAGGCCGACACCGTTGGCATCACGCGCCACTGCACCAAGCACAATTACCTGGTGAAGGACCCCGCGATCCTGGGCGCGACGATCCACGAGGCGTTCCACATCGCCACTTCGGGGCGGCCGGGTCCGGTCGTGATCGACATCCCCAAGGACGTGCAGGTCGCGACCGCGGCGTACAGCAAGCCCGGCCCGATCCAGCACAAGACCTATCGCCCCGCGCTCAAGGCTGACCGGACGGCGATCGAGCAGGCGGTCGACATGATGGCAGCGGCCGAACGACCGGTGCTCTACACCGGCGGCGGCGTCATCAACTCAGGGCCAGCGGCGGCGCAGTTGCTGGTCGAGTTGGCGCGGATCACCGGTGCGCCGGTCACCTCGACGCTGATGGGGCTGGGTGCATATCCCGCCTCGTCGCCGCAGTTCCTGGGGATGCTCGGGATGCACGGCACGTTCGAGGCGAACTGGGCGATGAACCAGGCCGACCTGATCGTGAACATCGGCGCGCGATTCGACGACCGGGTTACGGGTCGGCTCGACGCCTTCGCGCCCAACAGCCGCAAGATCCACGTCGACATCGACCGGTCGAGCATCAACAAGACGGTGCGGATCGATCTGCCCATCGTCGCCGACGCCGGGCGCGCGATGGAGGACATGATCCGCGTGTGGAAATCGCGGCAATACGCCAAGCCCGATCTGTCGGCGTGGTGGGCACGAATTGCCGAGTGGCGCGCGAAGGATTGCCTCGCCTTTCCCGAAGACGAGCCGAACGGCTTCCACGGTGAGATCATGCCGCAGCGCGCGGTGCGGGCGTTATGGGAGGCGACGCACCAGCGCCAGCCGATCATCACCACCGAGGTCGGCCAGCATCAGATGTGGGCGGCGCAATATTTCGGGTTTGAGTTACCCAACAAGTGGCTGACCAGCGGCGGGCTCGGCACAATGGGTTACGGCCTGCCCGCTGCGATCGGCGCACAACTGGGCAACCCCAACGCGCTCGTCATCGACATCGCGGGCGAGGCATCGATCCAGATGAACATTCAGGAGCTCGCCACCGCGACGCAGTACCGGCTGCCCATCAAGGTCTTCATCCTCAACAACGAATATATGGGGATGGTGCGCCAGTGGCAGGAGCTGACCTACGAGAGCCGCTACTCGGAGAGCTATTCCGATTCGCTGCCCGACTTCGTGCGGTTGGCGGAAGCCTATGGCTGGAAGGGTATCCGTATCGAACGCCCCGATCAGCTCGACGCCGGGATCGCCGACATGCTCGCCTATGACGGGCCGGTGATGGTCGACTGCCGCGTGGCGAAGCTCGCCAATTGCTTCCCGATGATTCCCTCGGGCGCGGCGCACACCGACATGATCCTGCAGGCGAACGAGGTATCGGGCACGATGGACGACGAGGCACGCGCGCTCGTCTGATTTCCTGCCCTCAACGATTGCCTCCGCCCTGGCCGGGCGCGCAGAAGGACCATCATGCATATTCGTGAGGAAAAGGCCGAGCGGCACACGCTGGCGGTCATCGTCGACAACGAACCCGGCATCCTGGCGCGCATCGCCGGGCTGTTCACCGCGCGCGGCTACAATATCGAGAGCCTGACCGTTAGCGAGGTGACGGCCGACAAGGCGGTCAGCCGCATCACGATCGTCACCAGCGCGTCCCCGGCGACGCTGGAACAGATCGTCGCGCAGCTCGACCGGCTGGTGCCGGTCCACCGCGTCCACGACCTGACCGCCGAGGGCCCGCACGTCGAGCGCGAATTGGCGCTGGTCAAGGTACGCGGCACCGGCGACCACCGGATCGAGGCATTGCGCCTCGCCGACGTCTACCGCGCGCGCGTCGTCGACGCGACCACCTCGTCGTTCGTGTTCGAGGTCACAGGCGGCATCGAGAAGATCGACAAGTTCGTCGAGCTGATGGCGGAGGTTGGCCTGATCGAGGTGGCGCGCACCGGGGTGGTCGCGATCTCACGCGGTAAGGACGCCGCCTGACACTTTCGCGGCGCCTCGATCCGGCGCTGCTTTCCACGATCAAAGGGAGCTTACCATGCGTGTCTATTACGACCAGGACGCCGACCTGAACCTCGTCACGGGCAAGAAGATCGCGATTGTCGGCTACGGCAGCCAGGGCCACGCGCACGCGCAGAACCTGCGCGATTCGGGTGTCAAGGATGTCGCGATCGCACTGCGCGAGGGCTCGTCGACTGCGAAGAAGGCCGAGGACGCCGGCTTCACCGTGATGAGCAACAAGGAGGCCGCGGCCTGGGCCGACCTCGTCATGATCCTCGCGCCCGACGAGCATCAGGCCGGCATCTGGGAGAACGATCTGAAGGGCAACATGCGCGCGGGCTCGGCGATTGCGTTCGCGCACGGGCTGAACGTGCATTTCGGGCTGATCGAGGCACCCGCCAACATCGACGTCATCATGATCGCGCCGAAGGGCCCGGGCCACACCGTGCGCTCCGAATATGTCCGCGGCGGCGGCGTGCCGTGCCTGATCGCGGTCGAGCAGGACGCGAGCGGCAACGCGCATGATCTCGCACTCGCCTACGCCAGCGCGGTCGGCGGCGGACGCTCGGGCATCATCGAGACGAACTTCAAGGAAGAATGCGAGACCGACCTGTTCGGCGAGCAGGCGGTGCTGTGCGGCGGCATTACCCACCTGATCCAGGCGGGGTTCGAGACGCTGGTCGAGGCGGGCTACGCGCCCGAGATGGCCTATTTCGAGTGCCTGCACGAAACCAAGCTGATCGTCGACCTGCTGTACGAGGGCGGGATCGCCAACATGCGCTACTCGATTTCGAACACCGCCGAGTATGGCGACATCACGACGGGTCCGCGCATCATCACCGACGAGACCAAGGCAGAGATGAAGCGCGTGCTAGCCGACATTCAGGCGGGCCGCTTCGTCAAGAACTTCGTGCTCGATAACCGTGCGGGGCAGCCCGAGCTCAAGGCCGCGCGCAAGGCCGCGGCCGCGCACCCGATCGAGAAGGTTGGTGCAGAGCTGCGCGCGATGATGCCGTGGATCGGTGCCAACAAGCTGGTCGACAAGGCCAGGAACTGACGGTCACGAAAACGCGCCCCGGCCCGGTTGCCGCGGCGCGTACGTGCGCGTAGGGGCGGCTCGTCATGAGTGCGGCGTCGTACCGGTCATTGTCGTACGACGCGCGCGCCTCGCGCGGCGGACGCGCGGCGTCCTGGGCGATGGCGCTCGGCATCGCGGCGGCGATCATTCTCGCGCTGCTCGGGATGGGTGGTTACCAGCGACATGAACCGGGCGACGGGCGGCGGCTGTCGACCTTCAACGTGACCCCACTTGGATCTTCAGAGACGAGCAAGCGATCGGTGCAGCGCACGCGCGCGGCTTCACCGACCGCTGCCACGCCGGAGCCGCGTCCGGTGACAGAGCCGCGCGAAGCGCCGGTCGTGCCGCCGCCGCCGGTCACGCTTCATCTGCCCGGCGTCATCATGCTGAGCCAATCGGACTATGCCGCCTCGAACATCGGCAAGATTAAGGGCACCGCGGGAACGGGCGACGGCACGCAGACCGCCTCGGCGGGCGAAGCGGGCGGCGATCCGAGCATCGGCACGGGTCCGGGTGGCGAGCCGATGTACGCCGCCGAATGGTATCGCAAGCCGACCCGCGCGGAGATGTCGACCTACCTGCCCGCCGGCAAGCTCGGCTGGGGCGTGGTCGCGTGCCGCACGATCGCGCGCTACCACGTCGAGGATTGCCGCGAGTTGGGTGAGACGCCGGGCTCGCGCATCGCCGGCGCGGTGCGTCAGGCGGCGTGGCAGTTCCTGATTCGCCCGCCACGCAAAGGCGGCCAGCCGATGCTCGGCGTGTGGGTTCGGATCAGATACGACATTCTGCCGCAGGGCTCGAAAGAGCTCGACGACGACTGAGGGCGAGCGAAACCGACCGTTTCGGGCGCGACATATTCCCTTGATCGCGCGGCTGTGGTTGGATCACCCGATCAACAGGGAGTCTTCCTCAACCATGCGCATCCGTCATCTCGCCGCCGCCACATTGGCGCTCATGTCCGTCCCCGCGCTCGCGCAGATCGCGACCACGCCGCAGCAGCCCGGACAGCCGATCGCCTCGCGTGTCCCCGCCGGCACCTATCAGGTCGACCCCGCGCACACGCAGGTCAGCTGGCAGGTCAACCACATGGGCTTCTCGATACTCGAAGGGCAGTTCGGCGCGAGCGGCGGTTCGATCACGATCGATCCGAAGAAGCCCGCCGCAACCAAGGTCGACATCTCGTTCAACGTCGACGATCTATCGGTGACTTCAGCGGGCTTCGCCAAGCATCTCAAGTCGGCCGACTTCTTCAACGCTGCGCAATATCCGACTGCGCGCTTCGTCTCGACCCGTATCGTACCTAAGGGCGCGAACAGTGCGACGATGACCGGCAATCTGACGATCAAGGACCAGACCAAGCCGGTGACGCTCGACGTCACCTTCGTCGGCGCCGGCGACAATCCGATGAGCAAGAAGCTTAACCTCGGCTTCACCGCCAAGGGGCAGATCAAGCGCAGCGACTTCGGCGTCGGTGCCTACGCGCCGGTCGTGTCGGACACGGTCAACCTGACGATCCACGCGGCCTTCACCGCCTGATTGGTCGGCGCGGGGGGCGTAGGCCGCCCGTGTCTCTCACGCCGCGCGACGCAGCTTGATGAAGCTGTCGAAGGTCGCGCGGACGTTGGGTCCGGTGTTCGCGAGCAGCCGATCGATGCGCGCGCAGAATTGGTCGCCCTCCTCACCAACGCGTCGTTCAGCCATCGCCCAGTCGCCGAACTCGCGCGTGGCGACCTCGCGTCGCGACAGGATGACGAGCGCATTGTGTCGTGGGTCCTGCTTGATCCGCGCGTAGGCGGTCTCGACCGCGAGCGTCGGCCCCTCCAGCGCCTGGAGAAAGCGCACGCCGTCGGAGTAGAGCAGCCCGCTGATCCCGTCGCGACGGTTGTTGATCCGCGACACCGCGAGGATGCTGGCGAGGTCGGCGGCTCTCGCGACCGACGAAATATAGACGAGTTGCAGCATGGCAAAGGCTCCTTGCCGACGGCCTAGACCCGAGAAGTTAGGCAAGGGTGAATGCTTGCATCCAGGTTAAGTAGATTGCCCGAGCAGCAACGTCGTTTTCGTGAACCGAAGCGCGCTACATGCGGGGTGGACAGCGCGGCGCATGCGCGGCAGAACGACGCACGATGATCTCGGCTAGGCGCCTTCTTCGACTTACGCGCCCTTAGGCGCGACCTCGACTTGTGCGCGTCGCTCGCGCACCCCGCGCCTGAGGGCCTAGCCGACACTCCCCAAGCAGAGAGCTGAGCCATGCTGCGCGATCCATCGACCAAATACCGCCCCTTCCCCGCCATCGACATTCCCGACCGCACCTGGCCGAGCAAGACGATCACCCGCGCGCCGCGCTGGCTGTCGACCGACCTGCGCGACGGCAACCAAGCGCTGATCGATCCGATGGACGCGGAGAAGAAGACGCGCTTCTTCGACCTGTTGGTGAAGGTGGGGTTGAAGGAGATTGAGGTCGGCTTTCCCAGCGCGGGTGCGACAGAGTTCGACTTCATCTCTGGCCTGGTGCGCTCCGGACGTGTGCCCGACGACGTGACGTTGCAGGTGCTGACCCAGTCGCGCCGAGACCTGATCGAAACGAGCTTCCGCAGTCTGGAGGGCGCGCGCACCGCGATCGTCCACCTCTACAATGCGGTCAGCCCGGCGTGGCGGCGGATCGTGTTCGGCATGTCGCGCGACGAGGTGCGCGGAATCGCAATCGAGGGCGCGAAGATCCTGCGCGACGAAGCGGCGAAGCGCCCCGGCACCGACTGGCAGTTCGAGTATAGCCCCGAGACATTCTCCACCGCCGAGCTCGATTTCTCGGTCGAGGTCTGCGCTGGCGTCATGGACGTGCTGCGCCCCACGCCCGAGCGTCCAATCATCTTCAACCTGCCTGCGACGGTCGAGTGCGCGACCCCCAACGTCTACGCCGACCAGATCGAGTGGTTCGCGCGGCATATCCCGAACCGCGACGCGGTGGTGATCTCGCTCCACACCCACAATGATCGCGGCACCGGCGTCGCGGCGGCCGAGCTGGGGATGATGGCTGGTGCCGACCGGGTCGAGGGCTGTCTGCTCGGCAATGGCGAACGGACAGGCAATTGCGACCTCGTGACGGTCGCGCTCAACATGTACACGCAAGGCGTCGACCCGGGGCTCGACCTGTCGGACATCGATGGCGTCGTGAAGACGATTGATTATTGCACCAACCTGCCCGTCCACCCGCGCACGCCCTACGCCGGGGATCTGGTGTTCACCGCCTTTTCGGGCTCGCACCAGGATGCGATCAAGAAGGGCTTCGCGGCGCAGGCGGCGCGGAATGACGGATTGTGGGAAGTGCCGTACCTGCCGATCGACCCCGCCGACCTCGGGCGCAGTTACGAGGCGGTGATCCGCGTCAACTCGCAATCGGGCAAGGGCGGCGTCGCCTGGGTGATCGAGCAGGACAAAGGGTTGCGGCTGCCCAAGCGGCTGCAAGCGGATTTCAGCCGGCATGTGCAGGCGATGGCGGACGAGACGAGCCGCGAGCTGAACGCGGCTGACATCTGGGAGCGGTTCGAGGCGACCTACCTGCCGGGCGAGCAGGACCGTTTCGTGCTGCGCGACTATGAGGAAACGGGTGCGGTAGGCGATCGGTTGTTCGTCGGTCGCGTCGCGGTTGACGGTGAGGAACGGTCGATCTCGGGTCGTGGCAACGGCCTCATCTCGGGCGTCGTTGCGGCGCTGGCTGAGACCACTGGCCCGGACCTCGACGTGATCGACTATGCCGAGCATGCGATCGGCCACGGCGCGGGTGCGCAGGCGGCAGCGTATCTGGAATGCCGGACGGCGGATGGCCGCGTGGTCTGGGGTGTAGGCATCGACACCGACATCGCGACCGCGAGCGTACGCGCGGTGCTGTCGGCGGCCAACCGGGCATGATTCGGTATGAGTCGAAGTGAAGTGACGGGTGTGCGATGGTCGGCTTGTCATTGAGCCCGAGGGTAGCGGAAAACGTGTAATCGTCGAGGCTTGCATTTGCGTGCTGAGAACGCGTGACACGCAGCCGGGCGAGCGAAGTGGAGGAAGTGGAGGTTCACCAACGTTTTTCCACTTTGCCTCCACTTCGCCTGTCATTGCGCTCTCGCCTGCTGGTCCCGGGTGAGCCAAGACATGATGCGGGCATGTAGGACAGCGGTAAGGGCGGCGGGGCGGTTGCGGTCTCAAACGGAGAGCTTGATCGCTAGAGTGCAAGAGGTGCCGCTAGGCATTGCGCGCGAGCGGAACCCCGCATTGTGCCTTTCTGAGCTTCGGAGTTCTCCAGCGGTAAGGCAGAAGGGGTCCCGGATCGAGTCCGGGATGACGGTGGGAGGGTGATCGAGCGTTGAGGTGCCCCGCCACTCACGCGGGTTCGTGGATCGGGCAGCCGTTGGCGCGGGCGCGGAAGTTGGCGCTGTGCTTGTACACGTCGCGGCGCGAGCGATTGATGTTGCCGAGCGGCTGGTGCGCGGCGAGGCCGGTCCAGACGCTGAACCGCAATTCGTCGTTCACGCGCTGAACGCGCGCGTCGTTCCAGCTGTCCTGCGGCTTGGTGCGGATCGTTGCGACGGTGATCGCGGGCGCGTCCTGCTCCTTCCACTCGACCGTCGGGTCCTCGATCGGCTGTTTGTCAGTGTCGCGCTGGAGTTGGACGCGGAATTCCCATTCACCAGCGATATCCCGCAGCTCCTGCTGTAGCGTCTCGCGGATCGCGTTGGGACGGCCCGACGCGTCGATGATCGCCCCCGTGCGCTCCTTCAGGCCAGGCGAGACCGGCACGAGCGAGAATTTGGCGACGTAATCGCCGTAGCGGAACGGCACCGCGCTGTAATAGGTCTCGCCGATCGGATCGACGTTGGGCGCCCCGCCCATCGACCGGACCGCCGCGCTCTCCACGCCCACCGCAGTCAGCGCCGCGTTGACGCCGCGCAGCACCGCGGACAGCGCGATCTTCGCGCCCTCGGCCTTGTCTGTGGTGCGTGCGAGCAGTTTGAGGTTACCGAGGAACTTCTCCGCCGTCTTCGCCTGGAACACGGGTCCGTTGACCATCACGAAGTCCTGCGTGCGCCCCTCCGCGCCGGGCAGCCGCGCGCCGTCGACATTCATCACCTTGATCGCGAGCCCGCGTGGCAGCGAGATCGCGTCGCTCAGGATATCGCCCGGATTGGTCGAGAAGCGCATGAACACTGGATGCTCGCCGGACGTCGCGAACAACCCTTGCGCGAGTTCGGGCGGCAGGTCGGGGTGGATCGTCAGCGTCCCCTCGACGATCGCGTGCGCCTTGGCATGGACCGAGCGGACGGCGTGGCCGTAATCCTCATGCGTGGTCTTGAGGATGATGTCGAACTGCTCGTTGAGCTGCTCGACCGTCTCGCCCTCGTCGGGCTGCACGTCTTCGAGGTCGGACGAATAGCGGATCGGATCGGTCATAGGTGAAGCCCCTTTGTTCTTCACCCATGTTAACCCGCTGGTTGCGCAGCCGTTCCGATGTCACACCGCGGTGCGGCCATATTCCTGCTTGGTGACCGGATGGCTCGACGACAGCCCGCCGTCGACCGCGATCGCCTGCCCGTTGACGTAACTGGCGTCATCACTGGCGAGGAACAACGCGACCTTGGCGAGTTCCTCGGGCTGCGCACCGCGGCGCAGGGGATTGAGACGGCCGAGGCGATCGGTCTTGCCTGCATCCCGCGCGTAATCGAACGTCGGCTTGGTCATGCCCGTCTCGGTCAACCCGGGGCAGATCGCGTTGACGCGGACGTTCGCGCCCGAGAGCTGCTGCGCCGACACCATCGCCAGGTTGATGACGCCCGCCTTGGACGCGGAGTAGGCGGGAGAGCCCGCGCCCGAGCGGATGCCCGCGACGCTGGCGGTCAGGATGATCGCTCCGCCTCTGCCCGTCTGTGCGGCACGCTCCGCGATCTTCGGCGCGGCGTGCTTCACCGCCAGGTATGGCCCGATCAGATTGACGCGCAGCACTTCGGTGATGAGCGACACGTCGGTGTCGAAGATATTGGCCATGCCGCCGGAGATGCCCGCGTTGGCGAACATCACGTCGAGCCCGCCATGCTTGTCGCAAGCGAGCGCGACGGTGCGGATCACGTCGTCCTCGTTACCCGCGTCCATGCGGATTGCCTCCGCGGTGCCGCCGGCGTCGCGGATCATCTGTGCGGTGGCGTCAGCGCCCTCGCTCACGTCGGCGACGACCACGCGCGCGCCCTCGACGGCGAACAATGTTGCCGCGGCGCGGCCGATACCAGAGCCAGCGCCGGTGACGATGATCGATTTATCGGTGAAGCGTGCCATGTCGTTGTCCTTCCCTGCCCTGCTTCCAGCCCGACTCAGATCGTGACGCCGCCGTCGATCACCATCGTCTGCCCGGTCATGAACGCGCTCGCCTTGCTGGCGAGATAGACGACCGCGCCGGCGATCTCCTCGGGCTCGCCGATGCGGCGCAGCGGCGTGGTGGCGTTGCGCTCGGCGACCGCCGCCTCGTCGTCCCACAATGCCTTGGCGAAGTCGGTCTTGATCAGGCCGGGCGCGATGCAGTTCACGCGAATGTTGTGGCGGCCGTATTCGTGCGCGAGGTTGCGCGCGAGCTGCATGTCAGCGGCCTTGCTGATGCAATAAGCACCGATCACCGTGGAGCCACGCAGGCCACCGATCGAGGAGACGATGACGACCGAGCCGTCACGCCGCTCCTTCATCTCGGGCACCACCATGTTGATCAGCCAATGGTTAGAGATGATGTTGTTGTCGAGGATCTTGCGGAACTGATCGTCGGCGATGCCGGCCTGCGGACCGTAATAAGGATTGGAGGCGGCGTTGCAGACCAGCACGTCGATGCGGCCGAATGCACGCCGCGTCTCGTCGACCAGATGCTGCAGGCCCTGCTTGTCGGAGATGTTGGCCGCGACCGCGATCGCGGTGCCCTCGCCGAAGCGCGCGTTGATCTCGCCCGCCGCGGCGTCGCACGCGTCCTGCTTGCGGCTGGAGATGACCACCTTGGCACCCTGCTCGGCGCAGGCGATCGCGGAGGCCTTGCCGATCCCGCGCGAGGAACCGGTGATGAGCACGACCTTGCCGGTCAGATCGAACAGCGACATTCTCGTCCCCTATTAGTGGTCAGGCGCCAGCGCGGCGGGCAAACATCAGCGCCGCGTCGGCGAGCATCGGCACGCGCGCGCTCGTCTCCTCGGCGCGGGCGTTGGAGGCGGTGCCGATCAGGAAGCGCTTCTTGATGCCCTGCACGATGCTGGCGAGGCGAAAGAGGTTGAAGGCGAAATACCAGTCAAGCTGCGGCAAGCCATCGCGACCGGTGCGCGCGCAATAGCGCTCGACCATCTCCTCCAGCGTCGGGATGCCCGTCTCGGGCCCGGTCAGCCCCTGCACGCCCGAGCGCCCCTCGGGCTCGGTCACCCAGCTCATCAGAAAATAGGTCAGGTCGGCGGTCGGGTCGCCGAGCGTGCACAATTCCCAGTCGAGCACCGCGACCACGCGCGGATCGGTGCCGGGCGCGAACTTCATGTTGTCGACGCGGTAGTCGCCGTGGACGATCGAGGTGCGCGTCTGCTCGGGCAAGGTGCGCGGCAGGAACTCGATCAGCGTTTCCATCGCTGGCATGTGCTCGGTCTCGGCACCGCGATATTGCTTGGTCCAGCGGCCGACCTGGCGCTCGAAATAATTGCCGGGGCGACCGAAGTCGCCGAGGCCAGTGGCTTGGTAATCGGTGTTGTGGAGATCGGCGAGCGTGTCGATCATTGCGTGATAATGGTCGCGGCGCTGGTCGGGCGTGAGGCCGGGCATGCCGCCGTCCCAGATCGTTCGCCCCTCGACCATCTCCATCACGTAGAAGGCCGAGCCGATCACGCCCGCGTCCTCGCATAGCCCGTATTGGCGCGGCACGGGGAAGCCGGTGGGGTGAAGCGCGGCCATGACGCGGTGCTCGCGGTCGACCTGGTGCGCGCTGGGCAACAGGTCACCCATTGGCTTGCGGCGCAGCACGTAGTTCGCACCCGGCGTCGTCAGCTTGTAGGTCGGGTTCGACTGACCGCCCGAGAACTTGGCGTAGCTGAGCGGCCCGTCGAAACCGGGCACGTGCGCGCGCATCCACGCGGACAGCCGGTCGGTGTCGAGCCGGTCGCGCTCGGCGATGTCGGTCTGCAGCTCGCTCATTGATCGAACACAATCACGCTGCGGGTGGTGTCGCCCTTGCGCAGCTCGTCGAAGGCGCGGTTGATCTGGCTGAGCGGCAGGCGATCGGCGATGATCGTGTCGAGGTCGAGCTGCCCGCGCATGTAGAAGTCGACCAATCGCGGAATGTCGACCGGAAACCGGTTATAGCCCATGATCCCGCCTTGGAGCCGCTTGCCCGACAGCAGGTCCATCGCCGACAGGCCGACCTTCTCGCTGAGCGGCATCATGCCCAGGATCGTCGCGGTGCCACCGCGACGCAGCACGCCGACGGTCGTCGCGGCGGATTGCGGGCGGCCGACCGCCTCGATCGCGTGGTGGACGCCGCCCTTGGTCAGCTCGACCACCTCGGCCACGGCAGTGTCGCTCATCGGATCGAAGCTGTGCGTCGCGCCGAGCTTCTCGGCGACGGCGCGTTTCTCCGGCACGGGATCGAGCGCGATGATCTTGGCCGCGCCTGCGATCTTGGCGGCGTTGACCGCGGCGAGCCCAATGCCACCGCAGCCGACGACGCACACCGTCTCGCCCGGCGACACGTCGGTAGTGTTGAACACCGCGCCCGCGCCGGTCGTCACCGCGCAGCCGATCAGCGCGGCGCGATCGAGCGGCATGTCGCGGTCGATCGACACGCAGGCGTGCTCGTGCACCAGCATCATCTCGGCATAGGCAGACAGGTTGAGCATCTGCTGCACGCTGCCGCCACTCGCGAGCCGCAGCCGCGGCTCGTCGCGTGACGAGCGGCGTGTTTCGCCCGAGACGCACAGGTACATGCGCCCGGTGATGCAGAATTCGCAATGGCCGCAGAAGGCCGACAGGCAGGTGACGACGTGGTCGCCGGGCTTCACCGTGCGGACTTCGTCGCCGACCGCCTCGACTACGCCCGCCGCCTCGTGGCCTGGGATGGCGGGGAGCGGGTGCGGATAGGCGCCGTCGACGAAGTGGAGGTCGGAACGGCAGACGCCGCAAGCGAGCGTGCGGATCAGCACCTCGTGCGCGCGAGGCTTGGCGACGTCGACGTCCTCGATCTGGAGCGGCGACTTGGTTTCGAACAGAACGGCGGCTTTCATGACCCCACCCTCACCTCATGACGTGCCCCGGCATCTGGCCGGCAGCGAACAGGTGCCCCGCGCCGCGCCCGGCGCGAGGCATGACGGTCAGCGGCTGACGCCGATGTCGCCGCTGGTGACGACGGTGCCACGATCGTTCGACGGGCGATCGATCTTCCACTCGGCATATTTGCCGAACTCGTTCCGCGCGATCGAGCGGGCGTGGACCTCGTCGGGACCGTCGGCGAGGCGCAAGGTGCGCTGGCTCGCCCAGGCGTGCGCAAGGCCGAAATCGTCCGAGACGCCGGCACCACCGTGCGCCTGCACCGCGTCGTCGAGGATTTTGAGCGCCATGCTGGGCGCCTGCACCTTGATCATCGCAATATCGAGCTGCGCCGCCTTGTTGCCCGCCTTGTCCATCGTGTCGGCAGCCTTGAGGCAAAGCAGCCGCGTCATCTCGATGTCGATCCGCGCGCGCGCGATCCGCTCCTCCCACACGCTATGATCGGCGATCCGCTTGCCGAAGGCGACGCGGCTGACGAGGCGCTTGGCCATTGCCTCGATCCCCGTTTCGGCGACACCGATCGTGCGCATGCAATGGTGGATGCGGCCCGGCCCGAGCCGCCCCTGCGCGATCTCGAACCCGCGGCCCTCACCCAGGATCACGTTCTCGACTGGCACGCGAACATCGGTAAACACGACCTCGCCGTGGCCGTGCGGCGCGTGATCGTAGCCGTAAACCGAGAGCATGCGCCTGATCTCGACGCCGGGCGTGTCCATCGGCACGAGCACCTGGCTCTGTTGCTGGTGACGCGAGCCCTCGAAGCTCGTCTTGCCCATCAATATGCCGATCTTGCAGCGTGGATCGCCGACGCCCGACGACCACCATTTGCGCCCGTTGATGACGTAGTGATCGCCGTCACGCTCGATCCGCGTCTCGATGTTGGTGGCGTCGGACGAGGCGACCTGCGGCTCGGTCATCAGAAAGACCGAGCGGATCTCGCCGTTCATCAGCGGGCGCAGCCAGCGCTCCTTCTGCTCCAGCGTACCGTAGCGGTGGAGCACCTCCATGTTGCCGGTGTCGGGCGCCGAGCAGTTGAAGCACTCGCTCGCCCAGCCGATCTTGCCCATCTCCTCGGCGCAGAGCGCATATTCGAGGTTGGTGAGCTGCGTGCCCTCGAACTCGAACGTCTCGTCGACGTGATGCTGGCCCGAATGCGGCGGCATGAAGAAATTCCACAGGCCCGCGGCCTTGGCCTTCTGCTTGACCTCTTCGATCACCGGAATGACTTTCCAGCGGTCGCCGGTGTGCGACTGCTCGTGATATTCGTGATTGCGCGGTGCGATCTCGGCGTCGATGAACGCCTTCACGCGGTCGCGAAAATAGGTCTCGCGCTCGCTCAGGGTGAAATCCATCTCGTCCCTCCGCCTTGATCCGTTTGACGCGGGTCTAGGCCATACCGGTTATTCGGTAAAGCGCCTGATTGCGCCGTTTATCGCTGCGACGAGTTGACGGCGGACGCCCGCACAAAGGGACTGTTTCTTCGAAAAGCTTTTGCTACAGTCCGGCGATGGGGGACACCCGAGTAGACGATACCACCAGCACGCGGCGTTTTCGCGAGAAGCGCGACGCGATCCTGGCCGCCGCCGCCGAGGCGATCAACGAGCAAAGCGCGAAGGGCATGACCTTCGCCGACGTGGCGCGTCGCGTCGGGCTCAACACGACCAGCGTCACCTATTATTTCAAACGCAAGGAGGATCTGGCCGCCGCCGCGTTCGAGTATACGCTCGATTACCTGCTGCGGATGCTGGACGAGGCGATGCTGGCCGACACGCCGGCCGAGCGCGTCGCGACCTACCTCCGGCTCAACATGGAACGGCTCGCGCGCATTGAGCGCGGCGAGGAAAAGCAGTTCGCCGTCCTGTCCGACCTGCGCGCGACCGAGGACCCGGTGCGCACCAAGCTGATGGCGGGGTGGCGCGAGGTGTTCCGCCGCACGCGGCTGCTCTGGGGTCCGGCCACCAACCGCGCGCGGACCGATCTCGCCAGCGCGCGCGCGCACGTGCTGCTGGAGAACACGTTCTGGATGCCGGTGTGGCTGCCGCGCTACGACGTCGACCAATGGCCGCGCGCGTGCGAGCGGTTGATCGACCTGTTCCGCCACGGCGTCGCCGGACCGGCCGCGGCGTGGTCGCCGCACCCGATCGCGCTGGGCCACGACGATCCGGTACCCGGGCGCGAGGCGTTCCTGCTGGCGGCGACGCGGTTGATCAACGAACTCGGCTATCGCGGGGCGAGCGTGCAGCGGATCGCGTCGGAGCTGAACGTCACCAAGGGCAGCTTCTATCATCACCTCGACGCCAAGGACGATCTGGTCGCCGCCTGCTATCGGCGCAGTTTCGACACGATTGCGGCGGCGCAGCGCCAAGCCGACGAGCGCGGCGGCACACAGTGGCAGCGGTTGTGCGACACCGTGGCGACGCTGCTCGACGTGCAATTCTCCGAGCACGGCCCGCTACTGCGCACCACCGCGCTGAGCGGTTTGCCGACCGAGACGCGCGCGGCGATGGTCGAGCGATCGAACCGGATCGCGCGGCGCTTCGCCGGCACGATCAGCGACGGCGTGGCCGAAGGCACGATCCGCGCGGTCGACAGCCTGATCGCGGCGCAGGCGATGATGGCGCTGCTCAACGCCGCGTTCGACATGCGCAAATGGGCGTGGTCGATGCCGCGCGAGCGCGCCGCCGCGCTCTACGCCTCCACGCTGATGTTCGGGATGTTCGACGACCGCGCGCTGTAACGGGTGCGGTTCGGCTTCCTCAGACCGGCTGACCGAGCACCTTCTCGCGCACGCGCAACGCGATTTGGTTGAGCGGGCCGCGGCGACGCGTGAATTCGCGCACCGAGCAGCCGAGGAACAGGTGGCTGTCGCGCAGCAGGTGCGAGCGATCGTAATAGCCGGTCGCTTCGAGCACGCTGGCACCCTGGTCCGGTGTGGCGAGCAACGCATTGAGCGCGCGCGTGAACCGAGTGCGGCGCAGCAGCAGCTTGGGCGTGAAACCGAAGCTCAACCGCGTCATCGTCGCCAGGGCGCGCGGGTTCATGCCGAGCATCTCGGCGATCACGTCGATCCGCGTCTCCTCCCCCTGTTCGAGTATCGCGAACAATTGCGCGATCCGCGGATCGGCGGGCGGTCGGCGATGCAGCCGCGCCTCGAGCCAGCGGGTAAACGCCTGCTCTGGCGTGTCGGCGGCATTCAGCGCGTCGTGCAATTGATCGGCACCCAAGTCGAGGTGCGACAAGGGAATGACGCGATTGGCGTGTTTCGAGATATCGCCGCCGAACAATTGCGCCCAGCCGAGCGGCTTGATCCCGACGCCCACCATCGTTCCGCCCTGCGTCGACAGGTAACCCGCGCAACTGGTCGGGCCGATGAACGCCACCTCTGGCATCGGGTCGAAGGTGCGCGGCCCCATGCGCAGCGACCAAGGCGGGCTCTCGTGCAACGACACCCGGATCGAGGGCCAGCTCGGCAGGAACACGTCCTTGAGCGTCAGCCCCGGCGGCAGCGCCGCGTGGAAGGAATGATATCCTGTGACGTAGGGCGCCAGCGCGGCGCTCGGCTGCCAATATTGTACCGGTGAAACTGCTTCGCTCATCGCCCCCGCCCCCCAGCAGTGATGAACGCGCTCGTTACCACCCTTTCCTACATTAAGGAAACCACGAATAAACGGCCACTTTGGTTACAAAGTTGCGGTGGCGTCGCGTCGCCGCATCACGACGCCCGCGCGCCAGTAAGCGAAGATCGCGAGCGGGGTGAGCAGTGCGACACACAGCATCGCCCAGCGGAGCGACTGCGTGCCGTAGCTCGGTTGCAGGTGGTCGCTCAGCTTGCCGACCAGGAACGGCCCGAGCCCGAGACCAATCAGGTTGATGACGAGCAGCGTCAGCGCAGCCCAGACCGCGCGCAACCGGATCGGCGCGAGATGCTGGATCAGCGCAAAGGTCGGTCCGAGATAGGCACCCGCGAACAAGGCGGCGATGAAATAGCTGGCGAGCGCGAAGCGGGGATCGTCGACGAAGTAGAAGCCGACGGCGAAGGGGAAGGCGACGACCTTGAACACCGCCACCACCCAACTCTGCGCGTGAAGCCCGTAGCGCTTGGCGGCGCGATCGGCGGCGGCACCGCCGAGCAGCGCGGAGGTCGAGCCGATCAATGCGGCAGGCAGCGCGACGTATTTCGACACTTCCAGCATGGAGAAGCCGAGCGAGCGCTGCATGTAGCTCGGCCCCCAGCCGGTCAGCGCGTAGCCGACCAGCGAGGTAATCGTGACCGCGGCAACGAGATACAGCGCCACGGGATCGCGCCACATCGCGGCGATTCCGTCGCCCAGCGACGGCATGGCGGCGGGCGCATCCATCGCACGTTGCGCGTCGGACAAGCCGCGGCGCGGCTCGGCCATGAACAGCCACACGATAATCGCGAGCACCACGCCTGGCAGGCCGACCACCATCATCGCGACGCGCCAATTGTACGCGTGCGCGACGAAGCCACCGATCATCATGCCGAGCCCGCCGCCCAGCAACACGCCGAGCGAGTAGATCGCCATCGCCGACGCGCGCTTCTCCGGCGGGTAAAGGTCGGCGATGATCGAGTGGCTGGGCGGCCCCGCCCCCGCCTCGCCCACGCCCACGCCGATACGCGCCAGCATCAATTGCGTGAAATTCTGCGCGAAGCCCGACAGCGCGGTCATCGCGCTCCACACCGCCAGGCTGATCGCGATGATCCGCTTGCGGCTGGTCCGGTCGGCCAGACGCGCGATCGGAATGCCGAGCGTCGCGTAGAATATGGCGAAGACCAGGCCGGAGAGCAGCCCCAATTGCGTGTCGGACAGCTTCAGGTCGGCCTTGATCGCTTCCAACAGGATCGCGAGGATCTGCCGGTCCATGAAGCTGAAGAAATAGGTTAGCGTCAGCAGCGCGAGCGTCCAGCCGCGGCGCTTGAGCGCCAGCGTGTCGGCGATCTCGGGACGGTCCAGTTTCACCGAACTGCTCTCCTGTTATCTTTGCCGGAGGCTAGCGGCTGCGGCGATGGTAAGCCAGTCGCTTTATCGCGCCGAAACGTTGCGTCACAATAGTTTGGCGCGAAACGACACGGCCTTGAGATAAGCGACTAATCAACAACGAAGCGCGGCGCCGCACGGGAGTTGTGCGACGCCGCGAAGTCACGATTACGCGATCAGAAACGACCGCGCAGGGTCACGCCGTAGGTGCGCGGCTCGGCCAGGAATTGCGAGAACAACTGGCGCCCGCCCGGATAGATCGGATCCTGGAAGGTGGCGGTGTTCGCGCCCTGCTGGAACGGCGAGTTGAAGGCGACCTGCGCGTAATCCTTGTTGAGCAGGTTCTGCGCCCACAGCTCGACCGAGATGCGGTTGTTGGGCGCACGGAAGCCGACGCGCGCGTTGACCAGCGCGAACCCGTCCTGCTCCTTTTGCGGGAACAGGTCGGAGCCGGTGTTGTAGTCGCCGGTCAGGCGGGTGTCGCCGTAGAACAGCAGCGACCAGCCGGTGCTGCCGAGGTCGGGCGTCCATGCCGCCGAAGCGGTGACCACCGCCTGCGGCGCGTTCGACAGATTGTCGCCCGGCAGCTTGCGCAACGCCTGGTTGAGCGGCGCGCCGCTGTTCGAGCCGACCAGATTGTTGCGGAACTTGGTGTCGGCATAGGTGAAGCCCGCGGTGAAGCGGAAATCGCGCGCGGGCACCAGCGTCGCTTCCAACTCGACACCCTGCGACACGACGCCGTAGCCGACGTCGTCGCGCGCGCAGGCACCCGAGGCGGCGGCGGCAGCGTTGAAGTTGGGTGCGGTCGCGAAGGTGCTCTGGTCGCGGTCGGCGCCGTTCAGGCTGCTGGTGCACCCGTTGACGTTCTGCACGATGAACACGGTGCCGTCGAAGGTGTTGAGCTGGAAGCTGCTGAACTCCTGCCGGAAGCCGGCGATCGACAGCGAGAACGGGCCGGTCGCGTATTTGGCGCCGATCTCGAAGGCGTTGACCTTCTCGGGCTCGAACTGGAGCCCGCCCACCAGTGCCTGCGCGCCGCCGAGCGATGCGAAGCTGGTCGTGATCTGGCCGTTGGCGGGTTGCAGCGGCGCCTTGAGCGCGGAACGGTCGAAGTTGAACCCGCCCGCCTTATAGCCGCGCGAGTAGCTGCCGTAGACGAGCAGGTCGTCGATCGGCTTCCACGACAGGATTCCGGTGCCGGTGAACTGATCTTCCGAACGGCGATCGCGGATGCTGACGCCGTTCAGCTCGGCGGTGGAATTGCCCTGACAGCCGAGCCCGATCAGCGCTTGCGCCAGTGCGCGGCGCGTGGCGAGCCCGGGTGCCGCCGCGATCTGCGCCGCGGTGATGTTCGCCTCATCGGTCAGCGTCTGCTGCAAGGCGACGCAGCCGGTGTTGTCGTTGCCGAACGTCGCGGAGAAGCGCTTCTTCTCGGTGGTGTAGCGCAGGCCCAGCGTCAGATCGATGTTCGAGGTGACGTGGATGATGTTGTGCGTGAAAGCGGCGAAGCTTTCCATGTTCTGGTTGTAGCGATCGATCGTCGATCCGCGATCGTTGATGCCGTCGAGCGTCAGGAAACCCGCGGCGACATCCGCCCCACCCGCGGCGGCGAGCGTAGCGGGTCCGACGCCGGGTGCGACGCAACCGGCGCTGTTCGGCGCGTAAAGCGCGGCGAGACCGCCACCCGAAATGATGCGGCAGGTCGCGAAACGCCCATATTGCGAACCGAACCGCAGGTTGCTTTTGCCGCGGAACTTCTCGTTGACGTAGAAGCCGCCGATCAGCCAGTCGAGCTTGTCGTTGAACAGGCTGCCGTTCAGCCGCACTTCCTGGGTAAAGGTCTTGAACTGGCGGCGGTTGTTGCCGTCATTGGCGTTGTAGAGGATGTCGACAGTGCCGTAGTCGGTGTCGCTGCCCTGCTCGTTGTAATAGTCGCGGTAGGCGGTGATCGACGTCAGGTTGGTGTCGCCGAACTTCCAATCGAGCTGGCCCGAGAAGCCGTAGTCCTGCGTCTCGCCGTCGTATCCGCGACCGCGCGACACCGACACGTTCCGGCTGTAGCCCTGGTTGAACGCGCCCAGGTTCTGACCCAGGTCGCGCAGCACGTTGACGATGTTGTTGCCGCCAGCAAGGTTGGTGGCGAGCGGTGTGGCAGGCTCGTTCAGATTGCCGATGTATGGATTGACCGTCCGGTCGACGTAGGTCGCGGCGCAGCATGCTTCCTTGCGCTTGGTGTAATCGCCGATCAACCGCAGCGAGATGTCGCTGGTCGGCTCGAACAGCAATTGCCCGCGCAGGAAATAACGGTCGCGGTCGTTGATGCGGCGATCGTTGTTCGTGTCGCGGTAGAAACCGTCGCGCTTGACGTAGACGCCGTCGAGCCGCGCGGCGAGCGTGTCGCCCGCAATCGGGCCGGTCACACCGCCGGCCAGACGCACGAAGTCGTAATTGCCGTAGGTCGCCTCGCCGTTCGCGCCGAAGGTGAAGCTCGGCTTCACGCTGATGATGCTGATCAGACCGGCCGAGGAGTTGCGCCCGCCAAGCGTGCCCTGCGGGCCGCGCAGCACCTCGATCCGGTCGATCTCACCCAGTTCGTTGAGGCCGATGCCCGAGCGTGAGCGGTACACGCCATCGATGAATACGACGACCGAGCTTTCCAGACCCGGATTGTCGCCCACCGTGCCGATGCCGCGAATGCGTGGCGAACCGTTCGCCTCCGATCCGGTGGAGGACACCAGCAGCGACGGCGCGAGCTGGTTCAGCTGGCGGATGTCGTTCGCGCCAGACAGCGCGAGGCTCTCGGCGTTCACCGCCGAGATCGCGACCGGCACGTCGGCCAGCACCTGCGCGCGGCCCTGTGCGGTGACGACGATGTCGGCGGGGGTGGAATCGACGTTGCTGGTCGACTGGACCGGTGCCGCCTCGGCAGCACCGTCCGGCGTGGTGGTTTGCGCGCCGGCACTGCCGGCGGCGATAAAGGCGGCGACCGCGCACGCGGACAACAGCATATGCCTTGCCATCTGATCCTCTCCTGTCGGCCGGGCGGTTGTGCGCTCCGTACCGTATGTTCGAGTAAACCGGATCGGGCCGATCAGATCAAGACAGTTTCCCTGCTATATGTCCTTTTATTGCGTACCGAGTGCTTGATGGAGATTATCAGTAACCGTTCAACCGCGCGAAACGGTCACGATGATGCGCGGCGTTGCCCCACATCACCTCCAGCACCGCGGCGCGTTTCAGGTACAGGCCGGCATCATATTCGTCGGTCATGCCGACGCCGCCGAACAATTGCACCATCTCGCGGCTGACAAGGCGCAGCGCCTCGCCCGCGGTGGCCTTGGCCAGGCTCACCGCCTGGTCGACGTCGGAGCGACCGGCGTCGATCGCCTCCAGCGCGCCTTCGACCGTGGAGCGCATCAGCTCGATTTCCGTCAGCATCTTCGCCATGCGATGCTGGAGCGCCTGGAAGGTGGACAGCACCTGACCGAACTGCACGCGCTGCTTGAGGTAATCGAGCGTCTGGTGGAACGCGCTGTCGGCCATGCCAAGCATTTCGGCGGCCGTGATCGCGGCGGCACGATCGGCGACCTGCGCGGTGAACTCGGGTCCACCCAGCTTCTCCGCCGCCGCGCCGTCGAAGCGCACCTCGGCGTGGCTACGTCCGTCGGCCATTACGCGCGGCGAGACAGTGACGCCGTCACCCTTCGCAACCAGGTACAAGCCGTCCTGCGCGGCGACCACGAACACGTCGGCGCCGTCGCCTTCCGCGACAAACGCTTTGGTGCCGGTCAGCTTGCCCGCGTCGACCGTTGTCTGCACGTCGAGGCTATGCGTCGCGCCTTCATCGATCGCGAGCGTGGCGATGGCCTCGCCGCTGGCGAGCTTGGGCAGCCATTCCTGCTTGGCGGCGTCGGACGAGCCCATCACGATCGCGCTCGCCGCCACCGCGGTCGACGACAGCGGAGAGGCGGCAAGGTTGCGCCCGAGCTGCTCGACGACGAGGCCGAGCGAGAGATAGCCGAACGCAGACCCGCCGAACTCCTCGGGAACGACGACGCCGGCCCAGCCCATCTGGCCGATCGCGCTCCACGCCTCGGGATCGAAGCCGGTCGCAGGCGCGGCGTCGCGCAATTTACGAAAGGCGGTGACCGGGCTCTCATTGTCGGCCCATTCGCGCGCCATATCGCGCAACATCACCTGTTCGTCGTTCAAAGCGGCCATGTGTCGTGTCCTCGATAGCGGTCGCGGCGATGGTGGATGAAGGAGCCAAGCCGGGGAGGAAGGGACGTTCTGTCGCGTCCGCTTCCTCGACCCAGCCCTCTCCGGGCGCGGCGATACGATGCCGCCGCACCTACCTCGTGATTACTGGTGGTCGAGCATCCCCAGGATGCGCTTGGCCACGATGTTGTTCTGGATCTCGGACGAGCCGCCGTAGATCGACACCGCCTTGCCCCACAGCCAGGAACGGGTCTGCGTCAGCTCTTCCTCGCTGAAGCCTTCGCCTTCCCAGCCCAGTCCCTGCATACCCATGATTTCGATGTTGAGCTCGGCGCGATCCTGCGTGATGCGCGCGCCGACGTTCTTCATGATCGAGGTCGCGGCGGACGGCCCGGCATTGCCCTTCGCCTCCAGCGCGGCGCGGCGCAGCGTCAGCGCGAACGCGCGCTGGTCCATCTCGTGCTTGACGATGCGGGTGCGCAGGTCGGCGTCGGCGATGCGGCCTTCGGCATCGGTGCCGCGATATTTTTTGGCAATGTCGGGCACGGTCTTGCCCGCGTTCATCCTGCTCGCCGAACCGCTGCCGCCCGACAGCGAGTTGCGCTCGTGCTGGAGCAGGCGCGTGCCGATGGTCCAGCCCTGCCCCTCCTGCCCGACCAAATTCTCTTTGGGCACGCGCACGTTGGTGAAGAACGTCTCGCAGAACGGCGACTGGCCGCTGATCAGGCGGATCGGCTTGGTCTCAACCCCTTCGGCGTCCATGTCGATCAGCAGGAAGCTGATGCCGGCATGCTTCTGCGTCTTGTCGGTGCGAACCAGCGCGAAGCATTTGTCGGCCCATTGGCCACCGCTCGTCCAGGTCTTCTGCCCGTTGACGATATAGTGATCACCATGATCCTCAGCGAAGGTCTGCAAGCTGGCTAGGTCCGAACCCGCGCCCGGTTCCGAATAACCCTGGCACCAGCGCACCTCGCCGCGGACGATGCCGGGTATATGCTGCTGCTTCTGCTCCTCGGTGCCATATTCGAGCAACGTGGGCCCGAACATCATCACGCCCATGCCGCCGATCGGGTTGTAGGCACCGGCGCGCGCCAGCTCCTCCTGCACGATCCGCGCCTGCGCGCGATCGAGCCCGCCGCCGCCATATTCCTTGGGCCAAGTCGGCACGCCCCAACCCTTGTCGCCCATCGCCTCGCGCCATTGACGCTGGTCGGCGTTTTCGTCGCTCGGCCCTTCGAGCGCGGACATGCCATTGTCGGTGCCGCGCAGCGATGCGGGGAAGTTGGCCTCGATCCAGCCGCGCACTTCCTGGCGGAAGTCGTCGGCCGCGCCGGCGGGACGGGTCTGTTCGGCGGCAGTCGCCATCGCGTCAGTCTCCACGTTCTGAATAAACGGTATGGCGATGCTCATGCCATAATCGTGCGGCGCTGCAAAGGGTGAAGCGCTTCCCCGATCAGTTCTCGCGTCCGGGTCGCCGGCTAAGCCCGACGTCTAGGTGCGCGCCCGCATCCACCAGCATCACCTCGCCGGTGATCGCGCGCATGGCGGGGTCGAGCAGCAGCGCGATCGGTGCTGCGACTTCGTCGGGGCCGGTGGCGAGCGCCATCGGCGTCGCGGCGGCGATCCTGGCGTTGAGCTTGGCGAAGCCTTCCTCGCCCAGCCGCTTCTCGAACCAGCCGGTCCCGACATAGCCTGGCGCCACCGCATTGACGCGGATCGCGGGCGCGAGGACGCGCGCCAAGCTCTTGGTCATGGTGACCAATGCGCCTTTAGCGGCGGCGTAAGCGACCGAGGAGCCGATACCGAACACGCCCGCGACGCTGGCGACGTTGACCACCGCACCGAACGGGCTCTCACGCAAGGCGGGTGCAGCGGCGCGGATCATCTGGAACGCGGCAATGACGTTCAACTGGTAGATGTCGACGAAGTCGGCGGCATCGAGCGCGTCGAGATCCTCGTGCGCGGCAAACTTCGTGCGCCCGGCATTGTTCACCAGGAAGTCGACGCGCCCGAACGCCTCGATCGCCGCCGCGACAAGGCGGCGACAGGCGGCGTCGTCGACGATGTCAGCCTGTATCGCAATGGCGCGCTGCCCGACCTGCGCGGCGAGTGCTTCGGCATCGTCGCGGCTTGAGGAATAGTTGATCACGCACGACACCCCGCGCGCTGCCAGCCGCCTGACCGTCGCCGCCCCGATCCCCGTGCCGCCGCCCGTCACGATCGCCACCGCACCTTGCATCATGTCCGTCTCCGCTGGTTTTTCGAAGAACGCGTATGGCATTGACGAACGCGTTCGCCTAGCAATCGCGGGCATGGACGCCCCCACCGACATCGCCGCCCTGCTCGCCGAGGATTTCGGCACCCTGGCCGACTTGATCCGGGTTCACGCGCAGCAGCGACCGGACAAGCTGGCGATCGCCGACGAGACGGCGCGCGTCAGCTATGCCGAGCTAGATCGACTGATGGACCGGGTGGCAGCGGCGTTGCAGAAAGGCGGCACGCGCGCCGGTCAGGCGGTCGCCTCGGTCTCCTACCCCAGCGTCGCGCAGGCGGTCGTGTTCCTGGGTGCGCTGCGCGCCGGTTCCGTCGCGGCACCGATCCAGCCATCGGCGACACCTGCGCAGATCGCGGGCATGATCGCCGACAGCGGCGCCAAGGTCGTGTTCCTGGACGCCGCCAACGCCGACGCGCTGATCGGGCAGGACGTGCCCGCCGAGGTCGTGATGCTGGACGACCTGGAAGCGTGGCTCGCGCCCGAGGGAGCGGCGCCAACACCGGTCGCGGTGCACCCGAGCGATGGATTCAACATCATCTACTCGTCGGGCACGACCGGCGTGCCCAAGGGCATCGTGCAGAGCCACGCGATGCGCTGGCAGCATCTGTCGCGCAACACGGCCGCGGGGTTCGACACCGCGGTGACGCTGATCGCGACGCCGCTCTACTCGAACACGACCTTGGTCAGTTTCCTGCCGACGCTAGGCTGGGGCGGCAGTGTCGTGTTGATGAAGAAGTTCGAGGCGAGGCTCTACCTCGAACTCGCCGCCGAATATCGCGCGACGCACACGATGCTGGTCCCGGTCCAATATCAGCGGATCATGGCGCTTCCCGACTTCGACGATTTCGACCTGTCGTCGTTCCGCTTCAAAACGTGCACCTCCGCGCCGTTCAAGCCCGAGTTGAAGCGCGACGTGGTGGCGCGCTGGCCGGGGCTGCTGGTCGAATACTATGGCATGACCGAGGGCGGCGCGAGTTGCGCGCTGAATGCCACCGAGCACCGCGACAAGCTCCACACCGTCGGTCGCCCGCTGCCCGGCCACGAAGTGCGCCTGATCGACGACGACGGTCGCGAGGTGCCCGCGGGCGAGATGGGCGAGATCGTCGGGCGGTCGGGCGCGATGATGAACGGCTATCACGGCCGCGAACAGGCAACCGCCGACGCGACGTGGATCTCGCCAGAAGGAGCCCGCTTCATCCGCCACGGCGACGTCGGCCGCTTCGACGCGGACGGCTTCCTGATCCTGACCGACCGCAAGAAGGACATGATTATTTCGGGCGGGTTCAACATCTTTCCGTCCGACATCGAGGCGGTGCTGGCCGAGCATCCCGCGGTCGCCGACTGCACCGTGGTCGGCGTCGCATCGGAGCAATGGGGCGAGACACCGGTCGGCTTCTACGTGCCACGCGAGGGCGCCACTGCCGGCACCGGCGAGGTGCTCGCCGAGGTCAACGAACGCCTCGGCAAGACGCAGCGATTGTCGGCGCTCTACCAGGCCGACGAGCTGCCGCGGAGCGCGATCGGCAAGGTGTTGAAGCGCGAGCTGCGCGATCGGCTCATCGCGGGGGAGTTCGCATGACGACGTTGCAACAGGTGCTGGGCGGGCTGGAGCCGAGCGATGAGGCAAACGTCTGGCGCGGCACGATCCCCGACAATTGGCTGCAGGGGCGCACCGCTTACGGCGGCCTCTCCGCAGCGGTTGCGCTTCACTGCGCGCTGCAATCGCAGGACGACCTGCCGCCGCTGCGCTCGGCACAGGTCAGCTTCATCGGGCCGTTGTCGGGGCCGATCACGGTCAGCGTCCACCTGCTGCGTCGCGGCAAGAACGCCGCCTTCGTTCAGGCCGATGTCGCGAGCGAGGCGGGGCTGGGGCTGCGCTGCACCTTCGTGTTCATGCGCGCGATCGAGAGCGCGGTCGATCATCGCGCAACCGAAACTCCTGACTTCGCCTGCCCGGCGCCCGGCGACCGCACCTTCAACGGCAATCCGAATGTCGCCTTTTCGCAGAATTTCGAGTTCCTCGACCAACGCGACGCGACCGCGTTGCGACCGGCCGAGTGGCTGCGCTGGACCCGATTGGTCGAGCGCGACGGGCTCGACCCGATGGTCGAGTTGATCGCGATCGGTGACTGCCTGCCGCCCGCGGCCCTGCGGTTGCTGGGCCGCAACGTGCCGCTCAGTTCGATGACATGGATGCTCAACGTTCTAGGCCCCGCGCCCACGACGCGCGACGGCTGGTGGCTGCTGCGTGCGAACGCCGATTACGCGCGTGCCGGATCCTCGTCGCAGCAGATGGGCATCTGGAACGCCGATGGAGAAATGGTGGCCGAGCAGATGCAGTCGGTGGCGCTGTTCGGGTGAGGTCTCACGCCGTCTTCGGCGACCCAGTCTCGAGTCACATCATTCCCGACGATACAATTCGCGACAAATGCACCCGCGGCGGACACAGTCACGCGACAGGCCGCGGCTAGATGACCAACACGGGCGAGGAATGGCCGCGTCCGTGTTCGAGGGATCATCGATGAACAGATTTGTGCTCGCCGCCCTGCTCGGTGCGACCGCGCTGACCGCGGGCGCGGGTGTGCCCGCCATCGCGCAGACCACGCCGCCGGCGCCGACCCGCGATGCGCCACCCGAGCCACGCGGCGGTGGCATGCGCGGCGGCTGGCTGATGCGCGCCGACGCGAACAACGACGGCATTGTCACGCGCGACGAAGTGATCGCCGACGCCGACCGCCGCTTCGCCGCGCGCGACAGCGACCGCGACGGCAAGGTCAGCCGCGACGAGGAGCGTGCCGCGCGTGACGCGCGCCGCGGACCGCCCTCGCCTGGTGCGGACGGGATGGTCCCGCCGCCTCCCCCGACCGGCACGGCCGACTCGCCTCCGCCATCGGACACCCGCGGCGATCATCCGCGCCGCGCGATGCGCCCGCAGACGCGCGAACAGGCCCGCGAGCGCGCGCTCCGCATGTTCGATCGCGCCGACACTAACCATGATGGCCGCGTCGATGCGCAGGAGATCGAGGCGATGCGGCTGCTGATGCGCGCGCGCTTTGCCGGGGCGGGCGACGGCGATCGCCGCGGCTCATTGCCTGGCGACGAGCAGCGCTGAGCGCATGCCGGGCGCGTCAGCGCGACCCGGCACGTTCGCCTTTCACTGGAGGCGCAAATCATGTCAGACGCCGACATCATGGCCGACACCCCCCACCTTCTGCTGGTCGACGATGAGCGTTCGATCCGCGAGCCGCTGGCACAATATCTCACCAAGCAGGGTTTCCGCGTCACCCAGGTCGGCGAGGCGGAGGCCGCGCGCGCGCGTATCGCCGCCTATGCGATCGATCTCGTCATCCTCGACATCATGATGCCGGGCGAGGACGGTCTGTCGCTGTGCCGCCACATCCGCGAGACGAGCGAGACGCCCGTCATCCTGCTGACCGCGCGCAGCGAGGAAACCGATCGCATCGTCGGGCTGGAGATGGGCGCCGACGATTACGTGGTAAAGCCCTTTTCCCCGCGCGAACTCGCCGCGCGCATCAAGGTGGTGCTCCGTCGCACCGCCGGCGGCGGCACGCGGCAGCACGCACCCGATGCGGGTGCCTACGCCTTTGCCGGCTGGGTGCTGAAGACGGGCGAGCGCGCGCTGGTCGACCGCGAGGGCGTGTCGGTCGCGCTGTCGACGGGCGAGTATAACCTGCTGCTCGCGCTGGTGCAGCGCCCGCGACAGGTGTTGACGCGCGACCAGTTGCTCGATCTGACGCAAGGGCGCGAGGCGGCCGCCTTCGACCGCGCGATCGACAATCAGGTCAGCCGGTTGCGCAAGAAGATCGAGCCCGACCCACGCAATCCTGAACTCATCAAGACGGTGTGGGGCGGCGGCTACGCGCTGTCGGCCGAGGTGACGAGGCTGTGACGCGCGCGCGCCTCGGCTGGCCGCAGAGCCTGGCGGGGCAGATGGCGCTGCTGGTCGCGATCGCGCTGTTCGTCGCGCAGGCGATCAACTTTACTTTGGTGCTGCGCGACCGCGCCAACTTTCGCCTCGCCCAGGCGACACGGCCGGTCGCGACGCGCATCGCCGACGCGCTCGAACGCGAGCAGGCGGGGCGCACGCTCAGCCCCGAGCGCGGTCGCGTGCGGCGCGTCGGCGCGAACCCGATCGCCCCCGCGCTGCCGCGCCATCCCGAAGTATCGAGCGAGTTGCGCGACCAGCTGAAAGAGCTCGGCCTGCGCGTCGGCCGGATCGACACCGGGCTGCAACCCCCGCCCGCTAACCCCGACGCACGAGACCGGCGGCTGGGTCGCGACGGGCAGAGCCTGCTCATCGCGGTCGAGCAGCCGGGGCGCGGTTGGCTCACCGTCGTAGCACCCTGGCCGGGCGGCGGCGGCTACATCTTCTGGCGCTTGTTCGCGCAGACGCTGATCCTGTACGTCATCATGCTGACGGCGGTGTTGTGGATCGCGCGCCGCATCTCGCGACCCTTGCGCGCGCTCGCAGCCGCTGCCGACGACTTCGATCCGAGCATCTCCCCCACCCCGATCCCCGAGGATGGCCCGTCCGACGTGCGCGCGGTGACCGCCGCGTTCAACGACCTGCGGTTGCGCGTCACCGCGATGCTGGATGAAAAGGACCGCATGCTCGGCGCGATCGGGCACGACCTGCGCACGCCACTGGCGGCGCTCCGCGTCCGGATTGAGTCGGTCGAGGACGAGCAGGACCGCGCGCGCATGGCCGACACGATCGCGGAAATGAACCGCACGCTCGACGACATCCTCTCGCTTGCACGGCTCGGCCGGCCCAGCGAGCCGGTGACCGAAGTCGATCTCGCTGCGCTGGTCGACGCGGTGGTGGAGGATTTCCGCGATCTCGGCGCCGACGTGACGTTCGAGGAAGCCGAGCGGCTGCGTATCCGCCTCCGCCCCTCGCTGATCCGCCGCGCGATCCGCAACTTGATCGAGAATGCGATCAAATACGCCGATGGCGCCACGGTGACGCTGCGGCCGAGCGCGGATGCGGTGGTGATCTCGGTCGGCGATCGCGGCCCCGGCATCCCGCCCGACCGGCTCGCCGACGTGTTCGTGCCGTTCACCCGGCTGGAGACGTCGCGCAATCGCGAGACGGGTGGGATCGGGCTCGGCCTCGCGCTCGCACGCGCTATCGTTGAGGAAGCCGGCGGGCAGATCGCGCTTAGCAATCGCGACGGCGGCGGGCTCTGCGCGGAGATCAAGCTGCCGCGCGGACGATGAGCGAGCGCGGCACACCAAGAGGCGACGACGATCCAGGCTGATCGACTCGGCAGGTTATGGCTGCCGCTTCCGTGCCGTTCTCGCATCCGGTCGCAGCGCTCGGCATGAGCCCAGAGCCCGCCTACCAGCAGGCGTCGGCTGCACGTTCGCCGCGCCACTCTGCCAATCGCCGCTTCGTCGCGGGTGACAGATCGTTGGGCAGATCGCCCGGCGCGAAGAAGCGTGCGGTCGCGAGTTCAACACCGTCGGCGATCGGCTCACCCGCTCCCTTGGCAACGAAGAGGTCGATCGTGTCGCGGCGACCTTCCGCCATCGATCGGTAACGCGCGAACAGGCTCGGCTCCGCGGCACGCAGTCCCGTCTCCTCGCAGAGCTCACGCCATGCCGCATCGATCGGCGCTTCGCCGTGCTTCACCCCGCCGCCCGACAGCCTCCATCGCTGCGCCCCATAGCGAGCCGAACCAGCAGCACCCGGCCAGAAGCATCATGGCCCAGCACCTCGACGCCATGCGTCTCCATCCGCAGCAGCGCGAGTGCGCGACGCCGGACGGCATAAGCGAAATCAATCAACGACCGCACGTGTGGCTCCGCTTGCCGCCCTTGCCTCGAACGCGCAACCACGCGACAGGGCGATCATCTTAAGGGGTGCCGCCATGTCCATTCAATCCGACCGCTGGATTCGCGAGCGCGCGCTCGCCGATGGCATGATCGAGCCGTTCGTCGAGGCGCAGCGGCGCGAGTCGTGCATCAGCTACGGCCTGTCATCCTACGGCTATGACGCGCGCGTGGCGGATGAATTCAAGATCTTCACCAACGTCGACAATGCCATCGTTGACCCCAAGGACTTCGCGCACAACAGCTTCGTCGATCGCAAGACCGACGTGTGCATCATTCCGCCGAACAGCTTCGCACTGGCGCGGACGGTGGAATATTTCCGTGTGCCGCGCGACGTGCTGGTGATCTGCCTCGGCAAGTCGACCTATGCGCGCTGTGGGATCATCGTCAACGTGACCCCGCTCGAGCCCGGCTGGGAGGGTCATGTCACTTTGGAGTTCTCGAACACGACGCCGCTGCCCGCCAAGGTCTATGCCAACGAGGGCGCGTGCCAATTCCTATTCCTCAAAGGCGAGGAACCCTGCGAGGTCAGTTACGCCGACCGTGCAGGCAAATATATGGGGCAACGCGGCGTGACGTTGCCGCGGTTGTAAGCTGCGGATCGGCAAGCGCGGCCGATCGGCGCGATGCTATAAGAAGCATCAGATAGACGGACGCGTCCGCATAAGACGGGTATCCAGCCTCTCACCTCCCGTACAAAGTCGCGATCAGATGTGAGTGGCGCTGCCTCCATGCGATGGCGCCCCCCGATTCGCGGATCGAGGCAGTCGCACCGCTCGTGACGACAATCATTCGACCTTAGTCAAACTCGCCGGCCACGATCTCAGCCAAGCCCCATCGCCGCAACCCCGAGCGACGCGTGACTTAAAACACGCGCCACCCATCCGATCAGATCAACGCGCCGCCAGTGTCTCGCCCAGCCGCGAGAGGCCGCGCTGCGCCACGTCGTGCGACGACATCGTGCCGCCGTCCGCCAGTTCAAGCGCGACCGGCTGTGCCGCGAGCACGTCGTCATACAGCGCGCGTGCCTGCGAATTACGGTTGGTGCGGGCATAGACCGCCGCGAGGTTCAGCAACACCTCGGGGCGCCGCGGATAGATTGCGCGCTCGGCCGACAGCGTCGCTTCGGCCTGGGACAGATTGCCGGCGGCGATCGCGGTGTAGCCGGAACGATCCTTGGCCAACGCCGGAGTCGCAAGCAGACCCGCGACGACGAGCAATGAGCAAATACGCATGACCTTCTCCTCTCGTTTCACTTTTGTGACACTGTGATGTCACTTTTGCTACACGCGAGCAAGTACAAAGCGTCGAGGAAACAAGGTCGGCACGAGTAGCTAACGCGTAGCCTGGCTTAGGCCGACTACGCACACAGCTGGGCTTGGAGGAGAATAAACCCACGCCCACACCGTGTGCAGTAGCGAGCCGACAGTTAAACACAGCTTATCGCTGTGAGGCACCTCATGGGGGAGCCATGTGAGCCCGAAGCAACGAGGGCGATCACCAGTGGTTTCGCGGGCAGTAATCCGAAGCGAAGTGGTATCCGGATCACGTCTGCTCGCGATATTGAGCGACCCGGGCGAGCCTACGTCAGCAAGTCCGCCCGTACGAACTAACTGCCGTGAACCGTACCTGCCAAAACAACGAAGGGCAGGTACTCCGTATCGGAGTACCCGCCCTACCGTGTTCAACCGATGGCGCTATGCGCGCGATCAGAAGTCCTTGTAATATTGCTCGTTGCCGACGAAGCCAAGCTTGGTCACCGCCGACCGTTTGATCGTGGCGAGCGTCTTGTCGACGACTTCGTAGCGCGAATTGCGGTCCGGCTGGAACTGCAGCTCGGGCTCCGGCTTGATGTTCGCCGACGTATCGAGATACTGGCGCAGCGTCGTCTCGTCGACCGGCGCGCCGTTCCACGTGACCAGTCCTGCCGCGTCGATCGCGATCTTGTTCTTGATCGGGTCGACCGGCGGCTTGACCGCGTTCGGGTCGTTAACCGGCAAGTCGACCTTCACCGCATGGGTGGGGATCGGAAGGGTGATGATGAACATGATGAGCAGCACGAGCATGACGTCGATCAACGGCGTCGTGTTCATCTCCATCATGGGTTCGCCGTCGTCGCTCCCCGCACTCATTGCCATAACAGCTACTCCTCTGGCTGGGTGTCAGGCGCCGCCGACGCCGGGTTGCGAGATGAAGCCGACGCGCGCGAAGCCCGCCTGCTGCATGTTGAAGATGGCGCCGCCGATGCAGTGCCACGGCGTGTCGACGTCGCCGCGAACGTGCGCTTCGGGCAGTTCGAGGCCAGCGGCGTTCGGGCCGCCCTGACGATCGATCTCCGTCTTCAGCTTGGCAACTGCCCGGTCGAGCAATTCCTTCTGCGTGACGGGGGTGACGCCCCAATAAACCTTGCACGCGCCCGATGCGTCCGAGGTGATCGAGAGTGACACGTTCTCGGGCTTGGTGGCGGTGGGATCGAATCGGACGTCAGGCAGCTTCACCTTGACCGTCTGGATCGCGACCGGAACCGCGATCAGGAAGATGATGAGGAGCACCAGCATCACGTCAACCAGTGGCGTGGTGTTGATGTCCGATAGAGGTTTCTCGGTGGCGTCGCCACCAACACTCATCGCCATAAGCCAGGCTTTCCTATTCTTCGTCCAACGGGAACGTCCGCTGGGTCAAGTGGCGGGATCGCGCCGCTTCCGACGCGATCCCTCCATCTTTCTTACGCGCGGGTCTGCACGCCACCCGCCTGACCGGCGGTGGCGGTCGCGCCGGCCGGCTTCACCGGCGCCTTGGCCGGGCTACCGATCGACGGACGAACCTTGCCGTTCGAGGCGAGGAAGCCGAGCACGTCGTTCGAGAAGGCCGACAGGTCCTCCGCGATCGACTTGTTGCGGCGCTGCAGCCAGTTGTAGGCGAGCACGGCCGGAACCGCGACGACCAGGCCGAGTGCGGTCATGATGAGCGCCTCACCGACGGGGCCGGCGACCTTGTCGATCGACGGATCGCCCGACGCGCCGATCTTGATCAGCGCGCGGTAGATGCCGACCACGGTGCCGAACAGGCCGATGAACGGCGCGGTCGCGCCAACAGTTGCGAGGAAGGCGAGACCGCCGCCCAGCTTCGAGTTGATCGCGGCTTCCGAGCGCGCGAGCGAGCCGTGGAGCCAATCGTGCGCTTCGACCGGATCGGTCAGCTGCGCGTGCTGGTCCTGCGCGGCCAGGCCGTCGTCGACGAGCTGCTTGTAGGCCGAGTTCTTGTCCAGCTTGGCCGAGCCCTCGCGCAGCGAGTTCGACGACCAGAAACCTGCGCGCATGCGCTTGGCCTGGTTGATGATCTTCTGCTGCTCGAACAGCTTCGAGAACAGGATGTAGAACGACACAACCGACATCAGCACCAGGATGGTGAAGACCGACTGCGAGATGATGCCGCCTTCTTCAAGCGCCTGTTGAAGACCGAACTGGTTCTCGGCGGCCACGGTTCCACCCGCGGCCAGAATGGTGGTGATCATGCGGTTGTATTCCCTTTAAATAGCTTGGCTCGTGTGTCGTTTGGCAATCAGTCGCGCGGCAGGACCCAGCGGACCGGCAGCGTGTAGCTGGAGGCAGTCGGGTTGCCGGCGGCATCGATCGCGGGCGAGAAACGCACGCGGCTTTTGGCGATCCGGCAGGTGGCCTGATCAAGCGCCGACGAGTTGCTCGACGTCGTGACAACGCAATCCGTCACACGACCATCAGTGCCCACCGTCAGCTTCGCGACCACACGACCTTCCTCTTCGGCGCGAATGGCCGAGGGAGGATAATTGTCGGCGCCGAAATACTGGCCCGGATTGCCCTTCAGACCTGCAGCCTTGCTGACCGCGGGCGGTGCAGGCGCAGGAGCTGGCGCCGGTGCCGGCGGAGCGGGCGGCGCAACAACCGGCGTCGGGATGTATACCGGCGGCGGATTGGGCGTTGTCGCGATCACGACGGGCGGCGGGTTCGGGTTGCGCACGATCGGCGGCGGCGACACGACCGGCGGCGGCGACATCGGAATGTCGGGCGGCGGGGGCGGCGGTTCGTCCGGCGGCGGGGGCGGCGGCTCTTCCACGTCGAACGTGTTCAGCTTCTCAACCTGCTTCTTCACGAAGTTGGTCGCGAGGCCGGTCACGAAGGCGTAGCCGAGAGCAAGGTGGACCAATGCCACAATCACCAAGGCGGTGATCTTGCTCCCGCTCATCTTCTGGTCAGAATAGGCCATTCAGCAACGAAACTCCCTCATCCTGCGGCCCTGTTGGGCGGTCGGACAAACCCGACCGTCGAAAACAATCCACGACCCCCCTTGCGGGAGTAGCCGTAGCGTCATCGGTTCTATCGCGGCACTGGAAGCGACGCAAACGCTTTGTCGGGCGCAACAAACGTACAAGCGCGTGATGACAGAATAATTTCTGTTTCGTTCACCTGTGTCAGCGTATTGATGAGCCATGTTTGTCCGCTTCGCCGCCGCCCTGATCGCCGTGCCTCTGACTCAAATGGGCGCTTCACCCGTCGGTGCGCAGACCGCGCCTGTCAACGCTGTCGGAGTCGTAGATCCCGGCATCGGTTACGCCGACCTGGCCGACCTGGTGGTCGCCAGCCCGCTGATCATCGACGCCACCATCCGCTCGGCCTTACGGATCAAGGGCGCCGAGGCGGCAGGCGTCGCCGCCAATGCGGCGCGCTTCTACGTCGAGGGCGATGTGGTGACCCTGGTGCGCGGCACCGGTGCGATCCCGGCGCGCGTCGGCTGGCTGGTCGACGTGCCGCTCGACGCGCGTGGGCGTGCGCCGTCGCTCAAGAAACAACGCGTGCTCGCGTTCGCGCGTCCGGTGGCAGGACGGCCCGAACAGATCCAACTCGTCGCGCGCGACGCGCAACGCCCCTGGTCGCCTGCGACCGACGCGCTGACCCGCCGCATCGCGACCGAAGCCGCAGGCGCCGACGCGCCGCCAGTGGTGACAGGTGTCAAGAGCGCCTTCTTCGTGCCCGGCAGCCTGCCCGGCGAAGGCGAAACGCAGATCTTCCTGACCACGCAGGACAATCGCCCCGCCGCGCTGTCGGTGCTGCGCCGGCCCGGCGAGCAGCCGCGCTGGTCGGTCGCGCTGAGCGAAGTGATCGATGAGAATGCCACCGCACCCACGCGCGACACCTTGTTATGGTATCGCCTGGCCTGTTTCCTGCCCGCGGCGCTGCCCGCAAATGCCGCTGCCGCGCTCAGCGAAGAAGAAGCGGCGCACGCGCGCGAGGATTACGCCTTCGTCATGACGCAGCTCGGTGGTTGTCGCGCCGGCCTGCCCGGCGCCGGAGCCCCGCTCAGCGCCGGTGACGGACCAGCGTGATGCCGATCGCCTCGACCGCCTCGGCGATGGCGAGCTTGACGATCTTGATCTTGACCCGCTGAACGCGCGTATCCTGCAGGAACAGCGTCTCGCAGATATGGTCCGCGACCGCCTCGATCAGCGTGAAATGCCCCTGGTTCTCCAGCGCGGTAGTCGCGGCGAACTTCAGGTCGAGGTAGTTCTTCGACGCCGACAGCGGCGTGTCGGGCGCGAAATGCGCCGGCGCGTCGAGCAGCACGGTGAGCGAGATGCGCAGCGGCTGCGGCAGCAGCGTTTCTTCGGAATAGATGCCGGTCAGCACCGGCACTTCGAGGTCGTGAACTTCCAGTTCGAGTGTATCGTCCATCCCCGCGCCGTTAGCGTGCGGTGCGGACCCGCGCCAGCCGCGGTGTCCGCCTTCGTGCGTGACGCTCCACGCATCGCTTGCGTTCACACGCGCCTCCGCTAAGGGCGCGGCGCCCGGCGGTGTCGGCGATGGCGAGGCTCGCATGAGTGCTCGAAGCAGAGGAAGCTGAGTGACGCAGTTGGTGCCGATCGGACAGGTGGACGCGGACGCGGTGGAGCAATTGCTCGACCGCGCGTTCGGCCGCGACCGGTACGGCCGCACGGCCTATCTGCTGCGTGCGGGCACGCAGGCGATCGCGGCATTCAGCTTTGCGGCACTGGACGGCGGTGAGCTGCTCGGCACGATCCAATGTTGGCCAGTCTGGTTCACCGGTGATGATGAGGGCGACGGCAACGGGCGCGCACGCGTGCCGCTGGTGCTGGTCGGCCCGGTCGCCGTCGCGCCCGAGCGGCAGCAGAACGGGGTCGGTCGGCTACTGATGCAGGCGGCGCTGGCGGCGGCCGAGGACGGCGACGCGCTGATGCTGATCGGCGATCCCGAATATTACGGCCGCTTCTTCGGCTTCTCGGCCGAGCGTACCGCCAACTGGCGCCTGCCCGGCCCGTTCGAGCACCGCCGCCTGCTCGCGCGCGGGCGTCATGTTCCGGCGGGCGCCGGGGCGATCGGCCCGCGTGTCACCGCCGACGAGTGAGGTGAACGCCGCGCCTTTACCCGCGGGTCACCCGTCCCTACTTCGCATGACATGCCGATGGCGCCTTTACCCGATTTCGATACGCTGACCGTCGCCGATATCGCGCGACTGGCCGACAGCGACCGTCTGCCGCCGGTCGAGCGCTGGAACCCGCCGCATTGCGGCGACAGCGACATGCGGATCGCGCGCGACGGCACGTGGTTCCACCAGGGATCGCCGATAGGCCGGCCGGCGATGGTGCGCGCGTTCAGTCGCATCCTGCGGCGCGAGGCACAGGGTGGCTACGTGCTGGTGACGCCGGTTGAGAAGCTCGACATCCAGGTCGAGGATGCGCCCTTCGTCGCGGTCGAGATGAAGGTGGAGGGCGCGGGCGAGGCGCAATCGCTTGCCTTTCGCCTCAACACCGGCGACCTCGTCACCGCATCGGCCGATCACCCGCTGCGTTTCGAGGAGCATGACGACGGGCCGCACCCGTATCTCCACGTGCGCGGCGGGCTGGAAGCGCTGATCGCGCGCGCGATCTATTATGATCTGGCCGAACTGGCGCTGGCGACCGAGGGCGACGTGCCCGGCGTGTGGAGCGGCGGCACCTTCTTTCCGCTGACCCCCGCGGGCAAGTGAGCGACGCACCCGATCTGCCCTCGCTCGCCGAGCGGCTGGCGACGGCATTGGTATCCCCGCACGAGGTCGCGATCCTCGTCGGCGACCGCGACGACCTGCCCGCGCACGAGACACTGACCGCCGCCGCGGTGCTGATCCCGATCACCGATCGCGCACGGCCCGGCGTGATCCTGACGCAGCGGGTCGAGACGCTCCGCAAGCATGCCGGTCAAGTCGCCTTTCCCGGCGGGCGGATCGACCCCGGCGAGGACGCAATCACTGCCGCGCTGCGCGAAGCGGAGGAAGAGGTCGCGCTACCGATGTCCTCGGTTGAGGTGATCGGGCCCACCGACCGCTATCGCACCGGCACCGGTTACACGATCACGCCGATCGTCGGGGTGGTGCCGCCCGACCTCCCGCTCCACCCGAACGAGGGCGAAGTGGCCAGCGTGTTCGAAGTGCCGTTGGACTTCCTGCTCGATCCCGCCAGCCACCGCGAACGCACGATCGACTGGCAGGGCGCGGAGCGAACCTATTGGGAGATGACGTGGGAGGATCGGCGGATTTGGGGCGCGACGGCGGGTATGATCGTCAACCTGTCGCGGCGGCTGCGATGGACGGCGTGACCGCGGCGACGCTGCCCGACGCGGCGTGGCGCCACCGCGCAGGACTGACGCGATTGGCGGAGGTGCTCGGCGCCGACCATGGTGAGGCGCGCTTCGTTGGCGGCGCAGTGCGCGACACGTTGCTCGGGCTCGACGCGCACGACATCGACCTCGCCACCGTCCACGCGCCCGACGAGGTCGTGCGGCGGCTGGAGGCGGCCGGCATCAAGGCCGTGCCGACCGGCATCGCGCACGGCACCGTCACCGCGGTGTCGTCGGGTGCTGTCGTGGAGGTGACGACGCTGCGCCGCGACGTGTCGACCGACGGCCGGCACGCGGTGGTCGCTTACACCGACAACTGGCGCGAGGATGCGGCGCGCCGCGACTTCACGATCAACGCGCTCTACGCCGATCCGTCGAGCGGACGAGTGTACGACTGGTTCGACGGCCTCGCCGACCTGTCCGCCGGGCGCGTTCGCTTCATCGGCGATCCGTACAGCCGTATCGCGGAGGATCACCTGCGTATCCTGCGCTTCTTCCGCTTCCACGCGCGCTTCGGTGACGTCGTCGACGCCGACGGGCTCGCCGCCTGCGTCGCGCGCGCCAACGACCTGATGGCGCTCAGCCGCGAGCGCGTCGCGGCTGAACTGACCAAGTTGCTGGTTGCGCGCTCGGCGGTCGAAGTGGTCGCGTTGATGGAGGCGGAAGGCATCTTCCGCCCGATCGTGCCCGAGGTCGATGCCAGCGGCGTGGAACGGCTGCGCACCCTGGCCGCACGCGAGCACGATGCCGGCGTCGCGCCCGACGCGATCCGCCGACTCGCGGCGCTGCTACCGAACGATGCCGCGGAAAGCGTCGGCGCACGGTTGAAGCTGAGCAACGCCGATCGCAAGCGGTTGGTCCTCGCGACCGCCGGCGCGGGCGACGAGGGCGCGCGCGGTCTCGCCTATCGCTGCGGCATCGACATTGCGCTCGACCGGTTGCTGCTCGCCGGCGCGGACGTATCGGCGTTGGACGAATGGGTAGCGCCGCGGCTGCCGATCTGCGGCGGCGATCTTGTCGCGCGCGGGCTGAGCAAGGGGCCGCTCGTCGCGCAAACCCTCAAGCGGATCGAGTCTCGCTGGATCGCGGAAGCCTTTCCCGATGCGCCGCGCACCGCCGCGATCGCCGACCAGGAGGTCGCCGCCGCGCTGACGCACGCGACCTAACGGTTGCGCGTCAGCAGAAAGCGGTAGGCGTCCTCCGCATCCAGCGGCTGCGCGAAGGCGTAACCCTGCCCCGCCGTGCAACCCAGCCCCGCCAGCGTCTGCGCGACCTCGTGCATCTCGATCCCCTCGGCGACCGTCGACATGTTGAGTGCCTGCGACAGGCTCAGGATCGCGCGCACGATCGCGATCTTGTCGCGGTCGCCCAACATGCCGGTGATGAAGCTGCGATCGATCTTGAGCACGTCGATCGGCAACTTCTGCAACGACGCGAGGTTGGAGAAGCCGGTGCCGAAATCGTCCATCGCGATCGTCAGCCCGAACGATTTCAGCGCGGTCAGCATCCGCGCCATCCGCGCCGGCTCCGCGATCAGCGCGCTCTCGGTCAATTCCAGCTTCAACCGCTCGCCCGACATGCCCGAGGCGGCCAGCGCATGCTCAACCACGTCGGGCATCGAGTCGCGCTGAAGCTGGATCGGCGACACGTTGACGCCGACGCGGATCGCGTGGCTGGCGTCGCCGCGCCGGTCCCAGCCCGCGAACGTCGCCAGCGCGGCATCGATCGCCCAGCGGCCGAGCGGCACGATCAAGCCCGATTCCTCAGCCACCCGGATGAACTCGGTCGGCTGGTGCTGCACCCCGTGCTCGTCGGTCCAGCGCGCCAGCGCCTCGAAACTCTCCACCTTCCCGCTCGCGAGATTGCAGATCGGTTGGTAGCGCAGCGTCAGGTCGCCATTCTCGATCGCGCGGCGCAGCGCGGTTTCCATCGCGAACTCGGCGCGCGCCGAATCGAGTGCGCGCGTCTGATAGGCTTCGGCCTTCTTGCTCGCCTTGGACTTCTTCATCGCCACCTGTGCGTGACGGATCACGTCCTCGGGGTACGTGACGCTCGGGTCGCCGAAGGCGATGCCGATCGCGCAGGTGACGCGGATCTCATATTCGCTCAGCCGGAACGGCGTCGACAGTGCAGCCTGCAACCTTTTGGCGACGTGCTGCGCCTCGTCGTCGCGCTCGTCGATCGCGAGCAGGATGCCGAACTCATCGCCTCCGGTACGCGCCAGCGTGTCGCGCGCGCGCAGCGCGCCCTTGATCCGGCGCGCAACCGTGATCAGCAATTCATCGCCCGCCATGCTGCCCAGGCACGCATTGATCCGGCTGAACCGCTCCAGATCGACCATCAGCACCGCCCAGCGCGACGTGCCGCTGGTGATCGTCCCTTCCAGCGCGTCGGTGAAGCCGCCGCGATTCGGCAATCCGGTCAGCGAATCGATCGCCATCTCGCGGCGCAGCGTTTCCTGGATGCGCACCTCGGCGGTCTGATCGACCAAGGCGACGACGCACACCGGCTCCTCGCGCAGCGTGATCCGCGACAGATAGACGCGGAAATACCGCCGCTCGACCTCGCCGCCCGACTGCCAGTCGTGCTCCGCGGTGGCGCTGCCGCTCAGCAGGAATGCGCGAATGATCGGATCGAGGCTGGTGCGCGCACCGATCTGCGCGCGCACGAACGCGCGATTGATCGCCTCGTGCACGACCTCGTCGCCGTCGAGCGCCGCCATCAACAACGGCATCGGCACCAACTCGAGCCCGCCTTGCGCCGCGGCGATTCCGGGCGGCAGGACGTAGGGAGCGGCGCGCGCGACGGTGCGTGCAACGGGGGACAGGCTGGTGACCATCGCTGACAACGATAGCCAACAAGGATTAAGGCCGACTTACCCTTGTTAGCGCGGCCAGCAATCGATCAGAAACGATTGTCGCGCGGAAAGCCATTGGGCGGCATCCGTCCAGCGGCACCGCGCGCGGTGCGCCACGCATTGAGGTCGACCTCGGTCCGCGTGCGGCGGGTCTCACCGCGCATCGTCCAGCTCAGCCCTTGTGCAAACACGAACGTCTTGGCGTCGGCCAGCCCGCCCTCACGGTAGCGTTGCAACTGAACGCCCTGCCCCCGCGCGAGCGCCGGCAGTTCGGCGATCGGGAACACCAGCAGCTTGCGATTGTCGCCGATCACCGCGACGTAATCGTCCTCGCTCGAAACGGGGCGGACGATCACCAGCTTCGCGCCCGTTCGCGGCGACATGACGTTCTTGCCCTTGCGCGTCTCGGCGATCGTGTCGGCGCCCGCCACGATGAAGCCGCGCCCGTCGCTCGCCGCCAGCAGCAACCGCTCGGCCCCGCGCAGCGGCAGGAACGCGACGATCCCGACGCTGCCATCGAGGTCGATCGTCGCGCGCACCGGCTCACCGAAGCCGCGCCCGCCCGGCAGCTTGTCGGCGGCGAGCGTGTAGAAGCGACCGTTGGCGGCGGCGAGCAGCAATTTGTCGGTGGTTTGCGCGTGGAACGCGAAGGCGGGGCCGTCGCCTTCCTTGAACTTCAGCGTCTCGGGCGCGGACAGGTCGACGTGGCCCTTCATCGCGCGGATCCAGCCGCGCTCGGACAGGATCACCGTGATCGGCTCGCGCTCGATCATCGCTTCCAGTGGAATGTCGCGCGTCGGCGCGGCTTCCTCGATCCCCGTGCGACGCGCGCCCAGCGGCGTGTCGGGGCCGTAGCGCGCCCGGACACGCCCGAAGTCGCGCTTCAACCGCGTCCGCTGCCGCGCCTCGCTGCCCAGCAGCAGCGTGAGGTCCGCCTGCTCCTTCTCCAGCGCGGCCTGCTCGCGCTTGAGCTCCATCTCCTCCAGCCGGCGCAAGGATCGCAGCCGCATGTTGAGGATCGCCTCCGCCTGCCGATCGGTCAGCTGGAACTCGGCGATCATCACCGCCTTGGGCTCGTCCTCGGTGCGGATGATCTCGATCACGCGATCGAGGTTGAGGAAGGCGACGATATAGCCACCGACCAGCTCAAGCCGGTCGGCGATCTTGCCCAACCGATGCTCGGTACGGCGGATCAGCACGACGAACTGATGCTCGACCCAGGCCGCCAACGCCTCGCGCAGGCTCATGACCCTTGGCGTGCGCTCCTTGTCGAGCACGTTCAAGTTAAGCGGAATACGCGTTTCCAGGTCGGACAGGCGAAACAGCCCGTCCATCAGCGTCTGCGCATCGACCGTGCGGCTGCGCGGCTCCAGCACCAGCCGCACCTCGGCATCGCTCTCGTCGCGCACGTCGGCGAGAATCGGCAGCTTCTTGTCGTTGATCAGACTCGCGATCTGTTCGATCAGCTTGCCTTTCTGTACGCCGTACGGGATCTGCGAGACGACGACCTGCCAGCCGCCGCCCTTCTCCGTTTCTTTCTTCCATTTTGCACGAACGCGGAACGCGCCGCGTCCAGTGACATAGGCCTCGGTGATCGCCGCCTGCGGATCGACGACCAGCCCGCCGGTCGGGAAGTCCGGCCCCTTCACCAGCGCCAGCACATCGGCGTCGCTCGCGTCCGGCCGGTCGACCAGCATGACCGCGGCGTCGAGCAGCTCGGCGGCGTTATGCGGCGGGATGCTCGTCGCCATGCCGACCGCGATGCCGGCCGCGCCATTCGCCAGGAGATTAGGGAAGGCACCCGGGAACAGCTCGGGCTCCTGCTCCTCGCCGTTGTAGGTCGGGCGAAACTCGACCGCGTCCTCGTCGAGCCCATCCATCAGGTCGATCGCGACCTGCGTCAGCCGCGCCTCGGTGTAGCGATAGGCCGCGGCATTATCGCCGTCGATGTTGCCGAAATTGCCCTGCCCGTCGACCAGCGGATAACGCAGCGCGAAATCCTGCGCGAGCCGCACCATTGCGTCGTAGACCGACTGGTCGCCGTGCGGGTGATACTTGCCGATCACGTCGCCGACCACGCGCGCGCACTTCTTGTACCCGGCCGCAGGATCGAGCCGCAACAGCCTCATCGCCCACAACAATCGGCGGTGAACGGGCTTCAACCCGTCGCGCACGTCGGGCAGCGACCGCGCAGTGATCGTCGATAGCGCGTATACGAGATATCGCTGCGACAGTGCGCTATCGAACGGCGCATCGAGCACGCCCACGGGCGGGTTGTCGGGAAGGTCGGTGATCTTGGTGGGCATCGTTGCCGCACACCTACCAGCCTCGGTGTCTCACGTTAAGAGGCCGTGTCGCGCATGCGCTGAACGTGGCGTGCCAAAGGGCGATGACGGCCAGCCTGCCACGTGGCACAGCAGGCGGCATGAACCCGCTTCGTGTCCTCGGCGCCGCCGCCATGATCGCCGCCGCGCTCACCACCGCCTCCGTCGCCAAGGGCCCACTCGCCATGTCTGAACCGACTGCGACGTTCGTGCCGCTCACCTGGCCCGATCTGACCAAGCGCCCGCGCCCCGCGCCAGACGCGACCGTTAGCTACGGCGAGGATTCCATGCAGAAGGTCGACGTGTGGCTGCCCCGCGGGGCTGGGCCGCATCCGGTGGTCGTCATGGTGCACGGTGGCTGCTGGCAAACCAAGATCGCCGATCGTACGCTGATGAACTGGGTCGCCGACGACCTGCGCCGATCGGGCGTGGCGGTGTGGAACATCGACTATCGCGGGGTCGACCGGGCGGGCGGCGGCTATCCCGGCACGTTCATGGATGCTGCGAACGCTGCCGACCAACTGCTTGTATCGGCACGCGAATACAATCTGGACACGAAGCACGTCGTCGCGGTGGGACATTCCGCCGGCGGCCATCTGGCGCTATGGCTCGCTGCCCGGTCGCGTCTTCCCGCGAGCAGCCCGCTGCACGGCGCGAAACCGCTCAACATCGCGCACGTCGTCAGCCTGGGCGGCCTGCCCGACCTAGAGGCGACGGCGGCCAGCCCTGACAACGGCTGCGGTACCGAGGTGGTCGCGAAGCTGGTCGGCACCGGTCGCCGCGACCCGTACGCCGATACGTCGGTGCCTCGCCTGCTGCCGCTCGGCGTGCCGCAATCGCTGGTGAACGGGCGCGAGGATCGCATCATTCCTTACCGCATGGCGACCGACTATGTCGCGCGCGCCACCACGGCGGGCGACCGCGCGACGCTCACTACGGTGCCGAACACCGGCCATGTCGAGCTGGTCGCGCCCGAGACGGCGGCGTGGCGCACCGCCAAGCGGCTGCTGCTCGAACAACTCGGCGTCCCCGATCGGCAGCTCGACATCGCGCGCTGAGCGCCGCCGCGCCGCAGTGCAGCACGCCCCTTTTCCCCCGCGCGGCTTTCCCGTATAGGCCGCCGCATCATCGCCCCGGCCGCGCGGCCCGTCCGCGCTAGCCGGGGCGTCATCGTTTTGGCGAAAGGGCGATCCATGGCGCGCAGGCGGCAGATCTACGAGGGCAAGGCCAAGATCCTGTACGAGGGTCCCGAACCCGGCACGCTGATCCAATATTTTAAGGACGACGCCACCGCCTTCAACGCGCAGAAGAAGGGCACGATCAACGGCAAGGGCGTGCTCAACAATCGCATCAGCGAGCACATTTTCACGCTGCTCGGTCATATCGGCGTGCCGACGCACTTCATACGCCGTCTGAACATGCGCGAACAACTCATTCGCCAAGTTGAGATCGTGCCCGTCGAGGTGATGGTCCGCAACGTCGCCGCCGGCTCGCTGTCGAAGCGGCTCGGGATCGAGGAAGGCGTGCAACTCCCGCGCACGATCATCGAATATGCCTACAAGTCGGACGAGCTCGGCGACCCGATGATCACCGACGAGCATATCGCGGCGTTCGGCTGGGCGAGCCAGGAAGAGATGCACGACATCGCCGACCTGGCGATCCGCGTGAACGATTTCCTGTGCGGGCTGTTCGCAGGAGTCGGCATCCGCCTGGTCGACTTCAAGCTCGAGTTCGGCCGCATCTGGGACAACGATTACAGCCGGATCATCCTGGCGGATGAGATCAGCCCGGATTGCTGCCGCCTGTGGGACATGGACAGCGACGAGAAGCTCGACAAGGACCGCTTCCGCCGCGATCTCGGCGGCGAGGTCGAGGCGTATCAGGAGGTCGCGCGCCGGCTGGGGCTCCTGCCCGAAGGCAGCGAGAATGCGGTGCTCGACATGGAAACCCACCGCAAGAAGCGCGGCAAGTGACTGCGTTGACCGCGAATTAACCACTGAGCGGCTAACCCCCTCGCCGACACGGGTTCGACGAGGGGGTTTTCTTATGCGTTTTCATCGAAGCGCGCTGGCACTGCCACTGCTGGCGCTGGCCGCATGCGGCGGAGCCGGGCCGGAAACGGTCGGCAGCATCGCACCGCCTGCGCCCACCACGGGCACAGGATCGGGCAACACCGGTGCGGGCGGCACCGCCTCGGGTGGCACCGGTGCGGCGGTCGGCACCGCGAGCGGCACCGCCCCTGCCGCCTCTGCCACCTTCCTGGCGGTGAACACCGAGACGAACTTCAGTGCGGTTGGAGCGCTTCACACCTTCGGCTACGATCCCGAGGTTGCCGGCGTCGACAAGCGGCCGATCTCCTACCAGGGCAACGCCAGCACGACGCGCACTTCGTCGGGCACGATCAACTACAGCCCGCGGGACGGCATCTTCACCGTGACGTTCAACGACAGCAAGGCCGGCGTCGAGAACAGCGTCCGCTTCCAGGACCCCGCGCACCGCAGCGACTTCAATCCCGAGAGCCGCCCGACGCTGGAGGTGCCTAACCTCCCCGGCTTCAACTATCTGGAAGCCAGCGACAAGACGCAGCGCTCGACCTTTTTCTACCAGCGCCCCGATGCAACCACCTACGTCACGCTGGCCGGATTCACCCGGCAGGAGTATAACGACACCGGGCTTATCGCGCGCAAGCACGGCGCGCTGGTATTCGGCTCGCTGACCCCGCAAACGCAAATTCCGATCAGCGGCAGTGGCACCTACACCGGCGGCTTCATCGCCTCCGCGGTGCTCGACACCTCGCGCGACAGCCGCAATCCGCAGCCTGCCTACATGCAGTGGATCACGGGTGCGAGCAACGTGTCGGTCGATTTCGGCAAGTCCACCGTCGCGCTCAGCTTCGACGGCACCGTCGGGCCGACGTTCCAAAACGGGCAGTTGATCGACAATGCCGCGCTGCTGACGCCGGCGGGCACGCGGTTCCAGGCGAGCGGCAGCGCGCAGATCGACCTGCTGCGCACCGGCGGCTTCGCCGGCGCGTTCACCAACGCGACGCTTGGCGGCAAGGCAATCGACTTCAGCCCGATCAGCGCCGGGTCGAGCACCTCGGGTGCGAGCTCGATCGACGGCACGTTCTTCGGCCCCAATGCGGTCAACGTCGGCGGCAATTTCCGCATCGTCGGCGGCGTGCCCGATCAGCGCGTCGACATACAGGGCGCCTTCACCGGCGCCAAGAAGTAAGCACGGCGGAGGTTGGGCGACATGCTGCGCCGATTGCTGGCGACGATGCTGCTGTTCGCGTCGCCGGCACCGGCGCTCGCGGCAGCGCCGGACGCTGCGGAACCGAGCCCCGTCGCCGCGCCTGCGCCGACCTCCGCCGCGGCGCAGTGCGGTGCCAATCCTTGCCAGATCAGGCTCACCGCGCCTCAATTGCTCGCCTCGGCCGAGCGGCTGGTCGAGGCCGGCAAATATCCCGAGGCACGCGCGCTGCTCGCCGCGCTGCGGCTGGCGCCCGGCTTCGCGCTACAGACGCGCTTCCTGACCGGCTATATGGCGGCGCAGGAAGGCGACCTCGCCGCCGCGGCGCGCGCGTACAAGGACATCCTCGCCGACGATCCGAACCAAACGCGCGTGCGGCTCGAACTCGGGCGCACGATGATCGCAATGGGGCAGAGCGCGGCGGCCGACCGCCAGTTGCGCCTCGCACAGCAGAGCCGCGAGCTCGACCCCGATTTGGCGCGGCTGGTGCGCGGCGCACGCGACGTGATCCGCTCGACCCGCGCATTCCGCGCCGACGTGACGCTCGGCATCGCGCCCGACACCAACATCAACAACGCGACCAGCGCGCGGACGGTCAACGTCAACCTCGGCGATTACACGCTGCCGCTCGAACTCGACGCCGGCGCGCGCCGCCGCTCGGGCACCGGGCAGACCGCGGTCGCGTCCGCCGCGGCGCGCCTGCCGATCGGCGGCGACCTGTTCTTCCTTGGCAACCTCGATGGCAGCGGGCTAAATCACTCGGGCTCACGCTTCGACGACTATCTCGTGCAAGCCGCCGCGGGTGCCGAGGCGCAGGTATCGAACGAGGCGAGCCTGTCGCTCCAGGCGATCGGCGCGCAGCGCTGGTATGGCGGACGCGTCGCCAGCCGCCAGATCGGCCTGCGCGGCGGCGCGCAGCGCACGCTCGACGCCGGACGGCGGCTGGGCGTGCAGGTCGACATCCGCCGCACCGATACCGAGTTCGACCGCGCCTTTGACGGTTGGCAGGGCGGCGTGTACCTGTCGTACGAGACGAGCTTCCGCCGCACCTTCGTCGCCGCCGCGCAAGGGTTCGTACGACGCGACTGGCTGAATGCCGGCGCTTATTCCAACACCGAGGTCGGGGTCGGCGCGAACGTCGCGGGCGAACTGCCGCGCGGGTTCAACATCGGCTTCGGCGGCAGCGTCAGCCGCGCCTGGTTCGACGACGCGATCCCGATCTTCTCTGCGACGCCGCGCCGCGACTGGCGCGTTGCCTCGCAAGTGTCGCTCGGCAACCGCAAGCTGCGCGTGCTCGGCTTCTCGCCGCAGGTATCCTGGGCGGCAACCGGCATCCTCTCGTCGCTCGACCTCTACCGCACCAAGCGCAGTCGCTTCTCGTTCCAGCTCGCGCGTTATTTCTGAGCGCCGGGCGGCTGAGCGCGCCCGAAATCCTTGGCCGAAAACCTTGCCCCGCGCGAGGCAGCGCGGCATAGGCGCCGGGCATGAAGCTCACCATTCACGTCACGCTCAAACCCGGTGTCCTCGATCCGCAGGGCAAGGCGATCGAGCACGCGCTCTCCGGCCTCGGCTTCGCAGGCGTCCACGGCGCGCGCGTCGGCAAGCTGATCGAGCTGGAGGTGGACGAAGGCACCAGCGACGCCGACGTCGACGCGATGTGCCGCAAGCTGCTCGCCAACACGGTGATCGAGAACTACCGGATCGAGCGCGCATGAAGACGGCGGTTGTCGTCTTCCCCGGCTCCAACTGCGACCGCGACATCGCCGTCGCGCTGGAACAGGTGACGGGCACCCGTCCGACGATGGTGTGGCACCGCGACACCGCGCTGCCCGACGACGTATCGCTAGTCGCGGTACCCGGCGGCTTCTCCTACGGCGACTACCTCCGCTCGGGCGCGATCGCCGCGCGCTCGCCGATCATGCGCGACGTGGTCGAGCGCGCGGGCAAGGGTCTGCCGGTGCTCGGCATCTGCAACGGGTTCCAGGTGCTGACCGAGGCGGGGTTGCTGCCCGGCGCGCTGATGCGCAACGCCGGGCTCGACTTCGTTTGCCGCGACGTCGCGCTGACCGTCGGCGAGTCCAAGTCGGCCTTTACCGGCGGCTTCTCGGCGGGCGAGACGGTGCGTGTGCCCGTCGCGCACCACGACGGCAATTACGTCGCCGATCCCGAAACGCTCGACCGATTGGAGGGCGAGGGTCAGGTGGCGTTCCGCTACGCCGAGCCGGTCAACGGCAGCGCGCGCGACATCGCGGGACTGGTCAACGCCAGCGGCAACGTGCTCGGCATGATGCCGCATCCCGAACGCCGGATCGAGCCGGCGCACGGCGGCACCGACGGTCGCCGCCTGTTCGAGGGACTGCTCGACCGCGTCGGCTGAGCGGGCTTGGGCGCCGGGCTTCGATCGCGCGCCTGGTTCCTCATCGTCCGGTCTGTCCTACAATCGCGCGGCACCTTATCGTCCCGGCCGCGCTCTTTCTCACCACTAACACAATTGGCCATCGGCCCCGCTACGACGATGCGTGTTGGCGTGACCTTCGTGTGACCTTCCACGTCGGTCCTGAGCGCTGGCGTGATTTCATCACCTTCGCGCCGAACGCACGCGTTGGTGTGACCTTAGCGTGACCTTCCGCGTCGAACCCGCGCGTTGGCGTGACCTTCGAATGACCTTCCGGGTCACCGGCGCGCGGCGAATGGGGAGAAGTTTGTCTCACGGTCGAACACGTCGACGCCCTCCGCGCGTTTCAGCGCGCCGATCACCGCGTAGGTGACCGGCGTCAGCAGCACCTCCCACCCGACTTTCAGCGCCCATTGCGTAAACAGCACGGTGACCACCAGCTCGCCCGTCCACCCCGCAGCACCCAGAAATGCGAGCGGGTAGAAGATCAGGCTGTCGACGCCCTGCCCGACCACGGTCGACCCGATCGTCCGCATCCACAGGTGCCGCCCGCCGCTCCACACCTTCATCCGCGCGAGGACGTAGGCGTTGACGAACTCGCCCGCCCAGAACGCGCACATGCTGGCGAGACGATCCGCGGTACCTGCCCGAACACCGTCTCATACGCCGCCTGGTTGGTCCAATCGGGCGCGGGCGGCAGGGTTACGACGACCCAGGCCATGAACGCCATGAACACGGTCGCGGCGAACCCGACCCAGATCACGCGCCGCGCCCGCGCGTAGCCGTACACCTCGGTCACACGTCGCCGATGACGTAGCTGACAGGGAAGAACAGGATCCCCGCTCCGAACGGCCATTCGCCGAGAAGCGGCAACGTCACTACCGCGACCTTGCCCGCCCCCAGCACGTTGGACAGCAGCAGGATCGCGACAAAGGCCGCCATCACCAGGTCGTAGAAGCGCGCGCCGCGGGCGCTCGACGCACTGCCCTCTACGACGGGGATCGAGTGATCGTCGCGATGCTCGCCGGTGCCGCTCATGCCCGTTCCATACGCGGCGGTTTGCACGCTCGGCAATCCGCGCTAATCGAGCAACACGCGCGCCCGTAGCTCAGTTGGATAGAGCACGAGCCTTCTAAGCTTGGGGCCGCTGGTTCGAATCCAGCCGGGCGCGCCAGATCAGTTAAGCGATTCAGGCGGAACGATTGGCACCAGCAACGGCGCGATCGGCACGCCTTCCTCGGCGAGCGCCTCTGCTTCCGCACGCGTTGCCTGACCGTGGATCAGCGTCTCCGGCTTCTCGCCGAGGTGAATCGCGCGCGCCTCGCTGGCGAAATTGCCGCCGACCCAGCGCGAGTCCTTGAGCGCAGCGGCTTGGGCGCTCGCCACCGCGTGGATCAACGCCTTGATGTCGGGCTTTGCAGGAGCTGCGGGCAAGCTGTTGCCCTTGGCACCGACGCGCGGCGCCATGACCGCCTTCTCGATCTCGCTGCCGCCGCAGATCGGGCAGACGATCAGCCCGCGTTCCCGTTGCGACTCGTACGCGCTGCTGGAGCTGAACCACGCCTCGAACACGTGATCGCCCGCGCACCGTAGGTCGAAGACGATCATCCGCCTGCGCTTACCCGCTCGTCTAAGCCGACAGCAACGGGTCGAGCTTGCCCGCACGCTCCAGCGCGGCAAGGTCGTCCGATCCGCCGACGTGCTGCCCGTCGATGAAGATCTGCGGCACGGTGGTGCGCCCGTTGGCACGACCGATCATCTCCTCGCGCTTGGCGCGGTCCATGGTGATGTCGAACTCGGTCGGCTCGACGCCCCTGTCGGCGAGCAACCGCATCGCGCGCGAGCAATAAGGGCAGAACGCCTTGGTGTAGATTTCAACCTTTGCCATAGCTTACGAGTTGTGGTCGCGGGCGCGGCTTGTCAATCCGCCGCCTCACCTTCCAGCACGCGCGTCCACGCGAGAATGGTGACGCTGGCAGCGCCCGCGCGCAGCAGGACCGCGGTGCACGCGTCGGTCGTGGCGCCGCTGGTGTAGACGTCGTCAATCAGCACGACATGGTGGCCCGCAACCGCTCCGCCGCTCACGCGAAAGGCCGCGCGAACCGCCGCGCGTCGCGCGTGCGCCGAATGGCCGCGCAGCGGCGGCGTCGCGCGATGCCGCTCCAACGTTGTGCGGTCGCACGGCACGCCGCTCAAGGCCGACAGGCAGTCGGCGATCAACGCCGCCTGATTGTACCCACGCCGCCACAATCGCCAGCGATGCAGCGGGACGGGCACGAGCAGCGAGGCGTTCTCGGGCATGTGGCGCAGCATCAACCGCGCGGCAGTCTCCGCATAAGCGGTGCGTCCGGCATATTTCAGCCGCAAGGCGAGCGTGCGCGCGACATCGCCATATGCGACCGCGGCGCGCACGCCCGCGTGCTTCGGCGGATCGGCGAGGCATGGCGCACAGCGGGTTTCCGTGCCGCGATCGTGCGTGAAGGGCGTGTTGCATTCGGCGCACCATGGCGGTCCCACGAAGCGCAGGCTCGACCAGCACCCCGCGCAGAAACGATGCGCCGCGCCGACGATCTCGCCGCATCCGGCGCAGCGCGGCGGCAGCGCCAGATCGCGCACCAACGCCAGCACATCACCCGCCACGCGCATTTGATCGCCCCCCTGCCCCTTGTCGCGCCACGCCCCCGTCGCCACAAGCGTGACGTGACGCCGCCGCCTGAAATCTTCGACCGATCCGCCCGTCGCCGACGCCGCGACCGCGCGGCGCACCGCTGGCCCGCTCACGACTTTCTGCGGGCCGTGATGCTCGACGGCATTGATGAGCGTCTGTCGACGGTGCTGCGCGGGTTCGAGGACGTGCTCGACCTCGGCTGTTTCGAAGCGGGCTTCACGCCACCCGCTGCCGCTCGGATCGCGCGCTTCGATCCCGGCTTCGCGTTCGCGCGCATGGCTGGCGGCGTGCAGGGTGACGAGGATCGTCTGCCGTTCGCCGACGCGAGTTTCGACCTGGTGGTCGCCGCCGGCACGCTCGACACCGTCAACGATCTGCCCGGCGCCTTTTCGCTGATCCGCCGCGTGCTGCGTCCCGGCGGGCTGTTCCTGGGCGCGTTCCTCGGCGCCGGGTCGCTGGCGACGCTGCGCGCGGTGCTGCGTGAGGCAGAGGCGGATCGTCCGGCCGTGCGCGTGCATCCGCAGGTCGAGGTACGATTGGCGGGCGACCTGTTGCTGCGTGCCGGGTTCAAGCTGCCGGTGGCGGATGCCGAGACGTTGACAGTGCGCTATGCAACGCTCGGCCGACTCATCGACGACCTGCGCGGCATGGCGGCGAGCAACGTGTTGCGCGATCGCTCGCCGCTCAGCCGTGACGCGCTCGCCCGCGCGGCCGCCGGCTTCGCCGCGCGCGCGGACGGCGACGGGCGCACGGCCGAGCGGTTCGAAATTGTCTTTCTGACTGGCTGGGCGCCCTCGCCCGAGCAGGACGCAGGCCGACGCGGCCCACCTCGCGGCACCGCCGACTCGGGTCTGCCGCGCCCGGCGGGTCGCTTCGGCTAGATCAGTTCATCGCCGTCATCTGCGAGCAGGCGTCCCATCGCCTCGAACAATGCGTCCATCGCCACCGGTTTGAAGATGACGTCGTTCGCGCCCGCCTCCAGGCAGCGCTCGCGAAGGTCCACCGCACGGTCGGCCGTGACGACGATGATCGGCAGCCTACCTTTGGCATCGTCACGCGCGCGGATGTGACGGATTGCGGTCAGACCATCCATACCGGGCATCCGCAGGTCGACCAGAATCATGTCGAACTCCTCGGCATCGATACGCCCCAGGCCGATCTCCGCGCTCTCGGCTTCCTCCATGTGTGCGCCTGCCACGTCGAGCATGTCGCGCACCACGCGGCGGTTCATGCGATCGTCTTCGATAAACAGGACGTTCATGGCCGGTGACGCTTACGCGGCGGTACCGCGCCTCCTGTGTTGCCTATCACTACCACAGCTTACGCTAAGCCGCGCCGCGCACAAGCACCTCGTCGAGGTGCATAAGACGCTCGACTAGTATCTTTTTACCAACGGGTTTCTCGATCACGGCAGCGACACCGGTCGCGAGCAGGCGCGTGCGCTGCTCCACAGACAGGGCGGGAGCTAGCAGGGCCACCGGCGCAGCGGCAGCGGACGCGACGAAGCTGTTCAACGCGCGCGTCGTAGATAACACCTCGTCGTCGGCGTCGACCAGAGCGCGGTCGAGTGGCCGCCTCCGCGCAATCTCGGTGGCGGCCAGCAGGTCGGCCGCGACGATCACCTTGCGTTCGGCCTCAAACAACGCCTTCAGCATGGCGCGCGTGATCGGGCTGCGTACCACGAGCATGATCGGCCGGACGCTATCCGCATTGATCGGAGCGTCGGCGGCGATCAGCGGCAGGTCGAGCGTGAACGTCGCCCCCTGCCCCAGCGCGCTCTCGACGACGACGTCGCCGCCCATCGCGCGCGACAGGCTGCGGCAGATCGACAGCCCCAGCCCGGTGCCCCCGAAGCGCCGTGCCGTGCCCCCGTCGCCTTGGCGGAACGAGTCGAAGATGAGTTCGTGCGCGTCGGGTGCGATCCCGATCCCGGTGTCACTGACCCTGATCGAGAAGCGATCGCCATGGCACCCGACAGCTACGTGAACCTGGCCGGCCTGGGTAAACTTCACTGCGTTCGACAACAGGTTGAACACGATCTGCCGCACGCGCATCACGTCGCCGACGATCCAAGTGGGACAAGTGGCGATCTCGACCACGAAGCCGAGGCGTTTTGCCTCCGCCTGCTCGCGCCACAGCCGGCACGCTTCGTCGATCGTCCGGTACAGGTCGAACGGTGCGGCCTCGATCGCCATCTTGCCCGTCTCGATCTTGGCAACGTCCAGAATGTCGTCGACCAGCGCGCGCATTGTCATGCCGGCCCCGTGCACCACCGACAGTCGGTCGCGCATCGTCGGCGCAAGCTGTTGGTCGGCGATCATCACCTCCGTCATGCCGAGAATGCCGTTCAACGGCGTGCGGATCTCGTGGCTGGTAGCGGCGAGGAACTCGGTCTTCGCCGCCAACGCGCGTTCAAGCTTGTCGCGCGCAATCCGCAACCGGTCGCGACTGCGCCGAAGCGTCAGCATCGCGATGCCGAGCAGCAGGATGATCACCGAGGTACCCAGCGCCGCGCCGATGAAGATCATTCGCTGCATGCGCGTTCGATCGCGCTCGTGCGACACCGCGGCCTGCAACTCACCGGCCTTCAACTTGGCGATGCGCAGCTCCTGATTGGCATAGTCAAAGCGCGCTGCGGCGAGCGCCGCATTGTTGGAGCGCGCTACTTCAGTCGCCTGATCGTCGAGGCGTTTGAGCGCAGCGAGGTGTTTGAGCGCAGCGGCATCTTCGTTCAGCGCCGAATAGATCGCATAAGCGGTCTGGTGATCGTCGCGTTCGGTCAGGATCGTCTTGGACAGGTCGACACCGGCGAAACGCCGGTCGATCAGCGCGCGGGCGCGGACGAGATCACCTTGTTGCAGCGCCGCCTGCGCGGCGAGCCGCAGAAACGTGGAGCGTGCGAATGCTCCCTCCGGCTTGGTCGACAGCGCTAAGCCGCGCGCGATCACGCGGTCGGCATCAGCGACGTTCCCGCGCAGCAGGCGCACGTTGGCGAGATTGCCCAGGATGATTGCCAGCGAGGCACCGCCGTGATGCTTGGTCGCGACGCGTTCCGCCGCACTGAAATCCCGCTCAGCCTGATCGTAGCGGCCAAGCGCGGTCAGCGACGTCCCGCGCCCGCTCAGGATCGCAATCGCGAGCGCCGGATCGGCGTGGTAGGCGTCGATCGCCTGGCTGAAATACCGTAGCGCCGTGGCGCGATCACGCGCACTGTCGTAAAGCAGGGCGAGCAAGATCAGGGCCTTTGCACGACTGCGATTGTCGCCTCGCGCGGCAAAGAGTTCGTGCGCGCTTTGCAGTGCTTGCAGCGCCTCGTTTGGATGCGCCGTATCTAGCAGGATGCCGCCGCGCGATAGCATGATGTCGGCGTAAAGCCGCGAGCGCGGCGCAATCGGGAAGGTCTTACGACGAGCACGATCCAAGAGGATCATCGCACGCCCGGCATCGTTCGCGCGACCGGCCGCCTCGCCCCGCAGCCACAAGGCGGTAGCTTCCGCCTGCTCGCGCTGGCTTGGCTCTGCGATCGTTCCGGCGATCGCCTCAGCCTTGGTGGCGAAATCCTCAGCCCTTGCGGGTGAGATCAGCATCGATGCTTTCGCCTGCACCACCATGGCATCGAACGCCTTTTGCGCTGTGCCGAACGCAGGCGGCGCAGCAGCCAGCAGCATCGCCCCGGCAAGAGCGATCAACGATGCGCTAGCACGCCGCGTCAGCCGCGTTTCCACGTCGCTGCCAGCCTGTTGAAGCTGCTGCGCGTCACCTCGGGTGTCCGACGATGACGATCCTCGCGCATGAAGGCGATGAACGCGTCGAGCGCGATCGGTCGGCTGATCAGGAAACCCTGAATCATGTCGCAGCCCATCACGGTCAGCAGCGCGAGGGCGGCGTGGGTCTCCACGCCTTCGGCTACCACCTCCATGTCTAGTGCGTGCGCCAGATCGATCGTCGAGCGCACGATCAATGGGTCGCGGTTCGAACTGGTCAGTTGCGTCACGAATAGTTTGTCGATCTTCAGCTCGCGCGCGGGCAGTTGCTTCAGATACGCCAGGCTCGACAGGCCCGCCCCGTAATCGTCGATCGAGACGCGGATGCCGATGTCGGCGAAACGCTGCAGATTGGCGATCGCGCTCGCCGGGTCGCGGATAACCGAGGTTTCGGTGACTTCAAAGCCGATCTCGACATCGCTCTCGCCGACCATGCGGCAGGCACCCGCGACGAAAGCGTCGTCGGACAGCAGCTGGCCCGAGATGTTGACGAACAATCGCAGTGCGTGACCATGATCTCGCAACGTTGCGGCATCGACGATCGCCTGCTCGATCGTCCACAGCGTCAGCCGGTGGATCAATTGTGCCTGTTCGGCAACCGGAATGAAGTCGCCGGGCAGGATTAGCCCGCGCGTCGGATGCCGCCAGCGGATCAGCGCTTCTGCGCTGGTGATCTCTTGGCGCCGCGCATGCACCTTGGGTTGGTAGAACAGCACCAGCTCGCCACGATCGATCGCGACGCTCAGCTCCTCCGCCAGTTTCATCGCGTCGCGCGGCAGCACCTCGATCGCCTGGGTCACCGGCTTGTCATGCTCGCGCGCGCTGGCGAGCGCCTGTTCGGCCTCCTCCGCCAGCAGCACCTCATCGGCGTCGCGCGCGCCCATCGCGCCGCCGATCACGATCTTGACCAGGTGTCGCTCGCCGTCGAGATCGAGCGGCCATTGGAACGCCTGGCACGCGGCGGTCATCATCGCGTCGAGCTGATCCGGAGCGTCACCCTCGACGTCGATCTCGATCAGGTTGCGGCCAACCGCGCGCACGCGCGCGTCCGGAAAGGCCTGGCGAAGCCGCTCGGCCATGTCGTCGACCAATATGTCCGCACGTGCGCAGCCGAGGTAGCGACGTAAACCGGTGAAGTTTGCGGCCTCCACGAGCACGTGAAACCGCCACGCCGATCGCGGTTTCGCGATCGCGCGAACGAGATGTGAGCTGTCGAGGAGCGCGTCCATGGCTTCACGCTAGCGCGAACGTTTGAACAATCACTTAAAACTTAAGAAGATGGTTAACGACGCGTTAACGTTGTTGTGGGAATCACTAGGATCGCTTAACCAAGTGAAGCCCTCCGACGGGAGGGCTTTTCTGGGAGAATATCATGCTCGCGTTCATTTTCGCGCTGATCACCGGGCCGTTCCTGAAGCCCTGGTAACAACAGCGGGTTCGAGCGTTTCCGCGGCTTGGCAACGAGTTACGGTTCGCTCGAACCACTTTCTTGCCGTCTGTTTGGTTCAACACGAAAAACAACCGGACCGTTGTTGCTATGCCGCGCTGCGAACCTTCGTCGGCGCCTGATTAGCGAACTCCATCGAGTCTGTTACCGATCCGAAGCGGAGTGCCATTACGTCGAGCGCGTAATTCTGGTTGAGCCGCCACGGCCGCCGATCACCCTGCTGCGGCAAATGGTCGAGCGCGCGCTGTATATATCCTGACGAGAAATCCGCGAACGGTTGCGGTGCGATCGGATCGCTGCCGATCCGCGGCGTCGCCTGCCGCACGCCCTTTCGCCGCATCGCGTTGAGCACCCGGCATACGTAGCGCGCGACCAGATCGGCCTTCAGCGTCCACGACGCATTGGTGTAGCCGAATGTGAACGCGAGGTTCGGCACGTCGGAGAACATCATCCCCTTATATTGCAGCGAGTCGGCGAGCCTGACGGGCGCTCCGTCGATGCTGAACGTCGCCCCGCCCATCAGCGCGAGTTCCAGCCCCGTCGCGGTGACGACAATATCGGCTTCGATCTCCCTACCCGACGACAGCTTGATACCCTGCTCGGTGAAGGTCTCGATCGTATCGGTCACCACCGACGCGTCGCCGCGCTTGATCGTGTCAAACAGGTCCGCGTCGGGCACCAGGCACAATCGCTGATCCCATGGATTGTAGCGCGGGGTGAAATGCGTCGCGACGTCATACTCGGCGCCGAGATGCTCGCGCACCATGCCGAGCAGCCGCTGCTTGGTTCGCTCGGGCCGCTTGCGTGCGAGATTGAAGAATAACATGCCGAACAGCACGTTCTTCCAGCGTGTGACGCCGTACGCGGCCTTGGCGGGCAGCAGTGCGCGGATACGGTTTGCCAGCTGGTCCTCGGCCGGTCGCGACACGACATAGGTGGGCGAGCGTTGCAGCATCGTCACATGTGCCGCCTGCTTGGCCATCTCCGGCACCAGCGTCACCGCAGTCGCGCCGCTGCCGATCACGACGACCTTCTTGCCGCTGTAATCCAGGTCATCGGGCCAGAATTGCGGATGCACGATGCGACCGCCGAACCGCTCGGTCCCGGCGAACGCCGGGCTGTGCCCCTTGGCGTAATCATAATAGCCTGAGCACATGTAAAGGAAGTTGCACCGCAACTGCCGCCGCTCCCCACCATGCTCGATCTCGAGCGTCCAGGCGGCATCCTCGGTCGACCAGGCTGCGCTCTTCACCCGGTGGTCGAAGCGGATGTGGCGGTCGATGCCACTCTCGCGCGCCGTGTCCTCGATATATTCGCGGATCGACGCACCATCGGCGATCGCCTTCGCCTTGGTCCACGGCCGAAAGTCATAGCCGAGCGTGTGCATGTCCGAGTCGGAACGGATACCGGGGTAGCGGAACAGATCCCACGTTCCCCCGATCGCGTCCCGCGCCTCAAGGATCGCGAAGCTGCGATCCCGGCAGTTCTTCTGCAGATGGTGGGCCGCGCCGATCCCCGACAAACCGGCCCCCACGATGATCACGTCGAACTGCTCGGTCATGGCCGGTTCCTCTTCCTTCGGCCAGCTTACACCTATGTCAGTAGCAATGAAAGACCGATCGGTCAGAAGTCGCGCGAATAGCGTAGCTGCACGTTCGACCCACCGAATGACCCCGCCTGCGACAGCACGCTGATCGCCCGCGTCAATGCGATCGTCAGCTGCGTCGCGGTGAAGCCGCGCGCGTCAGTGACGATCTCGATGTAGATGTCGTCGGTCAGATACTTGCCCGCCGCCAGGGACGTGCCGCGCCCGGTCGCCTCGTCGGCGCCCAGCACGCGCAACCGGTCGAATCCGGTCGCCGAGCGCAGCTTGCCGAGCGGGTTGAGCCCGCCGCCACTCGACCCGCGCAACGAGTTGAGCGCGGACGCGAGCTGGATCGCCTCGGTCGCTGACAGGTTCGCCGGGTTGGTGCCGAACAACAGCCGGCTCAGCACCTCGTCCTGCGGCAATGCCGGGGTTGAGGTAAAGGCGATCTGCGGCCGCTGCCCGGTGCCGGTGATCGCGATGTTGAACGTCACACCGTTCTTGGTCGTGGTCGCCAGGATGTCGATGTCCGGATCGGTCAACGCACCGCCGCGGAAGCGAATTCGACCACGTGATACCTCGAAGCGGTTGCCCGAGAAGGAATAGGTACCGCGCACGATGTCGAGCCCACCCGCGATCGTCGGCGCCGCCGAGGTGCCGCCGATCCGCATGTCGGCCTCCCACTCGCTCTCCAGCCCCATGCCGGAGACGAACAACTGGTTGTCGGCGTGGACTCGCAGGTCGAGCTTGAACAAGCCAACCGATGGCACCGCCGGGCGATCGGTCGGGCGCACCACGCGGATGTCGCTCTTGCGGCGCACCCCGGTCAACTCGGGCACTTCGGCGGCACCCTGACGGATGATCTGATAACGTGCCTCGGGGATGCTGACATCACCGCTGATCAGGCCGCCGTTCGCGCCGTTCTGCACGCGCACGGTGCCCGTCGCGGTCGCGCCGAGTGCGTCCGACTTGGCGAGCCGCGCATTATTAAGCCGCGCGGTGATGTCGATCGGATAGCCCTGCGCTGCCGCGAGACCGATCTGCCCCTGCGCCTGCACGGTGCCGTCGCCGGCGCGCGCCGTCATATCGGTCAATTCGAGCCGGTCGTTATTGAAGCGCGCGGCGATCCGCATCTGCGACAGCCGCGTACCATAGGTTTCGTTGTCGTAGGTCAGATTGTCGGCGCGGATCAGCCCGTTGACGCGCGGCGCCGACACGGTGCCGCCGAAATCAGCCGCGACCGCGATCGGCCCCGACAATTGCTGCTCGGCGAGCCCGGCGAAGCTGAACAGCACGCCCGACGGACCGTTGTAGCGGATGCCACCGGACAGCGGTCCCTGCATCAACCGCGTCGACCAACTACCGCTGCCCGCAGGGGTGAGTCGCATAACCAACCGGCCGACCGTAGTGCCGCCGCGCTTGATCAGCGCGCGCCCTTCTCCCGCCGCCGCGTCGAGCCGACCCTGGAACACGATGTCGACCGGTTCGGACACTGCCGCCAGGCTGGAGCGGGTGAAATTAGCGACGTTCAGCCGCACGTCCGCCTCCGGCACTGCGCTCGCTGAGCGCTGGACGTAATCGACGCTGCCGGTCGCCTGCCCGCCGAGTCCGACGTTCGGCACGAAGGCGTTGGCGATCGCGAGGTCGAGCCGGTCGAGCCGCACCTGCGCGCTGGTCGCACCGCCGCCGTAGCGACCGGCAAGACGCATGCTGCCTTGCGCGAAGTCGATGCGGGTCGGCTGGAGTTCGTAGCCGCCGCGGCTCGCGATCACGCGCGCCGGATTGACGGTGCGGAACGCAATGCCGTTCGCCTGCCCCTGCAACGCGGCAAGATACTCGCTCGGCGACAGCTTGGCATTGACCGCCAAGCGGAACGGCACGCTGTTCGATCCCGTCAGCAGCGCCTGCGCGGTGCCGCGCCCACCGGTGTAGTTCACCTTGACGCGACCCGCCTGGATCACGGTGGGGCCGTAGCGCAGGTCCGCGACCTGCGCGTCAGCGATGACCGATGGCGTGTCGTACAACACGACGGTGCCGTTGATGATCGCGCGGCCGATCGTGAAGTCGGTCGCACCCGGGATCGTCGCGGCATAAGCACGCGCGTTGATGCTGGCGCGCTGATACCGCCCCTGCGCACCCAGGTTGGCGAGCCCGGTCAGCCCCGATCCGGCGAAGCGCACTTGCCCTGCGAACGGTCCGGCGGCGGTCTGCACCACGCGCCCGGCGAAATTGATGCCCGCGAACACCACGCGGCGGATATCGACCGCAAGGCTGTTGCCCGGCGTGACCAGCACGTCGGCGGTGAACGGCCCGTAATTGGTGCCGCCGGTCGCATTGACCTGATATGCGCCGCCGCGCCCGACGATACGCGCGTCGAGGTTGGCGAGCCCGACGCCGACACCCGGCCGCGGCGCGCGCAGCCGCACGACCGGCGCCACCGTGCTACCTGTCACCCGGGCGTAAAGCGGGCCGTATTGCGTCGAATAGGCGTCCGCGTCGACCAGCAACCCACCGCGCGGATCGTAGCGTCCCTGTCCGCGCGTGACGCGGAACTGCGGCGCGTTCATGCGCAGGTCGGTGAAGGTGACGACCCCGTCGGGCGAGTAGCCGAAGCGCGTGCTGGCGACCGCGTTGCCGCCCAGGAAGTTGCGCACGCCGTCGTTGAACAATTGCTTGGTGCGCAGCGCGACGCGCCCGCTAATCCCAAACCCGCCGTTCGGCCCCGGCACCAGCTTCGCGTCGGTGGTCAGGTCGATGATGCCGACGCTCTCGACGCGGAAGTTGTTGACGCGACCCTTCAGCGCACCGGTGTAGCGCCCGGTTGCGACGTTCGCGGCGATCACCGCGGTCGCGTCGATGCTGTCGGATCGGATGCGGAGGTTGTCCGACAGGACGTTGGGCATCGCGATGGCGAGGTCGCCGTCAATCCGCGCATTGGTGGTGAGCCCACCCAGCGCCGGGTTGAGCCCGGTCACGCGCCGCGCACGCGCGTGGAGCGGCACCAGGATGCGGTCGGCGTTCACCCGCGCCAGCCCTTCGGCGTAGACGTTCTCGACGTTGGTTTCCGCGAAGCCGAGCGAGGTCGCGCGCACCTTATAGTCGACGGTCGGTGTCTTGAACGCACCGTTCAGCACCACGCGCGCGAGCACGTCGCGCCCGCGAAGGTTGGGCGCGATCGCACCGGGGGTCAGCAGCGCCGCATCAACCGCGAAATTGCCGAACTGCGACCGGGCAAGGTCGATGATACCGCCAGCATCCACCGACAGCGCGTCGGACGTCAGTTTGACCCGCGTGTCCGCACGACGCTCGGCGAGCCGCGTATCGATCGCGACGCGCAGTCCCGGCGCGGTCAGTCGCTCGACCGGTCCTTCGAGGTAGAGGCCCGGCCGCGTCAGGCCGTTGACCTGGAACCGTCCGTCATTCGCCTGCAGCGACAGTTCGGCCAGCGTCCCGCCACCGAGCTGCGCCAGCAACCGCCCGCGCCAATCCTTCCAACTGCCGCGACCATCGATCGTCGCGTTGAGCGGCGCCTTCAATCCGGCGATCTGCGCGACCGCACCGCCGACGGGTGCCGCGATCCGCGCCTGGATGTCGAGCTTGTTGTCGTCGGGCACCGCGTCGATCTTGACGCGCGCGGTGTCGCCGCCCGCCACGCCCGGCGCGCGCAGCGCCACGGCGTCGACCGTCAGTTGCGCGCGGCGGTCGGCGATGTGCGCCTGCCCATCGAAGCGCGCGACGTGGCGCCGCCCCGACACCGGCGGCTCCATCACGAACCGCGCGACCTGCAAGCGTCCGATATCGATGTTGATATCGGGCAGGATCGGCGCGTTCGCGTCCTCGGGCTTGGGCGGCACCTCCTTGAGCTCGGGATTGCGACGCAGCGTGATCAACTGGCTCGACGCGCGGCGCACGTCGATATGGTTGTTGAGGTAATCGAACGGCCGCCAGTCGACGTCGAGCCGCGGCGATTGCAGGAACGTGCCCTTGGGATCGTTGACGCGCACGTCGACCAGCGACATCTGGCCGTAGAGCGATCCCTCGATCCGCCCGACGCGGATGTTGAGCCCCGCCTCGGTGGTATAATCGCCGATCCGGTCGGCGACGAAGCGGCGACCCGGATCGGTGTTGATGCCGAACACAATCGCGAGCAGCAGTAGCAGGATGGCGAGCAGCGCGATCCCGATCCACTTGAGCACGCGCTGCCACAACGGACGCTTGACGATGGTCACTTCGCTAGCCGGGAGCGTGTCGTCAGCCATCAGAACGCCTGCCCGATCGAGATATAGAGCGCGACCTTGCCGTCACCCTCACGCGGGTTGAGCGGCGTCGCGATGTCGACGCGCATCGGCCCGAAATTGGTGTAGAAGCGTCCGCCGATGCCCGCGCCGTAGCGCAGGTTTCCGCCCTTCGGGAACGTCCCCTCGTACGCGTTGCCCGCGTCGAAGAACGGCACGATGCCGAAATCGCCGAAGCGATAACGCGCCTCGACCGCGAATTCGTTGATGCTACGCCCGCCGACCGGATTGCCTTCCGGATCGAACGGCCCGAGCCGCTGATAACCGTAGCCGCGCACCGACCCGCCGCCACCGCCGTAATAGCGCCTGGACGGCGCCAGATCGTCGCGGTCGATGCCGAAGATCGCGCCGGCACGCGCGCGGCCGGCGATCACCAAACTGTCGTTGACCGGGTAATAGCCCGTCGCCTCGATCATCGTGCGCGCGTACGGCCGCACCCCGTCGGACACCGCCCCTTCGGGACTGACGTTGAGCTTCAGGCGGTAACCCTTGGTCGGGTTGAGCAGGTCGTTCGACTTGTCGAACAGCACCTGCCCCGGCAGCGCGACGATGCCGTAATTGCGCCGACGTCGCCCGCCCGCCTCGAAATCATAGGTCTGCTCGTTGGTGCCGACCAGTTCGAACCCGAACGCGTAGGTCAGCGGCTTCTGCCAGATCGGTGTCGAATCGTAGCTGATCCGTCCCGATACCGTCGCGGTTACCGCGTTGAACGCGTCGTAATCCTGCCGCAGCACGCTGCCGAGCAGGCTGACCGTCCGATCGCGCTTGCCCGCGTTCGCGCGGCGGAAGGTGACCGACGCGCCCTGCTGCTGCGTGCCGCCGACGCCCGTCACGATCAACGCGCCTTCGGGCGGGAACAGGTTGCGGTGCGTGAACGCCGCCTCGACCTTGACGCCCTCACCGGTGCCGTAACCGGCACTACCCGACAGCGAGCGGAACGGCCCCTTGCTCTGGCGCACCAGCAGATCGACCTGCTCGGTGCCATCAGGTCCCGGCTGCCCGGTGCGCACCGGCTCGACCGAGATGTTGGAAAACAGCCCCGTCGCCACCAATGCCTGGCGTAGGTCGTCGGTCAGGCGGATGTCGTAGAGTTGTCCCGGCTCGAAGCGCGGAAAGACGTTCAGATGCTCGACCGAGAAGACCGGATCGCCCTCGGTGCGCAACTGCCCGAACGACGAGCGCGGCCCAGTGTCGACCGGCAGCGTGTACGCACCCTTCCAGGTCGCATCGTCGAGCAGGATGTCGCGTTCGCCCACCTTGACGAAGGGGTAACCCTGTTGCGGCAGCTTGAGGCTGACGTTCGCCTCCGCACCCTGGATACGCGCCGCCTCGATCGGATCGCCGGCCTTGAGCGGCAGCTCGCGCTGCACCAGCCCGGCCGGCACCGTTTCGCCCGTCTGGAGCTCGATCGAACCGAGTGTGTAGATCTTGCCCGGCGTCGCGCTGACGATCGCGCGCAGCTTGGCATTGGTGCCCGCAGCCGGCTGCTCCAGCGTCGACACCGCGGTGCCGTCATAATAGCCGAGCGACTTCATCAGCCGCACCGCCAGCGCCTCGTCCTCACGCGCGCGCGCCGACACTTGCGTCGCGTTGGCCGCCTTGCCCCCGCCTTCCTTCAGCGCCGACAGCGCGTTAAACTCATCGGTCAGCTTGAGCGGATCGAGCCCGCGCACCTCGGTATCGTAGGCGATCTGCGGCGCATCGCGGTCGACGGTGTCCGCGGCGGTCTGCAACGGCACGGTGTTGAACGTCGACAAGGGTTCGAGCGGCGCGGCCAGTTGCGGGTCGACCGGCGCGGGCGCCGGCAGCGTGCCAGGCGTGATCGGCGCCTGCGCGGCCGATTGCGCCACCGGAGCGACCGGCGCGCTGGACGTGACAGCCTTGGCTGGGCGCTGCGCTGGCGTCACGTCGAGCGGCATCGGCTCCAGCGGAGCATTGATGTCGTTGCTGAGCGGCGGCAGCGCGCTGTTGAACTCCGCCTCGGGCACGATCTGCGCGTCACCCTCAGGGTCGGTCGCAGCCGAACCGGAGGCGGACGCCTGCACCGCATCCTTTGGCGCATCGGGGCCGCGTGCCGGCGCGGTGCCCGGCTGGTTCATCTGCGCGAGCGCGGGCGACGCCGTCAGCGCGAGCGCGGACGTGGCCACCAGCAATGTGATACGAAACGATAAACCCACGCACTCGCCCCTTTACGCGAGATGCCGGCTGTACCGTTACACCTCCGTTCGATCAGCAACGCTCCTACGCTCGATGGGTTGCCCGATCCTTTACCTACATTTCAAGCGCCGAGGTTGGCATCCGCCGTGCGCCGTGCCTAAAGACTGACGAAAGACATGCGGGAGAGCACATGAACTTCGAGCTGGACGAAGACCATCGCATGATCGCCGACCTGGTGCGGCGCTTCGTCGAGGACGAGCTGGTGCCGCTGGAGGCAGGCGTGCTCGACCGCGCGATCGCGGGCGAGGAGGTGCAACTCACCGCGGAGGAAACGGAGCGGGTCAACGCGGTGTCGCGCGAACTGGGCCTGTGGGGGCTCGACGCGCCCGAGGATGTCGGCGGACACGATCTGCCAGCGGTCGCGATGGTCGGCGTCAACGAGGCGATGGGCCGCACGATCGTGCCCTACACGCTGCCGCCCGACTCGCCCAATCTGCGGATGCTCGCCGCCACCGTCGACGACCGCCAGCGCGAGGCGTATCTCGCGCCGTACGTACGGGGCGAGACGATCAGCGCGATCGGCATTTCCGAGCCCGGCGCGGGCGCCGACCCCGCTGGCATGAAGACCTACGCGGTGCGTGACGGCGGCGACTGGATCATCAACGGCCGCAAGATCTGGATCACCAAGGCAAACCGCGCCGACTTCACCATCCTGATGGCGGTCACCGACCGCGAGAAAGGCGCGCGCGGGGGCATCAGCGCGTTCCTGGTCGACGGCGACGCGCCCGGCTTCGAGGTCGTGCGGCCGATCCCCGTCATCGGCGGCGAGACGCTGTACGAGGTCGTGCTCGAGGATTGCCGCGTGCCTTCGTGGAAACTGCTGGGTACCGAGGGTCAGGGCTTCGCGCCGATGCAGCTCCGCCTCGCCACGCGGCGCGCGGAAATGGCGGCGAACGCGATCGGCATGGCGCAGCGCGCGCTCGACATGATGATCGACTACGCCCCGCAGCGAACCACCTTCGGCAAGCCGTTGTCAGAACGACAGACGGTGCAGAACTGGGTATCCGACGCCGCGATCAAGCTGCACGCCGCGCGGCTGATGACCTACGATTGCGCGTGGAAGCTCGACCAGGGCCGCGACACGCGCACCGAAGTGTCGATGATCAAGAGCTTCGCGCTCGAAACCGCGTGGGAGGTGCTCGACCACGCGATGCAGTGCTTCGGCGCGATGGGCATGACGCGCGAGATGCCGCTGCAGCAAATGGCGGCGCGCATCCGCCTGATGCGGATCTACGACGGACCGACCGAGATCCACAATTGGGTCGTCGCCCGCAACCTGCTGGGAACTAGAGCATGAGAGAGCATATCGCGGTCACCACCGCCGACCATGTCGCCACCGTCATCATCGATCGCCCGCCCTACAACCACGTCAATGCCGTGCTGGTGAACGCGCTTGCCGACGTGTTCGAGGAACTCGGCCGCGACGACGACGTCCGCGCGATCGTGCTCGCGACCGCGGGCAAGGTGTTCTGCGGCGGCGCCGACCTGACCGGCGACAAACCACTGGCCGACGAGAGCGGCGAGAGCGAGACGCCCGCGCTCTACCGCGGCGCCTACCGCCTGTTCGCGTCGAAAAAGCCCGTCGTAGTCGCGGTGCAAGGCGCGGCGGTGGGCGCCGGGCTCGGCTTGGCGCTCGTCGCCGACTTCCGCGTCGCCGCACCCGAGGCGCGCTTCTCCGCCAATTTCGTGACGCTCGGCTTCCACGCCGGCTTCGGCATCACCGCCACCCTGCCCCGCGTCGTCGGCGAGCAGAACGCGTCGCTGATGCTGCTGACCGGTCGCCGCGTGAAGGCAGAGGAGGCGCTGCATTACGGGCTGGTTGACGAGATCGCGCCGCTCGACGACCTGCGTGCCGCGGCGGAGCGGCTAGCGGGTGAGATCGCCGCCAACGCCCCACTCGCGGTCGAGGCGACGCGTGCCACGCTGCGCGGTGACTTGGCCGAGGCGGTACGCACCCGTACCGAGCACGAGCGCGCCGAGCAGGACCGGCTGATGCAGACCGCCGATTTTCGCGAAGGCATCAAGGCAGTGGGCGAGCGCCGCGCCGGACGCTTCATCCGAGGGTGAGGAGAAAATAACCGCGACCGTTGCGAAACATTTGCGACAAAGCGGGTATAAGCGCATCTGGGACAGACAGGCTGTCTTTGCACGGCATCTCAGCTTCGCGGGTGAAAGATTGATCAAGCGTGACGTAGGGCGGCGCCGCCGCCTGCTGCTCGGCATGGCCGCGGCGCCCGCCATGCTGGCGCTGGCGGCGTGTGGCGGCGGTGCGGGCGGCGAGCAGGAGAAGGGCAAGGGCGGCGGTGCCGGTGGGCGTGGCGGCGGTGGTCCGGCGCAGGTCGGCTACGTCGTGGTGCAACCGACCTCGGTGCCGCTGGTCAGCGAACTCGCCGCGCGCGTGGTCGCCTTCCAGAGCTCGGAGGTGCGCCCGCAGGTGTCGGGCGTGATCCAGCGTCGTTTCTTCACCGAAGGCTCGATCGTCCGCCGCGGCCAACCGCTCTACCAGATCGACCCCTCGCTCTATCGCGCATCCGCCAACGAAGCGCAGGCCAGCGTCGCCAACGCACAGGCGACCGCAGAGGCCGCGCGCATCCGCGCCGAGCGCTACCGTCCGCTCGCCCAGATCGAGGCGATCAGCAAGCAGGACTATACCGACGCAGTCGCGACACAGCGTCAGGCGCAGGCGCAGATCGCGCTCAACCGAGCGCAGCTCGACACCGCGCGCATCAACCTTCGCTTCACCACCGTGCCCGCGCCGATCACGGGACGGATCGGACGCTCGCTGTTCACCGTTGGAGCCTTGGTCAGCGCGACGCAGACCGATCCGCTGACCACGATCCAGCAGCTCGACCCGATCTTCGTCGACATCCAGCAATCGGCCGCCGAGCTGCTGAGCTTGCGCCGCGCGCTCGCCAGCGGCGGCTCGGTGCCGGCGCGCGCCGACGTGCGGCTGAAGCTGGAGGACGGCAGCGACTATGGCCTGGTCGGCAGCGTCGAGTTCGCCGAGGTGGTGGTCGACCAGTCGACCGGCACCGTGACGCTGCGCGCGCGCTTCCCCAATCCCAAGGGGCTGCTGCTGCCCGGCATGTTCGTGCGCGCGCAGTTCAGCCAGTCGATCGACCAGAACGCCTTCCTCGTCCCGCAACAAGCCGTCTCGCGCGATCCGAAGGGGAATGCGACCGTGTGGATGGTGGGCGCAAACAACAAGGCGGTCCAGCGCGAGGTCACGGCCGAGCGCACGCAGGGCGCCTATTGGGTCGTCACCGGCGGGCTCAAGAACGGCGACCGCATCATCACGCAGGGCACCGGCACGCTGAAACCCAATGCCGCGATCCGCCCCGTTCCCGCCAACACGCCGCAACGCGTCGCACCGCCGCCGCGCAAGGACGGTGACGCGGGCGCGGGCGGCGACACCACCGGGCGCGGGTCCGGCGGCCAGAGCAAGGCCAGCTGAGTGCTGTCACGCATTTTCATCGATCGCCCGATCTTCGCCTGGGTGCTCGCCATCATCGTGATGATGGGCGGCGTCGGCGCGATCCTTGGCCTGCCGATCGCGCAATATCCGGATGTCGCACCGCCGCAGGTATCAATCCGCGCCACCTTCCCGGGCGCCAATGCGCAAACGCTGCAGAATTCGGTCACGCAGGTGATCGAGCAGCAGCTGACCGGCATCGACGGTTTGCTGTATTTCAGCTCATCCTCCTCCTCGCGCGGCTCGGTGACGATCACCGTAACGTTCGAGAAGGGCACCGACCCCGACATCGCGCAGGTTCAGGTCCAGAACCAAGTGCAGCAGGGCGTCGCCCGCCTGCCGCAGCAGGTCCAGCAGCAGGGCCTGGTCGTCCGCAAGTCCAACCCGGACAATCTCCTGATCGCCGGCGTCTTCGACGTCAGCGACAAGATGACCAACCAGGACGTGTCCGATTACCTGGTGTCGAACCTGCAGGACCCGCTCGGTCGCGTGCAGGGTGTGGGCGACACCAACGTGTTCGGCGCGCAATATGCCATGCGCATCTGGCTCGATCCCGCGCGGCTGGCATCGTACCAATTGATGCCCGGTGACGTCGTCACCGCCATCACCAACCAGAACACCGAGGTCGCAGCGGGCGAGGTCGGCGGACAACCGATGCCGTCGTCGCAGATGCTCAACGCCACCGTCACCGCGCAATCGCGGCTCCAGACGCCCGAGCAGTTCCGCAACATCATCCTGAAGACGCTGACCAACGGCGCAACCGTGCGGCTGGCCGACGTCGGCCGCATCGAGCTGGGTGGTGAGAGCTACGCCGCGTTCAGCCGCGTCAACCGCCATCCGGGCGCCGGCATCGCGGTGCTGCTGGCGCCGGGTGCCGACGCGCTGGAAACCGCCGAACTGGTCAAGGCCGAGATCGCGCGCGTCGCCAAGACCTTCCCGCCTAACCTGCGCATCGCCTACGCCAACGACACCACCGACTTCATCAAATTGTCGATCGAGGAGGTCATCAAGACGCTGGTCGAGGCGATCATCCTCGTCGTCATCGTCATGTTCGTGTTTCTGCAAAGCTGGCGCGCGACGCTGATCCCGACGATCGCGGTGCCCGTCGTGCTGCTCGGCACCTTTGCGGTTTTCTACCTCGCCGGCTTCTCGATCAACACGTTGACGCTGTTCGGGCTGGTGCTCGCGATCGGCCTGCTGGTCGACGACGCGATCGTGGTGGTCGAGAATGTCGAACGGTTGATGGAGGAAGATCCCAACCTGTCCCCGCGCGACGCGACGATCCAGTCGATGAACGAGATCACCGTCGCGCTGGTGGCGATCGCGCTGGTGCTGTCCGCGGTGTTCCTGCCGATGGCGTTCTTCGGCGGTTCGACCGGCGTCATCTATCGCCAGTTCTCGCTCACCGTCATCTCGGCCATGATCCTGTCTGTGCTGGTGGCGGTGGTGCTCAGCCCCGCGCTCACCTCGACGCTGCTCAAGGCCAAGCACGACGAGGACGGCAACCTGAAGCAAACCTGGCTCGGCCGCCGCGCGCCCTGGGTCGCGAACAAGCTGGAAGCGGCGAAGAACTGGTTCAACGACTCGTTCGACCGCATGGTGAAGCGCTACACCAACGCAGTCGAGCGCGTGATCGACCATCGCTGGATCTTCGTGCTGATCTATTGCGGAATACTGGCGCTGCTCGCGTTCCTGTTCCTGCGGCTGCCGACCGGCTTCCTGCCGACCGAGGATCAGGGCGGCGCGATCGTGCAGTTCCGCCTGCCCGCCGGCGCGACGCGCGGCCGCACCGAGGCGGTGCAGCAAGAGGTGGAGCAATATTTCGCCCGCAACGAAGGCGCCAACCTCAAGACAATCTTCACGGTCGCCGGCGGTGGTGGCGGCGGCGTCAGCGGGCAGAACACCGGTCAGGGCTTCATCGCCTTCACCGACTGGGCCAATCGTGAGGGCAAGGAAAACAGCGCCGACGCCATCGTGGCGCGCGCCTCGTCCGCGCTGCGCGGGCTGCGCGACGCGCAGGTGTTCGCCCTCGTGCCGCCTGCCATCCGCGGCCTCGGTGCGTCCGAAGGCTTCACCATGGAGCTGCAGAACACCAGCGGCATGAGCCAGGAGAAGTTCAACGCCGCGCGCGACGAGCTGCTGGCGAAGGCGAACGCCGATCCGCAATTGTCCGGTGTGCGCCTGACCGAGCTGCCCGACATCGGCACGCTGCGCGTCGACGCCGATCAGCAGAAGCTTGCCGCGCTCGGGCTCAGCCAGGCCGACGTCAACACCACGCTGTCAACCGCCTGGGGCGGCCGCTACGTCAACGACTTCATCGATCGCGGGCGCGTGAAGCGCGTCTACGTCCAGGGCGACGCGCCCTACCGTGCCGAGCCCGAGGACCTGTACAAATGGTTCGTGCGCAACAACGCCGGGACCATGGTGCCTTTCTCCTCCTTCGCCAGCCTCGGCTGGTCGCAGGCACCGACGACCTTGTCGCGCTTCAACGGCATTCAGAGTTATGAATTCCAGGGCCAGGGTGCCGAGGGGATCAGCTCGGGTGAAGCGATGGAGCGGATCGCGCAGCTCGCGGGCGAGATCCCGGGCACCAGCATCGCCTGGGCCGGTATCTCGTTCCAGGAACGGCTGTCCTCCGGCCAGGCGCCGCTGCTGTACGGCCTGTCGATCGTCGTCGTCTTCCTGTGCCTCGCGGCCTTGTACGAGAGTTGGACGATCCCGATCGCGGTGCTGCTGATCATCCCGCTTGGGCTGATCGGCGCGGTCGTCGCGGTCAGCCTGCGCGGGCTGACCAACGACGTCTACCTGCAGATCGGGCTGCTGACGACGATGGGGCTGGCGGCGAAGAACGCGATCCTCATGATCGAGTTCGCCGAACAGGCCGAGCGCAAGGGTGCGCGCATCATCGACGCCGCACTCGAATCGGCGCGGCTGCGCTTGCGCCCGATCCTGATGACCAGCCTGGCGTTCATCTTTGGCGTGCTGCCGCTGGCGATCTCGACTGGTGCAGGTGCGAACAGTCGGATCGCGATCGGCACCGCGGTGATCGGCGGCATGATCACCGCCACCGTGCTGGCGATCTTCTACATCCCGCTGTTCTTCGTGCTGGTGCGGCGCGGCACGCGCGACGGGATCAAGGGCCTGCGCCGCGGTGCCGACCCGAGCGATCCTGGGCACGACGGCAAGGACGGCGACCATCCCAAGGGTGGCGACGACCCCAAGGGCGGGCCGCCGACCCCGCCGCAATTGCCCGCACCCCCGCACACCCCCGCCCTTCCCGCACCGGACCCCGCCTGATGCCCGCTTCCCGCACGGTCGTCGTGCTGCTCGCTGCCAGCGCGCTGGCCGGCTGCTCGCTCACGCCCAAATACGTCCGCCCGCTGCCGCCGGTCCCGCCATCGTGGCCGGTCGGCGACGCCTATCTGCGGCAGACCGAGGCACCGCTGCCCAGCGTCAGCTACCGCGACATCTTCCGCGACGCACGATTGCAGCGGATCATCGACCAGGCGCTGGTCAACAACCGCGACCTGCGCGTGGCGGTCGCGAATATCGAGGCGACGCGCGCGCAATATCGTATCCAGCGCGCCGACCTGCTGCCGCAGCTCGATGCAACGGCCTCATACAGCTACCGGCGCACAGGCAGCTCGGGTGTGGCGACCGGCGTGCCGATCGGCACCGGCGGCAACGGTACGGGTAACGCAAGCACCGGTAACGGCGGGGTCGGCAATGGTGGCGTAGGGAACGGCGGCACCGGAGCGGGCGTCGGCAATGGTGGCACCGGCGGCGCGAACAACGGTGGTGCCGGCAGCGGCGGCACCGGAGGCACCACCAACTTCTCGTCGAACCGCAGCACGTTCAGCACGCAGCTCGGCGTCACCGCGTTCGAGATCGACCTGTTCGGGCGCGTACGCTCGCTGACCAACGCCGCGCTCAACCGCTACTTCGGCCAGGAGGCGGCGGCGCGTGCGACGCGGCTGACGCTGGTCGCCGACATCGCCAACGCCTGGGTCACCTATGGCTCCGACGCCAGCCTGCTCAAGATCGCGGAGGATACGGCGGCGAGCGCGCGCCGCAGCGTCCAACTCACCCGTGCGCGGCTGGCCGGCGGCGTGTCGCCGCGCAGCGACGTGCGCCAGGCCGAGCAGGTGCTGGAAACCGCACTCGCCGACCTCGCGCAGCAGCGCACCTTGCTGGCGCAGGACGTTAATGCGCTGCAACGGCTGGTCGGCTCGCCAGTCGATGCGTCACTGCTGCCCGCGTCGATCGACGACGCATCCCGCAGCCTGGGCGAACTGCCCGCCGGCCTGGACTCGGGCATCCTGCTGCGTCGCCCCGACGTGGTGCAGGCCGAATACGAATTGCGCGCGACCAATGCCGAAATCGGTGCGGCGCGTGCGCAATTGTTCCCGCGCGTCGCGCTCACCGCCGTCGTCGGTTTCGCCAGCACCGCGCTGCGCACGTTGTTTACCGGCGGGGCGTTCAACTATTCGGTCGCGCCCAACGTCAGCTACCCCATCTTCCGCGCCGGTGCCGGCCGCGCCGGCGTCGCCTTCTCGCAGGCGCAGCGCGACGCTGCGCTCGCCACGTACGAGGGCACGATCCAGACGGCGTTCCAGGAAGTGTCCGACGCGCTCGCGCGACGCGGCACGATCACCGATCAGCTATCGGCCAACCAGCGCTTCCTCAACGCCGCCGCCGACACGCTGCAACTCGCCAACGCGCGTTACCAGGGCGGCATCGACACCTACCTGACCAGCCTCGATGCGCAGCGTTCGCTTTACACCGCGCAGCGTACGGTCGTGCAGACGCAATTGGTGCGCGCGTCGAACCTGGTGACGCTTTACCAGACGCTGGGCGGCGACTCACAACTCGAGACTACGGCGCAAGGGCCGGTAACGCCGACAAGCACAAGCGCCCAACCAGCCGGCTAATCACTGTTTGCGCCCGGCCGAAGGGTGATCAGGGTTAGGCGGATTAGCTTCTAAGCAAGCCACCTACCCGTGGCCCTGCCCTTCTCAGGGCAATGAAGCGCCTGCTCAGCCGGCCTTAGCGCCCCCCTGCATCGGCGCGACCGCGTCGCGGCCGAACTTCATGATCAGCTCGCCGATCTCGCGCGCCTGGTTCATCGATCGCTGCGATTGTTCACGCAGGTAATCGCCCTGGATGCGCATAACGTCGCTCAGATCCTTGGCCTGTGCCGCCGCACGCATCGCCGCGAAGGCTTCCTGCGCGTTCGCCTGCGCCTGATCGATCATCGCGACGCCGAGGCTGGAGGAATTGTCCGGCATCTTCTGCCCCGACGCGCGCATCGCCTCACCCGCGCCCTTGACCTGATCCTGGAAGCCACCCGCGTTCGCGCGATCGTCCGACATCATCTGCTCCTGTCCATCAGCGTGTTCTGATCGCCTCAACGGTGCGCGCGGGCGCGGGTTGCACGCCGCTATTTGCCGAAGCCGAACACGTCCTGGTGAAAACGCCCATCGGCAATCATCTGCTCGAGCCACGCCGAGCCCTGCGCGTGCTCGCCACCGACCTGTTGCATCCAGATGCGCACCAACGTGTCGCGCACCGCGGGCGCCATGTAGCGCCCGTCGCCGCACAAGAACACGCTCGCTCCTGCCTCCAGCGCGCGCCAAACCCGCTCCTGCTCGGCCCACAACGCATCCTGCACGAACCGCCACGGATGCGACGGTACCGCGGAAAAGGCGAGGTGCAGAACGACCAGCCCGCCGGCCTGCCAACGCTCCATTTCATCGCGGCAGAACCAGTCGTGATCGGGGTGGCGACAACCGAAGAACAGCAGATTGGTCGCGACCTGCGCGCCCGTCTCCGCTTGCGCCGCGCGTTCCTGCAGAAAGCCGCGCAGGGGCGCGAAGCCGGTGCCCGGGCCGATCAGGATCATCGGCTGCGTAGGGTCGGCGGGCGGCGCGAACGGCGGATTGGGTCGCCGCACATAGCCGAAGACGTGCTCGCCCGGCGCCAACGCCTTCATGTAATCGGAGGCGAAACCGCGATGCTCGCCCAGCCCAGACCAAGCCGGCGCCGCGATCGTGCCGACGATCAGGTCGGCGATGCGAGGCGAGACAAGCGGCGACGACGCGATCGAGTAGAACCGCGGCTGGATCGCGGGCGACCAGTCGATCAACTGGTCGAGCGTCACCGAGGCAGCCGGATGCCGCTCGATCAGGTCAAGCAGCGACACCCGCTTGTCGGCCACCTGCGCGTCGTAATCCGCCTCCAACGCTTCCAACGCAGCGACGGTATGCGGGCAGCGCGTCGCCCCGCGCAGCCCCGCAACCGCCCGCCGCGACGCCGCCTCCGACAATTCGACAAAGTCGGTCAGAAGTTGCTCCACCGTCACCGTCGCGCCGAGCGGTAGGTGCTTGAAGCGCCCGCCCTGCGCATCGACCCGCACCTGGCTCGCACCGTTCAAACCCAGCAGGTCGAGCGCGCGCGCGACCAGTTCGGGGCGGTTGCGCGCGTAGATCGCGACGTGATCGCCCGCGGCATAATGCTGCCCCTCGGGCAGGCGCACGCGGACCAGCCGCGTCGAGGAGCGCGGCGGCTCCTGCGCGAAGTCCCACAATCCATCGGCCGGGCGCACCAGTTCATCGTTGGCGACGATCTCCAGTCGCTGCGCATGTTCCGAGAGCGCACGCGCGCGCGTTTCGGCGGCGTCAACCGGCGCCAGCGACAGCGTCGCGGTGTTCGCGGCTGGCTCGGCAGTCGCGCCGAGCGCCTGCCATAGATCGCGCACGAACGCGGCAATTGCGCCTTCGAAGTCGCCCTGCCCGTCCGCTTCGCCACGCGGCACCAGCCGCTCGCCGCCTGCGCGCGCGATCGCCGCGTCGATCCGGTTCGGAAATGCCTGGAAGTTCGGCCACTGGCTGTTGCCGATCCCGAGCACCGCGTAACGCGCGCCCGACCAGTCCGCCCCATCGAACGCACCGGCGTCGAGCGCGCGCTCCACCTCGACCGCGCTATCGGGCGCGCGACCGTTGTAGGTCGCGGTGACGATCACAATCACCTTGTCATCGGGCGCCGCGCCGCCCTTGAAGCTCTCGTCCATCGACCGGACGATCACATCGAACCCGTCGGTGCGCGCGCGCTCGGCGATCTCTTCGGCCACATCGCGCGCGGTGCCGAGCGAGGTGCCGTAGAGCAGCACGAAGCGCTGCCCCGATCCCGCCAGCGCACCGACGTCGACCGCCGTGTCCGCCACCGCAGCCTCGCCCAGTTGCAACCGCTCATGGGCGCCGCGCAGCCGCACGCGCATCGTGAATTCATCGGGCTTGATCGACAGCGTTTCCTTGACGCGCAGCTTGTAGCTGTGCGGATCGCTGATCGCGAAGGAGCGCAGCATCATCGCAAGCGCGATCTTCGCCTCCACCATCGCGAACTGCCGCCCAATGCACGCGCGCTCGCCGTTGCCGAACGGCTTGTACGCGTGCGGGTGCCGCGCCGCCTCGGCCTCGGGCAACCAGCGGTCGATGTCGAACTCTTCCGGATCGTCCCACGCGCTCGCCGCACGGTGCAGGCCGGGGGTGAAGATGTTGACCGGGCGATCCTTGCGCATCCGCCAGCCGGGCTGGCCATCCTTAGCGCCAATCACCTGATCCTCGAACGGCGCGACGCTGAACGCGGGCGCGGTCGGCCACAGGCGCAGCGCTTCCTTCAGGATACGCTCGATCACCTCCAGGCGGGCGACATGCGTATAGTCGGGCCGCGTGTCGCCCGGCAGCACGCGGTCGACCTCGGCATAGGCCTGCGCCAGCACCGCGGGATTGCGCAGCAGATAGGTAAAGGCGAACGTCAACATCCCCGACGTCGTCTCGTGCCCCGCGATCAGGAAGGTCAGCACCTGATAACGAATGTTAAGATCGTCCAGCCCCTCGCCCGTCTCCGGATCGATCGCGGTCAGCATCAGATTGAGCAGGTCGCGGCCGTCTGTCGGATTGACCCGGCGGTCGGCGATGATCCCATCGACCAGCGCGTTCATCTCCGCGATGTCCGCCTCGTACTGCGCTGCCGCGCGCTTGGCGAAGCGCCGCTGAATTGGCATCCGCGTGATGACGTTCAGCGCCTCCGATAGCGCGCGCCCCAGCGCGACCAGGAAGCTGTCGAGCTCGTCGCGCTCGAACGAGTTGAAGCGGTGACCGAACCCCGCGATCGCGATCGAATCGAGCGTCAGCCGCGTCATGTCGTCCGCGACATGGACGTCGGTACCCGCCGCGCGCGTCCACTTGGCGACCAGCTGGTCGCACACCTCGACGATCATGTCGAAATAACCGCGCATCGCCCGGTGCGAGAAGGCGGGCAGAAGGATGCGGTGCGCCTTGCCCCAGTTCGGCTCCTCGCTGAACGCGGTGAACAGCCCGTCGCCCGCGAACTTGCGCACCACGCGCAGCGCCGGTCCCGGCATCTTGCGGAACCGCGTCTCATCCGACAGCTCGGCGACGAGATTGGGATCGGTGACGAAGATCGACACGCGGCTGCCGAAGCGCAGCTTGAAGATCCCCTGCGGCATGGCGCGGCTGACGCGTAGCAAATGGCCGATCAGGCCGGCGCGCGCGATCTGGTGCAGGTGGCCGATCACCGGCAGCGCCGCCGGCATCGGCACGGCTGCGGCCGCGGGTATGTCGTTGGGTTTGCTCGCCATGATCGCAGATGCTCCGTTGCGCGTGCGCGACCCTCAACACAGCGCCCGCAGTCGCGCAAGTTGCCGCGACGGCAGGCTGGCGGCGCGCGCGACCGGGCGGTAGAGCGGCCGAATGGTCCGTTTCCTGCCCACGCTGCTCGAACCTCTGGTCGCCGGCATCGCCGCCGCCGTCGGCGTGTCGCACCCGGCCGCCGCCGCGATGCAGAACCCGGCGACCGATCCTTCGTGCGCCAACGTCCGCGTGGCGATCTCGGCGGAGCTGTCGCACTGGAGCACGCGCACGCCGCTCACCACCGGTACCGCACCGCGCAACGCCCCCGTGCTCGGCATCGGCCGCGCCGCCGACCTGCGGCTCGCCCCCTTGAGCGCGGTGCAACCGCGGATCGCACCGGGCAAGGCGCCACCCGCGGGCAGCTACGCCGGGCTCGTCATGTTTCAGGTGCCACGCACCGGCACCTACCGCGTCGCGCTCGGGCAGAAGGCGTGGGTGGACGTGATCCGCGGCCGCGCCGGCGTCGCGTCGAGCGCGCACGCGATGGGGCCGCGCTGCACCGGCGTCGCCAAGCTGGTCGACTTTCCGCTGCGCCCCGGCCGCTACGTCATGCAGCTGACCGGCGCGCCGGTGCAGACCCTTCCCGCCACCATCGTTCGGGTGAAATAACATGATCCTGCCGTTTCTCGCGCTGCTCGCCCAGGCGACCACGCCCGCGCCGGTCAGCGCGCCCGCGTCTGCTGCGACGCCGACGTCCGCCGCTGCCACCAACCCCGCGCTCGCGCCGGTGAACGTCCGGCTCGACACCGCCGCCGGACCGATCGTGATCGCGGTCGATCGCGCGCACGCGCCGCTCACCGCCGCCAATTTCCTGCGCTACGTCGATGGCAAGAAGCTCGACGGCGTCGCCTTCTACCGCGCGGTGAAGGTCGGCGACGGCTACGGCCTCGCGCAGTTCGGCACCCGCAACGATCCCAAGCGCACGCTGCCGCCGGTCGCGTTCGAGCCGACCAGCAAGACCGGTCTCAGCCACGTCGACGGCGCGGTGTCGATGGCGATGGCGAAGCCGGGCACTGCCGCCGGCGACTTCTTCGTCGTCGTCGGCGACCTGAAATCAATGGACGCGCACGACAATGATCCGGGCTTCGCAGTATTCGGCCGCGTGGTCGAGGGCATGGACGTGATCCGCCGCATCCTCGCCTCCCCTACGTCGCCGACCGAGGGTGTGGGGGTGATGAAGGGGCAGATGCTCGCCCCGACGATCCGCATCACCAGCGCACGGCGACAGCCCTGAACCGCTGCGCCGCGCAGGCTCGTTACGTCGTTTCCTCTCAGGGCGTTACCCATTCGCCACATTGTCGCGCCGGGCATGATCCGGCATAGGTAGAATCGCGCGATGTCGCTCTCGCCCGCCTTTCTCGACGAACTGCGTGGCCGCACGCATTTGTCGGCGCTGGTAGGCAAAACGGTCAAGCTGACCCGCGCTGGCCGCGAGATGCGCGGCTGCTGCCCGTTCCACAACGAGAAGACGCCTAGCTTCTACGTCAACGACGAGAAGGGCTTCTATCACTGTTTCGGCTGCTCGGCGCACGGCGACGCGATCCGCTGGATGACCGATCACCAGGGCCTGCCCTTCATCGACGCGGTGAAGGAACTCGCCGCCACCGCCGGGCTCGAAGTACCGCAGGCCGACCCGCGCGCCGCGCAAAAGGCCGAGCGCGCCAAGTCGCTCCACGACGTGATGCAGGCCGCCGCCGACTGGTTCACTGCGCAGCTCGGCGGACTCGACGGCGCGGAAGCACGCGCCCTGCTCGACCGCCGGGGGGTAAGCACCGCGACGCAGCGCACTTTCGGCTTCGGCTACGCCCCCGACAGCCGCGGCAAGCTCCGCACCGCGCTGAAGGATTTCGGCGACGCGATGCTGGTCGAGGCCGGCCTGCTGATCCAGGTCGACAACAAGGAACCCTACGACCGTTTCCGCGGCCGGCTGATGATCCCGATCCGCGACCAGCGCGGGCGCGTGATCGCGTTCGGCGGCCGCATCATCGGAGACGGTGAGCCCAAATACCTCAACTCGCCCGACACCCCGCTATTCGACAAGGGCCGCACGCTCTACAATCTCGACCGCGCCTCGGCAGCGGCGCGCAAGGCCGATCGCGTATTCGTGGTCGAAGGTTACATGGACGCAGTCGCACTCGCACAAGGCGGCGTGGGTGAGGTCGTCGCACCGCTCGGCACTGCGCTCACCGAGGCGCAGTTGGAGCGGCTGTGGCGGATGGTCGACGTGCCCACCGTCTGCCTCGACGGCGACAGCGCAGGGCAGAAAGCCGCGATCCGTGCCGCGCACCGCGCGCTGCCGATGCTTGCGCCGGGGCGCAGCCTCAGCTTCGTAACGCTACCCGAGGGGCAGGACCCTGACGACCTGATGAAGTCGGGGGGTGTACGCGCGTTCGAGGCACTGGTGCGCGAGGCCGAGCCGCTGGTCGAGCGGCTGTGGAAGCACGAACTCGCCGCCGAACCGCTCGACACGCCCGAGCAGCGCGCCGGCTTGAAGCGCCGCCTGTCCGACCTCGCGAACACGATCGGCGATCCGAGCGTGAAGTCCGAATATGTCGCTGAATTCCGCCACCGCTTCGACCAGCAGTTCGCACGCGGGCGGCAAGGTGCGGGTGGCCTTCAACCACGTACTCCCTTCTTTCCCTATCAGCAGCGCCGCGCCGGGCAGAAATGGTCGCCGCCCCCCGCCCCCGTCACCGATGACGCCAAGGCGGTGCGCGCCGCCGGCGGGATCGACCGCGTGCTCGCAAAGGCCGTGCTAGCCGGCCTGATCCGACACCCGGCCGAGATCGCGACCCACATGGAAGTGCTCGGCAGCCTGAAGCTCGCCGACGGCGCGCTCGGTCGCCTGTTCGAGGCAGTGGTCGACGTGGCGCTCGAGGATCGGGCGCTTGATAGCCAGCGCCTCGTCACCATATTGGCGCGGTCCGGTTTCGAACAGGTCGCGTCCGATCTGCTGAGGGCCGATACGATGCCCTATTCGTTTACGCGCAAGTCGGCGGACGAGAACAAGGCGCGCGAGGACCTCGACGAGGCGATTGCGATCCTTGTCTCACGCCCGGAAGTGGATGCGGCACTCGCGGATGCAACGTCCGCGATGCAGGCGCATTTTACCGACGAAGCGTTTGAGCGGCAAGTGGCATTGGTGAACGAACAACGGGCGCTGGACGTGCGGCTTGCAAATCTCGTGCAGGCGAACGAAGACGCCCGCGCGCTAGGTACCGAGGACAATTGATGGCGAAGGCGAATATGGCGGAAGCACCCGAGGCTCAGGACAACGGGGATGCGCCGCTGATCGACTTGAACGACGCGAACATCAAGAAGGTGATCGCGCGCGCCAAGAAGCGTGGCTACATCACTTACGATCAGCTCAACGACGCGCTGCCGCAGGGTGAGATGTCGTCCGATCAGATCGAGGACATGACCTCGGCGCTGAACGAGATGGGCATCAACATCGTCGAGAACGACGAGCAGGGCGAGGAAGGCGAGACCGAGGAGCGTCAGGAGGACGACGAGGTCGAGGCCGCCGATGCCGACCAGGACAGTAGCGCGCCCGTCGTCGAGAAGAAGAAGGAAACCGTTGATCGCACCGACGATCCGGTTCGCATGTACCTGCGCGAGATGGGGGCGGTCGAGCTTCTGTCGCGCGAAGGCGAGATTGCGATCGCCAAGCGGATCGAGGCCGGTCGCGACACGATGATCCTGGGCCTGTGCGAGAGCCCGATCACCTTCAATGCCATCATCGACTGGTCGACCGCGCTCAACGAAGGCCAGATGCAGTTGCGCGAGATCCTCGATCTCGACGCGATGCTGTCCAAGGGTCCGTCGGCCGAGCAGGTCGAAGGCGCCGAGGACGACGACGGAGAGATCAGCGAGAAGACCGCCGGGACGACCTTCAAGGAAGAGGACGACGTCGCCGAGGAGCCTTCGGCCGATGAGGACGACGAATCGGGTGAGCCGCGTGCGCCTCGCCCCAGCGACGACGAAGATGAGGACAACACCCTCAGCCTCGCGCAGATGGAGGAAACGCTCAAGCCACAGGCGCTGGAGAAGTTCGCCAACATTACTGCGCTCTACAAGAAGTTCTCCAAGATGCAGGAGAACCGCTTGGGCGCGATGGGCGGCGGCAACGAGCTGTCGGGCGCGGACGAGCGCAAGTATCAGAAGCTGCGCGAAGAACTCACCGCCGAGGTCGAGAGCGTTCAGTTTCATCAGGCGAAGATCGAGTTTCTGGTCGACCAGCTCTACTCGTACAACCGCCGCCTGACCGCACTCGGCGGGCAGATGCTGCGCCTGGCCGAGCGCCACAAGGTCAGCCGCGCCGACTTCCTCAAGCGCTACATGGGTCACGAGCTAGACGACACGTTCCTGTCGACCGTCTCCGGGCTCGACAAGAAGTGGACCGCCTTCGCCACCAACGAGGGCGACGCCGTTGAGCGTATCCGCAGCGAGATTTCTGAAATTTCGCAGCAGACCGGCATGGGGCTCGCCGAGTTCCGCCGTATCGTCAACATGGTGCAAAAGGCGGAGCGCGAGGCGCGCATCGCCAAGAAGGAGATGGTCGAAGCCAACCTGCGCCTCGTGATCTCGATCGCGAAGAAGTACACCAATCGTGGATTGCAGTTCCTCGACCTGATTCAGGAAGGCAACATCGGCCTGATGAAGGCGGTGGACAAGTTCGAGTATCGCCGCGGCTATAAGTTCTCGACTTACGCGACTTGGTGGATCCGGCAGGCGATCACGCGCTCGATCGCCGACCAGGCGCGCACGATCCGCATCCCGGTCCATATGATCGAGACGATCAACAAACTGGTCCGCACCAGCCGCCAGTTCCTCCACGAGCAGGGCCGCGAGCCCACGCCCGAGGAGATGGCGGAGCGCCTGAGCATGCCGCTCGAAAAGGTGCGCAAGGTGATGAAGATCGCCAAGGAGCCGATCTCCCTCGAAACGCCGATCGGTGACGAGGAAGATAGCCACTTGGGCGATTTCATCGAGGACAAGAACGCGGTGATCCCGGTCGACGCGGCGATCCAGGCGAACCTCAAGGAAACGGTCACCCGCGTCCTCGCCTCGCTCACCCCGCGCGAGGAGCGCGTGCTGCGCATGCGCTTCGGCATCGGCATGAACACCGATCACACGCTGGAGGAGGTCGGCCAGCAATTCTCGGTCACGCGCGAGCGCATCCGCCAGATCGAGGCAAAGGCGCTCAGGAAGCTCAAGCACCCGAGCCGAAGCCGCAAGATGCGCAGCTTCCTCGACCAATAAGCAACACGGAGCCGGCAGGTTACAACCTTGTCGGCTCTTCTTTTCCGATCCCGAATGCCCGCCTCTTCGCGCCAAGACTGTCCATTCCGGAGCATCATTAACCGCTGATTCCGCCGTTCCGGACAAGCTCTGCGTATCTGCGACCATCAACATCGCGCTAACCTGCGCAAGTCATGGAAAACGGCTCACTACCCCAGCTCGGCCCTGACCAGCAGGTCACCGCCTCCGACCTCGTCCGCCACTTCGGCCTGTGGCAAGATCGCGCGGCGCGCGCTCCGGTCTACATCCATCATCGCGGCCGTCTGCGCCTCGTCCTGCTCTCGCTCGAGCTGATGGACTCGCTGTGCGCGCCTCACAGCACTGGCGTCACCGCGCTCGGCGGCTCGATCGCGCCGGTGATCGACGCGGTGGAGGACACGATCGTGTTGTTCGGCACCGACGCGCGCGTCACCCACGTCAACGCCGCCGCGCGGGTCAGACTGGGCGACAATGCGCAGCCGACTCGGCGCGCACGGCATCTGTCGCAGGCGAGCGGCCTGTTCCTCGAAGACAGCGTCACCCGCGTGCTCGACAGCGGCACCGCCGAAACCCTCGACCTCGTGCCCGACCGCTTCCCGCACCGCCGGCTTCACGCCCGAGTCGATCCGATCCCCGACGGATGCATCCTGATCGCGCGCGATGCCACCGCGCAGGAGGAAGCGCGCGCTCGGACCGCCGATCTGCGCGCGCTAGAACGCGCGATCGAGGTGTCGAACGTCGCCGCGCGCGCCCGCGTCAACCCGCGGGGTTACCTGGTCGAGCCCGACGCTGCACTGGCGCGCATGACCGGCACCACCGCCGAGCAACTCGCCACCGCCCGTTTCCTGACGCTGATCGCGGTCGGTGATCGGGCACGGGTCGGTGACATGATTGAATATGTCTCCGCCAACGCAGCGTCAGTCGGCACCCGCGCCAGCCTGCTCGTTCACGGTGCGACCGCGATGCCGGTCGCGCTCGGCCTCGCGCCCGTCGAACGCAGCGGCCGCGTCGAGGAGATCTGCGTTCTGCTCACGCCGATCGCGGCCTGACCTGCAACCTACCACCCCCATCCGCCAGTTTGCCGATATAAGAGAGCGCGGCGCTTGAGCCTCAAAGATCGCGCGGCAGCCGCACCAGCCGCGCAAACCAACGACCAAGCGAGCCATACACCCGACGGAACGACTCGGCCAAAGTCCTGCGATTCTCTGCGTAAACGCCGCCTTCACACTCGCGCGCTATCAAAACGGTATCGGGGGAGCAGGCATTGGACGTGGAGGCGGAGGCGCGAGTGGTTGTTGCACGAGGCGGAGCATTGGCGATCGGCGGGCGAACGATCGCGTCGCTCGTCGCCGGTGACGGTACCGCCGCGGTCCCGCACGCCGTTCTGCTCACCCGTCCCGTTGCGTCGATGCGTGACCTCGCCGACGCGGTGCACGCGCTCTGCACCGTGCACGGTGCGCCCGAACGGCGCGCACCACAGCTCGCGATCGCCGATCCCGCGCTCCAGCATTGGATGTCGCGCATCTCCGCGGTCCGCGCGGACGAGCGCGCGCTGATCGCGCGCCTCGCCGCCGATGTCGGACCCAGCCCCTCGACCCCCGGCCACGCCGCGGCCGAGGCCGCCCTGCTGACGCAGCGCCAGGTACTCGACCGGCTCGCCAATTCCGATCGCGCCGGTTGCGCGCTGGGCGCGGCGGTCGCGTTGACGCTCGACTGGGTGGCGGTCCGCGCCGTGCTCGATAATGCCGCGCGACGGTTGTTCGGCACGTGGACGAACGGAACCGACGATATCGCGCGGCAGATCGAGGCGCTGCTGGCGCAAGCCACGCTGCCGGTATCGATCGAGCGCGCCATGCTGTTCGGCGCCGAGCAATTGCTCGCGCAGCACCGCGGCCTGTGGCACCTGCTCGAGGCCCGTGCCTCCGCGCGCGATCGCGAGTAAGTCGCCCGCTTGCATCCCGCCGCGCGCGTCCGCTATCCCGGTCACCACACGACACAGGAGCGGATCGTTCATGCAGCGCTTTCAGGGAACGCAGAACTACGTCGCGACCGACGATCTGAAGGTCGCGGTCAACGCCGCGGTCACGCTGCGCCGCCCGCTGCTGGTCAAGGGTGAGCCCGGCACCGGCAAGACCGTGCTTGCGCACGAGATCGCCAAGGCGGCGAACGCCGAGCTGATCGAGTGGAACGTTAAATCCACCACTAAGGCGCAGCAGGGCCTCTACGAATATGATGCGGTCGCGCGCCTGCGCGACGGACAGCTCGGCGACGAGCGCGTTCACGACATCGCCAACTACATCCGCCGCGGCAAATTGTGGGAGGCGTTCACCCGCCCGTCCCCGCCGGTCCTCCTGATCGACGAGATCGACAAGGCCGATATCGAGTTCCCGAACGACCTGCTCCAGGAACTCGATCGCATGGAGTTCCACGTCTACGAGACGAAGGAGACGGTGCGCGCGGTCGAGCGCCCGATCGTCGTCATCACCTCGAACAACGAAAAGGAGCTGCCCGACGCGTTCCTGCGCCGCTGCTTCTTCCATTATATCAAATTCCCCGACCGTGACACGATGCAGGCGATCGTCGACGTCCACTTCCCCGGTATCCAGAAGATGCTGGTGAGCCGCGCGATGGACATCTTCTACGACGTCCGCGAGGTGCCAGGCCTCAAGAAGAAGCCTTCGACCAGCGAGCTGCTCGACTGGCTCCGCCTGCTGCTGCACGAGGACATGCCGCTCGATGTGCTGCAGAACCGCGACCCGACCAAGGCGATCCCGCCGCTGCACGGCGCGCTGCTCAAGAACGAGCAGGACGTGATGCTGTTCGAACGCCTCGCCTTCATGGCGCGGCGACAGACGAACAAGGGCTGAAACGGCCGCTTTCCCTGATCTCGATCGCCTGCTAGCCGCGCTCCTTCACTGGGCGCGGCGGGGATTGGATGATCGAGAGCGGAACGAGCGTCGCGGGGGTCGATGCGCGCGATTGGGGTCTGCCTTCCGCGACCGCGCTACGCATCGAACTGCCCGCGCCCGATCTGCGCGGCTTCTTCACCAATTATCACGTGCTCGATTCGGATGCGCAGGTTCATGCCGGCGCCGTCAGTTATCCGCTGCCATCCTGGCCGATGATCCGGATCGCGCTGACGCGCGGTCCAATCTCGGTGCGGCTAGGCCCGCGCTGCTACGATCCGCTGCCTGCCGCCGCGCTCTACGGCACCACGACGCGTGCGATGCAGACGACCACGCACGGTGGCGTCACGGTCGGCATCGGCATCACGCCGCTCGGCTGGTCGCGGCTGTTCACCATCTCGGCCGCGGCGGTTCGCGATCAGGTCGTGTCGCTCTCGACATTGTTGCCCGCCCCCGCGGTCGACGCCTTGGTTGAACAGTTGCGCGCCGCGGACCTGACCACCGACTTTGCCGCGATCCTCGACTCGTTCCTGCGCGCGCACCTCCTGCCCCCGACGCCGCACGAGGACGTGATCCGCGGTCTCGAAGCCCTGATCGCCGACGAGCAGACCGAAGACATCGCCTCGGCCAGCGAGCATCTCGGCCTGACGCCCGCAGCGCTCAGGCGACTGTCGATCCGCTTCTTCGGTTACCCGCCCAAGTTGCTGCTGGTTCGCGCGCGGTTCATGCGATCGCTGCTGCGCATGATGCTCGCCGATGGCGCCGATTACAGCAACATCGCGCCGACCTATTTCGACAAGTCGCACTTTCTGCGCGATGCCAGGCGGTTTCTCGACACCACGCCCCGGCGCTTTCTGCAACGCAACAACCCTTATGTGCGCGCGATCATGCGCGCGCGTCGCGACGTCGCGCGGGCGGCGGCCAGGATGGCAGAACACGGGTAACGCCGCGCTAACCATGCCCGTCAAACGCGTCCTTACAATAAGCGCGATACCAAAGGGTCATGGTTCGCGTTCCCCCCACGTGCATCGCTCTGGCTACCGCGCTCGCTGCCCTGGTCGCATCGGCGCCGGCCTCTGCCACCCTGCTCGATTATGTCGGCCAGTGCGTGCCGTTCGCGCGCGCCGCCTCGGGCATCCAGATCTACGGTGACGCCTGGACGTGGTGGGATCAGGCAGACGGTCGTTACAAGCGTGGCCACACGCCCAAGGTCGGCGCGGTGATCGTCTTCTCCAAGACAAACCAGCTCCGTCTGGGCCATGTCGCGGTGGTCAGCCGCGTGGTCGAGGACCGCGTGCTGATGCTCACCCACGCCAATTGGTCGCGTCAGAACGGCGAGCGCGGCCACGCCGAGCAGGACGTGACGCTCTACGACGTGTCCGACGACAATGACTGGAGCCGGGTCAAGGTCTGGTACAAGGATTCGGACGGCCTCGGCGGCAGCATCTATCCGGTTAAGGGCTTCATCTACGGCACCGGTGACACCGCGCGCGAGCTGACCGGGCGTAATCCCGATTTCGTCGGCGCGCTGATCGACGCCTATGTGCCGGGCGCGGGTGGGCACTGACCTGAACGGGCGCGCGTAAACCGCGCTCGACACCAATGTCCGCGCGCGGCATCATCGTACGCATGTTTCTCCACTTCCTCGACGAGCTCCGCGCTGCCGGCATCCCGGCCAGCATGAAGGAGCATCTGATCCTGCTCGAAGCGCTCAACGCCGAGGTGATCGAGCGCAATCCGGAGGAATTCTACTACCTCTCGCGCGCGGTCTACGTGAAGGACGAGGGACTGCTCGACAAGTTCGACCAGGTCTTCGCCAAGGTGTTCAAGGGGCTGGAAACCAGCTTCGCGACGAACGAGGCGGAGGTCCCCGCCGATTGGCTCAAGGCGGTAGCGGAGAAGTATCTCAGCCCCGAGGAGATGGAAGCGATCAAGTCGCTCGGCTCCTGGGACGAGATCATGGAAACGCTCAAGAAGCGGCTGGAAGAACAGGAAAAGCGCCACCAGGGCGGCAACAAGTGGATCGGCACCGGCGGCACCAGCCCTTACGGTAATTCGGGCTACAACCCCGAAGGCGTTCGCATCGGCGGCGAGAGCAAGCACAAGCGCGCGCTAAAGGTCTGGGACCAGCGCGAGTTCAAGAACCTCGACAGCACGCGCGAGCTCGGCACCCGCAACATCAAGATCGCGCTGCGGCGACTACGCAAGTTCGCGCGCGAGGGCGCGCTCGACGAGCTCGACATCGATGCCACGATCGCCGGCACCGCGCGGCAGGGCTGGCTCGACGTCCACATGCGCGCCGAGCGCCGCAATGCGGTCAAGCTGCTGCTGTTCCTCGACGTCGGGGGCTCGATGGACCCGTTCATCAAGCTGTGCGAGGAACTGTTCTCCGCCGCGACGACCGAATTCAAGAACCTCGAATTCTTCTACTTTCACAATTGCCCGTACGAGGGCGTGTGGAAAGACAACAAGCGCCGCTTCGCCGAGCGCACGCCGATGTGGGACGTGCTCCACAAATTTCCGCACGACTACAAACTGATCTTCGTCGGTGACGCCGCGATGAGCCCGTACGAGATCACGCATCCCGGCGGCTCAGTCGAGCATTTCAATGAGGAAGCAGGTGCCGTGTGGATGCAACGCCTCACCACCACCTACCCCGCGGCGGTGTGGCTCAACCCCACGCCTAAGGCGCAATGGGGCTATTCGCAGTCGACCAAGATCATCCGCGAGCTGATCGCCGACCGGATGTACCCGCTGACCCTCGACGGGCTGGACGAAGCGATGCGCGAACTGACGCGCAAGCGGTGACGAGCATCGCAGCCAAGGAAGGCTGCCCCCTTCTTACGTCACCCTGAACTCGTTTCAGGGTCCATCCCGCCACGTCACGCCCCGTCCAGACCGACACCCGATTGCGCACCGCTCGGCGCAATCCCGCACATCGGCGCACACGGCGACAGCCTCGACCCATCCCGCCGCCATACGTCCGACCACAGCTTTCCGTTCGGCGACGAATGACCTATCGCATCCGCCGGCGCGCTCTGCTGTTCTACAGCCGCGAACGCAGCCATACCGTCCGCGCTCTTTCTCACCTCAGCTTGAGCGGCCCGCGTGCCTGCGCCTCAGGCCGCCACCTCGGCGGCGTTCTGCTCCCACCGAAGCCAACCGCAACAACCCGCGTTGGTGTGACCTTCGCGTGACCTTCCGCGGCTCAGCGATACCCGCGCCAGATCCGCAGCCGCTGCCCCGCCGGTGCGCCGCCACCCTGCTCAGCGTCACACGCCACGTAACGGAAGCGCGTGTCGGTGCAGAGCCACAGCTCATCGAGCCAACCCGCCTTCTTGGTCGTCACGCGCACCGACCCCGCCGGCAACCGGTTCACGGAAGCGAACTGTCGCGCGAACGAACCGACCGTCAGCGGTCGCCGCGACAGCGCATCCATGTCGGGAAAACGCAACCGCTCGAACATCGCGGTCGAGCGCGCGAAATATGCTTGCGGCGACGTGCCCGGCATGCACGTCCCGTGCTTCGCCCATTCATGCTGCATCAACTGCGGCGACGGCGTCGCGCACAGATGCTGGCGGATCAGCGCGGTCGGCAGGATCGGCGTCGCCTGGCAATATTGCGGCCATTGCTTGCCCGTACCGTCGGGCCACAGCCCGTGCAGCACGAATCCGAAGTCGTTCCCGCCGCCGCATTGCAGATCGCTGCGCCCGCCGCGATCGCTGCTGCGCGACCGGCAATATTCCGGGCTCCAGCTGATCGCCAGCGTGTAGCTGCCGATCGGCAGTCGGCGCACCGGCTGGCTCGCCGACGGCAGGTCGGCACGCGGCCGCTCGATCGTGGAGGGTATGCGGCACGCATTGGCCTGCGCACTCGCCACCGCGGGCACCAGCGCGGCGACACCCGCCATCGCCACCAACCACGAATGGCTCATTCGACCTCTCCCACTACGTCCTCGCCGAACCATGCGCGCGCATCGGTCCGGAACAGCAGCGCCGCCGCCGCGACGCTCAACCCCGTCGTGACCAGCGCCAGGATGAGCGAGGTCGCACTCAGCGCACCCTGCAACGCGGCGGGCAAATTGAGCAGCAGACGCAGCACCGACAGGCCGGCGAACACCACCACGATCCACTTCGCCACCACGCTCGCGCGTCTCGCGGTGAAGAACCACAGCAGCAGCGACACTGCGACATTCAGCACAAGCATCACGCTCAACATCCAGCCGAACGCCGCCGTCTGCGGATTGGCGGCGAGCCTCGCCTCCATCAACGGCCACTCGACGAACCAAGAGATCAGCGAGGCTGCCAGGCTCGCGAGGTAGAATTGCTCGAACCGTACGATCGACGCTGGTCGCTGCATCCGCTCCCTTTCCATGTTCCGCCCGCCTCACACCAACACGAAGTCGAGGCCGATATCGGCGGCCGGTGCCGACTGCGTGATACGTCCGACGCTGACGAAGTCGACCCCGCTCTCGGCGATCGCGCGGATCGTCTCCAGCGTGACCCCGCCCGACGCCTCGGTCGGCACGCGTCCGCCGACCAGCGTCACCGCGCCGCGCAAGGTGGCGGGCGCCATGTTGTCGAGCAGCAGGTGCGTCGCACCCGCGGCGAGCGCAGGCTCGATCTGGTCGACCCGGTCGACCTCGACGATGATCCGCGCGACCCCCGCCGCCTTGGCGCGCGCCGCGGCCTCCGCAACGCCGCCCGCCACTGCGACGTGATTGTCCTTGATCATCGCCGCGTCCCACAGCCCCATGCGATGGTTGGTCGCCCCACCCATCCGGGTCGCGTATTTTTCCAGCCGCCGCAGTCCCGGGATCGTCTTGCGCGTGTCGAGCAACGTCGCGCCGGTGCCCGTGATCGCGTCGACATAGGCGCGTGTCAGCGTCGCAATCCCCGACAGATGCTGCACCGTGTTGAGCGCCGACCGCTCCGCCGTCAGCAGCGCGCGCGCATTCCCCTCGACGCGCATCAGCTTGGCCCCCTTACCCACCCGGTCACCGTCGGCAACGAGCGACTCGACCTCGGCATCGGGATCGAGCCGACGGAAGAACGCCGCCGCAATCTCCAGCCCCGCCACCGTGATCGCATCACGGCTGTCCATCACGGCGGCAAATCGAGCTTCGGCCGGGATCACCGCGGCGGAGGTGACGTCCCCGCCCTCCCCCAGATCCTCCGCCAGCGTCGCCGATACGAATGCATCGAGATCAAAGCCGTCGAGCACGAACGTCACGGCAGCACCTCGGTCGGCTCCACGCCCCACAGACGGTTGGTCTCGATCCATCCGGCCTGTCCTTTGACATCGAAACGGCACCAGCCCGACTGGCATTGGCTCAACCGCCCGACCACGCCCGGCGCCGCGCGCCACAGCAGCTTTCCTCCGCCGCGCCGTTCATGCATCGCGGCCGGCACGTCGCCTTGCACGATTGCGGTGCGGGTGCTGCTCACCAGCGTGCCGAGGAACCAGCCTTGCGTGCCGCTCGGGTCCTCGATCTTGCGCCATTCCTTGAACGTGTCGACCACGCGCACCGGCAGGTCGGCGCGGACGTACAGCCAGGTCGCGGGATACGTCCGCCCTGGTCCGCTGCGCATCCGCGCCTTGGCCGGCGCGATCGAGGCGTAATAAGGCGGCTTCTGCTTCGGCTCGGCGGCGTGCGCGGCCGTCACGAGCTCCAGCGCGGCGAACGCCCCGACGATGCCGAACCTCAAACGCATCCGCACTCACTCCACCCTCGACCGGCACGCCCTGTCGGACCGGCTCGACGTGGCTCCACCTTGCCCGGTGGCGCCGCTGCCTTCAACCATTGTCCCGTCCGAAAGCGTCGGCCGCTTGGTAGCCGTTGACGATACGCCATCGCTGCGCCAAGCCACCGTCATGCCCGACACGCGCCGTGTTGCTCAACCAAAGGTGGTCGTCACCCGCGAACTGCCCGACACCGTGATGACACGGCTGGAGGCGCTGTTCGACACCACCAACAACCGCGGCGACGAGCCGATGACGCGCGCACAACTCGCTGACGCCATGGCCGACTGCGACGTGCTGGTTCCCGCGGTCACCGACACGATCGACGCCGACCTGCTCGCCAGCGCGGGCGAGCGGTTGCGGCTGATCGCCAATTTCGGCGCCGGCGTGAACCATATCGATCTGAAGGCGGCACGCGCGCGGCGGATCATCGTCACCAACACGCCCGGCGTCCTGACCGAAGACACTGCCGACATGACAATGGCGCTGATCGTCTCGGTCCCGCGGCGGCTCGCCGAGGGGGAAAAGCTCGTGCGATCGGGCGAGTGGAACGGGTGGAGCCCTGGCGGGATGCTCGGCTACCGCATCGGGGGCAAGGCGCTCGGCATCGTCGGCATGGGGCGGATCGGGCAAGCGGTGGCGCGGCGCGCGCGGGCGTTCGGGTTGTCGATCCACTACCACAATCGCCATCGGCTGCCGAAGGTGCTGGAGGGCGAGCTCGGCGCGGAGTGGCACCCGAACCTCGACGAGATGCTGGGCACGATCGACATCCTGACGCTTCACACGCCGCTCAACGCCGATAGCCGCGACCTGATCGACGCCCGCCGAATTGCGCTGCTGCGCCCACACGTGTTCGTCATCAACGCCAGCCGCGGCGGCATCCTCGACGAGGATGCGCTGGTCGATGCGCTGGAGAACAAGCGGCTCGCGGGCGCGGGGCTCGACGTGTGGCAGCACGAACCGCGCATCGACCCGCGGCTGCTCGCGCTGCCCAACGTCGTTATGACCCCGCATATGGGCTCGGCTACCTATGAGGGACGGGTAGCGAGCGGCGACAAGGTGATCGCCAACATTCGCATGTGGGCCGACGGCCACCGCCCGCCCGATCAGGTACTCGAAGGCTGGGCCTGACGATCAATCTCCGGCGCAGCGTCTGCGGCTGAACAGCAACGCGTTGGTCACGTGGACAACCTCCCGCTACGCACGAGCGGCGTGATGATCAAGGCTTGCGCGGTAAACCATCGAGGAGCTCAGCTTGAGGAATCATCGTGCTCACCGCCACGCGCGACCCTGCTATGTGGACAGTGTGACGCGGCGGAGATGATTGTCGCGGCCGTGACGAAGCATTGCCCGCGGGAACATCGCGCGGCACGCGTCATTCACCCGGCTCCCCCAACGAACCGGAGCCATTCCATGCGCATCGCCCTCACCGCCGTCCTCGGCCTCGCTGCCCTTTCCACCTCGGCCTGCTCGACGCTCAAGGGCGCCGCAATCGGCGGAGCGGGTGGCGCCGGCGTCGCCGCCGCAACGGGCGGCAATGTCGAGAAAGGCGCGGCGGTCGGTGGCGCCGGTGGTGCGGTGGTCGGCACCGTCGTCGACTGATCCGGGCGGGGCCGCGCTCTCGGGCGCGGTCCCGACGTACGTCAGTCGCCCGTTAGGATACGGTCGACCAGTTCCTTGACGCTCGGCACGTAACCGTTCGAGTAGAACGGGTCGCGCTTGAAATTGTACGCGGCGTGTCCCGCAAACATCAGATTCTGATCGACGTCGCCACCGTGCGCGATTTCCTGCAGCGTCTTCTGTATGCAGAAGCTGCGCGGATCGGCGAGCCGCCCGGTCGAGTTCGTCTCGGTATCGGCCCAGCTCGAGAACAGGCATTGCGACAGGCAGCCCATGCAATCGGCTTGGTCCTTGCGGATCTCCGCCTTCTCGGGCGGCGACACGAACACCAGCGTATTGTCCGGCGTCTTGAGCGCATCGGTGAACCCCTCACCGAACCATTGCCGCGCACGCAGCAAGTCATTGCGCGTCACCCAGAAATTCTTGCCCTTGACGCCGACATCGAGCTGAAAGACGTGGTCGCCCGCTTCCTGCGTCGAGAAGGCGATCTGCCGCTCGGAGCGCGCTTCCAGGCTCCGCAGGAACGGGTTGCGCACCGCGGACGAATAGAAGCCGGTCGGCGAGAAGCGGTGGAGCAGCACATCGCCCTCCTCCACGGTCATCAGCCGCTGCTTCCAATCGTCGGGGATCGGGCTCTCGCGCGTCAGCAGCGGGCGCGTGCCGTATTGAAAGGCGATCTGGCCGAGCTCGGGATTGTCGATCCACTCGTTCCAGTCGCGCAAATACCAGACACCGCCCGCCATCACGATCGGGGTCGTGTCAGGGATGCCGCCCTCGCGCATCGTGTCGCGCAGTGCCTTGACGCGCGGATACGGGTCCTCGGGGCGCAGCGGGTCCTCGGCGTTCGACAGGCCGTTATGCCCGCCCGCCAGCCACGGATCCTCGTACACCACGGCGCCGAGCAGTTCCGATACCTTGGAATAGGCGCGCTTCCACAAGGCACGGAACGCACGACCCGAACTCACGATCGGCAGATAGTTGACGTTGTACGATGCCGCGATCTCGGACAATTTGTACGGCATGCCCGCGCCGCAGGTGACGCCCGCCACCATGCCCTTGGTCCGCTCGAGCACGCCCTGGAGCACGCGCTGCGCGCCGCCCATTTCCCACAGCACGTTGATGTTGATCGCGCCCCGATTGTTACCGGCGCCGCCCGCGATCTCCCACGCGCGTTGGACCTGCTGCACCGCGCCCTCGATCGCATAAGCGATCAGTTCCTCGTGCCGCTCGCGCCGGGTCAGCGCGCGATACACCTGCGGGATGATCTTGCCCTCGGGATCGTAGCTGTCGGCATTGACCGCCGAGACGGTGCCGATGCCCCCCGCCGCGGCCCACGCGCCGGCAGAGGCGTGGTTGGTCGCAGCGACGCCTTTTCCGCCCTCCACCAACGGCCAGACTTCACGACCGGCATAGACGATGGGGTTCAGGCCCTTGAACACGCTGCTGTCACTTCCCGAGGTTAGTAATTCGGACCGCTATAAACCAAAGATAGGACAAGGCGATAGCGTTGCGCGTCAGCCGAGCACCCCCGGACGGCCCATCGCCTCGGCGTAGAGACGGGCGTAGCGCGCGATCATCGTTTCTTCGTCAAACAGCGCGCGCGCCTTTACCTGATTGGCTTGCCCGACACGGCGGCGCAGATCGGGATCGGCCGCGAGCGCCTGGATCGCGTCGCGCAGGCGGACCTCGCCATGATGCTCGGTGATGAAAGGCGCATTTTCCTCCGCCACCATCGCGCGCACGTCGCCGACCGGAGGCGCGACGATCGGCAACCCCGCCGCCATCGCCTCCACCACGCTGATCGGAAATTGCTCCGACTTGGACGACAACGCGAGCAGGTCGAAGTGGCGCATGAAGCGATACGGCCGGTCGAGAAAGCCCGGCATCACCAGCCGACCGTCGATCCCCATCGCGAGCGCCGCCTGCTCGATCGCGGCCTTCTCCGGCCCCTCACCCACGATCACCAGGCGGAACCGCGCCGACACGCCGCCGACCGCGCGGACGAGTTGCGGCAAGTCCTTTACCGCACGCAGGCCCGCGACGGTGCCGATCACCACCTCGTTCGCGCGACGCACGAAGCCTGGGATCGCCTTCGGCTCCGGATCCTTCGCGTAGAGCCCGGTCGCGATGCCGTTCAGGATGCGGTGGACGCGTACGCGGGGCTGCTTCCAGGTATCGAGCGCGATCTGCTCAAGGCTCTCGGACGGCACCACGAGCGCGTGCGCCGCGCCGAGTGCGAGGCGGCGATATATATTCCGCTCGCGCTTCAGGCCCGCAGCCTCGTCGGCGTTGAAGCCGTCCTCGTGATGGATCAGCGGCGGTGCGCCTTTGGGAAACACGCGCCGCGCCATCACGCCGTCGATCGCGCCCCAATTGTACGTCAGCACCAGATCGAACCCGCGCATGTAGCGTGCGATCGCCTCGTAGCGCGCGACCGAGGGTTTGCCGGTCAAGGACGGCGCGTTCTGCGCGATCTCGAAGCTGATCCAACGGTCGATCCGCGCGCGTGCGCTGAGAGCCTCGGGCATCGACGACACGATCGTGTGCCGCGCGCGATCACCGAACGCGTTCATCAGCCTGACTGCGCGCGCCTCCTTCCCACCCAGGTCAAAGGTCGAATGAAGGTGCAGGATTGAAACTGGCCGGGTCATGCGCGTGGGCATAGCCGGCGACACGCTAACGCGCACCTACTGCGATGGCGAAGCGCGCAGCGCATCCTTGGGGACGTGCGTGATCCGGCAGGCGAGATCGGCCTCCCCGCTCGCCACGATCCAGTTATCGCCGCCGTCGACGATGCCGGTCGTGAAGACGACGTCGTCGAGGTACATCGCGTCGCGCAGCGGCTCGGTCAGCGCCGGTGCCGGTTCGAGCAGCGGCGTATGGCAGGTCGCGATCGTGCGCGACGGGTCGTCGAGGTCGAGCAGCGTCCAGTAGGTGCGATAGATGCCGACTACGCCGCTCGGCTCGACGCCGTGCCACAAGGTCAGCCAGCCCTCCTGCCCCTCGATGCTCGCGCGCACCGGTTGCGCGCCGCCGCCCATCCGCGCGGTCGCGACGGTGGCCGCGTGCGGGCGGATGCCGGGTTCGTCATACGGTTTCCAGTGAAGCGCATCGGGCGAAGTCGCGAGGTTGATCGACGGCCCTGCGCGCCACGGCGAGGCGGGCGGATACGCAAAGTAGAGATCGCCGAGCGGCCGCGTCTGCGCCCAGAACTTGTCGGCGACCTTGCCTTCGAAGATCAACATGTCCTTGTTCTGGTGATCGAGCACGATCCCCTCTAGCTGCCAGTCGAGCGCGTCGTCGCTGGTGTAGAGCGTGGTCGAGTGCCGCTCCGGGCTGACCGAGCAACTGGTCATGTAATAGCGCCCGTCGACGCGACTGATCCGCGCGTCCTCGACACCGTAGCATTGATAGGCACGGCGTGGCGCGATCGCACGGTCATAGTGGATCGCCTCCACGCGGGTGCCGTCCGCGTTCAGCTCGACCGGCAGCAGCCACGACAGCGAGGTAAGCGCCATCACCTTCCACCCGCCGCCGCGCATCATGAACTTACGCGGATCCTTGGTGTCGACGAGTTGCAGCGGCCACGCGTCGAGCACGTAGGCGCCTTCGTCCCAGCGGATCGCGTGAACGTGGCCGTCCTTGATCGGGTGGCGCAAGGCTTCGGCGACGCGCACCATCATCAGCAGATTGCCATTCGGCAGCCGCGTCAGCCCCGGGTTGAACGCGCCGAGCACGTAGGTCTCGGCATCGATCTTGCCCGCGAGCGGCGAGCGCGACAGATCGATGTCGCGCGGATCGAGGATCAGCGCGTCGTGCGCGAAGGAGGGCGCGGCTTGCGTCATTCGCCATCCTGCGCGCGCGGGCTGATCGTCAGCCGCTGGATTACGGTGCGGCGCGGTTGCGTCAGCAGATAATGAACGCCCGCGGCGATATCCTCGGCGCGCAACATCTTCTCCTCGCCGATCTGCGCGCGCTGTTCCTCGGGCGATATGTCGGGCTCCTGCATCGTCGAGCCAGTCATGCCGGGCTCCACCAGCGCGACGCGGATGCCCTTCACGCCCAATTCGCGGCGCAGCGCGACCGAGAAGCCCTGGATGCCTGCCTTGATCCCGGCATAGACGGTCGAGTGCGGCCCGAGCACATAAGCACTCATCGACCCGATCAGCACAATGTCGCCCTCGTCGCCCATCGCTGCCGCGGCCCGCTGTGCGAGCAGCAGATAGTGCGTGAAGTTGAGCGAGATCGCGTGACGCAGCGTCGGTTCGTCCATCTCGGTCAGCCCGCTGGCTCCGACCGCTGCATTGGCGACGACGATGTCGTATCCGCCCATCGCCTCACGCGCGGCATCCAGGAAGCGCCCGACGTTGTCGGGCTCGGACAGGTCGAGAGCCGCACCGTCACCCTCGCCCACCGCGCGGATCCGGCTCAGCGCATCGTCGAGTTGTTCCTGCTCATGCCCGCCGATGAACACGCGCGCGCCCTCGCTGGCAAGCAGCACCGCGATCGCGCGACCGATCCCGGTCGACCCGCCGCTGATGACGGCGCGCCGACCCGTGAGCGGCAACACGGCGGTGTGGGCATCGGCAATGGTGGTCTCGGACATGGCGCGTCCTGTTTGTTCAGCCGCCGAGACGCCCGAGCGATCAGCCCGGTTCCGCCACCCGATCAAGCAGGTGCATAACCGCCTCCAGCGCCGCTGGTTCTGCGAGTGTCGGCACGTGCCCAACGCGCGGCGCCGTCACCAACGTCGCGTGCGGCAGCGTCGCCGTCATCCGCTCTGCCGTCGCCGCCGACAGCATGTCGGAGCGATCGCCGCGCACCACCAACACCGGCACCTCGCGCAGAGCGGCATATGCACGCCACATGTCGGGGCCGGCCTCGTTGCCCGGCAAGCGGAATGGCTCGGCGATGCGCGCGTCGTAGTCGAGCACGATCCGCCCCGCGCTGCTCAGGCGGTAGACGCGTTTCGCCATCGCCAACCAATCCTCGACGCCCCAGTCGGGATAAACCGACCCGCTCGACTCCTGCAGCGCGCGCGCGGCGTGCATCCAGGTCGGGTGGTTGCTCGATTTCCCGACATAACCGCGCACCCGCGCCAGCCCCGCGGCTTCGATGTCCGGACCGATATCGTTCAGCACCGCGCCAGCGATCCGACCCGGCATCATCCCCGCGAGCAGCATCGCAACGATGCCGCCTAGCGAGGTGCCGACTGCGACGAAGCGATTCACCCCCGCCGCCTCTACCAGCGCCGCCATGTCCTGCGCATAGGTGAGCGGGACGTAGCTCATCGGGTCTTTCGCGTACGCACTCTCGCCGCGGCCACGGAACTCGACTGCGAGCACGCGCCAGTCGGGTGCCAGACGTTCGGCAAGCGATTCGAAGTCGCGCGCGTTGCGGGTCAGCCCGGGCATGCACAGGATCGCGGGCCGGTCCGCGCTGCCGGCATAATCGCGCGCATGGAGGCGCAGCCCGTCGGCCGACCACCAGTAGAAGTCCTCGAAACCTACCCCGACACTTGCCACGCTTGTACCCCGGTCGCCTGCGCCCCCATATCGACGCATGCCGATCGACCCGCAAGCGTACCGCCCCGAAACGACGATCCTGGAGCTGGGCAATGGCTTCTACGATCCCGTCACGGCAGCCGACTTTCCGCAGACCGTGCTGCGCTTCCGCAACGACCGCGCCGCGGACGAGGTCGGCTTGGCGACGCTGAGTGACGAGGAGTGGACCACTCACTTCGGCCGCTTCATGCCTCTGCCCGGCACGCTGTCCCAACCTCTCGCGCTGCGCTATCACGGCCATCAGTTCCGCCAGTACAATCCCGAACTCGGCGACGGACGCGGCTTCACCTTCGCGCAACTGCGTGATCGGAACGGCCGGTTGATGGACCTGGGCAGCAAGGGTTCGGGACAGACACCGTGGAGTCGCTTCGGCGACGGGCGGCTGACGCTCAAGGGCGGGGTGCGCGAGGTGCTGGCGAGCGAGTTGCTCGAAGCGCTGGGCGTACCCACCTCACGCAGCTTTTCTTTGATCGAAACGGGCGAGGCGTTGGAGCGCGGCGACGAGCCTTCCCCGACGCGCTCGGCCGTGCTGGTACGATTGAGCCACGGCCATATTCGCATCGGCACGTTCCAGCGCCTTGCCTACACCCGTGACGAGGATGGCCTGCGTGCGCTCACCGCCTACGTACTGCGCCATCTCTACGGTGAGGACGGCTACGATCCGGTCCGCCTGCTCGACCTCGTCGTCCAGCGGACCGCGAGGCTTGCCGCGCGCTACATGGCGGCGGGGTTCGTCCACGGCGTGCTCAACTCCGACAACATCAACGTGACCGGCGAGAGCTTCGACTATGGCCCGTGGCGCTTCGCACCGACGTGGGACCCGGCGATCGTCGCGGCCTATTTCGATCATGGGGGCCTCTACGCCTTCGGCCGCCAGCCCGAGGCGATCCACTGGAACGCTATGCAGCTGGCCGTCGCGCTCCGCCAGATCAGCGACGCCGAGCCGCTAATCGCCGTGCTCGATCGCTTTCCGGAGCATTATCAGCGTGAAGTCACCGCCGCGATCCTGTGGCGGCTCGGTCGCTCCCCGCGCGACCACGAACACGACCGCGCGCTGGTGCAGGCGGTCGAGCGCGCGCTGCGCGGCACGGGCGTAGAAATCGCGCGCTTCTTCTTCGACGTGTTCGCGACCGATCTGCCGGCCAGCTACGGCGCCGAGTGGGACGAGGTGCGCGCCGCTTTGTCCGGCTATGAGCCGCGACAATCACGCGACCACGCCTTCTGGTCGGGCGAGCCGTGCGCGATGCTGATTGACGAGGTGGAGGCGATCTGGTCCGCGATCGACCGCGACGATGACTGGTCACCCTTCCACGCGAAGGTGCGCGCGATCAGGCAAATGGGACAGGCACTCGCCAGCTGACCCCTTTCGCGCCAAGCCTATTGCGGTAATGAACCCTGCCATGGGTGAGTTGATTTCGTATGAGCCCGCGACGGGTGCCGAACTGTGGCGCGGGGCGACGAGCGACGTCGACCTGGAAGTCGCGACCGCGCGCGACGGCTGGGTGACCTGGGCGGCGCGGCCTGTCACCTTCCGCATCGAGACGATGCGCCGCTTCGCCAATGTCGTGCGCCAGCGCACCGACGCCTTCGCCGACGTGATCGCGCGCGAGACGGGCAAGCCGCTATGGGAAGCGCGCACCGAAGTCGATTCGGTCATCGCCAAGGTGGACATCTCGGTCAGCGCTTATGCCGAGCGCACCGCGCAGCGCCGCATGGACGCGCCGATGGGCAGCCGCATGGCGCTCCGGCACAAGCCGCACGGCGTGCTGGCGGTGCTCGGCCCCTATAATTTTCCCGCGCATCTGCCCAACGGCCACATCGTCCCCGCGCTGATCGCGGGCAATGCGGTAGTATTCAAACCGTCGGAGAAGACGCCCGCGACCGGTGTATTCTTGTGCGAGTGCCTCCACGCCGCGGGCGTACCCGAGGAGTGCATGCGCGTCGTCATCGGCGGCCCCGACGAGGGGCGAAAGCTCGCCGCGCACGACGGGATCGACGGACTGCTGTTCACCGGATCGGCGCGCACCGGCCTGGCGCTCAACCGCGCCTTCGCCGAGAAGCCCGAGAAGATCCTCGCGCTCGAAATGGGCGGCAACAATCCGATCGTGGTATGGGACACACCCGACGTCGCCACCGCCGCGGTGCTGGTCGCGCAATCGGCCTTCACCACCGCAGGGCAGCGCTGCACCGCCGCACGCCGGCTGATCGTGCAGGAAACGCTCGCCGAAGCCTTCCTGGCCGAGCTCAACCGCCTCGCCGGACGCCTGATCGTCGGGCGTCCGCACGACGATCCGCAGCCGTTCATGGGGCCGGTGATCGACAACGAGGCCGCCGACGGGCTGACCGAGAGCTTTCTCGCGCTGATGATGCGCGGCGGTCGCCCGATCCGCCACATGGCGCGGCCCGATCCCGAGCGGCCGATGCTGACGCCCGGCATCATCGACGTGACCGAACTGCCCGATCGCCCTGACATCGAGCTGTTTGGGCCTTTGCTCCAGGTGATCCGCGTCGACGATTTCGACGCCGCGATCGCCGAAGCCAACAACACCCGCTACGGCCTGTCCGCCTCGCTCGTAAGCCAGACGCCGATCCTCTATGATCGCTTCTGGGCCGGAGCACGCGCGGGCATCGTCAACTGGAACAAGCCGACCAACGGCGCGTCATCGTCGGCGCCGTTCGGCGGCATCGGCTGGTCGGGCAACCACCGCCCGAGCGCTTATTACGCGGCGGATTATTGCGCCTATCCTGTCGTCTCGAACGAGGCGGAGGCGGCGCGCGCGTCGATCGGCATCGGGCTGAGCGACGCTTGAACGAGTAACCGGGGGACATACAAACATGCCAAGCGGGCTGGTCGCACTGCTCGACGACATTGCGGGGCTGACCCGCCTCGCCGCTGCCTCGCTCGACGATGTCGCGGGCGCCGCGGCGAAGGCGGGGACCAAGGCAGCCGGCGTCGTCATCGACGATACCGCGGTCACCCCGCGCTACGTCGTCGGGCTCAGCCCCAAGCGCGAGCTGCCGATCATCGGCAAGATCGCGCTCGGATCGCTGCGCAACAAATTACTGTTTTTGTTGCCCGCCGCGCTGATCCTGAGCGCCTTCGCACCTTGGGCGATCACGCCCCTCTTGATGCTGGGCGGCCTCTACCTCTGCTTCGAGGGCGCGGAGAAGGTGATCGAGGCCATCTCGGGTGGCCACGGCGGCGAAGAAGAAGCCGTCGCCACCGATCCGGTCGAGCTGGAGAACCAGAAGGTGTCCGGCGCAATCCGCACCGACTTCATCCTGTCGGCGGAGATCATGGCGATCGCGCTCGGCGAGGTCAGCGACTCGCCGATCCTGACACAAGCGATCACGTTGGCGCTCGTCGCGGTTGCGATCACCGCGGGCGTGTACGGCGTCGTCGCGCTGATCGTGAAGGCCGACGATGTGGGCCTGCACCTCGCCAAGCAACGCTCGGGAGCGCTCCAGGCGATCGGACGCGGGCTAGTCAAGGGCGTGCCGGTGATGATGCGCTGGCTGGCAGTGATCGGAACTGCGGCGATGATCTGGGTCGGCGGCGGCATCCTGCTTCACGGCGCGGAGGAACTCGGCCTCGCCGGGCCGGCCCATGTCGTCCATCACGCGTCCGAGGTCGCTGGACACGCCACCGGCGCGCTCGGCGGCGCAGTGGCATGGATCGTCACTGCCGCTCTCTCCGGGGTGATCGGCCTCGTGGCCGGCGGTCTGGTCGCGTTGATCGTGCATCAGGTGCACAAGGCGCGCGGCCACCGCGCCGCGGCGCACTGAAACGTCGGCTTCGCCTGCGCCAAGCTTCGCTGGTTTGCTTGAGCGCCGGCGAAGGCCCATCTGCCACCCATGGCAAGTTTGCTCGATCCAGACGCGCGCGGTCGCGTTATCCTCGTCGGCGCGGGTCCGGGTGACCCCGGGCTGCTGACCGTACGCGCGGTTGAGGCGCTGAAAGCCGCCGACGTCGTCGTCCATGACGGGCTGATCGACCTGCGCGTGCTCGACATCGCACCTGCCGCTGCACAGCGCATCTCGGTCGCCAAGCGCCGCGCACGCCATACGCTGCCGCAGGACGCGATCAACGCGCTGATCGTCGCCCACGTCCGCGCCGGCTCGGTCGTGGTGCGGTTGAAGGGCGGCGATCCCTTCATCTTCGGTCGCGGCGGCGAGGAGGTCGAGGCGGTGCGCGCCGCCGGCCTGCCGGTCGAGGTGATCCCCGGCGTGTCGGCCGCGCTCGGCTGCGCGGCCGAGGCGATGCTGCCGCTCACTCACCGTGATCATTCCAGCGCTGTCAGCTTCGTCGCCGGCCAGTGCAAGGGATTGAGCGAGCAGGACTGGTCGGGGCTCGCGGGCCAGGGCCGAACGCTCGTCATCTACATGGGCGTCGCTACCGCCGATCAGATCGCGGACAAATTGATGGCGGACGGCGTCGCGCCCGACATGCCCGTCGCGGTGCTGGAGAAAGGCACGCAACCCGGCCACCGCGCGCTGCGCACACTGCTCGCCGATCTCGGCGCGATGGTGCTGCGCGAGGGCGTCGCCAGTCCTGCGATCATCGTGGTCGGCGAAGTGGTCACTTTGTCGGATGCCGAGAACAAGCTCGCGGGCTATGCGCGCGCGGCGGAGACATTTGCGTGAAGGTGGAAGCGTGAAATTGGTGACGGGCAACGATCTGCCGACGGGTGACGTGATCTGGTGGACCGGCTCTGGCTGGTCACGCCACGTCGAGGACGCGGCCGACGCCGGCGACCATGCCGAGGCGATCGCGCGTGCGGAGGAAGCATCGCGCCGCGTCAACGTGCCTTACGTGATCGAGGGCGTCGCGACACCCGAAGGTCCGCGCTCCGCGCACATCAAGGACCGCATCCGCGCGCTCGGCCCCACCGTGCGCCCTGACCTGACGTTGAAGCCGGCCGATCCCACGGCCGGAAATTGGGTAATCTGATGTACAAGTACGACGAATATGATCAGGCGATTGTCGACGCGCGCGTCGATGAGTTCCGCGATCAGGTGCAGCGTCGCCTATCGGGCGACATGACCGAGGATCAATTCAAGCCGCTTCGGCTGATGAACGGGCTCTACCTCCAGCTCCACGCCTATATGCTGCGGATCGCGGTGCCTTATGGCACGCTCGACAGCCGGCAGATGCGGATGCTCGGCCACGTCGCGCGGAAGTACGACCGCGGCTACGGCCATTTCACCACCCGCCAGAACATCCAGTTCAACTGGATCAAGCTGTCCGACGCGCCCGACATCCTGGCCGAGATCGCGACGGTCGAGATGCACGCGATCCAGACGAGCGGCAATTGCATCCGCAACATCTCGTCCGATCAGTACGCCGGGGCCGCGGCGGACGAGGTTGCCGACCCGCGCCCCTGGGCCGAGCTGCTGCGACAGTGGAGCACCTTCCACCCCGAGTTCAGCTACCTGCCGCGCAAGTTCAAGATCGCGGTGATCGCCGCGGACGAGGACCGCGCCGCGATGCGGCTGCACGACATCGGTATCCAGCTCGTCATCCGCGACGGTGAGTTGGGGGCGAAGATCTTCGCCGGCGGCGGCATGGGTCGCACCCCGATGATCGCGCACGAGATCCGCGACTTCGTCACCGCCGACGACCTGATGAGCTATCTCGAAGCCTGCCTGCGCGTCTACAATCGCTACGGCCGGCGAGACAACATCTACAAGGCGCGAATCAAGATCTTGATCCACGAGATCGGCGCGGACGAGTATCGCCGCCAGGTCGAGGAGGAGTTCGCGGCCGTGAAGCAACTCGGCCTCGACCCGCCGCGCGCCGAGTTGGAGCGGATCACCGCCATGTTCGCCGCCCCTGCGTTCGAGGCGGACGCGTCAACCGAGATCGACCGCAGCGATCCCGACTTCGCGGTCTGGCTCGACCAGAACGTCAAGCCGCACAAGCAACCCGGCTACGCGATCGTCAACGTGTCGCTCAAACCGATCGGCGGCATCCCCGGCGACGCCTCGGCCGACCAGATCGACGTCATGGCCGATCTCGCCGAGCGCTACGGCTTCGACGAACTGCGCGTCACCCACGCGCAGAACATTGTCATCCCCCATGTTCGTATCGCCGACCTTAAGCTGGTCTGGCAGGCGCTGGTCGAGGCGGGTCTGGCCGAGGCGAACCTCGACCTCATCAGCGACATCATTGCCTGCCCCGGGCTCGATTATTGCAGCCTCGCCAACGCACGCTCGATCCCGCTCGCGCAGAAGATCGCCCAGCGCTTCGCCGATCCGGCGCGGCAGCGTGACCTGGGGGAGTTGAAGCTCAAGATTTCGGGCTGCATCAACGCCTGCGGCCACCATCATGCCGGGCACATCGGCATCCTGGGCGTCGACAAGAAGGGCGTGGAGAACTTCCAGCTGCTGCTCGGCGGTTCCGGTGCGGAGGACGTGAGCCTCGGCAAGATCACCGGTCCGGGGTTCAGCGAGGACGGCGTGGTCGACGCGATCGAGCGCGTGACCAACACCTACATTCAGGTGCGCGAGGGCGGAGAACGCTTCGTCGACACCTACCGGCGTGTCGGCATGGAGCCGTTCAAGGAGGCGATCTATGGCTGACGGTTTCGATCCCGACCAGACGACGATGACCGACAGCGGCGGCGGCGCGCAGCTACGCTTCCGCGACGACGAGGTGCGCGAAGAGCCCGCGGTCACGCTCGACTCGTTCCTGGTCGATCAGTCCAACGCGACTGCGGTGCGGATTGAGCCGGGCGATGACGCGCGCGCGCTGCTCCCGTCGCTCGACCGTATCGCGTTGATCGAGGTGTCGTTCCCGAGTTTCCGCGACGGGCGCGGCTATTCGGTCGCGCGTATCCTGCGCGAGGCGGGCTACACCGGCGAGTTGCGCGCGTCGGGCGACGTGCTGGTCGATCAGGTTCCGCTGATGCGCCGTTGCGGGTTCGACAGCTTCGCGCCCGAGAAGCCGATCGACGGCGAGACGCTCCGCCGCTCGCTCGAACGCTACGACTATTATTACCAGAAGGCCGCCGACCCATCGGTCCCGGTGTGGAAACGTCGTCATGGGTGAGCCCGCGCGCCAGCTCGATACAATCGACACCGGCCGCGTCTACACCGCGGCGGACGCCGCCGCTTTTGCCGCGCGCTTCGCGGGCGTGCCCGCGCAGGAGATGCTGCGCGAGCTGCTGACCGGCGAGTTGCGCGGCCGCATCGCCGCCGTCTCCTCGTTCGGGGCTGAGTCGGCGGTGCTGCTTCACATGATCGCCGAAGTCGACCGCGACGTGCCGGTGGTGTTCACCAACACGCAAAAGATGTTCGGCGAAACGCTTGCCTACCGCGACGAGCTTGCCGAGCGGCTCGGCTTCACCGACCTGCGCGTGTTCCGCCCCGATCCCAGGCTGTTGCGATTAAAGGACGACAAGGGGCTGCGCTGGTCCTACGATCCCGACGGCTGTTGCGAACTGCGCAAGGTCGAGCCGCTGCGCCGCGCGCTGCTGCCGTTCGACGTGTGGATTTCGGGTCGCAAGGGCTTCCAGGCCTCTACCCGCCGCGCGATGCCGCGTTTCGAAGAGGATGACGGGCGGCTGAAGATCAACCCGCTGTCCGCCTGGACCAAGGCCGACCTCGACGCCTATTTCAAAGAGCACGAGCTGCCGCGCCACCCACTGGAGGCGCAGGGCTATCCCTCGATCGGCTGCGCGCCGTGCACCTCGCGCGTCCAACCCGGCGAAGACCCGCGCGCGGGCCGCTGGCGCGGCTGGGACAAGGTCGAGTGCGGCATTCACGTGCCCGAGAAGCCCGGCGAGGAACCCGCCTTCTAAGCTAAGCTCGTTTCGGTACTGGATCGAACCGGACCGATCTGGGTTAAGTGCAGGTGAAACGATTATCCACCTGCCTGCTGCTCGCTGCTCCGCTCGTATTCGCAGGGTGCAGTCAACAGGTCGGTAACGCCGCACCGCCGAAGGTGACGGGCGGCATAACCATGCCCGAGCAGCCGTCAACAGTGGTCGTGCCGGTTGACGCTGATCTAGACGAGCTCGAACGTGGGCTAGATCAGCGCAGTCCGCACAGTCTCTGGACGATCGACCGCCACCTCGATCGCTGCGTCAAGGCCAAACACCTCGATCTTGGCATCGCCAAGGTAAAGGTAACCCCCGACCTTGGCTGCCGCGTCGCCGGTACGGTGACGCGCGGCCCCGTTCAGATCGGTGGCAGCGGCGATCGGCTGGTCGTCACCTTGCTGATCCACGCGCGCATCTCGGTTAGGGACATTGGCGGCGTCGCGGGCGAGACGGCGACCGGCAGCGCGATCGTGCGCGCGACCGGGCGCATCGCAATTCAGGGCGATTGGCAGCCGACCGCCAGGATGCAGCTATCCTACGATTGGACGCAGCCGCCGGGCGTCGACCTGCTCGGCCAGCGCATCACCTTCACCGATCAGGCCGACGAGAAGCTGAAGCCCGTACTGGCTAAGCTGGAGCGTGACTTGCCCCAGGAACTCTTACGCCTCCATCTGCGCCAGCAGCTCGACCGTGTCTGGCGTCAGTCGTTCACCACGCTCCAGCTCAGCCACCGCAATCCCCCGGTATGGATGCGCATCGCGCCGCGCCGGATCGGCTATGGCGGCTATCGCGTCGAGGGGCGGGCGCTGCGGCTAACGCTCCGCGCCGATGCGCTCACTCAGACATTCGTCGGACATCGCCCGCCCGATCTCGCGCCCACCGCGCTGCCGCCACCGTCACCGCGAATCGGCGAGCCCGGTGTGCACTTCTTCATCCCCGTCGTCGCCGACTACGCACAGCTCGAACCCGTCGTGCAGCGCACGCTGCGCAAGCTCGCCGCTCGCGGGATCACGCTGACCGGCATCGGCCTGGTCGACGCCGAGTTCGGACGCGTCACGGTCTACGCCACGACCGACCACCGCCTCGCAGTCGGCGTCCACGCCAAGGTAAAGGCACGGTCGAGCCCGATCGCCTCGGCGGAGGGCGAAGCGTGGTTGTCGGCAGAGCCGTTCAACCAACCGGGATCGCAGCGGGTAGAGGCGCGCAACGTTGACTTTGCAACCAAGACCAACTCGCAACTGGTCGACCTGCTCGCCGCCTTGTTCGCCGACCCGGCGGTGCGTGCCAGCGTCGCGACCGGGTTGAGCCACGATTTCGCACCCGATTACCGCAAGCTGCTCGGCAAAGTGGAACGTGCGATCGGTGAGCGGCGCGAGGGCGACTTCGTGCTGCGCACGCGAATCACCCGCGTGCGCAACGGCCAAATCGCGGCAACCGGTGCCGGCCTGTTCATGCCGGTCGCGGTCACCGGTCAGGCCAACATCACCTACCGCCCGCGCTGACGCGCCAAGTCGACCCGGTCCTCAATAGCCGGCATAGTCCGAGAAGCGCGTGATCGTCGGGTCGAACTTCAGGATCACCTTGCCGGTTGCGCCGTGGCGCTGCTTGGCGACGATCAGCTCGGCGAGGCCATAGACGCGCTCCATGTCGGCGGCCCAGGCGGCATGATCCTCGAACATCTTGGCATTGTCGCCCTCGACTGGGCGCTTCGGCTCCTTCGCCGCGACGTAATAGTCCTCGCGGAACACGAACCACACCATGTCGGCGTCCTGCTCGATCGACCCTGATTCGCGCAGGTCGGACAGCTGCGGGCGCTTGTCCTCGCGCTGCTCGACCGCACGGCTGAGCTGGGAGAGCGCGAGCACCGGCACGTTCATGTCCTTGGCCAGTGTCTTCAACCCACGGCTGATCTCGGAAATTTCCTGCACGCGGTTGCCGTCCGATGATTTGCCCGAGCCGGACAGCAGCTGGAGATAGTCGATCACCACCAGCCCGATCTCGTTGTTGTGGCGCCGTTGCAACCGGCGCACGCGCGTGTGGAGCGAGCCGATCGACAGGCCGCCGGTATCGTCGATGAACAGCGGCAGATTCTCCAGCTCGGCGGCGGCTGCGGCGAGTTGCTCGAACTCCTGCTTGCTGATCTTGCCCATGCGCAGCGCCTCGGACGAGATGCGCGATTGTTCGGCGAGTACGCGCGTCGCCAACTGATCGGCGGACATCTCCAGGCTGAAGAACGCGACCTTGGCGCCAACTGATTTCGACGGCGGGATGCCGTCGCGCATGTCATGCATCCAACGCTGCGCCGCGTTAAACGCAATGTTGGTGGCGAGCGAGGTTTTCCCCATGCCGGGACGCCCGGCGAGGATCATCAAGTCGGAATGATGCAGACCGCCGATCTTCTGGTTGACGCTGTCGAGCCCGGTGGTGACGCCTGACAGGTTGCCGCCCCAGTTGAGCGCCTTTTCCGCCATCTTGACCGCGGCGGTGCTCGCCTGCGCGAACGACTTGATGCTGTTCTCGGTCGCGCCGTCGGCGGCGACCTTGAACAATTCCTCCTCCGCCTGCTCGATCTGCGCGCGCGGATTGACCTCCTCCGACGTGTCCATCGCCCGGTCGACCAGCGTCCGCCCGACCGACACCAGCGAGCGCAGCATCGCGAGGTCGTAGATCTGCTGCGCGAACTGCCGCGCGCCGATCAGTCCCGCGCCCGATCCGGTCAGGCTGGCGAGATAGGCGGGGCCGCCCAGCTCCTTCATCCCCTCGTCCGCCTCAAACATCGGGCGCAGCGTGACGGGCGTCGCCAGCATGTCGGCGGCGCGCAGCGTCTTGATCGACGCGAAAATGCGGCCGTGAACGGGTTCGTAGAAGTGCGCCGGCTCCAACCGGTCGACCAGATCATCGGCGAGGCGATTGTCGATCATCATCGCGCCGAGCATCGCGGCCTCTGCCTCGACGTTGCGCGGAAGCTGAACGGGCTCGACCGGAGTCGGCTGCGGGAATGCCAATGTCGCCATCGCGGCGTCATACCCGCGCCGTCGGCGAACCGGAACCGTATCTGCGGTGAATGGCGGTGATAACCCGCGGCAATCGGGCACGTTGTCGCGCGCGCGCTTCGTGGCTATCGACATGGGTATGGCCGATCCGCGGATCATCGACATCCAGCTCGACGAGGGCACGATCCTGTGGCGCTCGGCCGATATCGAGCAGGAACGCCGGATCGCGATCTTCGACCTGATCGAGGAGAATCATTTCGCGCCGCAGCGCGCGACACCCGACAATTACGCCGGCCCTTACCGCGTGCTGCTGTCAGTCGAGGAAGGGCGATTGGTCATCCAGATCAAGCGCGAGGATGACAGTCCGCTCGAAACGCTGATCCTCGGCCTTGCGCGCTTCCGCCGTTCCATTCGCGACTATTTCGCCATCTGCGACAGCTATTTTCAGGCGATCCGCCAGTCGACCCCAGCGCAGATCGAGACCGTCGACATGGCACGCCGCGGCATCCACAACGAGGCAGCCGAACTGTTGAAGGACCGGCTCGAAGGCAAAATCGAGATCGATTTCGACACCGCGCGCCGCCTCTTCACGCTCATCTGCGTCCTCCACATCAAGGCTTGAACCATGTCCGACGAAGCAATTCGGCTGATCGCCGCCGCGCGCGTAGCTGCGCGCCACGCCCACGCCCCCTACTCACGCTTCGCCGTAGGAGCCGCAGTGCTGCTCACGGACGGCAGCGTGGTGACCGGCGCGAATGTCGAGAATGCGAGCTACGGCCTGTCGCTCTGCGCCGAAACGGTCGCGATCGCGAGCGTCTCTGCGCAGGGACGACTACGCGATGTAGTCGCGGTGGGCGTAATCGGCGGCGTCATGGACGCAGCGGGCCACGCTACCGGTCACGATCCAGTCCGCCCCTGCGGCCGCTGCCGACAAGTCATCAACGAGGCGTCGCAGCTAGGTCAGCGTGACGTGCGGGTGCATTGCGCCGCTGCTGAGGGTGAGGCGACCGCCAGCTATCACCTGTCGGAACTACTGCCCGAGGCCTTCGGCCCGGCCGATCTCGGCATCGGCTGAGCGGCGCCATGCGCGCACGCACCAATAAAGCTATGTCAAGGTGACCGACTGATCAAGATCAAGGCGTTACAGCGCAAAACGGCTATCAGTTTATGGGTGCCGGCGGTCAGCGCTTATTAGAACAAGACGAATTGGGGAACGATGGAACAGGGTGTCTTGCTCACCAAGATGGCCAGCCTGGTCGCACTGACGGACGAGGATCGACGCGCGCTGGACGCGTTGCCGATCATCGACACGAAGGTCGCACGCCGCCGCCCGATCATGCCGCAGGGTGCGCAACCCGATTACGTCTATTTGCTTCGCTCAGGCTGGGCCGCTCGTCACGAAGTGCGCGCTGACGGCTCACGCCGCATCACCGGGTTCCTGCTACCGGGCGACTTCTGCGGCATCCACGCGATCTGCCACGCTGCGATGGATCACGCGATCATTGCGCTCACCGACTGCGTGGTGGGAAAGATCGACGGTTCGGCCTTCGCCGATCTCTGCCACCAATCCTCTGCGATCAATCAGGCGGTATGGCGCGCCAAGTTGATCGAAGAAGCGGTGCTACGCAAATGGCTGCTGTTCTCGACCGATTCCTATCAGGGCGTCGCGCATCTGTTGTGCGAACTCTACGTCCGCGCCGCGGTGGTGGGATTGGCGGCGGACGGTCAATGCCGCGTGCCGCTGACGCAGGAGGAGATCGGCGACGCGCTCGGCATCACTGCCGTTCACACCAACCGCGTCATTCAACGATTGCGCGGCGAAGGCATCATCGATCTGTCGCATCACGAACTGACGATCAGGGATGCCGCAGCACTCACCCGCGCCGGTGCCTTCGACCGCTCCTATCTCGAGCCCTGGCTGAGTGAGAATGCGATATCGTTACTCGGCTGACACCGCAGGATCGCATTGCGCCCGTCCCAGCCGAAGCGTGTCGCAGGGGTAAGCGCGTAGATCGGCGCTCTCGGTCATCAACCACCATCGGTGGTACGGGCGGTCGGGCTCGAACCGACACTCTGTTTCCAGAACCAGATTTTGAGTCTAGCGCGTCTACCAATTCCGCCACGCCCGCGTGGAGAAGGCTCCTGTGACAGGCAAAATGCGCTGCGTCCAGACGCTTTGTGACGGCAGTGGGTGCTTGTTGTAACGGCCGCGAGCGTGCGGGTCTGCGCTCAGCGTTTGAATGCCGCAGCGCCGAAACGCTTGACCGTCGGCTCGGCCGCGCCCGACGCCTTGCGCGCGCGCTGCGGGTCGATCTCACGATCGAACGCGACCCCCGCGCGCCCTTCGATCTGCCACGCGATACGCCCCGCGATCCAGCCGAGGCCGCGTACCTCCACCTCGACCGCACCCTCCGGCGTCACCGGATAGGGCAGTTCGACCATCAACCCGCCGGGCGACAGGTTACGCACGCGCACCTCGACCGGCGTGCCGCCCGAAACGCGCAACTGTGCCATCAGAAACAGACTGTCGCGTCCACGCGTCGCCGGCGTGCCGGCATTCACGCTCGCGTCGGGCTCGAACACGCTTTTCCCCAAATGCTCCATCGGTCCCACCGCCTGTCGGTCTTCTGGCCGCCCTACCCGTCCGGCGGTAAAGAACCGCTTACCACGCCGGTTCAATCGTCGCGTGACACTTTCTCGTTGCGCTCGTGACGCTCCTGCGCCTCGACCGTCATGGTCGCGATCGGCCGCGCTTCCAGCCGTTGCAGGCTGATCGGCTCACCCGTGACCTCGCAATAGCCGTATTCGCCATCCTCGATCCGGCGCAACGCCGCGTCGATCTTCGACACCAGCTTGCGCTGCCGATCGCGGGTGCGCAGTTCGATCGACCAATCGGTTTCGCTCGACGCGCGATCGTTCAGGTCGGGTTCGCGCAACGAGTCGATCTGCAGTTGCGACAGCGTTCCCAAGCTTTCGCGCAGGATCGCTTCCTTCCAATCGTACAGCTTCTGTCGGAAATACGCCTGTTGGCGCGCATTCATGAACGGTTCGTCGGCACTCGGCCGGTAACCATCCCCGCGCTCATCGACGTCGTTGGCCACCACCGCGACCGTTTCGTCCACACGACTCAACACCGTAGCCATCGACACTCTCCCGCCTGCGCGCCAGGATTGACCGTCAACACCGCTGGTGCGCCCCCTGGCCGGGCCTATAACCGCGCTTGCACATAACGACAAGCAATCAGCGACTTGGCCGTACGATGGTTTCCGTGACACGGCGATGAACGACATAGTCGAACGCCCGCGCGATTCAGTCCCAGCCTGACACGTTAACCATGATCCAGCCGCGGGCCGGGCGATACAAAGCGCGTTCGCCGTGACAATGGTGGTTAACGGCGTTGCACTTAAAGCTTTGTTGGGCACTTTGCCGACATGGGCAGTACGCAAGCGCTGCTTTGAATTTCGCGACGGTTCGCTTCGTCGCCAACGAGAGAGTGATGGCATGTCTGTGCGGATGGCGTTGGCAAAACTTTGCGCGTGCACGTGCGGCGGCGCGCTGATCGGTGGTGGTGCGGTGCACGTGGCGGAAACGTCCAAGCACCGGACGGCTTACGCGAAAAAGGCGACGCACCGCGTCGTGCGCCGCAGCTACAGCAGCAAGGGCAGCGTGCGCCGGATCGTGCGCAGCGCAGGCAACAACTGCGCCGCAACGACCGTGACGGTTGCCAGCACCGGCGCACCGATCCCCGTGCCGCTGCCTGAACCCGTTCCCGCGTTCGTCGGCGGTGGAGGTGGCTTCGCACCCGCGATCGGCGGCGGCGGCTTCTACGGCGGCGGTGGCGGCGGGTTCTTCGCGGGCGGCTTCTTCGGCGGTTCGGGCGGCAGCAGCGGCAGCAGCGGCGCGATCGTGGTGTCCTCCACCTCGACCTCCTCGTCGACCGGCGGCGCCAAGGTCGACATCGACAATTCGAACAAGAACAACGTCGAGAACTCGAACAAGAGCGAGAACAATCTCGACAACTCGAGCAAGAACAACAACCAGAATCACAACAACAATCAAAGCGAGAACAACAACCACAACAGCAACGAGCAGAGCCAGAACCAAGGCCAGAAGCAGGATCAGGACCAGAAACAGGGACAAGCGCAGGGCCAGGGCCAGGGTCAGATCGGCTCCACCAGCAGCTCGACATCGTCGTCGTCCTACGGCTCCAGCTCGAAGGGTTGGGGATCGAGCAACGGCTGGGGTTCGAACAACGGTTGGAACAATGGCTGCAAGGGCGGCAATTGCGCGCCGCCGCCGGGTTCGAGCAACGGCTCGCCCGCGCCGGTACCCGCGCCGCCGATGATGCTGTTGTTCGGTGCGGCCGCCGCGGCACTGGTTGGGCGCAAGCGGTTGGCGAAGCGGTCTTCTACCGCGACCGCCTGATCCACTAAACGGATTTGTGAAGAGGGTCGGCGCAGCGATGCGCCGACCCTTCTTTTACGTGAAATCAGGCGGCGACCAGCGCCTTCTCGATCGCGTCGATCGGGTGACCGGTCAGATCCTTGTCGAGCTCACCCTTTAACCGGCTCTCGACTTCCTTGTGGTAATGCTTGCGGAGCTCGCCAAGCGTCTTTGGCGGCGCCACGACGATCAGCGAATCGTAATTGTTCGCCAACGCGCGCTTCTTCAGCAGTTCGGCGGCCTCCGCGGCGAAGCGATCTTCCTCCAATTGGTGGAAATCGGTCTCGGCCATGCTGCCGCGTGACGGGGCAAATTGCGCGCCGCTTCCGCCACCGTGACCCGAGCCGCCTTGCGCAACCGGCGGCGCACCCGCGCCGGACTGCGTCGAGGACGCACCACCCGCGGCATCGGTCTTCTGATCGCGGTCGGCCGGGTTGGGCTTCTCCTGCGCGGTCTCGACGACCAGGTTCGGATATTCCGCGTCGCCCTCGTTGCGCAGGAACAAGAGCTTGCGTCCATCCGCCACCAGCACGACGGAATTGTGAGGGACCTGCATCGCGTTCTCCTTTGTTTCGCCCCCACACAACGCCGCCCTCCCCGCGCGGGTTGCGCGCTTACCGGCGCATCGCCCCCGCGCGGGTTGCGCGCTTCCCGGCGCATCGCCATAGCCCGGTCGCCATGCACGACATCCGCCTGATCCGCGACGATCCCGCCGCCTTCGACGCCGCCATGCACAAGCGTGGGCTTGCCCCGCTATCGGCCGACCTGCTGGCGATCGACGAACGCGCACGCGCGCTGACGACGGAGGTGCAGGCGGTACTCGCTCGCCGCAACGAAGCGTCAAAGGCGATCGGGGCGGCCAAGGCACGGCGCGATGATCCGACCGATCTGATGGCCGAGGTCGCAGCCCTGAAGGCACGCCTGCCCGAGCTAGAGGCGGAACAGAAAGCCGTCGCTGCGACGCTCGCCGAGCGACTGGCGAGCATCCCCAACGTGCCCGCGAACGATGTTCCGGTTGGCGCGGACGAGAGCGGCAACGTCGAGCAGAAGCGCTGGGGTACGCCGCGCACCTTCACCTTCGCGCCGAAGGAACATGCCGATCTCGGCCCCGCGCTGGGGATGGACTTCGAGACCGGCGCTCGCCTGTCGGGTGCCCGCTTCACCTTCCTGCGTGGCGGTATGGCGCGGCTTCACCGCGCACTCGCGCAGTTCATGCTCGACCGCCAGATCGAGGATAACGGCTATGTCGAGTGCAACCCGCCGGTGCTCGTCGGCGATGCCGCGATGTACGGCACCGATAAGCTGCCCAAGTTCGCCGACGATTCGTTTCGAACCACCGACGGCCGCTGGCTGATCCCGACCTCGGAGGTCAGCCTGACCGCCTCGGTCGCGGATCGCATCCTGGGCGACCTGACCGAGCCGATGCGGATGACCGCGCATACCTTGTGCTTCCGCAGCGAGGCCGGTGCGGCCGGGCGCGACACGCGCGGCTTCATTCGGCAGCATCAGTTCGAGAAGGTCGAGTTGGTCACCGTCTGCCGTCCCGACGACAGCGACGGGGAGCACGAGCGGATGACGCGGTGCGCGGAAGGGATCCTGGAAGCGCTCGACCTACCTTACCGCCGCTTGCTGCTGTGCACCGGTGACATGGGCTTCGGCGCGCGGCGCACCTACGATCTGGAGGTATGGTTGCCGGGTCAGGACGCGTGGCGCGAGATCTCGTCCTGCTCGACCACCGGCGACTTCCAGGCGCGCCGCATGAACGCGCGCTACCGGCCCGAGGGGGAGAAGGGTACGCGCTTCGTGCACACCCTCAACGGCTCGGGGCTCGCGGTCGGGCGGACGCTGGTGGCGGTGCTGGAGAATTACCAGCAGGAGGACGGCTCGGTCGCGGTGCCCGCCGTGCTGCAACCCTATATGGGCGGTGTCGAGCGGCTGAGCCCGCGCTGATGCGCATCCTGCTCTCCAACGACGAAGGCTATCACGCCCCTGGCCTTGTCGTGCTCGAAAAGATCGCGGCCGAACTGTCCGACGACGTGTGGATCGTTGCGCCGTCGGAGGAGCAATCGGGCACCGGACGCTCGCTGACGCTGACCCGGCCCTTGCGCGTGCGCAAGTTCGCCGAGCGGCGCTTCGCGGTCACCGGCACGCCGACCGACGCGGTGATGATCGCGCTCGCCGAGCTGATGGACGGCGCGCCCGACCTGATCCTGTCGGGCGTCAACCGCGGCGGCAATCTGGCGGAGGACGTGATGTATTCGGGCACCGTCTCGGCGGCGCTGGAGGGCGCGCTCGCGGGCATCCGCTCGATCGCGCTCAGCCAGCGCTACGGTGCGCTGCAACCGGGTGACGACGTGTCGTTCGCGGTCGCGGAGGCGTGGGGCGTGCGCGCGATCGAGCCGCTGCTGACTGCCGAATGGGCGCCGCGCACGATCGTCAACGTCAACTTTCCAGCGACCGAGCCCGGCGACGTGCGCGGGATCAAGGTCGTACGCCAAGGGCTGCGCGATTACGGCCGCGTCCGCTTCGAAACGCGAAAGGACCCGCGCGGTTTCGATTATCACTGGCTCGCACTCGGCGCGATGCGCGGCGACCCGGTCCCCGACAGCGATCTGGCGGCGGTCGCCGACGGCTGGATCACCGTGACGCCGTTGCATCTGGACCTGACGCACGAAGCCTCGCTAGCATCGCTCTCGCGCGTGTATTGCGAGGAGTAGAGGCATGGGACGGTTGGCGTCGGCGGGGTGGGTCCTGCTCATCGGCGGCGCGCTGACCGGATGCATTCCCGGCGGGGCCGACAGCGGGTCGTACGACCCAGCGCCGCCTGCGCCGCGCGACGGCGGACGGTGGAACCGCCCGCGCGACGAAGATCGCGCTCCGGAGTACGACGAGCGGGATAGCGCGCCTTCACGCCGCAGAGAAAGCGACCGTGACCGCGCCGACCACCGAGCGGACCAGGCGACGCCGCGCAGCCTACCCGCGGCCGACCGCAGCGTCGCCGCGCGCACCGTGGTCGATCGCCAGACCGGCGTCGCGCAGCTCCCCGCCCCTGCCCCCGCGTGGGAAGCTCGCCCGGTCCAGGCCGATGCCGCGACAATCGCGGCGCAGGATTACGATGTCGCACCCGGCGACACGCTCAGCCGCGTCGCCGACCGCACCGGCGTCGCTGCCGAGGCGATCGCGCGCGCGAACGACCTGACCGAGCCGTACACGATCCGCGTGGGGCAGCGGCTGACGATCCCCGGTGGGCGCTATCATCTGGTCCGCGCCGGACAGACCGGTATCGCGATCGCGCGCGCCTACGGCGTGCCGTGGTCGCAGGTGATCGCCGCCAACCAGCTCGCCGAGCCTTATACGCTGCGCACCGGGCAGCGCGTGCTGATTCCGGGCGAGCCGGCGCGCGGCATCTCTACGGCACAGCGCGCCGCCGCCTTCACGCTCGACGTCGACTCGATCCTGACCGGCGGCGAACCCGCGGTTGCGGTCAACCAGGCACCCGCCAAGCCCGTCGCCACGACGCGTCGCGTCCTCGCCGCTACGACCCCGGTCGCCGCTCCGATGGGCGCGCCCGGCCAATTCGCCTGGCCCGCGACCGGACAACTCATCCGCCGCTTCGGCCCCGGTGGCTCGGGCGAGCGCAACGACGGGATCAAGATCGCGGTGCCGCTGCAGACCCCGATCAAGGCAACGGCGGACGGCACCGTCGCATACGTCGGCGACGGGATCGCCGCGCTCGGCGGGCTGGTCATCATCCGTCACGGCAATGGGTGGACCTCGGTCTACGGCCACGCCAGCAAGCTGCTCGTCCAACGCGGACAGGCGGTGAAGAAAGGGCAGACGATCGCGCTGTCGGGTGACACTGGCTTCGCCGATCGGCCCGAGCTCCATTTCGAGCTGCGTAAGGGCCGCGCCCCGGTCGACCCGATCCGGCAGCTACCGCTCCGCTAGCGGATGCCGGTTGGTTGATGCTAGACGCGCCGCCGACATGACCGACTACAGCTCCGACCTGCTCCGCACGCTTTCATCACGCGGCTACATTCACCAGACGACAGACGCCGCCGCGCTCGACGCGCTCGCTGCCAAGCAGATCGTTCCGGGCTATATTGGCTTCGATCCCACCGCACCGTCACTCCACGTCGGCAGCCTAGTGCAGATCATGATGCTGCGCCGCATGCAGCAGACTGGCCACAAGCCGATCGTGCTGATGGGCGGCGGCACGGGCAAGATCGGCGACCCGAGCTTCAAGGACGAGGCGCGCAAGCTGTCGTCGCAGGAGGTGATCGACGCCAACATCGGCGGCATCCAGCGCATCTTCGAGCGCTTCCTCACCTTCGGCGAGGGCGAAACCGACGCGGTCATGGTCAATAACGCCGAGTGGCTCGACAAGCTCGAGTATATTCCGTTCCTGCGTGAGGTCGGCCAGCATTTCTCGGTCAACCGGATGCTCGGGTTCGACTCGGTCAAGCTCCGGCTCGATCGCGAACAGTCGCTCAGCTTCCTCGAATTCAACTACATGATCCTGCAAGGCTATGACTTCGCCGAACTGCACCGCCGCCGCGGCGTCCGGTTGCAGATGGGCGGATCGGACCAGTGGGGCAACATCGTCAACGGCGTCGACCTCGCGCGGCGGATGGACGGCGCGGAGGTCTACGGGCTCACCACCCCGCTGCTGACCAAGGCCGATGGCTCCAAGATGGGCAAGTCGGTCGACGGCGCGGTGTGGTTGCACGAGGACCAGCTACCGCATTTCGATTACTGGCAATTCTGGCGCAACACCGACGATCGCGACGTCGGCCGCTTTCTGCGGCTGTTCACCGACTTGGCCGTCGACGAGATCGCGCGGCTGGAGGCGCTGGGCGGCGCGGAGATCAACGAGGCGAAGAAGGTGCTCGCTAACGAGGCGACCGCTTTGTGCCGCGGGCGTGCCGCCGCGGACGAGGCGGCCGAGACGGCGCGGCGGACCTTTGAGGAAGGCACGAGCGGCGCGGCACTGCCCTCGATCACCGTCAGCGGCTCGATCGCACTCGTCGACGCGCTCGTAGCGCTCGGCTTCGCGGGTTCAAAGGGCGAGGCACGCCGCTTGATCAAGGGCGGCGGCGCGCGCGTTGCGGGCGAGAAGGTCAGCGACGAGACCGCGGTGGTCACGATCGGCGCCGAACCGGTGCGCGTCTCAGCAGGCAAAAAACACCACGGGATGGTCAATCCGGGCTGAGCCCCCGCGTTCACCCGCGGCGGACGACCACCACGCCAATGATCACCAGAGCGACGCCGATCAACCGCGTCGGGGTGATCGGCTGCTGTGGCAATCCCAGCAGCCCGAAACGGTCGATCAGCATTGCAGTGACGAGCTGGCTCGCAATCGCCGCGGTCAGCGTCACGGCAAGTCCAAGCCGCGGAGTGGCAAAGGCGAGCGCGGCGACGAACGCCGCGCCGTAGAAGCCACCGGCCCACGCCCACCACGGCGCACTCCTCGCAGCCGACAAGGGCGTCCGGTCGAAGAGCCAGACCATCAGCAGCGCGGCGGTGCCGACCGCGAACGAGATCAGCGCGGCCAGCCACACCGATCCCGACGCCTTGGCAAGCGCGGCGTTGGTCGGCGGTTGCAGCGCGACGCCGATCCCAGCGATCAGCACGGCCAGGATCGGAAACAACGCCTGCAATTCGTTTCTCCTCAGCCTGATCGAAGCAATTGCACGCCCTGGTCGCGATCGAACAGGTAGAGCGCCACACGCGCCGCCTGCCCACGCGCGCCCGCGAGGCCGCCGTCGCGGTCGATCAGCAACCGCGTGTCATCGGTCGCGGACGGCAGAAGTTCCCCCAGCAGCTCGGGGCTAGCGAGCCGGAACACCGCCTCGCCCGACTGGCGCGTACCGAGCAACTCGCCCCCGCCGCGCAGCCGCAAATCCTCCTCGGCGATACGGAAGCCGTCGTTGGTCTCGCGCATCAGCGCCAGCCGCGCGCGCGCCGTTTCGCTCAGCGCCGAACCGCGCAGCAGCAGGCACACCGACTTGCCCCCGCCGCGCCCGACGCGCCCGCGCAACTGATGGAGCTGCGCGAGGCCGAAGCGGTCGGCGTGCTCGATCACGATCAATGTCGCGTTGGGCACGTCGACCCCGACCTCGATCACCGTGGTCGCGACCAGCACACCCAGCTCGCCGGCCGAGAAACGCGCCATCACCACGTCTTTCTCGGCCGGCTTCATGCGGCCGTGCACCAACCCGACGCGCGCGCCGAACCGCGCTACCAGCATCTCCGCGCGCGCCTCGGCCGCCTGCAGGTCGCTCGTCTCGCTGTCCTCGACGAGCGGGCAGACCCAATAGGCCTGCTTGCCCTTCGACAGATGTCGGCCGAGCGCGTTGACGACCTCGTCGGTACGCTCCTCCGACATGACGCGCGTCTCGATCGGTTCGCGCCCGGGCGGCATCTCGTCGAGCTGGCTCTGATCCATCTCGCCGTAACGCGCGAGCGTCAGCGTGCGCGGGATCGGCGTCGCGGTCATCGCCAGCACGTGCGGGGGTACGCGCCCCTTGTCCTGCAACAACAACCGCTGCGCGACGCCGAAGCGGTGCTGCTCGTCCACCACGACGAGACCCAGATCCTTGTAGCCGACCGCTTCCTGGAAGATCGCGTGCGTGCCGACGAGCAGGTCGATCGACCCGTCCGCCAGCCCTATCAACGTCGCTTCACGCGCCCGTCCCTTGTCGCGCCCAGTTAGCACCGCGATCTCGACCGGCAGTCCGGCGAGCAGCCGGCGGAGCGACTCGTAATGCTGCCGCGCGAGGATCTCGGTCGGCGCCAGCATCGCGCCCTGCGCGCCTGCCTCGATCGCGATCAGCAACGCCATCAGCGCCACCAGCGTTTTCCCTGCGCCGACATCGCCCTGAAGCAGCCGCAGCATCGGCGCCGATTGTGCAAGATCGCCCTCGATCTCCGTCACGGTCCGCGACTGAGCGCCCGTCGGCGCGTACGGCAGCCGCAGCATGTCGCGCAGTCGCCCGTCTCCCGCGAGCGCCCGCCCGCGCCGCCGCCGCGTGTCCGCGCGCACGATCGACAGCGCGAGTTGGTTCGCGAACACTTCGTCATACGCCAGTCGCGCCCGCGCCTTCGCATCCACCGGATCGGCATGGATGCGCGCGATTGCGTCGTGCCAGTCGGGCCAGTCGTGCTTCGCTTTCAGGCTCGGCTCAATCCATTCGGGCAACACCGGCACGCGCGTCAGCGCCTGCGCGACCAGCGCGGCGATCCGCTTCGACGTGATCCCTTCCGACAACGGGTAGATCGCTTCGCGCTCGCGAAACCCGTCGCCGTCCTCGATCGGTTCGGGATGCACCATCTGGAGCTGGTCGCCGTACTGCTCCAGCTTGCCCGACACGCGCTTCGCCTCGCCGATCGGGAACAGCTTCTTCGCCCAGCCCGACGATCCACCGAAGAAGGTGAGGCTGACGTAATTGCCGTGTTCGTCGGTCGCCTGCACCCGCGTCGGCGCGCGCGGCGAACTGCTGCTGCGATAATCTTGCGGCGTCAGCGTGATGACGATCGTGCGCCCGACATCGCCTTGCATCAATTCGTCGCGCGGCAACCGATCGATCCACCCGCTCGGCAAATGGAACAGCAGGTCGATGACACGCGCGATCCGCAGCCGCTCGAGCGGGCGCGCGAGTGCCTGCCCGACGCCCTTCAACGACGTGACCTCGGCGAACAGCGGATTGAGGATATCGGGACGCATGACTACATGGGCGACCTAGTTACACGCCCTCCGACTTGCCAGAAAAAGCGTGTCGGACGCGCGCAAACCATCCACCACGCAAGGCCACGCGATCATGACCGAGCCTCTCACCGCGCAGGACATCCGCATCAAGCGCCTGCGCTTCCGCGCCTGGCATCGCGGCACGCGCGAGGCCGACCTGATGATCGGCGGCTATTTCGACGCGCATCACGCATCGTGGAGCGCGGACGAGCTCGACTGGTTCGAGGCGCTGCTGGAGGAGCAGGACGTCGACATCATGGGCTGGGCGATCGGATCGATCCCCTGCCCGCCGCAGTGGGACGGAGCGATGATGCAGGGCATGCGTTCGCTCGACTTCGTATCCTTGCCTTGACACTGACGCTCCATCACAGCCGGATAGCCGCCACTTGCCCGAATTGAACACGATCCTCGACGCCACCGTGCCCTTGACCCTGTCGGGCGTGCCGTCGGGGTTCCTGCCCTCGCTCCTCGCCGACATCGCGCGCTCGGCGCACTTACGCGCGGTCTATGTCGCCGCCGACGAGGCGCAGATGCGCGCGGTGGCGGCGACCGCGACCTGGTTCGCGCCCGAGCTGGAGATCGTGCAACTGCCGGCGTGGGACTGTTTGCCGTACGACCGCGCCTCGCCGACGCTACGCATCATGGCCGAGCGGATTGGCGCGCTCCACCGCTTGCAGGCGAAACCTAAAGGCCCGCAACTCGTCCTCACCACCGTCAACGCCGCGACGCAACGAACACTGACGCCGTTCCGCATCCGACAGCTCGTCGCCGAGTTGAAGCCGGGCGCGCGAATCGACCGCGACAAGCTCGCCGCGCTCTTGCAGGCGAACGGCTACGTCCGCACCGACACCGTCCACGATCAAGGCGAATATGCGGTGCGCGGCGGCATCGTCGACCTGTTCCCCAGCGGCGAGGAACAGGCGCTGCGGCTCGATTTCTTCGGGGACGAGATCGAGACCGTCCGCACCTTCGACCCCGCCGATCAGCGCACGACGGGGCGCGTCGACGGCTTCGTCCTGCTCCCCGCGTCCGAGGCGTTGCTCGACGAGGATAGCGTCAAGCGGTTCCGCACCCGCTACCGCGACAAGTTCGGCGCGACCGCGACCGGCGACCCGCTCTATCAGGCGGTCAGCGACGGTCGCCGCCTCGCCGGCATGGAACACTGGCTGCCGTTGTTCGAGGACAAACTGGCGACCTTGTGGGATCACCTAGGCGACGCGGTCGTGGTGCGCGACAGCGGTGCCCCCGCCGCGGCGGAGGGCCGTCTGGAGGCGATCGCCGATTATTATGACAACCGCAAGCGCGCCGAGGCAGCCGAGCCCGGCAGCTACCGCGCGCTCCCCGCCAAGACACTCTACCTCGACGCCGACGAGTGGCAGGCCGAGGTCACCGCCGCGCCCGCGCACCTGATCTCGCCCTTCCACGAGCCACCGTCGGCGCGCGTGCTCGACTTCGAGGTCGACGGCCCGCGCGATTTCGCGCCCGAGCGCGCCAACCAGGCCAACGTCTACGAGGCGGTCGTCGCGCACGTCGTCAAGCTGCGCAACGAAGGCCGCAAGCCGATCCTCGCCAGCTACTCGGTCGGCGCGCGCGAGCGGTTGCGCAGCCTGCTCGAAGACCACGATCTGACCGGAGCGCGCCTCGCCGATACGTGGCAGGAGGCTCTGGGCGCGGCCGAGCGCGGCGTCGCGCTGACCGTTGTCGCGCTCGACCACGGCTTCACCGCGCCCGGTGTGGCGGTGCTGACCGAGCAGGACATGCTCGGCGACCGGCTGGTGCGTCGTGCCAAGCGGCGCAAGTCCGCCGACGCGTTCCTCGCCGAACTGGCGACGCTCTCGCCCGGCGATCTGGTCGTCCACAGCGATCACGGTATTGGCCGCTACGAAGGGCTGATGCAAATCCCGGTCGGCAAGGCGCCGCACGACTGCGTCGCTTTGAGCTACGCCGGCGGCGACAAGCTGTACGTGCCGGTCGAGAACCTCGAAGTCCTGTCGCGCTACGGCAGCGGGGAGGACGGCGCGACGCTCGACAAACTGGGCGGCGAGGCGTGGCAGCGGCGCAAGAGCCGGATGAAGGAGCGCATCCGCGAGATCGCGGGCGAACTCATCAAGACCGCCGCCGAACGCGCGCTACGTCCGGGCGAGGTCGCCGAACCCGACACGGCCGGCTATCCCGCCTTCGTCGATCGTTTTCCCTATCAGGAAACCGACGATCAGGACCGCGCGATTGACGAGGTGCTGAACGATCTGGCGGCGGGCAAGCCGATGGACCGGCTGATCGTCGGTGACGTCGGCTTCGGCAAGACCGAGGTGGCACTCCGCGCCGCGTTCGTCGCCGCGATGGCGGGGATGCAGGTCGCGGTGATCTGCCCGACGACCTTGCTCGCGCGGCAGCATTTCACCAACTTCTCTCATCGGTTCGAGGGTTTCCCGATCAACATCGGCCGCCTCTCGCGCCTCGTCCCCGCGGCTGAGGCGAAGAAGACCAAGGAGGGGCTGGCGGACGGCACCATCGACATGGTGATCGGCACCCACGCGCTGCTCGCCAAGGGGCTCGACTTCAAGCGCATCGGCCTCGTCATCGTCGACGAGGAACAGCGATTCGGGGTCACGCACAAGGAGCGGTTGAAGGCGCTGCGCGCCGACGTGCACATGCTGACGCTCACCGCCACGCCGATCCCGCGCACGCTCCAGATGGCGATGTCGGGCCTGCGCGAGCTGTCGGTGATCCAGACCCCGCCGGTCGATCGTCTCGCGGTGCGTACCTATGTCATGCCGTGGGATCCGGTCGTGCTGCGCGAAGCGTTGCTGCGCGAACATTATCGCGGCGGGCAGAGCTTCCTCGTCACCCCGCGCATCGCCGACCTGCCCGACATCGAGGAGTACCTTCGCCGCGAGGTGCCCGAGATCCGCTACGTCGTCGCACACGGCCAGATGAGCCCGACCGAGGTCGAGGAGCGGATGAGCGCCTTCTACGACAAGAAGTTCGAGGTGCTCGTCTCCACCACGATCATCGAGAGCGGGATCGACATTCCCTCCGCCAACACGATGATCGTCAACCGCGCCGACCGCTTCGGCCTGGCGCAGCTATACCAGCTGCGCGGCCGCGTCGGCCGGTCGAAGACGCGTGCCTACGCCTATATGGTCAGTCCCCCCGAGCGGCAGATGACCGAGGCGGCGGACAAACGCCTCAAGGTGCTGTCCGACCTCGATACGCTCGGCGCCGGGTTTCAGCTCGCCAGCCACGACCTCGACATCCGCGGCGCAGGCAATCTGCTCGGCGACGAACAGTCGGGGCACATCAAGGAGGTCGGCTACGAACTCTACCAGTCGATGCTGGAAGAGGCGATCATGGACGCCAAGGCCGGCGGCTTGCGCGAGAGCCAACGCGACTTCTCGCCACAGATCACCGTCGACGCGCCGATCCTGATCCCGGAGGAGTATGTTCCCGACCTCGACCTGCGCATGGGGCTCTACCGCCGCCTCAACGAAGTGGACGAACGCCCCGGCTTGGACGCCTTCGCCGCCGAGATGATCGACCGCTTCGGCCCGCTGCCCGAGGCGACCGACAACCTCGTCAAGATCATGGAGATCAAGCTCAATGCGAAGAAGGCGTGCATCGCCAAGCTCGACGTCGGGCCAAAGGGCGCATTGGTCGCGTTCCACGACGACACGCCACCCAACGTCACCGGCCTGCTCGCGTACGTCGACAAGCTCGGGCCGATCGCCAAACTGCGACCCGACAGCAAGCTGGCGGTTAGCCGGGCGTGGGGTGATCCGAAGGCACGGCTCAATGGCGCGCTGCAATTGTCGAAAGGATTGGCCAAGGCGGCTGGCTGATCCAGTCGGCCGAGCCGAGAACTCGCCAGAATGGTGCGCAAACAGGAGATGCTGCTGCGGCGCGCTCACGCTGCCGATCGGTTGATCCTGTTTTCGATCAAGCGGACTAGTCCCGCCGCATCGGTGGCCCCCGCGCACAGAAAGCCTTGGTAATAGGTACATCCTCGCGCTTCGAGCAGCGCGCGCTGTTCCTCGGTTTCCACGCCCTCGGCAATCGTCTCCAGCCCGAGCGCGTTCGCGATCGCGATGATCCCTTCGACCACCACGCGGTGGCGACGATCCCCGACGATGCTTTGCGTCAGGCGCAGGTCGATCTTGAGATAATCGACCGGTAGCGCGGTGAGATAGGCGAGGCTGGAATAGCCGGTGCCGAAATCATCGATCGCGACATGGCAGCCGCCATCGCGCAACACCGCCAGCAACTCGGTCGCGCCGTCGAGATCGTCGATCAGTCCGCCTTCGGTGATCTCCGCGGTAACGCGCGTCCGCGCGACCCCGCTCGCGTCGACCCGCGCGAGGAAGCGATCGGCGAAATCTGGGCGCGCCAGATCGGCCGCGGTGACGTTCACCGCCACCCGCAACCCGGCCAGCGCCGCGGGCCATGCCGCAACGTCCGCCAGCGCGCGCGCGAGGATATGGTCCGACAGCGCGAGGCCCAAATTGGCGCGATCGGACGCCGCCAGCAGCGTGTCCGCGCCCAATTCACCCAAGTCCGGGTGACGCCAGCGCGCCAGCGCCTCGACCCCGACGATCGCGCCGCTGTCGAGCCCAACCTGCGGCTGGAACAGCACGGTGATCTCATCACGCTCGATCGCGCGGTGCAGATCGGCGGCGAGCTGCGCGATCGGGCGATGCGGCGCGGGCGGCGCAATTCGGGTCGTCGCGCCCTCTGCCAAGCGCGCGTCGGCCAGCGCGGCGCGCGCGCGGGCGACCAGCGCGTCAGCCAGCTCGTCCGCGCCGCTCGCAACGCCGATCCGCGTGCCGACATGCACCGTCGTGGTCCCGACCACGAACGGTTGCGCCAGCGCGAACTCGATCGCCGTGACCAGCGGATGCACGTCCTTCATCGCTGCCGGTGTTGCCAAGGTGAACACCGATCCATCACGCACCCATTCGGTAGCAGCGAGGCTCGTGTTGGCGATCGCGCGCTCGATCCGCGTCGCCGCCGCGCGCACCAGCGCGTCGCCGACCTGCCGACCATAAGTCGCGTTGATGATCTCGAAGCTCGCCAGTGCGACGATCGCGATTGTCACCGGGCGCCCGTTCCCGACCCAGTTCGCAATCGCGGGCAGCGGCAGGTCGCCGTCACCGTGGCGTCGTTCTCGACTGCCCTGCCCCGTCAATGTCGTATCCCCCGAACCCGGATGCGTCCCGGCCCGCTGTAGCGCGACGCAACCAACCCGCCAATCGTTCGTCCTGCTCTTGTGACGAACCGTGACCACGCTTAGCTCAACCATCATGACCACGACATCCATTCCGGGCGAGCCGTCGCTGGTCGATGGCTTCGGCCGGACGATCCGGTACCTGCGCGTCTCGGTCACCGATCGGTGCGACTTGCGATGCCGTTACTGCATGGCAGAACATATGACGTTCCTGCCGCGTAATCAGATCGCGTCGCTCGACGAACTGGCGATCATCACCGAACGCTTCATCGCGCGCGGCGTGAACAAGGTGCGGCTGTCTGGCGGCGAACCGCTGGTGCGCCGCGACGTGGTGGATCTCGTTCAGCGGCTCGGCCGTCACGTCGGTCAGGGTCTCGACGAACTGACGATGACGACCAACGGCACGCGGCTGGCCCAGCATGCCGCCATGCTCGCCGGCGCAGGCATGCGCCGCATCAACGTCAGCATGGACACGCGCGACCCCGACAAGTTCCGCTACATTACACGCCACGGCGACGTTGTGCAGGTGCTCGACGGAATCGCCGCTGCGACCGCGTCCGGATTGCGCGTCAAGATCAACATGGTCGCGTTGAAGGATTTCAACGAGTATGAGATTGGCGACATGCTCTCCTGGTGCGTCGCCGAAGGTCACGACCTCACGCTGATCGAGACGATGCCGCTCGGCGAAGTCGAGGAGGATCGCACCGACCGGTTCTTCCCGCTGACCGCGGTCAAGCAAATGATCGAGCAGCGCTTTACCCTTCACCGCGACCTGAACGGCACGGGCGGCCCGGCGCGCTACTGGCGCGTCGATGGATCAACGACCCGGCTCGGGCTGATCTCGCCGCTGACCGCGAACTTCTGCGACGGTTGCAATCGTGTGCGGCTGACCACCGAGGGCAAGCTCTACACCTGTCTCGGTCACGACGATCAACGCGACCTACGCGCTGCGCTACGCGAGGGTGGCACGGCCGGGCTCGATGCCGCGATCGAGAGCGCGTTGGTGACCAAGCCGCGCCGTCACGATTTCCGTATCGAGCGCGACGCTGCGCCGGCCGTAGCCCGCCACATGAGCGTCACCGGCGGATGAACGATTTTCCGCGGCGGGCATTGGTCGCCTCGCCGACGCCGCCGGCGCAGGCGGCGCGCGCCGAACTCGCCGACGCGTGGGATTGGGTTTCTGTGGAAGACGCCGATCTCGTGGTGGCGCTCGGCGGTGACGGCTTCATGCTGCAAACGCTGCACATGCTGCTCGAACGACGCAAACCGCTCGTGCCGGTGTTCGGCATGAACTTGGGCACCGTGGGCTTCCTGATGAACGAATGGCGCCAGCATGGGCTGGAGGAGCGTATCCGACGTGCCAAGTCGTTCAAGGTGACGCCGTTGGCCATGACCGCTACCGGCATCGACGGCCGTGTGCACTCGTTACCCGCAATCAACGAGGTGTCGCTGCTGCGCGAGACGCGGCAGACCGCCAAGCTCGAAGTCACGGTGAACGATCGTGTCGTCCTGGAGGAACTGTCGTGCGACGGCATCCTGGTCGCGACTCCGGCGGGGTCGACCGCGTACAACCTCTCCGCACAGGGTCCGATCCTGCCGCTCGGCTCGGCAATGGTGGCGTTGACCCCGATCAGCGCGTTTCGCCCACGGCGCTGGCGCGGTGCGATCCTGCCCGACCGCGCACGCATCACCTTGCGCGTGCTCGATGCATCGAAGCGACCGGTGTCGGCGGTGGCCGACCAGCGCGAGATACGCGACATCGCCTGCGTCGAGGTGTGCATGGATCGCGCGCGTGAACTGACGCTGCTGTTCGATCCCGAACATGCGCTCGACGACCGTATTTCCATGGAGCAGTTCGTCGTTTGACCGCGAACTGGTTCTCTCGCGAAAAAGGGTTGCGCCCGAAAAATCAGCGTTTATAGACGCGGCTCCGCGCAGCGTTCCCTGATAGCTCAGCGGTAGAGCTCTCGACTGTTAATCGAGCGGCCGTAGGTTCGAATCCTACTCAGGGAGCCATTTTCTTCGCAGAAAAGCGCCATTTTCTACAACGTTGCTGCTGTTAGCGTCCGGTCATTATGACAGGCGTTATTACAGCCATTATGACATTCACGGTCTGTTCCGCGCGCTATTCTGCCGTTGAGCGCGTATCGTCTTCCGAGTCGTCGAGAGCTGCTCCGGCGGCGATCACCGCGATATGCTCGCGCCGCTTTGCTGCGATCCGCACCGCCTTCTCCTGATTCGCCTTGTTGTAGATCCGCGTGACCTCGAGCGTGCTGTGCCCACTGACCGCGCGCACGTCGTCGGTGCCGCTGTCGCCGATCTCGGTGATGCCGCCGTGTCGAAAGCTGGTGAACTTGACGTCGGCGCCCAGCTCCGCCTTCTTCTTGATCCGACGGTGCAGCTTCGTGACGTAATCCTTGGTATACCGCTCGCCGGTGCGCTCATCACGCACGATCAGTTCGTCGTCATCGCCGCGCGTCAGGCGGGCGAGCTCGGCCTCCAGCTCCGGGTATAGCTCGACGCGATCGGCTCCGGTCCCGTCCGCCAGCGGGATCGTCACGACGTTGCCGGTCTTCGACTGCACCAGCCCGATCGACACGCCCGGCACGTAGCTGCCCCATCGAATGCCGCGGCTGATCCGGCCATCGGGATCCTCGTAGCCAAATGCGTCATAGACCCGCTGACACGCCTCGAAGCAGATCGCGGCGGCAACGGCCATGCTCGGGCGGCCAAGCTCATGCGCAGCGGCACGGTAGGCGTCGTACTCGGCGCGCGTCGCGGCGCGGTTACCCCGACCTGCCCCGCTGCTCGACTTGATCCCCATGCCGGCGAACGGGTTCTCGCTGGCCTTGATCCCGGTCGCCTTGTGGTGGCGCGACGCCTGGTTCCACACCAGCCGACATACCTGCATCATGTAGGCGCCCTGCCGCTCGCCATGCTTCTCACGCGCCTTGCGGTAGAGCGTGTCGGCGGCGGTGGCGTCTACCGCGGCGGCACGGCGCTGCCCGAACGTGCCCGCGCGCATGGCCATCGCCTCGACCGCATCCATCGCGATGCGGTACCCGGCGCGCGTGTTGTGGCGCAGCTCGGTGAATTTCTCCAGCCGACGGTACCAGTCGAACAGCCACTGCACCGTACCGGGCGTGAGCTTCGCGCCCTCGCCTTCGCGCCACTGCTTGAACGCCTCGTTAAGTGCATTGGCGCGCTCAATCGCGACAGCGAGGTCGGTACCCAGCGGCGACGACGTGACTGGGCATGTCTTGCCGTGGCGCGCAGCCGGCGGGGCCGCCCAGCGCGGGCGCACCCAGAAGTAGGCCGGCTCGCCCGTCGCGCGCTTGTGCGCCTGGACGTAGGCCGGGAGGCGGACGCTAGCCAAAGTCGAAATCCTCATCGTTCGCGCTCGATGCGAACAGCTCGGCGAGTGCGACATCGAGCTCAACGCGCAGCGCCAGTGACGCGCCGTTCGGACCACGCGCGCGGAAGCTGACCTTGCCCGCCTTCTCCCAGGCGCGAAGCTGCGTCTCGGCGACGCCAGTGTAGGCGAGCGCCATCTCCCTGTTCATGCCCGCGGGCCAATCGGGAAACTGGTGAAGCACCATGCCCATCAGCGGCACTCCCCCATCTTGTAGCGACGCCAGTAGCTGTCCCACCGCGTTGCCGCCCCGACGGCGATCATCGCGCACGACAGCGATCGTCCATCCGGGAGCATGCAACGCGCGACGATACGGCCGTAGGATTGGTCGACCGACAGACAGGTCAGGCGCTTGCGAAGTGTAAGTTGCCCAGCGATACGCTTGCTGGCACGAGCCGCCCGGTCGTCACAGACGTAGTTTGCTCGTTTGGTGCGGCACGGCTGCGCGCTCTCGAAGTCAGGTGCTTGGATGCCGGCGACGCGGACCTTCTTGCCGTTGCGGCACCAGAGCGGCCCGTCACCGTCGTGTACCTTCACGACTTGGCAGATGAAGGCTGGCGGCAGTGGGGTCATAGCGACGAACTCGGTTGGAACGATGGCGGGAGCGGTGCGGTTCTCTTCATGAGGCGCGTAAGGTGCCGGGAGATGAGTGTATGCGTAACAGATTGATGGGCATCTTTGCCGCCCTGGCGATGGTGCTGACAGGGTTCACCGCCAGCGTCGCGCCGACTGAGGCTTCGGCCCAATCCTACCGCTATGATCGCGGCTACTCGCGTGGCCGCGGGTACAATCGAGGTCGCTACTACGCGCCCCGTCGCGGTTTCCGCGGGTATCGTGGGCGGGGCTATCGCGGGTACCGCGGTGGTTACCGGAACCGTGGGTATCGTGGCTACCGCGGGTACCGCAACTATCGTGGGTACCGCGGCTATCGCGGATATCGCAGCAACCGTGGGTACCGGAACTATCGCAACTACCGCGGACCGCGCGGCTACTATGGCCGGCGCTACCGCTGACGCATCGGAGGCGACCGAACTCAGCTGGGTTTGGTCGCCCTCTTCGTGCTTACGGGTAGAATTGCGAGCGGGAGCGTAGCAGGTCACCACAGCGCTACGCCGCTCTGCGGGCGGGAAACGGCAACACACGTTCGCCATCGTCTCCGCCGCCTTCCCTGCCCTTCCAATCGCCACAGAACCGACTCTCGTGCGTCTGCGGGAACTCGGACGTGGCCAGACCCGCACAAATCACCACCGTAGGGCCGTGAACCTGACACGTGCCGACGTCAGCGCTGGCGCGTGGATCGCGTGTGGCGTTCGCCAGCCGTGGGCCTGAGCGGGTCCAGAACCGGCACGAGCCGCAGTTCATCATAGCGGCACCTCGCTGTAGAACTCGCCGCAGCCGCTATCCTGGTGCGTGATCGGGAAAGCACTGGCGACGTAGAGATCGCGCTCGATCTCATCATGATCTGACAGCGGCGTGCTCAGGCCTGGCAATACGCGGGCGAGGAGCTGATCGTTGATCCGCGGCGGGTAGCGGCGGCAGTCACCGAGCTCTGCCGTATCGCCCTTGTAGCGGTCCCAGTGGGTGCAGGCGCGGCAGCTCACGCGCCCTGCTCCGACAGGTTCACACCAGCGATGCGGGCAAGGTCTTCTACGCTGCTCCACAACAGCTGGTGGAAGGCTCCCGCTCCAGCCAGCCCGGCACGGAACTCGGCCTCTGCGGGATCGGCAACAGCGCGATCACTCCACGCTTCTCCGACAGTGTGCTGAAAGCTGAGGCGCAGCTTGGCGATGACGCCCTCCAGCGTACTTGCCTGCGAGGCGTGGATGACAGCCTCGTGCTTCAACACTCGCTCGTCAGCTGCATCATCCTCTTCGCGCGTCTGCGGACCGCTTTCCTGGTACGACACCATCTCCGCACGACAGGCCGCAAATGCGACGAGCAGTTCAGCATCGCTCTGAAGGTACGCACCATGGCGACCAAAGCGGCGAGCATCTGCGGCAATCTTTGCCGTGATCGTGCGATCCTGCACCAACCGCCACTCCTCGCCGGCGGCGATTAGCTTGAGCTTTATAGCCAGTTCGTTCTCGCTTGGCGCGGTGAGCTTCAGCAGCAGGTCGAGAGCTTCACCTTCCTGGACGACAAGCTCGTCGTAGTGGTCCTGCATCTCAGTCGAGACGCTCGTGCCAGCCGGATTGTAGTAGGCGCGTTCGTAGCTAAGCCGCTCACGCCGCGCCTCCGTGAAGGAGGCGTACCCTTTCTCCCACGCGATCATCGGACCGCGCATGAACGGACTGACCGGCGATGCGGTGAGCGCGGTTGCATCCGCCACCAGCGCCTCGAACGACGTCTCGTAGCCTTCGCAGACATGGCACTCCTGCCCGACGAACGCCTTGATCTTGTAAGCAAGCCCCGAGGCGTCGGGTGCCGGGATCAGGACCACGCTCTCGATGGCGAGGTCGACGGCACGGACCAGGACTCCGTACTCGTCCTCGCAGCGGCTCACGTATGCGAGAACCCCCGCGATATCGAGCCCAGCGTCGCGCGCCTGTTTATACAGCTCGTTCGCGGGCTGCATGGTCTTGTTGAAGTACGTGTCACGGGCGCTGATCGCCTCTTCCATCTTCGCGCACGCTGCGTCCCACTCGGCGACAGGATCGCTGGTGATCTCGTCGAGCGTTGCGTCGCGGATGTCAGCGGGTAGCTGGTCAGCCTGCTCGCGAACGGCGAGCGCTGCCGGACCAGCGTTGAACACGACACGAATGTTCGGCCGCGGCGTCGGTGCGGCATAGGTGAAGTCGGAAGGCTTGAGCTGGGTTGCCATCGTGCATCTCCTGCGAGGACGCAGGAGTGCGGCAGAGGCATCCGAGGAGTGCGTGCGTTACGAGCCTGCGATCACCGTCTTCGGCCCAAGGGCGATCAGATGATGAGACCCTGTAGCCGTATCGGCTACGGCTGACAAGCCATTGTAGCGTTTTCCGCTACAGGTTTCTTCCTTCGAAGACTGCGCGTCCGATCGTGGTGAAAGGCGTAACCCCGACTCTCAGTATCGTTTGCCCACCAACCCCGATGTAACTCTCGAAGCGGGGAGGCTCGCTCCTATATACACCCAAGCGCAGCGTGTTCTGCTCACCAGTATCCAGCATGTAGACACCGCCGTCCTCTAACTCGCGGTCGTCGGTGTCGACGACTGTAAAGCCGTCTACCTTCCGTCCCACATTTTGGATGAATTCGATGGTGTAGAACGCGACACTATTGATTCCGCCTCTCGGCGACACAACCCAGCCTATTTTGGTGGCACTGCTTATATCTGACGAGCCCATCCAAGGGCCGGGCTTGACAACTGCGACTGGCCGCATCTGTGACAAAGCGAAGTTAGGATTAGCTATTTCTGCAAAGGTCGTTCCCAGCGCCTCGGCGATCCTCTCAATCCGCTCAGCAGTAAGCCGCACCTTGCCGGTTTCGATTTTACCAATTGTGGTGAAATGCGTCCCATCACCTAGTTTTTCAGCCAGGTCGCGCATGGACAAGCCCTGAGTTTCTCTAAGCTGTCGCAGTCGCGCCCCTACACTGACTGTGGCAGGCTCATTATCGTCCACACTCAATCTCCTTGCGCGGTGTAGCCGAATTCGCTACATCGTAGCCGATGCAGCTACGCCTATATCTTGCCTTGAACCGGCTGTCTTACGCCGATTTCGCTCGCCGTATCGGCAGCAAGCACGCGCGGACCGTACAGCGCTACTCGAAAGGGTATCAGCGTCCGAACGCCGTAATGATGGGGCGCATTGTTGAAGCCACCGCTGGTGCCGTAACTCCAAATGACTTCTTTCTACCAGTTATCGGCGCGGAGTTTGTCGGATGACAATCCAGCCGCCCTCCCGGGATTTTACAATCGTCAATGACACTAGTCATTTGACGCCACCGCCCCGCGCAGCACGCCTGTCAGAAACGACATGAACTCGGCGGCGCCTCCGTACAGCGTCTCTTTGTTCAGCTGTTCCAGCTCGGACAAGAAGTGATGCACCGTGTCGTTCGGCACGTCTGCTTGCCGCATCGTATCAACGAGCACTGCAACGAGGTTCGCCAGGGCGACCGTAGTCATGACGTTACCGCGTCGCGCTTTTCTATCCTTCACCATGGTCTGAGGATTGCCGCATGAACGCGCCGTACATCCACGCCCGTCGTCGTACCTTTTCCGCGTCGAACGCGGTGGAGGCACAGAACGCCACGCTCACGTCGATCAAGACCGAGGACGGCGCAACGTGGGGCGACATGGGACGCGTGCTCGGCAAGTCTGAGGATCGCGCAGCCGCGTACGCGAACACTGCCTCTCCGATCGACATGCCGACCTTCCTTGCCGGCTGCCGTGAATGGGGCGGTCGCTTCGCCGACCCGCTGCTCGGGCTGGTGGGTGGTCGCTGGGCCGATGCTGGCAGCGTCTGCACCGGCGACGATCCCGCATCGCTGACGATCGCGCAACTGCTGCCCGCCATCATGGCTGCCGAGTTCGACGGGGTCACGACCTACGAGGAACTGTCACCGCAAGAGGCGCTCATCCGCCGCGTCCATACCGTGACCGGTCGCTGGCTCGACATGATCGCGGCCGGGAAGGCTCAGGCATGAACGCCTATTCGTACGAGCAGGCTGCCGCCTTCCGCCGCATCGTCGACGAGGCCAAGGACAAGCACAACATCAGCGACGTGGTCGCGCGCCGCGCCAAGGTGACAAAGGCGGGACGCGAGAAGGTATCCCTCTGCCTATTTCACCAGGAGCGCTCCCCTTCCCTGCGGCTGAACGACGCCAAGGGCACCTATCATTGCTTCGGCTGCGGAGCCTCGGGCGACATCGTCTCGCTGGTGATGCACGCCGAACGACTCGATTTCCGCCGCGCTGTCGAATGGCTCGCCGGTGCGAACCTGCCGTGGGTCGATCCCGCCGAGCGCGTGAAGGCCGCGCAGGAAGAAGAAGCCGAGCGGCAGGCCGCGATCCAGCGGGCACAAGCTGTCTGGTATTCGGCAGCGCTGTGCGACGAGACGCCTGCTGAGGCGTACGCCCGCTCGCGCGGCATCACCATGCCGCTGCCGCCCAGCTTCCGCTTCGGCATGACGCCAGCCTGGTACGACGACGACACGGGCGAGTGCGGCCCCAACGTGCCCGCGCTGCTCGCCGCTGTCGCGATCGAGGGTCAGCCCTACCCGGTGGGCCTGCAACGCATCTTCATTCAACCCGACGGTTCAGCGAAGGCCGACATGGCCAAGCCGAAACGCTCGCTCGGACACATCAAGGGCGGCGCTGTCCGCGTCACCTGCCGCAGCAAGGACACGCCGCATGAGGTGATCGTCACCGAGGGACCGGAGGATGCACTATCGCTAGCGCAGGAGCTTCCCGGCCGTGAGGTGTGGGCGTGTCTCGGCACCGCGCTGATGATCGAGGCGCAGTACCCCGCCCGCATCCGCTCGATCGTCATCGCCGCGCAGAACGACGAACCCGGCCGCGCAGCCGCTGACAAGGCGGCGGAAGGCCTGCGCACCCGCGGGTTCGACGTGCGGATTATGTACCCGGCCGACGGCTACAAGGATTGGAACGACCAACTACGCGGTATCCGGTCGTGAGCGGCTTCGACGATCAGCTCGCGTCCGCGACCCCGGCATCGAGCCTGTGCAACGTCGAGGCGGAGCTTGGTTTGCTCGGTGACCTGATCGCCGACAACCGCATGATCGACCTTTGCGCCGACCGCTGCCGCCCAAACGACTTCTCGGTGCCGCTGTACGGGCAGGTCTACGCGCAGATGCTGGAGCAGTCCGCACGCGGCGCGGCGGTCGATAGCGTGACGCTTGCCCCGCACTTCGCGGCCGATGCCGAGTGGTCGCGGCTCTCAAGCGTTCTTGCCGCTGCGTCGTTGAACGCCGGCACGCGCGATCGCACCAAGGCTTACTTCGAGCAGGTCATCGCGCTCTCCGCCCGCCGTCGGCTGGTGGCAGGATTGCAGGACGTCGTCGTCTCGGCACGCGACCTTACCGTCACCCGCGAAGAGCTTGTCGCCAACGCGGATGAGGCGGTCGGAGCAATGGTGGACGACAGCACGATCCGACAGGCGTCTGCTGGTAGCTACGCCGAGCAGGTGATCGAGAGCTTCGGCAAGCCGATCGTCGGCGTGCGTTGCGGCATTATCGGCTCGCTCGACGATGCGATGGGTACGTTGCGCCCGACGAACATGGTCGTGGTCGGCGGTCGCCCCGGCATGGGTAAGACGGCGCTCGTCACCTCTTACTCGATCGGAGCCGCCAGCCGTGGTCATGGCGTGCTGATCTTCTCGCTGGAGATGAGCGCGGACGAACTCACCCGCCGCATCCTCGCTGACATGACGTTCACGAACAAAGGTGGCGTGCCATACGAGCATGTCCGTGACGGTACGGTGAAGCCGCACGAGATCGATGCCGTTCGCGCCGCGCAGCGCCGCCTCAACGAGATCCCGTTGGAGATCAACGACGGCTCCGGGCTGACGCTGCAACGCTTCATCCGCCAGGCCCGCCGCCACAAGCGCCGGCTGGAGGCGCGTGGCGAGAAGCTGGAGTTGGTGATCATCGATTACCTTCAGCTGATGAGCCACAGCCGTCGTGGCATGTCGCCCTACGAGCACGCCTCGGAGGTGAGCATGGGCATCAAGCAGTTCGCCAAGGACGAAGGTCTAACGGTGATCGCCGTCGCGCAGCTGAGCCGTGAGGTGGAGAAGCGGCCGGACAAGCGCCCGATCCCCGCCGACCTGCGCGACAGCGGCCAGATCGAGCAGGACGCCGACCTAATCGTGTTCGTCTACCGCGAGGAAGAGTACCTGCGCCGTAGCGAGCCCGAGGACCAGTACGGCGCCAAGTACGAGGCATGGCGCACCGACATGGACGCGGTGCGCGGCAAGGTCGAGTTCCTCGTTCCGAAACGCCGCAGCGGCCCCACCGGCAAGGGTGTTGGCTTCTTCTTCGGCGCCAACGCAGCCGTGCGCGGCAGCGAGTTCTATGGTCAATCCTACAGCGAGGGAGCATCCCGGTGAGCTATCCCGATCCTCTTACACCGCCCGAATGCGACCTGCGCGGGCTCGAATACATGCCGCTACTCGGTCAACGCCTGTTCGGCAGCGAGTTCGATGCGATGGCGAGCGACAGCGAGTGGCGTGCCGGTCTAACACTCTGGTGGGCGGCGTGGACGCAGTGCCCCGCTGCCTCGCTGCCAGACGACGATGCTGCGCTCTGCCGCCTCGCCGATCTCGGCCGAGACGTGAAGGCATGGAAGAAGATGCGCGAGCGCGCGCTGCACGGCTTTGTGAAGTGCAGCGATGGTCGTCTCTACCATCCTGTGCTTGCGCAGCAGGCACTCGTTGCCTGGGACAAACGCCAGCAGGACCGAACCGCCCGCAGCGCCGACGCTGACCGTAAGGCTCGTGAGCGCGCGGATCGTTCACGGATGTTCGAGAAGCTGGCAGCGGTCGGCGTCACGCCAAACTGGAACATCAAGACCAAGGAACTGCGTGACCTCGTCACTCGGCACGTCACGGAGGTGGCTGCAAATGTCCTACCGCAGTCCGAAGATTGTCCACCGGATGTCACGCCACCTGTCACGCGGACAGTCACGGCTAAGACGGGACGGGACGGGACGTTAGTTACCGTAGCTAACGCTCCGGCTGACGATCCGCCGGATTTGAGCAAGCTGGTGTTCGACGAGGGCGTGAAGCTCCTCACCGCTGCCGGCAAGTCCACCACGTCGGCCCGCTCGATGGTTGCCAAATGGGCGAAGACCCACGGCGACGGCCCGGTTCGGGAAGCGCTGATCTCCGCTGTGGGCAGGGCTGAGCCGATCTCGTGGATTGAGAAACGGCTACGAGACCGCGCCGCTGTCGAGGACGAGGCTCGAGCGCTGAGCCGTGCCCGTGCCGAGCGCTACCGCCAGCTGGACGGACCGCCGCCGGAGGTCGTGGCGCGGATGCAGAACGGCGCATTCTGCCTACCCGAGCCGGCAGCGGCGTGAGCGGTTACTCCTTGGCCCGCTCGTCGCCCTTGAATTCGTCATGTGACAAGTCGCGGCCGGGATTACCGGTCTGCTCGTCCGATTGGCCATCTTCGGGTGTCCGCCGGTCAAGCGGTGCCTCGTCTGCGGTGTGTACCTGGAAGTCAGCGCTCGGCTTCGAGCCGCTACCCTCCTTGTTGTTGTCGGGGTTCATCAACAGCGCTCCTGGTGCGTGGCGGTCACTCTTCACCTGCGTCCGTGTCGAGGTCATCACGACCGGCTTTCGCTGCGTTCTCGACTTTGTGAGGCTCATCATCGCCCGGCTGGTCGTCGCTGCCAGACCGACCCTTGGTGATGTCCTCGGTCGTCGTGCCGCCTGGATTGGACGCCCTGATGTCGCTGCTGGGATCCGAGCCTTCGCTCGCGTTTGCCTGATCGTCGGCCATGTCGATTTCCTCTGCTGCCGCAAAGGCAACGGGCTGGCTCGACGAACGGGCGCACGCACTCACGCAGGTTAGCCAAATTCACAATGCTTTGTGTCGCTTACGTTGGAGATTACGAGATGGGCCGGGGGAACAAGGCAACAGCGCGCAGCTCGGCGGATCGCGCGTCGTGGGCAGGAACGGCAATAGCCGCTGGGCTGCGGGGCCAAGCTGGCCCTGCCCGCTCACAGCGACCAAAGGAGGTCAGGACCAAGCCTGCGCGCCAAGCGGTCCAAAAGCATGTCGATGCGACGCCCGAACGGATCGCGCACGCTGCCGGCGATCACCAGATCGTCGATGCGATCATCGACCGGGCTGGTGAGCGCGCCAAGCTGACTCGCCGGTTCGCTGACAGCGCGATCGACCGGATGCACAAGCGCGGTCAGCTCACCTACCCGCAGTGGTACGCCTGCGACTGGTACATGCGACTGCATGCCGAGGCGATGAGCGCACCGCGGGTGGTCGCCGCCTATGGTGATGGCGTGGGCGGATGCGGTAGCGAGAGCTACGGGCAACCGCGCAACCGCCATCAGTGGGATGCTCGCCGCAAGCTGCGCGACGCGCGTGGAATCATCCCGGCTCGCATGCTGCCGCTGTTCGACCGCGTGGTGGTAGCCGACGACATGCCAACCTTCCATAATGGGCAGCAGCGCGCTCGCTTCGCAGCCCGAATCGTCTCAGCGGCTCAATCGCTAGCTGCTTGGCTGAAGATCGCATGAGATTGAACGCGAGTCGGCCTTGAAGAACGAAAAGTGACCATGGGCTTATTGCGTGGCGAATAAATTTTTCGCACGACCCTTTTCGCTTGTTATTGCCAAGACCCGCAGAAATCCACGCGTCGAACCGACCTTTCCGGTGTGAATGTCGTTGACAGTTGCGACAATCGCAGTTTTCCGGCGAGCCGCTGAACATCACCCGCTTGCTCGGGTGGTAACGATTTAGTAAAGATGGGTCGTTCCGGTGGCTTAGTCCTACCGGGATCGGGGGCAGCGCCAGCATAGTCTGGACAACTTCGGCGCTGCCTCCGCCCATCAACACCCGAGGAGGGCGTCGCTATGGTGCGGAAGACATGTAAGGACTCCGCGTAGCTGCGTCAACGAAAACTCGGGTCAATCTACAGGTGTGTGCCTTGACCCAGAATGTAAATCGTGAACCGCAAGGTGCGGTCGACATCGACAAATTCCTGCAGCGCAACCGGCGAGCGGCGGCAGCCGCGCAGGAGGCGTCTCGCCAGATTGAGATGGAGCTGATGAGATTCGATGAGGGGCCATCGGCCATCGACTTCAACGTCGATTGGTCGAAAGACACGGTGTGGGCCACTCAGAAGCAGATGGCCGAGCTTTTTGGCGTGCAGGTGCCGGCGATATCGAAGCACGTGAGCGCCATCTACGACTCCGGCGAACTCGATCAGGCGGCAACTGTTTCCAAAATGGAAAGAGTTCGAATTGAGGGTGGCCGGTCGGTTAGCCGCGAAACGGATCACTACAATTTGGATGTGATCCTCACCGTGGGCTACCGCGTGAATGGCTCTAAAGCCGCGGACTTTCGTAAGTGGGCCAACAGCGTCCTGAAGCGATACATCGCTGACGGCTATGCGCTTAACAGTGGGCGCCTTGGGGCTGACCCGACCGCATTGCGGAAGCTGGCGGCGGAGGTTCGGGCGCTCCGATCCGAAGAAATCTCGATCTACGAGGCAGTGCGCGACTGCTTCAAGCTCGCGTCAACCGATTACGACAAAGACGCCCCAGCGGTACGCTCCTTCTATGCCAAGCTGCAGGACAAGTTCCTGTACGCCATCACGGGCAAGACGGCGTCGCAGCTGATCCTCGATCGGGCCGACGCGGCGAAGCACAACATGGGCATCATGGCGACGAAGTCGGAACGGCCGACCAAGGCCGAGTCCAAAATCGCCAAGAACTACCTGGCACGCGAGGAGGTCTATATCCTCCACATCTTGTGCGAGCAGTTCCTGCTCTACGCCGAGAGCAAGGCGATCCGTGGCAAGTCAATGACGATGAACGAATTGGCCGCGAAGCTCGACGCGCTGCTCGAAACCAATGAGTATGCGGTGTTCCCAGGCTACCGAGACTTCCTCAAAGATCAGGCGATGCGACACGCGGAGGTGGAGTGGGACCGTTTCAAGAAAGCTCTCCCAGTCGGCGCGCGATTGTCGAATTATGGGTAAGCGGCGTGACTGAGTGTGTTGTCGCTTGACGCGCCGCCCGGTTTCAGGTTCCCATATCCGCAGATCGAAGAGCCGTGCCCAGCAAGGTCGCGGCTCTTCTTGTTTTTACGTCATTTCACTGACACACTTGCAGGATCGACCCTAGCTATCGAGCCAGTGGCGTACCAATAGACATCGTCTACGCTGAACAAGCTTCGCCAGAACGTGCTTTTCTGACCATACTTAAAGTCGATAATGGCATTTCCCGCGTGCGCTTTTGCCTGATCCACCATGATGTCTTTGATATGATCTAGGCTCTTTAGCTGGCTTGAAGAAAACCATCCGTCAATCTTGGTATCCAATTGCTGGATCACCTGCGCGCCGCCCGGGTGCCCCTCGATGAAGAGGATGCCTTTGTACTCTACGGCGCGCATTATTTTTCACGCTCAAGGACAACAATCATCTCCTCTCGGTTGCCCCCCAGCCCTGGGATTGAGGCCGTTGCCACGCTGATGACCTCCCAGCCTTGAGCCGCATAAGCGTTTAATCCCTGTTCGAGCGCCTCTGGGTCAAACTTGCGGCTAAACCATTTGTCTTTCTGCGACATCACTTTGTATTCTTTCACGACACCGGTCTCCTCGGGACGGAGGCTAGGACGGCGGGACTGCTGCAGGAAGTGCAGAAGCTTATGATTTGCCCGCCTTCTTTTTCGTTTCGGGGTGCGTGATACCAGACATGCCCAGCTTCGGTAATGGGCAGCAGCACGCGGTTTTCGTCCCGCATTTTGGATACGGCACAACCTTTAGCTAAGTGGCTTGGCTTGCCTGTCTAGTTCATGCTCGATGTCTATTTTCGCCCATTTCATGCGAACAAACGTTCACATCTACCACGCGAACTTCGGACGTTCGTTCACATCAACGTACTAACATCATTCGCTTAGAGACCATACGCACTCCCGGCCGCGGCATTTATCCTCGAACGCCTCGCACACGCCTCGTCCAACGTTCCGGCTTCCATACGAGCTCAGCGTCATGACGCTATGGCCTTCCACCTTTTGTTCACCAGTCGATCTTACGACTCTGCGTAAGTCATTGAGTTGTCGCGATGGTCGTAAGAACAAAATCCACCTCCCCGGCTGGCTCGCTTGCCGAAGCCGCCACGGGACCGGGATACGAAGCGCTGCGGTTCCTGTCCGAGCAGAGACTCGACCATAATCCGGTCAATTTCGCGCTGGCGTGGCGATGCAAGACAGATCGGCACAGCGTGCCTGCGATGGCGGTTGATGCCATCCTTATGGAAGGCCGCCGCCTCGTTCAGGCGGACGTCGATCTCATCACTGCGGCTGCCAAATCGAATGGTGGTGCTGCTGCCACTGAACCAGGGCATGACGCTCTCCGCCATCAAACTCTCAGGCTGGCGGACATCGCAGCACATGCCGCCAGCCGGTCCTCCGACTTCGGGCGCGACCTGTCCGCGGGCCTATTCCAGCTTTCCGGTGGCCCGAGCTCGGTCGAGCAGATCGTGAAGGCGATGGTTCAGCGTAATTATGATATCCAGACTCAGCTGAACGCCGCCTCCAGCGAGATCGAGGAATTGCGCCAGCAGGTAGAGATCTCAAGGGACGACGCTCATCGCGATGCGCTGACGGGCCTTCTCAATCGCCGGGGCGCCCGAAGGGAGATGTCGGCTCGCCGATCGTCACGAAACAGCAGCGTCGCGCTTTGCGATGTTGATCACTTCAAGCAGGTGAACGACACCTTCGGACACGGCGTCGGCGACCGCGTCCTGAAAGCTGTCGGGGCTTGCCTGTCGCAGAGTCTCGGCTCTCACACCCTCGCACGGTGGGGCGGCGAGGAGTTTCTTGTATTCCTAGATGGTGTGACCGTCGCGCACGCCGTTGAAATTCTTGAACACGCTCGATCAAATTTAGCGGACCGCACGTTCCGCGATCGCCAGACCGATAAGCTTATCGGCTCCGTCACCATCTCAATCGGCGTGGCGCCATTCGGGGGCACGAAGCAAGACATGGCTATCGAGGCTGCCGATCGAATGCTCTACGAAGCCAAGCGAGGCGGCCGCAACCGCGTCATCGCCGCCGTCGCCGGAACGCGTTAACATGCTCGCGACTGAACGCTGCTTATTTGGCCACCGTGCGATAACGGGCGGGCTCACTTCAGCATCATTTCGGGGAGCGGCGCTCCGTTTCCGGCGGACCGGAATGTCCGCCCTTGTGCCGGAGTTCGGAAGGTGCTGATCCGTATAACGCCTGCACAGGCGAGACTTGGAATGATTGTCGAAGGGCTGGAGGACGGCTGGTTATCCCACCCCTTCTGGCGTGAGCGCTTTGTTATCAAAACTCCGGCCGATCTCGAGCGAGTAAGGAATGGCGGGACCAACCTGTTCATCGATGCACGCAGCGGCCCGGCGCCCCTGACGAACGAATCGTCACACAAAGTCACCATTTCAGTACGACCGAAGACTCCAGCAGGGCGACCGGCCGCTCCGCTGCAAGTGAAGAAATCAAGCGCCCTGCGATTGCCAAGAAGGCTTCCGACGCCGCCCGCCTTCGACCAGGCGGAGAGGAAACGCGCATCTGCGGTGGTCAAGAGGTCCGCAAAGATCATCGGCGACGTGTTCGACGATTGTCGCCGTGGCCATCCGGTGGTGATGCCTCAGATCGCCTCAGTGGTGAAGGACATTGCTGATGCGCTTGAGCACAACGGTGCCGCCTTCGCCAGCGTGACGCGCTTGAAGGAGAAGGACGGCTACACGTACACGCATTCAATCGCCGTCTGCGCGTTGATGATCACGCTTGGGCGCGCCAGCAATGCAACGTCGAGCGAGGTCGCCGATCTCGGGATAGCCGGAATGCTCCACGACATCGGCAAGCTCTCGATTGATACCTCAATTCTCGGCAAGGCAGGGCCGCTCGATGAAGGCGAGCGCGCTTTGATCCGTCAGCATCCCGAGATGGGGCACCGGTTGCTAGCGTCGGATCCGCAGGTTCCGTCCGTCGCGTTGGACGTTTGTCTGCATCATCACGAGCGGCTCGATGGAACGGGGTATCCCTTCGGCTTGCATGGCGACCAGATTACGACTGCCGCCCGCATCGCCGTGATCTGCGACGTATACGATGCGATGACGTCGAACCGTCCTTACAAGAAGGGCAAGGCGCCTGCCGACGCCATCGCAGAGATGGCCTCTCTTCCGGACATGATCGACCAAAGTCTGCTGCTTAAGTTCATGCGCGGTATCGGCGTATATCCGGTCGGTAGTCTCGTTCGTTTGCGGTCAAACAGACTCGGCGTGATTATGCCTACGACATCCGCCAGTGGTCGAGGCGCGGCACGCTCATTTTACAACATCATGGAGGATCGGATCTCGGAATATGAGGACGTCGTTCTCGGCGATAGCTTCAAGGACGATCAGGTCGTGCAGATTGATGAAGGGGGGGAGCAGTTTGGAAACGATTGGCCCGTCATGCGCGACCGCATCCTGAGCGGACGATTTTTACCCGGGCAGCCGGCATAACGCGGCAAGGGTCGCGGGTACGACCAAGTGCGTTGCCCGGTCAAACTGGATCCCGGTCTTGAGCGCTAGATGAAAGAACGGGCATAAAACTGTGCGGCTGCTCCAAAGCCGCCCGTGGGGCTTCCACCAAATCAGACATTCGGCATACGATTCCTGCAGCCTTTACGGATCGTTTACAATCTTGCTGCATTGCAGTATGGCTCGGGCTCAAACAAGAAGGACACCTCATGATTTCGAAGCTTCTGACGGCCGCTGCCGCTAGCGCTCTGGTTGCAGCTCCGGTTGCCGCAGCTCCCATGAACGCTGCTTCGTCGTTGTCGGTGTCACGCGCTGCTGCGCCGTCGGCTAAGAAGAACGAGCTTGCTGGTGGCGGCTTCATCGTCGCGATCATCGCGGCTGCTGCCGTGATTGCGGGCATCGTCGTGGTTGCCGACAGCGACGACGAGCCGGACAGCAACTAATTATCGATCTGCCGCGTAACTCCTTTTGCTTGGCGCCGCGGCAGACAGATAGTCGCAAGGGGGACTTTGGTCCCCTTTGTTGTATCTGCTGTGCGTGATGTAACAAACCGATAGGCCTTGACCTTACCGTCCGTTTGAGGCATCCACATGCATAGATCGAAGAGTCGCGCCCAGCAGGGTTGCGGCTCTTCTTCGCTTCAGGGTGCGCTGCAGTCTCAGCTTCGGCGCAAAGACACTCGTTTTTAAACCTATGTTAGCTGCTGCGCTTATACCCCGATCTGGTGCTGCACACGTCTGACCCCATCCTCGCCGACCTGATGAACGCACTAGCTAAGCTGGACCAAGACGGTGAAGGTGCTTCGCTATGCGCTTGCCACCTGTCATCAGCGATCGACGCACGGTTGACCATGTTGCTGGATCGGACGCGGTAGAGCCTCACGTTCATCTTTCCACGCGGTAACCGCGCTTGCTGAGCGCGGCCCCGGCCGATCTTTACTTGTGACCGCCATGCCCGGCGTTCTGGTTGTTGTCCTTGCCGTCGGTGTTCTGGCTGTTGTCCTGCTTGGTGTTGCCGCCGACATCGTCCTTGCCGTTCTTCTCGAAGTCGCCCTTCTTCTTGTGGTCGGTCATGTCGCTCTCCTTGGTTTAGGGAGAGGGTAACGCGCTGCGGCGATCGGGTGTCCACTGCCCCGGCTATATTGGCAGAGCTCGTCTACAACCTAGGGTGCAAAGAGGGGCGGCTAGGCCCCTCTCGCTTTTCAGGCCTGCGGCTCAGCAGCAACCGCGGCGCTGTCGGTGCGTGTCTCCTGATCGGCGTCTTCGCCAGCGATGATTGCCTTGAAGGTCGGATCCTCACCTTCATACCCGCATCCGACATCACGATCGTCGTCATAGAGCGGTTTATTCTCACACCAGCGCTGCTGCGCGATCGAGGGAGTAGCCGTAGTAAGGAGCGCGGCAGCTGCTCCGAGAGCGGCCAAGGCGACGTTCTTATAGCTCTTCATGCTTCTCTCCGTGACCGGACGACCCGGCTAAGAGGAAGCTTTCACGATGGTGGTTGCGTCGCAAGCCGTTGATCGCTGTGACATCGCTGGCAGCGCATGTTTATTTTCGTTGCTTCGTTTCGGGGTGCGTGATGCCAAGCCGCCCGCCCTCACTAATTAAGCCGAAGCCGCGCAAGGCCTGGGCGCATAGCAAGCCGAGCCCTCGCCTACGTGGTCGCGCTGGTGTCGCGGATCGCCGCAGCATCCTGAGCGACGAGCCACTGTGCCGCACGTGCGTCAAAGCTGGTCGAGTGACCGCCGCTACCGTCGTCGACCACATCGTGCCCTTGTCAGAGGGCGGCAGTGATGACCGGAGCAACAAGCAACCCCTCTGCACCCCCTGCCATGACGCCAAGTCGAAGGCCGAGCGCGCCGCGGCGCAGACGCGGGGGGTGGGTCGAAAGTCCAGGGCCTGACCTACGGACACCGACGCCCAACCTCTTTTTTCGCGCGTGCGAATTAAACTTTCGGGTCGAGATAAATTGCGGAGACCTCGATGAAGCGCGGCCCCAAGCCTGACACGCCGTCAGCAAAGGCGGCGCGCGGCACCCTCCAGCCAGTCCGTGATGGGCTGAAGACCGAGCTTGTCGTCCCCGGCGATCCGCCGATCGCACCCGACTACATGACCGCGGAAGCGATCGACGTGTGGCATGAGGTGATCGGCCGAGTGATGGCCGCTGGCGTGTCCGAGGTCGATAGCGCGATTCTGGCGCGGTACTGCTCGCTTGAGGCGCTGGTCCGCAAAGCCTTCAACGCCGGTGGCGAGCCGCCCCCCGCCGCGTACCTGACGGTGCTGCGCCAGCACGAAGAGCTGCTTCGAATCGCCGGCCCGAAGAGCCGCGTCGGCAGTGCCGGAGGTGACGCAAATGGCGGCAAGCCGGGCAACCCGTTCGCCCGCAACGGACACCGGGCACGCTAGAGATTACACCGCGGTCGCGCTGGCATATGCCAAGGCCGCCGCTGCCGACCGCGTGCAGGCGCGCCATTGCAAATGGGTCCGCCTCGCCGCGCAGCGTCACCTCGACGACCTGAAGCGCGCGCGTGACAAGGCTTGGGGCTACTATTTCGACCCGTGGCACGCGAACGACGTCTGCGATTTCGCCGAGAAACTGCCGCACGTCGAAGGCGTGTGGGATACGCCGACCATCACGCTCGAGCCGTTTCAGATCTTCGTGCTCGCGATGGTGTTCGGCTGGCGAAGGCACGAGACCGGCGGGCGGCGGTTTACCTCGGTGTACGAGGAGGTGGCGCGCAAGAACGCGAAGTCGACCAAGACGGCGCTCATCTCGCTATACTGCCTCGCCTGCGAGGAGGAACCCGGCCCGCAGGTGCTAACCGCGGCAACGACGTTTGATCAGGCGAAGAAGGTTTTCCACCCGGCCAAGCGGATGGTCGAGAAGATGCCCGCGCTGCAGGAAGCGTTCGGGCTGATACCCTGGGCCAAGTCGATCACCTGCTCGGACAACGGCGGCTACATGCAGCCGATGCACGCGAAGGCGAAGAGCCAAGACGGGCACAATCCGCACCTGGTCACGATGGACGAGCTGCACGCGCACAGCGACCGCGGTCTCTTCGACGTCATGAACTCGGCGTTCGGCGCGCGGCGCAACCCGCTGATGTGGATCATCACGACCGCGGGCTTCAACCTGCACGGCGTCTGCTACGAGCAGCGCACGCTTGCGACGAAGGTGCTGGAGCGCTCGGTGATCGCCGAGCACATGTTCGGGATCATCTTCACGCTCGACCGCGCCGAGGATTACGACGACGAGCGCAAAGAGGGTGACGACCCGTACGATCCGGCCAAGTGGATCAAGGCCAACCCGCTGCTGGAAGCATCCCGCCCGCTCCGCGACGAAGTCGCCAAGCGCGCGATCGAGGCGCAGGCGAGCCCCGCAGCCGAGGGCGAGTTCAAGACTAAGCACCTGAATATCTGGTTGGGCGCCGCCTCGGCCTGGCTGAACGTGACGCAGTGGGCGATCTGCGCCGACCCTGCCCTGACGCTCGACGATTTCGCCGGGCTCGACTGCTACATCGGCGGCGATCTCTCGAACGTCGACGATCTGTCTGCGGTCGTGCTGGCGGCGGAAGACGCCGACGGGCGGCTGCTGGTGAAGCCGTGGTTCTTCGTGCCGGAAGCCCGGCTGCAGAGCCAGGACAACAGCCTGAAGCAGGTCACCGACATGTACGCGCGCTGGGCCGCGGAAGGACACCTGACCACCACGCCCGGCGACTTCATTGACCACCGCGTGATCGAGGCGAAGATCCGAGGGCTGAAGGACAGGCTGGCCGTGCGCCGCGCGACGTTCGACCAGTGGAACAGCGGTCTCGCGATGGCCAGCCGGTTGAATGAGGATCTGGGCGACGGCGGCGAGGCCTTTGCGGTGCAGCTGGCGAAGAACGCTCGCAACGTGACCGACCCGGCAAAGGCGATCGAGGCGCGCGTGAAGGCGGGGCCTGCGCGGCTGCGTCATGACGGCAACCCGGTGATGACGTGGATGATCGGGAATGCGGTCGTCGAGCGCCGTGTCGACGGCAGCATCCTGCCCAAGAAGCAGACGCCGAACAGCCCGAACAAGATCGACGGAGTGGACGGCATGATCAACGCTACCGCTCCGATGTTGCTGCCGGTCGAGGACGATGGTGTCGACGACTGGCTCGCGAGCCTGCGCGCATGAGCGGCTACCAACTGTCGCGCCGCGCCGCAGAAGCCGAGGTGCGGTCGCTCGCATCGCGCGGCCTCCCGATCGAAGCGAAGTCGGTGCTGTCGCTGACCAGCCCGGTCGCGCCTGGCCAGCAAGACGCTGACAACTTCCGCACGAACAAGGTCACACTCGAGCGGTATAACGACACCAGCGCTGGCGTGCTCAGCGCCGCGCACGGGCTATCCGCCACCTGGGCGTGCGTCAGCTTCTGGGCCGGCAACATCGCTTCCCTGCCCTGCGCGGTCCAGCGCAAGGGGCCGGGCGGCGTTGCGGTCGATGACGATCAGCACCCGCTTTACTGGCTGCTGCACGACAGCCCGAACTACGACCAGTCAGCGTTCGACTTCTGGGAGTTCATCGTCGCCAGCATCGAGCTGCGCGGCAACGCCTATGCCGAGATCGTGCGGCGTGATGATGGCTTCATCGTGTCGCTGGCACCGATCCCGCCTGACTTGATGCGGGTCACTCGCAACGGCGCCGGCGAGCTAGAATATCGGTGGACTGATGGCAGCGGCGAACACTTAGTCCACCAGGGCGACATGCTGCATATCCGCGGCTTCGGCGGCGGCGCTCTCGGCGGCGTTTCCCCGCTCGCGGCCTGCCGGCAGTCCTTCGCGTCGGCGATCGCGGCGGACCGCGCCGCCACCACGATGTTCGCGAACGGCGTCCGCACCTCCGGTGTCATGTCGGTCGACAAGGTTCTGACCCGCGATCAGCGCAACGAAGCCGAGCAGTTGCTTCAGGACAAGTTCGTCGGCGCCGCGACCGCAGGCCGCCCGATGCTGCTCGATGCGGGCATGAAGTGGGAGCAGCTTTCGATCGACCCGAAAGACGCCGAGATGCTGGAGAGCCGGCGCTTCTCGGTTGAGGAGGTCTGCCGCGTGTTCGAGGTCGACCCGCACCTCGTCGGTCAGACCGTCGGCAACACGACGCTCGGTTCCAGCATCGCCGATCAGACGCTGTCGGTGCTGAAGTTCAAGATGCGCAAGCGGCTGAAGCGCATCGAGGGCGCGGTGACCAAGCAGTTGCTGTCACGCGCCGATCGCAAGGCGGGCGTGTCGATCCGGTTCAACGTCGAGGCGTTCCTGCGCGCGGACAGCACTGGCCGCGCCGATTTCTACACCAAGATGCGGCCGTTCATGACCGTCAACGAGGTTCGCGCGCTGGAGGGACTGCCACCCGTCGAGGGCGGCAACGTGCTCTACAAGCAGATGCAGGACGTGCCGATCACGGATGCCGGGCAGCAGCCCGCGGAGGTCTGACGATGGAAGAACTCGACATCGTTCTCGACGCCAAGGCGCTCGACGACGACGGCAACATCGAGGGTCTGGCGGTCGGCTACGGCGACATCGATCATGGCAACGACATTGTCGCGCGTGGCGCCGTCCAGCTGGAAGGGCGCAAGAGCATTCCAATGCTGCTGCATCACGACCGCAAGAAGCCGGTCGGCGTGTGGACGGAGTTCACCGATCAGCCGGACGGCCTACGCGTAAAGGGCCAGTTCTCTGCCAATACGCTTGCCCGCGAAGCGCGGCAGGATGTGAAACTTGGCGTAATCACTGGGCTGTCGATGGGCTTCATCACGAAGAAGCATCGGCTGGAGGGCAAGGCTCGGCACCTGCTCGAGGTGGGGCTGCACGAGATCTCGCTGGTGACCGTGCCGATGCACAACCGCACGCGCATCCTCAGCATCAAAGACATTCTGGGCGGCGGCGAACTGCCGAGCGTCCGCCAGTTCGAGGAGTTCCTGCGGGATGCAGGCGGCTTCTCCAAGTCCGTGGCCGCGGCGATCGCGACCAAGGCAGCGCCGCATCTTCGGGGGGAGCCCGAGGCGAAGGCGATCGACGAGCTGCAGCAGTTCTACACCGCGCTGCGCGGCTGATCCTTCATCTCTGCCAGAAAGGCACATCATGACCGACAAGACGCCGGCCGAGCTCGCGCTCGAGCTGAAGGGCAATTTCGACCGCCGCCACGACGAGCTGAAGGCCATTGCCGAGAAGGCGCTGGCCGAAGCCGAACGCGGCATCCCGCTCTCCACCACCGCCAAGGAACTCGCCGACCAGGCGCTGACCGGCATGAACGAGGCCAAATCGCGCCTCGACGAGCTGGAGCAGAAGGCAGCGCGCCGCGGCTCGGAACCGACCGAGGTCAAGTCGATCGGTCAGCAGTACATCGACAGTGATGCCTACAAGAACGCATTCGGCAACGGCGTGCGTCAGGGGCAGAACGTCGGCATCGAGGTGAAGGCAATCACGTCGCTCACCACCGACGCAAACGGCTCGGCCGGCGACCTCGTCCGCCCCGAGCGGGTCCAGTCGCCGATGCAGATGCTGCCTGATCGTCAGCTGACCATCCGCGGCTTGATTGCGCCCGGCACGACCTCCTCGAGCTCGATCGAGTACGTGCAGGAGACCGGCTTCACCAACAACGCCGGCATGGTCGCCGAGGGCACGCTCAAGCCCGAGTCGACCCTGAAGCTCGACCTGAAGAATGCGCCGGTGCGTAAGATCGCGCACTGGTTCCTCGCATCGGCCGAGATCCTTGCCGACGCGCCGGGCCTGCGTTCCATGATCGATAACCGCCTGCGCTACGGCCTCGCATTCGTCGAGGACGTGCAGCTGTTGAAGGGCGACGGCACCGGTCAGAACCTTGCGGGCATTAAGCCGCAGGCGTCCGACTACGCGCTGCCAGCGGGCGTGACGGGCTTTGCGGCGCCGACGATGATCGACAAGCTGCGCCTGGCGCAGCTGCAGGTCGCGCTCGCGCTGTACCCGGCCGATGGCCAGGTTCTGCACCCGATCGACTGGGCGTTGATCGAGATGCAGAAGGATGGCGAGGGCCGCTACATCATCGGCAACCCTCAGGGCACGATCGCGCCCACGCTGTGGGGCCTGCCGGTGGTGCCGTCGATGGCGCAGACGCAGGGCGAGTTCACCGTCGGTGCATGGCGCATGGGCGCCCAGCTGTTCGATCGCGAGCAGTCGGGCGTGCTGGTGTCGACCGAGGACGGCGACAACTTCCGCCGCAACATGGTGACCATCCTGGCCGAAGAGCGGCTGGCGCTCACCGTGTATCGCCCGGAGGCGTTCGTCGACGGCGCCTTCGCCAACGCGTGACCATGACGAGGGCGGGCCGCCGGGTCCGCCCTCGCTTTCGGGGGCATCGAACGATGGCCGACAAAAAGACGTATACCGTTCACCGCGCGATGCACGGTGACGGCAAGGATTACGCGCGCGGCGACACGCGCGAGATGACCGAGACCGACGCCGCACCATTGGTGGCATCCGGCGCGCTGTCGCTGGAGGGCGAAGAGCCCGCCACGCGCGGGGCCGGCGTCCAGCACACGTTCGGCACCAAGCCGAGCACGGTGAACGACCGCGGCTACACCAGCGCGACCGGTGAGGGCATTGCCGCCCCGCCCGCCGCGCAGGCCGCTAAGCCGGCGGCGAAGAAGAACGCCTGATCACATGCGCGTTCTCGTCATCACCCGACCTGACCCTGTCGTGTCGCTTGCCGACGCGAAGGCGCACTGCAAGGTGGAGGACGATAGCGAGGACGCGCTGATCAAGGCGTATGTCGCCGCAGCCACGTCGCACATCGACGGGCCCGACGGGTGGCTCGGCCGCGCGCTCGGCGTGCAGGTGCTGGAAGCGCGTTGCGGTGCCGCGTGCGGCGACACGATCCGCCTCCCCTTCCCGCCCGTCGTCGAACTCGTCAGCATCTCCTACCTGGACGCGGACGGTGTCGAGCAGATGGGTGACCTCGCCGACGTTGAGGTGCTCGGGCGCGATCTCGTCGCGGCGTCGTCGTGGCCGTGGGTTGGCGGCTCGTCACGGCGTGAGGCAGTCCGCATCCGCTACCGTGCCGGCTATCCAGTCGACGATAGCGGCGACAGTCCGCGCTCGACGCTGCCCGCCGCCATCCGCGCGGCAATCCTGCTGATGACCGACGACCTGTATCGCAACCGCGGCACCGTCTCGCCCGGCACCGTCACCGCCGTGCCGATGTCCACGCCGGTCGAGAACCTGCTCGCGCCGTTTCGAGTCTACGCCTGATGGCGGGGCTGGAGACCGGGCGGCTCGACCGGCGCATCGCGATCGAGCGTGCCACCACCACGACTGATGATCTCGGCGCCGACGTGGCTGCCTGGCAGCCGATCCGCACAGTATGGGCCGAACGCCTGACGCAACGCGCAACCGAGGCGTGGAAAGCTGGCGGCACCGCAGCCCAACGTGAGGTTGTCTGGCGCATCCGCTGGGCGCCTGACCTCGCCGACCTTAGCGAGCGCGAGCGCGTCGTCTACGCTGGCCAGGTGTACCCCATCAGCGGCGTCGTCGAGTTCGGACGGCGTGAGGGTCTAGAGATCACGACCAACCCGAGCGGCGAGCAGGCGTGAAGGTCACGGTGAAGGTCGAGGGACTGCGCGACCTCGACGCCGCCCTGTCCGAGCTACCGAAGATCACGACCGCGAAAGCCGTAGTGCGGCGCGTCCTGAAGAAGGCAGCCGAGCCGTTACGTGCGCTCGCCGAACAGACCGCCCCGCGGCTCACCGGCGCGCTCAAGATCTCGATCGTCATCGGCACGAAGCTGACCCGGCGCCAAGCTCGCATGGCGAGGAAAGAGCCGAAGTCGCTGACCGAGATGTTCATCGGCACCTCGAACCCGGCAGCGGTTCCGCAGGAGTTCGGCACCCACGATCAGAAGGCGCAACCATTCATGCGGCCAGCGTGGCAGGCGACCAAGGATCAGGTGCTGACAAATATCGGCAACGAGCTGGGCCCCGAGATTGAAAAGACCGCGGCACGGCTCGCGAAGAAGGCGGCGCGCGGAGGCTGATATGCAGGAAGCACTGCGCGCGAAGCTGCTGGCGGTGCCCGCGTTCGCCAAGCTCTGCCCCGCTGTAGCGTGGGACGAGCGACCGCAATCTGCCCCCTACCCCGTTACAGTGCTGACGCTGGTCACGCCGGGACGCGGCTACAATCACGACGGCTGGGACGGCCTGAACGAGACGCTGGTGCAGGCGGACATCTGGGCGCTGTCGAACGCGGAGGCTCTGGCCATCAGCCGAGTGCTCACCGCGGCAATCGAGCCGACCACCACCATCAATGGCTGGGAGCTCGGACCCGCCTTCTTGGAAGACGAGGACGGCGGCGGCACCGAAGACTTGGGCGGCGGGCGCAAGGTGTACCGGCGTCGCATGGACTGGATCATCATGAATAGGCCCGCGGCCTGAGGAGGCACTATCATGGCAGAGAAGAACTTTGGCGCAGCCTTTCTGCTGGGCGCATCGGCCGCGGCGAACGCGCCGCTCACGAAGATTGCCGAGGTGCTGTCGGTCAAGGCTCCGAGCCTGTCGCGCGGCACGATCGACACAACCACGCACGACAGCGCGGGCGGCGTGATGGAGTTCATGGGCGAAGGCGTCGCAGATCCCGGCGTGCTCACGGTACAGATCCACCGCGTGCCCGGCAGCGACTCCGACGCCAAGCTGCTCGCAGCGGTTGCGAGCGGCGACAGCCTGCTGATGGCGGTCAACTCGAACGGCCGCAATGGCGCGGGCGTCGCGACGAAGATGCAGACGAAGGGCATCGGCATCGTGACCGGTTACGAGCCCGATGATCAGCCGGTGCAGGGCAAGCAGACCGCCACGGTGACGATCAAGGCGTCGGGCGTGTGGACGCAGGCAGCGCTCGCCGCGTGACCGGGCTTTCGCTGCGCGGCGAGGCGTCGCTCGACCTCCCGCGTGGCGAGGTCGTGCTGGTGTTCGACGTCGCCGCGCTCTGCCTGCTGGAGGCTGCGCTCGACGCCACCACCGATGCCATCCTCGTCGCGATTGAAGAGCCGACCGTCGACATCACCCGCTTCCGCGCTGCGTTCTGGGCGGGATTGCAACGGCGACAGCCATGCTCGATTGCCGAGGCCGAGCAGCTGATGAGCGAGGCGGGCTTCGACCAAGTGCGCGCAGCCGTGATGGCGGGGCTGCGCGGTGCGTTTGGCGTGGCGGAGGATAGGGATGAGGCGGACCCTCGCAATCGGAGCGGGGCCATGACTGGCTTTCGCTCCTGGAGGCTTGGTGCGAAGCGGGCGGTGAACCGGATCGCTTCTGGCTTCAAACGCCGCGCATCCTCCGCACTATGGTGCGGGGATATGGCGAACGGCTGAAGAAGCTGCGCCGCCTGGGGTTGTCGCAGGCGTGGCACGCCGCGGCGTTTGAGCGGGCCAGCCCCCTGCCCGACCTCGCCGAGATCCTGCGCGACGGCGACGAAGAGCGCGAGCCGCAGGGCGACGACGCAATGACGTTCAATCTCGCGTCGTTCGCTGCTGCGACGCAGGCCGGCGAAATCTAGGAGAACACCAGCATGGCGGGAGCGATCATCGGCGCGCTTCGCGTCGTGCTGGGCCTCGACTCGGCCAGCTTTAAAACGGGTGCGAAAGCGGCAGAGAGCCGTGCGAACCAGCTCGCGTCTCGCCTCCACACCTCGTTCGGCACAGCGACATCCGCGTCGGCGACGCTGACCGGCGCACTGGGAGCGCTTGGTAGCGCCATCGCCATCGATGCGATGGCCGCTGCCACGCAACGCGCGTTCGACTATGCGGATGCGATCGTTGATCTGGCTGATCGCACCGGTGCCACGACCAAGACGATCCAGGAGTTTCGCTACGCGGCGCAGATGTCGGGGTCCGACGTCGCGACCGCTGATGCCGCGCTAGATAAGTTCGCCAAATCTCTCGGCCTCGCGCAGAGCGGCAGCGACCAGCAGGTGAAGCTCTTCCGCGAGCTTGGCGTCACCAGCAAGGATTTCGACGGTGCGCTGCGGCAGACGATGGACGGCCTGTCCAAGCTGCCGACGGTGCAGGAGCGCAACGCGACCGCGCTGACGCTGTTCGGGAAGTCGGCATCAACCCTCACCGTCCTATTGGGTCAGGGCACAGCGGCGTATGATGCGCTCGCATCTTCGGCCAACGAACTGGGCATCGTCCTGCGCGACGACGTGCTACGGAACGCCGGGCAGGTAAACGACAATCTCGACCGCCTGAAAATGATCATGGACGCGCAGTTTGCGGCCGCGATCGTCGCCAATGCCGACAAGATCGCGATGTTGGCGCAGATCGCGGCGGACTCGTTCTCGGCCATTACCCGCTACGCCTCAGACGAGGCGGATGAGATGACCGCCATCTTCGCGGGGCTAGGGTCGGTGTTCGATCCCCTGCTCGCGGGCGCGAAGGATGCGTTCGGCGGCATCCGCCGCGAGGCCAACTACGCGCGCGACACGATTGCCAACATTCTCGCGGGCGTCGACAGGGTCCGCAACTTCTTTCCCCGGATCCAGAACTGGGCGAATGGCGTCGACCGGAAGCTGTTCAGCAGCTCGTGGAAAGCCGATGCGGAGATCTCCGATCTATCGGGAGGCTTCCTGAGAAACGAAGGAGACGCTCGGCAACGACAGGAAGAGCAAGGTCGCCGCGCGCTCGGCCGCCAATGGAACCGCGGCCTGTATGGCGGTGGCGCGCGCGGTGCTGGCGGTGCGCTGCCGACCCAAGGCAACGGTGAGGCAGCCGCAGCAGCGAAGAAGGCTGAGAGCGATCAGAGGCGGGCGGCGGCGGAGGCCAAGCGAGCCGCCGAGAAAGCAAAGCGCGACCGCGAGCGGTACGAACAGGAGCTTTATCGCGCGTCAAACGAGTCGCTCGCCGCTCAGAAGGATCTCGCCATTGAGATTAGCGACCGTGCAGCGGTCGAACGTGAGCGCTTGGCCAACGAGCGCGCCGCTGCCAATCGCCAGGTGCAGGCCGATGATGACCTAACCCAAGCGCAGAAGCAGGTTCTGCTCGGCCTCAACAAGCAGATCTACGATCAGAAAGAGGCGTTGCTGCTGCGACAGCAGGCCGAGGATGAGGCCAAGGAAGCGCTCACCGCCGTTCAGGCTCGGGGTGACAACGAGGCCGACATCCTGCAAGCGCAGGTCGGGCTGGCGCGGACAGCGAAGGAGCGCGGCCGACTAGAGCAGCTGATCCTCGACGGTCAGTTCAAGCAGCTCCGCCTCACCCAACAGGCGATCATCGACAGCCAGACGGCGAGCCAGCAGGAAAAGGACCTCGCGACCGAGCGATTGAAGACCTTGGGAGTGCTGGAAGGCTACGCCCGCGAGCGCGCCAACCGCGACAACGCCGGACCGCTCCAGCAGTATTTCGACAGCCTGCCGCGCAACGCCGACGAGCTCAACGAGGCATACGAGCGGGTCGCGGCCGATGGCCTGAAGAACCTGAACGACGGCCTCGCCGATGCGATCACTGGCAGCCGTTCGCTGGGCGACGTGTTCAGCAGCATCGCCGATCAAATCATCGCCGACATGGCTCGCATCGCGATCCAGCAGATGGTGATGAAGCCACTCAGCCGGCTGCTCGGTGACACCAGCGGTGACGGCGGTGACGGCTTCTCGCTGCCCGGTATCTTTGGCGGCCAAGGTGGCGGCGGCGGTTTCTTCGGCATGTTCAAGACCAAGTCGCCAATTTCAGGGATGGGCAACGGACCCACGTGGGGCATGCCAGGGCACGAGGGCGGCTTTTTGCCAGGTCTCGCGACCGGCGGTCACTTCAAGGTTGGCGGGCGCGGCGGCATCGACCGCAACGTGCTCTCGATCAACGGCATCCCGCGCGCGATGGTGAGCGCGGACGAGCGGGTACACGTCAACTCGATCGGCAACGGCGGTGCTCGCCAGCCGGCTGAGTTCGTCTTCTACGCCGACGAGGGCTCTACCTTCCAGCCGCGGGTGCAGCAGATTTCGGGCGAGCAAGGCATTCAGATCCAGCGCGCCAGTAGCCGCACGTCAGCGGTGCGCGCGCGCCAATCGCTGGTGCGCTGATGATCGACCTTACCGCTTTGTCCGCGCAGGCGTCGGCGCCGCGGTTGCTCGACTTCGGCGGCTTTCTGACGCCAACGCTGGGTGGACCGATGCAGCGGGTCGACCGGCTCGGCAATCGCCACGCGCTCGACGTCACCCTGCCGCCCATGAGGGCTGATCCCGAGGGGCGCGTGTGGGTGTCGCGGTTGAAGCGCGCGAAGACCGAGGGTGCGTTCATGCGGTTCCCGCAGATCGGGCTGCGCAACGGCGTCAGCGGTGCACCCGTCGTGGCAGCAGATGTCGCTGCTGGCCGCACCGTGCCGGTGGCCGGGTTGCAGCCGCGCTGCGAGGTGAAGGAGGGCCAGTGGCTCTCGGTCATCCATGCTGAGCGCCGCTACCTGTACAGCGTGGACGCCGGCGTGCTGGCTGGCGCCGACGGCACTGCGATGCTGGCAATCACGCCCATGCTGCGCACCGCGCTTAGCGCCGGTGACGTGATTGAGCTCGTGCAGCCCCACATCGAGGGGCTGATCCTGGAAGACTTCGGCTGGACCATCGACAAGGCGCGCACGATCGGCCTGTCGTTCACAATCACGGAGGCGGCATGATTGAACGTATTATGCTTGCCGGCCTGATGCGGCTCGAGCTGCCCGGCCGCACCATCCGTCTCTGCGATGGTGGCGTCGTGCCTGCGTTCGGCGAGACGTTCGTCGGCGCTGATCCCGATTTCGGTACGCTCGCCGGCTTCGAGGCGCTGACCGAGGGTGTGGGCGACGAGGCGCCCGCGGGCACGATCGCCATGCTGCCTCCGTCACCTTCCGCCGCTACGATGCTATCGCGACCCGAATATCAGAACAGCCGGCTGCGGCTCTTCGTCGCGGAGCTCGATGTGGCTACTGGGCTGCCGATCGCCGAGCCCGACCAGCAGGCGGACTGGCAGACCGACACCACCGTTCTGCGCATCGGCAAGGGCACTCGCTCGCTGGAGATCGGCTGTGTCAGCCGTGCGCAGCGACTGCTCGCGCTCAACGAGGGCAACGTGCTGTCGAGCACCGCGCACCAGCGCGTTTTTCCAGCAGAGACAGGCTTCGACCAAGCGACTGGCCTTACGAACCAGGTCGCATGGGGCGAAGCCGCCCCACCGCGCGGTGTCGCATGAATCTCGCTGCGCGCGCGGAGGCGACCGAAAAGGTGGTCGCACGCTTCCGCAACCGGCCATTCGACTGGAGTGATCGCGCCACCTGCATCCATCTGGCGCGCGCGCAGATGCGAGCGCTCGGCCACCGCCCGCCCGCGATCCCGGACTTCCGCTCCGCGCTCGGCGCGCGCAAGGCGCTGGAGCGCACCGGTTACGCGAGCCTGGAAGCCCTGCTCGACAGCATGTTGCCGCGCATCTCGCCGCTGTCGGCGTGGGTGGGCGACCTGATGCTGGTGCCGGGCAAGGAGCCATTCGGCGAGGCATTGGCGATCAACGCGGGCGGCGCGCTGCTGATGTATCACGCGGAGGCGGACGGCGTAGCGAACGTGGTCGACGCGATGGTGCACGTGCGCGCGGCTTGGCGGCTATGAGCGAGGCGCTGTCGAAGGTCGGCAAGGTGGCCGGCGTGGTCGCGACCGTTGCGGCGTTCATCCCGGGCGGCCAGACGATCGCGCTGGTTGCTTCTGCGGTCGCGCTGGCAGCGAACATCGGCGCTGAGATCACGGCGGTAAAGCCCCCTGCGCGCGGCTCGGTCAATGCCATCGCGATCGGCAGCGACAACCCGACGCCGTACCTGATCGGGCGAACCTATTACGGCGGCACGCGCGTTTACCAACGCGGCTACGGTCCGACAATTGACCAGTTGCCGAACCCGTATCTGCTGTTGGTCGACATCTATTCGGGCGCCGGCCCGGTCGACGGACTGGAGGGCATGTACGCGGACTTTCAGCCGATCTCCTTCGCGGGTGATCAGGCCAGTGGGTACTTCTCAGGCTTCATGTGGCGGGACACGCAGGTAGGCGTCGCGCCGGAATTATCGGCTCTGACGCCGCATTGGTCAGGCGCGCCAAACTGGGGTGCCGCGGCCAAGCTCAGCGGCAAGGCGGCGATCGCGTGGTCGTTGAAGCGCGACAAGAAGGGCAAAGTGTTCGCCAGCGGGGTGCCACAGACCGGCGCTGTGTGGCGCGGCGTGCGCTGTTGGGATCCGCGTCTCGACTCGTCTTGGCCAGGTGGCAGCGGACCGTGCCGCTTGGCTGATCCGGTGACGTGGCCGTGGACGCGCAACCCTGGCCTGCACGGCCTGAAGTATGCGCTTGGCACGTACCATGCCGGACAGAAGGTGTTCGGCATTGGCATGCCGATTGACGGCCTGATCGTGTCCGACTTCCTGCATCTGGCCAACGTGTCAGACGCGAACGGCTGGCACTGCGATGGCGTGATCTTCGAGCCTGGCAACAAGTGGACCAACCTCAAGGATATTCTCGCCGCGGGTGCGAGCGAGCCTGTATTCGTCGGCGGGCGCCTGGGCGTCATGGTTGCCGCGCCGCGCGTCGCGCTGGACACGGTTACTGCTGATGACCTCGCCGATGACGAGATCGTGGTCGGCGCCGGTCGTGGCTGGGAAGCGCGGCTGAACACGATCGTGCCGAAATATCGGTCCGAGGCGCACCAGTGGGAATATGTGCAGACCGAAAATGCGGTTGCGCGCGCGGACCTGATTGCGATCGATGGCGAGGAGAAGAAAGAGGAGCGCCAGTATAATCTGGTGCAGGACGCGACGCAGGCGACCCAGCTTGCCGCGCTCGAGCTGCTCGACCGGCGCGAACTGGGCGACATCGAGATCACGGTGAAGCCACGCTTGCGGCGCTACGGTGCTGGCACGCTGGTGATCGTCGACCTTCCCGAGGCGGGTCTCGCCTCTACGCCGTGCGTCATCCTGAAGCGTACGCTTGATCCGCAGACGATGACGGTGAAGTGGGTGCTTCGCGGCGAGACGCCAGCCAAATACGCCTACGCGCTCGAGCAGACGGGCACTCCACCTGCCACCCCGGCGCTTCGGACGACAGCCGACTACGACGATGTCGCCACCGGAGCTGCGGCGATCAATCGCGCCGCGCACTGGATCCGCGCGCAAACAGTCGAATTTCCAGCCACGACAACTGCTACGTCGATCGAAGTGGTAGCATTTGGCGCCACTCTCGACGACGGCAGGGTCATCAACCTGCCCGCCGGTCAGATCGATGGCCTCGATGACGCGTCCAACTTCCGCCTGTTCTACGCGCTGGAGGATGCCACGCCCGCGTACACCGGGGCGACCGGCGAGGCGTTCACCGGGGCCGACGGTCAGGCATTCGCGGGCATCATCCCGGCCGGCAGCTACTATGCCGCACCGTCCGACTCGCTACTCGACGCCGCAAACCCCGCCTTCGTGGCGATCCGCCTTGTGACCACCGCAAACGCCGACGGCACGACCTATCCGCCGAGCGAGACCCCGCCCGCGGGCGACAGCGGCAGCGGCTATGGTGGCGGCGGGCGGTACCAGCAGCAGGTGGCGCAATGACCGAGCGCGTTCCCGAGGTCCGCCGATTGTGGGCGGTGATCAAGCCCGGCACCGCCGGCCGCGAGGTGCTGCACCTGACTGCGCGCGAGCCGGACTGCACCGGCATGTCGGGCGTGCTGCTGCTCACCGGCATGCTCGTCGACGATGGGCTCGAGCTGCAGCTGGACCTGGTCAGCGATCCGAAGCAGGATCCCGCGCTGACCGGACCGAGCGGCCCGAACGGCTGGACGCCAGTGCTAGCTGGCGAGGCGGACGGCACGCGGACGCTGCTGCGGGTGACCGATTGGATCGGCGGTCGCGGCGACAAGCCCGCCCTCGGCTACGTCGGCGGTAGCGGCTCGACAGGGCTGGTCGCGAAGGCCGACGCGTTCAACTTCAACGCCGTCAAACGCGTCGCGATCTTCAGCGGCACGACCGGCAGCGATGGCATCGCGACGATCGCCTTCTCGCCCGCCTTCTCGACCGTGCCCGCCACTGCCCTGCCCTCCGCCGTGCCGAATGTCCTGACCGGCCCGGTCAAGGCTGAGCTCGTCGCCGGTAGCCTGACCAAGGACGGCTGCAAGGTGAAGGTCACCGCCGCGGCGCTGTTAACTGGCGTCGTCGCTGCCCTCGCCGGCGCGACCGCGTCCGTCATCGTCATCGAAGCCTGACACCCTCCACCGGAGATTACCGACCATGCTGACCCGTACCGTCGCGGCGCTCGCCGCGGTGCTGCTGACGTGCGCGCCCGCGGCCGCGCAGCTCGACACGCGCACCATCCCGCAGGCACAGCCGCTCACCAGCACCGAGCGCATGCCCGCGGTTCAGGGCAGCGGATGCGCCGCAAAGACGACGCCGTGCGCGAGCGTGGCGATCACGCCCACGCTGATCTCGACGTTCCTGGCACCAGTGTTCCAGCCGCTCGATACCGACCTGAGCGCGATCGCAGCGCTGACCACCGCCAGCTTCGGCCGCTCGCTGCTCACCCAGGCCGATGCCGCCAGCGCGCGCTCGACGCTCGGCATCACGCAGCAGGGCAGCACCACCGTGCAGACCTTCACCGCGTCGGGCACGTGGACGAAGCCGGCGGGCGCGAAGACAGTGCGCGTGATCGTCAAGGGCGCGGGCTCGGGCGGCGGGTCGGGCAGGCGCGGCGCGGCGGCATCGGTGCGCACCGGCGGCAGCGGTGGCGCAGGTGGCGGCTATACCGAGATGGAGCTACCCGCGGCTTCGCTCGGCAGCAGCGAGACGGTGACGGTCGGCACCGGCAGCGCGGGCGGCACGGCGGTCACGGTCGATAGCACCAATGGAAATGCCTCGACCGCGGGCGGCGCGTCTTCCTTTGGTACGTGGGCCGTCGCGCGCGGTGGCAACGTGGGTCAGCCGGGCGGCACCACGACGGGCAGCGGTTCGACCGGCGGCACGGGTCTCTTCGCCGGCGGCAGTGGCGGGGCGACCACCACGACAGCTGGCATCGCGACCGCGACCGCGCTCTGGTCGGGCGGTGGCGCGCCGGGCGGCAGCATCACGGCTGCGGACGCCGTGATCACGCCTGGTGCCAGCGGCGCGCCGCTCGTCTCGGGTCTCGCCGGCTCGAGCAGCAGCCAGTCCGGCACTTCGCTCGGCTGGTCCTCGACCGGCGGGGGCGCAGGTGTCGCATCGACGTCCGCTGCCGGCGGCAATGGCGGCGACGGTGTGCTCGGCTCGGGCGGCGGTGGAGGCGCGGCGTCGGTCAACGGCTTCGCATCCGGCGGCGGCGGCAAGGGCGGCGACGGGGTCGTCGTTGTCATCGTCTATTTCTGACCTCGATCTCGCATCGGAGTATCTGCATGCCTGACACTACCGCTCGCCTTGACCTGTCGGTCTGGCGCAACGACGACATCTACGAGTTTCCGCTGCGCGTCGTGGGTGTAGATTTGTCCGGCGAGCCGGGTGTTGCGCTCGCGATGCAGGTTCGCCTTGGCCCTGACACTCCGGGCGCGCCGCTGGTCGATCTTATCAAAGTCACCAACGGCAACGCCGAAGGCCTGCGCGTAGCAGGTGTCACGGTCATCGACGGCGCTCCGGTCAGCGACGTACGGATCCGCATCAACAAGAGCACCCGGCAGGCGCTGCCTTATGCGGGCGAGGTGGGCGACTCCGCGCCACTCTCCTACGCACTGCTGATCGCGGGCGTGACGCGGCTCGTCGGCAGCTTCATCGTGCTGGCGCACACCTATGGCTCCGACAATGCGCCGGCGTCGCGGCCCACTGGGTACGGCGCGACCTCTACGACATCGGGTGTCAGCAGCGGCGCCACCCTGACCATCTCGCAGGATGGCGGTGCGACGCTGGTGATCGACGGCGCGGCGATCGTCGCGGCCGCAGCGGCTCGCGCGGAGGCAGCCGCTGCTTCGGTCGTCGCTGCACAGCGGGTGCTGACCGACAGCCATCTCGCGGACCTGTACCGCAACCTATGGCCGGAAACGATCGCCTTCGGCCCCGGCGAGTGCATCATGGACAGCGCCAATTTGTACGGCGGCGGGCAGGGTTTTTACGTGCCTCGTTCAATCGAGGTGCGGCGCGGCGATACGATCTACACCGCTGATCCGGTCAGCAATGGCGAGAGTGCTTCGGTGGGCGGGCACGTCTTCTTCGCTCGGGCTGCCAACGAGCTCGTCACGACCGCGCTCTGGTACGACGCGCGCGACAACTCGTATCAGTACAACCAGATCGGCTTCCTGACGCAGGCGCTGGCGGCCGGCTACAGCAAGATCGTCCCTCTGGCGGTTTTTCCGCCGCGTACAGGTTTGATCCACTCACCGGTGGCGTGGCGACGCAGCACCGACGATGTGGCCGCCAACGCGACCACCTGGGGCCCGGATATCACGGCGGCCCCGGTACGCTTCGCGGCGATGACCGAGGTGGCGGTCACCGATCAGACGCTGCTCAGCTGGGGCGTTACCAAGGCATTGAAGGCCGCGAACGGTCGCATCGCGTTCGTCGGCGCCAACTTCCCGGCATCGCTCGGCCAGTCGCGCCTGTTCTCGCGCATCGCCGTGATCAGCGGCGTGGACGGCACCTTCACACCACCTCAGTTCCAGTTCTACGGCTCAAACGGCTACATCAGCGAAGTCGGCATGGCACTGGATCGTGTCATCTCGCCCCGCGTGCGCACCTACACCGTCAGCGTTGAAGCACCTGCGGGCACGAGGCAGATCCTCGTTGGCACAAACCAGGGCGGCGACGATCGGCCGTTGCAGGGCATCGCGGGTTGGCAGTTGTCCTATACCGGCGCGCCGCGCTTCATCCGCTTCGGTGACTACGCGATAGTGGCACCCGTCAGTGCAGTCGCAAAAGGCGTGCTCAAGCCTACGGACACGACCACCCTGACCGGTGACAGCCGGATGTCGGATTATGATTTTCGTGCTCCGAATTGGTCGAGCGTGCTCGGCTGCACCGTGCTCGCGCGCGGGCAGTCGGGGCATACGGTCGCACAGAATGCCAGCAACGCCGACTTCGCCGCGTACTTCGCCGGGTCGGTTGTGCCGCGGCTCGTCGTGCATCTGCCGGGTGGAAACGACCTGGGCGTAGCGGGCTCAGTAGGCACGTTCTCCGGCACCAGTCCGAACGGCTTGGCGGGCGAGCCGATCGTCACCGAGACGGACGTGACGCAGGATTACGCCGTCTTGAACGCGAGCAACAACTTGTCGTTTGTCCAGGCGATCAGCCACTACATTCGCAAGTTCCGGCTGCAATTCTACGACATCCGCGCGCGCGCCGGGCTGACCGGGACGGAGACCGAGGACCAGAAGAACGCCAAGATCGCGGCCGTTGTGTCGCCGATGCTCGTGCTGCTGACCGACATTCCGCAGAAGCGACAGGATGGGCGTGCGGGCGATCCCGCCAACCTCGAACGCAAGCGGCAGGCCGTCCTGGAGTGCGCGCGCGAGTATCAGGTGCAGGTCGTGGATACGATGGGCGAGCTGTACTTCGACATGACCAAGGAGGTCAGCTATCCGCCGAGCGGCAATCCTAACGACAATGCGGGCGTGTTCTTCCTAGACGGGCTGCACCCGAACGCCTTCGGCGATCGGCGCATTGCTGACTTCGTCGCATTGAAGACGGGATTGGCGTGATAACCACCAGCCCGGCGTCACGATGATGCCGAGCGTTACTGAACGGCCGGGTCGCCCTTCGTGCAAGCCGCGTAGGCATTGACCTGGCTGTCTGTTGGTGATGTCGACGTGGTGACAGCTACGACGCTGCGGTAAGGACCGGGATTGTCGTTTAACTGCCGCGCCTGGTAGCTTGCGGGCAGACCGGCGCTACGCAGGCAGGCGTCGACCTGATCGGCTGGGCGCTGCGAATAGATGGCGGCGTATGCGTCCTTCGGCATCGGAACGGCGGTCTTGCCGCCGCCCAAGCTGATGCATCCGCTGAGCGCCACCAGCGCGCCTGCCGCTACGATCGCCTTCATACCTGCCCCTTCTCGCTGTCCTGCCGACGCTAAGCTCGCAGGCACACGCCGAGGTTCCACGGAGACACATCGATGGACAACGCATCCCTCGCGGCCCAGGCGGTCGCGAACAGCCCCGGCGTGATCGCGCCGGCCAGCTTCAATGGGGTCGAGTGGCTCGTTGCGCTCAACCTGGGGCGATGACAGCGGCCTTCCTTGTCGCGCTGATGGTCATCGCCACGTTGCTGACGGATGGGCGTCGCTACAAGGCATACGAGACGCCGGGCGTATCACCCGCGCGCACCTGGCGCTTGATCGGCCTCCTTGTGGCTACCGGCATTATGCTCCGCTGCGGCGCCGAGGCGCTGACGTTGTGGGGCTGGGACATTGAGCAGCCGGCGAAGACCGGCACGTTCCTATTCATCAAACGTCTGATCGATCCTTTCGCGGTGGCGAGCGGCGTGACTGCGATGATCCTGTTCGTGCTCTCGCTGCCCGGCATCATGCATCAGCTTCGCCGCGAGCCGCTGCCGTTCGACATGTGGCAGGCCTGGCCAACTGTGCGCCGCATGCTCTGCGTGGCGGTGCTCTGCTTCGTCGCAGCCGTCGGCGTGACGGTGACGCGATGATCTGGCGCGTGGGGGCACTCGCCGGCGCAACCGTGCCTGTCGTCGCGGCTGCGGCCGATCTTACCAAGGGGGCTGCCGTGACCGGACCTGTCGTATGGCACCTGCTCGGCTACCCGTTCGAGGCGGGCAGCATGATCGCCGCCCTGTGTGCATGCGTCGCGGTCCGCTTCTACGTCGTCCAGCACGGCGCCGGCGCAAACCGCTGGCTGCTCGACATTCCGGTGTCGGCGCTCGCCTTCATGTTCACGGCCGGCATCATCGTGACCGCCCGTCCCGCCCCGCTGACCGCGCTGCTGTTCGGCACTGGCGTCGGCGCGCTCGGCGCGGGCATCATCAAGCTGGCTAAGGGCTACGTCGACCGCTGGCTCGGCGAGAACACCGGAGGTGTGAAGTGATCGACGCACTCAAGCTCCAGCGCCGTCTCGGCGTCACGCCCGACAATCAGATCGGCCCAGCCACCCTGACTGCGCTGTTCCTGCGCTTCGGCGCCAAGCTCGACGTCGCCCAGGAACTCGGGCTTGCGGCAGCCGTGCACTTTCGCACCTATGGCATCCTCGACGCGCCGCTGCGGCTGGTCCACTTTATCGGCCAGTGCGGCCACGAGAGCGGCAGCTTCCGCTACATGGAGGAGATCGCCAGCGGTGCGGATTACGAAGGCCGCGCGGATCTCGGCAACTCGCAGCCGGGCGACGGCAAGCGGTACAAGGGTCGCGGGCCAATCCAGCTGACCGGTCGCGCCAACTACCGCGCGGATGGTGCCACGTTCGGCATCGACTTGGAGCGTCATCCCGAGATCGTCGCCATGCCCTCGATCGGTCTGCTAACCAGCTGCCTCTACTGGTCGCGCACCGGGCTGAATGCGCTTGCCGACACCGACGACGGGATCGCCATCGGTCGCTCGATCAACCGCGGCAACCCGCGATCGGCGAAGCCGGCCAATGGCGAGGCTGAGCGCACCGCCTTCACTGCTCGAGTGCGCGCTCTCGTGCTTGGATAGTGGCCCAGGTCGCTTTCAGCACCGCGCCGATGAGCAGACCAACGACGAACGGCCATCCAAACCGCAGATCTGCGTGCCGGAACATTGCCATCGCACCCGTAAGAGCGAATGCGATCCCTACCGGCCAGGCCAGCACCGTCGCGAACGTCTTCAACCAAGTCATCAGCATCCGATCAGTTTAACCACGGAGAAGACGCATGCCCAAGATCAATCTCGCCGCCATCTTCCGCATCGCCAAGGCGCTCGCGCCCGTTGCAATCGCGGTGGCGCCTGCCGTGAAGCAGGCGATCAAAAAGGCGAACAAGCCGGCTGCATGAAGGTCGCCGGCCGCACCAAACATCGCCAACGGCGATGGAGGGGGTGGTGCGGCCGACTTCGCGGGACATTTACGAGAAATGGGTGCCGCGCTCACCGATGATGAGCGCTCACTGTTACAGCGCAAGGACTGGCATGGCGGGTGTAAGGAATAGCCTGTGTGAATTAGTGGATGGTCCGACGTTTATAACGTCGCGCTGCATCGCGCATTGTTTCGGCATCTGCTTGCACCCGCGCCCTCTGCTTCGCGGTGCGCCAGCTGACCCATAGCAGTGCACCAATCGCGAGGATTAGGAATCCGAGTGCCAAGATAATTGAAGCGATCATTTTCAAGCCTCCAGCGAGCCTTCTACTTCTCCACAGCTACGCATCCACCTCGATCATCGCCTTTCAGGGAGGTGTCGACCTGCATTGGCTTGCGAGAAGCGGCTAAACGCGACATCATCGTTCCATGTGGCCAGCCTCGCGGATCTACGCACTCTGCACGACACTGCTAGCCATAGCTGCGATTGGCTTGGGACGAACCGGTTATGCGTTCGGCTTGGCCGTCATGTGCGCGATCATGTACCCGCGCATCAAGCGCCGCGAAGTTGAAGCGCCTGATTAAGAGCGGCGCTAGACCGGTCGCCCCTCCACTCTCGCGAACCTCGCGCCTGCCAGCTGCGCATATTTCTCCCGCCACACCCCGCGTCCGCCCAGACAATCTCACCATCTTCACACCGGCGCCACCCTGCGCCTGACCGCCTACACCGCCACGATCACGGCAGCGCACGCGTGGAGCGCATCGGGGCAACTGGTACCGTCCGAGGTGATGCCGGATATCGCCGGCCGCGTGTTTACTGTCCGTAGTGAGGCACGCGGCCGACTTCGCGGCGGCTCCCCCAAGGGAGGCGCCGCCACGCGAACCAACCATGCCCTTCTTGTCGGCGAGATACTACACCCGAGCGCGTCGCTTCTGCGCCGATCGCTGCCGCCTCGCCTGCTCCATCCGACGGCGCCGCTGCCTCACTGCCACGGTACGCGGTCGCGCGTTCGGGCGCTTTCTGCCCCGCCACGCACTGACCACCAGCATGCCGGCGAATACGGCCACCTGCGTCACCCAGGCCGCGAACAGCGCCCAGGCTCCCATCACAATCCACCACATCACTCGATCCCCAGATACGCGGGTTTCACTGGCCACGGTTAAACCGTGGCGCTGCAGCCTGTAACCGGCGTAATCTATGAAAGGTGCCGCGCATGACCGCGCCTGCCTCTCACCTCACCCCATGGCAGTCATTAAGCTAGATCAGCGTGCGATAACGACTTGCAACGACCTAAGTTAGCGATAGCATGCCGAGTTATGGAGAGAGCCTACAAAGGGCGTCCCGCTGCGCGCGGGTTCGCGATCGCCGTTGCATTATGCATCCCGTTCTGGGCGACAGTCGTGTTCGAGGTGATTTACTGAAGTTTAGTCATTCTTCTGCCGGCGAGCGGTTAGGGCAAGGTGGCAGCCGCTAAAGGCAACTGCGGCGATCAGCTGTATGAGCACCCACCTCACGGCAGCTACTCATGCATTGCGAAAGATTGTGGCGGTTCCATTCCGAGTGTAGGTTTTCCTTACAAGTCGACAATTTGCTAATATAGATTAGGTCGATACGGCTTCATGCTACATGTCTTATAAGTTACTGACTTATATCAGTTAAGCCGGGATTCGTCATGAGCGGAATGGTTGAACCACGGGACGTAGCACGGATTATTGCTACGCTCACCGACTTCTCTGTAAAGCTGGATATGCAGAAGAAGTCCCTCATCAGCATCGCGATAATTCGAAGCCGCGTGAGGAAAGACCAGCATTGGCACTAGCACGCTCGTTGATACGCTCCCGAGCAGCAGCACAGGCGCTCTTTCCACAAGACCTCTTTCAAGATCCAGCATTTGATATTCTGCTGACGGTGTTCGTGTCAGATGAGGAAGGGCATGACATGCCCGTCTCAGCTGCCGTGACGAGCGGTGGAACACCTATGACCACCGGGCTGCGATGGCTGTCGAAACTTGAGAAGCTTGGCATGATCTGTCGTCGTGGGGACAATTTCGACAAGCGTAAGCAGTACATCTCCCTTACTGAAGAGACGCGTTCTCTCGTGATTGAATGGCTGACGCCTCTGCCTTTTCTAGAGAACCGCTGAGAGCGTGCAGAGCCGAATCGAGATAAGGCGCAGCGTCCAGTTCTGACACCTCATCGAGTATGGCCAGCGCCTGTTCCATCAAATCGCGGGCTTGGCATAAGCGGTGCAACATCATGCCGGTATGCTAGGCTTGTAGCTTGGCACCAGCAACAGCGAAGCGTCATTGCGGCAGCGTAATGTAACGATCACTGTAATTAGGCTGTTACCTCGCAGCGCTCGCGTCGCCCCCTTTTCGGAGCCATAATGCATCTCGATCGTCGCCTGGGGCGGCCGAGTGTGGACTGTAGCAGCGGTGTCACACTTGAGCGAAGTTAAGACCACAGCGGAACGGTGCATACCTGGCACCGTTGTCAGCGTTCCAACGGAGACGCCGACCCATGCCGCTATGCCATCACACGATTGACGCTCGGCATGCCTATCTTCGCCAGGTGAACGCAAGCTGGGGCCTACTAGCACGCGAACTTGAGAAGATCGCGGATGAGGAAACGCCGCACTTCACGCCGTCTCGCTACCAGTCCGCCCCCGTCCAGCCTCAGGGCCGGTAGTTTGAACGGCGAGCGCGACACCGGGCGAAGATCAGCCCTCCAACGACTGTGACGACGATAGCTGCGATCAGCAGATAACCTAGAACAGAGTGCATCAGCACGATTTAGCGGCGCAGCGTGTAAGTGCCGCTTGCAAATATGTATTAGAATGCGCGCCCCTCCAGCGAAGCAAAACCCGCCCCGGCTAGCATCGCGTACTTTTCCCGCCACCACCCAGCATCCGCCCATACCATCTCACCCTCGCTGCGCCGACTCTCCCACAGCTTCTGTCCGACCGCCTAGGCAAGCCCATCCCGGTCATTGCTGGTGCACAGCAGGCAGCGGCCGTGCCGATCGGCGTCAACGCTGTCGGCGAGGACGCCAGCGAACCCGCGGTAAATCGCGCGGTACTCCGGGTAGCCGTCCCAGGAGAACCAATGCGTGCCGTCGCAGCGGGACTCGAACATATCCTTCGCGAGCTGCTCCACCAGCGCCGGCCGATCGTCCGTGCGGCACAGCGCGCAGCGGGTGAAAGTGCGGTGGTCGTGCTTCACGCGACCGGTCGCCACGGCATGCGCGCGCCAAGCGAAACCTCGTCTACGTCGAGCGCCATCGCCATACGCAGCCGATCATCTTCGTCGAGCTTGCGCGGCGTGCCTTGCTCCAGCCACTGCTGCACGAAGGCTTCGTTGCGGCCGATCATCCGGGACAGCGCGGCGAGGCTGATGCCACGCGCCTCCACGCGCGCGCGGACCACGGATCGCGGGTCCGCCATCAGTATGCCCGCCAGTCGATCTCGGCTTCGTCGACTGCCTCGAACAGATCGCCCTCGGCTTGCATCGCTGAAAGGTGGCGGCGCACGTCCTCAGGGCTGCCGTTGCGCGGAAACTTGCGGTCGACCTTAGCGCCGGCGACCAGCTGGCCAACCAGCCCTTCACGGTCGACTTGGACGCGCAGCCATGCGCCGAACGTTTCGCCGTGATGGTTCGTAGCGGGTGAATGCGACTCGATCATGCCCCCATGATGCCGCCCACGATCCTACAAAACCAGACTTTTGTTCGCGTTCTGTTCCGTGTCACAATGACGCATGGTTGGCGACCCGAAGACCCTGCACGATCTCGCCCGCGTTGACGGCGCGGTGCACGTGCAGTGCCGCGTCTGCGGGCACGTCGAGCTGAAGGATCGCGAGGAGATGATCCGCGGCCGGCTGTTCCACCGGTTGTCGTGCGACTGGGAGGTGGTGTGCCGAAGCCAGCGCTGCGGATCGCCGAAGTGCGACAGCGCCGACGTGCGGGTGTCGGTCGCGCCCTACTCGCAGGACATGGACGTGCTGAAGCGCAGACGGGGCGCGATGATTACGATCGGCCTGGCTCTGCATATCCTGCACCGTTCGTCGTACAGCGCGACACAGGCCGGCATACCGGTCGAGGCGGTGCGGCTCGTTCTGCGCGCCCTGCACCCGTTTGTTGGCGATCGCTCGCTACTCGAGCGGTACTGGGAGCTCTATTCGCGAGAGCGGGCGCCGCATGAAACGCTGACGCTGCCGTTCGGGTGGATTGTGCAGCGGCTGGTGGCGCGGGGGTATTCGGTCCCAGGTGAGATGCGGACGGGCTAGTCGTTCGAACGCACCAGCTCGCGGCACACATCTAGGCACCTCCCGGCGATCTCGCGCGTCTCGGGCGCGATCGCCGGATCGGCGAGCAGTCGTTCCTGGTAAGCGATCGCGTCGAGCAGTTCGGGCACGTCCATCGCTCCATAGGCGAGTGCCGCGAGTGCGACCTTCTGATCGAGGTCAGTCACACGCGCTTCTGACACGTCGGTAGGCCGCGCGCGTCGCGGCGGCACGTGGCTGTCGGCGTAGAGCTTCTCGCCAGCGCGGGTCACTTGTCGTTCGCCGAATTACCGAGTGTCGACCGAGGTCGGGGAGTGGCTTTCGGTAGCGGCACTGATCCGACAGCTAGGTCCGACACACTCGACTTCCCTTCTAACGCCTGAACGCGCTGGTTTAGCAGGTCCAAGTCAACCTGCTGCGGTGCGGCCTCGAGTGCGCCTACGCGTTTATCGAGATCATCGACGCGCCGTGTGAGCGCCTCCCGGAGGACGTTATCTTCAACGCCAGCGATGTCGCTCTTTAACGCTGCGACCTCGGCAGCCGCAACGTTCGTCGGGATGTCTTGGGTGGTGGTCGTTGGCTGGCTGCATGCGGTCAACAAAGCCAAAGCGACAGTCAGGATCGAGTAGCGCATCAAAAATCCAAGTTCCGTCGCTCCATCTCCGCGGGGATCGCGTCGGCGGTGAGATCGCCTACCTCCCAACTGCTGCGCTTCCACGCGTCGGCGCTGGCGTCGTCGGTCCATGTGGCGAGCGTTTCCGGGGTCAGGGACGAATCGATCATGTCGAGCGATCGTAAGCCCGATTCGCGCATTATAACAACGATCACCGTCACGAGGGGGAGCGTGCGGGGGACGAAGCGGGAATATGTATGAAGGCGCGTTGAAAACGCACGATTTCTACTCGACTGTTAATCGAGCGGCCGTAGGTTCGAATCCTACTCAGGGAGCCATTTTCTGCTGCGAAGGTCAGTGAATAGCGCACTGATAACGTCACTGATTGGCGCTCGTCTGTAAGGAGTCAAAGCAAGGTTGCCGCCTTTACGCTTATACGGCGCCTGACATCAAAGATTAGCTAACTTATACGCCCATGTTCGTCGACCGGACTCGGCCGTAAGATCATCGCACAAGCGTGTCGGTGGCATATTGTGCGATATCGCCCGACGTCACGCGACGCCGGGCGAACTCGTCTTAGTTGCTGTCCGAGTCGTCGTCGCCGTTGACGATCGCGATCACGCCAATTGCAACGATACCCGCTAAGATGGCAAGGCCGACGAAGCCGAAGCCGCCGTTGAGCTCGCTCGACTTAGCAGTCGGCGCGCTGGTGCGCGCAACCTTGGCCACCGACAGGTTTGCCGCCGGGTTGGTGGCGGCAAGCGCCGGCGAGATCGACAGCGATGCGACCGCGACGGTAGCGAGAATTCTCTTCAGCATGGTTTATGTTCCTTCAATGGTCAGACCAGCCTGCCGCCAAGACACATTCAGTCGTGGCGGCGCACAGGTTCAGGTTATCGCTCAACGATCCACGGCGCCTGTGGTGCCCGTCGCGACGATATCTCCGATTGCGTCCTGCTTTTTCTTGCGGCTTTGTTGTGTTCGCGTCACACTTGAGGGTGCAAGCGGCGAAAGACCGCGCAACAAGGATGAGGAAGAATGATGCTGTTCATCGAAATTGGGTTTGGCTTGGTCGCGGCTTCATTCGTCGCCGTTCCGGTCGCATTGGCGATGTTTCCGAATCCTAAGTCGACTGATCGTAAAACGCTGTAAAGACAGCAGCTTCGGCACGTCTGGAGCTATTCCGTTCATCGCACGTTCCACTCGCATCGGCTACGCGACTTGGGTCGCGCCCAGCCGGGCGTGAGCGGAGAGACGTGAGATGTTGAGGAGATTGATCCGCGGAGCGCTGGTGGTTGCGCTTGCCGCGAGTACGACCATCGTCGCAGGATGCGCGACCGAGACAGCCTACCGCCCGGCGACCGGGTCGGGCTTCTATCGCACTGGCTTCACCGATACGCGGATCACGCCGGATCGCTACCGTGTTACATTCGCGGGCAATTCGGTCACCGATCGCGACGTGGTGGAGCGTTACCTGCTGTTCCGCGCGGCGGAACTGACCACGCAGAACGGCTATGATTATTTCGTGATGGCGGATCGCGACACCGATCGGCAAGCACGGACCTATTCGACGCCGGGCGCGTGGGGACCGGGCTTCGGACCGTATAGCGGGCTCTGGGGTCCGCGCTGGGGCTTCTACGGACGCTTCGGTTACCGCGCTTGGGATCCCTTCTGGGGCAATGGCTGGGGCGGTTGGGGCGGCGGTGCGGACGTCCGCACGGTCGATCGTTACGAGGCAAGCGCCGAGATCGTCATGTTCAAGGGGCAGCCGGAACGTGGCAACGTTCGCGCGTTCGACGCGCGGCAGGTCATCGCCACGCTCGGCCCCACGATCAAGCTGCCCGAAGCGCGCTAACTTCTAGCAGGTACACGAAAGGCTCCTTGTCAGTCGACAGGGAGCCTTTTTTCTGTGCGCCTGGCAGAGGCTAGTCGGCACAACCTTGGCAGTTACCCATCGCCACCCGCGCTCACCTGCTAAGTCAGCCGACCCGTGGCACGAACTTTACCGCCGAACAGGACCATCGCGCCTTGCGGCAACAAACGGCGCGGCTATCCGCACGCCGCTTGCCATACCTCACCGGTCACACCGCGCCGTGGCAATGCTTGTACTTGCGCCCCGACCCGCACGGGCACGGCGCGTTGCGGCTCACCTGCCCTTCCCACTGCGCAGGATCGTCGCCGACGTCGACGGGGCTCGGCTGCACCATCTGCATCGGTGGGATCTGCGTCTGGATCAGGCCCAGCGTGCCCGCATCCACATCGGCGGAATTGTCCTCGCCGGTGAACGGATCGAAGTGCGTTGTGATGAAATCGGGTAGCTCGGGCAGTTCGGGCAACGCTTCCATCCGGAATTGCGCCTGCGCGATCGTCCTGGTCACGTCGACGCGGATCGCATCGAGCATACGCTGGAAGAGCGAGAACGCCTCCTGCTTATACTCGTTGATCGGCGTCTTCTGCGCATAGGCGCGCAGGTGAACGACCTGCCGCAGCGCGTCGAGCGTCGCCAGATGCTCCTTCCAATGATGGTCGAGGTTCTGGAGCAGGATCGACTTCTCGACCGACGTCCAGGTTTCGGGCTCCAGATCGGCCGCCTTCGCGGCGACCATGGTATCGGCCTCCGCCTGAACGCGCTCGGTTACCAATTCCGGATCGATCGCCTCTTCCTTCAACCACTCGTCGATTGGCGGCTGGATGTTGAGCACCTCGGCTAGCTGCGTCTTCATCCCCTCGATATCCCATTGCTCGGGATAGGAGTTGGGCGGGCAGGCATCGCCGACGATCGCGTTGACCGTCTCGGCGCGCATGTCCTCGACCACGTCGCCGACCGTGTCCGCGTCCATGATGTCGGCGCGCTGCTCGTAGATCACCTTGCGCTGATCATTCATGACGTCGTCATATTCGACGACCTGCTTACGCACGTCGTAGTTGCGCGCCTCGACCTTCTTCTGCGCGGTCTCGATCGCCTTGGTCAGCCACTTCGACCCGATCGCCTCGCCATCCTCCAGGTTGGAACGCATCATGCGCGCGAACAACGTGTCGGGGCCAAAGATGCGCAGCAGATCGTCCTCGAGGCTGAGGTAGAAGCGGCTAAGCCCCGGATCGCCCTGGCGTCCCGACCGCCCGCGCAGCTGGTTGTCGATGCGCCGGCTCTCGTGCCGCTCGGTACCGAGTACGAACAAACCGCCCGCCTCCAGCACACGCGCCTTCTCCGCCGCAATCTCCTGCCGGATCTGCTCCAGCGCCTGTTCGCGCTCCGGCCCCTCGGGCATCCCGGCGAGTTCGTCCTCGGCGCGGAACTCGAGATTGCCGCCCAGCTGAATGTCGGTACCACGACCCGCCATATTGGTGGCGATGGTGACCGCACTCAGCCGGCCCGCCTGCGCGACGATGTGCGCTTCCGACTCGTGGTAGCGTGCGTTCAGGACCGAGTGATCGACGCCTTCCTGGCGCAAGAACTCGCTCAGCAACTCGGACTTCTCGATCGACACGGTACCGACCAGCACCGGCTGGCCCTTGGCGGCATGCTCGCGAATCTTCTTCGCAATCGCGCGGAATTTGTCGTGCGTGTCCTTGTAGAACTCGTCCTCCTCGTCGACGCGATTGATCGGCCGGTTGGTCGGGATGGTGACGACGTTCATCTTGTAAATGTCGAAGAACTCGGCCGCCTCGGTCGAGGCGGTGCCGGTCATGCCCGACAGCTTGGGATACATGCGGAAGTAATTCTGGAACGTGATCGAGGCCATCGTCTGGTTCTCGGGCTCGATCGTCACGCCCTCCTTCGCCTCGACCGCCTGGTGCAGACCGTCGGACCAGCGGCGACCGTCCATCATGCGCCCGGTGAACTCGTCGATGATGACGACCTTGTCGTCCTTGACCAGATAATCGACGTCGCGCTTGAACATCACATTCGCGCGCAGCGCCTGGTTGAGGTGATGGACGACCTGCGTGTTCTCAAAATCGTAGAGGTTGGCGCCTTCGAGCAGGCCGGCACCCTCAAGAATACGCTCGACCTTCTCGGTCCCGTCCTCGGTGAGGACGATCGTCTTCTGCTTCTCGTCCTTCTCATAGTCACCGTCGTCGAGCTGCTTCACCACCGCGTCGACGCTGATGTACAGATCGCTCTTGTCGTCCGTCGGGCCGGAGATGATCAGCGGGGTGCGCGCTTCGTCGATCAGCACCGAGTCGACCTCGTCGACGATCGCCATCGCGAACGGGCGCTGCACCATGCTGCTGCGCTCGTACTTCATGTTGTCGCGCAGGTAATCGAAACCGAACTCGTTGTTGGTGCCGTAAGTGATGTCGGACGCATAGGCCTGCCGCCGCTCCTCGTCCGACAGGTTCGGCACGATCACCCCGGTGGTGAGACCCAGGAAGCCGTACACCCGGCTCATCCAATCGGCGTCGCGCGCGGCGAGATAATCGTTGACGGTGATGACGTGGACGCCGTCACCCGGCAGCGCGTTCAGATAGGTCGCGAGCGTCGCGACCAGCGTCTTGCCCTCGCCCGTGCGCATCTCGGCGATCTCGCCGCGGTGGAGCACGATGCCACCGACCATCTGCACGTCATAGTGCCGCTGACCGAGGACACGCCGCGCCGCCTCGCGCACGGTCGCGAACGCCTCGGGCAGCAACTGGTCGAGTGTTTCGCCGTTCGCCAGTCGCTCGCGGAACAGCACCGTCTGGTTGGCGAGCGTGGCATCGTCCATCGCCTGCAACGCGGGCTCGAACGAGGCGATCTTGGCGAGGATAGGATTAAGCGACTTGACGTAGCGGTCGTTGGACGAACCGAAGAGCGATTTGGCGATGCCACCGAACATGGTGCGGATCCTGTATCTGGAAGCGACGCGTCTCCTGCTCGGGCAGGGCGCGTGGGGAAGAATGACGAAAAAGGGTGCGGTGCCGCCGCGACGCTACTCGCGCCGACGCGCGGCGTAGAGCGGATGCACCGACCGAAGCACCAGGCTGCGCACCGATGGGATCGCGACCATGGCGACGATCGTCGGCAGTTGCTGCACCGGTCGCGCGGTGGCTGCGGCGCGGCGCAGCGGTGTCGCGAGCGCAACGCTTCCCTGCGCGACGGCCTGCACCACCTGAGTTCCGCGCGCGCCCCCACCGATCCCGGTGATCGCAGACAGGAGCGCAGACAAGAGCAGCAGCAGGTTCACGTGCTTCGACATAAGGCGCGTGTTCGCCACCGTCCACTGTTCAGCGCGCACGTCGCGTCGCGGCCGCTTACCGTGCAGACAGGCGGAACAAGGCGCTGTCGGCATCACGGTAGAGCGGCGCGCGTCCGGGCCATGGATCGCGCGCACCACGGGTGTTCAGCACCCACAAGTAATCGAAATACGCACGCGGTGTCGCCGCGATGCGCCGATGGAGTGCACTCAACCCCGGCGTCCCGCATCCGAACGCCGGCACGTGCTGTGACGGATCGTGCACCCACTGCACCGGTGCCGGGTAGACGACGCGCAGCAAGGGCGCTCCGACCAACGGCCATTGCGAATTGACCAGCGCGTCGCGTCGCACGATCGCCAACCCCGGCAGATGCGACCAGCCGTTCGCCGCCCACCCGGTGTGACACGCGTCATCGAGCACCACCGCGGAGATGCGCGCACCGCGCGGCACCAGATCGAGGGCGGTGAGCGCATGCGCGTAGCGACGATCGGCGGCGTACCAGCGCCCCGTCATTTCGGCGGTGCGCACCACGAACAATGCCGCGGCGAGCAGCATCAGCGCCCAGGCGTCACGCGCGCGCCCACGCGACCGCAGCGACAAGGCCAGCGCGATCGCCGCCGCAGGCGCGATCCGCTCGTCCGCCGCCCAACTCGAGAAGATCGTCGCCGGCATCACCGTGCACGCGATGCTCAACAGCACGCCGCCCGCCGCCATCCGCGGATCGATCACGAGCGACCGTCGCCACAACAGCACACCGACCGCGAGCAGCAGCAGGATCGGCACGCCGATGTCGAGCACCGGATCGCCGCCGCGCAGGATCGTGACCCAGGTCATCACCTTGCGCTCGATCAGCTCGGACGTGTCGCCATAGCTGAACAGCGCGCCACCGCCGCCCTGCCGCCACGACAAGGTCAGCACCACCGGCGGCACGAAAGCGAGCACCATCGCGCCCACCTGCCGCAGCGCCGGTGCACCGATGCCGCGCTGAACCAGTCGCGTCCCCTCGAACCCGGCGACCAGCAACGCCAGCACGGCCCAGCCCATCGCGTGCGCGACCCATACCAGCAGGACCAGCGGAGTCAGCACCAACAATCGCGACACGAGTGACCGCTCCGCCATCCGCACCCAGGCGGCAAAGACGAGCAAAGCTAGACCGAGCGACAGGCAGTAATTGACGAAGCCGAAGTGAAACGGATTGCCGAACACGAAGCAAGCGGCGACCACCGCCGACGGCTGGACGCGCCCGTGCACCGCGCGGCTCACCGCCGCGATCCCTGCGATCGTCAGCAACGGCACCAGCGCGACCATCGCGCGTGCCGCCGCCTCGACACCCAGCACCGGTCCGATCACCGCAACGATCAGGTCGCCACCGAGATTACCGACGACGTGCCAATCGAAACGGTAGTAGCGCGCGCGCCACGGCGAGCGGCCCGCATCCAACATGACGTGAAAACGCCCCACATGATCGAACAGGTCGGTCATCGTCGGCAATCGCACCAACGCGAACGGCAACAGCGCGCACAACAGCAATCCCGCCAGCACGAACACGACGCGACGTTCGGTCAACGCGTGGGTCGTCGGGTGATCGTCCGGATGGCCTATGCGCACGATGGTGGTTCCGCGTTCATCCCGCCGTTGCTGCCACACGCGTGGTCAAGATCAGGTGAACGCGGGAGAACAGCCAGTCCCGTGCGACATGGGGGTTATCGGCGCAGTGGCAGTCGCTTGGTTGCTGAACGAAGTCTCGTTGCAGATACTTGTAAGCGGTCAGTCGTGCGGCAAGACCCAGCGTACGGGGATCTGGCGCGTTGCTTCGATCGCCCTGCCGGCGGCGTCACGCGCCGGCTCGAACGCACCGCGTCGGACAAGTATGTCGCACGTTGCGGCGTCGAGGCGTGGATGACCACTCAACGTGACGATGCCGCACGATCGAACGCGGCCATCGCGGCCGATCAGGATGCGTGAAACGGTGCGCCCTTCTTCCTCGTTCCTGATCGCTTCAGCCGGGTATGCCTCGGCCCCGAACCACGCCGCCGGGCTGCCCTTCGCCGTTGCCGCCCGCGAAGGCGACGCGATCGCAGCAGGCGGTGCTGCGATGGGTGCAGGCGGCAGAAGCACAGGCGCAGGCGCAGGCGCGACCATCTTGGGCTTGCCATGTGTCCACCATCGCCACGCATCTTGCGCGAGCCACACCGTCGTGACCCCGCGCAGGCCGATCAGCACGGCAACCAGCGCCAGTACGAGCAACATCAGCCCCTTGCCCGAACCGACGAACCACGGCTGCGGCCGCGCGTGGCTCGGATCGAGCCCGTTCTGCGCGCGTGCCTGGCGCCGTGCGAGATCCTCCAGATCGTCCATCAATCGCCCTACCCAGTGCTGCCGACGCAGCCTATGGCGCCCGCATGTCTCAGTCCACGTCCGCTTCGCCGCTCGCCCTGCCGTTTCCTGACATGTCGCCGATCGCAGGCGTGACGTTGCGCACCGCGCGCGCGCGCTACAAGGCATGGGACCGCGCCGACCTGACCTATGTCGAACTCGCGCCCGGCACCGCGGTCGCGGGCGTGCTGACGCAGTCGAAATGCCCCTCACCCGAGGTCGAATGGTGCCGCCGCGCTTTGGTGATGGGTGAAGCGCGCGCCCTGGTCGTGAACGCGGGCAATTCCAACGCCTTCACCGGCAATCGCGGGCGCGCCGCGGTCGAGGCGATCGCAGCGCGTACCGCGAGCCAGCTCGGCTGCCAGCCGTCCGACGTGTTCATCGCCTCGACCGGCGTGATCGGCGTGCCGCTGCCGATCGACAAGGCCGAGGCCGGGCTAGACGCCGCCTTTGCCGCGGCCCCGACCGGCTGGCGCGACGCCGCCGACGCGATCGCCACCACCGATACCTATGCCAAGGGCGCGAGCGCGACCGCAATCGTCGATGGCCGCACGGTCACGATCGCCGCGATCATCAAGGGATCAGGCATGATCGCGCCCGACATGGCGACGATGCTCGGCTTCATCTTCACCGATGCCGCGGTCACGCCGGGCTACCTCCAAGCTGCGCTGTCAGCCGCGAACGAGCGCAGCTTCTCGTGCATCACGGTGGATGGCGATACCTCGACCAGCGATACCGTGCTCGCCTTCGCGACCGGCCAAGCGGGTAACACCCCGCTCGCCAGCGACGACGACGCGGGCGCCGACGCGTTCCGCGCCGCGCTTGCCGACGTATGCCGCCAACTCGCGCTGCTGGTGGTTCGCGACGGCGAAGGCGCGTCCAAGCTGATCGAGATCACCGTTGAAGGCGCAGAGAGCGACCGTTCGGCGCACCGCATCGCGATGAGCATCGCCAACTCACCGCTGGTCAAGACCGCGATCGCGGGCGAGGATGCGAACTGGGGCCGCGTCGTCATGGCCGTCGGCAAGGCCGGCGAGCCGGCCGAGCGTGACCGGCTGTCGATCCGCTTCGGCGCGACGCAGGTGGCGAGCGCGGGGCTAGCGGTCGAGGGCTACGACGAGGCACCGGTCGCCGCGCACCTGAAAGGTCAGGAAATCGAGATCGGCGTCGACCTTGGGCTCGGCGACGGCACCGCGCGCGTGTGGACCTGCGACCTGACGCACGGCTACATTTCGATCAACGCCGACTATCGTAGCTGAATGCCGGTGGACGCGCTCGACCAGACCATCCTCCGATTGCTCGAACGCGTCGCCGCGGAGGTGATCCTGCCGCGCTTCGGCCGCCTCAGCGCTGCCGACACCGCGGAGAAGACGCCCGGCGACTGGGTGACGATCGCCGACCGCGAGAGCGAGGCGATCATCACTGACGAACTGCTACGGCTAGATCCGCACGCGCGCGTCGTCGGCGAGGAAGCCGCGTCGGCCGACCCGTCGCTGATCGACACGGTCGGACACGGCCGCGTCTGGCTGGTCGACCCGCTCGACGGGACCAACAACTTCGCGGAAGGCCGCGAGCCATTCGGCATGATGGTCGCGCTGGTCGAAGACGGCGTCACGCAAGCCGGCTGGATCTACGCGCCCGTTACGAAGCGGCTATGCTCGGCGCGGCGCGGCGCTGGCGCGTTCATTGACGGCGTGCGGGTCACGGCCGCGCGCCCGACTGACCGAGTGCCGGTCGCGACCTACTCCAATTATTGGTTCTCACCCGGAGAAGCCGCCGCAATCGAGACCGCGGCCGCTGGCGTGCTCGACCTGCGCCACGGCCTACGCTGCGCGGCGGCGCAATATGCCGCGCTGGTCGACGGCACGCACGACATCGCGCGGTTCGAGCGCATCTATCCCTGGGATCACGCCGCGGGATCGCTGTTCCTGACCGAAGCCGGCGGCCACATCGCGCGCCCAGACGGTCAGCCCTATCGCTCGACCGACACCGGCAAGGGCTTGCTCGCGGCAGCGTCTCATGAAATGTGGGAGTGCGGCGCGCGCGTCCTCGGCCAACCGCTGGCCTAATCGCCCGACGACTACGTGCCGATCAGCGTCGCCGCATTGGCAGGATGTCGGAGGCAGGTCCAAGGTCTTCCTGCGCGACAATCTCGATCACGTCGATATCGCTCGCCTGGCCGGAGGTAGGCGGACAAGGGCCGTGTCGGTTGAACGTTTCAATCGATGCCGCGCGCTCGACACCGATGAATTCGACCCGGAATACATGGTCCAACGGCCACAGTCCGACGGAGGCGTGCTGCCGCGCTTTGTCGCGGTTGAACCATGCAAACGGCGTCATCCGCGATATCACGGCAACGTCACCATTCTCGTAGAAACGCTGCGCTTCGAACTCGTTTACGAACACACCAGTCATGCGGCGCGGCGCAGACACCGGCCCCCAAGCGCAAGGATCAACCGGCGCTGCTGCCTGGAGCAGCAGCGCCGCCAGGATCACGCCAGCTCGCCCTCAAGCCAAGCCTTGATGCGACCCTTGGGCTCCGCACCAACCTTGGTCGCGGCCGGCACACCGCCCTTGAACAGGATCATCGTCGGGATACCGCGCACGCCGTACTGGCCGGGCGCATCGGGGTTTTCGTCGATGTTGATCTTGGCGATCGTCACCTGCTCGCCCAACTCGTCGGACAGCTCCTCCAGGCTCGGCCCGATCATCTTGCACGGCCCGCACCACTCGGCCCAGAAATCGACCAGCACGGGCTTGTCGGCCGACAGCACGTCGTTCTGGAAGCTGGCGTCGGTGATCTTCTTGGTAGCCATCGTAAACTCCTTGTGTTGCCCAGCATCTAGGATGCGCGCGGCCAGCGCTCAACCATCCGCGACCAAGCTTTGCTCCGCCGCCGCCAAGCCGCGCTTGCCGCGCGCGAGTGCCGCATCGTCGAGCGGGATCAGCACCGGACCACCGGTATACAACAGCGCGACCTCGACTGCGTGATCAGGGAAGATCACCGCCAATGCCGCCTGATACGCCGCCATCTGCTTCAGGTGATAGTCCGGCACCGCCGACGCGTCGCGTGGCACCTGCCGCCCGGTCTTGTAGTCGATCACGCGCACGCGAGCCTCGTCGATCAAAAGCCGATCGACCGTGCCCGAGACGACGCGCCCGTTTTGCAACACCGCGCTGATCGGCGCCTCAACCAGAGCCTCGGGCCCGAACAGATCGGCGAAGGCGGGATCGTCGAGCACGCGCAACACGGGCGCGACGATCGCCGGCCGGTCTGCCACCGGCACCTCACGTGAGGCGAGCCATGCATCCGCCGCCGCCTCTCGCGTCGCCGGCGCGACCGCGGGCAGCCGCTCGAACAGCGCGTGCATCAGCGTGCCCCGCTCGGCCGCGGCCTGCATCTCGGACGTCGGCGGCGCGTCGCCTGCGTCGTCCTCGCCCAGCGACGAGGGCGCGAGCGGGCGCGGCGGACGCTGCTCCTCGGGCGCCGGCGTGCGCGCCCAGGCGGGCAGCGGCAGTTCGTCGCGCGCTTCCGCCGCCTTCGTGCGGCGCACTGATACCGGCGCCCGCGGCTCGGTGCCGTGAAACACCCGCGGCTCGCCGTGTGCCTTAGCCACATTCAGCGCATCAAGCGTCCGCTCGGTCACCGCGTACCAGCTCGCCGGCGGTGCCTCGCCCTTCAACTTGGCGCTGAGCGAACCCGTCACCACCAGCCGCTCCTCCGCGCGCGTCGCCGCGACGTAGAACAGCCGCCAATGCTCCTCGCGCTCGCGCCGCTCCGTCTCGGCCAGCGCCGCGTCGATCTCGCCCGCGCGCTCGGCCTTTCGCGGGCGGAACACCGGGATCGGCTCGTCGAGCCCACCCGGCTGCCACATCACGGTCGAGCGCGGTGCCGAGTCGGGGTCAGCGGTCGCGTCCGCCAGGATGACGAGCGGCGCCTGCAGTCCTTTCGCCCCATGCGCGGTCATCACCCGCACCGCATCGAGCGGCGCAGCGGCGTCGCGCACGATCTCCACCTCGTCGCGCTCGAACCAATCGAGGAAGCGTTGCAGCGATGGGGTGGTCGTGGTCTCGAAATCGAGCGCGGCGTTGAGCAGCTCCTCGATCGGATCGCGCGCTTCCTCGCCCAACCGCGACAGCAATTTGCGCCGTCCCTCCAGCGGCCCCGACAGAATTATCTCCAGGAACTGGTACGGCGTGCGGAAGTCGGCACGCGCCAGCATCAGCTCGAGGTCGCCGAGCAGCGACGGAACCGTCTCGCTCAGGTGTCGCCACAACGTCCCCTTGCGCGGCACCGCGCGCGCCAGCAACTCGTCCTGCGTCCAGCCGATCAGCGGCGAGACCAGCAGGCTGGCGAGGCTCAGATCGTCGTCGGGTTGCAGCACGAAGCGGATCGCGGCGAGCAGATCCTGCACCGCCAGCGGCGCGCTCAACCGCAACCGATCGACGCCCGCGACCGGCACACCCTCGGCATAGAGCCTGGCGACGAGCAGTTGCGCCAGCTCGCCGCGCCGCTTGACCAGGATCATCACGTCCTCGGGCCGCAGCGCACGCCCCTTGCTCTCCAGCATCAATCCGCCATCAAGCCAGCCGCGCACCAGCTTCGCGATCCGCGTCGCGTTGGCGCGCACCGCGTCGTCGATCCAGCCCTCCTCGCCGCCTTCCTCCGCCTCACTCGTGCCGGCGGCGATCGCAGGGATCAGCATCACCTGCCCCGGCCCGGCGATCCGGCTGCCGTGCGGCGGGATCGCATCCTCACCCGCGAACTGCGCCGGGCCGACTTGCTTAATCGCCGCGTCGACGAACTCGAGCACCGGCGCGGTCGAGCGGAACGAGTCGACCAGCGACAAGCGATCGAACGGAAGCCCGCGCTCATCGGCCGGCATGTCGTTGTCGCCAGCGACCATCGCCGCGCGCATCTCGAAATAGCGCTCCGCCGCCATGAAGTTGACGGGATCGGTGCCTTGGAAGCCGAAGATCGCCTGCTTGGTGTCGCCGACCGTGAACAATGTGCGGACCGAGGGCGCATAGACGCCGCGCCCGACAAAATATTCGTCCACCAGCGCGCGGATGATCGTCCACTGCGCGACGTTGGTGTCCTGCGCCTCGTCGACCAGCACGTGCTCGGTGATCTGATCGAGCTTGTAGCGGATCCAATCGCCGATCCCCTCCTGCCTGAGCAGGTTGACCGTCGCGCGGATCAGATCGTCGAAATCGACCGCCCCCGCCCGCCGCTTCGCCGCCGCATAGCCGCGCGCATACTCGCGCCCGACCTCCAGCGTCGAGCCGAGCAGATCGGCGTAGGCGGCGCGTACCTGCAAACCTAACAGGTCGGCGCACGCGTTGCCGAGCTCCTCAGCCAGCGCGACGTAATCGGCCTCCGCCGCGATCAGCTTCGCCGACGCCTTGCGCGGCTCGCCCGTGCCGGTGCGCACCACCGCCATCAACGCGCCCAGTTGCTCGACCCGTCCCGCCGCGTCCGCCGCGAGCCATTCGGCGACCGTGTCGGCGTGCTTCAACCCGGTCGCCGTCCCCCAGGCTGCGTTGGCCGCGGCGACGCGCCGGATCGCTTGTTCGTCCAGCCCCGCGCAGCGCTCGCGCACGTGCGCCGCGATGACGCCCAGCGGCACGCCCAGTGCACCACGGATGAACGCGGCAACCCCGCTCGGCAGCGCCTCCAGCGCGCTGCCGGCGCGCGCGCACTCGTGCAGGAACTGCTCCGCCCCCTGCTCGCCCAGCCGGACGCTCAGCGCGCCGATCGTCGCGACCGGCGCGTCGCGTCCTTCGCGCTCGGCGGCGACCAGCATGTCGGACAATGCCTGCCGCCTGAGCAGCGCTTCCTCGCGCGGCTCGATCGGGCGGAAGCCGGGGACGAACCCCGCCTCGACCGGAAACGACGCGAGCAGGCTCTGGCAGAAGCCGTGGATCGTCAGGATACGCAGGCCGCCGCCGGGCGCATCGAGCACCTTGGCGAATAGCGTCCGCGCGCGCGCGATCTGCCGCGGATCGCCCGGCTCGCCCAAGGCCCGCAGGTCCGAGAACAGCGCGGTGTCGTCCATCCGCACCCAGGCGGCGAGCCGCCGGCTGATCCGCGCGGTCATCTCCGCCGCGCCCGCCTTGGTGAAGGTCAGGCACAGGATCGCCGACGGATCGGTCCCGCCCAGCAGCAGGCGGAACACCCGGGCGGCGAGCACCTGCGTCTTGCCCGTCCCGGCCGAGGCGGACAGCCAGACATGCGCGTCCGGGTTGCTCGCGCGCTGCTGGTCACCCTGCAACGCCGGCAATGGCGCGAGCGCGTCAGCGTTCACGGCCATACCATTCGTCGCGGCGCATCAACTGGTCGTATTCGGCGAACGGCGCGAACTCCGGGTGCAGCTTGGCGACGAACGCTTCCTCGCCGGTCAGCCAGCGCGCCGCGGCCTCGGCGAAGCTGTCGCGCGCGGCGCGGGTGAAATCGTCGGTCATGATGCGCCCGTTCTTGCCCGCCGGATCGGCCGGGCTGGTCACCGCGCCGAACCCGTCGCGTCCCTTTGCGAGCGACCAATATTCGAACCCGCCCGCGCGGCCCTCAACGCCCTCGAACGCGCCCTCCTCCGCCATCGCGCCGAGCAGCCCCAGTTGCAGGTTGAACCCGCCGCGCACTGCCGCGACCGACGGCGCCTTGCCGGTCTTATAGTCCACGACGATGATCGACCCGTCCGCGGCGCGGTCGACACGGTCGAACCGGCCGGTCAGCTTGATCCCCGACAGCATCGTGTTCCCCTGGCCCTCGGCAGCCAGGATATCGCGCCCCTCGGCACGGTTCGCCTGCATCGTCGCGGCGATCCACTCGATCCCCGCGATCAGCCGCGGTTGCCAGAGTGCGCGCAGCAGCGGGTGCGCCGCGGGATCGTCGAGCATCGCCAGCGCACGCGGCACCAGCCGGTCGGGCGCGCACGCGTCGTGCTCCGCCCATTCCTCCAGCACGCCGTGGACCGCGGTGCCGCGCCACGCCGCACTCGGATCGGCATCGACCGCGTCGAGCGGGATTAGTTTAAGAATACGCCGCGCGTAAAAGGCGAACGGATCGGCCTTCAACCGGTCGACTTCGGTGACCGAGATGCTGGTCGGCCTGAGCCCGGCGCTTGGGCTCGGCGCGGGCCGCTCCGCCGGCTTGGGCGTCGCGCCGTCGTCGAGCAGCCGCGTCCACCGCTCCAGCCGATGCGCGCGCACGAAGCGCTCGCCCGCCATCGCCTCCAGCCGCAACCAGAAGCGCGACGCGAGCGCCGGACTGCGCGCGTCGCGCCGGCTGCGCGTGATCAGCACCCGCGGCGCACCCAGCCCCTGTCCGAAATCGTGCGCCGCGGTGCCGATCGCGCGCTGCAATCCCGATAGCCCCAGCTCGGCACGGATGCGCGGCGCGAGCCACGGGTCGGGCGGCGGGTTGCCCGGCCACACGCCCTCGTTCAACCCGCCCAGGATCATCAGGTCGGCGGTCTGCAACCGCGCCTCGATCAGACCGTAGATCGCCAGCCGCGGATGCTCGCCCTGGATCTGCCTGACCGCGACCTCATCCATCAGCAAGCGCAGCAGTGGCGCGAACCCCGCCGCCGATGCGTTCGCCGGGCCGAGCGGCGCCTGCCGCTCCAGGTTGGTCAGCAACTCGGCCGCGCACCGCCCCGCCGGACCGCGCCACACCTCGTCCCCGGCGAGCGCCTGCGCCGACTCGCGCAATCCCGCGACCAGTTCGGGCAAGCTCGACGTTCCGCGCCCGAACACGGCGGCGACCGGCTCCAGCAGCGCGCGCGCTTCTTCCCACCACGGCAGCGCGGCGCGGCGCAACTCGCGTTCGCGCTCCGGCCCGTCGTTCAGATGCGCGGTGATGCCGGCTAGCCCCGGCGCCGGGCGCGGTCCGCGGAGCGCACGGTCGAGCCGGCGCACCCCCTCCAGCCAACGCCCGCGCGCGTCGCCGCTTCTGACCAGCGGATGCTTGAGCAAAGTCAGCAGCGCCATCGGTGCGAAATCCTGCGCCGCTGCCTCGATGATCGCGAGCAGCAGCGTGCCCGGCGGCAGGATCGACAGCGCACGCCCCGCGCTGTCGTCGATCGGAATATTCCAGCGCGCGCAATGCGCCGCCACCCGCCGCGCGAGCGCACGATCGGGGGTGACGAGCGCCGCGGTCCGCCCAGGCTGCTCGATCCACTCGCGCATCGCCAGCGCGATCGCCTGAGCTTCCTCCGCCGGAGTGGCGAGCTCCGCCGCCTCGACCCCGGTCAGCCGCCGCTCGGCCGCGTCCAGGTCGGTCCACTTGCCGGTGAAGTCGGCCGGCGCCAGCGCGTTGGCGATCGCGCGCCCACGCACTGCGCTCGCGTCATGGTCGCTGCCGCCGACCCAGGTCCTGACCTCGCCGCGTCCAACCCCCATGCGGTCGAGGATCAGCTTCAGGTGGAATTGCGGATGCACCTCGATCGCGCGCCGCCGCATGCCCGTCACCGGGTCGGGAAGATGCGGGCCCAGCGCCTCCCATTCCTCCTCGGGCATCCGCGTGTCGAGGTTGGCGAATGCGACCATTCCCTGCGGCAATCCCGCCACCACGCGCAGCAGCCGCGCGATCGCGGGCGCAGGGTCGGTGATACCGACCGCGCAGACGAACCCGCCCGGCGGCGTCTCACGCCAGCGCGCCGCCTGCGCGTCGAGCAGCTTGATGCGCCGCACGCCCGCCTCGATCCGGCCCAGCCTGTCGCGCTCGGCGGGCCAGCGATCGAGCACGATGCGGAACAGCTCCAGTGCGCGCTGCCAATGCTCGGTCAGCCCCTCGCCCGGATCGATCTCGGCCAGCCGCTTCGGGTCCACCTCCTCGACAATCAACTGGTCGAGCGTCCGCGCCAGATCGCCCGCCAGCCGCACCGCTTCCGCCGCATCGACCGGGTGCCCGACTCGCGCGCGCTCCTCCTCGACCATGCGCGCGAGCACCATGCGGCGCTGGAGCGGGTCGATCGCGGGCGGCAGCAGCGGCGTGACGCCCGCGGGGTCGAGTGCGGCACCCAGCGCCTCGCCCAAGTCATCGCCCGCCAGACTGACGATCCGCGGCAGCAGCAGCGCACCGCCGCTCGCGCGCACGAACGCGCGCGTCATCGCGATCCCGGCGCGGTTGTTGGGCACCAGCACGAGGCCGCGCGCGAGCGTCAGCCGATCACCGCCGAACCGCCGCAGCAATCCCGCCACCGCAGCATCGGCGATCGCCCGGTGCGCCGGAATGGTAAAAAGGTGGAGCCCGCGCGCCTCGTTCACCGGCGCTCAGCCATCCGCCAGGATCGCCTCGGTCCGCGCGATCGCGCCCGGCGTGCCGACGTCGAACCACAATCCCTGATGCACCACGCCGAACGCGCGCCCGGCGGCAATCGCGCGATCCCAGAACAGGTTGGTCGAGAATGGACCCTCGGGCCAGTCGGCGATCACGCGCGGCGACAGGATCTGCACGCCGGTATAGACGAACGGCGCGACCCGGCTCGCGCGGCGTCGCCCGGTGATCCGCCCCGCCGCATCGATGTGGAAGTCACCTTGCCCGCGATGATTGTGCGCGCGGGCATAAGGCACCAGCAGCAGCAGCGCGTCCATCGCCGCGTCGTCCCACTGCGACGCCAGCAACCGGATCGCGTCGGTCGGCCCATCCAGCCACAGATTGTCGCTGTTGACGACCAGCACGGGCTCCTCACCCAACAGCTCCCGCGCCTTGACCAGGCCGCCGCCAGTCTCGAGCAATTGCGCGCGCTCGTCCGACACCACGATATCCAGCCCGGAAACGCGGTGCGTGACGTGCGCCTCCAGCGCGTCGGCGAGGTAATGGACGTTGACCACTGCACGCTCGACGCCGGCGTCGCGCAGCCGGTCGAACACGTGATCGATCAACGGCTTGCCCGCGACCGGGATCAGCGGTTTCGGACGCAGCGCGGTCAACGGGCGCATCCGCTTGCCCAGCCCCGCCGCCATGACCATCGCGATCTTGGGCACGCCGGCGTCGGGCACCGGTCGGATGTAGCGCGGCCGCGTCACGCCGCGCCCCCGCGCACCAGCATCGGGTCGCCGCGCAGCTCGGGCGAGATGTTCGCGTCGAACCAGCGCGCGACGGGTGCCAGCACAGGATGGCTCAAGTCGCGCTCCAGATAGGCCCAGACGCGCGGGCACAATGCCGGATAGCGCGGCTTGCCGTCGCGCTGCCACAACCGCGTGAAGATGCCGACGATCTTCGCATTCCGCTGCGCGCCCAGCACGTGATAGGCATCGAGGAACGTCGCTCCCGCTCCGGTGGCGGCGGTGTAGCGCGCCAGCATCGCATCCTCAATCGACGGCTCCACGTCACGCCGCGCATCCTGCAACAATGACACCAGATCGTATGCCGGATGCCCTGCAAGCGCGTCCTGGAAGTCGAGCAGCCCGAGCGAACGCTCCGCACCCACCAGCATCAGATTTTCGGCATGATAATCGCGCAGCACGGTCACCGGTTGCTCAGTCAGCGCATGGTGCAGCACCTCGTCCCACGCCGCGCGGTAACCCTCGGCATCGATCGCAAGCTGGATCGCCGGACAGTACCACTCGACCAGCAACCCCGCCTCACGCTGCAACTCGGCCAGATCATAGGCCCGCCACTCACCCGCGGGATGCCGGTGCAGTTCGACCAGCACGTCGACCGCGGCCGAGTAGAGCGGCATCAGCGCGTCGGCGTCGGCGTCGACCGTTTCGCGCATACGCACGTCGCCGAAATCCTCCAGCAGCACCAGCCCGTGCTCGAGATCGATCGCGTGGATCGCAGGAGCAGCAAAGCCGCGCTCGTTCAGCCACTGCGCCACGCTGATGAACGGACGCGGGTCCTCGTGCGGCGGCGGCGCGTCCATAAGCACCGCGCCACGCCCCCCTGCCTCGACGCGGAAGTAACGTCGGAACGAGGCGTCACCCGCCAACGGCTTGATTGTGGCGCCGTGCCAACCAGCGCTGTCCAGAAACGCGGCGGCGTGCGCCGGTGGGGTCATGTCGCCAGAATTCATCTCGGTGCCCATCGCCGCTCCCATGCCGCCGACGCGTGCCAAGTCAAGCGGCGCCCGCCCGACTGCCCGGCGGCAAAGGTCAGCAGCAGCGGATCGCGCCAGAAATGCGCCGGCACGCGCTCCGGCCACTCGACCAGCAGCGCCGAGTCGTACAGCGCGTCATCCAGCCCCAGTTCGTCGAGCTCGCCCGCATCCTCGATCCGGTACAAATCGGCGTGCACGACTGGCATCCGCAGCTCGGGCGGTGCATAGGGCTGCACAATCGCGAACGTCGGGCTCGGCGCCTCGCCCGCCAGCCCCAACGCCGACAGCACGCCGCGCGCGAAGCTCGTCTTGCCCATCCCCAGTCCGCCCGACAGCAGCACCACGTCGCCCGCGCGAAGAACGGGCGCTAGGCTCCGACCCAGCGCCTCGGTCGCCGCCGCGTCGGCCAGGAACAACTCTCCGCTCATCGCCGCGGCAACTCGACCGTGACGAGCGAGCCCTGCCCGGGCTCACTCACCAGCGACACGCGGCCGCCGTGCGCCTCGACGAACTGCTTGGCGAGCGGCAGGCCGAGCCCCAGCGCGCGCTCCTGACCCGGCGTGATGCCCGGCTGCGCGAAGCGGTCGAACGCGCGCGCCGCTTCCTCCACGGTCATCCCAGCGCCATCGTCCGACACCACGATCCTCGCCCGCTTCGAATCGCCGTCGACGTGTAGCAGCACGCGCCCCCCGCTGCGCGTCGCGCCGATCGCGTGGCGCAGCAGATGCTCCACCGCCTCGCGGATACGGCGGCGGTCGACGTGGACGCGCCCGGCGCTGCGCAGCACCTCGACCACGAACTCGATGCGGTGCCGCCTCGCCGACGCGGTCAGCGCGTCCGCCGCCGCGCGCACCACCGCACCCAGCTCGACGTCCTCGCGCTCCAGCGTCGCACTGTCCGCCTGCGTCAGGTCGAGCACGTCGTCGATCAGCACGCCGAGCCGCTCAACCGAGTCGAGGATCGCGTCGACATAGGCGATCGCCTCACCCGACAGCGTCCCCGCATAGCCGCCGTGCAGCATCTCGGCGAACCCGCTGATCGAGGTGAGCGGGGTGCGGAGTTCGTAGCTCATGTTGGCGACGAAGGCGGTCTTCACGCGGTCCGCCGCCTCCAGCGCCTCGTTGCGGTCGCGCAGCGCCTGCTCGATCCGGCGGCTGTCGGAGATGTCGAGCATCGTCACCAGTGCGTTGCCGTCGGGCAGCGGCACCGCCGCGAACTCGAAATGTCGCCCGTCCGCCAGCGCGACACGCCCGCCGCGCTGCTTGCGCTCCGCGGTCGCGTAACGCACCAGCTCGGGCACCAAGGCCGAGCGTGCCTGATTGGCGAGTTGCGGCGCCAGCCGCTCGGCGATCGCGTCGACGCGCGGGTGACCGGCCAGGAACTCCTCTTCGAAGTTCCACAATGCGCGAAAGCGGTTGTTCCACAATTGCAGCCGGCCGTCGGCGGCGAACACGCCCAGCGCCTCGAACAGATTGTCGAACGTCGCAGTGCGCACGCGCAGCAACGTGTCACGCGCGCTGGCGAGTTGGACCTGCTCGGTGCGATCCTCGAAGATCAGCAGCAGCCCGCCGTCAGGCAGCGGCTGCGCCACGACGCGCAAATGCGTGCCGCCGGGCAGATGCCAATTTTCCTCCGCCGCGCCGTCGGCGTTCAGGAACCAGCCGCGCCGCTCCGCCTTCCAGCCGGGAAAGTCGCGCACCTCGGGCACGCGCCCTGCCTCGCGCATCCGTTCCAGTACGCGGTCGAACTCGGGCCGGTCGGACAACCACTCGCGCCGCATCGCGAACATGCGCCGGAACGGCTGGTTGCAGAAGATCAGGCTCCGATCGCGCCCGAACTGTACCACGCCCGCCGACAATCGGTCGAGCATCGCGCGCTGCGCCTCCGCGAAGCGCTTCTCGCGCGCATTCGCCTGTTCCAGCTCCTCGATGTCGATCGCGAAGCCGGCAATGCCGCCGACCGGCAGCGGCACGTCGTAGAGCCTGAGCGCGCGCCGTGCGCCGCCGATCGTCGCTGGCAGCACGCGCTGCTGCGGCTTGCCGCTCTCCTTCGCCGCAACCGCACCGCCGCGCGGTCCACCCTGCCCCGATCCTTCCACCAGCTCGATCCCGCGCGCGATCACCGCGGCAGCGTCCTGCGCCTCGACCGCGCCGACGTACGCCGAGTTGACCATCGCTAGCTGCAGGTCGGCGTCGCGGTACCACATCGGCAACGGCGCCGCCTCGATCAGACCACTCAGCGCCGCAAAGGCCTCGTTCAGCTCCGCTGCCTCCGTGCGCGAGCGTGCTACCTGATCCTGGCTCGCGGTCGCATCGGCGAACCACAAGACGGCGGCATCGCCGCGCCGCTCGCCGATCACGCGCAACGCGCGCGCGCCGTCGCTGGTACGCACCAAACGCTCGAACGGTCGCGACGCGCGCAGCACCGCGTCGACGTCGCGTTTCAACGCGGCGCCATCGTCGGCCGGCAATCCCCAATTGGCGGCGTGCAAGTCGGACAGGCTGCGCGGCTGGCTCGACCAGCCAAGCCACTCGCTCACCCGCGGCGACACCTGAAGTCGCCCTTCTGCGCGAACCAGCACCGCTTGCGCCGGCGCGGCCGCCAACAACGCCTCTAGCTCGGCATGCGCACGAACCATCTCCGCCGCCGCGCGCCGCATACGCAACCCCTGCACCATCAGATACACGCCCGCCGCGATCAACAGCGCGAGCACGACACCCACCCCCATCGCGGCGAACGCTCCCAGCACGATCATCGAACAGGCTTGTGGGTCACGAGCATCGTGGCTGGTCTATCCGCGTTGCCGGACACCAGCAAGAAACCCCTGCATGTTGCACAATTGCAACAATTGTAAGATTTTCGTGGCAGCATCTGTGCCATAGCTATCAAGCAACCTTTGTCGCGCATACAGCGCGCGCATCGGAGAAGGGAAAGCAGCGCTGTCCCTCTCCTCACCAACGTGATCGAGAGGGTTTCATGACATCAACTTCGCGCCAGCGGCTGCTGGCCACCACGCTTCTCGCGGGAACGGTGATCTTCGCCGCACCTGCCTTCGCGCAGGATGCAGCCAACCCCGCACGCGCCGCGCAGGCCGGCACCCCCGCCGACGCCGCCAGCACCGCACCCGACGCCACACAGACGCAGGGCGGCGTGAACACGCAGGACCCAACCGCGGTCAGCGCAACCGATCCCGCCGCGCAGGCGAACGGCGCCGCCGGCCAGGGTGACGAGCCCGCGGGCGACATCGTCGTCACTGGCTCGCGCATCGCCTCGCCCTCGGCAACCGCGGCTTCGCCGCTCCAGGTGATCGGCGCCGCGCAGATCCAGCAGTCGGGCGTCATCAACGTCCAGGACGTGCTGCTCCAGAACCCGACCTTCGGCACGCCGGGCGTCAGCCGCACCAATTCCAGCTTCGCCACGCAGGGCGCCGGCATCGCGACCGTCAACCTGCGCAACCTGGGCGAGGACCGCACGCTGGTGCTCGTCAACGGCCGTCGCTTCGTCTCCGGCTTGCCTGGCAGCCAGGCAGTCGACCTGAACGTCATCCCGACGCAGTTCATCGAACGCATCGACACGCTGACTGGCGGCGCCTCGGCCGTATACGGCTCGGACGCGGTCGCGGGCGTCGTCAACTTCGTCTACAAGACCAAGTTCGACGGCGTGCAGCTCGACGCGCAGACCGGCATCTCCGAGTACGGCGATGGCTTCGACCGGCAGGTCAACCTGCTCGCGGGTAAGAATTTCGCCGACGGTCGCGGCAACATCATGGTGTTCGGCGGCTATTCGAAGCAGGGCACCGTGCTCAAGCGCGACCGCTCCACCGAGGCGGGGTCGAGCGCGATTGACCGCACCAGCCTCGCCAACCTGACCGGCCGCGACGAGGATCTGTTCGTGCCGACGACGCTGCTGTCGGGCTTCACGCCGGGCGGCCGCTTCTACGCCGGTGATCGCACCTTCAGCTACGGCACCGACAACGTCCTGCGCGACTGCTCGGATGTCAGCTGCGGTGGCTTCAACCGTTCCGACTTCCGGTACCTAGCGGTCCCGGTCGAGCGCTACACCGCGGCGCTTCGCGGCAATTTCGAGGTTTCGTCGGCGCTCAACTTCTTCGTTGAAGGCAATTACGCGAAGACCAAGGCCAGCACCGTCATCGAGGCGTTCCCGCTCTCGTCCGACCTCGTGAACCTGACGAACGGCGGCTACATCAACGTCGAGAATCAGTTCGGCCGCAACCCGTTCGTGCCCGACGCGATCTTTAATGCAGCGACCGACGAGGACGGTGACGGCTTCCGCGACATCTACTTCGATCGTCGCCTGGGCGACTTCGGTCCGCGTACCAGCCGCTCCAACCGCGATCTGTTCCGCATCGCAGGCGGCGCCAACGGCAAGTTCGGTGCAGAGCAGCAGTTCAACTACGAGATCTACGGCATCTACGGCGAGACCAAGGACGATCAGACCGGCAGCGGCCAGTTCGACAGCCGCCGCTTCGTTCAGGCGCTGAATTCGTATCGCAATCCGGCGACCGGCGCGATCGAGTGCGTCGATGCCGCCGCACGTGCCGACGGCTGCATCCCGGCCAATCTGTTCGGCATCAACAGCCTCGCACCTGCCGCCGCTTACATCCAGGCGCCGACGACGCTCAGTTCCAAGGTCACGCAGACGGTTGCCGGCGCGAACGTGTCGGGCAAGCTGTTCTCGCTGTTCGGTGCCGACCCGATCGGCTTCAGCGTCGGCGGCGAGTATCGCCGCGAGACGAGCCGCAACGAGTTCGACCTGCTGACGCAGCAGGGGCTGAACGGCAACAACGCGCTTCCCTCGACGCGCGGCAGCTTCGACCTATTCGAAGGCTTCGGCGAGACGATCGTGCCGTTGCTTCAGGATCGGCCGTTCTTCCACTCGCTGTCGGTCCGCGGTGCGGTGCGCGTGTCGGATTATTCGACCATCGGCACCACCGTCAGCTACAATTACGGCGGTGAGTGGGCTCCGATCCAGGACGTCCGTTTCCGCGTCATGCAGGCGCGCTCGGTGCGTGCGCCCAACATCAACGAATTGTTCCAGCCCGCGCAGCAGGACTTCCCCTCGGGCCTGCAGGATCCCTGCATCGGCGTCACCGCCGCGACCGGCGGCACGCTCGGCACGCAGTGCCGCGCCGCACCCGGCGTCCTCGCCAACATCGCGGCGAACGGCGGCGCGTTCGCGGTCAGCCAGGCCGATCTCCAGGGCATCACCAGCTTCGGTGGCGGCAACCCGCTGTTGCAGGAAGAGAAGGGCGATTCGTTCACCGCAGGCGTGGTCATCAACCCGCGCTCGATCGCGGGCCTGCGCAACCTCGTCGTGACGGTGGATTACTACAACATCCGCATCAAGGACGCGATCGTCAGCACGCCGCTGCAGTTCACGCTCAACCAGTGCTACAACGGTGGTCTGCAAGGGTTCTGCGATCAGATCGTTCGTCGTGCGGGCCCGGTCGGGCCGAACAGCGCCGGTTCGCTCGACGAGGTCAACACCTCGCCGATCAACAGCGGCGGTGTGAAGACGTCGGGTCTCGACGTGGTGGTCGACTGGCGCAGCAACCTCGCCGACATCGGTCTGGCGGGTAATCTGAACCTGAAGGGCTCGTACACCCACCTGATCAGCGGCTACTCCGTGCCCGCACCCGGCGCCGACCGCGATTATTTCGCGGGTGAGCTCGGCGCGTCGCGCGATCGCTTCACGATCCAGTCGGGCTATGATCTGGAGGGCGTCGGCCTGACCGTCACCGGCACCTGGCTCGGCCAGGCGAGCCTCGACGATCAGCTGACCGGCGCGCGGCCGGGCAGCAACATCGCCTACCGTGTCCGCCCGCAATTCTACCTCGACTCGCAGCTGCGCTTCCGCGCGGCGGAGAACTTCGAGTTCTACGTCGGCGGGTTCAACCTCCTGAACAACAAGCCGCCGTTCGTCGCCGACATCGGGGCGGACGCGGGCCAGGACACGTACACCAGCGCCTATGATCCGCTGGGCCGCCGCTACTATGCGGGCGTGCGCCTCAACTTCTAACGATCGCCGCCGCCAGGCTGCTATCAGGGCGTCGCGAGGAACCACCTCGCGGCGCCCTTTCTTTTGCGCCGACGCGACGCGCAACAAAAAAGGGCGGAGCCGAAGCCCCGCCCTATCCGTCGTCAACCTGGTGGTCGGCGATCAGTAGCGATAGTGATCCGGCTTGAACGGGCCTTCCACCGGCACGCCGATGTAACCCGCCTGCTTCGGGGTCAGCTGCGACAGCTTCACGCCCAGCTTCTCCAGGTGCAGCGCCGCGACCTTCTCGTCGAGGTGCTTGGGCAGGACGTAGACCTGGTTCTGGTAGTTCTCACCCTTGGTCCACAGCTCGATCTGCGCGAGCGTCTGGTTGGTGAAGCTCGCCGACATCACGAACGACGGGTGGCCGGTCGCGCAACCCAGGTTCACCAGGCGACCCTTCGCCAGGATGATGATCTGCTTGCCGTCGGGGAACTTGACGAGGTCGGTGCCCGGCTTGACCTCGGTCCACTCGTAATTGTCGAGTGCCGCGATCTGGATCTCGCTGTCGAAGTGGCCGATGTTGCACACGATCGACATCGGCTTCATCGCCTTCATGTGATCGGCGGTGATGACGTCGGCGTTGCCGGTCGCGGTGCAGAAGATGTCGGCGCGCTTGACCGCCTCGTCCATCGTCACGACCTCGAAGCCTTCCATAGCGGCCTGCAATGCACAGATCGGATCGATCTCAGTTACCATCACGCGCGCGCCGCCATTGCGCAACGACTGAGCCGAGCCCTTGCCGACGTCGCCGAAGCCCGCGACGCAGGCGACCTTGCCGGCCAGCATCACGTCGGTCGCACGGCGGATCGCGTCGACCAGCGACTCCTTGCAGCCGTACAGATTGTCGAACTTCGACTTGGTGACCGAATCGTTGACGTTGATCGCGGGGAACGGCAGCTCGCCCTTCTTCGCGATCTCGTACAGGCGGTGGACGCCCGTCGTGGTCTCTTCCGACACGCCCTTCAGGTTCTTGACCGTCGCGGTCAGGTAACCCGGCTTCTTCGCGATGAACGCCTTCAGTGCGCGCTGGAACTCGACTTCCTCGGCGTTCTCGGGCTCGCCGAAGCTCTCACCGCGCTCGAGCTTAGCGCCCCAGAGCGCGAACATCGTCGCGTCGCCGCCGTCGTCGAGGATGATGTTGGCGGTCTGACCCTGACCGTCGTCCCAGTCGAAGATGTTGCCGACATAGTCCCAGTAATCGGCCAGCGTCTCGCCCTTGATCGCGAACACCGGAATGCCCGCCGCCGCGATCGCGGCCGCCGCGTGATCCTGCGTCGAGAAGATGTTGCACGTCGCCCAGCGCACGTCGGCGCCGAGCGCGGTCAGCGTCTCGATCAGCACCGCGGTCTGGATCGTCATGTGGAGCGAACCGGTGATCCGCGCGCCCTTGAGCGGCTGCGACGCGCCGAACTCCTCGCGCAGCGCCATCAAGCCCGGCATCTCGGTTTCGGCGATCTCGATCTCCTTGCGACCGAAATCGGCGAGGCCGATGTCTGCGATGACGTAATCGTTGTTGTCCAAAACGGGGGCGGTCGCCACGGCGTTTCTCCAATCGTGTGAGGCCGCCCAAGGTGAACACACGCACCGGACGACATGCGCGGCGCTTTAACGACGCGAGCGCGACGGGGCAAATATAAAGATATCTTTATATGTCGAGTGAGGTCAGCTAGCCGAAGGGCCAGGCTGCCCTCACTCAACCGGCCGGCGGCGCCAAAGCGCCGACCGACGACGCGGGATTAACTCCCGCGTCGCGAGCCTCTACAAAGCCACGCTCTTCTTAGAACACCGCCTCAAGCCCGCCCCGCCTCAATCCCCAGCAACCGCGGGTCCACCCCCGCGACCCGGAACCCGCGCCGCCAGCGCTCCTCCGCCGCCGTCTCGAACAGCATCGCGTCCTCGTCCGCGACGTTCAGCCACCCATGCCGCGTCAGTTCCTCGTCCAACTGCCCCGCGCCCCAGCCCGCGTAGCCGAGCGCCACGATCCACCGCGCCGGCCCGGTGCCGCCCGCGATCGCGCGCAACACGTCGAGCGTGCTCGACAATGCCCAGCGCCCCGCGACCGACAAGGTGTCCTGTCCGCCCCAATCGGTCGAATGCAGCACGAACCCACGCCGCGCCTCCACCGGCCCGCCGAAATGCACCGGCGCGTCCGGCGCGACACCCGGCGCGATCTCCAATTGTTCCAGCACGTCGTGCAGCCCAAGACCGTTGATGATCGCGCCCACCCCGATGCCCAGCGCGCCGTCCTCGTCGTGGCTGCACATCGCGATCACCGAATGCTCGAACCGCGGGTCGCCGATCCCCGGCATGGCGAGCAGGAACTGCCCGGTCAGGTAACGCGTCTCTTCCATGCTGCGCAGTCTAGGCTGGTGCGCCCACGTGCGCCAAGACTTGTGTTAAGCGCTCGTGCTTGCGACAGCGCGGCCGAACTGCCCCTCAGGAGTAACGAAGATGACGATCAGCGTCGGCGAGCAACTGCCGCAGGTGAAGCTCACCAAGATGACCGCCGACGGCCCCGAGCCGGTCGACACCGGCGATTACTTCAAGGGCCGCCGCGTCGCGCTGTTCGCGGTGCCCGGCGCGTTCACCCCGACCTGCTCGGCCAAGCACCTGCCCGGCTTCGTCGAGAAGGACGGCGAGCTGAAGGCGAAGGGGATCGACGAGATCGTCTGCACTTCGGTCAACGATCCGTTTGTCATGGGCGCGTGGGGCAAGTCGTCGAACGCCGACGGTGTGACCATGTTGGCGGACGGCAACGGTGACTTCGCCGAAGCGCTGGGCCTGACGATGGACGGCAGCAAGTTCGGCATGGGCACGCGCAGCCAACGCTACTCGATGGTCGTCAACGACGGTCGGGTCGAGCAGCTGAACGTCGAGGGTCCCGGCGAATTCAGCGTCAGCTCCGCCGACCACCTGCTCGGCCAGCTCTGACGCGACGAAAGGGGGCAATCCGGTGCCCCCCCCCCCTCCCGTCATCCCGGACTTGATCCCGGATCCCGCTTCCTCGCCCGCTCCGGAGAACCCAGACTACGTTCGGCTCAACGAGCCGGCCAAGCATGCCTCAGCCCGGCGCGTTCCACTCACCGGACTTGAAAGCGCAACACAGCGAGCATAATCGCTGGTGATGACTGCTGCCGACATCGTTCGCGAACTGAACCGCCTCTACACCGCATCGGTCGAGCGGCTGAAAACCGCCGTCGCTGCCTATATCGCCGACCGGACCGAACCCGATCCGGCGTGGCGCAAGGACGGCTCGTTCGCATACCCTGAAATCCGCATCCGCTTCTCCGGCGCGCCATCGCGCACCGCGCCGCCGCGCTCGTTCGGCCGCCTTGTCACGCCGGGCGAGTACCGCATCAGCGTGACCAAGCCCGACCTGTTCCACGACTATCTCGTCGAGCAGTTGACCTTCCTGATCGAGGATTACGAGGTCGAAGTCGACGCCGTCCCCGGCCGCCAGGAGATCCCCTTCCCCTACGTGCTCGACGCCGGCAGCGCCTTGAGCCTCGACCAGGTGTCGGCCGCCGAGCTCGCGCGCTGGTTCCCGACCACCGAGCTCGCTTACATCGGCGACGAGATCGCCGACGGCCTATGGGCCTCGTTCGATGGCACGCGCCCGCTCGCCTTGTTCGATGGCCTGCGTACCGATTTCAGCCTCGCGCGGCTGCGCCATTATACCGGCACTCCGCCCGAGCACGTCCAGCGCTACGTGCTGTTTACCAACTACCACCGCTACGTCGATGAATTCGTCCGCTGGGCCGCGGCCCAGGTCGGCGGCGACTCGCGCTTTACCGCGCTCTCGGGTCCGGGCGGTGTCATGTTCCGGGCGGGCGACGATCCCGCCATGCTCGACGACAGCGCGTGGCGACGGTTGCAGATGCCGGCCTATCACCTGATGGCCGACGACCGCACCGGCATCACGCTCGTCAACATCGGCGTCGGTCCGTCGAACGCCAAGACGATCTGCGATCACCTGGCTGTCATGCGGCCGGAGGCGTGGCTGATGATCGGTCACTGCGGCGGGCTGCGCCCCAGCCAGCGGATCGGCGACTATGTCCTCGCCCATGCTTATTTGCGCGACGACCACGTGCTCGACGACATGCTGCCACCCGAGATTCCTGTCCCCGCCATCGCCGAGGTCCAGCAGGCGCTCGCCCGCGCGGCCGAGACGATCTCGGGCCAGTCGGGCGAGGAGCTCAAGCGCCGCCTGCGCACCGGCACGATCGTTACCACCGACGACCGCAATTGGGAGCTGCGCTACGCCCGCTCGGCATTGCGCTTCTCGCTCAGCCGCGCGGTGGCGATCGATATGGAATCGGCCACCATCGCCGCGCAGGGCTATCGCTTCCGCGTCCCCTACGGCACGTTGCTGTGCGTCTCCGACAAACCCTTGCATGGCGAGCTGAAGCTGCCGGGCCAAGCCAATCGCTTCTACGAGCGCGCGATCAGCGAACACATGCGGATCGGCATCGAGACGTGCGAGGAACTGCGCCGCGAGGGCGACCGCCTCCACAGCCGCAAGCTGCGCGCGTTCAACGAGCCCCCATTCCGGTAATGGCGGCCCGCTGATCGACTGATCCAGGTTGGCGTAGCCGCGGTGGAAACCCGCGGCGGGCCATGCGTTACGCAGGCGGAATCATTTTTGCTGGGAGCTGACGATGGCCGACGAGAGCGACACCCCGACCCCGCCGCAGGGCAACGCTCCCGCCACCCCGCGCCGTCGCGCGCCGCGCAAGGCCGCCGCGCCCAAGTCTACGGCGACGAAGGCACCGACCAAACCGACCGAAGCCGCGCCCGATCCAACCGCCAAGCCCGCGCCCAAACCCGCCAAGGCACCGCCCAAGCCGCGCTCGTCCAAGCGCAGCACGCCCAAACCAGCCGCCAAGCCGCGCGCCCCCGCCACCAAACGTGTCACCGATGCCGTCGCCGACGCCGCGCACGACGTCAGCGAGGCGGTCACCGCCGCCGAGGAGCGCGCCGCCAAGATCACCAAGACTGCCGCACGCCGCACCCGCGCCTCCGCCCGCAAGGCGGGCACCTCCGCTGCGGAAACGACCGAGAAAGTCGCCGGCAAATGGGGTGCGGCCAAGATCGCGGGCGGAGTCGCGGTGCTCGGCGCCGCTGCCACGGCGGCGCTGCTGTCACTGCGCGGTTCATCCAGGTCAGGCCCCACCTACAAGCCCGCGCTGCTCCCGAACGCCGCCAAGGAACCGCAACCCGCCACTCCGACCGTGACCGCGCATCAGCCCGACGGCACCGACTCGTCCAAGTCGTTCGAAGCCGGCAGCGCCGACGAGAACACCATTCCTGACGCTTAAAGGGTAAGCGGCGAGTTGCCGGTGATGCTCAGACGACGCTGAGGCACGAAGGGATCCCGGATCGAGGCGGGGATGACGAGGACCGGGCTCGATACCCGATCAGCGTCCGACCGCGTCATCAAACAGGGTCTTACCCCGGCCATACGTCGCCCCGGACTTGATCCGGGGGCCCCACTACCTTTTCACAATCCGCAGGGCCAAACCCACCAAACTTACCGCGCCAGAAAAGCCGCGATCGCCTCCCCCAGTTCCGGCTTGGTCACCGCGCTCATGTGATTGCCCGGCACCTCGGCATACTTCCCCGCCGGCAACGCCGCGGCGAGGTCGGCGGCCGATCCGTTGTCGTCGTCCTCGACACCCGACACGACCAGCACCGGCTGCGTGATCGCGGCCAGCGCCTCCCGCGGCGTATCGACGAACGTGTCGAGCACCCGCAGCAGCGCTTCCGGATCGCCCTTGGTCGTCTTGAGGAATGCCTCGGTCAGCCACTCGCGGCTGCCGCGCTCGAACGTGCCCAGATTGGTCAGCACGTTGCGAAAATACCCGCCTCGTCCCGCGGTCGAGGTGATCCCCGCCAGCCCCATGCCCGACAGCACCACCCGCTTCGGCGTCGCCCCGTTCGCCAGCATCCTGACGGTCGTGCGCGCACCCAGCGAGTAGCCGCCCAGGTCATAATCGCTCAGCCCCAGATGCGCGACCAGCGCCAACCCGTCGCGCATCAGCGCGTCCGCCGGGTAGCTCGCGGCGTCGTGCGGCTTGGCGCTGTCGCCGTGCCCGCGCAGGTCGGGCATGATCACGCGAAATCCCTTCGCCGCCACCGCCGCCGCGTGGCCGTACCGCAGCCAGTTGGTCTTCGCGTCGGAGAAGTAACCGTGGATCAGCACCACCGGCCGCCCCCCGCCCAGCTCGCGCCACGCGATCCGCGCGCCGTCGAAACTCTCGAAGAAGTGCGGCTCCACCTCGTTACGCGTCACGCACCTTCTCCCATTTGTCGACCAGCGGCTGATATTCGTCGCTGCGCAGATGTGGCAAGCCCGTGGTGTCGAGCCAACCTGCGTGATGGCTCTCCCACCCGAAATGCGTCTTTGGGCGAAAGCGCGACGGATCATCGAAACTGCCGACGGTCAGGTCGATCTTGGTGGACCCTTCCACATATTCGAACGTCAGCGGGGTGCCGCAGCGCGCGCAGAACCCGCGCCGCGCGATCGGCGAGGAAGCATATCGATCGGGCTCGCGCGTCCACGTCACCGCGTCACGTGCCACCTGCTTCAACGCCGCCGCCACCCCGCCCGTCGCGCGTTGGCACATCCGGCAATGGCACAGATACGCCTCGTCGTTCTCCATCTTCACCATGTAGCGCACACGCCCGCACTGGCAGCCACCCGTCATCCGCTCGCTCATGCCCAACAGGCTACCGCGCGCCCGTGGTCGCGTCGAGCGGATGTAAGGACCGCTCGCGACGCGGCCATTAATGCGCGTGCACGCTTGCCCGAACCAGACACAGGTATGATCGAGAAGCTGAAAACCGTCGCCTGGTTCGCGCGCCGCCCGCGTTTCTGGCCGCACATGGCCGCGCTCACCGCGCAGCGGCTCGGCGGCGCGACGCGGCACGAGGCACAGAAGAACGCCGCTGCCGCTTGGGCAGCCGAGCGCGTAGTCGGCATCGGACCAGCCCTCGCCGCGGTCGGCATCACCGAGGCCGCGCCGCAACCACTCGACCCTAAGCTGATCGACGAGGGCGAGCGCCGCGCGGTTCGCTCGGGCGTCCGCATGGGCGGCCCCGGCGACCTCGACCTGATCCACCGCGCCGTCCATGCCACGGGTGCACGTCGCGTGGTGGAAACCGGCGTCGCTTACGGCTGGAGCAGCCTCGCCGCGCTCGCCGCGCTCCGCGACACCGACGGGCGCTTGGTCAGCGTCGACATGCCCTATCCCAAGATGGGAAACGGGCCGTTCGTCGGCATCGTCGTCCCGCCCGAGTGGCGCGACCGCTGGACGCTGATCCGCGAACCCGACCGCCACGGCATCCGCCGCGCGCTCGCCGCCTTCGCTGGCCAAGTCGACCTCGTCCACTACGACAGCGACAAGACCTACGCCGGGCGCATGTACGGCTATCCGCTGCTCTGGAACGCGCTGGTACCCGGCGGCTTGTTCATCTCCGACGACATCCAGGACAATTTCGGCTTCCGCGACTTCGCCGCCCGGCTCGGCCTGACGCCCGCCGTGGTGGAGAGCGGCGGCAAATACGTCGGCCTGCTCCGAAAGCCGTAAGCTGCCCGCAGCACCACGCGCCTCGAACCTTCGTCACTCCAGACTTGATCCGGGATCCCGCTTCTTCTTGCAACCGCCTAAGTTAGCGGGACCCTGGATCAAGTCCGGGGTGGCGGTCAGATGGCGAACCTCGCCAACCGACGCACCGTTACCGCACATACACGCTCGTCGTCACGGTCGCGACCCGCCACACGCCATCGGTCCGCCGCTGCCAGACATTGAAGCCGGTGTCGGCGTGATGCACCTCGATCATCGCGCGATCGCCGATAACCACTGGTCCACGCAGGTCGAAGCACCCAGCACTCGTTCCCACGGCAACGCCACCGATCGAAGCGCCCTTGATCCCGCCTCCGCCCAGGAACGACGGCGTGGTGTAGAAATCGTCATACCCCGGCGGCGCTGGCGGGTCGACGCGCCGCGCCGTCGTCGCCGGCTGCCACGGCGCAATCACGCGGTCGACGCACAAGCGCTGGCCCTGCGCCGTGCGCGCGACTTCCTCCATCGCGACGCCCGCGATCGTCGTGATTTCGTTGCGCGGGTTTGGCTGGCACGCGGTCACGGCGAGGAGCACGATCAACCCCGCCGCCCCGCGCCGCATCGGCGTCAGTCCGCCTTCTTCAAATGCCGCCGCCCGAGCAGCTCGGCAATCTGCACCGCGTTCAGCGCCGCGCCCTTGCGCAGATTGTCGCTGACGCACCACAAGGACAGGCCGTTGTCGACCGTCGGATCGTCGCGCACGCGGCTGACATAGGTCGCGTCGTCGCCCGCCGCCTCGATCGGCGTGATGTATCCCTCGTCCTCGCGCTTGTCGACGAGCAGCACGCCCGGCGCCTCGCGCAGAATGCGCTGCGCCTCCTCCGCCGAGATCTCGTTCTCGAACTCGACGTTCAGCGCCTCGGAATGACCGACGAACACGGGCACACGCACGCAGGTCGCGACGACCTTGATCTTCGCGCCCAAAATCTTCTTGGTCTCGACCACCATCTTCCACTCTTCCTTGGTCGACCCGTCGTCAAGGAAGCTGTCGATGTGCGGAATGACGTTGAACGCGATCTGCTTGGTGAACTTCTTCGCCTCAGCCGGATCACCGACGAAGATGTTGCGGCTCTGCTCGAACAGCTCGTCCATCCCGACCTTGCCCGCGCCCGAGACGGATTGATAGGTCGCGACCACCACGCGCTTGATCGTTGCGGCATCGTGCAGCGGCTTCAACGCCACCACCATCTGCGCGGTGGAGCAGTTCGGATTGGCGATGATGTTCTTGGTACGATAGCCGTCGATTGCGTCCGCGTTCACCTCCGGCACGATCAGCGGCACGTCCGGGTCCATGCGGTACAGCGACGAATTGTCGATCACGGTGCAGCCCGCCGCGGCGAACTTCGGCGCGTACACCTTGGTCGCGTCCGATCCGATCGCGAACAGCGCCATGTCCCAGCCTGCGGGGTCGAAGTGCTCGATGTTCTGCACCTTGAGCATGCGACCCGTGTCGCCATACTCGATCTGGTCGCCCTGGCTGCGCGACGACGCCAGCACCGCGATCTCGTCGGCGGGAAACTGCCGCTCGGCCAGGATGTTGACCATCTCGCGCCCGACATTCCCGGTCGCACCCGCGACCACCACCCGGTAACCCATCAATCCAACCCCTCAATCGATCGCCGCCGCCTTAGCCGCCGCGTCCACTCCACGCCAACCAAGCTTTACTTGGCCGTGCCCTTCGCGCCCGCCGGCCTATTCTTCACCTCGCGGTCGAGGAAGTTTAGGATCGTCGTCCACAAATGCTCGCTGATGCCGGGGCCGCCGACGCGGTGCGTCTGGCCCGGGTACATCATCATCTCGAACGGGGTCGCGGTCTTCTGCAACTCGGCCGCCAGCTTGGTCGAATTGTCGAGAAACACGTTGTCGTCCGCCATGCCGTGGATCAGCAGCAATGGATCGCGGATCTTCGCCGCATCCGTCACTGCGCTCGATGCGGCATAGGCCTCGGGCACCTGCCGCGGATCACCCATGTAGCGCTCGGTATAATGCGTGTCGTACAGCTTCCAATCGGTCACCGGCGCGCCCGCCACCGCAGCGGCGTACACGCCGGGTGTCTTTTCCAGCATCTTGACCGACATGTACCCGCCATACGACCAGCCGTAGGTCGCCACCTTGCCCGCGTCCACGAACGGCAGCGTCTTCAGGTAATCGGCGCCTGCCTTCTGGTCCTCGACCTCGACCGTGCCCATCGCGTGGTAGATCGTGTCCTCGAACGCCTTGCCGCGATTGATCGAACCGCGATTGTCGAGCTGGAAGAAGATCCAGCCCTGGCTGACCAGATATTGCGCCAGCGCGCCGTTCCAGTTGCGCATGACCGTCTGGCTGTGCGGCCCGCCGTAATGCTGGAAGAACACCGGATAGCGGCGTCCCTTTTCCAGCTTTGGCGTGATCATCTGCCAGTGGAGCGGCGTGCCGTCCGCCGCCTTGATCGTGCCGAACTCGGTCGGCCGATGCGCGGCCATGAACGGGGCGTACGGGTGATCGCCCGCGACGCGGTTCTCGTTGATCCACGCCACGCGCTTGCCGCTCGCGTCCGCCAGATAGGTCTGCGCCGGCTGCTGCGGGTTCGATCGCGTCACGATGAAGCGCGAGCCCGACCCGTCGGCGGTGGCGCTGTTCCACCAACCCCGCTCGGTCAATCGCGTCAGCCCACGCGTCTTCAGGTCGAGCGCGTAGAGCTGCTGCTCCAGCACGTCGTCCTTGTTGCCAAGGAAGTAAACGCGCCCCGCCGCCTCGTCGACTGCGACTAGCCCGGTCACCACCCACGGCCCGCTCGTCAACTGCTGCCACGTGCCCGCGCGCCACAGCCACAGATGCCCGAACCCGTCGCGCTCCGACCGCCACAGCACGCTGCCGTCACCGAGCACGCGGTACGCGTCCGTCAGGTTGATCCAGCTCTTCGCGCCCGATTGCTCGCTGAACATCACGCTCGACTTGCCTGTCGCCGGATCGACACGCAGCATGTCGAGCCGCGTCTGCGCGCGGTTCTCGCGCTGAACCAGCAGCGCCGAGCCATCGGGCGTCCAATCGACCCGCGCCAGGTAGATGTCCGGGTCGGAACCGAGGTCCACCTTCACCTGTCCCGATCCGTCGGGCTTCATGACGTAGAGGTCGACGATCGCGTTGGGCGTGCCCGCCGCGGGATAGCGCTGCTGATAGATGCTCGTCCCCGCCGCGCCGATCGATGCACGCGTCGCGACCTGCACCGGTGCCTCGTCGAACCGCTCGACTGCGATGTAGCGCTCGTCGGGCGACCACCAGTAACCCGTGCGGCGGTCCATTTCCTCCTGCGCGACGAACTCCGCCTCGCCCCAGTGGACCGTGCCCGCACCACCCTTGGTCACCGCCCTCGCCGCGCCACCGGAAAGCGGCGCGACCTGCAAATTCTGATCACGCACGAACGCGATATAGCGCCCCCGCGGGCTGATCGTCGGATTGAGCGCGCCCTTCGTCCCCTCCAGCTTGCGGGCGCTACCGTCACGCGCCGCCAGGAACAATTCGCCGTCGATCGGCACCAACAGGCTCTGCCCGTCGGGCGACCAGTCATATTGCAGCACGCCCGTCTTGCCGGTCAGCGAGCGATCGCGCTCGCGCTGCATCTTGGCAGCTTCCGACAGTTCCGCGCCGCTGCCGAGCTTGCGGCTGTCGACCAGCATCCGCTCCGCACCCGTCTTGGTGTCGAGCGCCCATAGATCGTAGCGCTGCCGCTCGTCTGCGCGGTTGCGAACCGAGGTCAGCAGCGTTCCGTCGGGCGACAAGCGTAGCGACTGCGGCTGCGGCCCGGCGAGGTCGGGACTGCCGAACACGCGTGCCAGCGTCAGCGCCTGCCCAGTCGTGTCGCCACGCATCGCGGGCGTGACCTGCCGGTCAGCGGCCATCGCACTGCCTCCAACGACGCACGCGACCGCCATCAGACTCACGCTCCACCATGCCCGCATCTCGTCCCTCCGCGCCACCACGCGGCGGCTTGTCCCAGCCCGCTTAGCGAGCCAGACCGCGATAGGCCATGCCACCGTGTCGATCCGCGTTGATCCAGGTCAGCCACTATCGCGCATGCTGGTGGAACCGCGCCCGCGAGTTTGTGTTGCTCGCGTAATGACCACCGACGACTGCATCATCGTCGGCGGAGGCCCGGCCGGCCTCACCGCCGCCATCTACCTCACGCGCTTCCGCCTGCGCACGCGCTTGTTCGACTGCGGGTCGAGCCGCGCGTCGTGGATCCCATGCACGCGCAATCACGCGGGCTATCCCGAAGGAATCAGCGGCAACGACCTGCTCGCCCGAATGCGCGAACAGGCGGATAAATACGGGGTCGAGCGGCAGGACGCGCGCGTCGAGCGGCTTACTCCGGAGGACGACGAGACGTTCACCGTCCACGCTGGCGACCAGACCTACCGCGCGCGCACCGTCCTCCTCGCGACCGGCGTCGTCAACCATCGCCCGCGCCACCTCACGCCCGAGGTACACGATCCCGCGGTCGCGCGCGGGCTGCTGCGCTACTGCCCGGTGTGTGACGGCTACGAGGTGACCGACCGCAAGGTCGGCGTGATCGGCACCGGCGACCACGGCATGCGCGAGGCCTTGTTCCTGCGCAGCTACACCCGCGACGTCACGCTCATCGCGCCCGAGGCCGAGCACGCGCTCGACCCCGCCTGCGCTGCCAAGCTCGACGACGCCGGCATCGCGCGCATCAACGGACCGTGCGGCGGCTACGCGATCGAAGGCCACCAGCTCGCCTTCGATACCGCACGCGGGCGGATGGCGTTCGACAGCGTCTATCCCGCGCTCGGCTCGCGCATCCGCTCGCGCTTGGCGGTCGAGGCGGGTGCGAAGGCGACCGACGAAGGCTGTCTGGAGGTCGACGACCACCAACGCACCACCGTGCCTGGCCTGTTCGCCGCCGGCGACGTGGTGAAGGGGCTGGATCAGATCAGCCACGCGATGGGAGAAGCCGGCGTCGCTGCCACCACCATGCGCAACCTGCTGAGCGAGCAACGACCCTTGCGGCGATGATCGACCCGCGTCCGACGCGCGCATGCTGACCCCGCGCCCCGCCCAACCGCGCGAGCCGCTCGCATTGCGTCGCCGCAGCACCGCGCCCGCCTGGGTGCCGGTCGCGTGGCGGCTGCTGCTGGCACTCGGGCTGATCAGCATCGCGCTGGCGGTTCACTGGTTCGATCGCGACGGTCTGCGCGACAATGTGGACGGCGCGATCAGCTTCGTCGACGTGCTGTATTTCACAATGATCACCGTCACCACGGTTGGCTACGGCGACATCGTGCCGGTCACGCCGCAGGCGCGACTGTTCGACACCTTCGTCGTCACGCCGATCCGATTGTTCGTGTGGCTGATCTTCCTGGGGACCGCTTATGACTTCCTGCTCCGCCGCGTCTGGGACCGCCTGCGCATGCGCCTGATCCAGCAGAATTTGCACGACCACGTCGTCGTCGCCGGTCACGGCGATGCGGGGCAAGAGGCGGCGCGCGAGCTGATCCGCCGCGGCATGCCCGTCGAGCAGATCGTCGTGATCGACCAGCACGCCGCCGCACTCGAACCGGCGGAAAAGGTCGGTGCCGCGGTGATGGAGGCAGACGCCACCCACAATGCCACGCTGGAGGCAGCGCAACTCGACCGCGCCCGCGCGATGATCGTCGCCGCGGGTCGCGACGACACCTCGATCCTGATCGTGCTGACCGCGCGCCGCATCGCGCCCGACGTGCCGATCAGCGTCGTGATCCGCGCCGACGAGAACGAACCGCTCGCGCGGCAGGCGGGCGCCAACACCGTCATCAATCCTGCGAGCTTCGCCGGACTGCTACTCGCGAGCTCGACGCAGGGCCGCCACGTTGCCGACTGCCTCGCCGACCTCGCCAACATCCACGGTCAGGTCGCCTTGTGCGAACGCGTCGTCACCGCCGCCGAAGTCGGCCACCCGCTCGACGCGATCAGCACGGGGAAGGCACTACGCCTCTACCGTGGCGTTCGATCCTACGGCTTCTGGGACACGGAAGCACGACAGCTACAGCCGAACGACCGTATCGTAGAGGTCATCCGACCACAGCGTCACGACTAAGGCGGAACGTTCGTCATCCCAGCCTTGAACCGGTATCCCGCTGCCTTGCTGTTTCTGGCGAACGCCCCGGCTTGTGACACAGCGCACGCGCCACATTTAGCTCGAGACATGGGCCACGGCAGACTTGAGCGCGCGGCCGACTGCCTTCGATCAGTTCAGGACGAGGCGAGCGCACGCGTCATGTCCGACCCCCAGCTTCGCGAGGCAGATCGGCTTACACCCTCAGCAGCCGCAGCCGCAGCCGCAGCCGCAGCCGCAGCCGCAGCCGCGACGTCACTCCACGAACGCGGCGTCGATCACCAGACGTTGTTCATTCCATTCAGGCACCGCGCTCATCGGCACCATGAAACGCTTGCCCGGACGCCCGTCCTCGGACGGCCGCTCGACCTCGACCACGTCACCCGCGCCGAAATTCTCCACCGCCACGACCTGCCCTAGAGCGTCGCCCGCGGTCGACACTGCGGACAGGCCGATCAAGTCGGCATGATAATATTCGCCCTCGTCCAATGCCGGCAGGGCGGCGCGCGGCACCGTCAGCAACGTTCCCCGCATCGCCTCGGCGGCGTTGCGGTCGGTCACTTCGGCGAAGCGGGCGATGTTGTTGCGCAATGTCACGATCGTCAGCGCGCCGTCGTTGAACGAGCGGTGCGCCTCGATCTGCTCGGCAAAGACCTTGAGCTTCACCTCGCCGCCCACACCGTGCGCGCCAATCACTGCGGCGAGCACCACCTGACCCGATGCGACGATTGCGGCCGCGGCCGGAGCGCGTGTCGCCACGTCGCCGGCCGGAGCCTTCCCCGCATCACTCGGGCGCGGGGGAGCCTTCGTCGCGGCCGGCTGCGTCGTCGCTGCCTTCGGCGGGTTCGGTGGCCGAGATACCGTGGTTCGTGGCGTCTTCATGCTCGTCCGGCTGCGTCTGCGTATCGGGATCGGTCAAGGCAGGTTCCTCTCGTTGCACAAAGGGAACGCACGATGACCGATCCGGTGCCGGCCGGCACGATGACCGGCCGGACGATCAGGTTCAGGCCTCCGCCGTCTCGGTCTCGGCCGGGGCGTTGGCTGCTTCCTGCGCTGCCTTCAGCTTCTCCGCACGCTCCTCGGCGCGCTCGGTCGCCTTCTCGCCCGGCTTGCCCTTGTTCGGGTTGTTGCGTGCAGCGCGCTCCTTGACGCCGGCGACGTCGAGGAAGCGGGCGACGCGATCGGTCGGCTGCGCGCCGACGCCGATCCAGTGCTTCGCGCGCTCGGCGTCGAGCACGATGCGCTTCTCGTCGTCCTTGGCGAGCAGCGGGTTGTAGTTGCCGATCTTCTCGATGAACTTGCCGTCACGAGGGGACCGCGCATCGGCAACGACGATGCGGTAATAAGGACGCTTCTTGGAGCCACCACGCGACAAACGAATGCTCAGTGCCATGTTAGTCTTCTTCCTTCTTCGATTGTGACGCCCGCCGCGGCGGGCACGTGAAACTTACTTCTTGAACTTGAACCCGCCGGGCAGCCCCGGCAGCCCGCCCGGACCACCTGGCGCAGGCAACCCCGGCATGCCCGCCAGGCTTCCGCCCGGTCCGCCCGCCTTGGACATCATGTCGCCCAGCTCCGCGCCACCCAGCGCGTTGCCCAGGCCACCCAGACCGCCCTTGCCGAGCATCCCCAGCAAGCCCTTCATCCCGCCCATCTTCTTGATTTTCTTCATGGCGGTCTGCATTTCCAGGTGCATCTTCAACAGCTTGTTGACCTCCTGCACGTTGGTGCCGGAACCCTTGGCGATGCGGATCTTGCGCTTGGCGTTGATCAGCTCGGGCTTGGCGCGCTCCTTGGCGGTCATCGACGTGATCATCGCGTCCATGCGCAACAGGATCTTCTCGTCCACCGCGCCCGACGCCATCGCCTTTTGCGCGCCCTTCATGCCCGGCAACATGCCCGCGAGCGCGCCGAGCCCGCCCATCCGCTGCATTTGGCTCAGCTGCGCGCGCAGGTCGTTCAGGTCGAACTGACCCTTGGCGAGCCGCGCGGTCATCCGCTCGGCATCTTCCTGCTGGATCGCCTCGGCGGCGCGCTCCACCAGGCTGACGACGTCGCCCATGCCCAAGATGCGCCCGGCGACGCGGCTCGGCTGGAAGGCTTCCAGCGCGTCCATCTTCTCGCCGACGCCCGCGAACTTGATCGGCTTGCCGGTGACCGCGCGCATCGACAGCGCGGCGCCACCGCGCGCGTCGCCGTCCATGCGGGTCAGCACGACGCCCGTCAGCGGCACCTGTTCGGAGAAGTTCTGCGCGACGTTGACCGCGTCCTGACCGGTCAGCGAATCGACGACGAGCAGGATCTCGTTCGGCGTGGCCACCTCGGCCACCGCCTTCATCTCGTCCATCAACGCCTGATCGACGTGCAGCCGGCCCGCGGTGTCGAGCATCAGCACGTCGAAGCCCTGCAGCTTCGCCGCCTGCATCGCCCGCCGGGCGATGTCGACCGGCTGCTGCCCCGCGACGATCGGCAGCGTCGCGACCTCGACCTGGGTGCCGAGCGTCGCCAGCTGTTCCTGCGCGTTCGGGCGATTGACGTCCAGCGACGCCATCAGCACCTTCTTGGTCGCGCGCCCGGTGATCGATCCCTTGGACAAGCGCCGCGCGATTTTCGCAGTGGTGGTCGTCTTGCCCGAGCCTTGGAGGCCGACCATCATCACGACCGCCGGCGGCGCAACGTCCAGCTTCAGCTCGGCGGCCTCCGCGTCGTCGCCGCCCAGCATCTCGACCAGTGCGTCGTTGACGATCTTGACGACCTGCTGGCCCGGCGTGACCGAACGGAGCACGTTCTGGCCGATCGCCGCCTCGGTCGCCTTGTCGACGAACTGGCGCGCGACGGGCAGCGCCACGTCCGCCTCGAGCAGCGCGATGCGAACCTCGCGCATCGCCTGACGCACGTCGGCCTCGGTCAGCGCGCCACGGCCGCGCAGCCGGTCGAACACTCCACCAAGACGATCGCTGAGGCTCTCGAACATCAAAAAATCCCTTCCGCCGACCCCGTGCGACGGCGACCGACTAAACCGCCTACCGCCAAACGCAAAAGCGCCGGCGGGCGAAACCTCGCCGGCCAGCGTGCGCCGCAAATGGACGCGTTGCTCAAGCGTTCGCAGTGGAACGTGGGCGCGCCTCTAGCCGATCCGTGCTCCGCAGGCAAGCGCGCACCACCGTACCGCGAGTACGACAAGCGCCAGGCCGCGTTGAACAACCACCCGTTTCCATGCTTTATTCCCCGCAAGCCGCCGATCAAGCGCGGCATCAACATGAGGAGAGAAGTCGTGGGCCAGCCGTCCGAGAAGCAGAAACAACTTCACAACGACGTCACCAACGTGGGCCTGCGTGCCCAGGCGACCGCGGTCGGCCTGATCCAGCTCTGCATCGAGTTGCGCAAAAGCAACGCGCTCAGCGAGGAAGGGCTCGGCAACGTGAAAAAGGCCATCGCGGACGAGCTGCTGATCGGCCCCTATCGCCGTTATTGCTCGCGCGAACAACGCGTCGAGATCGAGACGCGCATCGACCGCATCTTCGCGGGCGAACAGAAGGTCGGGCCGGCGGAAGAACTGTCGTTCGTCACCGAACAATAAGGGTTCGCCGCACGCCTGATGGGTCAGCGCCGCAACGAGGTGCCCGCTCGCACGGTTGACCCGGCGCCCGTCATCCGTGAGGGGATGGCCTTCCCTGATCGAGAAGCCATCCCGCCCGTGCCGTTTCGCGCCACCATTCTCACGCTCTACCCCGACATGTTCCCCGGCCCGCTCGGACAGTCGATCGCCGGACGCGCGCTGGCGAACGGCCTGTGGTCGCTCGACGCGGTCAACATCCGCGACTCCGCTACCGATCGCCACCGCACCGTTGACGACACGCCTGCGGGCGGCGGCGCTGGCATGGTGCTGCGCGCCGACGTGGTGGCGAGCGCGCTCGACGCTGTCGCGGACGACCGCCCGATCCTCGCCATGACGCCGCGCGGTGCTCCCCTCACGCAAGCCCGCGTCCGCACGCTGGCCGCCGGCCCCGGCGCGGTAATCCTGTGCGGCCGCTTCGAGGGGTTCGACGAACGCCTGTTCGACGCGCGCGCGATCGAGCAGGTGTCGATCGGCGACTACGTGCTCTCAGGCGGGGAGATGGGCGCGCTGGTGCTGCTCGACGCTTGCGTCCGGCTCGTTCCGGGCGTAATGGGCGCGGCTTCCAGCGGGGACGAGGAAAGCTTCGAAAGCGGCCTTCTCGAATATCCGCATTATACCCGACCATATGAATGGGAAGGGCGCACGATCCCCGAAGTGCTGCGATCGGGGGATCATGCGAGGATCGCCGCCTGGCGCAAGCGCAAGGCGGAGACCGATACACGGCTACGGCGGCCGGACCTGTGGGAGCGTCACTCCGGCGCTCGGGTCCAGTCGCCCTCTGGCGCGCGGCACGATGACGAAGGTTGAATGACATGAACCTGATTCAGCAGCTCGAAGCCGAGCAGATCGCCAAGCTGACCGCCGCCCGCGAGATCCCCGAGTTCCGCGCCGGCGACTCGCTGCGCGTCGGCGTTCGCGTGGTCGAGGGTGAGCGTACCCGCGTCCAGAACTACGAGGGCGTGTGCATCGCGCGCTCGAACAAGGCGATGGGCTCCAGCTTCACCGTTCGCAAGATCTCGTTCGGCGAGGGTGTGGAGCGCGTGTTCCCGCTCTACTCGCCCAACATCGAGTCGATCACGGTTGTCCGCCGCGGCGCGGTGCGTCGTGCGAAGCTCTACTACCTGCGCGGTCGCACGGGTAAGTCGGCGCGTATCGCCGAGCGTCGCGACAATCGCCCGACGGCAACCCCGGCCGAGTAATCGCACGCTGCCTTCCCCGAAGGCACGCGAAGGGCGCGGGTGGTTATGCCATCCGCGCCCTTTTCACGTCCGGCACGTGCCCGGCGTGGACTTGCCCCCTCCCCGACCCTAGATCGCCCTTCATGTCCGCTTCCCCCCAGGCGATCGTCACGCTGGGCTGCCGCCTCAACATCGCCGAGAGCGAGGCGATCCGCCAGCTCCTGCCCGCGCGTGCCGATGGCCGTGACGTGGCGGTGGTGAACAGTTGCGGCGTCACCAACCAGGCGGTGAAGGACACCCGCGCCGCGATCCGCCGCCTGCGCCGCGACCGCCCGGAAGTCGAGCTTGTCGTGACCGGCTGCGCCTCAGACATGGACCGCGTCGCCTTCGCCGCGATGCCTGAGGTCGACCGCGTCGTCGCCAATGCCGCGAAACTGCTCCCCACCACGTGGGGACCGCGCGCCAACGCGGCTCCGCCCCGCCGTCACACGCGCGGCTTCGTCGCCGTTCAGAACGGCTGCGATCACGCTTGCACCTTCTGCGCGATCCCGCAGGGCCGCGGCAGCAGTCGCTCGGACCCGATCGGCGAGGTCGTCCACCACGTCGCGACGTTGGTCGAGCGCGGCCAGCGCGAGGTGGTGCTGAGCGGCGTCGACCTGACCAGCTACGACGACCGCGGCGCACGCCTGCCCGTGCTGGTCGAGCGACTGCTCGCGCAGGTGCCCGGGCTCCAGCGCCTTCGCCTCTCCTCGCTCGACCCCGCCGAGGTCGACGACCACCTCTCCGCGCTGCTTAGCCAAGAACCGCGCGTCATGCCGCACGTCCACCTCTCGCTTCAGGCCGGCGACGACCTGATCCTCAAGCGAATGCGTCGCCGCCACAGCCGCGCGCAGGTGATCGCGCTCGCGCAGTCGCTGAAGGCGGCTCGACCCGAAATCACCATCGGCGCGGACCTGATCGCGGGCTTTCCGACCGAGAGCGAGCCTGCGCACGCCAACACGCTGGCGATGGTGAACGAGGCCGACATCACCCACGCGCACGTCTTTCCCTATTCCCCGCGCGACCGCACCCCCGCCGCGCGAATGCCGCAGGTCGCCCCCGACCTCGCCCGCACCCGCGCCGCCGCCTTGCGCACGATGAGTGCTGAACGCCGCGCCGACTGGCTCGCGACGCAGGTCGGCACAGTCCAAGCGGTCCTCATCGAGCGCCCGGGCGACCGCGGCCACACTCCCGCCTTCGCCGACCTGCGCCTCGACACCGCCGAGCCGGTCGGCACCATCGTCAACGCCCGCGTCACTGCGGCCACCCCCACCCACCTGATTGGGACACCTGAATGAGCACCAGCTGGCACGACAAGCTGCTCGGCGGTTTCCGCCGCACCTCCGACCGCCTCGTCGGCAACCTCGCGGGTCTTGGCGGCGCGCGGCTCGACGACGACACGCTCGACGAGATCGAGGAGGCGCTGATCGCCTCCGACCTCGGGCCCGAGACCGCCACGCGCGTCCGCACGCGATTGTCGGAAGGCACGTTCGAGCGCAACATGGAGGAGCTCGGCATCCGCGTCATCGTCGCGGAGGAGGTCGAGAAGGTGCTGGCGCAGGTCGCGCGCCCGATCGAGATCGAGGCCTTCCCGCGCCCGCAGGTGATCCTCGTCATCGGCGTCAACGGCTCGGGCAAGACGACCACGATCGCCAAGCTCGCGCACCTGTTCATGGAGCAGGATTACGCCGTCATGCTCGCGGCGGGCGATACCTTCCGCGCCGCCGCGATCGGTCAGCTGCGCACCTGGGCCGAGCGCGTCGGCGTGCCGATCGTCACCGGTCCCGAGGGCGGCGACGCCGCCGGCATCGTGTGGGATGCGGTCAAGAAGGCGACCGAGATCGGCACCGACGTGCTGATCGTCGACACCGCCGGACGCCTGCAGAACAAGCGCGAGCTGATGGACGAGCTCGCCAAGATCCGCCGCGTGCTCGGCCGCATCAACCCGGCCGCACCGCACGACGTGCTGCTCGTGCTCGATGCGACAACGGGCCAGAACGCGCTCAACCAGATCGAGGTGTTCAAGGAGGTGGCGGGTGTCACCGGCCTCGTCATGACCAAGCTCGACGGCACTGCGCGCGGCGGCGTGCTGGTCGCGGCGGCGGAACGGTACGGCCTCCCCATCCACGCGATCGGCGTCGGCGAGCAGATGGACGATCTGCGCCCGTTCAACGCCAACGAGGTCAGCCGCATCATCGCGGGCGTCGACACGGGCCCGCGCAAGTGAGCACGGCTCCGACGCAGACACCAGGCCCCACCACCGAGCCAGGTGGCGGCATTAAGCATCTCGTCGACTACGGCCCGCTGGTCGTCTTCTTCCTGGTGAATTTCCTCGTGCCGGCCACTGCCGCCCGCGGAATCGTGTCGCACTTCACCCGCGCGCTCGACGGCATGGCGCAGGTCGAGATGCTGCTGATGGCGCGCGTGATCCTCGCCACAGCCGCCTTCGTGATCGCGAGCGCGGCGGCGCTGGTGCTCGCCAAGGTCAAGCTCGGCCGCGTGCCGCCCTTGTTGCTGATCTCGGCCGGTCTGGTGCTCGTGTTCGGCGGACTGACGATGTACTTCCGCGACGCGCGCTTCATCCAGATGAAGCCGACGATCGTCTACGCCTTGCTCTCGGGCGTGCTGCTCGGCGGACTGCTTACCCACAAGCCGCTGCTGCGCGACCTGCTCGGCACCACCTATCCGGGGCTGAACGACGCTGGCTGGCGGCGCCTGACGATCAACTGGATCTTGTTCTTCGCCGCGATGGCCATCGCCAACGAGGCCGTCTGGCGCGGCGCCTACGCGCTCTACGGCAAGTCGCGCGGCTGGGACTTGTGGGCGATCTACAAGATGTGGGTAGTGATCCCGCTGACGCTGATCTTCGCGATCGCCAACGTGCCGATGCTGCTGCGCCATGGCGCGCAACTGGGCCAGGAACCGCCGCTGCCGCCGGAGGGCTGATACGACAAAGGGCGCGTCTTTCGACGCGCCCTCAGCATTACCTCACAGAAAGGTTCAGCCCGCCGCCTGCTCGTACCGGCGCCCGGCCTCGTCCCAATTCACCACGTCCCACCACGCCTTCAGATAGCCCGGCCGATCGTTCATGTAGGTCAGGTAATAAGCGTGCTCCCACACGTCGTTGCCGAGGATCGGCGTGCCCGGCTCCTTGGCATCGTCCATCAGCGGGTTGTCCTGGTTCGGCGTCGACGTCACCTTGAGCGCGCCCGACTGGTCCGCAATCACCCACGCCCAGCCCGAGCCGAACTGGCCCGCACCCTTGGTGTTGAAGTCTTCCTTGAGCCTGTCGAGCCCGCCGTAGGCGTCGATCGCTTCCTTGAGCTTGCCCGACGGCTGCGTTGAACCCTTGGGCGCCATGATCTTCCAGAAGAAATCGTGGTTCCAGTAACCACCGCCATTGTTGCGGACGAGTGGCGGCTGCTGCGAGATCGAGCCCAGGATTTCCTCGATCGACTTGCCTTCCAGCTTCGGGTCGGCCGCGACGCCTTCGTTCAGCTTGTTGGTGTAGGCCGCGTGATGCTTGTCGTGGTGGAACGTCATCGTCTCCTTGGAGATGACCGGCTCCAGCGCGTCATACTCGTACGGCAGCGGGGGCAGTTCGAAAGCCATGGAAATCCTCCTTGATGGGGCTCGCGACGGTGAACGCGACCGCTCCCAAATGGCTCCGGCGCGATCGTTACGCAACCGCTCCGATCAGGTCGTGGCGTCGCAGCGCGTGGCGTAGCTGATCGTAGCTCAGCCCCAGTGCCTCGGCCGTCGCGCGCTGGTTGAAACGATGCTCGGCAAGCGTTCGCGCAAGCAGTTCGCGCTCGAACCGCGCGACGCGCGACTTGAAGTCGGACGGCCCCTCCTCGCACGCCACAACCGGGGTATCCTCCTCCGGCAGGTCACGTGGTTTCGCATTTAGCGTCTCGCTCCTCGTCACCGGCTTGGCAGTCCCGGGTCGGTAGGGCGAGTGAAACGGATCGATCTCGATTGCGTCGATCGGCCCCGCCTCTTCCCAGCGGTACACCGCGCGCTCGACCACGTTGCGCAGCTCGCGCACGTTGCCCGGCCAGCGATAATCCATCAACGCCTCGGTCGCCTTGGGTCCGAAGCCGACGAACTCGTCATGCCCCAGCTCCGACGCCATCCGCCGCCCGAAATGCTCGGCGAGCACCGGAATGTCGCTGCGTCGCGCGCGAAGCGGCGGCAAGGTCACCACCTCGAACGACAATCGGTCGAGCAGGTCAGCGCGGAACGTGCCGGCGTCGACACGATCGGGCAGATGCTCGTTGGTGGCAGCGACGATCCGCACATCGACCGTCATCGCGCGCGACGACCCGATCCGCGTCACTTCGCCATATTCCACCGCGCGCAGCAATCGCTCCTGCGCACCCATCGACAGCGTGCCGAGCTCGTCGAGGAACAATGTTCCCGCGTCCGCCTCCTCAAACCGCCCTGCCCGCGCCTTGGTCGCACCCGTGAACGCGCCAGCCTCATGTCCGAACAGCTCGGCCTCGATCAGCGTCTCGGGCAGCGCCGCACAGTTCATCGTGACCAGCGACTGGCTCCAGCGCGGGGACAAATGGTGCAGTCGCTCCGCCACCAGCTCCTTGCCCGTGCCGCGCTCGCCGATCACCAGCACCGGCCGATCGAGCGCGGCAGCGCGGCTCGCGCGTTCCAGCGCGTCGAGAAAGGCACCCGATTGCCCGATGACCTGCGTAGTGCGCCGCATGAACCGATGCTTGGCAAAATCCGCCAAGTCTTGGCAAGCCACAAAAGCTCACAATTCCGGCAAAACACTTCAAACCATTGCGATTAGCTCATTTTACAGACTGGCACACTCCCTGCAAAGCATGGGGCAACAACGCACACAGGGAGTAACACCAATGACCAACATCACCAGCAAGCTCGCCGCGATCGCCTGCACCATCGTCGTCAGCGCCACCATGCTCTTCGGCGCGGTCGGCCCCGCCACCGCGATCGGGCACGACACCCACATCACCCGCGTCGCCTGACGCTCCGATCCGGCCGGGCACCCGTTTTCGCCCCTGCCGAGATCGAGTAAGAAGCGCGTATCACCAGGAGTCCAATCCACATGGGCATTTTCTCCCGAACCCGCGACATCGTCGCCGCCAACATGGCCGAGCTGCTCGAGAAAGCGGACGACCCGGCGAAGATGATCCGGATGATCATCTCGGAGATGGAGGACACGTTGGTCGAGGTTCGCGCCTCCGCCGCGCGCACCATCGCCGACAGCAAGGAAATGCGCCGCCACATCGAACGCTTGTCCGAGCTAGAGCATAGCTGGACCGAGAAGGCCGAACTGGCGCTCAGCAAGAACCGCGAGGATTTGGCCAAGGCCGCCTTGGTCGAGCGCCGCAAGGCGGGCGACATGGCCGAACAGCTGCGCGACGAGGTCAAACTCCTCGACGACACGCTTCGCGCCAGCGAGGACGATATCGCCAAGCTTCAGTCGAAGCTGCGCGAGGCGCGGACCAAGCAGAACGCGATCGCGACGCGGCTGGAAAGCGCCAACACCAAGGCGCGCCTGCGCGAACTCTGGAACGGCCCCAAGACGCACGAAGCATTTAGCCGTTTCGAGCTCTTGGAGCGCCGCGCCGACGAGGCGGAGGGCCGCGCCGAGGCGATGGGGCTCACGCCGCGCACGCTGGAAGACGAATTCAACGAACTGCGCTCGAGCGACAAGATCGACGCCGAGCTCGCCGCGCTGAAAGCGCGCATGAACAAGGACCGCTGATATGGAAGACTTTCTGACACCCGTCTTCGTCTGCGCGATCCTCTTCATCGGGCTGCCGTGGCTGATCTTCCATTACGTGACCAAGTGGAAGACCGCGCCGCGCATCACCGACGAGGACGAGCGCTTGCTCGACGAGATGTACAATCTCGCGCGCCGGCTCGAAGAACGCGTCAACACGGTTGAGCGGATCGTCGCCGCCGACAATCCCGATTTCCGCCCTGGTCTGGCCGATTATCGCAACCAGCCCGACTTTCGGCTCGAGAGCGGCGACGCCCGCTTCGACCCCAGCCGCCAACAGCGTCCCTCGTTTGAACGGAGGAACTGATGTCCGACAGCCGCACCAAATTCTACCTCGATAAACAGAACGCCAAGTGGAAGGGCGTGTGCTCGGGGGTGGCCGACTATACGGGGATCGAGGTGATCTGGGTCCGCATCGCGATGATCCTGCTGACGCTCGCCGGCGGGTTCCCGTGGACGCTGATCGCTTATGCGCTGGTTGCCTGGATGGCGGAGGCCAAGCCGATCAATCTCTACCAGGACCGCGACGACCAGAAGTTCTGGCAGGGCGTGCGCTCCAACCCGACGCGCTCCACCGCCGAGGTTCGCTCGAAACTGCGCGACGTCGACCGCCGCCTGGCCGACATCGAGCTACACTACACCAGCCGCAACAGCGCGCTCGCCAACGAGATCGACAGCCTGCGCTGAACGACTGCGAGAAGGGGAGAGAAACAATGCACGGTCCCTGGTTCGTCCTCTCGATCATCGCGATGTCGATGGCCGCCTGGATCATCAACAATTGGATACGCGCCAAGCACGGTTACTCGATCAGCGACGATTGGGGCCGCAACATCGACAAGGGCGACGCGAACGCTGCCCGGCACATCGCGCTGCTGGGGCAAGAGAACGAGCAGCTGACCGGCAAGGTCAGCCGCCTGGAAGAGCGGATCGCGGTGCTCGAACGCATCGCCACCGACCCCGCCACCCGCACCGCGCGCGAGATCGACGCGCTGCGCGATCGCTGAAGGAGCGGACGATGTCAGATTTCATCGCACAGACTTCGGCGCTGGTGTTCATGCTCGCGCTCATCGTGCTCGGCATCGTGGTGCTCGGCGTCGGTAGCGAGATGTCCAAACGCTGGCTGGAGCACAAGGAAGTGATGGCAACTGCGCTGAACGCGCAGGCGGCCGAGAAAGCGGCGCAATATGCTGCGCAGACCGAGCGGCTGGAGGCGCGGGTTCGCGTGCTGGAACGGATCGCGACCGACGGCGGCAGCGATCTGTCGCGCGAGATCGAGCAACTGCGCACTTCGCCCGCACCCACCGCCCTCAACTGAACTCAACCTTTAACGGGAAAGAAGTCCGATGCCCTGGTCAGTTGCATTCATGGTGGTCATGATCGTGATGATCACCGCCATCGCCAAGACGGCGCGTCACCGCAACCAGCACATGCTCGGCGACGGCGGCACCGCCCCGCATGAGGTCACCCGCGCGCAGGAGGAGATCCGCGCACTCAAGGAGCGCGTGCAGGTGCTCGAACGCGTCATCACCGACAACCACAACAGCCTCGACCTCGATCGCCAGATCGAGCGGCTGCGCGACCACTGAACCCGCAGGAGATGGTCACCATGTCCGATCCCAATTTCTACCTGACGATGGCCGCGGCGATGCTCGCCGGGCTCGCGATGCTGACCTACGCCGGCCTGAACGGCTGGCGCGGCTGGCTCCAACTCAAGCACCAGCAGATGGCGCAGGATCACCTCGCCGCCGCGCCCGCTGGTCCCAGTGCCGGCGCGCGGATCGAGATCGCCGATCTGAAGGAGCGCATTCGCAAGCTCGAGGCGATCGCGGCGGGCGTCGACCTGTGACAAAGGCGGCGGGCACATTGCTCGCCATGCACGCGCGGCCGCACGGTTGCGGTGCGCGCGAGCAGGCGATAGCGCCGCGGGTATGACCGACGCCGCCTCCACCACGCTCGCCGACATCCGCGACGAATATGAGTTCCTCGAAGGCGACGACCGCTACCGCCTGCTCGTCGACCTCGGGCGCGCGTTGGAGGAGATGCCCGCCGCGCTCAAGACCGAGGCCACATTGGTGCGCGGCTGCTCCGCCTCGGTCTGGGTCTATCCGACCGTCAAGGACGACGGCACGCTGCACCTGCTCGCCGACAGCAACGCCGCGATCACCAAGGGGATCATCGCGCTGGTCCTGCTGACCGTACAGGACCGCGCGCCCGCCGATATCCTCGCCACCGACATCGACGCCGAACTCGCCCCGTTCAACCTAAAGGCGCAACTCAGCTCCAACCGCACGCAAGGCATTCCCAATATGATTGCACTGATCCGCGAGACGGCAGCGCGCTACGCGTAGCGGGCACGCGGGATGTGCCAACAGCCTTTACTCGGACGGTGAACTGACCCCACCCAAACGCCTTCCGTCATCCCGGACTTGATCCGGGATCCCGCTGCCTTCTTTCACACTGCCCGAAAATCCGAACCTTGGATCAAGCCCAGGGTGACGACGACGACGACTTAAGCTGATCGGGAATGACCCTTGCGTGGCCCGTCCCCGCTCTCACCCGCTCTCCATGCCTAAATTGCAGCGCGTCAGAGCCGGCGAACCACGACCAGCGACGACGGGCCTCCCCACATCACAGCGTCGCCACCCACTGCGCCAGCGCCGCGTCGTCGCGCATGTCGCCGGTGTAGCGATACCGCGGCACCGCCGGCTCGTTCGACCCGCGCTTCCGCCCGCGATAAACTTTCATCGGCACCACCGCCTGCGCGATCCCGCTCGGCAGCATCTTCTCGCGCACGTCCATGTAGAGCGTGTCGGCCGACGTATCCTGACCCACCTGCACCGCACCCAGCGCGGTCCACAGATCGACCGCGTCGAGGCACGCCGACCCGCAGCCCCAATCGGTCAGCACGAACACGCGCGCAGTCGGCGGCGCGACCGGCGGCTCGTTCGCCTTGACCGCGGCGGCCGCGTCGCTCGCATCGCGCCACAACGGCTCGCCGCGCGCGCGTGCGCCCGCGATCCCTGCCGCGATCTTCCCAGCCCAGGCGATCGCCTCGGGCGAGCCGTCGGGCGACGCCTGCCACGCCGCCTTGTAACCCTGCAGCGTCGCCAGATTGCCCGTCGACGCGCGCCAGTCGACCGCCTCCGAACTGACCTCGGCCCGATCAACCGCCGCACGCCCCCAGATCACGCGCGCGATCTGCTGCGACCATTCGGACGATCCGCCGCCGTTGCCGCGCAGGTCGAGCACGATCCGCGGTGCGCGCACCACATTCGCGCGATCGCGCGCCATGTCGGCGATCATCGGCCGCAACGCCTTGGCGGTCGCGCCCTCCGGGTCACCATCGAAGCTGCTCATCGAAAACCAGCGCGTCCCATCCGCCAGCACCCGTGCGCCGATCGCTGGCCGCGCGCGCGGCGCAGTCGCGGCGAAGCGCGTGTCGAACTCGGCGTCAGACAGCGGACGCCACGCGAGCGTCACGTCCTGCCGCTTGCCTGCCGCCGTGAACGTGCAGCGCACCGGCCGCGTGATGAACGGATTGCGCGCGTCGACGAACAACCGTCCACCTTGCGTCGCACGCTGGCTGGCAAGTTGCCAGCGCCCGCGAAACGCGCCGACGTTGCGCGCGGCCAGCCGCTCCGCCGCGACGCCGTCGCACGCCTCCAGCACCGCGCCGACCGGCAGCGCGACCCCGTCGGCCACCGTCCGCACCACCTGCCGCCCGGCGCCGTCGAACCCGGTCAGGAACCCCGGCCATTCGAGCGCCAGCGGCTCGGCCTTCTGCACGTCCAAAGCGACGTGCCCATCATCGAACGCGGCCACGTACCCGCGCATCGTCCACAGATAGCCCGCATAGTCGCGCACCTGGGTCGCCCGCTTCAACGCCAACGCCAACCCGGCATCGTTGCGCCGCGCAAAGGCGGGATCCAACTGATTGTATGGCCCGGGATGATCTTGGGCGATCTGGTCGTGGAACGCCCGCGCGTCGGCGCTGAGCGTCGCCTGCCAGTCGCGCGGCGCATCCGCCGCCGCGATCGACGCCGCACCCGCCATCAACGCCAGCCATCGTCCGCGCATACTATGTTCCCCCACTCGCTACATGTCGGACCCCTTCCACCGACGCAATGGATGCGAATGTGTTTGCATAGGGGGGGGGTCGGATCGTCGAGCGCACGGACAATCCCGGTGGCGGCATCGGTGAACATCGCCCGGTGCCCCGCCGTGTCGAACAACTATCGAGCGCGTCCCGCCTGTACCTCGGCGACGCTGAGAGAACTCAGTCGGCGGCGTCGCGCAACACGTCGCCCAGCAACGCCACGTCAGCGCCCTCCGGCACGATCCGCCAGCGATCTGGCGCCTGCGTGTCAACCACCACTACTGCCTTCCGCGGGCAGATCCCCAGGCACTTCGTCTCGACCACCCCGACGCTCGCCTTGCGCCCCTTGCCGAACCCCGGCTCTTGCCTGAGCGCCTTGGCGAGCGGCGTGCGCCCCTTGTCGCCGAATCCGCCACCCAGTTTCTTGGAGCATTTGCCGCATACCAGCACCGCGCCCGACCAGCGCGCCCGCACGTGATCTTTCACCCGCGCCTCATGCCCCCGCCGGCTTCCACGTCCGCGCGTCCTCGGCGCTGCGGAGTACCTCGTATGCCGCCTGGATCGCCTGAAACCGCTTAGCCGCCTCGGGATCGTTCGGTCGCACGTCGGGGTGGTTCGACTTCGCCAGCCGCCGCCACGCCAGCTTCACCTCATCGAACGACGCGTCGACCTCAAGCTCGAGCACGTCGAGCGCGCGCATCTCGTCGCGCGAGCGCGTGCCGTCGCCGGGCCCCGCCCATGCCTGGTGCTTCGATTGCGCGAAGCCGCCCGCATCGCGCCGCTCGTCCGCCTCGCGCGCCGCGGCTTCCTCCGCCGACAATCCTTCGAAGTAATTCCAGCCGCGATTATATTCGCCCGCATGGACCTGGCAGAAATACCAGCGCTCCGGGCTGTTCGGGCTCTTGGGCGCGGGGCAATTGCCCGGCTCCTCGCACCCGTGGCGGTCGCACAGCCGCACCGTCTGCGCCGCGCGTCCGCTGCCGTAGCCGCGCCAGCGTGGGAAGCCCCAGTCGTTCGATCGTGTGGTGTGACGCGCCATGAAGGGTCCGAGATAGGCTGCGCGCGGCGCAGGGCAACCGCGAAGGTGAAATGTCAGAGGGTCTGTAAGCCGGGTTCTGTCCACCTCGCCTTGGCGGCAGGGATAGGCGACCATTCCTCTCGGCCCGCGCTCGCACGCGGGCTCCAGCAATCAACCCGGGCAGCGGGTGGGAACACACCCTGGTGACACGAGATCGCCGCGCCGCCCCTATTCGATCTTGCTCCCGGTGGGGTTTGCCGTGCCGCCCCTGTTGCCAGGCGCGCGGTGCGCTCTTGCCGCACCCTTTCACCGTGACCGATCCGAGGATCGGCCGTCTGCTCTCTGTGGCACTTTCCCTGGGGTTGCCCCCGGCGGGCGTTACCCGCCACCGTTGTTCCGCGGAGCCCGGACTTTCCTCGACGCTTTCGCGACGCGGCCGCCCGACCCTCTGACGCCGGCTCCTCTAGTCGTCGCCCTGCGGTTTGGGAAGCAGCAACGCGAGCAGGATCATCCGGCACTCGGCATCGATCTCGCCGTCGATCAACTCGGGGCGAAAGCGCCGCTGAAATGCCATGATCGCCGCCATCCGGTCGGACACGTCGTAACCGAAACGTTCGAGCGCCAGACAGAACCCCGCCTCGCTCCAGAACGGATCGGCCAGGTTCTTGGTCGGTCGCGGCAGTGCCAGCCGCAACCGCGACAACCGGTTCCACGGAAACAGCTCACCCGGATCGCGCTTACGCGCCGGCGCAATGTCGGAATGTCCCACGACATTGCCGCGCGTGATCTCGTATTTGTCCTTCAGATGCGCGACCAGCCGCACCACCGCGTCGATCTGCGCTTCGGGAAAGGCGCGATAGCCCCATTCGTGCCCCGGATTGACGATCTCGATCCCGATCGAGGCGGAGTTCACGTCCTCGATGTCGCGCCAATGCGACGTGCCCGCGTGCCAGGCACGATGTTCGTCGGCGACCAGCCGCAGCACGCGGCCGTCCTCGTGCACCAGATAATGGCACGACACCTCGGCCGCCGGATCGCACAACCGTGTAACCGCAGCCTCGGCGCTCTCCATGCCGGTGTAATGCAGCACCAGCATCGTGATCGGCAGCGTGCGGTCGTTGAAATTGGGCGATGGTGCGTCGATCACCCTCACCCGCGCACCTGCACCATCACGCCACCTCGTCGGCCATTGTCGCGGCCGGCTATACGGACGCGGGGGCCGCGTGCAAAGCGGCTCACCCGCGCGATCGCACCGCCTGCTCGCCGCCCGTCTCGACCCGCTCGTAGAAGCCGCGGTGCGCGGCGCTGGGCCGCAGCAGGTCGCTCTGCCCGATCACCGTCTCGCCCGCCCCCAACAGCAGCAGCCCGCCCGGTTTCAGCGCCTGCGCCGCCCGCTCCAGCACGACGTGCCGAACCGGCGCCGACAGGTAGAACAACACGTTGCGACACAGGATCATGTCGAACCGACCCGGCGCAGGATCGGTCGCCAGATTGTGCCGACGATAGCTGATGCTCGACAACAGCGTCTTGCTCGCCACCCAATTGGCGCCGTCGCCCTCGAACCAGCGCATCATGCGCCGGATCGGCAGACCGCGCTGGATCTCGAACTGCGAGTAACTGCCGGTCCGCGCGCGCGCGATCGCGCTCGCCGACACGTCGGTAGCGAGGATGTCGGGCGCCGGCCCGCCGTCCTCCGCGAACAGCATCGCCAGCGACAGCGGCTCCTGCCCGGTCGCGCAGGCCGCGCACCAGATACGCGGTCGCGCCTCGGCGCTGCCCGTCTCGCGCACCGCGCGCACCGCGCCCTCGATCACCCCGGCGTCACGGAAGAAGGAGGTTTCCTGGTTCAACAGCGCGTCGACGATCCGGTCGCCGATGCGGTGATCGTGCCCGTCGAGCAAGCGCGCCACCAACGCGTCCGCGCTCGGCAGATCGAGCTCGACCAGCAGGGGCAGCAAGGCCGTGTCGAGCCGCCAGCTACGATTGGCGGCGAGCTGCTGCCCGGTGCGTGCCTCCAACAATGCGGAGAACACCATCGTCGCCCCCGCGCTCGGCGGATGGGTTCGCGTCGCGCTCATCGCCTGCTCCCATTGGCGACGATGAAGCCGGCGATCTGCGCGGGCGTCATGATCGCGTGCGCCAGCCCCGCGTCCGCTACCGCGCCCGGCATGCCCCACACGACCGAGCTATCGCGGTCCTGCACCAGCACCGTGCCGCCGGCGGCGCGAACGTCGCGCGCGCCGTCCGCCCCGTCGCGTCCCATGCCGCTCAGCACGACCGCCAGCAGTCGCTCGCGGTACACCTTCGCGAGCGTCGACAGCATCGGGTCCACCGACGGCAGATTGCCCGTCACGGCCGCTTCGCGCGACAATCGCAGCGCCGCGGTCCCGTCGCCGAGCGACACCGCCACAACGTGCGCGTCCCCTGGCGCGATCACGATCCGTCCCGGCAGCAACCGCATCCGGTCGTCCGCGACATCGCACGGCCGCCCCGATACGCTCGACAATTGCGCGGCAAAGAAAGTGGAAAAGCTGCCGGGCAGATGCTGCGTCACCACGATCGGCCGCTGCATCGAGGCGGGCACCGCGCGCAGCACCGTGGTCAGCGCGTGAATGCCGCCGGTCGACGCGCCGATTGCCACGACGTCGAACGGAAAGGCGGGCGCCGCCGCGTTTCGCACGATGTCGCTCGCGCCCACGTGGTTCGCCGTTAATCCGTCGAGCTTGGCGAGCAGGATGTCACCGAAGCGCGTGCCGATCGTCGCCGCTCCGGGTTTCACCCCAGGCTTCTCCAGCGTATCGGCAGCACCCAGCGACAGCGCTTCGATCGCGTGCGCGCCGCCGTCCTGTGCCGACCCGGACACGATCAATATCTTGGCGCCGCCCCCGTCACGCAGCAGGTCGCGCATCGCCGCCAACCCGCTGGTACGCGGCATGTCGATGTCGAGCAGGATGAGGTCGACCTCGGTCTGCTGCAACACCCCCAGCGCCTGCACCGCGCCGGCGCAAGTCGCGACCAGGCTGTAGCGTCCGCTGTCGGCCACGATCCGCGCCAATGCCGCGCGCGCGACCGCCGAATCATCGACGATCAGCACGCGGGGCAAGGCGCGAGCGGCCATCGGCCGTGCAAGCGGGCGCGCCAGCGCCACGATCCGCTCCTTGTCGCCCGCCGCCCTTACGCGACCCCGACGATCTGCAACTTGCTTTCCAGCGTTTCCCGGTCGAACGGCTTCATGACATATTCGTCTGCCCCGGCCTCGATCGCGGCGCGGATGTGCGCCATGCCGTTCTCCGTCGTGCAGAACACCACCTTGGGGCGCTTGGGCAGCGTTTCGTCGCCCAGCGCGCGCAGGAACTCCATGCCGCTCATCACCGGCATGTTCCAGTCGAGCAGCACAACGTCGGGGTGGTGCGCGTGGCACTGCGACAACGCCTCACGCCCATCGGCCGCCTCGACCACCGCGAAGTTCAGCGTTTCCAGAATATGGCGCGCAACCTTGCGGATGACCTTGGAATCATCGACGATCAGGCAGGTTTTCATGCTGGTACTCGACTCGCATCGTGGATGGTGGACTATGGCGTCGCACCCGTAAGTGTCGCGTTAACGGCTGCCGCTGACCGCCGTCGGGGGTGTCGGACAATCGAAGACTGCTCCGGTCACGCACTCGCCAGCGCGACCAACCGGTCGAGGTCGAGCATCAGCAGCGTTTCATTCTCTCCGTCGGCGATGCCGCTCACCGCCGACCATCCGCCTTCCAACGCCATCCCTGCGGGCGGCGGCGCGATCGCCAGTCCGGCGACGTCCTCCAGCGTGTCGACCGCGATCGCGTACAGGTGACCGTCGATCATCGTCACCACCCCGCGCCCGCCGCCGCTGCCGCGCGGCAGCCCCAGCACGCGGTGCGTCTCGATCACCGTGGCGACGCGACTGCGCAGCGCGGCGAGCCCGCGGATCGTCGCCGGCGCGCCCGGGGTCGGCACCACCGGCGGCAGGTCGACCACCGAATCGACCCGCGTGGCATCGAACAACAGCCCGCGCCCCGCGACATGCGCGACCAATTGCAATCCCGCGCTCATGCCCGACACTCCTGCAATGCGGCAACCAGCGCGGCGCGGTCGCCGCGGTACAGCCCTGCCCCTGCCTGACGGCTCAGTCGGATGACCCGCCCCGGCGCACCACCCGCATCCTCCTCCATCGCCAGTGCGACCGCGACCGGCGTACCCGGCGGCGCGCGGCGCACCACGTCGTAGCCCGCGGCCTCGATCGTGGGACGCAGGAACGCGTCCATCCACCCGCTCTCGCTGCCATGCAGCAAGCACAGCGGACGCACGCTCGGCTGCACCGCCGTCTCGAACAATGCCAGCGGATCGACCAGTTCGATCGGCTCACCCGCCAGCATTGCGACCAGCGCGCCGCCCGGCGCTTCCAGCATCTCGGCCGGCAGGTCGACGATCTCGATCGCCTCGCGCACCGGGTAACCGATCTCGCGCCCGTCGAGCTGCAGCCGCAGCATCGTCGACACGCGCGCCGGATCGTCGACGCGCCCGGTCCATAACGGCACCGCCGCACCCTCGCGCGTGACCCACCAGCGCCCGGCCGCCAGCGACACCGCTGTCGCCGGCACCTGCTCGATCCGCCCAACGGCTTCCGCCGCGATCATGCGCCGTTGTCCGTCGGCGTCGAGGAACAGCAACGCGCGCGGCACCTCGACCGCGACCTCCGCGTCCGCTGCCGCCTCGCGCCGCTCGAACCTCAACCCCGCACGCGCGGCGATCCCCGCCACGTCGAGCAACAGGATCGGCACGCCGTCGTCGGGCAGCATCTGTCCGGCATAGATCCCGGCCGACATGACGGCGGGGGCGGCGGGCTTCACCACCAGTTCCTGCGTTTCCACCACGCCGCTGATGCCCAGCGCGAACGAACCCTCGCGCACGTTCAGGATCGCGACCATCGCCACCGTCTCGGGCGTGTCGAGCGACAGCAACGCCGGCAGGTCGATCATCGGCATCCGCCGCCCCCGCACCGCCGTCATCGCGCTGCCGCCGAACCGGTCGATCCTGAGCGCCCCCTCGCTGGTTCTCGTGTCAACCGCAACGATCTCCTCGACCGCCTGCCGCGCCAGCGCGAAGCGCGTGCCCGCGGCTTCCACGATCACCGCGTTCAGAATCGCCAGCGTCAGCGGCACCTCGATCGTCACGGTCAGCCCGCGGCCGCACTCGTTGCGCAAACCGATGCGGCCGCCGATCTGCTCGACATTGGCCTTGACCACGTCCATGCCGACGCCGCGGCCCGAGACGTCGCTCGCTTCCTCGCGCGTCGACAATCCCGGCTCGAAGATCAGGTCGAGCTTGCGCGCCTCGCTCCAGCCCGCGATCTCGGCCGCGCGCGCCGGCCGCGCCCGCACCACCTTGTCGACCAGCCGCTCGGCGTCGATGCCCTGCCCGTCGTCGGCAACTTCGATCACGATCAGATTGCCCGCCTGCCGCGCCGCGATCCGCAAGCTGCCGGCCGCCGGCTTGCCCGCGAACACGCGGTCCGCGCGCGCCTCGATCCCGTGGTCGATCGCGTTTCGCACCATGTGCGCCAGCGGATCGCGCAGCATCTCGATCATCTCGCGGTCGAGCTCGACGTCGCCGCCCTCGATCACCAGCGACACCGACTTGCCGACCGCCGCCGCGGTGTCGCGCACCATCCGCGGCAGCGCCTGGAACAATGCATCAATCCGCTGCATCCGCGTCCGCGTCACCGTATCCCGCAGTTCGGCGACGGTGACCGACAGCCGCTCCAGCGTCGCCTCCAGTTGCGGGTCGCCGGTGTCCCGCAACTGCCGCGCCACCTGGTTGCGCGCCAGCACCATGTCCGACACGCCGCTCATCATCCGGTCGAGCAGATCGACCGACAGCCGCACGCTCCGTTTCGGCGCGCGCACCGGCGTCGCTGCGGCGGGTGCCGCCTCGGCGTTCGGCGTGGTGGCGCCGCTGCCGTCGAGCAGCGCGATCAACGCCGCCTCGTCGCCGTCGTCGAGCGGCTGCCCCGAATCGATCGCCTCGACGATCTCGCCGATCCGGTCGATGATCGCCAGGATCGCCGACACGGTCGCCACATCGGGCACCCGCTCGCCTGATCGCACCGCCGACAGCACGTCCTCCGCCGCGTGGCTCAACCGCGCGAGCCGCGGCAGATCGAGGAAGCCGCAGCTCCCCTTGATCGTATGGATGAACCGAAAGATCGCGTCCAGGCGCGCGCGATCGGTCGGATCGCGTTCCCAGCCGACGATCTCGCCCGAAATCGCGTCCAGCGTTTCGCGCGTCTCGGCAATGAATTCCTGCAGCAGATCGTCCATGAAGCCCCGATTCCCTCGGGACTGGCATGGCACGATCAGGTTAAGGCTCGCTTAGGAGCGCTCGTCCTTGCGCCACCGCGTCACCGCGACGACGGCAGCGTCGCGCCGAACAGGATTGACCCGTCCTCGCCCTCGCTCACCACCACCGACCCGCCAGCTTCCGCCGCAATCGCGTGCACCAGATAGGCTGCGGCAGCACGCGGTGTGATCGCCTCGCTTGCCCCACCGCTCACCAACGTCTCGCGCAGCTCGGGGTCGAGCACGACGCGCGGCCCTTCCGCGTGCAGCACGATCTCGGTCAGCCCGTCATTATCTTCCGCGCCGATCGTCAGCCGCCCGCCGCGCACCAGCGCGTCGCCCGCGATCATCGACAGGTTCAGCAGCACCTTGATCGCCGACTTGGTCAGCTCGGTCCGCTCGATCACCCAGTCGAGCGTCAGCCGCTTGTTGTCGCCCAACAAACCTTGGATCGCTACCTGCGCCTCGCGCGCATCGACCCGCTCGCCGAAGCCGCCCGCCGCACCGAATGCGAGCCGAAAGAATTTCAGCTTGTTCGCCGACACCCGCGCGCTCTCGCTGAGCAACTCCATGCAGCGCGCGCGCATCTCGGGATCGGTCTCGTCGGCGAGCAGCTCCAACCCGTTGTTGAGCGCACCGACCGGCGACAGCAGATCGTGGCACAGCCGCGAACAAAGCAGGCTGGCGAAGTCGACCGGGCTGATGGCCATGAACGATCCTTGGACGCGGGAAAAACGGGTAGCGGCGTTGTGGCCGCTGCACCGCGCACGCGCAAGCAGGGTTAACGCCGGCTCACCCCGCCACCACGCTCAGCGCGACGGGATCGAACCGGCCGTGCACCGCGCCGGCCGCCACCGCTCGCCACGCCATAACCTGCCCCGCTGCGGCGATGACCCAGATCGCGCCGTCCGCCGCCGCCTCCGCCGCGTCGGTCGCGGAAGGTCGCGCGTCGCCCGTCGGATGCGAGTGGTAATGTCCGATCACGCGCGGCCCGCCAGCGCGCCCCTCCCGCCACGCCGCGATCAAAGCCGCGGGATCGAGCTCGAAGCGACGCGCCGGGATATCGCTCACGTTCGCGCACGGCCGCACGCGCGCGATCCGCCCCACGTCCCCCAGCAGCAATCCGCACACTTCGTCGCGCGACGACGCAGCGTGATCGAGAATTCGTTGCCGATCCGTAATTGAAATTTCCACCTTCATCGCCATGTAGGATGCCGCATGGACCGGGGGGTTTCCATCATCGAAGCGACGATCGCGCCCGCGGCTGACGGCTGGCGGCTCGACCGTGCGCTGGCCGACGCGGTGCCGACCTTGTCGCGTGAGCGGTTAAAGGTGCTGATCAACGCCGGCCAGGTCTCGCAAGGCGATGCGCTGGTGCGCGATCCCGCGCGCAAGTCGCGCGGTGGCGAACGCTTCAACGTCGCGGTCCCCGCCCCTGCACCTGCGCACAACGAAGCGCAGGACATACCGCTCGTCGTCGCCTACGAGGACGAGCATCTGATCGTGATCGACAAGCCAGCCGGCCTCGTCGTCCACCCCGCCGCGGGCAACCTCGACGGCACGCTCGTCAACGCATTGCTCCACCATTGCGGCGGCAGCCTGTCGGGGATCGGCGGCGTCGCGCGCCCCGGCATCGTCCACCGCATCGACAAGGACACCTCGGGGCTGATGGTCGCGGCCAAGACCGATCGCGCGCACGAGGGGTTGGCGAAGCAGTTCGCCGCGCACTCGATCGACCGCCGCTACCGCGCGATCGTTGGCGGTCGTCCGATGCCGCCCGCCGGCAGCGTCGACGCTCCGCTCGCGCGCAGCCCGCAGAACCGCAAAAAGGTCGCGATCGTCGCCTCTACCTATTCGGGCGCCAAGCGTGCGGTCACGCACTACCGCACGCTGCACCATTTGCGCGATGCGGCAATGGTCGAGTGCCGTTTGGAAACGGGCCGCACGCATCAGGTCCGCGTCCACATGGCGTCGCTCGGCCATTCCTTGCTCGGCGACCCGGTTTATGGTAGAACAAAACAAGTTCACAAGGTCGTCTTGGACGACCTAAGTTTCCGTCGACAGGCGCTGCACGCGACCCGGCTGGGGTTCGTTCACCCGATTTCAACCGCCACGGTGGCGTTTGACAGTCCGATGCCCGCCGACATGCAGGAACTGTTCAGGCGGCTTGACGTATAGCTTCGGACCACGCGTGCTGCACCGCAATGGGACAGCGTCGACGCGTTCTCCGCTAGAAAGGGAGACGTAAGGATCATGGCAAAAGGCAGCAACGTCCCGGCGACGATCCCGGCGCTCGGCGGCGAGCAGAGCCTCAACCGCTACCTGTCCGAGATCAAGAAATTTCCGATCCTCGCGCCCGAGCAGGAGTTCATGCTCGCCAAGCGGTTTCAGGAGCACGGCGATACCGACGCCGCGGCGCAGCTCGTCACCAGCCACCTGCGCTTGGTCGCGAAGATCGCGATGGGTTACCGCGGCTACGGCCTGCCGACCTCCGAGCTGATCTCGGAAGGCAATATCGGCCTGATGCAGGGCGTGAAGAAGTTCGAGCCTGACCGCGGCTTCCGCCTCGCCACTTACGCGATGTGGTGGATTCGCGCCTCGATCCAGGAATATATCCTGCGCTCGTGGAGCCTGGTGAAGATGGGCACCACCGCGGCGCAGAAGAAGCTGTTCTTCAACCTGCGCCGCATGAAGGCTCGCCTCGACGCGTTCGAGGACGGCGATCTCAGCCCGGAGAACGTGCAGAAGATCGCCACCGACCTGGGTGTGACCGAGGCCGACGTCGTCAGCATGAATCGCCGCATGGCAATGGGCGGCGACACCTCGCTCAACGTTTCGATGCGCGAGGACGGCGAGGGTCAGTGGCAGGATTGGTTGCAGGACGACGCGCCCTTGCAGGACAAGGTCGTCGCCGATCAGCAGGAGGCGGACGTCCGCCACGACATGCTGGTCAACGCAATGGAGGACCTGAACGACCGCGAGAAGCACATCCTGACCGAGCGCCGCCTGACCGACGATCCCAAGACGCTGGAGGAACTCTCTCAGGTCTACGGCGTCAGCCGCGAGCGTGTGCGCCAGATCGAGGTTCGCGCCTTCGAGAAGCTGCAACGCGCGATGATGCGGATCGCGGGTGAGAAGCGACTGCTGACCGCTTGACGGATCGCACCGCACTCGCTTGTCTCTCCCGATAGGGGGAACAAGCGATGTGGGGTTCGATCAAGGCGATGTACGATGGCGCGGCCCGATTTGCCCGGGCTGCGCCATTGTTGTTCCTGGTGCCTGCGCTGGTCGAGTTCGCGCAGCACGTTGCCGAGGTGCAATCGGGCATGTACCTCAGCCGCGACGCCGCGCGCGCCGCCGCCAACGATCCCGCCCGCCTCGCCTTCGGTTTCGCCAAGACGCTGGCGCTCATCCTGCCCGGCTATTGGTTCACGCGCTTTCTCGCCTTCCACGGTGACCTGCGCCGCACGCTCGCGTTGGACACGCGCGCGATGGGATTGTTCGCGATTCAGTTCGCGATCATCGGCGCGGCGCAATATCTGATGCTGTTCGGCCCGCCGCTCGGCCCCACGCTCGGGCTCGACGGCCGCGCCGCCGGCATTGCCGCTATCGCACTCGTGGTGGCGCAGACGATCCTCGGCATCTACCTGACCGCCTGGTTCGTCGCCTGGCCGCTCGGCAACGCCGCAATCGGACCCCTGCGCTCGTGCCGCGTAATGACCGGGCACTTCTGGCGCGCGATCGGCTATCTGCTCGCCGGCACGGTGCCGCTGATGGCACTCCACTACGCGCTCGGGCTCGGGGCGATCGGCCGCCCGCCCGCGCTGGTCTGGATCATGCTCGCGCTCGACGCGATCGCCGTCGCGTTCCTCGCACTGACGATGACCGCCGCCAAATACATGCCCGCGCGCGACGCGGCGGCGAGCAAGGGCGTGTCGCTGCTCCCCAAACCCGATGCAGTGCCGGCAGCGCGATGAACCCCGACGTCCTCGTCATCGGCGCGGGTGCCGCCGGCATCGCCGCCGCCCGTCACCTCCACGACGCGGGCGTCGACACGCTGCTGATCGAGGCACGCGACCGCGTCGGCGGCCGTGCGCGCACGATCCACCATGCAGGAGCCGCGCTCGATCTCGGCTGCGGCTGGCTCCACTCCGCGCGTCGCAACAGTTGGACCGAGGTCGCCCGCACTGCCGGCTTCACCATCGCCACCGATACCGCCAACTGGGGCGAGCAGTGGCGTGACCTAGGCTTTTCGCCCGACGAGCAAGTCGCATTCGGTCGGGCGTGGGACGCATGGGAGGAACGCGCGCGTGCCGCCGCCAACGGCCCCGACCAGCCGCTCTCCGCCTTCGTCGCGCCCGACGAGCGCTGGCGTCCGATGCTCGACGCGCTGTCGGGCTATATCAACGGCGCCAATCTGTCCGACGTGTCGCTCCACGACTGGCTCGCCTACGAGGATGCCGCGACCGACGACAATTGGGCGCTGCGCGAGGGTTACGGCACGCTGGTCGCGCAGCATGTCGCCGACGTGCCGATCCGGCTCAACACCGCCGCCACCCACATCGATCACGGCGGTGCGAACCTGCGCGTCACCACCACCGCGGGCACGATCACCGCCCGCGCCGTCATCGTCGCGGTCCCCACGCCCGTTCTCGCCGACGAGCGACTGCGCTTCTCTCCCGCGCTGCCCGACAAGCACGCCGCCGCCGCCGCGCTGCCGCTCGGCATCGCTGACAAGGCGTTCCTCGAGGTCGACGCCCCCGACTGGCCGCACGACGCGCATCTGATCGGCCATCCGCACCGCGCCTGCACCGCCAGCCACCGCCTATCGCCGTTCGGCTGGCCGGTGATCGAGAGCTTCTTCGGCGGCGACTGCGCCGACCAACTCGAGGATGGCGACGCCACCGCCTTCGCGATTGACGAGCTCGTCGCGCTGCTCGGCAGCGAGTGGCGCACACGGCTGACGCCGATCACCGCCACCCGCTGGCGCCACGAGCCGTGGATCGAGGGCAGCTACTCGCACGCGCGCGTCGGCCACGCCGATCAGCGCGCGGTGCTCGCGCAATCGGTCGACAACCGCATCTTCTTCGCGGGCGAGGCCTGCTCGCCCCACGACTTCTCCACCGCACACGGCGCACGCGACACCGACCTCGCCGCCGCCGACGACGCACGCCGCGCGCTCGTGCACCTCACGTCGGTCGGAACCTGATCCGAAGGACTAACACCTTCCCAGTAACCACTGACATACATCCTCTCGTCACTCCGGACTTGATCCGGGGTCCCGCTTCTTGGGCCGGGGAGGAGAACGCAACGGGAGCCCAGATCAAGTCCGGTATGACAGGTAGGCGACTGCTGAAAGTCGGCGCTGCCGAGCCGACAGTCAGAGAACTCGATCACCCAACAAGCACCGACCACGCCCCCTCACCCAAGATCGTCCTTCACCCCCGCAGCGCGACCGCGTAGACCCGCGCGCACCATGATCCTCGCGCTACGTATCCTGCTCAAGGCCGTTCTATGGTTCGTCGTCCTGTCGGTGTTGTGGGTCGGCGCCTACGCGCTGGTGCCGCCGCCGTTCACGCTGACGATGGCGGGCGACCTGATGCAGGGCCGCTCGATCACCAAGGATTGGACGCCGCTCGCCGACATCGACCCTGACATGGCGCGCGCCGCGATCGCGGGTGAGGACGCGCGCTTCTGCCTCCATCACGGCTTCGACTGGCAGGCGATGGCAGGGGCCGCGATGCGCAACGCACAGGGTGGCCGCATACGCGGTGGCTCGACCATCAGCCAGCAGACCGCCAAGAACGCCTTCCTGTGGCAAGGCGGCGGCTACGTCCGAAAGGCGCTTGAGGCATGGTTCACCGCGCTGATAGAGCTGATCTGGGGCAAGCGCCGCATCATGGAGGTCTACCTCAACCTCGCCGAGACCGGCATCGGCACTTACGGGGCGCAGGCAGCGGCGATCCGCTACTTCAACCACCCCGCCGCGCGCTTGAGTGCGACCGAGGCCGGCCGCATCGCCGCCGTGCTGCCGCTGCCGAAGAAGCGTGCCGCGATCGATCCGCGCGGCTTCGTGCGTCGCCACGGTAACGCGATCGCCGCCCGCATCGGCGTCGTCCGTCGCCAAGGCCTCGACGCCTGCCTACGCTGAGCGATCAGGCCCACCGTTCCCCATTGTCATACCGGACTTGATCCGGGATCCGGCTTCTTCCCACGCCCAATCAGCGTAGTGGAACGCTCGATTGAGTAAAGAGCACCAGACGAGCGGCACCAATGAAGGTTAGGCGAACACCGCTCTCCGCCCCGCCATCAACTATTCTTGTCGATCGCCGCGCCTGCCTTGTCCGCAGTCGACTCGACGCTCTTCGCCGCCGAACTGATCGCGTTGTTCTTGGACACTTCGCTGCTGCTTCCGACGAACATGAAATAGGCCGCAACGCACACCGCCACCAGCACCGCAATACCGATCAACAATCCGCCACTCGACCCGCGGCGTTCGATCACCGTCGTGTGCGGGGTCTGCGTGATACGATCCTCTGCCATGCAATCCTCCTGTTTCTGAACACCAGAACCGGAGTTGCCGCGACTTGTTCCACCCCCGTCACGAGCATCGGCGCGGGCGTTTGCCCGACATGCGAACGGCGGAGGTACGCCGCCGCACCCCCGCCGTTCGGCAATCTCGATCCGTCGATCAGAACGGCAGCTTGAACCCCGGCGGCAATTGCAGCCCGCTGGTCATCTTCGACATCTCGGTCGAGGATGCCGCATCGGCCTTCGCGCGCGCGTCGTTGAGCGCGGCGGCGACCAGATCCTCGACCATCTGCTTCTCGCTCGGCTGGAGCAGCGACTCGTCGATCGACACCGCGATGATCCGCCCCTTGGCCGACGCCTTGACCTTCACGAGCCCGCCGCCCGCCGCGCCGTCGACCTCGATCGTGTCGAGCCCGTCCTGCGCCTTCTGCAACTCGGCCTGGACGTTCTGCGCCATGGCCAGAATGTCGTTCAAATCCTTCACGAGAGACTCCGTTTGGCTGCGGGCGGATCGATGAGTTCCGCCCCGGGAAAGGCATGAAGCGCGGCCAGCACCGCCGGCGATTGCGCCACGGCTTCGTGACGCGCCTGCACCGCGTCGAGTTCCGCCTCGCGCACCGATCGCTCGCCCGGTGCGTCGACCAGCGCGATCTTCCACACGCGCCCGGTCGCGTCCTTCAACGCGGCGGCGAGCTCGACCAGCATGTCCGCCGGCAAGGGCCGGCTGTTGCTGAACTCGATCTCGGGCGGGGCGTAGCGGACCAGCCGCGCGGCGTGGCGCAACCTTGCGACCAGTGCGATCTGCCCGGCTGCTTCCAACGCGTCGAGCGCACCCGCGAACTCGCGGGGGATCCGATCGGCCGGCGTCGGCGCAGCAGCGGGTGCGGCCGCCGGCGGCGCCGCCGCGACGGCGGGCGGACCGCGCCGCGCTAGCTCGCCCGGATCGGGCAGGCTCGATGCGTGGATCACGCGCAGCAGCGCCATCTCCGCCGTCTCGATCGGTAGCGACGCGCCGCTCACCTCCTCATAGCCCTTGAGCAGCAACTGCCACAGCCGGTGCAGCACCGGGAACGACATGCCCCCCGCCCACTCGCGGTAAGCGGCGCGCTCCTCGACCGGCTGCGCCGGGTCTTCGGCCGCGCCGACCTTGATCAGCGTGACGCCGTGCACCGCTTCCAGCAGCCCGCGCATCACCGTCTGCGGATCGACGCCCAGCGTATATTGCCGCCTGAGCGCGGCGAGCGCGTCGGGCGCGTTTCCCTGAAGCAGCAATGCGAGCAGGTCGCGCACCGCGCCGCGGTCCGACAGCCCCAGCATCTCGCGCACCGCATCGGCGCGCACGCCCCCACCCTCCAGGTCGGCGTGCGCGATCGCCTGATCGAGGATCGACAAACCGTCACGCGCCGATCCTTCCGCCGCGCGTGCGATCAGCGCCAGCGCCTCCGCCTCCGCCTCGACACCCTCGGCCTCCGACACGCGCGCGAAATGATCCGCCAGCTTCTCCGCCGGAATGCGCCGCAGGTCGAACCGCTGGCAGCGCGACAGCACCGTGATCGGAACCTTGTTCACCTCGGTGGTGGCGAACAGGAACTTCACGTGCGCGGGCGGCTCCTCCAGTGTCTTGAGCAACCCGTTGAACGCCGCTTTCGACAGCATGTGGACCTCGTCCACGATGTAGATTTTGAACCTGGCCGACACCGCGGCGTAGCGCGACGCCTCGATGATCTCGCGTACGTCATCAATGCCGGTATGGCTCGCCGCGTCCATCTCGATCACGTCGATGTGGCGCCCTTCCGCGATCGCGCGGCACGGCTCGCACACCCCGCACGGATCGATCGTCGGCCCGCCCTGCCCGTCCGGGCCGATGCAGTTGAGCGCCTTCGCGATCAGTCGCGCGGTGGAGGTCTTCCCCACCCCGCGAACCCCCGTCAGCAGGAAGGCGTGCGCCAACCGGCCGCGCCGGATCGCGTTGGCGAGCGTCGTCACCATCGCGTCCTGCCCGATCAGCGCGGAGAAGGTCTGCGGCCGGTACTTGCGCGCGAGCACGCGGTACGTCTCCGGCTTGGCCGGTGCCGCGGGCTGGGGTGGAGAGCCGAGGTCGAAGGAGTCGGACATTGCCTGCCCGATGTAGGGGGCGAAGCCGCGTTTGTCGAAGCGATTAGCCGACCGTCATCCCGGACTTGATCCGGCATCCCACTTCTTCGGTGCTATCGAGAAAAAGGCTCGCCGCGGCGAAGCCGCGTCGTCGGACGGTGCAGTGCACCGCCGGCCGCGCTTGTCGCTTCGTGACTGCGCGGTGGGAGCCGGAACGACCCGCGGCGAAATCGTTGTGGCTGCTTCCTTCCGGACCTGACCAGGTTGGCGACGACCACGTCCGCCCGACTCCCGCGCGCCCTATGGCGGAGCCGGGCGGTGTGATCAAGCCATTAGCACCGGCTCAGCGGCGATAGCGCACCGTGCGGCAGACGGTGACGCGGCGGCCATGACGCCAGCGTTTCTCGCACACGCGGCGGTTGTGCCAGCGCCCGCGGTAGCGCGGTCCGGTGTGACGCACCACCGTGCGCTCGCGCACCACGACGCGCTCCTGCGCCGCGGCAGGTGCAGCAGTCGCCGCGACGCCGGTCATCGACAGGAGGCCGAACGCCAGCATGGAAAACAGAGCCTTCATTGTACGCTCTCCTCAGTAACGAACGCGATAGCAGCGGCGGACCGAGCCGTAGCGTGCCGGGCGATAGCGACAGACAGTGCGGAAGCGCGGCCCGCGCCAGCGACGGTCATAACCGTAGCCGCGCCCGCGAAAACGGCGTGGCGGCGCGTGATAACGGCCACCGTGGTAATAGCGACCCGAATGCCAGCCGCGCTCGTCGCGCCAGCGCTGCGCGTCCGCCGCGACCGGCGTCATCGCGCTCGCCGTCACCACGCCGGCCAAGCTCAACATCATCAGCTTCATGCCTGTTACTCCTCTACGCGCCCACCCACCACGCGCAGAATAGGCCAGTGGTCCTGCTGGTTCCTGAACCGGTCGGTCAGGCGAGAGTCAGGCGGCAGGAAGGCTGAGCCCCAGTTCTTCCAGCGCCGGCGTCAGCACGATCTGACACGCCAGCCGGCTGGTACGCCGCGCATTCGGCACCAGGTCGAGCATGTCCTCTTCCTCCTCGCTCGCAGGCGACAGGCGATCGAAATCGGCGGCAGCAAGGACAACGTGGCAGGTCGCGCACGCCATGTCCCCGCCACACGTCCCTTCGAGCGGGAGTCCGGCGCGCTGGCAGGCATCGAGCAACCGCTCGCCCGGCTCGCCCGCGAACTCGGACACCGCGTCACCATCGGTCACGAACAATCTCATGCCGCGATCCTCTGCGCGTCGGCGGCAGCGGCGATCCGGCCAATCCCGGCGCGTAGCTCCTCCTCGGTCGTATAACGCCCGAAGCCGAGCCTGATCGAGCTACGCGCCGCGGCGTCGGAGAGCCCGATCGCTCGCAGCACGTGGCTGGCGCGGCCCGATCCGCTCGCGCACGCACTGCCGGCCGAGAAAGCCAGGTCGCGCAGCTCGCTCATCAATCGGTTGACGTCGAGCCCAGTGCGGCGGACGTTCAGATTGCCGCGATAGCGTGGGTCGACCGCGCCGTTGATTGCCCATCCCGGCAGCAGATCGACCGCCACCCGCCAAAGCCGCTCGACGTGCGCCGCATCCTCGTCCGCCCGCTCGCGCATCAACCGCGCCGCCACCTCGAACCCCACGCACAATGCCGGGCTGAGCGTGCCAGAGCGTCCGTCTTCCTGATTGCCGCCGTGGAGCAACGGCGCGATCGTCACGCCGTCACGCATCCACAGCGCACCGACGCCCTTCGGCCCATGCACCTTGTGGGCCGACACCGCGACCAGATTGACTGTCTCGGGGACCGCGACGCGGCCATAGCCCTGCACCGCGTCGCACAGCATCACCGCTCCCGCCGCATGAGCCATGTCGGCCAGTGCTCCGACCGGCTGCACCACCCCGATCTCGTTGTTGACCAGCATCGCCGCGACCAGCCCCGTGCCCGGCACGATCGCCGCGCGCGCCATGTCGAGGTCGACCGAGCCGTCCTGCCCGACCGTCAGCACCGTCACCGCGCGCCCGCGCGCCGCCTCTGCGGCAACCGTGTCGAGCACCGCGGCATGTTCGGTCGCGAGCGTAACGATGCCGCCGCTCGTGCCCTTGATCGCCCAATTGAGCGCCTCGGTCGCGCCGCTGGTGAAGGCGACGCGCCCGCCCGCCGGCAACAGCCGCGCCACCTCGCCCCGCGCGACCTCGACCGCCGCCTTGGCCGCGCGTCCGGCGCGGTGTGGCGAATGCGGGTTGGCGAACCCGTCCCGCAACCACGGCAGCATCGCGTCGAGCGCCTCGGGCGCGAGCGGCGTCGTCGCCTGATAATCGAGGTAGATCACGCCGCGAACGTCCGCGTCTCGCGCGCGATGCCGCGCCACGCGGCGATGAAGCGTTCGACATCGCGCTCGTCCGTCGTCCGACCGAAGCTGACGCGCACCACCTCGCGCGTCCGCGCCTCGTCCCACCCCATCGCACGCAGCACGTGACTCGGCTTCAAGCTCCCGCTCGCGCACGCGCTCCCCGCCGACACCGCGATCCCGCTCAGGTCGAAGCGGATCAGTTGTGCGTTCGCCGCCACGCCGGGCATCCGATAGCTGCCGATCGCGGGATGCCGCGCGGCGTCCTCGCCCACTACGTCGCCGCCCGACCGCCGGATCGCGTCGTCAAGCCGTTCGCGTAAGCGCACCCAGCGTTCGACCGGCTCGGCCTCCTCCAGCGCTGCTGCATAACCGAGCACGCCCGGTAGATTCTCCGTCCCCGCGCGGTAACCGCGTTCCTGCCCGCCCGATGGCGCCAGCACCGCCAAATCGCGCACCAGCAGCGCGCCGACGCCCGGCGGTCCACCGCGCTTGTGCGCCGACAAGGCCACCAGATCGGCGTGCGCCGCAACCTCCGCCCCCTCGCCTGCGGGCATCTGCGCCGCGTCGACCAGCAGCAGCGCGCCCGCGGCATGCACCGCCTCCGCAATCCCCGCGATCGGTTGCCGCACCCCCGTCTCGCTGTTGCACCATTGCACGCACACCAGCCCACCGCTCACTACGTCCAGCCCCTCGCGCGTCACCACGCCCTGTTCGTCGACCGGGAGCACCCGCGGGTCCGCGCCCGACCGCCACACCGCGTCATGCTCGACCGCGCTCGCGTACCGCGCGGGTGCGTGAACGCGGTTGAGCGCAATCCCGAGCGATTCGCTCGCTCCGCTGGTGAACAGCACTTCGCCCGTCCAGCCATAGGCCGCCGCCACCTGCGCGCGCGCTTCTTCCAACGCCTTGCGCGCTGCGCGTCCCTCGCCGTGCGGCGACGACGGATTGGCCCAGATCGCCATGCCCGCCAGCACGGCCGCGCGCGCGCCTGCGGTCATCGGCGTCGTCGCGGCGTGATCCAGATAGAGACGGTCAGACACAAAACGTTCCATTCTCGGGCTCTGCGCCTATATAGCGCGCCATTCCGGGCGCTCGCGCGTCCCCACGCATCATATAACGAGTGACCATGCCCGAAGTCATCTTTCCCGGTCCCGAAGGTCGCATCGAAGGCCGCTTCGCCCCTGCGCCGCGCCCGCGCGCGCCCGTCGCGATGATCCTCCACCCGCACCCGAACGCGGGCGGCACGATGAACAACCGCATCGTGCAGGAACTCTACAAGACGTTCCAGCGCCGCGGCTTCGCCACGCTGCGCTTCAACTTCCGCGGCGTCGGCAAGAGCCAGGGCGTGTTCGACAACGGCGTCGGCGAACTGTCCGATGCCGCCGCCGCGCTCGACTGGATCCAAAGCTTCCACCCAGAGGCGCAGACGACGTGGATCGCCGGGTTCAGCTTCGGCGCGTGGATCGGCATGCAGCTCCTGATGCGTCGCCCCGAAATTCGCGGCTTCATCTCGATCGCGCCGCCCGCCAACCTCTACGACTTCACCTTTCTCGCACCCTGCCCCTCGTCGGGGATCATCATCCAGGGCGCCGAGGACGAGGTGGCGACCCCGCCCGCGACGCAGAAGCTGGTCGACAAGCTGCGCACGCAGAAACACATCACGATCCACCACGACACGATCCCGCGCGCGAACCACTTCTTCGAGCATGAGATGCCCGACCTGATGAAGAGCGTGGACAATTACCTCGACATGCGGCTGGATCCGAATTCACCGATCCGCTGAGTCGCAGCGGAATAGCCACGGCTATTCCGCGCCCCGGCGACCAGCGCGGTCGGCGGCGCACCGCGCCGACCGACGACACGGGCTTTGCTCGTGTCGGCCTCCCGCCCCGCCCGTGCAGAACGGCTCGCCGCACACGGCTCCCCCTGTCCTACACCTCCCCCTCCCGCTAGAGCAGCCCTCAACCCGTACAACTCACCGTCATCCCGGACTTGATCCGGGATCCCGCTACCTCCTCCCGCCCGGCTCAGAAGCGGGACCCCGGATCAAGTCCGGCTCGACGAAGAACGTCTGACAAGCTGCCCGGAAACGCTCAGCACCCGAGCAGTCCCAAATCCCGCTCTTTCTCATCGTCCTCAGTCACCAAACCGCCACGTTGCCACAGCGCGGCGCACCGACCACGGTACCGCGCATTGGCATGACCTTAGCGTGACCTTCCGCGCCAAACCGCCGCGCATTGGTGTGACCTTCGCGTGACCTTCCATCCCGCGGCACCGTGCATTGGTGTGACCTTCGCGTGACCTTCGACCCCGCGGCACCGCGCATTGGTGTGACCTTCGCGTGACCTTCCGCACGTCGTCACAGCGTCCAGATCGCAACATTCGCGACCAGCACCAACGCCATGACGATCATCAGCACGCCCTTACGCCGATCGTGCCCCTTGCCGATCAACACCCCGCCGCCGATCGCGCAAGCGAACGCCGCCAGCATCGCAATCCCCGGCGCGGCCGCGGCGATCGAGTCGTAAGAGCCGCTCACGCGATCGCCCGCGCATAAGCGTCGATATCAACGTTCCCGCCCGACAGGATCACCAGCAACCCCGGCTCCAACGCCACCTTGCCGGCGAGCAGCGCCGCGAGCGCCACCGCCCCGCCGGGCTCCACCACCAACCGCAACCGCTCCGCGGCCCAGCGCTGAGCCGAACGCACCTCCGCCTCGCTTACCGCCACGCCCGTCGCGTCGCGCCGACTGAGCACATCGAACGTCAGCGGCGACACCTGCTTCGTCTGGAGCGCATCGCACGCGGTCGGCGGCGGGTTCGGCCCCACCGGCTCGATCCAGCTCGCCTCCAGGCTACGCCGCATGTCGTCCCAGCCCTCGGGCTCGACCACGGTGATCGCCGAATCCTTTAGCGCGAGCGCGACGCCCGCCGCCAACCCGCCACCGCCACACGGCACCGCGACGCGCGTACATGGCCCCAGCCCCGCCGCCGCCATCTGCTCCGCCGCCTCGACGCCCGCGCTGCCCTGCCCCTCGATGATCCACGGATCGTCGAAACTCGGGACCAGCGTCGCCCCCCGCGCCTCCGCCAGCCGCGCCGCGATCGCCTCTCGGCTCTCGCTCACCCGGTCGTAATCGACCACCTCGGCCCCCAGCGCCAGCGTCGCCTCGCGCTTCGCCTTGGGCGCGTCCGCCGGCATCACGATCGTCGCCGAAATGCCCAACCGCTTCGCCGCCCAGGCGATCCCCTGCGCATGGTTCCCGCTGGAGAAGGCGACCACACCCCGCCCCCGCGCCGCCTCGTCCAGGGCGGTCAGCCGATGCCACGCGCCGCGGATCTTGAACGCACCCGTGGGCTGGAGCGATTCGGCCTTCATCGCGACCGCCACCCCCTCGATCGTCACCACGTATAACGGTGTCTGCGGCAGGATCGCGGCGACCTTCGCCGCGGCATCGCGCACCCCTGCACGCGTCGGTTGTCGTAAAATTGTCACGTCTCGCGGAATGCCACGAAACAAGGGCCCGCGAAACGCTTTACAGGGGGGTATCACGAACCTATGTGACCCGTCCGCTGCCCCATGGGACTTCCACCGCAAGGCAGTGCTTATGTCGAACAACAAGTCCGCGGCTTCGCCGTGGCGCGGAGGTCCCTTGAATTGCACCAGCATCATAGCGCGCTGGGGCTAGCGCCCCAATCGACTGCCGTCCGTAGCGGCATCGACATCGCCAAGGGTGGACCGGTTCAGCCGGTCACGCTCGTTCGTCCCCACGCCGCGGCGCGGGCCGCCCGCTTCTTCTCGGAGAAGTTTCCGGGCCGCTCCATGTATGCGGTGAAGGCGAACCCGAGCCCCGAGCTCCTGCAGATCCTGTGGGACAATGGCATTACGCATTACGACGTCGCCAGCCTCGCCGAGGTGCGCCTCGTCGCGCGCACGCTGCCGCAGGCGACGCTCTGCTTCATGCACCCGGTTAAGGCCGAGGAAGCGGTGCGCGAAGCTTATGCGACGCACGGCGTCCGCACGTTCAGCCTCGATTCGATCGAGGAGCTGGACAAGATCATGCGCGCGACCGGCAACGCGACCGACCTGACGCTCTGCGTCCGGCTGCGTGTGTCGTCGGAGCATTCGAAACTCAGCCTCGCGTCCAAGTTCGGCGTCGCGCCGCACGAGGCGAAGGAGCTGCTATTCGCCGCGCGCCAGGCCGCCGACGCGCTCGGCATCTGCTTCCACGTCGGCAGCCAGGCGATGACGCCCGACGCCTATGCCGACGCGATGGAGCGCGTGCGCGCCGCGATCGTCGACGCGGCGGTGACGGTCGACGTCATCGACGTCGGCGGCGGCTTCCCGTCCAGCTACCCCGGCATGGAGCCGCCCCCGCTCGAGCGCTACTTCGAGACGATCCACCGCGCGTTCGAGAGCCTGCCGATTTCCTATTCGGCCGAGCTCTGGGCCGAGCCGGGTCGCGCTTTGTGCGCTGAATACAGTAGCGTCGTGGTGCGCGTGGAGCGTCGCCGCGGCAACGAGCTGTACATCAACGACGGCGCGTATGGCGCGCTGTTCGACGCCGCGCACATCGGCTGGCGCTTCCCGGTGACGCTGCTGCGCGAGCCCGAGTCGACCGTGCGCGATCATCCGTTCTCGTTCTACGGCCCGACCTGCGACGATCTCGACCATATGGCAGGCCCGTTCCTGCTGCCCGCCGATGTTCAGGCGGGCGATTATATCGAGATCGGCATGCTCGGCGCTTACGGCTCGGCGATGCGCACCGCGTTCAACGGCTTCGGCTCGGACGAGACCGTTGTGGTCACCGACGAGCCCATGGTGTCGCTCTACGACACGGTCGAGCAGGACAACGGCAAGCAGGAACGCGCCGAGATCACCTCGAACGTCGTCAAGCTGTAATCAAGCACTTGCAACGGTTGAACGGCGACGCACATCAGCGTCGCCGTTGCTACGGGTTTGCGCGTCCCCTTTGAACGACGCCGCGCCGATCATGCGGGAGCATCCCATGACTGACACCCTCACCAAGACTGCAGGCGCCAACGCGCCAATCAACGACACCCGTAAGGCTGAACTGCTGTCGAAGCAGGTCAAGCACATCGACATCAAAAGCTTCGACGCGCGCCCGATCGTTGACGCGATGAGCGACATGAGCTTCACCAGCCGCGATCTCGGCCGCGCGACCAAGATCTACAACGACATGCTCGCCGACAAGGATTGCACGGTCGTGCTCGTCATCGCCGGCTCGACCTCGGCGGGCGGCTGCATGGACCTGTATGCCGAGCTGGTGCGCAACAAGATGGTCGACGTGATCGTCGCTACCGGCGCGACGATCGTCGACATGGATTTCTTCGAGGGCCTGGGTCACAAGCATTACCAGGCGCTCGAGGTGCCCGACGACGACACGCTGCGCTCGCTCTACATCGACCGCATCTACGACACCTACATCGACGAGCAGCAGCTGCAGGACTGCGACTTCACGATCAACAAGATCGCGGAAAGCCTGGAGCCGAAGCCCTATTCGAGCCGCGCGTTCATCCGCGAGATGGGCAAATATCTCGTCGAGCACGGCAAGAAGGACAACAGCCTCGTCAAACTCGCCTACGAGCATGACGTGCCGATCTTCTGCCCGGCGTTCGTCGACTCGTCCGCAGGGTTCGGCCTCGTCAAGCATCAGGTCGACGCGGCGAAGGAAGGCCGTCCCTACATGGTGCTCGACGCGATCGCCGACTTCCGCGAGCTCACGCAGATCAAGATCGAGGCGGGCACCACCGGTCTCCTCATGATCGGCGGCGGCGTGCCGAAGAACTTCATCCAGGACACCGTCGTCTGCGCCGAGATCCTCGGCCACGAGGACGTCGAAGTCCACAAATACGCGGTGCAGATCACCGTCGCCGACGTGCGCGACGGCGCCTGCTCGTCCTCGACGCTGCAGGAGGCAGCGAGCTGGGGCAAGGTCAACACCGGCATCGAGCAGATGGTCTTCGCCGAGGCCGGCTCGGTGATGCCGCTGCTCGCCAGCGACGCCTACCACCGGGGTCACTGGAAGGACCGCGCCAAGCGCGGCTGGGCGAAACTGTTCGCCTGAGCGGCACGCGAGTAGCCACGCTACTCGCGAAACCGCGAAAGGCCGGCCGGCGCGGGGCCCAGCCCCGCGTCCGACGTCACGGGGCTAGTCCCCGTGATGTGGCCCTACGGATAAGTCCCCTTTCGCGACGCCGGTGCCTGCACTAGCGTCGCGACATGGACCCGAGCCCCGCCACCACGCACGCCATGCTCCAGCCGGTCGTCGTGCTGATCGCGTGGACCCTGGTCATGCTCGGCTGGACGATCGCCACCCGCCTGCCCGCGATGGCGCGCGCCGGCGTCAAGCTGTCCACGCTGGTGGGCAGCAAGGCCGCGGACGCCGACCGTTCGCTTCCCGCCGAGGCGCAGTGGAAGGCGCACAATTACAACCATCTGCTCGAACAACCCGTGCTGTTCTACGCGGTGTCGGGCGTGATCGTGCTGACCGGCACCGGTTACGGCGCCAACGTTTCACTCGCCTGGGCTTACGTCGGCTTACGCATCGCGCACAGCATCTGGCAGGCGACCGTGAACCGCGTCTCCGTGCGCTTCTACCTCTTCATCGCGTCGTCGCTGGTGCTGGCGGCGTTGACGCTCCACGCAGGCTTGGCGGTATTCTGACATGGCAAAAGGCGAAACGTTCGAGCGGCACCGCCAACCCTGGACCACGGACGAGATACAGAAACTCCACACGCTGGCGAAGAAGGGCATGGCGCTGAAAGCGATCGCCAAGGCGCTCAAGCGATCGGAAGAATCGACCAAGGACCGCGCCAAGGCCGACGGCCTGTCCATCGCCAAGCTGCGCTGAGATCATGACCGCGAGTTAATTGGCGCGGTCATCCCAGTGCGCGCATATCCTGGCGCATGGAGATCGAAGTCAGCGCCGAAGCAAAGGACAAGCGGCTCAACCGCGGTGTCGCGATCACCGTCGTCGTGCTGTCGGTCGCGATGGGGCTGGGCAACATCAAGGACGGCAACATCGTCCAGGCGATGGAGCAGGCGCAGGCGCGCAGCGTTGATCGCTGGAACGAATATCAGGCCACCCGCGTCAAGGCGCGCGTGATCGAGGTCGCGGCCGTGGGCGGCACAGCGCCCGTTACGCCATTCGCGGCCGACCTCGCGCGCTACCGGGCCGAGACGCCGCAGCTAAAGGCGCAAGCGCAAGAATATGAGGCGCAGTACGACGCGCTCAACATCCACGACGATCAATTCGATGCGAGCGAGGCGGCGCTCTCGACCGCGATCTCGGTCGCGGCGGTGGCGGCGCTGGTCGAGGCACCGTGGGTGCTCGCCGCCGCCTGGGTGTTCGGCGCGTTCGGGCTGTTCCTGTCGCTGTGCGGATTCGCCGACTGGGGCTTCCACCCCGACGTGCTCAGCACACTGCTGGGTTAGCGCTCGGCTAGGCGAACAGCCGCTTGAGGCTGCGCTCCAGCATCACGAACTGCCACAATGTCCGCCCGTGCTCCTCGCGCCCGCTGCGATGCGCCTCGGCGACTCGCGCGATCTCGCCCATGTCGAACCAGCCGCTGTCGCCGAGCACGCGCGAGCGCGCCAACCCCGCCGCCTCACCCGCGAGTGCGCCGCGGAACCACGCGCTGACCGGGGTCACGAACCCCATCTTGGGCCGGTAGAGGATGTCGCGCGGCAGATAGCGTTCGAGCGACCGCTTCATTAGCCACTTGCCCTCGCCCCCGCGCAACCGCATCGCCTGCGGCAGCGTCGCGGCGAACTCGACCAGCCGGTGGTCGAGCAACGGCTCGCGCGCCTCCAGCCCGACCGCCATGCTGGTGCGGTCGCTCTTGTTCAGAATGTCGCCGGGCAGCCAGATCTTCATATCGGCATATTGCGCGCGGTCGATCGCGTCGCGCGCGGGCGCGTCGCGCATCGCCGCGACATAGCGGTCCTGGGCACGGTGCCCGGCGAGCGCGCGCCGAGCCGTGTCGCTGAACAGCGCGCGGCGTAGCGCGGGCGTCGTCACCCCAACCGAGCGCGCATAGGCTTCCGCCCCATCGTCGGCGAGCGCCAGCAGCGTCGTCTTGGCGCGCAAGGGTCGCGGGGCCCAGTCCGCCTTGGGATAGGCGCGCCCTAACGTCCCGAACACCCGCCGTCGCAGGTCGGGCGGCAGCAGTCCGCGCACCCGCTCCTCCGCCGCCTGAAAACGATAGCGGCGATAGCCCGCCATCGCCTCGTCCGCGCCGTCACCCGACAAGGCCACCGTCACGTGCTCGCGCGCCAGTGCTGCGACCTGGTAGGTGGCGAGCGCGGAGGCATCGGCGAACGGCTCGTCGAACGCGGCGACCAGCGTGTCGATCAATCCAAAATCGTCCGATCGCACGACGCGGACGTGGTGGTCGGTCGCGAACCGCTCAGCGACCGCGGCGGCGTGGCTGCGCTCGTCGTGCCCGGCCTCGTCGAAGCCGATCGTGCAGGTCTTGACCGCCGCCCGGCTCGCCTCCGCCATCAGCGCGACGACCGCGGAGCTGTCGACCCCGCCCGATAGGAACGCGCCGAGCGGCACATCGGCGACCATGCGCGAGCGCACGCCGTCGCGCATCCGCGCAAGCAATTCCTCCCCAAGCGCCGCCGCCGATCCGCGCGCGCGATTGGCGAACGACACGTCCCACCATTGCCGGGGCTTCGCCGCGCCCTTGCCGCGCTCGATCAGCATGTAATGCCCGGCCGCGAGCTTGTTGACGCCCGACACCAGGCACGCGTCGTCGGGCACGTAGCCGTAGGCAAGGTAATCCTCCACCGCGCGCACGTCGGGCTTTCGCCTGAGCAGCGGATGCGCGAGCAACGCCTTCAGCTCCGACCCGAACGCGATCGCCCCGTCCGACAGCTCGGCCCAGTGAAGCGGCTTTACCCCCATGCGGTCGCGCGCGAGGAATAGCGTCTGCGTCGCCGCGTCGTAAATCGCGAACGCGAACATGCCGTTCAGCCGCTGGAGCATCGCCGCCCCCCAGGCGGCATAGCCGTGCAGCAGCACCTCGGTATCCCCGTCAGTCGCGAACACCGCGCCGCGCCGCTGTAACTCCTCGCGCAGCTCGCGATAATTGTAGATCTCGCCGTTGAACACGATCGTCAGCCGCGCGTCCGCGGTCGCCATCGGCTGCGGCGATCCTTCGAGGTCGATGATCGACAGTCGGCGGTGCGCGAAGCCGACACCGGGCGCGGTCCACACCCCCGCGCCATCCGGCCCGCGGTGCGCGATCGCATCCGCCATCGCGCGCAGTCGCGCCGGATCGACCGGCTTGGGCGTGGCGGGATAGAACAGCCCCGCGATGCCGCACATTAGCGCGGGCTCTCGGCGATCCGCAGCATGGCGGCACCCGGATCGCCCAGGCTAGCCAGGAAGCGCTCGATCGCCGTGCGCGGATCGTGCCCCGGTGCCGCGACCGCCGACAGGTGCAGCGCGATTGCGGGCTCCGGCGCGCCGAACAGCCGCATCTTCACCGTCGCGAGCTTCACCTGTTTGTCGTCCCCGGTCACCGTGTCACCGACGCGGTACCATGTCGCGACGACGCGCTCCACCTCTCCGCCGCCCGTGCCTGGGGCGGCATCGGCGACGATCCGCATCGCGCGGCCACCCTCGATTTGGGCCAGGTCGGCGACGCGCACCCAGCGATCGTCCTCGCGCAGCACGCCGGTGCCGTAGGAGACCAGCTCGCGCCCTTCCTCCTGGCGCGCGAACACCGCGACGCTGACATCAACGGCATCGCCCGCCGGATCGGCGTAGCGGCCGAGCAGGAAGTGATCGGCGCCCGGATGGTAAGACGACCACGCAGCGCGCGGATCAAGGTCGACGCGGCGCCAGCCGGCGACCTCGGGCAAGGCGATATGCGCCGGCAGCGATGCGGTGCGCGCCATGATCGCCGCCGCGCTCGCCGGAAACACGCCCGCGCCTGCCACGACCAGCACGCCCGCGACCACCACTTCCAGCGTCAGCCGGGGTCTTGTCTGGAGCCGCGCCGGATCGAACGCCGGATCATCGGGCGAACGGTCGAACCAGCGCCACGCGATCGCCATCACCCCCGCCATCACGACCGCGAAGAACACCCAGCCATAGACGATATGGTCGAACCCCGTCGCCGCCTCGACGCTGGTCAGATGCGCGGCGTAGATCGTCCCGAACGCGCGCACCCCGTTGGCGATCACCGGCACGACGACGCACACGCCCATGAACAGCGCGCGCCGTCGCCACGCGGTGAAGCATTGGTTGGCGACCAGCACCCCGAACGCCACCATCGAGATGACGAACTTCGCACCCGAGCACGCCTCGGCGACCTCGAAATAATAGCGTCCGGCGTGGATCAGCACGCCGTCGACGACCGCGGGCACGCCGAACAGGTGAAGCAGCGGCATCGTGATCGCGACCGTCACGTCCTGCAACGGCGGCTCCAACTCCTGCCCGAACGGTACCATGAAGAAGGCGTAGCCGAGCGGAAACAGCAGCCCGCGCGCGACATTCGGCCCCAGCGTCGTGACCACGGCGCCGTCCAGCATCAGTACGAGGCCTAGCTGCCGCGCGAGCGCGACGCCCGCGACCTCGCCCAGCATCCACCCCACCCCGCCACCAGCGACGACGAGCAATCCCGGCGCCCAGGCGACCGGCTGCAATTGCGCCAGTTCGCCGCTTCGTGCCCAGACCAGCCAGCCAACGACCGGAGCGATGAACAGACAGTGGCCGAACGTCGTGCTGGTCCACCACAGATGAACCACGTCGCGCACCTCGCCGGCGAAGATCAGCAGCAACGCCGCGGCGGCAAGCGCCAGCACGACGAGATGCCTCGTCCACGCACCCACCGCGAAGGCGCGCCGGGGCACGGCGATCGTCACGCGGCGGCTAATGCGGGCGCGTCGAGGCCCATCATCGCATCGAGCGGGGCCAGGCAGGCGTCCCAGGCATAACGCGCGCGCACCCGCGCCCGCGCCGCCTGTCCCAGCAGGCGGGCCTCCTCCGCGTCGTCCAGCAGCCGGGTCACGGCCTCGCCCATCCCGGCACCCGCCGCGACGCGGATCATTTCCGCATGGTCGATCCCCTCGGCCGCGGCGGGCGAGGCGACCACCGGCCGCGCCATCGCCATTGCTTCCAGCACCTTATTCTGGATGCCACGCGCCAGCCCCAGCGGCGCAACGACCACGTCGGCGGCGGCGAGCCAGCCGCGCACGTCGGGCACCTCCCCGGTCACGATCACCGCCGCGCTCGCCAGTGCGCGCACCTCGCGCACCGGCGCGCGCCCGACGATCGCGAAGCGCACCTCGGGGTGAGCCTCGCGCACCCGTGGCAGAACCTCGCGCACGAACGCGACAACCGCGTCGACGTTCGGCTTGTAATCCATTTGGCCGGTAAACACGATCAGCCGCCCCTGCCCAATCACAGGCACGAAAGCGGCGGCCGGATCGAAGACGCCAGTGTCAATCCCGTTTTCCAGCGCGCGCGCACCCGGCACCAGCGCAGCTTCCTCCACGCTGACGAACAGGCTCGCCTCGACGTGCCGGGTGACCGCGCGCTCGTACGCGCCGAGCAGCCGTGCCTCGCGACGATACATCCAGCGCGACGCGCCGCCCGCATCCTCGGCGAAGGCCGCGAACTTGGCCGAGTCCGCGTCGACGAAATCCATCACCGCGGGCACGCCAGCCGGCAGGTACTGCGCCATCTGCCCCGAAAAGGCGTAGACCCGGTCGATCCCCTGCTCGCGCACGATGCGCGCCACGGCCGCGTGCACGCGCGCATCGTCGAACGCCGCAAGCGACAGCGGCCGTCCGCTCGCCAGCGCCTCGACACCCGCCCGCCATCGCGGCTTGGTCCGCTCCACCACCACACATTCGCCCAGCATCTCGCGAAATTCGGGCGGCGGCGTCAGGTCGCGGGGGTCATCGGCGAAGGCCACCAGATGCACCCGCGCGCGTGCCGCCAAATGGCGCAGGACGTGGAAGCTCCTGATCTTGTCGCCGCGATCGGGCGGAGACGGCACGCGGTGCGCGAGGAACAGGATATCCATCGCCTCAGCCCAACCCGCGGCTGATCCACGGCCCTACCATGTTGGCGACCGGCAGCGGCAGCTTGGCCCAAGTCCGCACCATCATTGCGTATTTGGGGTTGAGCGGATTGACCTCACGGCGCTCCCCCTCGCTCCACGATGCGTAGGACAGCGGCCGGCCCTCGAAGCCCCAATTCTTCTTGAACGCCGCCGGACCGGTGCCGACCTTCGAGCGTCCAAAATCGAAGCGCGTACACCCGCGTGTTCGCGCATGCGCCATCAGCGCGAAATACATCCGGTCGTTGGCACGCAGCGCACGCGCGCCTTCCGTCCCCCCGCCCCAATATGGATAAACCGTGCCGCGCCAGTACAAGCTCAGCACGCTCGCCACCGGCACGCCCGCGTGGCGCACCGTCAGCACGTCGGCATCCATCCGCGCCATTACCTCACGGAACAGCGCGCGCGGGAACACCGGAGTGCCCAGATTGCGCACCGACTCGGCATAAACACGGTAATGATCGGCGAGCGCCGCAGCGTCGCGCCCGACCTCCACGGTCAAATCGTTCGCCAGCGCCTTGCGCACTTCGGCACGCTGCTTGCGCGGGATCGCGAGCAACTCGGCATCGTCACTGGCGGCCAGCGGTCGTGCGAAGCCGACATAGCTGCCGTCATCCACCACCCAGCCTGCCGGATGCGCGCCACCACGTAGCTCGATCGAGGGACATCCGAGCCGCTTCGCCAGGTCGCGCGCCGCGGATGCGAGCGGCTCGACCGCGCATGTCTCGCCCAGGATTCCGCCATTGACCGCGAAGCCATGCGACACCAGCGCGCGCCCGAACAACGGCGACCTCATCTCGGTCAGCGGCAACATGCCGGCGAGGCGTCCGTCGCCATGTTCGGCCAACAGCACGTGCGCTCGCTGCCCGCACGCCGCCGTCACTGCCTCGCCCCATTCGAGCTGATGAAACGGCGTCGCATCCGGGTGCGTGCGCACGAAGTCGGCAATCTGCGGGCGATCGCTCGCCGCAGCCTCGCGCACCCCAACCGGTCGGACGAGCAACGGCATCGTCACGCCGCCAACCGCTCCACCACGGCATCGACCCGGCCCCAGGCGTGCCGCCCCAGCAACCCGCGCAACTTGCCCGTCATCGCCCCCTGCCGGCTATAATGCCGCAGTTTCGACCGGAGCGGCGCGCCTGCGACGCGCGGCTGGCCGGGATCGACCTCCCACGGATGAAAATAGAACATGCCGGGCTGCGCCGCCGCATTGACCTGCCGCATCGCGAAATCGGTGATCGCCGCGGGCAACAGGCGGAAGAACCCGCCCCCGGTCGCGAACCGCCGCCCCGCCGCCTCGCCCACCGTCACCGGCACCTCGACCAGTCCGGCGTCACGCAACGGCTTCCATGCAAAGCGCGGACTCTCGCGCCAGCCGTAATGGTCGTGGCGTACCGGCGCGACGCTGGAGGAATAGCGATAGCCTTCCTCCGCCAGCACCGGATGTGCCCACGGCGTCCGCTGGTCGATCGAGAAACTCGGCGCACGATAGCCGCTCACCCGCGCGCCCGTCGCATCCTCCAGCGCGGTTTGCGCCTGCCGCAGGTCGGCACGGAACGCCGCTGCATTCATCGTGAACACGCGCTGGTGGTCCCAGCCGTGGCTCGCGATCTCATGCCCCTCGTCCACGATCCGCCGCATCAACGCGCCGTGACGCGCCGCAACCCAGCCGAGCGTGAAGAACGTCGCCTTGGTGTTTGATTCCGCAAACAGGTCGAGCACGCGCGCGGTGCTGTCGGCCACGCGGCTCTCCAGCCCGTCCCAATCGGCCTTGTTGATCGTCCCTTCAAACGCGCCGACCTGAAACCATTCCTCCACATCGACCGACATGCCGTTCAGAACGCGCGCCTTTTCCACGGTTAGGCGACCCCGCGCATCGGCGCATCGCGCACCTCGTCGCGTTCGACCCAGTCGATCAGCAGCGTCAGCATCCGCCGGAGCGCCGCGTCCTGCTCGTCAATCCGCGCCTCCAACGCTGCGATCCGCGCCTCGTCGAACGACGCGGCCGGTGCGGGCGTCATGTCCGCTTCCGCGTCATTCGCGTTCGCCGCCGCAGGTCGTTCGGGTGCCGCAGCAGCCGGCGTGCTCGGCACCGCCGGCATCTCGCGCCGCTGGTCGTTGACCACCGCGCGCACCACCTTGGCGTCGATCATCTCGATCTCGCTGACGGCCGCGTGGAGCAGCACACGGCTCATCAACTGGTTCAAGCGTCTGGGTACACCCTCGCTCGCGCGGTACAGGATCGGGAACGCATCCTCGGTGAAGTTCGGCCGCCCGGTCCAGCCGGCGATCTGCAATCGGTGCCCGACATAGTCCGCCACCTCGTCCGGCTCCATCGGGTCGAGGTGATGGATCGCGATCACGCGCTGGCGCAATTGCTCCAACCGAGCCGAGCCGTTCAACCGCTCGCGGAACTCGGGCTGGCCGAGCAGAAAAATCTGCAACAACGCGTGCCCGCCCGCCTGGAAGTTGGACAGCATCCGCAACTCCTCCAGCGCGGAGGTCGGCAGCGCCTGGCTCTCGTCGACGATCAGCAGCGTCCGCCGTCCAGTGCGCGCGACCGCGTGCAGCCCGCGCTCGATCAGAAGCAGCAGCTCGGCCTTGTTCTTGCCCGCATGATCGATGTTCAACCCGCCCGCGACAATGCGCAGCAGGTCGTCCGCTTCGATCGCGGTCGACACGATCTTGATCACCGTCATGTTGGCAGGATCGATCTTGTCCATCAGATGCCCGACCAGCGTGGTCTTGCCCGCGCCGATATCGCCGGTGATGACGATGAACCCCTCACCCTGAGCTAGACCGTAGCCCAAATATGCCATCGCCTTCTTGTGCGTGGCGGTGTCGAACCAGAAACGCGGGTCGGGCGTCAACTGGAACGGGCGGTCGTGAAATCCGAAGAACGTCTCGTACATGGCCGTATCCGTTCAGAAATTGTACCGTGCGCCGAGCAGCGCCTGCGCCGACACCTGCGTGTCGAAATCACCCTGGTCGAACGCGTAGAGCCCGGCCGACAGCGAGGTGCCGAGCCGCCCGAAATTGTGGCTGTAGGTGCCGTTCAGCCCGCCGCCATACACGTCCTGCGCGCCCGGCAACTCGCTGGAGAACCAATTGCCGTACAGGTTGGCGTCGAACGCCGACACGCGGCTGAGCGCGCGCGAGTAGAACACTTGCGCATAGGCGCTCTGATCCTCCAGCCCCAGCACCTGCGTGCCCACCGCGACGTTGGGCGCATAAAGCCGGCGGTTGGCATAGCCGCCACCGATGCCCCAACTGGTGCGGCCGCGCGCGATGCTCCACGCGCCGTCGATCCCGCGCGCGCGGTAGCTGGCGGTGGAGATCGACTGGAACACGTCGTTCAGACACCCACCCGCCGGATTGGTCGACCCGCCGCTGGTCGGGCGACCGAACACGCAACCGCCGAACAGCTGACCGAACGGATCGCGCTGCGTCTGGAAACTGGTCGGCAGGCCCGCGATGCCGTCGCGCAACTGACGCCCGAACGTTTCGATCGCGTCGTACACCACGACCTGCAATCCCGACACTTCCGACATCCGCCACGACAAGGCGCCAGAGTAAGTTTCGCCGCCGTAGCGATAGCCGGCGGTCGCCTGCAGCTCGAGCCGCGGCGACGGGCGCCAGATCACACCCGCGTCGTAGATCAAACCGTCGGTGTCATAGGCGATCCGCTCGGGTGAATTAGGATCGGTGACGAAGCGGCCGTTGTTGTCGACCACGGCCTGCCCGCTCGTGTCGAGCAGCGGGTCGCGCTGCATGGACTTGATCCGCTCGTACCCCGCACCCGCGCGCAGCGCCACCGTGCGGCTCACCGGCAGCGTGACATCGCCGCGACCGTAATAACCCTCATATTGCTGATCGAGCTGGCTCGTGTCCTCGCGCTCGTACGCACCGCTGACGGTCACGCCGAACGGCGCGATCCGGTTCGCGGGGACGCCGACGCTTGCCAGTACGACATGGTTGGTCGACGAGTCATACCCGTCGAGGCGCGGCGATCCGGGAGCCAGCGTGATGTCGGCGTCGCCTTCCACCTTGGTGTAGCCGAACTGATACGCACCGCTGACGTCGAACGGCCCCGCGCGTGTCTGCACGCTCGGCCCTGCGAACAGTGAATAGACCTGCGTCAGATTGTCGGTGGTGCCGATCAGATTGACCGGCGCGGCGCCGCGGATGTCGCTGCGCTGCCGGGTTGCCAGCGCACCCGCGTCGAGCGACAGGCCCGGCGCCAGCTGCGTCGTCACCCGCGCCAGCCCGCTGTGAACGCTCAGATCGTCGCTGCCGTCCTCCCAGGAGAACCGTCGTTCGTAGCGGTAGCTGATCTGCCCATCGGTACGCCCGGTGCTGACGCCGGCGTCGATCCCGGCAGCGAGCGAGGAATAGGTCACCACGTCGTCGCCGTTCGACAAATCGGCGGCGACGGCCTGCGTCGCCTCGATATAGGGGGCGACATAGTGCGACCGCGCGGCGGCGGGCGACGCGACGAGCGCGCTCGTCGTCAGCGCTCCCGCCAGGATCACGGAAAACCGGGCCACGATTACTTCTCCTGACCGTAATAGCTGCCGAAGCGTCCGCGCCCCGGCTCGAACGACACCGAATTGATGACGAGATGGATGTGCTCGCAGCCGTCGAGCAGATTGACCGCCTCGCGCACGTCCGCCTCGGTGGTGCGGTCGGCGCGCACCACCAGCATGACCTGCCCGACCAGCAGCGCCAGCGTGGAGGCGGGCGAGGCGGCGAGTGCCGGCGGCGTATCAAAGATGATGATCCGGCGCGGGTTCGCCGCCAGCAACCGGTCGAGCACCGCTTCGGTGCGATGCGACGCGAGCAGCTCGGTATCGGCATGCGTGCGCTTGCCCGCAGGCAACAACGAGAGTTGCGGCACGTCGGTCCGCACCACGCAGCTCTCGGGATCGAGCCGCTGATCGGCCAGGATGTCGAGCAGACCCAGGCTGTCTTCCAGCCCCAATCGCTTCATCACGTCGGGTTTGGCGAAATCGCCGTCGACCAGCAGGATTTCGACGTCGCGCTCCGCCGCCAGGCTGATCGCCAGGTTGATCGCGCAGAACGTCTTACCCTCGCCGGGCTTGCCCGACCCGACGATGATCGTGCGCGCGCGGTCCCCGATCGGCCCGGCCGCGATCTCGCGCGCGGTCAGCAGCAACTGTCGCTTGACCAGACGGAACTCCTCGGCGAGCGCGCCGACTGGCGCACCGGGGACGAGCATCCCCGCCTCCGCCAGCATCGTGCGGTCGATCTGCGCCAGGTCGCTCTCGGGCGCTTCCCACTCGTCGAGCCCGTCGTCGTCGGTGTCCGACAGAAACTCCGCCGGAATAGCGGACAAGGTCGGTGACGGCGGCGCCACCGGTATTGGCGCAACGGTCGGCGGCGCGACCGGCTCGTCCGCCTGCGCTCCCGCGTCCGGATAGGCCGGCACCGCGCGACCGCGCAGGTGCGCGCCGAAATCATACACCTTGGCCGCGCGCTCGATCAGCGACTCCTCGGCCGTGGGTTTGGCGTATCGGTTCATGCGGCAAGTCCCCGCTGGAGCATCTCGACGCCGAGCAGCGCCACGTACGCGACGCCCAGCGCGGCGAACCCACCCGCCAGCCACGTCAGCCGGCGACGGCGCAGGTCGGTCTGCTGGCGCGTCACCATCTCGCCGATCGATCCGATCACCGCCATGCCGGTAACCTTCTCCAGCTTCTGCGCGGTGGGGAAGGTGCCCTGCAACTGGCCCAGCGCGAACGCGGCACCGATCCCGGCGATCAGCCCGGCGACCAGCACGCCGGTCAGCAACAGCGGGCGGTTGGGCGCGGTGGGCGTGCGCGGCACCGTCGGCGGATCGATCACGCTGAACTTGACCGCGTCGGTCTGCGACTGCGCCTGGCTGCGCAGGCTCACCTGCTCACGCTGCGCCAGCAACTGGTCGTACTGACCTTTCAGCACATTGTAATTGCGGTCGATCTCGCCCTGCTCGGCTGCCACTGCGGGGTCGCCCGCCAGCTTTGAATTGAGCTGGTCGAGGTCGCCCTGCAACTGCCGCCGGCGCATCTGCAACGCGGCAACCGTCGCCTGCTTGTCCGCCATCATCGCCTGCAACGAGCCATAAGCCGGGTTGGCAATCCCGTCGCCTGCGCCGCCGGTCATCGGCTCGCCGCGCGCCGCCGCCTGTGCCGCGGCGAGCTGTTGCTTGAGCGCGATCACGTCGGGGTGGCCCTCGGTATAGCCGCGCCCGCGCGCATCGATGAGCTGTCCCTGGATCGCCGCCAGTCGCGCGCGCGCCGGTCCGACGCCGGGTGCGATCCCCGCCCCCGGCACCGTGCGCGGCGTCGCCGCCAACTGACCCGACACCGCCGCCATGCTCGACTGCGCCGCGCCCAGATCACCATCGATCTGGCTCAATTGCGCGCGCGTCGCCCCGATCCGGTCGGCAACGGAGCCGGTGCCGGGCAAAGCGCCAAGATAGTTGTTCTGAAACGCCGCCCGCTTCGCTTCCGCATCCTGCAACTTGGTGCCGAGCGCCTGGAGCTGGTTGTCGAGGAACGACAGCGTCTGCGTATTCTGCGATCGATCCGCCGACAGGTTAGTCTCGACGAAGATGTCGATCAGCTTCTGCGTGATCGACGACGCCAGCTTCGGGCTCGACGAGGTCGTGGTGATCTCGAATAGATTGTCCTGCTGCGCGACAATCTTGATCGCGTTCTGCAGACCTGCGACGCGGTCGGCGACGTCACGGTCGCTCGACACGGTTTTCGCCAGATCGGTGCCGCGCACGACCTTTTCCAGGCTCACCGCGCTGGTCAGCGTCTGGCGCACCGTGTCGATGTCGCGCGCGTCGTCGTTCGCGGCCTGCATCGAATCGGCACCCGCCGGCAGCACCGACCGCATCTGCACGAACACGCGTGCCTTGGAATCGTAGCGGCTGGGGATCTGGCTCACCACCAGCCACCCGGCGATGCACACCACCCAGGCAACCGCCAGCGCGATCCAGCGCCGCGTCCAGATCGCATGCACCGCGATCCGCGCTTCCTCGAAGAGACCGCCCACCAGCGTTACCTCAGAACATGCTCTCGGGGATGATGATGACGTCGCCGGGTTCCAGCTTCACGTTCGCGCTGGCATCGCCGTCCTTGAGCAACTTGTTGATCCGCAGCCCATATTCGGTCTGCTTGCCCGTCTTGCGATCGTAGCGGATCAGCCGCGCCTTGTTGCCTGCCGCATATTCACCCAGCCCACCAACCGCGATCATCGCGTCGAGCAAAGTCATGTTGGCGCGGTACGGCAGGCTGGCAGGCTTCTGCGTCGCGCCGACGATGCGGACCTGCTGGCTGAACGTGCCGGAGAAGCTGTCCACGATCACCGAGACGATCGGGTCCTTGATATACTCGCCCAGCGCCAGCTTCATGTCGGCGGCGAGCATCGCGGGCGTCTTGCCGACCGCGGGCATGTCGCTGATCAGCGGCGTGGTGATGCGGCCGTCGGGGCGCACCTGCACCTTGGACGACAGTTCCGGGTTGCGCCACACGAAGATGCTGAGCGAGTCGAGCGGGCCGATGATATATTCCTCGCCCGGCTGTTCCTTGTTCGCCACGAAGGTCGCGGGCGGCAGCTCGGGACGTGCAGCCCCGCCACCGCCGCAGGCGGTCAGCGTCGTGGACGCCATCAACGCTGCGATCAAACCTCTCGAAACACCCGACAAACGCATGCAAACCTCCGTGCGCGCCCGTGCCCCGGCCGGCGGGACTCACGTTCCACCGGCTGGTTGCGCCAGCGGTCAGCTATGCGTTGGAGAGGTGAAGATAGCGTTTAGGAAGCACCCGCCAGCACCTCGGCAGGTGCTGGGTGTCCCAAAAAGGCACTAGGGCTCGCCGTCAGCCCGTACGCGCCCGCGATAAAGATCGCGATCACGTCGCCCACCTCGGCGCGCGGCAGAACGACGCGGTCGGCCAGTCGGTCCAGCGGCGTGCACAGGCAACCGACCACCGACACCGCATCGTCCGCCACTGCCCCCATCCGCCCTGCCACCGCAACCGGATAATTGCGCCGCACAACCGTGCCGAAATTGCCGCTGGCGGCGAGTTGATGGTGCAACCCGCCGTCGACCACCAGGAAGGTCTCGCCGCGGCTCTCCTTACGATCCACCACGCGCGTCAGATACACGCCCGCCTCACCGACCAGCCAACGTCCCAACTCGATCGCGAACACCGTGTCACCAAGCATCGCGCCGCGCCGGTCGAGCGCCTCTGCCAACGCCGTCCCGATCCGCGCCACATGGACCGGCGTGTCGCCCGCGAAATGCGGTATCCCGAACCCGCCGCCCAGATTGACCATCGGCGGTGCGTGCCGGCTCTCCTCCGCCAATCGTCCGGCCAGCGCGACCGTCGCCGCCTGGGTCTCGATCAGCGCGTCAGTGTCGAGCGCCTGCGAGCCCGCAAAGATATGAAACCCGCGCCACTCGGCCCCGTCCGCCACGATCGCGCGCACCAGCGCCGGCACACGCTCGGCATCGACCCCGAACGGCGACGCGCGGCCACCCATCTTCATCCCCGACCCGCGCAACTCCAGGTCCGGGTTCACTCGCACCGCCAGCCGGGGTGCGATGCCCAGTCGCTCACCGATCACGATCGCGCGCCGCACTTCGTTCTCCGACTCGACGTTCAGCGTCACGCCCGCACGCACCGCCGCTTCCAGCTCGACGTCGCGCTTGCCCGGCCCCGCGAAACTGGTCGCGTGCCCCGGCTTGAACGCCAGCACCTCCGCCAACTCACCCGCCGATGCAACGTCGAGCCCATCGACCAGCGGCGCGATGCCGCGCACCAGCGGCGCGTACGGGTTGGCCTTGACCGCGTAATGCAGCCGCACGCCCGCCGGCATCGTGGCACGAAAGCGCGCCACCTGCGCCGCGATCCCGCTGAAATCATACACGAACACGGGCGAGCCATAAGCCGCCACCCATTCCTCCGCGGAGCGCCCGGCAATGCGCAGCATGCCCCGCTGATCGGCAAAGGCAGGCGGGATCGGTCCGATCGGCTTCACGTCGTCGCACTCCTCACCTCGGCGGCGATCCTTGCCCGGTCGAGCTTGCCGTTGGCATTGCGCGGCAGCTCGTCGCGCCACATGATCTCGGCCGGCTGCATATAGGTCGGCAGGTCGCGTTTCAGTCGCGCGCGCAATGCCGCTTCCGCTGCGGCCTCGCCCCTCGCCACCACCACGATCCGCTGCCCCATCCGCGCGTCGGCGACGCCGATCGCCACCGCCTCCCGCACTTCGTCGCCCGCAGTTACCGCTTCCTCCACCTCCTGCGGACTGACGCGGTTGCCCGAGGTCTTGATCATCTCGTCGTCGCGCCCGACGAAGCGCAACAGGCCGTCGGCATCCGCGACCACCGTATCGCCCGACCACACCGCCATCCCGCCCTCGCGCGAGAACGTCGGCGCCGGCCGGAACCGCAGCGCCGTTCGCTCGGCATCGCGCCAGTATCCTTTAGCCACCAGCGGCCCGGCATGGACCAACTCGCCCGCCTCACCCGCCACGGCCGCGCCGCCATCAGCGCGCACCACCATCACCTCGGCATACGGGATCGCGCGCCCGATCGAGTCCGGATGCTCATCCACCAGCGCGGGCGGCAGATAGGTCGAACGAAACGCCTCGGTCAGTCCGTACATGGGGTACAGGTCAGCGCCGGGAAAGCGCGATCGCAGCGCACGCACGATCGCCGGGGTCAGCGCGCCGCCCGAGTTGGTCAACCGCCGCAACCGCGTCGCCGTCTCGGCCGGCCAGTCCGCCTCCAGCACTTGCGTCCAGAGCGGCGGCACGCCCGCGAGCGTCGTTGCCCCCACCCGCTCGACCGCCTTCACCACGTCGCGCGCGGTCAGATAGTCGAGCGGCGCCACCGCCGCCCCCGCGATCCAGGTCGAGAACAGTTGGTTCTGCCCGTAATCGAACGACAGCGGCAGGACGCCAAGCACACGATCGTAGGGCTCTACCCTGAGATAATGCGCCACCGACACCGCACCGAGCCACAGGTTCGCGTGACTCAGCATTACGCCTTTGGGCCGCCCGGTCGATCCGGACGTATAGAGGATCGCCGCCAACGCGTCCGGATCGGCATCCGACGGCGGCAGCGGCTCGCCCGTGCCCGCCGCGACATGCACCGCGACACCGCCGGCCACGTCGCTCGGCTCCAGCGTCGCCGCGCGCGCCTCCTGCGTCAGCAGCAGCACCGCCGCGCTGTCGGACAGGATGTGCGCGACCTGCGCGCGCTTCAGCGCCGGATTGATCGGTACGTGCACCAATCCCGCGCGCGCGGCGGCGAGCGGCATCAGGCACGCCGTGCGCGTTTTCGGCAGCCAGGTCGCGACGCGTGCGCCAGGCTCCGCCACCTGCGCGCGCAACCACCCCGCGAGCTCCGCCACCGTCATCCCGGCTTCGGCGTAGGTCATCGTTCCCGCACGGTCGATCAGCGCGGGCGCGTCAACCGCACCGCGCAGCACGTGGTCGATCGGTCGGGCGTGGCGGTCGAGCGGCACCATGACGCCCTCCATAGCGCGCCCGTTGCGCATTTCACCCCCCGCGCCTATCGCACCGCAGCAAAGAACGGGAGAGAAGCGTGATTCCGGAAGGCACCAACGAGATCGAGAAGACGATCCGCGCGGTCTTGAGCGACGTGCTGAGCCTTTCGCCCGAACGCGTCGCCGCCTTTACGCCCGATACCGGACTGTTCGGCTCGCTGCCCGAACTCGACTCGATGGCGGTCGCGGGCGTGCTGACCGAACTCGAGGATCGGCTCGGCATCGTGATCGAGGACGACGAGGTCGACGGCGAGATGCTCGAAACCTTCGGCGCGCTGACCACGTTCGCCGCCACGAAGATTCTCAACTGAGCGGGCTTCGCTTCGTCGACTATCACTGGCGCGGCGGCCGCGAGGCGATGCTGCGCATGGGCCCCGACACCGGCCCGACGATCCTCGCGCTGCCTGCCTTGTTCGAGGAAGCCAATCGTACGCGCGCGATCCTAAGCGGCGCACTCCGCCGGCTCGCGGACGCCGGCTGGTCGGTGGCGCTGCCCGATCTGCCCGGGCAGGGGGAGAGCCTGGTTCCGACCGACGAGGCCGATCTGGTCGCGTGGCGCACCGCCGCCACGGCCGCTGCCGAGCACCTGCCGCAACCGATTCACGTGCTCGCGGTCCGTGCCGGCGCGCTGGTCGATACGGAGATTGCGGCGGCGAGCCGCTACTATTGGTCACCCATGACCGGGCACGAACTGAAGCGCGAGCTGACGCGTCTGCGCGAGCTAGGCCACGATGAGGACTATGCCGGCAACGACCTGTCGGACGCGCTGCTCGCGCAGCTCCACGGTGCCGAGCCGACGATCACCGCACCTTTGCGCGTGCTCCGGATGGACAGCGATCCGCGTCCGGCCGACGTCCGGCTTCCGGGCGCGGCGCCGTGGCGCGCCAGCGAACCGCCGACCGACAGCTCGCTTGCCGCACTGCTTGCAAACGATGTTGCCGCATGGCTGACCACGTGCGCCGGCTGACCACCTTCGACTGCGATGGCGCCACGCTCGCCGCCACGCTCGACGAAGGCGAGCACGCCACCGGTCTGCTGATCGTCTCCGGCGGCAACGAGGTCCGCCACGGCGCGCACCGTGGCATGGCGATGCTGGCGCAGGCACTCGCCGCGCGCGGCACGCCAGTTTTCCGCTACGATCGCCGCGGCGTCGGCGATTCGGACGGCGACAATCGCGGCTTCGCACACGCTAGCGCCGATCTGCACGCCGCGGTCGCGGCCTTCCGCCGCCTCGCCCCGCACGTGAACCGGCTACACGCCTTCGGCAATTGCGACGCTGCGACCCTGCTCGCGCTCGAAGGACGCAGCGCAGGGATCAATCGCGTGCTGCTCGCCAACCCGTGGACGATCGAGCCGACCGACGATCTGCCCCCTGCCACCGCGATCCGCGCCGGCTACGCGCAGCAGCTACGCGACCCGGCGGAGTGGCGCCGCCTGCTCAGCGGCGGGATCGACATCGGCAAGGCGATCAAAGGCTTGATGAAGATCGCGCGCACCCCGTCGCAACCGAGCACGCTCGCCACCCGGGTGACACAGGCTATCGCAGCCTGGGGCAACGACGCGACCGTCCTACTCGCTCGCGACGACAACACCGCCCGCGCCTTCACCGACGCCGCGCGCGCTCATACCCTACAGACACTGACAATCGACACGTCCTCGCACAGCTTCGCGCGCGCCGCCGACAAGCAGGCGCTTGCCGACATCGTCACGCGCTGGCTGGCGGAATAAGCGGCAGGGTTACTCCGCCGCTTCCTTGAATTCCTCGAACTCTACCGCCGCCAGGAACCGCTCGGCGTCGAGCGCGGCCATGCAGCCGGTTCCCGCCGCGGTCACCGCCTGCCGGTACGACTTGTCCATCACGTCGCCGCACGCGAACACGCCGGGCACGCTCGTCTTGGTGGTGCCGGTCTCGACCGCGATATAGCCGTCGTCGTCGAGTGCGAGGTGACCGCGGAACAGCTCGGTCGCCGGATGATGCCCGATCGCAACGAAGCCTCCATCGACCGCGATCCGCGAATGCTCGCCGGTCTGCGTGTCCTCCAACTCGAGCGCGACCAGCCCCGCATTGCCGCCGCCGTCGACGAACTCGCGCACTTCCTTGTTCCACAGCACCTTGATCGACGGGTGCGCGTGCAGCCGCTCCTGCAGGATGCGCTCGGCGCGAAGCGTGTCGCGACGATGGATCAGCGTCACGTCGTCCGAATGATTGGTCAGGTACAGCGCCTCCTCGACCGCGGTGTTGCCGCCGCCGATCACCGCCACCTTCTTGCCGCGGTAAAAGAAGCCGTCGCACGTCGCGCACGCGCTGACGCCCTTGCCCTTCATCGCCTCCTCGCTGTCGAGGCCGAGCCATTTCGCCTGCGCGCCCGTCGCGATCACCAGCACCTCCCCCTCGTACACGTCGCCGCCGTCACCGGTCAGCCGGAACGGCCGGCTGTCGAGATCGACCTTCACGATCGTGTCCCACATCATCCGCGTGCCGACGTGCTCGGCCTGTTTCTGCATCTGCTCCATCAGCCACGGACCCTGGATCACGTCGGCGAAGCCGGGATAATTCTCGACATCGGTGGTGGTGGTCAGCTGGCCGCCGGGCTGGATGCCCTGCACCACGATCGGCTTCATGCCGGCGCGCGCGGCGTAGATGGCGGCGGTCAGCCCGGCCGGGCCCGAGCCGAGCACGAGCATGCGAGTCGAATGTGTCGTCATGCTTCGCGATGTAGGGCGCGCGGCGCGGCTTGGAAACTGCATGCCGCGACAGCTTCGTTGCGCCCATTCCCAAGTCCTGCTTTGGTCGCGCGCATGACCGACTTCACCTTCCTGCTTCAGCCCGACCGGGGCCAGCCCGCGCGCGACATCCACGTCGTCCACCCCGACCGCTACGAGGCATGGGCGGCCGAACAGAACCCGCGCACCCGCGCCGCGCTCGCCGCCAATCGCGTCGTCGGCAAGGCACGCAACCGCGCGGTGCTGCCCGGCGACGAGGCGGATGACTGGTCGATGCTGCTGGTCTGCAACGAGAGCCTCGACTCGCCATGGCGCATCGCCTCGCTCGGCGACGGCCTGCCCGAGGGCACCTACCGCCTCGTCGGCAACGCACCGGTCGGCGCGGCCGGGCTCGGCTGGCTGCTCGCGCAGCACCGCTTTACTCGCTACCGCACGGGCGAGCCCGTGCCGCACCGCGTCCTGCTGACCGACGATCATGCCGGGATCGAGCAGACCGTGCGCCTCGCGCGCGCTACCGCCTGGGTGCGCGACCTCGTCGATACCGGCGCCAGCGACATGGGCCCTGCCGAGTTGCAGGCCGAGGCCGCCGCGCTCGCTGACCGCCACTCCGCCACGCTCGCGGTCACCAGCGGCGACGCGCTCAAGACCGGTTACCCGATGATCCACGCGGTCGGCCGCGCCGCCGCTGACCACCGTGCACCGCGCCTGATCGAACTCGAATGGGGCGACACCAGCCACCCCCGCGTCGCGATCGTCGGCAAGGGCGTGTGCTTCGATTCGGGCGGGCTCGACATCAAGCCGTCGGCCGGCATGCGGCTGATGAAGAAGGACATGGGAGGCGCCGCGCACGCGCTCGCGCTCGCCAGCCTGGTCATGCAGGCTGGCCTGCCGATCCGCCTCCACCTGCTGATCCCGGCAGTGGAAAATGCGATTTCCGCCGACGCCTTCCGCCCCGGCGACGTGCTGGCGACGCGCAAGGGCGTGACGGTCGAGAACACCAACACCGACGCCGAAGGCCGCCTGATCTTAGCGGACGCGCTGACGAAGGCGGGCGAGAGCGACCCCCAACTCATCATCGACTTCGCGACGCTGACCGGTGCCGCACGCGTCGCGCTCGGCCCCGACCTGCCCGCTACCTTCGTCAACGACGACGCGCTCGCCGCCGATCTGTTCGCCGCCGGCGACGCGATCAAGGACCCGCTGTGGCGATTGCCGCTATGGGACGGCTACGACGCCATGCTCGCGTCCGACGTCGCCGACATGGTCAACGCGCCCGACGGCGGGTTCGCGGGCGCCGTCACCGCCGCGCTGTTCCTGCGTCGCTTCGTCGCGGCCGATACGCCCTGGGCGCACCTCGACACGTTCGCGTGGCGCCCCGCCGCGAAGCCGGGGCGCCCGAAGGGCGGCGAGGCATACGGCCTGCGCGCCGCCTTCGAACTGCTGCGGCGCCGCTACCCCACCTGAGGCGTCAGTCAGCCGCGGCGATGATCGGCACGAACTTCGCCGCGGTCAGGCTCGCGCCACCGACCAGCGCACCGTCGACGTCGGAGACGTGCAGCAGCTCGCGTGCATTGTCGGGCGTCACCGATCCGCCGTAGAGAATGCGAAGGCGGTCAGCCACGTCGCCGATCATCGCGCGCAGCTTGGCGCGGATCGCCCCGTGCATCGCGGCGACATCGTCCGCGGTCGGCGTCCGCCCGGTACCAATCGCCCATACCGGCTCGTAGGCGATCGCACACCAGTCGCCGCTCGCGCCCTCAGGTAGCGATCCCGCCACCTGCGCCGTCACCACCGCTTCCGCCCGCCCCGCCTCACGCTCGTCCAGCGTCTCGCCGACGCAAACGATCGCCTGCATGTCCTGCCCGCGCAGCGCCTCCGCCTTCGCCTTCACGTCGGCATCCGTCTCGCTCTGGTCCGCGCGCCGCTCCGAGTGACCAACGATCGAGAAGCGCGCGCCGGCTTCCTTCGCCATCGCGGCCGAGATGCAACCAGTATGCGCGCCCTTGTCAGCGGCGTGGACGTCCTGCGCACCGATCATCAGCGCCGGCACCCGCGACACCGCCGGCGCGATCAGCGTCGACGGTACCGCAACCGCGACATCAACGCCCGCGTGCGACTCAGCCGCCTCGGCGATCGCATCCAGCTCCGACAGCGCGCCGAGGCTGCCGTTCATCTTCCAGTTCCCCGCCACCAATTTGCGCCGCGTCATCGCCATCCTCCCCACGTTATCGTTCAACTAAGCGAGCGCGATAGCGACCGCCGTCGCCCACCGCTACGCCCGCCTGCCATTGCCACTCGGCGGAGCGGTGCCTAAAGCCGCCCGGTTTCATCGTCACCACGGCTCCTGGTTCATGCTCAGCTTCTTCCGCCGCATCGTCAATTCAAAGGCCGGCGTGTTCATCACGCTCGCGCTGCTCGGCATCATCGCGCTGTCGTTCGCGGCCGGCGACGTGACCGGGCTGTCGTCGGGCGGCGGCGGCCTGCTGGGCAGCCCGGTGGTGACGGTCGGCGGCACCAGCGTCACCGCCGCAGACGTCCGCAAACGCGCGGAGGACGAGGTCCGCTTCGCGCAAACGCAGCAGCCCGGCTTCGATCTGGCGCAGCTCGTGCAGCTCGGCGGTGTCGAGTCGATCGTCGATCGCCTCGCCAACGCGATCGGGCTCAACAAATTCGGCGAGGACCAGGGCCTGCGCGTCAGCCGCGCGCTGATCGGCAGCGAGATCAAGAACATTCAGGCGTTCCAAGGCCCCACCGGCCAGTTCGACCAGGCAACCTACGAGCGACTGATCGCGCAACGCGGCCTGACCGACGCGCAGGTCCAGACCGAGATCGCGCGCAGCACGATGACGCAGTTCCTCGTCACGCCGACGGTCGGCGCCAGCCAGGTGTCGCAGAAGCTCGCGCTCCCCTATGCCTCGCTGCTGCTCGAGCGCCGCCAGGGCCAGATCGCGTTGATCCCCGCCGCCGCGGTGCCGGCCGGTCCCTCGCCGACCGACGCCGAGGTGCAGAAATTCTACGCCGGCCACCTGCCACGCTACACCGTGCCCGAACGCCGCGTGGTGCGCTACGCGATCGTCACGCCCGACAGCGTCAAGGCGCAAGCCACCCCCTCCGACGCCGAGATCCAACAGGCGTATAACGGCAACGCCGCCGCCTATCGTCCGCGCGAGCAGCGCACCGTCAGCCTCGTCACCGTGCTCGACCAGAAAGCCGCCGACGCACTCGCCGCGAAGGTCAAGGGCGGCACCGCGCTCGCTGCCGCCGCGCGTGCCGCGGGGCTCGAGCCGCGCAGGATCGACAAGGCGGACAAGGCCGCACTCGCCGGCCAGACGTCGGCACAGGTCGCCGACGCGCTGTTCGCCGCGCAGAAGAGCGCGGTCGTCGGTCCGCTCAAGGGCGCGATCGGCTTCGTCGTTGCACAAGTGAACGACGTGACGCAGGTACCCGGCCGCTCGCTTGTCCAGGCGCGCGACGAGATCGTCGCCACGCTGACGCGCAGCAAGACGACCGACGCCTTGTCGCAATTGCAGAACAAGATCGACGACGCGCTGGCCGACAACGCCAACATCAACGAGGTCGCCAACGACCAGAAGCTAAGCGTCACCGCGACCAAGCCGCTGCTCGCCTCGGGCATCGACCCCGACGACGCCGCGACCAAGCCCGACCCACGCCTCGCGCCGATCATGCAGGCCGGCTTCGCCGCGGAAGAAGGCGACACGCCGACGATCGTCGCGCTCGGCACCGATGGTGGCTTCGCACTGGTCGGCCTCGACCGCATCGTCCGCGCGGCACCGCGCCCGCTCGCGCAAGTCCGCGCACAGGTCGCAAAGGACCTGGTGGCCGAGCGCCAGCGCAACGCCGCCCGGCAGATTGCGTCGCAGGCGCTGGCGAAGCTCAACAAGGGCACCGATCTCGCCACCGTGCTCGGCCAGACCGGCGTGCGTGGTCCCGCACCGCAGCGCATCGACACCACGCGCGCGCAGTTGAACGCCAATCAGCGCGGCGTCGAGCCGACGCTCGCGCTGCTGTTCTCAATGCCGCAGGGCAGCGCGCGCATGCTGCAGGCACCGAACAACGCCGGCTGGCTGCTGCTCAAGCTCGACCGGATCACGCCGGGCGACGCGCGCGGCAAGCCGGGTGTCGTCGCGGCGACGCGCGCCGACCTCGGCCGCGTCATCGGTCAGGAATATGCGCAGCAATTCACCCGCGCCGCGGTCGACGCGGTGGGCGTGAAGCGCAAGCCCGACGCGCTCGCCGACCTCAAGCGCGAGCTGACGGGCCAGGGCGGCAACCAGTAACATGCAGCCGCTGGACGAACTCGCCGCCGGACGCCCGGCGCTCGTCTGGCGGCGACGCATCGCCGACACCGAGACGCCGGTCGCCGCCGCGCTCAAGCTGCTCGAGCCCGGCCGAGGCGACTTCCTGCTCGAATCGGTCGAGGGCGGTGCGGTACGCGGGCGCTACAGCCTGCTGGGTCTCGCGCCCGACCTCGTCTTTCGCGCCGATGGGAACCGAGCCGCGATCAACCCGCGCTGGCTGGAGGATCGCGACGCGTTTGAACCCTGCGCCGAGCCGACGCTCGCCGCCCTGCGGGCGCTGGTTGCCGCATGCCGGATGGAGGTCGCGCCCGAACTGCCGCGCGCGCTCGCCTGCCTCGTCGGCTATTTCGGCTACGACACGATCCGGCTGGTCGAGCAGCTACCCGCACCCGCGGCCGATCCGCTCGGCGTGCCCGACATGATGTTCGTGCGCCCGACGGTGATTCTCGTCTTTGACCGCCTCGCCGACGCGCTGTTCCTCGTCGCACCCGTCTGGCCCGACGCGGAGCGCACCCCCAATGCGCTGGTCGCCGCCGCCGAAGAACGGCTCGACACGGTCGAGGCGCGGCTCGCCACCGCCGCGCTGCCGCCGCGGGTGCGTGCCGAGGCGAGCGACATCGCGCTCACCCCGACGCTGCCCGAGGGTCGTTACGCCGAGATGGTCGCCGCGGCGAAGGATTATATCGAGGCGGGCGACATCTTTCAGGTCGTGCTGGCGCAGCGCTTCACCGCGCCCTTCCCGCTGCCCCCCTTCGAGCTCTACCGCGCACTGCGCCGCATCAACCCGTCGCCCTTCCTCTACCACCTCGACCTGCCGGGCTTCTCGCTGACGGGGTCGAGTCCCGAAATCCTGGTACGCGCGCGCGACGGCGAGGTCACCATCCGCCCGATTGCCGGCACCCGCCCGCGCGGCCGCACCGCCGCCGAGGACGCCGCCAACCGCGCGTCGCTGCTCGCGGACCCGAAGGAACGCGCCGAGCATCTGATGCTGCTCGACCTCGGTCGCAACGACGTCGGCCGCGTCGCCGCGCCGGGATCGGTCACCGTCACCGACAGCTACACGGTCGAATTCTACAGCCACGTCATGCACATCGTCTCCAACGTGGTCGGGCAGCTCGACCCCACGCACGACGCGATCGACGCGATCCTCGCCGGTTTTCCCGCCGGCACCGTCAGCGGCGCGCCCAAGGTTCGCGCGTGCCAGATCATCGCCGAGCTGGAACCCGAAAAGCGCGGCGCCTACGCCGGCGGCGTCGGCTATTTCTCACCCGACGGCAGCATGGATTCGTGCATCGTGCTGCGTACCGCGCTGGTGAAGGACGGCGTGATCCACGTTCAGGCCGGCGCCGGCATCGTCGCCGACAGCGACCCCGCCTACGAGCAGCGCGAATGCGAGGCAAAGTCGGGCGCCTTGCTCGCCGCAGCGCGCGAGGCGATCAATCAGGCATCGTCGGCGAGTTTCGGGCAGTAGAACCGCCGCGGCACGGCGCTTACCCGATCACGGTCGGCGAGATCCCGCCTACGCTCATCAACCAAGCATCCGCGACTATTGCGGCGCCGCGCCGGGCATCATCGCGTCATTCTTCTCCGCAGCGCGCTTCTCCGCGGCATAAGCGCGTGCCCACATCTGCGTGCACCCGGTCTGACCGCCCGTCCCGACCGGCGAGCAGGTATCGGGTATACCGCCCGCGACCCGACCGACCTGGTCGGCCGCAGCCGTCCGGTTGACCCAACTCTGGTTCTGCGCCGCAGGCTCGGCGGTGTTCCGCAATTGCTTGGGAATGCGATATTGCTCGTCCGGGTTGATCCGGCTGCACACCACCACTTCGTCGCCCTGCGCGACCGGGCATTTATCGTTGCCGGTCAGCTGCACGTTGCGAATCCGGCTCGGCGCGCGCCCCGTCTCTGCTTGCGCCTGCGCGGTGGAGCTGACCGGCGCACCGGTGCTGGTGCCGACCGGCGGCACCGTCTGCGCGGCGGCGGCCACCGGCAGCAGGATCAGAGAAACGGCGGTGGTGAAAAGCAACATGCGACTGGGCTCCTCGGGGCACATCTACAAACGCTCACCCTGCTGAATATCTCCTTACGCACAGGCGCTAATCGTGTGTCCGCGCGATTTCGCGCGTGTCACAGCGATGCAACACGTTGCGCCCGCGCACGCATCGGCTATGGCGGCGCGCATGATCCTCGTGGTCGACAATTACGACAGCTTTACCTGGAACCTGGTCCATTACCTGATGGAGCTCGGCGCCGAAGTGCAGGTCGTGCGCAACGACGCGCTGACCGCCGCCGACGCGCTCGCCAGCAACGCCACCGGCTTCCTAATCTCGCCAGGGCCGTGCACCCCGAACGAAGCGGGTATCAGCCTCGACCTCGTCGCTGCCTGCGCCGAAGCGCGTCGTCCGCTGCTCGGCGTATGTCTGGGACATCAGGCGATCGGCCAGCATTTCGGCGGCACGGTGCGGCGCGGCGGGTTGATGCACGGCAAGACCTGCCCGGTCGAGCATGACGGCACCGGATTGTTCGCCGAGCTTCCCTCGCCCTTTACCGCTACGCGCTACCATTCGCTGATCGTCACCGACGTGCCCGACGCGCTCGCGGTCAACGCGACCGCCGGCGACGCCTCGGTCATGGGCCTGCGCCACCGCGAGCTGCCGATCCACGGCGTGCAATTCCACCCCGAAAGCATTGCGACCGAGCATGGCCACGCGCTGCTCGCCAATTTCCTCGACATTGCAGGTATTCGGGCAGGTATTCGGGCCGGCACTCAGGCCAAGCAGCGCGCGTGACCAGCTTCGCGCAATTGCCCGACCCCAGCTCCCCGCTCAGCCGGCAGAGCGCGGCGCTGGCGTTCTCCGACATCCTCGATGGCCATGCGAGCGAGGAGGCGATCGCCGAGTTCCTCGTCGCGCTGTCGATCCGCGGTGAAACCAGCCTGGAGATCGCCGAGGCTGCGCGTGCCCTGCGCGACCGCCTGATCCCGATCACCGCGCCAGCGGGCGCAATTGACGTGTGCGGCACCGGCGGCGACGGACAGCACACGCTCAACGTCTCCACCGCGGTCAGCCTCGTCGTCGCTGCCTGCGGCGTGCCCGTGGCGAAGCACGGCAATCGCGCCGCCTCGTCGAAGGCGGGCGCGGCCGACACGCTCGAGTCGCTCGGGCTCGACATGGACCGTGCCGGTGCACAGGCGGAGGCGACGCTCGCCGACCTGGGCATCTGCTTCCTCTTCGCCGCCAACCACCATCCGGCGATGAAGCGCATCACCCCGATCCGCCGCCGCATCGGCCGCCGCACGATTTTCAACCTGATGGGCCCGCTCGCCAACCCCGCGCACGTCACGCGCCAGTTGATCGGCATCGCCCGCCCCGACTACGCCCCCGTTTATGCCGAGGCATTGGCGCAGCTCGGCAGCGAAGCCGCCTTCGTCGTCTCGGGCGAGGAAGGGCTCGACGAGATCTCCGGCGCAGGAGCCACGGTCGTCGTCAGCATCGGGGCCGCAAGCCTGCCCGATCGTATCGTACCCGAGGACGCCGGCGTGGCACGTCACCCGACCAGCGCGATCCGCGGCGGCGACGCGGCCTTCAACGCGGTCGCGCTCCGCCGCCTGCTGCTCGGCGGACACGGCCCCTACCGTGACGCGGTGCTGTTGAACGCCGCCGCCGCGCTCGTCCTGTCGGGCACGCAGACTGCGCTTCCCGACGCCGCCGCGCGCGCCGCCGAGGCGATCGACCGCGGCGACGCGAACGCGCTGCTCGACCGCTGGATCGCCTATTCATGACCATTCTCGACCAGATCATCGCCACCAAGCGCGAGGAAGTCGCTGCGCGCAAATCGGCCTTGACCCGTGCCGACCTCGACGCGCGCATCGCCGAACAGACACCCCCACGGGGTTTCCGCGCCGCGCTCGACCGCACCGTCGCGGCGGGCCGCCACGCGCTGATCGCCGAGATCAAGAAGGCGAGCCCGTCGAAAGGCCTGATCCGTCCCGACTTCGATCCCCCCGCACATGCGCGCGCTTACGCTGCGGGCGGCGCGACCTGTCTGTCGGTGCTGACCGACGAGCAATATTTCCACGGCTCGGACCGCTACCTCCAGGCCGCGCGCGCCGCCTGCGACCTGCCCGTCATCCGCAAGGATTTCACGATCGACCCGTGGCAGGCGATCGAGGCGCGCGCGCTTGGTGCCGACGCGATCCTGCTGATCGTCGCCGCGCTCGACGATGCAACACTCGCCGAGTGCGAAGCCGCCGCGATCGAGGTCGGGCTCGACGTGTTGGTCGAGGTTCATGACGCCGAGGAGATGGAGCGCGCCGCCCGGCTCCGCTCGCGGCTCATTGGGGTCAACAACCGCGACCTGCGCGACTTCTCAGTCGATTACCGCCGCACCTACGATCTCGTCGCGCACGCCCCCGCCGGCTGCACCTTCGTCGCGGAAAGCGGGCTCACCACGCGCGCCGATCTCGACGCCATGGCCGAACATGGCATCGGCTGCTTCCTGATCGGCGAGGCACTGATGCGCCAACCCGACGTCGAGGCGGCGACCCGCGCACTGGTCGGATGAGCGCGCTCAGCCACCTCGACGCCGATGGCGCCGCGCACATGGTCGACGTCGGCGACAAGGATGTCACCCGCCGCGAGGCCACCGCCACAGGCCGTATCGCCATGTCGGCGGAGGCGGTCGCCGCAATCCGCGCCGGTGCGGTGAAGAAAGGCGACGTGATCGCGGTCGCGCGCGTCGCGGGCATCATGGCGGCGAAACGCACCAGCGATCTCGTGCCGCTCTGTCACCCGCTGCCGATCACCCGCGTCTCGCTCGACCTCGACGTGACCGACAAGGGTGTGGCCGCCACCGCGACCGTGCGCACCGACGGCAAGACCGGCGTCGAAATGGAAGCGCTCACCGCCGTCACGGTCGCGCTGCTCACCGTCTACGACATGGCAAAGGCGATCGATAAGACGATGATTCTGCACGATATTCAGGTCGTCGCGAAGAGCGGTGGCCGTTCGGGCGATTGGCAGCGGTGACCGACTTCGGCGACCCGGCAATCGCACCGTGGCGCACGGCTGCGCGCGAGACGCTGATCGCCGACCGCTGGCTGACGCTTCACGCCGACACCTGCGTGACCGCGGAGGGCGTGGAAATCGCACCATATTACGTCACCGACTATCCCGATTGGGCGCTGATCGTGGCGCTCGACGACGCCGACAACATCCTGATGATCGAGCAATATCGACACGCGCGCGGCATCGTCTCGCTCGAACTGCCCGGCGGCGGCATCGACGCGAGCGACGCCGACCTGCTCGCCGGCGCGCGTCGCGAGCTGCTGGAGGAAACCGGCTGCGTCGCGGACACGTGGGAGCTGGTCGCCTCGCTCAGCTCCAACCCTGCGATCCACACCAACCGCTGCCATGCTATCCTCGCGCGCGGCACCCGCGTGACCGCCCAGCCACACGACGAGCCGAGCGAGCGTGTCCGCCGACAGTGGATGCCGATCACCGACGTCGTCCGCCGCGCGATGTCCGGCGAGGTTCAGCAGGCGGTCCACGTCGCCGCGCTCGCGATCGTGCTCGGCCGCCTCAACCGCTGGCACCCCACATGACGCTGCTCCCGATCGAGGAAGCGCAGGCGCGTGTCCTGGCACTCGGCACGGTCGCCGCGCACGAAGACGTCGCGATCGGTGACGCGCTCGGCCGCTGGGCCGTCCACCCGATCCACGCCGCTCGCACCCAGCCCGCGCGCGACCTGTCGGCGATGGACGGCTACGCGATCCGCTTCGCCGACCTGCCAGGCCCATGGCAGGTGATCGGCGAGAGCGCGGCGGGCAAGCCTTTCGCCGGCCGTGTTGCCGCGGGTCAAGCGACCCGCATCTTCACCGGCGCCGCGATGCCCGATGGTGCCGACACCGTGCTGGTGCAGGAAGAAGCCGAACGTGACGGCGAGCGCCTGATCCTGGCCGGCGAAGGACCACCGCACCTGTCGCGCAACGTACGCCGCCGCGGGCTCGATTTCAGCGTAGATGACGTGCTGGTCGACGCCGGGCAGCGGCTCACCCCCGCGCGCCTCGCGGTCTGCGCCACCGGCGGCGTCGCTCGCGTCACCGTCGCTCGCCCGATCCGCGTCGCCATCGCCGCTACCGGCGACGAGCTGGTCGAACCCGGCACCTCGGCCGGTCCGGACACGCTGCCGGAGTCGAACCGCCTGCTGCTGCGCGCCTTGTTCGCCGATCTGCCCGTCACCTTCGTCGATCTCGGCATCCTGCCCGACCAGCTCGACGTGCTCACGCGAGCCTTCGCGCAGGTGGAGGCCGACGTGCTCGTCACCACTGGCGGCGCATCGGTCGGCGACCACGATCTCGTCCGGCCCGCGCTGCACGCCGCCGGCTACGCGCTCGATTTCTGGCGCATCGCGCTGCGCCCGGGCAAGCCGATGCTCGCGGGACGACGCGGCGCCACCACGGTGATCGGCCTGCCCGGCAACCCCGTCTCCGCCTTCGTCACCGCGTTGCTGTTCGTGCGGCCGCTCGTCGCGCACCTGTCGGGCGCCGCCGATCCCTACCCCTCGCCGACCAGCGCCATTCTGGGTGAGCCGCTCGCTGCCAACGGCAACCGCACCGACTATCTGCGCGCCGAACTCCGCGATGGCCGCGCCTACGCCTCGACGATTCAGGACAGCTCGATGCTGCGCACGCTCGCGCGCTCGACCTGCCTCATTATCCGCCCACCGCACGCCCCCGCGGCACAAGCCGGCGACTCGGCGGAAATCCTAATGATTGCGTGAGCCGATCGCTTGACGGAACATAGCGCGTTCCTTAAAGGTTCTTTATCTGTTCACTAACGGGAGCCGGGCGATGCTCACTCGCAAGCAGCATGAGCTGATTTGCTTCATCGAAGATCGGCTGGCTGCCACCGGCGTGTCGCCATCCTTCGAGGAAATGAAGGAAGCACTCGATCTCAAGTCGAAGTCGGGCGTTCATCGCCTGATCAGCGCGCTGGAAGAGCGCGGCTACATCAAGCGTCTGCCCAATCGCGCGCGCGCGCTCGAAATCCTGCGCACGCCCGAGCGTTCCGACGCGAAGCGCGCGGCAAAGCCGGTCGAGCCGAAGCGCGAGGTGCCGCAACCCGCGAACGACGTGGTCGAGATCCCGCTGCATGGCCGCATCGCCGCCGGCGTGCCGATCGAGGCATTCGAAGGCTCGACCAGCCTGCCCGTCCCCGCCGCGTTGCTCGGTGGCGGTGAGCATTACGCGCTCGAAGTATCGGGCGATTCGATGGTTGAGGCCGGCATCCTCGACGGCGATTACGCATTGATCCGCAAGCAGGAGGTCGCGCGCGATGGCGAGATCGTGGTCGCGTTGATCGATGACAGCGAAGCCACGCTCAAATACTTCCGTCACGAAGGCGCGATGGTGCGGCTCGATCCCGCCAACCGCGCCTATGATCCTCAGCGTTACGCCCCCGCGCAGGTCCGCGTGCAGGGTAAGCTGGCCGGTATTCTCCGCCGCTACGCGTGATCCATGGGTGCGCGTCGCCGGGCGCGCGCACCACGGTCACCGTGCCGGTCGCCAACGTCACCGCGACACCGCCGCTTCGTGCCAATGCTGCACGATCGAGCGTCAGCCAGCGCCCACGGCATCGCCGCGGCACCCGACGCTCGCTCACCACGATGGCGGCGCGTCGGCACAGCGCGATCAACGCACCCGCGGGCACCAGATAGCCACTGCGCGTCGCTAGCAGCGTAACGCGTCGCACGCCCACCCGCCGCTCCGCCCAGCACAAATCGGGGTTACACCGCGACCCCGCGGCATCCGCCAGCGCGACCGGATCACCGTCAAGCCCGGCGTTCTCCGCCAGCACGTCGCGCGTATAGTCGCCCGCGCGTTCGCGCAGCAGCGACAGCGCTCCATCATCGCCGCGCCATGCCAAGTGGCGACCATCGCCCGTCACCAGCAGATCGGGTGCAGGCGTCGCGAGCGCCCACCCGGCCGCCGCGACGATCGGCACCGCACCGATCCAGCGCGCCCGCGTGCGCCACAGCGCCACCCACAACCCACCACCCACGAACAACGCAAAGGCACCGCGCGGCATCGCCGGGATCGCCGCCACTGCGCCCGGCGCGGCCGCGATCGTCTGCGCGATCCACAACAACGCCGCGATCGCGCGCCCGGCCAGCCACCACAAGGGCGCACCGATGCCAATCGCATCCAGCATCAGCGCCGCCGCTTCCAACGGCATCACCACGAACGTCGTCAGCGGGATCGCGACGATGTTGGCGAACGCGCCATACAGCCCCGCCTTGTGGAAATGGAACACCGCGATCGGCATCAGCGCGAGTTCGACCAGCACGCCGGTCGCGAGCAAGGATGCACCCTCGCGCAACCCGCGCCGCCACCAAGCCTCCTCGCGGCGAAGAAAGAACGCCCGGGCGCGCGGATGTTCGTGCAACGCGACGATCACGGTCACCGCGGCGAACGACAGTTGGAAACTCGCGCCCGCAAGCGACTGCGGCCACAACAGCAGCACGACCAGCGCACCCACTGCCACCAGCCTCAGCGTAATCGCCTCGCGCCCCAGCGCGAGCGCCGCCAGCACCATCAGCGCCGCGACGCAGCTGCGGATCGTCGGCACCTCCCCGCCCGTCAGCCAGGTATAGCCGATCGCCGCCAGCGCCGCCGCTGCGCCCGCCAGCAACGGCACCCGCCCGGTCAGCGCCAGCCGCGGCGACAATGCGAGCACCCGCATCGCCAGCCACATCACCAGCCCGACCACCGCGGTGATGTGCAACCCGCTCACCGACAGCAGATGCGCCAGCCCCGCGCGCCGCATCGCTTCGGCGTCGGCGTCCTCGATCGCGCCGACGTCACCCGTTGCCAATGCCGCCGCAATCCCGCCGACGCTTCCCGACAGGCGTGCCTGAATATGACGGGTCAGCCGCATCCGAACATCCTCGCCGCGCTGCGCAGGGCGCTCGATCATCGTGACCGCGCCGATCGCGCGTCCGGTCGCGCCCAATTGCTCGAACCAGGCGACCCGCGCGAAATCGTAAGCGCCCGGCACCGATGGTGGCGCAGGCGGCATCAGCCGCGCCTTGACCCGCACGCGCGATCCCGCGACCACGCCAGCAGACGTATCGTCGTCGGCGACGTTGACCCGCACGCGCAGCGGCACGTCGCCGCGCCGCACGCCGTCCCACTGCTCGACCTCGATCCACAAGCGCGTGAGATCGCGCGCTGGCAGCGATTGCACCCGCGCCACGCGCCCCGTGACGCTCACCATCGCGGGCCGTGCGAGCACCGGCGCGCGCACCGCTTCCGCGCGCCACCACACCAGCGCCAATCCGGTCGCGAAGGTCGTCGCCGCGACTACCACCACCGCCGCACTACGCCCGCCCCGCGCGCCGGCCAGCGCGGCGCCCGCCACACCCGTGCTCAGCAACAGCGCGATCGTCCACTGCCGCGCGTCGGGCAGCACGAACCACGCCGCCACCCCCGTACCCAGCATCACCGGCAACCACAGCACCAACTGATGCCGCTCCGCCTCCAGCCAGCGTTCCAACACACCGTGCCACGCGGCCGCGATTTGAAGCGGCCGGCCGGCTTTGCTAGGGGCGGTCACGGCTGAACTGGCCATCGTTTCTTTCACAGCCTGGGAGCAAGCGCGCTTGAGCGCAACCACCAACTCCGACACCCCTGCGAGCCGAGCGGTCGTCACCCGCTTCGCGCCGTCGCCGACCGGTTTCCTCCACCTGGGCGGCGCGCGCACCGCGCTGTTCAACCTCCTCTACGCGCGCCACCACGGCGGCACGTTCCGGCTGCGGATCGAGGATACCGACCGCGCGCGCTCGACTGAGCCGGCGATCCAGGCGATCCTGAACGGCATGCGCTGGCTCGGGCTCGATTGGGATGGCGCCGAAGTCTATCAGTTCGCCCGCGCCGACCGCCACGCCGCGGTCGCGCATCAGATGGTCGAGCACGGCCACGCCTATCGCTGCTACATGACGCAAGGCGAGATCGACGCAATGCGCGCCGAGGCGCAGGCGGCGAAGAAGCCGCTGCGCATCCGCTCTCCCTGGCGCGATCGCGGCGACGGCCCCGCCGACCAGCCCTTCGTCGTCCGCCTCAAGGCGCCGACCGAGGGCGCGACGACAATCGCCGACCAGGTGCAGGGCGAGGTGACCGTCCAGAATGCCGAGCTCGACGACATGGTCCTGCTCCGCTCCGACGGCACGCCGACCTACATGCTCGCGGTCGTCGTCGACGATCACGACATGGGCGTCACGCACATCATCCGCGGCGACGACCACCTCAACAACGCCTTCCGCCAGCTACCGATCTACCGCGCAATGGACGCCATCGCCAAAGAGGCTGGTGAGGGCGGCTGGCCCGATCCGATCTACGCGCACATTCCGCTGATTCACGGCTCCGATGGCGCGAAGCTGTCAAAGCGTCACGGCGCGGTCGGGATCGAGGCGTACCGCGACGAACTCGGCATCCTGCCCGAGGCGCTCGACAATTACCTGCTGCGGCTCGGCTGGGGCCACGGCGACGACGAGATCATCGCCCGCGACGACGCGATCCGCTGGTTCGACCTGTCGGGCGTCGGCAAGAGCCCGTCGCGCTTTGATCTGAAGAAGCTCGAGAACCTTAACGGTCACTACATCCGCGCCGCCGACGACGACCGCCTCGCCGATCTGGTCGCGGGCAAGCTCGATCTGGCACAAGACGACGCCCGCCGCGCCAAACTCGAAGCGGCAATGCCCGCGCTCAAGCCCCGCGCCGCCAACCTCAACGAGCTGACCGACGGCACCGCCTTCCTCTTCACCCAGCGTCCGCTCGCCATCGACGAGGCCGCCGCCCCGCTGCTGTCCGGCGACGCCCCCGCGCTGCTCGCCCGGCTCCACGCGGCGCTTGACGCGCTGCACAACTGGGATACGGAGAGCGCCGAGGCCGCGGTGCGGCAGGTCGCCGAGGATGCGGGCGTGAAGCTCGGACAGGTGGCCCAGCCGCTGCGCGTCGCACTAACCGGACGCAAGACGTCGCCGGGCATCTTCGACGTACTCGTCCTTCTAGGGCGCGAGGAAAGCCTGGCTCGGATCGCGGATCAAACACCCGGCAACGCAGCCGGTTCTAGGGCCTGACAGGAGACGATCATGACCGACACAGCCACATTCGATCTGGCGGGCAAGAACTTCGACTATCCCGTGCTCTCCGGCTCGGTCGGCCCCGACGTGGTCGACATCCGCAAGCTCTACGGCCAGACCGGCGCCTTCACCTACGATCCGGGCTTCACCTCGACTGCGTCGTGCCGGTCGGAGATCACCTATATCGACGGTGACGAGGGCGTGCTGCTCCACCGCGGCTACCCGATCGGCGAACTGGCTGAGCAGTCGAGCTTCATGGAGGTCGCCTACCTCCTGCTGAACGGTGAGCTGCCGTCCGCCGACGAGCTCGACGGCTTCAGCCGCACGATCAGCCGCCACACGATGGTGCACGAGCAGCTCGCGACCTTCTTCCGCGGCTTCCGCCGCGACGCGCACCCGATGGCAATCATGTGCGGCGTGGTGGGCGCGCTGTCGGCTTTCTACCACGATTCCACCGACATCCACGACCCGCAGCAGCGCATGATCGCGTCGCACCGCCTGATTGCCAAGATCCCGACGATCGCGGCGATGGCATACAAGTACAGCGTGGGTCAGCCGTTCCTCTACCCTGACAACTCGCTATCCTACACCGGCAACTTCCTGCGCATGACCTTCGGCGTGCCGGCGGAGCCCTATGAGGTGAATCCGGCGGTCGAGAAGGCGATGGACCGCATCTTCATCCTCCACGCCGATCACGAGCAGAACGCCTCGACCTCGACCGTCCGCCTCGCGGGCTCGTCGGGCGCGAACCCGTTCGCGTGCATGGCGGCGGGCATCGCCTGCCTTTGGGGCCCGGCGCACGGCGGCGCGAACGAGGCCGCGCTCAACATGCTGCACGAGATCGGCACGCCCGATCGCATCCCCGAGTATATCGCGCGCGCCAAGGACAAGAACGATCCGTTCCGCCTGATGGGCTTCGGGCACCGCGTGTACAAGAATTACGACCCGCGCGCGACCGTGATGCAGAAGACGGTGCGCGAAGTGTTCGAGGCGCTCAACGTCTCCGATCCCGTATTCGAAACCGCGCTGAAGCTCGAGGAGATCGCGCTCAACGATCCGTATTTCGTCGAGAAGAAGCTGTTCCCGAACGTCGACTTCTACTCGGGCGTCATCCTGTCGGCGATCGGCTTTCCGACCAGCATGTTCACCGTGCTGTTCGCGCTCGCCCGCACCGTCGGCTGGGTCGCGCAGTGGAACGAGATGATCACCGACCCCGACCAGAAGATCGGCCGCCCGCGCCAGCTCTACACCGGGCCGACGCAGCGCAGCTACACCCCCGTCGGCGAGCGCTGACCCGACATGCAGCGGCTCCGGCCGGTCCTCCTCGTCCTCGGCGTGCTCTGCACGCTAATGGGCGTGCTGTGGATCGGCCAGGGCCGTGGCCTCATCCACTGGCCCGCATCGAGCTTCATGCTCGACCAGCGCATCTGGGCCGACTACGGCGCCGCACTGGCAGTCGCGGGCTTGCTGATGATCCTGCTGGCGCGGCGCTTGCGGCGGTAAGGCTGTAAGAGACCGTAGACTGATCGCTCAGCAGCGCACTTACTCGATCCTTCCTTGCCTCGGCACAGCGGCTTGATGGTACCGTGGTGCAATGTCGACTTTTGGTGGAAAGCGGACATTCGTCAGGTTGTTCAATCGGCGAAGACAAAGCTTTTGCACGACGCCTACCGAGGACATGCACTGTCGTGTGCATCCCCGCAGTCACGTAGCCCTATGTTCCGCGCACTCCTGATACTTAGCGGACAGGCGCCAACGGCATCCACCCAGCCACGATAAAGCCGGACGGTGCTCTGGACTTTAGCGGTTGATCATCACGCTTGAGGTACACAGTGGCCTGTTCACCCTTGTGGAGAAAAGGTGATGATGACGGGCATATACCTTTAGCGTCGGACACCATCCACGGAAGGTCGATGATGCGCTGCTCATATGGTCCGGTCAGAACCTTTTCGACCTTCGCCTTGATCAGACCCGATCGAGTGGCATTTGCTTCATCAGATACCGTAACGACCACTACCGCATCATAAGTCTCACCATCAACAGTGAAACGGGTCGGCGTGAAACAAGCTAGTGCGTTCGCTTCAAACGCTATGAGCGTGACGATCGTCAGGGCTTTTAAGGTTCGAGACATCGCCCGAATATGACTGTCAGACGAGAGGGCCGCAATTGCGGGATAGCGGCCGTAGGGCCCCCCTGTCGTGACACAAGCCGCTTTCAGGAGGTTCGACGAAAGTCACACCCCTATGCATGCGCGTGCACCCGCGTATCTGTGTGGCGCGATGTCAAAGGACGACAGAATCGTGGCATGCTGCTTGAGTGTAGAACGGTGCCGCCTCTGCGGAGAGGAACGGAATTCGGCTAAGTAGAACTGCCGTACTCGCGTGGGTCGGTTGCTCTGCTCGCGCGCTGTTACTCCCCCGCCGGCAACCACAGCAGGAACCGCGCGCCCATGCCGGGCGCGCTGTCGACCGTCAGGTCGCCGCCCATCGCGCGTGCCAGTCGCCGCGCGATGTAGAGCCCAAGCCCGCTGCCGCCCGCCTCGCTCGCATCCACGCGCTCGAACTTCTCGAAGATGCGTGCCTGATCGGCTTCCGCGATGCCCTTCCCTTGGTCGGCAACGATCACCACCGCGCGCTCACCCTCGCGTTGCGCGCGCAGCCATACCGTCGCACCCTCGGGCGAGTAGCGCACCGCATTGCCCAGCAGGTTCACCAGGATCTGCAACGTCCGTCGGAACTCGCCGCGTGCAGGCAGCGCGCCGTCCAGTCCGTCGCGGTCGATCGTCACACCCGCATTCGCCGCGCGCACCTGCAACAGCCCCGCCGCGCGGCGCACCACGTCGGCCAGGTCGATCGCATCGTCCTCGACCGTAAAATCCTCGCGCTCGATCGCTTCCAGATCAACCAGATCGTCGACCAATCCCAGCAGATGCCGCCCCGCGCTCGCGATATCGGCGGCGTAATCGACGTAATGCGGGTCGAGCACGCCATCCATCCCGGCGTTGATCGTGTCGGCATTGGCGACGATCCGCCCCAGCGGTCCGCGCAGCACTTGGTCAAGCCGCGCATTGAACGTCTCCACCACCGGTTCGACCGGCTGCTCGTCGACCAGATAAGTCCCGCCGACGAAACCGTCGAACCCACCCAGCGGATCGCGCCGCACCGACGCCGCCAGCGTGACGCGCACGCCCGATTCGCGGATCGTCGCTACCTGCCGGTCGAAATCGATCCGCTCCGCCACCGCGTCGAGGATCGCGACATTGCCGTCGGCGTCGGGTTCGAGCGCGAACAACCGCGTCAGCGGTCGCGACAGCGCCGCCACCGCATCGAAACCGTGACGCGCCCCCGCCTGCTCGTCGATCCGCGTCACGCGCAGCTCGGCATCGACCTCCCACTGCCAATCGGCACCCGGCGGCGGCGGCAGTGCGGCGACCGTGTTCGCGCTGGTCGGCGTGCGCCACGCCGGCCGCTCGCGCAGCACCGACACGGCGAGCGAGGTGCCCCCGTCGCCCGGCGTCGCCTTGATCCAGCAATCGAGATCGATCTCGCCGTCGGCGATCGTCACCCCGCGCGAGATCAGGATGCGCAGCCGCCGCGCCAGCCGCACCAGCGTGTTGAACTGCGGCACCGCCAGCACATGGCCGCGGCTGCCGCCCGCGCGCTCGTTGATCGCGCCGAAGCCCTCGTCGGCGTCGATCAACCGGTCCTCGCGATCGAGCCGCGCGTGCAGGATCAGATGTTCGTTCACGCGCCACTACCCAGCGCCGGCGCACCCATCGACAGCGCGCGCACTGCCTGGCGAAAATCTCGCGTCAGCATCAGCGGCGCGATCACCATTCCGGCCTGCTCGGGCGCGACCACCGCGGCTGCGTCGATCGCGTCGGGCAATGCCTCGACGTCGCGCGTCCGATCCGCCTCGCCCAATGCCCAGCCGATCCGCGCCAGCACGTCGCGCTCCATGCCCAGCGCGCGCAACGCGATCCACAGCCGGTCACCATCAGGTTCGAGCGTCAGCGCGCGCGCTTCGTCCATCTCGATCCCCAACGCATGCGCCAGGAACGCCGCGAACAAGGTCAGCCGCCCCTCGATCAACGCTTCCAGCAGCAATCCCGGCAGCCGGTCGACATCGGCGTCGATCGCCGCCGCCAGCCGGTGCGCCGCAACCATCGTTCCGGCCGCGCCGTCGAAATGCGCGATCCGCTGCATCGCGGCGTCGACCAGCGCGCGGTCGGCGCTGGCGGAGGTGCCGCTCAAACGCTCGCGCAGCGCCGCCGCCACCCACCAGACGAGCTGGTGGTGCAGTTCCGCCGGCAGTTCGGCGCGCCGCTCCTCGACAGGCGCGCGGTGGCGGCTGTCGGCGAGCAGGTAATCGATCGCGGCATCACGCACCATCGCATCGTCGTGCTCACGCAACCGGACCAGCAGCCCGGTGGCGGCCCCGGGCGGGCGATTGGCGACCAGCGCCTCGTCGATCAGGTCGACCCGCGCCTGCGCCACCACGTCGTCCATCAGCGCGCGCTCGCGCAGCAACCCCGAATCGATCAACCGCGCGAACACGCTCGCGTTGCCCGCCACGACTGCCTTCGCCGCCTGCGCCTCGCCGCGCGCCGCCAGCAACCGCGCCGCCGCGTCGCCGACGTCGCGCTCGATCGCGGTCACGCTCGCCTCGATCAGCGCGCCGATCAGCGCGCGCGCCCGATCGTCCAACCGGTCGTGCTCGTCGCGAAAGAAATCCTCGATCGCGGACGCGAGTCGCCGGTTCGCGCGCCGCTCGGCCGCGGCGGCACGCAACGCCAGTGCCGCGTCGGCGGGCTCGGGCGTGAAAGGAGGGGAAAGCGACATGGTGCCACCGTGTAACGCGGCTTCGTTAAAGGCTCGCTAAGCCTGTCGACGCAACGCCTCAACCGCGGTCGCCAGCGTCGCGCTGGCATAAACCGCAGTGGCCGCCAGCGCCGCGACCGGCACGCCCAGCACCACGCCCGCGGTCAGCACCGTCAGATACGCGGGCGCGCTGCCCCACCAAGGCCGCCGTGATCCGCCGCGCGTCGCCCGTTCCGCGATCCCGCCCGCGACGACCAACTGCATCGCGAGCAACAATCCCGCGCCACCCAACCCTTGCCCCAGCAACAGCGCCGCGCATCCCGGCACGATCAGCAACGCGACGCGGATGCCGCGCTCGACCGGCGCCTCGTCGCGGAACATCGCCAGCGCACCCGCGACTTCCGCCACGATCACCGCGGCGAGCATTGCGAGCAATCCCGACACCCGCCACCCGGCATAAAGGCCACCAAGCCCCAGCAGTCCCACCGCACCGCCCGCGCCCGCCACCGCCAGCGTCGACGCGCCGCGCCGTGCCACTTCGGGCACCGCCAGCCGCGCGATCGGGCGCAGGATCACGCGATCGAACCAGCTCGGCCGCGCCGCCATCGACGCCGCCAGCACCGCGCGTCCGCGCTGATCGAGCAAGGCTGCGCGATGCTCGATCCCATGCCCCTGCCGCGCCTGATCGGGGCCAAGCTCGACACGCTCGGCACGCGCTTGGGCCAGCACGTGGAGCAGCGTCGATTGCAAATCATAGTCGGCCGGCATCGCCGCCGCCTCGCTCAACCGTCGCGCGTCCATCCGCGCCAGCCCGGCCCAGGCGACGCCGCCGCCGATCCGCTCGAACTCGCCGCCCGCCGCTTGCTCGGGCACGACCAGCAACGTGTCATCGCGTTCGCCCGCCAACGCGGTCACCACCGCGTCGGTGGTGACCAGTCCGTCCGCGATCACCAGCACACGCGCGAGCGGGTGGAGCTTCCCCAACGCGTCGCTCGCGCTGCGCACCGCGTCGACCGCGACGCCGCGCTTGCCGATCCGCGCCAGCGCGCCGATCAGCTCGGGCGTCAGCCGCGACACGATGACGACGATCTGCGACGCACCCGCCGCGATCGCGGTTCGTGCCTGATATTCGATCAAGGTCGCCGCCGCGAACGGCAGCGTCGCCGTCAGCATGCCCGGGCGATCATGCGCCTCACGTGTCGCGAAAAGCAGGCCAGCCAGCATCCGTGGCTGTTAGGGCGACTGCATGGCCCCCGCAACCCGGCCCCGCACCACCGACGCCTGTTGAACCACGCTACAAACGCTCGACGTTGCGCCGCAGCAGCCTGAGCGCGCGCGGGTCGCCCACCGGCGCGTTGATCGCTTCGCCCGCCAGCGCGGCCAGCCGCACCGCGCCGAAACTCGCCGCCAGGCCGCGTAATTTCAGCAATCCGTCGTGCCACGCGCCGGCGTCGTCCGCCGCCGCGATCGTGCTCATCGCGGCGCGCGCGCTGTCGATGAAGGCTGCGCGCAACTCGGCGATCAACGCCGGGTCGTCGCCCACCGCCGCCGACAATGCTTGATCGATCGCTCCAGGATCATAGGCCATGATCGCGTGGTTAACAGGCGCGGGTTAACGGCGGGTTGGCGCAACGACGCACGCTCCGTCGCGAACCGCTTTCGCGACGCGCCAAACGTGGTAAGCCGACGGCATGAACGGGGGGCCGTCGATCATCAATATTCGTGTGTCCGAGGACATGCAGCAGCGCGCAGGCCTCGGTATCGGGCACGACGCGGCCGCCGAAGCGCATGTCGACGAGCGATGGGACGTGCCCGTAGACCCGGCGCCCGCATCGTTCGAGCCCGAGCTGACCGAACCCGGCTGGCGCGGCGCGATGCCGTGGATCCTCGGCGGCTTCGCCATCCTGTGGGTGATCGCGCTCGTCGCGCTCGCCTGGAACCGCGTCTCGAACCCGGTCGAGATCGCGGGGATCGCCGCCGCCGCGCTCGCCGGTCCCCTGTTCGCCGGTGTCGCCTGGCTCCTGACCCTCCGCACAAGCCACGCCGAGGCGCAGCGCTTCGGCGCCAGCGCACGCGCGATGCGGCTGGAGGCGGAGGCGCTCGAATCGACAATCGGGGCGCTCGGCGCGGTGCTCGACCAGCAGCGCACGCAACTTGCCGAACAGGTGCGGATGCTCGCCGCGACCGGCGACACGGCGACAGCGCGGCTGGCGGCGATCGGCCGCGGGCTGTCGGAGGAGATCGACCAGGCCGACGTCCACGCCCGCGCGCTCGCCGACGCTGCAGGCAACGCGCAGTCGAGCCTGTCGACCCTGCTCAACAGCCTGCCGCACGCGCAGGCGGAGACGCGCGCGCTCAGCGAATCGATCGAGCAAGCCGGCCTATCGGCTAGCGAGCGCGCCGCCGCGCTCGACGCGCAGATCGCCGCGCTCACCGCGCGCGGGCGCGAGGCCGAGACGGTGGCGGGCGGCGCGGCGGAGAAGCTCGCCGCGCACATCCGCCGCATGGAAGCGACCAGCGAAACCGCCGGTGCCCGGCTCGAAGCGGTCACCTCGGACGCCGCAGGCGCAGTCGACGCCTTGCTCGATCGCACCGCCACCGCGATCGACGAGTCACGCAAAGGCATCGCGGCGCAGGGCGAGGCGATGCTGGCGCTGATCGGCACCAGCCAGGTCGCGCTCGACCAGGCCGCGCGCGAGAGCGCGGAGGCACTCAGCCAGCGGATCGAGCTGGTCGAACTGGTGATCGAACGCATCACGCGCCGGCTCGACGCGCAGCGCGGCGTCGGCGAACAGGTGTTCACCGCGCTCGAGGATAGCCTCGCGCGCAACGAGCGGCGCATGGACGCGCTCTATCACGGCGGGACCGAGCGGTCGCAGCAGCTCGCCGCCTCGATCAGCGCGCTGACCAGCTCGGCCGAGGCGATGGGCGATGCATTGCAGGCGGGCGATCATCTCGCCACGCGCACCATCGCCACCACCGAGACGCTGCTCACCGCACTCGATGCGGCGACGCGCGAGATCGACGAGACGCTGCCCGAGGCGATCGATCGGCTCGACGCGCGCATCACCGCCAGCCAGTCGGTCGTGGTCGCCGCACGACCCGAATTGCTCGCACTCGTCACCGCGGCGGAGAGCACCCACGACGCGATCCAGGCGATCGCGCAGGTCATCGCCGAACAGCGCCGCACCGTCGACGCGCTCACCGGCACCTTGCTCGACGCACTCACCAGCGGCCGTGCCAAGGCCGACGCGATCGGCCACACCGTCGACGAGGCGACCGAGCGCGCGCATCGCCTGTCCGAAGAGGCCGCGCCGCGGCTGATCGAGGCGCTGATGCGCGTCCGCGACACCGCCGCCGCTGCCGCCGACCACGCGCGCGACACGCTGGCGCAGGTGATCCCGGAGGCCGCAGAGGCGCTACACGCCGCCAGCAACGACGCGCTTCACCGCGCCGTCACCAACGGCGTCGAGGCACAGATTGCGCAGGTATCCGCGGTCGCCGAAACCGCGGTCGAGGCCGCCGCGCGCGCGACACAGCGGCTGGAGCAGCAGATCGCGGTCATTGACGCCGCCGCCGCGCGCGTCGACACGCGCCTCGCCGAGGAGCAGCAGCACCGCGACCGTGTCGAGCAGGACAGCTTCGCGCGCCGCGCGTCCCTGCTGATCGAGCAGCTCAACTCGGCCTCGATCGACCTCACCCGTACGCTCGCACCCGACGTGTCCGACAGCGCCTGGGCGGCGTATCTGAAGGGCGACCGCGGCGTGTTCACTCGCCGCGCCGTCCGCCTGCTCGACGCCGCCGAGCAGCGCGACATCGCGCGCCTCTACGACGACGAACCCGCCTTCCGCGACCAGGTCAACCGCTACATCCACGATTTCGAGGCGATGCTGCGCACCATCCTGACCCAGCGCGACTCCTCCCCACTCGGCGTGACGTTGCTGTCGTCGGACATGGGCAAGCTCTACGTCGCGCTGGCACAGGCAATCGAGCGGCTACGCTGACGCTGTCCGACAGATCAGCCACGGAGTAGGACGCAGGGGTTCTTTGACACTGCCCGCATTAATTCCGAACCCAGCCTGCCCCGACTCGACGTCGGCGTTCCGATAAACTCGCGGCGACCGTTCACCGCCGTCGTCACCCCGGACTTGATCCGGGGTCCCGCTCCTTTCGGACGCTAGAAGGCGCGCTTCACTGGATTACGTCACGAGCCACAACGCCAACGAAGTCCGCTCAGATGCCCAAGCACGCACCTACTACGTGAGCGTTTTCGGACCAGCGCAATCCACATCCTCTCGTCACCCCGGACCAGATCTGAGGTCCCGCTTCTTGGCCCGCGCAGGAGAAGGTAGTGGGATGCCGAAGCTAGTTCCGGATGACGATCAGGCGCACTTCGCTGCCCGGGCGCCAAACCGGCTTCGCCATCAAGGAGTGCACAACCGCCCTCCCCAACAGCAACGCTCATTGGCATGACTTTAGCGTGACCTTCCACCCGCACGCGGCCTGGCTCAGCACCGTACAACACCGCGCGTTGGCGTGACCTTAGCGTGACCTTCCACGCATCACACCGCGTTCGCGGCGTCGGCATAATCGAGCGTCTGCGTGTTCACCCAGCCGAACTCGTAATTGGCCATGAACAGCGCGTAGAGCAGCGTCGCCACGATCGTGGTGCGCACCACGACCTTCTTCAACGAGAACTCGTGCGGCGAACTCTCGGCGGTGCCCGGCACGTGCTCGGCCCCCGCCTCCGCCGAGGTCTTCACCCCGAACGGCAGGACGAGGAACACCGAGAACGACCAGAACAGGATGTAGATCGCCAGCATCGAGGTCCAGCGCATGACGCGTCAGACCTGCACGACGACCACGTCGATCACCGGCTTCTTGCCGGTCCACCGCGTCGCGACGCGGCGCACTGCGAGACGGACCTGCTCGCGCAGCTTCTCGCGATCGCGCGGGCTGCCGCGCATCGCCTCGCTGACGGCCGCGACCGCGTCCTCCAGGAACGCCTCGCGCTCCTCCTCGACCGGCACGCCCTGCACGCGCACGTCGGGCACGCCCCCTGCACGGCCGTTACGATCAACCGCAATCCCGACCGAAATTTGGCCGTTGACCGCGATCCGCCGGCGCTCGTTGATCGTGTTGCCATTCGACGGCAGGATCACGTCGCCGTCGAGCACCAGTCGCCCGACCGGCGCATTGCCGACCTTCTCCGGCCCGTTCGGCGCCAGCCGCACGATGTCGCCATCGGTCTGCACCAACGCGCGCGGAATGCCGTTCGATAGCCCGAAGCGCGCCTGCTCCTTCAAGTGGCGCATCTCGCCGTGGACCGGGATTAGCGCCTTCGGCCGCATCCACTCGTACATCGACTTCAGTTCAGGGCGCCCAGGATGACCCGAGACGTGGACGTGCGCCTGCTTCTCGGTCACCATCTCGACGCCCTTGCCGGCGAGCTGGTTCTGGATACGCCCGATCGCGACCTCGTTGCCGGGGATCTGCTTGGACGAGAAGATCACCGTGTCACCCTCGTCGAGCTTGATCGGGTGCGTGCCCTCGGCGACCCGCGACAGTGCCGCACGTGCCTCACCCTGCCCGCCGGTCGCGATCACCAGCACCTTGTTGCGCGGCAACCGCATCGCGGTCTCCGCGTCGATTAGGTTCGGCAGGTCCTTGAGATACCCGGTCGCCTGCGCCACCCGGATGATGCGGTCGAGCGAGCGGCCCGCGACCGCCAGCTTGCGCCCGGTCTCCTCCGCCACCTTGCCCAGTGTCGCGATGCGCGCCGCATTCGACGCGAACGAGGTGACGAGCACGCGGCCCTTCGCCTTCGCCACGGTCTCGGCGATGCCGCGGCGCACGTCCGCCTCACTGCCTGACGCCTCGGCGTTGAACACGTTGGTCGAATCGCACACCAGCACATCGATGCCCTTGTCGCCGATCGCGCGAAGCTCCTCGGGCGACGACGGCTTGCCGATCAGCGGCGTCGCGTCGAGCTTCCAGTCACCCGTGTGGAACACACGCGCCGCCTTGGTCTCGATCACCAGGCCGTTTGCCTCGGGAATCGAGTGCGCGAGCGGCACCATCGTGAATTTGAACGGGCCGACGTCGAACGCCTTGCCCGCCTCGACCAGCTTGATCTTGACGCGATCGTCGATCCGCTCTTCTTCCAGCTTGCCGCGGATCAGCCCGGCGGTGAACGGCGTCGCGTAAAGCGGCACGCCCAAATCCTCCGCCAGATACGGCAGCGCGCCGATGTGGTCCTCGTGCCCGTGCGTCAGCACCAAGCCGACCAGATTGTCGATCTGCTCCTCGATGAAGCGCAGGTCGGGCAGGATCACGTCGATGCCGGGAAAGCCCGCATCGGCGAAGGTCACGCCGCAATCGACCATCACCCACTTACCGGCATGGCCGTAGAGATTGACGTTCATCCCGATCTCGCCCGATCCGCCGAGCGCGCAGAAAAGTAGTTCGTTGTTCTTCGGTGTCATTCTTGTCCTTCACGCCCCGCTCCGCTCGACGCGTGGTAGAACGGTAGCTGCGCGGTTCTCGCTGTTTTCCGGGTAGCGGCCCCGGCGCCGATCTCGTCAGTTTATATGGGCGCGTTGCCACATGATCGCCAGCCCCTGGATCGTCAGGTCGGGCTCGATCGCGTCGAAGACGCTCGTGTGGCGCTCGAACAACGTGGCGAGCCCGCCGGTCGCAATCACCTTTACCGGGCGGCCGACTTCCGCCTTCATCCGCGCGACCAGCCCCTCGATCATCGCGATATAGCCCCAGTAGATGCCGATGTTCATCTGGTCGACCGTGTTGCGCCCGATCACGCTGTTCACCGCGGGCGCCTCGATCGCGATCCGCGGCAGCTTGGCCGCGGCGGCGACGAGCGCATCGAGCGACAGGTTGATGCCGGGCGCGATGATTCCGCCCTTGTACGCGCCCTTGTAGTCAGAAAAGTCGACCGTGGTCGCAGTGCCGAAATCGATCACGATCAGGTCGCCGGCGTGCAGCGCGTGCGCCGCAATCGTGTTGACCGCACGGTCGGCGCCCAGCGACGCGGGCTCGTCGACGTCGATCGACACGCCCCATTCGAGCGGTGCACGCCCCGCGATCAGCGCTTCGCCGCCAAAATACTTGCTCGCAAGCACCTGCAAATTGTGGAGCGCCCGCGGCACGACCGTGGAGATCACCACCGCCGCCACCTGCTCGCGCGCATAGCCTTCGAGCGCGAGCAACTGGCTGAGCCACACCGCATATTCGTCCGCGGTCCGCCTGGGGTCGGTCGCGATCCGCCAGCGCGCCTTGATCTCGCGCGCCTCGGCGGTCACCTCGACCAGCGCGAAGACGACATTGGTGTTGCCGGCATCGATCGCGAGCAGCATCGCTCCCTCTCCCCTAGACCAGGAATATGTCGCCGGCGTGGATGACACGCGAGCCGCCGTCCTCCAAGCGCAACCGCAACGCACCCTGTGCATTCAGCCCGTCGAAGGCACCCACCTGTTCGCCGCCCTCGGGCAGTCGCACGCGTAGCGACGTGCCCGGCGCATGCGCGCGCTCGCTCCAGCGCTCGATGATTGGTGCCAGCCCCTGCGTGCGCCACAGCGTCAGCCAAGCGGCAGTCAGCGCGGCGAGGCGATCGGTGAAGGTCGCCACGTCCACGCTCGCACCCTCGGCGTGGAGGCTGGTGGCGGCGCGATCAGGCAGATCGGGATGGTGCGCGATGTTGACGCCGATGCCGATCACGACGTGTGCGCCGGCGCGCTCGAGCAGGATGCCCGACACCTTGGCGCCCGCGATCAGCAGGTCGTTGGGCCATTTGATCGCGAGCTTTCGCCGCGCAGCCTCGGGCAGCACCGCCGCAACCGCTTCCTCCAACGCGACCGCTGCCACCAACGCTAAACTGGGCGCGGGCGGATCGTCGGCGCTCAGCGTAACGATCGTGCTGGCGTACATGTTGCCTACTGGCGAGACCCAGTCGCGACCGAGCCGCCCGCGTCCCGCCAACTGCCGCTCGCTACGCAGCCAAACGCCCTCACTCGCACTTCCCGCCTCCGCCATTGCAAGCAGGTCGGAGTTGGTCGATCCCGTCTCCGCGACGGTGATGATGCGCGGGGCCGCGATGTCGTGGTTCAGAACAGCGCCCGCGCCGCGGCGAGCGTCCAGCCCGACAGCAGCGGAATGGCGAGGTAGCCGAGCGGCGAGACGATCACCGCCGCGACTGCGATCAATCCGCCCTCCAGCGCATCACCGCGGCCAAACTCGGCAACCGGCTCGTCGAAGTACATCGTCTTGATGACGCGCAGATAATAATAGGCGCCGATCACGCTGAACGCGATGCCGAACACCGCCAGCGGGAACAGCCCCGCCTGCACCGCGGCGTAGAACACCTCGAACTTGGCATAGAAGCCGAACAGCGGTGGAATACCGGCGAGGCTGAACATGAAAATTGCCAGCGCGGCGGCGAGCGCCGGGCGCGTGCGCGACAGGCCCGACAGGCTAGCGATCGTCTCGATCGGCTGACCCTCGTGGTCGCGCATCTGCAGCACGACCAGAAAGCTGCCCAGCGTCATCGCGACGTAGATCGCCATGTAGTTGAGCACCGATGCGACGCCCTCGGGCGTACCCGCCGCCAAGCCGATCAGCGCGAAGCCGACATTGTTGATCGACGAGTAAGCCAGCAGCCGCTTGATGTTCTGCTGCCCGATCGCCGCAACCGCACCGAACAGAATCGAGGCGAGCGCGGCGAAGATCACGATCTGACGCCACTGCCCCTCGGCCGGTCCCATCGCCTCGACCGCGACCCGCACGCCGAGCGCTACTGCCGCGACCTTCGGCGCAGAGGCGAAGAACGCCGTCACCGGGGTCGGTGCGCCCTCGTACACGTCGGGCGTCCACATGTGGAACGGCACCGCCGACATCTTGAACGCCAATCCGGCGAACACGAACACAAGGCCAAACAGCAGGCCGTAGGACTTGGCGTCGCCGGTCAGCGGCGTCGCCGCGTAAGCGCCCGCGATCTCGTCGAACATCGTCGAACCGGTAAAACCGTACACTAGGCTGATGCCGTAGAGCAGGATACCCGAGGCAAGCGCACCGAGCACGAAATACTTGAGCCCTGCCTCGGCAGAACGACCGTCCTGCCGCATGAAGCTGGCCAACACATATCCCGACAGGCTCTGCAACTCGAGCCCCACGTAGAGCGTCAGCAGATCCGCTGCCGACACCATCATCCCCATGCCCGCGGCGGACAACAGGATTAGCACCGGATATTCTGGACGCAGATTGTCACCCGCGGTGCGCGCAAAGAAGTCCGGAGCCATCACGATCCCGACCGCGGCAGCGACGAAGATCAGCACCTTGGCAAAGCCGGCGAAACCATCCGCACGGTACAGACCGCCGAACGCATCACCGCCCGAGGTTGCAGGACCAACGAGCGCGATCAGCGCGCCCGCGAGCACCGCCACCGCGGCCCAGGACACGGCCTTGGTCGATGCCGGGCCACCCCAAGCGGCGACGAGCATCAGCACGATGCTGCCGACCGCGAGGATAACCTCGGGCAGCGTCATCGCGAGTTGGGAAGCATAGTCCATCAGTGCGCCTCCCCGGACGCCGGATTGTCATGAGCAGGTTCGGCGTGCGCCGACGGAATGATGCCGGTGCCGCGCGTTGGCTTGCTGTCACCCGCCGGTTGCGCACGGTTGATGCGCGCGAGCAGCACCTGCGTGTCCTTGCGCATCGGCGCGAGGAAGCTTTCGGGATAGACGCCCATCCACAGCACGACCGCAGCGATCGGCGCGAGCAGCCAGAGTTCGCGGCCCGACAGATCGGACATCGCGCGGACCTCGTCCGACTTGATCTCACCGAACACGACGCGACGGTACAGGTACAGCATGTACGCCGCACCCAGGATGATGCCGGTGGTGCACAGCAGCGCGGTCCAGGTCGACACCTGATACGCGCCCATGAGGCTCAGGATCTCACCGACGAAGTTGCTGGTGCCCGGCAGGCCGATAGACGCCATCGTGAACAGCAGGAAGAACAGCGCGTAGCGCGGCATGTTGATCGCGAGGCCGCCGTAGCGCGCGATCTCGCGCGTGTGGAGCCGGTCGTAGATCACGCCGACGCACAGGAACAGCGCGCCCGACACCAGACCGTGGCCCAGCATCACCATCATCGCGCCCTCGATCCCCTGCGCGTTGAACGCGAACAGGCCGATCGTCACGATCGCCATGTGCGCGACCGACGAATAAGCGATCAGCTTCTTCATGTCGGCCTGCACCAGCGCGACGAGGCTGGTGTAGATCACCGCCACCGCCGACAGACCGAAGATCAGCGGCGTCAGTTGCGCCGAGGCTTCGGGGAACATCGGCAGGCTGAAGCGCAGGAAGCCGTAGCCGCCGAGCTTCAGCAGCACGCCCGCGAGGATCACCGAACCGGCGGTCGGCGCCTGGACGTGCGCGTCGGGCAACCAGGTGTGGACCGGCCACATCGGCATCTTGACCGCGAACGACGCGAAGAACGCGAGCCACAGCCACGTCTGCACGTGCGCGGGAAAATCATACGCCATCAGCGCGGGGATGCTGGTCGTGTTCGCGGTGATGCTCATGTACAGCATCGCGATGAACATCAGCAGCGAGCCGAGCAGCGTGTACAGGAAGAACTTGTACGACGCGTAGATGCGGTTCGCCCCACCCCAGATGCCGATGATCAGGAACATCGGGATCAGGCCGGCTTCGAAGAAGATGTAGAACAGGAAGATGTCCTGCGCCGCGAATGTGCCGATCATCAGCACTTCGGTGAACAGGAACGCCGACATATATTCGGGCACGCGCTTCTCGATCGCGTGCCAGCTGGCGCCGATGCAGATCGGCATCAGGAACACGCTGAGCGCGATCAGCAGCAGCGCGTAGCCGTCGATGCCGAGCGCCCAGCCGAAGCGCCCGAACATCGGCGCATTCTCGACGAACTGCCACTGCGCGCCGCCGACGTCGAAGTTGAGCCACAACACGACGCCAAGCGCCAGATTGACGAGCGTCGCGGCGAGCGCGGTCATCCGCGCGGTCTGCGCCGAGAGGAACAGGCACGCGACGGCGGCGATCGCCGGCACCGCGAGCATGACGGACAGGATGGGGAAGCCGTTCATCGTGCCGCCCTCAACCCGCGATCGCCCAGGTGACCGCGGCGGTCAGCCCGATCAGCATGACAAAAGCATAGGTGTAAACATATCCCGTCTGGACGCGCCCGGCCATGCGGCTGCCGACCTGGACCAGCCACGCCGATCCGTTCGGACCGAAGCGGTCGATCGTCCCCTCGTCGCCCTTGTGCCAGAGCAGCCGCCCAATCGCGAACGCGGGCCTGACGAAGAGGAAATTGTAGAGCTCGTCGATGTACCACTTGTTCAACAGGAAGCGGTAGATCGGCTGGAACGTGTCCGCGGTCTTCGCGGGCGTCTCGGGCGAGCGGATGTAGCTCAGCCACGCGATCAGCAGCCCCGTCAGCATCACAATCGTCGCCGACAGCTGAACCAGCAGCGGTACCTGGTGCATCGAGTGCATCAGATGCTCGTTGAACGCGATCGCGCCCTTCCAGAACCGCTCGCCCGCGTCCGGTTCGATGAACCAGCCGTGGAAGGTGAAGCCCGCCGCGACCGCGCCGACCGACAGGACGATCAGCGGAATGAGCATCGGCAACGGGCTCTCGTGCGGGTGATAGCCGCCGGTGCCGACCGGGATCTCGTTGAAACCGCGCGTCTCGACGTGCGGCGTGTGGCCCGCGTCCTCGTGCGCGACGTCGCCGTGATGATGCTCGGCCTGCTTGCCGTGTTCGTGCACCTCGTGATCGGCGGCATGCGCGTGATCGCCGGCGTGATCGTGGCCGTGCGCGTGCGCGTCATGGATCGCGTGCTGGATATGCTCCGACGCGGCCCAGCGCGGCTTGCCCCAGAAGGTCAGGAACATGAGACGCCACGAATAGAAGCTCGTCAGCAGCGCGGCGAACACGCCCACCATCGAGGCGACGGGCGACCCGGCGGCCCAGCTGACCTCGATGATCGCGTCCTTCGAGTGATAGCCCGCGAACCCGCCGATGCCGTAGATGCCGACGCCGGTGATCGCGAGCGTACCGAGCAGCATCGCCCAGAACGTGACCGGGATCTCCTTACGCAGGCCACCGTAATAGCGCATGTCCTGCTCGTGGTGCATCGCGTGGATGACCGAGCCCGCGCCGAGGAACAGCAGCGCCTTGAAGAAGGCGTGCGTAAAGAGGTGGAACATCGCCGCGCCGTACGCGCCGACGCCGGCTGCGAAGAACATGTAACCCAGCTGCGAGCAGGTCGAATAAGCGATCACGCGCTTGATGTCGGTCTGCGTCGTCCCGATCGTCGCCGCGAACAGGCAGGTCGCGGCACCGATGAAGGTGACGAAGCCCAATGCGGTCGGGCTCGTCTCGAACATCGGCGACAGGCGGCACACCATGAACACGCCCGCGGTCACCATCGTCGCGGCGTGGATCAGCGCCGACACCGGAGTCGGGCCTTCCATCGCGTCAGGCAGCCAGGTGTGGAGGCCGAGCTGCGCCGACTTGCCCATCGCACCGACGAACAGCAACAGGCACAGCACCGTCATCGTGTCGGCGCGGAACCACAGGAAGCCGATCGTCGACCCCGCCATCGACGGTGCAGCGGCGAGGATCGCGGGGATCGAGACGGTGTTGAACACAAGATAGGTGCCGAAGATGCCGAGCATGAAGCCCAGATCGCCGACGCGGTTGACGACGAACGCCTTGATCGCGGCGGCATTGGCGCTCGGCTTACGGAACCAGAACCCGATCAGCAGGTAGCTGGCGAGGCCTACGCCTTCCCAGCCGAAGAACATCTGGATCAGATTGTCCGCGGTCACGAGCATCAGCATCGCGAAGGTGAACAGGCACAGATAGGCGAAGAAGCGCGGCTGATCCGGGTCCTCCGCCATATAGCCCCAGGAATAGAGGTGAACGAGCGCGGACACGCTGGTGATCACGACCAGCATCACCGCGGTCAGCGCGTCGACGCGCAGCGCCCACGACACGTCGAACGTGCCCGAGGTGATGAAGTGGAGCACGGGCGTGACGGTCGCCTCGGCGCCGCCGCTCAGATAACCGATGAAGATCGGCCACGACAGCAGGCACGACACGAACAGCGCGCCAGTCGTGATGACCTTTGCCGGGACCACGCCGAGCGAGCGGTTACCCAGCCCCGCGATGGCGGCCGCGACGAGCGGCAGGAATACGATGAAGAGGATCGAATGCACGGACGTCTTACCCCTTCATCCGGCTGGGATCGTCGACCGAGATCGACCCGCGACCGCGGAAGAAGATGACGAGGATGGCGAGGCCGATCGCGGCCTCACCCGCCGCCACCGTCAGCACAAACATCGCGAACACCTGTCCCACGAGATCGTGGAGCGCGGCCGAGAAGGCGACGAGGTTGATGTTCACCGCCAGCAGGATCAGCTCGATCGCCATCAGGATGACGATGATGTTCTTGCGGTTGAGGAAGATGCCGAGCACCCCCATCGTGAACAGCAGCGCCGCCACGACCAGATAATGGACGAGGCCGACGCCGCCCGCGATTTCGCCGCTCACAATTGCACTCCCTGCCCGATCTCGGGCCGCACGTTGCGCGTCGCGTCCTGCGGACGGCGCGCATTCTGCCGCGCGATGTTCTGATAGCGCGATCCCGAGCGCTCGCGGTGGGTCAGCACGATCGCGCCGATCATCGCGACGAGCAGCACCAGCCCCGCGCCCTCGAAGATGAAGAGGTAGCGCGTGTAGAGCAGCTGCCCGATCGCCTCGATGTTGGGAACGCCCGCGTCGGTCGGCGCCGCGCGCCGCGCGAGGTCGATCCCGCCCGCGCTCCAAGCACCGACGCCGATCAGGATCTCCGCGACCAGCGCGACCGCGAGCAGCAGGCCGAGTGCGGCATAGCGCACAAAGCCCGCCCTCAGCTCTGCGAAGTCGATGTCGAGCATCATGACGACGAACAGGAACAGCACCGCGACCGCACCGACGTAGACGATGACGAGCAGCATCGCGATGAACTCCGCTCCCACGAGCACCATCAGCCCCGCGGCGTTGAAGAACGCGAGGATCAGCCACAGCACGGAATGGACCGGGTTGCGCGAAAGGATCGTCATGGCGCCCGAGAGCAGCACGACGAGCGCGAACAGGTAAAAGGCGAGCGCCTGGATCACGATATTCTACGAGCCCCTTTGGTGCCTGTCGGTCTGTGGTGCGCGCTTAACGGTACGGCGCGTCGGCAGCAAGGTTCGCCGCAATCGCGCGCTCCCACCGGTCGCCGTTATCGAGCAGCTTCGCCTTGTCGTAGATCAACTCCTCGCGCGTCTCGGTCGAGAAATCGAGGTTCGGCCCCTCGACGATTGCGTCAACCGGGCATGCTTCCTGGCAAAGGCCACAATAGATGCACTTGGTCATGTCGATGTCGTAGCGCGTCGTGCGGCGGCTGCCGTCGTCGCGCGGTTCGGCCTCGATCGTGATCGCCAGCGCCGGGCACACCGCCTCGCACAGCTTGCACGCAATGCATCGTTCCTCGCCGTTCGGATAACGGCGCAGCGCATGCTCGCCGCGGAAGCGCGGGGAGAGCGGGTTCTTCTCGTACGGATAGTTGATCGTCGCCTTGGGTTTGAAGAAATACTTCAGCGTGAGGGCGTGCGCCTTCACGAACTCCCAAAGCGTGAACGACTTGATCGTTTGCGCGATACTCATTTCAAATCCCCACGCGCATGAACATCAGCACGCCCGACACCAGGAACACCCAGAACAACGACAACGGCAGGAACACCTTCCACCCCAGCCGCATCAGCTGGTCGTAGCGGTAGCGCGGCACCGTCGCCTTGATCCAGGAGAACACGAAGAAGAAGAACAGGATCTTGGCGCACAGCCAGATAATCCCCGGCACCATGTACAGCGGCGCCCAATCAAACGGCGGCAGGTATCCGCCCCAGAACAACGTCGCGTTCAGCGTGCACATCAGCAGGACGTTGGCGTACTCGCCCAGCCAGTAGAGCGCGAAGCTCATCGAGCTGTACTCGGTCTGATACCCTGCGACGAGCTCCGACTCCGCCTCGGTCAGGTCGAACGGTGCGCGCTGCGTTTCCGCCAGCGACGAGATCAGGAACACGACCGACATCGGAAACAACAGCGGGTTGAACGCGAAGCCGTTGATGAACCCGTACAGCCCCTTCTGCGCTTCGACGATCCCGGTCAGGTTGAACGTGCCCGCCCACATCACAATCGAGATCAGCACGAACCCGATCGCAACTTCGTAGCTGACCATCTGCGCCGCGGCGCGGATTGCGGAGAAGAACGGATACTTCGAGTTTGACGACCAGCCCGCCAGGATGATGCCGTATACACCCAGCGACGACGCCGCGAGCACGTAGAGCAACCCGACATTGATGTCGGCGAGCACCACGCTCGGCTGGAACGGCACCACCGCCCAGACAATCAGCGCGACCGTGAAGGTGATGATCGGCGCGAGCAGGAACAGGCCACGGTTGGCCGCGGACGGAACAATCGTTTCCTGCAGGAACACCTTCAAACCGTCGGCGAAGCTCTGCAGCAAGCCGAACGGGCCGACGACGTTGGGCCCGCGGCGCAGCGCCATCGCCGCCCAGATCTTGCGATCGGCGTAGATGATCATCGCGACCGCCAGCATCAGCGGCAGCGCGATCACCAGGATGCCGATGATCGTGGCGAGGAACCACGACCAGCCGTACGACATACCCAGCGTTGTGTTGAAGAAGCCGGTCACTCCGCTGCCTCCGCGAAGCTCTCACCATGGATCAGTTCCGCCGAGCAGCGCTGCATCGTCGGCGACGCGCGGCAGATCGCGTTGGTGAGATAGAAATCCTTGATCGGGTAACCCTCGATCCGCCCCGACGCCATCGTGCCGAGCGACGGCGGGTTCCACGCGAACCTTTTGAGCCCGAGCTCAGCCAGATCGGGACAGTCGAGCGCCATGGCCGCGCGTAGCTCGTCGAGCGTGTCGAACGACAGCGTCTTGCCGAGCTTGTCCGACAGCGCACGGAAGATCGCCCAGTCCTCGCGCGCATCGCCCGGCGGGAACCCAGCGCGCTCGCCGCGCTGGACGCGACCTTCCAGGTTGACGAACGTCCCCGATTTCTCCGCGTAGCTCGCACCCGGCAGAATCACGTCGGCGTGGTGCGCACCACCGTCACCGTGGTGGCCGACGAAGACCTTGAACCCGGTGAATTTCGTGAAGTCGCACTCGTCCGCGCCGAGGAAGAAGGTCAGCTTGGCGTCGTGCAGGTCGGCAATCCCGCCCTTCGACGCGTAGCCGAGCATCAGCCCGCCCATCCGGCTCGCCGCCATGTGCACGACGTTGAAGCCGTTCCAGCCATCGCGCACCAGGTTGAGGCTGTTGACGAGGCCAAGTGCCGCGCCGTGTGCGCCCTTCAACGCCGCACCGCCGACGATCACCATCGGACGCTCGGCCTTGCCGAACGCCTCTGTCACCACCTCGGGTAGGTTGCCGAGGATCGACAGATCGTCGCCGAGCCACTCGACCTTGTAGGTCAGCTCGGTCTCGGGCCCGATCGCGAACACCTTGGCACCGCGCTTGATCGCCTTGCGCACGCGGGTGTTCACCAGCGCGGCTTCCCAGCGCAAATTGGTGCCGATGAGCAGGATCGCGTCCGCTTCCTCGGTGCCCGCGATCGTGGTGTTGAAGTTCACCGCCGCAAGGCTGGACGTGTCATAGTCCATGCCGGTCTGGCGCCCTTCAAACTTGGCGTCGCCGAGTTGCGTGAGCAGCGCCTTGGCCGCGAACATCGTCTCGCAATCGACCAGATCGCCCGCGACCGCCGCGACCGATCCGCCGTGCTCGACGTCCGCGATCACCGCGAATGCCTCGTCCCAGCTAACGGGATGCAGCTTGCCGTCGCGCCGCACGTACGGACGATCGAGGCGCTTGCGGACCAAGCCGTCGACTGCGTGACGCGTCTTGTCCGTCGCCCATTCCTCGTTGACGTCGTCGTTGACGCGCGGGACCGCGCGCAGCACCTGTCTCCCACGCGCATCGAGCCGGATGTTGGTGCCGACCGCGTCCATCACGTCGATCGACAGCGTCTTGCGCAGCTCCCACGGCCGCGCTTCGAACGCGTAGGGCTTGCTGGTCAGCGCGCCGACCGGGCACAGGTCGACCACGTTGCCCGACAGCTCGCTCGTCACCGCTTCCTCAAGATAGCTGGTGATCTGCATGTTCTCGCCGCGGTAGATCGCGCCGATTTCCTCCACGCCCGCGACTTCCTCCGCGAAGCGGACGCAGCGCGTGCACTGAATGCAGCGGGTCATGATCGTTTTGACGATCGGCCCCATGTACTTCTCGGTGACCGCGCGCTTGTTCTCGGCAAAGCGCGAGCGCCCGCGACCATAGGCGACCGACTGATCCTGCAGGTCGCACTCACCGCCCTGATCGCAGATCGGGCAGTCGAGCGGGTGGTTGATCAGCAGGAATTCCATGATGCCCTCACGGGCGTGCTTCACCATCGGCGTGGTGGTGAACACTTCCTGATTGTCCGCGGCCGGCAGCGCGCACGACGCCTGCGGCTTGGGCGGGCCTGGCTTCACCTCGACCAGGCACATGCGGCAATTGCCCGCGATGCTCAGCCGTTCGTGATAACAGAAACGCGGGATTTCCTTGCCCGCGATCTCGCATGCCTGGAGGACGGTGGCACCCTGCGGCACCTCGACCTCGATCCCGTCTACCTTCAGCTTAGGCATTATTCGGCAGCTTCCTGCATGGGAGTGAGATCACCCCCGATCGTTCCTGTCCGCTCGTGGATGCGGCGCTCCAGCTCGGGGCGGAAATGCTTGATCAAACCCTGGATCGGCCATGCCGCAGCATCACCCAGCGCGCAGATCGAGTGGCCCTCAACCTGCTTGGTCACCTGCTGGAGCATATCGATCTCGCCGATCTCGGCGTCGCCGGTGCGCAGCCGCTCCATTACGCGCCACATCCAGCCGGTGCCCTCGCGGCACGGCGTGCATTGGCCGCAGCTCTCGTGCTTGTAGAAGTAAGAGATGCGGCTGATCGCGCGGACGACGTCGGTCGACTTGTCCATGACGATGACGGCAGCCGTACCCAGGCCCGAGCCGACGCCTTTCAGCCCGTCGAAGTCCATCGGACAGTCGATGATGTCCTTGGCCGGCACCAGCGGCACCGACGAGCCGCCCGGAATAACCGCGAGCAGATTGTCCCAGCCGCCGCGGATACCGCCGCAATGCTTCTCGATCAGCTCGCGGAAGCTGATGCTCATCGCTTCCTCGACCACTGTCGGCTTCTCGACGTGGCCGCTGATCTGGAACAGCTTGGTGCCCTTGTTGTTCTCGTTGCCGAAGCTCGAGAACCACGCGGCACCGCGTCGCAGGATCGTCGGCGCGACCGCGATCGACTCGACGTTGTTGACCGTCGTCGGGCAGCCGTAGAGGCCCGCACCCGCCGGGAACGGCGGCTTGAGGCGCGGCTGACCCTTCTTGCCCTCCAGGCTCTCGAGCATCGCGGTTTCCTCACCGCAGATGTACGCGCCCGCGCCGCGATGGACGAACACGTCGAAGTCGTAGCCCGACCCGCACGCGTTCTTGCCGACCAGCCCGCGATCATACGCCTCAGCGACCGCGGCGAACAGCACCTCGGCCTCGCGGATATATTCACCGCGTATGTAGATATAGGCCGCCCGCGCGCGCATCGCGAAGCCCGCGACTAGCGCACCCTCGATCAGCTTGTGCGGATCGTGCCGCATGATCTCGCGGTCCTTGCACGAACCAGGCTCGGACTCGTCGGCGTTGATGACGAGGAAGTTCGGCCGATCGGGCTTGGGCTCCTTCGGCATGAAGCTCCACTTCGTGCCGGTCGGGAAACCCGCACCACCGCGCCCGCGCAGACCCGACGCCTTGATCACGTCGATGATCTTGTCCTGGCCGAGTGCCAGCAGGTCCTTGGTATTGTCCCAATCACCGCGCTGCATCGCGGCATCCACCCGCCACGACTGGAAGCCGTACAGGTTGGTGAAGATACGATCCTTGTCGGCGAGACTCACTGCCCGTCCCTCAACTCTAGTCGACGCTCCATGCGATCCAACCGCCCTTCCACCCGGTCAAGCCGATGAGTGATGCCCGCGTTGGAGACAGTCAGACCGGACATATGGTCCTCGACTGCGGATAGACGCAATTTCATGTCACCCAGTTCGAGCCCGATGTTGTCGAGCTTGGCGCTGATCCGCTTCATCCACTCCAGCGTATGGCTGGCGATCTCGGTGTCAGCCATTGGCCCACTCCCCGCGGTAATCGTAGTTCTCGCCAACCATTGCAGTCAGCGTGGTCGGACCGCCGTACGGCTCGACCGTGTGGCGCCCCGGCTCCTGCGAGCCGGCCTTCGGCGTCTCGCCGTTCGCCAGCGCTTCCAGGATCGCGGTGGTGCGATCGTAGTCGAGGTCCTCGTAATTGTCGTCGTTGATCTGGACCATCGGCGCCGACGCGCAATTGCCCATGCACTCGACCTCGGTCAGCGTGAACAGGCCGTCGGGGGTCGTACGCCCCTTGATCAATCCCTTGTTCTTGCACGCCGCGAACACGTCGTCCGACCCGCGCAGCACGCACGGCGTCGTGCCGCACACCTGGACGTGGAAACGCCCGACCGGAGCGAGATTGAACATCGTGTAGAAGGTCGCGACCTCAAACACGCGGATGTAGGGCACACCTATCTCGCGCGCGACGAACTCGATCACCGGCACAGGCAGCCAGCCCTGTGTGTTCGTCTCCTCGCCCACCTGGCGCTGCGCCAGGTCGAGCAGCGGGATCGAGCCCGACTGCTCGCGGCCCTTGGGATAACGCCCGAGGATCTCGTTGCGCTTGATCTGGTTCGCTTCGCTCCACGCGAACGCGCCCCAGCGCGCACGGGTCTCGGCCTCGTCGGGGATCTGCGGTCCGTCAGCCATCAGCGATCACATTCACCAAAAACGATATCCATCGCGCCCAGGATCGCGGTGGTGTCCGCGAGCATGTGGCCGCGGCTCATGAAGTCCATCGCCTGCAGGTGCGAGAAGGCGGTCGGACGGATCTTGCAGCGGTACGGCTTGTTGCTGCCGTCGCTGACCAGATACACGCCGAACTCGCCCTTTGGGCTCTCGGTCGCGACATACACTTCCCCCGCCGGCACGTGATAGCCCTCGGTGTAGAGCTTGAAGTGATGGATCAGCGCTTCCATCGACTGCTTCATCTCGGCGCGCTTGGGCGGCACGACCTTGCGGTCGAGGCTGGCGATCGGCCCTTCGGGCATCTCGTTCAAGCACTGACGCATGATGCGCGCCGACTGACGCACTTCCTCCACGCGGACCATGAAGCGATCGTAGCAGTCACCGCGCGTGCCGACGGGAATGTCGAAGTCCATCCGGTCATACACGTCGTAAGGCTGCGACTTGCGCAGATCCCACGGGATACCCGCGGCACGGATCATCGGGCCAGAGAAGCCCCATGCGATCGCGTCGTCGCGACTGACGGTGCCGATGTCGACGTTGCGCTGCTTGAAGATCCGATTGTCGGCGACAAGACTGATTGCGTCCTCGAACAAGCGCGGCAAGCGCGTGTCGAGCCAGTCGGCGATGTCGGTCAATAGCTTCAGCGGCACGTCCTGGTGGACACCGCCCGGCCGCATGTAATTGTGGTGCATCCGCGCACCCGACGCACGCTCGAAAAAGCCGTAGCAATCCTCGCGGATCTCGAACAACCACAGGTTGGGCGTCATCGCGCCGACGTCCATCACGTGCGAACCGAGATTCAGCATATGGTTGGAGATGCGCGTCAGCTCGGCGAAGAACACGCGCAGATATTGCGCGCGCAGCGGCACTTCGAGGTCGAGCAGCTTCTCGATCGCGAGCACGAACGTGTGCTCCATGCACATCGGCGAGCAGTAATCGAGCCGGTCGAAATACGGGATCGCCTGCGCGTAGGTCTTGTACTCGATCAGCTTCTCGGTGCCGCGGTGGAGCAGCCCGACGTGCGGGTCGATCCGCTCGATGATCTCGCCGTCCAGCTCCATGACGAGCCGCAGCACGCCGTGGGCCGCAGGGTGCTGCGGGCCGAAGTTGATCGTGTAGTTCTGGATCGCGACATCACCCTCGCTCGGGTGCGAGGCATCGGTCGCGCCAACAATCTTCTCGACCGCGGGATCAATCTCACGATCGACGGTCATCGTCTTGTCGGGCTGATGCCCAACGGACGGGTCGTTACCTACCAAGGTATCGGTCATTGGTTCTGCCCTCCCTTGCCGGGCACGACATCGGGGTCGGCGGGCTTGGGTTTGGAATCAGGATTGTCCTTGCCAGCGCCCGTCTCCGCGGTGCTCGTCGCATCGGTCTTCGCGTAAGGCTCGCTCGACGCGGCCGGCGCTTTGGCATCGGTCTTGGTCGCGCCCGCATTTTGCACCTGCGTAGCGTTCACCGGGGTCTGTGCACCCTTGGCCTGCGGCAAGGCGGCATCCTTCGCCTTTTCATCGCCCGGCAGTACGTATTCGGCGCCTTCCCACGGGCTCATGAAGTCGAAGCTGCGAAAATCCTGTGCCAGCTTGACCGGCTCGTAGACGACCCGCTTCTGCTCCTCGGAATAACGCATCTCGACGAAGCCAGAGAGCGGGAAGTCCTTGCGAAACGGGTGACCGCGGAAGCCATAATCGGTCAGGATGCGGCGCAGGTCCTGATTGCCCGCGAACAGCACGCCGTACATGTCGTACACTTCGCGCTCGAGCCAGCCCGCGACTGGCCACAGCCCTGTTACGCTCGGTACCGGCGTGTCCTCTGACGCGCGCACGTGGACGTGCAGGCGATGGTTACGCGTCAACGAAAGCAGGCAGTAGACGACCTCGAACCGCTCGGCCCCGCGATCGGGATAATCGACGCCAGCGATCTCCATCAACTGCTGGTATTCGAGCCCCGGCGTGTCGCGCAGCGTGACCAGCGCCGAGACCAGCGCCTCGCGCGTCACGTGCAACTGCACCTCGCCCGCACGTGCGAAAGCGTCGACCAAACCACCGCCGATCGCGGCCTGCGCGGTGGCGATCGTCTCGTCGTTCAGGCTGTAGGCGTATGCCGGTGCCGGCGCCCTCATCGCTCAATGCTCCCGCTGCGGCGGATCTTACGCTGCAACTGCATGATGCCATAGAGCAGCGCTTCCGCGGTCGGCGGGCAGCCCGGCACGTAGATGTCGACTGGCACGACGCGGTCGCAGCCGCGCACCACCGAGTAGCTGTAATGATAGTAACCGCCGCCATTGGCGCAGCTGCCCATCGAAATGACGTACTTCGGCTCCGACATCTGGTCGTAGACCTTGCGCAACGCCGGAGCCATCTTGTTGCAGAGCGTGCCCGCGACGATCATCACGTCCGACTGGCGCGGAGACGCGCGCGGCGCGGCCCCGAAGCGCTCCAGATCGTAGCGCGGCATGTTGACGTGGATCATCTCCACGGCGCAGCACGCGAGGCCGAAGGTCATCCACCAGAGCGAGCCCGTCCGCGCCCACTGGAACAACTCTTCCGACGAAGTGACCAAAAAGCCCTTGTCGTTCAGCTCACCGTTCAACCCGTCAAAGAAACCCTGATCGGGCGCGACGACCGAGCGGCCAGTTTCCGGCGCGTTGACGAGCCCGATCGGCCCGGAGTGTGCTTCTACTCCCACTCCAACGCTCCCTTCTTCCACGCGTAAACAAGCCCGAGCGCGAGCTCCGCGATAAATACCATCATGCTGATCCACGCCGTCCATCCGAGCGAGAAAACGCTTACCGCCCAAGGATATAGGAACGCCGCTTCCAAATCGAAGATGATGAACAGAATGGCAACGAGATAAAAGCGCACGTCGAACTGACTGCGGCTGTCCTCGAACGCGGGGAAACCGCATTCATATTCGGACAATTTCTCCGCGGTCGGCTTGTACGAGCCCGTGATCCGCGACACCGCCATCGGCAGGAACACGAACGCCGAGGACAGGATCAGCGCCACCCCGAGGAATATCAGGATCGGCAGATATTGCGACAGGTCGACCAATGTCAGACTCTCAATGCTACGTTCAGACGCTCGTACTGCATGTGCGAACGATTGCCGGCCGCTTTAAGCCTCTGGGCAGGGACGGGCAAGGCGCGCGGGGCGTGAGAATGAATCGCAACACCCCGCCCAGGCACCCCTGCCCGGCTGCTCAGCGCAGCGATTGCGCCAGCATCTTATGGAGCTTCGAATGCAGGCCGTCGTTCGACGCCAGGAACTCGTTGCGCTCCATGTAGCGGTCGCCGCCGCGGAAATCGGTGACGAAGCCGCCGGCTTCCTTCACCAGCAGCACCCCGGCCGAGACGTCCCACGGCTTCAGGTCGCTTTCCCAGAACCCGTCGAAGCGTCCCGCCGCGACCCAGGCGAGGTCGAGCGTCGCCGCACCCAGGCGGCGAATGCCCGCCACCTGCGGCGCGATGCCGCCGAAGATGCGCGTCCATTGCACGAAGTCACCGTGACCCATGAACGGGATGCCAGTCGCGATCAGCGCCTCCGACGGCTCGCGCCTAGCCGACACGCGCAACCGCTGGTCCTGCAACCACGCGCCGCGGCCCTTTTCTGCCCAAAAGCTCTCGTCGGTCAGCGGTTGGTAGGTGAGCGCGGTCGTGATCTCGCGCTTGCCGTTCGGCAGCGGCTCCTCGACCGCGATCGAGATGGCGAAATGCGGAATACCGTGAAGGAAGTTGGACGTGCCATCGAGCGGGTCGACGATGAAGCGCGGCTTGGTCGGATCGCCCGCGATCTCGCCACGCTCCTCCATCAGGAAGCCCCAGTCGGGCCGCGCCTTCGACAATTCCTCGAACAGCGTCTGCTCGCAGCGCTGATCGGCCTGGCTGACGAAGTCCGCGGGCCCCTTGCGGCTGACCTGGAGCTGCTGGACCTCGTTGAAGTCGCGACGCAGCCGCGGCGCGGCCTTGCGTGCCGCGCGCTCAATGATCGTGAACAGGCCGGAATGGGATGGCATGACAGAAGCCCTCGCCCCTCCGGGGAGAGGGTTTGGATTGGGGAGCCTCACGCATGGTTGCGTGAGGGAGAATGGGGCCGCCCCGGTGGCCCCCTCCCCCGGCCCTTCGATGAGGGCACTTAAAACAGCGGCTCGCCGCGGGCAAAGCCCGCGTCGTCGGTCGCGCCGATGGCGCGCCGGCCGGGCGGCCAACTGTGCGATTAGCGTCCGCTAATCGTCTCAGTCGGCTCGCCGCACATACGTCTGCTCGTACACATCAACCACGATCCGCGTTCCTGCCGAAATGTGCGGCGGCACCATGACGCGCACGCCGTTGTCGAGGATCGCGGGCTTGTAGCTCGATGAGGCGGTCTGGCCCTTCACCACCGCGTCGGCCTCGACGATCTCGGCCTCGATCGTGTCGGGCAGCTGCACGCTGATCGGATCCTCGTCGTACAATTCCATGACGACATCCATGCCGTCCTGCAGAAACGCGGCGGCATCGCCTAAGAGGTCGCGCGGCAGCGTCACCTGATCGTAGGTCTGCTTGTCCATGAAGACGAGCCCGTCGCCCTCGGCGAACAGGAATTGAAAGTCCTTGGTGTCGAGCCGCACGCGCTCGACCGATTCCGCCGAGCGAAAGCGGACGTTGTTCTTGCGCCCGTCGCGCAGGTTCTTCAACTCGACCTGCATGTACGCTCCGCCCTTGCCGGGCTGGGTGTGCTGAATCTTCACGGCGCGCCAGATGCCGCCTTCATACTCGATGATATTGCCGGGACGGATGTCCACGCCACTGATCTTCATGGATCTCGCCTATGGAAAAGAGCTGGGGCTGCCGCACGCGGGCGGATAGCCGGTGCGCGCCGTCTAGCGCCCGGCGGGCTGGCGGGCAAGAAGCGGATACGGGTTGACGTTGTCGCCCTGCCACCAGCGCTCATCACCGTGCATCCGCGTGAGCCCGAAATGCAGGTGATAGTTGCCCGCGCCCGCGTCACCGGTGTCGCCGACGTAGCCCAGCACCTGCCCGGCGCGTACCCGCATGCCTTCGCGCACGCCCGGCGCGTAGCCGGCAAGATGCGCGTAGTAATAGGTCCAGCGTCGGTCGGCCGAGCGCTGGTATAGCGTCGTACCGCCGCGTCCGCTCTCGAACAACTTCTCGACCCAGCCATCGGCCGCCGCGATCACCGGCGTGCCCGCGCGCGCCATGATGTCGGTGCCGTGATGCCCACGCGCGCCGCCCTCGCGCGCCTCGCCCCAGCTGTCGCGTATGGCCGAGCGCGGCACGCCCGCGACGGGTACGCGCAGCCCCTCACTCGTGGTGGGTGTAGATGCAGGGGCGGGAACGTCGCGGGACACGCCGGCCTGCTTCGGCGTCGCGGGGGCAGGACCGAACGAGAGCATCGACGCGAAGCCAATCACCGCCAGAACGATCACTGCAGAAATGATGGCGCCAAGCCGTGTCATACCCCCCAGCATGGCGCGTCGGCCGCAGGCGTCAAGCGCGCCGCGTCCGTCAGCCCCGATGCGCGGCCGCCAGCGCCGCCTCGAACGCCTTTACCGCCGCCGCCTCGTCGCCGTTCCAGACCGATCCCGACGCCGCGACAAAGTCGGCGCCTGCCCCGACCAGCGGCGCGACATTGGCGGGCGTGATCCCGCCGATCGCAACGCTCGGCAGCTCGAACAAGGTCGACCACCACGACAGGATCGACGGCTCGGGGTGGTGCTTCACTTCCTTGGTCGTGGTCGGGTAGAAGGCGCCGAAGGCGACATAGTCCGCGTTCGCCTCACCCGCTTCCATCGCGAGGTGGCGGCTGTCGTGGCAGGTTACGCCGATCTGCACGTCGGGGCCGAGCAGCGCGCGCGCGTCGCGTGGGTCGTCGTCATCCTGCCCGAGATGGACGCCGTCAGCCCCCAGCCTCTTAGCCAGGCTCGCGCTGTCGTTGACGATGAAGGCGACGTCGTGCTCGGCGCAGATCTCCCGGAGCGGCTCGGCGAGCTTGGCCGCGGCGTGCTGGTCGATGCCCTTGACGCGGAACTGGAACGCCGCAACCGGCCCGGCGCCCAGCGCGCGGCGCAGCCGATCGGGGAAGCCGCCACTGACGTCGAGCGGGGAGACGAGGTACAATTGGCACGGCGGCCGCCGGTCGTCGCGCTTGAAGGCGGCGGCGAAACCAGGATCGAGCGGGCCGAGCGGGTCTTCGATGTCCATCGCGCCGCCCTAGCGCCTCGTCGATCGTGACGGAAGCACCAAGGCGAGCGTCGGCACCTATCGCAGCCGCCCCGTCGCGTGGGACGGCCGCGATAACAGCGACTTATTCCTCGTTCTTGTAGATTGCGATCAGCTTGGTCAGCATCTCCAGCGCCTCGCCGCGCTCGCGCTGGAAGGTGTTGCGCCCGATGATCGAGCCGTTGCCGCCACCATCGCGGATGTCGCGCGCGTCCTGGTACACCGCGTCCGAACCCTTCGACGCACCGCCCGAGAAGACAACCACGCGGCGCCCGGCGAAGCTCGACTGGACGACGTGCGCGACGCGCTTCGCCTGGGTCGAAGCATCGAGCTTCTCGTACGCCTTCTTCGCATCCTTCTGCTCGATATGCGCGCTCGGCAGCTTGACCTTGATGATGTGCGCGCCGAGCAGCGCGGCCATGTGCGCGGCATAGGCACCGACGTCGAGCGCGAGCTCGCCGTCCTTGGAGATGTCGCCCCCGCGCGGATAGGACCAGATCACCGTGGCGAGGCCGGCAGCCGATGCTTCCTCTCGCAGGCTGCGGATCTGCTCCATCATCTCGAAGATGTGGTCGGAGCCCGGGTAAATGGTGAAGCCGATCGCGGCGCAGCCGAGCCGCAGCGCGTCCTCGACGCTGCCGGTCTGCGCCTGGTTGATGCTGGTCGCCCAGCTGTTCGAAGAATTGACCTTGAGGATCGTCGGAATCTGTCCCGCGAACGTGTCGGCGCCCGCCTCCAGCATGCCGAGCGGGGCGGCATAGGCCGACAGGCCGGCGTCGATCGCGATCTGGTAATGGTAGTGCGGATCGTAGGCGGCGGGATTGACCGAGAACGACCGCGCCGGGCCGTGCTCGAAACCCTGATCGACCGGCAGGATCAGCAGCTTGCCGGTGCCGCCCAGCTTGCCGTGCATCAGGATGCGCGCGAGATTGGCCTTCACCGCGGGACTGGTGCCCTCGTATTTATCGAGGATGTTCTTGACGATCGGGGTCATGTTCAACTCCTAAGTATTTGGTCGTTAGAGGTTAAGCCAGCGGCGCAATGCCTGATCCACCTGCTCCATGCGGGTGGCGGAGGCATGGCCGATTACCTTGACGATGCGGTGACGCCGGACCGAGGTGATGCGATCCACCTGCACCTCGCACTCAACCGTCAGACCGGTATGTTCCTGCGGCGAGATGGCGACGCGGAACAGCGTTTCGCCGCCGATCACGTCGGTTAGCGGACAGACGGTGACGGTCGCGTGCGTTTCGTTGAACAGGTCAGCCTGTACGACGACGCTGGCGCGTGAGGGCCCCTCGTCGGCCGGCGGCGCGACCATGACGATGGCGCCGTGCGTCACCTCCACGCCGCATCCTCCTGCTCGATCACGTCCCAGAAGTGGTAATCGTCGTCGGCCTGGCGACGGGACGCGCGCTGCGACTGGCGACGCGCCTCGCGGCGGAACGCTTCGTCGTGGAGGTCGACGTAGCGACGCACGGCCTCGCGCGCGATGTCGCTCTTGCTGCGACCCTGCGAGCGAGCCACTGCGGCGAGACGCCGCTCGAGCTCCTCGTCCAATCGCACACCCAGCAAGCCCGCGCTCCTTTGTTGAACGTGTTAAACGTCGCTACGCCTGTGTGGCCGGCGGCGCAAGTCGGGAGACGTGAAACCTGTCCCGCGCGGCGCGTTCGATCCGGTGTGCGGTTAGCGTAGGGGGCCGGGCATATGGTGAGATGGACGTGCGTGCGTTGGCCACGCGTGCGCGGAAGGTCACGCTAAAGTCACACCAAGGCGGGTCCGATCGAGCCGGCCGGACGGATGCGACTTCGCGAAAGGTCACGCTAAGGTCACGCCAAGGCGTGTGCGATCGGGTCGGCAGAACGGGCGCGAGCGGTAAGAGGTCGCGAGATGCGTTGTTGGGCCGGATTTGCGTACCTTCGTCCGTCAAGCCGGACTTGATCCGGGGTCCTGCTTCTTGGTGACGGGAGGAGAAGGCAGCGGGATCCCGAATCAAGTCCGGGATGACGAGAGGGAGATGATTAGAGATTGCTCCGCGGTTGCGGCAGCGCGCGGTCGCGGGTTTCGGCGGAGCTGACGCGGCCGGGCTGCAATCTCTGCCGAGGTCAGGCCGCTACGTCGTGGGGCGACACCGGCGTCGGGCAGATAGCGATCGAACGGTTCAAAGAGCGCACGTTGGATAACAGACGTGCGCTCTTGTAGGACAGGCGTGCAGGTCCGGTGGCCGAATCAGCGCTCGAGAGCTGCGACGCCCGGCAGCTCGCGGCCTTCCATCCATTCCAGGAACGCGCCGCCCGCGGTCGAGACGAAGCTGAAGTCGCCCGCGACGCCTGCCTGGTTGAGTGCAGCGACCGTGTCGCCGCCGCCCGCGACCGAGACGAGGCCGCCTTCCTTGGTCAGCGCCGCCGCGGTGCGGGCGAGCGCGACGGTGGCGGCGTCGAACGGCGGGGTCTCGAATGCGCCGAGCGGGCCGTTCCACACCAATGTGCGGCAGTTCTTGAGCACGTCGCCGAGCGACTCGGCCGCGGCAGGCCCGATGTCCAGGATCATCTCGTCGACGGCGACCTCGTGGACATTGACGGTGCGCGTTTCCGGGTTCGGCTTGAACTCGCGCGCGACCACGACGTCGTACGGCAGGTGAACGGTGCAGCCCGCCTTGTCGGCGGCGTCGAGGATCTCCTCCGCGGTGCCGGTCAGGTCGTGCTCGCACAGGCTCTTGCCGACGTTCACCCCGCGCGCGGCGAGGAACGTGTTGGCCATGCCGCCGCCGATGATGAGGTGATCGACGCGCGCGACCAGGTGCTTGAGCACGTCGAGCTTGGTCGACACCTTGGCGCCGCCGACGACCGCGGCGACCGGGTGTTCGGGATTGCCGAGCGCTTTCTCCAGAGCGTCCAGCTCGGCCTCCATCTGCCGGCCGGCATAGGCCGGCAGGCGGCGCGCCAGCCCCTCGGTCGAAGCGTGCGCGCGGTGCGCGGCGGAGAACGCGTCGTTGACGTAGAGGTCGCCCAAGGTAGCAAAAAGATCAACGACTTGCGCGTCGTTCTTCTCTTCGCCACCGAAGAAGCGCGTGTTCTCCAGTACGCCGACGTCGCCCGGCTGCATCGTCGCGATCGCGGCTTCGGCACCTTCCCAGTCAATGTAGCGCACCGCGCGGCCGAGCACCGCTTCATAGGGCTTCACGATCTGCGCCAGCGACATGTCCGGCGACGGCAGGCCCTTGGGTCGGCCGAAATGCGCCAGGATCAGCACGATCGCGCCCTTGTCGGACAGTTCGGCGATCGTCGGCACCGTGGCGCGCAGGCGAGTGTCGTCGCTCACCTGCCCGTCGTGAAGCGGTACGTTCAGATCCTCGCGTACGAGGACGCGGCGGCCGTGAACGTCGCTGATGTCGTCGAGCGTTCGGAAGGACTTGTCCATGATTCCTCGATCCTGATCCTGTCACCGACGGCAATCACGCCGCCTTGTCTCACCATCGCGCACGCGCCGCCGCGCCAGTCGGGCAGCAGCGCCGCCTTCAACCCCGGTGCGAGTGCTTCCATCCGCTCGCACGGATCGGTCTCGCGCGTGATCTCCACCACCACGTCCGCACCGATCCTGAGCAGGACGCCTGGCACCTGCGGCAGGTCGAACTGGTCGATCAGCAGGTTGGAGCGTCGCATCTCCCAACCGATACTCTCGCCGATCTCGGCCAGTGCCGCGGCCCAGTCGCCACGCTCAATCAGCGTCATCTGCCGCTTGTAGGGCTTGCGCTTCATCGCGCCGCGATAGTCGCCGTGGATGCCCTCCTCGCACGTCACGACCGCGTGGTCGATCAGCTCCATCGGCGCCTTGGGGAAAGCGTGGCGCGCGATGCCGAGGAGGATGCCCATCGTTTATCCGTGATTGGGCGCCGCCGCGATCGCGTCGCGACGGCGCGGAAGTGATTTAGTCGAAGTTTGCCATCGCGGTGGCGGTGTCGACCATGCGGTTGGAGAAGCCCCATTCATTGTCGTACCAGCTGACGACGCGCACCAGCTTGCCGTCGATCACCGCGGTTTCCAGGCTGTCGACGGTCGACGAGTACGGCGTGTGGACGATGTCAATCGAGACGAGCGGCTCGTCGGAGAAATGGAGCACGCCCTTCATCGGGCCTTCGGCCGCGGCCTTGAGCAGCTCGTTGACCTCTTCGCGCGTGGTGTCGCGCGCGGGGGTGAAGGTCAGGTCGACCAGGCTGCCGTCCGGCACCGGCACGCGGACCGCCGATCCGTCGAGCTTGCCCTTGAGCTCCGGCAGCACCTCGCCCACCGCGCGGGCCGCACCCGTGGTCGTCGGGATCATGCTCATCGCGGCCGCGCGCGCACGGCGCAGGTCGGGGTGGATCTGGTCGAGAATCTTCTGGTCGTTGGTATAGGCGTGGATCGTGGTCATCAGCCCACGCTCGATCCCGATCGCGTCGTTCAGCACCTTGGCGACGGGCGCGAGGCAGTTGGTGGTGCACGATGCGTTCGACACGATCGTGTGACCGGCCTCGAGCTTGTCGTCGTTGACGCCGTAGACGACGGTGATGTCGACGCCCTTGGCCGGCGCGGAGATCAGCACCTTCTTCGCGCCCGCGTCGATGTGCTTCTGCGCGCTGGCGCGGTCGGTGAAGAAGCCGGTGCATTCGAGCACGATGTCGACGCCCAGTTCCTTGTGCGGCAGGTTGGCGGGATCACGCTCCGCGGTCACGCGGATGCGCTTGCCGTCGATGACGAGGTCGTTGCCCTCGGCCTCGACGGTGCCGTTGAAGCGGCCGTGGACGCTGTCGCGGCTGAACAGCCAGGCGTTCGACTTGGCATCGGCCAGGTCGTTGATGGTGACGAGTTCGAGGTCGCTGTTCCGCTCGATCAGCGCGCGCGCCACCAGGCGGCCGATGCGCCCGAAACCGTTGATCGCTACCTTGGTCATCGCTTCTTCCTCACCCGCCTGTTCGCAGTTGCAGCGGCCTTTGCCGGGCAAGCGGGGGGTGCGTCAACCGCATCGGACGTATTCGGCGCGGCGTATGACGTGCGCGCGCCGGTGCACACGTGAAACCCTCGTGTTCAAGCAATATCTTGCCGGGTCGCGGACGGCTGCCTATCCGTCTGCGTCATGGATCATCCGGCCCTCGCCCGCATCGAACAAGCGATTGAACGAATCGAGGCGGCGATCGCGCGCCGCCGCGTCGCCGCCGAGGCGATCGCCGAGCGTCACGCCGCGCTGAAATCGCGCATGGCGGAGGCGGTCGCAGCGCTCGACGCGGTGATGGCGCGTGAGGGGGCGGAATAATGGCGATGGTCACGCTCAAGATTGGCGACCTGTCGCACGAGGTCGCGTGCCGCGACGGCGGCGAGGCACGGCTGATGCAGGCGGGTGCGCTGATCGAGGAACGCTGGGCCTTGGCACGGCGCGCGGCGGGTTCGGGCGGGGTGCAGCGCACCTTTCTGCTGACCGCGCTAATGCTTGCCGACGCGCTGATCGAGGCACGCGAGGCACCCCCACCCGAGACGCCGGCCGACGTCGCGCTGGGTCGCATTGCCGAGCGGCTGGAAACGCTCGCATCGGCTCTTGAGGACGAGGCGGCGAAGCCCTAAGTTGGCGGTGGCGGGTTCTGCCCGGCACGAGCCAGACTTATCCCTGAGGCTATTCATCATCCATAGGGGGTTGTCCCTGCCCGGACCCTGGTCCGACGTACATGATCCCCACCTGACGTACTGTGCGTCGGTGGATATACCGGCAAACGACCATGGCGGTCCCGCCACCCGCCCCTATGCCGTCCGAGCGACGATGATCGAGCAGCAGCTGATCCGGCGCTGGAGGGTGCCACGGTTCGCTTGCCGGGTGAGCGTCGGGCGACGCTTCTCGCGCTACCCCCTTCGGCGATGCGCATGACCGACAAGAAGCAGCTTCGCGGCGACATGCGCCGCATCCGCGACGCCTTCGTCGTTCGCGCGCGTCCAACAATCAGCGTGCCCGCCCCGCTGCGTGCGCTGTTCGCACCCGACATGATCGTCGTCGCCTACGTAGCCGTTGGCAGCGAGGCCGACCCTGGTCCGCTGATCGCCGCCGCTCGTGCAGCGGGGTGCCGGATCGCGCTTCCTCACGTCGTTGACCGCGCGACCCCGCTGGTGTTCGTGCCGTGGAACGAGGACGACGCGCTGGTCGACGGTCCCTATCGGCTACGCCAACCCGCGCTGGGCAACGAGCGGCTCGCGCCCGACCTCGTGCTGACGCCGCTGGTCGCGTTCGACCGCGCGCTCAACCGCGTGGGACAGGGCGCGGGGCATTACGACCGCGCCTTTGCCGATTACCCCAACGCCACCCGCATCGGCGTCGCCTGGAGTGTGCAGGAGGTGGCGGACATCGAACCCGACGCGTGGGACGCCCCGCTCCACGCGATCGTCACCGAACAGGAATGGATCACGCGATGACCCCGGATTGGCGCAAACCCGTTGGCATGCTCGCGATCCTGGGGCTGATCGCGATCTGGTCGATCGTGATCATGTCGCTGTCGGGCGTGGTCGGCCAGTGGCACTGGACGCTCCAGTTTGCCTTCTACCTGGTCGCGGGCATCATCTGGATTACGCCGCTCAAGCCGCTGCTGCGCTGGATGGAGACGGGCCGGTGGCGCGCGTGAACCGCTGCTAAATCGGAACCGATGATGCTGAGGAAAACGCCTGAGGGTGG
>NZ_JABULH010000001.1:0-449509 GCF_013328205.1 Sphingomonas hominis | reverse complement strand
CGCGAGTGACGGGGCTCGAACCCGCGACCTCCGGCGTGACAGGCCGGCGCTCTAACCAACTGAGCTACACCCGCTTGAAAAGCGTAAGGCGCGCCGATTAGGCCGGCGCCCCCATTGTGTCAACACGACCATTTTGACCGTTCCCGCGGACATGTATCGCCGGGGAATGGCGCGAGTGACGGGGCTCGAACCCGCGACCTCCGGCGTGACAGGCCGGCGCTCTAACCAACTGAGCTACACCCGCTTGTAGAAGCGTGAGGCGCGGCTGCTATGCGGCGCGCCCCCGCGTGTCAACCGGATCGCGCGTCGTCAGCGAAGTTTTTCGCACCGCGGTCGCGCCCGCGCACCAACGTTCCGTGCTCGAACAGGAAGCCGGTGATGTCGGGCCGCCCCGCCGCGCCGATCACGGTTTGCACGATGATGAGGATCGGCACCGCGAGCAGCGCGCCCGCCGTGCCCCATACCCAGCCCCAAAAGCTGATCGAGATGAGGATCAGCACCGGGTTGATCGTCAGGCGATGCCCGACAATCAACGGGGTCACCACGTTCGCCTCGATCAGGTGGGTGCCGTACATGATCGCGGGTGCGGTCAGCGCGGTCCAAATGTCGTTAAAGGTCATCAACCCGCCGACTGCCAGCAGCAGCGCGGCGATCACCGGCCCGAAATAGGGGATATAATTGAGCAGCACGACGATGCCGCCCCACATCAGCGGGAACGGCATGCCGATCAGGTAGAGCGCGGTGGCGATGATCGCGCCCAGCGCGATGTTGATCGCGGTGATCGTGCCAAGGTACGACGACACGTCGTCGACCACGTCCTGCAACACCCGCGCGGTCGCCATCGCGCCGCCGAAGCTCGCTCGCTCGGTGATCATACGTTGGCGCAGGCGCGTCCAACCCGACAGGAAGAAATAGGCGACCAGGATGGCGTAGAAGACCTGCACGATGAACGCAGGCGCGCTGGTGGCGGCGAGTTCGACGATCGAGCTGGGCGGCGACACCGCCGCGCTGGGCGCGGGACGTACCGGCTTGGAGGCGACCTGGCGCAGCGTGCGGTTCACGTAATGTTCGAGGTTGGAATAGAGATCGAGCAACGGCTGCAGGTTCGACTGGATGCGGTTGATCCGCGTGGGCAGCAGCCGGAAGAACTCGGTCGCGGGCACGACAATCGCCGCGATCGCGATGTTGGCGGCGATCAGGAACAGGATGACGCACAACAATGCAGCGATCGGCGAGGGCAACCGTCGCCGTTCCAGCCATTGCAGCAATGGAATCAGCGCCAGCGAGATCACCAGCGCGACCGTGGTGGGTAGAAAGAATTCCGATCCCGCCTTCAGCGCGAACGGCAAGCCGACCATCAGGCCAACGCCGGCGGTAAGCGTCAGCGAGGCGAGCAGCCGGTCGCGGCGCTGCGCGATCCGTGCGTCCTCGCCCGGATGGCTGGGGATGCCCAATGCGCCGGGCGGCGGCGCGTCGGCGGGTCGCACCGGTGGTGGGGTCGGGGCGGGATCGTGCAGGTCGGCCATCCGCCAAGGGCGTACCGCCATTTTCGGGGCCGGGATACTCCCCCGCGCCCCTTCCCGCTTATTAGTCCCGCTCGATACTCTGGGTCGATCAGTCCTGCGGCTCGGCCCAAGGGCCGCCGTCGAGATAGAGGTAATCGGGATCGAACTCCGCCACGCGCGCGAGCCGCGGCTTGTCGAAGATGCGAGCCTCGCCGCGGGCGATGTCGGCGATGCCGTCCTCGCGCAGGCGGCGCAGCGTGCGGTTGACGTGGACGCTGGTCAACCCGCACGCCTCACCCAGATCCTGCTGCGTCAGCGGCAGCGCGAACACGCCGTCCTTTACCCGTCCGATCGCCTCCATCCGGTCGGCGACCTCGCAAAGGAAATGCGCGAGCCGTCCGGCGGCATCGAGCCGGCCGAGCCGAAAAATCCACTCGCGGTGCATCGCGGCATCGAGCAAGGTCGAGCGCCACAGCATCCAGGCGAGCCGCGGATGGTCGCGCATCATGCCGTCGATACGCTCGTGCGGGATGGTGGCGACGCGCGACTCGACGATCGTCGCAACGTCATGGTCGAGCCGGTGGAGCGTGTAGCCATGCATGTCGACGAAATCGCCGGGCAGGTGGTAGGCGAGTAATTGCCGATAACCGTCGCGCGCGTCCAGGTAGCGGCACATCGCGCCTTCGATCAGCAGCGTGCTCTCTCGCAGCCGGTCGCCGCGGCGGGTGACCACCGAGCGCGCGGGCAGCGTCTCGACGCGGTCGACCGCTTTCTCGAGCAACTCGGCCTCCTGCGCCGACATGGTGCCGCGTCCGCGCCCGCGCAGAAAGTCCCCCGTTACCCCCACTCGTCATTCCCCCGCTCGATCGTACCGCTGTGCCCTTTACGCGGCGGCGCGATCCTCGAACAGGGTCTTGAGGTCCCGCTTCAGGATCTTGCCATTGGCGTTGCGCGGCAGCGTTTCGGGCACGAAGCGGATCGCGACGGGGACCTTGAACGCGGCGAGCCGCGCGCGCACCCACGCCTGCAACTCCGCCTCAGTCGCGTGCGTGTCGGGGGCGAGGTGGACCACCGCGGCGGGCTCCTCGCCCAGGATGCGGTGCGGCAACCCGATCAGCGCGCAGTCGGTGACGGCCGGGTGGTCGTAGAGGACGTTCTCAATTTCGGTCGAGTAGATGTTCTCGCCGCCGCGGATGATCATGTCCTTGGCGCGGTCGAGGATGAAGCAGAAGCCTTCCTCGTCGAGCCTTGCGAGGTCGCCGGTGCGTACCCAGCCGTTGACGAAGGTCGCGGCGGTCGCCTCGGGCTTGTTCCAATAACCTTTGACGATCATCGGCCCGCGCGCCCACAATTCGCCGACCTCGCCGACAGGCAGCTCGGTCGTGCCGTCGGCGTCCATGATCTTCAGGTCGGCGACTGCGACAGGCGGGCCGCAGCTCTCGGGCCGGTTGACGTAATCTTCGGCACCGTGGGTGGTGACGGTGGCGGTCGTCTCGGTCATCCCCCAGCCGTTGGTCGGGATCGCCTTCATCTCGCCCGCGATCTTGCGCACCAGTTCGGGCGCGGACGGCGCGCCGCCGTAGCCGACCGCCTCAAGGCTGGAGAGGTCGTATTTGTGACGGTCGGGATGCTCCAGCAACTGCCACGCGATCGTCGGCACGCCGCCGGTCGAATTCACCTTCTCGCGCTCGATGATCTCGAACGCGCGCAGCGCCTCGAACTTGCGCATGTAGATGCTGGTATGCCCCGCCGCCATCGCGCCCATCAGCCCGGCCGACAGCGCGGTCGCGTGGAACAGCGGGATCACGGTCAGCCCGACGCGCGGCAGCGGCGCGGGGATCGGGTCACCGCGACGCAGCAGCATCCGCGCGCCGGCGTAACCGGTCGACATGATGTTGGTCATGAAATTGCGGTGCGTGCCGAGCGCGCCCTTGGGCTTGCCGGTGGTGCCGCTGGTGTAGAGGATCGTCGCGTCGTCCTCCGGCACCAACCCGGCGTCGGGCAATGCGCGATCGGGCAGCGCGTGCCAGTCGTTGGGGATACCGATCGCGTCCTCCAGCCGCGTCGCGGGCGTGTCGAGCGGCGCGGTGGCGCGGCTGACCAGCACGTGCGCGAGGTCGGGCACCTCGGACCGGTGCGGCAGGATGCGATCCCAGCGCTCCCCGTCGCACACCAGCAGCGTCGCGCCCGAGTCGGCCAGGCCATAGGCGAGCTCGTCGCCGGTCCACCAGGCGTTCAGCGGCACCGCGATCGCGCCGATGACGGTCGCGGCGAAGAAGGCGACGGGCCATTCGGGCAGGTTGCGCATCGCGATCGCGACGCGGTCGCCCTTCTCCACCCCGTACGCGCGGTACACCTCCGCGAGCGCAGCGATCGCGCGATACTGCGCCTCGTAGATGACGCGTTCGTCCTCGTAGATCGTGGCGAGCCGCTCGCCGTGCGTGCGCGACAGCGTGACCAGCGCTGCCATGTGTGGCGGCGCGTTCTTCCACACCCGCGTCGGCACGCCGCGAATGTCGATCGTTTCCATCTCGAATCGGGCGCCCGGCGCGCAGAGCGCACGCTCCACCGCGTCCAGCGTCATCGCGGGCCATTTGCTCAACACGCTTGATGGTTCAGTCGCCACGCTTGCTCTCCAACATGTCCGATGCCGCTCGCGAGTCTTGAACATCGGGTTCGCTTTGTCACGAGGTTAGAGTTGATTTGCGCCACGCTCAAGGCGTAGGAAGCGTCTCATCTTCGAAGCGGGGGTATGGACGAGACGATGGCGAACGCAAACCCTGCCGATCACGGGTTCGACGCCGATCGCCTCCACGCGATCGATGCGTTCGTGAAGGCGCGCTACCTCGACACCGGACTGCTGCCGCACGCGCAACTGCTCGTCGCGCGCGACGGAGAGGTGGTGCATTTGTCGTCGCAAGGCGCAGCGCGCGAAGGTGGCGATACCGCGATCGACGACGCGTCGCTGTTCCGTATCGCGTCGATGACCAAGCCGGTCACCTCAGTCGCGTTCATGATGCTGGTGGAGGAAGGGCGCGTCGCGCTCGACACGCCGGTGCATCACGTCCTGCCCGAGTTCAAGAAGGTCGGCGTCTACGCGGGCGGCGGCGCGGGCGTGCCGTTCGTGACCAAGGCGACCGACGAGCCGATGCGGATGGTCGACCTGCTGCGCCACACCGCGGGGCTGACCTATGGCTTTCAGAACCGCTCCAACATCGACGCCGCGCACCGCGAGCTCAAGCTGGAGAGCTGGCATGGCGGCCACGACCTCGATGGCTTCGTCGCCGAACTCGGCAAGCTCCCGCTCGAATTTTCGCCGGGCACGCAGTGGAATTACTCGGTCGCGACCGACGTGCTGGGCGCGGTGGTGCAGCGCGTGTCGGGCATGCCGCTCGACCGCTTCTTCGCGGAGCGCATCTTCGCGCCGCTCGGGATGCACGACACCTTCTTTCAGGTGCCCGAGAACAAGATCGACCGGCTGACCGACTGCTACACGTTCGTGCCCGGAAAGGGCCGCATCATGTACGACCGCGGCGAGGCGAGCGCGTGGAGCCGGATGCCGCGGCTGCTGTCAGGCGGCGGCGGTTTGGTGTCGACCGCGCGCGATTATCACCGTTTCTGCGCCATGTGCCTGAACGGCGGCACGCTGGACGGCGCGCGCATCCTCGGGCGCAAGACGATCGAGCTGATGACGATCAACCATCTGCCGAACAAGGCCGACCTGTCGGTCATGTCGAAATCGCTGTTCAGCGAGACGCAGAATGCGGGCACCGGGTTCGGGCTCGGTTTCGCGGTGACGATCGACGTCGCGCGCTCGATGATGCCGGGCAGCGTCGGCGAATTCTACTGGGGCGGCATGTTCTCGACTGCGTTCTTCATCGATCCGGTCGAGCGCATCCACATGGTGTTCATGACGCAGTTGAGCCCGTCGAGCGTGTATCCGATCCGGCGCGAGTTGAAGACGATGATCTATTCCGCGCTGACCTGATCCCCCTTTTCCACGCCGCGACGACGCGGCCCATTCCCATTCTCTCGGAGTATCGCCTCACATGACTACGTCCACGCAGAACCCGGTTCGCACCGAACGTCACGGCGACGTGCTCGTCATCATTTCCGACTCGCCGCCGGTCAACGCGCTGGGCGCAGCGGTGCGTAACGGGCTGGAGGCCGGGATCAAGGAAGGCGTCGGCGATGGATCGATCACCGCGATGGTGCTGCGCTGCGACGGGCGGACCTTCTTCGCGGGCGCGGACATCACCGAGTTCGGCAAGCCGATGCAGGGCGTCGGGCTGCACGAGGTGATCGCGATGATGGACGCCAGCAGCAAGCCGATCGTCGCCGCGATCCACGGCACGGCGCTCGGCGGCGGGTGCGAGGTAGCACTCGCGTGCCAGTACCGCGTCGCGGTGCCGTCCGCGAAGATTGGGCTGCCCGAGGTGAAGCTCGGCCTGTTGCCGGGCGCGGGCGGCACGCAGCGGCTGCCGCGCGTCGTCGGGGTCAAGGCGGCGCTGGAGATAATCGCGCTGGGCGATCCCGTGTCGGCGAAGAAGGCAGCGGAGATCGGACTGGTCGACAAGGTGGTCGGCGAGGATAGCCTGGAGGCCGACGCGATCGCCTTCGCGCGCGAGATCGCGGACAAGCGCCCGATCCCGCGTGTGCGGGACCGCGACGTGGCGCCCGACCCGGAGGCGGTCGAGGCGTTCAGACAAGCCAACGGCCGCAAGATGCGCGGCTTCGACGCGCCCGCCGCCTGCGTCGCCTGCGTGGTGGCGGCGACCGAGAAGCCGTTCGACGAGGGGCTTCAGTTCGAGCGCGAACAGTTCATGAAGCTGATGACGGGCACGCAGTCCGCCGCGCAGCGCCACATCTTCTTCGCCGAGCGTCAGGCAGCGAAGATCGACGGCATCGCCTCCGACATCGCGCTGCGCCCGATCAACCGCGTCGGCGTGATCGGCGCGGGCACGATGGGCGGCGGGATCAGCATGAACTTCCTGTCGGCGGGGATCGCGGTGACGATCGTCGAGATGCAGCAGGAGGCGCTCGACCGCGGCACGGGCGTCATGCGCAAGAATTACGAGGCGTCAGCGGCCAAGGGCCGGATCAAGCCCGACGCTCCCGATCAGGCGATGGGCTTGCTCAAACCCACGCTCAACCTCGAAGACCTCGCCGACTGCGACCTCATCATCGAGGCGGTGTACGAGAACATGGAGGTGAAAAAGGAGATCTTCGGCAAGCTTGACAAGATCGCCAAGCCCGGCGCGATCCTGGCCTCGAACACCAGCTATCTCGACATCGACGAGATCGCTGCCTCGACCAGCCGGCCGCAAGACGTGCTGGGCATGCACTTCTTCTCGCCCGCGAACGTCATGAAGCTGTTGGAGATCGTACGCGGTGAGAAGACCGCCGACGACGTGCTCGCGACCGCAATGGCGCTGGCGAAGAAGATCAGGAAGGTCGCGGTCGTCGCGGGCGTCACCTACGGCTTCATCGGCAACCGCATGCTGATGCCGCGGCAGGTCGAGGCGAACAAGCTGCTGATGGAGGGCGCGACGCCGGAGCAGATCGACCGGGTGCACGTCGAGTTCGGCATGCCGATGGGGCCGTTCCAGATGAGCGATCTGGCGGGCGTCGACATCGGCTGGCACCGCGATCCCAACCGGATCGAGAGCATCCGCGACGCGCTCGCCGCCGAGGGGCGCTGGGGGCAGAAGAAGCAGGCTGGCTATTACGATTACGACGAGAAGCGTAATCCGACCCCCTCGCCGCGCGTCGCCGAGATCATCGAGGATTTCCGCAGCCGCTCGAACATGCCCAAGCGCGAGATCACCGATCAGGAGATCGTCGAGCGCACGCTGTACACAATGGTGAACGAAGGCGCGCTGATCCTGGAAGAAGGCAAAGCGCAGCGCGCATCCGACGTCGATGTGGTGTGGATCTACGGCTACGGCTGGCCGGTGTACCGCGGCGGGCCGATGTTCTGGGCGCAGAGCGAAGGGTACGACAAGGTAGTCGCGGGGCTGGAAAAGCACGGCTTCAAGGTGGCGGATACGCTCAAGGCCGGCACGATCAAGTGAGGGTCGGGCGCAACCTGCTCCCTCTCCCCTGCGGGGAGAGGGTTGGGGTGAGGGGCTGCGGCTGCATGAAGCGGTTACGCCTCGATCAGCCCCTCACCCAACCCTCTCCCCGACGGGGAGAGGGCTAGTGGCTCACGAACCTACCGCCCTCGCCACCGCCACCGCCGTTCGTGCTGGCGAGACCACCGCGCTCGCCGAGGTCGACGCGGCGATCGCACGGATCGAGGCTCGCGACGGCGCGCTGAACGCCGTCGTCGTGCGCGACTTCGATCGCGCGCGTGCCGCCGCCGCCGCGCTTGATCAGCGGATCGCGGACGGGTTCGACGCGCCCCTCCTCGGCGTGCCGATGACGATCAAGGAAAGCTACGACGTCGCCGGGCTGCCGACGACGTTCGGGTTCGAGGAGCACCGCGACTTCGTGCCTGCCGCCGACGCGGTGGCGGTGGAGCGGTTGAAGGCGGCGGGCGCGGTCCTGCTCGGCAAGACCAACGTGCCGCCCGCGCTGTCCGACCTGCAATCGAACAATCCGGTCTATGGCCGCACGGTGAACGCGGTGAACCCGAACCGCAGCGCGGGCGGATCGTCGGGCGGATCGGCGGTGGCGCTGGCGAGCGGGATGGTGCCGCTCGAGTTCGGCTCCGACATCGGCGGGTCGATCCGCGTCCCTGCCGCCTTTAACGGCGTGTGGGGGCATAAGCCGACCTGGGGCGTGCTGCCGACCGACGGGCATTTCCATCCGGGCACCGACAGCGCGCGGACGGTTCTGTCGGTGATCGGACCGATGGCGCGCGATGCCGACGACCTCGACGCCGCGATCGACGTGGTGGCGGACCATCCGCTGAAAGCGTCGACATTGCGCGATGCGGGCGAGTTACGCGTCCTGCTGCTCACCAGCCATCCGCTCGCCACCGCGCAGGATGCGATCGTGGTGGCGCTCGAGACGCTAGGGACCGCAATGGAGCAGGCCGGCGCGCGCGTCGACCGTGCGAGCGAGCTGCTGCCCGACCTCGCGCGGCAGCACGACACGTATTGGAACATGCTCAACATCGCGATGTCGCGGCGTGGTCCGCCCGACAGCCGCCCGCCCGCCTCGGTCGATACCTGGCTGCACCTCCACGACGAGCAGGCGCGTATTCAGCGGCAGTGGCGCCGTCTGTTCGAGGAGTATGACGCGGTGATTGCGCCGACGGTCGGCATGACCGCCTTCCCGCACGACGATACGCCGCTCGCGGCGCGGCGGCTCGACATCGACGGCGCCGACACGCAGTTCTTTCACCAGTTCGCCTGGCCGGGGCTCGCGACGCTGCCGATGCTGCCCGCGACCAGCGTGCCGATCGGGCACGACGCCGACGGCCTGCCGATCGGGGTCCAGGTGATCGCAGACCTATACGCCGACCATCACGCCATCGCGGTCGCGCGCGTCGCGCACGACCTCGTCAGGAGCCGATTATGACCGACCTCGACACGTTCCGCACCGAAACACGCGCCTGGCTGGAGGAGAATTGCCCGCCGGAGATGCGTGAGCCTATCCGCTCGGACAAGGACACCGCCTGGGGTGGCCGCGACCAGAGCGACATGACGCCCGCGCAGAAGGCGTGGATGGATCGCATGGGCGCGCGCGGCTGGACTGTGCCCGACTGGCCCAAGGAATATGGCGGCGGCGGGCTCTCGGCGGCCGAGACCAAGGTGCTGCGCGAAGAGCTGGCCCGCATCCGCGCGCGCAATCCGCTCTACTCGTTCGGTATCTCGATGCTCGGGCCGGCGTTGCTGAAATACGGCACCGAGGAGCAGAAGAAGCGCTTTCTCCCTGAGATCGCGCGCGGCGAGATCCGCTGGTGCCAGGGTTATTCCGAGCCCAATGCGGGCTCCGACCTCGCCAGCCTGGCGACGAGCGCCGAGGACAAGGGCGACCATTTCCTCGTCAACGGGCAGAAGGTGTGGACCAGCTACGCCGACAAGGCCGACTGGATCTTCTGCCTGGTGCGGACCGACAAGACGACCAAGCAGGGCGGGATCAGCTTCGTGCTGTTCGACATGCGCACGCCCGGTGTTTCGACCAAGCCGATCCTGCTGATCAGCGGCTATTCGCCGTTCTGCGAGACGTTCTTCGACAATGTGAAGGTGCCGAAGGAGAATCTGGTCGGCGAGCTCAACCGCGGCTGGGACGTCGCCAAATATTTGCTCGGGCACGAGCGCGAGATGATCTCGGGCATGGGTCTGGGCGCAGGTGGCAAGAACCCGCTGATCGAGGGTGCGCTGGCGACGATCGGGCTCGACCATGACGGGCGGCTCGCCGACCCGCTGCTGCGCGCGCAGATCGCGCTGTTCGAGGTGCGCGCGCGTGCCTTCACCGCGCAGAGCGAGCGCTTCATCGACGAGTTGAAGGCCGGCCGCGCGCATCCCGCGCAGCCGAGCATGATGAAATATTACGGCACCGAGCTGAACAAGAGCCGCCACGAGCTGATGATGGCGGCGGGCGGATCGGACGAGCTCGAGTGGGAGAGCGAGGCGAGCCGCGGCGGGCACCATGCGCGCGCGTGGCTGCGCACCAAGGCGAACTCGATCGAGGGCGGAACGAGCGAGATCCAGCTCAACATCATCGCCAAGCGCATCCTGGAGCTGCCGGGGGCGTGACAAGCTAGCCCTCTCCCTCTTGGGGGAGAGGGTTGGGTGAGGGGTTGCCCCACTCGACAACATCAAATTTGGGCTGGTGCGTGGGGCGTCCCCTCACCCCAGCCAGCGGAGGGTTGATCGCACCCCGTGCGATCAAGGTCAGGCTGGAAGCCTGACCGACCCGCCGCTCCCCACCGGGGAGAGGGAGTCATAGAATGCCGCTTTTCTTGAATGACGAACAGACGATGCTGCGCGACACCGCGAAGGACTTCGTCGCCGAACACGCGCCCGTCAGCCACATGCGCGCGCTGCGCGACGCCGACGACCAGACCGGGTTCAGCCGCGACCTGTGGAAGCAGTTCGCCGAGATGGGCTTTACCGGGATGCTGATCGGCGAGGATCAGGGCGGGCTCGGGCTCGGCCACGTCGAGGCCGGCGTGGTGCTGGAGGAGATCGGGCGCAACCTGTCGCCCTCGCCGTTCCTCACCACCGCGGTCGCGGCGGTCGAGGCACTGAAGGGCAACGCGCAGGCCGAACGCTGGTTTCCCGGCATCATCGCCGGCGACACGGTCGTGGGCCTCGCGATCGACGAGGGCGCGAAGCATCGCAACGCGGTGGGGATGAAGGCGGAGCGGTCTGGCAACGGCTTCAAGCTGACCGGCGCCAAGCAGTTCGTGACGCACGGCCACGTCGCCGACCTGCTGATCGTCGCGGCGCGCACCGCGGGCTCGGCGGAGGATGACGAAGGCGTGACTTTGTTCGCGGTGCCGCGCGATGCGGCCAATTTGGCGGCGCGCCCGGAGCGGCTGACCGACGCGAGCCTGGCGGCGCGCATCGAGTTCGACGGAGTCGAGGTGGACGCCGACGCGGTGATCGGCGAGGTCGATGCCGGGCGCGATCCGCTCGGCCGGCTGCTACGCGCGGGGCGCACGGGTGCGGCGGCAGAGATGCTGGGCGTCGGCGGCGGCGCGATGGACATGACGCTCGGCTACCTGAAGGAACGCAAGCAGTTCGGGACGGTGATCGGCAGCTACCAGGCGCTGCAGCACCGCGCCGCGCATCTGTACGCGGAGATGGAAGTCGCGCGCGCTGCGGTGTTGAAGGCGCAGCAACTGCTCGACGCGGGCGACGACCGGGCTGAGGCAGCGGTGTCGGTCGCGAAGGCGATGACCGGGATCACGGCGACGCTGGCGGTACAGGAAGGCGTGCAGATGCACGGCGGCATCGGCATGACTGACGAGTATGACATCGGCTTCTACATGAAGCGCGGGCGCGTGCTGGCCGAGATGTTCGGCGACGCGAACTTCCACGCCGACCAGCTCGCACGCGCGGCGGGCTATTGACGAGCGGCTGTCCTCCCCGGCACGGGGAAGGGGACCAAGACGCGTAGCGGCTTGGTGGAGGGGGAGCACGGCAGGCGGAGCGTTCGCGGCGCTTCCCCTCCACCAGCCTGCGGCTGGTCCCCCGCAGCAGGTCGATCATGCCCCGCATGATCGAGGATCGTCCGGGGGACGACCCGACCTGCTGCGCCATCTCGGGGAGGATAGAATGACCGACACGACCCCAACTCCCGCCGATCTCGCCGCCGATCTGGTCGACCTGCTCGACGTCGAAGAGATCGACACCGATCTGTACCGCGGGCGGCGCGCGCGCGGAGGCGTCGGGCGCGTGTTCGGCGGGCAGGTGATCGCGCAGGCGTTGCAGGCGGCGCAGCGCTCGACCGATGCGCCCAAGATCGCGCACTCGCTTCACGCTTATTTCATGCGCGCGGGCGACGAGCAGCACCCGATCATCTACCGCGTGGTGCGCGATTTCGAGGGGCGCAGCTTCGCGACCCGCCGCGTGATCGCGATGCAGCGCGGGCAGCCGATCCTGAACATGGCCGCCTCGTTCCAGGTGCCCGAGGAGGGCTTCCACCACCAGGCGCAGATGCCCGACGTGCCGGCACCCGAGACGCTGGAAAGCGAGGCGACGATCCGCGCGCGCGAGAGCGTCCACGTCGACGAGCGATTCCGCGCCAACCTGCTGCGCCCGCGCCCGATCGAGATCCGCCCGGTCTATCCGCGCAAATGGTTCAAGCCGCAGCCGACCGACCCGGTGCAGCACAGCTGGTTCCGCATCTGCGCACCCATCGGCGACGACGCCGCGGTGCACCGCGCGGTGCTCGCCTACGCCAGCGACATGGCGCTGCTCGGCACGTCGATGCTGCCGCACGGCGTCAACTGGACTTCGCCGGGCTTGCAGAGCGCGAGCCTCGACCACGCATTGTGGCTGCACGAGCCGTTCCGCGCCGACGAATGGCTGCTCTACGCCTGCGACAGCACCTGGGCGGGGCACGCGCGCGGGTTCAACCGCGGGCAGATCTTCACGCAGGACGGACGATTGGTCGCGAGCGTCGCGCAGGAAGGACTGATCCGGATGCGCACGCCCAAGCCGAAGGTCGACTGACGCCTCAATCGCGCGTGCGGACGATCTCGCATCCGACGGTCGCGTCGGGGTAGATGTCGAGCTTGGTCGAGCGTACGCGCACCTCGCGGACGCGCGCGTCGGCGAGGCACAGCGCGGCGACGGCCTCGACCAGCGTTTCCTGCAACGCGAAGCCGGGGCCCGCAGCGAGGCCGTGAATGCCGTCGCGCACGAAATCGTAATCGAGCACTTCCTCGATCCGATCGGCGCTCGGCGCGCGGTCGTAGCGGACGCGCATCCGCACCGACAATCGCACACGCTGCGGCGTTGCCTCGTGCGGGTAGATGCCGAGCCGCATCGCGACATCGAGGTCGTCGATGATGACGGTGTAATCAGGCATCGCGCCCCTCGAACATGACGTCATGGTCGCGTGCGAGAAACCGTTGCCCGCAATCGACGAACAGGTTCTGCCCGGTGACGCTGCGCGCTTCCAGCAGATAGACCACCGCCGCCGCCACCGCCTCGGCGCCGACCGGGCGTTCGAGCAGGTTGGCACGTGCGACGCGATTGAACTCGGCCGCGCTCTGGTCGCCGCTCGGCAGCGTCAGGCCGGGTGACACCGCGTTGACGCGGACGCGCGGGGCGAAGGCTTGCGCCAGCATCGTCGTGGCGCCCTCCAGCGCGAACTTGCTGAGCGAGTAGGAGAAGAAATCGGGATTGGGATTGGCGAGCTTCTGATCGAGCAGGTTGACCACTGCTCCCTCGCCTCCTTGCGCGGCGAGCCCGGCGGTGAGGATTGCGGGCGCGACGCAGTTGATTGCGTGAAGGCGTGCGGCGAGCGCGGGGTCGATCGCGTCGGGTGCGTCGAACGCAAACACGGACGCGCTGTTGACCAGGCCATGGATCGCGCCGCCTGCCGTCGCGCGCGCGAACAAATCTGCGAGCATCGCGGTATCGGCAAGATCGCCGCCGACGGTGTCAGCGTCCAGCTCGCGCGCGAGTGCCTCGGCCTCGTCCCGCGACGTGCCATAGTGGATCACCACCTCGTGCCCCGCGCCTGCGACCGCGCGCGCGATCGCTGCGCCCAGCCGCTTTGCGCCGCCGGTGACCAGAACCCTCAAGAAAGCCCCATCAGCGACAGCACTTCCTTGCGGCTGCGATCGTCGTCGCGGAACACGCCCATCATCCGGCTGGTGACCATCGCGACGCCGGGGGTGCGCACGCCGCGCGCGGTCATGCAGGCGTGGCTCGCCTCGATCACCACCGCGACGCCGTGCGGGTTGAGGCCGTTCCAGATGCAGTCGGCGACCTCCGCGGTCAGCCGCTCCTGCACCTGCAGACGGCGCGCGAAGCCGTGGAGCACGCGCGCAAGTTTGGAGATGCCGACGACGTGGTTGCGCGGCAGATAAGCGATGTGCGCGCGCCCGATGATCGGCGCCATATGGTGTTCGCAGTGCGACTGGAACGGAATGTCCTTGAGCAGCACGATCTCGTCGTAGCCGCCGACCTCCTCGAACACGCGCGACAAATGGATGCCGGGATCGTCGCCGTAACCGCTGCAATATTCCTTCCACGCGCGCGCGACGCGCTTCGGCGTATCGACCAGCCCCTCGCGTGCCGGATCGTCGCCGGCCCATTCGATCAGCGTGCGGATCGCCGCGGCGACATGGTCGGGCACGGGCAGCTTGCCGTCGCTCGCCATCAGGTCGCCATCCTCCGGCTCGCCGCTCTCGATCGTCGTCATGGTACCAGCTCCTTCGACCCGCCCCGTAGCAGGATCAATCAGCGATTTCGCTACTGTCTCTTTTCGGACACGTTTCTCACGACCAGTTAACATCGGTAATATTTTCAATTGACGACCACGAGAAACTGTCGTTTCCTCCATACCGGTTCATCGAAACACCGTCACATCGCCATAGAGCGGGGGCGGTTCCCAGGAGGGGATGCCATGAAGAAGTTCGACCTGCTCGCCGCGTCGGCGCTCGCGCTCGTGACAACGGTTCCGGCCTATGCGCAGACCGGGGCCACCACATCGTCACAGAATACCGCACCTACGAACGGCCCGGGACAGGAGGCACCCTCCTCCACCCCGACCAACACGCCCGCCGCTACGACGCAGGGCTATGCCGGCGACATCGTGGTCACCGCGCAACGCCAGTCGCAGCGACTACAGGATGTGCCGATCGCGGTCACCGCCTTCACCGCCGAGAATCTGGAGCGGCAGCAGATCGTCAATCCGGTGGCGCTGCAACAAACGCTGCCCAACATCACCTTCACCAAGACCAACTTCACCTCGTCGAGCTTCACCATCCGCGGCGTCGGCGACCTGTGCGTGGGCACCACCTGCGACAGCGCGACCGCGATCCACGTCAACGACATGCCGCTGCTCGCCACCCGCCTGTTCGAGAGCGAGTTCTTTGACCTCGAACGCGTCGAGGTGCTGCGCGGGCCGCAAGGCACGCTGTTCGGGCGCAACGCCACGTCGGGCGTGGTCAACTTCATCACCGCGAAGCCCGATCTGTCCGGCATCCACGCCGCTGGCGAGTTCGAGTACGGCAATTACGATTCGAAGCGCGTTCGCGCGATGTTGAACCTGCCGTTCACCGATACGCTCGGCATCCGCGTTGCGGGCACCTACCTCAAGCGCGACGGCTACACGCTGAACGAATATACCGGCAATCGCATCGACGGCCGCGACCTCTACTCGGTGCGCGGCACCTTGTCGTGGGAGCCCAATCCCGACACGCGCGTCGACCTGATCGCCTATTATTTCCGCGAAAAGGACGATCGCAGCCGCATTCAAAAGCAGCTGTGCAACCGCGACTCGACCGGCATCCTCGGCTGCTCGCCCGACCGGCTCGCCAACGGCACCACCAACGGCAATTCGACGCTAGCCTCGGTCTTCACCAGCCGCGAATTCCTGACTGTATCGGGCGCGGGCGCGCTGGCGCCGTTCGCGCTCGGCAGCGTGTACCAGGCGCAGGATCAGTTCTTCGGCGTCGTCAATCCGGCCAGCGTGCGCCGCGTCCGCATCGATGCCGAGCCGACCTATTTCGCCGAGGAGCAGCAATATACGGCCAAGATTTTCCACGATTTCGGGCCGATCAGCTTCAACTTCACCGGCGGTTACATGAAGAACACCGTCGATTCGACCACCGACTATAATCTGGCGGTAGAGAACAGCCTGGCAGGCAATATGGGGCTGAACACGCTGAACGCGATCGGTCGGCCCGGTGCACCCGGCGCGGTGCTGAACGGGGTGCGCCAGACGTTGATCCCGAATGGCACCGGCACCCTGTGTCAGTCGCTGCCCGATTCGAACAATTCAGGCGTGTACGGCGGGGCGAGCGTATGTGCGCCGACCGCGCTCGACGTCGACCGGTCGTACAACAAGGCGCGCCAGTACAGTGCCGAGGCGCACATCGACAGCAAGTTCGACGGCATGTTCAACTTCCTGCTCGGCGGAATCTATTTCGACAGCAAGCAGGCCAACGATTATTACGTCACGGCGTTCGGGCTCGATTATGCCTCGGGTCTGCTCGGCGCGGGCCGCTCGGGTGGCACCGCGTTCGCGGCGACGCCATTCTACCGCAACAGCTCGCCCAAGTTCCGCCTGAAGAGCTACGGCATCTTCGGCGAGACCTACTTCGAATTCAGCGAGCGCGCGAAGCTGACACTCGGCCTGCGTTACAACAACGACGACAAGTTCATTCGCGCGCGCACCTCGCTGCTGGTCGACAATGCCGCCGTCGGCGCCCCGGTGCTGGTCCCGTTCGGCACCGCCAACGCCTTCCCGATCATGGACGGCGGCCGGTATGATTACGACGCGACGCGTGCCGGCGTGCAGCCTTATGCCGAGGACAATGTCAGCTTCTCGCGCGTGACCGGGCGCGCGGTGTTCGATTACAAGATCACGCCCGACAATCTGCTCTACGCATCCTATTCGCGCGGCTACAAATCGGGCGGCATCAACCCGCCGCTGTCTCCGGTGTTCGCGGTGCCGACCGCCTTCGCGCCCGAGAGCGTCGACGCGTTCGAGATCGGGTCCAAGAACACGTTCGGCGGGGGTGCCTTCCGCCTGAACCTGACCGGCTTCTACTACCGGTACAAGAACCTGCAATTGTCGCGCATCGTCGCGCGCACCTCGGTCAACGACAATGTCGCCGCCGACATCTACGGCGTGGAGGCGGAAGCGGTGATCAGCCCGATCCCGCGCTTCGTGGTCAACGCGAATGCCAGCTATCTGAAGACCAAGGTGTCGGACGATCGCTTCCTCGCCAACCCGCGCGACCCCTCAGGCGGGCGGTCGGACACGGTCATCATCAAGGACATCACCAATTCGGCAAATTGCGCGGTGGTGCCGACCATCGCCGGCAACGCGGCCGGCGCGAACGCCTTCGTCGGGGCGATCAACCAGGCCATCGGCACCTCGTTCGGCAACGCCGCGCTGCTGCGCGCGCCCGGCGCGGTTCCCGGCACCACCACCACCGGCGCATTCAGCATCTGCTCGGCACTGACCGCGCAGGCGAGCGCCGTGGGCGCGGCGTTCGGCGGCATCCAGGTGCTCGGCTCCGGTGTCGAAACCAACGTGCGTGGCAACCAGCTGCCCAATGCGCCGACCTACAAATGGTCGATCGGCGCGCAGTATACGATCGATTTCGGCGACAGCGGCTTCACGCTCGTGCCGCGTGCCGACCTGAACTACACCGGCAATACCTATGGCACGATCTTCAACCTGCCGATCGACCGCCTGCCCGGTTACGAGGTGGTCAACGCGCAGATCCAGTTGAACGGCCCCGACGATCGCTTCTACGTTCGCGGCTTCGTGTCCAACCTGACCAAGAACAATGCGCTGACGGGCCTGTACGTCACCGACCAATCGTCGGGCCTGTACACCAACGTCTTCACGATCGAGCCGCGGCGCTACGGCGTCGCGGCCGGGTTCAAGTTCTGACGCAGCGCGCGGCGAGTCTCACCTTGAGACTGCCGCCGCGCGCAACCTTTCGGCGTGCCGCAAATTGATCCACGTCAAAGGAGAAAGCGGATGACCAAGGAATTGAAGAAGGGCGACGAGGTCACGTGGAAGTCGCACGGCGGCGAAGCGCACGGCACGGTCGAGAAGAAGCAGACCAGCGACACCAAGATCAAGAGCCACACGGTCAAGGCGTCTAAGGACGACCCGCAGTACATCGTCAAAACCGACAGCGGCGCCAAGGCCGCGCACAAGCCGGACGCGCTCAAGAAGGCGTGAGCGTGATCAAGTGCCGAGCGTGGCGAGCTTCCCCTCGCCTGCTCGGCCAGCGTTCGTGATTGCCAAGTTTCGATCATGAGCAGCGATCTTAAGGACCCACGCGGTGCGTGATCGCGACCCCGACCCAATCCTTCGCGCTACGCGTCGGATTGATTATGCGACCCCGGCGCGATATTCAGTTCGCAGTGCCCCCGTAGCTCAGCCGGATAGAGCGTCGGTTTCCTAAACCGCAGGCCGCGTGTTCAAATCTCGCCGGGGGCACCATCATCACAGCCGGCAAGCTCGACGATACGGTCGCCGAGCCGCTCTGCCTCGGCGCGATCGTGGGTCACCAGCAGTGTCGGCAAACCCGTGGCGTCGCGCACGCTCGCGATCGCGCGCATGGCGTCGTCCCGGCGTGCGGCGTCAAGCGACGCGAGCGGTTCGTCGAGCAGCAGGAAGTCGGGCCGGCTGAGCAGCGCGCGGCCGATCGCGACACGCTTCGCCTCGCCGCCCGACAGCGTGCGCGGCCAGCGCGCGAGCAGGTGTCGGATCCCGAGTAAATCGGCCACCTCTGCCAGTCCGCTGTCGTCACGCGCGCCGTATAGAAGGTTGGCGCGGACGCGGCGATGTGGAAACAAGCGGGCGTCCTGAAAGACGTAACCCGCGCGGCGCCGTTCGGGCGGCAGGTTAACCCTCGCGGCCGAGTCGAACAATGTACGCCCATCCACCCGCACGTGGCCGCGCTCCGGCGTGAGCAGGCCGGCGATCGCGTCGAGCACGCTGGTCTTGCCTGCGCCCGATGGCGCGAACAGGATCGTGACACCGCCTGGCACGTCGAACCGCGCGGACACGCGGCCGTCGCGCAGCGTGAGGTCGACGTCAAAGGACATGGGTGCCACGGCCCGCGCGCCGCACCAGCGCCTCCGACACCACCAGCGCCACCAGCGACAGCGACACCGAGATCGCGGCCAGCCGCCACACCTGCTGCTCGCCGCCGGGTTGTTGCAGCGCGGCATAAATGGCGAGCGGCAACGTCTGCGTCTCGCCGGGCACGTTGCTGACGAAGGTGATCGTCGCGCCGAATTCGCCAATCGAGCGCGCGAAACCGAGCACCGCGCCCGCGAACACGCCCGGAAGCGCGAGCGGCAGCGTGACGGTCGCGTAGGCGCGCCAGCGCGAGGCACCGAGCGTGCGCGCGGCCTGTTCGAGCCGGCGGTCGACCGCCTCGATTGACAGCCGCATCGCGCGTACCATCAGCGGCAAGGCCATCACCGCGGCGGCGATCGTCGCGCCGGTCCAGCGGAACAGCACGCTGACGCCGAACCAACGCTCCAACACGCCGCCGACCGGGCCAGCGGGGGCGAAGGCGAGCAGCAGCACCCAGCCGGTCACGACCGGCGGCACGACCAGCGGCAGATGAACGATCGCGTCGAGCACGACCTTGCCGGGAAAGCGCCAGCGCGCGAGCACCCAGGCGAGCAGGAACGCGACCGGCAGGCAGGCGAGCGTCGCGGTGCCGCCGACGAGCAGGGTCAGGCGAACAATGCCCGCGAGGTCGCTCACCGCGTCAGGAAGCCGCGTCGCGCGAGAATGGCCTGGCCTGTGCTCGACAACAGGTAACGGCGAAATGACTCGGCCGACGGGTTGCGCGACCGCGCGAGCCGCGCAAGCGGATAGACGATCGGCGCGTGGCTGTTCGGCGGAAAAGCACCGACGACGCGCACCCGCGTCGAGGCGCGCGCGTCGGTGGCGTAGACGATGCCGTAGGGGGCGGCGCCGCGCTCCACCAATGCGAGCGCGGCACGGACGTTCTCCGCCCGTACGACGCGCGGCGCGACCGCGTCCCACGCGCCCATGCGGGTCAGCGCCTGCTGCCCGTAACGGCCCGCCGGAACCGAGGCAGGGTCGGCCATCGCCAGCGGACCGGCGCCGAGCACGCGCGCGAGCGATGCGCCGCGCTTGCCGTTCAACGACGCGGTGCCCGGGGGGGCGACAACGACGAGGCGACCGCGCGCGACGATCGCGCGGCTGCCGGGCGCCAGCAGGTTCCGCCGCTGAAGCGCGTCCATCCACTCGGCATCGGCGGAGACGAACAGGTCGGCCGGCGCGCCCGCCTCGATCTGCCGCGCGAGCGCCGAGGACGCCGCGGAGGCGAGCACCGGTCGCGCGTGCCCGGCGCGCGCCCAGGCGTCGGCGGCGTCGTTCATCGCCTCCTGCATGCTCGCCGCGGCGAGCACGGTCGGGGCGGCACGCTGTGCCTGAGCCGGCGAGGCGAGAGCGGCGAGCAGCAGCAGGACCGTGCGAAACATCATGCCGCCTGCTGTATCGCGCTCGATACGACGGCACCAGCCGCGGCGATGGCGCCCGTCGCACGACGCAACGCGGGCACGCGCCGCTCGTTGGAGATTGATGCAGGATAATATCTCGTCGACGCTGATCGTCAGCCACGCCGTGCGACCGGGCAAGACCGTCGACTTCGCGCGCTGGATCGACGAGGTAAGCAACGCGGCGAAGCGCGCCCCGGGCTTCTGCGGCATCGTACGGCTGGGCCAGACGAATGCGCTGCGCCACCTGCTGCTCCGTTTCGACAGCCGGGACGACCTCGAGCGCTTCCGCGCCGGTGACACATACCAACAGCTAGAGCGGCGCGCGCGCGACCTGACGATCGGCATCGATCAGGTGGCGGACGGGCGCGACGTCGACATCGAATTGCCGAGCGACGCCAGCGCGGCGCGGTGGAAGCGATTCCTGGTCACTTGGTTGTCGGTGCTGCCGGTGCTGCTGATCGTCAGCACCACAATCCGCGCGCTGCTGCCGACCGTGCCACCGCCGGTGCAGGTCATCGTGTCGTCCCTGTGCCTCACCTCGTTGCTGCAATGGGTCATCCTGCCACGTGTGCAGCGTGCGGCGCGCGCGTGGATGCTCAAGGACGAGGCGGGACGATTGCGGACCTGAGCGTCGCTGCTACGCTATCGCGAGAAAGCGACGCTGCCGATCAGCCCTCGTCGCCCATCCGCAGTGCGGCGATGAACGCTTCCTGCGGGATGCTGACCGAGCCATACTCGCGCATCTTGAGCTTGCCCTTCTTCTGCTTGTCGAGCAGCTTGCGCTTACGGCTGGCATCGCCGCCGTAGCATTTCGCGGTCACGTCCTTGCGCATCGCGCTGATCGTCTCGCGCGCGATCACCTTGCCGCCGATCGCGGCCTGGATCGGAATCTTGAACAGGTGGCGCGGGATCAGCTCCTTCAACCGCTCGCACATGCCGCGCCCGCGCGTCTCGGCGGTGCCGCGGTGGACGATCATGCTGAGCGCGTCGACCGGCTCGTCGTTGACCAGGATCGACATCTTGACGAGGTCGCCCTCGCGATAGCCGACCTGGTGATAGTCGAAGCTGGCATAGCCTTTCGACAAGGATTTCAGCCGGTCGTAGAAGTCGAACACGACCTCGTTGAGCGGCAGTTCGTAGGTCGCCTGCGCGCGCCCGCCGACGTAGGTCAGATTCTTCTGAATACCGCGGCGGTCCTGGCACAGCTTCAGGATCGAGCCGAGATATTCGTCGGGCACGTAGATCGTCGCCTCGATCCACGGCTCGCTGATCGTCGCGATCTTGTTGGGATCGGGCATGTCGGCGGGGTTGTGCAGCTCGATGCTGCCGCCGTTATGCGTCAGCTCGATCTCGTACACGACGCTAGGCGCAGTGGTGATGAGGTCGAGGTCGTACTCGCGTGTCAGCCGCTCCTGGATGATCTCGAGGTGGAGCAGCCCCAGGAAGCCGCAGCGAAAACCGAAGCCGAGCGCGGCCGAGGTTTCCATCTCGAAGCTGAACGACGCATCGTTGAGCCGCAGGCGCGAAATCGACTCGCGCAGCTTCTCGAAATCGTTGGCGTCGACGGGAAACAGCCCGCAGAACACGACGGGCTGGACTTCCTTGAAGCCTTCGAGCGGCTCGGCCGCGGGGCGCTTGGTGTCGGTCAGCGTGTCGCCGACGCGCGCCTGCGCCACGTCCTTGATCTGCGCGGTGATGAAGCCGATCTCGCCGGGGCCGAGGTCGGCGAGCTGCTCGATCTTGGGGCGGAAGCAGCCGACGCGGTCGACCAGATGCTGCGTGCCGGTCTGCATGAAGGTGACCTGCTGGCCTTTCTTCAGCACGCCGTCGATCACACGCACCAGGATCACGACGCCGAGATACGGGTCATACCACGAATCGACCAGCATCGCCTTGAGCGGCGCGGTCGCATCGCCCTTGGGCGACGGGATCTTGTTCACCACCGCTTCGAGGATGTCGGCGATGCCGATGCCCGACTTGGCGCTGGCGAGCACGGCCTCCGACGCGTCGATGCCGATCACGTCCTCGATCTCCTTGCGCACCTGCTCGGGCTCAGCGGCGGGAAGGTCGATCTTGTTGATGACCGGCACGATCTCGTGATTGTGCTCGATCGACTGGTAGACGTTGGCGAGCGTCTGCGCCTCGACCCCCTGCGCCGCATCAACCACCAACAACGCCCCCTCGCACGCCGCGAGACTGCGCGACACTTCGTAGGCGAAGTCGACGTGGCCGGGCGTGTCCATCAGGTTGAGCGTGTAGGTCTCGCCGTCCTTCGCCTTGTAGGCGAGGCGCACGGTCTGCGCCTTGATGGTGATGCCGCGCTCGCGCTCGATGTCCATGTTGTCGAGCACCTGCTCGCTCATCTCGCGGTCGGACAGACCGCCGGTTGCCTGGATCAGCCGGTCGGCGAGCGTCGATTTGCCGTGGTCGATATGCGCGATGATCGAGAAATTGCGGATGTGCGAGAGCGGGGTAGCCATGATCCGCGCGCGTTAGCAGGCGCAGCGCAAAAGCCAAAGCGTCACGCATCGGTCACGCCGCACGCCGCAGGCGCCGCCGCACCTAACGCGCGGGATGATCCAGTCTTGCAGCACGACCTTGCGGCGTATTGATGATCAGGCTCGCGATCGGCGGATCAGCCCTTGGCATCGTCGCCGTAGTACAACTCGCCAATGCGGATTTCCTCGCGACCCTGCGAGACTCGGTGCGCGTTGCTGTCGCGCAGTGAATAGACGCAGCCGCAATATTCCTGCTGGTAGAAGCGCTCGCGCTTGGAGATTTCGATCATGCGTGCGGCACCGCCACCCTTGCGCCAGTTGAACGTCCAGTAATCGATGCCGGGATAATGCGACGCGGCGCGCTCGCCCGAGCCGTTGATCTGGTTCATGTCCTTCCAGCGCGAGATGCCGAGCGAGGAGGTGATGACCGGGAAGCCATGCTCGTGCGCGTAGAGCGCGGTGCGCTCGAATCGCATGTCGAAGCACATGGTGCAGCGCGCGCCGCGTTCGGGCTCCCACTCCATCCCCTTCGCGCGCTTGAACCAGTTCACCGTGTCGTAATCGGCATCGACGAACGGGACGCCGTGCTCCTCGGCGAAGCGGATGTTCTCCTCCTTGCGGAGCAGATATTCCTCTTTGGGATGGATGTTGGGGTTGTAGAAGAAAATCGTGTAGTCGATCCCGCTCGCGGTCATCGCTTCCATCACCTCGCCCGAACACGGCGCGCAGCAGGAATGAAGCAGCACTTTCTTCTCGCCGTTCGGCGGCACGAGGACGGGGCGTTGGAAATTGATCATGCGGCGCGGCATAGCGGATTTGCGGCTCTGCGAAAACAGCCGCGCCCGCGCGAACGAAACGGGTACACGACAGCGCGTGCAGCCGCTATACGACGCACGTGACCGAGGCGCCCGTCCGCAAGATCATCCACGTCGACATGGACGCTTTCTACGCGTCGGTCGAGCAGCGCGACGACCCAGCGTTACGCGGGCGTCCACTCGCGGTCGGCGGATCGAGCGCGCGCGGCGTCGTGGCAGCGGCAAGCTACGAGGCGCGCGTGTTCGGGGTCCGCTCCGCGATGCCCTCGTCGGTCGCGCGGCGGCGCTGTCCCGAGCTCTTGTTCGTCAAACCGCGGTTCGAGGTCTATGCCGCGGTCAGCCGGCAGATCCACGCGATCTTCGCCGATTACACGGCCGAGATCGAGCCGCTGAGCCTGGATGAAGCGTATCTGGACGTGACGGTCGACCGACGCGAACTCGGCTCGGCCAAGGCGATCGCGGCGGAAATTCGCACGCGGATCAAGGAAGTGACGGGCCTCACTGCCTCGGCCGGGGTCAGCTACAACAAGTTCATCGCAAAACTCGCCTCGGACCAGAACAAGCCCGATGGGCTGTGCGTGATCCCTCCGGGCAAGGGCGCGGCGTTCGTCGCCAGCCTGCCGGTCAAGCGGTTCCACGGTGTCGGGCCGGTCACCGCGGCCAAGATGTCGCGGTTGGGAATCGAGACGGGCGCGGACCTGCGCGACCGGCCGGTCGAGTTCCTGCGCGCGCATTTCGGCAGCTACGCCGACTATCTCTACCGTGCGGCGCGCGGCGTGGATGAGCGGCCGGTGCGATCCAGCCGCGAGAGCAAGTCGATTGGGGCGGAGCGAACGTTCGAGACCAATCTGTCCACGCCCGACGAGATCGACGCCGCGCTGGCACACGTCGCGTCGGCTGCCTGGGCGCGGGCCGAGCGCAAGCAGGCGCGCGGGCGTACGGTGACGCTCAAGCTGCGCGACAGCCAGTTCCACACCATCACGCGCGCGCGATCGGTGAGCGATCTGGTGGCGAGCGAGGCGGAGATGCTGGCGATCGGGCGCATGCTGATCGCGCCCGAACTGCCGGTCGCGGGCGGCATCAGGCTGCTGGGGCTGACGCTGTCGGGGATCGTGCGCGGGTATGAAGAAGTGCAGCCAGGATTGCCGCTGATCGCAGCGCAATAGCGTAAGCTATTTCGCGCCTCGGCGACCAGCGCGGCCGGCGGCGCATCGCGCCGACCGACGCGGGCTTTGCCCGCGGCGCTGGCTGCCGATCATCGTATCGAGAGCGCGTCCTGTTCAGCTTGACGCGCATCCTTTCGCCACCCGGACTCCGCTTCTCGGACAAAGCAGGAGAAGGAAGCGGGATCCCGGATCAATTCCGGGATCACGGTGAGTCGGACAGGTGAAAATGCTCCTGACGGTCGGTTCGCGAGAAACGGAACTGCGAATCAGGTCCGGAGTGGCGCAGTGCCCCTGTCAGCCCTGCTCGACCGTCACCGATCGTGCATCACGGCTGATGCGCAGCGTAACTCCGTCGACGGTCATCGCGAACCCCGCGGTGCTGTCCCAGTCCGCTTGCACCATCTCGCCGCCGTCGAGCCGCCGCCAGCGCGCGTCGTGTCGGGTCGCGGGGTCAGTCAAGGCCGCGCACGCGCGGCGCTGGCGCGACAGGCCGGCGACGTAATCTTCCAGCTGCCGGTCGCGCACGTGCCAGTCGAGCCAGGTGGTCGCGTTGTCCTGCGCGTAGGCGTTGTTGTTGCCTGCTTGTGAGCGGCCGAACTCGTCGCCCGCGGTCAGCATGATCGTGCCGCGGCTGGCGAACAATGTGGCGAGCAGCGCACGCTGGTCGGCGTGGCGGCGCTCGGCGATCGAGGCATCATCGCAGGCACCTTCCGCGCCGTTGCTCCACGACACTTCGTGCGCGTGGCCGTCGCGGTTGTTCTCGCCGTTGGCGTGGTTGTGGCGCTCGGCGTGGGCGACGGTGTCGGCGAGCGTGAAGCCGTCGTGCGCGGCGACGAAGTTGACGCTGCGGGTGATGTGGTCACCGAACACGTCGCTCGACCCCGACAGCCGGGTCGCGAGCGCGCCGCTGCTGCCGTCGCCGCGCCAGAAGCGGCGCACGTCGTCGCGGAAGCGGTCGTTCCACTCGAGCCAGTTGGGCGGAAACGCGCCGAGCTGGTAGCCGCCGGGGCCAGTATCCCACGGCTCGGCGATCAGCACGCGATCGGCGAGCAGCGGGTCGGCCGCAATTTCGGCGAAGATCGGCGCATGCGCGTCGAAGCCGGGACCGCGCGCCATGACGGTGGCGAGATCGAAGCGGAAGCCGTCGACGCCGCAGTTGGCGACAAAATGGCGCATGGTCGCAAGCGTCAGGTTGCGCACGGCCGGATTGGCGAAATCGAGCGTGTTGCCGGTGCCCGCGTCGTTGATCAGCCTGCCCTCGCCGTCGCGCGCGTAGGCGGCGGCGTCGAGGCCACGGAGCGACAGCGTCGGGCCAAGCGCGTCGCTCTCGCCGGTGTGGTTGAACACGAGGTCGAGGATGACGCCAATCCCGGCCTGCCGCAGCGCCGCGACGGTGTCGCGCAGTTCAGCGACGCCGCCGGGGGCGAGGCGCGGGTCGAGCGCCATCGGCACCACAGGATTGTAGCCCCAGGCGTTCGCGAGGCCGAGCGGCGGCAGGTGCCGCTCGTCGACCCAGGCGACCACGGGCATCAGCTCGACCGCGTCGACACCGAGCTTGCGTAGGTGGGCGATCACCGCCGGATGCGCGACCGCCGCGATCGTGCCGCGCTGCGCCTCGGGCACGTCTGGGTGCAGCATCGTGAAGGCGCGGACGTTGACCTCGTAGATCAGGCCACCGTGGCGGAACACGGGCGGTGCGGATGCGAGCGGTAGGTGGGCGCTTACCACCGCCTTCGGCACGAGCGCGGCGGAGTCGATGCCGTGCTCGGTCAGTGCCGGATCGTAGGCGAAGGCGCGGTTGAGCGTCGTGGCGTAGGGATCGATCAGCAGCTTGGACGCGTCGTGCGGGGGTGGACCGTCGGCGCGGTAGCCGTAGCGGGTGCCCTCGCCCGCGCCCGGCACGTCCGCGCGCCAGATCGCGCGGTCGCGGGTCATCGCGACGCGGCGCTCTGCCTCGCCGTCGAACAGGCACAGCCACACCGCGTTCGCCGCCGGCGCGCGAACGGCGAAGCTGGTTCCGTGCGGCCCGACGCGCGCGCCGAGCTCAGGTGACGACATCGGGCTCGCTGCGGCCAGTATGCAGGCGGATGCCGGCGAGTTCGTCCGCCGCCGCGACGATGTCGGCTAGCATCTTGCCGGTGTTGGCGTCGAGATCGCCAGTCGCGGGCTCGTAGCGTTCGAGGTAGACGCGCAACGTCGCGCCGCTGGTGCCGGTGCCCGACAGGCGGAACACGACGCGGCTGCCGCCTTCGAACAGGATGCGCACGCCTTGGTTGGCGCTGGTCGAGCTGTCGGTCGGGTCGGTGTAGGCGAAGTCGTCGGCCTGCGCGATCGTCAGCGCGCCGATCATCGTGCCCGGCAAGGTCGCGAGCTTGCCGCGCAGATCGCGCATCAGCGTGTCGGCGGCGCTGCTGTCGACACCCTCGTAATCGTGCCGCGCATAATAGTTGCGGCCGAAGCGCGCCCAGTGCTCTCGCGCTAGTTCGTCGACGCTCTTGCCGGTGGCGGCGAGGATGTTGAGCCATAGCAGCACTGCCCAGAGCCCGTCCTTCTCGCGGACGTGATCGCTGCCGGTGCCCGCACTCTCCTCGCCGCAGATCGTCGCCATGCCGGCGTCGAGCAAGTTGCCGAAGAACTTCCATCCCGTCGGCGTTTCATAGGCGGGGATGCCGAGCTCGGCTGCGACGCGATCGGCGGCGGCGCTGGTCGGCATCGAGCGCGCGATGCCCTTCAATCCGCCCGCGTAACCGGGCGCAAGGTGTGCATTAGCGGCTAGCATCGCCAGGCTGTCCGATGGGGTCACGAACCGGCCACGCCCAATGATGAGGTTGCGGTCGCCGTCGCCGTCGGACGCGGCGCCGAAGTCGGGGGCGCCCTCTCCCATCATCGTGTCGTACAGCGCTCGCGCGTGGACGAGATTGGGGTCAGGATGGTGGCCGCCGAAATCGGGCAAGGGCGTGCCGTTGCGCACCGTGCCGGGCGCGAAGCCGAGCCGGCGTTCGAGGATCTCGGTCGCGTAGGGGCCGGTGACGGCGCTCATCGCGTCGAAGGCCATCGTTAGTTTCGATGCGCGGATGGCGTCGAAGTCGAACAATGTCTCCATCAGCTCGGCGTAATCGGCGACGGGGTCGACCACCTCGACGGTCATGCCGGCGACCTGCACCTCGCCGAGCGTGTCCAGGTCGATGTCGGGGGTGTCCGCGGCATACCAGGTGTCGATCACCTTGGTGCGAGCGTAGATCGCGTCGGTGATGTTTTCCGGCGCGGGGCCGCCGTTCGACACGTTGTACTTGATCCCGAAATCCTCGGTCGGCCCGCCGGGATTGTGGCTGGCCGACAGGATCAGTCCGCCGAGCGCGCCGCGCTTGCGAATGAGGTTGGAGGCAGCGGGCGTCGAGAGGATGCCGCCCTGCCCCACCACGACGCGCGCGAAGCCGGCCGCCGCGGCCATGCGGATCGCGACCTGGATCACTTCGCGATTGAGGAAACGGCCGTCGCCGCCGATCACCAGCGTCGCGCCCGCGCGCTCGTGCTCGATCACGTCGAACACCGACTGGATGAAATTCTCGGCATAGTTCGGCTGCTGGAACACGCGCACCTTCTTGCGGAGGCCGGAGGTGCCGGGTTTCTGGTCGAGGTACGGGGTCGTTGTAACGGCGCGGATCATGTGTCGAGGAGCCCCCGGTAGAGTTGGGCGTAGCGCAATCCGCTACGGTCCCAGGAGAAGTCGCTGCGCATCCCGCGCTTCTGGATCGTCGCCCAGGTCGCGCGATCGGCGTAGAGGCGCACGGCGCGCGCGATCGCGGCGGTGAGCGTGTCGCGCGACACGCCGGTGAACTGGATGCCGGTCGCGACGCCCGCCGCCAGCGCGGCCTCGTTCGCGTCGATGATCGTGTCGGCGAGCCCGCCCGTCCGCGCGACCACGGGCACGCAGCCATAGGCGAGGCCGTAGAGTTGCGTCAGCCCACACGGCTCGAAGCGCGACGGGATCAGGATGGCGTCGGCGCCGCCCTGGAGCAGGTGCGAGACGGGCTCATCGTAGCCGACCATCACGCCGACGCGGCCGGGATGGCGATCGGCGGCGAGGCGGAACGCTTCCTCCAGCGCGGGGTCACCCGAGCCGAGCAGCGCGAGGCGCCCGCCCATCGCGACGAGATCGTCGACGCACTCGCCGAGCACGTCCATGCCCTTCTGCCAAGTCAGGCGGCTGACCACCGTGAAGATCGGGCCATCGCCGGGTTCCAGGCCGAAACGCGCCTCGACGGCGCGCTTGTTGGCGGCGCGCTTGCCGAGCGTGCGGTCGGTGTAGCGCGCGGGCAGCGCAGTGTCGGTCGCGGGATTCCAGATCGCGGGGTCGATGCCGTTGACGATCCCAGACACACGGTCGCGCCGTGCGGCGACGAGGCCCTCCAGCCCCATGCCGAACTCTGGTGAGAGGATTTCCTGCGCGTAGGACGGGCTGACCGTGGTGATCGCGTCGGCGAACTGCATGCCGCCCTTCAGGTAGCCGACGCCGCCGAAGAACTCGATGCCGTCGAGCGTGAACAGATCGTCGGGCAAGCCGAGCCACGGCAGGACGCCCGCGTCGAACCAACCTTGGAACGCGATGTTGTGGATGGTGATGACCGACCGCGCGGCGCGCTCGCCCGCGGGTGCGTGGCGCAGGTAGACGGGCGCGAGCGCTGCCTGCCAGTCGTGCGCGTGGACGACATCATAGCTGCGCCCCTTTACCGCACCCGACCCAAGATCGGCAGCGGCTCGTGCGAGCGCGGCGAAGCGGCGCCAATTATCGTGCCAGTCCTTGCCGCCGGGATCGGCGTAGATGTTGCCGTCGCGCGCGAACAGCTCGGGCGCGTCGAGCACCAGCAGCGGATGCCCCTCGATCTCACCCGACAGCAGACGCGCGGGCGTGCCGAGCAGCGCGGGCCAGCGGTGTACCGCGCGCGCCTTGCCGAGCGTGGCGGTGACGCCGGGATAGCCCGGGATCAGCGTGGTCGTCTCAACATCGTGCGCGGCGAGCGCGGCGGGCAGCGCACCGACTACGTCGGCGAGCCCGCCGGTCTTGACCAGCGGGTACGCCTCGGATGCGACGGAGAGGACGCGGATCGTCACCCGTCTATCCGCCCAGCCGGTCGATCATCGGTTGCGTGATGAGGCAGATGCCCTTGTCGGTGCGGCGAAAACGGTGCGCGTCGGCGACCGGGTCCTCGCCCACCACCAACCCGTCAGGGATTTGGACACCGCGGTCGATCACGACGCGGCTCAATCGCGCGCCGCGGCCGATGTGCGTGTAGGGCAGCACCACCGCTTCATCGAGGCAGGAATAGCTGTGTGCACGCACGCCCGTCGACAGCAGTGAGCGATGGATGGTCGATCCCGAGACGATGCAATCGCCTGCGATCAGGCTCGACACCGCCGAGCCGCGCCGCCCGTCGATGTCGTGGACGAATTTGGCCGGCGGGGTGATCTCCGAATAGGTCCACAGCGGCCAGCTACGGTCGTAGAGATCGAGCTGGGGCACGACATCGGTCAGGTCGATGTTCGCCTCCCAATAAGCGTCGACGGTGCCGACATCGCGCCAGTATGCGGCGGGCTCCTCGGCGGTGCGGACGCAACTGTCGCCGAAGCGGTGCGCCTGCGCGTGGCCGTGCTTGACCAGGTACGGGATCAGGTCCTTGCCGAAGTCGCGGTTCGAGCCAGGCGTGTCGGCGTCGCGGCGCAGCTCGTCGATCAGCAAGCGGGTGGAGAAGACGTAGATGCCGAGGCTGGCGAGCGCAATGTCGGGCTGGCCGGGGATCGACGGCGGATCGGCGGGCTTCTCGACGAAATCGATGATGCGGTCGTCGGCGTCGACGTGCATCACGCCGAAACCGACCGCCTCCATCCGCGGCACCTCCATGCAGGCGACGGTCACGTCGGCGCCGCTGTTGCAATGCTGCTGGAGCATCACCTCGTAATCCATCTTGTAGATGTGATCGCCCGCCAGGATGACCATGAACTCGGGCGCGTAACTCTCGATGATGTCGATGTTCTGGTAGACGGCGTCGGCGGTGCCTTCGTACCACTGAAACTCGCTGACGCGCTGCGACGCGGGCAGGATGTCGAAACTCTCGTTGCGTTCGGGGCGCAGGAAGTTCCAACCGCGCTGGAGATGGCGGATCAGGCTGTGCGCCTTGTACTGCGTTGCGACGCCGATGCGGCGAATGCCCGAATTGATCGCGTTGGACAGCGCGAAGTCGATGATCCGGCTCTTGCCACCGAAATAAACCGCAGGCTTGGCGCGCGTGTCGGTCAGTTCGGCGAGGCGACTGCCCCGCCCACCCGCCAGGACATAGGCCATGGCGTCACGCGCCAACGGATGGCTGCGTCGATGATCCCTCTCCGTCATTCAGCCTGTCCTTTCTTTTCGTTGCGCGATCTGGATGGTTAACGTACGTTTGTTGTGCTCACCCGCGAAGAGGTGACCTTACAAGGAGCGGATCGCGCTGGAACAGGTTCATTCGGACATCTCGTCCTTCCCCGACATCTCATCGACTCGCGATGCCGAACTGGCGCCGAGTGATCCGATCCGCGGCATCGTGGTCGCGACGCTGCTGTCGCTGGCCTTCTGGATGCTGTCGTTCATCACTTGGGAGATCGTGGCGTAATCACGCAGGGTCATGCGGCGTATTCCAGCATGATCGTCGCGAGCGGGGGCAGCGTCACGTTGGCGCTGCCATCCTTCGCGACCACGCCACCCAAATTGCCGAGCCCCGACCCCCAATAATCGTGCGCGTCGGAATTAAGAATTTCGCGCCAGCGGCCGTCGTGCGGCAGCGGCACCGGATAGGGCATGCGCGCTACCGGAGTCATATTGGCGATGACCGCGATCGTCGGCGCGCCGGGTGCCTTGCGCAGCCAGACGAAGACGGAGTTCTCCGCATCGTCGGCGACCGCCCACTCGAACCCTTCCGCCTCGCAATCGCGCGCGTGGAGCGCGGGCTTCTCGCGGTAGAGACGGTTCAGGTCGCGCACCAGCTTGCGCACGCCGTCGTGCGCTGATGACTTGAGCAGATGCCAGTCGAGCGCGCGCTCCTCGCTCCACTCGCGGCGCTGCGCAAACTCCTGCCCCATGAACAAGAGCTTCTTGCCCGGATAGCCCCACATCATCGCGTAATAGGCACGCAGATTGGCGAATTGCTGCCAATCGTCGCCCGACATCTTGGTGAGCAGCGACCCCTTGCCGTGGACGACCTCGTCGTGGCTGAGCGGGAGGACGAAATTCTCGCTGAAGGCGTACATCAGCCCGAAGGTCATCCCCTCGTGATGATGGTTCCGGTGAACCGGCTCGCGCGCCATGTACTGGAGCGTGTCGTGCATCCAGCCCATGTTCCACTTGAAGCCGAACCCCAGGTTCTCACGCGCCCCCTCGTCATAGGCGGGCTGGCTGACGCCGGGCCATGAGGTCGATTCTTCGGCGACCGTGAAGATGCCGGGATGCTCGGCATAGACCGCGCGGTTGACGCCGCGCAAGAAGTCGACCGCTTCCCAATTCTCGCGTCCGCCGGCTTGGTTGGGGATCCACTCGCCCGGCTTGCGGCTGTAATCGCGATAGAGCATCGAGGCGACCGCATCGACGCGCAGTGCGTCGACGTGGTAACGCTCGGCCCAGAACAATGCGTTGTTGGTGAGGAACGATGCCACCTCGCGCCGGCCATAATTGTAGATCGCGGTGTTCCAATCGGGGTGGAAGCCGAGCCGCGGGTCCTCGTGTTCGTATAGCGCTGTGCCGTCGAAGCGCGCGAGGCCGTGCGCGTCGATCGGGAAGTGCGCGGGTACCCAGTCGAGGATGACGCCCAATCCGGCGCGGTGCGCGCCGTCGACGAAGCGCGCGAACCCTTCATGGTCGCCGAAGCGGGCGGACGGCGCGTAGAGCCCGGTCGCCTGATAACCCCAGCTCGGATCGTACGGATATTCGCTGATCGGCATGAACTCGATGTGGGTAAATCCCATCGAGACGACGTAAGGGATCAGCCGGTCGGCGAGCGCGTCCCAGGAGAGGAACCAGCCATGCTCGTCGCGTTCCCACGATCCGGCATGGACCTCGTAGATGCTGATCGGGACGCGGCGCGGATCGACCTTGCTCCACGCCGCGCGGTGCGCGTCGTCGCCCCAGACGTGCGCGGGGGCGGCAGTAGTGATAGAGGCGGCGGCGGGGCGGAGTTCGGCGGCGAAGGCGAATGGATCGGCCTTGAGCGGCTGCGTCAACCCGTCGGGTCCGACAATCTCGTATTTGTAGGCGCGGCCCGCACCGAGGTCGGGGACGAAGATTTCCCACACCCCCGCGTCGCCGCGGCGCCGCATCGTGTGGCGCGCGCCGTTCCAGTTGTTGAAGTCGCCGACGACCGCCACGCGCTGCGCGTTGGGTGCCCAGACCGCGAAATGAATGCCGCTCGCGCCCTCGTGCTCGATCAGGTGCGCGCCAAGCTTGTCGTAGAGTCGTTTGTGCGTGCCCTCGACCATCAGCAGGTCGTCGATCGGACCCAGGACAGGACCGAAGCTGTACGGGTCACCGACCCACCAGTCGCCCCCTGCCCCGCTGGCGCGGTAGCGCAGCGGCTGCGGGTCGCCGGCGATCACGCCCTCGAACAGCCCGCGATCATCGACGCGCGCGAGCCCGCCGAGCGGCTCGCCGGCGAGCGAGTGCGCGACCACGCGGTCGGCGCCGGGAATCCAGGTGCGCGCGAACGTGCCCTCGGGGCCGGCATGCGGGCCAAGGAGGGAGAAGGGATCGTCGTGCCGCCCCTCCAGCAGCGCGGCGATCGCCTCGCTCGGCGGCGTCACATCACACCCCAGATGTCGCGCGCATATTCGGCGATGGTGCGGTCGGACGAGAACCAGCCCATGTTGGCGACGTTGAGCACAGCGGAGCGACCCCAAGCATCGCGGTCGCGCCAGCGCGCATCGACGTCGCGTTGGGCTGCGGCATAAGCGTCGAAATCGCCGGCGACCATGAACCAATCGTGGTCGTACAATCCCTGCATCAGGTCGCGGTAGCGGTGGGGATCGTCGGGCGAGAACACGCCCGAGGCGATCGCGTTGATCGCCTGCAACAGCTCGCGCGAACCCTCGATCACGCTCCGCGGATCGTAGCCGCCGCTCCGCTTCGCTGCGACCTCGTCGGCGGTCATGCCGAAGATCACGATATTGTCCGCGCCGACATGATCCCTGATCTCGACGTTCGCTCCGTCGAGTGTGCCAATCGTCAGCGCGCCGTTCAACGCGAACTTCATGTTGCCGGTACCCGATGCCTCCATCCCTGCGGTCGAGATCTGCTCGGACAGATCGGCGGCGGGAACCATGCGCTCGGCCAGGCTGACGTTGTAGTTCGGCACGAACGCGACCTTGAGCAGGTCGCCGATCGCGGGGTCGGCGTTGATGCGGCGCGCGACGTCATTCGCCAGTTTGATGACGAGCTTGGCATTGTGATAGCTCGACGCCGCTTTCCCTGCGAACAGCTTGACGCGCGGGGTCCAGTCGCGATCGGGATGCGAGCGAATCTGATCGTAGAGCGCGACCGTCTCGACGAGGTTGAGCAGCTGGCGCTTGTATTCGTGGATGCGCTTGATTTGTACGTCGAAGATCGCGTCGGGATCGAGGCGGAGGCCCATGTCGCCGCGCAGATACTGCGCGAGCGCGGCCTTGTTGGTGCGCTTGACTGCGGCGAAGCGCTCGCGGAACGCGGCGTCGTCAGCGAACGGGGCGAGATCGGACAGCGCGGTCGCGTCGTCGAGGAAGCGGTCGCCGATGGCGTCACGGATCAGCGCGGTGAGCGCGGGATTGCACTCCTGCAGCCAGCGCCGTGGCGTAATGCCGTTGGTCTTGTTGTTGATCCGCGTCGGGTAGAGCCGGTGGAGGTCGGCGAACACCGTCTGCTTCATCAGATCGGTATGAAGCGCGGCGACGCCGTTGACGCTGTGCGACCCGGCGAAGGCGAGGTTCGCCATCCGCACCCGCCGCTCGCCGCCCTCATCGATCAGGCTGATCGCGGCGATCGCGCGGTCGTCGATGCCTTGCGTTCCGCGCGCCTCTCGCAGAAGTTTGGCGTTGATCGCGTAGACGAGCTGCATGTGACGCGGCAGCATCCGCTCGAACAGCGGCAGTGGCCAGCTCTCCAGCGCTTCGGGCAGAAGCGTGTGGTTGGTGTAGCCGAAGGTGGCGCGGGTCACGCCCCACGCCTCGTCGAAGGTCAGTTCGTGATGGTCGATCAGCAGCCGCATGAGTTCTGCGACCGATACCGCGGGATGCGTGTCGTTGAGCTGGATCGCGGCCTTGTCGGGCAGCGTGCGGATGTCGCCGAAATATTGGACGTGGCAGCGGACGATGTCCTGGATCGAGGCGGAGGAGAAGAAATACTCCTGCCTGAGCCGCAGCTCCTGCCCCGCCGCGGTGCTGTCATTGGGGTAGAGAACGCGGGTCAACGTCTCGGCGCGTAGCTGATCGGCGAGCGCGGCCTGGAAGTCGCCGGCGTTGAACGCGTCGAGCTTGATCGGATCAAACGCACGCGCGGTCCACAAGCGCAGCGTATTGACGCGCCGACCGCGCCAGCCGACCATCGGCGTGTCGACCGCGACCGCCTCGACCGCCTCGGCCGGGTGCCAGTGGACCGCGCCCTGCTCATTCCCCGTCACCTCGCCGCCGAAACCGATGAAATAGGCGCTCTCGCGGCGCTCGAACTCCCACGGATTGCCGTGGGCGAGCCAAGTTTCGGGCAGTTCCATCTGCCAGCCATTGTCGATCCGCTGCCGGAACATGCCGTTGACGTAGCGGATGCCGTATCCGTAGGCGGGCAGATCGAGCGTCGCCATGCTTTCCATGAAGCAGGCGGCGAGCCGGCCCAGGCCTCCGTTGCCGAGCGCGGCGTCGGGTTCAATCTCCTCCAGTTCGGCGAGGCTGACGCCGAGTTCGGACAGCGCCGAGGCGACCTCGTCGGTCTTGAGCAGGTTCGACAACGTGTCGCGCAGCAGCCGGCCGATCAGGAATTCGAGGCTGAGATAATAGACGCGCTTGGCGCCCGCAGCGTGGGCAGCGCGGGTCGAGTCCATCCAGCGTTCGATGATGTCGTTGCGGACGGTCAGGATGGTGGCCGCGAGCCAATCGTGCGGGCGGGCGGCGTGCTCGTCCTTGCCGATGCGGTGGACGAGCGTGTCGAGGATGGCGGATGCCAAGGACCCGCGCTCGGCTGACGGCGCGGCGACGACGGTTGGAGCGTTCAAACAGGACCCCCGATTAGTGCTTGCGACACGATTAGGAGGGTCAACGCCCCATTGTCACGCGCGGTCGCACTAACCTGTAGGAAATTAGCTCAGACGGTGAAGCTCTCGCCGCAACCGCACGCGCCCTTGGCGTTGGGATTGTTGAAGACGAAGCCGGCGGTGAAATCGTCCTCGACCCAGTTCATCGTCGAGCCGATCAGATAGAGGATCGAGCCGCCGTCGACCCAGAGCGTGCCGCCGGGTGTCTCGATCTTCTCGTCGAACGGCTTGGCCTCGGTGACGTAGTCGACCGAATAGGCCAGGCCCGAGCAACCGCGGCGCGGCGTCGACAGCTTGACGCCGATCGCGTCGGCGGGCGCGCGCGCCATCAGCGACGCGATGCGTGCCTCGGCGGTCGGTGTCAGGTTGAGCGCGGCGGGGCGCTGACGAGTACGAACGTCGGTCATCTGGTGATCCTCACAACATGCCGAGTTCGAGCTTGGCGTCGTCGGACATCTTCTGCGGGTCCCACGGCGGGTCCCAGACGAGATTGACGTCGGCAAAGGCGATGCCGGACACCGCCGCCACGCGCATCTCGACCTCGGCGGGCATCGACTCGGCGACCGGGCAGTGCGGGGTGGTCAGCGTCATGGTGACGATCGCCTGGCCCTCGTCGGTGACCTCGACGCCGTAGATCAGGCCGAGGTCGTAAATGTTGACCGGGATTTCGGGGTCGAAAATGTCCTTGAGCGCGTCGATCACGCCCTCGTACAGCGCGCCGCCGGGTTCGCCGGGCTGGTCAGCAGCCGGCTTCTGCTGGAGGAAGCCGGTCAGGTAATCGCGCTCGCGGGGAGCGTCGACCGCGTCCTCGACACGTGCGCGTGGGGGAGCGGTCACCGCCGCCACCTCCTGCACTTCGATCCGATCGGAGTCTTCGCTCATCCGAAAATCCTCTTTACCCGTTCCATGCCGGCGACCAGCGCCTCGACGTCCCTGAGACCGTTGTAGACGCCGAAGCTGACCCGCGCGGTGGCGTCGACACCCAGGCTCGCCATCAGCGGCTGCGCGCAGTGATGCCCGGCGCGGATCGCGACCCGGCTCTCGTCCAAGATGGTGCCGATATCGTGCGGATGCACCCCCTCCATCGCGAAGGAGACGATGCCGGCGGAGTCGACTGGGCCGAACACGCGGACTGAATTCAGGTGCGACAGCGCGCCGCGCGTGTCGGCGACGAGCGCCGCCTCGTGCGCGTGGATGCGGTCGAGGCCGATCCCTGACACGTAGTCGATCGCGGCATGAAGGCCCAGCGCGCCGACGATGTGCGGCGTGCCGGCCTCGAAGCGGGTCGGCGCGGGCGCGTAGGTCGAACGCTCGAACGAAACGCGGTCGATCATCGAGCCGCCACCCTGGTACGGCGGCATCTGGTTCAACAGCTCGCCCCTGCCCCACAGCACGCCGATGCCGGTCGGGCCGTAGAGCTTGTGCCCGGAGAAGACGTAGAAGTCGCAATCGATCGCGGCGACGTCGACCGCCATGCGCGGCACCGACTGGCAACCGTCGATCAGGATCTTCGCGCCGACCGAATGCGCGATCTCGGTCGCACGGGCAGCGTCGAGGACGGATCCGAGCACGTTCGAGACGTGGGCGAGTGCGACGAACTTGTGCTCACGCGTGATCATCGCCGCCATCGCGTCGAGGTCGATGCGGTGATCCTCGGTTAGCGGGATCACGTCGATCGCGGCGCCGACGCGCTCGGCGGCCATCTGCCACGGCACGATGTTGCTGTGGTGTTCGAGCTGCGACAGCAGGATGCGGTCGCCGGTCTTCAACTGCTGCGCGACCCAGGAGTGGGCGACGAGGTTGATCCCCTCGGTCGCGCCGCGGACGAATACGATCTCGTCGGGCTTGCCACCGATGAACGATGCGACGCGACTGCGGGCGGCCTCGTAGGCGAGCGTCATGTCGGCGCTGCGCTGATACACGCCGCGGTGGACGGTGGCGTAGGTCTCGTCATAGCCGCGGGTGATCGCGTCAATGACGGGCTTCGGCTTCTGCGACGTGGCGGCGGTGTCGAGATAGGCCCAGCCATCGGGGATCGCGGGGAAGTCGGCGACCGTGTCGAGCGGGCGTTCGGTGGTGGTCGTGGTCATGCCGGCACCTGCTGGAAAGTCACAAAGGTCACACCGCTACGCATGTGCGCGCGCGCGACGACGTTCGGGCGCGACGCCGGTGCCGTCACGTAGGTGGGATCGCCCATGTAGGACAGCACAGGCGCGCGCATCGTCACAGCGCGGCGTCGAGCCAGGCGTCGGCGTCCGACTCGAAGGCGGCGCGGACGGTCTCGTTGCCGATGCGGTCGAGCACGTCGGCGACGAAGGCGTGGGTCAGGATCGCCTGCGCGCGGGCGCGCGGAATGCCGCGGCTCTGCATGTAGAAGAGCGCGCGCGGGTCGAGTTCGCCCACGGTGGCGCCGTGCGCGCACTTTACGTCGTCGGCGAAGATCTCGAGCTCGGGCTTGAGGTTCACGGTCGCGGTGCGGTGGAGCAGCAGGCCACGCAGGGACTGCTCGCCGTCAGTCTTCTGCGCGTGGCGCGCGACCTCGACCGCGGCGGCGAGGCTCGCGCGGCTCTGGTCGGCGGCGACGGCGCGCCACACCTGTCGCGACGCGCCGTTGGGCTGCGCGTGGTTGACGCGGACGGCGCATTCCTGCGCCTGGGTGTCGCTAGTGAGCAGCGCGCCGCCGTATTCGGCGAAGGCGCCCTCGCCGGACATGGTGAGTTGCGCGTCGATGCGGCTGCCCTGCCCGCCAGCGCCGAGGAAGGTGGAAACGAGGCTCGCCGCCTCGCCGATGTCGGCATCCTCGCGCAGCGACACGAAGCCGGCGGGTTGGAGCAGGCGGACGTTGCGCATCAGCCGCGCACCGCGCGCGAGGCGGGTGCGCGTGTAGCGGTTGGCCCAGCCGGCGCCGACGAAGGTCTCGGTCACTTCGGCAACCGCATCCTCGGCCAGCACGATCTCGGCGGCGAGGTGGTTCTCGGCGCCGGTCGCGACGTGGACGATCTGCACCGGGTCGGCGGCGGCGCGGGCGTCGAGGTGGAGCGACCAGCCGGTGCGCGCATGGCGGCCGAGCGCGTGGTCGCTGCCGGTGACCTCGCCGAGCGTGACCGCTCCGAGCGTCGAGGCAGACTCGTCGAGCCGGCCGTCGACGAACAGCAGGCGTGCGCCTGGCAGGTCGAGGAAATCGTGCTCGGGCCGGGCGATCGGTGCCAGTGCCGCGGCAGCGGAGAGCGCGCCGAGATCGGCCCAGCGCCACGCCTCGGCGCGGTTGGAGGGGAGTTCCAGGGTGGTCATCGGATGGTCTCCGCTGCGGGGAGCGGGTTGGTCGAGGGTGCTTGTGGCTGGCGGTGCGCGTGGCGCGATCCCCCTCCACCAGCTTCGCTGGTCCCCCTCCCCGTGCCGGGGAGGATGGTCATGCTGCTACCTCGGCATAGCCTTCGCGCTCGAGCTGCTGCGCGAGTTCAGGGCCGCCGGTGCGGGTGATGCGGCCGTCGGCGAGGACGTGGACGACGTCGGGCTTCACGTAATCGAGCAGCCGCTGATAGTGGGTGATGAGCAGCACCGACTTGTCAGGCTGACGCATGATGCGGTTGATACCGTCGCCGACGATGCGCAGCGCGTCGATGTCGAGCCCGGAGTCGGTTTCGTCGAGGATCGCGAACTTGGGGCTGATGATGCCCATCTGCACCATCTCGTTGCGCTTCTTCTCGCCGCCCGAGAAGCCGACGTTGACCGGACGCTTGAGCATTTCAGCATCCATCTCCAGCCGCGTAGCCTCCGCACGGGCGAGCTTCAGGAACTCGGCGCCGGACAGCGGCTTCTCGTCGCGGGCGCCGCGCTGGGCATTCAGGCTCTCGCGCAGGAACTGGACGTTCGATACGCCGGGGATCTCGACCGGGTACTGGAACCCGAGGAACACGCCGGCGGCGGCGCGCTCGTGCGGCTCCATCTCGAGCAGGTCCTGCCCGTCGAAGGTGATCGAGCCCTCGGTCACCTCGTAGCCGGGACGGCCGCCGAGCACGTAGCCGAGCGTCGACTTGCCCGCGCCGTTCGGCCCCATGATCGCGTGAATCTCGCCCGCATTGACGGTAAGCGAGAGGCCCTTGAGGATCGGCTTGCCGTCGATCTCGGCGTGGAGGTTTTCGATTTTAAGCATGTGCTTCTCGGTTCGGAAATGATGCGGATGGTCGATGCAGGGATCGTGTGCGTACCTGACTGGCGTCACCCTGAACTTGTTTCAGGGTCCATGCGTCCCCATGCGGCTTGGCCGGCGAAGGCGCGATGGATGCTGAAACGAGTTCAGCATGACGGTGGTGGGCGATGGTCACCCCACACTTCCCTCAAGGCTGATCCCCAGCAGCTTCTGCGCCTCGACTGCGAACTCCATCGGGAGCTGTTGCAGCACCTCGCGCGCGAAGCCGTTGACGATCAGCGCGACGGCGGCTTCCTGGTCGAGTCCGCGGCTCATCGCGTAGAATAGCTGGTCCTCGCTGATCTTCGAAGTGGTGGCCTCGTGCTCGATCTGCGCCGAAGGGTTGCGCACCTCGATATAGGGGATGGTGTGTGCGCCGCACTGGTCGCCGAGGAGTAGGCTGTCGCACTGGGTGAAGTTGCGCACGCCCTCCGCGGTCGGCGCGACGCGGACGAGGCCGCGGTAGGTGTTGTCGCTGCGTCCGGCGCTGATCCCCTTCGACACGATGGTCGAGCGGCTACCCTTGCCCAGATGGATCATCTTGGTGCCGGTGTCGGCCTGCTGGCGATTGTTGGTGACCGCGACCGAGTAGAATTCGCCGACGCTGTTCTCACCCGCGAGCACGCAGGATGGATACTTCCACGTAACGGCGGAGCCGGTCTCGACCTGCGTCCACGACACCTTGCTGTTCTTGCCCTGGCAGAGCGCGCGCTTGGTGACGAAGTTGTAGATGCCGCCGACACCGTTCTCGTCGCCGGGGTACCAGTTCTGCACGGTCGAATATTTGATCTCGGCGTCGTCGAGGGCGACGAGTTCGACCACCGCGGCATGAAGCTGGTTCTCGTCCCGCATCGGGGCGGTGCAGCCCTCCAGATAAGAGACGTAGCTGCCCTTGTCGGCGACGATCAGCGTGCGCTCGAACTGGCCGGTATTCTCCGCGTTAATGCGGAAATAGGTCGACAGCTCCATCGGGCAGCGGACGCCCTCGGGGATGTAGACGAAGGTGCCGTCGGAGAAGACCGCTGAGTTCAAGGTCGCGAAGTAATTGTCATGCTGCGGCACGACCTTGCCGAGCCACTTACGCACCAACTCCGGGTACTCGCGGATCGCTTCGGAGATCGAGCGGAAGATGACGCCGGCGGCTTCGAGCTCCTTGCGGAAGGTGGTCGCGACCGAGACCGAATCAAACACCGCGTCGACCGCGACACGGCGCTTCGGCTGGCCGTTCTCGTCCAGATCCTCGACGCCCGCAAGCATCTTCTGCTCGGCAATCGGAATGCCGAGCTTCTCGTAGACGCGCAGGATTTCGGGATCGACCTCGTCGAGCGAGCCAAGCTTGGGCTTCGCCTTTGGCTCGGCGTAATAATAAGCGTCCTGATAGTCGATCGGGTCGATGTTGAGCTTCGACCAGTCGGGCGTCTCCATCTCGAGCCAGCGCGCGTACGCCTTCAGCCGCCAGTCGAGCATCCACTGCGGCTCCTGCTTCTTGGCGGAGATGTAGCGGACGGTGTCCTCGCTCAGCCCCTTGGGCGCGAAGTCCTGCTCGATGTCGGAGGAGAAGCCCCATTCGTACGTCTTGGAGACGGCCGCATAGGCTTCGGCGTTCTTGGTGGCCATTATGCCAGAACCTTTGTCGGAGTTGTGGGAGCGGGCTCGACAGCGAGCTGCGCGAGCGTGATGCCCGCGAGTGCGCCGCGCACCGCTTCGTTGACCGCGTTCCAGTGCGGCTTGACGCGACACGCGCCGGAGAGGTTGCAGTCATGATCGCTCGCGTCGACGCAGGCGGTCATGACGATCGGCCCCTCGACCGCCTCGACCACGTCGGCGATGGTGATCGCGGACGGCGGTCGCGATAGGCGGAACCCGCCACCGGTGCCGCGCACGCTGTCGATCAGCCCTGCGGCGGAGAGGCGGCTGACCAGCTTCTGCGCGGTCGGCAGCGGAACACCGGTTTCCTCCGCCAGCATCGTCGCGTTCAGGCGCGCCACGCCACCGCAATGACGCGCGGCCGCGGTGAGCAGCACGACGGCGTAGTCGGTGAGCGATGACAGGCGCATGTTGCGAATTGTTCTCAAATCGGAGCGGATCGTTCCGATTGGCAGATGGCGCCGTGCGACGGATAAATCAACCCGATGCTGCGATGCGGAATGCTCGATGACGCTGATTGGGTAAGGCGAACAAAATGGCCCGGCGAGGAATCGCCGGGCCGAAGGAAAGGACTTCGTTAAAGAAGCCCTTCGGGTCGCAGCCGCTATCAAGCATCGTGGCGCGGTGAAGTATTGGATGGAAACAGCGACAGCCTAGCCGATTTTTACAGTTGCGGCGAAATGACGATTGAACCGGCGGCGCGGCGCCGCGAAGAAGCGCGTCATGCCCGCCACCCGCCTGCTCCGCCTGATCGATCCCGAACGCGCACACACCGCTGCGGTTCGGTTGCTGTCGGCCTGGGGGGCGACCGGAACCGTGCTGCGTCCGCGCGTGCCGCGGCTGGAGACGCGCGTGGCGGGGCTGACCTTTGCCAATCCGCTCGGGCTGGCGGCGGGCGTCGACAAGGATGCGCGGGCGATCCCCGGCTGGTTCGCGCTCGGCTTCGGTGCGGTGGAGGTGGGGACGCTGACGCCGCTGCCGCAGCCAGGCAATGCCAAGCCGCGGTTGTTCAGGCTGCACGAGGACGCCGCGGTCATCAACCGCTTCGGGTTCAACAACGGTGGGCAGGCGGAGGGCATCGCGCGCGCAGGCGCGGCGACGCGTGGCGGAGTGCTGGGGATCAACGTCGGCGCGAACAAGGACGCGGCCGACCGCGTGGCGGATTACGTAGCTGGCGTCACCGCCGCGGCGCGGGTGGCCGATTACGTGACGATCAACATCAGCTCACCCAACACGCCGCGCCTGCGCGACCTGCAGGAGGGCGCGGCGCTCCGCGACCTGCTCGCGGCCTGTCGCGCGGCGAAGGGGGCGACGCCGCTGTTCCTCAAGGTCGCACCCGACCTGTCGCCGACGCAGATCGACGACATTGCGCGCGCGGCGATCGACGGCGGAGCTGACGCGCTGATCATGGGCAACACCACCGTGTCGCGTCCCGCGCTCGCCTCGCGGCACAAAGGCGAGACGGGCGGGCTCTCAGGCGCGCCATTGCGGGCGCTGGCGCGCGAACGGTTGTCGGATTTCCGGCGCGCGACCGGCGGCGCGCTGCCGCTGGTGGCGGTGGGCGGCGTCGACACCGGCGCGGAGGCCTATGCCCGCATCCGGGCGGGCGCGAGCCTGGTGCAGGTCTATACCGCGATGGTCTACGGCGGGCCGGGCCTGCCCGCGCGCATGCTGCGTGAGCTGGACGCGTTACTGCGCCGCGACGGGTTCGCGTGCGTTGCGGACGCGGTCGGCGTTGATTGACCTGATCCGCGGCGCGGGCACCGCTTCCACCACTACCTTGCCCTCGCGGCGCGGATCGTAGCCGCCGTCGTAGCGGTTTCCGCTGCGCACGATCATCGCGTGGACGCCCGAATCCTCACCCTGCCCCGGTTTGAGCGCGACGCCGCGCGCTGCGAGGCCAGCCAGCACCGGCGACGAGAACTTGGTCACCTCGCCCTGGAACGCGTCGCCGCGCGCGACGAGGTTGGGCTGCGCGAGCGCGTCCTGCGTCGGCAGGTTCCAGTCGATCGCAGCGACCAGCGACTTGGCGACGTAAGCGAGGATCGCGTTGCCCCCCGCCGAGCCGATTGCGCCGGCGAAGCGCCCCTCGCGGTCGAGCAGAACGAGCGGCGTCATCGACGAGCGCGGGCGCTTGCCCGGTGCCACCGCGTTGACCGCGGCGCGGCCGCTCGCATCGCGGGGTGCAAAGGAGAAGTCGGTCATTTGGTTGTTGAGGAAGAAGCCGTCGACCATCCGGCCCGAGCCGAAGATCGACTCGACCGTCGTCGTCATCGACACGACATTGCCCGCGCCGTCGCCGACGATGAAGTGCGAGGTGCCGGCAGGCTCGCGCGTCGCATCGGCGCCTGCCTTCGGAGCGCCGGGCGGCGTGCCCGCGACCGGCGCGGGGCCGGCGCTTGATCCAATCAACCGCGCGCGCGCATCGAGATAAGCCGGGTCGATCATCCCGGCGACCGGCACGCGCACGAAGGCGGGATCGGCGACGTAGCGGTCGCGGTCGGCGTACATCAGCCGGCTCGCCTCGGCGAACAGGTACCAGGCCTGCGGATCGTTCGGACCACGCTTCGCAATGTCGGTGCGTTCGAGCAGGCCTAGCAGCTCGATCAGCCCGACGCCGCTGGCGGGCGGCGGCGCGGCACAGACGCGGTACACGCGCCACGCGCCGCACACGGGCGTACGCGCGATCGGCTGGTACGCCGCGAGATCGGCCTCGCTCAAGCTGCCGGGCAACGGCGCGGCCGCCACGCGTGCGACGATGCGCCGCGCGGTCTCGCCGCGGTAGAGCGCGGACGGGCCCTCCGCGGCGAGGCGCGAGAGGAACGCGGCGTAAGCCGGGTTGCGCAGCCGGTCGCCGGCTTTAAGCAACCCGCCGCCGGGGCGGGCGAAGTAGCGCTGGACGTCGGGGGCGGACAGCTCCGCGTAACTACCGCCGAGCATCCGCGCGAGCCGCGGCGTGACGATGAAACCGTCGCGCGCGGTGCGCTGCGCGTCGGCGAACAGGACGTTCCACGCGAGTGCGCCGTGGAGCCGGTGCGCTTGTGCCAGCATCGCCACCGCACCGGGCACGCCGGTCGCGCGGCCGGACAGCACGGCTTGTGCGAACGGCAGCGGCTTTCCCGTCGCCGGATCAAGGAACATGTCGGCCGATGCACCCGCGGGCGCGACCTCGCGGCCGTCATAAACGGTCACGTCGCGTGCCGCGCCATCGTAATAGGTCATGAACGCGCCGCCGCCGATGCCTGAGCTCTGCGGCTCGACCAGCGACAGCATCGCCTGCACCGCGATCGCTGCGTCGACCGCGCTGCCGCCGCGGCGCAGCACCGCCATCCCGGCGTCGACCGCGAGCGGGTTGGAGGCAACGACGAAGCCGGGCGTGCGCGGGGCGGCGCCGGTGCCTGGCGCGGCGCGCGGTGCGCCGGGCGGGACCTGTGCGCAGGAGGCGAGAAGGAGAGCGGCGGCGGCGAGGAGGCGGGTGCGCATCGGGTTGCGATAACGCTCGCGAGTGGGCGCGTCCACGATGGGGCGGGAGCGGCGCGTGGCTATTCTATCGCGATGTCTCGCGCGCTCGCGGCGTTCGCCCAACCGAACAAGTCTGCCGTCGTCGCCCCGGACTTGATCCGGGGGTCCGCTTTCGCATCGGGGCGGAGAAGAAGCGGGATCTTGGATCAAGTCCGGGATGACGAGATGGTAGTGCTCCCGTGGCATTGCGAGTCAGGGCGGCGGCCGATCGCTTGCCGGGCTCATCCAAGCGCCGCTGCCACACACTAGCGCCACTCGCCACCTGCCCCTAGAGCGAGGCGATGATGCGGCACCAGGGAGGCCGCGCGCGGGAGGATGATCGGTGACACGCAGGCTTGAGCATTTCCCCAATCTGGTCGCGATGTTCTTTACCCGCGCGGCCGAGAAAGGCGACGCGCCGTTCCTGTGGGCGAAGCGCGACGGTGCCTGGGCCTCGATCACGTGGCGCGAGGCGGCCGAGCGGGTGGCGCGGCTCGCGGCGGCGCTGACCGCGATCGGGATCGAGCGCGGCGACCGCGTCATGCTGGTGAGCGAGAACCGGCCCGAATGGTGCCTGTCCGATCTCGCGATCATGGCGGCGGGCGCGGTGACGGTGCCGACCTACACCACCAACACCGAGCGCGATCACACGCACATCATCGAGAATTCGGGCGCCAAGGCGGTGATTGTCTCGACCGACAAGCTCGCCAAGACGCTGATGCCCGCGATCCTGCGCTCGATCCAGCCGCAGATCCTGATCGGGATCGATCCGGTCCGGCTGGGGCAGACGCCGTTCGACGTCTACGACTGGCAGACGCTGATCGACACGCACGCGGCAAGCGTGCAGGACGCGCGCGGCGCAGCGGATTTCGCACGCACCGACCCCGCCTGCATCATCTACACCAGCGGCACCGGTGGTGCGCCGCGCGGGGTGGTGCAGCACCACGGCGCGATCCTCCACAACGTCAAGGGTTGCTGCGACGTCATCTCGGAAGACCTGGGTTGGGGCGACGAGGTGTTCCTGTCGTTCCTGCCACTCAGCCACGCCTACGAACATACCGGCGGACAGTTCGTGCCGATCGGGCTCGGCGGGCAGATCTACTATGCGGAAGGGATCGAGAAGCTCGCCGCCAACATGGAGCAGACGCGCCCGACGATCATGTTCGTGGTGCCGCGCCTGTTCGAAGTATTACGTACCCGCATCTCCAAGGCGATCGAGAAGCAGGGCGGTCTGTCAGCAAAGTTGCTCGCCGCCGCGCTCGACATCGGCACGAAGCGCTATGCGAACGAACTCCGGCTCGCCGACCGACCCAAGGCGCTGCTCGTCGACGCGCTGTTCAAGCCAAAGATCGCGAAGAAATTCGGCGGCCGAATGAAGGCGATGATCTCGGGCGGCGCACCGTTGACGCCTGAGGTCGGCATCTTCTTCCAATCACTCGGCGTGACCTTTCTTCAGGGCTATGGTCAGACCGAGGCGGCACCCGTCATCTCGTGCAACCGGCCGAGAGCCGGGGTGACAATGGACAGCGTCGGGCCGCCGCTGCCCGATACGGAGGTCCGTATCGCCGACGATGGTGAGATCCTGGTGCGCGGCGAACTCGTGATGCACGGTTATTGGCGCAATGACGCCGAGACGGCGCGCGTGTTGCAGGACGGCTGGCTCCACACCGGCGACATCGGCGAGTTCGATGAACGCGGGCGCATCCGCATCACCGATCGCAAGAAAGACCTGATCATCAACGACAAGGGCGACAATGTCGCGCCTGCCAAGGTCGAGGGGATGCTGACGCTCCAGCCCGAGATCGCGCAGGCGATGATCGCCGGCGACCGCAAGCCGCACATGGTCGCGGTGCTGGTGCCCGATGCCGAATGGACGCAGGACTGGGCACGCGCGAACGGGCTGTCGGGCGGGTACAAGGGGCTGGTCGACAATCAGGACTATCGCGCGGCGCTGCAAAAGGCGGTCGACCGCACCAACCGCGACCTGTCGGTGATCGAACGCGTCCGCCGCTGGGTGATCGCCGACGAACCCTTCGCGATCGAGAACGAGCAACTGACGCCGAGCCTGAAGATCCGCCGTCACGTGCTGCGGAAGATCTACGGCGAGCGGCTGGAGGGGCTGTACAAGGGCTGAGCCGCGCGAAGCTCGTGCCTCGCGCGGCAAATGAGGTTACATCGCCGACAAGCGGTGTAACGCCTGCTATTTCGTCCCTTCGATCGAAGAAGAGGCCCCTAGCGCCGGCGCGGCCTTCTTCGGCATCACCGTCATCGTCCAGTCTTTGTCGGGCCGCAGGTATTTCGCCGCGGTGGCTTGCAGCACCTCGGGCGTGATGGCCGTCATGTCGGTGACGAGGCTCTGCGTCGCTTCCACGCGTTTCGGATCGTAGCTGCCGCCCTGTAATTGCGCGAGCCAGAACTGGTTCCCCGACGAGGCGCGCGCCATGTACTGGAGCATCGGGACAATCGTGCGCTTCAGCTCGTCGGCGTCGATCGGCGTCGAGACGAGCTCGGCGGCGATCTGACGCGATAGCTGGAAGAACAGCGGCACGCGGTCGGGCGCGACCTGACCCAGCGCGATCAGGCGACCGCCGCCGGGCAGCCCGGCGGGCCATTGGCTCTGCGCGCTAGGCGAGTAGCTGGCTCCCGCAACCGAGCGGAGGCGATCGAACAGCCGGTCGGAGAAGACCGCCGCCAGCACGTCGAGGCGGCGACTCTCGGCATGGTCGGCCGATCCGCCGCCGGTCGGCCAGGCGATCACCGCCGCGGCCTGCGTGTCGGCGCCGTCGTGCGTGCGGATGACGGGCGTGGCGTTGTGCGCCGGGAAGCGGACGGGAGCCGAGGCGCGCGTGTCGGGTGTGCGGGGTTTCAGCGCGCCGAAGCTCTTGGCGATCGCGGCGATCGCCTGGTCGGCCGTTGTGTCGCCGAACACGTCGACCTCGATCGGGCCGGTCGCGAGCAGCGGCTCCCATAATTTGCGGAAGTCGGCGGCGTTGAGCGCGTTGATCTGCGGCAGGTCGGGCGGACCCCAGCGCGGATCGCCGTCGCGCAGCAACCGCTCGAGATCGCGCGACAGCACGCCGTCGGGCGACGACGACAGCCCGGCATAGCCCGCGAGCGCCGCGGCACGCGCGCGCGCGACGGGTGCGGGATCCCAGCCGGGTGCGGCGAGCTTGGCCGCCATCAGCGTGAGATTGTCGGCGTAATCGCCCGGTGTGGTGATCGCGCCCATGGTGAACGCGTCGTCGCCGATGTCGAAATCGAGCCCCATGCGGCGCCCGGCGGTGAGTTGATCGAGATCGCCCTGCCGCAGCTTGCCGATGCCGCTCGCCACCAATGCGTTGTCGCCCGCCCAAGCGACGGTCGGACGGTCGCCCGGCAGCGCGAGATAGCCGTGTCCGAAGCGCACCCGGATGTAGACGCGGCCGGTCTCCGACGAGTTCGGGTAGATCAACGCGCGCATGCCGTTGGAAAAGGTCACCTGCTCGATGCCGGGATCGGCGGACACGGTCGTGCGCGCGGTGACCTTGCCGGGCGCACCCAGCTTGGGCACCTTGGAGAAGTCGACCGCCGCCTGCTGGCTGCGCTTGCCCGCGAGCTTCGACACGTCGGCCTTCAAGGCGGCGGCGAGCTTGGCCGCGGCGCCCGCGTCGGCGGTGCGCGTGTTGAGGAGCGCGCGTGTCGCGTCGCCCTTGAACAGGCGATTGGTCGATTCGAGCATCGCGGCGGGGGTGAAGAACCCCTTGGCGCGCGCGTCCTGCAGGATCTTGTACGAGGTTTCCGGCCCGGCGACCGTTTCACGGATGTCGAGCGCGCCGACCATGTCGTCGGCCTGCTTCGACCCCGCCTCGACGCGCGCGGTGGCGACTTCGTTCTTCATCGCGGCGTCGAACTCGGTCAGTTCGCGGTCGACCTCGGCCTGCGTCGGTGCGGTCGCCATCGCGTCGGCGATCACCGCGCGCACGTCCTTCAACGCCGCTTCCCAGTCGTCGCCCAAGGGCACGATGTTGGTGAAGGTACCGTTCGCCGAACGCGACACGTCGTCGAGGCTGACCGATGCTTGTAGGAAACTGCCACCAGCGCGCGCGCGCGTCTCCAGCCGGCGGTTGATGACGCGCAACGCGACGAAGTCGACCAGGCGCTTCTGATTGAAGATGATCGTGTCGTCCTGGAACGTCCATGGACGCAGCACCGCAGTGGCGACGATCGGCGGCAGCGAGGGCTCTACCACCGTCTTCGTCGGCGGCGCGTTCGGGTCGGGCTTGCCGAAGTCGGGCGCGGAGACCGCCGGACCGTGGCCGGTCCAACTCGCGAAATTCTTGACGATCAGCGTCGCGGCGGTGGCGGGATCGATATCACCCGACAGGATCACGACCGTATTCTCGGGCCGGTACCAGCGATCGTGGAACGCCTGCACCGCCGCCGGGGTCGCGGCTTCCAACGTCTTGATCGTGCCGATCGGCGAGCGTTCGGCGAGCGGTTGGCCGGCGAAGAAGGTCTGGCGCAGTGCGTCGCCGTAGCGCACCTGCGGCCCCGGCGCCTCGCGCTGCTCGGCGAGCACCGCAGGACGCTCGGCGGCGAGGCCCTGCGCGGTGATCGCGGGTTCCTGCATCATGCCGGCGAAAATCTTGAGGCTTTCGTCGAGGTTCGCCTGCGTGGCGCCTGGCAGGTCGAGCTTGTAGACGGTCTGCGTCGGGGTGGTCGACGCGTTCGAGTCCGAGCCGAAGGTGGCACCGAAGCGCTGCCACACGCGCTTCGCCTCGCCGTCAGGAACGTATTTGGAGCCGCGGAACGACAGATGCTCGATCAGGTGCGCGAAGCCCTGCTCGTCGTCCTTCTCGTAGAGCGAACCCGCATCGATGCGGACGCGCACCGCGACCTGGCCCGGCGGCACGCCGTTCTTGCGCACGGCGTAGCGCAGTCCGTTGGGTAGGCGTCCGAAATACCATGCCGTGTCAGGCGGGATGTCCGATCCCTTGAACAGCCAGGGTGCGGTGTCGACCTTGACCGAGGCGGGATCGACCGGCGTGGCGTCGGGCGTCGACGCCTTGACCGAAGGAGCAGGCTTGCCGTTCCCGACGCGCTGACCGGCGGCGGCCGGAACGAGCGCGGTAGTGAGGAGAAAGGCGACGAGCGGCTTCGACAGCGCGCGTGCGGATAAGCTCATATGTAACCTGTGTAGGCATGGTGCGGCGCCTCCGCAACGTCCAGCGCGACGCGGAGCATGCCAGAGAAGGCGCGGGGAAACACATTGCTGACCCGTCCGCACGGGGACACTCACGCTTCGCCGCATCGATGCCATCATTTCGTCGCGTTGCGCCGGTAGCAGAGCGCTACCCACCCCGGACACGCGCATGACCGGAGCGGATCGAGCCAAGCAGTGGACAGTGCCATGATTGCAGAAAAGCTTGTCGAACCGGGCACGTGGCAGCGCAGCACGGGCGCGAAGGCGACGATCCCCGACCCGAACGTCATCTCGGGCGCGCCGGCGCCGGGTGCGGCGATGAAGGCGGAAGGCAATCGCCCGCTGATCATCCGCGTCGGCAAGCATCTGCGCGGGATCTTCGACCGGCTGATCGCGGGATCGTCGCTGGTGCCGAACGATCCGGTGCTCGACGTGCGCGATTTCGCTTGGACGCAAGGATTGCGCGACGAGTGGGCGGCGATCCGTGCGGAGGCGACCGCGGCCGCGCTGGTGGGCCATGCCGCGCCGAGCCTCGCCACGATCTCGCCCGACCACCGCTCGATCGCGGAAGTGAACAAGTGGCGGTCGTTCTTTCTGTGGGGTTACGGCTATCCGATCGACGACAATCTAGCGCGCTGCCCGCGCACCAAGGCGGTGATCGAGGCGATCCCGGGGCTGAACTCGGCGTTCTTCTCGATTCTGGCGCCGGGCACGCACATCCCGGCGCATCGCGGCGTGACCAAGGGGCTGATCACCTGCCACTTGGGATTGATCGTGCCGCGCGACGGCGATGTACGGATGCGCGTCGACGACCGTATCGTGCGCTGGTCGGAGGGGCAGACGCTCGTGTTCGACGACACCTACGATCACGAGGTGTGGAATGACACGGAGAGCACCCGCGTCGTGCTGCTGATCCAATTTGAGCGCCCGCTGCGTCAGCCGGGCAAATGGTTCGCGGACCTGTTCCTCGGCTTCGTCAAGCGCAGCGCGTTCGTGCAGGAAGCGCGCGACAATGTCGCCAAATGGAACGCGGCGGTAAAGCAGCTGGACGTGTGAAGGCGGGGCACGCGCGCTGAAACGATCGCTTTCGCGCAACCCGCTTGATCCAGCCGTCGCCTCGGGCCACATCGCGCCCATGCTGATCGAGACCGAAGTCACGCCGAACCCGGCGACCCTGAAGTTCCTGCCGAACCGCGTCGTGATGGATGAGGGCACGCGCGACTTCGCGACGCCCGAGGAAGCCGAGGCGAGCCCGCTGGCGCAGGCGTTGTTCGACCTGGGCGACGTGACCGGCGTGTTCTTTGGGCGCGATTTCGTGTCGGTGACGGCGGCACCCGGTACGTCGTGGGCGATGCTCAAGCCCGACGTGCTCGGCATTTTGATGGATCATTTCGCGGCACAGATGCCGCTGTTCCGCCCGGCCACGGCCGGCTTCTCGGTACCGGCGGAAGAGGAAGCTTTTGCCGATGATCCTGCTGATGCGGACATCGTGGCGCAGATCAAGGACTTGATCGAGACGCGCGTGCGCCCGGCGGTGGCGAACGATGGCGGCGACATCGTCTATCGTGGCTTCGACAAGGGCAAGGTGTATCTGCGGATGCAGGGTGCGTGCGCGGGGTGCCCGTCGTCGAGCGCAACGCTGAAGAACGGCATCGAGCAATTGCTGCGCTATTACGTGCCCGAAGTGAGCGAAGTGCGCGCGGTCTGATCCGCAGCCCTTTAGCCTTTCTCGACCTTTCGGAGCCTTCATGTCCCAGCCCCTGAACGACGCCGCGCTCGACCAGCTGTTCCGCACCGCGCGCAGCTACAACGGCTACACCGATCAGCCCGTCAGCGAGGACGATTGCCGCGCGATCTGGGAGCTGGCGAAGATGGGGCCGACCTCCGCCAACCAACTGCCCGCGCGATTGGTTTGGTGCAGGTCTGACGCGGCCAAGGCAAAACTCGCCGATTGCTGCTCGGAGGCGAACAAGCCCAAGGTGTTGAGCGCGCCGGTGACCGTCGTCATCGGCATGGACACCGAGTTTCACGAGCATCTGCCCGAGTTGTTCCCGCACACCGACGCCGAGAGCTGGTTCGACGGCAATCGCGAGCTGCGTGAAGCGTCGGCGTTCCGCAACTCGTCGCTGCAAGGTGGGTACCTGATCCTGGCGGCACGCGCACTCGGCTTCGATATCGGCGCGATGTCGGGGTTCGACGGCGGCGCGGTCGACAAGGCGTTCTTCGCTGACACCCCTGCGGTCCGCACCAACTTCATCATGACGCTCGGCCACGGCGATCCCGGCTCGGTGTACGACCGTAGCCCGCGTCCTGCGTTCGAGAAGTTCAACACGGTTGCATGAAGCCGCGCGGGCGGCGAAAGCCTGCGCGATGCTTCTCCTGCTTTCCGAGCCGCTGACGTGAGCGACGCAGCCCGCCTGCTCGTCATCGACACCGCGACCGCCGCTTGCTCGGTCGCACTATTCGAGAACGAGACGCTGCTCGCACGCCGGCACGACGTGGTCGGGCGCGGCCATGCCGAGCGGCTGCTGCCGATGATCGCCGAGCTGCCGGACGGCGGGCGCGCGCGCCACATCCTGGTCGATGTCGGGCCGGGCAGCTTCACCGGCATCCGCGTCGGGATCGCCGCGGCACGCGCGCTGGCGCTCGGCTGGGGAGCCGAGGCGCGCGGGTATAGCGCGCTGGCGCTGATCGCGGCGGCGGCGCTGGCTGATGGCGACGTAGGTGAGCTTGCGGTGGTGACCGAAGGCGGGCACGGTGAGGTCTTCATGCAGGTGTTCGCCGCCCCTTTCCGCGCGCTGGGTGAGGTGCAGTCGCTCCGTCCCGAGGCGGCGCTCGCCGCGCTGGGCATGCGCCGCGCGGTGGGTAGTGGAACGCGCTGGCTGGCGGACCTCGATCCCGACTTTCCGGTCGCGAAAGCCTGGCCCGATGCGGCCGACGCGCTGCTGCTGCCGCCCGACTATCGCGCGCTTTCCCCTGCCCCGCTCTACGGCCGCGCGCCCGACGCGAAACTGCCCTCACCCAAGGCGCCGCGGTGAGCACGCAACTCCACGCGGTCGAGATCGCGAGCGGGCGCGTCAGCGACGCCGACGCGGTCGACCGCGTGATGCAGGCGGCGTTCGAGCCGCGCTACGGCGAGGCGTGGACGCGTGCGCAATGCGTGGGCATCCTGACCATGCCGGGCGTGTGGCTGACGCTCGCGCGGATCGAGGGCGAGCTGGTCGGCTTTGCCTTGGTCCGCGCGATCATCGACGAGGCGGAATTGCTGCTAATTGCGGTCGATCCGGCCTGCCGCCGCCGCGGCGTCGCGGGTGCGCTGATGCGGTCGATGCTGGCCGAATGCCGTGGACGCGGTGTTCGCCGCGTCCATTTGGAGGTACGCGCCAACAATCCCGCGGTCGCGCTCTACGCCGCGCACGGGTTCACCAAGGCGGGCGAGCGGCGCGATTATTATCGCGCCAAGTCGGGCGAGAGTTTCGACGCGCATACTTACGCCCGTGACGTCTAAGCTTTTTGCGAGTCGGTAGCGCTTTTCGCAACAAGCCCGACGCTTTAAGAGCGCGTTCATGCCTCGCAACATCGATCTCGAAGCCCTTTGCCAGCAGAAGGGCCTGCGCATCACCGAGCAGCGCCGCGTCATCGCGCGCGTGCTGTCCGAAGCCGACGACCACCCCGACGTGGAAAAGGTGTATGAGCGCGCGTCGAAGATCGACTCCGGTATCTCGATCGCGACCGTGTACCGCACGGTGCGCCTGTTCGAGGAAGCCGGCATTCTCGACCGTCACGATTTCGGTGACGGCCGCGCGCGCTACGAGCCGAGCCCGGAGGCGCATCACGATCACCTGATCGACGTTGAGACGGGCAAGGTGATTGAATTCGTCGATCCCGAACTGGAGCAATTGCAGAAGGCGATTGCGGAGAAGCTCGGCTTCCGCCTGGTCGATCACCGGATGGAATTGTACGGCGTCAGCCTCACCCGCAAGGATTGAGGACGCCGGCTGAGACCACAGGCATGAGTGGCGCGATCTGGACGGCGATGCGGCTGGCGCTGCTCGTCGTCGCGTTACTGGTGGGCCTGATGCTGCACGGCGCGTGGCGGCTGGTGCGCGCGCCCTCCCCCTGGCCGCGGCGATTCCTCGGCACGGTCGCGCGGATCGTCGGCGCGCGGGTGCGCGTGGTCGGGCAGCCGCTCAAGCGCGACGTGGTAGTGCTCGCCAACCACCTGAGCTGGATCGACATCCTGCTGCTCGCGGGCGCGAACGGCACCGCCTTCGTCGCAAAGGCCGAGTTGCGCGCCGTGCCGCTGATCGGCTGGCTGTGCACGCTCAATCACACGATCTTCGTCGCGCGCGGCGACCGGATGAACGTTGCGGCGCAGGTGGCGCAATTGCGCGACGCTCTGTCACAGCCGTGGCCGGTGACGATCTTTCCCGAAGGCACGACCGGTGACGGCGTGACGCTGCTGCCGTTCAAGGCGGCGCTGCTCGGCGCGCTCGATCCGGCGCCCGCCGGGCTGATGGTCCAACCCGTGCGGATCGATTATGGTGCGGCGACGGCCGAGCTCGCCTGGGTCGGCGACGAGCCCGGCATCGACCACGCACGCCGCGTCCTCGCGCGCGCCGGACGCTTCACCGCGACGCTGCACTTCCTCGAACCGTTCGCGTCCAGCGGCGACCGCAAGGCGATTGCGGCCGAGGCGCGCGGGCGAATCGCCGCCGCCGCACGGTAGCGATCTACGACGCTTTGCCTTATGGGCACGCGCATGAAATCGCCCCCGAAAACCTTTCACGTCAAGTCGTTCGGCTGCCAGATGAACGTCTACGACGGCGAGCGCATGGCCGAGTTGATGACCGCCGACGGCCTGACCGCGACCGACGACGCCAATGCCGCCGACCTCGTCGTGCTCAACACCTGTCACATTCGCGAGAAGGCGACCGAGAAGGTTTATTCGGACATCGGCCGCATTCGGAAGCATGCCGGCAAGGATGGGCGCGCACCGATGATCGCGGTGGCGGGCTGCGTCGCGCAGGCCGAGGGCGCGGAGATCGTGCGCCGCGCCAAGGTCGACGTGGTGGTCGGGCCGCAGGCGTACCATAACCTGCCGCGGCTGGTCGCCGACGCGGCGTCGGGCAGTGCCGCGCTCGACACCGACATGCCGCTCGCCTCGAAGTTCGGCGCGCTGCCTGCCCGTCGCAAGGTCGGGCCGAGCGCGTTCCTGACCGTGCAGGAGGGGTGCGACAAATTCTGCACCTATTGCGTCGTGCCCTACACGCGCGGCGCGGAGGTGAGCCGGTCGTTCGCGCAGGTGCTGGATGAGGCGAAGGCGCTGGTCGATGCCGGCGCACGCGAGATCACGTTGCTGGGGCAGAACGTCAACGCGTGGGAGGATGCGGACGGTCGCGGGCTGCACGACCTGATCCGCGCGATGGACCGCATCTCAGGCCTGTCGCGCATCCGCTACACCACCAGCCACCCCAACGACATGCGCCAGGGATTGATCGACGCGCACCGCGATGTCGAAAGCCTGATGCCGTTCCTCCATCTGCCGGTGCAGGCGGGCGCGGACCGGGTGCTCAGGGCCATGAACCGCAGCCACACGCGCGATAGCTATCTTCGGCTGCTCGACCGCATCCGCGACGCCCGCCCCGACATCGCGCTGTCGGGCGATTTCATCGTCGGTTTCCCCGGCGAGAGCGAGGCCGAGTTCGCCGAAACGCTGAGCCTGGTCGATGCGGTCGGCTACGCACAGGCATATTCGTTCAAGTACAGCCCCCGCCCCGGCACGCCGGCGGCCGACATGGCCGAACAGGTCGCGCCCGAGGTGATGGACGATCGCCTGCAACGTCTGCAGGCCGCGCTCAACCGCGATCAGGCGGCGTTCAACGCGGGCACGCTCGGGCAAACGTGCAGCGTGCTGGTTGAGCGGCGCGGCAAGCTGCCGGGGCAATGGCTCGGGAAGTCGCCGTGGCTGCAATCGGTTCACCTGATCGGCGATTACGCGATCGGCGACGTGGTGGAGGTCACGCTGACGCAGGCCGGGCCGAACTCGCTGGCGGGCGAGGCGCGCGTCGCGGTCGCGGCCTGAGCGCAGGGAGTGACGATTTCCTGATCTGGGCGATGCACGCGGCAGTTGCGCACGCGCCCGCGAGTGCTCACCTTGGGGTGTGCAACGAAAGGACCGCATGAGTCGCAAGCCTGCTCCCGCCCAGACGGGGGAACGTGCCCGCGTCGAACTCCTGTTCGACAGGCCGCAACTGCTGGTGCAGTTGTTCGGCCAATACGATCAGCATCTGGTCGCGCTGGAAAACCGGTTGGGGGTCTACATCACCGCGCGCGGCAATCGCGTCGGGCTGGAGGGGACCGCCGAGCAGGTCGCGCTGGCGCGTGACGTGCTGAACGACCTGTACCAGCGGCTGCAACGCGGCGAGGAGGTCGATACCGGCCTGGTCGACGCGTCGATCGCGATGGCGGCGGAGCCGGTGCTGACCGGCATCATCCGCGCCGACGCAGGGCCCGGTGCGCCATCGGTGATGATCCGCACGCGCAAGAAGACGATCGTGCCGCGCACCGCGGCGCAGGCGCATTACATGCGCGAGCTGACCACCAACGACATGATCTTTGCGCTGGGGCCGGCGGGTACGGGCAAGACCTATATCGCGGTCGCGCAGGCGGTGGCGCAGCTGATCACCGGCAGCGTCCAGCGGCTGATCCTGTCGCGCCCCGCGGTCGAGGCGGGCGAGCGGCTCGGCTTCCTGCCCGGCGACATGAAGGAGAAGGTCGATCCCTATCTTCGCCCGTTGTACGACGCGCTGTACGACTGCCTGCCCGCCGAGCAGGTCGAGCGGCGAATCGCGTCGGGCGAGATCGAGATCGCACCGATTGCGTTCATGCGCGGGCGCACGCTCGCCGACGCGTTCGTGATCCTCGACGAAGCGCAGAACACGACGCCCGCGCAGATGAAGATGTTCCTGACCCGCTTCGGGCAGAACAGCCGCATGGTGATCTGCGGCGACCCCAACCAGACCGACCTGCCCGGCGGCGTCCGCGCGAGCGGCCTTGCCGACGCGACGCAGCGGTTGGACGGGGTCGAGGGCATTTCGCTGTGCCGCTTCACCGCAGCCGACGTCGTGCGCCACCCGATCGTCGGGCGCATCGTCGAGGCATACGAGGGGGTCGAGGCATGATCCACGTCGAGCTGACGCGCGAGGCGCCTTGGGATGACCGCACCGACTGGGACGCGCTGATCCTTGCTGCCGCGCGCGCGGCGGTGTCGCGTACTCCGCACGGCGAACTGCTGACCACCCCGGCGCACGTCGAGGTGAGCGTCCGGCTGACCAGCGACGACGAGGTTCATGCGCTCAACAGGCAATATCGCGGCAAGGACAAGCCGACCAACGTGCTGTCGTTCCCGATGGTGCAGCCCGATCTGATCGATACCGTTACGCAGAACAGCGACGACGGCGAGGTGCTGCTGGGCGACATCGTGCTCGCCCACGGCATCTGCGAGCGCGAGGCAGCGGAACGCGGCATTTCGGTCGAGCATCACCTGTCGCACCTGGTGGTGCACGGGACGCTGCATCTGCTAGGCTATGATCACGGCACCGACGAAGAGGGGGACGCGATGGAGGAAATCGAACGCGCGGCGCTCTCCGAACTCGGCATCGCCGACCCGTATCTGATCCGAGAGGAATGACGCAGCCACTATGGCCGAGGACCGAAGTAGCGCCGCGCACGGCGGCGACCCCAATGAACAGAATATCTGGAGCGGTCTGCGCAACCTGATCTTCGGCGAACAGCGCGAGGAAACGCTGCGTGACCAGCTGGAAGAGGTGATCGACCGGCACGAGGACGATCCCGGCCCCGACGCCAAGGGCGACCTGACCCCGCTGGAGCGGCAGATGGTGCGCAATCTGCTCCATTTCGGCGAGCGCGACGCGGGCGACGTCGGCGTGCCGCGCGCGGACATCATCGCGGTGGAGGAGCGCACCACGTTCGACCATCTGGTGCAGGTGTTCGCCGAAGCGGGTGTCAGCCGCCTGCCCGTCTACCACGAGAACCTCGATACGATCGTCGGCATGGTCCACATCAAGGACGTGTTCAACATCCTGGCCGGTGGCGCCGCGCGCCCGGCCGAGATCACCGCGCTGATCCGCCAGCCGCTCTACGTGCCGATGTCCCGCGGCGCGCTCGACCTGCTCGCCGACATGCGCCAGACGCGCGTCCACCTGGCGGTGGTGCTCGACGAATATTCGGGCACCGAAGGACTCGTCACGATCGAAGACCTGATCGAGGAGATCGTCGGCGAGATCGAGGACGAGCATGACGAAGCGCGCGAGATGCTGCTGGTGCCGATCGACGGCGGCGCGTGGGACGCCGATGCGCGTTGCGAACTGGACGATATCGCCAAGACGATCGACCCCCGCCTCGCCGAGGTGGAGAATGACGTCGACACGATCGGTGGGCTGACCGCGGTGCTCGCGGGCCACGTGCCGGTGGTCGGCGACTGCCTCGACCATCCGAGCGGGTGGAAGATCGAGGTGATCGACGCCGACGAGCGGCGCGTCAATCGTGTGCGGCTGCACCCGCCGGTGATCCCGCCCGACGCGGACGACGAGTGATCGCCTGATCGAACATAACGATCAGTGGCGACGTGATTTAGCGTTTCCCCGATCAATCGTCACCGGTTAGACACAGATACCCACTAATTCGAGCCGCGCCTGCACGACGTGCGGGAACCAAGCGGCCGCAACGCGCCGACGAGGAGCAAGAAACACATGGACGCCATTACCGAAGGCAGCCCGATCAACGATCCGAGCAAGCAGCCCGCCGCGATGCGCTCGCTGCTGGGTCGCACCGCGCGCGATTGGTGGCCCGACACGCTGCCGCTCGAGATCCTGCAAAGCGACGGCCAGCCCGCCAATCCGATGGGCGCCGAGTTCAACTATCGTGAAGCGTTCAAGACGCTCGACTATGCCGCGGTGAAGGCTGATCTGACCGCGCTGATGAACGACAGCCAGCCGTGGTGGCCGGCCGATTACGGTCACTATGGTCCGTTCTTCATCCGCATGGCGTGGCACTCTGCCGGCACCTATCGCACCGGCGACGGTCGCGGCGGTTCGTCGTCGGGCGCGCAGCGCTTCGCGCCGCTCAACTCGTGGCCGGACAACGGCAACCTCGACAAGGCGCGTCGCCTGTTGTGGCCGATCAAGCAGAAGTACGGCCGCGCGCTCAGCTGGGCCGACCTGTTCATCCTGACCGGCAACGTCGCGATCGAGTCGATGGGCGGACCGACCTTCGGCTTCTCGGGCGGCCGCGAGGACGTGTTCGAGCCGCTCAAGGACATCTACTGGGGCACCGAGGAAGAGTGGCTCGGCCAGACGCGGATCGACGAGGAAGCCGGTCTCGCGCTCGAGAACCCGCTCGCCGCGATCCAGCACGGTCTGATCTACGTCAACCCTGAGGGTCCGGGCGGCAAGCCCAACCCGATGGGCTCGGCACGCGACATGCGCGAAACGTTCGCGCGCATGGGCATGAACGATGAGGAAACCGCTGCGCTGACCGCGGGCGGCCACACGTTCGGCAAGGCGCACGGCAACGGTGATTCGTCCAAGGTCGGCCGTGAGCCGGAGGGTTCGGACATCGCGGCGCAGGGCCTGGGCTGGACCAGCACGCACGGCACCGGCATGGGCGACGACACGATCACCTCGGGCATCGAGGGCGCGTGGACGCCGACGCCGATCACCTGGGACATGACCTATTTCGACATGCTCCTGGATCACGAGTACGAACTGACCAAGAGCCCGTCGGGCGCGAACCAATATCATCCGGTCGGCGATCCCGAGGACACGTTGGCGCCTTCGGCGCACATCGAGGGCAAGAAGGTCCCGACGATGATGACCAGCGCCGACATGGCGCTGCGCGAGGACCCCGCCTACCGTGCGGTGATGGAGAAGTTCCGCGCCGATCCGGCCTACTTCGCCGACGCATGGGCACGCGCGTGGTTCAAGCTGACCCACCGCGACATGGGTCCCAAGCAGCGCTACATCGGCCCCGAAGTGCCGAGCGAGGACCTGATCTGGCAGGATCCGATCCCCGCTGCCGACTACAAGCCGATCGACTCGTTCGACGTCGCCGACCTGAAGAAGACGATCGCCAATTCGGGTCTGGAGATCAGCGAGCTGGTCACCACCGCCTGGGCATCGGCCTCGACCTATCGCAAGTCGGACCACCGCGGCGGTGCCAATGGCGCGCGAATCCGCTTCGCGCCGCAGAAGGACTGGGACGTCAACGAGCCGGAACAGCTCGCGCGCGTGCTCAAGGTCTATGAGGGCATCAAGGCCGAGTTCGACGCCAAGGACCCGAGCGAGGGTGCGAAGCGCGTCTCGATCGCCGACCTGATCGTGCTCGGCGGCAACGTCGGGATCGAGGCGGCGGCGAAGGCGGCCGGTCACGAGGTTGAGGTGCCGTTCACCCCGGGCCGCACCGACGCGCTGGAGGAGCAGACCGATGCGGCGAGCTTCGACGTGCTCGAGCCCAAGGCCGATGCGTTCCGCAACTACCTGCAGGTGCGCTTCACCGTGCCGACCGAGGAGTTGATGGTCGACAAGGCGCAGTTGCTCGGTCTGTCGACGCCGGAGATGGCGGTGCTGATCGGCGGTCTGCGCGTGCTGGGCACCAACCACTCGAACGCGAAGCAGCACGGCGTGTTCACCGACCGTCCGGGCCAGTTGACCAACGACTTCTTCGTCAACCTGCTCGACATGAAGACGGCGTGGAAGCAGGTCGATGAGAAGAGCGATCAGGAATATGTCGGCACCGACCGCATCAGCCATGAGCATCGCTGGACCGCGTCGCGTACCGACCTGATCTTCGGCTCCAACTCGCAGCTGCGTGCGGTGGCCGAGGTTTACGCGATGAACGACGCGGGCGACAAGTTCGTCAGCGACTTCGTGGCGGCCTGGAACAAGGTGATGAACGCGGATCGCTACGACCTGCTGTGATCCATGTAGTTGCGCCCGCCGGCACCAGCCGGTAGCGCAGCCACCAACACGGTGAAGGGCGGATCGCTTCCTGCGGTCCGCCCTTTCCATTCGAGATCGGCGACGCAAGCCCTTCGGGTCGCACCGGGAGCTGCCTAGTCGGTGGCCGTCGGCATGCCCCCCATGCCGGCGGCCTTATCGTTTCCCCGCATCCTTTCGCCGCGCACAAGCCGCGTGCATCGTACCGCGCGAGCGCTTACATATCGCTCATGCTCAAGCATGTGCTCGCCGTCTTCGGCCTGATCGTCCTCGTCGCCATCGGCATCTTTGTGTGGCTCGCCTGGCCCGACCAGGCCAAGCTCGACGTCAACGCGGTCGCGGGCGCGCGTCCCGACATCACCGCGCCGCGCCAGCAGGTCATCCCGACGGTCGGCACCGCCGATCCGATCGGGTGGAAGAACGGCGAGCGCCCCATCGTCGCTGCGGGCCTGCGTGTGCAACCGTTCGCGACCGGGCTCGACCATCCGCGCTGGCTGTACCGCCTGCCCAACGGCGATGTGCTGGTGGCCGAAACCAACTCGCCCCCGCGCGAGGGTGGCGGCATCAAGAATTGGGTGATGAAGACGCTGCTCGGCCGCGTCGGCGCGGGCGTGCCCTCCGCCAACCGTATTACCTTGCTGCGCGACGCCAACGGTGATGGCGTAGCGGAGTTGAAGACGCCGTTCATGACCGGGCTCAACTCGCCCTCGGGCATGGTGCTGTTCGAGGGTCAGCTCTACGTCGCCAACACCGACTCGCTGGTGCGCGTGCCCTACACCGCGGGCGAGACGAAGATCACTGCCAAGCCCGAACTGGTCATCCGTTATCCGGGTGGCGGCAACCACTGGGCGCGCAACGTCATCGCCTCGGAGGACGGACGCACGCTCTATTTGTCGGTTGGTTCGTCGTCGAATGTGGCCGAGAACGGGCTCGACCAGGAACGCAACCGCGCCGCCATCCTCCAGGTTTTCCCGAAGGAAAAGACCTTCCGCATCTACGCCGCGGGCCTGCGCAACGCCAACGGCATGGCGCTCAACCCCGACACGCGCGCCTTGTGGACCGTGGTCAACGAGCGCGACATGCTCGGCTCCGACCTCGCGCCCGATTACCTGACGGCAGTCGAGTTCGGCGATCACTTCGGCTGGCCGTGGTATTATTGGGGTGGCTATCCCGACCCGCGCGTCGAGCCGAAGAACCCGGAACTCCAGCAATATTCCAAGCGTCCCGATTACGCGCTGGGGCCGCACGTCGCGGCACTCGGCCTGTCGTTCGCCAACGATGTGCGGCTGGGCGACCGCTTCGCGCGCGGCACCTTCGTCGGCGAGCACGGATCGTGGAACCGCAAGCCGCTGTCGGGCTATAAGATCGTGTTCGTCCCCTTCACCCCGCGCGGTTGGCCGGTGAAGGGCGCGAAGCCGATCGACGTGCTGACCGGCTTCGTCAACGCGGACGGCGAGGCGCACGGCCGGCCGGTCGACGTGAAGGCGGACGCGCGCGGCGGTCTGCTGGTCGCAGACGACGTCGGCAACACGATCTGGCGGGTCAGCGGGAACCAGCCGGTGGTCGCGGCGGCACGCTGACGATGGAGGCGGCGCGCGGTCGCGCGTCGTTCTCGGCACAACGGGTCGTCGACGCTCTCGCTTTCATCGTCGTCACGGTGGCACTGGCGAAGGCGAGCCAATATGCCGCCGTGTCACGTATCGGTCCCGCAATCGGCTTTGATGCGGCATCGCTGCTCGGTGCCGGGCCGGTCGTGACTGTCGCGGCTATCATGCAACGCCGCCGGCGCAGGCTGCGGACGACCGCCTTTGCGGATTATTCGACCAGATAGCGATCGAGTGCTGCGGCCAATTCGTGGCAGCAGGCGCAACTGGGGTGCGCAGACCTTTCGATCGTCACCCGAATCGTTTCGAGCACGTCGCGGTGGAGAACGGCAAGCAATTCTGGATCAACGCCGCGCCATCCGGCGTCGCCCTCGACCGGTGCATCGAGCACCGGGATCAACACGTCACGCATTAAACAAAGGTCCCTTCGCCCCTTGAGCGAACGACCCACCGCTTCGTTGCGGGTACCTCCATTGTGGAGGTTATTTGCTACTCAAGCAGCTTGGGGCCTTCCTTCTGCAACTTGGCGCGGAGCTGGTCGCCGAACATCGCCAGGAAACCCGGCAGCTCGAACGAGGCGTGGACGTTGCTGTCGCTGACATCGAGCCGCACCGCCACGCGCTGCCCCATGCCTTCGGCGACGAAGTTGAGCGTGTCGCCGGTCCAGTGATGTTCGGCGACGTGACCGCCGGGGATGAAGCCGGCGAGCTTGCCGAAGCCGCCCTCGATCCGCTGCTTGGCGGCGGCCTTGCCAAGGCGGTGCGGCAGGTCGACTTCGATCGGCTGGCTCATGCGGGCATCTCCTCGGTCGCGAACAACATCTGATCGTCGACGAACGCCTTGAACTCCAACGCGTTGCCGGAGGGATCGCGGAAGAACATCGTCGCCTGCTCGCCGACCTGCCCTTTGAAGCGGACGTGCGGCTCGATCCCGAACGTCACTCCCGCGGCGGCCACGCGGTCGGCGAGCGCCTGCCAGTCGGGCATGGTCAGCACGACCCCGAAATGCGGCACCGGCACGTGATGGCCGTCAACTTCGTTCGCAACGGCGACTGCTCTCGCCGCGGGATCTAGGTGCGCGACGATCTGATGCCCCATCAGATCGAAATCGATCCACTGATCGCTCGACCGCCCTTCGCGGCAACCGAGCACGCCGGCGTAGAACGCACGCGCGGCCGCGAGGTCATGGACCGGAAAAGCGAGGTGGAATGGCCTGAGTGTCATAGGAACCGGTCTAAAGCGCGCTGGGCGCTCCGTCACGCCCCCGTTCGCGCTGCCGGTGATGCGTATCACTTGTGCCGCGTGTGCCGCTCGCGCAAACACGCGCGAGCCCGCGGCGTTCGCGCGCGGCATCGAGGAAGTCCGGTTGTTCGTCACGCTTATCCGCCATTATCCCGCGCTCTCCGCCTTGTTGCTCGGCGCAGCGGCGGCGTGCGGGTTCGCGCCGCTTCAGCTCTGGGTCCTGACGCTCACCTGTTTCGCGGGCTGGATGTGGCTGGTGCACGACGCGCCGACGTGGAAGGCGGCATTGTGGCGCGGTTGGGTGTTCGGGGTCGGACACTTCACGATCAACGACAATTGGTTTCAGCACGCCTTTGATTTTCAGGACAAGATGCCGCCCGTGCTCGGCTATGTCGCGCCCCTCGCGCTCGCGCTCTACCTCGCGGTCTATCCGATGGTCGCGGCCGGGATCGCGTGGCGCTGGCGCGCGCGCCGCATCGACCTCGCCTGGGTGCTGCTGTTCGCCGCGGCGTGGATCGCGACCGAGTGGGTGCGAAGCTGGATGTTCACCGGCTACGCCTGGGACCCGCTCGGCGTCGTCTGGGTACCGGTGCAGCCGGCGGCGATGCTGGCGCGCTGGGTGGGCACCTACGGCCTGTCGGGGCTGACGGTGCTGCTCGCGGGCCTGCTGCTCGTCGGTGGACGCCGGCGGCTCGGTCCGGCGATCGCGGGCCTCACGGTCGTGCTGCTGCTCATCGCGCAGGCGTTCAGTTACCGCGACACGGCGCCTCCGCTCACGCCCACGACCCCGCGCGTCGTTGTGGTGCAACCCAATGTCGCGCAGGACGAGCGCGGTGAGAGCGACGGCGAGATGATGCTGCGTCGCCTGTCGGCGCTGTCGGGCCGCCCCGGCAGCGCGCCGCGACTGGTCGTCTGGCCCGAAGGCGTGGTCCGCGACTTCATAGAGGACGATTATCCGTTCTGGGTCTACGGCGACCGCAGCCCCTACCTCATCCGCGAGCGGATGGCCGCACTGCTGGGACCGCGCGACCTGCTGCTGACCGGCGGCACCGCGCTGACCTTCGATGGAAAGGGCGATATCACCGCCGGCTACAATTCGGTGTTCGCAGTTACGCCCGACGCGCGGCTCGCCGCGCGCTACGACAAGGCGCACCTCGTTCCATACGGCGAGTATCTGCCAATGCCGTGGCTGCTCAAACCGCTCGGCCTCGCGCGGCTGGTGCCGGGCGATTTTGACTTCCTGCCCGGACCCGGTCCGCGCACGCTCGACACGCCCGGCTTCGGCGCGATCGGAACCCAACTCTGCTACGAGATTATCTTCTCCGGCCAGGTGGTCGATCCCGCGAATCGCCCGCGCCTGCTGTTCAACCCGTCGAACGATGCGTGGTTCGGCAGTTGGGGCCCGCCGCAGCATCTGGCGCAGGCGCGGATGCGCGCGATCGAGGAAGGGCTGCCGGTCGTTCGCGCCACGCCCAACGGCATCTCGGCCGTGATTGCCGCCGACGGTACGCTGCTCGCCACCGTGCCGCACCTGCGGGCGGGCGCGATCGAGGCGGGGCTGCCGCCGCCTGCCGACCCTACGCTGTTCGCGCGTGCCGGCAATCTGATGGCGGGCATCGTCGCGCTGGTGCTGGTCGCTGCCGCTCTTGTCCTCCGCCGCCGCGCGCGATAGTGATGACTTAAAGCTATCTTTATATCGTTATCTGTTGCGGAGCTTTCATGCGCCAGTCGTTCCTGTTCACCTCCGAGTCCGTGTCCGAGGGCCATCCCGACAAGGTCGCCGACCAGATTTCCGACGCGATCGTCGACCTGTTCCTGTCCAAGGACCCGCAGGCGCGCGTCGCGTGCGAGACGCTGACCACCACCAACAAGGTCGTGCTGGCGGGCGAGATCCGCGGCAAGGGCGTTTACGAGAACGGCGCCTGGGCGCCGGGCATCGAAGCGGAGATCGAACAGGCGGTGCGCGACACCGTTCGCCGCATCGGCTACGAGCAGGACGGCTTCCACTGGCAGACGTTCGACTTCTCGAACAATTTGCACGGCCAGTCGGCCGAGATCGCGATGGGCGTCGACGAGGCCGGCAACAAGGACGAGGGCGCGGGCGACCAGGGCATCATGTTCGGTTACGCGACCGACGAGACGCCCGGCTTGATGCCCGCCACGCTCTACTACAGCCACCAGATCCTTGAGCGCATGGCCGCCGACCGCCACTCCGGCGCGGCGCCGTTCCTGGAGCCCGATGCCAAGAGCCAGGTGACGTTGCATTACGAGAACGGCGCGCCGATCAAGGCGACCGCACTGGTCGTCTCGACGCAGCATAAGAAGGGCTTCTGCGAGAAGGGCGACAATGCCGACGCCGCCAAATACGCGCAGTTGAAGGATTACGTCACCGGCGTGCTGACCGACGTGCTGCCCGACGGTTTCGTGGGTGCGGACACCGCGATCTACATTAACCCGACCGGGGCGTTCGAGATCGGCGGGCCGGACGGCGACGCCGGCCTCACGGGTCGCAAGATCATCGTCGACACCTACGGCGGTGCCGCCCCGCACGGCGGCGGCGCGTTCAGCGGCAAGGACCCGACCAAGGTCGACCGCTCGGCCGCGTATGTCGCGCGCTATCTCGCCAAGAACGTCGTCGCGGCGGGGCTCGCCAAGCGCTGCACGATCCAGCTCTCCTACGCGATCGGCATCGCGGAGCCATTGTCGGTGTACGTCGACCTGCACGGTACCGGTTCGGTCGATGAAGCGGTATTGGAGCAGGCGCTGCCAAAGCTCGTGCGCCTGACGCCCAAGGGCATCCGCGAGCATCTGAAGCTCAATGCGCCGATCTACTCGAAGACCGCGGCCTACGGTCACTTCGGCCGCGAGCCGGAAGGTGACACCTTCACCTGGGAAAAGACCGACCTGGTCGACCAGCTCAAGGCCGCAGTCGCTTAACGTTCGCCGCAGCCTACTCGATCAGCCCTCCTCCGCTCATGTCGGAGGAGGGCTTTTCCTTGTCGCTAGCTCAGCGCAGCACGTAGCGACGAACCGCCTGCTCGCCGCGATCGAGCACGACGCCGGCAATCCGCTCCGACACCCATCCGACGATCGCGCCGCTCAAGACGTCGCTGGCGTAGTGCGCACCGCGCGGCACCTGCATCCCGCCCGCGATTACCGCCACGACGCGTGCCGGTGCGGCGAAGCGCGGCACTTCGTGCGCCACCGCCTGCGCGACCGCCAACGCACCCGCGGTGTGGCCTGACGGAAACGCATTCGCCGCCTTGTCGTCGGTGCCCGAACCCGGCTTGATCTCGGGTCCGTCCTCGACCGCATTCGGCCGGCGGCGATCGACCGCGCCTTTCAACACCGTCTTCAACCCGTTGGCGACGAGATGCGCCGCGAACATCCGCGCACCGGTGCGCAGCGTCCTTGGGTGCCGCAACACCGCCCCCGTGGCCAGCGTGGCGAGGCTCAGCGCGATCAGCGGCGGCTCGTCCGCGGCCTTGGCGAGCGGGGTCAGCGCGCGGATCAGTGCCGATCCATTCAGCTCGAGTACGGGCTCCAGCAACCGATGCTCGGCCTCGGCCGCTTGTTCGATCACGCGTGAAGCGGTCATTGGTCCGATCCTCCATCCGGCATTTCGGGGCGCACCTGGCCGTGCGCCAGCACCGCGAACAGCCCTGCCCCGCCGACCAAATTGCCGAGCACCGCGGGCGCGATCTGCGTGAACAGCGCGCCCGTCACGTTTATATGGCCGGTCCATAGCAGGGTGAACGCCTCGGCCGATCCGACCACCGAATGGCTCAGCCCGGTGATCCCGACCGTGTAGGTGATGGCGTAGATGACCAGAAACGATTGTTCGCGCGCATTGGGCAGCATCCAGGCGATCGACGCGATCATGAAGCCGGCCGGGATCGCGGTCCAGAACGTCGACGCCGCGTCGTGGCGCAGGATCACCTCCGACACGCTCACCATGCCGTCGCGCAGCGAGGCGTCGAGCATCGGCAGATGCGTGAGCGCGAAGGTGGTCAGCGCGGTGCCCGCCAGATTGGCGAGGATCACGAGACCCCACAGGCGCAGCGTACGCTTGAGCGTCCACCACGACGGACGCGTCACCAGCGGCAGCATCGCGGTGATCGTCGATTCGGTGAAGAACTGCATTCGTCCCAGAACGACGATCACGAAGCCGATCGGATAACCGAGCGAGACGACCAACGTACGCCACGGCGCTTCTCCGATGCTGGCATGAAGCGCCGCTTCGGCCAGCAGCGAGGCGTTGATCGCGAACCCTGCCGCCAGCCCTGACCAAAGCAACGAGGCGGCAGGCCGGTTGACCTCTGCCTCGCCCTCCTGGCGTACCGCGCGGTGAACCTCCTTGGCGTCGGCGGCCTTGAGCTCTTCAATGTCTTCCTGATCGACCTTTTCCGACATCGCTACTGAACCAGCGACGCGGGTCAGGGTTGCAGTGCTGCCGTGTAAGCGCCGAACCGCTTCGCCCCACCCCTCGCTCGCGGACAGGCTAGACGGCGGCGACATGCGTTAGTCCCGAGCTAGCACGCTGTGATCCGGATTTTAGCCTTTCAACGTGGCTCCAGACACCTCCGTTCGCGTCATAAGCAGCGATCGTCATGCTCGCTTCTGTTCACTTGACCACAGGGAGACGGTGCTAAGCTCGCCGACCTTCTGCGCGATCGCGTGCATCATTCGACCGTAAGCATCCGCAAGCAATTGAAAGGCTCGGTCCGCCCCGCTTCATCCCGCCCGAGCATCGCTTTTGGCTACACGCCGGGGCTTAGCTCGCCGAAATCTTCGTACACACACCTACGCAACGCTCGTTGCGACTGCGCGATCACGGGTTCCGAACAACCGAGTTCGAGACGATCGCCACGAGGGTTCACAACGAGCGACGGCTCACGAACGTTAAGTCCGATGGGGCAGTCAACCGTCGCGCCGATGGCTTCGCTAAACCCCCACAGCGCGAACGACCCAATCACCGGCGCGGCGCGTCAGCACTCAATTCGTTTCTCGACGTTCCGTTTTGTCGCGTCAGCGGCTAGGCGCGCGCGGATGAACGATCCCACTACGATCCGCCGGCTCTACGGACGCCGGCAGGGCCACGTCCTGCGCGCAGGCCAGGCAGCATTGGTCGACGAGTTGCTGCCGCGCGTGGCGGTGCCCACCGAAGAGCCGCTCACCGCCGAGCGGTTGTTCGGCGACGCACGTCCGATGCAGGTCGAGATCGGCTTCGGCGCGGGCGAGCATCTTGCCGAGCAGGCGAAGGCCGCGCCCGCGACCGGCTTCATCGGTTGCGAGCCGTTTCTGAACGGCGTCGTCGGCGCGCTCGGCCACATCCGCGACGGCGGGCTCGGCAACGTGCGACTTCATATGGGCGACGCGCTGGAGGTGATCGAGCGGCTGCCCGACGCCAGCCTGGAACGCGTCTATCTGCTCCACCCCGATCCCTGGCCGAAGGCACGCCATGCCAAGCGGCGGATGATGAACCACGGCCCAATGGACCTGATCGCCGCCAAGCTGAAGCCGGGATGCGAGTTCCGGCTCGGCACCGATGATGAGATCTATTGCCGCTGGGCGATGATGATCATGGACCAGCGCCGTGATTTTACGTGGCAGGCGCAGAGCCCCGGCGATTTCCTGACGCGCCCAGATGACTGGCCGGAGACGCGCTACGAGCGCAAGGCACGCCGCCACGGACACGAGGTCTGGTATTTCCGCTACATTCGCGTGTGATCGCACCGGCTTGGCTGCCGGAGTGCGGCGTTCCGGGTGAGCGGCCATCCTACCGCTCACCCCCCTCGCAGCGCCGGTCCGACCGGCGACATCCTCCTGCGCGCATTATTATGGGTTGCGGCTAAGGCAGTCGCCTAGACCAGCGCGGGACCAAAAAAAAGGCCGGGAAGACCCGGCCTGTAAAAGTTTTTAGGAGAGGATGCCTGAAAGGCCCGATCCTTGTGCAGCGCAGCAGCTCTCCGCGCAAGTGCAATGTGATCGCTACCAGCTTGCAAAATATGCAATCGCTTAACTACCTCTGCGAATGTTTCGCAGAAGCGGCATCTCGTCGGCAGCGATCCGAACAGTAGATGACGTTGTCCCAGTCACGCTCCCACTTTTTCCGCCACGCGAACGGGCGCTCGCATACCGGGCAGATCTTTGTCGGAAGGTTGAGCTTCTTGTGCGCCATGATCGACGCCCAACGCGCCAACGTGGCTGAGGTTCGTCAGTCGAGGTTGGGGCGCAACAGCCGCGTCGCACGGTCATGGTCGACGCCGATGCGCTGCGCATAATCGTCAAGCTGATCCTCACCGATCCGCGCGACACCGAAATATCCCGCCTGCGCGTGACCGAAGTAAAAGCCGCTGACCGCGGCGGTCGGCAGCATCGCGAAACTCTCGGTCAACTCCAGCCCGACGTTCGCCTCGGCGTTCAACAGGTCGAACAACGTGCACTTGAGCGAATGTTCGGGGCACGCCGGATAGCCCGGCGCCGGGCGGATGCCGCGATACTGCTCGCGCACCAGCGCTTCGTTGGTCAGTTGCTCGTCAGGCGCGTAACCCCATAGATCGGTGCGGACATGCTGGTGCAACCGCTCTGCGAACGCCTCTGCCAAGCGGTCGGCCAGCGCCTTCAACAGAATGTCATTGTAGTCGTCGTGTGCCGCCTTGTACGCCGCCAGATGCGGCTCGATGCCGTGGATACCGACCGCGAAGCCGCCGATCCAGTCGCCCGCGGGATCGATGAAGTCGGCCAGGCACATGTTGGCGCGGCCTTCTCGCTTGGCGATCTGCTGGCGCAGGAAGGGCAGCCGGGTCGAATGCTCGTCCCGCCGGTCGAGATTGGGGACGCTGAACCCCGCCGGGATGGCCGCGCCATCGGGGCTGCGGTGCGCCTCGGCATGGCGATCGTGTACCCAGACGTCGTCGTCGTGACGGTGGCACGGCCACAGTCCGGCAACACCGCGCGCGGTCAGCCACTTTTCCGCGACGATGCGGTCGAGCATCGCGCGCGCGTCCTCGTACAAACCCGTCGCGCTCTCTCCGACGATCTCGTCCGACAGGATTGCCGGATAGGTTCCGGCAAGCTCCCAGGCGCGGAAGAACGGCGTCCAATCGATATAGCCGACCAGATCGGCGAGGTCCCAATCGTCGAACACGTGAACGCCCGGCTGCTTCACCGCCGGCGCCTTCATCGCCATGTCGGCCTTGAACCCGCGGCGGCGTGCCTCGGCGAGCGGCAGCAGTGCATTCTGCCCCTTGCCCTCGCGTGCGTCGCGTACCGCTTGATAATCGGCCGCGATCTGCGTGACGTACGGGTCGCGCTGCGTATCCGATACGAGCGTCGTCGCGACGCCGACCGCGCGGCTCGCGTCGAGCACGTGGACAACCGGACCCTGATAGGCGGGCGAGATGCGCAGCGCGGTGTGGACCTTGCTCGTCGTCGCGCCGCCGATCAGCAGCGGCATGGTCATGCCTCCGCGCTGCATCTCCTCGGCCACCGTCACCATCTCGTCGAGACTTGGCGTGATCAGCCCCGACAGACCGATCATGTCGGCGTCATTCTCGTTGGCCGCCTCGATGATCTTTGACCACGGCACCATCACGCCCAGGTCGACCACCTCGAAGCCGTTGCACTGGAGCACGACGCCGACGATGTTCTTGCCGATATCGTGCACGTCGCCCTTGACGGTCGCCATGATGATCCGGCCCTTGCCCTTGGCGCCCGGCTCCTTCGCCGCCTCGATGAAGGGCAGCAGGTGCGCGACCGCTTTCTTCATCACGCGCGCGGATTTCACCACCTGCGGCAGGAACATCTTGCCCGATCCGAACAGGTCGCCGACGACGTTCATCCCGTCCATCAGCGGCCCCTCGATCACCTCGATCGGCCGCGCGAACGCCTGGCGACACTCCTCGGTGTCATCGACGACGTGCGCGTCGATGCCCTTTACCAGCGCGTATTCGAGCCGCTTGGTGACCGGCAGTCCGCGCCACTCCGCCGCCTGCTTCTCCGCGACCGCGTCGGTGCCGCGATAGCGCTCGGCGAGTGCGACGAGCCGGTCGCCCGCTTCGGAATCGCGGTTGAGCACCACGTCCTCGCACGCGGTGCGTAGTTCGGGGTCGATCGTGTCGTAGACGTCAAGCTGGCCCGCGTTGACGATCGCCATGTCCATGCCCGCGGGGATCGCATGGTACAGGAACACCGAATGCATCGCGCGGCGCACCGGCTCGTTGCCGCGAAACGAGAAGCTCAGGTTCGAGAGCCCACCCGAGATATGAACGTGCGGGCAGCGCGCCTTGATCTCTCGGCAAGCCTCGATGAAGTCGACGCCGTAATTGTTGTGCTCCTCGATCCCTGTTGCGACCGCGAACACGTTGGGGTCGAAGATGATGTCCTCGGGCGGAAAGCCGATGCCGGTCAGCAGCTTGTACGCGCGCTCGCAGATCTCGACCTTGCGCGCTTGCGTGTCCGCCTGCCCCGTCTCGTCGAACGCCATCACGACCGCGGCGGCGCCGTAGTTCATGCACAGTCGCGCGTGGTGGAGGAACGCCTCCTCGCCTTCCTTCATGCTGATCGAATTGACGATCGGCTTGCCCGACACGCACTTCAGCCCGGCCTCGATCACCTCCCACTTCGACGAGTCGATCATGATCGGCACGCGCGCGATGTCGGGTTCGGCGGCGATCAGCTTCAGGAACGTGGTCATCGCCTCGACCGCGTCGAGCAGGCCCTCGTCCATGTTGACGTCGACCACTTGCGCGCCGTTCTCGACCTGGCTGCGCGCGACCTCGACCGCGCGGGTATAGTCGCCCGCCATGATCATCTTCTTGAACGCCGCCGACCCGGTGACGTTGGTGCGCTCGCCGACGTTGACGAAATTGGCGGAGGTGTTGGTCATCGTTGGTCTTCGTGTAGCCCTCTCCCCTCCGGGGAGAGGGTTGGGTGAGGGGTTTGTGTCTCACCGAGGGCTGCGCTTCCGGGCACCCCCTCTCCCAACCCTCTCCCCGGCGGGGAGAAGGCTGTTGCGCATCACGCCGCCATGAAGAACGGCTCCAGCCCGGCGAGCCGCGTGCGCACCGGTGGCACTGGCACGGTGCGCGGTGCCAGCTTACGCACGCCTTCCGCGATTGCGGCGATATGCGCGGGCGTCGAACCGCAACAGCCGCCCAGCACGTTGACCTGCCCGGCCTCGGCCCACTGCCCGACCAGCCCTGCGGTCGTTGCCGGCGCCTCGTCGTACGCACCCAGTTCGTTCGGCAGACCCGCATTGGGATAGACCATGATCAGCGTGTCGCAGATCTCCGACAGCGTCTTCACATGCGGGCGCAGCTGCTCGGCGCCGAACGAGCAGTTGAGCCCGATCGTCAGCGGGCGCGCGTGGCGGATCGCATGCCAGAATGCCTCGACGGTATGCCCCGACAGGTTGCGCCCCGACAGGTCGGTCAGCGTCATCGACAGCATGATCGGCAGATCGCGGCGGAGCGCCGCACCAGCCTCGATCGCCGCCATCACGCCCGCCTTGGCGTTCAGCGTGTCGAACACCGTCTCGATCAGCACGAAGTCCGCGCCGCCCTCTACCAGCGCGTCGATCTGCTCGCGGTACACGTCCTTCAGGTAATCGAAGTCGATCTCGCGATAACCGGGATCGTTGACGTCGGGGCTGAGCGACAGCGTCTTGTTGGTCGGCCCGACCGCGCCCGCGACGAAGCGGGGGCGGCCGTCCTTGGCGGTGAACTCATCGGCCAACGTCCGCGCCAGCCGCGCACTCTCGACGTTGATCTCGCGCACCAGACCTTCGGCGCCGTAATCGGCCTGACTGATGCGATTGGCGGAGAAGGTGTTGGTCTCGGCGATGTCCGCCCCCGCCTCGAAATAGGCGCGGTGGATCGCGGCGGGGACCTCGGGCTTGGTCAGCGCGAGGATGTCGTTGTTGCCCTTCTGATCGTGGCCGAGCGACAGCGTGCCGACGTAATCGGCCTCTGACAGCTTCCAGTTCTGGATCTCGGTACCGAACGCGCCGTCGGTGATCAGGATACGTTTGGCGGCTTCGGCGTTGAAGATCTCGCGCACGCTCATGCCGCCGCCCTCGCCGCTTGCTCACTGCCCGCGCGGACGCCGAGCAGGTGGCAGATTGCGAAGCTCAGCTCGGCCTTGTTCATCGTGTAAAAGTGGAATTGCTTTACCCCGCCGGCATACAGCTTGCGGCAGAGCTCGGCAGCGACGGTCGCGGCGACGAGCTGGCGCGCGGCGGGACGATCGTCCAACCCCTCGAACAACCGCGTCAGCCACGCGGGCATGTCGGTGTTGCACATCGCCGCCATCCGCATCACGCCCGCGACGTTCGCGACCGGCATGATGCCCGGCACGATCTCGGCGGTGATCCCCGCCGCTGCCGCCGCGTCGCGGTAGCGGAAGAAGGTGTCGGGCTCGAAGAAGAATTGCGTGATCGCGCGGTTCGCGCCGGCGTCGATCTTGCGCTTCAGGTTGTCGAGGTCGGCCGCGGCGTCGCTCGAATCGGGGTGGCATTCGGGATATGCCGCAACCGAGATCTCGAACGGGTGCAACCGCCGCAGCCCCGCCACCAGCGCCGCCGCATTCTCATACCCGCCCGGATGCGGCGCATAGCCGTCCGCACCCGCGGGCGCGTCACCGCGCAGCGCGACGATATGGCGCACGCCCGCTGCCCAGTATTCCTGCGCGATTCCGTCCAGTTCCTCGCGCGTCGCCTCGACGCAGGTGAGGTGCGCTGCCGCCGGCACGTCGGTCTCGCGCGCGATCCGCGCCACCGTCGCGTGGGTGCGGTCGCGCGTCGATCCGCCCGCGCCGTAGGTGACCGACAGGAAGCGCGGGGACAGCGGCTGAAGCGTGGCGATCGATTGCCATAGATTCTCCTCCGCCTTGTCGGTCTTGGGCGGCGAGAACTCAAAGCTCACGTCGATATCGCCGCCCACATCGGCGTAGAGCGGGCCGTCGTGTGCCAGCACCGCTTCGTTCACCTGCTTGGTCATGCTGCCTTCACCTCGCCTGCGCGCCCCGCCTGGCGCCCGAGCCACAATTTCACTGTCAGTTCGCCGCCCTCCAACGTCTCGATCCGCGCAGGCATCAACCCGGCGGCGGCAAACCAGCCCTCGATCTGCGCGTCGGAGAAGCCCAGTCGCGTGTGCGCATCCTGCGTGCGCAATTCCTCGCGATCGTGCGGCGCGAAATCGGCGATCAGCAACCGCCCACCCGGCGACAGCACCCGCGCCGCTTCCGCGATCGCGGCACCCGGCTGCTGCGCGAAGTGCAGCACGTGGTGGAGGATCGCCACATCCGCGCCGCCATCACCCAGCGGCAATGCGTAAAGATCGGCCTGGCGCAGCTCGGCATTACCCAGCCCCTGCTCGCCGAGCTTCGCGCGCGCCAGCCGCAGCATCTCCGAACTGCGATCGATGCCAAGCGCCGTCGTCGCCGCACGCGCGAATAGCTCGATCATCCGGCCCGTGCCCGTGCCGATGTCGATCAAGCGCCCGATCGGCTCGCCCGCCAGCACGCGGACCATCGCCGCCTCGACCTGCTCCTCGGCGATGTGGAGCGAACGGATCGCGTCCCACTCGCGTGCGTGGCTCTCGAACCAGCCCGCCGCCGCCGCCGCACGATCGGCGCGCACTGCCGCGAGCCGAGCCGCATCCGCGCTCGCCTGTCGGTCCGACGCGTCCCATGCATCCAACGCTGCAAGCACCGGCGCAACGCGCGCCTCGTCGCCCAGCGCGACGAATACCCAACTTCCTTCCTTGCGCCGCTCGGCTAGCCCTGCGTCAGTCAGGATCTTGACGTGCCGGCTGACACGCGGCTGGCTCTGCCCCAGCACCTGTGCGAGCTCGCCGACCGACAGCTCCATTGTGCGCAGCAGACAGACGATCCGCAGCCGCGAACTGTCGGCAAGGGCACGAAAGATGTCCAGCGCGGCGTCCATGGGATCGAGATATAAAGATATCTTTATATGCGGTCAACGAAGTCCTGTACCGGAGCCAAGCGCCGGCTTGCGGCGTTGGCGCGTTCGATCAACGAAGGGGACAGGTCATTAAGCTCGTCATCGCACTCGCTGCCGCCACGCTTTCACTCGCCGCGTGCAGCCAGAAGGCGCAGAACGAGAGTGCCGAGGCCGCCAACGCGGTCGCTGCCGACACCAGCGCCACGACAGCCAATGCGGTGAACGACGTGCAGGCGGCGAGCGACGCCGCACTCGACAATGCTGCCAATTCGATGGACCGCGCCGGCAACGCCGCTGCCAACACCGCCGATGCGGCGACCGATGCCACCGGCAACGCGCTAAGCGACACCGGCAACGCGATGCGGCGTTGATGCGACGGTTCTTGGCGGCGGCAGGGCTGGCAGCGCTCGCCGCCTGCTCGTCGCCCGACCAGCCTGGGCAGCTGACGGCCGATCAGGACCAGGCGCTCAATCGCGCTGCCGAGATGCTCGACGCCAATAGCGTCGCGCGGGAAGATGCCGGCGACAATGCCGCCGTGGAGAACGAACAATGACCGACCTTCGCCGTCTCGGCGCGTCCGATCTCAAGATCCCGCCGCTGGTGCTCGGCGGCAACGTGTTCGGCTGGACCGCCGACCGCGACGCGAGCTTTGCGGTGCTCGATGCCTTTGTCGACGGCGGTGGCACGATGATCGACACCGCGGACGTTTACTCCGCCTGGGTGCCCGGCCACCACGGCGGCGAATCGGAAACGATGATCGGCGAGTGGTTGCGCACCGGCGGCAAGCGCGACCGCGTGCAGATCGCGACCAAGGTCGGGATGATGCCGAGTGACGGCGGCGAGAAGCTGTCGCCGGCCCGTATGGCCGCCGCATGCGACGCCTCGCTCCGGCGGCTCGGCACCGATTATATCGACCTGTATTTCGCGCATCAGGACGATGACTCGACCCCGCAGGACGCGGTGGCGGAAGCGTTTGCCAAATTGGTCGAGGCGGGCAAGGTGCGCGTGCTCGGCGCGTCCAACTTCCACGCCGCACGGTTGAAGTCGGCGATCGAGGGCGCGCGCGCCGCGGGGCTGCCGCACTACCAGGTGCTTCAGCCCGAATATAACCTCGTCAGCCGCACCAAGTTCGAGGGCGAGCTGCAGAGCTATTGCGTCGAGTACAACATCGGCGTCGTACCCTATTACGGGCTCGCCTCTGGCTTCCTGACCGGAAAGTATCGCTCCGCCGACGACCTGAACAAGAGCGTGCGCGGTGGGCGGATGGCCGAGCTTCTGGAGGGCAAGGGGCAAGCGATGCTCGCCGCAATGGACGACGTGGCGGAGGAAACCGGCGCGACACACGCGCAGCTCGCGCTGGCGTGGCTGATCGCGCAACCCGGCGTCACCGCGCCAATCGCGAGCGCCACCTCGGCGGAGCAGATCGCCGACCTGCTGCCCGCGATGGACCTGCGTCTCAGCGACGATCAACTCGCCCGCCTGACCGACGCGGGCGTTTGATCGCGCGATCGGTGGCAGCCGCCGGCGGGCTGCTGCTCGCCGCGCTCGCCGCCACACCCGCGTTCGCGCGCGGCGTGCAGGCGTGGTCGCAGCTTCAGCTCACCGGTCGGGTAGCGGACGGCTGGTCGCTCGCCAGCGACATCTCGGGCCGGAGCGCGACGGACAACCGCGAACGGCAATTGCTCGTGCGCCTGCAAGCCGGCCGCGCGCTGTCGGACAAGGCGACGATCTGGCTCGGCTACGTTCGTGCCGAAACGTTCAACCACGATCGCCGCAACGGTTTCGAACAGCGCGCCACGGGACAGCTCGATTGGCGTGCCGGCGCGCTCGGTCCATTCGACCTCACACTGCGCGCCCGTGCGGAAGCGCGGTTCTTTCGCAACAGCGGCAACATGGCGTGGCGACTGCGCCAGCAGGTCCGCCTGACGCTGCCGATCAGCGACATGGTCGAGATCTCGGGCGCGGCCGAGCCGTTCGTGACGATCAACCGCAACAGCGACGCGCCGCGCACACTCGACCAGCTACGCCTGACCGCGACGCTGTCGACCGAACTGACCGATCAGGCGACACTCAACGTCGCTTATTACAACGAGCACGTGTTTCGCCCCGAACGGACCTACGTCAACCACATCATTCCTGTGACGCTCGCCTGGCGGTTCTGATCCTCTAACGGGCCGCCGTCACCTGCGCCGCCGCGGCATCGTCGACGATCGGCAGCAGCACCGAACTCGCCTGCGCACCACCCCAGGTCACGCGCTGCGTCGCAGCCTTATAGTCGCCGGGTTTCGCGTTGAAGATGTTGGGTACGAACGTCTGCGGATTGCGGTCGTAGAGCGGGAACAGGCTCGACTGCACCTGCACCATGATGCGGTGGCCCGGCAGGAACACGTGGTCGACGTTCGGCAGCGCGAAACGGTAGTTCTCGACTTTCCCCGGCGTCAGCTTCGCGGGTGTCGCACGTCCGTGAACGTAGCGCCCGCGGTAGATCTCGATTCCGATCGGCAGTTGGTAGCCGGTCATCGCGGGCTTCGATCCCTGGCTCGCCGGCTCGGGCAGCGTGTCGGGATAGACGTCGATCACCTTCACCACCCAGTCGCTGTCGCTGCCGCTGGTGGCGGCGAACAGATTGACCTCAGGCGCGCCCATGATGTGGACCGGCTTGTCGAGCGCGCCCGTCTGCCAGTCGACCACGTCGGGGCGGCCGGCGACGAAACGCTGGTCGCGCACCAGCCACGTCTTCCACTGGTCGCCGTCGCCGATGTCGATCGGGCGCGGCAGGAATGGCACCGGGCTGGCGGGATCGGACACGTAGCTGGTGCTCCCCGCGCCCGCCGGCTTCGCGAACGAGGCAGTGCCGTTCGCGCCGAGGTAGAGCGGCGTCGGCGTCCCCATCGGCCACTTCGGCGACACCTGCCACCGGTTCGCGCCCGTCGCATAGGTCAGCACCGGCGGGATCGCGGCGGGCGTGCCGCGCAGATAATGGTCGAAGAACGGCTTCATGTAGCGCTGACGGAACTGCAGCGCGGTATCGCCGTCGAACGTCAGCGCGCCCAGATCATAGCCGTAATGGTTGACGCCCGAATGCCGCCACGGCCCGATCACCAGCGACACCATGTTGTTGGCCGTGTCCTTTGGCTCCAGCGCCTCGTACACCGCGGGCGCGCCGTAGCTGTCCTCCTGGTCCCACTGCCCGACCACCAGCATCGTCGGCACGGTCAGCGGCCGCGCCGCCATCCATTTGTCGACCGCCTGCAACGACCAGAAATCGGTATAGGCCGGGTTCTCCATCACCTTGCGCATGGTGGGGTAGTTCTCGATCCCCCATGCCCGCGCATAGTCGCCGATCGAGCCTGCGTTCAGGTAGGTGGTGTAATCGTCCCCTGCCCCGCGCGCGATCTTCGCGCCCGCGTCGCCGTGGCCGGTGCTCATCTCCACTGCGTAGTCGAGCGTCCCGACGCGAAACGCGCCGTTGTGGAAATCGTCGTCGCCGATCCAGGTGTCGACCATCGGGCTCTGCGGCATCGCGGCCTTGAGCGCGGGATGCGGATTGATTTCCGCCATCAAGGTGGTGAAGCCCAGGTAGCTGCTACCGATCACGCCGACCTTGCCGTTTCCCTCGGGCACGTTCTTCACCAGCCAATCGATCGTGTCATAGGCGTCGGTCGACTCGTCGATGCCGGTCGAGTTGAGGGGCCCCGATAGCGGCCGCGTCATGACGAACTGCCCTTCCGAATGGTGCATCCCGCGAATGTCCTGATAAACGCGGACATAGCCGTCCTCCACGAACTCCGCGTCCATCACCGGCAGGATGTCGACCAGCCGCTGGCTCGCCGTACGCGCGGTGGACCCGGCCGCGTCATAGGGCGTACGCGACAACAGGATCGGGCCGTTCCGCGTGCCCTTCTTCATCAGGATGACAGTGTACAACTTGGTCCCGTCGCGCATCGGCACCATCACCACGCGCTTGATGTAATCCGCCTGCGCGCGGACCTGATCGTAGGACGCGACCACATCGGGGGTCATCGGGGTCACGCGCTCCTGCGCATGTGCGACAGTAGCGGTGGACAGCGCGAGCGCGGCGAGCGTGAGGCGTGGCGTCATGCCGAAGGCGTATCGCGTCGCCCGCGCCCCCGCAACGCGGCGATGAACGACTTGGCGACACAATTGTTTACACGCCCGAACTAACCCGGGAACCCGCACGCTGTCCGACCTCACCGCACGTATCCGCGACAACATCGTCCTGTTCGGCGCACTGGCTGCCAACCTGGGTATCGCGGTGGCGAAATTCGTCGCGGCCGGCATGACCGGCTCGTCGTCGATGCTGACCGAGGGCGTCCACTCGGTCGTGGACAGCGGCAACCAGGTGCTGCTGCTCTACGGCCAGAAACGCGCCAAGCGCCCCGCGGACGCCGCCCACCCGTTCGGCTACGGGCGCGAGCTGTATTTCTGGGCGTTCGTGGTCGCGATCCTGATCTTCGCGATCGGCGCCGGCGTCTCGGTCTACGAGGGCTATCTCCACATCATCGAGCCGGAGGCGCTGACCGATCCGACGATCAACTATGTCGTGATCGCAATATCCTTCGCACTGGAGGGATCGTCGTGGTGGATCGCGCGGCGCGAGTTCAAGGCGTCCAAGGGCGATCTGGGTTGGTGGCAGGCAATCCACCAGTCGAAAGATCCCGCCGGCTTCATCGTGCTGTTCGAGGACTCGGCCGCGCTCGCCGGACTGGTGATCGCTGCGATCGGCGTATGGGCGAGCCACGCGTTCGGCGATCCGCGGATCGACGGTTACGCCTCGATCGCGATCGGAATCGTTCTCGGCATCGTCGCGGCGCTGCTGGCGCGCGAGTCGAAGGGGCTGTTGATCGGCGAGCGTGCCGACCCGCAGGTGGTCGCGCGCGTACGCGAGGCAGTCGCGGCGCACCCGGCGATCACCGCGGTCAACCACGTCCGCACGATCCACACCGCGCCCGACAGCATCTTCGTTGCGATCAGCGCCGATTTCGACGACAGTCTGACGATGGGTCAGGGCGAGATGATGATCGAGCAGATCGAACAAACGCTGAAGAAGACGGAACCGCGATTGTCCTCGATCTACATCCGCCCCGAAAAGGCGAGCGACGCGATCTCGGACGGAGCCGCCGCGCGATGACGCTGTTTAACCGGCTCGCCGGCGCCATCGGTGCCATGCTGCTGCTCGTCACTGCATTGCCCGCGCAGGCGGCGGTGACGATCACCTTCTGGAATCGCGATTTCGGCAATTACTTTCCGCACGCCTTCTTCATGCTGCGCGGCGCGCCCGATCGCGGCGGGCCTGCGGTCGACGCGAGCTACGGCTTCACCGCGCAGTCGGTCACCCCGGCGCTGCTGTTCGGCAACGTCAAAGGTCGCGTCGAGACGCCCAAGCTCAACTACATGAACGGCAGTCACGTGCGCTTCGCGGTCACGCTGACCGACGCGCAATATGACGCGGTGCTGCGGCTGATCGCGGGGTGGAGCGAGAAGACCGGCGACAGCACCTACAATCTGGGCAAGCGCAACTGCGTCCACTTCGTACGCGAAGCGGCACGGGCGAGCGGTCTCGACGGCCTAGATCATCCCAAGCTGATGAAGAAGCCGAGTAGCTTCCTGCTCGCGGTGGAGAATGCCAACGTCGGCCACGTCAGCGTGATCGACAAGGTCGGGAAGGATTATCTCGCCACGCTCCCCCAGATCGACGGCGTCCGCCCGATCGACGCCCCCGTGTCCGACCCCGGCACGATGAAGGGCAAGAAGCCCGACACCGAATAGCGCGGTCGCTTTACGCCGGCACCAACTCCAACACGTCGAGCGTCGATTCGAACGCCGGATACGGTTGCGCGACACGCCAGTGCGCCGGCCCAATCCGCTCGACCCAGCCCGCGACATCGCGCGTCGCGTCGCGCCCGTACCGCATCGCGCCCCGCTCGTCGCCGAGCGCGATCGTGCCCAGGAACACCGCCCGTGCTGTGTCGTGCGGATAGAGGGTGCCGATCATCCGCTGCGATCCGGTCAGCTTGGCGAGCGTCACCTCGCCTCCTTCGACGGCGACGCGGCAGCGAAAGAACGGGTAGGCGACATAATCGAGCCCGCCGATCGTCTTGGCGCCGAGCTTCACCGTGCGGCAGCGGTAATCGCCCGCGGGCGGCAGCGGATCGGACAGTGCCGTGTCATAGGCGTAGAGCGATGCGTCGGCGTCGATCCTGGCCCCCGCGCCACTGCCGCGTGCCTTGCCGAGCGCCGCGATCCAGGCGGCGCGCCATTCGCGCAGCCGGTGGCGGTCGGCCACCGTCGCGACCGCTCGCCAGCCACGCACGTCACCGACTGATTGCGCGGCCGGCTCGTCCGCGGCCGACTGAACGGTCGTACCAGCATCTCCCGCGCCACATCCACCGAGCACCGCCAGCACCAGCACGGCGCAGGCGAGCCGCTTGGCCCTCACGCCGCAGTCCAGCCGCCGTCCGCGGACAGGTTCGCACCCGTGATCGCCTTTGCCTCGTCGCGGCACAGGAATAGTGCGAAGGCGGCGACCTGCTCGGGCGTCACGAGCTCCTTGGTCGGTTGCGCGGCGAGCAGCACGTCGTTCATCACCTGCTCGCGCGTCAGCCCGCGCGCCTTCATCGTGTCGGGGATCTGGCTCTCGACCAGCGGGGTCCAGACGTAGCCGGGCGAGATGCAGTTGACGGTGATGCCGTGGGTCGCATTCTCGAGCGCGACCGCCTTGGTCAATCCAGCGACGCCGTGCTTGGCCGCGACATAGGCGGCCTTGTTGGGGCTGGCGACCAGACTATGCGCGCTCGCGGTCGTGATAATCCGTCCCCAGCCCTTCTCGCGCATCAACGGCACCGCCGCGCGCATCGCGTGAAACGCGCTCGACAGATTGATCGCCAGGATCGCGTCCCATTTCTCGACCGGAAAGTCGTGAACCGGGGCGACGTACTGAATGCCGGCATTGTTGACGAGCACGTCGGGACCGCCGAGTTCGTCGTGGCAGCGCGCGACCATCGCCACGATCTCGTCGGGCTTGGTCATGTCGGCCGCATCGTGGAGCGCACGTGCGCCGCTCGTCGCTTCGATCTCCGCACGTGCCTGCTCGATCGTGTCGGCCTCGCCGAAACCGTTCAGCATGACGCTCGCGCCCTCAGCCGCCAGCGCACGCGCGATCGCGAGGCCGATGCCCGAGGTCGACCCGGTGACGATCGCGCTCTTACCCTTCAGGAACATGGCCCTCTCCTCCTAACCTGCATCGACCACTAGCCCGCCGGTTGCAACCCGGAGCCGGCCAGAGGGGTTCATGCCGCAACAGCAACGATTTTACGGGGGGCAGCCATGCGGCTCGACGATTACGACAACGACATCGACGTCGGCGATGCCACCTCGCGCGGCGGCTTCGGCGGCGGGGGCGGCGGAGGCCTGTTGTTCGGGCTGCTGCCGCTGATCGGAAGCCGGTTCGGCTGCGGCGGGATCGTCGTCGTGCTGATCCTGATGGCGGTATTCGGCGGCGGCCTCGGCGGGCTGGGCGGCATCCTCGGCGGCGGCGGAGGCAGCGCCCCCTCGACACAGGTCGGCCAGCAGTCGGGCGGCGGCAGCGTGCAACAGATCTGCGACGCCAGCCCCGAGCGGCGCGCGACCTGCAACGCATTCAGCAATGTCGAAAATACCTGGGAGCAGATCTTCGCGCAGTCGGGCCAGCGTTTCCGCGCACCGGGCTTGCGTTTCTTCAGCGGCCAGGGCCAGTCCGGCTGCGGCGCGGCACAGAGCGCGATGGGGCCGTTCTACTGCCCCACGGACAGCGACATTTATCTCGACACCGGTTTCTTCAACGAGCTGACCAACCGCTTCAAGGCGCCGGGCGACTTCGCGCAATATTACGTCGTCGCGCACGAATTCGGCCATCACATCCAGAACTTGCTCGGCACGTCGGAGAAGGTGCAGCAGGTCCAGCGCAGCAGCAGCGAGACGGAGGGCAACGCCGCCTCGGTCCGGCTCGAGCTGCAGGCGGATTGCTACGCTGGCGTGTGGGCGGCGAAGAACCGCGACCGGTTGGAGCCAGGCGATGTCGAGGAAGGCATGCGCGCCGCGCAAGCGATCGGCGACGACACGCTCCAGCGCGAGGCGCAGGGCCGCGTCGTACCCGACAGCTTCACCCACGGCACCTCGGCGCAGCGCCAGTTCTGGTTGCGCCGCGGCATGGAAAGCGGTGACCCTGCGGCGTGCGACACCTTCTCGGGCGCGATCTGAACGAGGAGCGGGCGAGATGCTCCAGCATCTCGCCCGCTCATGTTTCCACCGTTAGTCAGCCCGGCGCGTCAGGTCCGCCGGGCTCATGCGCAATCAGATGCGATGATCACCTACGTAAGCGAACAGCAGATCGGCATCGTTCGACGCGTGCATCTTCTCCGTGCCCGTCACGGTAACGCACTCGCCCGCCTTCCACGCGACGCCTGCGACGACGCCCTCACCCTTGATCGGCACCAGCCAGCCGGTCTTACCCTCGGGCAAGTCGATCTCCCGGTCGCCGCCGGTCCAGCGCTCCAGCACAAACTTTGGCCCTTCGACCAGGATCGTGCGACCCGGCTCGACCTCGCCCGGCGCGCTCGGCGGCGTCCACGGCGTCAGCTCCGCGACCGCAATCCCGTCGTCTAGGTGCAGTTCGCGCGGGCGGCCGTAATCGTACAGGCGGTACGTCGTGTCGGAATTCTGCTGTACCTCGATCAGCGTCAGCCCGGCGCCGATCGCGTGGATCACGCCCGAATGCGAGTAGAAGAAGTCGCCCTTCTTCACCGGTTTCCAATCGAGCTTGTGCTCGATCGATCCGTCGAGCGCACTTTCCCGCAGTTCATCGGCGGTCATCGGCGCGAGCGGGCCGATCGCGATCGTCGAATCGGGCTCGGCGTCCAGGATCGTCCAGCACTCGTCCTTGCCGCGCGGCAGGCCGCGCTTCTGCGCTTCCTCGTCCGACGGGTGATCCTGCACCGACAATTTCTCGCTGGTGAACAGATATTTGATCAGCAACTCCGATTCTTCCGGGTGCGGCGACTGAAACCACACCTCACCGATCGGCTCGCCCTCGGGCGACGGATCGGGGAAGCCAGGATAGAGCGTGTGCCGGCCCCACGGCTTCTCGACGCGCTTGGTGGCAAGCAGGGTGGCGGGCATGGGAACTCCTGATGGTAACGGAAACGGTATCAACGCGTGCGATATCACGTCCGTTGCCGCGCGCGAGCAACAAAGCTTACCGCTGCACGGTGAACGCCCCGTCGCCCGCGCCTGCGAAAGCCGTTGTTCGCGCGCACTCGCATGCGCTAAGGCCGATGCCGATGCGTACCCTTCCCGTTCGTGGCCTTTCGGCTCGTGCCCCGCTTGCTCGTGGCCTAACCGTCGCGCTGATCGCCGCGTTCGCGCTTCCCATCGCGGGCTGCGCGCGCAGCAAAGCCGGCACCGACCTGCCCTATGTCGCGCGCGACGTCGGCACCTTGTATACCTCGGCGAAGACGCGGCTGGATCAGGGGCGCTACAAGGAAGCGGCCGCGCTGTTCGACGAGGTCGAGCGCCAGCATCCTTATTCGGTCTGGGCGCGCCGCGCGCAGTTGATGGGTGCGTTCAGCTATTATCTCGCGCGCGATTACACCAACGCGATCCAGGGTGCGCAGCGCTTCCTATCGGTCCACCCGGGCAACCGCGATGCGCCCTACGCCTATTACCTCGTCGCGCTGAGCTATTACGAGCAGATCAGCGACGTGACGCGTGATCAGAAGATCACCACGCAGGCGCAGGAATCGCTCGGCGAACTCGTTCGGCGCTACCCCAACACGCGCTACGCCGCCGATGCGCGGCTGAAGCTCGACCTCGTGCGCGATCACCTCGCGGGCAAGGAAATGGAGGTCGGCCGTTTCTACGAACGCCGCCGGCAGTGGCTGTCCGCGACGCTGCGCTTCCGCAAGGTGATTGACGAATATCAGACCACCACGCACGCGCCCGAGGCGCTGATGCGACTGACCGAAACCTATCTCGCGCTCGGCGTCCGCAACGAGGCCGAGAAGGCCGCCGCTGTGCTCGGCGCCAATTACCCGGGCTCCGACTGGTATCAGCGCGCCTACAAGCTGATGCGTGAATATCCCTCGACCGCGATCGCGCCGCTCGCGCCGGGCGCGCAGGTGGTGCCGCCGGGCACGCGCACCACGACGGTCGCGGGCGAAGCGACCACCAGCGTGCCGGCCAAGGCCGATGCGCCGAACGCGGTCACGCCAGCGACCACCGGCGGCGATCCCGCGGGCACCTTGCCGCCCGACACGACCTCGCCCGCGAACACCCCCAATCCGACGTCGAGCACGCCGACCCCGTAAGGGGCGCGACGTGCATGTTCGCGGAACAAAAAGGGTAACTTCGCGCCCGATCTGCGCTAAAGGCGTTGGCGACCTATGCTGACCGCCCTTTCCATTCGCGACGTGGTGTTGATCGAAGCGCTCGACCTTGAGTTCGGCGACGGGCTGGGCGTGCTGACCGGCGAAACCGGCGCGGGTAAGTCGATCCTGCTCGATTCGCTCGGCCTCGCGCTCGGGCGCCGCGGCGACAGCGGATTGGTGCGCCACGGTGCGCAGCAGGCGAGCGTCACCGCGACCTTCGAAGCACCGCAGGGTGTCGCCGCCGTGCTGGAGGAGAACGGCCTCGACGCCGAGCCGGGCGAGCCGCTGATTGTCCGCCGCATCGTCAAGGCCGATGGCGGCAGCCGCGCCTTCGTCAACAACCAGCCTGCCTCCGCCGCGCTGCTGCGCGAGATCGGGCAGATGCTGGTCGAGATCCACGGACAGCACGACGACCGCGGCATGCTCGCGCCCGCCGGTCATCGCGCACTGCTAGACGCCTTCGCGCGCGCCGACGTCGCCAAAGTATCCGCGGCGCACGCTGCGTGGCGTGCCGCCGCCGTCGCGCTGGACGACGCGCAAGCCGAGATCGCGACTGCGCAGCGCGACCGCGAGTGGCTCGAACACGCCGTCGCCGAACTCGACAAGCTCGCGCCCGAACCCGGCGAGGAAGAAGCGCTCGCCGAGCGCCGCCGCGGCATGCAGCGCGCCGAGAAGATCGCCGATGACCTAAACGACGTCACCGGCCACGTCGACGGGCGCGACGGAGCGATGACGCAGTTGCGCCAGGCCGCGCGCGTGCTCGAACGGATTGCGGAGGATCACCCCGCGCTTGCCGAGGCGCTCGCCGCAATCGACCGTGCAGTAATCGAGGGTTCGGTCGCCGAGGAGAAACTGCGCGACGCCGCCGCCGCGCTGATGCACGATCCACGTCAATTGGAGGAGGACGAGGCGCGGTTGTTCGAGCTGCGCGCGATGGCACGCAAGCACCGCGTCCAGCCCGACGACCTCGCCGCGCTCGCCGATCGCCAGCGTGCGCAACTCGAGCGATTGAACGCGGGCGAGGAAGGGCTGGCCGGGCTGGAAACACGGGTCGAGAAGGCGCGCGCCGCCTATGTCGTTGCCGCCGACGCGCTGACCAAACAGCGCACCGCCGCAGCGAAGCGGCTCGACGCCGCGGTCGCGGGCGAGTTGGCGCCGTTGAAGCTCGATGCCGCGCGCTTCCGCACGGTGGTCGCAGCCCTCGGCGAAGGCGAGTGGTCGCCCGCCGGGCGCGACCGCGTCGAGTTCGAGATTTCGACCAACCCCGGCGCGCCGTTCGCGCCGCTCGCCAAGATCGCCAGCGGCGGCGAGCTGTCGCGCTTCATCCTGGCACTCAAGGTCGCGCTGGCGCAGCAGGGCGGTGCCGCGACGATGATCTTCGACGAGATCGACCGCGGCGTCGGCGGCGCGGTGGCGAGCGCGATTGGCGATCGTCTGGCACGGCTGGCGACGCGCGCGCAATTACTCGTCGTGACGCACTCGCCGCAGGTCGCGGCGCGCGGGGCGGCGCACCTGCTGATCGCCAAGAGCAACGACGGCAAGGTCACCCGCACCGGCGTCCGCCCGCTCTCCGCGGCCGAGCGCCGCGAGGAGATCGCGCGGATGCTGTCGGGCGCAACCGTCACCGACGAGGCACGCGCCCAGGCTGAACGATTGCTCGAACCCGCCTGAGCCGCGCCACTTCGGCTTAGCGTTCGCTCAGATAATAACGATCGGTCGCGTTCAGGTCGGCGTCGAGTTCGTAGACGATCGGCTGACCAGTCGGGATCTCCAGCCCGGTGATCTCGTCGTCAGGAATGCCGCTCAGATGCTTGACCAACGCGCGCAGCGAATTGCCGTGGGCGGAGATCAGCACGCGCTGCCCGTCCCTCAACGCCGGCGCGATCCGCTGATCCCAGTAAGGCAGCACGCGCGCGATCGTGTCCTTCAGGCTCTCGGTCGCAGGCACGTCGATGCCGGCGTAGCGACGGTCGTTCGACAAATCGTATTCGCTGCCCGCTTCCATCACCGGCGGCGGCACGTCGAAGCTGCGACGCCAGACATGGACCTGCTCGTCACCGTGCTTGGCGGCCGTCTCCGCCTTGTCGAGCCCGGTCAGCCCGCCGTAATGCCGCTCGTTCAACCGCCAATGTTTCTCGACCGGCAGCCAAAGCCGCCCCATTTTCTCAAGCGCCAGGTTGAGCGTCTTGATCGCGCGCGTCTGGAGGCTGGTAAAGGTCTGGTCGAAGTCGAGGCCCTTCGCCGCCATCAACGCACCCGCCGCGCGCGCCTCGGCCACGCCCTTCTCGGTCACGTCGACGTCCCACCATCCGGTGAAGCGGTTCTCCAGGTTCCACGACGATTGGCCGTGGCGGATCAGGACGAGCGTGGGCATCGATGGAACCTCTCTGCGGGGCCGCGCGACGGCGGCGATCGCTCCCTCGCTAGGGGAAAGCGGCGGTGGCGGGCAAGCCGGGACGCTTACAGCCTCAGGCGGAAAAAGTGGTTGTGCGGGCTGGTACGGTAATCGGCGAAGGCTTCGCACGGCACGAAACCCGCGCGCGTGTAGAGCCGGATCGCGGCGTCGTAAGCCGGGGTGGTGCCGGTCTCCCGGTAAAGGTCCGACATCCCCTCCTCGCGCGCCGCCGCCACGATAGCTGACAGGATCGCATGTCCCGCACCGCGACCAAGCGCTTCATGCGTGCTACGCATCGACTTCACCTCGCCCGCTGCGTCACCGAATCGCTTCAACGCACCCATGCCGGCGAGCGTGTTGCCATCCCACGCGGTGCAGAAGGTGACGTCCTCTGCGGACAGCGCTGCGTCATCCAGCGCGAAGGAGAAGCCAGCGGGCGTGCCCGCGCGCTGTTCGGCGACATGCGCGGCGAGCAGCGGCGCCACCACGGGATTGGTCGGTGTGTCGCGACGTACCTGCACTTGCGCGCTCCGCTGTCAGGGTGTTGGGTGCCGGTTTAGCGCGCCGGCATCACCGAACAAGCGCGGAGAATAGACATGGCAGTCGAGCGCAGAACGCTGATCCACGACGGTCCGGGCGGCCGCTTCGAAGGGGTGTTCGCGTGGGACGACGCGCTGGCGGGCGCGCGGCCGGGCGTGCTGGTGATCCCCAACATTCTCGGCCAGAAGGAAGAGGACAACGCCAAGGCGGAGGCGCTCGCCGCGCTCGGCTACGCCGCCTTCGCCTGCGACGTCAACGGCCAGGGCAAGCGGACACAGCGCAGCCCGGGATCGTCGCGCTACATGGACGAAATGAACGCCGACCGCGCGTTGCTCCGTGACCGCCTAGCCGCGAGCCTCGCGGCGTTGAAGGCACAACCCGAGGTGGACGCCAGCCGAACCGCGGCAATCGGTTTCTGCTTCGGTGGCAAGTGCGTGCTCGACATGGCGCGGAGCGGTTTGGACGTGCTCGGCGGCGTCAGCTTTCACGGCGTCTATGACCGACCCGATTACGACAATGTCTCACCCATGACGGCCAAGCTACTGATTTGTCACGGTCGGGACGATCCACTCGGCAAGCCCGAGACGGTCGTGTCACTTGGCCAAGAACTGACCGACAGCGGCGCCGACTGGCGAATCCACGCCTACGGTCATGCCGGCCACGCCTTCACCGACCACAGCATGAAAGGCTCGACCACGCCCGGCGTCGCCTACGAGGAACGCGCCGATCGCCGCAGCTGGCAGGCGATGCAGAACTTCCTGGCCGAGCTGTTCGCGTGAGGTAAGCGCGCAGCCGATCTGCTCGGGGCCGAGAAGGCGACCATCCAGGCTGCATCGCGTGCTTGTCGTCGGAGGCACCTAGTCGCAGGTCAGGCCGGGGAGATGGCGTTCACCGACCGGCGCAGATCGACGCGGGTGAGCCAGCCGCACGAAGCGCGCCAGCACGACAGTTCGGCGGCCTCATTACTTGCCGCGCATCCGCACGGCCCGCTTCACGTCACGACACCGTGCGCAGAATGTCCTCGAACTCGTCGCGGATGCCTTCGGGTGCGCTGCGCAGCAGCACCTGCAACCGCTCGCGGATCGCCTCGGTCTGCCGGTCGTCCGACATGCTCGCCATTGTCCACCCGCTGAAGATGCGGCGTGAGTCGAGTTCGTCGTGCAACGTGCGCACCTCGCCGTGGCGCGGGTCGGCGCTGATCTGCGCGAACACGTGCGCGATCGCCTCGGGCGTACCTTCCAGCACCTGCAGGAAACGCCGACCATCGGACAGCAGGATACCCGAGATACCGTTCAAACCATTGTTCGCGCGTGACTGCCGCAGGATATCGATCTGCGTGTCGTCGTCGGTGCGCGCGGTAGCCGTGCTGGCATAGACGATGCGGCGAAAACGGGCGTCCGGCTGGTCAGTCATCATGACCCGATAGCCAACATAGGTTATGAAGTCGAGCCGGTCAGTTGGCAGCAACCGCGCGGTGGTGGCGGATCACCTCGTCAATGATGAAGCGCAGGAACTTCTCGGAGAATTCCGGATCAAGCTCGGCGTCCTGCGCCAATTGACGCAACCGCGCGATCTGCTGCTCCTCGCGCCCCGGATCGGCGGCGGGAAGCCCGCTGCCCGCCTTATGCCGCCCCACTGCCTGCGTGATCTTGAACCGCTCGGCGAGCAGGCAGACGAGCGCGGCATCGATGTTGTCGATGCTCTTGCGGTAACCTTTCAGCACGTCGTCGCTCATGCGGTCCTCCTGCGCGCCGGTGTCGCGCAAGGCGGCGCGTCCCGCAAGGTTCGATCGTGCCTGGCTGCCGGTTGCGACTTGCGCTCTATCGCGACTTGCCTTGCCCCGACCTCCGCTCGTACACGCGCGGGAAGATGAGCGCATCGATCCATCGCCTTTCGGGCCGCACCCCTTCGCTCGATCCGATGATCGATCTGGTCGCCGCCGACATGAACGCCGTCAACGCGGTCATTCTCGACCGCATGCAGTCGCAGATCCCGCTGATCCCCAAACTCGCCGGGCATCTCATCGCGGGCGGCGGCAAAAGGATGCGTCCGATGCTGACGCTCGCGAGCGCGAAGCTGATCGGCTACACCGGATCGCGTCACCACCGGCTCGCCGCCGCGGTGGAGTTCATTCACACCGCCACGCTGCTTCATGACGACGTGGTCGACGGCTCCGACCTGCGCCGGGGCAAGCGCACCGCCAACATCATCTGGGGCAACCCCGCCAGCGTGCTGGTCGGCGACTTCCTGTTCAGCCGCTCGTTCGAGTTGATGGTGGAGGCCGACAGCCTGAAATCGCTCAAGATCCTGAGCCACGCCTCCGCAGTGATCGCGGAAGGCGAGGTCAACCAATTGACCGCGGTGCGCCGCGTTGACCTGGGCGAGGATCGCTACCTCGACATCATCGGTGCGAAGACCGCAGCCCTGTTCGCCGCCGCGTGCCGCATCGCCGCCGTGGTTGCCGATCGGCCGGAGAGCGAGGAGGAAGCGCTCGACGCTTATGGCCGCTATCTCGGCATCGCGTTTCAGCTCGTCGATGACGCAATCGATTATACCTCGGACGCGGGCACGATGGGCAAGGACGCGGGCGACGACTTCCGCGAGGGCAAGGTAACCTTGCCGGTCATCCTCGCCTATGCGCGCGGATCGGCGGAGGACCGTACCTTTTGGCGCGACGCGATCGAGGGTCGGCGCTCGAGCGACGCCGATTTCGCGCACGCGATCGAACTGGTGCGCTCGACCCGCGCGGTCGACGATACGCTGGCGCGTGCGCGCCACTACGGACAGCGCGCGATCGACGCGCTGGGGCCGTTCGCCAACGGCAAGGCGAAGGACGCGATGGTCGAGGCGGTCGAGTTCGCGGTCGCACGCGCCTACTAAGGCACGTCGGTCTGCCTCTCGGCGTGGTTCAGTGTGAGCCAGCCGGAAGCATTATCAGCGATCGTGAGCGCTGACGTCTAAGCGAGCGGCGCATACCGCAGTTCGCCTACGCTACGGTAACGGTCGCTCAGCCCGCGTCAGACCCGCCGCTCATCGGCAAGGTCGCACGCGTGGGCGCCCGTCTCCACCTGGATCGTCGCGTGGCCAATCCCGTAACGGTCGTGCAGCATCGTCTGCACCTGATGCAGGAACGCGTCGCCGGGGTGCCCCGCCGGCACGCACAAATGCGCGGTCAGCCCGGGTTCGGTCGTCGACATCGGCCAGATGTGAAGGTCGTGCACCTCGGTCACGCCCGGCAGATCGGCGAGCGCGGCGCGCACGCCGTCATAGTCGATCCCGCGCGGCACTGCGGCGAGCGACATTTCCACCGTCTCGCGCAGCAATCCCCAGGTCTGCCAGAAGATCACGCCCGCGATGACGAGGCTGACCAGCGGGTCGATCCACCCGGCACCGGTCGCCCAGATGATCACGCCCGCAACCACCACTCCGGCAGAGACGAGCGCGTCCGACAACATGTGGAGAAAGGCGCCGCGGATGTTGACGTCGCCCTTGCGCCCGCGCGCGAACAGCCACGCGGTCACTGCATTGACCGCGATCCCGCCGGCCGCAATCGCGGCGACCGACAAACCGGCCACGCGCGGCGGGTCGGCGAAACGCTGCACCGCCTCGGTCGCGATCGCGCCGAGCGCGACGAGCAGCAGCAGCGCGTTGACGAGTGCCGCCAGGATCGTCGATCCCTTCAATCCGTAGGTGAAACGCTTCGACGGCGGGGTCCGCGCCAGCGCCGCGCCGCCCCAGGCGATCGCGAGGCCGAGCACGTCCGACAGATTGTGGCCGGCATCTGCCAGCAGCGCGACCGAGCCGTACAGCAACCCCGCGACCGCCTCGACGATCAGGTAAGCGAGGTTGAGCCCGATGCCGATCGCGAAGGCGCGGTCCCAGCGCTCGGGCGGCGCGGCATGGGCGTGCCCCTGCCCCTGCCCGTGACTATGCCCGTGCGCGTGTCCGTGGTGGTGCGAGTGACCGTGATGATGCGCGTGCGCCATGGCGCGCCGTTAGCGCAAGCGCCGCGAGATATACTAGGACCCGAGCGACGCGCGATCACGAAAGCTACGCATGTAACCGCGCATCGTCACTCCTCGTCCACAGTCGACGCCGCCGGCAGCCGCAGCCGCACGAGCAACCCGCCCAAGTCATCGCTCTCCTCCAGGCTGACTGTCCCGTCGTAGATCTCCGCCACGTCGCGCACGATCGCGAGGCCGAGGCCCGTGCCCGGCTTACCCGAATCGAGCCGCACGCCGCGATCAAAGATGCGGACGCGGTCGGCCTCGGGGATGCCCATCCCGTCGTCCTCGACCTGGATCTCGACGAAGCCCGAGTGCGCGCCAACGGTCACGAACACGCTGCCGCCACCGTATTTCGCGGCATTCTCGACCAGATTGCCCATGATCTCGTCTAGATCCTGCCGCTCGATGTGCGCGACCAGGTCCTTCGGCCCATCCATGTCGACACGGACGTGCGGGTAGAGCCGGCGTACCGCTCGCTCGACCGACTCGACGCTCGGCCACACCTCGGCGCGACTGTGCGCGGAGCCACGCCGCCCGACCGCACGCGCGCGCGCCAGATGGTGGTCGACCTGTCGCCGCATCGTGCGCGCTTCGCGGATCACCGTGTCGGACAGGTCGTCCGAGTTGGCGGTTGCCGCGTTCATGATGACGGTCAGCGGCGTCTTGAGCGCGTGCGCGAGATTGCCGGCGTGGCGGCGTGCTTCCTCCGCCTGCCGCTCGTTATGCTCGACCAGCGCGTTCAGCTCGTCAACCATCGGCTGCACCTCGATCGGCATGTCGCCTTCGACGCGATTGGCGCGTCCCGCGCGCATCCGCGCGATCGCTAGCCGCACGCGCCTGAGCGGCAACAGGCCGTAGAAGGTCTGCAACGCGGCCAGTGCCACCAATCCCAGGCCGAGCAGCAGGAAGCTGCGGATCAACGTGCGGCGCAGCACCGTGATCTGCGCGTCGAGCGCCTCGCGGCTGGACGCGACCTGGAAACGCCAGCGTACCGGCGAGCCGGGCAGCTTCACGTCCTGCTCGACGACGCGCAGCTTCTCGTCCTTGAACTGCCGGCTGTCGTAGCTGTGGACGCTGCGGTCGTTGTGCGGTGCTCCGTAAGCGAGTTGCCGATCCCACAAGGAGCGCGACGGCCAGGTCTCGTGTCCCGGCGCCGACACCTGCCAATAGAGTCCCGAATAGGGTTCGAGGAACCGCTGGTCGGCCGGCTCGCGGTTGAACGTCACCTCGCCCGCGGTGTCGATCTCGGCCGACACGAGCAGCGAGCGCAGCACGTAGCCGAGCTGGTCATCGGCATTGCGCGTCACCGCCGCCACCAGCACGCGGTCGAGCGCGAAGCCACCGCCGGCCAACAGGATCGAGATCCACGCCGCCGCGATCAGGATCATGCGCCGCGACAGCGACCCGCGGGTACGCAAGCCCGCGCTCACACCGCCACTCACGCTGGTTCGCTCCGGAACCAACCCGCCGGGCGCCGGTTCACCCGCGCATCGGAGGAAACACCATGCGCAACGGTAGAAACGTACCTGCCATGATCGTCGCCATCATGGGGGGCCTGGTCGTCTCGATGCTCGCCGGCCTCCTGCTCGCCTCCTACGCCACCGCTGGCGTCACGCCGGTCAACTTCACTGCGCGACAGCCGCGCATGGCGCGCGTGGTCGAGGCCAACCAAAACCGCTTCGCGCAATTGACCACGGTGCAGCAGATCGCGGCCCGCGTCGGCGAGGCACGCCCGGCTGATCAGGATTGGTGACGCCACCGCCGCGCGTTCCTCAGGCGTCCGGGTCCTCCAGGCTGTAACCCAGCCCGCGGATCGTCGTGATGACGTCCTGCCCCAGTTTCTTGCGAATACGCGTCACAAACACCTCGATCGTGTTCGAATCGCGATCGAAATCCTGATCGTAAATGTGTTCGATCAACTCGGTACGGCTGACCACCTTGCCCTTGTGGTGCAGCAGGTAGCTGAGCAGCTTATATTCCTGCGCGGTCAGCTTCACCGGCTCACCCGCGCGCGTCACCTTGCCGCTGCGCGTGTCGAGCCGCACGTCGCCCGCGGTCAGCTCCGACGAGGCATTGCCGCTCGCGCGACGGATCAGTGCGCGCAGCCGCGCGATCAGTTCCTCGGTCTGGAACGGCTTGGCAACGTAATCGTCCGCGCCCGCGTCGAGCCCCGCCACCTTGTCCGACCAGCTGTCGCGCGCGGTCAGCACCAGCACCGGGGTCACCTTGCCCTCCTTGCGCCAGCGGTCGAGCACGGTCAGCCCGTCGATTTCGGGCAGCCCCAGATCAAGCACGATGGCGTCGTAATTCTCGGTCGAGCCGAGGAAATGCCCCTCCTCGCCATCGGTCGCGAGATCGATCGCGTAACCCGCCCCTTCCAGCGTCGACTTCAACTGCTGGCCGAGGTTCGGCTCGTCCTCGACGATCAGAACACGCATCATCTTCTCCCTGCGGCACGTGAACGCTTCGATTATCGGCGAGCGCCCGGCCAGATCAATCTTTACCCCGGTCGCTCTAGCGTCCGGTGCGCCCCAGCACCTGCCCCGATCGCCCGTCGACGTCGACCCAGATCACCTCGCCGTCGCGCAGGAACTTCAAGGTATAGACGGCCGAGTCGGTATCGAGGTTGAATCCGATATATTGCGCGCCCTTCATCGTCGGGATCACGCGCCGTTCGATTTCCTTCAACGGCAGCAACTTGCCCGCGCGCGTCGCGCGCCACGCGAACGCGCGCTCGCTCTCCTGCTCGGCGGGTGCGGCGACGGCGGGGATCGCTGCGAACAGCAGGATGGGGGCGAGCATTCTCACGCGAGCTTACATAGGCACAACGGATTGAACACCCTGTGAATAACGCAGCAAGCCCTCCGTAACTTGCCCGCCCGCGGTCGGTTCCCTAGGTGCGCGGGCATGGCAGCACCGATCCTAGCATATGAAGACCTCGGCCTCGTGCAGGGAGCGGGGTGGCTGTTCCGCCACCTTGATGTGTACATCGGTCAGCGCGACCGGCTGGCACTGATCGGGCGCAACGGCGCGGGCAAGTCGACGCTGCTCAAGCTGATCGCGGGCGCGGTCGACAGCGACGAAGGGCGGCGTACGATCGTGCCCGGCACCAACGTCGTCATGCTGGAACAGGAACCCAATCTAGCGGGGTTCGAGACGCTGGCCGATTACGTCCTGTCAGGTGACCGCGCGCCGGAAGCGTATGAAGCGGAGGCGATCGCGGGGCAGCTCGGCATCGATCTGACCCGGGTCTGCGCGTCCGCGTCGGGCGGCGAGCGGCGTCGCGCGGCGATCGTGCGTGCACTGTCGCTCAACCCCGACGTGCTGCTGCTCGACGAGCCGACCAACCACCTCGACCTCGGCGCGATCGAGTGGCTGGAGGAGTGGCTGAACCGCTTCACCGGCGCGTTCGTCGTCATCAGCCACGACCGGACCTTTCTCACACGCCTGACCCGCCAGACCTTGTGGCTGGAGCGCGGGTCGCTGCGCCGCAACGAGGTCGGCTTCGGCGGGTTCGACGCCTGGACGGAGGCCGTCTACGCCGAGGAGGAGCGCGCGGCGCAGAAACTCGACGCCAAGCTGAAGCTGGAGGAGCATTGGCTCCAGCGTGGCGTCACCGGCCGCCGCCGCCGCAACCAGGGGCGTCTGACCAAGCTCAAGGAGATGCGCGCCGAACGTGCCGCGATGGTCGGACCGCAGGGCGCCGCCGCGCTGTCGGTCGGCAGCGACGACGTGAAAACCAAGGTCGTGATCGACGCAGAACATGTGTCGAAATCATTCGGCGACCGCGCGATCATTCGCGACCTCTCGTTGCGGGTCACGCGCGGCGACCGGATCGGTATCGTCGGCAGCAATGGCGCGGGCAAGTCGACGCTGCTCAAGCTGCTGACCGGCGAGCTCCAGCCCGATGCCGGCACCGTCAAGCTGGCCAAGACGCTCGACGGCATCGTCATCGACCAGCAACGCAGCCTGATGGCGCCCGAGAAGAAGGTGCGCGACGTGCTGGCGGACGGCGGCGAGTGGATCGACGTGCTCGGCACGCGCAAGCACATCCACGGTTATCTCAAGGAATTCCTGTTCGATCCCAACATGGTCGACGCGCGCGTCGGCACGCTGTCGGGCGGCGAGCGCTCGCGCCTGCTGCTCGCGCGCGAGTTCGCGCGACCATCGAACCTGTTGGTGATGGACGAGCCGACCAACGACCTCGACCTCGAAACGCTCGACCTGTTGCAGGAGGTGATCGCCGACTACGACGGCACCGTGCTGATCGTCAGCCACGACCGCGACTTCCTCGACCGCACCGTGACGGTGACGTTAGGGCTCGACGGCAGCGGTCACGTCGACGTGGTCGCGGGCGGGTACGAGGATTGGGTTGCCAAGCGCCGGCCACGCAATGAGGCGAAACGCGCGGCGGCGAAGACGAGCGCCACGCCCCCTCCTGCGCCAACCACGCGGGTCAAGCTCAGCTACAAGGATCAGCGCGATTACGAACTGCTGCCGCGCCGGATCGAGGAGATCGACAACCAGATCGCGGGTAAGGAGGATCTGCTCGCCGATACCGGGCTCTACGCGCGCGATCCTGCCGCATTCGACCGGCTGATGCGCGAGATCGCCGCGCTGCGTGACGAAAAGGACACCGCCGAGCTGCGCTGGCTCGATCTTGCCGAGCAGGTCGAGGCGCTCGGCTGAACTAGAGCGCGCGCCCCTCGCGCCCGGCGAGGTCGACGACATATTGCCACGCGACCCGGCCCGACCGGCTACCGCGCCGCGTCGCCCATTGCACCGCGTCGGCCGCGTCGAACGGCAGCGCATGCGCCTCGGCATAGCCGCGCACGATGCCGAGATAATGCTCCTGATCGACGACGTGGAAGCCCAGGCTCAACCCGAAGCGATCGGCGAGCGCGAGCTGGTCGTCGGCGACGTCGCGCGCATTCACCGCGCGTTCCTGTGCCCCCATGTCGCGCGGCACGAGGTGGCGTTGGTTCGAGGTCACCACCAGCCGCGCGTTCGCCGGCCGCGCTTCCGCCCCGCCCTCCAGCAACGAGCGAAGCGCGCGCGCGTCGCCGACCGCGTCGAAGCCGAGGTCATCGAGGAACAGCACGAACGCGCGGTCGACGCCCGCGATCGTGTCGAACAGCCGCGGCAGCGTCGCCAGCCGGTCGGCCGCCACCTCGATCAGCGCGAGCGCGCCGCCCGCCGCCTGCACCGCAGCCACGCTCGCCTTGACCAGCGCCGACTTGCCCGTTCCGCGCGCACCCCACAGCAACACGTCCTGTGCCGCATGGCGGGCGGCGAGCCGTTGCAGATTGGCGAGCAACGCCTCCTTTTGCGCCTCGACGCCGTGCAGCAGGTCGAGCGGCAAGGGTGAAAAATGCCGCGCGGCGACCAGCACGTCGTCGCGCCAGACATATGCCGGCGCGACGAGCGGATCGGCCGCGGCGCGCGGCGGCGGGCTCAACCGCTCCAGCGCGGCGGCGATGCGGGTCAGGGCGTCGTCCATGCCCAGCGCTATACGGCGAGCGCGGGCGCGCTCAACCGTTCGCGTCAGCGCGGAAGTGCCGCGAGCAACCGCGTCGCCGCTGGACGCTCCCCGAACGCAGGGTCGGCGAGTGCGATGCCGAGCGATGCCCGCGCGGCGCGCACCTGTCCGGCATCGGCGAGCGCTTGCGCTTCGTGCCAGCGGATGCCGGCATGCGTCGGGGCGAGCCGCGCCGCCTTGGTCAGCAATTGCAACGCCGCCGCCGTGTCACCAGCGGCGAACAGCGCGGCACCATAAGCGTCGGCCGCGCCAGCGCTCATCGGCGACAGGCGGTAGGCCGCGCGCGCGAACGGCAGCGCCGCGCGCGGATCGCCCGCCCCGGTGTAGGCGTAGCCGAGTTGCGTCAGGACCAGCGCGTCGCCATCGCCGGTCATGCCGCGAAGCTGTTCCAGCGTGCGCACCGCGCCCGCGAAGTCGCCCGAGACGAGTTGCAGATTGGCGAGCAACCGCCGCGCGACGACCGAGCCCGGGTTCTGCGCCAGGTACAAGGCGAGCGCGTCGGCGGCCTGGGCGCGCTTGTTCGTCTGCGCCCAGGCTTCGACCAGCCGCAGCAATGTCGGCTCGTCGAACCGTAGGTCGGCCGCGCGGACATAAGCGGTCGCCGCAGCGGCGAAACGCCCGCTCGCCGCATCCACGTCGCCCAGCAGGATATGCGCCGGCGGTACGCCGGGCGACGATCGCGACAGCCCCTCACTGGCGGCGATCGCCTCGGCGAAGCCACCCGTTTCGACCAACCCGCGGATGAACGCCACCGCCGCCGCCGGGTCGTTCGGTGCGTCGACGACCGCGTTGGCGAGCACGCCCGTGTCGCTGTCCTGGCCGAATGGTGCCGCGCGCGGCACGGGCGGACGCGCCGCGCGATCAAGGAAGCGCGCCGCCCAGTCGCGCTCGCCGCGCGCCTCGAACGCACGCGCGACCAGCGTCAGCGTGTAACTGTCGGCGTCCGCGCGCAGCGCCACCGGACGCAGCGTGTCGAGCGCACCCTTCGCATCGCCCGAGCGCAGCAGCGCCGCGCCGAGCAGGCGACGCGCGACGAGGTTCATTGGCTGCGCACCCAGCAATGCGCGCCATTTCACCGCCGCCTGCTCGTAACGGCCGTTGGCGTAGTCGATCCCGCCCGACAGCAGCAACCCGCCGGGCAGGCCGTCGAGCCCGCCGTTCGAACGCTCGAGCAGCGCGCTCGCGAGTGCCACGTCGCCCGCGCGCGCCGCCACCACCGCCATCAGGTACAATGCCTGCGGATCGCCGGGTCGCGCCGCCAGTGCGCGCCGCGCCGCTGCCACGCTGTCGGCGTTGCGCCCGATCTCCCCCAACGTGCCGGCATATTCGATCAGCGCGCGGTGGTAATAAGCGTCGCGCGACAAGGCCGCCTCGAACCACGGCAGCGCCGCGACCAATCCGTATTGCCCGCGCACCAACTCGCCGCGCAGCACCAGCGCCGCCAGGTTGTTCGGGGCGAGCGCCAGCGCGCGCTGCGCCGCCGCAGTCGCGCCGCCGACATCGCCGATGTCGAGGCGGATGCGGCCGAGATCGCTCCACGCGGCCGAGTCGCGCGGCACACGCGCTATCACCTGTTGCAGCAGCGCGGCACTGGCGGCGCGGTCGCCTTGCTCAGCCAGCGCGCGCGCCTTTGCGCGCTGCGCGAACGTGACGAAGCGCCCGCCCGCGCGGTCGGCCTCGGCGATTGCGCCATCCTCGTCGCCTTGCAGCAGCAGCGCGGCGGCGCGCAGGTGATGGAGCTGCGCCGCCGGCAGCCCTGCACTCCGCGCCCGGTCGATCGCGCCTTGCGCCGCGACGCCGTTGCCGAGCAGCAGGTAGGTTTCGGCAAGCGCGCGCTGCGCCGCGGCGTTGCCCGGTTCGGCCGTGACCGCGGCGATGAAGTCGTTGCGTGCGGCCGAGTAATTGGCGCGCGCCAGCGCCGCGGTCCCGCGCTGCATCGACACCGCGGCGTCGGGGACGTCGGCGCGGCGCGCCAGCATCGACAGCGCCGCCGCCACGATCGCGAGCAGCAGCACCGCGAGCACCGCGCGCGCGCCGCGCCGTTGCAGCAACGCCGCCGCGCCCGGCCACGACACACGTCGCCCCCGGCGGCGGCCGCGCAACAGCGGATAGGTCGCGCGCGCGTCAGCCATGCAGATCGTAGCTCTTGAGCAGGTCGTACAACGTCGGCCGGCTGATCCCCAGCAGGCGTGCAGTGCCCGAGATGTTGCCGTCGGCCTGCGCCAGTGCGCGCGTGATCGCGCTGCGGTCTGCCCGCTCGCGCGCGGCGCGCAGGTTGATCGGCAGCGCGGCGCCATCGGTGGCCAGATCGAGATCGGCCGCGGTGACGTACTTGCCCTCGGCCATGATCACTGCGCGCTTCACGCGGTTCTCGAGTTCTCGAACGTTGCCGGGCCAACCCCAACCATCGATCGCCGCGGTCGCATCGGGGGCGAGGCCGTGGACACCGGGATTGAGCGCTTTCTTGTGCTGCTGCACGAAATGGCGCGCGAGCAGCGCCGCGTCGCCGCTGCGCTCGGCCAGCGACGGGATGCGGACGACGATTTCGGCCAGTCGATAATATAGGTCCTCGCGAAAGCGACCATCGGCGACCATCGCGTCGACGTCCTGGTGCGTCGCGCACACGATCCGAACGTCGACCGGGATCGCGCGCCGTCCCCCGATCCGCTCGATCACGCGCTCCTGCAGGAAGCGCAGCAGCTTGACCTGGAGCGGCAGCGGCACGTCCCCGATCTCGTCGAGGAACAAGGTGCCGCCGCCCGCCGACTCGATCTTGCCAGCGGTCGTCTTGATCGCGCCGGTGAACGCACCTTTCTCGTGCCCGAACAATTCGCTTTCCAGCAACGTCTCGGGGATGGCGGCGCAGTTGATCGCAACGAACGGCCCATCGCGGCGCGGACTGGCGTCGTGCAGCCCGCGCGCGAGCAATTCCTTGCCGGTGCCGCTCGCGCCCAGCAGCATGACCGACACATCGGCTGGCGCGACCCGCTCGATCGTGCGGGTAACCCGCAACATCTCGGGCGCGGCGGTGATGAGCCCTCCCAATCCCGCCGCTTCGCCGCGCGCAGCAAGCCGGCGGTTCTCCGTCTCCAGCGCGTGGACGTGGAACGCGCGCGCGACGATCAGGCCGAGCGCATCGATGTCGATCGGCTTCTGGTAGAAATCCCACGCGCCGCCCGCGATCGCCGCCAGCGCGGCCTCGCGCGCGCCATTGCCCGAGGCGACGATCACCTTGGTGTCGGGCTTCAATGCCAGGATCTCGGACAGGGCACGCAGGCCTTCGCTCGCGCCATCGGGGTCGGGCGGCAGGCCGAGGTCGAGCGTCACCACCTGCGGCTCGGACGCGCGCACCGCGTCGAGCGCGCTCGCGCGGTCGCCGGCGACGACCACCTCGTAACCTTCGTACGCCCAGCGAAGCTGGCGCTGCAGCCCAGCATCGTCCTCGACGATCAACAATGTCTTCACGTCGCTCACGCCGCCTGCTCCAATGCCGGTGCGATCGGCAGCGCGACGCGGAAGCATGTCCCCTCGCCCTCCCGGCTCGTCACCGTGATGCTGCCGCCCATCTGCTCCGCGATCTGCCGCGCTTCATAGGCGCCGAGCCCGAACCCGGCGGGCTTGCCCGACACGAACGGGCGGAACAGGTCGTCGCGCAGGAAAGCGGGTGACATGCCGCTGCCGCGGTCGTCCACCTCGATCACGGCGTGCGACGCATCGGCGACGACGCGCAGCCGCACCGGCACCGTCGGCGCGCTCGCCTCGATCGCATTCTGTATCAGATGGCCGAGCATCGTCTCCAATGCTTGGCGATCGGCGAGCGCGAACAGGCTGGGCCCGCTCACCTCGACCGCGTGTTGCGCGCGGCGCGCGGCGGCGAGGCGCAGCGCGACCTGCAACAGGTCGACCGATTGCACCTCTTCGCGCGTCGCCCTCCCCTGCTGCGCGAGCCGCGCGAGCAGCGCGGTCATCCGCTGCGACGTGTCCTGCAAGGTCGCGATCATGTCGGCGCGGAATGCGGGATTGTCGGCGTGACGCTCGGCATTGCGCGCGACCAGCGCGGTCTGGCTGACGAGGTTCTTCAAATCGTGCATGATGAACGCGAAGCGGCGGTTGAACTCGTCGAAACGCCGCGCATCGGCGAGTGCGGCGTGCGCGCGCTCCTCCGCCAGATAACTCGCGGCCTGGCGCCCGGCGGCGCCCAGCAGGTCGAAATCCTCCCAGTCGAGCGCGCGCGTGACCGGCGGGCGTGCCAGCACGATCGCACCAACCAGCGTGTCTGCGCGCAGCAGCGGCACCACTGCCCATGCATCGTCGTGCGCCAGCAACCACGCAGGCAGCGCAGCGATCTCCTCGGGCGGTGCCTCGCCGATACGGCATGCATCGATGTCGACGATCCGCCCGGTGCGGCGCAGGTAACGGTCGAGCGCGGCTGGCGCAGCAGCGGCGGGCGCCTCGTCCCAGCGCCATGCCGGTCCCGCGATCATCGCTTCGCCGGTCGCGTAGAGCAGCAGCCCGGCAGGTGACGCGGTCAGGTCGGCCACCGCTTGCACGATGCGGTGCGGCAACGGCGGTGCGTCGTCACCCGATATGCCCAGCGTGTCGGTGAAGCGCATCCATTCGGCGCGGTAATCATAGCGGTGGCTGAACAGATGCTTGGCCACCATCACCTTCGTCCAGGCGCGCAGCCACGGCGTGGTGACGATCGTCAGCACCGCCGCGCCGGTGCCGAACACGAACGCCGCCTGCACCACGCGCGCGTGCTCCCCCCCGACGCGCCCGAGCAACCCGGTGGCGGCAGTAGCGGCGATCACGTACAATAGTCCCGCGATCAGCAGGATCGCCTGCGCAGCGGCTCCGCGCGACATGCGCAACGATCGGTCGGCACGCCGATGCACCGCCACCAGCGCCGATCCCGCCACCAGCACGGTCGCGCACCCGCGCAGGATCGTCAGATCCTCGCTCCACCCGCTTGCCGCGTGTGCCAGCGCGAGCACGATCAGGTCACTGCCCCACATGATGCCGATTGCGGCGACCAGCATCTGCCGCGCCCCGTTCATCCGGTCGCGGGCATCCGCGACGTGGCGGTGCAGCAGCACCAGTGCAGCGGTGGTCGACAGCAACCGCAATCCGCGCCACGTCGTCTCGGCCGCGGCGCGCTGCACGCCCGTCGCTAAGGTCGGCTGCAACACCGACACGGCCGCCGCCAGCACCATGCACGACGCCGTCGCCAGATAAGCGCCGTTGCGGTAACCGCTATTGCCACCCTGACCGGCGGCGAGCGCGAACAGCACGGCGATCCAGGCGAGATTACGCGCCGCCTGCGTCACCCGCACCGGCACCTCGGCATCGCCGATGCCGGCGACGCCGAGCGCCCACAAGGCACTGAGCGCGAGCGCCAGCAGCAACAGCCATCGCGGCGCGAAGCGCACCGGGCGTCGCGCCTCCACCAGCGCCGCACTGCAGAACAGCAGCGCGGCCAGCCCGTGCAGCCAGATGACGAATGCCGCGCCGGTCACCGCCGCATCACCTCAGCGCGCCCCTTCGGGCCACAGCACCACCCGCAGCGTCTGCAACAGGATCAGCAGGTCGAGGAACGGCGTGTAATTCTTGGCGTAATACAGGTCATATTCCAGCTTGTGGCGCGCATCCTCGATCGACGCGCCGTAAGGATAGTTGATCTGCGCCCAGCCGGTGATGCCCGGCTTCACCATGTGGCGCTCGGCGTAGAAGGGCAGTTCGCGCTCCAGGTCGGCGACGAATTGCGGCCGTTCGGGACGCGGACCGACGAAGCTCATTTCGCCTTTCAGCACGCTCCAGCATTGCGGCAGCTCGTCGACGCGGATCTTGCGGATGAACTTGCCGATGCGGGTGATGCGGGGGTCGTCCTCCGCCGCCCAGACGGCGGTGCCGGCGACTTCCGCGTCCTGCCGCATTGAGCGCAGCTTCAGAATGTCGAACGACTGATTGTAGAGCCCCACGCGACGTTGCCGGTAAAAGGCAGGGCCGGCGCTCTCCAGCTTGATCGCGACCGCGGTGACCAGGATCACGGGTAGTGCAAAGGCGAGCAGCAGCAGGCTGGCGGCGATGTCGAACGCGCGTTTCGACATGCCCGACAGCATCCGCCCCGACGAGAAGCCGTCGGAGAAGATCAACCACGACGGGTTGACGCTGTCGAGGTCGATGCGACCGGTCTCGCGCTCCAGGAAAGTCGAATAGTCGATCACGCCGACACCGGTCGTCTTGACCCGCAACAGATCGCGTAGCGGCAGCGCGTTGCGGCGTTCCTCGATCGCCAGCACCACCTCGGACGCGTCGAGTGCCAGCACGTGGTCCGACAGGTTGGCGATCGCGTCGCGCCCGATTGCGCCGGGCATCACCGGGCTCGACTCCCCCATCGCGACATACCCGGCGACGACGAAGCTGGCACGCGGTCGCGCCGCGAGTTCGCCGAGCTTCGCTGCGCGTCGCCCCGCCCCCAACACCAGCACCCGGCGCCGAAGCGCGTCGCCGCGGATGAAGCTGCCGATCGCGAACCGTACCGCTACCAGCCCGGCGACTGCGAAGATCATGCCGAAGAACAGGTTGGAGCGCCAAAAAGTGATCGCCGGCACGAGAAAGAAGATCACCGACAGGAAGATGATGCCGATCGACACCGCCACCAGCAGCCGCGCGGTGGCGAACCGCCACGATTCGAACGCGTGCACGCCGTAAGCGCCAACCGCGATCATTGCGACTTCGAGCGGCACCGCGAACGACAGCAATTGCGGCACGCGGGTCGCGATCGTGTCCACGTCCATGCCGATCTGCCAGGCGCGCAACTGCCATCCGGCCTCCGCCGCCAACAGCAGCAGCACGAAGTCCAGCAAGCCCAGCAGCAGCGCCGCATTGGGTACGTAATGTTTGAACACCCGCGTCATCGAGGCGCCGACCCTGCCGTTGTAAGCTGTTCCGACACCCCAGATCGCGCAAATTGGCAAAGATTCCCTGAACGACCTCGCTTTGAGCCGGAGCTTTGTAGCACTAAGGTCGTTACGCAGGCGTTGCCGAACATTCGGCAGCGGGGGTCAGGGAGAATATATAGTGTCAGCCATCGTGCCGGTGATCTTGTCCGGTGGATCGGGAACGCGTCTGTGGCCGATGTCGCGCCCCGAGCGTCCCAAGCAGTTCCTGGCGCTGACCGCGACCGAGACGATGCTGCAACTGACGGCGGCACGCGCGCACGGCGACGCCTTTGCCGCGCCGATCGTGGTGGCGAACGCCTTGCATGCCGATCAGGTCGAGGCGCAGCTGGCGGCGATCGGGGCCGCACCGCAGGCGATCATTCTCGAACCAGCGGGGCGCAACACCGCGCCGGCGATCGCGCTCGCCGCGCTGGCGGCGGACGGCGACGCGCCGATGTTGGTGATGCCGTCCGATCACGTCATTCTCGATCGGGACGCGTTCCATGCCGCGATCCATGCCGCGCTGCCCTTGGTCGCGGACGGCTGGCTCGTCACCTTCGGGATCAGCCCCGATGCGCCGGAGACCGGCTACGGATACATCAAGGTCGGTGACGAGGTGGCGCCCGGCGTCAACCGCGTCGCGCGTTTTGTCGAGAAGCCGCAGCGGGACGCGGCAGAGGCGATGATCGCCGGCGGCGACCATGCGTGGAACGGCGGCATCTTCCTGTTTCGCGCAGATGCTTACCTGAACGCGCTGGAGCAGTTCCGGCCCGACATCCTTGCCGCGGCCACGGCGGCGATGAAGGATGCGCGGCACGACGGCGCGTGTCTCTATCCCGATGCGGCGGCGTTCGAGGCATCGCCGTCCGACTCGATCGATTATGCGGTAATGGAGAAGGCGGATCGCGTGGCTGTGGTGCCGGTCGCGATGGGGTGGAGCGACGTCGGCAGCTGGGACGCGCTGCACCAGATTGCGGAGAACGACCAGCACGGCAACGTCGTCAACGGCGACGCGATCGTGCTCGACAGCCGCAACTGTCTGGTGCGCAGCGAGGGCGCGCGGATCGCGATGATCGGCGTCGAAGACTTGATCGTGGTGGCGAGTGGCAACGACATCCTGATCCTGCCGCGTGGTCGCAGTCAGGACGTCAAGCTGTTGCAGGAAGAGATGAAGCGTCGGTGACGTCGATCGGCGTGGCGGACGCTCAATGCATCAGCCACGCCCAACAGGCGGCGAGCCCGGCACAGCCGAGCAGGAACTGCGGTCCGCGCAAGGTGGCGAAATAGGCTGGCGCGTTGCCTCGGCGACCTGCACGGCGATCGAGCAACGCGACAAAGGCGTAACCGGCGGCGAGCAGCGCCAGTGCGATCGACGCGCGTGGCACGATCAGCGACAGGCCGGCGATCGAGAAATAAGCCATCGCCGCCGCGATCTCGACCGGCTTGGACGCCGCCGGATCGCCAAACCCGTAACCGCGCCTGACGCCAGCGACGAAGGCGAGGATCAATGCGCCCCACACCACCGCGCATTGGATCGCGATCAACGGCCACGTGCCTGGCAACGTCCATACACCGATGCCCGCCGCAACGAGCGGGAGCATGGGACCGAAACCGAGAATCTTGCCGTCGAGGGGGATGCGTGTGCTCATGCGCCGCCGAACGCACGAGCGCGTATTCAGTCGCGCGCGAAGATCTCGTCGTGCGGGATCGACAGGTTGAGCGCAGGCAGTTGGATGTCACTGCGGGCGAACAGCGTTTCGATCCAGCTGCCGTGGCCACGCTGACTGACCGACACGGTCTGCGCGCTCGGATCGATAAAGACGATCGTCACGATGCTCTCTAGCTCGCGATATTCCGCACGCTTAACCCGTAGGTCGACGTCTCGCGTCGAAGGCGAGAGGATTTCGATGATGACACGTGGATCACGCAGCACCTTGTCGGTGTCTTGATCGCTGCTGCTGCCGCAATCGATCGATATGTCCGGGTAGCGAACACCGCGTTCGTGCGTCTGAACGGCCATGTCGGAACCATATGGCCGACAGCCTGACCCCCTGAGCCTGACGCGTAGATAGGTGAGGACGTTCGCCTGGATGCGGGCATGGTCGCGCGTGCCGCCGGCCATCATGCGGATCACGCCGTCGTCGAGTTCGGCCTTCAGATCGGCACCGAAGTCGATCTGGAGGAACTCCTTCGCGGTCAACAATCGTTCGGATGGTTCGGTGGCCATAACGCCAAGATATGCTTGCTGCTCCAACAAAAGAAGGGCCGGCGGATCGCTCCGCTCGGCCCTCTTTCTTGTGCAGGCTGGCAGCGGCGAAGCCGCTGCTGAACGTCGGACGGGTTCGGCTTGGGGCCGACCCGCTGGCCGATCCGGTGCGAGTCTCCGGCCAGCAACGCTGGCCGGAGCCGCAGCCGGATCAGAAGTCCATGCCGCCCATGCCGCCCATGCCGCCGCCCGGCATCGCCGGTGCTGCCTTGTCCTCGGGCACCTCGGAGACGGTCGCCTCGGTGGTGATGAGGAGGCCGGCAACCGAGGCTGCGTTCTGCAGCGCGGTGCGCACGACCTTGGTCGGGTCGATCACGCCGGCCTGAACCAGGTTCTCGTACGTGTCCGTCGCGGCGTTGAAGCCGAGCGAGGTGTCGTTGCCGTCGAGCAGCTTGCCCGAGACCACCGCACCGTCGTGACCGGCATTCTGCGCGATCTGGCGCACCAGCGCGGTCAGCGAGCGGCGAACGATGTCAATGCCGCGCGTCTGGTCCTCGTTCTGGCCGGTCAGGCCGTCGAGCGCCTTCGACGCGTAGAGCAGCGCCGTGCCGCCACCGGGAACGATGCCCTCTTCAACCGCGGCGCGGGTCGCGTGCAGCGCGTCGTCGACGCGATCCTTGCGCTCCTTCACCTCGACCTCGGTCGCACCGCCGACCTTGATCACCGCCACGCCGCCGGCGAGCTTCGCCAGACGCTCCTGGAGCTTCTCGCGATCGTAGTCGCTGGTGGTGTTCTCGATCTGCTGGCGGATCGCCTCGGTGCGGCCCTTGATCGCGTCGGCTTCACCAGCACCGTCGACGATGGTGGTGTTGTCCTTGTCGATCGAAACGCGCTTGGCGGTGCCGAGCATGCCGAGCGTGACGCTCTCGAGCTTGATGCCGAGATCCTCGGAGATCACCTCGCCCTTGGTCAGGATCGCGATGTCCTCGAGCATCGCCTTGCGACGATCGCCGAAACCCGGTGCCTTGACCGCTGCGACCTTCAGGCCGCCGCGCAGCTTGTTGACGACGAGCGTGGCGAGCGCCTCGCCCTCGATGTCCTCGGCGATGATGAGCAGCGGACGACCCGACTGCACGACCGCTTCCAGGATCGGGAGCATCGCCTGCAGGTTCGACAGCTTCTTCTCGTGGATCAGGATGTACGGGTCGGTCAGCTCGACCGTCATCTTGTCCGGGTTGGTGATGAAATAGGGCGACAGATAGCCACGGTCGAACTGCATGCCCTCGACGACGTCGAGTTCGAAGTCGAGACCCTTGGCCTCTTCGACCGTGATGACGCCTTCCTTGCCGACCTTCTCCATCGCCTCGGCGATCTTCTCGCCGACTTCGCGGTCGCCGTTCGCCGAGATGATGCCGACCTGCGCCACTTCCTGGCTGCCCGAGACGGGCTTGGAGCGCGACTTCACGTCCTCGATCACCTTGGCGACGGCGATGTCGATGCCGCGCTTCAGGTCCATCGGGTTCATGCCGGCCGCAACCGACTTCATGCCCTCGCGCACGATCGCCTGGGCGAGCACGGTCGCGGTGGTGGTGCCGTCACCGGCGGTATCGTTGGTCTTCGAGGCCACTTCGCGCACCATCTGCGCGCCCATGTTCTCGAACTTGTCCTTGAGCTCGATTTCCTTGGCGACCGTCACACCGTCCTTGGTGATGCGGGGCGCACCGAAGCTCTTGTCGATCACGACGTTGCGGCCCTTCGGCCCCAAGGTCACCTTGACCGCGTCGGCTAGGATGTCGACGCCGCGCAGGATGCGCTCACGCGCGTCGCGGCCGAATTTCACGTCCTTGGCTGCCATGTTGGCTACCCTTTCAATACGCGAAGTGGAGGAAGTGGAGGTTCAGAAACGCTCAGCCAACGATGCCGAGGATGTCCGATTCCTTCATGATCAGCAGGTCTTCGCCGTTCACCTTGACCTCGGTGCCCGACCACTTGCCGAACAGGATCTTGTCGCCGGCCTTGACGTCGAGCGGGGTGATCGTGCCGTTTTCGGCGCGCGCCCCGGTGCCGGCGGCGACGACCTCGCCCTCCTGCGGCTTCTCCTTGGCGGTGTCGGGGATGATGATCCCACCGGCCGTCTTCTCCTCCGCCTCAACGCGGCGAACGAGAACGCGGTCGTGCAACGGACGAAAGTTCATTGCTGTAACCCTTTTCGATTGATGACACTTTTTTGGCACTCGACGCGGTCGAGTGCCAGCGGAACGGCATATGTGTGGCGCCCTCCGGAGCGTCAATGGGACGCTTTCGCTTTTCGGAACCTTTTTTCAGGCCAGGCGTGGCGTGAGCAGGCCGAGCCGCTCGCGCGCCGACCAGCGCCACAGCAGCAGCACCGACACGACCAGCAACCCGGCGGCGAGCCCGATCCAGATGCCGGTACCCGCCAGCGCCGTTCCGAAGCCGAGCGCCGCCGCAGTGCCGAAGCCGACCACCCAGTAACCGAAGAGCGCCACCAGCATCGGCACGCGCGTGTCCTGCACGCCGCGCAGCACGCCGGCCCCCACCGCCTGCGCGCCGTCCACGAGCTGAAACACCGCCGCGACCGCGAGATACTGCATCGCGAGCGGCACCACCGCCGCGTTCTGGGCAGCATCGACGTCGATATAGGCGGAAATGAACAATCGCGGCGCGAGCCACATCGCGACTGCGCTCACCCCCATGAAGCCGATGCCGAGGCCGAGTGCGGTGCGCCCTGCCCGCGCCACCCACGCCCGGTCGCCCGCGCCGAACGCCAACCCGACGCGGATCGTCGCTGCCTGCGCCACGCCGAACGGCACCTGGAACGCGACCGCCGCGATGTTGAGCGCGACCGCGTGCGCCGCAACCTCGGTCACGCCGATCAGCCCCATTAGGATCGCGGCACCGCCGAACAGCGCGCCCTCGAACAGCCACGTCAGCATGATCGGCACGCCCAATCGCACGATCTCGCGCGCGCGCGACCATTCGGGGCGCCACCAGCGACCGAACAGGCGAAAGCGACGCAAGCGGCGATCGACCGCGAAGATCAGCAGGTACGCCGCGGCCATGCCGGTCAGGCTGACCACGCTCGCGATCGCCGATCCTTCAAGCCCCAGCCGCGGAAAGCCGGCATTGCCGAACACCAGGAGCCAGTTGGCGAGCACGCTCAAGCCGAGCGCCAGCCCCGTCACCGGGAACGCCCAACCTGCGCGTCCGAGGGCGGCGGCGACCGTGCGCAGCACGCCCGCGAGCACGCCGGGGATCACGGACCATAGTAGGATGTCGAGGAATCGTCCCGCACCCGCCGCCACGCGCGCGTCCTGGTCGGCGAGCAGCAGCAACCGCTCGCCGTTCGCCAGCACCGCCATTACGAGCAGCGACGCGGCGACACCGACCCACATTGCCATGCGGACGCTGCGCCGGACCTCACGCACGGCGTGCGCGCGCTGGCCCAGTTCGGCGGCGATCAGCGGTGCAGCGGCGCTCGTCAGCCCGATCACCGCGTATAGCAGCAGGTTGAACAGGAACACGCCCATCGTCGCCGCCGCGAGTTCGAGCGTGCCGAGCCGCCCGACGAAGATCACGTCGACCGCCGCCACCGCCATCTGCAGCAGGTTGGCCGCCACCAACGGCGTCGCGAGCCGAGTGAGCGCGATCAGTTCGTCGCGCCAGCCGGCGGGGCGCGGCTCGGCGAGCGGCGCGGGGGTGGTCGGACCGGCGTGCATGCCGCCGGCGTTAGGCGGTTCGATACGGCTTGGCCATAGAAGCGTATTGCTCACGCCATACACGGCGGGCTAAACCGCGAAACAATGGGCGCTTCGCCCGCGAGGATCACGACAATGAAGCTGGTGCGCGCATGAGATTGGTGAAGGGCGCCTGGAAACTGCTGGTCGGCATCAAGGACGCGCTGGTGCTGGTCGCGATGCTGCTGTTCTTCGGCGCATTGTTCGCCGCCTTGAACGCGCGCAGCCGTGCGCCGGCGATCAAGGACGGCGCGCTGGTGCTCGACCTGAACGGCCCGATCGTCGAGCAGCCGGAGGAAGTTACCTTCACGCAGATGCTGAGCGGACAGCAGGTCGGGCGCGAGTACCGGCTGCGCGACATCGTCCGCACGCTCGACGCCGCCAAGAGCGACGATCGCGTGAAGGCGGTGGTGGTCGACCTGGAGCGGTTCGGCGGCGCCTATCCGGCGGCGCTGCGCGAAGTGGCGGCGAAGCTCGCCGAGGTGCGGCGCGCCGGCAAGCCGGTGCTCGCCTGGGGCATCGCCTATACCGACGGCGGCTATCGGCTGGCCGCGGCGGCGAGCGAGATCTGGATGGACCCGCAGGGCGGCACGTTGTTCGCCGGGCCCGGCGGCACGCAAATGTACTACAAGGGGCTGATCGACAAACTGGGCGTCAACGCGCACGTCTACCGCGTCGGCAAGTTCAAGTCGGCAGTGGAGCCGTACATCCGCGCCGACCAAAGCCCGGAAGCGCGCGCGGCGTCCGAGGCGCTCTACGGCGGCCTGTTCGAACAATGGCGCGATTCGGTACAGCAGGCACGGCCCAAGGCGCAGGTCGCGGCCTTGCTCGCCGACCCGGCGCAGACGGTGCAGGCGGCGGGCGGCGACGTCGCGCAGGCAAACCTGCGCGGCGGGATCGTCGATCACCTGGGCGACAAGGTCGCGTTCGGCCGCCGCGTCGCGCAGATCGTCGGCGGTGACGACAAGAAGGTCGCGGGCTTCTTCAACAAGATCGATTACGACGCCTATGTCGCCGCGCGGCCGCTGCCGAAAACGGGCAAGATCGGCATCGTCACGGTCGCCGGCAACATCGTCGACGGCAAGGCGAGCGGCGGTTCGGCCGGCGGCGACACCGTGTCCGAGGCGATCTACACGGGATTGGCAAAGAACGACCTGAAAGCAATCGTGCTGCGCGTCGACTCGCCCGGCGGATCGGTGCTGGCGTCGGAGAAGATCCGGCTCGCGCTGGTCGAGGCGAAGCGCCGCGGATTGCCGATCGTCGTGTCGATGGGCGGGCTCGCCGCGTCGGGCGGTTACTGGGTGTCGACGCCCGGCGACGTGATCTTCGCCGAACCCGACACGATCACCGGATCGATCGGTATTTTCGGCGTGATCCCGACATTCGAGAACACGCTGGCGAAGGTCGGCATCACCACCGACGGCGTGCGCACCACGCCCTTGTCGGGGCAGCCGGACGTGTTCGCGGGCACCAATCCGGTGATCGACTCGGTCATCCAGTCGACGATCGAGCACGGCTACATGCAGTTCCTGACCCGCGTGTCGCAGTCGCGCCGCCTGCCGGTCGCGCGCGTCAACGAGATCGGCCAGGGCCGCGTCTGGCTGGGCGGCACGGCGCGCCAGATCGGGCTGGTCGACCGCTTCGGCTCGCTGTCGGACGCGGTGGCTGAGGCTGCAAAGCGCGCCAAGGTCGATGCCAGCGACGTGGTGTACTTGGAAAAGCAGCCGGGCTTCGCCGCCGAGATCGCGCGGCAATTCAACCGCGACAATGACGACGAGGACGCGCAGGCCGCGGGCGACCTGATGTCGCGCATGGCGTGGCAGCAGCGCCAGCTCGCCGCGCTCGCGATCGGCGATGCGAAGCGGATGCTGTCGCGCGCGGCGGTGCGCGCCCAGTGCCTCGAATGCGCGGGCGCGGGGCCGGTCGTCGCGCGCGGCGGCGACCTGAGGCTGCTCGACCTGCTGCTCGCCAAGGTCGGGCTCTGACACCATTGGCTCCGCTCGTCCATCTTATGGGCGAGCGGAGCCGAGTGCGTCAGCGCGCGTTCAACAAGCCTCTGATAGGAGGCGATTTATGCGCAACGTTCTCCCCTTTATCGCTGCCGCCGCGGTCACCCTCGCCGCGCCGGCCGCCGGCGCGGCGTCGCGCTACGACGCGGATGCCGAACTGCAAAAGGCGCTCGCCGGACGCGTCGCGGGCAAGCCGATCAACTGCATCCCGCTCAGCAGCGTCACCGGCAACACGATCGTGACCGGGCGCGCGATCATCTACCGCATCGGATCGCGCCTGTACGTCAACCAGCCGCGCGGCGACGGGGCGAAGCGGCTCAATCGCGATGACATTCTCGTCACGCGCACGGTCGGCACCGACCTGTGCCGGCTCGACGTCGTCCAACTGCTCGATCGCACCTCGCGCATCCCGCGCAGCTTCGTCTCGCTGGGGCAGTTCGTGCCTTACACCAAGCCCAAGGCGAGCTGAGGCTAGCGGCGCCCGCGATACGCCGGCAACGCCAGGTGCCAGCGGATCGCGGCGGCGCGCAGCGCGAACCCCGCGCCGGCCGCGATTCCCGCCGCGACCCAGGCCTCTAATCCGGCCACGCGCAACACGACGTAGAGCCCGGCCGACAGCGCCGCTGCGGTGACGTACAATTCGGGGCGCATCAGGATTGACGGCTCGCCCGCCAGCACGTCGCGGATGATCCCGCCGACGCAGCCCGTCACCACGCCCATCAGCGCAGCAGGCAGCGGCGGCACGCCGTAGCCGATCGCCTTCGCCGCGCCGTACACTGCATAAGCGGCGAGCCCGACCGCGTCGAACCAGTCGAGCGCCGCGCCGCGCCACCAGCGCTCAGGCGTCAGCCAGACTAGCAATGCGACGCCGAGGCACACCGCCGAGACGCGCGCGTCATGCACCCAGAACACCGGCGCACCGATCAGCAGGTCGCGCACCGTGCCGCCGCCGACGCCGGTGATCAGTGCGAAAAAGGCGAGCGTCACGAACGTCTGCGCGCGCTGCGCCGCGGCGAGCGCGCCCGACGCGGCGAACACCGCCAGCCCCGCAATGTCGAACCAGGGCGCGAAAACGGGCAGGAGAACGTCGGGTGGCATGGCGCCGAGCCGGTAGCGGAAGCGACGCACTGTGCAAGCGTCGGCGGCGCGGGCGTGTCGACACGTGGCTGATGAAAGGTCGTCAGTGGGGGCCTTGCGCGAAGCTACATTAATTGCGTCTCGTCACCCCGGACTTGATCCGGGGTCCCGCTTCCTCCCACGGCGCACATAGAAGTGGGATCCCGGATCAAGTCCGGGATGACGTTGGCAAAGAAGGACGATCGGACATTAACGCTCGCCGACCTGACAGCGATGCCGCCCTCTCCACTTTCGCTCAACCACCGACTAATTTTTGCCGCCCCAAGTGTCGCTCGTGTCACATCGCTGTGCCATAGCGCGCGACATGACAGCGCTTCCCTGCTCGCCGCTCCGCAACCTTCTGCCGGTCGCGACGCGATGACCGCAATCGGCATCTACGGCAGCAACGGCCGCATGGGTCGCGCGATCGCGACGATCATCGGTGACGAGGGCGGCACGATTGCGGGCGGCGTCGACGCCGGCGGCGATCCCGCGCCGCTAGCAGGCGACGCCGACGTGCTGGTCGATTTCTCCACCCCCGCCGCGCTCGAGCCGCACCTCGCCGCCGCGGTCGCTGCCGGCACGCCGATCGTGATCGGCACCACCGGGCTGTCCGCGACGCACCAGGCGCTGATCGACGCCGCGGCGCAGCGGATCGCGGTGCTCCAGACCGGCAACACCTCGCTCGGCGTCACCTTGCTCGGTATCCTGGTGCGCGAGGCGGCGGCGCGGCTCGGCAGCGACTGGGACATCGAGATTGTCGAGATGCACCACCGCCACAAGGTCGACGCGCCGTCGGGCACCGCGATTCTGCTCGGCGAAGCGGCGGCGCAGGCGCGCGGCACCTCCTTGTCCGAGGTGCGCGTCGACGGGCGCGCGGGCCTGGTCGGCGCGCGCACGGAGGAAACGATCGGCTTCTCCTCGCTGCGCGGCGGCAGCGTGGTGGGCGATCATCAGGTGATCTTCGCTGGCGAAGGCGAACGGATCGAGCTCGGCCACCGTGGCGAGGATCGCTCGATCTTCGCGCGCGGTGCGGTCAAGGCGGCGCTGTGGCTCGCCGGCCGCGCGCCGGGACGCTACCAGATGGCCGAGGTGCTCGGGCTCTAGTTTATGAAGAAAGCCGACATCGTCGACTTCTACGCCCGATTGGCGGAGGCGAACCCGCATCCCGAAACCGAGCTGGAGTTCGTCAACGCCTACACATTGCTGGTCGCAGTGGCGTTGTCGGCACAGTCGACCGACGCGGGTGTCAACAAGGCGACGCGCGCGCTGTTCCGCATCGCCGACACGCCCGCCAAGATGGTCGCGCTCGGGCTCGACGGGCTGAAGGAGCACATCAAGACGATCGGGCTGTACAACAACAAGGCGAAGAACGTCATCGCGCTCAGCCAGATGCTGATCGACCATCACGGCGGCGAGGTGCCCGCGAACCGCGACGCGCTGGAAACGCTGCCGGGCGTCGGGCGCAAGACCGCCAATGTGGTCATGAACTCGGCGTTCGGCGCGGAAACCTTCGCGGTCGACACGCACATCTTCCGTGTCTGTAACCGCACGGGTCTCGCGCGCGGCAAGACGCCGCTGGCGGTGGAACTGAAACTCGACAAGGCGACGCCGCAGCCGTTCCGGCTTCACGCGCACCATTGGCTGATCCTGCACGGTCGCTACACCTGCAAGGCGCGCAAGCCCGAATGCTGGCGCTGCATCGTATCCGACCTGTGCGCGTTCAAGCCTAAGACGCTGCCGCCTCCCGTTAAGGGTGCGCCGCCACCGGGAGAGTGAACCATGCGCCTGCCCGTTCTCGCCGCCTGCTGCCTCCTCGCATGCGCCGCACCGGGTGCCGCGCGCGACCGCAATGCGGTGCCACCCGCGACCCCGACCGGCGCGCCGCGCAACTGCGTGCCGATCACGCAATTGCGCGAGAGCCTGGTGCGCAACGACCGCGTCATCGATTTTCGCACGACCGGCGGGCGCGATCGTTATTACCGCGTGACGCTGCCGCAATCATGCCCCGGCCTGGGGTTCGAACGCCGCTTCTCCTACGCCACCTCGCTCAGCCAATTGTGCGCGCAGGACATCATCACCGTGCTCTACCAGACCGGCCCGATGCGCGGCGCGAGCTGCGGCCTTGCCCCGTTCCAGCCAGTGACGATCGCGCGCACGCGCCGGTAGATTGTGGTGGCGCCGCGGTCGCCCGCCTGCTAACCGAAGCGCCCAGGCACCCGTAGCTCAGCTGGATAGAGCGCTGCCCTCCGAAGGCAGAGGCCACAGGTTCGAATCCTGTCGGGTGCACCATCTCAGACATGCACGTTCTCACGCGTGAGCGGTCGATTGCCGTTCGCGCACGCCGGTCCCGTGCCGATGCGCATGGGCGACGACGGCATCCATCGTTCCGACCACCGACGCGGACGCGGACACGCTGGCGCCACTGCTGCAACAAGTCATCGTCACTCGATTGGCGTCGCACGAACAACCCAGACACCTCCGCTTCGGCAACGCGCTGGGCGAGTCAAACGACTGGTCATGATACACGCTCTGATCACGGCGACGGTTGCGCGGCGCGCCACGCCGCTCGGGCTGGCCGACGCCTGTCACGGTTGCCGCACCAGTGCGCCGCTGCCGAGCGTCACGTGTCGCTCGACACCGCGCCCGTGGCTGACTGAGCCGCGCGGCGATAGCCCCGACCTCCCGACCTCCCGGCGTCAAAGGTGGCATCTGCGACACCCCATTAGGTGCCGCTGCGACCTGGACGTATATACTGTAAGGATCTGCGACTATGCAGATGATGAGCGCGCACAAGACCCGGTACCGGGATCGGCGATGGCAGCGAAACAGACCAGTGCCATATTCGTACCGTGTCGGATCACGGCCGGCACGACGTGGGGCAATGCCTGCATCCACGCGGTCGGGCCCAAGCTGGTGGTGATCTCCAGCACGTTGCCGCTGCCGGTCGGCGGCTACGTCGACATACGCCGGGGTACGTTGGTCGTCATCGGCCGCGTGCTGTTGTTGCGCGACGACCGGTTCGGCATCCGTACGCAGGACCCGGTCAGCGCCACTGCGCTCGTCAACGAACCGCGGCTGGCGCAGCGGCCGGCCGCCGGCGACCAAGTTGATCGTCGCCACGGATCACGCGAGCGACCGCCGCTCTCCCTTGCCGCGCAAGCCGAACGAAGCCGCCGCCTGTCCGCCACGCTGCAATTCGCCGCGCTGACCGCTGCCGCATCGGGTGGGGCGTACCTGCTTGCCTCGCATCTCTATCTCGCGCTGGCGGTGCCGTTCACGCGCATCTCGGCGGTGCTCGGCAGCTGAACGACGGACGACACGGTCGATCCTCGCGGGGCGGTGATGTTCGACTGTCGTGGCCAACGAACGACGCTGCTCGGCTATCGAAACGGCATCGTCGCGAACCGTCGTACCCGCGGCTGCAGGCGATCCGTCGCTATCGGCTTTCGTTCTAGCCGCGCTTCTCCAGCCGATCGAACCAGGCGCCCAACTTCCCCTGCGACCAGGCGAGCGCCTGGTAGAAGGTCAGCGCGCGCTTGGCGGGGCGCAGGTAGATGCCGTGCCAGCCGGTCGTGCGCCCGAGCCAGAACAGCCGATGGCTCCACCACGCGATCACCGCGCGCGTGCGGTACACCAGGCGGCGGCGCGGCGTGAGCGTGCCGACACCCGGCGCGACGCGCTTCACCGGCGTGATGCCGCGCCGCCGCCACGTCAGCCGGTAGGCCAGCCCCTCGCGCCGGTGGCGGAACCCCGCCGCCTGCGTGCCGACGATGTAATCTGCGTCGACTTGCCGGAGCGCGAGCCGCCCGTCCGCCACCGCGTCGGCGACCATGCGGCCGAGTTCTGCCGAGCGAACCACCGCAACGTTGCTGCCGCGGCCGTCCGAGGAATAAGGCTCGACCCAGGCGTCGCCGAACGCGATATCAGCGGTTTCCGCCACCACGTCGTCGCACATGTTGCACGCGGAGTTCTGGAAATAGCCCGCGCCCCAATCACCGTCGGCCAGATGCCACCAATCCTGTGCGCGCGCGCTACCATCGGCGAGTTCGAGGTGTGCGCGGTACCAGTTCGCCGGCCGCCCTTCGTCCTTGATGCGATAATCGACGCTGCGCACCTGCTCGATCGGCGTATCCAGCTGCCAGGCGAAGCTCTCAACCAACCGCGCGCTCTTCATGTGGCCGCAGAACAGCCCAAGCGTATGCGTCACCCGCTCGGCGATGACGGGATCGCTGCGACGGAGCAATTGTATCGCCTTGATGAAGCACGGTACGCCGACGATCGCATAGCGGCCCGGCGTTTCGCGGATCTCGGCGATGATCTCGGACAGGTCGATCGGGTAATAACGGGACTTGGCGCCTTCCGCGATCTCGGCACGGGTACGCGACAGGCGGTAACGGAAGAAGCGCGCGCCCTCGCCCGCCGGATCGGTCGCGACGACGTGCGCGACCGCGTCGACGCGGCCGGTGCGCAGCAGCTCGTTGGCGACCCAACTCACCATGCCACCCGAGCTGCCGTCGCTGCGGAACGTGTCCTCGGCCACGTGCCCGACCCAGGCATGCTCGTAGCGCCCGATCCGCGCGTCGCTGTGCGGTGCATCGGGCAATTGCGCGACCGCGATCACATCCTCGTTCGCGGCGCTGGGCGAGAAAGGACAGCGCGCGGCGAAGGTCACGCTCGGCTCGGCATACCAGTCCGCCGGCCCCTCGGGCTTCAACTGCCCGAACCGATCCCACGCCATCGTCGCGCGCGGCTCGTCCGCCGCGCAACCTCCGCAACCGATGCACAGGCCGGAGCGGACGATGTCGCGCGGGGCGAGCGCGGGTGCCTCAGCCAAGCGCGCGGTCCAGGAAGGCGTTCGACTGTTCCCGCAAGCCAGCGATCGCGGTGGCCACCTTGGGCGCGGGCGGCGTGCCGAGCAGACGGTCGAACGCGGTCGCGTCGCTGTCGGCGGTGACGACGTGCTCGCGCGCGTCGAGCGCGTTGGTCAGGTCGCGCACCTTGTTGAAGCGATACTCGCTCGGCGAGGTGACGAGCGGCTTGCCGCCCACCAGCGCGAAGACGCAGCCGTGGAAGAAGTTGGTTACCACCGCGCTCGCCCCCGCCATCATTTGCGCGAACTCCAGCGGCCCCGCCTCGATCAGGTGACGATCGACCCAATCGTTGCGATAGCCGAGACTCACCAGTTCGACGCCGCTGCGCCGGCTCCACGCGGTCACCTGCTCCTGCAACCACGTCGGGAATACGTGGCCGTAAACCAGCGCGTACGGCCGGTCGGACGCAGCCGGCGCGGCGCGCGCGACTTCGGGGAATTGCAGGCACGGATCGAGCACCATTGCGGGCTCCTGCCCCAGCGCCTCGACCACCAGCCGACGCGCATTCTCGTCGCGCACCGACACCGCGGTGAAGCGCGCCAGCCGCGCCGCCCACTCAGGACCGATCCCGTCGGTGGCATCGTGGTTGCCGAAGCTGGCGGCGTAGGAGACGAGCCGCGGCACGCGCAACCCTTCGCCGAAAAAGATCGACTTGCCGCCGTACCAGGGGTGGCGGAAATTCCACACCTCGTCGCTGCCGACAACGACCGCGTCATAGCCCGCCAGCGTCTCGGGCTGGTCGAGCCGGAAGCGCGCGCTCTGCGGCAACGCGTCGAATGCGGCGAGGAACTTGCGCCCTTTCTCCTTGTAGCGCGGCAGGTCTTCGATCCGCGAACGCTCGGGCAGGCTCGGCTGGAACGCGCAACGCCACTCGGCACGCGACACGTCGTCGTCGTGATGATCGAGCAGCACCGCGTCATGCCCGCGCGCGCGCAATCCCTCCACTAGGCAGCGCGCCTGCCAGTAGGAGCCGTAGTTGATGCAACGATGAAAGGTGAGAACGCCGACGCGCAGAGAAGAAGTCATTGCCGCCCTCATGGCAGCAAGTGTGTCGTGTTCCAACCGCGTCGGCGATCAGTCCGAAGCAAATTTCGCGCAGCTGGAAACCATCACGCGCGGATCGTCAGCCACTCCTCCTCGGGCGCGCGCGCCGATCGCGTCAGATTGGCGCTGTCGTCCACGTCCTCATATCCGATCGCGACGCCGCAGAAGAGCATCCGCTCCGCCGGCGTTTCCAGGAACGCTTCCACCGTCTGCGGGAACATCGCCCAGCATTCCTGCGGGCACGTCGCCAACCCGTGCTCGACGGCAAGCAACATCAAGTTCTGCAGGTACATGCCGAGGTCGGCCCATTGCGGCGGTCCCATGCGGCGGTCGACCGTGACGAAATAGGCGGCGGGCGCGCCGAAGAACTGGAAGTTGCGCGCGAACCAAGTCGCGCGTGCGCGCTTGTCCTCGCGCGGGATGCCGAGCCGGCCGTACATTTCCTCGCCGATCGCAAAGGTGCGCTGGCGATAGCGGTCGTCCATTGCCTTTGGGTAGATGTCGTAGCCCGGCGTCTCGGTTTCGCGGCGCGCGGTCTTGCCCGCCATGATCTCTTTGAGGCGCTGCATCGTCTCGCCGTGGATGATATCGACGTGCCACGGCTGGATGTTGCCGCCGGTCGCCGCGCGCGCCGACTTGATCGCGATGTCCTTGAGCAGCGCCGGGTCGACGGCGCGGTCGAGGTAGCCGCGTACGGAACGCCTGGCCGCGATCGCGTGTGTCACATCCATTCGCACCGTCTCCGCTCTTGCCGTTCGCGTCAATTTGCGTAACTAGAACGCGGGATAACATCTGTTATGGAGAGGCGGAAGATGGCCGAGGCTTTTATCGTCGATGCGGTGCGCACCGCCGGGGGGCGGCGCGGCGGCAAGCTGGCGGGGGTCCACCCGGTCGATCTCGCGGCGCACGTGCTCGACGCGCTGGTGGAGCGTAGCGGTATCCCGCCCGAAGCGATCGACGACGTCGTGATGGGCTGCGTCAGCCAGGGCGGCGAGCAGGCGGGACAGGTCGGGCGCAACGCGGTGCTCGCCTCGAAGCGGCTGCCGCAATCGACCCCGGCGGTGACGATCGACCGCCAGTGCGGCTCGTCGCAGCAGGCGATCCAGTTCGCGGCGCAGGCGGTGATGTCGGGCACGCAGGACGTGGTGATCGCGGCGGGCGTGGAAAGCATGACGCGCGTGCCGATGGGCTCGACGTACAAACTGTTCCACGACGCCGGGCTCGGCAAGAACAAGTCGCCGAGGCTGGAGGAGAAATACCCCGGCATTCAGTTCAGCCAGTTCACCGGCGCGGAGATGATCGCGCGCAAATACGGCTTCTCGCGCGAGGACACCGATGCTTACTCGCTGTCCTCGCACCGTAAGGCCATGGCGGCGAACGAGGCAGGCCGCTTCGCCGACGAGATCGTGGCGGTCGAGATCGAGACGCCGGAAGGCAGCGCGCAGCACGCCAGCGACGAGGGCATCCGCTACGACGCGAGCGCGGAGAGCATGGCGGGCGTCAAGCTGCTCAGCGAGGGCGGCGTGCTGACCGCAGCCTCCGCCAGCCAGATCTGCGACGGCGCGTCGGCGGTGCTGATCGCGAGCGGCGAGGCGGTGGCGAAGTATGGGCTCAAGCCGCTGGCCAGAATCGTCAACCTGACCGTCACCGCGGGCGATCCGGTGGTCATGCTCGAGGAGCCGCTGTTCGCGACCGACAAGGCGCTCAGCCGCGCCGGCCTCTCGATCAACGACATCGACCTGTACGAGGTCAACGAGGCGTTCGCGCCGGTGCCGATGGCGTGGTTGAAGCACACCGGCGCCGATCCGGACAAGTTGAACGTCAACGGCGGCGCGATCGCGCTCGGTCACCCGCTGGGCGCGAGCGGCACGAAACTGATGGCGACGCTGGTGCACGAACTGAAACGCCGCGGCGGGAAATACGCGCTGCAGACGATGTGCGAGGGCGGCGGCGTCGCCAACGTCACGATCATCGAACGCGTCGACGCGGCCTGAAAACACGAGGAAGAGGACAAGATGAAACTCGACAACAACGTATCCGCGGTCATCACCGGCGGTGCCTCGGGCTTGGGCGAGGCGACCGCGCGCGCGCTGGCGGCGAAGGGCGTCCGCGTCGCACTGTTCGACCTGAACGAGGCCAAGGGCGAAGCGGTGGCCGCGGAACTGGGCGGCGTGTTCTGCAAGGTCAACGTCATCGACGAGGCGTCCGTCGACGCCGGCTTCGAGAAAGCGCGCACCGCGAACGGGCAGGAGCGCATCCTGGTCAATTGCGCGGGCACCGGCAACGCGATCAAGACCGCGAGCCGGTCGAAGGAAGACGGCTCGATCAAGCACTTCCCCCTCGACGCATTCAACGCGATCATCCAGATCAACCTCGTCGGCACGTTCCGCTGCATCGCGAAATCGGCGGCGGGGATGATGACGCTCGACCCGCAGGAAGACGGCGATCGCGGCGTCATCATCAACACCGCCAGCGTCGCGGCGGAAGACGGGCAGATAGGTCAAGCAGCCTATTCGGCGTCGAAGGGTGGCGTCGTCGGCATGACGCTGCCGATCGCGCGCGACCTGATGAACGAGGCGATCCGCGTCAACACGATCCTGCCCGGCATCTTCAACACCCCGCTGCTCGCCGCCGCGCCGCAGAACGTGAAGGACGCGCTGTCGGCGTCGGTCCCCTTCCCCAAGCGGCTAGGCAACCCGCCCGAATACGCCAGTCTCGCGCTGACGATGATCGAGAACGGCTACTTTAACGGCGAGGACGTGCGGTTGGACGGCGGGATTCGGATGGCGCCGCGGTGAGCCGCAGCGCGGGCCCGGTCGCAGGCGCAGCCTGTGCCGCCCTCGCGCAAGGCCGGCCGGCGGGTCGGCCCCGCCGAACCCGTCCGACGGCGCGGGGCTTGCTCCCGCGCCGGTCCGCCCGGAGCGCTGCCGATCAACTGTTCGCTTTGATCGTCAACCGGAGCGCTCTTTCACCAACTCGACGCGCATCCTCTCGTCACCCCGGACTTGATCCGGGGTCCCGCTTCTTGGATGGAGCGGAAGCAGGCAGCGGGATCCCGGATCAAGTCCGGGATGACGATGAGGTAAGTGGTTCGGAAATCGCTCTAGCGACACCCGACAATCTGTGCTGCGCCAGTGACTGCCGCGCCGAACCACCCAAGCAGCCCCCCGCTCAACGCCGGGGTGACCAACCAAGCTCCCGCCCCACCCCAACCAGAAAGCCGCCATGCCCCGCCCCGCACCCTACCGCCTCGACCTCGCCAGCTATCCCGTCCGCGAGACGGTACCGACGCGCTACGGCGATCTCGACGCGATGGGGCACATCAACAATGTCGCCTTCGCCGGCTTGTTCGAGACCGCGCGGGTGCGGTTCAACTGGACGCTCGGCCACATCAATCGCGAGAATGGCTTTCGCGCGGTGGTGGCGATGAACGCGGTCAATTACCTGGCGGAAGGCAGCTTCCCCGCCGACGTCCAGATCGCGACCGGGATCGGCAAGGTGGGTCGCCGGTCATGGGAAATCCTGGCAGTCATGCACCAGAACGGTCGCGCGATCGCGACGTGCGACACCGTGCTCGTTATGACCGATCCGAAGGACGGCAGCCTGCCCGACGACTTCCGCCAAGCGCTGGCCGCGAAGACGATGCTGGCTCAGCCGGATGGCCCGGGAGCGAACAGTGCAGACTAATCTCCATCAATACATCGGTCGCCTGGTGCCCGGAACGTGCATCTAACCGCTTCGTTCGACTGCCGATTCCTTGATCGGGAGATGCACCATGACGAGCGAAACGAACAGCACCGGCCGCACCATCGCGATCGGCGCGGCGGCAGGCGTGGCAGCCGGCCTGGCGGTCAACCTCGTGCGCAAGGCCGCGGTGCAGGCGCCGACCGTCATGGCGGGCAATTGGGACGAGGCGCTAGCGGCGGAGCATGCCGCGGCGCTCAAGCTGTTCGACCTGATCGAAGCGAGCGATGACAGCGATCCCGGCCGGCGCGCGGTGCTGCTGATGCAGTTGAAGCACGCGATCGGCAAGCACGCGTTCCAGGAAGAGAATGTCGTCTACGCGATGATGCGCGACCAGGGACTGACCGAGGCGGCGGATCACCTCAATCACGAGCACGGCTACGTGAAGCAGTATTTCTTCGACCTGACCGAGATGCCGAAGAGCGATCCCGCCTGGCTGCCCAAGGTCAAGGAGTTCCGCGCGATGATCGAACAGCACATGCGCGAGGAAGAGGACGACCTTTTTCCCAAGATGCGCGCGAAACTGAGCGACAAGCAGAACAAGCACATCACGCGCGCGATGAACAAGGAAGGCCTGAAACTCGCCTGACGCGCAACGCTGCGACGGCGCGCGTCAGTCCTCGAACACGGGCGCGCGCTTCTCCATGTTGGCGCGCACGGCCTCGATCTGCTCGGGCTGGCGGATCAGCGCGACCTGCTCCTCGCTCTCCGCCAGCAGGATCGCGGCGGCGTCCATGTCGGGGACGGCGTGGAAGATGCGTTTCGATGCACGCACCGCCTTGGGGCTCCGCACGGCGATCTCGCGCGCGATGCTCATCGCGCGGGCGTGCGGATCGTCGTCGAGATGCGTGACGAGGCCCCAGCCCTGCGCCTCCGCCGCAGTGAACTCCCGGCTGGTATAGACGAGCTCGCGCAGCACGTCCTCGCGCGCGGTGCCGCGCCACAGCACGAACCCGCCCATGTCGGGAACGAGCCCCCAATAGGTCTCGCGGATCGCCATGCGCGTGGCCGGATGCGCGACGCGGATGTCGGCGCCCGACAGGAGCTGGAACCCGCCGCCCATCGCGACACCGTGGACCGCGGCGATCACCGGCGCACCCAGGTCGCGCCAGCCGGTGCAGACATATTGCGCAGTATTGGCAATACCGTGCGTCCGCTCGTCGAGTTTCAACCCCGATCCGCCGCCCGCCATCGACGCCATGTCGAGCCCGGCGCAGAAGGCACGGCCCTCTCCCGACAGGACCACCGCGCGCACCCCGCGCATCGTCTTCAACCGCTCGATCGCGTCGATCAGCGCGGCGAACATCGCGGGGTCGAGCGCGTTCATCTTGTCCGCGCGCGTCAGGCGCACGTCGGCAATGCCGTCTGCAAGCGTGATCGAGACGCGATCCGCGACCTCGCTTGGCTCAATATCGGTCATCGGCGTGGGTCCCCCGCTTAAGTCTGACGGCTTAACGGCTAGCGCGTGGGCGTGCGCGTCGCAACCGCGGCGGCGCGATGTTGCGCGGGCGCGGCAGCCGTGTAGGTGACGGCGCATGAAATGGGACCCGTTCTCGATGACGCTCGATCAGCTCGACGTGACCAGCTTCGGCGGGCACGGCGGGCGGCTCGGCATCCGCTTTCACGCGCGCGGCGATGATTGGATCGAACTTGCGCTGCCCTACTCGCCGGAGTTGATCGGCGATGAGGAAAGCGGCGTGATCGCGTCGGGGCCGATCATCGCGATGATGGACATGGCGACGAGCTTCGCGATCTGGAACGAGATCAAGGTGTTCGTGCCGCAGGCGACGCTCGACCTCCGGATCGATTATCTGCGCCCCGCCCGCCCGGAGCGCACCGTGATCGGCCGCGCCGAATGCCTGCGCGTCGCGCGCTCGATCGCGTTCACGCGCGGCATCGCGCACGACGGCGACCTGGACGACCCGGTCGCGCACGTCGCCGCCACCTTCATGATCCCGAGCGGGCAATATCCGCGCCCGACGCGCGCCTCCGCGCCGGCGAAGGAGCAGCAGGCATGAAGCTGCCGCCCTATGCCGCGGTGCTCGGCGCCGAACTGGAACATGCCGAGGACGGCACGCCCGTCATGATGATGCCGTTTCACGACGGCGTCGTCGGCCGCCCCGGCTTCCTGCAAGGCGGCGCGATCTCCGGCCTGCTCGAGGTTGCGGCGATCGCGGCGCTGCACCACGCGCTCGCGGAGGAAGGCGGCGGACGGATCAAGCCGATCAACGTCACGATCGATTTCATGCGCGGCGGGCGCGACCGCGAGACGCGCGCGGCGGGCACCATCACCCGGCTGGGCAACCGCGTCGCCAACGTCGAGGCGTTCGCGTGGCAGGACGACCGCGCGAAGCCGATCGCGGCGGCGCGGATGAATTACCTGATCGAGCGCGACTGACGCCAACGGGGACGCGCGCGTCAGCGCTTCGGGGTCAGCCGCAGCAGCTTGCCGTCGTCCTGGATCACCCAGATCGCGCCATCGGGCGCTTGCGCCACGTCGCGGATACGCTCGCCCATGGTCCACTGCTCGGCGGCGCGGGCCCGTTCGCCGTTCACCGCGACGCGGACCAGCGACTTGCTCGATAGTCCGGCGATGAACAGCGAGCCGCGATAGGCCGGGAACATCGCGGCGGTGTAGGCGATCATGCCGCCCGGCGAGATCACCGGGTTCCACCACGCGACCGGCGCCTGGAATTCGGGGCGCGAGGGGTGATCGGGTATCTCAACCCCCGAGTAATTGTCGCCGTTCGACACCAGCGGCCAGCCGTAATTTTTGCCCGGCTGGATCAGGTTGAGCTCGTCGCCGCCGCGCGGGCCCATTTCCTCCTCCCACAACCGACCGTCGGGCGTGAAGACGAGGCCGTAAGGGTTGCGATGCCCGCTCGACCAGGTCATCGCGCGCACCCCGCCCGCCTTGTACATCGGGTTGCCCGGCCATGCCGCGCCGTCGAGCGTCAGGCGCATGATCTTGCCGAGCGCTTGCTCCGGGTCCTGCGCGGGAGTGAAGCGCTGGCGCTCGCCAGAGGTCAGGAACAGCGACTTGCCGTCGGGCGCGAAGGCGATGATCGCGCCGAACTGCCCGCCCGGACCGTCCGAGCCCGCGCGCCAGATCACGCGTTGATCGCGCAGGCTAGTGCCATCGAGGCGCGCACGCATCAGCGCGAGGCTCGACCCGCCGTTGGGGCGCGGCTCGGCATAGCTCAGGTAGATCGTGCGGCTGGTCGCGAAATCGGGCGCGGGCGCGACGTCGAGCAACCCGCCCTGCCCGCCGCCCGCCACCGCGGGGACGCCCGCGATTTCGGACACGCGCCCGTCGGCGGCGCGCAGCTTGAGCGCGCCCGCCTTCTCGGTCACCAGCAGGCTCGCGTCGGGCAGGAACGCGATCGAGAACGGGTCGCCGAACTGGCCCATCACGGTGATCGTGACGGGCGGCTCGGTTGCGGCAATGTTGGCGCGTCCGGTGGTCGCGGGCACGTTGCGCGCCGTTGGTGCCGGCGCGTTCTTCGGCACGGGAGCGTTGCTGCCGGCGACTTGAGGACCTTGCGGCCCCTGCGTCACGTCGCCGGGCGCAGCGGCGGTGTTCGCGCCGGCCTGTGCCTGCGGCTCGGCGGAGCAGGCGGTCGAGGCGAGCAGCGCGGCGGTGAAGGCGATCAGGCGCACGGATTTGTTCCCCCAAGTAGCAATGTTTCTTCCGCCACAAAGACGAAGGCTACATACTTGTTCCGGCGCGGGCCTGTCACGAAGCCCCGTCACGAAGCGTTGCCGGGTTGCGAGGTAGCCGCGATCGGTCTATATCAATCGTGCTTTCTCTTACATCGCGAGGTGCAAGGGGCTGCGGGGCTCGCTCCGCGGCGGCAAGAAACGCATGTTCGGATGATCCGCTTGGACGATGTAACTGCTCTATCCACCATGATCGCGCCCGAGGCCGAGGCACTCGGTTTCGCGCTGGTGCGCGTGCGCCTGTTCGGCAAGGGCGACGAGCGCACGTTGCAGGTGATGGCCGAGCGTCCCGACACGCGCCAGTTGACGATCGACGATTGCGCCGATCTGTCGCGCCGCATCTCCGACCAGCTCGACGCGGCGGAGGAAGCCGGGCGCGATTACATCGACGGCGCCTATCGGCTCGAGGTGTCGAGCCCCGGCATCGACCGCCCGCTGACCCGGTTGCAGGATTTCGAGGATTGGAAGGGGCATGAGGCCCGCATCCACCTGACCGCGCCGGTCGATGGACGCAAGCAATTGACCGGCGACCTCGTCGGCACCGACGGCGACCGGATCACGATCGACGTGCGCAAGCATGAGGCGATGACGATCGGGTTCGACCAGGTCGCCGACGCGAAGCTGCTGCTCACCGACCGGCTGATCGCCGCCACCGTTCCGCTCTCGCTCGAGGGCGCGGAAGAAGAAGAATTCGAAGAAGAGGACAGTCAGTAAGATGGCCACGGGCGTCACTGCGAACCGCGCGGAACTGATCGCGATCGCCAATTCGGTCGCGTCGGAGAAGATGATCGACAAGGGCATCGTCATCGAGGCGATGGAGGACGCGATCCAGCGCGCGGCGCGCACGCGCTACGGCCAGGAGATGGACATCCGCGCCAAGCTCGATCCCAACAACGGCGACCTGCGCTTGTGGCGCGTCGTCGAGGTGGTCGAGCTGGTCGACGACATCTACAAGCAGGTCGACCTGAAGGGCGCGCAGAAGCTTCAGGCTGGCGCCGAGCTGGGCGACTTCCTGGTCGATCCACTGCCCCCGATCGAGTTCGGCCGCATCCAGGCGCAGGCCGCCAAGCAGACGATCTTCCAGAAGGTGCGCGACGCCGAACGCGAGCGCCAGTTCGAGGAATATAAGGACCGCGCGGGTGAGATCATCACCGGCGTCGTCAAGCGCGTCGAGTTCGGCCACATCGTCGTGGATCTCGGCCGCGCCGAGGGCGTGATCCGCCGCGACGCGCAGATCCCGCGCGAGGTGGTGCGCGTCAACGACCGCATCCGCTCGCTGATCCTGAAGGTGGTGCGCGAGAACCGCGGCCCGCAGATCTTCCTGTCCCGCGCGCACCCCGACTTCATGAAGAAGCTGTTCGCGCAGGAAGTACCCGAAATCTACGACGGCATCATCGAGATCAAGGCCGCGGCGCGTGATCCGGGCAGCCGCGCCAAGATCGGCGTCATCAGCCATGATTCGAGCATCGACCCCGTCGGCGCCTGCGTCGGCATGAAGGGTAGCCGCGTGCAGGCGGTGGTGCAGGAGATGCAGGGCGAGAAGATCGACATCATCCCCTGGTCGCCCGACACTGCGACCTTCGTCGTCAACGCGCTGCAGCCCGCCAATGTCGCGCGCGTCGTGATCGACGAGGAAGAGGACCGGATCGAGGTCGTCGTGCCCGACGATCAGCTCTCGCTCGCGATCGGTCGTCGCGGCCAGAACGTCCGCCTCGCATCGCAACTGACCGCCAAGGCGATCGACATCCTGACCGAGACCGACGCCAGCGAGAAGCGCCAGGCCGAGTTCGTCAAGAACACCGACACGTTCCAGAACGAGCTCGACGTCGACGAAACGCTGTCGCAGCTGCTGGTCGCCGAAGGCTTCACCGAGCTGGAGGAGGTCGCCTATATCGAGCTCGACGAGCTGGCGAGCATCGAAGGCTTCGACGAGGACCTCGCGCAGGAACTCCAGAGCCGCGCGCAGGAAGCGCTCGAGCGCCGCGAGACCGCGCAGCGCGAGGAGCGCCGCGCGCTGGGTGTCGAGGACGCCCTGGCCGAGCTGCCGTACATGACCGAGGCAATGCTGGTGACGCTGGGCAAGGCGAAGATCCGCACGCTCGACGACCTTGCCGACCTCGCAACCGACGAGCTGATCGAGAAGAAGCGCCAGGAACCGCGCCGCCGCAACGAGGACGCGCCCAAGCGCCCCGAGCACAAGGGCGGCGTGCTCGGTGCCTATGGCCTGACCGAGGAACAGGGCAACGAGATGATCATGGCGGCGCGCGCGCACTGGTTCGAGGACGAGCCGGCGGCCGAGGCTTCGAGCGTGGCCCATGAGGATGCCGAGCCCGCGGTGCAGGAGGCGGCGCGCGACTGATGCCGTTCGTGTCGATCAGGGTGTCGGGCTCCGCCACCAAGGAGCAGAAGGCGGGGATCGTGGCCGACGTCACGGCCTCGCTGGTCGCGCGGCTGGGCAAGAACCCGGCCGCGGTGCAGATCGTGATCGAGGAAGTGTCGACGGAGAATTACGGCGCGGGTGGGCAGTTGATCGCCGACCGCGACTCGCCCGCTCATGCTGCCGCTGCAAAGGGAGACGCGCATGCGGAACCCCGACCATGAGGCAATAGACGGCCCCACCCGCTCCTGCATCCTGACCCGCGACCGTGCGCCGCAGCACGCGCTGGTACGGTTGGTGCTCGGCCCCGATGGGCAGGTCTACCCCGACGTGCGCGCGAAGGCGCCGGGTCGCGGTGCCTGGATCGGGGTGACGCGCGGCGAACTGGAGCAAGCGCTGCCTAAGGGCCGGCTGCGCGGGGCGCTCGCGCGCGCGTTCAAGTCGAACGACGTGCAGGTGTCCGACACGCTACCCGCGGCGATCCAGGCCGCGTTGGAAAAGAACGCGCTCGACCGATTGGGGCTGGAGGCGCGTGCCGGCACGCTGCTGACCGGTGCCGAGCGGATCGAGAATGCGGCGCGCAGCGGGCAGTTGCGCGCGCTCTACCACGCCGCCGACGCGAGTGCCGACGGCGCGCGCAAGCTGGCACAGGCGTGGCGCGTCGGCTCGGAGCGTGAAGGAAGCGACCTCAAGGGTCTGGTTCTCGCCCTCCCGCGCCCCATATTGTCGTTGGCGCTGGGCCGCGAGAATGTGGTACACATCGGTGTCACCGACCGCGCGGCGGCCGACCGACTGGGCGAGGCGCTCGGTCGCTGGCTGCACTTTATCGGCCCTGATCCTATCCCGGCACCTTGCGAAACGGCCTCGCAAGGCGCATCGGCGCCCGGTCCCGACCGGATGCCTACGGCCGTGACGATGAACGAGGAATTTGAGTGAGCGAGACCGACAACGACAAGCCGAAGCTCGGAATGCGCGCGCCGCTGGGCGTGAAGCGCACGGTCGAGACCGGCAAGGTGAAGCAGAGCTTCAGCCACGGCCGTAGCAATACGGTGGTGGTCGAGGTGAAGCGTCGCCGCGTGCTCGGTCCGCAGGGTGCGGCCGAGCAGGCCCCGGCGCCTGCGCCCGAGCCGACCCCGGTCGCGGCACCCGCGCCCGCGCCGACGCCGCCGCGCGCGCCCGTCAGCAACGAGAGCGCGCAGGAGCGCCAGGCCCGCATGCTGCGCGAGGCCGACGAGCAGCGGATGCACGCGCTCGAGGAAACGCGCCGCCGCCAGGAGGTCGAGCGCCAGCAGGCCGCCGAGGCCGAGCGCGCGCGCGTCGAGGAAAAGCGCCGTGCCGAGGCGGAAGCCAAGGCAGCACCCGCGCCCGCACCGGTCGAGACGCCGGCGCCCGTCGCCGCACCGACGCCTGCGCCCGAGCCGACGCCCGCACCCGCCGCGCCGGCGCTGACCGTCGCCACCCCGATGGGTGCGCGCGGCTTCCGCCCGGTAGTCCGCGAGACGCCGCCTGCGCCGCAGCCCCAGGCAGAGGCGACCCCGGCTCCCGCGCCGACGCCCGCACCCGCGCCCGTCGAGGCAGCAAAGCCCGAGCCGACTCCGGCGCCCGCACCTGCACCGACCCCCGCACCCGCGCCGCGCCCGGCGACGCTCGCGCCGCGTCCGGTGGTGGAGCTCGGCCGCGATCCTTCGATGCCGGCACCGCGCCGCTTCTCGCCGGTCGCTCGGCCCGAAATCCCCAAGCCGCAGCCCAAGCCCGAGCCCGTGCAGCAGCCCGCGGCCGCCGCGCCGACGACCTCGTCGGCTGGTCAGACCGCACGCCCGACCGCTGGCGGTCTGTCGCCCGCGCGCACCGCGCCGCCGTCGCGCCCGACGCAGCGCGACCGCAAGTCGGACGAGCGCCGCGGCGGCAAGCTGACCGTCAACCGTGCGCTCAATGAGGACGGCGCCCGCGCGCGCAGCCTCGCCGCCTTGAAGCGTGCACGCGAGAAGGAGAAGCGTGGCTTCGGCGGTCCGCGCGAGGCGCAGGCCAAGCAGGTCCGCGACGTGCAGGTGCCCGAGGCGATCACGGTGCAGGAACTCGCCAACCGCATGGCGGAAAAGGGCGCCGACCTCGTCAAGACGCTGTTCAAGCTCGGCATGCCGGTCACCATGACGCAGACAATCGACCAGGATACCGCGGAACTGCTGGTGACCGAATTCGGCCACAACATCGTCCGCGTGTCCGACGCCGATATCGATCTGCAGGTCGACACGGCCGAGGACGTCGACACCGATCTGCAGCCGCGTCCGCCGGTCGTGACCATCATGGGCCACGTCGACCACGGCAAGACCAGCTTGCTCGACGCACTGCGCGGCACCGACGTGGTGCGCGGTGAGGCCGGCGGCATCACGCAGCACATTGGTGCCTATCAGGTGACGCTCAAGGACAAGTCGAAGATTACCTTCCTCGACACGCCGGGTCACGAGGCGTTCACCGCTATGCGTGCGCGCGGCGCCGACGTCACCGACATCGTGGTGCTGGTGGTCGCGGCCGACGACGGGCTGATGCCGCAGACGATCGAGGCGATCAACCACACCAAGGCGGCGGGCAAGCCGATGATCGTGGCGATCAACAAGGTCGACAAGCACGACGCCAACCCGCAGCGCGTGCGCGAGCGTCTGCTCGAGCATGACGTGCAGGTCGAGGAAATGGGCGGCGAGACGCAGGACGTCGAAGTCTCCGCATTGAAGAAGACCGGCCTCGACGAGCTGATCGAGAAGATCCAGCTTCAGGCCGAGTTGCTCGAACTGCGTGCCAACCCCGATCGCGCGGCCGAGGGCAGCGTGGTCGAGGCCAAGCTCGACAAGGGCCGTGGTCCGGTCGCCACCGTGCTCGTCACGCGCGGCTCGCTCAAGGTCGGCGACGTGTTCGTCGTCGGCGCGGAGAGCGGCAAGGTGCGCGCGATCGTCGACGACAAGGGGCGTCAGCTCAAGGTCGCGGGTCCGTCGATGCCGGTTGAGGTGCTGGGCATCACCGGCACACCGTCGGCAGGCGACCAGTTGCAGGTGGTCGAGAACGAGCAGCGTGCGCGCGAAGTGGCGGAATATCGCCAGGGCGTGCTGACGCAGAAGCGCACCACCTCGGCCCCGGCGAGCCTCGAGAGCATGTTCTCGGCACTCGCCGCGAACAAGGCGATCGAATACCCGCTGGTCGTGAAGGCGGACACGCAAGGCACGGTCGAGGCGATCGTCGCGTCGATCAACAAGATCTCGACCGACCTGATCCGCGCGCGCGTGCTCCATTCGGGCGTCGGTGGCATCACCGAGAGCGATGTGACGCTGGCGGGTGCGAGCGGAGCCCCGATCATCGGCTTCAACGTCCGCGCGAACGCCAAGGCACGCGAGATCGCCGAGCGGCAGAAGGTGGCGTTGAAATATTACGACGTCATCTACGACCTGATCGACGAGATCCGCGCCGGCATGGCGGGCGAGCTCGGGCCGGAAGCGTTCGAGACCGTCGTTGGTCGCGCCGAGATCCGCGAGGTCTTCTCGGCCGGCAAGCACGGTCGCGCGGCGGGTCTGCTCGTCACCGACGGTGTTATCCGCAAGGCGCTCAAGGCACGCATCACGCGCCAGGACGTCATCATCTACCAGGGCGAGATCGCGTCGCTTCGTCGCTTCAAGGACGACGTCGCCGAGGTCCGCGCCGGTCTGGAATGCGGTGTGACGTTCACGCAGAACTTCACCGACATCAAGGCAGGCGATTACCTGGAAACCTACGAAGTCGAGCTGCGCGAGCGCACGCTGTAAAATCATCTAGCCCTCTCCCCGCCGGGGAGAGGGTTGGGAGAGGGGCCGAGCTAGGCGTTGTCCTCTGCGAGGCATCGTCCCCTCACCCCACCCCTCTCCCCAGAGGGGAGAGGGAGTTTTGAAATGAACAAAGAACCGCAGGAAAAGTCCGTCCGTACGCTGCGCGTCGGCGAGCAGGTGCGCCACGTCCTGTCCGAGATTCTCCAGCGCGGCGACGTGCACGACGAGACGCTCGCCAAGCACGTCGTGAGCGTGACGGAAGTGCGCATGTCGCCCGACCTGCGTCACGCGACGGTGTTCGTAAAGTCGCTGCTCGGGCGCGATGAGGAAGCGGTGCTGAAGGCGCTGCGCACCAACACCGCCTATCTCCAGCGCGAGGTCGCGCACCGCGTGCAGAACAAATATGCCGCCAAGCTGAAGTTCCTCGCGGACGAGAGCTTCGACGAGGGCAGCCACATCGACGCGCTGCTGCGTCGCCCGGAAGTCGCGCGCGACCTCGACGCTGAATAACGCGCGCCTGCCGTGGCCAAGCTGTATTTCTACTACGCCAGCATGAACGCCGGCAAGTCGACGAACCTGCTCCAGGCCGACTTCAACTACCGCGAGCGCGGCATGGCGACGATGCTGTTCACCGCCGCGATCGATGACCGCTTCGCCGCGGGCACGATCACCTCGCGCATCGGCCTGTCCGCGCCCGCGACTCCGTTCGACGCGGCGACCGATATCGCTGCACAGGTCGCCGCACGACACGCCGACGCGCCGGTCGCGTGCGTACTGGTCGACGAGGCGCAATTCCTCACCGACGCGCAGGTCGACCAGCTCGCCTGGCTCGCCGACACGCTCGGCGTGCCCGTCCTCGCTTATGGTCTGCGCACCGACTTCCAGGGTGCGTTGTTCCCCGGCTCGGCGCGCCTCCTCGCGCTCGCCGATTCGCTCATCGAGATCAAGTCGGTCTGCGCGTGCGGGCGCAAGGCGACGATGAACCTGCGCGTCGACGATGGCGGTCGCCCGATCGCGCAGGGGCAGCAGACCGAGATCGGCGGCAACGACCGCTACGTCGCGCTGTGCCGCCGTCATTTCACCGAGGCGCTAGCGGGCTGATCGGCGGGAACGCTCGCACCGGCGAACCCGCGGTCCGACACACCGCACCAACCCTATCCACTCGTCACCCCGGACCTGACCCGGAGTCCCGCTTCTCAGCGGCGCCGCGCACAAGAAGCGGGATCCCGGATCAAGCCCGGGATGACGGTTTATGAAGGCGCAGCGTTGGTGGCGCGGACAGCCGAGTTCACGGGATCGTGGCGAACAAGGGCTTGAGCCTCGTTCTGCTCACACTGTCATAGCAGCCGCTCGATTGAGCCCGGCACAGACATCGCATCGACACGCAAGCACACTAAGCCTCGGCGCTGTTACGTTCGACACAGCCCATCATCCGACCCAATCGTCACCCCCGACCTGATCCGAAGTCCCGCTTCTCAGCGGCGCCGCGCACAAGAAGCGGGATCCCGGCTCAAGGGCGGCATGATGGCGGATCAAACAAAAGAAAGCCCCGGCCAGTTTACCCAGCCGGGGCTCATCTCACGTGTCGCTACGGCGCAAGTTACGCCTTGACCGTCTCCGCCTTGCCGCCCTTCTTCTTGGGCTTGGGCGCCGCTGGCTCGATCGCGAACGACAAAGCATTGTCCTTGAGAGTCACCGTCACCTCGCCGCCGTGGACCAGCTTGCCGAACAGCAGTTCCTCGGCGAGCGGCTGCTTGATCTTTTCCTGGATCAAACGGCCCATCGGGCGGGCGCCGTACAGCTTGTCATAGCCCTTGGTCGTCAGCCACGTCTTCGCCTCGTCATCGAGCTTGATGTGGACGTCACGGTCGGCCAGCTGCAGTTCGAGCTGGAGGATGAACTTGTCGACCACCCGGGCGACGACCTCAGGCGGCAGGTAACCGAACGGCACGATCGCATCGAGGCGGTTGCGGAACTCGGGCGTGAACATCTTCTGCACCGCCTGCTCGTCCTCGCCCTCGCGGGTCAAATTGCCGAAGCCGACCGTCTCGCGCGCCATGTCGCTCGCCCCCGCATTGGTCGTCATGATCAGGATGACGTTGCGGAAGTCGACCGTCTTGCCGTGCTGGTCGGTTAGGCGACCGTTGTCCATCACCTGCAACAGGATGTTGAACAGATCCGGGTGCGCCTTCTCGATCTCGTCGAGCAGCAGCACGCAATGCGGGTTCTGGTCGACCGCGTCGGTCAAGAGACCACCCTGGTCGAACCCGACATAGCCCGGGGGCGCGCCGATCAAGCGACTAACCGAGTGGCGCTCCATATATTCCGACATGTCGAACCGCTGGAGCGGAATGCCGAGGATCGTGGAAAGCTGCTTTGCCACCTCGGTCTTGCCGACGCCGGTCGGACCCGAGAACAGATAGTTACCAATCGGCTTCTCCGGCTCACGCAGGCCGGCGCGCGCCAGCTTGATCGCGCTCGACAGCTTCTCGATCGCCGCATTCTGCCCGAACACGACGCGCTTCAGGTCGGTTTCGAGATGCTCCAGCACCTTCTTGTCGTCGGTCGACACCGACTTGGCCGGGATGCGCGCCATCGTCGCGATGACCTGCTCGATCTCCTTGGCGGTGATCGTCTTCTTGCGCTTGTTCGGAGCCACCAACATCTGCATCGCGCCGACCTCGTCGATCACGTCGATCGCCTTGTCGGGCAGCTTGCGGTCGTTGATGTAGCGCGCCGACAGTTCCACCGCCGACTTGATCGCCTCGGGCGTGTACTTGACGGAGTGATGCGTCTCGAACGCGCTGCGCAGCCCGGCGAGGATCTTGATCGTGTCCTCGACCGACGGCTCGTTGACGTCGATCTTCTGGAACCGGCGCAGCAGCGCGCGATCCTTCTCGAAGTGGTTGCGGAACTCCTTGTAGGTGGTCGAACCGATGCAGCGGATCGTCCCGCCCGACAGCGCCGGCTTGAGCAGGTTCGACGCGTCCATGGCTCCGCCCGATGTCGCGCCCGCACCGATCACCGTGTGGATTTCGTCGATGAAGAGCACCGCGTCGGGCATCTTCTCCAGCTCGTTGACGACTGCCTTCAACCGCTCCTCGAAGTCGCCGCGGTAACGCGTGCCGGCGAGCAGCGCGCCCATGTCGAGCGAGTAGATGACGGCAGGTAGCAGCACCTCGGGCACGTCGCCCTCGACGATCTTGCGCGCCAGTCCTTCCGCGATCGCGGTCTTGCCGACGCCGGGATCGCCGACATAGAGCGGGTTGTTCTTGGAGCGGCGGCACAGGATTTGCACCGTCCGATCGACCTCAGCCGAGCGCCCGATCAGCGGATCGACCTTGCCGGTCTTCGCCTTCTCGTTCAGGTCGACGGTGAATTGCTTGAGCGCGCTCTCGCCCTTCTTGCCGTCGGCCTTTTCCTTTTTCTCTTCCTCCGCACCCTTCACGCTGGTCGCCTCCGGGGTGGCGTTGCCCTTGCCAACGCCGTGGCTGATGAAACTCACCGCATCCAGCCGGCTCATGTCCTGCTGCTGGAGGAAGTAGACCGCGTAGCTCTCGCGCTCGCTGAACAAGGCAACGAGCACGTTGGCGCCCGTCACCTCGTCGCGGCCCGAGGATTGGACGTGGAGGATTGCGCGCTGGACGACGCGCTGGAAGCCGCTGGTGGGCGACGGATCGGTGGCGGCGTCGACCTTCAACGCGCCGAGTTCGGTGTCGAGGTAATGCGCGACGGTGGTCTTGAGCTCACCCGTGTCGACGCCGCACGCGCCCATTACCTGGGCGGCATGCTCGTCGTCGATCAACGCGAGCAACAGGTGCTCGAGCGTCGCATATTCGTGGCGACGCGAGGACGCGGCCTCGAGCGCCTTGTGCAGCGTGGTCTCTAGTGCGCTGGCAAAGGAAGGCATCAGTTACTTACTCCTGTCGGACGCCGCCCGAACAGGCGATGCCCTTTCAACCCATGTCGGGAGCCGGACCGTCCGCATCAAGCCGCACCCGATCCACGCCGTGAGGAAGTTAAACTTGGGGCGCCGCCACTTGGCTCCACGATGCGCGTCACGGTTCGTCGCAACCCGCCTGTGCCCTGCAGCCATCCCTGCTGGCCGCGTCTGTCGCAGACGCCCGACGCTCACCTCCACCCGTGTCCGTCGTGACCGGGTAGAAGCGCGCTGCCGCATCATCGCGTGATGGGGTGCTTCGGCTGGGCTCTGACGGCACGCCCGTTCATGACTTGAACCCCGTTCATGACTTAAACCCCGTTCATGACTTGAACAGGGCATCCGCACTGGCGCGGTGGCTGACCGCGCCGTCGATCTTGGCGCGGCACCGCGCGATCTCGCCTTCCAGAGCCGCAACGCGCGCCTCCAGCTCGGCGACCGACAGCCGATCGAGGTCCTCGCGCAGCAAGGCCGTCAGCGGGTCGTCGCCGCGGCGACCGAGGATATCGTCCAAGTCCACGGCGATGAACGTTGACCGTGCCCGACGCGAAGTCAATAAGACCGCCGCAAAATGGGGGAAATCGGTAATGGGTGACGTGCCCGAGACGATGCTGGCGATCGACCCGGATACGCCGGGCGGACCCGAGGTGCTGGTGCCGGGCGAGCGCCCGGTCCCGTCCCCCGCGGCGGGCGAGGTGCTGATCCGCGTCGCGGCGGCGGGGGTCAACCGCCCCGACGTGCTCCAGCGCAAGGGTGGCTACCCGCCCCCGCCGGGCGCGCCGCGCACGCTCGGGCTCGAACTGTCAGGCACGATCGTCGCGGTCGGCGACGAGGTCGACGCGGCGATGATCGGCCAGCCGGTCTGCGCGTTGGTCGCGGGCGGCGCCTATGCCGAATACGCCGTCGCTCCTGCCGCGCAGTGCCTGCCCGTTCCAGAATCGCTGTCCATGGCCGAGGCCGCCGCGCTGCCCGAGACGTTGTTCACCGTGTGGACCAATTTGTTCGAGCGCGCCTTCGCGGTCGAGGGTGACACCGTGCTGGTGCACGGCGGCACGAGCGGCATCGGCACGATGGCGATCGCGCTCGCTCGACTGTTCGGCCTGACCATCATCGTCACCGCCGGGTCGGACGCCAAGTGCGAGGCCGCACGCACGCTCGGCGCGCACCACGCGATCAACTACCGCACGCAGGATTTCGTCGCCGAGGTGAAGGCGATCACCGGCGGCAAAGGCTGCGCCGCGGTGCTCGACATGGTCGGCGGCGATTACGTGCCGCGCAACCTGCAATGCCTGGCGGACGACGGCCGCCACGTCTCGATCGCGGTGCAGGGCGGCGCGACCGCGACCGTGCCGATCTTCGAGATCATGCGCCGCCGCCTGACGCTGACCGGCTCGACGCTGCGCGCGCGCGACGCGGCGTTCAAGGGCCTGGTCGCCGACGAACTGCACAAAACGGTATGGCCGCACGTCGAGGCGGGGCGCCTCAAGCCGGTGATCGACCGCAGCTTCCCACTCGCCGACGCGGCCGAGGCGCACCGCCGGATGGAGGCGGGCGACCATGTCGGTAAGATCGTGCTGACGCTCGACTGATCCTGCAACAACAAGGGCGGCGCACCCGATCAGGTACGCCGCCCACTTTGTTCGGGTCGACAATAGCCAGCGCGTCTCCGCGCCGGCCCGCGCCGATCAGTTGCTGTCGCTGTTGTCGTCGTCGTCGCCGCCGGTCGCAACCAGCACCACTGCGACGATCACCGCCAGGATACCGATGTTGATCAGCGTCGTGCCAGGTACCTGCGCGCCGATCTTGCTCGCCTTCGCGGCCGGCGTCGCGGCACGGACCGACAGCGACGCCGCCGGGTTGGTGGGCGCGGGTGCCGCGGCAGCGGCGGTGGACACGGTGAGCATTGCGGCTGCGACGCTGCCACCCAGCATGGACTTGAACGACATGATGATTTCCTCCTGTTTGTGTTCGCTTTCGCCGCGCGGCCGCGCAAGTCAACGCCGCCGCGCGCCCCTCAAGCGCTTGAGGGCGTAAAAGCAGATCGATGTTGCAAGCGTGAGACAGTTCCGCGTGGCATTACCGGCCGACGGGCCCCACCAACCGACAGTGACGCCGAACCGTCATGCCCCTGTCGTGCCGCCGTCACGGCCCTGTCGCGCCCGCGTCACGCGCCCGAGACGCGCACGTAACATGGTTGGTTTATGACCTTTCCCGACCGGGAGAGCCTCGCCATGACCGCCAAGACGATCGCGCGCCTACGTTCCGTTGCTGCACGAGACGGCAGCAGCGCCGACATCACCGACCTGCTCGATTTCGCCGCCGCACGCCCTGCGCGTCCCGAACCCGAGGGCCCAGAGGCCGAGCGGGCGCGCCGCCGTTATCGCACGATCTGGATCAGCGACGTGCATCTGGGCACGCGCGGCTGCAACGCCGACCTGCTGATCGACTTCCTCGACCATGTCGACAGCGACACGATGTACCTGGTCGGCGACATGATCGACGGCTGGCGGCTGAAGAAGCGCTTCTACTGGCCCGCGGCGCACAACGATGTTGTCTGGCGCCTGATGAAGCGCGTGCGTCGCGGCACGCGGATGATCTACATCCCCGGCAACCACGACGAGATGTTTCGCCAGTTCGCGGGCCTCGACTTTGGCGGCATCCAGATCAGGCGCAAGGCGATCCACGAGACCGCCGACGGTCGCCGCCTGCTCGTCCTCCACGGCGACGAGTTCGACGCGATCACGCTGGCGCACACCTGGCTCGCGCACGTCGGCGACGTCGCCTATCACGCGCTGATGGAGGTAAACCGCTGGGTAAACGCCTTCCGCCGCCGCGCCGGCATGCCTTATTGGTCGCTGTCGAAACACGCCAAGGCGAAGGTCAAGAACGCGGTCGCCTTCATCTCGCGCTTCGAGGAAGTCGTCGCACAAGCCGCCGGCTCGCGCGGCGTCGACGGCGTCGTGTGCGGGCACATCCACACCGCCGAGATCCGCGACATCGCCGGGGTCGCTTATTACAATGACGGCGACTGGGTGGAGGGCTGCACCGCGCTAGTCGAACATCACGACGGCCGCATGGAGCTGCTCCACTGGGCCGACGAGATCGCGCGCCGCCCGCGCGTGACGAGCGAGCCCGCACCCCTCACACTCGCGGCCTGAGCACCTCATGCGGATCGCGATCGTCACCGACGCCTGGGCGCCGCAGGTCAACGGCGTGGTGCGCACGCTGGAGGCGACGCGCGCGCACCTGCTCGCGGCGGGGCACGACGTGCTGGTGGTCGCGCCTGACGCCTTCGCCAGCCTCCCCTGCCCGACCTACCCCGAAATTCGCCTCGCGCTCGCCGGGCGTTCGGCGGTCGGCCGCCGCCTCGCCGCCTTCGCGCCGCACGCGATCCACATCGCGACCGAGGGCCCGCTCGGGCTCGCGGCCAGGCGTTGGTGCGGCGCGCGCGCGCTGCCGTTCACCACCGCTTATCACACGCAATTCCCCGATTACGTGTCCGCGCGCACCGGCATGGATCCCGAATGGGTGTGGCGCTACGTCCGCTGGTTCCACGCCGCGGCCGAGGCGGTGCTCGTCTCCACCCCGACGATCGCCGATACGCTCCACCGCCACGGTCTGCCGCATACCCGGCTGTGGGGCCGCGGCGTCGACCTCGACTGCTTCACGCCCGACGGGCCAATCGACCCGGCGATCCGCGCGCTGCCCGGCCCCGTGCTGCTCTACGTCGGCCGCGTCGCGGTGGAGAAGAATTTGGAGGCGTTCCTCAGCGCCCCTGCCGCGGGCAGCAAGGTCGTGATCGGCGACGGCCCCGCGCTCGCCCCCCTGCAGCAACGCTTTCCCGCCGCGCATTTCCTCGGCCGCCGGTCGGGCGACGCGCTTGCCGCGGCGTATCGCAGCGCCGACGCTTTCGTCTTTCCCAGCCGCACCGACACGTTCGGACTGGTGATGATCGAGGCGATCGCCTGCGGCACGCCCGTCGCCGCTTTTCCGGTGCCCGGTCCCGTCGACGTGCTCACCCCTGCCACCGGCGCGATCCACGCGGACATGACACGGGCAATCGCCAGCGCGCTGACGCTCGACCGCCACCCCTGCGCCCACGCCGCGCAACGCTTCACCTGGACCGCCAGCACCGAACAGTTCCTCGCCGCGCTGCAACCGATCGGATCAACACGGCTAGCCGCCTGACTCGTCATCCACGGCTCACCCAGCCTCACCGTCATCCCCGGCTCCACCCGGGATCCCGCTTCTTCTCTTCCGGCATCGCCGACCCGATCCGCCGCAACCGCGCCCCGCACACCCCGCTTGCCCTCGCGCGCGCCACGCACTAAGTCCGTCGGCATCATGCGGCCGCTCCGGTAAGGGGCGGCCCTTTGCATTTATGGAGTTCCCGCATGGCCCAGCCGCTCATGCCCCACGCCACCGCTTCCTGGCTGGTCGACAATACCGCCCTCTCCTTTGAGCAGATCGCCGACTTCTGCGACCTCCACATCCTCGAAGTGCAGGCGATCGCCGACGACACTGCGGCAAGCAAGCTGACCGGGCGCGATCCCGTCCGCGCGCACGAGGTGACGCAGGAAGAGGTCGATCGCGCACAGGCCGATCCCGACTACCGGATGCAGATGACCAAGGGCCCCGAGCAGGTCCGCCGCACCAAGGGCCCGCGCTACACGCCCGTATCGAAGCGGCAGGACAAGCCCGACGGCATCGCCTGGATCATCCGCAACCATCCCGAAATCTCGGACGGGCAGATCTCGCTGCTGATCGGCACCACGCGCACGACGATCGCCGCGATCCGCGACCGCAGCCACTGGAACATCGCCAACATCACGCCGAAGGACCCGGTTACGCTCGGCCTCACCAGCCAGCGCGAACTCGACGCCGCAGTCAACAAGGCGGCAAAGGCGGCTGGCATCGAGCAGCAGCAGACCGACACCCGCCTCGACGGCGATCGTCAAGCGCTGATCGCGAGCCTTCGCGCCGAGCGCGACCAGGCCGCACGCGACGCGGAGAATGGCGAGGGCTTCGACGAGGGCGCGACCGCCCGCCCGGCGTTCGAGGACCCATTCCGCCGCTGAGCCACGCGCCGGCTGTCCTACAGCCCGGCCGCGCAATACAGCGAGAGCCGCGACCGGAACCTCCGGCCGCGGCTCTTTTCATGGTCGATCCAAGCGGACCGTCATCTCGGTCCGCCGCGAACAGCAGCACCGGGTAGGAGTGTCGTACCCACCCTACCACTACCGTCATCCCGGACTTGATCCGGGATTCCGCTGCCTTCTCCTACGGTTCCCAAGAAGCGGGACCCCGGATCAAGTCCGGGGTGACGCAAGGAAAAGCGCCAAACTGTCGCAGAACGCTTCGAAGCCATCTTCCGCCCGTCAGAAACCCTCGTTGGTGTGACCTTCGCGTGACCTTCCGATCGTCCAACACCCCACGACGGTGTGACCTTCGCGTGACCTTCCGGCCATCCACACCCCGCGTTGGTGTGACCTTAGCGTAACCTTCCGCACCGCCGACCCAGCCGACACGCCTTTCCGCCACGTCACCCCCGCCCACATTAAGCCGCCCGCTTCATTATCTACGTGACGCCGCCCGCCCCCGCCCGCTAGCGTCGGGCGCATGGCGACACATCACCAGCGCGGACTGATCGGCCACGAGGGGCTCACCCCGACCAGCGCCGCCGGCCTCACCTATCCCTTCGGCGACCGCGCGCCGCAGCCGGGCGAGCTGGTGACGATCGCGCCCGGCATCCGCTGGTGGCGCGTGCCGATGTCGGGACCGCTCAAGCACGTCAACGGGCTGATCCTCGACGACCAGGACGCGAGCGGCCCCTGCCTGCTCGCGATCGACACCGGCACCGCCAGCCCGCGCACCACCGAGGCGTGGCGCACGCTGCTCGACGGACCGCTGGCAGGCGAACGGATCGGCCGCATCCTGTGCACCCACATGCACCCCGACCATCTGGGGCTCGCCGGCTGGCTGTCGCGCCGCTTCGACGACGCGCCGATCCTGATGACCCGCACCGAGTGGCTGACCGCGCGAATGCTGTCGTCGGATGCGCGAGCGGAGATGCCGGACGAGCAGCTCGCCTTCTGGCGCGGCGCGGGCTGGAACGCGGAACAGATCGCGGAAGCGAGCAAGGGCGGATCCGCGCGCTTCGCCAAGATGATCGCCGGCCTGCCGCTCGGCTACACCCGCATCCGCGACGGCGAGGTGCTGCGGATCGGCGGCGCCGACTGGCACGTCGTGGTCGGCAGCGGCCACTCGCCCGAGCACGCCTGCCTGGTCGACTATGACCGCCGCATCCTGATCGCGGGCGATCAGGTGTTGCCGCGGATCAGCTCCAACATCTCGCTTCACGCCGGCGAGCCCGGCGCCGACCCGCTCGGCGACTGGCTGGCCTCGATCGAGCGGTTCCGGCAGTTGCCCGACGACCTGCTCGTTCTGCCGGGCCACGGCGACCCGTTCCACGGCCTCCACGCGCGGCTGAATGCGTTGGAGCAGGAGCACCGCGAACGCCTCGATGCACTCGTCGCGCACATGACCGAGCCGCGCCGTGCGGTCGACTGTTTCACCCAATTGTTCCGCCGCCCGATCGGCCCCGACGTGATCGGCATGGCGACCGGCGAGGCGCTCGCGCACCTGCGCCACCTCGAAGTCACCGGCCGCGCGGTGCGCACCACGCAAGACGGCGTGTGGTGGTATTCGCGCGCCTGAACGCCCATTTACGACCCGTGTCCAGCTTCACCACCCGCCCCCGCCCGCAACCGCAGATCGTTCGCGTCATTGATCTCGAAACCACCGGCTCCGCCCCGCCCGCGCACGCGGTATGCGAGGTCGGCTGGCAGGACGTGGCGCTCGGTCAGGACGGCCGCTGGGAACTCTACGGCGACGGCGGTAACATCCTCGTCAATCCCGGCCGCCCGATGCCCCCGGTCACGCAGGCGATCCACCACATCCGCGACGAGGACGTCGCCGACGCGCCCTGGTGGCACGACGTCGCACGCCAGGTGCTCGATCCCTATCCGCGCCGCCTCGCGCTCGCCGCGCACCGTGCCGCGTTCGAGGAGCAATTCTGTACGCCGTCGTTCACGCGCAACGCCGACTGGATCTGCACCTGGAAATGCGCGCTCCGGCTCTGGCCCGACAGCCCGTCCTTCTCCAATCAGGTGCTGCGTTACTGGCGCAAGCCCAGCGGCCTCGAACATGAGCGCGGCCTGCCTGCGCACCGTGCCTTTCCCGACGCCTATGTCACTGCGCACCACCTGCGCGATCAGTTGAACGAGGCGAGCCTCGCGCAACTCGTCCAATGGTCCAACGAGCCCGGCCTCCTGCCACGCGTGCGCTACGGCCCCGACCGCGGCAAGGAGTGGCGCGAGATCGAGGAGGAGAGCCTCGTCAAGTTCATGACCGACCGCGATCCCGACATCCGCTTCACCGCCGAGACCGAGATGGCGCGGCGGCGCGGTGGCGGCCACGTCGGGCGCGCCACTGCGCAGGAATTGCTGCTTTGAGCACCGGAACCGGCGACGGGCCTAATCTATCGCACTTGTGATAGGTCCGTTTAGCTGCTTATCGCGGGCGCGATGGCCCGCTCGTCCACCTTGTTCGTGTCCCCCGCCGAGAGCCCAATTGGCAAGCGGCTCACCGCGTTCATGTCGCTCGGCTTTCTCGCGCTCGTCGCCGCCGGCATCGCCGCCGCCTGGATGACACAGCGCAATCAGGTCCACGCACGCTGGGTCGAGCACACCTACCGCGTCGAGAACACCATCCTCGACCTGCGTCGCCTGATCGAGGAAGGCGAGACGACGCGGCGCGGCTATCTGCTCGCCCCCGACGTTTCGATCCTCAAGGATGCGTATCGAAAGGCCGCGACGGCATTGCCGCAGCGACTCGCCGCGCTCAACGATCTGATCGCTGACAACGACCTGCAGCGCCGAAATCTGGTGACGCTCAACCAGCAACTCGTGCCGATCGTCGCTGCGCGAGCGCGCTCGATCGCGCTGATCGATGGGGGCGACATCGCTGAGGCACGCGCCCTGTTCCGTGCCGAAACCGCCTCGCGCCGCATGATCGGCGTGCGGCGCACGATGGACCGCATGATCGGGATCGAGCGCGTGCTGCTCGCACAGCGTGATCGCGAACTGCAGAACGCGATCCGCACGTTCTACGTCATGCTCGCCCTGACAGGCGTGCTGCTGGTTCTGGTTGCCGCAATCTCACTCGCAGCCGTCTTGTCCTATACCCGCGATCTCGCCCGCTCGCGCGACACCTTGAATGAACTCAACGCCAACCTCGAGACGATCGTGCAGGATCGCACCGCCGACCTGACGCGCGCGAATGAGGAGATCCAGCGCTTCGCCTATATCGTCAGCCACGACCTGCGCTCCCCGCTCGTCAACGTCATGGGCTTCACCGCCGAGCTCGAAGCCTCGACCCAGTCGCTCACCACGCTGATCGACCGAGCCGACGCGGAGGCGCCGCAGCTCGTCAGCGAGGACGCGCGGCTGGCGGTGCGCGAGGATTTGCCCGAGGCGATCGGTTTCATCCGCACCTCGACGCAGAAGATGGATCGGCTGATCAACGCCATCCTGATGCTGTCGCGCCAGGGCCGCCGCGTGCTGTCACCCGAACCGCTCGACATGGTCGCGCTGATGGAGAACATCCGCGACGCCATGACGCACCGCCTGACCGAGGCGAATGCCGAGGTAGTGATCGAGAAACCGATGCCCGACCTGGTCAGCGATCGCTTCTCGCTCGACCAGATCCTGTCCAACCTCGTCGACAATGCGGTCAAATACCTCAAGCCCGGCGTGCCCGGCCGGATCGTGGTGCGCGGCCGCCGCCAGGCATCGCGCGCCGTCATCGAGGTGGTCGACAACGGCCGCGGCATCGACCCGCGCGATCATTCGCGCGTGTTCGACCTGTTCCGCCGCTCCGGCACGCAGGATCGGCCGGGCGAAGGGATCGGGCTTGCCACGGTGCGCGCGCTGGTGTTCCGTCTCGGCGGACATATCGATGTATCATCGACACTTGGCGAAGGCGCCACCTTCCGCCTAACGCTTCCGCTCACGCTCGAACCGCAGGACCGCGCAGAATGAACGCTCCCCAATCCGTCAATATCGTGATGATCGAGGATGACGAGGGCCACGCCCGGCTGATCGAGAAGAACATTCGCCGCGCCGGCATCCTGAACGACATTCGCCATTTCACCGACGGCACCAGCGCGCTCGACTATCTGTTCAAGGCTGAGGACGGCCCGCAGCGCAATGGCCCCGCATTGGTCCTGCTCGACCTCAACCTGCCCGACATGAGCGGCACCGACATCCTGGCGCAGATCAAGGGCAGCGACGGTCCGGTGCGCCGCACTCCCGTCGTCGTGCTGACCACCACCGACGACAAGGTGGAGATTCAGCGCTGCTACGATCTGGGCGCCAACGTCTACATCACCAAGCCGGTGAACTATGAGAGCTTCGCGCAGGCGATCCGCCAGCTCGGCCTGTTCCTGTCGGTGATCCAGGTGCCCGACCTGGGCGACGGCGGGTAAGCGCGCGTGAGCGTCCGCCGCGTCCTCTACATCGACGACGACGCCGGTATCCGCCGGTTGGTGTCGCGCGCGCTGCAACGCCGCGGCTACGCGGTGACCACCGCCGACGGCGGCGAGGCAGGCGTGGCGGCGGCGGAGAGCGAGCCATTCGATCTCGTCGCGGTCGACCATTACATGCCCGGCATCGACGGGTTGGAAACGCTGAGCCGGCTGCGCGCGCTGCCCAATCCGCCCGCGGTCGTGTACGTCACCGGGTCGGAGGAAAGCCGCGTCGCGATCGCCGCGCTGCGTGCCGGTGCCGCCGATTACGTCGTGAAGACGCCGGGCGAAGACTTCTTTGACCTGCTCGAGGCCAGCTTCGCGCAAGTGATCGAGCGTCGCGACCTGGAGCGTCAGACCAGGCGCGCCGAGGACGATTTGCGCGCCAGCAACGCGCGGCTCGAGGCATTGCTCGCGGAGGTCAACCACCGCGTCGCCAACTCGCTCCAACTCGTCACCGCGATGGTGCGGCTGCAATCGAGCGCGCTGACCGACGCCGCCGCGCGCGCCGCGCTGGAGGATACGCAGCGCCGCATCACCGCGATCGCGCAGGTCCACCGCCGCCTCTACACCGGCGCCGCGGTCGAGAGCGTCGACATGCACGAATATCTGACCGCGCTGATCGACGAACTCACCACCACTTGGTCGACCCCCGCGACGCCGCGCGCACTGACGCTCGCCGCCGAACCGGTGCGCCTGCCGACCGACCGTGCGGTGTCCTTGGGCGTGATCGTCACCGAACTCGTCAGCAACGCGTGCAAATACGCTTACCCCAGCGGCGCGGGCGAGGTGCGGATCATGCTGATGCGTGAGGGCGATGCGCGGTACCGGCTGCTGGTCGAGGATGACGGCGTCGGCATCGGGGATGCCGCGCCCAAGGGCACCGGCGTCGGCACCAAGCTGATCCGCGCGATGGCCCAGAGCCTCGACACGAGGGTCGAATATGATCCCCATCACCGCGGCACCCGCGCGATCCTGGCCGGCGCGCTTTAGTGCTTGCCTGATTCCAGGTGACGGTGCGCGCTGACGCGCAACGGCACTAGGCTGCGCGCACCTGCCGCTCCGGGGTAAACGCCACCTCTAACCGCCGAAGCGCGTGAACGAAATTGTTGGGCGCAATGTCGATCCCGCCCGACCAATGGATGTCGGGGAAGCGGGCGAAGATCTGCCGATACGCTTCCTCCAGCTGCACCTGCGCGGTCATCCGCCCGATGCACAGGTGCGGGCCGTAGCCGAAGGCGATGTTCTTCCCCGCGTTCGCCCGCGCGATGTCGAACCGGTCGGGGTCGGCGAACATCGCGGCATCGCGGTTCGCCGCGCCGTAATACATGATGACCTTCTCGCCCTCGGCGATCATCTGCCCATTCAACTCGACGTCGCGGGTGGCGGTACGGCGCATGTAGATGACCGGCGACACCATGCGCGTGATCTCGTGCACCGCGTTGGTCAGCAGGCCGCCGTCTGCTTGCAGCCGCACTTTCTGATCAGGGTGTTTGGTAAACAGCTTCATCGCGCCCGACAGCGTGTTGCGCGTGGTGTCGTTGCCGGCGAACACGATCAGCAGCCACGCACCGTCGAGATACTCGCCCGGCAGCCGCTTGCCCTCGACCTCGGCATTGGCGATCGCACTCATCAGATCGTTCTGCGGATTGGCGCGGCGCTTCGCCAGCATGTCGCGGCCGTACTCGAACATCTCACCGACGTTCTTGTTGAACAATTCGATGAACGCCGCGATCTGCGGGCTCGGCTCCGACAGGCCGGCGAGCTGCTCGATCTGCTCGGCCGCGACCTGCTGCGCCAATTCGAGGAAGTGGATCCAGCCGACGAACCGCTCGCGGTCCTCCGCGGGCACGCCCAGCATCTCGCATAATGTGAAGATCGGCAGCCGCTGCGCAAACTTCTCGACAAAGTCGCACTTGCCAAGCGTCGCCATCGCGTCGAGCAACCGCGTCACCTCCGCCCTCACTCGTTCGCGCAGCCCCCTCATGTAGCTGGCGGTGAAATAAGGCATGTGCTCGCGGCGGAGTTGCCGGTGCGGTCGCCCGTCGAGGTTGATCATCGAGTTGGTCGAGGCGGAGAAGAGCGTCGGGTGGCGCGTCTCCTCCGGTCCCAGCCCCATCAGGATGCCACCCGCTTCCGAGGAAAAGGTGTCGGGGTCGCCGTTGACGCGCTTGACGTCCTCGTACCCGGTCACCGCCCAAAAACCGACGCCCGCGCTACCGCCACTCGTGCGTGGCCCCTCGTGCCACATCACCGGCGCCTGCGCGCGCATCGCGGCGTAATCGGCCCAGGGCTGCCCACCGGTGAAAGCGCGAATGTCGGTCAGCCGCACGCCCGGCAAGGTCGGATACGCTTGCGGAAAGGTCGGGCCATGCCGCCCCTCGACGATATGGTCGCTCACCAGATGCATGCCGCTCTCCTGTTCGCCCGGCAGTGCGCCTGCTGTAACTTTTGTTCTGGCGAACCTTAGCGTGTTTGCCGCACTGGCAAAACGCTTTCTAACGGCGGCGGAACGAGGCGCGCGCGATCACCGCCCCGACACCTAGCAGCACGAGCGGGGCGAGCCATAATGGCCAGGTCTTGCCCCCAATCGGCGGGTCGAAGGTGACGTAATCGCCGTAGCGCGCGATCAGCCACTGACGTACCTGGTCGGGCCGCTCGCCGCCCGCGATCCGCTGTCGCACCAAAGCGCGCATGTCGCCCGCCATGTCGGCGTCCGAATCCGCGATCGACTGACCCTGACAGACGAGGCAGCGCAGCGTCTCCATCAGCGCGCGTGCCTGCGCCTCCTGCGCTGGGTCGCTGAGCTGCGTGTAGGCGAGCGCCGCGGGTGGGCGCTGCGCGCTCGCGGGCGCGGCCACCAACGCCAGCGCGAGCAACAGACGCGTCCTCACTCAGCCGCTGCCAACGCCTGCTGCAACGTGGCGACATCCTCCGCGCGAATGTCGCCGACGTGCTGCATCCGGACCACGCCCCGTCCGTCGATCACGAACGTCTCAGGCACCCCCGACGAGCCGAGTGCCAGTTGCAGCCGGCTGGTCGCGTCATCGCCGATCCGCGAGTACGGGTCACCGTTGCGGCGCAGGAAGCCGGTGATCGCGGGACCGGTATCGCGGATCGCCACCGCGTCGATCGGCACGCCCGCCGCCTTTAGCGTCATCAACTGCGGTGCCTCGGCGACGCATGGCACGCACCAACTCGCGAAGACGTTGAGCAGCCGCGGCTTGCCCTGGCGGAAGTCCTTGTCGGACAGCCCCGGCTTGCCCGCCGCGATCGGCGGCAGCGTGAAGGCGGGCAGCGGCTTGCCGAGCATCGCGGAATAAACAGTACGGTCGGCGGGCAGGTACAGGCCCCACATCACCACCGCAACGATCACGCCGAACGCGCACAGCGGCAGCCAGACGAGCCAGCGTCTGCCCCCGCTCGCTGCGCCGCTCACGCGAACCACTCCATGTCCGCGCGCCGCCGCCGTCGCTGCCACCCGCGCCACTGATGCCCGACGATCGACAGCGCGCCGCCCAGCGCGATCATCGCGCCGCCCAGCCAGATCAGCGTCACGAACGGCTTCCACCACAGCCGCAACTGCCACCGCCCATCGTCACCCAGTGCGCCCAAGACGGTGTAGAGCTGCCCGCCGCCCAGCGTCGCGATCGCGCTCTCGTTGGTGGTCGTCATCGGCGTGGTGAAATAACGCACCTGCGGGTGGAGCACCAACGGCGCATCGTCGCCGTCCCTCACCAACAGCCTCGCCTCCAGCGCGGTCCAATTGTCGCCGATCACCGGGCGCACGCCGTCGAGCGTGACGGTGAACCCCGCCACCCGCACCGGATCGCCGACGTAGACCGCCGCCAGCCGCTCGGTGGTGAACGCACTCGACGCCGCCATGCCCGCCAGGCTCACCGCCACGCCCAGATGCGCGACCACCATGCCCCACAAGGTCAGCGGTGCGCGGCGCAGGTTGCGCTTCGCGAGCGGCGCGACGCTCGCCACCGCCAGCCCCGCCGCCAGCCCCAGGCCGGCGAGCGACAGCACCCCGATCCAGCCGCCGAGCACGAACACGCCGACGACCGCGAACAACGCGGCGGCGATCGGCCATTGCAGCCGCTCGATCACCGCCGCCGCCTCGTCGCGCCGCCACCGCATCAGCGGCCCTGCCGCCATCACCGCCACCAGGATCAGCGCGAGCGGCCCGACTGTCTGGTCGAAGAACGGTGCGCCAACCGACAATTGCGTGCCCATCGCGCCCGCGACGATCGGGTAGAAGGTACCGATCAGCACCACGCCCAGGATCACCGACAGCAGCAGGTTGTTGACCACCAGCGAGCCCTCGCGGCTCAGCGGATCGAACACGTTCCCCTGCCTGACGGTGCCGACGCGCGCGCCGAACAGCGCCAGCGCGCCGCCGATGTAGATCACCAGCAGCGCCAGGATAAAACTGCCGCGCGTCGGGTCGACCGCAAAGGCGTGGACGCTCGTCAGGATGCCCGATCGCACCAAGAATGTGCCGATCATGCTCATCGAGAAGGCGACCACCGCCAGCATGATCGTCCAGGCGCGCAAGCCATCGCGCGTCGCCAGCACACTAACCGAGTGGAGCAAGGCGGTCGCCGCCAGCCACGGCATCAGGCTCGCGTTCTCGGTTGGGTCCCAGAACCACCACCCGCCCCAGCCGAGCTCGTAATAGGCCCAATAGGACCCCGCAGTGATCCCCAGCGTTAGGAACACCCATGCGCCGAGCACCCACGGCCGCATCGCGCGCGCGAACACCGGCCCGACGTCACGCGTCACCAGCGCGCCGACCGCGAAGGAGAAGGCGACCGACAGCCCGACATAGCCGGCGTAGAGCGTCGGCGGATGAAACGCGAGGCCGGGGTCCTGCAACAATGGATTGAGCCCCGCACCGTCACGCGGCGCCGGGTCGAGCCGTGCAAAGGGATTCGAGGCGAACAGCAGAAAGGCGTAGAAGCCGAGCGCGATCGCGGCCTGCGCTCCCAGTGTCGCGATCAGCGTTCGCTCGGGCAGACGCTGCTCGAACTGCGCGACGCCTGCGCCCGCCAGCCCCAGGATCGTCACCCATAGCAGCATCGAGCCTTCGTGATTTCCCCACGCGCCCGCGAACTTGTACAGCCACGGTTTCGCTGAATGGCTGTTGGTGGCGACCAGCGCCACCGACATGTCCGAGCCTAAGAAACACGCGATCAGCGCCGCCATCGCGAGCGCGACTAGCGCCCCCTGAATGATCGCGACCGGCCGCATCGCCGCCGCCACGTCGGCGCGCCCGCGTCGCAATGCGATCACCGACAGAGCGATCTGCAACACGGCAAGCGTGGCCGCGAACCAGAGCGCGGCGAGGCCGAATTCGGCAGTCATGCGGGATGTCGGAGCTGAGGCACGGCGACCCCCGCCTTAGCCGGACGCGGCCGGGAGGGCCAGAAGGCGCGAAAGGTCACGCGAAGGTCACGCCAATACGAAAGGCACGAACCGTGGAAGGTCACGCTAAGGTCAGCCCAACGCGCAAACACGACCGGCGAAAAGGCCAGGCGAAGGTGAGGCCAATGCGTCGTATCGGCCGAGGGTGCCGGGCTGCATGTTGCGGCAAGGCTGACGTGAAAGGATAGGGTTATGTCAAAGGATCGTACGCGGGTGGGTTGATAGTGGCCAAACCGTCGCTGCTCCCGCGCACGACCAGGCACCGGCCCAGTTCCGCGCACCTGAGTGACATCGCCCTACCCGGCCGGAACTGTGTAGGACAGCCGGCTCACGCCGGCTCCATCACCGACAGGATGTCGTCGACCTCCGCGACCGCGAAGGCGCTGTATTCGTCGCCGATCGCGTAAGGCAGCAGCACGCGTCGCCCGTGCAGCAACCCGCCGCAGCTATAGGTCACGTTGGGCACGTAGCCGCCGCGCTGCTCGGCGCTCGGGAACAGCAGCGGCGAGGGCGTGCGCATCAGCACCTTGGACGGATCATCCTTGTCGAGCAGGCATGCGCCGACGCAGTAACCGCGCACCAGGCCGACGCCGTGCGTGAACACCAGCCAGCCCTCGTCGATCTCGATCGGCGAGCCGCAATTGCCGAGTTGCACGAACTCCCACGGATATTTGGGCGCCATGATCAGCTCGCCCGTTTCCCACGTGTCCATGTCGTCGGAGCGCAGCAGCCAGATGTTCTCGCTGTCCTGCCGCCCCAGCATGACGAAGTCGCCGTTGATGCGGCGCGGGAACAGCGCCATGCCCTTGTAGCCTGTCATCCGGCCGGTGAGCGCACGCATCTCAACGGTGCGCAGGTCGACGCCGCGCAGCATTTCCTGTCGCGCGTTCTTCCCGTCGAACGCTGTATAAGTGCCCAGGATGCTGCGCGTGCCGTCGTCGTCGGTGAAGTTGACGAGCCGCACGTCCTCGATGCCCTGCCGCTGGCTCGGTAACACCGGAAAGATCACCGTTTCCGACGGGTCCTGACTGTCCTCGCAGATCAAGCGCAGCCAATCGTCGTGGTGCTGCTCCACGCGCGGCGGCACGCCGTGGGAACTCGGTGGATCGAGCGTCACGCCGTGCTCCCCGTCCCACTCACCGGTGCGGAACGTCACGGACGAGATATGCCCTTCACCGATTCCGCGCAGCGACAACAGGAAACGGATCGCGCCCGGTCTGGACGGCGCTTCCTCGGTTAGTGCAACCATGCTTGGGTTGAACAGCGCGGCCGATTCGAACGCATATTCCTGGCTGAAATACGCGCCGATCAGCACGCGGTCGGTTTCGTCCGCCGCTACGTCGCCGATCTCGCCGCGCATCTCGTCGTAGCGGCGCAGGAACGTGTCTTTCACGTTGCGGTGTCGCTCGCACATCGGTTTCATCAACAGGTCGCGCATCCGCGATCGCATCTCGGGCGACAGTGCCATGACGCGTTCGGCCGCCGCCTTGACGCGCGGGGTGCGCCCTTCGGCGAAGGCGTCGGGATAACCGAACGAGAACGGCCGCACCACCGTACGCGAGGGGTCGGGCTTGAGCTCGAGGTCGAGCTTGGTGAACACCTCGGCGGCGGTTTTCGCGTGTGGGTGGATGCGTTCTAGCTCGGCCGTGGTCACGTTCGCCGGCTGTCCCGTCAGCGGCAGCTCCACGCCCCGATCGTCGGCGGGCGACTCCACGGACAGCGTGGCGGTATTGAGCAACTGCGACATGGGCGGGTGTTCTCCGACGGCGCGAGCGCGAAACGCGGCCCGCACAGCGCACCCAACGGCGGCAACCGCATTCCGCTCCCGGCGCGACACAAATCGTCGCGGTCGGTAACGGATCGATACAGATCAGGTTCGTTCGCCAAGTGGGCGGGCCGGCACGCCAGCCGTCCCGCCCCGCTGGAATCAGCGCCGCTCGTACGCCTTGGGCAGTGCGCCCTCGGTCGGGATGAGGTAACGGTCGCGCAGCTCGGTCTGACGCGAGCGCATCGGCTGCGGCTTGCCGTCGATCCAGATCGCGACCGGCTTAGACGACAGCTCCAAGGGATCGCCGTCCCACATCACCACGTCGCCGCGTCGGCCAGGGCGAAGCGACCCGATCTCGCCGTCCATCCCCAATGCCGCGGCCGGCGCGCTGGTGATGGTGGCGAGCGCGCGGCCCCAATCGAGCCCGGTGGCACCCGGCACGCGCGTGATCGCGACCAGATTTCCGGCGAACTGCTTCACCACATGCTCGCCCGGCGCGTCATTGTAGCCGAGCGTCGAGATCGCGACCGTCACGCCCGCCGCCGCCATCCGCCCGACGTTCGACTCGGTCGCCGCGACCTGCTCGAACGAGGCGGGCAGGTCGGCCAGCGCCTGCGCGATGACGGGGACGCGCGCCGCCGCAATCTCGCGCGCGACCAGCCAGCCTTCGGCGACGCCGACCAGCACCAGCTTGACCTGCGGGTAATCGCGCTTGAGCGACAGCACCGAGCGGATGTCGCTCGCGCGCTCGACATGGACCAGCAGCGGCACACGCCCGTCGAGCACCTGCACCAGCGCGGCCGCGTCGCCGCGCTTGATCAGCGCATCGCGGCCACGCCCGTCGAACGTGGCGGGTGAACGGCGGTAATCCTGCGCCTGCGCGAAGGCGTCGCGAAGTGCTGCATAGGCGGCAGGGCGGCTGCCGCCCGACTGCTGCGCGCCCTCCTCGCCCATCTCGACGTACTGGAACGCACGCGGGCGGATCACCGCCTCCGCGTCGCCCGCCAGCCCGATCACCGCACCCTGCCCCGCGAAGATCGACCCGGCCGAGCGCGGCGAGACGATCGCGCGGGTGACGCCGCCCAGCCGCTCGTTGGCGATGATGACGCTCGACGGGTTGATCGCGGGCGCGATGTCGATCGCGGCGTTGAACGGCGATTGCCGTGCGGTGACGTCGTTGCTCTCCTCGACCCCGTCGGCGTCCTCCAGCCCCATGTTGGAGAAGCCCGCGACGAAGCCGGGCGCGACCCACTTGCCGGTCGCGTCGATCACTTGCGCGCCCGCGGGTACCGCGACACCGCGCCCGGCGGCGACGATCCGGCCGTTCTGCACCACGACGGTGCCGCCCTGGATGGGCGCGGAGCCGTCACCGATCGCGACGGTGCCGCCGGTGATCGCGACGGTCCCACCCCGCAAAGTGGTACTTTGCGGGGACCTCGTTTGCGCAGCCGCCTGCCCCGCGAGAACAGCAGCGGCGGCGAGAAGGAAAGCGCGCTTCACTTGACGTCTCCCGAACCCGGCTGTCCCAACTCGAAGTCGCTCACCGGCCGCAGCCGCGGATTGTCGGCATCGTACAGCAGCGCGCCGTCGATCCACACCTTCTCCGGCCGGGTATAGACGCTGAACGGATTGCCGTTCCACAGCACCACATCCGCCATCTTGCCCGGCACAAGGCTGCCGGTGCGGTCGGCGATGCGCAGCGACTTGGCGGGGTTGAGCGACAGCCACTTCCAGGCCGCCGCGTCGCTGATCTCGATGCCCGAATGGCGCGCGGAGGCGAGTACCTTGGCGACTTCCTGGTTCAATCGCTGGATGCCGTTCTCGTCGTCGGAATGGATCATCCCGCACGCGCCCGATTTCTCCAGGATCGCCAGGTTCTCGCCGATCCCGTCGTAGCTCTCCATCTTGAACCCGTACCAATCGGCCCAGACAGCGGCGCAGGTGTTGTTGGCGCGCAGCAGGTCGGCGATCTTGTACGCCTCGACCGCGTGGTGGAACGCCTCGACGTGGTAGCCGAACTCCTTGGCCATATCGAGTACGTTGGCCATCTCGTCGGCGCGGTAGCAGTGGTTCTGCACCAGGATCTCGCCCGACAGCACGCCGCGCAGCGTGTCCATCGCGATGTCGCGGTCGGGCATGTCGCCGCCGTCGGCGTCGTAGCGATCCCACTTGCGCTTGTACGCCGCCGCCTTCGCCCAGGTCGCGCGATCGACCGCGATGTTGCCCATCCGCGTCGAGGGCTCGCGCCCCTTGCCGCCGTAGACACGCTTCGGATTCTCGCCGCACGCCATCTTCAGCCCGTAGGGTGCGCCGGGGAACTTCATCGCCTGCGTCGTGCGCGCGTAGACGTTCTTCAGCACCACGCTGCGCCCGCCGAACAGGTTGGCGGAGCCGGGCAGGATCTGCAGCGTGGTGACGCCGCCGTTCGCCAGCGCGCGAGAAAAGCCGGGGTCTTGCGGCCAGACGCTGTGCTCGGCCCAGACGTCGGCGGTGACGGGCGCGGTCGCCTCGTTGCCGTCACTCAGCGCGCGCACCTGCGGGCTGGGGTAATCGCCCAGGTGGCTGTGAATGTCGACGATGCCGGGGGTCACGAACTTGCCGGTGCCGTCGATCGTGGTCACACCAGCCGGCGCGGAGACGGTTTGCCCCACCGCGACGATCTTGCCATCGGCGAACAGCACCTGCCCGCGCTCGATCCGGTTGCCCTCGCCGTCGAACACGGTGACGTTGGTGAGCAGCGTCGGCACGCCGGGATAGACGCGGTAGGTCGAAGGGTATGGATCGCGCGAATAAGGCTTGGGCGCCGCCTTGCTCGTGCCCCGCGCATCGCCGCGCGAGGCGGATTGCGGACGCGTTCCTGCCTGCGTGCACGCCGGCAGCACCAATGCCAGCGCCGCGACCATCCCCAGCGCGCTGCCCGCGCTCCCCCTTGCCATGTTTCGCCCCCATTATGCTTGTGTCAGCGATCCTGACGCGCCGGCCAGACCCACGCAAGCGGTAAACCAACCGATCGACGCGGTAACAGGCAGTCAATCCGCACCCGACCGGCGCTTCATCGCCGATCTTCGGCACCGCGATACTTGCGCGCACGATGACGGGTTAACTCATGATCATCGAAAGAATTGTGCAACCATGATGTCGTTATGTTGATTTTTACAACACGGCGTGTTGACCACCCGCGAGCGAGTGATATCTACACCCGTGTAAAGAAGGAGCCAGGTTCAGTGAATGAAGATGTGACGACCAACAACACCGTGGAGCTTGCAACCGAGCTTACCATCGCCTGGCTTTCCAATCCGAACACGCGTGCCGCCAGTGAAGACGTGCCCGCCTTCCTGCAGCAGATGCATCAAGCGGTGAGCAACCTGACCGGCGCCGCCACGCCCGAAAGCACCGAAGAGCCCGAGACCGAGTACACGCCCGCCGTGTCGGTGCGTAAGTCCTTGGCGTCGAAGGATCACATCATCTCGCTGATCGACGGCAAGCCGTACAAGACCTTGCGTCGTCACCTCGCCGGACAGGGCCTGACCCCCGACGAGTATCGCCAGCGTTACGGCCTGAAGCCGGACTACCCGATGGTGGCCGAGAATTACTCGGAAGCGCGCCGCGACATGGCGAAGAAGATCGGCCTTGGCCGCAAGGCGAAGGCCGACGCCGCCGAGCCCGCAGCCACCACCGACGAGGCCGAGGCACCCGCGCCGCGCCGTGGACGCAAGGCGGCCGCTGCTGCCGCGACCGAGGCCTGACCTCTCGCCACGTTTACCCTCGCCCCTGACCGACAATGTGCGCGCCGCACTCGCCACGCGGGTGCGCGCGCTGGTCGGCTCGGGCGAGGTCGACCTGACGCGGCCACCCGGTGACGACGGGCTGTTCGGCCCCGCATCGCCGACGTGGCGCGTCCACGGTGATTTTTCCGCCATGATGATTGGCGGCATCTCGGCGCTGCTGCTCCAGATGCTCCACCCGCTGGCGCTCGCGGGCGTGTGGGATCACTCGGGCTTTCGCGACGACCGGCAGGGTCGGTTGAAGCGGACGGCGCGCTTCATCGCCACCACCACCTTCGGTTCGACCGAGCGCGCGCGCGCCTCGATCGCGCAGGTTCGCCGCATCCACGACCGCGTCCACGGCACGCTGCCCGACGGCACGCGCTACGACGCCAACGATCCGCACCTGCTCACCTGGGTCCATGTCGCCGAGGTCGACAGCTTCCTGCGCGCCTATCTGCGTTATCGCGACCCGGCGATGAGCGCCGCGGACCAGGACCGCTATTTCACCGAGACCGCCGGCATCGCCGAAGCACTCGGCGCGACCGACGTGCCGCGCTCGCGCGCGGAGATCGACCGCTATCTCACGCGCATCCGCCCCGAGCTGCGTGCCGATCACCGCACGCGCGAAGTTGCCGCGGCGCTGCTCGCGCCGGGCGACGACCGCGCGACCACCTCGGCGATGAACCTCGCGGTCGCCGCCGCGATCGACCTGCTGCCGCCCTGGGCGCAGGCGTTGCACGGGCGGAGTCTCCCCGCCTTCGCGCGACCGGCGCTGCGGTTCGGCGCGAACCGCATGGGCGGCGTGCTGCGCTGGGCGCTAAAAGCCTAGCCACTTTCACTTCAACCGATCGTCACCCCGGACTTGATCCGGGGTGACGGACGTTGCGCTTAACTGCTTACCCTAACCGTTCCAGCAAGCGTCAGATGACTGCACCAATCTTCGTCAGTTCACCACCACCGTCACCGCGCGGCGGTTCTGCGCGTAGCTCGCCTCGTCCGAGCCGAGTGCGGCTGGGCGTTCCTTGCCATAGCTGATGACGCTCAACCGCGACGGCGAGATGCCGCGCGCGGCGAGATAATTCTTCGCCGCATTGGCGCGACGGTCGCCGAGCGCGAGGTTGTACTCGCGCGTGCCGCGCTCGTCGGCGTGGCCCTCGATCGTCGCGCGCACGTTGGGGTAGCGCGTCAGCCACTGCACCTGCGTGTCGAGGATCGCGCGCGCCTCGCTGTCGATGTCGTACATGTCGAGCGCGAACAGCACCGTGTCGCTGGTCACCGAGCGTTTGAAATCGGCCGCCGATCCCGGCGTCACTGCGCCCGCGCCGCCGTTCAACCCGCCGTTCGGGTCCTGATAGGCGGGGGGCGCGTCGCCGGCGGCGGGCGGCAGCACCGCGGGCCGCTTCTTCGAGCAAGCCGTGCTCGCGGCGAGCGCGCCCACCAGCAGGATCGTCGTCGTCAGTCGTGCCATGGTCTTTACTCCCGTGATGATCCCTGGAGAAGCCCAGGGGTAATGCGCGGAACCCACGCGATAAAGCAGTTACGGTTGGAGCGGTCCCCACGCCGGATCGGAGCCGTCGAGTGGCGTTGGAATACGCCGCGCGTTGACGCCCGTCAGGTCGACCGACCACAAATCCGCCTTGCCCGCGCTGCCGCGGCCCGAGCGGAAGAAGGTGATGACGCGGCCGTTGGGCGACCAGCTCGGCCCCTCGTCCTGGTTGCCGTCGGTCAGCAGTTTCTCGCCGGAACCATTGGGGCTCATCACGCCGATGCGGAACGATCCCGCCAGCTTGGTAAACGCGATCAGGTCGCCGCGCGGGCTCCACACCGGGGTCGCGTAGCGCCCGCCGCCGAAGCTGATCCGCTGCTGGTTCGATCCGTCGGCGTTCATGACGTAGATCTGCTGCCCACCCGATCGGTCGCTCTCGAACACAATACGGCTGCCATCGGGCGAGTAGCTGCCGCCGGTGTCGATGCCGGGGGAGTTGGTCAGCTTCTGCGGCGTCCCGCCGCCCGCGCTCGACACGCGGTAGATGTCGGTATTGCCGCCGTCCGCGCGCGAGAACAGGATCCAGCGCCCATCGGGTGAGAAACGCGGCGCGAAGGTCGTCGCCGCATTCTGCACCACCAGCCGCTGCTTGCCCGTGCCGATGTCGTAAACGTAGATCGCCGGGTTCTTGCCGACATAGCTCATGTAGACGATCGACTGCTGATTGGGCGCGAAGCGCGGCGTCAGCACGATCGACGATCCCGCGGTCAGGAAGCGGTGATTGGCACCGTCCTGGTCCATGATCGCCAACCGCTTGATCCGGTTCCCCTTCGGGCCCGTCTCCGAGACATAGACCACGCGGCTGTCGAAGTACGGCCCTTCGCCGGTCAGGCGCGCGTAAATCGCGTCGGCGCATTTGTGCGCGGCGCGGCGCCACTGCGACGGCGGCACAACGAAGCCCTGCCGCACCAACTCCGCGCGCGCGGTCACGTCGTACAGATAGCAGCCGACCGTCAGCGACCCGTCGCCGTTGGCGCGGATATAGCCCTGCACCAGCGCCTGCGCGCCGGTTCCGCCCCAGTAATCGTACGCCGGCGCGGTCACTTCGGGGAACATGATGGTGCGCAGTTGCGCCGGCGGGATTGGCGTGAACAGCCCCGACGCGCGCAGGTCGTTGGCAATGATGTCGGAGAGCTGACGCCCCAGCGCGTCGGTCGACCCTGCGGCGGTGCTGGTGACCGCGGGCGTCGGCATCGCGGGGATCGCGATCGGCATCGGCGCGGAGATGCCGCCGGTCACGTCGACTTCCAGCGGCGGCGGCGTTTGCCCCGGCGCGGCTTGCGCGGGTAACTGTGGCGGTTGGGCCCCGGCAGGCGGGTTGAGCGTGACGGGCGGCACGTCCTGCGCCAGCGCCGGCGCGGCAAGACAGGTCAGCCCGAGAAGAAGCGCGCGAATCCTCACCGCAATTTCCAATTATAGTTGATGTTGCTCCACCCCCCGTTGGCGGTGGCATAATATTCGGCCGGCAATTTCAGCGGCGAACAGCCCTTAAACGCTGCGATCCCCAGGTCGACCACGCGGCGCGCGTAACGCTCATTATCCTCGTCGACCCCGCGCTGGCGCACCATCGTCGGCGTCGCCGACAAGGTGCCGTCGCGGTTGAGCCTGAGGTTGAGCGTCGTCACGATCTGGTTCGCGCCGGGACCGGGGTCGACCTGCCGATCGGCGCACGGCTGGATCTGCCGCGCGATCGCCTGCTGGATCGCGGCGAGCGCGGCCCCGTCGACGCGCGCGGCCGATGGCGGTGCATCGCTGTTGCGCGCCTTGCTCGGCTCGGCAGACAGGCCTTTGAGGAAGTCGGAACCCAGCCGCCCGCCGCGTGGCCGCTCGGCCTTGGCCGTCTCGGTCGCGCCGCTGCCGCGGTTGGCAGCAGGCTTTGCCGCGGGCTTGCCCGACGATTTGGCGTCGCTGGTCGCGTTGCTCGGCTTGGACGCACTCGCCTTACCGCTGCCGGTCTGCGCCGCGGGTTTCTGCGCCGGTTTGGCAGCAGGTTTCGCCGGGGCCGGCTTGGCCGCGGGTTTCGCCGGCGCCTTCTGCTCTGCCTCGCGCACCGCGGGCTTGGGCTTCGGCTGCGGCTTGGGCGCGGGGACCGGCTTCGGCTTGGGTTGGGGCTTCGGCGGGGCGGGCTTGGGCGCAGGCTTCGCGGGCGCGGGCTTCGGCTCCGGGCGTGGCTCGGGCTTAGGCTCGGGTTTCGGTGCCGGCTTGGGTGGCGGTGCTGGCGCGGGAGCGGGCGCAGGCGCCGGCTCTGGCGCGGGCTCCGGTTCGGCGGCGGGTGGCGCCGCGTCCTCGGGCTCACCTTCTTCCGGCGAAACGCGCTCAGACGGTGCCTCGCTGCTCGCCGGCGCTGCCGCCTCCAGCGCTACGTCGGGCACCAGGCTGACCTCGACCGGCGTCTGCTTCAGCTTGACCGGATTGGGACTGTCGAGAAAGCCGAGCGACATCGCGCCGAACAGCAGGACGTGTCCTGCGGCGGCGACGCCAAGACCGACCTTCTCGGTGCGGTCCATCAATCCTCCCCGACCGTCACCAGCGCCACGCGGTTCAGCCCGGCGCGGTTAAGCTCGCCCATCACGCGCATCACCTGCCCGTAATCGAGCTTGCGGTCGGCGCGCAGGTACACCTGCGGCGGCTCAGACCCTTGCGCCGCGGCAGCGATCGCGTCGAGCCGCGCCGACAGCGTGTCGAACGACATCTCTTCCTTGGCGATAAAGATGCGGCCCTGCTCGTCGAGCGAGATCTCGGTCGGCTGCTTTTCCTGGTCGAGCGGCTTGGCCCGGCTGTCGGGCAGGTTCACCGGCACCCCCGCGGTCAACAGCGGTGCGGTCACCATGAAGATGATGAGCAGCACCAGCATGACGTCGACCAGCGGGGTCACGTTGATGTCCGCCATCGGCGCGCGCCGCCCGCGGCTCCGCCCGGAAGGGAGATGCATCGCCATCGCGTCGGCCCCTCAGCGCTCGCGGTCGAGCTGGCGCGACAAGGTCGCGTGGAAGCCGTCGGCGAAGCGGTTCAGCCGCGCCTCGATCCGGTTGATGCCGTGGCTGAAGCGGTTGTACGCGATCACCGCCGGGATGGCGGCGAACAGGCCGATCGCGGTCGCGAACAGCGCCTCCGCGATACCTGGCGCCACCACCGCCAGGCTCGTGTTCTGCTGGCTCGCGATCGAGGTGAAGCTGCGCATGATGCCCCAGACGGTGCCGAACAGCCCCACGAACGGCGCGACCGACCCGACCGTTGCCAGCACGTTCAGCCGGTCGGACAATTCGTCGATCTCCTTCGCGACCGCCGCGCCCATCGTGGTCGCCAGCCGGTCGCGCGTGCCCTCGCGGTCGATCACCTGCCCCTGCGTCGATCGGCGCCATTCCGCGACACCCGCCGCCAGCACGCGCGCCGACGGCAGATCGGCATTGCCCTTCGACTTGTAGAAAGCGTCGATATCCTCCGCCTTCCAGAAATCGCGCTCGAACGTCTCGGTCGCCTTGCGCGTGCGCCCGACCTTCAGCCAGAACATGACAATGATCGCCCAGGTCCAGATGCTGGCGAGCAGCAGCCCCAGCATCACGCCCTTCACCACCCAGTCGGCCTGAAGGAACAAGGCGATCGGCGACAGCGTCGCCGCGTCGGTGTTCACGATCGGGTTCAAGTGACAGGCTCCCCAGTGTCGGTATGAGTATCAAGGTCGTTGAATGGCATCAGCGTGCGGTACAGGTCGAGCCACGCCGCCGGTTGCCGCCGCGGTCGCCCATCGGGTCCGACCAGCGCCGCGGTGACGACGCCGCGCGTCAACAAGAGCGCGTCGCGCCTGACTGTCTGATGAATGACGACGCGCGCAGGCGTCACCGCCTCCACGGTGGAATGGACCACCAATGCATCGTCGAGCCGTGCCGGCGCGGCGTAGCGGATCTGCAGGTCGTGGATCGCGTAGGCGGCGCCTTCGCCCTCGAAATGCGCGCGCTGATCGATGCCGGCGACGCGCAGCATGTCCGACCGGGCGCGCTCCATGTAGCGCAGGTAATTGGCGTGGTAGACGACACCCGAGAGATCAGTATCCTCGAAATAGACGCGCAGCGGGAACAGGTGCACCCTGCCCTCGAAGCCTCCACTCGCGGGCATTGGTCCGCCATCCGACATTCGTCGGGCTTTAACCAAGACCAACGCGCGACGGAAGCCCGCTCGCGGGCCAGGTCGATCCTACTCGACTTAACCTAGTTGAGCGACGACGCGTCCACGCTGATCCGCGGCAGGTCCTTTGCCACCAGCGGCGTCGCGGTCGCGCGCGCGGGCACCGCCTGCGTCACGACCTGCGGGCGCGGCTCGGCACCCGGCACCGCCTGCACCGTGGCCGCGGTCGCGACCACTGGTGCCGCCAGCGGTCGCGGCGCGACCGGCACAAGCGCGGACTGCGTCCGCCACGCATCGTACGCGCGGAAGAAATCGGTGAAGGGCTGGTCGAGCGCGACGAGCTGCACGCTCGCGAATTGCGCGAACTCGGCATCGGGCACGGCCGGCGCGGCGGTCAGCGCCTGCTTCGCCGCGGCGCAGAAGCCGGCGCGCGCGAAATCCTGCGACCAGTAATTGTACAGTCGCGTCATTGCGTCGTCGTAGCTGTCGCGCCAATCGCCGCCGCGCGCCTTGAACTCCGCCGACAGGCTCGCCTCCGCCTTCGCCAGCGCCGGCTTTCGCGCGGTCAGCATCGCGTTGTAGGCCGCCGTCGTCTGCGCTTCCTCACCGTCACGACACGCGAGCGCGGCGACGTTCAGCGCGGTGCGCAAATGCCACATCGTCGCAGCCTCGGTCAGCGCGCGATTGGGCGTGGCGTAGCTGCCGTCGGCCATCCGGATCGGGATCACCATGCCCGGACGTCCGCCCTTGGGCATCTGCGCCACGACCGGCGCGGGCGGCGGCAGCGTCGCGACGACCGGCGGCGGCGCGACCTTGGCGCAGCCGGCGAGCGCCAACGTGCTCACGACGACGATCTTGTGGAGCGGCAACCTACGCATCACGAATCCTTCCGGCCCCCCGGTCGGATCGCTTGTAGGCGGCGATTGGTTAACGCGCGGTAATCATGCGGCGGACCGTGCGCGGTTCACCCTGTTCACGCCGTCATTGGTCGCGTCACGCCGCGCGGGCGCGCAGCGCGTCGGCCGCCTCGGTCATCAATTGCGCGATGATGTCGGCGATCGGCTCCTCTTTGGTCACCATGCCGACCGACTGGCCCGCCATCACGCTGCCGTGCTCGATGTCGCCGTCGATCACCGCGCGGCGCAGCGCACCCGCCCAATAATGCTCGATCTCGAGCTGCGCTTCGGCCATCGCGACCACGCTCTCGTCCAGCCGCTGTGCGACCTCGCGCTGCTTGGCGGTAAACAATTCGCCGCCGGCATTCTTCAGCGCGCGTACCGGAATGACCGGCAGACGCGGGTCGATCTGCACGCTCGCCACCGCGTCGCGCGCCGAGGCACGGATAAACGCGCGCTTGAAGTTCGGGTGCGCCACGCACTCGGTCGCGCAGACGAAGCGCGTGCCGAGCTGCACCCCCGCCGCGCCCATGTCGAGGTAACCCGCAATCGCCTCGCCGCGCCCGATCCCGCCGGCGACGAACACCGGCACCTTGTCCGCGATCTCGGGCAGCATCTCCTGCGCCAGCACGCTGGTCGAAACCGGACCGATATGTCCGCCCGCCTCCATCCCCTCGATCACCAGAGCGTCGACACCGGAGCGGATCAGCTTCTTCGCCAGCGCCAGCGTCGGTGCGAAGCAGATGACCTTCGCCCCCGACGCCTTGATCGCCTCCAGCGAACCCTTCGGCGGCAACCCGCCCGCCAGCACGACGTGGCCGACGTCGTGCGCCGCGCACACCGCGATCAATTCGTCCAGCTGCGGGTGCATCGTGATCAGATTGACCCCGAACGGCCGCTCGGTCAGCGCCTTGGTGCCTGCGATCTCCGCGTCGAGCAGCGCCGGCGTCATCGCGCCGCACGCGACCACCCCGAACCCGCCCGCGTTCGACATGGCGGCGACCAGGTTGCGCTCCGACACCCACGACATCGCGCCCGCCATGATCGCGACCTCGGACCCGAGAAAGGCGCAGCCGCGTTCCATGCGGCGGGACAGGCGATCGGCGCCGACGTTGTTCATCTCGTTCATGGACCGGCCCTAGCGCGGGCGGCGCAATGGAGAAAGCATGAAGCAGGCATCGGGCGAACTGGCGATCCAGACCCGCGGACAAGGGCTGGTGGAGATCACCGACGAGGTTACGCGTTGGCTGGACGGGCAGGCGATCGAGACCGGGCTGCTGACGGTGTTCTGCCGCCACACCTCGGCGTCGCTGCTCATCAACGAAAACGCCGCCCCCGCCGTCCGCCGCGATATCCAGCGCTATTTCGCGCACGTCGCGCCGGAAGCCCGCGATTACGAACACGACGACGAAGGCCCCGACGACATGCCCGCCCACCTGCGCACCGCGCTGACCGACGTGTCGCTGTCGGTGCCCGGCGCGCGCGGCGAGCCCGTGCTCGGCACCTGGCAGGGCATCTACCTGTTCGAACACCGCGCCGCACCGCATCGCCGCCGCGTCGCACTTCACGTCATCGGGGAGTAGCCGCCGCATTCGTCATCCCGGGCTAGCCCCCGGATCCCGCTTCTTCGCACCCGGCCACCAGAAGCGGGACCTCGGATCAAGTCCGGGGTTGACGGTGATGAAGCGCGCCGCTCAAGCGACATGCATCATCCTAATCTCCCCTCCCTGACAAGGGAGGGATCGGGGGTGGGTCGGCTCGACACGACAGGTCACCTCCTGCCTCAACCCACCCCCAGCCCCTCCCTTCCAGGGAGGGAAGCAGGTCGCCTACGCCGCCTCAGCGTCCAACCCGTACGCCGTGTGCAGCACACGCACCGCCAGCTCGGTCTCGTCCTCGTGGATCAACACGCTGACCTTGATCTCGCTGGTCGAGATGGCGAGGATGTTGATCCCGCGCGCGCCCAGCGTCTCGAACATTGTCGAGGCGACACCCGCGTGGCTGCGCATGCCGACGCCGACGACGCTGATCTTCGCCACCCGCGTGTCGTGGATCAGCTCGCCGAAGCCGATCTCGCCCCGCGCCTGGTTGAGCGCCTCGATCGAGCGCGGCAGGTCGGCCGACGGCACGGTGAAGGTGACGTCGGTCGCGCTGGTCGATCCGCTGCTGCGGTGTGCGATGTTCTGGATGATCATGTCGACGTTGATGTTCGCCGCCGACAACGGCGCAAAAATCGCCGCGACCGAGCCGGGCTTGTCGGGCACGCCCGTCAGCGTGATCTTGGCCTCGTTCTTGTCGTGTGCGATGCCGGTGATGAGCTGGCGTTCCACGTCTTCGATCTCCTCTTCGCCCACGATCATCGTGCCGGGCAATGTATCCGCCGCGGGCGCATCGTCGCCGGTCAGCGACGACAGCACCTGAACGCGCACCTGTTCCTTCATCGCGAGCCCGACCGAGCGCGTCTGCAACACCTTCGCGCCGACCGACGCCAGTTCGAGCATCTCCTCGTACGTCACCTGGCGTAGCTTGCGCGCGCGCGGCACGATGCGCGGGTCGGTGGTATAGACGCCGTCGACGTCGGTGTAGATGTCGCACCGATCCGCCTTCATCGCCGCCGCGACCGCCACCGCCGAGGTGTCCGAGCCGCCGCGCCCCAGCGTGGTGATCCGCCCGTCTTCGCTGACGCCCTGGAAGCCGGGGATCACCGCGACCTCGCCCGCCGACAGGCTCGCGTTCAGCGCCTCGGTGTCGATCTCCCCGATCCGCGCCTTGGCGAACGCCTGATCGGTGTGGATCGGCAATTGCCACCCCAGCCACGACCGCGCGCTGACCCCGATCGCCTGTAGGGCGATCGCGAGCAATCCGCTCGTCACCTGCTCGCCAGCAGCCACCACCACGTCATATTCGCGCGGATCGTAGAGCGGCGACGCCTCGCGGCAGAAACCGACCAGCCGATCGGTCTCCCCCGCCATCGCGGAGACGACCACCGCCACCTCGTTGCCCGCGTCATGCTCGCGTTTGACGCGCGCGGCGACCGAACGGATGCGCTCGATGCCCGCCATCGAGGTGCCGCCGAACTTCATCACGATGCGCGCCATGCCGCTGGTCCAAACGCCTTGGGGTAAGAGGGCGGTCCTGATAGGATCGCGCCATGACGACCGCAACCGTAACAACCGCGACGACTTCCAGCCCCGTTCACGCATCGGTGATCGACCGCGAGGCGGCGCATTTCGGGCGTATGGCGGCGGAATGGTGGGACCCGAAGGGCTCGTCGGCGATGCTCCACCGTCTCAACCCGGTGCGGCTGAAATATCTGCGCCAGCGCGTCGACAGCCACTGGGACCTCGACGATCATAGCTTCCAGGCGCTCCGCGGTAAACGCGTGCTCGACGTCGGTTGCGGCGCCGGGCTGCTCGCCGAACCGCTCGCGCGACTAGGGGCAAGCGTCACCGCGATCGACGCCGCGGGCGAGAGCATCTCGGTCGCGCGCGACCACGCTTCACGCCGCGGGCTCGCGATCGACTACCGCGTCGGCGGAATCGAGGCCGCGGCGGGCGAGCGCTTCGATCTCGTCACCTCGATGGAGGTAATCGAGCACGTCTCCGACCCCGCCGCCTTCGTGCGCGGCCTCGCGGACGCGGTCGCGCCCGGCGGATTGCTCGTCATGTCGACGCCCAACCGCACCTGGCTGACCCGCCTGGCGCTGGTCGAGGGGGCGGAGCGCACCGGCATCATCCCGCGCGGCACGCACGATTGGGACAAGTTCCTCACCCCCGACGAACTCGCCGCGATGGTGCGCGAGGCTGGGCTGGAAGTGATCGACACGACCGGGCTGATTCTGTCGACCAACGGTTTCGCGCTCGGCCAATCGACGACACTCGATTATTTCCTGACTGCGCGGCGAGTGGAGGACTCGCCACAAGGGCAGAACATGGTCACGCTACCGAACCCCGCTGCCCTGCCAAAGCCTGCCGGCTGAGCAACCGCGCCTGAGTCTGCGCTACGGCGGTGCTGCTACCCTATCGCCTAGAGAGTCCATGCTCGATAGGCTGACTTCGCCTGACCCAACATGCGTGGACATGTGTCCTATAGCTACTGGAAGGTCGCGACAGGTCACCAGACCCTAAACAAACCAACCAACCTCAGCAGTTCGTCCTGTGATGAGCGGTCGATGCGCGCGCTTACCCGCGTGGCGAAGTCTTAGCCGTAGCCTTCACCCACTGCTGTCCGTTAGAGCGGCAGGTCGCGCTGATCACCGGGAACAACAGATCGTTGTTGCGCGCGAGGGCGGCGGGCATCGCCGCCTGACACTGCGCCACGTTGCTGTAACGGACCGGATCGACGCGCGCCTCGGTGCAAGCGGTATTCGCGTCACCGCAGCCCATGATCGCCATGACAAAGAATGCTGCTTCCATGATCCGGCCTCCCTTATGTCGTGTAAAACGAGGCAGTTGGCCGGTAGTTCCACTTAGGCTATTGACAGACTTTCGCGTTCGCGCCGTTTTGGATCAACCGCCGCTACATTGACGCGAGCACCCGCGCGCACGACATCGCTGGCAATGCCCCCGCAATCTTTCACGACCCCCGGCACCGAGCGTCCGCTGCTGCCGACGATCCGCCGCTTCCTCCCCGATCTGTGGCCCAGCGACGCACCCGGCATGAAGCTGCGCGTCGCGGGCGCGATGGCGCTGGTGATCGCGTCCAAGCTCGTTCAGGTCTATGGCGCACCGTTCGCGCTCCAGGGCGCGATCGACGGCATGGCCGGCGGGTCGGGCGGCATCGCGCGCACCCCCGTCTCGCTCGTGGTGCTGCTGATCCTCGGCTACGCCGCCGCGCGCTTCGGCTCGACGCTGTTCGACAATTTGCGCAACACCGTGTTCGAGCGTGTCGGACAGGAAGCCACCCGTCGCCTCGCCGCGCGCGTGTTCCGCCACCTCCACCAACTATCGCTGCGCTTTCACCTCGAACGCCGCACCGGTGCGGTCACCAAGGTGGTCGAGCGCGGCACCAAGAGCATCGACACGATGCTCTACTTCCTGCTGTTCAACATCGCGCCGACAATCCTCGAACTCGCACTCGTGCTCGGCATCTTCTGGGTGAAGTTCGGCTGGCCGCTCGTTGCCGCGACATTGGTGATGGTCGCGGTTTACATCTGGTTCACGCGCATGGTCACCGACTGGCGCTCGTCGTTGCGCGAACGGATGAACGACCTCGACACCGGTGCGGTCGCGCACGCGGTCGACTCGCTGCTGAACTTCGAGACGGTGAAGTACTTCGGGGCGGAGGAGCGCGAGGCACGCCGCTACGACAATGCGATGCGCTCCTACGCCGACGCCGCGGTCAAGTCGGAGAACAGCCTTGCCTGGCTCAACGTCGGGCAGGCGCTCATCACCAACCTGATGCTCGGCGCGGGGATGGCCTATGTCGCCTGGGGCTGGAGCCAGGGGCGCTTCACCGCGGGTAACGTCGTGCTCGTCTCGACACTACTGTCGCAGCTGTTCCGCCCGCTCGACCTGCTCGGCATGGTGTATCGCACGATCCGGCAGGGCGTGATCGACATGGGATCGATGTTCGACCTGATCGACACGCCGTCCGAGGTCACCGACGCGCCCGCGGCGCAGCCGCTGTCGGTCGCGCGCGGCCATGTCCGGTTCGAGGACGTCCGCTTCGGCTATGACGACGGCATGCCGATCCTGAAGGGCATCGACCTAGACGTCGCGCCCGGCAGCACGGTCGCGGTGGTCGGCCCGTCGGGCGCGGGCAAGTCGACGCTCGCGCGGCTGATGTACCGTTTCTACGACCTGACCGGCGGGCGCATCACGATCGACGGGCAGGATATCGCGCAGGTGACGCAGGCGTCTTTACGCGCCGCGATCGGCATCGTGCCGCAGGACACGGTGCTGTTCAACGACACGATCGGCTACAACATCGCCTACGGCCGCGCCGACGCGACGCAGGCCGACATCGAGGGCGCGGCGAAGGGTGCGGCGATCGCGGGCTTCATCGAACGCCAGCCCGACGGCTATGCCACGCGCGTCGGCGAACGCGGGCTGAAACTGTCGGGCGGCGAGAAGCAGCGCGTCGCGATCGCGCGTACCCTGCTCAAGAACCCCCCGGTCCTGATCCTCGACGAGGCGACCAGCGCGCTCGACAGCCGCACCGAGGCCGAGATCATGGATACGCTGGAGGCGATCGAGCGCGGGCGCACCACGATCGTTATCGCGCACCGCCTGTCCACCATCGTCCACGCCGACCAGATCGTCGTGCTGGAGGCCGGACAGGTCGTCGAGCGCGGCACCCACGCCGACCTACTCCGCCGCGGCGGGCTCTACGCCGAAATGTGGGACCGCCAGGCCAACGAACGCGAGGAAGCCGAAGCCGAGGCAGCCTGACCCCCCAGCCCATCCCAAATCTGCTCCCCTCCTTGGAAGGGAGGGGTCGGGGGTGGGTAGGTGCGACACGAGACGCCACCGCGCGCAAGAGGCCTCTAACCCTTCCTTGCCAGGGAGCAGGACTGCTCCCCGTACGCTGCCGATCGTTCACCGCCACGTCAGCCGCGCTGCCCTAATCGTTGCACAACGTTGCGCGCACCCTTGAAGCGCACCGCGCCCGGGTGCATCACGCGCACCATACACGCCCCAAGAGGATCACCGATGCGTCTGCTCGCTGCCACTGCCCTGATGACCCTGATGTCGACCACCGCAATCGCGCAAACCACGCCGGCACCTGCCGCGCCCGCGAGCACCACGCTGCCCGCCTCCAACCCGTTCGCGCAACCCAGCACTTTGCCGCTCCAGGCGCCGCCGTTCGACCGCATCAAGAGCAGCGACTATGCCCCCGCGCTCCTCGCCGGCATGGCGCAGCAGCGCGCCGAGATCAACGCGATCACCCGCGCGCGCTCGGCCCCGACGTTCGAGAACACGATCGCCGCGATGGAGCGCTCGGGCCGCCTGCTCGAGCGCGCCAGCATGGCCTTCTACGGCGTCGTCGGCGCCAACACCGACGATACGCTGCAGAAGACGCAGGCCGATCTCGCGCCGAAGTTCGCCGCGCATCAGGACGCGATCAACCTCGACCCCGCACTCTTCGCGCGCGTGAAGACGCTGTACGACCAGCGCCGGTCGCTCCGCCTCGATCCCGAGCAGTTGCAGGTCCTGACGCTCACCTACGAGGGGATGGTCCGCGCCGGCGCGCAGCTCTCGGCGGCCGACAAGCAGACGCTCAGCCAGTATAACAGCCAGCTCTCGACGCTGGAAACCGCGTTCCAGCAGAAGCTGCTGGCCGCCGCGAAGGCCGGCGCGCTGGTGGTCGACGACAAGGCGAAGCTCGCCGGACTGTCCGACGCGGAGATCGCCGCCGCCGCCGATGCCGCCAAGGCGCGCGGGATGGACGGCAAGTACGTGCTGACGCTCCAGAACACAACGCAGCAGCCCGAACTCGCGACAATGAAGGACCGCGCAACGCGCGAGGCTTTGTTCAACGCCAGCTGGAATCGCGCGAGCAAGGGTGACGCGAACGACACCCGCGACACGATCTCGCAGATCGCATTGCTGCGCGCGCAAAAGGCCAAGCTGCTCGGCTTCCCGACATGGGCCGACTACGTCCTCCAGGACCAGATGGCGAAGAACCCGAAGACCGCATTGGGCTTCATGCAGCAGCTCGGCACGCCCGTCGCTGCCGAGCAGCGGCGCGAGGCCGCCGAGCTCCAGGCGCAGATCAAGGCGACCGGCGGCAACTTCCAGTTGAAGCCGTGGGACTGGGACTTCTACTCGGAACAGGTCCGCAAGGCGAAGTACGACCTCAACCAGGACGAGCTGAAGCCGTATTTCGAGATCAACAAGGTGCTGACCGACGGCGTGTTCTACGCCGCCAACCAGCTCTACGGTCTGAACTTCAAGCGTCGCACCGACATTCCCGTCTATCAGCCCGACGTGACGGTCTATGAAGTGACGGAAGAGAATGGCACGGTCGTCGGCCTGATGTACTTCGACTATTGGAAGCGCGACAACAAGAACGGCGGCGCGTGGATGTCGAACTTCGTCAATCAGTCGCGGCTGAACGGCACCAAGCCGGTGATCTACAATGTCGGCAACTTCACCAAGCCCGCCGCCGGCCAGCCCGCGCTGGTCAGCTTCGACGACGTGGTGACGATGTTCCACGAATTCGGCCACGCACTCCACGGCCTGTTCGCGAACCAGACCTATCCGAGCGTCTCGGGCACCAACACCGCGCGTGATTTCGTCGAGTTCCCGTCGCAGTTCAACGAGCACTGGGCGCTCGATCCCAAGGTGCTGCCGCACTATGCCGTCAACTACAAGACCGGCGCGGTGATCCCGCAGGCGCTGGTCGACAAGATCAAGCGCGCCGGCACGTTCAACTCGGGCTATTCGTTCGGCGAGGCGCTCGCCGCGGCCGAGATGGACATGAGCTGGCACTCGCTGACCGCCGCACAAGGCAAGCAGAACGCCGACCAGTTCGAGGCTAAGGCGCTCGCCGCCACCGGGCTCGACGTCGCCGACGTGCCGCCGCGCTACCGCTCGCCCTATTTCCTCCACATCTGGGGCAACGGCTATTCGGCGGGTTACTATGCCTATAGCTGGACCAAGATGCTGAGCGCCAACGCGTTCAATTGGTTCGAGCAGCACGGCGGGATGACGCGCGCCAACGGCCAGCGTTTCCGCGACATGATCCTGTCGAAGGGTCACACGATGGATTACGCGCCGATGTTCCGCGCTTTCAACGGCGCCGACCCGCAGGTCGCACCGCTCCTCGCGGACCTCGGCCTCAACGCCGACGGCTCGCGCATCGCACCCAGCACCGGCGCCACGCCCAACAGCGACGGCCCGGTCCCGACCACGCCCGCCCCGCGCCCCGCCGCACCGGGCAAGATCGGCAAGTAACGCCTAACCAGCGACCGTCATCCCGGGCTCGACCCCGGGGTGACAGCAGGCTCCTCACCCCAGCATGTCGCGCGTCTCGGGGTGCTTCTCCATATAGGCCCGCACGAAACGGCACTGCGGCACCACCTTCAACCCGCGATCACGCGCTGAATCGAGCGCCGCCTGGATCAGCTTCGTGCCCACCCCGCGCCCCTCGATCTCGGGCGGCACCTCGGTATGGGTGAAGACGATCGTGTCGCCCTCCAACTGATACGCCGCGATCGCGCGGTAGCCGTCCACGGTCAGCTCGAATTCCTGCTCGGCCTTGTTGTCGATCACGCTCTTCATGTTCGCTCCATCACCGCGAGCACCTGCCCGCTTCGTCGCGAGCCCCAACGCCCCGCCCCGCTCGCCTGTTGCGCGACACGCCCGCAATACCGATAGGGGCTGGGTGAACGACCCCAGGCACGAACTACAACGCATCTTCGGCTTTCCCGACTTCCGCGGCGTCCAGCGGCAGGTCGTCGACCGCACGCTTGGGCACCAGCGCACGCTCGCGGTGATGCCGACCGGCGCGGGCAAGTCGCTGACCTATCAGCTCCCCGCCGCGATGCTGCCGGGCACCTGCGTCGTCGTGTCGCCGCTGATCGCGCTGATGCACGACCAGCTCCGCGCCGCCGAGGCGGTCGGCCTCGCCGCCGCGACGCTCACCAGCGTCGACGAGAACCGCGCCGAGACGATGCAACGCTTCCGCGACGGCCAGCTCGACCTGCTCTACGTGGCACCCGAGCGCGCCTCGAACGCGAGCTTCCGCGACCTGCTCTCCGCCGCCCCCCTCGCGCTGTTCGCGATCGACGAGGCGCATTGCGTCAGCGAATGGGGCCACGATTTCCGCCCCGACTACCGCCTGCTGCGCCCGCTGCTCGACAGCTTCCCAGACGTGCCGCGCCTCGCGCTCACCGCCACCGCCGACGCGCACACCCGCGCCGATATCCTCGAACAGCTCGGCATCCCGACCGAGGGGATGATCGTCGCCGGCTTCGACCGCCCCAACATTCGCTACACGATCCAGCCGAAGGACAATCTCACCCGCCAGATCGCCGACGTGGTGCGCGACACAGCGGGGCCCGGCATCGTCTACGTCCAGACCCGCGCCGCGACCGAGAAGATGGCCGCCGCGCTCGCCGCCACCGGCCGCCCGACGCGCGCCTATCACGCCGGATTGGACCCAGCGATCCGCGCCAAGAACCAGCGCGATTTCGTCGCTTCCGAAGACATGGTGATGTGCGCCACCGTCGCGTTCGGCATGGGTATCGACAAGCCCGACGTCCGCTTCGTCGCGCACGCCGGGCTGCCCAAGTCGATCGAGGCCTATTACCAGGAAACCGGCCGCGCCGGGCGCGACGGCGACCCTAGCGTCGCGCACCTGTTCTGGGGCGCCGAGGACTTCGCCCGCGCGCGACAACGCATCGCCGAGATGGAGCCCGAACGCCACTCAGGCGAGCGCCAACGCCTCGCCAGCTTGGGCGCGCTGGTCGAAACCGCCGGCTGCCGTCGCGCGATCCTGTTGCGCCATTTCGGCGAGGACCCGCCCGCAACGTGCGGCAATTGCGACAATTGCCTCTCCCCCCCGCGCTCGACCGACGCCACCGAGGTCGCGCGCAAATATCTCTCGGCCGTGTTCCGCACCGGTCAGATGTTCGGCATGGGCTATATCGAGAGCGTGCTGACCGCGAAGTCGAGCGAGCGCAGCCTGATGAACGGGCACGAGCAACTCTCGGTCTGGGGCATCGTCGAGGGCGACGACGCCGCACTGCTCAAGCCGGTCGGGCGTGCACTCCTGCTGCGCGATGCGCTGCGTACCAACGAACACGGCGGCCTCGAGTTCGGCCCCGGCGCGCGCGCGATCCTGAAGGGCGAGGCCGACGTCGCGCTGCTGGAGGCACCCGCCCGGCCTAAACGCCGCCGCGGGAGCGGCTCGGGCGCCACCGCCAACCCGACCGACGATCCGCTGTTCGAGGCGCTCCGCGCGCGCCGCCGCGATCTCGCCAAGGAACAGGGCGTGCCCCCCTACGTCATCTTCCACGACTCGGTCCTGCGCGAGATGGCGGAGGCACGCCCGCGTGACGCCTGGGCACTCGGGCGCATCACCGGCATCGGTCAGCGCAAGCTCGACGCCTATGGCGACGCCTTCCTCCAGGTCATCCGCGACCAGGGCTAACCCGCCTAAGCTCCCTCCCATCCAAGCTCCCCTCCCTGAAAGGGAGGGGCTGGGGGTGGGTCGGTTGCGGAGGTGACGTATCGCGCCGGGCCCACCCACCCCCGCCCTTCCCTTCCCGGGAGAGAGAGCCCGCGGAGCCGTACCCCCGATACCTTCTCCCCGCCCAGAACAAGCCCGAGCCCGGCACGACAGGCAATTTGTCCCTCACACCCCCGTGACGCACGCCCCGCCATCCCCTATCGCCACGCGCATGGACATCCGCCGCATCGACGCGCGCATCGCCGTCTCGCCCCAGATTGACCCCGCCGACATCGCCGCGATCAAGGCGGCGGGCTTCACCGCGATCGTCAACAACCGTCCCGACGGTGAGGAACCCGCGCAGCCGAGCGGCGACGCGGTCCGCGCCGCAGCGGAGGACGCCGGGCTCGCCTATACCTCGATCCCCGTCACCCACGCAGGCTTCTCACACCCGCAGGTCGCCGCGATGATCGACGCGATCGCGCAGGCGAACGGCCCGGTCCTCGCCTACTGCCGCTCGGGCACGCGCTCGTGCAACCTGTGGGCGCTCGCCGCCGCCGGGCTGGGCGAGGATCAGGACGAGCTCGTCGCCAAGGGTGCGGGTGCCGGTTACGACCTGAACAGCTTGCGCCCGCTGATGGACGCGGTCGCGCCGAAACGGAGTGACGAGGCGCAGTGATCGCGTGCCAGTGGAGGGCCGCGTGATGTTCGGGTTCGGCCGACCCAATCGCCTGCTGCGCTCCCCCGACGAGGTGATCGCGGCGATCGCGGAAACGGACACCGCCTTTCCCGCAATCGACGCGCTCGTCTCCAACGACGGTCGCTCAGGGCTCGCGATCGACGGCGCGGGTCGCGTGCTCGCGATGCGACTGCGCGGCGCGCGCGTGATCGCCCGCGTGGTGCCGTGGACCGCGCTGCGCCAGACGGTCGAGGGCATCGTGATCGACAGCGGCGAGCGTCGCTTCGGCACGGTCACGCTGATCGGCATCAGCGCGCTCGACGTCCGCCGCCTGGGACAACCGACCGCCGAAACCCTCGACGTGCCGTAACCGGCACCCGTACCCTTCGTCGCGCCTCGCGCGTTTACCGCGCGCAACAAGGAGAGCAGACGATGGCGACCACTCCCGATCCCCTCCCCGATCACGGCGAACACGACCCAGCGCAGACCGGCGTCGAGCCGACCGAAGCCGATGGCATCGCCAACCCCGAGCAGCCGCCGATGGACGACGAGCCCTCCGGCCTGCCCGATAAGGAAGGCGACGAGCTCGGCGACTTCGCCTGATCATCGGCCCCGTCGCGGCCCGCCGCCGCGATGGGGCCGCTTCCGTGCGGCGCGCGCTTGATGAGCGCCATGACATCGGAGGGAACGATCTGCGCCGCGGCAACGGTTCCGCGTCGAACAGCGGGATGACCGAGGCTACCCGCTCCGAACACCAACGATGCTGCGGGATACCTGGGATCAGGCTCGCGTCCCGAACGTGCCTCGGCGTTTCACGTCACCAGCTTGCGCAAGCCTTCGATCGTGTCCGCCTCGTGTGCGGGCTTGTCGGTGCGGATGCGCGCGATCCGGGGAAAGCGCATCGCCAGCCCCGATTTGTGCCGCTTCGATTCGTGGATCGAATCGAACGCGATCTCCAGCACCATCGACCGCTCGACCTCGCGCACCGGCCCGAAGCGGTTGGTGGTGTGGTGCCGCACGAAGCGGTCGAGCTGGCGAAGCTCCTCGTCGGTGATCCCCTGATACGCCTTGCCGACCGGCAGCAACTCGCCCTCGCCTGCCGCCCCGCCGGTCCAGCAACCGAAGGTATAATCGCTGTAATAGGATGATCGCCGCCCATTGCCGCGCTGCGCGTACATCATCACGCAATCGGCGGTCAGCGGATCGCGCTTCCACTTGTACCACAGCCCCGCGCGCCGCCCGGCGACGTAGGGCGCGTCGCGCCGCTTGAGCATCATGCCCTCGATCGCCGCGTCGCGCGCGCCCATGCGGATGGCTTCGAGCACGGTGAAATCCTCCGCCTCGACGACCGCCGACAGATCGAACCGATCGGGATCGAGCCGCGGCATGAACGCCTCCAGCCGCGCGCGCCGCTCGTTCCAGCCGAGCGCGCGCAGATCCTCCGTGCCGTCGAACAAGATGTCGTACAGCCGCACGAATGCCGGGCTTTCTTCCAGCATCTTCGCCGACACGACCTTCCGCCCCAGCCGCTGCTGCAGCGCGTTGAAGCTCGCCGCACCCCCGCCGTCCTCAAGCGTGCCACCCTGCACGTCGCCCTTCACCATCAACTCGCCGTCGAGCACGCCGGGGGTGCGGAACGCCGCCGCCACGTCCGGGAATGCGCGCGTCACGTCGTCGCCGGTGCGGCTGTAGAGCCGCGTCTCGCCATGCCCGTCCGCACCCACGACGTGAACCAGCTGGACGCGAATACCGTCCCACTTCCACTCCGCGACATAGTCGGACAGGTCGACGCGCAGTTCTTCCAGCGGGTGCGCCAGCATGAACGGGCGGAACACCGGCACATCGGCAGGCGTCGGCTGCTCGCCCGATCCTTCCGCCCAGGCGAACAAGGTCGGGTACGGCGGCTCCAGCCCGTGCCAAACCTCCTCTACCGCATCGACGTCGAGCCCGAACGCGTCCGCTAGCGCCTGTTTCGCCAGCCTGGACGACACACCGACGCGCAACGATCCCGTCGCCATCTTGAGCAGCGCGAATCGCTCCTCCGCGTCCAACCGGTCGAGCATTCCGGCGAGCACCCCGCCCGCGTCCGACCGCGACAGGTGCATCAGCGCGTCCACTACCGCCGACACGGAGAGCGGCGCCGCCTCCACCACCCCCGCGGGCTCCGGCCACAGCAGCGCGATCGTCTCCGCGGTATCGCCGACATACTCCCGGCTCATCCGGAACAGGACGGGATCGAACCGCTCCTCGATCAACGCGCGCAGCAGCGCCGGCTTGACGCCCGGCAGGTCGAGGTCACCCGTCAACGCCGCCATCGCCCAACCCCGATCCGGGTCGGGTGTCGCGCGCAGGTAATCGCCGATCAGCTTCAACTTGGCGTTGCGCGACCGGGTATAGATCAGCGAGTCGAGAAGCTGCGCGAAGGCGTGCATGGGGGCGTAACGATCGGCGCGCGACTGGGCTCCCGCGCGTGTTCGGTTACGCCAATGCCGCGTTCCGCGAGGAGTGGACCGCACCACCTGAGCGACACCGCGAACACCGCGACGATCGACAGCAGCCCGACGGGGATCGTCGTCACCTGCATCATCGCACGACCAAACAGCGGCACGATCCACGCGACCGCCAGCAGCGTCCGGTCGTACCGCCGAAAACCATGCTTCACACCATCGGCGACCAGAAAGGCGATTCCCATGCCCAAGGGCACCAGGTCATAGTCGAGCAGATAGGGTGTCGAGAGCAGCCCGGCCGCGATCACCGCGGCGTTGCGCACGAACGGCCTCGCTCGGCTTGCCGCCAGCATCGCACCCGCGATCGCCAGCATCGCCGTCGCGCTCTGAACCACCCAGGCCGGTCCGGTCCCCAGCCCCCAGTTGCGCGCGGCGGCGAACACGCTCTGTATCTTCTCCCATCCGGTCGCGCCGGCTTCGATCACGAGCGCTTGCGTCAGCGGCAATGAGTGGAAAAACGCGACCCATACGGGCAGGCCCCAGATCACCAGCGTCAGCGCACAAAGCAGTGCGGCCGACGCCAGCGCGCCCATGATCGCGCGCCCGTGCCCGCCGACGATCAGCACCGCTGGCAGCGCCAGCCCGAACTGCGGCTTGTACACGATACACCCCAGCAGCATGCCGGCGACCATCGGCCGCTTGTCGAGCAACAGCAATCCGCCGCCCAGCAGCGCCGCGGTCAGGAAGCCGTTGTGCCCGTGCCCCAGACAGACCAACACCACCGGCGCACCGATCGCCGCCAGCATCGTGCCGCGCCCTGGCAGGATCGCACGAACGGTGATCAGCGCCAGCGCCAGCGTCGACGCCTGCCACACGATCAGCGCCGGCAGGTATTGCAGCAACGCCAGCAACGACGCGACCAACAGGAACGGTGGTGGATAATGCCAACCGTAGAAGGGGATGTCGCCGCGCCCGTGGACGACGCGCTGTACCGCGAGTTGCGCCGACCAGTCCCACGCGAGCGCGGCGCGCCCGTCCAGCGCCATTCGCCCTGCGGTCCAGACGTTGGAGAAATCGGTGCCCAGCGGGCGACCAAAGGCATCAACCGTGCCGTGCGCGGTGGCGAACAGATAGCCGATCACCGCGACCGTCGCCACGAGCGAGAAGAACGCGACCATCCTGACGCGCGCCGCGGTCAGCCACGCCCCGCTCGCCAGCACATTCTCCCTCGCCCATTCGACCATGCGGGGAAGTCTAGCCCAAGCGGTACAAATTCGACGTTAACGATGTTCGGCGAACGCCGCGGCGCGCGCCGAACATCGCTTCACGCCATGACCCGGTCCGCTGCAGCGGGCGAGCACGACCCTTGCGTCGCCGATCGCCCCCGCTACACCGCCGCGCCATGCGTCGCCGCCTGCTTCTCCTGCTCGCCCTGCTGATCGCGCTCGGTGCCGCGGCGTTCGCACTGGCCGTGTGGAACGCCCGCGCCGACCCGGTCGTGCGTCGCGCGACCATTGGCCTCGCCGATTGGCCCGCCGGTGCCGCGCCGATCCGCATCGCGGTGATGAGCGACATTCACATCGGCAGCCTGGCGATGGACGAAGCGCGGCTGGCGCGCATCGTCGCGCAGGTGAACGCGCTCCGCCCCGATCTCGTGCTGATCGCGGGCGATTTCATCAACGGCTACGGTGCCGAGGATGCGTTGGAGGTCCAGGCGCCGCTCACCCGCGCATTGTCGCAACTGCGCGCGCCGATGGGAGTCGTCGCGGTGCCGGGCAATCACGACCACGGCACCAGCATCGCCGTGGTCACCACCGCGCTGGAGCGTGCGGGCATCACGGTGCTCGCCAATCACGCAGTGCGGCGCGGTCCGTTGGCGATCGGCGGGGTCGACGACGATTACAGCGGCGCGGACGATCTGCCGGCGACCGCGGCGGAACTCGCGCGGATCGGTGGTGCGGCGCTGCTGCTCACCCACTCGCCCGATCTGGCGACCAAGCTGCCGCCGCGCGCGCCGTTCATGATCGCGGGTCACACGCATTGCGGGCAGGTGCAATTGCCGCTGATCGGGCCGCCGTTCCTGCCCGTCCGCACGCACCGCCGCTATTTGTGCGGGATCGTCGAGGATCGCGGCCACCGCGTGCTGGTGACCGCGGGGCTCGGCACCAGCGACCTGCCGATCCGCTGGCGCGCGCCGCCCGACGTCTGGTTGCTGACGCTCGGCCCCGACCGCGGAGCGCCGCGCGTCAATCGACCGCGTTCTTGACCGCCTTGCCCGTCACCAGCGCGACGATCAGGAAGATCGCGAACAACGCCAGCGCGACGAAGAACAAGATCTTGGCGATGCCGACGAACGCGCCGCCAATGCCGCCGAAGCCGAGCAGACCGAGCACCAGCCCGATAACGAGAAACGTGAGTGCGAGCTTGAGCATGGTTCAGCTCCTTCGATTCAGGCAGACGGCGCGCTGCTCATAGCGAGCGCGCCGCATAACGGCTCAACCCTTGCGGCTTGCCTCGAACAGGAACCAGGCGCGCTCCTCGGCCTGGTCGATCCAATCGTCCGCCAGGCTGGACGTCGCGGTATCGTTGGCTTCCTCGGCCTTCTCGCGCGCGCGGCGCAGTGCCTCGACGAGCTTGAGATTATCCTCGCGCAACTCGGCCAGCATGTCGTCGGGCGATACGAAATCGCGGTCGTTGTCGGCCACGCCCTGACGCCGCGCGATGTCGCCGATCGAGCGCAACGTGGTGTTGCCGGTCTTGCGCACGCGCTCGGCTATCGCATCGGTCACGCCCAGAATCTGCGCCGCCTGATCGTCGAGCATCAGGTGGTAATCGCGGAAATGCGGGCCGGAGACGTGCCAGTGGAAGTTCTTCGTCTTGAGATAGATGGCGAAACAATCCGCCAGCGCGACGTTCAGCGCGTCGGCCGCAGTCATCGTGTCGTTGCGGGCGAGGTCGGTCGGGGTAGCGAGCTTGGGGTCGATGTCGGCCACGGCGCGTTTGTCTCCGTTAATGCGATGATTTCGCGGGCACAACGAAGCGTCGGGTGATTGGCTCCACACCGCGCGCCCTGCTCACGACGGCGGCTGCGCGCGAACAACGCCGCTACTTGCCTCACATCGCCGACCTCACGCTCGTCGATCAACGCGTCGCTAAATCAAACGCAGCGCGTTCAGCCCGGTCACTACCCCAGCGATGAGCAGGATCGCCGATGCCGCGATCCGCAACGCTTTCAGCGGCAGCCGCAGCCACGCCGCCTCGCCCAGCGCCACCGCCACGACGTTGACCGCCGTGCCGCCGATCACCGCGCCGACCATCGCCGCCCATGGCAACGTGCTTCGCCCCGCGAGCGCCGCGACGACGAACTGCATCCGGTCGCCGAACGCCATGATCGCCAGCCCCGCGATGCTGGTAAAGGCGGGGCCGGTCCGCCACCCGTCCAGCGCGTCGGGCCGCTTGAACCGGAACCCCGTCCCAGCGCCCGCCAGCATCAGCGCCAACGCCAACAGCAGCAACCGCGCCTCCGGCGTCAGCAGCGCGGTCACCGCGAGTCCCGCCGCCACCCCGATCGCGTAGTTGAACGAAAGCGCCAGCACCGCCGCCAGCACCACCAGCGCCGGCGAACGGAACCGATCGGCGAAGATCGCCGCCAGCCACGGTGTCTTGTCGGATATCTGACAGATCGCGCCCAGCACGATCGCCGCCATCAACGCGTCCACTCAGCGATCCGCGTGCGTCACGCCGCGAACCGCACCTGACACGCCGCGGCGAACGTGTCGGACGCCGCCGCGTCCTGCCGCTCGCTGGAGATCGCCTCGCTCAGCATCGCCAGCCACCCGTGCACGATCGGTCCATGGTCGCCGCGCGCTACCGCACGCTCCAGTTGCTGCGCGACCACCAGCGCGGGCAGCATCCCGTGCGCCTTTGCGAGCCGGCGGATCTGGTCGACCTCGCCCGCCAACCGCGCCGGACCGCCGCGCCATTCGATCGCCGCCACGCGCCGCGTCAGATCGGCCTTGATCGCCGCGATCCCTTGCGCTCCCTGCTGTTCGACGCTCATGTCCGCTCTCCTGCCCCTCGCGCACAGCTTGCCTCCGCCAGGGTTAACGCACGGCTAAAAGCAACGCCTTGTCGAGCGCGCCTTGACTTACGGTCACGAATCCGTCATTCGCCCCTCCCAGACGCGGCAAGGCAGCCCAGCGGGCACGCCTCGCCGCTTTTTGTTTTCTATTCGTGCACAGGATACGGTCATGGCAAAGCCGACCACCGTCAAGATCAAGCTCGTCAGCTCGGCCGACACCGGGTTCTTCTACGTGACCAAGAAGAATCCGCGCACCCAGACCGAGAAGCTCTCCTTCCGCAAGTACGACCCCGTCGTGCGCAAGCACGTCGACTTCAAGGAAGCCAAGATCAAGTAATCCGCCCCGGCGGCCACGCGCCGCCCACGCGATTACCTCCGGGTTCCAAAACCGCGGTGGAGCGATCCACCGCGGTTTTTGTCGTACGCACAAAGAGCCCCCCCCTCTGGGGAGAGGGTTGGGTGAGGGGCCGATCTGGGCGTTGCTCTCTGTGAGACACATACCCCACCCTCTCCCCGGCGGGATGAGGGAGCAACTAAACCAACGCCCCCACCGCCTGCATGAACCGCGCGAGGCTGATCGGCTTCGCCACATACGCATCCGCCCCCGCCGCGCGGATCCGCTCCTCGTCCTCGCGCCCCGAATAAGCGGTCACCGCCATGATCGGGATGTGCCGCAGCGCCTCGTCCGCCTTCAATTCCAGGATCAGCTCGTATCCCGTCACGTGCGGCATCTGGATGTCCATGATGATCAGCTCGGGCATCACCTCGCGCGCGCGCGCCACCGCCTCGCGCCCGTCGCGCACCGCCTCGGCCGCGAAGTCGTGCGCGCGCAACAGGTCGCAGAACAGCTTCAGGTTCAGTTCGTTGTCCTCGACAACGAGCACCCTTTTTGCCACGCGATCATTCATCCCCATCGAACCGTTCGAGAGATAGGCAATGCGTGAGCCGCTGACAAATAGGAACGCGGCCGATCCCGACGCCGCCGCCGCACTGGCGCTGTCCGCGCTCGCCTGGGTCCTGTCGGACGACGACCGCGCCGGGCGGCTGCTGACGCTGACCGGCCTGGCTCCCGGCGACCTGCGCGAGCGATTGGGCGAGCCCGCGGTGCTCGCCGCGGTCCTCACCTATCTCGAAAGCTACGAACCCGATCTGATCGCCTGCGCGCACGAGCTCGATGTCCGCCCCGAGACACTGGTCGCCGCGCGCGCGACGCTGGAGCATCCATGACCCGTCCCCTGCTCATCACCGACTGCGACGAGGTCCTCGTCCACATGGTCCGCCACTTCGCCGACTGGCTCGGCGAGGCGCACGAGGTCGACTTCACCTTCGGCTCGTGGGAACTGGCGAAGAACATGCGCCGCCGCTCGGGCGAGGCACTCAGCCAGGAGGAGATGTACGGCTTCCTCCACGGCTTCTTTCCCGAACAGATGCACCGCCAGACGATCGTCCCGCACGCGCGTGAGGCGATCGCGGCGCTCGGGCGTCAAGCCGACGTCGTCATCCTCACCAACCTGCAACAGCAATGCCAGACGCACCGCGTCGAACAGCTCGCCGCCTTCGGGATCGAGCACCGCGTCGTCTGCAACCAGGGGGGCAAGGGCGGCCCCGTCGCCGCGCTCGTCGCCGAATACGCGCCCTCGGTTACGGTGTTCGTCGACGACCTGCCCGTCCATCACCAATCGGTCGCCGATCACGCGCCGGAGGTCTGGCGGCTCCACATGGTGTCCGAACCGCAACTCGCCGCCGGCATCGCGCCCGCGCCCGCCGCGCACGCGCGCATCGACGATTGGCAGGAGGGACAGGCGTGGATCGAGGCGCGCTTCGTCGCTGCCGAGCCAGCCCCGCCGGTCGAGGCGTTCGCCACCACTTGACCTCCCGGGTCACCGCGCCCAATCCGCAGCCCATGACCGATCAGATCGACCGCAAACTCGCCGACCTCGGGCTCGAACTGCCCCAGGCCGCCGCCCCCGTCGCCTCCTACACACCCGTCGTGGAAGCCGGCGGGCTGCTCCACATCTCGGGCCAGCTCCCCTTCAAGGACGGCCAGATCATCACCGGTCGCCTGGGCGACGATGTCAGCCTTGAAGCGGGTCAAGAGGCGGCACGCGCCTGCGGCCTGATGCTGGTGGCGCAGATCCGCCAGCACCTCGGCAACCTCGCCCACGTCAAGCGCATCGTGAAGCTCGGCGTGTTCGTCAACTCGACCCCCGATTTCACCGATCAGCCCAAGGTCGCGAACGGCGCGTCCGACCTGATGACCGCCTTGTTCGGCGACGCCGGCAAGCACGCCCGCTCCGCCGTCGGCGTCGCGGTCCTCCCGCTCGGCGCCGCGGTCGAGGTCGACGCCATCGTCGAGATCGAACGCTCGCTGTAAGCTGCCTACTCCCTCGCGAGGGAGAGAAACGGTCAGCCAGACCGATGCTCCCCTCCCTGACAGGGAGGGGCCGGGGGTGGGTCGGTTGCGCACGAAGCGTCCGCGAGGATCGCGCACCACCCGTCGACCCGGAGCACTCACCCTCCCGTCATCCCGGGCTCGACCCGGGATCTCCGCTTCTTCTCGTTCGATGCTCAACAAAGCGGGACCCCGGATCAAGTCCGGGGTGACGAAGAAGTAGTTCGGCTGGCGTAGTCGGCACCCGATGAGGAAGCCGGCTCTCGCGCCATGCACCCCCTACCCCTCACCCCCACCCGCCCCTATCTTGGCGCGCAATGACCGCCATCACCGCACGGATCGCCGACGGCGTCGCCCAGATTCCCGCCGCCCAGTGGGACGCCTGCGCCGGCACCGCCAATCCGTTTACCAGCCACGCGTTCCTAAAGGCGCTGGAGGACTCGGGCAGCGTCGGCGGACGCACCGGCTGGCAACCGATCCCCCTCATCGTCGACGGCGACGACGGCACGCCGATCGCGGTCGCGCCCGCTTATGCCAAGAGCCACAGCCAGGGCGAGTACGTCTTCGACCACGCCTGGGCCGATGCTTGGACCCGCGCCGGCGGTGATTACTACCCCAAGCTACAGGTCGCCGCCCCCTTCACCCCCGTCCCCGGCCCGCGCCTACTCCTGCGCGACGCGTCAGCCGCACCGTCGCTGATCGCCGCTATTGAAGCGGTGACGCAGCAACACGACCTCTCATCCGCCCACGCGACCTTCGTAGCTCTCGACCAACTCCCGCTGTTCGAGGCCGCCGGCTGGCTGATCCGCGAGGGCACGCAATTCCACTGGCAGAACGAGGGCTACGCGACCTTCGACGACTTCCTCGCCGCGCTCGCCAGCCGCAAGCGCAAGGCGATCCGCAAGGAGCGTGCGACCGCGGTCGAGGGCCTGACGATCCGCCACCTGACCGGTGCGGAGATCGGTCGGCGCGAGTGGGACGCCTTCTGGACCTTCTATCAGGACACCGGCAGCCGAAAGTGGGGCACGCCCTACCTCAAGCGCAGCTTCTTCCCGCTGCTGGGCGAGGCGATGGGCAACCGCGTTCTCCTGATCCTGGCCGAGCGCGACGGCGTCCCGATCGCGGGCGCACTCAACCTGATCGGCGACGACGCGCTTTACGGGCGCTACTGGGGCTGCACCGAGGACGTGCCCTTTCTCCATTTCGAGCTGTGCTATTACCAGGCGATCGACGCCGCGATCGCGCGGGGGTTGAAGACCGTTGAGGCAGGCGCACAGGGCGAACACAAGCTCGCGCGCGGCTATTCCCCCGTCCCCACCTGGTCGGCGCATTTCATCCCCGATCCCGGCTTTCGCCGCGCGGTCGCCGACTTCCTGGTACGCGAACGCGCCGCGGTCGAGCGTGACCAAGAGTTCCTCGGCCAGATGACCCCGTTCAAGCGCGGCTGATCGCAACAAGCTCCCTCCCTAAAAGGGAGGGGCTGGGTAGGGCCAACACGAAACTCCGCGCCGGAAGCGCCGCTTACCTCCCGATCGCCCCGCTCGCGATCAATCGCTCGCGCCGCCGCCGCATGAACTCGACGACGTAGTGCGGGATACCGAGCTCCTCATCGCTCGCGACCGGTGCCGGCACCGAATGATCGATCCGGAACAGCACCGACGCGCTCGTCGGCGAGCGCCACACCGGCACCAGCCCCGGCGCGAAGCGCGCGTCCCACTTGGGCGGACGGATCAACCATACGTAATCGAACGCATCGCGCGGCAGTCGCGCGATCGCGTAATTGACCGGCCGCCACCATTCGCCGCGGCAGCGCACCGGCGTCACGATCTGCGTCGGATCGTGCGAGTAGCCGCCGGCCTGCGTGTAGCGCACCGTCATCAACTGACCGCCCGCCATCGACCATTGGTCGTCGGTATAGGCCAGCCGCCGCTCCAACGCGATCGCGGGTAGATGCTCCAGCCGGCTCATCCGCCAGTCGTTGTGGCAATTGTGCCCAACGAACGACACCAACCGCGCGCCCACCGGCACGTGGTTCAGCGCCGCCAGTTCCTCGTCGTAATCGCGATCGAATTGCACGAAGCTGATCGTTCCGGCGACGATCCGCACCACGAAAAAGGCGAAGCCCACCGCCGCCAGTACGCTCGCGTGGCGGAACGACTGGCCAGGCTTGGGCCGGATCGCGATCACCGCGATCGCCAGCATGAACGGCGCCAGCCGCATATCGGCATAGGCCGATCCGAACACGATCCGCGGCAGCAGGATGAACACCACCAGCATGAACAGCGCCGACAGCCCCAGATGCCGCGAATAGGTGATCCGCGGATCGCGCACCGCCTTGAACAGCACCAGATAGATCACCGCCACGCTCGCGACGTCGAACCACAGCCAGCGGTCGCGCAGCGCCATCAGCACCCACATGATCTTGGTGCGCCAGTAGAAGAAGTCGGCGGTCTGCCCGGTCACGTCCGCGCCCGATCGCCACGCCACCATTAGCACCATCGGCAAGGCGAGCGGCACGCAGCCGAGGCCAGCGCGGAACCAGCTCGCCACCCAATGTCCCGACTGGCGATCCTTGCGCAGATCGTGCTGCCGGATCATCTCGGCCGAGAAGGCGAGCACCCCAAGCACGCCCCAGCCGAAGGTGTGAACCACCCACAGCAAGCACGACAGCGGCACGAACACGATCGCGCGCAATCGCAACCGCCCCAGCCGCGCCATCCGCAGCCACAAGGCGAACAGGCACAGCGCCAGCCCCATCGACAGCGCAAAATTCACGAACCCGAACTGGAACGGGTAACCGTAAGCGAGAGGCAGCGCGAACAGCGCCGTCGCTGGAATACGCCCCTGCACCTCGCGCGCGATCCACAATAGTCCCGCGACCGTCAGCGCGGGGATCGCCATCACGATCAGCTTGACCGCCGGCTCCAACCCGATGATCGGCGCCAGCGGCTCGATCAGCAGGTCGACGCCCAGATTACCGATCAGCGACCATTCGAACTTGTACCAGTCCGCCAGCCACGCGTGCGCGCCGCGGTCGAGCTGGACGCGGTAGCGCCCCATGTGCCCAGGCAGGTCGACGATCGGCGGGATATCGGGCCAGATCAGCGGCACGCACGCGATCAGCGCCGCCAGGACGACGAACCACCTAGTCTGCCACCAGTGCCGCTCCCCCGCGTTCATCGGCAACGCCTTACGGGCGACAGGCCCCCGCCCGCAAGGCTGTCGTCACCCACATGGATCGGACAAGGCGCCGTGGACAGGGGGGGGCGGGGCGATCAGCGCTCGTCCGACCGCCACGGGCACGCGATCAGCGATCGCGCCGTCCGAGCAGACGCAGCCTGAGCGCGTTCAGCTTGATGAACCCGGCGGCGTCGCGCTGGTCGTAGGCGCCCTGATCGTCCTCGAACGTCACGACCTTTTCCGAATACAGCGTGTTGGGCGACTTGCGCCCGGTGACCGACGCCAGCCCCTTGTAGAGCTTCAGCCGGACGGTCCCCGACACCTTCTCCTGGCTCAGGTCGATCGCCGCCTGCAGCATTTCGCGCTCGGGCGAGAACCAGAAGCCGTTGTAGATCAGCTCGGCATAACGCGGCATCAACTCGTCCTTGAGGTGCGCCGCCCCGCGATCGAGCGTGATTGCCTCGATCCCGCGATGTGCCTCCAGGTAGACCGTGCCGCCCGGCGTCTCGTACATCCCGCGCGACTTCATGCCGACGAAGCGGTTCTCGACCAGATCGAGCCGCCCGATGCCGTGCTTGCGCCCTAGCTCGTTCAGCGCCTCCAGCAGCGTCGCCGGCGACATGCGCTCACCGTTCAGCGCGACGCCGTCGCCGCGCTCGAACTCGATCTCGATCGTCTCCGGCGTATCAGGCGCGTCCTCCGGGTTAACCGTGCGCGAGTAAACGTAATCGGGCACCTCGTCCCACGGATCCTCCAGCACCAGCCCCTCGGACGAGGTGTGGAGCAGATTGGCGTCGGTCGAGAACGGCGCTTCGCCGCGCTTGTTGTGCGGGATCGGCACCTGCCGCGCTTCGGCCCATTCGATCAGCTTGGTGCGGCTGTTCAGATCCCACTCGCGCCACGGCGCGATCACCTTGATGTCGGGGTCGAGCGCATAGGCCGACAATTCGAACCGCACCTGGTCGTTGCCTTTGCCGGTCGCGCCGTGGGCCACCGCGTCCGCGCCCGTCTCGCGCGCGATCTCGATCAACCGCTTGGAAATCAACGGCCGCGCGATCGAGGTGCCGAGCAGGTACAGTCCCTCATATTGCGCGTTCGCCCGCATCATCGGGAACACGAAATCGCGCACGAACTCCTCGCGCAGATCGTCGATGTAGATGTGCTCAGGTCTGACCCCCATCAGCTCGGCCTTGGCGCGCGCGGGCTCCAACTCCTCGCCCTGCCCCAGGTCGGCGGTAAAGGTCACCACCTCGCAGCCATAGGTTTCCTGCAACCATTTCAGGATCACGCTGGTGTCCAACCCGCCGGAATAAGCGAGAACGACCTTCTTGATCTCATCGGACATGCGTGAACGGCTCCTGGGAAACGAATTGGCGCGCACCTATGCGCGTGCGTTCCGGCGTGCAACCGTCAAGGCGCCCGCGAGGGTCCGCACAATCGTCGCGCACGCACGAGATAAATGAACGCCGGGTACGGCTTCCCACTAGACAGCAAGTAACCCTACCATCCCGTCCTGTCATGGCTGCTCCGGGTCGCGGGCGTCGATGAAGCCGTTACTCGTTCGCTCTGCCCCAGCTAAGCAGCGTCATAGCGCTCTCGCCCCGATTCAACTCACCGTCATTTCGGACGTGGTCCAGGATCCCGCTTCCCTCGTCTGCCTTCTCCATGGAGTTAGACCCTTCGATCGGGCCGAGAGTGGCGGGAGAACGTACCTCAAGCTGGTCGCAAACCGCTCCTATCCTTGCGACCTTGCCGCAATGCACGTGCCTCATCCCGCCCTCGCCGCGTTGAACCCCGCATCACCGCTCGCGTTCATCCGCGGTACAAGCTTCCAGCGCCAACACGGCGCCCGTTTTCCGTGGAAAGATCCAGACACCGTGCTCAGCAACTGCGCCCTGCTCCTCCTCGCCCTCGCTGCCCCGACGCTCGCCGTGACGCAGGTCGCGCCCGCCGCCGCGCAGGAAACCCGCCGCAGCGCCGAAACCAAGCTTGATGGCGAGTTCGCCGCGTCCGACACCAATAAGGACGGCTTCCTCAGCCAGGCCGAAATCCAGGCGCGCATGAGCCGCATGAAGGTTTCCGGCGGCAAGACGCTCGACCCCGCACAGGCGAAGAAGATCGCGACCCTGTTCATCGCCCGCGCCGACACCAACAAGGACGGCAAGGTCAGCGAAGCGGAATCGCAGGCGCTGATGAGCAACGTGTTCGCGCGTTACGACCTCAACAAGGACGGCCGCGTCGACGGCCAAGAAGCCGCTGCCGCCCGCGCCGCAGCCCGCGGCGCCACGACCAAGAGCGGCCCGCCTGCCGGGCGGTGAGGCACAAACGGCAGTGACGTCAGGGAACGACGCTGCCGCCTCGCATTCGGCCTGACTGTCTCGTGCGCGGGTGGCGCTGTATCAGAGGCACGCCGACGTCAGCTCGTGGCGAGCGACGCGTCGATGATTTGTCGGAGATCCGACAGGACCTCCGACATCTGGTTCGACAGGTTGCGCACCTCGTCCGCCACCACCGCGAAACTGCGTCCCTCGCTGCCCATCCGCGCGGCCTCGATGCTAGCATTAAGGGCGACGATCCGGTTGTGCGCCGAGATGCTCGCCACTCGTTGCAACATTGTGCCCGCCTGCGTCGTCAACCGCACGCGGCGTTCGCTGACCCGCTCCAGGTCGCGCGCGTCGGTGACATCGACGAAGGTCAGAACCGAGGCTCCGTTATCTACCGGGTTGAAGGTGATCTCGAATGTTTTGCCGTCATCGAAATGATGATCGAACCGCTTGGGCACACCCTGCTGGCGCCATGAGCGGTGATTGTCGATCACGTGCGTCGTCCGCTCTAGCGACCAGCCGACCGTCGCGCCGACGCATCGCAGATAGTCAGCTAGGCTCGACCCGGCGGTGACCAGCGTTTCGGCAAAACCGAAAATCTGACTGACGTGCGCGTTGATCAGCCGGATCGTCTCGTGGCGATCATACATCACCATGCCGTGACGCATGTTCGCCATCACCAGCTCGATCTGCGCCGTGGGCGTCATCTACCGCGTCACTCGTTCGACTTATAACCTAGATTACTTCGTGCAGCCTTTCCGCGTCGCTGACAAGCCGTGAAGCGGCGCACGTCGGATGCGGATACGCCGGCGGCGGCATGGTTGCGTCTCACCCCCGCAACCCCCGCTCCCCTTCAACCATGTAATCGCGCGTCAGCGGCAGCGCTTCGCGGTCGCGGGTGAATTGGATCTGGAAATTGACCAGCGGCCCGTTGGTGAACGACACGATCGCACCCGCCAGATAATAGGTCCACATGGCGTAAAACCGCTCGTCGTAGAGCGCGACGATCGCATCGCGGTTCGCCACCGTCCGCGCATACCAGTCGCGCAGCGTGAAGGCGTAATGCAGCCGCAGCACCTCCACGTCGCTGACGAACCAGCGGATGTAGTTGTTCGCGTCCAGCACCTCCGACAGCGCCGGAATATAGCCGCCCGGGAAGATATACTTGTCGGTGAACTGGTCGGTGAACCCCGGCCCGTCCGCGCGTCCGATCGTGTGCAGTAGCATCACGCCCGTGGGGGTGAGCAGGTCGCGGCATTTCTCCAGATAGGTGCGGAAGTTGCGTGACCCCACATGCTCGAACATGCCGACCGACACGATGCGGTCGAACGTCTGGTCTAGCGCGCGATAGTCGATCAACTGGAACTTGACCTTGTCCGCGAGGCCCGCTTCTTGGGCGCGGGCGCGCGCCACCTTCAACTGCTCCTCCGACAGGGTGATGCCCAGCACTTCGGCGCCCGTTTTCGCGTGGATGTACAGCGCCATCCCGCCCCAGCCGCAGCCGATGTCGAGCACCCGCATCCCCGGCTGAACCGCGAGCTTGGCGACGATATGCGCCTTCTTGTCCGCCTGCGCCTGCTCGAGCGTGTTGTCGCGCTCGGTGTAGTAAGCGCAGCTGTACTGTTTGTCGGCGTCGAGGAAGAGGTCGTACAGCCGGTCGGACAGATCGTAATGGTGCGCGACGTTCTTCTTCGATTCCAGCGCCTTGTTGAGCCTCAGGAAGCGGTGGCGGAACACGCCCTTGATCGTGCGCCAGCGGTTCGCGCCCAGGTGGTTCGCGCCATTCTCCCAGCGTGAATTGGCGGTGGCGAGCGTCAGCAGGTCGAGGATGTCGCCCTGCTGCAACGTCACGCGCCCGTCCATGAACGCTTCCGCCAGCCCCAGCGCCGGGTCGGCCAGGATCGCGCGGTACACGTCGCGCGAGTGGATCGTGAACGTAACGGGCTTCAACTCCGCGTCGGGCGCGCCGAACCGGGTGCTGGAGCCGTCGGGTTTGATAAGGGTCAGGTCGCCGCGACGGATCGCGCGGCGGAGGAAAACGTCGATCAATGCCATGCTGCGGCTGCTAACGGATGGTCGCCCGCGACACCAGCAACGCAGGTGAAACGGTCAAATTCCGGCATACCAATCGTAATCGACGTTATCTTCCCAATAACCGCCCCGCCCCTTGCCGATCCCGGCCAGACTATCGACTGCGTTGATTTTCATCAGATATTTCGCGTGCTTGTATCCCAATTGCCGCTCGACCCGCAGCCGGCACGGCGCGCCATGCCCGACATCGAGGAAACGGTCGTTCAACGCCCAGGCGAGGATCGTTTGCGGGTGGAACGCGTCAACCATGTCGACCGACTCGTAATAAGGCGCGCCGCCGTACAGGTCCGCACAGGTGAACACGACGTAGCGCGCGGCGCCCCGCACCCCCGCCTGTTTCAGCACATCGCCAAGCTTCGGCCCCTGCCATTTGCCGATCGCGCTCCACCCCTCGACGCAATCGTGCCGCGTGATCTGCGCACGCTGCGGAAACTGACCCAGGTCGCTGAGCGACAGCGACAACGGCCGCGCCACCAGCCCGTCGACCTGCAACCGCCAGTCGGCGAAACGCCCGGCGCGAAGCGCGTGGTACGCCGCCGTCCCCGGATCACGCGTCCCGTTGGTGCGGAAGTACGGCGAGCGCTGGTCGGCCGAGAACTCGGGCGCCAGCGCGTCACGGTTCATCAGCGCGCGCTGCAACCCGCGCTGCATGTCCTCGCCCCTGAAGATGATGTCGCGCACCTGCGGCTGCGCGATCACGCGGTCGCACCCCGACAGCAGCAGCCCCGCGCCACCGCCCGCCAGTGCACCGATCAGTCCACGACGCCGGATCATCGCCCCACCTCCTGCGCCTTGGCAGCACCCGCAGGCGTCTCCGCGCGCGCGTCCGCCATCGTCCCCTCGATCCGCCACTTGCCCGAAATCATCGACCATAATTCGCGCCGCCACCCAGCCAGGATGACGAGCACCAGATGCACCACCACGAATGCGGTGATCGCCGCCATCGTGATAAAATGGATCGACCGCGCCGATTGCCGCCCGCCGAACACGTCGAGCAACCACGGCCACGCCGCGTTCATTCCCGGCGACAGCGCGATGCCGGTCAGGATCACCAGCGGCAGCGCGACGAACACGACCCCTGCATAGGACAGTTTCTGCAACGGATTATACGCACCCGGATGCGCCTCGTCGTGGAACCGGAATTGCAGATGCGCGCGCACGTCGGCGGCGAGATGCGCCGGGCTCAAATCCTTCGCCCGCAGCCGCAAGTCACGCTGGAAATGCCGATTGATCAGGCTCGCGATCATGTAGCCGAGCAGTCCGAAAGCGAGCACCAGTGCGAAGAACAGGTGCCAACGCCTGGAAATCGCCAGATTGTAGCTCTGCGGTATCGTGATCCACGCCGGAAAGCGCGGCAATGTCGCCCACGCCGGATCGAAGTTCGCCCCGTACCGCCCCCAGTACAGCCTGGGGTGCGCGTTGCTGATCCCCAGCCCCGATCCGATCAGCACGAAGATCGCGACCGCGTTGATCCAGTGCCACACGCGCGTGGCGAGCGAGTGGCGCCGGATGATGACAGGATCCTTGATCGGCGTTGCGTCCATATTCAACCCATATCAGTTAACGCGCGCATGACCGAATGGCATTTCTACGAACCTGCGAACGGCCACGGCCTGCCGCACGATCCCCTGAACGCGATCGTAGCACCACGCCCGATCGGCTGGATCGGCAGCGTCTCGGCCGCGGGCATCCGCAACTTGGCACCCTACAGCTTCTTCAACCTGCTCAACTACCGTCCGCCGATCCTCGCCTTCTCCTCAAACGGCTGGAAAGACTCGGTCGCCAACATCAAGGAAACGCGCGAGTTCACCTGGAACCTCGCCACCCGCCCACTCGCCGAACAGATGAACGCCAGCGCCGCAACGGTGGCGGGCGAGGTCGATGAGTTCACGCTCGCCGGCCTTGAGGTTGCACCCTCCAACACAATCGCAGCGCCGCGCGTCGCGCTCAGCCCCGCCTCGTTCGAATGCGTCCTCACGCAATTGGTCCAGCTCGAGACGCGTGAGCACGAGCTGGTCGACACCTGGCTCGTCATCGGAGAGGTCGTCGGCATCCACATCGACCGCGCGATGTTGGACAACGGCATCTATCAAACCGCCCGCGCCCACCCGATCCTACGCGGCGGCGGCCCCGCCGATTACTTCGAGATCACTGAAGCGGCTAGATTCGCGATGAAACGTCCCGGCTGAGCGGAGCCAAATTCCCTCTCCCCTTCCGGGGAGAGGGAGGGAGCGGCGCAGCCGCGGAAGGGTGAGGGGCCGCCCGGAAGCGCCCGCTCCCCTCACCCATAAGCCCGCCAGAAGAACACCGCCGCCGTCACCCCCGTCACCGCCAGCGTCCACACCCTCACCGCGCGCTCGGGCAGCCGCCGCCCGACAAGCGCCCCGCCCCAACCGCCGACCACCGCCCCCACCAGCATCGGCACGCAATACCGCCACTCGACCATGCCGAAGCCCACGAACACCACCGCCGCCGCCGCATTCGCCACCGCCAGCATCAGCGTGCGCGGCGCGAACATCGCGCGCGGCGTAATGCTCGCCAGCAGGCCGTAGGTCGCGGTCGTCATCAACCCCACGCCGCCGCCGAAATAACCGCCGTAGACGCCCAGCAGCGCTTGTGCGACCAGCAGCGTCCGCGTCCCAATCGTCACCCGCTTGGCCAACCACGCCGACGCGCCGCGCCCAAACGCCAGCACCACGAAGGCGTAGAGCACCAGCCAGGGCACGATCGCGTCGAACGTGCGCCCCGGCGTCACCACCAGCAACCAGCTGCCCACCAGCCCGCCAACAAAGGTGATCGCCGCCAGCAACCGGTGGTCGACACCACCGACCGGCCCCAACTCGCCACGGAACGCCCAGGCGCTCGTCGCCGCACCCGGCAGCAGCGCGACGTTGGAGGTCGCATTGGCGATGTTCGCCGGCACCCCCACCGCCAGCAACGCCGGCAGCGTCGCGAACGTGCCGCCCCCCGCCAACGCATTCATCGCGCCGCCCGCCACCCCTGCGAGCGCGACCAGCGCCAGCGTCGTCACGTCCATCGCTCATGCTCCCGCGCACCAGCCCCGCCGCTTGCCCGCGCACCCGAGCGCTGTCGAGTGTGCCCGCCGACTGCACCGACGTTCACGCACACGACACGCGTCGCATACGGCTAGACAGTTCCCGACCATGTCACCTTCGTCATCCCGGACTTGATCCGGGATCCCGCTGCCTTGTGCCTTGTCTAAGAAGCGGGACCCCGGATCAGGTCCGGGGTGACGGAAGAGTCAACCGACACCCGCCGCCCGTCACCTACTGACGCGCCGCATCCTCCAGCCCGTCGAGCACCGCCTCGGGCGACACGTCCTGCTTGATCTCGTCCAGCTCGCCATGCGCGTCGGGGTCGATCCCCATGTGCCGCGCCATCCGGTCGACCAACCCGATCAGCCGCGTCAATTCGTGCTCCGCCAACAGGTTGATCTGCAGGTCGAGGTCGGACTGTTTCGCCGCCGCGCTCATCATCCGGTTCTGGCTGATCAGCACGAAGGTCGACAGAAAGATCGCCTCGACGCTCGCCTCCATCGCGAGCATCACGAAACTCGGATCGAACGGCCTAATGCCCGGCACCGCGCCCACATTGACCGCGATCCACGTGCCGTAGGCGACCGCGTGGATCGCGACGAACGTCATGCTGCCTGCGAACGCGGTGATGCGATCCGACACCCGCTCGGACCAGCCCGCCTCCGCCTCCTCGCGCGCGCGCCGCTCGCGCATCCGCTCGATATTGCGCTTCAGCACCGACCCCATACGGGGAGGCTCGGGCGCAGGGTGGGTCAAGGCAGCGTCGCTCATCCGCCCGATCTAGGGCTGCTGTCCGGGTGACACCACCAACCCACGCTAAGCCGATGCGTAAATACCGCGCGGTTTACGGTCACCGATGCGCCGGGCACATCCGCCACCGGTCTGCCGCCTCCGCGGTGGGCGCACAGACCGCCGCCTCAGCCCGCCGTGACCAGCTCTGCCGCCGCTTCACGGTCCAACTGCGCGCGGCTCTTCTTCTCCGCCGCGGTCTTCAACTGCCCGCACGCCGCGTCGATGTCGCGGCCGCGCGGGGTGCGCACCGGCGCCGAGATGCCGCCCGCGAACACGATGTCGCTGAACGCCCGCACGCGCTCGGGCGTCGAGCATTCGTACGCCGCACCCGGCCACGGGTTGAACGGGATCAGATTGACCTTGGCCGGCAGCTTGTAGTGCTTGAGCAAGCGGACCAGCTCGTGCGCGTGCGCGTCGCTGTCGTTCTTGTCGCGGAGCATCACATACTCGAACGTGATCCGCCGCGCGTTGTTGGCGCCGGGATAGTCCGCGCACGCCTGCAACAACTCCTCGATGCCGTATTTGCGGTTCAAGGGCACGATCTCGTCGCGAATCTCCTTGGTCACCGCATGGAGCGACACCGCCAGATTGACCCCGATCTCCGCCCCCGCGCGCGCCATCATCGGCACCACGCCGCTCGTCGACAAGGTGATCCGCCGCTTCGACAGCGCCAGTCCATCGCCATCCATCACGACGGAAAGCGCATCGCGCACGTTGTCGAAATTATACAACGGCTCGCCCATCCCCATCATCACGATGTTGGTCAGCATTCGCCCCTCGGGCTGGCTCGGCCATTCGCCCAGCGCATCGCGCGCCAGCATCACCTGCCCGACGATCTCGCCTGCCGTGAGATTCCGCACCAGCCGCATCGTGCCGGTGTGGCAAAAGGTGCAGTTGAGCGTGCACCCCACCTGGCTCGACACGCACAAGGTGCCGCGATCAGCGTCGGGGATGAACACCGCCTCGTAATCCTGCCCGTCGGGCGAGCGCAGCAACCACTTGCGCGTCCCGTCCGACGACACCTGCGCCTCGACCACCTCCGGCCGCCCGACGACGAAGCGCGCCTCCAGCCACGGATGCTGCGCCTTGGCGATGTCGGTCATCGCCGAGAACTCGGTCGCACCCCGATTGTAGATCCAATGCCAGATCTGCTTCGATCGCAGCTTCGCCTGCCGCGGCTCCATGCCCGCGCCGAGCAACGCCTCGCGCAACTCCGCCTTGTTCAACCCGACGAGATCGACCCGCCCATCCTCCCGCGGCGCCACCGCCCGCGGCACGGGCACAGGGTCGATGTGCCCGGCAATGGGCATGATGGCAGCAGCGATCTCAGGCATGCGCGCGTATATAGCCGATCCGTCGAGGTTTTTCCACTCACGCCGCCGCAGCCGCGCGCCTGCCTAGCCGACCCGCTCCACCCGCCACTTGCGCCACGCCTGTACCGCGCTCATCCCCATCAGGCCGACCGCCGCGACGAGCCACAACGCGGACCAGCCGTGCACGCCGTCGTCGCCCCATGCTCGCGATCCCAACACCAGCGCGAACACCGGACTCAGCGCCAAATTGCCCCATGTCACCTGCGACAGGTTCTTGCGCCGCGCCGCTCCCCGGTCGAGCGCGGGCAAGCTCGGCACCCGCAGCGCGAGCGCGCGCTCGGGCCGACGCCACGCCCACAGGTGCAACAAGGTCAGAAATCCGATCAGCACAATTGTGGCCGCGATTGTCACACCTTTGTGCGGTTCCTCGAACAAGGCCACCATCGCGCCGACCACGACCACCACACCCAGGATCGCCGCCCAGAAGATCCGACGCCATTCGCGCCGATGCGCAGCAACGAACGCGTCGCGCTCGGCCACGCTGACCAGATAGCCCGCACCAACCTGATTGCGTCGGTACAAAAAGCCGCTGCCCTCAGGCGTGAACTGCGCGGCAAACAGATCGATCAGCCGCTTCGAATGGTCACTCCCGAACATGGTGCACAGCGTAGCGCATCGCGCCCTTCTGCCAAGCGCTTGCGCTGCTCAACGCCCTCCGCCACGATGCCGACCGAGGACCGCCGCACCGGCGACACGAAATCGGGGAAGATCATCATGCGCCGGCCACTCGCCACTGCGTCGCTCGCCGCCGCGCTATTCGCCGTTGCCATGCCGATCGCACTCGCCGCCCCGCCCGCCGCCGCGCAGGTGAGAAGCCCGCTCGATCTCACCACCGATCCGGCCGACAAGGCCGTCATGGCCGAGGCCGCCGCCGCGGTCGCCGATCGCCCACCCAGCCTCGCCAAGCTCGACGCCGTGCTCGCCAAGCTACCCCGCCCCACGCCCTTGCGCGGCATGATCCAGTCGACGCGCGCCACGCTGCTCATCGCCCAGCCCGACAGCAAGCCCGCGGTCGCCGCGATCGACGAAGCGCTACGTCTGCTGCCCGATCATCCGGTGCCCAAGATGATCGCGACCGAGGTGTTCACCTTTTCCGGTGCGCCGCAACGCGCCGCCGACCTATGGCTCGCGCTCAGCCAGCAGGCACCCGCCCTCGCACGCGGAAGCCAACGCTATACCATGATGGCGCTGGTTGGACGATTGCGCGACATCGGCGACCGCGCCCGCGCCGATCGCGTCTCGGCACGGCTAGGCGAGATCGGGTTCGCCGCCGCGCTCGCCCCCGAACGGTCGAGCTACGCCACCGCGCAGATCCGCGACGCAATGCGCGCCGGCCGCACCACCGACGCGATCACCGCCGTTCCCACGGTCGGCGACCCCGACGACCTCGTCGCGATGTTCATCGACAAGCGCTACGCCGCGCTCTGGCCGCGGATCACCGAATGGTCGGGCGGCAGCTTCGATGCGCCCGCGCGCCGTTATCTCGAAGAACTGCGCTCCGACTGGGCCGCCGCCGACGATTTCCAGACCGCGACACCCTATGCGCGCGAACTGGCGGGCAGGCAGGCCTATGACGCGGTCGTTGCGTTGTTCCTGCCCATGTTCGACCAAGCGCCTTCCGTAGGCTTTGCGCAGGGCGCCGACACGCTCGCCCCGCTTGTTGCACGCGCGCTCACCGCTACCGGGCGCGCGGCCGAGGGGCAGGCGCTGCTCGCGCGCGTCGCGGGCACGCTTTCGCCGGAGGCGGGCGCCAATGCGCTCAACATTGATGCCGCTTATCTGACGCTCGCGGCCCTGAACGGCGATTGGGCGCAGGCGGTGACCCGCGCCGACACCTTCCTCACCCGCGCCCGCACCTTCGGCAGCGCCGTCAACACCGGTGCGATGATCGGCGTCCAATCGTATCGAGCCTGCGCGCTCCACCAACTCGGCCGTACCGCGGAGGCCGAACGCACCAAGGCGGAGGTGATGCTCGCTGCCGTCACCAACCCGTCGCGCGTGGCCAACATGCTCGCGTGCATGAACGACGCCGCCGCGCTCCGCACGCTCTTGGTCGCCCGGCTCGCCGACGAGAATACGCGGCCCTGGGCGCTCAACTACGTGCAACCCTTTACCCGCGACACCCACTTCGCGCTCGATCGCCTGACCGACCCGGTTCACGAGGCGGTGCGTACCAGTCCGGAGGTCGTCGCCGCCGCGACCACAGTCGGTCGCATCCTCCCCGCTCCGATCGGCGGCACGCTGCCGACCGGGTTCGAACCTTATCGCACCCCACCCTCGGGCAAGCCGCTCGGCAAGGACGCGGTGTGATGCGCTCGGACCCCGCGTTTGGCCGAGCCAGACGCGCGGCCAATGCGGATCTTGCGCCCACCGCGCTGACAATATCGCGCAGCGCGATCCTGTTGGCGCTGACCCTCACCGCTTGCTCGACCCACGACCGGGCCTTGAAGGAAGAGGTGGCACGCTTCTGCAACATATCGCCGCGCGCGATCACCTTATGGGAGGTGCAACGCGATCCGAACACGCGCGAGCCGATCGCGATCGCCTCCTCCGGCGACCACAATGATTGCGTGGAGGATTGGAAGTCCGCGAAAGGCATCATGACCAAACATTATTGAACCCAATCCAGCGCCCGTTGGCCACCGCTGCTAGCAGGGATCCACCGTCGTCCGGATCCCTGCACGCCACACGCGAGCCGCCCTGGCCCTCCGAAACTTATCGAGCCAGGGCGCGCCTCCGTTCCACCGCCGTCACCTCACCACTCAACGCCGATCTTGCCGAAATGGCTCGCCCCCGCCTCATACGCGAACGCGTCGGCCAGTTCGGTCATCTTGAACCGGCGGTCGATCACCGGCTTGATGCCGTTCGCCTCGATCGCGCGAACGAAGTCCTGCTGCTCGCGCCGGCTGCCGACGATCAGCCCCTGCAACCGCGCCTGCTTGCCCATAAGCGCCGCGGTCGGCACCTCGCCGCCGATGCCGGTCAGCACGCCGATCAGCGAAATGTGCCCGCCGACGCGCACCGCCTCGATCGACTGCGCCAGCGTGCCCGGTCCGCCGACCTCGACCACGTGATCGACCCCGCGCCCGTCCGCCCACTCATACACCCGCGCGCCCCAATCCTCGTGCGTGCGATAGTTGAGCGTGAAATCGGCCCCCAGCTCGGTCGCGCGCGCCAGCTTCTCGTCCGACGACGAGGTGATGGCGACCACCGCCCCCATCGCATGCGCGATCTGCAACGCCCAGATCGACACGCCGCCGGTGCCGAGCAGCAGCACGCGGTCGCCCGCCTTCAACTTGCCGTCGACCACCAGCGCGCGCCACGCGGTCAGCCCCGCGGTGGTGATCGCCGCCGCCTCGACCGCGTCATAACCGGCCGGCGCGCGCGTGAAGGCGCTCGCGGGCAGCACCACATGCTCCTGCGCGAAGCCGTCGATCCCGTCGCCCGGCGTGCGGCTGAAATCGCCGATCGTCGGCGCACCGTCCTGCCAATCGGGGAAGAAGCATGACACCACGCAGTCGCCTGGCGCGAACTCGGTCACACCCTCGCCTACCGCCTCGACCACGCCCGCGCCGTCCGACAAGGGCACGCGGCCGGGCGAACTCGGCATCGCGCCCGTCGCCACGCCCAGATCGTGGTAATTGAGCGAGCTGCCCTCGATCCGCACCCGGATCATCCCCGCGCCCGGCTGTCCCGGATCGGCGCGCTCCGCCTGCGTCAGTCCGTCGAGCCCCGGCGTATCGCCCAGCACCATTACCTTCATCGCACGATCTCCTTTGCCGCGCCCAACGCACGACAATCGCGACTTCTCCGCGGTTTAGCGCCCGCCGTCACACGATTGACCCGATCCTCGGCTCGTCCGATCGACGCGCCAACATGCGGCCGGCCGCCGCGCTCGCGCGATGTCCGACCTGAAAGCCGCGCACCGTCGCTACCAGAGCGCCGAGCCGACCGCGCTATCTCGCCCGCGCGCTCAATCCGCCCCGCGAGTCATCCGCGTGACCACACCCGCGTCCGCAACATAGGCCGCATCTACCTCGTCCAGGAACAGCCCATGCCCCAGCGCGCCCGGCACCGCGTCGATCGCCGCCGCGAGCGCACGCGGATCGTCGATCCGGCCGAACCGCGCGTCGAGGATCAGATTGCCATTGTCAGTCCCGCCCTCCCGCACCGCGACCGCCGCCGCGCCCAGCGCCTCCAGCCGCGCGGTCACGAAGCTGCGCGCGAACGGCAGCACCTCGACCGGCAGCTTCGCCGCGCCGATCGCGTCCACCCGCTTCGTGCCATCAGCGATCACCACCATCCGGTCGGACGCCGCCGCCACCACCTTCTCGCGCAGCATCGCCCCGCCCGCACCCTTGATCGCGTACAGCCGCGCGTCGACCTCGTCCGCACCGTCGATCGTCAGATCCACCAGCGACACGCCCGCGAAGTCGCGCACAATGATCCCTTGGCCCTCCGCCGCGCGCGCGCTCGCAATGCTGGTCGCGACCGCCTCGATCCTGAGCCCCGCGCGCACCCGCTCGCCCAGCGCCGCGATCAGGAACGCGACCGTCGATCCCGTCCCCAGCCCGACGAGCATCCCGTCTCGCACCTCGTCCAGCGCTGCCTCGGCCGCCAGCCTCTTGTCATCGTCCGCCATGCCGCCCTCGACGCGACAGCCGCGGCAACGTTCCCGGCTTCACCGATATGCCGGCTCCTCCCACCACGGATAGAAGTCGGGCATGTCCGCGCTAACCCGATCGGGATAGGCGGGCGCGCGCTTCTCCAGGAAGCTCGTCACCCCCTCGCGCGCGTCGCCCGATCGCCCGCGCGACAGGATTGCGCGGCTGTCGACGCGGTGCGCCTCCATCGGATGTTGATAGCCGAGCCCCCGCCACATCATCTGCCGCGTTAGCGCGACCGACACCGGCGCGGTATTGTCCGCGATCTCGCGCGCGATTGTCGTGGCGCGCGCCAGTAGCGCATCCGCCGGCACCACCTCCCGCACCAGCCCGCCCGCCTTCGCCTCGGCGGCGTCGAACACCCGGCCCGAGTAACACCATTCCAGCGCTTGGCTGATGCCCACGACGCGCGGCAGGAAATAGGACGACGCCGCCTCCGGCACGATCCCTCGGCGCGCGAACACGAAACCGAACCGCGCCGCCTCGCTCGCCAAGCGAATGTCCATCGGCAGCGCCATCGTCGCGCCGATCCCCACCGCCGCACCGTTGATCGCCGCGATCACGGGTTTGAGGCATTGAAAAATGCGCAAGGTCAGCCGCCCGCCCCCGTCGCGCGCGCGTTCGACACCGTAGCGCAACTCACCATCCGGCCCGACCGGCGAGTCCGCGCCCGCATCGGCATAATCGAACGTCCCCGCCCCGCTCGACAGGTCGGCTCCGGCGCAGAACGCCCGCCCCGCACCGGTCACGATCACCACACGCACGTCGTCGTCCGCGTCGACCCGGTCGAACGCCGCGATCATCTCCGCCATCATCTGTGACGTGAAGGCGTTGAGCTTGTCGGGTCGCGACAAGGTGATCGTCGCCACCCCGTCCACCACCGCGTAACCGATCTGCTCGAAGTCCATCGCCGCTCTCCCTCGCGTCCGGGTCAGCATAACAGCAGTTATGCTGTGCGGCGCAACGGCTTTTCGCGCGCGATCAGGGCAGCAACACCGTCTGCCGAAACGGTCCCGCGTTCGCCGCGGCGTGCGCCACCGCCTCGTTCGCCTGCTCGAGCGGAAATCCGGACACCGCCCAATGGTCGAGGTTGACCAACCCAGCGCGGATCAGCCCAATCAGGCCCGGGATCGCCGCCGTGTCGTACATCCATTGCCCGCGCACCGTGATCAGGTTGCGCATAATCCACGGATACGGCAGCGACAGCTCCTCGCCGCCCATCATCCCCACGCCTCCCATCAGCACCGCGCGTCCGCCCTGGCGCAGCGTCATGATCGCCGCGCGCGCGACGCCCGCCTCAGCCGACGGCGGCAGGAAATCCTGTACCGCGTCGATCCCCGCCGGGGCCGCCGCCTGCATCGCCGCGGTGTCGGCGGCACGATCCCCCGTCAGCACGACCGGGACCAGCCGCTCGCCGAACCGTTGTCGCAGGTCGCCTAGCACGCGCGTATTGCGCCCCGGCGCGACGACGCAGCGCGCCCCCATCCCGAGCGCGAGCGCGACCGTCGCCGACCCGAAATTGCCCGTCGCCCCGCTCACCAGCAACGTCTCGCCGGCGCGGAACTCCATTGCCAGCAATCCGCCATACGCCACCAGCAGCGTCGTCGCCGCGCACCAACGCCCCGCCTCGTCCGGCTCGATGTCGCCGATCGGCGCGGCATTCTCGGTCGGCAGGCGCATCTGCTCGGCGAAGCTGCCGTTGCGGTGATAACGTTGCAGCAACTGCCCGCCCGCGCCGCGCGCGCTCGCCCCCTGCAAGGTGATGTCCGGCGTGACGCCCCCGTCGCGCGATCGGACGGTCGGATCGCACAACACCCAGTCCCCCACCTGCAGCCGCGTCGCGTCAGGCCCGACGCGGCGCACCCGCCCGATCGCGCCCGCACCCGGCACGACCGGCGTCGGCAGCAGATAGCCGCGCGCGCCGCTCATCACCTCCGCGGTATAGGACAGCACCGGCGCGGCGACGACGTCGACCACCACCTCGCCGGTGCCGATCACCGGATCGGCGACGTCCTCGACGTGCAACGTCTCGCCGAACGCATTCAGAACAGCAGCCCGCACACCCGATCTCCCTCATCGTCTCGGGCAACAGATAACGAGCCGCTGGGCGGCAGGAAGGAACGGGCTTATACTGGTAGCCGGTACCACCACGCTGGAGCATGCGTCATGCCGGGCAATCACGCGCTGGGTGAATTCCTGCGCTCGCGCCGCACGCGGCTTCCACCGAGCGACGCGGCGCGCACGCGCCGCCGCACGCCCGGCCTGAAGCGCGAGGAGGTGGCGCAACGCGCCGGCATCAGCGTCGAATGGTATGTGAAACTCGAACAAGGCCGCGGGGTCTCGCCCTCCCCCGGCACGGTCGACGCGCTCGCCCGCGCGCTCATGCTCGACCCGGCGGAAACCACGCACCTGCGCGCGCTCGCCGACACCGCACCGTCCCGCACCTTCGATCGCGAGGTCGTCCCCGATCTGCTGCGCGCGCTCGTCGCAGGGATGGCCGAACCCGCCTATGTCACCGGGCGGCGCTTCGACGTGCTCGCCTGGAACGCGGCGGCGAGCGCGCTGTTCGGCGATTTCGCGCACCTCGCCGACGACGATCGCAACATCCTGCACTGGATGCTGACCAACCCCGCCGCCCTCACGCTGTTCGGCGACGGCTGGTCCGACGAGGCGCGCCGCGTCGTTGACCTGTTCCGCGTCAGCCACGACCTGTGGCGCGGCGATCCCGCCTTCACCGCGCTGGTCGCGCGCGTTCGCGCCGCTTCGCCATCGTTCGCTTCGTGGTGGGACGACCACAACATTCGCGCGCCGCGCTCAGGCATCAAACGGCTTCACCACCCGGTGCTCGGGCCGGTGTCATACGCGCACGCCAGTTTTCAGGCCAACGACGACCCGTCGCTCCGCCTCACCATCTACACGCGCGCATGAGACACCCGCTCAGGCCCGTCGCCCAAACAACCGCCCGAGCACCTGCTCCACCGCTTGACCGATCGCGTCACCGTCGATCCCGCTCGCGCCCGGCTGGCGCGGTGCATCGGCTTTGGCGTCGTTCGCGGGCGCAGGCTTCTCGGTCGCCCTCGCCCCAGTCTCTTTCGGCCCGGCCGCCTTCGCCTCCGCCGCCTTCATCGCCGCGGCCGCCGCCATCGACAGGCCGGTCGCGATCATCGCCTTGCCCTGCGGTGAATTCGCGGTGGTGATCGCCTGATCGATGATCGCCTCGCCCGCGCGGCGCAGTTCCTTGGGCAGCTTTACCCCGCCGATCGTCTTGGGGATGCGTTTCTTCTTCTTGGCCATGCGCGTCGCTCCTGTGCGTGTCTATATGGTCAGCCAAACGTCCGCTTGAAGGTCAGCAGCGGCACGATGAAGCCGTTGCGCCGCCGGAACTCGCGCGTGACGGGCGTGGTCGAGGTGCGATCGGGCGCGTAGAACAACCGCTCGCGATACGCCGGCCGCGCCAGCGCATTCTCCAGCGTGAAGGTGACCACGCTGGTCTTGGTCGGCCGCCATTCGGCGAACACCTGCGTGTACAGCCCGCGAAAGCTCCGGTCGGTCTCGTCGCGGCGGAACTGCGTCGAACTGGTCGCATTCTCGACGTACAGCCCCCAGGCGAAGCTGCCCAGATCCTGCCGGAACTCGGCCGACCCGTAGAAATCGCTGTTGCCGGTGAACCGCCGCGTGGTCAGCGTGTAGGGATCGGTCACGAACGTCGGCACGTACGACCCGTATAGCGTCAACCGCCCGCCCTTCACGCCCAGCGTCTTGAGCGGCGCCTCCACCCGCGCGCGCGCGATCGCCACCGTGCCGTCGCCCAGATTGCCCGGCGCGTCGAACCCTTCGGGCGTCGGCACCCGGTCCTGCACCAGGCTGATCCGCGTGTACCCCGCCTCCAGCCGAACCAGCCCGTCGCCCAGGATCGGATGCTCCAGCGTGCCGAGCAGCTCCCAGCTGCGCTGCGGCACCAGTTGCGCGTTGCCGCCATTCACCCGGTCGCTGCCCAATTCGGCGACCGAGATGAAGTCGGTGAACTGCAACTGGTTCACCGTCCGCTGCGCCGAGATCTGCGCGCGCCAACCGGGCGCGAACCGCCAGTCGAGTACCAGCTTGGGTTTCAGGAACGACAGCGTGCGCCGCGCCTCCACGTCGCCCGACACGGTCAGCCGCGACCCCTCGATCGTCATGCCGCCGTCGAGCCGGATCGTCGGCGACAGCGCGCGTCCGACGTTGACGAACGCCTCGCCGCGCACCTCGCGGACGGTCGCGTCGTCGACCGGCAGGTCGATCCGCGTCCGCGCGCCGCCCGCTTCCAGGTCGAACAAATTCACCCGACTGCGCAACTCGTTGATCACGCCCTCCGCGCCGATCTCCACGTTCCAGCCGTTCCACGCCGACCGGTTCCACACCAGCCGCGCCAGCGTCTCCGACTGGCGATCGTTCAGCGTCTGGCTGAACCCGGTCGGCCCGGGGCCGTTCGATGCGAACACGTCCACCAGCGACAGATCGTCATTGTCGCGCCGCCGCCTCGTTGCCAGCCCGATCAGCTTGATGCCGCCCCCCGCCAGCGGCCGCGTCACATCGCCGCCCAGCTCATATTCGGTCAAATCGTAGCGCTGCGTCAGCGCGTCCTCACGCCTTGGCGCTCCGACGCGGTCGACCCGGTTCGACTGGTCGAGCGCGAAGTGGTTGGTCGCCGCGCGCGCGTTCAGGTGCGCGGTGCGATGGGCACCGTCATTATACTCCCACGATCCAGACAGCGCCGCCGCCGGCTCGCGGAACCGGTTCACGCGGTAGCGATATTCGACCAGTTGGTCGTCGGGCAACGAGGTGACGCGGTCATACCCCTCCTGCGCCGATTGCGCGTTGTCGATGTTCAGCGCCAGGTTGAACGTCGACTTGCCCGACCGCAGCAACGCCGACGCGCTCCCCTCGGGATAGAATTTCCCCAGGTAATCGCGCCGCACGCTGCCCGTCAGCGTTCCCGCCAACCCGCCGCTCGCCGAGGTGACGAGGTTCAGCACCTGCGGCTTGCCGGTGAACTCCGCGCCGTACAGGTCGCCCGGCCCCACCTCGACGCGCACCACCCGCCCCGCCGGGATGCGCGACAGGATCGTCTCCACCGTGTCGCTCTTGGCCGACGCGCGCTGGCCGTTGATGACGACATTGCCTGCCGCCCCGCCGAAGCCGCGCACCGATTCGTCGATCCGCTCGATCGTGAAGCCGGGCACGCGCTGCACGATCTGCAGCGCGGTCGCGGGCGCGAAGGTGGCGAACCACGCGGCATCATAGCTGCGCCGCCCCGTCACGCGATCGGGCTGGCCGGCGGGCTGCGGTCCCTCGGTCGCGACCGGCTTGGGCGCGGCGATCCCCGCGGGCGGCGGCACCGCCTGCGCGGCCGCGCCCGCCGGCGTCAGCAGCACCGCCAGCGTCCCCGCCAGCAGCGGCGCGCCCGCGCCGCGACCTGTCGACCGGCCCACTGCTCGCTCCCCGTACCGCCACCGCACCGGCATCTTTTGTCCCCCAATGATGCCGCTCGACTACGATTGTAGTCGTTCTACGTCAACGCTTGTTTTCGCACCACTGTATTACTGCACCATAACACCAGGCACAAGCCCGCTCAACGATCGTCCACCGCCGCCGCCACGACCCGCTCGTCGGCACGCGCCGGGTCCACCCCCGCGCTCACCTGCGCCGCATAACGCCGCGCCAGCACCGCGCAGACGAACAACTGCACCTGGTGGAAAATCATCAACGGCAGCACGATCAGGCTGACCGACGAGCCCGCGAACAGGATCGTCGCCATCGGGATGCCGCTCGCCATGCTCTTCTTCGATCCGCAGAACACGATCGCGATCTCGTCCGCCTTGCTGAACCGAAGCGCTCGAGCGCCCCAGGTGGTCAGCCCCAGCACCGCCGCCAGCAGCAATCCGTCGCACAGCAGCACCAGCGCCAGGTCGCCCGCCCCCACCGCCTGCCAGATGCCCGCCACCATGCCCTCGCTGAACGCGGCATAGACCACCAGCAGGATCGACCCGCGATCGACCAGCGTCGTCGGCCCCTTGTGCCGCGCGATCCACCCGCCGATCACCGGCCGCGCGATCTGGCCCGCGACGAACGGCAGCAGGATCTGCGCCGCAATGGCCTCGATCGCCGACCACGACACGCCCCCGCTCGCCCCCGGCAGCCCCATCAACGGCAACAACAGCGCCACGATCAACGGCGTCAGCACGGTGCCGACCAGGTTCGACACCGACGCTGCGCACAAGGCGGCGGGCACATTGCCCCCCGCGATACCCGTGAACGCGATCGACGATTGCACGGTAGAGGGCAGCAGCGTCAGAAACAGGATGCCGACCGCGATCTCGCCCGGCACCCAGGCCCGCGCAACGCCGCTCACCGCCAGACCCAACAGCGGAAACAGCACAAAGGTGCTCAGGAACACCAGCCCCTGCAACCGCCAATGCGTCAGCCCCGCCCAGATCGCCGCCGGCGCCAACCGCGCGCCATACAGAAAGAACAACAACGCCACCGCCACCGTCACCGCGGTGTCGGCAACCCGCGCCCCCTCCCCCCGCGCCGGCAACACCGCCGCCAGCACCACGGTGCCGAGCAGCAGCAGCAGGTAGGGATCAACGAAACGGCGGATCAGGGTCATGGGGAAAGCTCCGGTGAGCGCCGCCCATGCCACGCCCACTCGCCCGACGCGACCGCTCCCACCCGCCATCGCGCCCGCACCTCGTTCGAGCGTTGAACCAACGCGGCTTCTTACACCCGTGAACGGTTTCGCTATCGACGCAGGCCCCGGCCCGGTACACCCCGTTCGCCCGCTTACCCGCCACAGGACCCCCGCATGCGCCTTTCATGGCCCGAAATCCGCGCCAACGCCGCCCGTTTCAGCGAGGATTGGGCCGGCAAGGGTTACGAGAAAGGCCAGACGCAAAGCTTCTACGACGAATTCTTCGCGATCTTCGGCGTGCCGCGCAAACAGGTCGCGGTGTACGAACAACGCGTCCGCGCGCTCGATGCCGGGCGCTCCAACGGCTTCATCGACCTGTTCTGGCCCGGCACGCTGATCGCCGAGCAGAAAAGCATCGGCCGCGATCTCACCCGCGCGATGGACCAGGCGCTCGATTATTATTCCTGGCTGCCCGAGGTGCAGCGCCCGCGCTACATGATGGTGTGCGATTTTCAGCGGTTCGAGCTGGTCGATCTCGAAACCCGCCGTGAATGGCGCTTCCCGCTCGCCGACCTCAAACGCCATGTCGAGGCGTTCGGCTTCATCATCGGCGTTCAGCCGCGGTTGTTCCGCAACCAGTCGCCCGTCAACCGCCGCGCGTCCGAGCTGATGGGCCGGCTCCACAATGCGCTCGCCGCCGACGGCTACACCGGCCATGCGCTCGAACGCCTGCTCGTCCGCCTGCTGTTCATCCTGTTCGCCGACGACACCGGCATCTTCGAGCGCAAGGACCAGTTCCTCACCTTCCTCGAACAGCGCACCGCCGCCGACGGCCGCGATCTCGGCCGCTGGCTGGGCGAGCTGTTCCAGGTGCTCGACACCCCGCCCGATCGGCGTCAGCGCGGGCTCGACGCCGATCTCGCCGAATTCCCCTACCTCAACGGCGAGCTGTTCCGCGAACGCATCGACATGCCCGCGTTCGACCACGCGATGCGCGACATGCTGCTCGATGCCAGCATGTTTAATTGGGGAGAGGTCAGCCCCGCGATCTTCGGGTCGCTGTTCGAAAGCGTGATCGACCGCGTCACCCGCCGCCGCCAGGGCGCGCATTATACCCCCGAACAGGCGATCCTGAAGGTGATCGAGCCGCTGTTCCTCGACGATCTGCGCGCCGAGTTCGACCGCGCCCGCGCGCTCCGCTCGGGCCGCGAGCGCGCCCTCAGGTCGCTGCACGAACGCATGGCCGCGCTCACCTTTCTCGATCCGGCGTGCGGCGCGGGCAATTTCCTCGTCGTCGCCTACCGCGAATTGCGCGAGCTCGAACGCGAGCTGTTGAAGGAGCTGCTCACCGTCAACGGCCAGGTCGAGCTCGTCACCGACGTGTCGCTGCTCTCGCGCCTCAACGTCGACCGTTTCTTCGGCATCGAGATCGACGAGTTTCCCGCCATGATCGCGCAGGTCGCGCTGTGGATGACCGACCACATCGCCAACACCCGGCTGGCGGAGGATTTCGGCCAGCATTACGCGCGCATCCCGCTCGTCACCGCGCCCGGCATCCGCCATGCCGACGCGCTGGAAATCGACTGGAACGAGGTGCTGCCCGCCGAGCGATGCAGCTTCGTGTTCGGCAACCCGCCGTTCGTGGGCGCCAAATATCAGACCGAGCAGCAACGCGCACAGGTCCGCCGCCTCGCCGCGCTGCCGGGCAGCGGCGGCACGCTCGATTACGTCGCCGCCTGGTTCATCAAGGGCGCGCACTACGTCGCGCCGCACGATGCGCACCTCGGCTTCGTGTCCACCAACTCGATCGTGCAGGGCGAACAGGTGGCGCAGCTATGGCCGACGCTGTTCCGTGCCGGGGTCGAGATCGCATTCGCGCACCGCACCTTCGTCTGGCCCGGACGCGCCGCTGTTCATTGCGTCATCGTCGGCCTAGCCCCGCGCGGCAACGAGCCCGCGGAAAAGCGGCTTTACAGCTACGTCGATGGTAAAGGCGAACCAGCAGAAACGCGCCATAGCGCATTAACGGCTTATCTATTCGAAGCCAGAGAAGTCGATCGACATCTCGTTATCAAGGAGGAAAGTCGCCCCATCAACGGCGCAGCAAAAGCAAAAACCGGCGTTCAAATGATCGACAACGGTCTTTACACGTTCGATAGCACAGAACGTGCACGCTTTTTGACAGAAGAACCGGAAGCGGCCCCCCCTATTTAGACGGTTCGTCGGTGGCGATGAATATATAAATGGGTTTCATCGCTGGATACTCTATTTGGCTGAGGCTACTCCCGCGCAACTTCGCCAACTGCCACTCGTGCGGCAGCGCGTCTCGTCGGTTCGTGATTATCGAGCCAGCAGTTCCCGCCTAAGCACTGTCAAGATGGCCGATGATCCGCTACGGCTTGGTGTTGATGAACGACTTTCCACTGACTACCTTGTAATACCCAATACCAGTTCAGAGCGACGTGAATATGTTCCGATAGGATGGCTCTCGCCGGACGTAATCGCCAATCAGAAGCTACGTATTCTCGCAAATGCATCCACATGGCAATTTGGTATTCTAACCAGCCGGATGCACATGGCGTGGATGCGGCAGATCACTGGCCGCATGAAAAGCGACTACATGTACTCGGTTGGCGTCGTCTACAACACCTTTCCCTGGCCCGACGCCACCCCGACGCAACGCGCGCAGGTAGAGGCGCTGGCACAGGCCGTGCTCGACGCGCGCGCGCTGCCCAAGAACGCGACCTCGACGCTCGCCGACCTCTACGATCCCGACACCATGCCCGCCGAGCTGCGCCGCGCGCATCGCGAACTCGACCTCGCGGTCGACCGGCTCTATCGCCGCGCGCCCTTCGCCTCCGACCGTGAGCGCGTCGAACATCTGTTCACGCTCTACCAGCGGCTGGTCGATCCGCTCGGCAACGACGGCGCGCGCCAGAACCGCCGCGTCGCCCGCCGCCGCACCCGCTCCGATGCCGACACGGCCGACACGTCGCCGCCGCCCGCGCCCGACGCGCCGCCGCGCGATGACGCCGGTCCGCCGGGCGCTCCCTGACACGCGCCCGGCCTCACACCGCCCGCCGCTGCCCCGCGTCCGTGCGGCCCGCCACCGCTCACCGCGCCGTCGGGCTCGGCCGGTCCTCGCCCATCGGGCGGTCGTCTTCGCTTTTGACGTGGTTGATGTTGGTGCCGATGAAGATCACCGCGATCAACGCCAGCACGATCAGCGTCACCGTCAGGAAGCGCGCGCGGCTCTTGGGTCCGGGGTTCTTGCGTGGGGGCAGGTCGCTCATGTCAGTCGCACTCCTTGGCCCTTCAACGCGCCGCGACGCGTGGCGCTCCGCACGGCGGACTCGCCAATCGCGCTCACCTGCATCAGCGCCCCCACACCGCGCATCACCGCTCACCGCTGAACGGGGCGCAGCTCGCCCCGCGCGCGCCCGGCAACCCGCGTTCACGCGCCCGCTTCCCCGCGCGCCCGCGCCGTGGCACCGTTGCCCGCACGTCCGTTCGAAAGGCTTCGCCATGGTCACCGCCCCCGCCCCGCTCGCACACGCGCGTCGCGCGATGTGGCTCGCCTTCGCCGCGCTCCTGATCGCCCCGCTGATCGCGATGCGCCTCACGCCCGAGGTCAACTGGACCACCTCGGACTTCGCCGCCGCCGCGCTGCTGCTCGGCACGCTCGGCCTCGCGGTCGACGTCGCGACGCGCCTCCTCCACCGCCCCCATGCGCGCCGCCTCGCCATCGCCGCCGTCACCGCCGCGGTCGCGCTCGTCTGGGCGGAGGGTGCGGTCGGCCTCTTCCACTAAACCTCCACCCGCCCACGAACCTCGCAAGCCCCTTCCCGCGTTACTATCTCCCGCATACTGGCATCCGCTGCGGAACGAAGGTAGAACGCCCCACATGGCTTTGACGACGATTTCGGTGCGCGGCGCGCGCGAGCACAACCTCAAGGACGTGGGCGTCGACATCCCGCGCGACACGCTGACCGTCATCACCGGGCTGTCGGGCTCGGGCAAATCGAGCCTCGCCTTCGACACCATCTATGCCGAGGGGCAGCGCCGCTACGTCGAGTCATTGTCGGCCTACGCGCGCCAGTTTCTCGAGCTGATGCAGAAGCCCGACGTCGACCATATCGAGGGGCTCAGCCCCGCGATCTCGATCGAGCAGAAGACCACCAGCCGCAACCCGCGCTCCACGGTCGCTACCGTCACCGAAATCTACGATTACATGCGCCTGCTCTGGGCGCGCGTCGGCGTGCCCTACTCGCCCGCCACCGGAGAGCCGATCGCCGCGCAGCAGGTCAGCCAGATGGTCGACCGCGTCATGTCGCTGCCCGAGGGGACGCGCCTCTATCTGCTCGCCCCCGTCGTCCGCGCGCGCAAGGGCGAGTATCGCAAGGAGATGCTCGAGTGGCAGAAGGCGGGCTTCACCCGCGTCCGCATCGACGGCGAGCTCTACGAGATCGACGAAGCCCCCGCGCTCGACAAGAAGTTCAAGCACGACATCGAGGTCGTCGTCGACCGCCTCGTCGTCCGCGGCGACATCGCCACCCGCCTGGCCGAGAGCTTCGAGACCGCATTGAAGCTCGCCGACGGCCTCGCCTATGTCGACCCCGCCGACCCTGTCGAACCCCGCACGCCGCAGAGCGCCGTTCTCGGCGATCACGCTCCCGACGGCCGCATCGTCTTCTCGGAAAAGTTCGCCTGCCCCGTCTCGGGTTTCACCATCCCCGAGATCGAGCCGCGCTTGTTCTCGTTCAACGCGCCGCAGGGCGCCTGCCCCGCGTGCGACGGCCTCGGCGAGAAGCTGATCTTCGACGAGGACCTCGTCGTCCCCAACCACGAACTGTCGCTTAAGAAAGGCGCGGTCGTGCCTTGGGCCAAGTCCAACCCGCCCTCGCCTTATTACATGCAGGTGCTCGGCTCGCTCGCGCGCGAATTCGACTTCGCGCTCGACACCCCCTGGGGCGAGCTTCCGCCCGAGGTGCAGAAGACCATCCTCCACGGCACCCGCGGCAAGCCCGTCACCTTGACCTTCGTCGACGGCAAGAAGTCCTACGACGTCAAGAAACCGTTCGAGGGCGTCATCGGCAACCTCAACCGCCGCATGCTCCAGACCGAGAGCGCGTGGATGAAGGAGGAACTGTCCAAATATCAGTCCGCCCAGCCCTGCGAGACGTGCCACGGCGCACGCCTCAAGCCCGAGGCGCTCGCGGTCAAGATCGCACGCCAGGACATCAGCCACGCCACCCACCTCTCGGTCGTCGACGCGCTCGCCTTCTTCACCGATCTGCCCAACCACCTGGGCGATCAGCAGCGCGCCATCGCCGAGCGGATCCTCAAGGAAATCGTCGAGCGCCTGGGCTTCCTCAACAACGTCGGCCTCGACTATCTCAACCTCGACCGCACCAGCGGCACGCTATCGGGCGGCGAGAGCCAGCGCATCCGTCTCGCGTCGCAGATCGGCTCAGGGCTGTCGGGCGTGCTCTACGTGCTGGATGAACCGAGCATCGGCCTTCACCAGCGCGACAACGACATGCTGCTCGCCACGCTGCGCCGCCTACGCGACCTCGGCAACACCGTGCTCGTCGTCGAGCATGACGAGGACGCGATCCGCACCGCCGACTACGTCATCGACATGGGGCCGGGCGCGGGCGTCCACGGCGGGCAGGTCGTCGCCGCCGGCACGCTGGCCGAGGTGCTGGCGACCGAGGGCAGCGTCACCGCCGATTACCTGAACGGCGTGCGCGAGGTGCCCGTGCCCGCCAAACGCCGCAAGGGCTCGGCCAAGAAGCTCACCGTCCACAACGCCACCGCCAACAACTTGACCGGCGTCACCGCGTCGATCCCCTTGGGCACCTTCACCTGCATCACCGGCGTGTCGGGCTCGGGCAAGTCGAGCTTCACCATCGACACGCTGTTCGCCGCCGCCAGCCGCACCTTGAACGGCGCGCGCATCCTCGCGGGCAAGCACGACAAGATCACCGGGCTGCAGCATCTCGACAAGGTCATCGACATCGACCAGTCGCCGATCGGCCGCACGCCGCGCTCCAACCCCGCGACCTACACCGGCGCGTTCACGCAGATCCGCGACTGGTTCGCCGGCCTCCCCGAGTCACTCGCGCGCGGCTACAAACCCGGCCGCTTCTCCTTCAACGTGAAGGGCGGGCGGTGCGAGGCGTGCCAGGGCGACGGCGTGCTCAAGATCGAGATGCACTTCCTCCCCGACGTCTACGTCACCTGCGACGTCTGCCACGGCCAACGCTACAACCGCGAAACGCTGGAGGTGAAGTTCAAGGGCCATTCGATCGCCGACGTGCTCGACATGACGGTCGAGGACGCGGCCGAGTTCTTCAAGGCCGTGCCCCCGATCCGCGACAAGATGGCGATGCTGGTCGAGGTGGGCCTCGGCTACGTCAAGGTCGGCCAACAGGCGACCACGCTCTCGGGCGGCGAGGCGCAGCGCGTCAAGCTCGCCAAGGAACTCGCCCGTAGAGCCACCGGCAACACGCTCTACATCCTCGACGAGCCGACCACCGGCCTCCACTTCGAGGACGTGCGCAAGCTCCTCGAAGTGCTCCACGCGTTGGTGGAACAGGGCAACACCGTGGTCGTGATCGAGCACAACCTCGACGTCATCAAGACCGCCGACCACATCATCGACATGGGACCCGAAGGCGGCGTCAAGGGCGGCCGCGTCGTGGCGGAAGGCACGCCCGAGCAGGTCGCCAAGGTGAAGGGAAGCTTCACCGGGCATTACCTCGCGCCGTTGCTTAAGCAGCGGGCTGTAGTACCAGTAGCAGCAGAATAGGCCAAATTAGGAGCGTGCAATGTTCAGCGCAGCCGCGCGCTTCATCCTTACCCTTACGGCCTTAGCCCCAGTTGCTTTCACTTATGCTTGGGCCTTTTGGAGTCAGGACAAAAGATTGTCATTGGGATTGGGCTGCATCTGCGCTATTATGATCGTCGCTTGTATAACTTTACTTAATAAAGCACGATCTTTGGTTGAAGAAGTCTCCGTCGACATCTCTTCCGCCGAGACAGCCGACCGCGAAAACTTCTCCCTTCTTCTTCTGTATATATCCCCGTTATTCGCCGACAAGATATCAGACTTAAACTGGTCTTTATGGGCGCCAATTATAATTGTCTTTGGCGTTATAACGGCGACCGGTTACAACTACCATTATAGTCCTCTACTTGGCATGCTAAAGTGGCACGCTTATCGCGTCACTGCAAGTAACGGTATAACTTACGCCCTATTGACAAAAAGGCAGCTGCGGTCTGCATTGGGGACAATCAAAGTCAGGCAACTTACCGAATACGTACTGATCGAGTTTAAAGGATAGAGATGTCTAACAATCTTTACGCACTCGTCGGCCAGCGTGGCTCCGCCGATCTTAGGCGCGTTCGGGTCAGCCATGACGTACAGTCGCAACTCGCCGAGCTTTTTAGCGCCTACTATGCCAACTTTCACCAAGGCATAGATGAAGAAGTAACCTTTAGTCGCGATTGGAAACCGGACGATGATCAAATTCTAACATTACCGCTTAATGAGGAGATCACAGCGCTAATGGATACGGTCAGGGCCGGCCCACTCTCACTGACCGAAATTGATCCGAACGATTTTCAAAATGAAAATATTAGAGCAATAGCATTCGCTGCTGATGGGGTCGATGAGACATTGTACATCCAGTATTTTTTTGCTCATCAAAGGCTAGCTCAAAGAGCGATGGCGCTTGTCCTTTTGGAAGGGAATACCTTCACTCGGCTCACTGGGCCGGCATTCTCGATTGGCAGTAAAATTGACGCAATCATTGAGAATGGGTTAGTAAAGTTTAAAAACTTTACGATCCTTAAACGTATTTTTGATGTTTTCTCACATTACACTATCGCCTCTGATCAAGAGGTAATTGCTTTCTCGCAGCTTAATATGGTTGTTGCTGAAGACATCAACCACATACTTTCAAATATTACACAAACCACTCGAAAACTGGTGTCCGCCGTCTCAGACTCTGGCATCTTACATCGAATTACAACGGCCGAGATCGTCGCCGCAGCACAGAGTGTGCAAGTCGAAGTTAGTTTAGTAGATGATAAAATCCTCCTTCCAAGAGACAAAGCCAAGCTAAAAACACTGCTTCGCTTTCTTGATCATGGTATTTATCAGTCTCGATTGGGGGCATTCACATTTATGACAAACTCGAAACTCAGATTGAGTTAAGGATGCTGCAAACCTGACTACAGTCCCACCGCCTTCCGTAACGCCTCGTTCATCCGCCCCTGCCACCCCGGCCCGCCCTCGCGAAACCGCTCGATGACATCCGGATCAAGCCGCAGCGTCACCTGACGCTTGGCCGCCGCCCCCAGCGGCGGGCGGCCCGCCTTGGTCAGCGTGCCGATCGCCGGGCGCACCACCTTGCCGCCGATCGAGAACTCGGCGCGGTCGAGCTGATCGTCGGTCCACTCTGGTAGATCGTCGTCATCCCAGACGGGGAGCGATGCGGCGGGTTTCCTTGTCATGACAATTCCTCATCGAGATCACGCGGATGCCTTCCGCTGTCGGCGTCCACGCGAACATCACCATGCGTCCGCCCAACCAGCCGTAGGTCTGATAACGCGGCTCGGGATAATCGAACCGGTCATCCTCCTGCGTCAGCGTCGGTCCCTCCACCACCCGAACGGCATCGGCGAAGTCGAGCTTCCGCTCGGCCAGCGTCCACGCACGCTTCTCGGGATCGAAGCTGATTTCCACATGACCAATATGTAACTACGATAATCGTACTGGCAAGTGGGTTGTCGTGCCGCCGCGGCAAAGCCGCGCCTTCGGGCGTCGCGCTGGCGGCGATGTTGCCAAGGTAGGAACAACCAAGCCCCGCCGCGGCGAAGCCGCGTCGTCAGTCGGCGCTGCTGGCGCCGCTGGCCGGGCCGGCGCTCGTTCGCTCGTCGGTAGCTTCGCTACCGGCTCGCCGCGCCGGCCGCTGTCCTACACGCGCCATCCCTGCCTATCTCCCCGGTCCCCCCAACCAACGGGACCCACGCGCATGGACACGCTACCGCTCTACCCCGCCTTCCCCATCGACTCCTCCCCCGACAGCGGCGAGCAGCCGTGGCGCGAGTGGCAGGCGCACGTCGACGCCGGCCGCATCGCCACCGCACCCCTCGCGCCCGAACACATCGCCGCCGCGCGCGCGATGGAGGCGCTGTTCCGCTCGGGTGGGCTGTGCCGCCGATGACCCTGCTCACCCCCGCCCGCCTGCCCGCCGCCGGTCAGCCACCCGCCGTCCACGCGCACGCCGAGCCCACCCCGCCCCCCGGTCGCCACGACGGCTGGACCCCCGACCGCCAGCGCACCTTCGTCGAGGGGATCGCCGGCGGCGACACCGTCGAGCAGGCGTGCCGCCGCGTCGGCCTCGCCGTCTCCTCCGCCTACGCGCTGCGCCGCCGCGCCAACGGTGCCGCCTTCGCGCTCGCCTGGGACGGCGCGCGGCTCTTGGCGCGCGAGGCGCTCGCCGACACGCTCCTCACCCGCGCATTGGAAGGTCAGGAGGAGACGATCACCCGCGCCGACGGCTCCACCGTCACCCGCTATCGCCACGACAATCGCCTCGCGACCCACATGCTCCACCGGCTCGATCGCTTCGCCGACGCCGCCTCCGCCAGCGCGCACGGCACCGCCGCGCGGCTCGTCGCGGGCGAGTTCGACGCCTTCCTCGACCTGCTCGGCACCCACGCCGCGCCCGCGCGCGCCGGGCTGTTCCTCGGCACCCGTCTCGCGCCCGAGACGGTAGACGGCGAGAGCAATACGCGCGCCGATCTCGCCCCCGTCCTGGCACTCGCCCGCGCCGACCGTTACCTGCGCACCCGCGCCGCCCACGCCGCCGAGGTGTCCGTCGCCGACCTCGACCCCGCCAACCGCGCCGCGTGGAGCGCCGAGCAATGGACCCGCGCCGAGGCCGCCGGCCTCGTCGCGCTCGCCCCACCCCCGCCGCGCGCGGAAAGCGCGTGTGAACCTCCACTTCCTCCACTTCGCCCCAACCTGCCCGAGTTTTTGAGCCCCGCCGACCGCCCCGACCCCGTCTGGTGGTGCGACGACGCCGACGCCTGGCGCACCCGCTTCCCCCCGCCCGACTTCTTCTTAGGGAAGGAGGACGGCGAGTGGGGCGACCCCGACTATCAGCGCGAACTCGACGACGAGGAGATCGAGCAGCTCGAACGCCCCCACCACATCCAATCCGCCGTCCGCCACATCACCGAAGGCCGCGCGCGCGACGCCTGGTTCGCCGACGCCGCCCGGCTCGACCCGGATGACGATGGCGAGCAGCCAGACACGCCCGAACGCGTGCACCCCAGCGACGACGAAGCGGGCGAAGCGCCGATGATCGTCCCCGGCTGCGACGATCACGCCGAGCCTGCGCCGCTCGGACCATCGACCCACCCCGCCGTCGCCGCGCATGACGAACCGGATCAGCCGATCGCCGAGCCTGCCCCGACCCACCCCGCTGCCATCCAACCGCCCGCTGCGACCGTCTCACCGTCATCGGACACCCACCAGCCACCGCCGCCGCATGCGCCCGCTGCCCCGCCCGCCAAACTCAATCGGAAACAGCGCCGCGGCAAAGCCGCGTCGTCAGCCGGTGCGAATGCACCGCTGGCCGATCGGGTGATGCTCGCCCGCGCTTGCGCGCCGGGCTAGTATCACCCGATGTGCAACGAAGCCGCCCGCCGCATCGACCTCGGCCTGTTACGCGAGGATTTCGCCCACCTCCGCATCCCGCTGCGTTTTCCCGAAGGCGCGCCCAACATGGCGCCGCTCCCCTCGGTCCGCATCACCGACGCGACCGTGATCGTCCGCGCGGTCGAGGAAGGGAGCAACGAGGCCGAACTCGTCACCCGCCGCTGGAGCTGGCCGGGTGCGCACGGAAAGCCGGTCTACAACTACCGCTCCGACGGCCGAAACATCGCGCGCGGACGCTGCCTCATTCCGGTCGACGGCTTCTACGAATTTACCGCACCCCCACCGGGTCAGAAGCGCAAGACCAAGTGGATTTTCACCCATGCCCGCCACTCCTGGTTCTGTATCGCCGGTGTGTGGAAACACGACGATCAGGTCGGCGAAGCCTTCTCGATGCTCACGGCCGAACCCGGACCCGATATCGCCCCCTACCACGATCGTCAGGTCGTGGTGCTCGACCGCACCGACTGGAGCCGCTGGCTCGATGGCTCAGCGCCCTCCGCCGAACTCTGCCGCCCCGCTCCTGCGGGCACGCTGTTGCCCGCACGCGTCGACGGAACGCCAGCCTTGTCCGTAAGTTGACCCGCGCATGACCCAGAACAATCCCGCAACCCGCCGCAGCGCGAACCGCAAACCCGCCGACAAGCCGGTCAAGAAGACCAGCCGCGTCGCCGTCGCCGCCGGCATCGGTGCCGTCGCTGCCGGTCTGTTCGGTGCGCTGCGCTTCGGCCTGTTCGACAAACTTCTCGACAAGCGCACCAGCGGTGGCGAACACCCCGCCCCCGACCTCAAGCCCAGCGCGCCGACGCCGGGCACCACCCGCGCGCCCGTCGACTTCCGCCCCGATCCGACCGCCGCCGTGCCGGAAAGCGAGCGCGAATCGCTCCGCCCCGCCACCGGTCCCGCCCCCACGCTCGCCGCCACCCGCGGAGAGATCGCCAACCAGACGGGCGCCGCCAACTGACCAACTGCGCGCGCATCGGGTCAGAGCCACCAGCTCACGGGTGCGGAAAACGGGGTCCACCGCCCCACCCGCACCCCGGCTCGGGCAAGCGCGCGCCCAGTCCACGCATTGCAGGTGTTGAGCGCATCGTAGCGCCCATGCGCCGGATAAAACGCATCATGCCCGGCATAACCGCGGACCGGATCACCCGCTGCCAGACTAGCGCGCACCACCCGCGCCAACGCCCGGTACTGCGCGGGCGTCAACACTACCGCCCGCACCCGCTCGCCCACCACCGGTTGCGCGACATGCTCGACGTGCAGCACGGTGTCGTCACTCCCCAGCGCCGCCGCGAACACGGTACCGGGCCTCAGATCCCACCACGTCGGTGTGCCGACGAAAAACCCGCGCTCGCCCCATCCCACCGCAACATGAGCGAACCGCGCGTAACCCGGCTCACGCAACGCTGTGCCTGCGAAAACCGGTCGCCAATCCACCCCCGCCGCGTGCTTGGGGATGACCAGATCGGTGTGGATGCCATTGTCCTCGACCCAGATCGTCACACCCTGCTCCGGGGGACGCCAGTCGCGGTTGACCGCCCACGCCGCCCCGACCAGACCCGCGACGAGATAGCTCGCTAGCACAACCAGCAACACGAAAGAAAGACGACGGACTTGGCGCATCACCCGCTCATGCTAGAACAAGCCCATGACTGAGGAAACGCACGTCCTGACCGCCCCGCCCGCCGACGCCTCCGCCGATTGGACGATCGCGCAGAATTGGGCGACCTACACGCCCGAGGAACACGCAACTTGGGACACACTGTTCGCCCGCCAGTCGAAACTGCTGCCCGGCCGCGCCAGCGACGCCTGGCTGCGCGGGCTGGACGTGCTGCGCCTCGATAAACCAGGCATCCCCGACTTCGCCGAACTTTCCGATCGCCTGATGAAGCTGACCGGCTGGCAAGTCGTCGCCGTGCCCGGGCTCGTTCCCGACGACGTGTTCTTCGACCACATGGCCAATCGCCGCTTCGTCGCCGGAAACTTCATCCGCCGCCCCGATCAGCTCGACTATCTGCAGGAACCCGACGTCTTCCACGACGTCTTCGGCCACGTACCGATGCTCGCCGACCCGGTGTTCGCCGATTACCTCGAAGCCTATGGCAAGGGCGGGCAGCGCGCGCTCGGCATGGATGCGCTGAAGTATCTCGGGCGTCTCTACTGGTACACGGTCGAGTTCGGATTGATCCAGGAAGACGACGGCCTGCGCATCTACGGCTCGGGCATCGTCTCCTCCGCCTCCGAAAGCCGCTTCGCGCTCGACGATCCGAGCCCCAACCGCATCGCCTTCGACCTCGCCCGCGTCATGCGAACCGAGTACCGGATCGACGATTTCCAGCAGAATTACTTCGTCATCCCCAGCTTCGACGAACTGCTCCGCGCTACGGTCGAAACCGACTTTGCGCCGCTCTACACCGAACTGAAGCAGCTACCCGACATCCCCGTCGCGCAGATCGTGCCCGAAGATCGCATGCTGACGACAGGCACGCAGGACTACGCCCGCAGCAAGGCAACCTGACCGGAAGGGGGCGCTCGCCTAAAGGTCGAGCGCCCAGCCGTCCCGACCCTTGGGGTCGATCGGCTTGCTCGGAACGTAGCGCTCCGCACCGGCACGCAGCCGCAGGATCGTCCAATCACCGCGCCGGTCAACCGCCTCCAGCACGCACCCGCACGCCTCGAACGCCGCGACCACCTCACTCCGCTGCGTCTCCAGCAGCCCCGCCAGCACGATCGCCGCACCCGGTGCCGCGATCGCCGCCACCTCCGGCGCCATCGAGATCAGCGGTCCGGCGAGGATGTTGGCGATCAACAAATCATAAGGAGCCCGGCTCGCGATCTCATCGCTCAGCGCGCCATCGGCCACCACCAGCCGCAGCCCCGCGACGCCGTTCGCCGCCGCATTCTCCTGCGTCACCACGATCGCCGCCGGGTCGATATCGGTCGCGGTCACCGCCGCGGTCGGCCACAGATGCTGCGCGGCAAAGGCGAGCAACCCCGTCCCCGTCCCCAGATCGATCACTTGCGCGAACGACCGCTCGGCCAATCCGTCGAGCATCGCCAAACACCCCGCGGTGGTCGCATGGTGCCCGGTCCCGAACGCCTGCCCCGCATCGATCAGGAACGCGCGACCGCCCGCAGGCGCGGCGATCGGATGCGCGCTGGTGTGTACGGCAAAGCGTCCCTCGCGGATCGGCTCCAAACCAGCTTGGCTCATGGTTACCCAATCCTGCGCGATCAGCGGCTCGACCAGCGGGGCTGTATCGCCTGCGCTCGGCACCAGCGCGCGCAAGGCGGCGATCACGCCAGCATCGGGTTCGTGCTCGCAATAAGCGTCGAGCCGCCAGCGCTCGCGATCGTCCTCGACCTCCTCGGTGGTCATCAGCACCGCGTCGATCGCCAAGTCGTCCGCCGCGTCGATCGCCTCCGCCTCCGCGCGCGTACACGGCAAGGTCACGCGCCAGCTCTCGATTTCACCGGACATAGCTGGCGCCGTTCACGTCGAGCACTGCCCCGGTCATCGACGCCGGCGCGTCGAGCGCCAGCCACCGCGCCGTTTCCGCCACCTCCTCCGGCATCGCCACGCGGCCGAGCGGGATGTCGGCGAGCAATTTGTCGCCACCACGACTTTCCAGGTAATCCTCCGCCATCCCGGTCATCGTAAACCCGGGGCAGATCGCAAAGGCGAGGATACCCTGCCCGGCATAACCGCGCGCGATCGTCTTGGTCATTGCGACCATGCCGGCCTTTGACGCCGCGTAATGCCAATGCGCCGGGCTGTCGCCGCGATATGCCGCGCGGCTCGCCACGTTAACGATCCGGCCCCCACACCCGCGCTGCTGCCAATGTTTGACCGCGCGCCGGCACAATATCGCCGATGCGGTCAGGTTGACCTGCATCGTCCGCTCCCACCCCGCCAGCCACGCGTCATCATCGCCGTCGAGCGGATTGGCCTCGAACACGCCGGCATTGTTGATCAGCACGTCGATACGCCCGCCCAACTGGTCGAGCGCCGCCTGCCACAGTCGATCGGGGGCAGCCGGATCGGCGAAGTCGGCCGGGATGCCGCTGGCGGTCCCGTGTCCGACAACGTTGCTGTCAGCAGCGGTCAGCGCGCTGGCGATCGCCGCGCCGATGCCGCGGCTCGAACCGGTAAGAAGGACGTTGGTCATGACGCGCGTCTAGAACGCGGTCGTGCGCGCAGCAACGTCGGCCAGGCGTCAGGCAACGTTTCGCGCGAACTCCTCCGCCGACCCGCGCAGCGTTTCCAGCAGCGCCTCCACGCTCGCGAACTCATCCTCCAGCGTGTCGATCTCGGAGGCGACACCCTCCGTATCGGCGCGGATCGCGGCCACGGTGTGCGACATCGAATCGGCCGCGAGCGCGGTTTCGTCCACCGCCGCGGTGATCGCGGTGACCGTATGCGCCTGCGCTTCCATTGCGTGGCGAATGCGCGTCGCCGAATCCTGCACCTCCAGCACCGTGGATCGGATCGAGGCGGAGGTATCCACCGTCACCTTGGTCGCCGCCTGGATCGCCGCGATCTTGCCCGCGATATCGTCGGTCGCGCGCGCGGTCTGGTTGGCCAGGCTCTTCACCTCCTGCGCCACCACCGCAAACCCGCGTCCCGCATCGCCAGCCCGTGCAGCCTCGATGGTCGCGTTCAGCGCCAACAGGTTGGTCTGCCCCGCAATGTCGCGAATCAAGCCCAGGATCGACTCGATCGATTTCGCGTGCTCACTCAGCGCTCCCGATACGGTCACCGCGTCGCCCGCCTGCACGCCCGCGCGCGTCGCGATCTCGGCGGCTGCCTCGACCTCGACCCGCGCATCCTCGATCGCGCGGATCAGCCCCGCAGCGGTCGAGGCCGCGTCGCGCATCGCCACCGCCGACTGCTCGGCCGCGGCCGCTACCTCGCTCGTCTTGCCCAGCATCCCGCGCGCCGAGGCCGATGCGCCCGCGGCCTGCACGCGCAGGTGGCTGCCGTCCTGCGTCGCCGCCTGCACCGTTGCCGCGATCCCGTCGCGAAACGCGGCCGCCAACCGGTCGCGCGCGAGTTGCGCACTATGCTCGCGATAAGCATTATACAGTTCGACCGTGATCTCGCCTTCCAGCGCCGACAGCCGCATCAACGTGTCGACCATTTCGGTCAACTGCGGATCGCCTGACGTGGCACGCTGCATCAGGCTGTTGAGCGCGGCGCGGTCGCTGGCGCTGATCATCGACAATAGCGCCATCGGCGTCACGCCCGCGGCGTACGCCGATGCGACCGAGCGCTCGACCGATTCGACCCACGCCCGTTCGCGCGTCCGCAGAAAACGGTTCTCCAGAAAGCCGCAGCCCAGCTCGATCATCCGCTCGACGTCGTGCGGCGCCCACATTTTCGTGCTCTCGAAACAGCGTTGCCACTGCCCCCAATACGCGCCGGAAATCGTCTTTACGTCGCCCGCGATCGCGTCCCAGGTCGTGCGGCTCAGCGCCGCCAGCCGACCATCGGTGTCGAACACGCGAAAGCGCGCGTCGAGGTCCAGTCTGGCCGCGACCGATCCGGGCGTCGGCAGATCGTCGAACATGGCGTGCGTCGTGTTGAAGGTCATGGCGACTCCACTTACCTAGAACCGGTTAATGCCACGTTGAACCAGCCGTGACCGTCGTGCCGTGCTTGCATCGCACGCTATCGCGGCTAAGGGCGTAGGCTGAAAGGAACCGCCGTTGGCCAGCCGTCCCGCACCTCGTCCCCGTCCGAGAAGCCCGCATCTCTTCACGGGCCCGATGCAATTCCACTACCGCTTCAGCCCCGCGATGCTGACCTCGATCATCCACCGCGCGACCGGCGCGGCGATGGCGACCGTTGGTGCGATCCTGTTGGTGTGGTGGCTTGCTGCGATCGCCTCCGGCGACGCCGCCTACGCAACCTTCCGCGACGTGTTCACCACCGATCGCGGTAACCTGAACATCATCGGCTACGTGATCGGCATTGGGCTGACTTGGGCGGTGTTCCAGCACATGGCGAGCGGCATTCGTCACCTCGTCATGGACACCGGGGCGGCTTTCGAGCTTAAGACCAACCAGCTCGCCGCTCGGCTGACCTTCGTCTTCTCGATCGCGATGACGGTCTTGTTCTGGCTCTGGCTGGGGTTGAAGTAATGAGCACCGAACTCGGCCGCGTCCGCGGTTACGGCAGTGCGCACGAGGGCGTGCATCACTGGTGGCATCAGAAACTGACCGCAGGCACTAACCTGCTACTGATGGCGTGGCTGCTCGCCTCGCTGGCGATGCTCCCGGCGTATGATTTCGCCACCGTGCGCATCTGGCTCGGCTCGGCCTGGGCCGCGATCCCGATGCTGCTGCTGATCGTCTCGGTCGTCTACCACTTCCGTCTCGGGCTGCAGGTCGCGATCGAGGATTACGCGCGGATGCAGAGCCGCTTCGTCGCGATCGTGCTGCTCAACGTCTACGCCGCCGCGATCGCTGGCGTCGCCATCTTCTCCATCCTCAAGATCGCCTTCGGAGCCGCCCAGTAATGGCCGCCTATCAGATCATCGACCATACCTATGACGCGGTCGTCGTCGGCGCGGGCGGCTCGGGCCTGCGCGCGACGATGGGCATCGCGGAAAGCGGGCTGAAGACGGCCTGCATCACCAAGGTGTTCCCGACGCGCAGCCACACGGTCGCGGCGCAGGGCGGCATCGCTGCCAGCCTCGGCAACAACTCGCCCGATCACTGGTCGTGGCACATGTTCGACACCGTCAAGGGTTCCGACTGGCTCGGAGACCAGGACGCGATCGAGTACATGGTGCGCGAGGCGCCGCAGGCGGTGTACGAGCTGGAGCATGCCGGCGTGCCGTTCAGCCGCAACGACAACGGCACCATCTACCAGCGTCCGTTCGGCGGCCACATGCAGAACATGGGCGAAGGCCCCCCAGTGCAGCGCACCTGCGCCGCCGCCGACCGCACCGGTCACGCGATGCTGCACGCGCTGTACCAGCAATCGTTGAAGTACGACGCCGACTTCTACGTCGAATATTTCGCACTCGACCTCATCATGGAAAAGGGGGTCTGCCGCGGCGTAATTGCGCTGTGCATGGAAGACGGCTCGATCCATCGTTTCCGCGCGCACAACGTCGTGCTGGCAACCGGCGGCTACGGCCGCTGCTATTTCTCCGCGACCTCGGCACACACCTGCACGGGTGACGGCAACGCGATGGTGCTGCGCGCCGGCCTGCCGCTCCAGGACATGGAGTTCGTGCAGTTCCATCCGACCGGCATCTACGGTGCGGGCGTGCTGATCACCGAGGGTGCGCGCGGCGAAGGCGGCTACCTCACCAACTCCGAGGGTGAGCGCTTCATGGAGCGCTATGCTCCGTCGGCGAAGGACCTCGCCAGTCGCGACGTCGTCGCGCGCTCGATGGCGATGGAGATGCGCGAAGGCCGTGGCGTCGGCCCCGAGGGCGATCACATCTTCCTTCACCTCGATCACATCGATCCCAAGGTGCTGCACGAGCGGCTGCCGGGCATCACCGAGACGGGCAAGATCTTCGCCGGTGTCGACCTGACGCGCCAGCCGCTGCCGGTGACCCCGACGGTCCACTACAACATGGGCGGCATCCCGACCAACTATCACGGCGAAGTCGTGAACCTGCGCGACGGCAACCCCGACGCGGTCGTCCCTGGGCTGTTCGCGGTCGGCGAGGCGGCATGCGTGTCGGTCCACGGTGCCAATCGCCTCGGCTCGAACAGCCTGATCGACCTGGTCGTGTTCGGCCGCGCCACTGGCCTGCGCGTTCGCGACATTCTCAAACCGAACACCACGCATGCCCCGCTGCCCAAGGGGTCGGAGGAACTCGCGCTCAGCCGGCTCGACACCTTCCGCAACGCCGCGGGCGGTACGCCGACCGCGCACATCCGCCGCGACATGCAGCAGACGATGCAGAAGCATTGCGCGGTGTTCCGTGACAGCGCCTTGTTGTCCGAAGGCGTCGCCAAGATCGACAACGTGTACCGCTCGATCGGCGACGTCAGCATCAAGGATCGTTCGCTGATCTGGAATACCGACCTGGTCGAGACGCTCGAACTCGACAATCTGCTGTCTCAGGCCGTGGTGACGATGAAATCCGCCGACAACCGCAAGGAGTCGCGCGGCGCCCACATGCACGAGGATTTCCCCGATCGCGACGACGCGAACTGGATGAAGCACACCATCGCCACCTTTGACGGTTGGGGTGGCAAGGGCGGCAACGTCGCGATCGACTACCGCCCGGTGCACGATTACTCGCTCACCGACGACATCGAGTACATCAAGCCCAAGAAGCGCGTCTACTAAGTCACTAATCTTGGAGCTCCGGACTTGGTCTGGGGCCCCGCTGTCTCTCTACACCGGTGAGAAGCGCGATGCCGGATCATGGCCGAGATGAAGCGGTGAGGCAGCAAACGTCCAACCTCCGACCTTCCTCCCCGTCCTCGGAACCCGCCTACCGCGGGTTCGGCCGCACCTATTGCTTCTTCTCACGCGCAGACAGCGGCGCACCTTAGCGCTTCGCCCCCGAACCCTCCGCTCCATCCTGCCGCCGCCATAACAGTCCCGCCCCCAGCAGCGCCGCACCCAGCGCCAGCGTAACACCCGGTCGCCGCATCGCCGCGGTGTAGAGGCTGAACCCCTTGCCGGTCTGGTCGCGCGATCGCTCCACGCCATTGTGCGCCGGCGCGAACAGATTGTCGGGGCGAGGCTGGTTCTTCGTCGGGTCGATGAACAGCGCCGAGCCCACGGCCGCCACCCGGTCGAACAACGCCGGCGCATGTTGTGCGAACAGCACCTGCGCCTTGCCCGCGCCGCCCACTGTCACACCGCGCGTCGGCCGCGTCGCCGCGTCGAGGATCGCGTTCGCCACCAGCATCGGATCGTACACCAGCGGCGGGATCCGCGCCTTGCCACCGGCGTGGTTGCTCGCATGCTCCGCAACTGGCGTGTCGATCCCCGACGGCTGGATCAACGTGGTCGAGATCGGTGCCGCCTCCTGCAACAACTCACCGCGCAGCGTGTCGACATAGCCCTTCACCGCATGCTTGCTGGCAGCATAGGCGCCCATCAGCGGGCTCGGCATGCCCGCCGCGATCGAGGCGACCGTGATCAACGCGCCGCCCTGCTCGCGCAGGTGCGGCACCGCTGCTGCGCAACCGTTGACCACGCCGAAATAGTTGGTTCGGAACAGCCGCTCATGCTCGTCGATCGGTGTGTCGAGCAGCTTGGCGTAGATCGTGACACCCGCATTGTTGACCCAGCTATCGATACGCCCGAACCGCGCCACTGCGTGCGTCGCCGCCCGCCTGACCGCCTCCGCATCGCCCACGTCCGCCGTGACGTGATAGGCTTCGCCGCCCGCCGCCTGAATTTCGTCCACGACGCGGGCGAGCGCCTCGTCGCCGCGCGCAACCAGCACCACCTTGGCACCGCGCTTCGCCGCCTCGCGTGCGGTCAGCAATCCAATTCCCGAGGACGCTCCAGTGATGACGATCACCTGCTGATCGATTGGTTTAAGCTTTAACGACATGGTTTGCGGTTCCACCTGTTTGCTCTCAAGCGAACGCCACGCGCGCACGTTCCGCTCCCGCGCACGCCGGGTGCTTGACTTGGCTCGCCGCACGTCCGTTAATCCCGTGATCGGGGGATCGGCCATGCGCGGAACATTGTTGCTCGTCATGGCATCGCTCGCTGTCAGCGCCAGCGCACAGACCTACCAGCCCGCACGCCACAATCTGCCCGCACCCGTCTTCGCCGGCGGCGAGGCGGAAACGCAGATACAGGCCGACATGGGGATCGACGTGGAGCGAGATCGACCCGCACGCTGGCGCCTGGCCGAGCATCGCCGCCTCGACGCCGCGCTCGCTGCCGTCCGCTCGCAGCGCCCCGGCGTTGTCGACGCCTTCGTGATCGTCGCCGCGCTCGACAGCGATCCCGTATTCGGCCGCGAAGCGCGCGAGACGGCCAAGGTACTCACGCGTCGCTACGATGCCGCCGGCCACGTGATCCTGCTCGCGGGCAGCGACGGCACCCGCGACAGCGACCTGCCGATGGGCAGCCCTGCCAACCTCGACCTCGCGCTCGCGCGCGTGGCGGAGGTCATGGATCCGGCGGAGGACGTGCTGATCCTCTACACCACCAGCCACGGCGCGCCGTTCGGCATCTACTACAACGACGGCGATCAGGGATATGGCGCGGTGTCGCCGACGCGGTTGTGGAACCAGCTTTCGACGCTCGGCATTCGCAACCGGCTGATCCTGATCAGCGCCTGTTACTCGGGCGTGTTCGTGCCGATGCTATCGTCGGATACGACCGCGATCGTCACCGCCGCCGCGGCCGACCGCCCTTCGTTCGGTTGCCAGGCCAACAACGACTGGACCTTCTTCGGCGACGCGCTGGTCAACATCGCGCTGCGAAAGCCGCAACCGCTCGCCGCCGCGGCACAAGAAGCGCAGACGTTGATCGCCGGGTGGGAGAAGCAGGTCGAACTCGATCCGTCGACACCGCAGGTCGCGGTCGGCGCGGGTGCGCGGCGCTGGCTCGCCGCGTTAGAGCGCGCGCTGCCCGCCGCTACCCCACGCACCGGCCGTGCCGCCACCGCGCTGCTGACGGGAAAATGATTGGCCGCGCCGGAACAACGCGCGGCGCCTGACGCTAAGCGCGCCATGACCCAGCCTGACACCACCGCCGCCCAGAGCAACGCGATCAACTATCCGCTGCTCGCCCGCCCCCACATCCAACTCTACGGCACCGTCGACGAGCAGATGTATGCCAAGTTCCTCGACGGATTGGCTGCAGCCCCGACCGACGGTCCGCTGGTGGTGTCGATCACCACGCTTGGCGGCGACCCTGAAATGGCGCGCGCGATGGGCGACTCGATCCGCCTCTTGCGCGAATATACCGGACGCGAGGCGCTGTTCCTCGGCAAGGTCGCGGTCTATTCGGCCGGCGCGACCTTCATGTCCGCCTTCCCCGCCGACAAACGGTTCCTGACCAAGAACTCGCGCCTGATGATTCACGAGCGGTTGATGAACTCGACCGTCCAGCTTTCAGGTCCGCTCAACACACTGTCGCCGGTGCTCAACGCCAAGCTCAACGAAATCGAAGATTCGATCCGCATCCAGGACGAAGGCTTTGCCGACCTCGTCCGCGGCACCCAGGTGACGCTCGACGAGCTGAAGCAGCGCGCACCGCACAATTGGTACATCGAGGCCAGCCAGGCACGCGACCTCGGCCTGGTGCTCGACATCATCTGACGGCTCGTTTCTCCGGGCAGGCGGCTGGCACATCCGCCGAGGCGCATTATGTCTTGAGCCTTGGCGCATGTGCGCTAGGAACGGCGCGGACCTTGTTTGCGGTACGCGCCGCGATCCGGTATCCGAGCCGACAGCGATCGTGACGTGTTTCGCGCCCGCGATCCTGCCCGAACACGAGAACGAGACGTATGGCCGAGTTCACCCTTCCGAAGAACAGCCGTATCAAGGGCGGCACCAAGCATCCCTCGCCGCAGCCCGGTGGCAAGATGCGCAGCTTCAAAGTATATCGCTACGATCCGGACTCGGGCGAAAATCCGCGTTTCGACACGTTCGAGGTCAATCTCGACGAATGTGGCCCGATGGTGCTGGACGCGCTGATCAAGATCAAGGGCGAGCAGGACTCGTCGCTCACCTTCCGCCGCTCGTGCCGCGAAGGCATTTGCGGGTCGTGCTCGATGAACATCGACGGGCGCAACGGCCTTGCCTGCACCACCGCAATCGAGGACGTGAAGGGCGAGGTGAAGATCACGCCGCTTCCCGCGATGGACGTGGTCAAGGACCTGGTCCCCGATTTCACGCGCTTCTACGCGCAATATGCCTCGATTACGCCGTGGCTCCAGACGGTCACGCCGCCCCCCTCGGGCAAGGAACGGCTGCAGAGCCCGGAGGAGCGCGCGAAGCTCGACGGTCTGTACGAGTGCATCCTGTGCGCGTGCTGCTCGACCTCATGCCCGAGCTACTGGTGGAACTCGGACAAGTTCCTCGGCCCCGCCATCCTCCTCCAGGCGTATCGCTGGCTCGCCGACAGCCGTGACGAGATGACGGGCGAGCGCCTCGACGCGCTGGAGGATCCGTTCCGCCTATATCGCTGCCACACGATCATGAATTGCGCGAACGTCTGCCCCAAGGGCCTCTCACCCGCCAAGGCGATCGCCGAGATCAAGAAGATGGAGGTCGAGCGGATCGTGTGATCACGCTCGTTGGAGTGACCTTCGACTGACCTTTCGCCGTTCATGCCGGCCGCGGCGCGTGCCTGAACACGTTTCCGCCGCCGGCACGAATGGATCACCATGGACCGTAGCGACCACAGCGAGGCCGAACCCTCGCGCGCTTTCCTCTTCGACGAACATCCCGACCATCCCGGCTGGATGCACTGGCGCTTCCGCGACGACACGCGATTCAACTCGTTCCTGGGCGACGTGATCGTCCGGCAGGAGGACGCGCTCGCCCGCGTCCGCATGACGCCCGAGCACCGTCACTCCAACTTCGGCAACAACGTCCACGGCGGCGCGCTGCTCGGCTTCATCGACGTCGCGCTGTTCGCGGCGCTGCGCAGCTTCGGTGTGCTCTCGGCCGGGCCAGCAGTGACGCTTGACCTCAACACCCACTTCATCGGCGCCGGCCGCGTCGGCGAGCCGCTGGAGGCGCAGGTCGAGATATTGCGCCAAACGCGTCGGCTGATCTTCGTGCGCGGTCTTCTGGTGCAGATGGAGATGACGGTCGCCGAATTTTCCGGCACGATTCGCAAGCCGAGCGCCGGCTGATGGGAAAAGTGCGTGCCGCCTATGACGCGCTGATCGCCGCGGGCGAACTCCGCCCCGATGCCGAGCAAGCCGCCGCCGCCGACCGGCTCGACGCACTCGCTCACGAGCTTGAACATCCGCGCACGACCGGTTTCTTCCGTAAACGTACGGTCCCTGCACGCGGCGTCTACCTGTGGGGCGACGTAGGGCGCGGCAAGTCGATGCTTATGGACCTGTTCTACGATCACGTCGACGTTCCCTCCAAACGCCGCATCCACTTTGCCGAATTCATGATCGAGGTGCACGGCCGCATCGCGGTGGAGCGGCGCAAGGAAGCGGGCGACCCGATCCTGCCCGTGGCACAAGCACTCGCCGACAGCACGCGCCTGCTCGCGTTCGACGAAATGATGGTCACCAACTCGCCCGATGCGATGATCCTGTCGCGGCTGTTCACCGCGATGATCGAGGCCGGCGTGACGATCGTCACCACCAGCAACCGCGCGCCGACCGACCTTTACCGCAACGGGCTCAACCGCGAGCACTTCCTTCCCTTCATCGCGCTGATCGGCGAGCGGCTCGACGTGCTCGCGCTAAACGGACCCGTAGATTACCGCCGCGACAGGCTGGGGCAGCAGGACACCTGGCTCGTCCCCAACGGCGCCGAGGCCACCGCCGAGCTCTCCGCCGCCTTCTTCCGCCTGACCGATTACCCGCCCGAGGATCGCGCGCACGTGCCGAGCGAGGAGCTGTCGGTGCAGGGCCGCACACTCCACGTGCCAAAGGCGCTGAAAGGCGTTGCGGTGTTCAGCTTCAAGCGGCTGTGCGGTGAAGCACGCGGACCCGCCGACTACCTTTGCATCGCGCGGCGCTACCACACCGTCATTGTCGTCGGCATCCCGCAGCTCGGGCCGGACATGCGCAACGAGGCGGCGCGCTTCGTCAGCCTGATCGACGCTTTGTACGAGTATAAGGTCAAGTTGCTTGCGGCAGCCGACGCTGAACCTGACCAACTGTACCCCGCCGGCGATGGCCGCTTCGAGTTCGAGCGCACCGTCAGCCGGTTGGAAGAGATGCGATCCGAGGAGTATCTGACGCAGGGTCACGGCCAAAACTGAGCTCTATCGCTATTGCGAACCGTTATCTCTACTATATTGGCTTCTAGGCTTTTGCGGGTTGTCGCGGACGGCCAAAGGGCGTAGGCGACCTTCCCATCCACCGTAACGACGAGAGGGGATGGAATGGCCCGCAAGAAGATCGCGCTGATCGGCGCCGGCAACATCGGCGGCACGCTCGCGCACCTGGCTGCGCTCAAGAACCTGGGTGACATCGTCCTCTTCGACGTCGTCGAAGGCGTGCCGCAGGGCAAGGCGCTCGACCTGTCGCAGTGCGGTCCGGTTGAGGGCTTCGATGCCAAGATCACCGGCACCAACGATTACGCCGACATCGCGGGCGCGGACGTCATCATCGTCACCGCCGGTGTCGCGCGCAAGCCCGGCATGAGCCGCGACGACCTGCTCGGCATCAACCTGAAGGTCATGAAGGCAGTCGGCGAGGGCATCAAGAACAACGCCCCCGACGCCTTCGTCATCTGCATCACCAACCCGCTCGACGCGATGGTGTGGGCGCTGCGCGAATTCTCCGGGCTGCCGCACAACAAGGTCGTCGGCATGGCGGGCGTGCTCGACTCGGCGCGCTTTTCGCACTTCCTCGCGACCGAGTTCGGCGTGTCGGTGAAGGACGTGAACACCTTCGTGCTCGGCGGCCACGGCGACACGATGGTCCCGGTGCTCGAATATTCGACCGTGTCCGGCATCCCCGTCAGCGACCTGATCGAGATGGGCTTCTCCACCAAGGAGAAGGTGGATGAGATCATCAAGCGCACGCGCGGCGGCGGCGGCGAGATCGTCGCCCTGCTGAAGACCGGCTCGGCTTATTACGCGCCCGCGACCAGCGGCATCGCGATGGCGGAAGCCTATCTGTACGATCAGAAGCGCATCCTGCCCGCCGCGGCGAACCTGTCGGGTGAGTATGGCATCGACAACCTCTACGTCGGCGTTCCCGTCGTGATTGGGGCCGGCGGCGTCGAGAAGATTGTGGAGGTGAAGCTGTCCGACGAGGCGAAGCAGAACCTCCAGGTATCGGTCGACGCGGTCAAGGAACTGCTCACCGCGTGCCGCGGCATCGACAACACGCTCGCCTGAACGGCTGACGAAAAGGACCCCCGATGAGCATCCTCGTCGACAAGAACACCAAGGTCATCACGCAGGGGATGACCGGCAACACCGGCAGCTTCCACACGCAGGCGGCGCTCGATTACGGCACGCAGATGGTCGGCGGCGTCACGCCGGGCAAGGGCGGCAGCGAGCATCTCGGCCTGCCGATCTACAACACGGTGCACGAGGCTGTTGCCGCGACCGGTGCAACCGCGAGCGCGGTGTACGTGCCGCCGCCCTTCGCCGCGGATTCGATCCTGGAGGCGATCGACGCCGAGGTGCCGCTGATCGTCTGCATCACCGAAGGTATTCCGGTGCTCGACATGGTGCGCGTCAAGCGCGCGCTGTCGGGCTCGAAGTCGCGGCTGATCGGCCCGAACTGCCCCGGCGTGCTGACGCCGGGCGAGTGCAAGATCGGCATCATGCCGGGCAACATCTTCCGCAAGGGTTCGGTCGGCGTCGTCAGCCGCTCGGGCACGCTCACCTACGAAGCGGTGTTCCAGACCTCGAACGCGGGTCTCGGTCAGACGACCGCGGTCGGCATCGGCGGTGATCCGGTCAACGGCACCAACTTCATCGACGTGCTGGAGCTCTTCCTCGCCGACGACGCGACCGAGTCGATCATCATGATCGGCGAGATCGGTGGCGACGCCGAGGAGCAGGCGGCGCAGTTCCTCCGCGACGAGGCGAAGCGCGGTCGCAAGAAGCCGATGGCCGGCTTCATCGCAGGTCGCACCGCGCCTCCGGGCCGTCGCATGGGCCACGCCGGCGCGATCGTGTCGGGCGGCAAGGGCGATGCCGAGAGCAAGATCGCGGCGATGGAAGCGGCCGGCATCAAGGTCGCAGCTTCGCCCAGCGAGCTCGGCTCGACGCTGCTGGAAGTGCTCAAGGGCTAAGGTACGCCGCCCTGCTCGGGGCGGCGCGTGAAAACGGACGAGCGCTTGTAATCGGGGCCACCCGCGCTCGTCCGCTCGCCGCCTCTGAGGTGGCTGGCCCCATCCTCGCTCTCGCGGGCGGGACATGAGGTGTGTGATGGGCTTCGAAGGTCAGGATTTCAGCGACATCGCCGGCGGCGTCAGCCCCGCGTTCATCGACACGCTCTACGCCCGCTACAAATCCGCGCCGGACAGCGTTGAGCCGGGCTGGCGTACCTTCTTCGAAGGGCTGGAGGGTGCGAGCAGCACCCCGTCGTGGACCAACCAGCGCTGGCCGCTCACCACCACCGACGATCTGACTGCCGCGCTCGACCCAACGCAGATGGAGCCCGCGCCCAAGCCCGCCAAGGGTGGCGCGAAGCCTGCCGCCGCGGCCCCTGCCCCGTCGAAGGACGACATCATCCGCGCCGCGGGTGACGCGATCCGCGTGCAGATGCTGGTGCGCACCTACCGCGTGCGCGGTCACCTCGCCGCCAACCTCGATCCGCTCGGCTTGTCGGGCTTGCGTGAGTTGCCCGAGGATCTGAAGACCGAATATTACGGCTTCACCGACAACGACATCGATCGTCCCGTCTATCTCGGCGGCACGCTCGGTCTCGAATGGGCGACCGTACGCGAAGTCGTCGACACGTTGCGCGCCAACTATTGCGGCAACGTCGGCCTCGAATACATGCACATCGCGGACGTGGAGGAGCGCCGCTTCCTGCAAGACCGCATGGAAGGCAAGGACAAGGCGATCGAGTTCACGCCCCAGGGCAAGAAGGCGATCCTCAACAAGGTAATCGAGGCCGAGCAGTGGGAGAAGTTCCTCGGCCGCAAATATGTCGGCACCAAGCGTTTCGGGCTCGACGGCGGCGAGAGCATGATCCCCGCGCTCGAGAGCCTGATCAAATACGGTGGCGCGGCCGGCGTCAACGAGATCGTGTTCGGCATGGCGCACCGTGGGCGCTTGAACGTGCTCGCCAACGTCATGAACAAGCCGTTGCGCGTGATCTTTCACGAATTCGCGGGCGGTAGCGCCAACCCCGACGACATCGGCGGGTCGGGTGACGTCAAATATCACCTCGGTACCTCGACCGATCGCGAGTTCGACGGCCACCACGTCCACATGAGCCTGGTCGCCAACCCCTCGCACCTCGAGGCGGCCGACCCGGTCGTGCTCGGCAAGATTCGCGCAATCCAGACGATCGCGGGTGATCTGGAGACGCATTCCAAGTCGCTGCCCGTGCTGATCCACGGCGACGCCGCCTTTGCTGGCCAAGGCATCGTGTGGGAGTGTTTCGGCTTCTCGGGCATCCGCGGCTACAACACCGGCGGCTGCGTTCACTTCGTCATCAACAACCAGATCGGCTTCACGACCAGCCCGCAATTCGCGCGCTCCTCGCCCTATCCGTCGGACGTCGCCAAGGGCGTCCAAGCGCCGATCTTCCACGTCAACGGTGACGATCCCGAGGCGGTGACCTTCGCGACCAAGATGGCGATCGAATACCGGCAGAAGTTCCACCGCGACGTCGTGATCGACATGTGGTGCTATCGCCGCTTCGGTCACAATGAGGGCGACGAGCCCGGCTTTACCCAGCCGCTGATGTACAAGGCGATCCGCAGCCATCCGGGCGTCAGTGACATCTATGCCAAGCGGCTGGTGCAGGAAGGCGTGGTCGATCAGGCCTGGGTCGACGACAACGTCAAGCAGTTCACCACGCGGCTCGAAGGCGAGTTCGAGGCAGGTGCTGCTTACAAGCCCAACAAGGCGGATTGGTTCGCAGGCCGCTGGTCGGGGCTCCACGCCCCCGCCGACGCCGACAGCCAACGTCGCAGCGTCGATACCGGCATCGAGCCCAAGCTGTTCGACGCGATCGGCCGACTGCTGACGACGATCCCTGAAACGATATCGGTTCACAAGACGCTTTCGCGCGTGCTCGATGCCAAGCGCGAGATGTTTCGCTCGGGCGCGAACTTCGATTGGGCGACAGGCGAAGCGCTGGCGTTCGGCTCGCTGTTGTCCGAAGGCTACGGCGTCCGCCTGTCGGGACAGGATTCTGGTCGCGGCACCTTCTCGCAGCGCCACGCCGTCTGGGTCGACCAGAATGACGAACATCGCCACGTTCCGTTGTGGAACGTCGAACACGGCAGCTTCGAAGTGCTGGACAGCCCCTTGTCCGAGTACGGCGTGCTCGGGTTCGAGTACGGCTACGCGCTTGCCGATCCGAAGACGCTGGTGTTGTGGGAGGCGCAGTTCGGCGACTTCGTCAACGGCGCGCAGATCATGATCGATCAGTTCATCACCTCGGGCGAGGCCAAGTGGCTGCGCGCGAACGGTCTGGTGATGCTGCTGCCGCACGGGTACGAGGGCCAGGGTCCCGAGCACAGCTCGGCGCGCCCCGAACGGTTCCTGCAGGCGTGCGCCGGCGATAACATCCAGGTCGCGAACTGCACCACACCGGCGAACTATTTCCATCTGCTCCGCCGGCAGATGCACCGCAATTTCCGCAAGCCCCTGGTCGTCTTCACGCCCAAGTCGCTGCTGCGCCACAAGCTGGCGGTGTCGAGCGCAGCGGACTTTCAGCGCGACACGCATTTCCGCCGCGTGCTGTCCGACCCGTCGGCACCCGCGGATGCGGCGACCAAGCGGCTGGTGCTGTGCACCGGCAAGGTGTCGTACGACCTGATGGAAGCGCGCGATGCGGCGAGTGACGAGCACACGCAGATCGTGCGCGTCGAGCAGCTCTACCCCTTCCCCACGCAGTCGCTGGTTGAGCGGATCGCGCGGATGCCGAACCTCGAAGAGGTGATCTGGGCGCAGGAAGAGCCGCGCAACAACGGTTACTGGTTCTTCGTCGAGCCTTTCATCGAGGAAGTGCTCCAGATGGCAAATTCGTCAGTCAAGCGTCCGCGCTACGCCGGTCGCGCCGCCGCCGCCTCGCCGGCGACGGGGCTGATGAAGCGCCACCAGGCCGAGCAGGGCGCGCTGATCGCCGACGCGCTCGGCCACAACGTGCGCGAGGAAATCCGCCGGACCCGTGAGGCCGACACGACCAAGAAGGCCGGCACCGCCGGCGCCTGACCCTTCGCTCAAGACAGGAAAATAGAATGGCAACCGAAGTTCTGGTGCCCACGCTGGGCGAGTCGATCACCGAAGCCACCGTCGGCGAGTGGCTGAAGCAGCCGGGCGACAAGGTCGCCGCCGACGAGCCGGTCGCGAGCCTTGAGACCGACAAGGTCTCGGTCGAGGTCCCCTCGCCGGTCGCGGGCGTGATGGGCGAGCACGCGGTCAAGGTCGGCGACACGGTCGAGGTCGGCGCGTTGCTCGCGACCGTCGACGCGGGCGGCGCGGCACCGGCGCAGGCGAGCGCACCGCAGCCCGCGGTGACGCAGGCCCCCGCCGCATCGACGGGTGGTAGCGGTCAGGGCGGCGCGACGCCGACCGCCGGCGGTTATGGCAACCACGGCGCGACCCCGGTCGCGGGCGAAGGCCCCGCCGCACTCTCCCCCTCGGTACGCCGCGCGGTGCTGGAGCACGGCGTCGATCCGGCGACGATCAAGGGCACGGGCAAGGACGGCCGCCTGACCAAGGAAGACGTTGCCGCCGCGGCTTCGTCGAAGCCGGCGGCTGCGCCTGCCGCGGGCACGTCGGACGGTGGCGCCGCCACCGCCGGCCGCGCGGACGCGGGCTCCGCGCCCGCGCGCCGCGAAGAACGCATCAAGATGACGCGCCTGCGCCAAACGATCGCCAAGCGCCTGAAGGAAGCGCAGAACACAGCGGCGATGCTGACGACGTTCAACGACGTCGACATGACCGCGGTGATCGAGGCGCGCGCCAAGTACAAGGACCTGTTCGAGAAGAAGCACGGCGTCCGCCTGGGCTTCATGGGCTTCTTCGTGAAGGCCGCGACGATGGCGCTGAAGGACATCCCATCCGTCAACGCCTCGATCGAGGGGGACGAGATCGTCTACCACGATTACGCCGACATCTCGGTCGCGGTGTCGTCGCCGGGCGGTCTGGTCGTTCCCGTCATCCGTGACGCGCAGGATCTGTCGGTCGCCGGGATCGAGAAGACGATCGGCGACTTCGGCCGCCGCGCGAAGGACGGCACGCTCAAGATGGACGAGATGCGTGGCGGCACGTTCACGATCTCGAACGGCGGCGTGTTCGGCTCGCTGATGTCGACCCCGATCATCAACCCGCCGCAGTCGGCGGTGCTGGGCCTCCACCGGATCGAGGATCGCCCGGTGGTGGTGAACGGCCAGGTCGTGGTGCGCCCGATGATGTATCTGGCGCTCAGCTACGACCACCGCCTGATCGACGGTCGCGAGGCGGTGACGTTCCTCGTCGCCTTGAAGAACGCGATCGAGGACCCCACTCGAATCCTGATCGACCTGTAATCATATCAAGCGTCACCCCGGCTGCGGCCGGGGTCTCGTGCCCCGGGGCGCAACGCTCCTGCCGCGCGAGACGCCGGCCTTCGCGCCGGCCTGATGACCGGGAGAAGTACGATGGCTGAATACGATTATGACGTGCTGGTGATCGGCGCCGGCCCCGGCGGCTACGTCGCCGCGATCCGCGCCGCGCAGCTCGGGCTCAAGACCGCGTGCGCGGAAAGCCGCGAGACGCTCGGCGGCACCTGCCTCAACGTCGGCTGCATTCCGTCGAAGGCGCTCCTCCACGCATCCGAATATTTCGACGCCGCGGCGAACGGCGCCATGGCGAAGATGGGCATCAAGGTGACGCCCGAGCTCGACCTGGAAGCGATGCACGGGCAGCGCCGCGACGCGGTGAAGCAGCTGACCGGCGGCATCGAGTTCCTGTTCAAGAAAAACAAGGTGACGTGGCTGAAAGGCCGCGCCGCGTTCGAGGACGCGCACACCGTCACCGTCGCGGGCGAGCGCGTGACCGCGAAGAACATCGTCATCGCGACCGGCTCGACCGTTACGCCGCTGCCGGGTGTCGAGATCGACCAGAAGGTGATCGTCGATTCGACCGGCGCGCTCGATCTGCCCAAGGTGCCCGAGCATATGGTGGTGATCGGCGGCGGCGTGATCGGGCTCGAGCTCGGCAGCGTGTGGCGGCGCCTGGGCGCCAAGGTCACCTGCGTCGAGTTCCTCGACCAGATCCTGCCCGGCTTCGACGGCGACATCCGCAAGGAATCGAACAAGATCTTCAAGAAGCAAGGAATCGAGTTCAAGCTCGGCACCAAGGTGACCGACATCACCTCGGACGGGACGACCGCGACGCTGACGCTGGAGCCCGCCGCGGGCGGTGAGGCGACGACGCTCACCGCCGATTGTGTGCTCGTCTCGATCGGTCGCCGCGCCAACACCGACGGCCTCGCGCTCGACAAGATCGGGCTGACGCCCAACAATCGCGGGCAGGTCGAAACTGACCATGATTTCCGCACGTCGGTCGACGGCGTGTGGGCGATCGGCGACGTGATCCCGGGCCCGATGCTCGCGCACAAGGCCGAGGACGAGGGGATCGCGGTGGCGGAGAACATCGCGGGTCAGCACGGTATCGTGAACCACGCGATCATCCCCTCGGTCGTCTACACCTGGCCCGAGATCGCGGGCGTCGGGCTGACTGAAGAACTCGCCAAAGAACAGGGCGAGGTGAAGGTCGGCAAGTTCCCCATGATGGCGAACAGCCGCGCGAAGACCAACCACGAGCCCGACGGCTTCGTGAAGATCATCGCGGATGCGAAGACCGACCGCGTCGTCGGCGTCTGGGCGATCGCCTCGGTCGCGGGCACGATGATCGCGCAGGCCGCGCAGGCAATGGAGTTCGGCGCTACGAGCGAGGACATCGCCTACACCTGCCACGCGCACCCGACGCACTCGGAAGCGATCAAGGAAGCCGCGATGGCGGTGACGGGCAAGCCGATCCACATCTGATCGGCATCCGCGCGATCACACGGGCGGCGGCGGTGCAGCGATGCGCCGCCGCCGCTTTCCGTTCGGGGTGACCGAAGTTTAACGCCGCCGCCACCGCCGCGACAGCGCGGGGAGCGCAGAACAGTCGCCTTCGACGAGGAGAGTAACCGTGAAGCACGCAGCAATCATCCTGGCCCTCGCCACCTCCGCCACGCTCGCCACCGCGCCCGCCGAAGCGAAGGGGTGTCTGAAGGGCGCAGCGGTCGGCGGCGTCGGCGGGCATTTCGTCGGCAAGGGCCACGCGGTCGCGGGCGCCGCGATCGGCTGCGCGGTCGGTCATCACCGCGCCAAGGTCGCCGCGCGCAAGCAGGCGGCGCAGGCGCAACCGCATCGCGGCTGACGCGTGTAGCGGAGCGGATGCTACCTTGCCCGCTCCTCAACCGCGTAGCATGATCATCCCGACGCGACCGCCTTGGCTCGCGTCGGGGATACATCCATGAAGATCAGCGCGCGCAATCAGTTCTCGGGCACGATCACCGCGATCAACCCCGGCGCGGTCAACGGCACGATCAAGGTCGACATCGGCGGCGGCAACGTCGTCACCTCGTCGATCACCGAGGAAGCGGTCGCCGAACTCGGCCTCGCGATCGGCGATCAGGTGACGGTGCTGGTGAAGGCGAGCGACGTCCTAATCGGCAAGTGACGCGCGCGGCGCTGGAGCAACGCTGGCTGACACTGACGCGCGAGACGATGCCCGCGCTCGCCATGAAACGCGGCTGGCCGGTACGCAACGACCATTGTTTCCAGCGCATCCTGCTCGACAACGTGGTCGGCGGCGTGTGGTACGACGCGATCCCCAGGCGTCCGGCGTATCGCCACGTTGATGCGGCGTTGCTCACCCGTGCGGTTGACCTCGGCGAAGCGGTGCTCGCCGGCAGCGCCGATCTGGCAGCGCTCAACCGTCAGTCACTGGCGTGGCGCGGTAAGTTGGCGCGTTGATGTGGTTCACGAGTGAGCCGATTTACTGCAAACGCCATGTCCGCGACCCGCCCGCTTCGGGTAGGAAGTACTAGAGTGGCGACACTTAGGCATTGGCGCAACTGTGGGTACCAGCGCGGATCGCCTGCATGCCAACGCTGAGACCCAAAATCAGATTATCATGGCGAGGGGCCGATGGCGCAGGCGGCGAGTGAGCGGCCGGACCGGCTCCGCCTTAATGGGCTGAAACTCGATGCACCGCCTCGCCGCTTGGCTGACAGACAAGGTAGTTCATCAGGCGTGAGACACCGAAGCGATTACCCGCAACTGAATGCCACCTAACCGATGCGCCGGGTAACGACGACACCGCTCTGATCGCCGCCTTTGAAACCAACGCGGTCTATGTCGGCAAGATCTGCGGCCGCAGAAGTCGTACAGCACGAGCGTTCATGACGAGCGGTTGCGTGCTACAGCTGCTGCATCGCGTCGTGTTCGAAGCTGCGGCTAGACGGCAGGTCTGCGAAAAGCATGCGGCACGAAGACCAAGCCGGATTTACCCGGTCGCCCGTGCCCGCGCGATTGCCGCTTGCAACTGATCGATCGGCAACGCGCCGGTCATCACCTGATCGCCCACCACCCAGCTCGGGGTGCCGGTGATGCCGAGCTTTGCCGCGACATCGAGGTTCTGGCGGATGGTCGCGTCAGCGTCGCGCGGGATCGCGGCGAGGTTCACGCCGGTCGTGCGCCCCGCCGCGGCGATCGTCGCGTCGCTGACCGGACCCGCGGCGTAGAGTGCGTCGTGGAACGGCTTGAACCTGTTCTGCTGCGCTGCCGCCAGTGCGGCGCGCGCGGCGACGCGGCTCTGGTCCGACAGCACGGGTAGTTCCTTGAACACAATCCGTAGTTGCGGGTCTTGGTCGACCAGCTTCTGCAAGGTCGGCAGGATCGCGCGGCAGTAACCGCAATTATAGTCGTAATATTCAACCAGCGTTACGTCGCCCTTGGGATTGCCGATCCACGCGCCGGCATAAGGCTGCTCGATCGCACCGCGGCTCGCCGCCACGGCCTTGGCGGAGTCACGCTCCTGCAGCTTCTGCATCGCCTGCGGGATCAACTCTGGGTTGGCCAGGACGTAGTCGCGCACCACGCGCTCGACCTTAGCCTTGTCGACGCCACCGAGTTCACCCGGTGCGACACGATCGGCCAGGAACATGCCCCCTGCCCCACACACCGCGCCAAGCGCGACCATGCCGAGCAACACTCCACGGTTCATCGGCGCTTCTTGCCCTTGTCGATCACGTCCTGCGAAGTCATTGCGATGTCCTGCGCCCTAATCCAGTCGGGCGTGTTCTTCGGGATGCCCGCTAGCGCGACGCGCGCGCGCATCGCCGCGGTCTTGCTGTCGCCGGTGATGCTCGCCTGCTCCGCGCCGGCGAGCGCGGCGCGTGCCTCATCGCCGGTACGCTCGTACACCGTGCCGAGCTGGAACCAAGCGAACGGATTCTCGTCGTCGCGCTGCACCGCGGTGCGCAGCACGCGCTTGGCCTCGTCATAGTTGGCGGCATTGTCGGTCGCGATCAGCGCGTGACCGTAAGTGGTGCCGATCAGCGGATTGCTGCGCGTGCCCTCATAAGCGGCGCGCAAGGGGATCAATGCGTCCTTGGGCCGGCCAGCCTCCAGCATGATCTGCCCAACGATCTCCTGGAAATACGGATCGTCGGGCCTGGCTTTGACCAGCGCGGCAGCCTCCGCATCGGCTTTGTCGGGATAACCAGCCTTGTGATAGGCGTAGGCGCGCGCGTAATGGGCGTAGATCGTCTGGTCGGTGTCGGGATATTCGTTCAGCGTCCGCTTGGGATCGGCGACGTAGCCGAGCAGCTTCGCCTTCACGCGACGGAAGCGCTCCTGCAACACCGGATCGATCGGCTTGGCGTAGAAGGGCGACTCCTTGACGTCACCTTCGAGTGTCGCGATGCGCGTGCCCGATAGCGGGTGCGACTGCATAAACGGGTCGATGTTGGCGAGCCCGTAGCGATATTCCTGCTGCTGCAACGTCTTGAAGAAGGTCAGCATCCCCTTGGCCGAGATGCCAGCAGTCTTCAGGTACTTGATTGCGCTCGCGTCAGCGGTCGCCTCCTGCGTCCGGGTAAACGACAGGTAGCTGCCCATCGCCGCCTGCTGCCCCGCCGCCATCACCCCCATACCGGCCGCGCCGCCGCCGGCCGCCGCAGTGGCGAGCCCCAGCACCATCGACAGCAGGTACATCGCCATCGCAGGCTTCTGACCGGCATCAGCGTTGGCAACGTGACCGTCGGCAATGTGACCGAGTTCGTGCGCGATCACGCCCTGCACCTGGTTCACGTCCGCCGCAGCCTCGATGAGCCCGGAGTGAATGTAGACCGTCTGGCCGCCGACCACGAAGGCGTTGATCGAGCCATCGTTGACCAGCGCGAACTGCACGTCGCTGGGGCGCAGGCCGGCCGCGGTGACGATCGGCGCGGACATGTCGCGGAACAACGCCTCGGTCTCGGCGTCGCGCAGCAGCGATTGCGCCTGCACCGGTACGGCCGCGAGCATCGCCACACCAGCGATCAGCGAGACGATCCGGCGGATCATCGGGCGGACCTTGAAGAAGAACGGCAAGGCATGGGCATCACCGTAGCGCCGAACGTCGTGGGATCATAGCAGCGCATCGCCCGAGTGCTTGCAGCAGCGGCGGTGAACCGCGGCTGAAGCACCCGAGCGACGCATCGCGATCAGTTACCGAAGGTACGCTGCCACCAGCCGCGACGCGGTGTCGCATCGCCGACGTCCGTTCCCTCGACAGCTGCCGCGTCGTTTGCGTCAACCGCTGCCGCAGTCGGCTCCGGAGCCGCTGCATCGGCCGTGACAGGGGTGTCGGCAGGCGCCGGTTCAGCCGTCTCGACTGCGGCCGGCTCTACCTTCTTGCGACGGCTACGCTTGGGCTTGGCCGGCGCCTCCTCCGCGGTGTCGGGCGCGGGCAGACCGTCGTTGACCGGCGCGGAGTCACCCGCCTCGACCACCGGAGCGTCGACTTTCTTGCGACGCGTGCGCTTGGGCTTGGCAGGCGTCTCGGCCGCTACCTCGGGCGCGACTTCTTCGCTCACCGCCGCTTCGACCGGTGCCGGAGCCGGAGCCTCGACGGGCGCATCGGCGGCGCGTGCGCGCGGACGACGACGCGTCTTCGGCTTGGCAGCGGGCTCCGCCGCTGCTTCGGCTTCGCTGCTGGCATCCTCGACCGGCTGCGGAGCAGGCACGTCGTCGGCTGCGGTGGATGTCTCCTCCGGCTGCGTCACCTCCTCGCTGATGTCACCGGCATCAACCGCGGTTGCCTCGTCGGCCGACGGCTCACCCGAGGGTGCGCTCTCCGCCGAGACAGCGCCCTGCCCCTCACGCCGGCGACCGCGACGGTTGCGACGACGGCGACGGCCGTTGCCCGAGGACGCTTCCTCGTTGCCCTCGTGCTCGACAGGCGCGGCCTCGCCGAGGTCAGCGTCCTCGACGCTGGTGTCGGCGGCATCGCTCTCCGACATTTCGGCCTCGGTGCTCGTCTGCTCGTCACGATCGCCACGACCGCGATTGCGGCGTCCACGACGACGACGGCGGCGTCCGCCCTCGCGGTCGCCCGCGTCGCCTTCATCATGCTCTCGCTGGCTCGCGTCACGCTCGCGCGATGCTTCCTCGACCTCGGCTTCTTCTTCCTCCTCGGCCTCGTACTCGTCTTCGATGTCGTCCTCGACCTCGATCACGGGCGCGTCGAACTTGGGCGCATAGGCGGGCGGCGGACCGGCGGCCTCGACCGACATGCGCGCGCCTTCCTCCTCACCATCGGCAAGGATGTCGACCTGCACGCCGTAGCGATCCTCGATCTCGGCGATGTCGCCGCGCTTGCGGTTGAGGACGTAGAACGCCGCTTCCTGGCTGCACCGTAGCGTCAGGTGCGAGCCGCGGCCGCGTGCCGCTTCGTCCTCGATCAGGCGCAGCGCGGAGAGGCCGGCTGACGATGCGGTGCGGACCAGGCCGGTTCCCTCGCAATGCGGGCACTGGCGCGTCGATGCCTCGAGCACGCCGGTGCGCAGCCGCTGGCGGCTCATCTCCATGAGGCCGAACGACGAGATGCGGCCGACCTGGATGCGCGCGCGATCGTTCTTGAGCGCCTCCTTCATCGCCTTCTCGACCTTACGGACGTTCGATCCGTGATCCATGTCGATGAAGTCGATGACGACCAGCCCGGCCATGTCGCGCAGACGCAGCTGGCGCGCGATCTCCTGCGCGGCTTCTAGGTTGGTGGCGGTCGCGGTCTGCTCGATATTGTGTTCGCGCGTCGAGCGGCCCGAGTTGATGTCGATCGAAACGAGCGCCTCGGTCGGGTTGATGACGAGGTAGCCGCCCGACTTCAGCTGCACCACCGGGTGGTACATTGCGGCGAGTTGGTCCTCGACGCCGGCGCGCTGGTAGAGCGGCACCGGGTCGCTGTAATGCTTCACCTTTTTGGCGTGCGTCGGCATTAGCAGGCGCATGAAGTCCTTGGCCTGGCGATAACCCTCATCGCCCTCGACGATCACCTCGTCGATGTCCTTGTTATAGATGTCGCGGATCGCGCGCTTCATCAGGTCGCTGTCGCCGTAGACAAGCGCGGGCGCCGAGGAGGTCAGCGTCTTGTCGCGGATCTCATCCCACAGGCGTGCGAGATAGTCGAAGTCGCGCTTGATCTCGGTCTTGGTGCGCTGCAACCCGGCGGTGCGCACGATGCAGCCCATCGACGACGGCAGCTCGAGGTCCGCCATGATAGCCTTCAATCGCTTGCGATCACCGGCATTGCTTATTTTGCGGCTGATCCCGCCGCCGTGCGACGTGTTGGGCATCAGCACGCAGTAACGCCCGGCGAGGCTGAGATAGGTCGTCAGCGCCGCGCCCTTGTTGCCACGCTCTTCCTTCACGACCTGGACCAGCAGCACCTGGCGGCGGCGGATCACGTCCTGGATCTTGTAACGGCGGCGCAGGTTCATGCGGCGCTGACGCAGCGCCTCGACCTGGTCGTCACCGTTCGAGCGCTTGCCCTTGCGACGCCGGCCGCCCTGCTCGTCGCCGCTGCGTTCGGCATCACCCTCGCCCGCTTCGTCGGCGTGATCGTCCTCGTCGTCGGCGTGGTCGTCGAAGTCGTGCTCCTCCTCGCCCCCGTGCTCATCGGCGCCGTCGAAACGTGCGGGCGTGTCAGCGTCGTCCTCATCGAAGGTGGCGTCATCCTCGGCATCGAGCTCAGCGCGCAGCTTGGCTTCCTCGGCGGCGTGCTCGGCTTCTTCGCGCAGCAGGGCGTCGCGGTCCTCCTTGGGGATCTGGTAATAATCCGGGTGGATTTCGGAGAAAGCGAGGAAGCCGTGGCGGTTGCCGCCGTAATCAATGAACGCGGCCTGGAGCGACGGCTCGACGCGCGTCACCTTGGCGAGATAGATATTGCCCTTGAGCTGCTTGCGCTCGGCGCTCTCGAAATCGAATTCCTCGATCCGGTTACCCTTGACGACGGCGACGCGGGTTTCTTCCCGGTGGCGTGCGTCGATCAGCATACGCGTGGTCATTGATTGTTCTCCGCGCGCTGGGCCGTCCGGCTAGCGGTGCGCCCGCGCGATAAAAGGAAAGGCGCCGCGATGGGTCGGGCGCCGATGGTGCGATAAATGCCTTCGTCGGCCGTGCAGCCCCGGACGCCTGATGGCCGGGATACGCCGCGCCCGCTCCGCCGGCATGAGCCGGGCGGAACAGCGAACGGGCGGAATGCAACATGCGGACGTCAACCTGATTGCCCTGGCCCGGCAGAAACGCCGGGCGAGCGGTGTCGCCGAAGCTTGACGTGCGGGTGCACAACTCCGGTCAAACACTCGCTAGCATTGGTTAAGCCAGCCATCAACTGCCGGTTCTTGCCACAATGCGGCAAGGTATTGCCGGCAAAAGATGCCAAAGGCGGCATTAACCCCGTCGCGCAAGGTGACCTTGAGGGCTGTTCGCTAGACCTACGGCCAAGGGTCAAAGGGTTGCGTATCATGGCTTTTCGCTGGACGGACAGGCGGTTTTCGCGGCATGGGCGCCGCGTGTCGATCGTTCTCGCGCTGTTGTTGGGCGTGTTCGCGGGCGCGCCCGGTTGGGCGGCAACCGTTGAGCGGGTCGACGTGTCGGACGGCAAGGTCGTGATCCGTTTCGACGACGCGGTCGCCGCCGCTTCCAGCTTTCTTCTCAACGCGCCGCAGCGGATCGCGGTCGACATCGACGGCGCGCGTCCCGGCCGGTCGGTGGGTGATCGCGACGAGGATACCGCGGTCACGGCGGTGCGCCAGGGCGTGCACGGCGCGACCGGCGCGCGCGTGGTGCTCGATCTGGCGCAGCCGATGATCGTCGAGCGCGGGCGCTTCGGTGACGACGGGCGCGCGCTGACGCTGACGCTGAAGCCGGTCGCGCCCGAGCGCTTCGTCGCGGCGAGCAACGGCGCACCGCTCAACTGGACCGGGCGCGTCGCCACCGCAGGCTACACCGTGTCGCAGGCAGTACCGCCAGCGCGGCGAGCGCTGCCGCTGCCCAAGGTGCGCGGCGACGAGAGCCGGCCATTGGTGGTGATCGACGCCGGGCACGGCGGGCACGACCCCGGCTCGATCTCGCCCGACGGCGAGCTGCGCGAGAAGGACTTGACGCTCAAGATGGCGCTGGCGGTGCGCGACGCGCTGCTCCGGTCCGGTCGGGTGCGCGTCGCGCTGACCCGCGACAACGACCAGTTCCTGGTGCTGCGCGAGCGGTACGGCGTAGCGCGCAAGTTGAAGGCCGATCTGTTTATCTCGATCCACTGCGACAGCGCGCTGTCGACCGAGGCGTCGGGCGCGACCGCGTACACGTTGTCGGAGGTCGCGTCCGACAAGGAAGCCGCGCGGCTGGCGGCGCGCGAGAACAAGGTCGACATCATCAACGGCGTCGACCTGGACCGGAACCCGGATGTGTCGTCGATCCTGATCGACCTGACGCAGCGCGAGACGATGAACGCGTCGGCCGGCTTCGCGCGGTTGCTGGGGCGCGAGGCGCAGCCGCTGATGGCGACCAAGCCGAACTTCCACCGCATGGCGTCGCTGATGGTGCTGAAGGCGCCCGACACGCCATCGATCCTGCTGGAAGCGGGCTATATCTCAAACGCCAATGATGCCGCGTTCCTCGCCAGCGAAGCAGGCCGGAGCAACGTGGCGGAGAGCGTGCGACGCGCGGTCGAGGTGTATTTCGCGCGGCGGCTGGCGCTGCGCTGAGCGCGAAAGGTCACGCGAAGGTCACGCCAACGCGGCCCGTGTTGCCGTCCGGCAAGATTGGAAAGTCACGCTAAGGTCACACCAACGCGGGCCGTGCGGCCGGAACCAGAAGGTCATTCCGAAACGTTTTCCGGCGGGTTTGACGCGCACTCCTTCGTTTCCCCGGACTTGATCCGGGCTCTCGCTTCTCGGCAGGGCGGAAGAAGGCAGCAGATTCCCGGATCAAGTCCGGGACGACGATGGGTGAAGCCGGTCGATACATCTTAGACGCGCTCGCGGCGAGCGGTCGGGGCATATTGTTAGGTTCAAAGAGCGAGCGACGCGCAGACGCTGCGACTCGCGACAGTGGCACGTGGTGGCCTTGTAGGACAGCGCCTCCCTGCCCTCGTGGCGTGTTCCACCGCACCCTGGCGGCACAACGCGAACCGCGGTCGCGCTTTCGCAGGCCGCGGAACCTGCTAAACGCGCAGGCGACATGGCTTCTTCTCCCCCAGAGACGGCAGCGCCGGATGAGCGCGCGGGTCGGTTGCGCCGCGCGCTCAGCGGCACGTGGACGCGGCGACTGCTGCGCTGGTTCGCGGTTGCGTCCGCGCTGCTGCTGGTCGCAGTGGGCGCGTTCTGGCTGATCTTCGCGCGCGACCTGCCCTCGGTCGAGAAGTTGAAGGCGTATGAGCCGCCGCTGCCGACCAACGTGCGCGGGATCGATGGCGCGCCGATCTATTCTTATGCGCGTGAGCGGCGCGTCCAATTGTCGTTCGCCGAATATCCGCCGCTGCTGATCCGCGCGTTTCTGGCGGCCGAGGACAAGACGTTCTTCGAGCATCATGGCGTCGACTTCCCCGGCCTGGCGGGCGCGGTGGTGGATTACGCCAGCAAGTTCGGCACCGGGCAGCGCGCGCGTGGCGGTTCGACGATCACGCAGCAGGTCGCCAAGAATTTGCTGATCGGCAATGCCTATTCGCCGACGCGCAAGGTGCGTGAGGCAATCCTGGCGTACCGGATCGAGCAAACGCTGACCAAGCCGCAGATCCTGGAATTATACCTCAACCAGATCTTCCTGGGCCGCAATGCCTACGGCGTCGAGGCGGCGAGCCACGCGTATTTCGACAAGGAACTGCCCGAGCTGACGCTGGCGCAGATGGCGTATCTGGCGATCCTGCCCAAAGGCCCCGCCAATTACGACCCGTTCCGCAGCACCGAACGCGCGCTGATCCGGCGCAACTACGTGCTGCGCGAAATGGCGCGCAACGGCTTCGTCACCGAAGCGCAGGCACGCGCGGCGAACGCCGAACCGCTGGGCGCGATCCGGCGGCGTGCGCCTAAGTTCGAGCGCGTCGGCGGTTATTTCGTCGAGGAAGTGCGCCGGCAGTTGATCGGCAAGTTCGGTGAGAATGCGCAGGCCGGGCCGTACAGCGTCTATTCCGGCGGATTGTGGGTGCGCACCTCGCTCGACGCGCAGGTGCAGCGCTACGCCGCCGACGCGCTGCGCGACGGGTTGCTGCGTTACGAGAGCGGGCGCGGCTGGTCGGGGCCGCTCGCGCACGTCGAGCTGGACGATCCGGCGCAGTTCCAGGGTGCGCTGCTCGGCACCAACATCATGCTCGACTATAAGGATTGGCGCGCCGCGATCGTCACCGCGCGCGAGAGCGGGGCCCTGTCGCTGGGCTTCGCCGACGGGCGCACCGGCACGCTGCCGCGCTGGGCCGCGCAAACGCCCGCGCGCGGCACCGGCACGCCCGCGTTCTCGCGGATCAAGGTCGGTGACGTGATCGCGGTCGCGCCGTCGGACGGCGTGTTCGCACTTCGCAGCGTGCCGCGCATCTCGGGCGGGTTCGTGGTGCAGGAGCCCGCGACCGGGCGCATTCTGGCGATGCAGGGCGGGTTCGACGCCAGCGTGCAGGCGTTCAACCGCGCGACCCAGGCGTATCGCCAACCCGGATCGACGATCAAGCCGATCGTCTATTCCGCCGCGCTGGAGCACGGCATGACGCCGGCGTCGATCATCGTCGACGGGCCGTTCTGTGTCTACCAGGGCGCGCGGCTGGGGCAGAAGTGCTTTCGCAACTTCGGCAATTCGCGTGGTGCTGGTCCGCACACGATGCGCTGGGGCATCGAGCAATCGCGCAACCTGATGACGGTGCGCGCGGCGGCGCAGACCGGCATGAAGAACGTCGTCGCGCTGATGAAGAAGATGCAGATCGGCGATTACGCGCCCTATCTCGCTTATTCGCTCGGTGCCGGCGAGACCACGGTCGAGCGGATGGTCAACGCGTACGGCGTGCTCGCCAATAACGGGCAGTGGCACGACCCGTCATTGATCGACTTCGCGCAGGACCGGCGCGGCCAGGTGATCTGGCCCGCCAACTGGCGCGCGTGCGACGGGTGCAACATGCCGCGGTGGAACGGGCGCGCGATGCCGCGCCCGGTGACGCAGGGGCGGCAGGTGATGGACGCCATGTCGGCGTACCAGATGGTGCACATCACCGAAGGCGTCATCCAGCGCGGCACCGCGACCGCGCTGCGCGATCTCGGGCGTCCGATCTTCGGCAAGACCGGCACCAATTCGGGGCCGACCGACGTGTGGTTCATCGGCGGGACGCCGCAAATGGTCGCGGGGCTGTATATCGGTTACGATACACCGAGCAATCTGGGCGGCTACGCGCAGGGCGGAACGCTGGCGGTGCCGATCTTCAAGGCGTTCGCGACCAAGGCGTACGAGAATCTGCCCGTGCTGCCGTTCCGCGCGCCGCCGGGCATCCGATTGGTGCGGATCGATCGCGGATCGGGCCGGCCGGTGTTCGGCCCCTGGCCGAACGACGACGATCCCATGGCGGGCGTGATCTGGGAAGCGTTTAAGCCGCAGAGCGAGGCACGGCGGCCGCGGCGCTACTCGGCGGGCCCCGCGCCCGTCGCCACGGCGCGGCGCCCCGCACCCGCGGCGTCGGCGGCACCGCGCGACAGCGAGTTCCTGCAACAACAAGGCGGCATCTACTGAGGCAGGTGCCGGCCGCGCGCGATCGGCGCGCGGTTACACCTGCCGGGTGGTCAGTTTCTCGTACAGGTCGATCTGCTCGATCAACCGTGCGCGCGCGACCGCGTAATGCGAGCTGTCGCCGATGGTGCCGGAACGCTCACGCGCCTGCTCCAACTGGACCAGCTTGCGTTTCGCATTCTCCAATCCGGCGCTGTACGGCATGGCGGTGGGCAATATCATGCTGGAGCGATGCGCCCATTGCCAAGGATTACAGTTCGGGCGGGTTGGAAGGAAAAGTGGTTAGCGGCGCGGGAACCACGGCGGAGCGCCTGCCGGCGCGCGCGGGCGTTGCCGTTTGGCGGCGCGCGGCCTAGATCGCAGGCTTGATCCTTGATCCGCCACCCGGCGGAGCACGCGGGCGCAGTTTGGCCCGGCGGGCGACCGCGACGACGTGACGTTTGGAGAACAGATTTATGCGCGCCGAAGCGCAGGCCCATGTCGACACCATCAACGAGGCGTTGGCGCTGCTGCGCCGCTTCCTCGATTGGGACCGCGCGCTGCGTCGGCTCGACGAGCTGAACGCGCGTGTCGAGGACCCGACCTTGTGGGAGAACCCCAAGGCGGCGCAGGACGTGATGCGCGAGCGCCGGCGGCTCGACGAGGCGATCACCGCGACGCGCGACATCGAACGCGAGATGGCGGACACCGCCGAGCTGATCGAGATGGCCGATGCCGAGGGCGACGCCGAGATGGCGGATGAAGGCACGCAGGCGTTGAAGGCGCTGGCGCAACGCGCGCAGGGCGACAAGATCAAGGCGCTGCTGGCGGGCGAGGCCGACGGCAACGACAGCTACGTCGAGATCAACGCGGGCGCGGGCGGGACCGAGAGCCAGGATTGGGCCGAGATGCTGCAGCGCATGTACACGCGCTGGGCCGAGCGGCGCGGCATGAAGGTCGAGCTGATCGACTATCACGCGGGCGAGCAGGCCGGGATCAAGTCGGCAACGCTGTTGTTGAAAGGCGAGAACGCTTACGGCTATGCCAAGACCGAGAGCGGGGTACACCGGCTGGTGCGGATCAGCCCGTATGACAGCTCGGCCCGGCGGCACACCAGCTTCTCCTCGGTGTGGGTCTATCCGGTGATCGACGATTCGATCGACATCGAGATCAACGACAGCGAGCTGCGCATCGACACCTATCGCGCGTCAGGCGCCGGCGGGCAGCACATCAACACGACCGACTCGGCGGTGCGCATCACGCACTTGCCGACCGGCATCGTCGTCGCGTGCCAGAACCAGCGCAGCCAGCACAAGAACAAGGCCGAGGCGTACAACCAGCTGCGCGCGCGGCTCTACGAGCATGAGCTGCGTAAGCGCGAGGAGGAGGCGAACGCGGTCAACGCGACCAAGACCGATATCGGCTGGGGCCACCAGATCCGCTCCTACGTGCTGCAACCGTATCAGTTGGTGAAGGATCTGCGCACCGGCGTGACCTCGACCTCACCCGGTGACGTGCTCGACGGTGCGCTCGACGACTTCATGGCCGCGGCGCTGTCGCAACGCGTGACCGGCGAGAAGGTCGAGGTGGAGGACGTCGATTGAGCCACGCGCGCGCCCTGACATCGGCGGTGCTGCTGATCGCGGTGGCGGGCGCGCTCGCCGCATGCGACGGGTCGCAACCGCTGATCAAGCGCGTGGCGAAGCGGACCGACCCCTTCCCTGCCGCCGATCGCCCGGTCGCCAGTATCGTCTCGTCGCGCTGGTCGAACGAGGAAGAGCGCGATCGGTTGAACGAAGCGGGCGCGGTGATGGACGGCGCGCGGATCAAGCCCGGCATGACGGTCGCCGACATTGGTGCGGGCGAGGGTTATTACACGATCCGCCTGGCCGCGCGCGTCGGCGAGGATGGGCGCGTGCTGGCGGAGGACATCATGCCAGCGACGCGCGATGCGCTGGCCGAACGCGTCGCACGGCAGCGGCTGGAGAATGTCAGCGTGCGGCTGGGCCGCCCGGCCGATCCGCGGCTGCCGGCGAACAGCTTCGACCGCGTGCTGATGGTCCACATGTACCACGAGATCGCGCAGCCTTATGAATTCCTGTGGCGGATGCGGCCGGCGCTGCGGCGCGACGGGCTGGTGGTAGTGGTCGACGCCGATCGCTCGACGCAGAACCACGGCACGCCGCCCGCGCTGCTGCGCTGCGAGTTCGCGGCGGTGGGTTACCGTCAGGTCAGTTTCGAGAAGATGCCCTCGGCCGGCGGGTATCTGGCGACATTCCGCCCCGAGGGTCCGCGGCCCGCACCCGCCGCGATCCGGCCGTGCCGGTTGGCGACGCGCTGACGCGGTTTACAGCTCGGTCACTTCCTCGTTAGCCCGGTGACGAGGTAAGTGCGTCGAGAAGCGCGCTAGCGCCTGGTCAGAGCAATCCTTCGCGTTGAAAGCTCATCCAGCCGCCGGGTGCGATCACGTAGTGGTCGAGCAGCCGCACGCCGATCGCGTCCAGCGTGGCGAACAGGCGGCGGGTGTAGTGCACGTCCTGTCGGCTGGGTCGCGGATCGCCGCGCGGGTGGTTGTGCGCGAGCAGCACCGCGCGCGCGTCCAGCGCCAGGACGTCGGTGACGATCAGGCGGATCGACGCGGCGACGCTCTCGGCGCGGTTGGACGTGAAGTGGCGTGCGCCGACTTTGGCCAGTGACGCGTCGAGGTAGAGCAGCATCGCGACCTCGCGGTCCGCGTCGGTCAGCGCGTGGAAGGGTGCGGGCATGTCGAAGGTCTGCCTGCAGGCGCAATCGGACATGCCGCATAGTAATATGGGTCAGCATTGCCGCCCTACAGGTCTGCTCCGTTATGCTCTGCGGGTTACGTATTTTGTGGAAGTACCAAGCGGCTAAGTTTCGCCGCATAGACCTATCGTCATCCCGGACTTGATCCGGAATCCCGCTGCCTTCCTCTCGCCTAAGAGAGAAGCGTCACCCCGGATCAAGTCCGGGGTGACGATAAGGCTAAAATGGTCGGGGTACGTACTATAGCTCCCGCAGCCACAAACGAAACGGGCCACGATGCTCTCGCATCGCGGCCCGTACTCGACACGATGGTCCCTGGATCAGTTGAAGCGGCCGACCCGCTGGATCGCGCTGTTGACGAGGGTGCGGTCGGCCTCGACGTTGTGCTGCTCGGCAATGACGCGGCCGGCGGCGGCAGTCGCTGCGGCGACGACGGTGGCGCGCACTTCGTCGAGCGCAGCGCGCTCGGCGGCGGCGATCTTGTCCTCCGCCATGCGCGTGCGACGCTCCATCAGCGCCTCGGTGTCGGCTTTCGCCTTGGAGACGATCTGCGACGCTTCGTGCTGCGCATTCTCGCGCATCTTGGCGGCGTCAGCCTCGGCCGAGCGGGCGCGCGTGGCATATTCGTCACGCAACGCCTCGGCCTCGCGGCGGAGCTGCGCGGCCTCGTCGAGCTGGCGGCGGATCTCGCCGATACGCTTGTCGAGCATCGCGCCGATCGTCGCCGGCACCTTCCAGATCAGCGCGGCGAGCAGCACCACGAGCGCGGCGAGGCCGACCCAGCCAGTGTCGTTGAAGCCCAGCGCGGTCGGTGCGGCGACATGCTCGGCTCCGTCAGACACGTTGCCGACCAGACCGCTGCCATTCTGGAGGTCGGCGGTACCGAGCCCCTGCGAATGGGTGGCGTCAGCCAGGTTCTGCTCGACCTGGAGGTCGGCAGCGGAGGGTGCAACGTTAGACATTGTGCAGCTCCTGGCGAACCGCGGCGTGTGCGACCTCGGGCGAGACGGTCATGCCTGCCACCTTGGCGACGAGTTCCTGCACCGTCTCGGCCGCGATATCCTGTACCTTGACCATCGCCGCCGCCTTGGCGTTGCCGATGGCGAGATCGTGGTGCGCGATGCGCTCGTTCAACTGTTCGTCGAAGGTGCGCAGCTGCGCCTCGGTCGACTGCGCCGCGCGCGACTTGGCGGCGACCACCTCGGCCTGCGCCGCGGCGCGTGCCGCGTCCATCTCGGCCTGCCATGCCGCCTCGGTCGTCGTCGCCTCGGCCCGCGTCCGCTCGGCGATGGCGAGGTCTTCGGCGATCTGGCGCTCGCGCAGGTCCATGACGCCGGTGACCCTGGGCACCATCATCTTGCCGATCCCGAAATACAGGATGCCGAAGGTGATGAGCAGCCAGAAGATCTGGGACGCGTAGGTTGCGGCGATCTGACTGATTTGAGGCATGGCGGTCCGTTCAGAACCCGCCGAGCGGCATGGCGCCGCACGGCGGGTGAGTAATCAGGCGACGAACACCAGGATGATCATCGTCACGAAAGCGAGCAGGCCGAGAAGCTCGGCACCCGCGAAACCGATGAACAGACGACCCTGCTGGCCATCAGCGGCACCCGGGTTGCGCAGCGCGCCCTCAAGGAAGGCGGCGAACACGTTGCCCACGCCCAGGGCAGCAATGCCCATGCCGATTGCGGCGAAACCAGCACCGAGCAGCTTGGCGGCTTCTGCGTCCATTTCAGTAACTCCCGTTTAGATCAGATTTAGGTGGAAAGGTTGGTTCAAGAAGACGGCGATGCGTCTCAGTGAAGATTGACCGCGTCGTTCAGATAAACGCTGGTGAGCAGCGCGAACACGTACGCCTGGATCGCGGCGACGAGCAGTTCGAGCAGCGTGATGCCGAGCATCAGCACGAAGCTGGGCAGCGACACGATCGCGACATAGCCCGGCCCGAGGTTGATGCCGTTGATGACGAACGCCGCCAGCACCTTGAGCAGGATGTGCCCCGCGGTCATCGCAACGAACAGTCGCAGACCCAGCGAGAAAGGACGCACCAGGAAGCTCATCAGCTCGACCACGAAGATCAGCGGGATCATGATGACCGGCGTGCCGTGCGGCACGAACAGGCTGAAGAAGTGGAAGCCGTGGCGACCGAAGCCGACGATCAGCACGATGGCAAAGCTGATGATCGCGAGCACGCCGGTGACGGTCAGGTGGCTCGTCACGGTGAAGGGGTGCCAGCCCGGTACGATGCCGACCGGCATCAGCCCCAAGATGTTCGCGAACAGGATGAACATGAACAACGAGAAGACGTAGGGCACGAAACGCTTGCCCTCGGGTCCGATGTTCGAGGTCAGCATGTTCTGCACGAAACCGGTGAAACCCTCCACCGCTGCCTGCCAGCGACCGGGCACCAGCTCGCGCTTCATGCCGCCGAGCATGAACAGCCACAGCGTCACCAGCGTGATCACCATCCACAGCGCGGAATTGGTGAACGACAGATCATAGCCGGCCACGTTCCAGCGCAGACCGAGCACGGGCTCGATCAGGAACTGGTGCATCGGATCGATCTTGCCGCCTTCTGCCACGTCTGCCCCTATGCTTCCCACATACGTCAAGCGCCCGTTATTCCGGGCGCTTGGTCGTTAACCGAATGATCTGCCTGAACGCCACCGCGATCCCGAGGAACAACGCGACGATCAGCGCCCAAGGCGTGGTGCCGAACCAGCGGTCGATGAGCCAGCCGATCAGCGCCGAGCCGACGAGACTTCCGATAAGGGCGGCGAGAACGCGGTTGCCGAGCTGATAGCCCGCCTCCCCCTCGTCACGCACCACCCCCGTGCGTTTCGCTTCGTCCCTGCGGGCCCGTTCCAGTCGCTGATCCAGCGAGGCGAGCCGCGGGTCCTCCGCGTCGTGGAAATCCTGTCCGGAACCGTTATCCGCCACGCGCCACCCTCTCCACATATCTCATGCCGGGGAAGTGAGCACACGGTGGGCAAACGACCCCGCCAAGGCGCCGTCCGGTTAGCCGGGGGGTCGGGGGGTGTCAACCGTTGTGAGCGTGCGGTTAACAGGGCGGCACGATGCCGGGACTAGGCGAGCGATAGGAGCGAAGTGGAGGAAGTGGAGGTTCGTTAGCGGTTTGGCGGCCGTGTCGTGAGAGGCCGTCGTCACCTGCTTCCCGCTTAAGTCGGGGGACTGTGCGTCAGGCGGTGAAGCGTTTCGTGTGCGACCTACCCACCCCCGGCCCCTCCCTTTCAGGGAGGGGAGACACAGGTCACACGCAGCGCGGGTCGCGGGTGGGGGCGCCGCTGCCGCGGGTTTCCCAGGTGCCAGCCGGAGTGCGATACTTCTCGCCCGGCTGCGTCTGCCCGATCAGGTTGCAGCCGCTGGTGAAGGCGAGTTGCTCGACCGTTGCGCCCGACGCCTGCGCCTTTTGCGTGTAGGCGGCCTTGCGCTGGATGTTGATGTTGCTGACCAGCGCGCGCAGTTGCGCGTCGCCGCCGCCGACGACGCCGAGATAGCCGTCGGGCTGCTCGCCCACCTGCCCTGCGGCGCGCGCGGCGGCGTAGGCGGGGTCGCGCTGCGCGAGCGCTGCGGTCGACACGCCCGCCAGCGTCACCGCGGCGGCGAGCATCGTGATGGTGGTGCGTGTCATGGCTTAGAATATCCCCGGGTTCTGTTTGATGAGCGACTTGGCTTCATTGTCGAGGCGGTAAACCACCTCTTGCGTCACGTTGATGTTGAGGTTGATCTCAATTGGCTTGGTCGGTGCCGAGATGTTGACGCAGGCGGCATTCGGCAAGAGCGCCGTCGCCATCAACCATCGCACACCCACGAGTCGCTTCACCGTCGTTGCTCCTGTTACGCTCATGGCACGATCTCGCTTGCGGAAGGCTGAATGGGTGGCACCAGGGGCTTGGTGGTCGGGGAAGCGCCCGTTGAGGAACCTATGGGCGCGGTGCGCCGGTTCTGTTCCTCGATCAATTGTTGCAGGTTGCGCGCGACCAACCGTTGCGGATCGTAGAAGCTGGCGGCCGAATCGATCAAGCCGCGGAAAGGCGCGCGTACGCGGATGTTGAACAGGATTGGCAGCTTGGTGAGGCGACGGATCAGGAAGTTCGATCTCGCGCCCGCCCCCTGCCCGATCCCGGCGAAGCGTACGTCGGTGATCATCTCGCCCGCGAGCGGCCCGTTCATGCCGATGTCGAGGTTACGATAGGTCAGCGACTTCAGCATCTGGAAGGCGTAATTGCCCCAGAAGCCGAGGTTCTTCTCGCTCAATTCGCCGACATAGGCGATGCCGCCGCCGCCCGCGCGTGCGGTCAGCCGCCCGCCCTCGATCCGTCCGCCGGTTGCATCAAAGATCATTGGCAGCACGCCATCGAACGTGCCGGTGGCGTTCAGATTGTCGAAGTCGAATTGTTGCAGAAACGCGCCCGCATCCATGCCGGCGACGCGAAACGTCAGCCGCCGCTCCTGTGCCGAGGAGAAGTCGAGTAAGGTCGGCTCCAGCGTCAGCGTGCCGCCCGCGAACGGCCAGGTGCCGCGGGTCACCTTGATGCGCGTGTTTGGCAGCGTCTGATAGGTGATGCGACCGTCGGTGACGGGCACGCCCGGGTTGATCGAGCGAACGGTGGCGACCTGATCGGGCGCGCTCGTCAGGCCGAGCAGGTCGGTGAAGCGGATCGTACCCGACAGCCCCTCAACCGGTCCGAACGCCGCGGCCAGCGCCGTATCGGTGGTGGAAAAGGTGCCGGTGCTGGACACGCCGTCCGCGTTCCAGGCGATGTCGCCGCGTCCCGTCACCCGCCCGCGCACGTCGGCGATGACGCCAAAGGTCAGCGGGGTGATCAGTTCGGGCTGGAACCCCTCGCCAAAGGTGATGCCCGGCACGGTCAGTGCGGCGCGGCCGGCGCCGGTCGACAGGCGATGGTCGATCGCGACATCGGCGACCTTCACGCTCCTGGTCGGCTCGAACAGCGTGGCCGTGGCCCGGATGTCGCCGCGCTGGAGCGTCAATGCGACATCGCGCGCGTCCATCGGGTTGAAACGCGCGCTATCCGCCGCGTCGCGCACGCGGAGCGCGCCCTGCACCGCGAGCGTGCCGTTCGCGAAACGCCACGTGCCCGCACCGTCGCCGAGCAGCAGCGGCACGTTGGCGATCTGCCCGCTCAGACCAGCAAAGCCACCCGCGATCGCATTGCCGACGAGCGTGCCGGTCAGGCGCGCGGCGTCGATCCGCGTCTGTCGCGCAGGCGTGCCGATCCGCGTCTCGACGCCGCGCAGCGCGAAGCCGCGCGTGCCGAGCGACAGATCGGCGCCGGCCACGTTCAGGCGCAGCGGCGTGCTGCCGATCGTTCCCGCCAGCCGTGTCGCAGGCAGTCGGATCGTACCGTCAGCGCGTCCACCGCGTACCTGCACCAGCGCGGCACCCGCCGGGCACAAGGTCAGCCGCGTGGGGTCGAGCCGCAGCGTCGACACGCGCAATGCGTCGAAGCGAACCGGCGTGCAGGTCGGGTTGACCAGCAACGCCCCGCGCGCCCAGCGCAGGTCGAGCGGCACCGACAGCCCGTCGACCCGGCCATCGGCGAGCGGTCCCGACAATGTCGCCTGCGCGGTTGCGCGAACAGCACCGCCGCGCGCGTCGAAGCGGATACGGTCGAGCGCCAGTGCGGCCCCGTCCGCCGCGTAACGCGCCAGCGACGCGCTGCCGGTCAGCGCGCCGCGCTCGGCTTGCGCGAACCGTGCCGCGAGTTGCGGCAGGCCGCCGCCCGCGACGCGGAGCGTGCCCACGCCCCTGATGCCGTCCGTCGCGGTCCAGCGCAGCGACGGCTGCGCGTCGAGCCGCGCGCGTGCACCGCTGGCGCTGGTGAGCGCGGCGTGGTCGAGCGTGATGCTGACGCCGGCATCGGTGCGGACCAGCGCGAGTTGCGCCTGCGCCGACACGTCGCGCGCGGCGCGGCGCGCGGCATCGGCGGCGCGCGCGACCAGCGGGGCGACCGGCGTGCCCTCGCCGGCGCGCAGCGCGGGCAGTAGCGCGCGCAGGTCGCCGCCGCGCACCGCCACCTGCCCGGCATAGCCGATGCCGGCGGGCGCCACGCGCGCTTTCCCGGACACGCCGATGCGCGCGGCGCTTACCTGGCCCTGGCGCACCCGCGTCGCGGCGAGGTCGAGCGGGAGGTCGAACGAGCCCGCGACGCCCGGACGCAGCGCCAGCGTGCCCGCGAGCGTGGCGGCGCGTGCGTCGGCGTAGCGCGCTTCGCCGGTGGCGATCGTCGCATCGATGCGCGATCGCGCCAGCGCGCCCAGCATCACCGTCGCGTCCGCGCGGATCGACGGCGCGTCGATGCTGGCGCCGGCACAGGCGAGCCGCTCGGCGCGTGCGGGACCGTCGAGGTGCAGGCCGTAAACGCCCTCGCCCACGCGCCCGGTGGAGCGCAGCTGTCCGGCGGCGCGCAGCGACAGAACCGCACAATCCGAGCGTGCCAGTCGGTTGGCGGCGACCGCGTAACGGCCGCGGAACCCGCCATCGAGCCGCCCGCGGCCGCTCAAGGACATGCCGGCGATGCCGAACGGGGTTTCCAGCCGCAATCCGCCGTCGGCGATCGACACGTCGAGTGCGGGGAGCGTGAGGGCGCCACCATCCCCGCGCGGCAGAAGGCGGTCGAGCGCGCCGAGCGACAAGCGCCCATCGACCAGACGCCCGCGCACGCGAACGTGCCCGGCGCGCGCGGCGATCAGGCGTGCACCGCCGAAGCCGACGTCGGTCTGCGTCTCGATCCAGTCGGCGACGAGATCGGGTCGCGCCGGATCGCCGATCACCACGTCAGTCAGGCGCTGCCGCCCGAGCCCGAGGTCGGCCACGTGGTAGCGCGCCCGCACCCCCTTGCGCGCGAGTTCGCGGTCGATGACGCGCGTGGCGATCGGCACGCGGCTGAGCCAGACGCCGCCGACGCCTGCGACGACCAGCACCGAGCCGGCGACCAGCACGCGCGTGCGTCGCCGACGCGCCGGCGACGACGCTGCCTGTTCCTGCGCCTGTTCCTGCCGTCGCTCGCCGCTCATGCCGGCGCCAGCATAGGGCCGGGGCGGCTGAGCGCAATCAGCCACGCCCGTTGCGGATGCGCGGACGGCGGCATAGCCTGGCGCCATGCCCGCCACCCCTTTCAATGCCACGTTCGGTCCGCCATCGAGCGAGGAGCAACGCCTGCTTGACGCCGCCGGTCACCGCGAACGGCTGCGCGCGCGCTTGTTGGAGAATGCCGAGGGGCTGCAGGATTACGAGCTGATCGAGTATCTGCTCACGCTGGCGATCAGGCGCGGCGACACCAAGCCGATCGCCAAGGCATTGTTGCGCGAGTTCGGCGGGATCGGCGCGGCCCTCGCCGCCGATCCGGCGGAGCTGCGCCGGATCAAAGGGTTGGGCGACATCAGCATCGCCGCGCTCAAGATCGCGCACGCCGCCGCGATCCGGCTGGTGCGCGCGCGCGCCGCCGAGCAGCCGTTGTTGTCGAACTGGCAGGCGCTGGAGGAATATCTCCACGCCGACATGGCGCATGACGCGGTGGAACGGTTTCGCGTGCTGCACCTCAATACCAAAAACATGCTGATACGCGACGAGGTGATGTCGCGCGGCACGATCGACGAGGCGGCGGTGCACGTGCGCGAAGTAATTAAGCGCGCGCTCGACATCGGATCGGCGGCGCTGATCCTGGTGCACAATCACCCGTCGGGCGATCCGTCGCCGAGCAAGGCGGACATCCACATCACTCGCGCGATCGTAGATGCGGGCAAGCCGCTCAACATCCAGGTGCACGACCATATCATCGTCGGGCGCGGCGGTCAGGTGAGCCTGCGCGCGAAGGGCGTGATCTGATCGGGTGAGGTTAGCGCGGTTGCTACCGCGTGATCGCTGGACGATGCTGTCTGGGTGGCTTGCCCGGTTGACGTCACCCCGGACGCGATCAGGGCTGAGTGGGTCGAAGAAGCGGGATCCCGGATCAAGTCCGGGACGACGCGAGGATCAGCGAAACGGCCGCTGGATCGCTCCGGCGGCCGTTTGTTTTTTGTCGCAAGCGGCGGGTCAGCCTGCCTGCTTGGTGCCGCTGCTCAGGAAACTGGCGAGCTCGGTCTTGGTGACGCTGGCCGATTTGTCGCTGTCGGCCTTCTTAAACGCGCCGTCGTTCCATGCCTTGTTCGGCTTGGCGCTGGGGTCGGCCTTGGCCTTCAGCGTGTCCATCCAACTGGCGAATTCGGCCTTGCTGAGCGAGCCTGACTTGTCCTTGTCGTAGGTCGGGAACTCGCTGTCCAAAATCGCGGCGACCTGATCGGGCTCGTTGGTGCCCTGTTGCGAAGGTTGTGACGCAGGCTCGGTCGAACCGGTTTGCGCGGACTGCGTCGGCACTGCTTGCGTGCCGGTCGCCGGATCGGGCGTCGGCGTCGTCGGGACGGCCTGCGCAGTATTCACGGGAGCTGCGACAGTTCCTTCCTGGGCCGTCGTAGTCGCCGGTGCGCTCTGCGGCGTCGGCGCGGTCTGCTGCGCAATCGCCGGAGCGGCCATGGTCATTGCCGACGCGTAAAGAACATACTTAAGCATCATCGTCTCCTTTGAGCTTTTTTCGTTTGCTGAGTGACAGGTAAGCGAGCATTTACCTTTCTGCAACATTGACGCTCTGAGAAACATTGTTGCTTGAGCATTCCGCTAGCTGCGGCTTTTCGGCGGATTTGCTTGGGTTTGGCGGCTTTGCTATCGCGCGCGCCGACCTCGCCGGGGTGCGGCGGCCCGTTGTCCTGCTGCGACGTACGGTTCGATGCTCGTCCCTGTTTTCATCCAAGGAGCCGCACCGTGATCCCTCGTTACTCCCGCCCCGAGATGGCAGCATTGTGGACGCCCGAGGCGCGCTACCGCATCTGGTTCGAGATCGAGGCGCATGCGACCGACGCGCTGGCCGAGCTGGGCGTGGTGCCCAAGGCAGCGGCGGAGGCGCTGTGGCGCTGGTGGGCCACCAATCCGACGATCGACGTCGCCGCGATCGACGCGATCGAGGCGGTGACCAAGCACGATGTGATCGCGTTCCTGACCTGGGTCGCCGAGCAGGTCGGCGACGAAGCGCGCTTCATGCACCAGGGGATGACCTCGTCCGACGTGCTCGACACGACCTTGTCGGTGCAGCTGGCGCGCGCATCAGACATATTGCTGGCCGATCTGGACGCGCTGCTCGTCGTGCTGGAGCGTCGTGCGCGCGAGCATAAGCTGACGCCGACGATCGGGCGCAGCCACGGCATCCACGCCGAGCCGGTGACCTTCGGCCTGAAGCTTGCCGAGGCCTACGCCGAGTTCCGCCGCAACCGCGAGCGGCTGGTCGCCGCACGTGCCGACATTGCGACCTGCGCGATCTCGGGTGCGGTCGGCACCTTCGCCAACATCGATCCGCGCGTCGAGGCACACGTCGCCGAGAAGATGGGGCTGAGCGTCGAGCCCGTCTCGACGCAGGTGATCCCGCGTGATCGCCACGCGATGTTTTTCGCGACTCTCGGCGTGATCGCTGGCTCGATCGAGCGCGTCGCGGTCGAGGTGCGGCACCTGCAACGTACCGAGGTGCTGGAAGCGGAGGAATATTTCTCGCCCGGGCAGAAGGGCTCGTCGGCGATGCCGCACAAGCGCAATCCGGTGCTGACCGAGAATCTGACCGGGCTGGCGCGCATGGTGCGCGGCTATGTCACGCCCGCGCTGGAGAATGTTGCGCTGTGGCACGAGCGCGACATCTCGCACTCTTCGGTGGAGCGCTACATCGGACCGGACGCGACGATCACGCTCGACTTCGCACTCGCGCGGCTGACCGGGGTGGTCGACAAGCTGCTCGTGTACCCGGAGCGGATGCAGAAGAATCTGGATCGCATGGGAGGCCTCGTCCACTCGCAGCGCGTTTTGCTCGCGCTGACGCAGGCGGGGGTGAGCCGCGAGGATTCATACCGGCTGGTGCAGCGCAACGCGATGAAGGTGTGGGAGTCGGATGGCGAACTGTCGCTGCTCGATCTGCTCAAGGCGGACCAAGAGGTGACTGCGGCGCTGTCGCCTGAAGAAATCGAGGACAAGTTCGACCTTGGTTATCATTTCAAGCACGTCGACACGATCTTCGACCGCGTGTTCGGCTGACACGCACCTATGGCTGTGAGGCGGCAGGACGTGGGTTGACGATCACCACGCCGCTGCCGTTCGCGTTCTCAGTCACGATCAGGCTATAGATCTCCCCCGCGGCACGCGCCTCAGCGAAGGCAGCGGGGTTGGTCGGCGTCGAGCGCCATGTCCCGTTCGTTCCTGCCCCGCCCTGCAGCCACGCGCGGTAGGTTGACGAGCCTGCGTAGCGGAACAGCGGCGCGGTGCCCAACGCCCGCGCAACCTGCGCGTTGACGCCACCCACCGGCGCGTTGGTGAAGACGCTGCACGTCTCCAGCCGCTCTGCCGGTTGCACCGTCTCACCGGCGGCGAGTTGCTCGTCGCGGTCGGGGGCGTTTGCCGCGATGCTCAGCCCGGAAGGCGGACGCGCGGCCTTCCAGCCTGCTGCTGCGACACGTCGTGCGACGGTGGTCGGATCGGCACCGACGCAGAAGCGGAGCGCGTCGGTGACAATCCGGACGGCAGCGGGTGGTGGCGCGAGAGAAGGATCGGCGAGCATGGTGATGCGTCCGTTTGCCCCGGCTCCCACCACCTAGCAGCCACACACGGTGCCGCCAAGCATCCGTTGATTGCATCAACTGCAAGCAAGATTGTTGCGCACGTTTGTTGCGTGGACGCGCAACGATCTACATATCGGCGCGACCGGATGATCCGGTACTGGAGACCCTACATGCGCATGTTCGAGACCGCGGCCAGCACCGTGCTGGTGCTCGCGGCACAGGCGCTGGTGGTCGGCGCCATCGTCACGACGCTCTGACCCATCGGCCCTCCGCCTTCGCTTGTGCGAGGGCGGGTTGGCCGGGGCGGCCTCCCCTTTTTTCCCCTCCATCACTAGAGCCTGACCCATGACGATCCTGGGTGCGGTGCTGGCAGGCGGGCGCGCGACGCGGTTCGGGCGTGACAAGGCGCTGGCTCGCATCGGGGATACGACGTTGCTGGAACACGCGCTCGCGAGCCTTTCGCCACATGTCGACGCGCTGGTCGTCGTTGGCCGGGCCGACGCGCCGGTGGCGGTGACGCCGGACCTGCCGCACGCTGATCTGGGCCCACTCGGCGGGATTGCGGGTGCGCTCGCTTATGCGCGGCAGCGCGGGCACACGTCGGTGCTGACGACCGCGTGCGACACGCCGAACCTGCCCGATGCGCTCGTCACGGCGCTGGTGGCGCAGGAGGCGGCCTATGCGGCGGAGGCGCCGACGGTTGGGCATTGGCCGGTGCGGTTGCTGGAGCCGCTGCTCGCGCGGCTGGCATCAGGTGAGAGCCGGTCGATCCGGCGCTGGGCGATGGGCGCGGGCGTGGTGGCGGTGATGCCGGGGATCACGGTGCCGAACGTGAATACGGTGGATGATCTGGAAGCGTTGGTTGATTCGGTGATTACGTCATCCCCGACTTGATCGGGCGTCCCGCTCTCTGCGCGATCAGCAAAAAGGCAGCGGGATCCAGGCTCAAGGCCGGGATGACGAGGTAGGATTTAGATGCCGCCGGCGGTGATCTCGTAGCCCGCATCCTCCAGCGCGCGGGTCAGGTCGGACAGGCAGCGGTCGACCAGCGCCTCGTCGGGGGAGCGGACGACGAAGTTCGCGCCGACGCGGCCTTCGCGGAAAAAGGGGTAGCTGCCGATCGCGACGCCCTCGTGGCTCTTTTCTGCCTCACGCAGGATGTCGGCGACTTCGCTCTCCGCGACCCAGCCACCGATCGACTTGGACACGACCGGGCGTCCGCCCTCCAGCGTGCCGGTCAGCGCGTCGAGCATGCCTGCGGTGATGTGCGGCACGCCCGCCATGATGAAGATGTTGCCGGTGCGAATGCCGGGTGCGCCCGAGACGCGGTTCTCGATCAGGTCGGCGCCGGCGGGCACGCGCGCCATGCGCAGCCGTGCCTCGGTAATGCCGCCGCGCGTCTCGTAATAGCGGGTCAGCGTGTCGACCGCTTTCGGGTGATGCTCGACACCGACGCCCAGCGCCGCGGCGATCGCGTCGACGGTAATGTCGTCGTGCGTCGGGCCGATGCCGCCGGTGGTGAATAGGTAATCGTTGCGCGCGCGCAGCGTGTTCACCGCCTCGACGATCGCCTCCTCGCGGTCGGCGACGACGCGCACTTCGGCCAGGCGGATACCCTGGACGTTGAGCCACGCGGCGAGTTGGGCGATATTCTTGTCCTGCGTGCGGCCTGACAGGATTTCGTCGCCGATCACCACCAGCGCGGCGGTCCAGATGCGTTCGCTCATGTACAGGTCCTTATCGGCAAGCGCTTTGCCTCGCAAACGCAGGTCGTTCGCGCTATATCCGGCGGCATGACCAACTACGTTACCGTCACCAGCGACGCGCCGCTCGGGCGCGACGGCGCGATCAAGCTGCACGGCCCCGACGCGTTCGAGGGCATGCACAAGGCGGGGCGGCTCGCCGCCGAGACGCTGGACATGATCGCGGCCCACATGGTGCCGGGCGTGACGACGGCCGAGATCGACCGGCTGATCTATGACTTCATTGCAGACCGCGGCGGCGTGCCCGCGACGCTGGGGTATCGCGGCTACACGCACTCGACCTGCATTTCGATCAACCACGTCGTCTGCCACGGGATACCGTCGGAAAAGACGCTGAAGTCGGGCGATATCGTCAACGTCGACGTGACCCCGATCGTCGATGGCTGGCACGGCGATTCGAGCCGCATGTACCTGATCGGCGACGTGCCGTTGAAGGCCCGCCGGCTGGTGGAGGTGACCTACGAATGCCTGATGCTCGGGCTGGAGCAGGCGAAGCCCGGCAACCACATGGGCGATATTGCGCACGCGGTGCAGCGCCATGCCGAGGCGCACCGCTACGGCGTGGTACGCGATTTCTGCGGGCACGGCGTCGGGCGGCTGTTCCACGACGCGCCCGAGGTGGTGCACGTCGGGCGGCCGGGCACCGGACCCGAGCTGCGCCCCGGCATGATCTTCACGGTCGAGCCGATGATCAACATTGGTCGCCCTGACGTGAAGCTACTCGACGACGGTTGGACCGCGGTGACGCGCGACCGGTCACTATCGGCACAGTTCGAGCATTCGATCGGCATTACCGAGACGGGGTGCGAGATCTTCACCACCTCGCCGGCTGGGCTGCACAAGCCGCCTTACGCGTGATTGCCGGGCGCGTGCCTGTTTATTGAGCAGCACGCGCGCATCTGCCCGATTTAGCAGCACAGGAATGGCGGAAATCCGCGCTTTTCTGCCCTTGCTCTCAGGCCTGTCGGCTGGCACGTTCGCTGCAAGACGACGCACCGGGGTGTCAGTCGGGGTTGGGACGTTCACGCGTGAAGAAGATCGAAGCGATCATCAAGCCGTTCAAGCTGGATGAGGTGAAGGAAGCACTGCACGAGATCGGCGTGAGCGGCATCACCGTGACCGAGGCCAAGGGTTTCGGGCGTCAGAAGGGCCACACCGAATTGTACCGCGGCGCCGAGTACGTGGTCGACTTCCTGCCCAAGGTGAAACTGGAAGTGGTGGTAGAGGACGGCTTGGCCGAGCGCGTGGTGGAGGCGGTCGCCGCCGCTGCGCAGACCGGCCGCATCGGCGACGGCAAGATCTTCGTCATCCCCGTGGAGACCGCGCTGCGCATCCGCACCGGCGAGCGCGACAACGACGCGATCTGATCGCGTACCCCCATCATCGACCTCTAAGTTCCAGCACAGCCGGCCCGCAGGCGCGGCGAACGATCAAGGAAGAAGCGACATGGCAAATACGGCCGCAGACGTTCTGAGCAAGATCAAGGACGAGGAGATCGAGTGGATCGATCTGCGCTTCACCGATCCCAAGGGCAAGTGGCAGCATTTGACCATGGTCGCGAGCGTCATGGGCGAGGATGAGTGGACCGACGGTCTGATGTTCGACGGTTCCTCAATCGAGGGCTGGAAGGCGATCAACGAGTCGGACATGATCCTGATGCCCGATCTCGACGCGATCTACACCGATCCGTTCTCGGCGACGCCGATGCTGATCGTGTTCTGCGACATCGTCGAGCCGTCGACCGGCGAGGGCTATGCGCGCGATCCGCGCACCACCGCCAAGCGCGCCGAGGCTTACGTCGCGCAGCTCGGCATCGGTGACACGGTCTATGTGGGGCCGGAAGCCGAGTTCTTCATGTTCGACGACGTTCGTTTCGACACGTCGTACAACCAGTCATATTTCAAGATCGACGACATCGAACTGCCGACCAACACCGGTCGCGAATATGAGGGCGGCAACCTCGCGCATCGCCCGCGTGCCAAGGGCGGTTACTTCCCGGTCGCGCCGGTCGACTCGGCGGTCGACATCCGCGGCGAGATGGTCACCACGATGCTCGAGATGGGCCTGCCGTGCGACAAGCACCACCACGAGGTGGCAGCGGCACAGCACGAGCTGGGGCTGACCTTCGGCACGCTGACGCAGACCGCCGACCGGATGCAGATTTACAAGTACGTCGTGCACCAGGTGGCGCACGCGTACGGCAAGTCGGCGACGTTCATGCCTAAGCCGATCAAGGAGGACAACGGATCGGGGATGCACACGCACTTCTCGATCTGGCAGGGCAAGGAGCCGCTGTTCGCGGGCAACGGCTATGCGGGCCTGTCGGACACCTGCCTCTACTTCATCGGCGGCATCATCAAGCACGCGAAGGCAATCAACGCCTTCACCAACCCGACCACCAACAGCTACAAGCGGCTCGTGCCGGGGTACGAGGCGCCGGTGCTGCTCGCCTATTCGGCACGCAACCGCTCGGCATCGTGCCGTATTCCATACGGTACCGGCCCGAAGTCGAAGCGCGTCGAGGTGCGCTTCCCCGACGCGATGGCGAACCCGTATCTCGCTTATGCCGCGCTGCTGATGGCGGGGCTGGATGGTATCCAGAACAAGATCCATCCGGGCGAGGCGATGGACAAGAATCTGTACGATCTGCCGCCGGCCGAGCTGGCGGAAGTGCCGACGGTTTGCGCGAGCTTGCGCGAGGCGCTTGACTGCCTGATGGCCGACCACGACTTCCTGTTGAAGGGCGACGTGTTCACCAAGGATCAGATCGAGGCGTACGTCGAGCTGAAGTGGGGCGAGGTTGCGCGTTGGGAGATGACGCCGAGCCCGGTGGAATATGACATGTATTACAGCGCCTGAGCGTGCCGCGCCGGCACGCGGTGCGAGCGGGTGACCGCTCGCACAGGCGCTGTCGGCCGGCCTCGCGCTCGCGAGGACCGACGACGCGGCTTTGCCGCGGCGCTGCTACGGTTGAGCAAAGGCGTTCGGAGCAATCCGGGCGCCTTTTTCTTTTGCGGGAGGGGAAGTGGGATTCCGGCTCAAGGCCGAGGTGACAGCGACGTAGGTGGCGGTAGTTCTCTGCTTTAGCCGTGATCGTTGGGAGCGCAGGTCGGCGGAAGGCACAAGGACGCCGCACTGTGCTCCCCGCTCTCCGCGTCCGTCCTCTCGGACTCGCTTCGGTATCTCGCCTTCCTAAGCGTCGCGAGAAGAAGCGGGACCCCGGATCGAGTCCGGGGTGACGAGAGGAGAGTGGGTGACTCGAGAAGACCGAGCGACGTGACCCAACCGACCTAGAAACTCAGCGCCGCGCGTGCTGCGATCCGGTCGCCCGCGTTGTTACGTGCCGCGAATGGCGACAGCGCGCGCGTGTTGTCGATATCGGTGCCGGTATATTCCACCGTCAACACCAGCGGCCCGGTCGCGTGCTGCACGCCGAACGACCAATCATAATAGGTGTTGTCGGGCCGTAGCCGCGCGGCGCGGACGGGATCGTTGACGTCGCCGCTCGATCGCCCGGCACTGGCGGTGAAGCTAAACGGGGTCACCGGAACGCCGACGCGCCCGCGCAGCCCCAGATACAGGTTGCTGCCGCCGATCGCGTCCTGCGACGGGGCGTAGCGTGCCTCGACGCCCGCCTCCGCCGGGCCGAGCGTGTAGCTCGCCCCTGCCCCGCCCTCGTAATAGTCGAGCGGGCCGGTGCCGCCCGTGAAGACGTGTCCGGTCGCGAAAGCGTCGAGGCGCAAGCCGTTCACCGTCTGGCTGTAGCCGATCGTCGGCTCGAACACCGCGTCGGCGCCGCCGTGGCGCGGGTCACCGCGCGTGGACAGCGCACGCACGCCGAGGTCGAAGCCGTTGGAGAAGTCGAGCTGGGCGGAGGCGGCGAGCGCTCCCTCGCCGTCGCTCCAGCTGATGCCACGACGACGCTCGTCGGTGGTTGCCTCGACACTGACGTGCGGGCGGACCTGCGCGTGGGCGGCGGTGCTGGCGAGTAGCGCCAAGGCGGCGAGAGCCGGTTTACGCGTCAACTGTTACGTCCTCGTGCTTGTTCGAGTTCGGCGACCAACACGCCGCGATCGCGGCGCGCGACCTCGACCAGATGCGCGCGCAGGCGATCACTGGCGGCCGCCACCTCGGCCCCGATAGCCGCCGCCTGCGTATCGCACCAGCCCGGCCGATGTCCGGTGACGAGCACCGGCGCGTCGATGCGGCGCGTGGCGACGTGGCCGGCGGTGGCTCGGGCGCTGCGCTCCACGGTGACGCGCGCCTGCCAGCGGCATTGCAGCGTCGCGGGACGGCCGGGCGCGGAGGCGGCACCGACCTGCCGCAACTCGGGCTTCAGTTGGCCATGATAGGTGACGTGGACGCGGGCACCACCATGATCGAATTGTTCGTGATGCGTGTCGGCGGCGGCGGGAGCGGCCAACAGGGCCGCGGCGATGAGCGTTAGCATCGATAATCTCCTAATGGATCGGGCTGTGTCGCCCGTTGATGCAGACGAGATGATGATCTTGACCGCGCGCCGCAATGAAGCCGAACAGCAAGCAACGCTTTGTCAAAGACCAGCGAAAGTCGTTACGCTCGCGCGCGTCAAAGCATTGATCTGCATCAGCTAAGCGATGCGGGCGAGGAACGCCTCGCGTTACCGATCGCTTGAGGTCGCACGCTTGCGTGGAGACTGAGATGAGCGATCAGCGCGACGACGGACCGATTGTGTCCGCGAAGAAGAATGCCGACCAACTGACTGCCGCCACGATCCCCGATGCGCATGGATCGAGTGCGGTGGCGCGCGCGGTGACGATCAACAAGCCGGTCGCGGAGGTTTACGCCTATTTCCGCGACTTCTCCAATCTGCCGCACTTCATGGAGAATGTCGTCAGCATCGACACGCCCGACGCCACGCGCTCGCACTGGGTGGTGAAGGCACCGGGCGGCACCACGGTCGAGTGGGACGCGCGCGTGACGGAGGATCAGCCGAATGCGCTGATCGCCTGGACCAGCGAGGAAGGCGCGGACGTGCCCAACTCGGGCCGCGTCGAGTTCCGCGATGCGGGCGCACGCGGCACGGTGGTGACCGCGACGATCCTGTACGATCCGCCCGCGGGCGTGGTCGGCAAGCTGATCGCCAAGCTGTTCCAGCGCGAACCCGCGATCCAGGCGCGCCGCGATCTGCGGCGATTCAAGCAACTGATGGAAGCCGGCGAGATCGCGACGCCCGCTATGAACCAGAAGCAATTCGAGGAGATGGGGCTGTGAGAGCGCTGACTTGGCACGGCAAGCATGACGTGCGCGTCGACACGGTCGACGACCCCGGCATCGTCAATCCGCGCGATTGCATCATCAAGGTGACGTCGACCGCGATCTGCGGCTCGGACCTCCACCTCTACGACGGGTACATCCCGACGATGAAGGCAGGCGACATCCTGGGCCATGAATTCATGGGCGAGGTGGTCGAGGTCGGCGCGAAGTCGACGTTGAAGAAGGGCCAGCGCGTCGTGGTGCCGTTCACGATCGCGTGCGGGTCGTGCTTCCACTGCGGCAAGCACCAATATTCAGCCTGCGACAACGGACTGCCGGCGGACAATCAGGACATCGCACAAGAACTGTACGGCCACCCGATGGCGGGGTTGTTCGGCTACAGCCACATGACCGGCGGCTATGCGGGCGGTCAGGCGGAGTACGTCCGTGTGCCGTTCAGCGACGTCGGGCCGATCGTCATCCCGGATGGTATCGAGGACGACAAGGTGCTGTTCCTATCCGACATCCTGCCGACCGGTTGGATGGCGGCGGAGAATGCCGACATCGAGCCCGGCGACACGGTAGCGGTCTGGGGTTGCGGCCCGGTCGGGCTATTCGCGGTGCAATCGGCGTTCCTGATGGGGGCAGAGCGCGTGATCGCCATCGACCATTTCCCGCGCCGCCTGGAGCTGGCCAAGAAGTTCGGCGCGGAGACGCTCAATTTCGAGCAGACCGACATCTACGACGCGCTGATGCTGATGACCGGCGGGATTGGTCCCGACGCGGTGATCGACTCGGTCGGGCTCGAATCGCACGGCCTGTACGTCGATAACGTGGTCGACCAGATCAAGGCGTCGACCTTCCTCGGCACCGATCGCCCGCACGCCAATCGTCAGGCGATCATCGCGTGTCGCAAGGGCGGGCGCGTATCGATGCCAGCGGTCTATGGCGGGTTCGTCGACAAATGGCCGCTCGGTGCGTTTATGGAGAAAGGGCTGACGCTCAAGACCGGGCAGACCCACGTCCAGCATTACCTACCGGGCCTGCTCCAGGCGATCATCGACGGGAAGATCGACACGACCTTCCTGATCTCGCACCGGATGGACCTGGAGGACGCGCCGCTCGGCTACCAGAAGTTCCATGACGAGCAGAATGACTACACCAAGATCGTGCTCAAACCCGGCCTGAACGGCTAACAGGAGTTCAACACATGGCCGACAAATTCGCCATCATCACCGGTGCCTCGACCGGCATCGGGTTCGAGCTCGCGACGCTCGCCGCGCAGGACGGTTACGACATCCTGGTTGTCGCCGACGAAGCACTGATCAACGACGCCGCGCGCGATTTCGAGCAGTTCGGCACGCAGGTGCAGGCGGTCGAGGCCGATCTCTCGACGATTGAGGGCGTCGACAAGCTGCTCGCCGCCACCAACGGTCGCCGCGTCGACGTGCTGTGCGCCAACGCCGGGCGCGGGCTGGGTCACGGCTTCCTCGACCAGAAGGTCGAGGACTGGCGGCACGTGGTCGACACCAACATCACCGGCACCGCCTATCTGCTCCAGCGCGTGCTGCCAGACATGGTGGCGCGCAACGAGGGCAAGGTGATGGTGGTCGGATCGGTCGCGGGCTACATCCCCGGCGCGTTCCAGGCGGTGTATAACGGCACTAAGGCGTTCATCGACAGCTTCACCGAAGCGCTGCGCAACGAGTTGAAGGACGCCGACGGGGTGACGATCAGCACGCTGATGCCCGGCCCGGTCGACACCGAGTTCTTCGCGCGCGGCGACCTGCTCGACACGCAGGTCGGCAGCGATCCCAACAAGCGCTCGGCCGAGGATGTCGCCAAGGACGGCTGGAAGGCGCTGATGAACGGCAAGCCGTCGATCTTCTCGGGCTGGTCGACCAAGATCCAGGGCGTGCTGGCGAACGTCGTGCCGGGTTCGGTGCTGGCCGAGCAGCACCGCAAGATGGCGGAACCGGGATCGGCGAAGGACTGATCGAACGGCCTAGCAGTATGACGAGCCCGTACCGCCGAGCGCGGTGCGGGCTTTTCGCGTTGTTTGAGGTTGCGTGGTCTAGACTTTGCGATGCTGCCGCGATCTATCGATCAAGTGGAAGGCGATCGGCGCTGATCGCTGTTCAGATCGGTGCGGAACTGTTCTAGCTTCGCGAACATGATCGCTACCCTGCTCTTGCTCGCCGCCGCTGCGGCAACGCTCTCTCCGGTCGAGACGAGGATGCGCGACGCGGTCATCGCCGACGCGACCCGCAGCGAGGCGCTGCTCCAACGATTGGTCGAGCAGAATTCGGGCTCGCTCAACCTCGACGGCGTGACGAAGGTGGGCGAGATGATGCGCCGCGAACTCGCGCCGCTCGGTTTCGATGTACGCTTCGTCGACATGCGCGCGACCGGGCGGGCGGGTCACATCGTCGCGACGCATAAGGGCAACGGCCGCGGGAAGCGCGTGCTACTGATCGGACACCTCGATACGGTGTTCGAGCCCGACAGCCCGTTCACCGGGTTGCGGCGCGAGGGCACGCGCGCCTACGGCCCCGGCGTCGGCGACGACAAGGGCGGATTGGTCGTGATCGTCGCCGCGTTGCGCGCGATGAAGGCGGCGGGCACGCTCAGGAACGCCGACATTCAGGTGGTGCTGACCGGCGACGAGGAGCGCACCGGCGCACCGCTCGCCCTCGCGCGCGCCGACCTGATCGCGGCGGGCAAATGGGCCGACGTCGCGCTGGAATATGAGAATGTCGCAACCGAGGACGGGCGCGATTGGGGCACCACCGCGCGGCGTAGCTCGATCAATTGGGCGATCACGGCGACGGGCGTCACCGGGCATTCGAGCGCGGTGTTCGGCCCCGCGCTCGGCTATGGCGCGGCGTACGAGCTGGCGCGTATTCTCGACACGTTCCGGCGCGAGCTGCCCGAACCCAACGTCACCTATAACGTCGGGGTGATGGCGGCGGGGACGCCGGCCGCGCTCGACAACAGCGGCGTGCGCGCGAGCGCGTCGGGCAAGACCAACATCGTGGCGGCACAGGCGGTCGCGCGCGGGGACCTGCGCACGCTGTCGCCCGAACAGGACGCGCGGGTGCAGGCGCGGATGACCGCGATCGTCGCGCAGCATCTGCCGCGCACGAATGCCACGATCACCTTCTCCGAGGGCTATCCGCCGATGGCGCCGACCACGGGCAATCGCGCGCTGCTGGCGCGGTTGAATGCGGTCAATCGCGATCTGTCGCTGCCCGAGATGCCAGAATACGACCCGGCGAAGCGCGGCGCGGCGGATTCGAGCTTCGTCGCGGCGGACGCCGATACGCTGGGCGGGATGGGCGCGTCGGGCGGCGGCGCACACGCCGAGGGCGAGTGGATCGACCTTACCAGCCTGCCGCGCCAGGCGACGCGCAGCGCGATCCTGATCAGCCGCTTGGCAGCTGAGAAGCGGTGAGGCTTAATTCGACCAGCTTGCCTTCTACTTCTTCGTTGCCTCGAAATGATCCAGGCTTTTGGATAGCGCGGGAGAAGGCAGCGGGATCCCGGATCGAGTCCGGGATGACGATGATGGAAGCGGATCGACAGTCACTTGGGCCGCACGCAGACGTTCGGCCCTGAACCCGCCGAAACGACGATCGGCTCGCCGCGCAGTCCGGCGGCCCGATGCAGCACGAGTTCACCAGGAACCTGCATGCCCAGATCACCCACCTAGCTTCATGTACATCCCTGCCCTGCTGCGCGGGTGAAGCACGTCGGCGTAGACGGCGGCCGCGCGGGCGCTTGCGGCATCATCGTGGTTCGTGGATGCTGGCACGTCATGGACGCGACCACCGCCCCGCCCGCCTCGCGCGGCAGCAGCACCCGCAACGAGTTAAAACGCGCCGCGCGCCGCCTGTTCGCCGAGCGCGGCATCGCGGCGGTCGGGATGCGCGAGGTGGTCGAGGTCGCGGGACAGCGCAACGCCGCGGCGGTGCATTATCACTTCGGCAGCAAGGACGACCTGCTGCGCGAGCTGTTGATCGACGGCGCAGACCTGATCGACGCGGAACGCCGCGCGTTGTTCGACGAGTTGGAGCTGCGCGGCGAGCCGACGCTGTCGCAGGTGGTGCGCGCCATGGTGCTGCCCAACGTCGCGTTTCATGGCCCGACCGGCGAGCACGAGACCTATTTCCGCTTCATCGTCAACGTGCAGAACGAACGTCGCGCGCTATTCCGCGACACCGTTCCCGAACATTCAGATGGCTTTCGCCGGTTCGTCGCGCACGTCCACCGCCTGCTGGCGCCCGTCCCCGCTGCCACGATCAACCAGCGCATCCTGTTCGCCAGCCTGGCGCTCCAGACGCTCGTCGCCGCGCGTGAGGCGTCGATCGACCGCACGGAGAGCGGCGACCACCATTTCTGGAGCCGCCCCGACGCGCTGTCGGGGATGCTCGACGCGGTGGAGGCGATCCTGCTCGGCTCGGGCGCGTCGGCCCGGTGAGCATCGGCTATTACTCGCCGGCGATCTCGACCATCGCCGAGACGATCCAGGTGTCGCTCAGCCCGGTGTTCATGCTGGCGGGCATCGGCGCGCTGCTCAACGTGCTGGCAGGACGATTGTCGCGCGTGGTCGATCGCGCGCGCGCGCTGGAGGTGCTGCACCCGCGCTCGACCGGAACCGAGCACGACCGCCACGTCGCGGAGCTGCGGTTGTTGAACAAGCGCATGCGGATCATCAACGCCGCGCTGCTGATGGGGGTGTCGAGCGCGGTGATGACCTGCATCGTCGTCGCGTCGCTGTTCATCGCGGTGCTGCTGCGGTTCCACATCGGACAATATGTCGCGGGCGGCTTCATTCTGGCGATGATCCTGCTGATCGCCAGCCTAGTCGCGTTCATGATCGAGGTGCGCGTGTCATTGTACGCGATCCGGATACGTGAGGAATTGCTGCGCTGACCCGCGGTACCTCGGCGCAGGTCGACGCGTTCCCCTCACTTCATTGATCGAAAAAGGCGCAGCGTGGCCGCATTGTTGAGAATCCTGGGCAGTGCGCTGCTGTGGCTGGTGGTGGCAGCGGGGCTGGCGGTGACGATCGTGCCGCGCTTCCTCGACCGCATCTATTACGAGGGGCCGGAGAGCGGCCATTATGACGGCGCGCGCTTCTTCAACCCCGACGGCGAGGACACCACGCGCCCGCTAGGGCCGGGCGGCGGACGCGGCGGTTTCTTCTGGCGGCAATTGACCGGCAGCGACGGGCGTCCGACGTGGCCCAACACGGTGCCGGTGGCGCAACACAAGCCCGCGGCGCGTGTTCAGGGCGAGCGGATGGTCGCGACCTGGATCGGCCATGCAACCGTCCTGATACAGACGCAAGGGCTGAACATCCTGACCGATCCCGTCTACGCCGAGCGTTCGGGGCCGTTCGGGTTCGGGCCGAAGCGTGTTGCGGCACCGGGGATCGCGTTCGACGATCTGCCGCGCATCGACCTCGTGCTCGTCAGCCACAATCATTACGACCACCTTGACCAGGCGACGCTCAAGCGCTTGTGGCAGCGCGACCGGCCGACGATCGTCACCAGCCTGGGCAACGACAGCGTGATCGCGCAAACGGGGGCAAAGGCGACCGCGCTCGATTGGGGCGGACGCGTGGCCGTCCGCTCCGGTGTCAGCGTGGCGGTAACGCGCAATCACCATTGGGGCAGCCGCTGGTTCACTGACCGCAACCGGGCGCTGTGGTCGAGCTTCGTTGTATCCTTCCCGCGCGGGGGCAATCTGTTTTTCGCCGGCGACACCGGCTTCGGCGACGGCAGGTGGCCGGGAGAGGCGGCGGCGCTCGGACCGGTGCGGCTGGCGCTGATCCCGATCGGCGCGTTCCGCTTCGCAGCCGGGCAGATGTCGTCGGGCAGCCATATTGGGCCGGCGGAAGCGGCGCTCGTCTACCAGCGGCTCGGTGCGGCGCGCGGGATGCCGATCCATTGGGGCACGTTCCGTCTGTCGTACGAGGGGTATGACACGCCGCCGCGGCTGCTTTCGGCAGCGATGCGCTGCACCGGGGGTAACGGCTTCGCGGGCGTGGCGCTCGGGCAGCCGCAGGAGATCGCGCCGGCCGCGACGCGCCCGTCCGCGCCGCCGATGTCGCGCGCGGCGATGTTGCGCTGCCTCGACACGCCGGCGGTGCGCGCGTTGCGCTGACGGGAACGTTCGGACGGACGACGCGCTGTTCCCGGCATGAGTGACGATCGCAGCAAAATCACCGACGGCCCCAACGGCCGCCCGCTCGACGACAGTATATCGAGCTTGGGGCCGGGTATCCCCGACGACGCGCTCGCGCCGGGTGAGGAACTGCCGACGCCGCCCAGCGACGAGGAAGTCGAGGCGGCGAAGCGGGCGCTGGGCGCCGACGAGTAATTGGCACCTTTCGCGTACCTAGGTCATCCCGGAGTTGATCCGGGGTCCCGCGTCCTGGTGGCGAAGAGAGAAAACGTCGCCCCGGATCAAGTCCGGGGCGACGACAGAAGGCTGGGTTCACACCTTGTCCGGCATGGTATCGAAGTCGTGTTGATGCCGCCCGACCCCAGACCACCTGCCCCTTATGAGGAGGCAGGTTGAGGCTTACCGGCTCGGGTCGATCAAATACTTCTCGCCGGTCGCTTTGCGGTCGTAGGCGCGAATGACCTCGGGATCGAGCGCTTCGGCTAGGGCGATGGTGCGGGTGTAGTTGCTGGCAAAGGTCGTGGTGAGTTCGTCGACCACGCGCTGACGCATGCGGCCGACCACCTCGGCGCCGGCGCGCTTCATGAACGGGGTGAGCAGCCAGCCCGACACGCTCCACTGGAACCCGAAGGCGAGCCGGTTGAGCACCGTCGGCGACAGGTCCAGCGCGCCGTAGATGTAGAGCTGCTTGAAGCTGTCCGACCCGTAGCGGCTGAATTCCTTCATGTTGCGCGCCGCGGCCTGTTCCATCGCCTGCACGATGTCGCTGCCGAGCGAGCCGCCGCCGATCGCGTCGAAGGCGACGGTCGCCTGCGTTTCCGCGATCGCGTCGACCAGCTTGCGGCGGAAATCCTCGTCGCGGCTGTTGAGCACGTAGGTCGCGCCAATGTCGCGCAGGATCGTCGCCTGCTCCTCCGAGCGGACGATGTTGACCAGCGGCACACCGTCGGCGAGGCAGATCTTCTGCAGCATCTGCCCCAGGTTCGACGCGGCGGCGGTGTGGACGATTGCCTTGTGCCCCTCCATCCGCGCGGTCTCGACGAAGCCCAAGGCGGTCAGCGGGTTGACGAACATCGACGCGCCGTCCGCCGCACTCGCACCTTCGGGCAGCGGCACGACGTCGCGTGCCTTGAGCTTGCGGAACTGCGCGTACATCGCGCCGCCCATCATGCCGACCCGGCGGCCCTGCAGACCTTCCGCGCCCGCGCCCGCCGCGACGACGGTGCCCGCGCCTTCGTTACCAACGGGCAGCGACTGGCCGAGCCGCGCGCGCACCCCGCCCTGGCGCTCGCGCGCGATCTGAAAGGTGACGGTCGGACGGTCGGCGTGGCCCGAGGTTTGGAGCGTCGACACGTCCGCCGGGCCGAGCAGCAGCCCCAGGTCGGACGGGTTGATCGGCGCGGCCTCGACGCGAACGACGATCTCGCCCTCGCCCGGCGGGGTCAGCGTCGTCTCCTCGAGGCTGAGCACCAGCGTACCCTCCTCGGTCGCGGTGGAGCGCAGTTCGAGGCCCGTGAACGTGTCCGACATCCGTGTTCTCCTTGAGGGTTTATCGTTGATGGTGGGTATGCGGCGTTACTTGCGTTCCCACGCCTTCTCTCCGCCGATCCAGGTTTCGAGCACCTTGGTCTGGCGCAAGTCCGCCGGTGCCACGGTCGCGGGATCGCGGTCGACGATCAGGAAGTCGGCCTTTTGTCCGGGCGCGAGATTGCCGAACTTGCTTTCCGCGAAGCCCGCATAAGCCGCGCCGCCGGTGAACGCCCACCATGCCTGCTCGCGGGTGACGGCCTCCTCCGGACGCCATCCGCCCGCGGGCTCGCCGTTCGCGTCGGTGCGGGTGAAGGCGGCGGCCCAGCCGGCCCAGGGATCAGGCCGCTCGACCGGGAAGTCGGAGCCGAATGCGAGCCCGGCCCCGTTCGCCAGCATCGAACGCCACGCATACGCACCGGCCAGCCGCGCCTGCCCCAGCCGCGCTTCCGCCATCACGCGGTCGCCGGTCGCGTGCGTCGGCTGCATCGAGGCGATGATGCCGTTCTTGCCGAAGCGCGGCAGATCGGCGGGATCGACCACCTGCGCGTGCTCGATCCGCCAGCGGCGATCGCCCTTGTAGGTCTGCGACAGCTCGGCGATCGCGTCGAGCGCCTGCTGGTTGGCGCGGTCGCCGATCGCGTGAACCGCGACCTGGTAATTGTCCATCGCCGCGCGGCTCATCGTGTTCTGCAATTGGTCGTCGGTCAGGAAGCCGAGCCCGCGGTTGCCGGCTGCATCGACATAGGGCGCCTTCAACCACGCCCCGCGCGAGCCGAGCGCACCGTCCGAGTAGATCTTGACGCCTTCGAGCTTCAAGCGATCGTCGTAGAGCCACGGCGTCGGGCCGGTGCCGCCGATCATCACCGTGGTATCGATGCCGTGGCCATAGGACATGATCCGCACGCGCAGCGCGCCGATGTCGCCCATCCGGCGATAGGTCATCCAATCCTCGACCGTCGAGCCCATGTCGGCGACCGCGGTGACGCCGTAGCCGAGCAGGATCGCTTGCGCCTTCAGGAACGCGGCGGTGCGGTCCTTCGGGCTGACCGGCGGGACGGCGCGGTCGAATAGTTGCGTGGCGGCATCGACGAAGACGCCCGCGGGCGCGCCGTTCGCGCCCTTCTCGATCCGCCCGCCGGCGGGCGACGTGGTGGCCGCCGTGATCTTGGCGGCGCGCATCGCCGCGCTGTTCGCCCAAGCGGCGTGGCCATCGGCGCGCGACAGGTAGACCGGACGGTCCGCGACGACCGCGTCGAGGTCGGCCGCGGTCGGAAAGCGGCCGAGCCCCCATTTCTCCTGGTTCCAGCCGGTGCCGATGATCCAGGCGCGATCGGGATTGCCCTTGGCATAAGCGGCGATCTTCGCCTTCGCCATGTCGAGCGAGGTCGTGTCCGACAGGTCGAGCGTCAGCGCCTGCAACCCCAGTTCGATCACGTGGCCGTGCGCGTCAATCATTCCCGGCACGAGCACGCGCCCCTTCATGTCGGCGCGCCAATCATACACCGGCCCCGGATTCTTCTTGGTCCGCTTCGGCGGTTGCTCGTCCGGGGCGACCAGGCGGACGACACGACCGGCCTTGTCGATCACCAGTGCCTTGAAGCGGACCACTCGGCCGGCCTTGTCGAGCGTCACGCCCGCGACATTGTCGATCAGCGCGTCGGCGAAAGCGGGTGTGGCGGCGACCAGCGCGGCGGCGCAGGCGAGAAACGGAAGGCGGCGGGAACGACAGCGGACGTACATGTGTCTCGCTCTATGACGACCGAGCAACTTTGGCGAGAGCGGGCGATGCGGGTTCTGGTGGCAGCGGTGGCGATGGTGGCGACGACGGCAAGCGCTGCGGCAGAGAGGGTCAAAACCGCCGACTACAGCTTCGCTTACAGCTATCCGGCCGAAGCTGCGGCGATCCCACGATTGCGCGCCTCACTCGAGGCGGAACGTACCGAGTTGAAGCAGCTTACCGCGCGCGACGCCGCAGCGGCACGCCGTGAGTCGAAGAAAGACGGCTTTCCGTTTCGCGCCTACGACACGCAGAAGACGTGGAAGGTGGTGACCAGCACGCCGCGCTTTCTCAGCCTATCGTCCGACGCCTACGAATATACCGGCGGCGCGCACGGCAATCCATCCTCGGGCGCTTTGTTGTGGGATAAGCAGCGCGGTGCGAGCGTCGAGCCAATCACCGTGTTCACCTCGCAAGCGGCGCTGACGCGGATCATCGCGCCAATCTATTGCGGGCGGCTGAAGGCGGAGCGCACCCGTCGGCTCGCGCCCTATCAGGACACGAGCGATACGTTCAGCAAATGTCCGCCACTCAACGAACTGACGCTGCTGCTCGGCTCAACCGATCGCCAGCGGATCGATCGGATCGGGTTGATCGCTGACCCTTATGTCGCCGGCTCCTACGCTGAGGGCGCGTATGAGGTGACGCTGCCGGTCACACCGGCGATCGCCGCCGCGGTGAAGCCAGAGTATCGCACGGCATTCGCGGCGCGATAGTTCGTCCGGCCATCAGGACAATAAGCGGGGCGATCCTCTCGATCGCACCCGCAGGATCCCCGTACCAGCGCGGCGCGAGCCGAGCCGGTACGAGCGAGCCATCAGAATTCGTCGGTGCGCCGTGCCGTGCCCGCCGCGTAAGAGCGGTAGCGCGAGCCGTCATATTCGGGATCGCGGATGCCGTATTGCTCGTCGGCGCCATCGACGCGGCCGAACGCGCCGACCTGCGTTGCGGGATAGTCCCAGCCATCCTCGCGCCACTGCTGGCTGCGCGCGTCGAGGTCGACCGCATTCGCATTCTCCAGCGCGTCGACCGCGGTCGAGGTGCGGTCGTCGTCGACGTCGGCGGTCAGCAGGAACCCGCCGCGGCGGATGCCTTCCTCGTAGGTGTGGCGATCCTCGTCGGGCAGGAACGCATGCTTGATCGACGCCCATAGGCCGCGGTCCTCGTGCGTCGAGTAATCGCCGCTGGTCTTGTGCGTGCCCTGATCGTGGACGTGGACGTTGCTGGCATCGACGCCGGCCTGGCGCAGGCGCGCGCCGCCGGCTTCGGCATCGGCGCGGGTGTCGAACAATGCGGTAATGGTACGTGCCATGTCGGTGGTCCTTTCGGTTGCTTAGCGGCTGGTGACCGCGATCTCGGTGCGGCGGTTCTCCGCCTGTCCGGCGCCGGTCGCGTTGGTGTCGACCGGATCGCCTTCGCCGCCGCTGGCGGTGTCGATGCGGTTGGCGTCGATGCCCTTGGCGACCAAAGCCGCCTTGACGCTGTCGGCGCGCGCCTTGCCGAGCGCGATATTGGCGGCGTCGGGTCCGCGCGCGTCGGCGTAGCCGGCGATGCGGACGCGGGCGGTGGAATAATCCTTCAGGACGGTTGCGACCTGATCGACCGCGGCCTGGTCGACGGCACGCAGATCGCTCTTGGCGGTGTCGAACTTCAGCGTGTCGAACGCGAAACGCCGCGGCACCGCCTCGTTACCGGCGAGATAAGCACCGAGCCCGGTCGTGCTCGCCAGCACGGTCGACTCCGGCGCGCCCGGCGTCGCGGCGACCACTTCCTCGTTCGCGGTGCTGGTGTTGGTGTTGGTAACCGTTGTCTGCGCGTCGTCGCGATCGCAGCGCGACAGGGCGAACAGCAGTGCCAGCACGCCGGCGATCAGCGCGATCCACGCGAGCCAGTTGGTCTTCTTGGTCTCGATATGGATGTGGTTCGGCGGCGCGCCATCGGTGCGCCGGTCTTCGGGATCTGCCATCAACGTGTCTCCGCCCTGTCCACTCATGATGGACCAGGAGTGAAAGAGACGATCGCCGTCGATCGTTCCGACGGGTGACCGCTGTAGCCAAAGTTGAGGAGAAATAGATGCTTAGGCTGTCAAACGACTAACCTGGTACGGTGATGTCGATCAGGTTAGTCGTTATTTCGGCAGGCGTCGGACCAGCGCGCTGGTGTCCTGCCGCGCGCCGCCGATCGCCTGCACCTCGGCGTAGAATTGATCCACCAGCGCCGCCATCGGCAATGCCGCATCGATCCGTCGTGCCTCGTCCAGCGCGAGTCCCAGATCCTTGCGCATCCAATCGATCGCGAAACCGAAGTCGAAGCGGTCCTCGCTCATCGACTGCCAGCGGTTGTTCATCTGCCAGCTCTGCGCCGCGCCGCCCGAGATCGCCTCAAACACCTTGGACAGATCGAGGCCGCTCTTCTGCGCGAACCGCAGCCCCTCGCTCACTCCCTGCAACACGCCCGCGATGCAGATCTGGTTGACCATCTTGGTCTGCTGTCCCGCGCCCGCCGCGCCGACGTGAACGATGCGCGCGGCATAGGCCTGCATCACGGGCTCGGCCTTCGCCATCGCCGCCGCGGTGCCGCCGCACATGATCGACAGTGTGCCGGCCTCCGCCCCCGCCTGCCCGCCCGAGACCGGCGCATCGACCACGAGCGCGCGCGCGGCGGCGAGCCGTTGCGCGATTGCGGCCGACACGGTGGTGTGATCGATGAACACCGCATCGTCGCGCATCGCGGCGAACGCGCCGTCGGCACCGAGCGTCACTGCTTCCAGATCGGCATCGTTGCCGACGCAGGTGACCACCGCGTCGCACTCCTTCGCCGCGGCGGCGGGCGTGTCGGCGACGGTCAGACCGGTTGCCTCCGCCTTGGCGCGCGTGCGGTTGAACACGGACACGTCATGGCCCGCGTCGGACAGGTGGCGCGCCATGGGAGCGCCCATGACGCCGGTACCGATGAATGCGATCTTCATGGCAAGCTCCTTAGATCAGGTGAGCGTGGCGGACCACCGCCGATGCGCCGGCGCACCTGGGCTCGAGCTTCCCTGCACGGCACACGGCCGCGAACACCCCGTCATTGCGCACGGGCACAATCGTCGCGCGTCACGGTATAGCTGGTCTGGCGTCCGGGCTGCACGTCGCCGCGCGCGACCTGCATGCCGTTGCGGCAGGTAATGCGGATCACACCGTCCAGCGTCGGGCGCGTCGCCCAGTAGCCGGGTGAGAATGAACGCATCGGGCGGCGCGCGCCGCCATCCTCGATCGCGGCGGCGCGCACCAGCCGCATCGGGTCATGCACCACGACGAAGCCATGCCACCACAGGTCGAGCGCGGAATAGATCAGCCCCGCGACGATCACCATTGCGGCGATCCGGAGCGAGAAGAAGTAACGCTGCACATGACGCTGAATGCCGGGGTGCACGGGCGTGTTCCTGTGCGCCATGACGAGCCAAAACCGCGGGTGTTCCTCTGTCGCGCACATTCCGCTACGGCGCTGCGATGGCCACCCAGCTCGCATCCTCCACCCAAGCGTCCGGCACCCCGCTTCCCGTCACCTGCGCCGACGTGGCGATGGCGCATCGGCGGATCGAGGATCAGGTGGTGCGCACGCCGACGCTGATCAGCCGGACGCTGAGCCAGCTGACCGGCGCGACGGTGTACCTGAAGTTCGAGAACCTGCAATTCACCGCCGCCTACAAAGAGCGCGGCGCGCTCAACACCCTGCTGCAACTGTCGGACGAGGCGCGCGCGAAGGGTGTGATCGCGGCGTCGGCGGGCAACCATGCGCAGGGGCTGGCCTATCACGCCAATCGGCTGGGCGTGCCCGCGACGATCGTGATGCCGCGCAACACGCCGATCGTGAAGGTGACGCAGACCAAGGGCCACGGCGCGACTGTGATCCTGGAAGGCGAGACCTTCGACGCCGCCTACGCCCACGCGCGTGTGCTGGAGGCGGAGCACGGCTACACCTTCGTCCACCCGTTCGACGACCCGCGCGTCATCGCCGGCACTGGCACGGTCGCGGTCGAGATGCTGGCGGACGTGCCCGCGATCGACACGTTGGTGGTGCCGATCGGGGGCGGCGGGCTGATCTCGGGCATGGCGACCGTGGCGCGCGGCGCGGACTACGCGATCGAGGTGGTCGGCGTCGAGGCGGAACTCTACCCCTCGATGTACAACCGCGTGAACGGCACGCAGATGCCGTGCGCGGGCGACACGCTGGCGGAGGGCATCGCGGTAAAGGAACCCGGCGGCATCACCTCGATGATGGTGCGCGAGCTGGTCGACGACATCGTGCTGGTGTCCGAGCGGAGTCTTGAGGAAGCGGTCAGCCTGCTGCTGCAGATCGAGAAAACGGTGGTCGAGGGTGCCGGTGCCGCGGGGCTTGCCGCGCTGCTCCAGCATCCCGACCGGTTCAAGGGCCGCACCGTCGGCGTCGTGCTGTGCGGCGGCAACATCGACACGCGGTTGCTCGCCAACGTGCTGCTGCGCGACCTCGCACGCTCGGGGCGACTCGCGCGGCTGCGCATCCGGTTGCAGGATCAGCCCGGCGCGTTGTTCAACGTCGCGCGCATCTTCGACCAAGAGCGCGTCAACATCATCGAGGTGTACCACCAGCGCGTGTTCACCACGCTGCCGGCCAAGGGACTGATCACCGACATCGAGTGCGAGGCACGCGACCGCGCGCACCTGGACGGGCTGGTCACCGCGCTGCGCGACGCAGGCTACGAGGTGAGCACGGTTGAACTCGCCTGAGCGCCGCGTGCGTTAACCCTTAATCATGGTAAAAGCGCTTTTCACGCCGTTTGCGCCTACTCATATGCAGATCGCGGGCGTCGAGCGACGCGCGCATCAGGAGACCCGTCGGCGGTGACCGCGCCTTTTCGTTTTCCGCGCTTCTTCGTGACTAGCCCGCAGCCGTGCCCGTATTTGCCGGGGCGGCAGGAGCGGAAGGTGTTCACCGAATTGTCCGGCCCGCACGCGACCGAGCTGAACGACGCGCTCGGCCGGATCGGGTTTCGCCGCAGCCAGTCGGTCGCCTATCGCCCATCGTGCGCGGGGTGCGCGGCCTGCGTGTCGGTGCGCGTGCTGGCACACGAGTTCCGCGCCAACACGACGCAGCGCAAGTTGATGCGGCGCCACGCCGATGTCGAGATCAGCGCCTGTCGCCCCTGGGCCACCGACGAGCAGTACCAGTTGCTGCGCCGCTACCTCGCCGCGCGCCATCCGACCGGCGGCATGGTCGGCATGGACGAGATGGATTACGCCGACATGGTCGAGCAATCGCCGGTCAATTCGGTGATCGTCGAATATCGCGCGTCGGCGGAGAATGGCGTGCCCGGCGCGCTGATCGGCGCGTGCCTGACCGACCGGCAGGCGGACGGTTTGTCGATGATCTACAGCTTCTTCGAGCCCGACGATGCGGCGTGGCCGGGCCTCGGCAACCTCATCATCCTCGATCACATCCAGCGCGCGCATGAGGCGGGGCTGGACTATGTCTATCTGGGTTACTGGGTGAAGGGGTCGGCGCGGATGGCATATAAGACGCGCTATCGCCCAATTGAGGTACTGGGTCCGCGCGGCTGGGCGTTGCTGGAGGATGACGCGGTGCCCGCAGCGGCGCGGGTCAAGCTGCCGGCTTAGATTTCAATGACGCCGCTCAGCTTACCGTGTTTCCGGTTCTCGCAACGGATCGTCCGGGACCAAAGCAGGCGCACGTCGGACCGCTCGAATTATTCCTCGCGGTTGACCGTCACGGCAACGTCGAGGCACTCGTCGCCCTCGCCCATGCGCGTGCCGGCGACCGGCGCGGCACCCACCGCGTCGAGACCGACCGCGACGCGGACGTGATGCTCCTCCGGCGAGAGCCGCAATGTGGGGTCGAACCCGACCCAACCCAGCCCCTCGACCCAGGCGTCGGCCCAGCCGTGCGGTGCGGAACGGCGGTCGTCGGCGATGTCGCAGTAACCCGACACGTAGCGCGCCGGGATGCCGCGCGCGCGCGCCGCGGCGATGAAGACGTGCGCCAAGTCGCGCGGCGTCGCGCTGGAGCGGGCAAAGGCATCCTCGGCCGACAGCCCCGGCTCGGGTCGCCCGCGCGACAGTGTTTGCCGCTCGCCGATCGCGCGGTTCAATCGGTGGAGCGCGGCGATCGTGTCGCGCTCATCCGCCACCTGCTCGCGCGCGAAGGCGGTGATTGCCGCACCCGCCTGCGTCAGCGGGGTGTCGCGCAGAAACAACTTCGCCGGCATCGGCTCCAGCGTGCCGTGGAGCACGCCGTCGGAGTGGCTGGTCACGACCTCGCCCGTCACCGACAGATCGATCCGCTCGACCGGACCATCGATGTAGAGCATCGTGGTCGCGTTGCCGAACCCGTCCTGCCCTTCGGTGATCCGTGCGTCGCAATCGAGCGCGATATGCCAGTCGGCGACGATCTGATCATGCGTGTTGCGCGGCGTCATGCGCAGCAATTGCACCACGCGCGCCTGCGGCTCGGTGAAGCGATAGGTGGTGCGATGGTCGATCGACAGCCGCATCTCAGTTGAACTTGAACTGGCGGCCGATCGCCGCGTGCAGTTGATCGTTCTCGGTAATCAGCGCTTCGAGATGCTGGTGCAGCCCGCCCGCGATCACGTCGCCGGTGCGCGTGTGGACGAAGCGCTGGTGACGGCCGCGCGCCATCCGGTCGGCCTCGCCTTGCCCGCCGAGCGACTTGGCGAGCGCGTTGAGGATCGACACCGTTTCCTCGATCGACGCAGCCAGGCTGCGCGGCAGCTCGACGCGGCTGAGCAGCAGGTCGATGACGTTCGCCGGCTGCAATCCGTCGTTGTAGAGCCAGCGATAGGCAGTCACGGCGGATACCGTCTGCAGGATGGTGGTCCATTGGTCGCGGTCGACGGTGCCGCCTACCGGCTCGCCCGCGGGCAGCAGGATGTGGTATTTGACGTCGAGCAATCGCGCGGTGTCGTCGGCGCGTTCGATCACCTGACCGAGCCGGATGAACAGGGTCGTCTGATTGCGCAGCATGCGGTGCACCGCGCCCTCGAACCCGCGCGTCTCCGCCTTGACCGACTCGACCAGCCCCAGCGTCGCGGTGGAGTCGAGCGGCGTCATGCGGCGGTCGAAGATCAGCCAAGCGCTGTTGATCGCGCTCCACGCCTCGCGGCTGAGCGCGGTGCGCACTGCGCGCGCATTGTCGCGCGCGGCATGGAGGCAGCGGACGATCGAGCCGGGGTGCGACGCGTCGGTGATCAGAAAGGCGACTACCGCCTCACGCGTGAGCGGCGCGCCGCTCGCTTCGAATGCGGCCTCGGTATCGGTGACGGTCAGCGCGGAGCGCCACGCCGCCTCCCCCGCCGGGCGCGACGACAGCACGTCGAGGCGGACGGTCGCCTCGACCAGCCGGGCGATGAAGTCGGCACGCTCCAGGTAACGCCCGAGCCAGTAGAGCGAGGCGGCGGTGCGGCTGAGCATCAGCGCGCCTCCTGCGTCAGGTCGACGCCGCCGATGGTCTGCGTCATCCCCTCGCCCATGCGCTGCGTCATGCCACCCATCGACTGCGTCATGCCGCCCGCGTCGTCCATCAACACGAACGAATCCTTGGTGCCGCCGCCCTGGCTCGAATTGACGACCAACGATCCTTCCTTGAGCGCGACGCGGGTCAGCCCGCCGGGGATTACCTTGACCCCCTTCGACCCCGTCAGCACGAACGGGCGGAAATCGACGTGGCGCGGCGACAGTCCCTGATCGGCGAGCGTCGGAACGGTCGACAGTGCGAGCGTCGGCTGTGCGATGTAGCGGTGTGGCTCGGCGATCAGCGCGGCGCGGAACGCCTCGATCTCGGAGCGGGACGCAGTTGGCCCGACCAGCATGCCGTAGCCACCCGAGCCGTCGACCAGCTTGACGACGAGTTGGTCGAGATGGTCGAGCACATATTTGAGTGCCTGCGGCTCGCGGCAGCGCCACGTCTCGACGTTGGGCAGCTTCGCCTCGCCACCCGAATAGAAGCGCACGATCTCGGGCATGTAGCTGTAGATCGCCTTGTCGTCGGCGATACCGTTGCCCGGTGCGTTGATGATCGCGACGTTGCCCGCGGCATAAGCGGCGATCAGTCCGGGCACGCCGAGCATCGAATCGGGCCGGAACACTAAAGGATCGAGGAAGTCGTCGTCGACGCGGCGGTAGATCACGTCGACGCGCACGCGCCCGCCGATCGTGCGCATATAGACCACGTCGTCATCGACGACGAGGTCGGCCGCCTCGACCAGCTCCACCCCCATCGAGTCGGCGAGAAAGCTGTGCTCGTAGTACGCCGAATTATAATGGCCGGGCGTCAGCACGACGCAGGTCGGGTTCTGCCCGCGCGCATACGGGCTGACCGAGCGCATCGTCTCCAGCAGCGTATCGGGGTAACTGTCCACCGCCGCGACGCGGAACAGCGAGAACAATTCGGGGCACAGCCGCACCATCGCCTCGCGGTTCTCCAGCATGTAGCTGACCCCCGACGGCGTGCGCGCATTGTCCTCCAGCACGAAGAAGTCGTTCGGGCCGGTGCGCACCAGGTCGATGCCGCAGATGTGCGCCCACACGTCGTGCGGCGGGCGGATGCCGGCGACCTCGGGACGGAATTGCGCGTTGCCGAGGATCAGGTCATCAGGAAGCACGCCTTCTTTCAGGATACGGCGCTCGCCGTAGATGTCGTGAAGAAAGGCGTTGATCGCCTCGACGCGCTGTACCAGCCCTTCGGACAGGCGCGCCCATTCGCTCGCCATGAACACGCGCGGCACGATGTCGAACGGGATAATCCGCTCCGACGCCTCGCTCTCGCCATACACGGCAAAGGTGATGCCGAGTTGGCGGAACGTCGTCTCGGCCGATTGCTGGCGACGGCGCAGTTCGTCGGACGGTGTTGCCTGCAGCCAATGGCACAATTCGACCAATTCGGTGCGGGCGCCCTCATGCTCGGGTGCGCCCATGATCTCGTCGAATGCCTGTGTCCCCATGCCGGTCGTAACGCTCGCGATGCGATTTGGACGCATGCGGGGGTACAAAGCTGCTTCACACTTTATCCCATGTCAGGACGATAGCGTGGTCAGGGTCGATTTGGTGAGGATCTGCGGCAGCACGCGCGGCGCGTCCGCCCCCTTGGCGTACCACAGGTACAGCGGCACGCCGGCGCGATTGTGTTGTTCGATGAAGCGGCCGAGCGCGGGGTCGCCGTCGGTCCAGTCGCCGACCAGCACCGCCACCTTGCCACGTCCGAATGCCTCCGCCACCGCCGCGGTCTCGATCGCCGCTTTCTCGTTCACCTTGCACGTCAGGCACCAGTCGGCGGTGAAATACGCGAACACCGGGCGACCCTCGGCACGCAGTGCGGCGAGCCGGGCCTCGCTGAACGGCTCCGCTCCCGGCAGCGCGGCCGCAGCCGCCGCGTTGGTCGGCGCCGCGCGCACGACCAGCACGAGCGCGAGCCCCGCCAGCAGCGCGACCACGCCCGGCCCGCCGGCGCGCTCTGCACCCGCGTGCTGGCGGCGGCCGGTCCACCACAGCCCGAGGCTCGCGAGCAGGACCGCGGCCAGCCCCAGCGTCATGCCGTCCACCCCGGCCTGCCGCCCCAGCACCCAGGCGAGCGCGAGCGCGGTCAGGAACATCGGCACCGACAGGATGTGGCGCAGCCGCTGCATCCACGCGCCCGGCCGCGGCAATCGCCGCCTGAGCGCCGGCACGAAGCCGAGTGCCAGGAACGGCAGCGCGATCCCGATCCCCAGCCCGGCGAACACCGCCATCGCCGCGACCGCGGGCAGCACCAGCGCCGCGCCGAGTGCCGCGCCCATGAACGGACCCGTGCACGGCGTCGCGACGAAAGCGGCGAGCGCGCCGGTCATGAACGCGCCGCCCACACCACTCGTGCTCGCGAAGCGCGGCGTCGGCAGCTCGAACAGCCCCGCCAGATTGAGCGCGATCGCTGCGACCAGGATCAGCAGCACGCCGACGACGCGCGGGTCCTGTAACTGGAACGCCCAGCCGGCACTCGCCCCGCCCGCGCGAAGTGCGAGCAGCACGCCACCCAGCGCCAAACAGACGAGCACTACGCCCGCGGTATAGGCCAATGCCTCGGCGCGCGCGTGCGCCTCGCTCTCGCCCGACTTGGCGAGGCTCAAGGCCTTCAAGCTCAGGATCGGGAACACGCACGGCATGACGTTGAGCAGCAACCCGCCGAGCAGCGCGCCGCCGAAGGCGAGCAGCGCCGCCGACCACAAGCCGCCGCCTACCTGAGCTGCGGCGACCATGCCGGGCGTCGCCGACAGCGCGAAGCCCTGCCCGTCGGCGGTTGCCAGCACGCCCTCGATCCTACCGGTGGGCGCGGTTGCGGCGGGCTTAGTCTCGATCACCACGCGGTCGCCGTCGCGCGTCACCTGCTGCGGCGCGGCCATGTCGATCACGCCGCTGGCCGCGGGGTAGAACCACGCTTCCCCCAGCCCCGCATCGGCAGGATACGGTATAGAGAGCCGCAAGCGGCCCTGCTCGACCTGATAGGTGGCGGGTGAGCCGAGCGGACGCGGGATCGCGCGCGCGTGGGCGTCGAACGCCGCGCGCCGCTCGGGCGCGATCGCGCCGTCGCCGATCGTCACGCTGGTCGCAACTTCCTGCTGTTCGGGCACGCAGATCTGTTCGGTGCAGACGAGATAGGTGAGTTTCGCCACGATCGGCACCCGCGTGCCCGCGACGAGCCCGGTGGGCAGCGTCACGTCGGCGAGAAGTGCGAACGGCCGCTCGTAGACGTAGTTCATCAGCCCGGCGATCAGCAGCCGTCCGGGTACTGGATAGCGCAAGGGGCTGGCGCTCGCCCCCGCGGGCAGCGTCCAGGCGACCTGCGTCTCGACGCCCGCGTCGCCCGGGTTCTTCCAGTAACCGTGCCAGCCGGCTTCCGGCACCGCCTCGAACGCGACACGCATCGTGCTGCCGCTGCGCGGCTGGTCACTCTCGGCCACCAAGGTCAGGCGTATGTGCTTGGCACCCGGTACTTGGGCCTGAGCCTGCGCCCACGCCATCGGTGACCCGAGTGCCGCCACCGTCATCAGAATGAAAAGCGCCGCGCGCACAGCTTGCCTGACCATCGACCCCGGCTCATAGCCGCGCCCATCCCGCTTTGCATCAAGGTTGCTCATGAAAGCCCTCGCCGCCGCGCTGCTCCTGTCGTCTGCACTCGCGCTGCCTGCCGCCGCACAGAACTCACGCGAGGCGCGCGAGCGTGCGCCCGCAGCGCCCGTCGTCGCGCCAAAGAGCGAAACCGCCGCGCCGGCCGCACCGCGCACGCCGCCGAAGCTGATCGTCGCGATCTCGGTCGACCAACTCTCCGCCGATCTGTTCGCGCAGTACCGCAACCATTTCACCGACGGCTTCGCGCGGCTGATGACGGGCGCAGTGTTTCCGTCCGGCTATCAGAGCCACGCCGCGACCGAGACCTGCCCCGGCCATTCGACCATCCTGACCGGCATGCGCCCGGCGCATACCGGGATCGTCGCCAACACCTGGATCAACCAGCGCGCCGGCCGCGAGGACAAGCAGGTTTATTGCGCCGAGGACGAGGCGGCGGCCGGCAGCGATCACGAGAAATACGTGCCGAGCGACGTGCACCTGAAGGTGCCGACGTTGGGCGAGATGATGAAGGCGCGTGACCCGCGCACCCGCGTCGTCTCGGTCGCGGGGAAAGACCGCGCCGCGATCATGATGGGCGGCCACAAGGTCGATGAGCTGTGGTTCTGGGGCGGGAAGGACTTCATCTCCTACGCCGGGCGCAAGGCGCCGCCCGCGGTTCTGCGCACCAACGCGGCGGTGACGGCGCTGCTCGCCAAGCCGCAGGCGGGGCTTGAACTGCCGGGCTATTGCCGCAGCGTTGCCATGCCGGTGCAGGTAGGCGACCAGACGCTGGGCACCGGCCGGTTCGAGCGGCAGGCGGGCGACGCCAAGGCGTTTCGCGCGTCGCCCGCGAGCGACGGCGCGGTGTTCGCGCTCGCCGCCGCACTGATCGGCGACATGAAGTTGGGGCGTGGACCACAGACCGACATCATCGCGGTCGGCGCGTCGGCGACCGATTACATCGGGCACGCCACCGGCACGCAAGGGTCGGAGATGTGCATCCAGATGAACGAGCTCGACCGTTCGATCGGTGGCTTCCTCGCGCAGCTCGACCAATGGGGGCTCGATTACGAGGTCGTGCTGACGGCCGACCACGGCGCGCACGACATGACCGAGCGGCAGCAGCAGCGCGCGATGCCGATGGAAGCGCGCGTCAACGCCGACGTGACCGCCAAGGCGATCGGCGCGGCGATCGGGCGTGACTTCGGGGTCGCGGGTCCGGTGCTGCTCGCCAGCGAAGGCGACGTCTATGTCGCCGACGACGTGCCCGCCGCTCGCCGCGCTGCGGTGGTCGCGGAAGCGGTGAAGCGCTTCACCGCGCAGCCGCAGGTCGCCGCCGCGCTGACCCGGCAGCAGATCGCCGCCACGCCGATGCCGACCACGCCGCCCGAGACCTGGACGCTCGCCGAGCGTGCGCGCGCCTCGTTCGACCCCGACCGCTCGGGCGACTTCCTCGTCCTGCTGCGCCCGCGCGTGACCACGATCGCCAAGCCCGGCCCAGGCTATGTCGAGACGCACGGCTCGCCGTGGGATTACGACCGCCGCGTGCCGATGATGTTCTGGCGCAAGGGAATGGCCGGGTTCGAGCAGCCGCTGTCGGTCGAAACGGTCGACATCGTGCCCACGCTCGCCGCGACGATCGACCTGCCCGTCTCGGGCCTCGACGGCCGCTGCCTCGATCTCGACTCGAGCGCAGCGAGCACCTGCGCGCGCTGAACGATCGGTTGCCGGTTGCGCCGCGCCACTCGATCGAGGAAGCGCGGCGGGTGGCTGCACCTGACAACAACCGAAGCGCGAGCGATCGCGTGCTGCTCGCCATCGCGCTGCGGCTGCTGTCGGTGGTGCTGTTCGCGTTCATGAACGTCGGGATCAAGCTGGCCGAGGCGCGCGGCGCGTCCTTGCCCGAGATCATGTTCTGGCGGCAGTTCGGCGCGACGCTGCTGGTCGGTGCGATCGTGGCGAGCGGGCCGGGCATGCGCAGCCTCAGCACCCAGCGCTTCGGCGCGCACGTGGCGCGCGCGGTGCTCGGGTTGACCGCGATGGCGCTGACGTTCGGGACGCTCACCATGCTGCCGCTCGCCGAGGCGACGACCCTGGGCTTCTCGATGCCGATCTTTGCCACCGTGCTCGGCGCACTGATCCTGCACGAGCCGACCGGATGGCGGCGCTGGGCGGCGGTGTTCGCGGGGTTCGTGGGCGTGATGATCGTCGCGCAGCCGGGCGGTGGCGGCTTTCCGCTGATCGGTGTGGTGACCGGGTTGAGCGCGGCGGCGGGCACCGCCTTCGTCTCGATCCTGCTGCGCACGATCGGGCGGACCGAGGCACCGTTGACCACGGTGTTCTGGTTCTCGTTCCTGTCGCTGGTGCCATTGGGTGCCGCCTATCCGTTCGCATTTCGCGCGCACCCGCCGGTCGTGTGGGCGATCCTGCTCGGCCTGGGCGTGATCGGCGGCGCGGCGCAGATCGCGATGACGCGGTCGCTGACGCTGGGTCCAGTCTCCACCGTGGTGCCGATGGATTACACCGCGCTGCTGTGGGCCACGCTGCTCGGCTGGCTGGTGTTCGATCGTCTCCCCGCCCCCGCGACCTGGGCGGGTGCGCCGGTGATCGTCGGCTCCGGCCTCTGCATCGTGTGGCGCGAGCATGTCCGCCGGCGCGAGGAAACGCGCCAGGCGGTGGCGCAGGGGATCGCCTAAACCGCGCCTGCCAGCAGCCGGCGCCCGCGCAGGAACATCTCGACCCGCATCGCCGCGAACAGCCCGAGTGCCAGCGCCATCAGCACGTCGGTGACGACGAACGGATCGATCGCCCAGCCGCCGCGCTCCACCACGACACGCAAGGCGCTGCGCGCGGCGACCAGCGCGACGATGAACAAGAGTGCGGCCGGCGACCCGCGCTGATTTAGCGCATGGGTGTCGGGATCGACCGCAATGCGCATCATCTTGCCACGCTGCCACCCGAGCAGCGCACCGAGTCCCGCCGCGGCCATGCAAAACAGCCACGCGGTTCCCTGCGGTGGATGCTGCGCGTAGAGGATGACGCACAAGCCGGCGTAAAGCGTGGGAAGCACCCACAGCCATTCGAGCTTCAACGGCCGCGCGCGGCTCATCCGTTTCCACCGGAACGCGACCACGCCAGCGACGATCACGAAGGTGATCGCGTAGCTGATCCCATTGCTTGACGCGTCGTTCATCGCGTTAGGCTAGTCACGGTCGCGGCGAAACGGAAGCCGCGGCCCTGCGCGCGAGCCACAGCAGCAGACCGACGGCCAGATACCAGAACGCCACGTCGGCGACGAAGGGCGCTGGACGGAACACGTCCTCGACGCCGAGCCGATACGGCACCGAGGTCGCGGGATCGTCCGCGACGAACGCGGCGGGCCAGCCGCCCTCGACGCGTGGGTGCACCTGCGACAAGCCACCTTCGGTGCCGTAGATGGCGACCGAAGCATCGTCACGCTGCACGATGACGCTCGCGGTGGCGAGCGCGAGCGCCGCGATCACGCGCAGCGCAGGCGCACGCCTCACTCGGCGGCTTGCGCGACCGGTGCGGGCTCCTTCCACACCAGCTTGGGCTTGCGCGCCGCCAGCGTCTCGTCGAGCCGCGCGCGCGGGGCGAAGTGCGGCGCGCTCTTGAGGCTCGCGTCACCCGCCTTGGCGCGCTCGGCGACCGAGCGCAGTGCACCGATGAACTGATCGAGTGCCGCCTTCGACTCGGTCTCAGTCGGCTCCACCAGCATCGCGCCGTGGACGACGAGCGGGAAATAGACCGTCATCGGGTGGAAGCCCTCGTCGATCAGCCCCTTGGCGACGTCGAGCGTCGAGAAGCCGTCGGCGAGGTTCGCGTCGGAGAACAATGCCTCGTGCATGCACGGCCCCGCCTTGCCGAACGGAGCGTCGAGCACGTCCTCCAGGCTGCGCAACACGTAATTGGCGTTCAGCACCGCGTCCTCCGCCACCTGACGCAGGCCGTCCGCACCGTGGCTTAGGATGTAGGTCAGCGCACGCGTGAACATGCCCATCTGGCCGTGGAACGCGACCATGCGGCCGAAGCTCTGCGCGTGATGCTCGCCGGCGTTCTCTTCCTCAACCAGTTCGTAGCGGCCGTCCTGCTCCTCAACGAAGGGCAGCGGCGCGAAGGCGGTCAGCCGCTCGGAGAACACCACCGGCCCCGACCCCGGCCCGCCGCCGCCGTGGGGCGTGGAGAAGGTCTTGTGCAGGTTGATGTGCATCGCGTCGACGCCGAGGTCGCCCGGGCGCACGCGTCCGACGATCGCGTTAAAGTTCGCGCCGTCGCAGTAGACGTAGCCGCCGGCCGCGTGGACCGCGTCGCTGATCGTCTTCAGGTCGCGCTCGAACAGCCCGCAGGTATTGGGGTTGGTGATCATCACGCCCGCGACGTCCGGCCCCAACCGCGCGATCAGCGCATCGGTGTCGACACGCCCGTCGGCGGTGGCGGGGATGTCCTCGACCGCGAAGCCCGCGAAAGCCGCGGTCGCCGGGTTGGTGCCGTGCGCGCTCTCGGGCACCAGGATGATGCGGCGCTGCCCCTCGCCCTTCGCCTCAAGCGCGGCCTTGATCGCGAGGATGCCGCACAGCTCGCCGTGTGCGCCCGCCTTGGGGCTCATCGCGACCGAGTGCATGCCGGTCAGCGTGACGAGCCAATGCGCGAGCTGGTGGATGACGCCCAGTGCACCCTGCACCGTGTCGATCGGCTGGAGCGGGTGGACGTCAGCGAAACCGGGGAGCCGTGCCATCTTCTCGTTCAAGCGCGGGTTGTGCTTCATGGTGCACGAGCCGAGCGGGAATAGGCCGAGGTCGATGGCGTAATTCTGCCGGCTGAGCCGGGTGTAGTGGCGCACCGTCTCGGGCTCCGACAGGCCGGGCAGGCCGATCGGTGCGGTGCGTGCTAGGTCGCCGAGCCGCGACGTGGCCGCGACGGGCTCCGCCACCTCCACCCCGGTCGTCTCGGACGAGCCGATCTCGAAGATCAGCTTTTCCTCCAGCATCAGTGCCTTGTTGCCGGTGAAGGTCGGGGCGGTCTCGCCACCCTTGGCGCTCATCTCGGGACGCCAGCCGCTCTGGTTGATGGCCATCGGATCAGGACTCCTGGGCGGTCGGCGCGAGTGCGCGGCGGACCGAAGTGGAGGAAGTGGAGGTTCTAAACGTGTTTTCTACGTCGCTCGGCATCGCAGGCGACATGGTGCCGGCCCGTGGCGACTTCTCCAACAAAGTGCGGGTCATGCGAGCACCTCTTCGAGCGCGGTGGCAAGTGCCTCGATGTCCTCGGAGGTGACCGTCTCGGTCACCGCGACGATCAGGCCGTTGGCGAGCTCGTTCTCACCCGGGTAGAGCCGGCCGAGCGACACGCCCGCGAGCACGCCGCGGTCGGCGAGCGCGCGCACGATCGGTCGCGCTTCCTGACCCAGGTCGAGCGTGAACTCATTGAAGAAGACCTCGTTGACGAGTTTGACGCCCGGTACCTGCGACAGCCGCTCCGCCGCGGCGACCGCGTTTGCGTGGTTGGTTGCGGCGAGTTGGCGCAGACCCGCCTCACCCAGCAGCGTCATGTGGATCGAGAAGGCGAGCGCGCACAGGCCGGAGTTGGTGCAGATGTTGCTGGTCGCCTTCTCGCGACGGATATGCTGCTCGCGCGTCGAGAGCGTCAGCACGAAGCCGCGGCGGCCGTCGGCGTCGACCGTCTCGCCGCACAAGCGGCCGGGCATCTGGCGGACGTATTTATCCTTGCAGCCGAACAGCCCCACGTAAGGCCCGCCGAATTGAAGGCCGACGCCGAGCGACTGGCCCTCGCCGACGACGATATCGGCGTCCATCTCGCCCGGGCTCCGCACAGCGCCCAGCGCCACCGGCTCGGTCACCACCGCGATCAGCAGCGCCTTGTTGGCGTGGCACGCGTCGGCGAGCGGTTTCAGGTCGGCGATGCGGCCGAGGATGTCGGGATATTGCACCACGACGCACGAGGTATCGCCGTCGATCTTCTCGATCAGGCGATCCACGTCCATGTCGGGCACCAGCCACGGCGAGGTCGTGTCGAGCACGTCGCCGGTGTACTTGGCCATCGTCTTCGCGACCGAGACGTAATGCGGGTGGAGGCCCGCCGACAGGATTGCCTTGCCCCGCTTGGTGATGCGGCGTGCCATGCCGATCGCTTCCCAGCAGGCGGTCGAGCCGTCGTACATGCTGGCGTTCGCCACGTCAGTGCCGAGCAGACGCGCGACCTGAGTCTGGAACTCGAACAGCATCTGCAGCGTGCCCTGCGCGATCTCGGGCTGATAGGGCGTGTAGGCGGTCAGGAACTCGCCGCGCTGGATCAGGTGATCGACGCTGGCGGGAACGTGGTGGCGATACGCACCTGCGCCGAGGAAGAACGGCACCTCGCCCGCGACCGTATTCTTGCGCGCGAGCGCAGTCATGTGCCGCTCGACGCTCAGCTCGCTGGCGTGGTTCGGCAGGCCGGCGACGGGTCCGCCCAGTCGCGCGGCCTCAGGCACGTCGACGAACAGGTCGTCAATCGACGCGGCGCCGATGACGGACAGCATGTCGCGGCGATCATGGTCGGTGAGTGGCAGGTAGCGCATTCGGTGCTCCTCCCCTCCGCCTGGAAGGGGTCGAGGTTGGGTCGCGTGAGGGGCAGGTGTCGGTGTTGTCGCAACGCCGACCCACCCCGATCCCTCCCTGGTCAGGGAGGGAAGATGGTCAGAGCTTCTCGACGAAGGCGGCGTAGGCAGCCTCGTCCATCAACTGGTCGAGCTCGGCCGCGTCGGCGAGCGTGAGCTTGAAGAACCAGCCTTCGCCTTCGGGGTCCGAGTTCACCAGCGACGAATCGTCGGCGAGCGCGGCATTGCTCTCGATCACGGTGCCGGACACGGGCGCGTAGACGTCGGACGCGGCCTTGACGCTCTCGACCACGGCGGCGTCGTCACCCTTGCTGAGCGACTTGCCCTCGTCGGGCACCTCGACGAACACGATGTCGCCGAGCTGGCTCTGCGCATAGTCGGAGATGCCGACGGTGCCGGTGTCGCCGTCGACCTCGATCCACTCGTGGTCCTGGGTGAAATAACGGCTCATGGATCAGGCTCCTCGAAAGTAACGATGGGGAACGAACGGCATCGCGGCGACGGTCGCGGCGTGGACCTTGCCGCGCTGGACGAGGCGGACGGCGCTGCCCGGCGCGGCGAGTTCGGTCGGGACATAGGCCATCGCGATCGGTGCGCCGACGCTGGGCGCGAAGCCGCCGCTGGTCACGCGCCCGATCACCGCGCCGTCTTCACCGACGACGCTCGCGCCCTCGCGCACCGGCTGGCGACCCTCGACCAGCAGGCCGACACGCTTGACCGCGGGGCCGTGCTCGCGCTCGGCGAGGATGCGCTGGGCGCCCGGGAAGTCCGCCGCCTCGCGCCGGCGCTTCCAGAGCGCGAAGCCGAGGTCGGCCATCACCGGCGTCGTCTCGGGATCGAGGTCGTGGCCGTAGAGCGGCAGCCCGGCCTCGAGCCGGAGCGAGTCGCGCGCGCCCAGACCGATCGGCTTGACCTCAGGCTGCGCGAGCAGCGCTTCGGCGAACGCTTCTGCGGCCTCCGCGGGCAGCGAAATCTCGTAGCCGTCCTCGCCGGTGTAGCCCGAGCGGCTGAGCCAGATGTCGTGGCCCTGCCACTGGAACGCGCCCGCCTGCATGAAGACCAGCGCCTCGACGCCCGGGATCAGCCGCGACACCGCGTCGACCGCCTTCGGCCCCTGCACCGCGAGCAGCGCGTGATCCTCCATCAGGTTTATCGTCACGTCGTCGGGCAGATGCTCGATCATGTGCGACACGTCGTCGTACTTGGTCGCGCCGTTGACGACCATGTAGACGCGGTCCTCTGCCTGACGCGTGAGCATCAGGTCGTCGAGCACGCCGCCCTCGTCGTTGAGCAACAGCGAGTAGCGCGCCTTGTTGAACGGCAGCTTCTGGATCTCGGCCGGCAGCAGCGCTTCGAGCGCCGCGACGACGCCCTCACCGGTGATCGACAGCTGGCCCATGTGGCTGACGTCGAACAACCCCGCGTTCTCGCGCGTCCACAGATGCTCGGCCATGATCCCCTCATATTGGACGGGCATGTGATAGCCGGCGAACTCGACCATGCGGCCACCATGCGCGCGGTGCCACGCGTCGAGCGGGAGCGTCAGCGTCTCGATGACGACTTCATCGTCATCCGAAGCGCCATTGGAGGGTTGAATCTTGTCGCTCATCGATCGGCTTCCTGACGAAAGGACATCGCGGCGCAAACGCTTGCGCGACGATCATGTCCCCCTCTGTCACGGAACCTGAGAGCTTTCTCGCCGCTCGCGTGGCGATTACCCCTTCGGTGGATCGCACCGGTTAGCCCGTCGCAATCGCTTTCCAGAGTGTCGATAGGCTGACGCGGTCCCTGCTGCCTGAGAGATTCCGGGGTGGTTGCTCCTTCGGCGGCGACGCTTGCCTGAAAGGCCGGCCGCACTCTCCCGCGCCGCCCACGCGCGGGCATGTACCCCCACGTCGACGCCGGCCGCTCTGCCGCCGCCGACTATTTGTGTCAATCGGTGAAGCGCGTGGCAGTGATCCGCACGCCTCACCGCGTGGCGTTGTAGCGGAGCTGGTCGGACGTGAGCTGGAAGCCGACCAACGCCTCGAAGGTCGCGGACAGCACCGCGCTGCGCACCTCGGGCTGCGCGAGCGGGTCGAGCGCGGCATCCTCGTCGCCCGCCTTGCGACGGCGCGTCAGCTTGTCGCGGATCTCCTGCGGCACGGTGGCGAGCGCGCGCGAGACGACGGTGGTCGCCTGCTCGCTGGCGGTCGCGACGCCTTGTCCGGCGTCCCAGTGGAGCGCGACCGCGCCGATGCGCTTCGACACCACCGACGTGCCGCCGCGGGTGATCGCGATGAAATAGGGCAAGGTCACGTCGCGTGGCGCCCCGGTCTGCGTCCGGCGCGCGCGCACGTCGAAGGTGACCGTCGTCTGGATGTCGTCGCCGGCGTCGGCGCAGGTCGAGCGCACGTTGCTCATCGCCGCGACCACGTCGATCGCGCTCGCGTCGGTGCTGCCGGCGGGCGAGAAGACGGTGATGTCGCCGGTGCCCGCGGGCACGCCGACGATCGGGCAGGCCGAACGCACCGCGGTGATGCCCGCCGCGCCGCCCGACACCTCGATGTCGCCCGACTTGGCGCAGCCGGCCAAGGCCCCGCTCGTGGCAAGGAGCAGGGCGAGCGGCAGGAGGTTGGGGCGAAGCGACACGGGCGGCATTCCTGACACAAGAAGCGAATACGCGACGGGACCGCCTCCCGTTTCCAGAAGGCCGGCCCCGTTCGCCGCGCACCATAGGAACCGCCTTTCGCCGGAGCAAGCATTGGCGTACATGGGCGTGCATGTCCCCCTTCCCCGCAATCGAAGGCGCCGCCGACCTGCCCACCCCCGCGAGCAACACGCGCCGCCCGCTGGAGCTGATGATCGCCGCGCCGCGCGGTTTCTGCGCCGGGGTCGACCGCGCGATCCGCATCGTGGAGCTCGCGCTGGAGAAGCACGGCGCCCCCGTCTACGTCCGGCACGAGATCGTTCACAACAAGTTCGTGGTCGACGCGCTGAAGGCCAAGGGCGCGGTGTTCGTCGAGGAACTGGACGAGGTGCCCGACGACGCCAACGTCGTCTTCTCCGCGCACGGCGTGCCCAAGTCGGTGCCGGCCGAGGCGCAGGACCGGGGCCTCAGCTACCTAGACGCGACCTGCCCGCTCGTCTCCAAGGTGCATCGCCAGGCCGAGCGGCTGGTCGCGGCGGGCCGCCACATCGTCTTCGTCGGCCACGCCGGCCACCCCGAGGTGATCGGCACGTTCGGACAGGTGCCCGCGGGGTCGATGACGCTGGTCGAGACGGTCGAGGACGTGGCGGCGCTCGACCTGCCCGATCCGGCGAACGTCGCGTTCCTGACGCAGACCACGCTGTCGGTCGACGACACCGCCGCGATCGTGTCGGCGCTGCACGCGCGTTACCCGTCGATCGACGCGCCGCGCGGCGAGGACATCTGCTACGCGACCTCCAACCGTCAGGCCGCGGTCAAGGCGATCGCGGATTCGTGCGACGCGGTGCTGGTGATCGGCGCGCCCAATTCGTCCAACTCGGTCCGGCTGGTCGAGGTCGCCGAGCGGCAGGGCGTGCGCGCCGCGCTGATACAGCGCGCGGTTGAGCTCGACTGGGCGTTCCTTGACGGCGTCGGCACATTGGGCATCACCGCGGGGGCGTCGGCTCCCGAATTGCTGGTGCGCGAATTGGTCGACCGGCTCGCGACGCGCTTCGACGTGGTCGAGCGCGAGGTCGAGACGACGCGCGAGTCGATCGCCTTCAAGCTGCCGCGTGGACTCGACGCCGCCGCCTAAGCGCTGTCCTACACGCGCGAGCCGTGCCACGGCGGTTGCGTGATCGCGGGCGCGCGCGGGCGGGCGCGCGCACCTGCGTAGGCCTGTGACCTTTGTGACCTTTCGCGCGGGAGATTGAGCATGGCCGTCTACACGCACGTCTCCGCCGAGGCGCTGAGCCGCTTTCTCGCGCGCTACGACGTCGGTGAGCTCGTCTCCGCCAAGGGGATCGCGGAAGGGGTGGAGAATTCCAATTACCTCGTCGACACGACCGTCGGGCGCTACATCCTGACCTTGTACGAGCGGCGTGTGGCGGCCGGCGATTTGCCGTTCTTCATGGCGCTGCTCGACCACCTCGCCGCCAAGGGGTTGCCGGTACCGCCGGCGATCGCGGATCGCGAGGGGCAGGCGATCCAGCAGCTCGAAGGTCGCCCGGCCTGCCTGATCCGTTTCTTGCCGGGCGTGTCGCTGTCGCACCCGACACCGGCGCAGGCATTGGCCGCGGGCGAGGCACTCGCGCAGATGCACCGCGCGGTCGGCGATTTCGCACTCAGCCGGCCAAACACGATGGGGGTCGATACCTGGCGCCCGTTGTTCGAGCGTTGCGGACGCAGTCTCGATGCGATCGCGCCCGGGCTGCACGACGCGCTCGACCGCGCGCTGGATCACGTGCTGGCAGCATGGCCGCGCGACACGCTCGACGCTTGCGCGATTCACGCCGATCTGTTCCCCGACAACGTGCTGATGCGCGGCGATCGGGTGTCGGGGCTGATCGACTTCTACTTCGCCTGCACCGACGTGCGCGTCTTCGACCTCGCGATCACGCACAGCGCGTGGAGCTTCGACGCGAGCGGTTCGCGCTACGACGCCGCGATCGGTGACGCGCTGTTCGCCGGATATGAGCGCCACTTCCCGCTGTCGCCCGCCGAGCGCGATGCGTTTCCGACACTCGCAGCGGGGGCGTGCCTGCGTTTCGCCCTGAGCCGCGCGTGGGATTGGCTCAACACGCCCGCCGACGCGCTGGTGACGCGCAAGGACCCGCTCGCTTACCTGCGCCGGCTCGCGCATTACGCGCCCGATCTGCTTCCCGACCACATGAAGAACCACGCATGACCACCGAACCTTCCCCGACCGAACTCCCGATCGTCGAGATCGCCACCGACGGCGCGTGCAAGGGCAATCCCGGCCCGGGCGGCTGGGGCGCATTGCTGCGCATGGGCGAGACGGAGAAGGAGCTGTCGGGTGCCGAGAACCCGACCACCAACAACCGCATGGAACTGACCGCCGCGATCGAAGGGCTGAAGGCATTGAAGCGGCCGTGCCGCGTGACGCTGTCGACCGACAGCCGCTACGTGATGGATGGCCTGACCAAATGGATCCACGGTTGGCAGAAGAACGGCTGGCGCACCGCGGACAAGAAGCCGGTGAAGAATGCCGAGCTGTGGCAGGCGTTGCTCGCCGCCGCGAAGCCGCATCGGATCGAGTGGAAATGGGTCAAGGGCCACGCCGGTCACCCCGACAACGAGCGGGTCGACAAGCTGGCGAGCGACGCCGCGGTCGCGATCGCCAAGCGCCCGCGCGCGGCGGCGTGATCCGTCCCCGACCGAACCGATGCGCGCACGCGACTTCCTGATCCTGCTGCTGGTCTGCCTCGCCTGGGGCTATAGCAACGTGCTCAGCAAGATCGTGGTGGGTCAGTGGCACGTGCCGCCGCTGTTCTTCGCCGCGATCCGCTTCGCGGTGGTGGTGCTCGCGACCTTGCCGTGGCTGTGGCCGATGCCGCGCCCGCGGCTGCGCGTGGCGACGATCGGGCTGCTGATGGGCGCGGGTAATTTCGCATTGCTGTTCATCGGGTTGCAGACCGCCTCGCCCTCTTCCGCCGCGATCGTGATCCAGATCGGCGTGCCGTTCACAACGCTGCTGTCGATCGTGCTGCTCGGCGAGCGCATCCACCTACGCCGCGGAATCGGCATTGCGCTGACGCTCGCGGGCGTGGTGCTGGTGGTGTGGAACCCCAATGGCGTCGCATTGTCGGCGGGACTGTGGTTCATCGTCGGCGCGGCGTTCGCAGGATCGCTGGGTGCCGTCATGATGAAGCAGGTCGAGGACGTCGCGCCGCTCAGGTTCCAGGCGTGGGTCGGCCTCGTCTCGTGCCTGCCGCTGGCGATCGGATCGGCGCTGTTCGAGCGCGGGCAATGGACGAGCGCGATCGCGATCGGCTGGCCGTTCGTCGCCGCGGTGCTGTTCGCCGCACTCGTCGTGTCGGTTGTCGCGCACACCAGTTATTATGCGCTGATCCGCCGTTACGAGGCGAACCTGCTCGCCCCACTGACGCTGATGACGCCGCTGGCGACGATCGCGTTCGGCGTCGCGCTGACAGGCGACCACCTGGATGGCCGCATGATCGCGGGGGCCGCGCTCGCGCTGCTCGGCGTGCTGGTGGTCGCGATGCGTGCGCGGCCGAAGACGGCGCTGCTCACCGAGCGAGAACAGGCGTGAGTTGGGCAATGCGGAGCGGCTATCGAGCGGTTCGATTGAGCTTCACTACCCTAACCTTGACCTGTTCAGTATCTGCTCCAGTGGCTGGCAAGGTTAAAGCGGGACCCTGGATCAAGTCCGGGGTGACGAGGGAATAGAAGCGCCGGTGTGCGCGAGCCGGCACGACGACGCGTCAGTGCGCGAAGCGCGTCGCGGCGTAGCGTTCCGGGTCGACGCCCGCGGGCATATCGCCGCCGACCAGTAGTGCCGCACCGATCTGCGCGGCGGCGGGCGCGGTCTGGATGCCGAAGCCGCCCTGGCCTGCGAACCAGAAGAAGCCTGGGACCTCGGCATCGAACCCGTACACCGGCGCGCGATCGGGCGCGAAGGAGCGCAAGCCCGCCCAGGTCCGCTCGATCTTCGCGACCTGCCAGTCGACCACGCCCTCGAAGCGGTCGATTGCGGTCGCGACGTCGATCTCCTCGGGCGCCACGTCGTGCGGATCGACCGGCGTTTCGTCGTGCGGGCTCAGCCACAGCCGCCCGCCTGCCTCAGGCTTGAAGTAGAAGCGACCGGCGATGTCGGCGACGTGCGGCAGCTCGGCCGGCGCGGGCGGATCGGTGCGCAATTGCACCATCGTGCGGCGATATGCCTGGATGCCGATCGGGCGCACGCCTGCCACCTGGGCCACCGCGTCGGCCCAGGCGCCGGCAGCGTCGACCAGCACCGCGGCAGTGAACGAGCGGCCGTCGCGCGTGGCGATCCGCCACCGTCCACCCGCGTGCTCGGCACTAGCAAGTTCGGCGCGCGTCTCGACCACCGCGCCGCCGCGCCGAGCCGCCGCCAGCCGATCGGCGTGGAGCTTGCCGACGTCGATATAGGCGCACGACGCCTCCATCACGCCGTGGCGCCACGCTGGCCTGAGGCCCGGCACCAGCGCCGCGGGATCGACCCGCTCCAGCACGACCGGCGTGTTCGCGAACTCGGCGAGAAAGGCGTCGATCGCACGCTCGTCCTCGTCGCGGCCGATGTGCAGCGAGCCGAGCGCTTCGAGATAGCCGCCTCTGCGGAGTGCCGCGCCCGAGGCGGTCGTGAGCGGCTGGATTGCGGGCCCGCCGTAAGTTTCCGACCAGAACGCCGCCGATCGCCCGGTGGCGTGGTAACCGGGCTGGTCCTCCGCCTCGAGCAACAGCACGCGCGCCCGGTCACCGATCACGGCGGCCAGGCTCGCTCCGGCGATCCCAGCGCCGACGATCGCGATGTCGTAGTTCACCGCTCCAACCGCTCGTCGAGGAATCTGTCGATCGCCGCGAGTGCCCGGTCGCGTACCGGATCGGCCTCGCGCAGCAGCTCGTGCGCGGCCTCTGCACCGAAGCGCACGACCTCGGCATCGGGCAGTTGCGCACCGATCGCGGCGGCGGCGGCCGAGTCGACCAGCGCGTCGCGGTCGGCGAGCAGCATCGGCGTCGGCACCATCATCCGCGCCAGCGCAGGGTCGCGGCGCAGCCGGTCGGTCGCGGCGAACGCCTCCGCCAGCCACGCCCAGCTCGGCGGACCGAGTTTCAGTTCGGGCGATTGCTGATACCACCAGCCCTCGTCGGCATAGCGATCATGGTCGGCGGTGAGCAGCAGGCGGCGGTCGCGCGCGCCAGGCCGCTCATGTCCCTTCCACGCTGCGCGCGCCGGGTCGCCCGCGCGCCGCATCAGCGCGGCGAGCCAGCCGCCAACCCGCGCGCCCACCGGTGAGCGCAGGCCCAGCATCGGTGCGACCAGCACCGCCGCATCCGCCGCGATCACGCGGTCGACCAGCGCGCGCAGCACCAGGAACCCGCCCATCGAGTGACCGATCACGACGCGCGGACCGTCATGCTCCGCGGCCCAGCCACGCCAGAAGTCGGCGAGGTCGGCGATCCACGGCGCGAAATCGTCGGCGTGGCCGACGTTGCGGTCGGCGGACAGCCGCCCCGAGCCGCCCTGCCCGCGCCAATCGAACGCGCTGACCGACCAGCCGGCGTCGTGCCAGTGCGCGAAGCTTTCCAGATACTTCTCGAACACGTCGCCGCGTCCGGTCTGGAACAGGATCGCACCGCGCGGTGTCACCGCCGGCCAGTCGAACCGGCGGATCGGCCATCCGTCGGCGGCGTGCCACGTCGACACGCGCGCGTCCGCTGGCAAGGCACGACGATGGGCGGCGAAACGGGTCATCGCGGGCATGGTTACGGTTTCCTAAGGCATATCGTCTACCCGCCTGTTGCATGGGTTGGGGTATTCTCGTCTGGGCATTGCCCGCGTGTCTGGGGCTGCTGCTGGTGTCGGCGGGCGTCGAGGACGCGCGCCGGCGCGAGATCGCCAATTGGAAGAACGCGGCGATTGCGCTGCTGGCACCGCTCTGGTGGTTCGCGGTCGGGCTTGATCCCTGGCCGATGATGGCGGTGCAGTTCGGCGTCGCGCTGGTCGCGTTCGCGCTGTTCTGCGGGGCGTTCGCGCTGGGGCAGATGGGCGGCGGCGACGTGAAGCTGATCGGCGCGCTCGCGCTGTGGCTCGCGCCGTTGAACGTGATGAACATGCTGGTCGTGATGTCGCTGGCGGGTGGTGCGCTGACGCTGGCGTTCGTGCTCGATCACCGACTGCTGCGCCGCGAAGGGCCGATCGAGATCCCGTACGGCGTAGCGATCGCCTTTGCCGGGCTGCTCGCGCTCCGCGAACCGCTCGTTAACCAATTTACGTGATCATGAGGGTCGAAGAATCGGCCGTTCCGGTTTTCGTGCCGGGATCAAAGGGGCTAGGGGAATAATGGACACTCGCAAGGTGGTTCTGCTGATCGGCGCGCTGTTCGTGGCCGCGATCACCGCCTTCATGGCACGCACGCTGATGGCGGGCAGCGCGGCGCCGACCGCGGAAGCGATTCCGATCGCGGCACCGGTTCCGACCGGGCCCGAGGTGCTGGTGGCGACGCGCGCGCTGCCGGTCGGCACGATCCTGGACGCGACCGCGCTGAAGTTTCAGCCCTGGCCCGCCGAACTGGTCGAAAACGCCTATTACAAGAAGGACGGCACCGATCTGGCCAAGCTGATCGGCACGGTGGTGCGCCTGCCGATCACCGCAGGACAGCCGGTGACGCAGGGTGCGCTGGTGACGCCGGGCGATCGCGGCTTCCTGGCCGCCGCGCTGGGTGCGGGGATGCGCGCGGTGACGGTGCCGGTGTCGGCACAGACATCGGTCGCGGGCTTCGTGTTTCCGGGCGATCATATCGACCTGATCCTGACGCAGTCGGTCGAGGGCGGCGGCGATGGCCCCCCGCTCAAGACCAGCGAAACGGTGATCCGCAACCTGCGCGTGCTCGCCACCGACCAGAGCACCAGCGACCAGAAGGACGACAAGGGCAACACGGTGGTGAAGACCTTCTCCACGGTGACCGTGGAGGCGACGCCGCGCATCGCCGAGCAGATCGAGCTCGCGCAGACGCTGGGCAACCTATCGCTGTCGCTGCGCTCGATCGCCGACACCGCCGGGCAGTTGGAGGAGGCGATCGCCTCGGGTCAGGTCAGCGTGGGCGATGGTCGCGACGAGAAGGCGATGCTCGCGCGCGCGTCGAACACGCCGCAATCGGGGGTCGGCAGCTTCATGACCGGCGCCGACATCTCGCGGTTCCAGCGTCGCTCGGTGCCCGGCAAGGCGAACGCCGGGGCGATGGCGGCGGCACCCGCCGCCGCTGCGCCGATGACCGCACCATCATTCGGGGGGAGCGCGCCGGCAGCGGCGTCCGCGCCGACAGGGCCGGTCGTCCGGATCGCCCGCGGCAACAACGTGACCGAAATTCCGGTCGGGGGGAAGTAAGCCATGCGTTTCTCGTCCACGCCGCTCGGCTGGTCCCTGGCGCTCGCGCTGGCGACGGCCGCCACACCCACCCCGGTCGCCGCGCAGGCAGGCTCCGTGTCTGCCGCATCCACCACCGTGCAGGTGTCGACCAACCGCGGCCGATTGATCACGCTGTCGCGTCCGATGAGCGACCTGTTCGTCGCCAATCCGGAGATCGCCGACGTCCAGGTCCGCTCGCCGACCCAGCTCTACGTGTTCGGCAAGAAGCCGGGCGAGACGACGGTGTCGGCGACCGCCAAGGGCGGCGCGGTGGTCTATGCCGCGACCGTCCGCGTCGGCAACAATTTCGACTCGCTGCAATCGATGCTCAACCTGGCCATGCCGGACGCGCAGATCACCGCGACGCCGATGAACGGCCTCGTGCTGCTGACCGGCACCGTGCGCGGCCCCGAGGACGGCGCCGAGGCGGAGAAGCTGGTCGCCGCGTTCGTCGGCGAGAACACCAAGGTGCTCAGCCGCCTGCGCACCGCGACGCCGTTGCAGGTCAATCTGCAGGTCAAGTTCGCGGAAGTAAACCGCAGCTTCCTGAAGAACATCGGCAACAACCTGATCACCCGCGACACCACCGGCGGCTTCCTGTTCGGCATCACCTCGGGCCGCGCCGGCAACACGATCACCAACTTCAACACCTCAAGCTTCCCGCTGGTGGATGCGTCGTCGCGCTACGGCCTGCCGACCGGCACGGTGCAGCTGCCGTTCAACCCAGCGACCGGGCAGTTCGTGCTCCCCAATTCGGGCAGCGCGTACAATTTCGGCGGCAAGCCCGAAGACATCCGCTCGACGCTCGGCTTCGCGGGCAAGCTGCTCGGGCTCGACGTGCTGTCTGCCCTCGACCTGGGCGAGCAGAACGGCCAGGTGACCTCGCTCGCCAATCCAAATCTGACCGCTTTGTCGGGTGAGACGGGCACGTTCCTAGCGGGCGGCGAGATCCCGATCCCGATCTCGCAAGGGCTCGGCGCGGTGACGATCGAGTACAAGCAGTTCGGCGTCAGCCTTGCTTATACCCCCACCGTCATGTCGGACGGGCGCATCTCGCTGCGCGTCCGGCCCGAGGTGTCGCAGCTCGATTACTCGAACGCGGTGCCGTTCGGCGGCACGCGGGTGCCCGCGCTCACTACGCGTCGTGCCGAGACGACGGTGGAGCTGGGTTCGGGTCAGAGCTTCATGATCGCCGGGCTGATGGCGAACAGCCACAACAACACGTTCGACAAAACCCCCGGCATCGGCGACGTGCCCGTGCTCGGCGCGCTGTTCCGCTCCAACGCGTTCCAGCGCAGCGAGACCGAGCTGGTCATCATCATCACGCCGTATCTGGTGAAGCCGGTCAACGGCAACGACATCGCGCTGCCGACCGACGGCTACAAGGCACCGACCGACCTGCAACGCGTGCTGCTGGGTCAGTTGACCGACGGGCAGAGCGGCGCGCAGCGGCCGAAGCCGACGATGCAGGTCGGCCCCGCGCCCGCGCCCGCGATCGGTGCCGCCGCCGCGCCGCGCCCGAACCAGCCGATGCCGCAGCCGCTGCCCGCCCCCGCCGCGCCTCCTCGCGAGGCGGCCGACCGCAAGGCAGCCAAATCCGCCGATCGCAAGGGTGCCGCCCCGGCGCCCGGCTTCTCGATCAACTGATGCGCCAGAAAGGGACCAACCCCATGACCACGCGCCCCCTCCTCGCTGCCGCCATCGCGGGTGCGACGTTGCTTGCCGGATGCGGCACGCCCAATCGCGGCCTCGAATCGGTGCATCAACCCGTCGTCGCCCGCGCCGATTACGCGCTGGACGTGCAGACCGGCCCCGCCGGCATCGGCCCCGACGAGGCGCGACGCGTGATCGGTTGGATGGACACGCTGCGCATCGGCTACGGCGACACGATCGCGCTCGACGATCCTTACGGCGCCGACCGCGCGACGCGCGGCGACGTGGCGCAGATCGCCGCGCGCTACGGCTTGTTGTTGTCGGAAGAAGCCCCGGTCACCGGATCGCCGGTCGCACCGCGCACGATCCGCATCGTCGTCAGCCGCGCGCACGCCTCGGTGCCCGGCTGCGCCGACTGGTCGCGGATGAACGATCCCAACTTCAACGCGCATACCGGATCGAACTACGGCTGCGCGACCAACACCAATCTCGCCGCCATGGTCGCGAACCCGACCGATCTCGTTCGCGGCGCGCCGGGCAGCGGCGACTATGATGCGGCGACCGGATCGCGCGCGATCAACACGATGCGCGCGGCGGTGCCGACCGGCAACGGCGGCACCTGGGTCAAGAACCAGGCGGATTCGACCGGAGAGAAGAAGTGAACGCGCCCTGGAAGCCAGGCGGCCTCGCCAATCGCACCCCGTTCCTCGCTTTCGCGAGCGACGATGCGTCCGCCGACGCGATTCGTCCGATCGCGTCCGAGATGGGCTGGCCGTCGGACAACGTCCACAAGGGCGGTCTGCGCAATGCGGTGCAAACGCTGTCGGTGTCGACCAGCCCGCACGTGCTGTTCGTCGACCTGTCGGAATCGGGCGACCCGTTGGGCGACATCAACGGCCTGGCCGAAGTGTGCGAACCCGGCACGGTCGTGATCGCCGCGGGCCAGGTCAACGACGTGCGGCTCTACCGCGACCTGCTGGCATCGGGCATCCACGATTACCTGCTCAAGCCCTTCTCCGCCGACATGTTGCGCGACGCGTTCGCGCAGGCGCAGGCGATCATCAACGCGCCCAAGGTGACCGACGCCACGAGCGCGCGCCCGCATTGCGCGATCGCGGTGATCGGCACGCGCGGCGGTTCGGGCGCGTCGACGATCGCGACCTCGCTCGCCTGGCTGCTGAGTGACAAGGAGAAGCGCTCCACCGCGCTGCTCGACCTCGACGTGCATTTCGGCACCGGCGCGCTGGCGCTCGACCTGGAGCCGGGCCGCGGTTTGACCGACGCGATCGAGAATCCGAGCCGGATCGACGGTTTGTTCATCGAGCGCGCCATGGTGAAAGCGTCGGAGAACCTGTCGGTGCTCTCCGCCGAGGCGCCGATCAGCCAGCCGGTGATGACCGACGGCGCCGCTTTCTACCAATTGCAGGAGGAGATGCGCGGCGCGTTCGAGTGCACGGTGGTCGACCTGCCGCGCATGATGCTGGTGCAGCACCCACATCTCGTCAACGACGTGAACAGCGCGGTGATCGTGACCGAGCTGACGCTCGCCGCCGCGCGCGACACGATCCGGCTGCTGTCGTGGATCCGCAGCAACGCGCCGCAGATGCAGGTAACCGTGGTCGCCAATCGCGTCCATCCGGGCACCACGCTGGAGATCACGCGCAAGGATTTCGAGGGCTCGATCGAGCGCAAGATCGACGTGCTCATCCCGTTTGACCAGAAACTGGCGGCGCAGGCCGCGAAGCTCGGCAAGCCGTTCGCCGAAGCGGGCAAGGCATCGAAGACGGTACAGCCGTTGCTCGAACTCGCCGCCCTGCTCGCGGTCACCGATGATGACGCCGTCGCCACGGGCAAGCAGGCCAAGGGCGGGTCGCTGCTGGGCAAGTTCACCAACCTGAAGGGTCTGGTCGCCAAGAAGGACGGTATCAAGAAGAGCGCGTCCTCCAAGAGCAAGCCCGCCAAGGGCACGGCGAACTGAGGCGACGGACGGGAACGGAAACGGTGAAGGGCGAACCATGCTGCCAGTGACGATGATCGCGATCGGCGCGGCGGTGACGCTGGGCATGATCCTGTTCGCCTTAGCCGGTCCGTCGGCGCAGAAGGCGAGCAACCGCCGGTTGACCGCGCTGCGCGAGCGTCATTCGACCTCGGCCGAAGGTGCGATGGAAGCGCAGATGCGCCGCATCACCGGGCGCAGCCAGACCAAGGTCGACAGGGCCGCACTGCGGCTGCTGCCCAACCCGGCCGAGTTGCAGAAACGGCTCAACATGACCGGCAAGAGCTGGACCGTGGGTCAGTACGGCACCGTGTCATTGGGGCTGGCGGTCGGACTGACGCTGCTGCTGCTGCTGCGCGGGTTTCCGCTGCTGCTGGCGCTGTTCCTGGCACTGGGCGTCGGCGCGGGCCTGCCGCATCTCGTGGTCGGCAAGGTGATCAAGAAGCGCGTCGCCAAGTTCAACGCCAAGTTCCCCGACGCCATCGAACTGCTCGTCCGCGGTCTTCGTTCGGGCCTGCCGATCACCGAGACAATGTCGGTGGTGGGCGCCGAGGTCGACGGCCCCGTGGGTGAGGAGTTCCGTTCGGTCAGCGACAAGATGAAGATCGGTCGCTCGATGGACGTGGCGTTGCAGGAAACCGCCGATCGTCTCGGCACGCCCGAGTTCCAGTTCTTCGTCATCACCATCGCGATCCAGCGCGAGACGGGCGGCAATCTGGCGGAAACGCTGCAGAACCTCGCCACCGTGCTGCGCCAGCGCATGCAGATGAAGCTGAAGATCCGCGCGATGTCGTCGGAATCGAAGGCGTCGGCCTATATCGTCGGTTCGCTGCCGTTCATCGTGTTCGTGCTGATCTGGACGATCAACGGCACGTACATGCAGAATTTCTTCGTCGATCAACGCTTGATGGTCGCGGGTGGCGGCGGGCTGCTTTGGATGAGCATCGGTGCCTTCATTATGGCCAAGATGGTGAGTTTCGAGATATGAACGTCGCCAACGGCCCTACCCTGCTGGGCGTCGACGTGGTCTGGGTCGCGACCCTGCTGTCGGGCGTCGCCGCCGCCGCCGTCGTGCTCGCCATCTACGCCGCGCTCAGCGTGCGCGATCCGATGGCGAAGCGCGTCAAGGCGCTCAACGATCGCCGCGAGCAGTTGAAGGCGGGGATCACCGCCTCGACCTCCAAGCGTCGCGCCAAGCTGGTCCACAAGAACGAGACCGCCGACCGCGTGCGCGACCTGCTGTCCAGCTTCAAGATGTTGCAGGACGAGCAGCTCAAGGCCGCGCAGATCAAGCTGCTTCAGGCCGGCATTCGCAAGAAGGACTGGGCGATCGCGGTCATCTTCGGTCGGCTGATGCTGCCGATCGTGATCGGCGGGTTGATGGCGCTGTGGGTGTACGGGCTCGACGCGTTCCCTGAATGGGGGCCGATCAAACGCTATGGCCTGGTCGCGGGAACGCTGATCCTCTCCTACAAAGCGCCCGACATCTACCTGAAGAACCTGATCACCAAACGGTCGGACGCGATCCGCAAGGGCCTGCCAGACGCGCTCGACCTCCTGGTGATCTGCGCCGAGGCCGGTCTGACCGTCGACGCCGCGTTCCACCGCGTGGCGAAGGAATTGGGCAAGGCCTATCCCGAGTTGGGCGAGGAGTTCGCGCTGACCGCGATCGAATTGGGCTTTCTGACCGACCGTCGTCAGGCGTTCGAGAATTTGTCCACGCGCGTCGCGCTCGATGCGGTCAAGGGCGTGGTCACCACGATGATCCAGACCGAGAAATACGGCACCCCGCTCGCCAGCGCGCTGCGCGTGCTCTCGGCCGAGTTCCGCAACGAGCGCATGATGCGCGCGGAGGAGAAAGCGGCGCGCTTGCCCGCGATCATGACGGTGCCGCTGATCCTGTTCATCCTGCCGGTGCTGTTCGTGGTCATTCTGGGACCGGCCGCCTGCTCGATCAGCGACGCTTTCTCCGGCAACGGTCCGGGGGGCTGACGCCCTCCGCGCGACCGTTGCAGGGAACAGCGCCCCGCACGCCTCGTTATGGAAGCGTAACAGGAGGGACGAGATGCTGTTCACCACCACCACGCAATATATCGCGCTAGTCGTCGCGTTGATCGCGGGATGGCTGTTCGGGTTGGCGAGCCATCCGGGCGGCAAGAAGTGGAAGCAGCGCTACGCCGACGAGCGCAACGGCCACACCGAGACACGCAAGGCGCTGGAAGCGCGCGTCGCCGAACTGGAGCGCGACAATGCGCGGCTGGCGAGCGCGGCACCGGTTAGCCATGCGCCGATCGCGCCGGGTGCGGCGTCGCGCGCCGAGCCGGCATTCCGCGACGACGGTCACCGCCCGCTCTGATCCACCGCCAACGATGGTGACCCAAGGCCGCCCGGGCATCTGCGCCCGGGCGGCCTTCGTCGTCAGCGCGTCTTGAGCGCCGCCTGCGCCGCGGCCAGTCGCGCGATCGGCACGCGGTAGGGCGAGGCGCTGACGTAATCGAGCCCGACTTCCTCGCAGAAGGCGATCGAGGCGGGATCGCCGCCGTGCTCGCCGCAAATGCCGAGCTTGATGTCGCCGCGCGTCGCACGACCGCGCTCGGCCGCTAGGCGAACCAACTCGCCGACGCCCTCGACATCTAGGCTGACGAACGGGTCCTTGGCGTAGATGCCCTTCTCGACATACGCGCCCAGAAAACGCGCGGCGTCGTCGCGGCTGACGCCCAGCGTCGTCTGCGTGAGGTCGTTGGTGCCGAAGGAGAAGAACTCGCCCGTCTCGGCGATCTCGCCTGCCTTCAGCGCGGCGCGCGGCAATTCGATCATCGTGCCGACGAGATACGTGATCTCGCGCCGGCGCTCGGCAAAGACGGCCTTGGCCGCGGCATCCACCACCGCCTTCATCAGGTCGAGCTCGCGCTTGGTGGCGACCAGCGGGATCATTACCTCGGGGATCGGTGCCTCACCCGACTTCTCCGCCACGTCGATCGCGGCCTCGAAGATCGCGCGCGCCTGCGTCTCGTAGATTTCGGGGTAGGTCACGCCCAGGCGGCAGCCGCGGTGGCCGAGCATCGGGTTGAACTCGTGCAACTCGGCGGCACGGCGCTTGAGCTGGTCAACCGCGATGCCTGCGGCGGACGCGACCTCGGCAAATTCGGCTTCCTCGTGCGGCAGGAATTCGTGCAAGGGGGGATCGAGCAGGCGGACGGTGACCGGCAGCCCCGCCATCACCTCGAAGATCGCGGCAAAGTCGCTGCGCTGTTCGGGCAGCAGGCGGTCGAGTGCGGCGCGGCGGCCGGCTTCGTCCTCGGCCAAAATCATCTGGCGCACCGCGGTGATGCGGCTGGCCTCGAAGAACATGTGCTCGGTGCGGCACAGCCCGACGCCTTCGGCACCGAAGTCGCGCGCGACCTGGCAGTCGGCGGGCGTCTCGGCATTGGCGCGGACCTTGAGGCGGCGGACCTCGTCGGCCCATTCCATCAGCGTGCCGAAGTCGCCGGCGAGCTCGGGCTGGATCGTCGCGACCGCGCCCGCCATCACCTCGCCGGTCGAGCCGTCGATCGTGACCGTGTCGCCTTCGCGCACCTCGCGGCCGGCGACGCGCATCACCTTTGCCTTCGCGTCGATCGAGATCGAGCCTGCGCCCGAGACGCAGGGGCGGCCCATGCCGCGCGCGACGACGGCGGCGTGGCTGGTCATCCCGCCGCGCGCGGTCAGGATGCCCTTCGCCGCGTGCATCCCGTGGATGTCTTCGGGCGAGGTTTCGGTGCGGATCAGGATCACCGACTTGCCCTCGCCCGCGTGACGCTCGGCGGTGTCGGCGTCGAACACGGCTTCACCCGAGGCCGCACCCGGCGAAGCGGGGAGCCCCTTGGTCAGCACGTCGCGCTTGGCTTGCGGGTCGAGCGTCGGGTGGAGCAACTGGTCGAGCGCCTGCGGGTCGACGCGCGCGACCGCTTCCTCACGGGTGATCAGCCCCTCGTTCGCCATGTCGACCGCGATCTTGAGCGCGGCCTTGGCGGTGCGCTTGCCCGAGCGGGTCTGGAGCATCCAGAGCTTGCCCTGCTGCACCGTGAACTCGATGTCCTGCATGTCGCGGTAGTGCGTCTCGAGCTGGTCGAACACGCCCGCCAGCTCGGTGTAGACCTCGGGCAAGGCTTCTTCCATCGAGGCAGGCTTCGCACCTGCCTCCTCGCGGGCGGCCTTGGTCAGGTACTGGGGCGTGCGGATGCCGGCGACGACGTCCTCGCCCTGCGCATTGATCAGGAACTCGCCGTAATAGGCGCGGTCGCCCTTCGACGGATCGCGGGTGAAGGCGACGCCGGTGGCGCTGGTGTCCCCCATGTTGCCGAACACCATCGCCTGGACGTTGACCGCGGTGCCCCAGTCGGCGGGGATGTCGTTCAGGCGGCGATAGACCTTGGCGCGGTCCGACTGCCACGAGCCGAACACGGCGCCGACCGCGCCCCAGAGCTGGTCGTGCTCGTCTTGCGGGAACGGCTTGCCCCATTGCTGCTCGACGAGGCCCTTATACTCGTCGACCAGCGCGCGCAGGTCGTCGGCGCTGAGTTCGGTGTCGAGCGTGTAGCCACGGTCTTCCTTGGCGATCTCCAGCGCTTCCTCGAACGCGCCGTGGTCGAGTTCGAGCACCACGTCGGCGTACATCTGGATGAAGCGGCGGTAGCTGTCCCAGGCGAAGCGCGCGTCACCGCTGGCGGCGGCGAGCCCCTGCACCGTTTGGTCATTGAGGCCGAGGTTGAGAACTGTGTCCATCATGCCGGGCATCGAGACGCGCGCGCCCGAGCGGACCGAGACGAGCAGCGGATCGGCGGCGTCGCCGAACTTCTTGCCCGTGACTTCCTCGATGTGCGCGATGCCGGCGGCGACCTCGTCGCGCAGCGACTGCGGAAAGCGTTCGCCTTCCTCGTAGTAGCGCGTGCACATCTCGGTCGAGATCGTGAAGCCGGGGGGGACGGGCAGACCGATCGAGGCCATTTCGGCGAGGTTCGCGCCCTTTCCGCCGAGCAGGTTCTTCTGGTCGACCTTACCCTCCGCCGTGCCGCCGCCGAAGCGGTAGACGTATTGGACCTGATCGTTCCCCGCTGCGCTCGCCACCTGATCGTCTCCTGCATGCTTTGTTGTTGCAATGCGGCATAGGCCCGGATGGGGGCAATGGCCAGTGGGGTGGCGGCGGGGCGATTGGGTGGGTGTAGCGGGTGAAGGGATGGTGGATCAGCGGGTTACGCGGTGATGCTGCGGGAGCATGGGACGGTAAGATTCTTGCGAAGTGGAGGAAGTGGAGGTTCAAACGCGTTTTTTCGCGCGGCTCCACTTCGGGCGTGGTGAGTGTTCGTGGGGCGGAAGGTCACGCGAAGGTCACACCAAGGCGGGGCGTGCAGCCGCCTCCCCTCACCCTCCCACCCGGCTGTGCCGGGCGGGCCCCTCCCTCTCCCCGGTGGGGAGAGGGGTCTTACCCCTCGATCTTCGAGAAGTCGGCGACGGTGTGGACGGAGGCGCGGACGCGGGCGAGGAGCGCCAGGCGCGCGCTGCGCTTGGCCGCGTCGGGGTCGTTGACGGTGACGGTGTCAAAGAACGCATCGATCGGTGCGCGTAACGTAGCTAGCGCCGCCATCGCCGCCTCGAAATCCTCCGCCTCGACCGCGCGGGCGGCGGCGGGTTCGGCGGCGTCGAGCGCGGCGATCAGTGCGGCTTCGTCCTTTTCGGGCGTGTAGGACAGCGGTTCGTGTCCGACCGGCGCGGATGCGTCGACGCCTTCCTTTTTCAGGATGTTGGCGGCGCGCTTGTATCCGGCGAGCAGGTTGGCGCCGTCGTCGGTCCCCACGAACGATTGCAGCGCGCGGACGCGGGCGAGCAGGCGGACGAGATCGTCCTCTCCGCCGAGCGCGAACACCGCGTCAATCAGGTCGTGGCGGACGCCGGCCTCGCGTTGCTGGACCTTGAGGCGGTCGGCGAAGAAGAATTCGACATCTTCGCTCGTTAGATCAGGCCCCTGCATGTCTACTTCTGGTGCAAGGTGTAGATAAGCGATTGTCTCTTGGAACTCGAACGTACGGCGCAAAGAGAATCGCAGCTTGTTTACCAGGATAAGAGCGATAACAGCGAGCGCAGCGCGACGGAGAGCAAAAGGGTCGCGAGAACCACTAGGTTTCTCTGCGATTCGAAAGAACGCGTAGAGCGTATCCAGCTTGTCCGCCAAGCTCACCGCCACCGTGACCGGGGCGGTCGGCACGTCGTCGCCCTGCCCGACCGGTTTGTAATGGTCGCGGATCGCTTCGGCGACCTGGGGGTCCTCGCCTTGCGCGGCGGCGTAATAGCCGCCCATCAGGCCCTGTAGCTCGGGGAACTCGCCGACCATGCCGGTGACGAGGTCGGCCTTGCACAGGCGCGCGGCGCGTTCGGCTAGGTGTGCGAGGTGCTCGACCTGCTCCCTCTCCCCTGTGGGGAGAGGGTTGGGGTGAGGGGCTGAGGCGGGCGCTTCGCTTCCGGGCTGCCCCTCACCCAACCAGTTCTGGGTCGATTGTGCCCCCGGCACAATCTCAACATCGCGGGGCGATGTTGACCCAGAACTCCCCGCAAGGGAGAGGGCTTTCTCGCCCCCAACAATGCCTTCTTCGACCAGCCAGCGGGCCAGTTTGGCGACGCGGTCTACCTTGTCGGCGACGGTGCCTAGTTTCTCGTGGAAGACGATCTTCTCGAGCTTCTTCGCCTGGTCCTCCAGCGGCACCTTGAGGTCGGTGTCGTAGAAGAAGCGCGCGTCGGAGAGGCGGGCGGCAAGGACCTTGCGATTGCCCTCGACGATCTTCGCGCCGCCATCCGTCGCGTCGATGTTGGCGGTGCAGATGAAGGCGTTGGCGAGCTTGCCGTCGGCGCCACGGCAGACGAAATACTTCTGGTTCACGCGCGCGGTGAGCTGGATGACCTCAGGCGGCACGTCGAGGAATGCGGGGTCGAAGCGGCCGAGCAAGGGCACGGGCCATTCGGTCAGGCCGGCGTTCTCGGCCACCAGCCCCTCGTCGGGGACGAGTTCGAGCCCCGCGTCCACCGCGAGTGCCTGGGCGCGGGTGCGGATCGTCGCGGCGCGCTCGTCCTGGTCGACGATGACGTGGCACATGCGCAGCTTGTCGGCGTAATCGGCGGCAGAGCCGATCGTGATCGCGCCGGGATGGTGGAAGCGGTGGCCGTAGGTGACCGCGCCGCTGTCGATCCCCGCGACGGTGACCGGCACCACGTCCTCACCGAAGAGCGCGACGATGCCGTGCAGCGGGCGGACCCAGCGCAGGGACTCGGTAGAGGCAGAGGCATCGCCCCAGCGCATCGACTTGGGCCAGGGGAAGGCGCGGATGATCGCGGGGATGGCATCCGCCAGCACGTCGGCGGTGGCACGGCCGGGCTTCTCGGTGATCGCGAAGAACACGCCGTTCCGCTCGGTCAGTTGCTCACGGGCCAGGCCGGTCTTGCGCAGGAAACCGTCGAGCGCCTGTGGCGGGGCGCTGGTCTTGGGGCCTTTCACTTCCTCGCTGACCGCCTGCGTCGCCGCGGGCAGATTGCGCGCGATGAGGGCGAGGCGGCGCGGGGTGGCGTAGGTGACGATGTCCGCGGCGGCGAGGCCGGCGCGGGCGAGTTCGGCGGCGAACAGGCGCGACAGATCCTCGCGTGCCTTTGCCTGCATCCGCGCGGGGATTTCCTCCGAGCGGAGTTCGAGCAGGAAGTCGTTCTGGGTGGCGGGGTTCACAGGCTCCACTCCGGGAAACGGGATTGCCACTGCGGCGTCATCTTCTCGATCTGCGCGGCGCACGCGCCCTTCGCGAGATCGCGGACGCGGCCCATGTACGCCTGACGCTCGGCGACCGAGATGACGCCGCGCGCTTGCAGCAGGTTGAAGACGTGGCTCGCCTTGATCGCCTGCTCGTAGGCGGCGATCGGGAGCTTGGCGGCGAGCGAGTTCTCGCACTCGGCGACGTGCTTGCGGAAGGCGTCGAACAAAGCGTCGGTGTCGGCGACCTCGAAGTTCCAGGTCGACATCTGGCGCTCGTTCTCGAGGAACACCTCGCCGTAAGAGACGCCCGCATCGTTGAACGCCAGGTCGTACACGTTGTCGACGTCCTGGATGTACATGGCGAGGCGTTCGAGCCCGTAGGTCAGCTCACCCGCGACCGGCTTGCAGTCGAAACCGCCCATCTGTTGGAAATAGGTGAATTGGGTCACCTCCATGCCGTCGCACCATACCTCCCAGCCCAGGCCCCAGGCGCCGAGCGTCGGCGATTCCCAATCGTCCTCGACGAAGCGGATGTCGTGGGTGGAGACGTCGACGCCGATCGCGAGCAGGCTGCCGAGGTAGAGTTCCTGCAGGTCGGGCGGACCCGGCTTCAGGATCACCTGATATTGGTAATAATGCTGGAGCCGGTTCGGGTTCTCGCCGTAGCGCCCGTCGGTCGGGCGGCGGCAGGGTTGCACGAAGGCGGCGTTCCACGGCTCTGGCCCCAGTGCGCGCAACGTGGTGGCGGGGTGAAAGGTGCCCGCGCCCATCTCCATGTCGTATGGTTGCAGGATGAGGCAGCCGCGTTCCGACCAATATTGGTGGAGCCGCAGGATCATCGACTGGAACGAGAGCGGTCGGGTGCCGCCGGTGGTGGGGGTGTGCGTGTCGTCCATGACGCGCGGTGCTCTGGCGCAAGCGTGCGGGCGAGGCAAGGCGATGGGATGCGTCCCGTTCGGGGGCGGTTCAGTTGCGGGTGGGATAGACGCACCGCATATCCGCGCTTCCCTTGCCCGAAGGCCGCTTGCATGACCCCCGTGATGAAGACCCTGACCTCCGCCTTCGCGCTGCTGCTCGCGCTGCCCGCGTGCGCCAAGCAGGCGCCTGCCCCCGCGGTTGCGGCGAAGGACGCTGACCCTGCTTTGTGGGTGGTCAAGGACGCGGACACGACGATCTACCTGTTCGGGACGATCCACGTGCTGAAACCCGGGCTCACGTGGTTCGACGAGGCAGTGAAGACCGCGTTCGACAAGTCGAACACGCTGGTGCTCGAGATGGTCGAGCCCGACCAGGCGACCGAGCAGAAGATCGTGCTGGCGAAGGCGTTCGCGCCCGATCAGCCGCCGCTGACCCAACAGGTGTCGGCGAAGTATCGGGGCGTGCTGACGAGCACGATGGCGGCGGGCAAGGTGCCGGCGGCGACCTACGAGAAGATGCGGCCGTGGTTCGCGGCGGTGACGCTGTCGCTGCTGCCGGTGCAGAAATCGGGCTACGGCGCGGCGAACGGGCCCGAGGGCGTGTTGTCGGCGGCGGCGAAGGCGGCGGGGAAGCCGGTCGTCGGGCTGGAAACGTTCGAGGGGCAGCTCGGCATCTTCGATTCGTTGTCGAGGCAAGCGCAGGTGAAGCTGCTGGAAAGCACGATCGACGAGCTGCCGACCGCCAACGCGACGATGGACAAGATGGTCGCCGACTGGTCGCGCGGCGACCCCGACGCGCTGGCGCGCGAGATGAACAAGTCGCTGAAGGATTCGCCGGAGGTCGCGAAGGCGCTGCTGACCGACCGCAACAAGCAATGGGCGGGCTGGATCGCGGAGCGGATGCGGACGCCGGGCACGGTGTTCATCGCAGTGGGCGCCGGGCACTTGGCGGGGGCGAACAGCGTGCAGGAGCAGTTGAAGGGGTACAAGCTCGACGCGGTGCGGGTGAAGTATTGAGGGTGGTGGGGTGGTGGTGACCACCTCCTCAGCCGTCATCCCGGCGGAGGCCGGGATCCAACTGGCCGCGGGTGGCTGGTGATGAGGGGCATGGTGACGTGGCCGCTCGCGCGGGGCGACGCCGCTGGGGTTGAGGCGAGGGTGGTTATCCGCTTCTCGACAGACGCGCAAAGGCCGAATGGATCCCGGCCTTCGCCGGGATGACGGGGGTAAGGGGCAGCTCCCCTTCGCCGGGATGACCGACAAAGGGGGGGGGGGGGGGGGGGGGCGTGAGTGAACAACCCACCCCACCTTGCCTTTTGCCGCCCGCCCGGCTATGCGCGCCGGCTTCCGGCCATGGTCATCCCTGGAGGCGTGGCGGGAAGCATCCACACGAATTTCGGAGCATATCTATGAGCGACACCATTACGCTCGCAGCCGAGACGCGTGATCGGGTTGGCAAGGGAGCCTCCCGTTCGCTGCGTCGCGAAGGCCGCGTCCCCGCCGTGATCTACGGCCAGAACCGCGAACCGACCTCGATCCACCTGGAGGAGAAGGCGCTGGTCAAGGCATTGATGACGGGTCACTTCATGAACTCGGTCATCATGGTCGGCGGGCAGCGTACGCTGGCCAAGGACGTCGCGTTTCACCCGGTCACCGACCGTCCGGTCCACGTCGACTTCCTGCGCGTGGGCGAGCACACCAGCGTCACCGTCGCGGTGCCGGTCGTGTTCACCGGCGAGGAAGACTCGCCCGGCATGAAGAAGGGCGCGGTGCTCAACATCGTGCGCCACGAGCTGGAGCTGGTGGTCGACGCCGCCGAGATCCCGACCGAGATCACCGTGTCGGTCGCGGGCAAGGACGTGGGCGACACGATCCACATCAGCGACGTGACGCTGCCGAACGGCGCGACCAGCGCGATCGAGGACCGCGACTTCACGGTCGCGACGATCGTCGCTCCGTCGGCGCTGCGTGCGGAAGGCGCGGATACGACCGATGAGGCGATCGCCGCCGAGGTGGCCGAGGCCGCCGGCGAGACGGTCGAGACCGACGCCGTCGAGGGCGACGACACCGCGACCGACGCGGGCGAGGACAAGGCGGAGGGCTGATCCCCTCCCCCATCCGCGACACACGCGGGTGACGATGTTCTACGGGGCAGGCGGGCGGAAATGCCCCCTGCCCCGTTTGTTTATGGCCCCGTTCCATACGCGGAGATGAAGGATGCAATTGTGGGTGGGGCTCGGCAATCCGGGCGCGCAATATGCGATGCATCGCCACAATGTCGGGTTCATGGCCGTGGACGCGATCGCCGAGGTGCACGGCTTCGCCGCGCCGGCCAAGAAGTTCCAGGGCTGGGTACAGGAAGGTCGCGTCGGCGGGGCCAAGGTCATGCTGCTCAAGCCCGCGACGTTCATGAACGACAGCGGGCGCAGCGTCGGCGAGGCGATGCGCTTCTACAAGCTCGAGCCCGACGCGCTGACCGTGTTCCACGACGAGCTCGATCTGGCGCCGATGAAGGTCAAGGTGCGCGTCGGCGGCGGGCTGGCGGGGCATAACGGGCTGCGCTCGATCGACAGCCACCTGGGGCCGGAGTTCCGCCGCGTGCGGCTGGGGATCGGGCATCCAGGGCACAAGGACCGGGTCAGCGGCTATGTACTGGGCAATTACGCCAAGGCGGAGATCGACGCCTTGTCCGACATGCTGGGCGCGGTCGCGGGTGAGGCGGAGTGGCTGGCGAAGGGCGACGACGTGCGGTTCATGAACGACGTCGCGATGAGGATGGCGGGCTGACGCGTTCTGCGAGCGGCTTGGCGCTCGTTGGTTCATCACCGCGGACGTGCATTCCGCGCGCGAAAGCAGCGGGATCCCGGATCAAGTCCGGGATGACGGAAGGTTAAGCCCTAGGCGACGAGCCGAGTGTTCGTGCGGGCACGCGCGGGTGCCTCGCTGCCTGCGCCATCGAACAAGGGCGAGGCGGCGATCAGGCGATTGCGGCCGAGCGCTTTCGCGACGTAGAGCGCGCGGTCGGCGGCGAACAGCATCGCGTCGAGATCGTCGCCGTCGGCGCCGTGCTGCGCCAGCCCGATGCTGACGGTGGCGCGAACCAGCACGCCGTCGCCGTGATCGGTCATGCCCGCGAGGCGCGCGATGATCGCCTCCCCCGCTATTTTGGCCGCTGTACGATCGGTGATGGGCAGCAGCGCGGCAAACTCCTCGCCGCCGAGCCGGGCGAGCAGTGCGCCCGACCCTGCGACGTCGCGGATCACTTGCGCGAACGAGCGCAGCACCTGGTCGCCCGCAGCGTGGCCGTGCTGGTCGTTGATCGCCTTGAAATGGTCGAGGTCGAAGGCGAGCAGCGTCGTCGCGTGCCCGGTGCCGGCGACGCGGAGCAGCCGCGCGCCATCCTCGAAGAAGCCTTGCCGGTTGGAGAGGCCGGTGAGGAAGTCGGTGCGCGACACCGCGAGCAGGTCGCGCTGCGCTTCCTCGCGCACCAACGTGACCAGCGTCATCGGCATGGCGACCGAGTAGAGCACGCCTTCGTACATCGTGATCTTCGACGCGAGCGCGAGCGTGTCGCCGCCGTAGCGCGCGACGAGCAGCGGCAGGAGCAGGACGCGCGCGGTGTAGAGCGCCGCGTGCATCGCCGACAGGCCGATCGCGACGGGGCGCGAGCGCAAGCCCAGCAGCACCCGGTTGCGGCGTAGCTCGAACGCGGTCAGAGCGCTCGCCACCACGATCGGAACGCCCGCGGCATAATGCCAGAACGCGACGCGCCAGCCGGTGTCCTCCAGCACCCAGCCGAGCGCCAGCGCGGCGACGAGCAGCAGCGAGGTGCGGACGTAATGGCGACGATCGAGCGCCGCGACGCCGTTCAACACCAAGAGGTATCCGCTGACGATGACCATGTTGCTGATCGCCCAGCCGCTGGTGCCGGGTAGCAGCGTGCGCGCGACCGCGATCCCGCACCCCAAGGCGAGCGTCGTCCAGCCGACCGCCCAGATGCGCAGCGGCGCTCGCCGGAAGCGACCAAAGCCTTCCCACAAGGTCAGCCCCGCGCTGACGAGCAAGGTGCCGATAATCAGCGTGTAGAGGGTGGCGAGATCAACCATCGGTTCGGCTGTGAAACCTACTAGCTGCAGGCGAAGGAGCCGTTAACGCGCGCGCACGCTTTCTTACAGATTCGGAGCGATCACGTCCGGGGTACGTTCGCTGCCGCACATGCGACGGGGACGAAAACCATGACTGATCTGACGGCGCTGCTGCGCGACATCGCGGACGAGATCACGCATCATGCCGCCAAGCTGGAGCGCGAGGCCGATGCCAAGGACCCCGATGCCGCGCCCGGACCGTTCGGCATCGCGGTGGTCGGGATCGACGGCACGGTCACCTGCGGCGGCGATACGGGCACGCGTTTTCCGATCCAGAGCATTTCCAAGGTGTTCGCGCTTGAGGTCGCATTGTGCGCGATCGGCGACCGCGTGTTCGAGCGTGTCGGGCGCGAGCCGTCGGGCGACCCGTTCAACTCGATCGTCGAGCTGGAGCGCAACGACGGCGTGCCGCGCAACCCGTTCGTCAACGCGGGCGCGCTGGTGACGGTCGACGTGGTCGGGGAACACCTGCCGGACGCGGGCGAGCACGGCGCGGTGGTGGACCTGATCGCGCATCAACTGGAGCGCGCCGAGGTGCCGCTCGATCAGGAAGTGCTGGAAAGCGAGGTGAGCGGCGGCGACCTCAACCGTGCGATGCTGAGTTTCATGAAGCATCACGGCAATCTGAACGGCGACCCCGATCTGGTGCTGCGGCGGTACGTGGAGCAATGCGCGGTGTCGCTCAACTGCGCCGAACTGGCGCGGGCGGGACGGTTTCTCGCGCGAACGAAGCTGTCGGGCGAGGAGACGGCAGACGCGCGCGCGATGCGGATGCGGCACCTGCTGGCGTTGATGATGACCTGCGGCCATTACGATGCCTCCGGCGACTTCGCGCTGCGTGTCGGACTGCCGGCGAAGAGCGGGGTCGGCGGCGGCATCCTGGCGATCGCGCCCGAGGTGGCAGCGATCGCGGTGTGGTCGCGCAACCTCGACCAGAACGGCAATTCGATCCAGGGCGTCCACGCGCTGGAGATGCTGGCGGCGCGCACCGGCTGGTCGGTGTTCGGCCCGCCGAAGGGTGCATGAGCGGGCCAGCGCTACGCGGTCAGCGCAGGCATTGTCCCAGTCGGGCGACGATCGGATCGTAGGTGGGCGATTGATTGCGCGGGTAGCTGAGAAAAAAGGCGAAGTCTCCCCCCTTGCGGATCACCCGCTGGTAGAAGGATCGTCCGTCGGGCAAGGTACCCGACAGCACCGCCCAGTCGGGCTTGATGACCTTGTAGGTAACGGTACGCCTGAAAGCGAAGCTGTTGGAGATCGTCTGCTGCGCGGTGACCGCCAGGCTGTCGTTGTATCGGTTCGCCAACCCTGAGATGCGTAACCGCGCGCCGCCGCGGCCGACGTAATCCTGCCCCCCGACGTTCAGCGACACGCCCACGGGTCGGAACAGATCGGCCGGATAGCAAGCCGAGTGGCCGAAGGTCGCGTTGCGCACCGCCTTCCACTGGTGTCGGTCCGGTACGGGCGCGGCAGCGATGGTGCCACAGACGGCAATCAAGAGACCTGCGAAAGACAGCGGTTGCCGGCGGGACGCGCCACAGAGGCGGGTAGCGGCGCTGCGCGTCTGCACGAATAGGCGTCGGAGCGCTTCGCTGCTCAAGCGCGCGGCGCGTAGAAGTGCGAGATCGTCAGCAATTGGTCGATCGCGCGCAGTTCGGCCTGCATGCGGGCGTGGAGCAGGTCGGCGGTGGCGAGCATGTCGGCACGGTAGCTCGCCCATTCGGCGCGGTCGAGGTAGCGCCAGCGCGCGTGATAGGAAGCGACCGTCTCGCCCAGGTGGAAACAATCGACCTTCATGGTGCGCGCGACGACCTTGGCGGAAGCGGAGCCGTGGCGAACGACGGGATCGAAGATGCGCGTGTGCTTGAAGCGCTGAAAATGCGCGAGGTCGGCGAACAATCGCTCGCGCTGCCGTGTGAGCAAGGCGATGCGGTGGGCGCGGTCCGCCGCGACCAGCGCGCGGGCGCGGCGCAGCATCGTCGTGGCGCGCGCGACATGCACGTGCGCCTCGGCCTGGAGCATCGCGCGCTCGGCTGCGGTACCGAGCGGATTGCCCGTCGGGTTGCCTGGCTGAGCGAGCGGGGGTGGCTCATCGTTGGGGCCGAGGCACGGCAGCGCGCTCATGCCGCTGCCTGGTGCGGCACGGCGCGCGCGGCGGCCGCGCGCATGTGGTCGGACAGGGTCGCATAGGCCGCCGCCCACGCCTCGCGCGTGTCGCCGTCGAAATTGGGGCCGAGCGTCTGTGCCAGCGCGTCGAGCAGCGCGGTGCCGACAATGGCGTAATGATGATCGCGCGCGCCGTAGCCGACGTGGCGCACCGCCAGCGCCTCCGCGGCGGGCAGGATCGTCTCGATCGCATCGAGCGCGTCGACCACCATCGCCAGCGTCAGGAACAGCTTGCGGCCCTGCTCGCCCATGTTGCCGCGAAACAGGCCGCGTGTCTCGGGCGCCAGGACGAACAATCGCGCGTAGAAGTCGGCGGCGACCGCATCGACGTGCGGCAAAGCGAGCGCGAAGCTGGCCTGGACAAGGCCGATCTGACGGGTGGCGATCATGGAGTTCGCCGTTTATCAGACAGTTACGACGAGAAGATTAACGCAGGTCGGGCGATCAATCGCGCAATTTCTGTGCCGCACGCGCCAGGGGCACGCGATCCTGGTAGAATTGGATCGCGTCGTGGAAGTCAGCGGGCGTATCCGTCTTGCGACCGTAGAAGAAGATCGCGGGCGCGGCGTCTAGCCCGCGGCGCACGTCGCAGAAGCGATCGAGCATGCGCAGCCACGCGAACGGGAATGCCGCGATCTGCCCCGCCTTCGTGGAGCGCAGCAATGCCTGGAACAGGTAACGAATCGCGAGCGCCGCCATCGTGCCGGGGCCGTTCGAGAAGCCGAGCGACAAGGGCGCACACTGGCGGAATAGCCAGCGCAGACCGGACGCGGTGTAGCGGCTGAAATCATACGCGCCCTCGCACACCGGCCACATGAACGAGACGTTGGCGAACAGCAGGCCGTTCGGCTTCAACACGCGCTGCATCTCCGCGGCGACCTTGGGCGCGTCGATCGTCACCTCCAGCACGCCCTGCACCCACACCGCGTCGACGCTGTTGTCGGCGAAGGGGATCGACAACGCGTCGCCGATGAAGGTCACCTGCGGCGAGGAATAGATGTCGAACGAGGCGACGCCGACGGTCTGCGACGCGTAAAGGTCATTCGCGCCGCTACCGATGATGCCGCCGCCGACGACGAGGATGACGGGGCGCTCGACACCCGATGCCTCGAGTTGCTTGACCACGTCGCGCGCGTAATGCGCGGCATAGTGGTTGCGGCCGTTCACGACGCGGCCGATCGTCTCGCGCCAGTCGGCACGCTCCACCACGCTCGCGCCGCCCGAGGCGAGCGTCGCCTCGCGGTCGAGCACGCTGGTGGGGAAGTCGACCAGCAGCGCCTGTCCGCCGACGCGGTCGAACCCGGTGTGGTGCGCACAATCCGGATTGGTGCAGGCGAGTGTCGCACGACCATCCGCGCCGGCCGGGCCGGAGCGCACCGCGCTGTTGCAGGCCGGGCAGGCGAGCAGATCGGCGATCGTGGCGGCGTCTTCGATCAGCATGCGAGCAGATCCCCCCGGACGTGCGGCAGATGGCGCCGCGGGCAATCCGCCGCGCCTAAGCGGTTATGGCCGCTCTGTCGACTGTTCCGCCTGTTGCACTTGGTTGCTAGGGTCGTCTTCATGACCAGCCGCGCGCTCTTTCCCACCCTGTTCTACGAAGCGTCGATCGATGACGGTGACCTGTTGGAAGAAATAGACGCGTCGTGTCGTGGCCTCGCGCAGGAGGATCGCGCCGGGCGGGTGTGGTCGAAGGAGCATGGCTATCGCGGTTATACCAGTTACGCCTCGCTCGCCGACCTGCCGCAGCGTGATCCTGTCTTCGCTGATCTTAAACGCGTGCTCGACCGGCATGTCGCGACGTTCGCGCGCGATCTGAAGTTCGATCTGGGCGGGCGCAAGCTCAAGCTCGACAGTTTGTGGGTCAACGTGATGAAGCCCGGCGGCACGCATTCGGGGCACCTCCACCCGCACAGCGTGGTGTCGGGCACCTTCTATGTCGCGGTGCCGGAAGGTTCGGGCGCATTGAAGCTGGAGGATCCGCGGCTCGCGATGCTGATGGCGGCGCCGACTAGGCCTGACACGTTCGTTTATGCCGAGCCACAGGTGGGAAGCCTGTTCCTGTGGGAAAGCTGGTTGCGGCACGAGGTGATGCCGAGCAGCGCGAAAGCTGAGCGGATCAGCGTGAGCTTCAACTATCGGTGGTGAAGCGCAGAGACGCTGAGGGTAAGCGGGGTCTTGGGTCGAGCCCAGGATGACGGTTAGGCGGGCACTGGCGAAATCCTGCCCGAGCGACTAGGTGCGCGCACAATCTACATCCCCACGAACTAGGAACAACGCATGGGTTTCCGCTGCGGCATCGTGGGCCTGCCCAACGTCGGCAAGTCCACCCTCTTCAACGCGCTGACCGAGACGGCCGCCGCGCAGGCCGCGAACTATCCGTTCTGCACGATCGAGCCGAACGTCGGCAACGTCGGCGTGCCCGATCCGCGGCTCAACCAACTGGCGGGAATCGCGAAATCGGCCAAGATCATCGAAACGCAGCTCGGTTTCGTCGACATCGCCGGGCTGGTGCGCGGCGCGTCGAAGGGTGAGGGTCTGGGCAACCAGTTCCTCGGCAACATCCGCGAGGTCGACGCGATCGTCCACGTGCTGCGCTGTTTCGAGAATGACGACATTCAGCACGTCGACAACCGCGTCGACCCGATCGCCGATGCCGAGACGGTCGAGACCGAGCTGATGCTGTCCGACCTCGACAGCCTGGAAAAGCGCGTGCCGAACCTCGCCAAGAAGGGCACGCAGGGCGACAAGGAGGCGAAGCTCGCCGCGGTCGTGCTGGGCCGCGCGCTCGATCTGCTGCGCGAGGGCCAGCCGGCGCGGTTGACGCAGGTGGCGGACGCGGAGGAAGCGCGCGTGCTGGAGCAGGCGCAGCTCCTGACCGCGAAGCCGGTGCTGTACGTGTGCAACGTCAACGAGGAGGACGCCGCGAACGGCAACGCTTACTCGCAGCGCGTGTTCGACAAGGCCGCGGCCGAAGGTGCGCAGGCGGTGGTCGTCTCCGCCGCGATCGAGGCCGAGATCGCGACGATGCCGGATGAGGACCGCGCGGAGTTCCTGTCCGAGCTGGGGCTGGAGGAAAGCGGGCTCGCGCGCGTGATCCGCGCGGGGTACAAATTGCTCAACCTGCTGACCTTCTTCACGGTCGGCCCAAAGGAAGCCCGCGCCTGGACCGTCGAGGCGGGGGCCAAGGCACCGCAGGCGGCGGGTGCGATCCACTCCGACTTCGAGCGCGGCTTCATCCGTGCCGAGACGACCGCGTTCGACGATTACGTCGCACTCGGTGGCGAAGCGGGTGCGCGCGACGCGGGCAAGCTGCGCCAAGAAGGCAAGGAATATGTCGTCCACGACGGGGACGTGATGCTGTTCCGCTTCAACGTGTGAGGCGCGCGCCTGCGGTCGCGGGCGGCGTGATGATGGCGGCGTTCGCGTGGGGCACGCCGACCCACGCGGGCGATTGATGGCGCTTCGGCTGATGGCCGTGTCGCCGCGGTCCGTTGGCGCTGCGAGCGTTTTGGAATGCCTTGCTGCTCGACTTAAGCGCGGTCGCGCTGCTCGCCCGCGGTGACCCACGGGCGGCGTTGGTGCTTGAGATGCGCGGGACGCACTCTCAGCGCTGTGCCGGTGCAGGCGGCGTTTTTCGGCTACCTGCTCAGCGCCACGTCGTTGACTGGCGCGCCCGCAGGCGCCGTTGAGGCGGATCAGCGCCGCGGTGCGTCGACGACGGGCTGGTTGAGCAGATCGCCATACGGCGCGGTCTTCGGGTCGCCCTTGTCGGAGCGCGGTTCGAGCCACTGCGGTTGCTTGCCGGGCGCGGGCGTTACCTGCATTACCGGGGTCTTAGGCGGCGGACCGGTCGGCGACGCCATCGGCGCCGGCGCGGCGCTGTTGCCGCCACTTTTCCCGCCGGCATCGGACGACTTGCCCTCCTCGCCCTTGCCGCAGGCGGCGAGTGGTATCAGCAGCGCGAGGAGGAGCAATCGCATGCGCGATAGAAAGCGCGAGCGTCGGCGGCGTTCCCGCACGGCTCGATCGCAGCGGAGCGCTGACTCCTGCGAGCCGGTGATGCTGGGCTAATAGGCATAGTTGCAAGCACCGCCGATGGTTGGCGCGTTCCGCCCGACACTGGCGCGTCGCGGGCGAGCACCAGCAACCGCATCGGTGTATTATGTAACTGGCACACTTCTCGCATCAGCGTCAGCGGCGCCTGGATGACGGCGCCGCTGTGGAGAAGATGATGACCCCGACGATGCGTCTCGCGGCCGCTGGCCTGACTCTCACCCTGAGCACCGCCGCTATTGCGGAGCCGGTGGTGCCGCGCGGTTATGCGGTCACCTATGAGGCCGGGACCGATCGTTATTGCATCCGGTTCTTCTCCGACACGTTGCTCGATCCGCGGCCGAACACTTCGGCACCCGATTGCCGGACGAAGGCCGATTGGGCGCGGCACAAGGTGTTCGTGCAGCACCGGCGCGGCGGCAAATAGGTCGGCGGTCGCTGCTTAAGCGCAGGCTGTGCCACGCCGCGGTTCGCGTCGCGCCGGACGTCGCCCGTGACACCGGCGACCGGATGGTCAGTGGACGCGTTTGGCGATAAGGAGGGATCGTGCTCCGTCGCCTGCTGCTCCTCCTCGCGCTGATCGTGGCGCTGCCCGCCACCGCGCGACCGGCCTGCCATGACGCGGGAGCGTCGTGTCAGGCTGAGCCTCAGGCACAGGCGGGCATGCACCACGCGACGGCGCCGCATCACACGAGCGGCCAGGTAAACAGCCACGCGGGTGGCGAGCAGCGCGGGTCGCATGCCGACGGGCACGACTGTCTGGGTTGCATCCCGCCCGACATGCTGCTGGGGGCACGGCTGGGCGGTGCGATACCGCCAGTTGTACGCGCGGCACCGGCGCGCGCCGTGCGGTTCGCACCGGGCGAAACGATCCGGCCAACACCGCCCCCTCCGAAAACGGCATAACCGCCGCGCCATCACGCGCGTCACGCGTTCCCGTTCTCGGAGTTCTTTTCATGTATCGCCCAATTCTGCTCGCCGCCTGTGCGGCGGGCGCGCTGCTGCCGTCGACGGTCGCGGCGCAGCACCACCACATGCCCATGCCTGCCGCCTCGCCGGATGCGGCCAAGCCCCGCCCCGCCCCGCCCCGGCGTGCGCGCGCCGCTGGGCCGAAAACCGCCAAGTCCCGCGCGCACCGCGTCGGGGCGGTGCAAGCTGCTCACACGAACGGTCGAGGCGCCCCGTCCGTTACCGCGCGCGCCCATGCCACGCATGGTGCGGGCTCCGATCATGCCGACATGAGTCATTCAGGCCACGCAGGCGCGCTTCAAGCCCGTGCGACACCGCGCAGCGACGCAGCATCGCTTCCCGCCGACCCGGCAACGGTGTCGCATGGAGCGCACGATGCCCACGGCGATCACGCCGACATGGATCATGCCCGTCCGCTGCCGGTACAGAACCAAGCCGCACCATCCGGTCAGGTGCCGACCGACCATTCGCAGCACGCAGCGATGCCCGGCATCGTGACCGATGCGGGCGGCGATCATGCAGGCATGAACCACGCGGGCCATGACATGCCGGCGCAGTCCGATCCGACGTCGGGGAAGCACGCCGCAATGGGTCACGCCGGCACGGCTCAAGGAATGGACCACGCCGGCATGAACCACCCCATGACCTTCACCGCAACGCTGGCGTGGCGGCAGGCGAGCGACGCCGCGCTCGCGCGCGCACCGGTGGGCGCGGCGATGTCGGGGATGACGATGGGGACCGCGAACGGTTGGTATTCGCCCGGCAGCGGCACCGCGCGGCTGCCCGCTGCGGAGGGCCCAATGCGCGGCGCGATGTTCTCGGCCGGCGAGTGGATGGTGATGGCGCACGGCTATGCCTGGGGCAGCGTCACCGACCAGGGGGGTCCTCGTGGGAGCGACATGGCGTTCGTGCAGTCGATGGCGATGCTGATGGGCGACCGCGACCTGGGCGATCGCTTCCACCTGCAGTTGCGCGCGATGAGCAGTCTCGAGCCCGCGATGGGGCAGCGCGGTTATCCCAATCTGTTCGCGACCGGCGAGACCGCGAACGGCGTGCCGCTGGTCGACCGGCAGCACCCGCACGACCTGTTCATGGAACTGGCGGCGCGCCTCGACTATCGGCTGGGCGGCGACGTCAATTTGTTCCTCTACGGCGGGCCGGTCGGCGAGCCGGCGCTGGGTCCGTCGGCGTTCATGCACCGCGGATCGGCACGTTATCAGCCACTGTCGCCGATCACGCACCATTGGTTCGATTCGACGCACATCACTTACGGCGTGGTGACCGCAGGGCTGTCCGCGCCCAAATTTCAGCTTGAAGGATCGTGGTTCAAGGGCCGCGAGCCCGACGAACGGCGCTGGAACCTTGATCCCATTCGCCTCGATTCATGGAGCGTGCGCGGCACCTGGACGCCGTCGCCGTTCCTGGCGGTGCAGGTCGGCCACGGCTGGCTGAAAGAACCTGAGGTGCAGCATCCAGGCGAGAACGAGAATCGCACCACCGCCAGCGTGCAATGGGCGCGAGGCGGCGTGTCGACCACCCTCGCCTGGTCGCGCAAGGACCGCCAGCCTGGCGACGTGCTGAACGGCTATCTCGCCGAGGCGACGTGGGAGATCACGCCCCGTCACGCGGTGTTCGGCCGGGTGGAGAATGTCACCAACGACGAGCTGTTTCCCGACCATGACGACCCGCTGCACGACCGGCGCTTTCGCGTGACCAAGGCGGAGGGCGGCTATGCCTACCGCCTGCCGATCGTCGGGCCGCTGGGCGTCGCGCTGGGGGGAACGGTGGCGGCTTATGCCAAGCCCGACGCGCTCGATGCGGCGTACGGCGACGCGCCGGTGAGTTGGACGCTGTTCGCGAAGCTCGCGGTTGGGCTGTAATGACGTGAGAGGCAAAGGCCTGAGTTGACCGCGAGGCGCGTAAGGGTTCATCTTGCTCTTGCGTGTCGGCGACACGCACTGCACCGCCTTTTGCGTCACCCCGGACTTGATCCGGGGCCTCACTTCTTTTCCGCTAGGGACAAGGCAGCGGGATCCCGGATCAGGTCCGGGTGACGGTGCTCGGGGATGGCGGACCGCCCGATACCGCGCTTTCGTGATGAGGACAGCGCGGACAAGTCCCCCGCCCCGTCCCTTGCAGCGAACAACGTAGGACGACGCCATGCCGGCGACCTCGCGCAGCCAGCATCGGGCGAGACAAGGCTCGCGTCCGCGACTAGAGCGATACGCGATGCTGCGCTCGGCCCTCCCGCTCGCCGCGCTCGCTGCCTTGGGCGCGTGCGCTTATCCCTACACGCCGCCGGCGCTGTCGCCGTTGACGCAGCCGGCGCCGCCCGCGAGCGGCGCGCCCTACACCACCCCCGCGGTCGCGCCCGCCGTGCAGGAAGCGCGCGCGCCGGTGACGATCCTGCTGTCGATCGACGGGTTCCGGCCCGATTATCTCGACCGCGGCGTGACGCCCAATCTGTCGCGGCTGGCGGCGAGCGGCGTGTCGGCGCGGATGCGGCCGAGCTTCCCGTCCAAGACCTTTCCCAATCATTGGACGATCGTCACCGGGCTGCGCCCCGATCGCCACGGCATCGTCGCCAATTCGTTCATCGACCCGGCGCGGCCGGGTGAAACCTTCACCATGGCGAGCGACGACCCGTTCTGGTGGAACGCGGCCGAACCGATCTGGGTGATCGCGGAGAAGGCGGGCATCCGCACCGCGACGATGTTCTGGCCCGGCGCCAACGTCGGTTGGGGCGGCACGCGTGTGGCGGGCGGGCACGGCGAGGTGACGGGCGGCACGCGACCGTCCGACTGGCAGCAATTCAACCAGGCGGTGACGGGCGAGCAGCGCGTGGCGGCGGTGCTCGACTGGATGCGCCGCCCCGCAGCGACGCGGCCGCGGCTGGTAACGCTGTATTTCGACGCGGTCGACAGCGCCGGGCACGCTTATGGCCCGGACGACGCGCGCACGACGCAGGCCGTGGCCCAGGTCGACCAGCGCGTCGGTGACCTGGTGGCGGGGCTCGCGGCACTGGGACAGCCCGCCAATCTGGTGATCGTCGCCGATCACGGCATGGCGGCGACCAGCAGCACGCGCGCGATCGCGCTCGACCGGATCGTGCCGCCCGCCGACGCGCAGGTGTTCGAGGCCGGACCGACCGCCAGCCTGTATCCGGCGCCGGGGCGCGAGGCGGCGGTCGCGGCGGCGCTGCTGCGCCCGCACCCGCACATGAAATGCTGGGCCAAGGCCGACGTGCCCGCGCGTCTGCATTACGGCGCGAACGTCCGCGTGCCGCCGTTCCTGTGCCTCGCCGACGATGGTCCGGGCGGTGCGTGGACGATCGAGAAGACGGCCCCGACGCGCGCGCGCGAGGGTGGAAGCCACGGCTACGACAATGACGCGCCCGACATGCGCGCCTTGTTCATCGCTACCGGGCCGGCGTTCGTGCGCGGCAAGCGGATCGGCGATTTCGATAATGTCGCGGTGGCACCGCTGCTGCGCGACCTATTGGGTCTGCCCGCCGGTGCGGGGTTGGACGGCGACGATCGGCCGTTTCGTGGTGTGCTGAGGCGGTAGCAGGCTGCTGACTAAGGCAGCCGCCCGGCTTGCCGCTCACGATTGAAGACAGCGCTCGAGTTGACTGATTGGAGGTTGAGCTTGTCTGGCGACTGCTCAACCACCGCGACCACGCCGGGGACGATCGTTACCGTTCTGCATGACCGAACGCCGATGAAGCAAAGCGGTTACCCACCGCTCCGCCTTGGCCGTTCTCAGCGCGGATTGGGTCCGCGCCCACCGCGGAAGCCACCACCGCCGCCGCGTCCGCGGAAGCCGTCGCCGCGACCGCCGGGCCGGAAGGCACCTTCGGGCCGCGGGGTGCGAACGCCCTCGGCGCGGTTCTGACGGCGCAGGTCGCGATAGTCTTGGCGCACGTCGCCGCGATACTCGCGCCGCGCGTCCCGACGGCCCTGCTGGAACTGGTCGCGCGTGATCGTGCCGTTGCGATAGGCTTGGCGATTGTCGCGCATGTCGCCGCGATAATCGCGCCGCTCGTTGCGCACGTCGCGGCGGAAATCGCCCCAGTTCTGCCGCACCTGCTGGTTGCCGCGTCGGCCTTCCCAATAGCGGCGCTGGCTGTCATTCCAGCGATACGGACGGCGATAGCGGTCGTAGACGAACGCGCCGGTGCCGGGATAATAATAATTGTTGTACCAGCCGAAGTAGCTCGGGGCAAAGCCACCGCCGAACCCGCCGCCGTAATAGGGATCGCCATAGTAGCCGACGCCGCCGTAGCCGCCGTCGTAATAACCATTGCCGTAATAGCCGCTGCCGACACCGACGTTGACGCCGCTATAGCCGTATCCGTCGGTGCACGCGCCCAGTCCGAGGCCGAGGCCGCCCAGGATCGCCACCAGACCCAATCGCTTGAAGATCATCTGCTCACTCCCGTACGCAGGATAGCGGCAGGTACGCGCCGCCGTTCATCGTAGAACGGAGGCGGGACATCGAAGTTCCTTAATGGCCCGGGAACGAAACCAGCGCGTCCACCTGGATGTCCTCGGCGCGCAGCGCGTCGGCGCCGCCCAGGTCGGGCAGGTCGACCAGGAACTGCGCCTGGGTCACGCTCGCGCCGGCCTTGCGCAGCAGGCGGACGGCAGCACGCGCCGTGCCACCGGTCGCGATCAGATCGTCGACCAGCAGCACGCGCGCGCCGGGCGCGCAGGCGTCGGCGTGGATCGCGATCCGGTCCTGCCCGTATTCGAGCGCGTAATCCTCCGCGATCGTCGCGCCCGGCAGCTTGCCGTCCTTGCGGATCAGCAACACGCCCGCGTTCAGCGGCACCGCCAGTGCAGCGGCGAACAGGAACCCGCGCGCCTCGATCCCTGCAACCAGGTCGACCGGGCTGTGCGTGGCGGCGACCATCCGCTCGACCGCCGTGGCGACGCCGGTCGGCGAGAGCAGCAGCGTCGTGATGTCGCGGAACTGGATGTCGGGTTTGGGGAAGTTCGGGATGGTGCGGATCAGCGCCTTGAGGTCGTCATTTGCCATGCGCGCGCTTGTCGGCGGTGCGGCGGGTGGGTGCAAGGGGTAGCGGGGTCGAACGGATACGGAAGGTAACGGACCTTCTCCCGTTCCTGACAACCGAGGGGTCAGGGGTGGGTTGGCCTACACGGAGCGCTTCGTGCCCAGGCGGCCTAACCCCCAGCCCTTGCCTTGTCAGGGAGGGGAGCGGTTGCGCGTTCGGGTGGGTTCCGGACGTGAATTGACCTTACCCGGCCCCTTCTCGTCACCCCGGCCTTGAGCCGAGGTCCCGCTTCTTCTTGCAGCGGCCGAGATTAGCGGGGGTCCCGGGTTAAGCCCGGGATGACGGTGGTGGGAGCGTGGCGGGTGGTGTCGGGCGGTCGCGCACCACCTGCCCCACAAGCGACAACGGCCGGAGCGTTAGCGCCGGCCGTTGTTCGTTGTCTCTGCCGGGAGCGCCGCGGGCAAAGCCCGCGTCGTCGGTCGGCGCTGTAGCGCCGCCGGCCGATCGAGCGCGAGTGGCGGGCGGCAGCTATGCTGCCGACATGCCGCGCTCGATCAGTGCTCCACCCCCCTCCAAACGTTCTGATACGCACCCCAGGTCAGGAACACGAAGATCACCAGGAAGATCACCGCAGCGAGCCCTGCGGCATGGCGCGCCTCCAGATTGGGCTCGGCAGTCCAGGTCAGGAATGCCGCGACGTCGCGTGCCATCTGATCCTTCGTTGCGCGGGTGCCGTCCGAGTAGGTCACCTGCCCATCCGCGGTCAGCGGCGGCGGCATCGCGATGTTGAGGTTCGCGAAATACGGGTTGTAGTGCAGCCCCGGCGGCGTCTTGGCACCCGGGAACTCCTTCAAGAGCTCGGCCGGCTGGTTGCGGTAACCGGTCAGCAGCGCGTGGACGTAATTGTCGCCGTCCTCGCGTGCCTTGGTGATCAGCGACAGGTCGGGCGGCAGCGCGTTGTTGTTGGCGGCGCGCGCGGCGACCTCGTTCGCGAACGGCGACGGGAAGACGTCGGACGGCAGGTTCTTGCGCGTCGCAGGCTCACCTGTTTCCGGGTTCACGCTCGGCTGCTCGATCACCCACTGATTGGCGATCGCCTTCACCTCGGCCTCGGAATAGCCGATCTTCTGTAGGTCGCGGAATGCGACATACTTGAGCGAGTGGCAGGCGGCACAGACTTCCTTGTACACCGCGAAGCCGCGCTGGACCTGCTGGCGGTCGAACTTGCCGAACAGGCCGGCCGAGGGCAGCCCGATCCGCTCCGGGTGGAGGTGGAAGACGTGTTCCGCGCTCTCGGGCGCGGGATCGGTGATCGCGGTCCTCGCGGTGCCGATCAACGCGATCGCCAGCACGAAAACGAACGCCGCGCCGATCACGATCGAAATGAGACGAGCCATTGTGTTCTTTATCCCCTTTTCGTCGCTGCTCGGCTCAGCTCGCCATCGCGGTCTTGGCGGGCGAGGTACCGGCGTGCTTCTCCAGCACCGCCTCGGTGATCGAGTTCGGCAGCGGGCGCGGACGCTCCGACGCCGAGACCAGCGGCAGGATGATGAGGAAGTGCGCGAAATAATAACCCGCGGCGATCTGCCCGAGAATCACGTTGCGCGCATTCGCCTCCGCACCGCCGACGTAGCCGAGCACCAGGATGTCGAGCAGCAGCACGACCAGGAAGCAGCGATAGGTCGGACGGTAGTTGGCCGAGCGCACCGGCGACGAGTCGATCCACGGCAGGAAGAACAGCAGCAGGATCGAGCCGAACATCGCGAGCACGCCCCACAGCTTCGCCGGCAGCAGGAAGTCGGCGGTGAAGCTCTTCAGGATCGCGTAGAACGGCAGGAAGTACCATTCGGGCACGATGTGCGCCGGCGTCGAGAGCGGGTTCGCCTCGATGTAATTGTCCGGGTGGCCGAGCAGATTGGGCGAGAAGAAGATGAGTGCGGCGAAGATCAGAAAGAACACCGCGACGCCGACGCCGTCCTTGGCCGTGTAATAGGGGTGGAACGGCACCGTATCCTGCTCGCCCTTCACGTCGACGCCGGTGGGGTTGTTCGACCCCGGAATGTGCAGCGCCCAGATGTGCAGGATGATGACGCCCGCGGTCACGAACGGCAGCAGATAGTGAAGCGAGAAGAAGCGGTTGAGCGTCGCATTGTCGGGCGCGAACCCGCCGAGCAGCCACACGCGGATCGACTCGCCGACCAGCGGCAGCGCCGAGAAGAAGCCGGTGATGACCTGCGCCCCCCAGAAGCTCATCTGCCCCCAGGGAAGCACGTAGCCCATGAAGGCGGTCGCCATCATCAGCAGGAAGATCGTGACGCCCAACAGCCACACCATCTCGCGCGGCGCCTTGTACGAGCCGTAATAAAGCCCGCGACCGATGTGGATGTAGACCACCGCCAGGAACATCGACGCGCCGTTCGCGTGCGCGTAGCGCAGGAACCAGCCCGCGTTGACGTCGCGCATGATGCTCTCGACCGAGCCGAACGCGACCGCGCCGTTGGCGGCATAATGCATGGCGAGCACGACGCCCGTCACGATCTGACACACCAAGGCCGCGCCCGCGAGCACGCCGAAATTCCAGAAATAGTTGAGATTGCGCGGCACGGGATAACCCGCACCGATCGCGTTGTAGACGAGGCGCGGCAGCGGCAGCTTCTCGTCCACCCACCGCATCAGCGGCTGCTTCGGCTCATAATGCTTGGCCCAGGGAAAGCTCATCTGCTGCTACCTCAACCCACCGTCACGACGGTGTCGGAATTGAATGCATATTCGGGGACGACCAAATTCTTCGGCGCTGGACCCTGACGGATGCGACCCGCGGTGTCATAGGCCGAGCCGTGGCACGGGCAGAAATAGCCGCCGAACGGGCCCTTGTTCTCGCCCTCGCCCGCGCCCAGCGGCACGCAGCCCAGGTGCGTGCAGACGCCCAGCGTGATCAGCCAGTTCTTCTTGCCCGCCTTGGTACGCTCTTCCAGCGTCTGCGGATCGCGCAGTTCGGAGATGCCGACCGCGTCGGCGGCGGCGATCTCGGCCGGGGTCAGGTTGCGCACGAACAGCGGCTGCTTGCGGAAGCTCGCCTTGATCGCCTGTCCGGGCTCGATCTTCGAGATGTCGAGCTCGGTCGTCGACAGCGCGAGCACGTCGGCCGATGGGTTCATCTGGTTGATCAGCGGCAGCACGATCGCGAGCGCGCCGACCCCGGCGAACGAGACGGCGGCGATGTTGATGAAGTCGCGACGGCGGGGATCATGGAAGGTGTCGTCCGCGAGGAGCGCGGGGTCCTCACCCGGAGGAAGCCGATCGTCGACAGTCGCCATTCACACGCGCCCTTGCATTGCCCTGCGGGGCACGTGGCGAGCCTGACACGCCCGCGTACCCCCCTTGTCGGCCGGCCATCCCCCGACCGATCCCTTGATCGCCTGATAGCCAAGCCGCCGTCGCTTTGCCAATCCCATTTTGCAGATGCGTAACGAGCCGGTAAGGCTCCGCCCATGCGTATTGCGCTGTTTCAACCCGATATCGCGGGCAATGTCGGTACCATGTTGCGGCTGGCGGCGTGCATGGGCGTGGGCGTCGACCTGATCGAGCCGATGGGCTTTCCGTGGAGCGACCGCGCGCTGGCGCGGGCGGGCATGGATTACGCCGCGGCGGCGAGCGTGACGCGCCACGTCGACTGGGAGGCGTTCGTTGCCACCGCGAGGGGCCGGCTGGTGCTGGCGACGACCAGCGGCGCGGTGCCCTACACGCAAGCGGCGTATGCGGCGGACGACGTGCTGCTGTTCGGCTCGGAAAGCGCGGGCGTGCCGGCCGACGTGCACGCGCGCGCCGACCTGCGCGTGCGCGTGCCGATGCGTAGCGGCATGCGCTCGTTGAACGTTGCGGTGTCGTGCGCGATGATCCTGGGCGAGGCGCTCAGGCAGACGGACGCGTGGCCCTAGAGTCGAGCAACGTGAGACATTCTGCCGCCTCGACGCGGGGGCCCCTCGCCCGCTAAGCGCAGCCCCATGTTCCAGCTCGACGACCAACAGACCCAAGCCCGCTCCTGGTTCGAGCATCTGCGCGACCTGATCTGCGCCGAGTTCGAGGCGATCGAGCGCGAGGCGGGGTCGGATGCGACGTTCGACTATCTCGCCTGGGACCGCGCCGACCCGTCGGGCGATCCCGGCGGCGGGGGCGTACGCGGCGTGATGAAGGGCCGCGTGTTCGAGAAGGTCGGCGTCAACGTCTCCACAGTCGGCGGCACGTTCGAGGGCGAGTTCGGGCGCACGATCCACGGCGCGGGCGAGGACCCGCGCTTCTTCGCGACCGGCATCAGCCTCGTCGCGCACATGGCCAACCCGCACGTCCCCGCGGTGCACATGAACACGCGCTTCCTGCGTACCACCAAGCAGTGGTTCGGCGGCGGCGCGGACCTCAACCCGCCGCTGCCGGTGGCGGAGGATACCGCGGACTTCCACGCGACGCTGAGGGCCGCGTGCGAGCGCCACGACGCGGGTTACTACCCGCGGTTCAAGGAGTGGGCGGACGAATATTTCTACATCCCCCACCGCAAGGTGCATCGCGGCGTCGGCGGCATCTTCTACGATCACCTCGAGAGCGACTTCGCCCGCGATCTGGCGTTCACCAAGGATGTCGGGCGCGCGTTCCTCGACACGTATCCACGGATCGTCAGACGGCGCATGAACGACGCCTTCACCGCTGACGATCTGGCCGAGCAGCGCCGCTGGCGCGGGCGCTATGCCGAGTTCAACCTCGTCTACGATCGCGGCACGTTGTTCGGGTTGAAGACCGGCGGCAATATTGACGCGATCCTGATGAGCCTGCCCCCGGTCGCGAATTGGGACTGAGGCGAAGTGGCGCTGATCCCGGTCGCGGACGGTGAGCTGGCGACGATCGTCACCACGCTGGAGATGGTGCGGCGCCCGCCGCTGCGCCCCACGCCCTCCTCGCCGCTCCGGCTCGTGCGCTGGGCCGAGCCCGCGCCGGACAAGTATCGCGAACTGTTCCGCCGCGTCGGCGCGCGCTGGCTGTGGTTTTCGCGGCTGGTGATGGACGATGCGGCGCTCCTCGCAATTATCCATGATCCGCGCGTACAGGTGTTCGCCGCGGTGGACCCGGCGGGGATCGAGGTCGGCATGGTCGAGCTCGACTTCCGCCACGATGGTCAGTGCGAGATCGGCTATTTCGCGCTGGTGCCCGAGTTGACCAACAAGGGGCTGGGCCGCTGGCTCATGGCGGAAACGCTGGCGCGCGCCTGGGTGCCGGGCGTGGCCCGTGTCGCGCTCAACACCTGCACGCTCGACCATCCGTCGGCGCTCAACTTCTACCGCGCGCAAGGGTTCGTCGCGGTCAGGCGCACGATCGAGACCTTCACCGATCCGCGCGCGCTCGGACTGCTACCTGAGGATGCCGCGCTTCAGGTACCGCGCCTCGCCAGCCGCAGATAGGCGGCGACGCCGATCATCAGCACCGCGACGTGATACGCGCCGCCGAGCAGCGCCACCGCCGCGTTCACCAAGCTCAGCACCAGCGGATTGTCATTGCCGGGTTGGCGCAGCCACTCGTCGGCCGACAGCAGCGGCACGATCGCGAGCCATTGCAGCAGGAACACCGACACCACCGCGCCCGCTAGCGCGAAGCCTGCGCCGCGCGTCGCGCGCCAGCTGACGCGCACCGCCTGCGCGGCATTCGGCCGCGTCGCGCGCGCGAGCAGCGGGAACGCCGCCGCCAGCCGCCCTTGCACCCACAAGCCCGGCAGCACGAAGAACCACATGCCGAGCCCGACGGGGATCGCGACCAACAGACTGGCGACCGCGAAGGGCACGAACCGCCGCGCGGCGGTGCGAAGCGCGTCCGCCACCACCGGGCGATCGGGGTCGAGCAGCAGGATCGCGATCGCGGCCAGCCCGAACACGCCGATCGCGTCGGCGAGCAGGTACCAGATCGCGTTCGCCTGTCCCCACATTCCGACCTGCGCGATCCACGCTTCCAGCATCGGCTGGTCGCGCGGCGCGGGCGGCAGCGGCGGCAAGGGATCGCACAACAATTGCACCGCAAAGGCGGGGAACACGACCAAGGGCAGCGCGAGCCGCCCGATCAAATCGGCCTCGCGCCGGAACAGGGTCCAGGCGTCGGCGAGCAGGCGCGAAAAGGTGAGCGTCATGGAATGCGGATCATGTCAGGGGATGCGCGTCCGTCGCGGCACCTGCTGCCCCTATGCCAGCTGCCGGCGCCTCGCGCTCGCACGCAGCGACGTAGAAGCGGGTGTAGAACACCGACTGCACGACCGTCAGCGGCGCGGTGACCGCAGACGACGCGACGCTGGTCACGAATTTGACGCTGTTGAGCGCGCCAGGGCCGAGCAGCAGCCACGCCACGGCGCCAACTACCGTGGTCACCGCTATAACGCTTACGACCACGACGATAGCATAGAGGATGACGACGCCGACCAGCCGCAGCGCCGACCCGCGCGTCAGGCGGAAGCTGCGTGCAAAGGCGCCGATCCCGCGCCGCTCGTTGACGATCACCGCTAACAGCGGCACGAGCTTGGCGGTCAGCCACAGACCTGCGATCATTGCGAGCAGCGCAGCGATGCCGGCCAGGTTGAGCGCGTCGCCGCTCGCCCGCGCGAAGCTGAAGGTGCCGTTGGTGGGATCAACGGTCGCGCCCGCTTGCACGATCAGCAGCATGATCGGGATCAGAACGGCGAACAAGGCCACGCCGATCAGCGCGATCGCGCCCAGTGCGGGCAACAACCGCGCACCCGCAATGCGGATCGCGCGCGCGGTGTCCACCGCGGGGTCGCTCGCCACCGCAGTGATCGCCAGCACGCCCGCGATCAACAGCACGCTTGCCACGATCGACACCAGCGAGGCGACGGCGGCGAGCGGCGTGGCCGGGGTCGCGAGGCTACTGACGATGGCGCTCACCACGCCGGGGACGAACAGGAACAACGCCGCCAGTTGCGCCAGGATGCCGCCGCGTCCGCGCAGCACGTCCATCGTGCGGTCCCAAACGAGCCCCATGCGCACTATCGTCACCCCCGTTCGTTCCGACACCAGCCACCGCCCGCACGGCTGCGGACACGGTCGCTTGCCTCCGGCCTAGCCGATCCGTCGCCGGCTTGCCAATGATCTGCGGTCGCGTGCGAGCCTTGCCTGTCGTGGCGGCGGGCCGAGCTGCTGGGGTGTGGGGTTTACTGAGGGACGTTCGAGAGGTCGGCACATCCACCGCGAGAACTTGAGGTTACGTGATTCTTTCACGGGCACGTGCAACGCCCGTCGCACAAACGATTTCAGGCCTGCCTCTCACTGGCAGCCCGTGTGCGCGTGCGGCTCGTTGCAGAGCCAAGCAGGTGCGCCGGACGTGACACCCGTCCCCCGCGTCGCGCGTAGCAAGCGCCCTGATGCCGACGGTAGGCCAAGGTCGTGCACGCCCGCGCGCACCACCTGCCGCACCGGTTGCGCTTCCGCGCCGCGCGTCGCATCTGGGCCGCGTGGACGGGATCGACGATATTGAATGGCGCGTGACGCCGGGGCTGACGCCGTACGACACCGCGCTGGCCGAGATGGAGGCGCGCGCGGCGGCGGTCGCTGTGGGCACGGCGCGCGAGCTGATCTGGCTGCTCGAACATCCACCGGTCTATACCGCGGGCACCAGCGCCGACCCGGCCGAGCTGGTCGATCCGCGCTTTCCCGTCATGCCGGCGGGGCGTGGCGGGCGTTATACCTATCATGGCCCCGGGCAGCGCGTCGGTTATCTCGTGCTCGATCTGAACAAGCGTGGGCGCGACGTACGCTGCTTCGTTCACGCCGTGGAAGGCTGGGTGATCGCGGCGCTCCGCCACGTCGGGATCGAGAGCTTTCGCGCGCCTGGCCGTATCGGCATCTGGGCCCACGACCTGAACGGGCAGGAGGCCAAGATCGGCGCGATCGGGATTCGCGTGCGCCGCTGGGTGACGCTGCACGGGTTCGCGGTCAATCTGGCGCCCGACCTGTCGCATTTCGGCGGGATCGTGCCGTGCGGCATCGCCGATTATCCGGTCACGAGCGCGCAAGCGCTTCAAAAGCCGGTGGATCATGCAACTTTCGACGCGGCGCTGGCGTTCACGCGACGACCTTTTCTCCAAAGCCTTTCTTGTCCCCGTGAAATCGAGGCTTGAGGGGTGGTCGCGTACCGATTACCATCAAGCCTGATTTGGGTATTTCCATGACCCCAACGGTCTCCAAATCTACAGTCTAGGGAGCAAATTCATGCGTGCCATCATCACCAAGGTTCTGACCGGCTCGACCATCGCAGCAGCTGCGCTCGCCGTTTCGGCATGCGGTTCGAAGACCGAGACCACCACCGACAACACCATGATCACCGACATGAACGCCACCGAGGGCATGGACACGATGTCCGACAACATGACCGCCGTCGACGGCAGCATGAACGGCGGCATGATGGCCAACGACACGATGGGCGCCGGCATGGGCGGCAACGACATGATGATGTCGAACACCATGTCGACCACCACGACCACCAACGCGATGTAATCTGCCGGTCACGGCGATTATCGTGTGAAAGGCCGTCCGGGCGACCGGGCGGCCTTTTTCGTGTGCGCCGCGCCTCCTCGCCCGGTTGCTGTTGCGGAGCTAGAGCGATGTTCGACCAGTTTGGCACGCGTTGCCCGGTCGCCCCGAACTCGATCCAGGATCCCGCTTCTTGGGAACAGCAGGAGGAGGTAGCAGGGTCCGGGATGACGATAAGATGAAGCACTCTGACACCGCTCTGCTAGATCCCGGTGTTCGCTCGCGGCACTCCGCTTCTTTCGGCGTTGCAGTGCCGAGATGAATGCCAGCGAGGCGGCACGTCCGCATCCTCAGATTGGAGCAGCAGATGAGCCCGCGCGCAGCGATGATCGGGCCCGGCTGACACTTGCCACATCGTTGCGTGCACGTTCCGATCGCTTCTCGCTTTTGCGATGGAACGCAGCGGAATCGTGGCAGAAAACGCTTGGGCGCGTTAACCAACGTTGGTAAAAGCGCCGATCACGGGGCACGGTCGGGGCCGCTGCGGGCGAGGAGTTACATTCATGTCGTTGGTTCGGTTCGTCGGCCTGGGCGCCGCAACCGTTTTGGCGTTGTCTAGCGTGTCGGCGTCGGCGCAATTCTACCTGAAGCACAAGGATCTGAGCGGAGCCGCGGTGACCGGGACCGAGGCCGATATCGGCCAGTTGCTGCCCGGCGCGACAACGGCGGAACAGCGCGCCAGCGTGGCGTGGAACATGCGCGCCGCGTTGAACGTCGCGGCGCTGCAATGCCAGTTCGAGCCGACGCTGCTGACGGTCGACAACTACAATGCGCTGCTGACCGACCACAAGGACGAGCTCAAGTCGTCCTACGACACGCTCACCAAATACTTCGTCCGCGTCAACAACAAGAACCCGCGCGCCAGCCAGCAGGCGCTCGACCAGTTCGGCACGCGGACCTATTCGGGTTTCGCGACGGTCAATTCGCAGTTCAACTTCTGCCGCGTGGCGGGCGACATCGGGCGCGACGCCTTGTTCCTGCCGCGCGGGCAGTTCACGCAATTGTCGCTGGATCGGATGCGCGAGCTGCGCAACAGCCTGACGCCGTGGGGTGACCAGGCGATCGTGCGCATTGGCCAGCCCAGCCCGGCGACGCTGCCGCGGTTCGAGAAAGCGTGCTGGAAGGGCAGCGAGTATAACGTCAAGCGCTGCGGCGAGCCGCTCGTCCCCTACGCCTACGCGGCGCGCTGATCGCCGAGCCCGCGCGGGTGCATCTGCGCGGGCGTTGCGTTGCGGCGTCAATGGCTGGTCGTAGTCTGGGGCACTTCTCGACCGGTTCGCCCCTCACCCTCTCGTCGGCCTGGACTTGGTCCGGGACCCCGCTTCTCTGACGAGGTCGGAGAAGGCAGCGGGATCCCGGATCAAGTCCGGGATGACGGTGAGTGGATGTCGGTGAAATCTGCCACAGCTACGCCGCACCTACGCGAGTCGCAGGACGTGCACGGCAGGAACATAGCCGGTACACCGGTCGAAGCGCGCGCAGAACGGCCACGCCGGCGACGGTTCCGCAATCACTAGATATTGCGCTTCAATCACGCACCAACACCTAGATATCGAATTTACTCACAGAAAAAGCACCCTCGCGCGACGCATGCGGGGTGGCAGCGGCTGCGCCATTCCCGTAATATGCGTCGGTGTCGAACGACGTCCACCGGACGTGTGTCGGCGCATGATCGGGAGCCGCAGGTGGTCAGCATGGACGGACGAGCGAGGGGATCGGGCACGCACGCGCCGCGTCGCCGCACGCCTTTCGCTTGCCTACGCCGGACATGGAAAGCCCCGGCGCATGCACCCGCCGGGGATGCACGAACCGGGGCTCGCTCGCGTTACCGCCTGGGCGGTGCGCGCTTACTCGGTTTCTTCGAACTGCACCGCTTCCGCGCCGTTCGCCGACAGGCGGACCTTGCCGTCCTCGACGTCGGCCACCAGGCCGAGCGAGATGTAATGGTGCTTCGCGCCCTGCCCGTCCTCGGTCTGCGGCGAGTCGTTCTTGGTCAGCTTGATACGGTCACCCTCGACCTTGTCGACGGTGCCGACATGCGTGCCGTCTGCGCCGATGATTTCGGCATGTTCCTGGATCTGGCTGGCGTCGACCATCGTGTCACTCCTTGGTTGATGGGGTCGGGTGCCGAACGCACGATCGCGCGGTTGGTCGCATCGCCCGTGGTCGAAGCGTCGTCGGTCGCACGGCCACGCGCGGCATGAGCTGGTCGGTCATCATCATGTACGCGGTCGCCGCCGTGCTCGCGCTGATCGGCGCCGGGCTGCTGCTCGCGCTCACGCGGCCGAGCGGCCCGGCCAAGGTCTATGTGTTCCGCATGGTCGGCATCATGCTGCTGGCGGGCGGCATCGTGCTGGCGATGAGCGCGACCGCGATGCGCGAGTGGAGCGCAGAAGACTCGTTAACCGCGAACGTGCAGGGCGTGGGCCGATGAGGCATCCGCTCGCCCTGTTCGCCACGGTCGCGCTGCTGGTCGCGGGCGCGCTGCTGTTCGCGCTCGGCCTCGTGCAGCTTCGCCGCCGCCACCTGCCGCGCGCGGCCCCCACCCGTGCCGCGCTCGCGGGTGCGCGCGATTGTTTCCTCGGCGCGCTGACGCTCGGCGTCGCCGGCCACCACCTCAACACCATCATCTCGGAGTAACCCCCATGTCCCTCCTTCACGCCTCCAAGCAGTACAAGCCGTTCGAATACCCCTGGGCGTTCGAGTTCTGGAAGCGCCAGCAACAGCTTCACTGGCTGCCCGAGGAAGTGCCGTTGGGCGAGGATTGCCGCGACTGGGCGCAGAAGCTGACCGATCACGAGCGCAACCTGCTGACGCAGATCTTCCGCTTCTTCACCCAGGCCGACGTCGAGGTGCAGGATTGCTACCACGAGAAATACGGCCGCGTGTTCAAGCCGACCGAGATCAAGATGATGCTGACCGCATTCAGCAACATGGAGACGGTCCACATCGCGGCGTACAGCCACCTGCTCGACACGATCGGCATGCCCGAGAGCGAGTATGGCGCGTTCCTCGAATATGCCGAGATGAAGGACAAGCATGATTACATGCAGAACTTCGGCGTCGACAGCGACGAGGATATCGCCCGCACGCTCGCGATGTTCGGCGGCTTTACCGAAGGCGTCCAGCTCTTCGCCAGCTTCGCGATGCTGATGAACTTCCCACGCTTCAACAAGATGAAGGGCATGGGGCAGATCGTCAGCTGGTCGGTGCGCGACGAGAGCCTGCACTGCGAGGGCATCATCCGCATGTTCCACGCCTTCTGCGCCGAGCGTCAGTGCCTGACCAAGGCGGTCAAGGACGACATCGCCGACGTGTGCCAGACGACGATCCGGCTGGAGGACAATTTCATCGACCTCGCGTTCGAGATGGGTCCGGTCGAGGGGATGAAGCCCAAGGACATCAAGAAGTACATCCGCTACATCGCTGACTGGCGCATGGGGCAATTGGGGCTGAAGCCGATCTACATGATCGACGAGCACCCGATCCCCTGGCTGACCCCGCTGCTGAACGGTGTCGAGCACGCCAACTTCTTCGAAACCCGCGCGACCGAATATTCGAAGGCCGCGACCAAGGGCCAGTGGAACGACGTCTGGGACGCGTTCGACAAGCGCAAGAAGGCGAAGGACGCCAAGCCCGCGAACGAGGATGTGGTGGCTGAGGCGGATATGTTTGGGGCGACGGTGGCTGCTGAATAAGGAGCCAATAAGTGCCTTGGCTCTTCGACCCTGCCAACTCGGCTGCTGTTGGAGCGTATGGACTTATACTAGGCATTATCGGCTTACCACTCACTTTGTGGGGCCTATATATTACCTTCAAACAGGCTCGGCTGGCGACTACGTCAGCCGACCTAGCCATTAATGCCGTGAAGGAATTTAAAGCGAGAGTTTCTGAGCAGGATACCTCTCGCGATATTTCAGAAGCCCTCTACGCACTAGATATCACCAAGCGTCATATCGGCAATAATGCATGGAGGGATGCGCTAGATAGCTACGAAGATGCTAGAAGAGCGTTCATCCGGATCAACTTGGCCAACGTGCCTCTTGCAAACCAAAGCCGTATAGATTTGCAAAAGGCAATAAATCAAATGAATGCTTTTTGTGACAAAGTAGAGGCTGCTCTTTCGGGGAAGTCTGATTACCCCGAGACGGTGAAGGTTTCCGCAATAATAAGAAGGAACTATGAGTTACTACTTACGGTTCAAAACGGTTTAACCGAAGGACCTGCAAATGGCTGACCACATAACTAAATATGCTACCTTGGCTCGGAAGCTATACGAGAATACTTCCAATGGTATGGTGCATTGGCAACTTACAGGCTGGCAAGAAAGCCTGCCCACCGCTCATTTGGGCGGATATATCGTTAAACTTAGTAAAAGTGAAAATGAGTTAGGTGGTCCAGTGGTGAGCGTTTCACTATTCGACAACGCGGATGAGTATGTCGATGGTTTCACCGATGAGACTTTAGTAGATCAAGAAACCAGCATATTTGGTGTTCCTAACTTTTGGCAGCTTCTAAATCAATTGTACAACGCAGCATGGCGCTACGCTAAAGGTGCTGATAAGGCATTAGACGCCGTTTTAAAGGACTTAGACGACACACCTTTTTAGCACCTGTCCTACACGCCCCTTCCCCGCATACCTCCTCGCGCTCCTCTCACACGGAGCACACACATGGCCGCCCGCCGATCCGCCGCCGCTCGTTCGCCCGAACACGACCGAACCCACGACAACGTCACCGACCTGCCGCTGCCCCCGCCCGTTCCCGTCCGCGTGCGCGCCGATGGCTGGACCGCTGAGCGGCAGCGGACCTTTCTGGTCGTACTGGCAGAGACGGGTTCGGTCAGCGCGGCGTGTCAGGAGGCGGGCGTCTCGTCGCGCTCCGCTTATCGCCTGCGCGCGCGGCCCGATGCGGAGGGCTTTGCGCGTACCTGGGATCAGGCGCTCAAGATCGCGACGGTGCGGCTGACGACACTCGCGTTCGAGCGCGCGACGCGCGGTACTGTCCGCGAGGTGTGGAAGGACGGCCAACTCGTCCAGACGACGCGCGAGCCGAGCGATCGCCTGCTCGTCTTCCTGCTCCAGCATCTATTGCCCGCGGGCAAGCCGGGCGACCGCTGGGACGGGTTCGAGGCGATGACCGATGCCGCGCGCGGCACGTTCCAACGCTCGCTCGGCACGCTCGGCGATCACGCGTGCGAGATGGTGCCGGTGATGGTGGAGGACTTCTTTCCCGAGGAGCCGAGGGACGATCGGGACGCGACGTGAGGCACCGCCGTGAAACCCGCGTCGCAGGCGACCGCCCGGAACGTCCTCGCGCGCGCGCACATGCGTAGGGGTGTGACTTTCGTGACCTTCCGCCCTGCGCCGATACCGCGAACAGGCGATGCAACCCGCGCACCGCACCGCGCGTCTGTCTCGGCAGCATCAGGGAGGATCGGTGGCGGGACGGGTGAAGCGCAAGGCGGGGTTGGCGGAGGCCGAGGCGCTGGTCGCCCGCGCGGCACCGCCGCCAGCGTGCGCCTTGTGCGGCCGGCCGCTGGGCGTGAAGGTCGAGTGGCACCATGTCGTCCCCAAGAGCGAGGGCGGCACGCATACCGAGCCGGTGCACCCGATCTGCCACCGCGCGATCCACGCCGCCGCCGACAATCGCGCGCTGGCGGTCGCGGGGACGCTGGATGCGATACGCGAGCTGCCGGTGATGCAGCGCTTCCTACGCTGGATCGCGGACAAGCCGCCCGACTTCCACGCGCCGACCAGGCGCGCGCGCTGACCCACAGCGGCGGCGCGATGGGGGTCAGCGAACAGGGTCGCCATCGACACCGCGGCGGGCACGACTGCGCTTTGACTGCGGGTGTGGGTGCGGAATCGACTCGGGTGCGGCCGCATCGCTGCCTCTCACCGCACGTTGGCGAGCAAGGCGGAACATGGCGCGGTGCGGCGGCTTTGTGGCACGGCCTCGACGGTGCGGCAGCTTTGTGGCAGCCTCGTTCATCCTCTCGCAAGAAAGCGTGTCGTTCCGGCCACAGTCGCGATTTAGTCGGCGGCGAGCGGTCGATTTGCGCAACCCTGTTCACATCCGCCGGTTACGTGGACCTCGGGTACGCTGCTGATCGGGCGGCGACCCCCGATAAACAGATAAAACTATACCGAGGTTCATCATGCGTAAGCTCGTTCTTGCGACGGCCGTTGCCGTGTCCGCTCTCGTCGCCGCCCCCGCCTTCGCGCAGGACGCGTCCTACCCGTCGACCACCGACACCACCTACGGTCAGACGACCACCACCGACACGGCGACCGCGCCCGACGGCACCAAGGCGTTCGGCTTTGACCCGTATTTCGCGATCCGCGGCGGTTGGGAGCAGTTCGACAGCGAGAGCAACTCGGCCGGCATCCCGCAGGTCGATCGTCGCAACAAGCTGAACGGTTCGCTGGTCGAGGGTCTGGTCGGCTTCAACGTGCCGCTGAACGCTTTCTTCATCGGCGCTGAGGGCAACGTCGCCAAGGGCGTGTCGGGCGACATCGATTGGCAGTACGGCGCCGCCGGCCGCTTCGGCTTCCGCGCGGGTGAGAGCGGCCTGTTCTACGGCAAGGTCGGCTACCAGTGGGTCAACTTCGACAAGCGCGTGAACACGGACCGCGACTTCGACGACGTCACCTACGGCGTCGGCTTCGAAGTCGGCCCGAAGGACATCGGCCTGGGCGGCCTGACCGGCAACGCGGGCTTCCGCCTGCGCGGCGAAGTGTCGTCGTTCGGCTGGGTGCACAGCTTCCGCCCGACGCTGGGCATCGTGACGCACTTCTGATCACCTGATCGAAGACCCGCGCCGGTTGTGTAGCGCGCGAACATAAGGGGGAGCGGAGCCATTAGGGTCCGCTCCCCCTCGTCGTATCCGGCGCCCCGCTCCTCCTGCTTTCGGGTCAAGAAAGCGGGATCCCGGATCAGGTTCGGGATGACGAGGGATGCGCTCAGGCGCGCGGCAGCCAGTCGGCGAGGATCGCGTTGACCGCCTCGGGCGCTTCCTGCTGCACCCAATGCGACACGCCGGGCAACCGTCGGATCGTCAGGTCGGATACGAACCGCTCGGTGCCGTTCAGCGTCTCCAGCCCGAGTGCGCTGTCCTCCTCACCCCAGACGATCAGCGTGGGCACCTCGACCCGCCCGCCGTTGCGCAGCTTCATCGCGTCGCGGTGGCGCGCGGCGGCACGGTACCAGTTGATCATCGCGGTGGCAGCACCCGGGGCTTGCGCCGCCGCCGCATAGACGTCGAGCACCTCGTCGGGAAAGCGCGCCTTGTCGACCGCCATGCCGCGAAACGCGTGCCGAACCGCGGCGGCATCTTTGGCGGTCATCGCTCGTTCGGGCAGCCACGGCAGCTGAAACGCCGCCATGTACCAGCTGCGCCGCCGCTGCGGCCAATGCTTCAACGCTTCGGCAAAGCAGATCGGGTGCGGCAGGTTCATTACCACCAATCGCTCCACCGGCCGCACCCGATTGATCGCGAACATCCAAGCGATCGCCCCACCCCAGTCATGCGCCACCAGCGTCAGCTTGGCCGCGCCGCTCGCGTCGAACAGCGCGGCGGCGTCGGCGACGATGCGATCGGCGCTGTACTGCTCGACACCTTCCAGTCGCGACGACGCGCCATAGCCGCGCTGGTTGGGTGCCCAGACGCGGTAGCCCATCTCTGCCAAGAGCGGCATCTGGTAGCGCCACGAGAAGTTGAGCTCGGGAAAGCCGTGGAGGCAGAGCGCGAGGTGATCGCCCTCGCCCGCCTCCGCCACTTCGAACGTCAGCCCATTCGCGGCGACGTCGTGGACCGTGATCCCGCTATCGGCGGGTGGCGACCATGCGGGGATCACGCCCGACGGCTGAGCTGGAATGTCGGTGTCACGCCGCAGAAGTTCGGGATGTCGGCGTTGACCTCGGCCGAGCGCGGGTTCGCCATCGCCTGCTGGAACGCTTCCATCGACGCGAACTCGACCTGCGCGATGGTCGAAAAGGCCGGCTCGCCCGACAGCCCGGCAAGCGCGTGATAGACGGTGGTGCCCGTCACCGCGTCGCCCCAGATCTCCTTCACCAGCGGCATGTGGTGGCTGGCGTAATAGGCCTCGTCGAACGGCTTGTCGGCGTCATAGGGATAGACGACGGTCATGGTCACCATATAGCGCGCTCCTTTGGCTGGCCGATCATCTACGCGCTCGGCGGCGTGACGGCTCCGAGCGGTGTCGTAACCTTTTGGAGGCGCAAGCGGCAAGGGAGCGCGAACGGGCCATGATGCTCGCGCGCCCTTACGTCATCCCGGCCTTGAGCCAGAATTCCGCTATTTATCTACCGGCACAAGGAAGCGGGACCCCGGATCAAGTCCGGGGTGACGTGGAGGTGTCCTATCCGCGGCGACGGCGCTTGGCCGGCGGCACCTGCTCCTGCAACGCCGCGAGCAGGGCGGCGGCGGCGGCGGTCTCCGCCTCCTGCTTGCTCGCGCCAACCGCGCTGGTCTCGTCCTTGCCGACCGCGACGCGCACGGTGAAGCGCGGCGCGTGGCCTGGACCCGAGCGGTCGGTCACCTCGTACGCCGGGGTCGCACGGCGGTTGGCGGCGGCCCATTCCTGCAGCGCGGACTTGGGATGCTGCGGCGCGGCGGCACCGGCGTGGATGCGGTCGGCCCAGAGACGGCGGACGACGTCGCGCGCGGCATCCAGCCCGCGCTCGCGGTAGAGCGCGCCGAGCAGCGCCTCCATCACGTCGCCCAGCACATTGTCGCTGCCCGCCGCGCCGTCGTCGCGCGCCTGCTTGCCGAGCCGCAGGTAGGGCGCGACACCCAGGTCGCGCACCACCGCGGCGCAGACCGAGCCGGTGACGAGCGCGTTGAACCGCTTCGACAAATTACCCTCGGGCTCGTCGGGGAACGTTTCGTACAGCCACTCCGCCATGATCAGGCCGAGCACGCGGTCGCCGAGGAATTCCTGCCGCTCGTAACTGTCGCCGGCGTGGCTCGAGTGCGTCAGCGCTCGCTCAAATGGCGCGATCTCGAGCGGGCGATAGCCGAGCCGCGCCTCGATCCAATCGGCGAGGTCGCTCAAAAGCCCTCCCCGATGCGGCTCCACCGCGCCGCCGACACCCAGGTCCACGGCTTGATCCACTCGGCCGAGCCGTCGGTCGACCAGAAATTGACGATCGCCTTGCCCTCGATCCGCTCCATCGGAATGTAGCCCATCCCCTCGGGTGGCGCGAAGCGGCTGTCGGCGCTGTCGTCGCGGTTGTCGCCCATCAGGAACACGTTGCCCGCGGGTACGCGGTAAACCGGCGTGTCGTCGGCGATCGCGATATATTCCTGGTCGAGCACGCGGTAGCTGCGGCCGCCGGGCAGCGTTTCACGGAACTGCGGGTAGCGGCAGATCGGCTGATTGTCCGCGCTGACGTCCTGGAATTGCGTGCCGCACTTGTCCTCGGTGAAATTGGGCGTGATCGGCACGATGAAATCGGCGATGCGCTGTTTCGGGATGGCCTTGCCGTTGAGAAACAGCTGCCCGCGGCGCATCTGGATCGTGTCGCCAGGCAGGCCGATCACGCGCTTGATCACGTCGTGGTCGTCGGGCTCCATGCTGCGAAACACCACCGTATCGCCGCGCGTCGGGTCGGACGCGAAGATGCGCCCCGGGATCAAGGGCAAACCGAACGGCAGCGACCAGCGCGAATAGCCGTAATTCCACTTTGACACGAACAGGTAATCGCCAATCAGCAGGCGTGGCAGCATCGATTCCGAGGGAATCGAGAAAGGCGCGAAGATGAACGAGCGCAGGATGAAGACGAACAACGCGAGCTTGAGCAGGAAGCGTAGCGTTTCCTTGGTCTCGGACGCTGCGGTCTTGCCCGCGGGGGTGCTGGTGGCCATGACTGCCCGGTCGCGCAAGCGGCGGTGCGCGTCAAGCGGCGGTTTCGGGACGACTGTTCCAGGCGCCGGACCCTTGGCGCGGCTCGCCCGTTCGGGCGCACGACGGATGATCGAAGTGGGATGAGAGACAATGGCTGACTGGTCAACGATCGAGGCACTGCCGCAGGAACGGCTGGAGGCGCTATTCGCCGCCGATCCGGCGCGGTTGAAGCGGCTGACGCTCGACGTCGCGGGCATCCACTTCGACTGGGCGAAGACGCATCTGACGCCCGAGATGATCGCCGCTTTCGAGCAGCTCGCCAAGGAGAGCGATCTGGCGGGCAAGCGCGAGGCGATGTTCTCCGGCGCGCACGTCAACGTGACCGAGGACCGCCCGGTCGAGCACACCGCAGAGCGCGGTGAGGGCAACCCGGACTCGGTCGCGCGCGCCGGCGCCTATCACGCGCGGATGCGCGCGCTGATCGACGCGATCGAGGCGGAAGCGTTCGGGCCGGTCAACCACATCCTTCACGTCGGGATCGGCGGATCGGCGCTGGGGCCGCACCTGCTGGTCGACGCGCTCGGGCGCGACTTCGATCGCTACGACGTGGCGATCGTCTCGAACGTCGATGGCATGGCGCTCGACGACGTGTTCGAGCGCTTCGATCCGGCGACGACGCTGCTGGTGGTCGCGTCCAAGACCTTCACTACCACCGAGACGATGATGAACGCAGAGAGCGTCATCGCCTGGATGGAGGGCGCGGGCGTCGAGGATCCGTACGGCCGCGTCGTCGCGGTCACCGCCGCGCCCGACAAGGCGATCGAATGGGGCGTCGACGAGACGCGCGTGGTGCCGTTCGGCGAGGGGGTCGGCGGGCGCTATTCGCTGTGGTCGTCGATCGGCTTTCCCGCCGCGATCAAGCTCGGCTGGGACCAGTTCGAGGAACTGCTGGAAGGCGCGGCCGAGATGGACCGCCATTTCCGCCTGTCCGCGCTGCACGAGAACGCGCCCGCGCTCGGCGCCTTCGCCGACCTTTACTACACGCAGGTGCGCCACGCCGAGACGCGCGCGCCCTTCGCCTATGACGAGCGGCTGCGGCTGCTGCCGAGCTACCTCCAGCAGCTAGAGATGGAGTCGAACGGCAAGGGTGTGACGATCGACGGCAAGCCGGTCGGGCGCCCGACCGCGCCGATCACCTGGGGCGGCGTCGGCACCGACGCGCAGCACGCGGTATTCCAGCTGCTTCACCAGGGCACGCATCTGGTACCCGTCGAGTTCCTGGCGGTGATCGAGGCGGGCGATACCTTGCCGGAGGATCATCACAAGAACCTGCTGCTCAACGCCTTCGCGCAGGGTGCCGCGCTGATGAAGGGGCGCGCCAACCCCGACGATCCCGCGCGCGCCTATCCCGGCGATCGGCCGTCGTCGACGTTGCTGCTCGACCGGTTGGATGCACGTACGCTCGGCGCGCTGATCGCCTTCTACGAGCACCGCGTGTTCGTGAACGGTGTGCTGCTGGGCATCAACTCGTTCGACCAGTTCGGCGTCGAGCTGGGCAAGGAAATGGCCAAGGCGGCGGCGAAGGGTGGCGGGGACTTCGACCCCTCAACCGACGATCTGATCAAGCGCGCGTTCGGCGGCGACGACGACGAGGCATGATCGTCGCGCTCGCCGTGGCGGCCGCGGGCGTGCCGAGCGTTGCCGAGATGAAGTGGCAGCGCCGGGTGCTCGTGGTCGCCGCGCCGAGTGGGGGCGATCCGGCGTTGGCGGCACAGCGCAACGCGCTGCGTGGCTGGCCGCGCGGCGCGGAGGATCGCGACGTGCAGGTGGTCGAGGTGATCGGCGACCGCGTGACGGGTGCGCGCGACGCGGCAACGGCGTTGCGTGCTCGATTGCGCCTGCCTGCGACACGCTTCGCGCTGGTGCTGATCGGCAAGGACGGTCACGTCGCGCTGCGCTCGGGCGAGCCGGTGCTCGCCGAGACGCTGCAAGGCCGGATCGATGCGATGCCGATGCGGCGTGCGGGGCAGCGCTGATTGCGGCAAGGCTGCCGCAACGCTATGTGTAATTTCTGACGGAGCTATACACATGCGCACCAACATCGAGATCGACGACGCGTTGATGGCCGAGGCGATGGAAGCGCTCGGCGTGACCACCAAGCGCGAGGCGGTGGACAAGGCGCTGCGGCGGATCGTTCGCACCACGCGCCAGTTGAAGGCGCTCGACGGACTGCGCGGCAGTGGCTGGGACGGTGACCTCGACGCGATGCGGACCGACAAGCCACTGCCTAGCCACGGATGATCCTGCCTGACTCGAGTGTGTGGATCGACCTGCTGGCCGGGCGCGATACGCCGCAGGCTAATCTTCTACGACGATTGCTCGATGACAATTTCGTGATTGCAGTCGGCGACCTGATCTTGACTGAGGTGCTGCAAGGGACGCGCAGCGAGCGGCATTATCAGGAAACCTTGGCAGTGCTGTCGGCCTTCGAGCAGGTCACGCTCGTCAATCGCGACATCGCCATCGAAGCCGCACGCAATTACCAGCACCTGCGCGGCCTCGGCATCACCATACGCAAGACGATTGATACGCTGATCGCCACGCGATGCATCCACGACGCGATCCCGCTGCTGTATAGCGACCGCGATTACGATCCCTTCGTCCAGTACCTCGGCCTCAGGTCGGCGATGGACCTCGACCTCGGAGTAGCATGATGGCCGAATACGATTACGACCTGTTCGTCATTGGCGCAGGGTCCGGCGGCACACGCGCGGCGCGCGTGGCGGCGGCGCACGGCGCGCGCGTCGCGGTGGCGGAGGAGTACCGCGTGGGTGGCACCTGCGTGATCCGCGGCTGCGTGCCCAAGAAGCTGCTTGTCTATGGCGCGCATTTCGCCGAGGATCTGAAGGACGCGCAGCGCTTCGGCTGGAAGGTGCCCGACGCGCCCGAGTTCGACTGGAAGTGCCTAACCACCAACGTCTTCGCCGAGGTCGACCGGATCAACCAGGCGTACACGACGACGATCGGCAATGCCGGCGGTGAGATCATCCACCAGCGCGCGACCGTGTCGGGGCCGAACGAGGTGACGCTCGCTGATGGGACGAAGAAGACTGCGAGCACGATCCTGATCGCGGTCGGCGCGCATCCGGTGGTGCCTGAGTGTCCGGGACACGAGCATGGTATCACCTCGAACGAGGCGTTCCACCTCGACGCGGTGCCGCGCCGCATCCTGATCGCGGGCGCCGGCTATATTGCCAACGAGTTCGCGGGCATCTTCCACCAGCTCGGCAGCCACGTCATCCTGATGAACCGCAGCAAGGAGATATTGCGCGGCTACGACCTGCAGATCCGCGATCGGCTGCTCCAGATCAGCATGATGAAGGGGCTGGAGTTCCGCTTCGACGCGACGTTCCAGGGGATCGAGCGCGGCGAGGACGGCTGCCTGACCGTCAGCATGTCGAACCACGAGCCCGTCACGGTCGACACGGTGATGTTCGCGACCGGGCGGCTGCCCAACACGCGCGGGCTCGGGCTGGAGAGCGCGGGCGTCGAGGTCGACGAGCTCGGCGCGATCAAGGTCGACGCCGACAATCGCTCGACCTGCCCGTCGATCTACGCGGTGGGTGACGTCACCAACCGCATTCAGCTGACCCCGATTGCGATCCGCGAGGGACAGGCGTTCGCCGACAATCTGTACGGCGGCAAGGCGACGCGGGTCGATTACGACTGCGTGCCTTCGGCGGTGTTCAGCCACCCGCCGATCGGCGCGGTGGGCATGACCGAGGCGGAGGCGCGGCAGAAGCTCGGCTCGGTACGCGTCTATTCCTCCGATTTTCGCCCGATGAAGAACGTGCTCGCCAACCGTGACGAGCGCGCGCTGTACAAGATGGTGTGCGACGGCGAGACCGACCGCGTCGTCGGTATCCACATGATCGGCCCCGACTGCCCCGAGATCATCCAGGCGGCGGCGGTGGCGGTGAAGGCCGGGTTGACTAAGGCGCAATTCGACGCCTGCGTCGCGCTCCACCCGACGATGGCGGAGGAGCTGGTGTTGTTGAAGTGACGGGCGGAGGCGGATTGCGCCAGCAATCCGCACACACGCCACGTCGGGCAGCGGGTGAGCGCAGCTCGTCCGTCTGACGGCGTGGCGGGCAGTAAGAGGGTATGGCTCGTCAGTCCGACTATGTGGCGCGGAGATGGCACACCGTACGGCACGGTCGTCCGGACTCGGCCCGGCATCAAGCGCCTCGCCATCGCTCACGTAAACGTCGCACCTCGCATCACACCCAGCATGACGCGGCCGCACAGCCTGTCACACGCCTCATCACCGCGAAGAAAACATCCTGATCTGCATCAATTTGGCCGTTTCGAGCGTATCTGTGCGGGCTCGATGGTCGAGCCGGAGATGGATCATGCTACGCAACAAGATGCTCGGCGCGATGGCCGCCGCCACCCTGATCGTCGGAGCGCCCGCGATCGCCAAAACCAACCCGCGCGTCGGCGGCGCGGCGATGCTGCCCACCAAGACGATCGTCGAGAATGCCTCGGCCGCGAACAACCTGACGACGCTGGTCACCGCGGTGAAGGCCGCCGACCTGGTCGACACGCTGAGCGGTCCGGGTCCGTTCACCGTGTTCGCGCCCACTAACGCCGCCTTCGCGAAGCTGCCCGCGGGTACGCTCGACACGCTGACCCGGCCGGAGAACAAGTCGCAGCTGTCGAACATCCTGACCTACCACGTCGTGTCGGGCCGCATGACCGCGAAGGACATTGCGGCGGCGATCAAGGCGGGCCGCGGCACCGCGACGCTGACCACGGTGCAGGGCGAGCCGCTGACCGCGAAGATGACCGGCGGTCGCCTGATGCTGACCGATGCCAAGGGTGGCACGTCGATGGTGTCGACCAAGGACGTGATGCAGTCGAACGGCGTCGTGCACGTCATCGACACGGTGTTGATGCCCTGAACCGGTATGCGGGTGGGGGCGGCATGCCTCCCCTGCCCGCCCATATTACATCACGCCGCCACTGCGCCGCGATCGCGCGCGATCACCGCGAGCGTGAAACGCGAGATGCACACCAGCTTGCCCGCCTCGTCCTCGATCCGGATCGACCACACCTGCGTCGTGCGGCCACGCGCCTCCGGCCGAGCGGTGGCGTAGACGAAACCGTCTCCCGCGGGTCGGACGTGGTTGGCGTTGATCTCCAAACCCACAGCGCCAAACTGCGCCGGATCGACCGTCATCGCACCCGCGATCGAGCCGAGCGTCTCCGCCAGCACCACCGACGCGCCGCCGTGCAGCCGACCGTACGGCTGCTTGGTGCGATCGTTCACCGGCATCCGCGCGCGGATCCAGTCGTCGCCGACCGCGACGAACTCGATGCCGAGAAAGCCCGGCATGCTATCGGCACCTAGTGCGGTCAGTTGAGCGAGGTCGGGAAGTCCGTTGTGCCAGATCATCGCGTCTTCTCCCCGGTGCCGAACGGCAGGATCGTTTCATATTGCACCAGCGGCGGCGCGCCCGCCACCCGCGCCCCGCGACGCAGCAGGAAGGCGTGGCGGACGATCTCCGCCTGCTGCTCTAACCCGTAGCGCGCGAGCGGCCAGCCGGGCCGGACGGTGTAATCATAGCGGCAGAACGGATGCCGCGCGAGCGGGAGGTAGACCCCGCGCTGGTGCTGCCAGACGTGGCACATCTCGTGGACGAACAACCCCTGCTCGCCGAGCGGGGCGTGCGCGAAATCTTCCCGCCACAACCCGCCTTTGGGATGGAAGTGGATCGTGCCCGCGGGCGCCATCACGGTGTCGCGCGATTGAAAGAAAATCCACTTGCGGTTCGACACGCGCACCTGCGCATAGTCGATCGTATCGCCGTAGACCGAGCGCGCGAGGTTGATTTCGCCCTCGCTTAACGCGCGCGCGGCGGGATCGCCGAACATTATTCCGGCCCGCTCGCCCCCGCGCTGACTACCTTCGCCTCCGCTGCCGCGGTCTGCCCGTCGGCGAAGCGGAAGGTCATCGTCGCGGTCTTGCCCGGTGTTAGCGCAGGGGGCACGTCGAACAGCATCGCGTGCCGCCCGCCCGGCGCGAACGGCAGCGCAGCACCTGCGGGCAGGTCGACTGCCGGCGTCGCGTCCATCGTCATCATGTCGCCCACGGTCATGCGCGACAGGTGCAACTCGACCCGCGGCACGCTCGCGACGCTCACGCCCACCAGCTTCGTGTCCGCGCGGCCGCCGTGGAGCGTGAAATAACCCGCCGCCGGGCGCCCCGGCACCGCGGCCAGCCGGATCCAGGCGTCGCTCGCCGCGGGTGCCTCGACCTTCGCGCAAGCCGCCGTCGCCGCCGCGACCGCCACAACCGCCCACCAGCCCTTGCTCAAGAAATTTCTCCCCGCGTGGAACAACGCAGCCGGCCTAGTCGGCAGGAAATCTTGCGGCAAGGAGTGCGCCACCTATATCGCGGCCAGACGTAAGGGTTGCGCTGCCGTAACGGGGCGTAACTCGCATGTTTTTTCATCGTTGTAGGGGCTAGGCAAAGCACTCATGGCAAAAGTTATCGGTATCGATCTGGGCACGACCAACTCGTGCGTGTCGGTGATGGAGGGCGGCAAGCCCAAGGTGATCGAGAACGCCGAGGGCGCGCGCACCACGCCGTCGATCGTCGCCTTCGCCAAGGACGGCGAGCGGCTGGTCGGCCAGCCGGCGAAGCGCCAGGCGGTCACCAACGGCGACAACACCATTTTCGCGGTGAAGCGCCTGATCGGTCGCCGGTTCGACGATCCCGTCACCAAGAAGGACACCGAGCTGGTTCCGTACAAGATCGTGCGCGGCCAGAACGGCGACGCGTGGGTCAATGCGGGCGGCAAGGATTACTCGCCCTCGCAGATCAGCGCCTTCACGCTGCAGAAGATGAAGGAAACCGCCGAGAGCTATCTCGGTGAGACGGTGACCCAGGCGGTCATCACCGTTCCCGCCTACTTCAACGACGCGCAGCGCCAGGCGACCAAGGACGCCGGCCAGATCGCGGGCCTCGAAGTGCTGCGCATCATCAACGAGCCGACCGCCGCGGCGCTCGCTTATGGTCTCGAGAAGCAGGACGGCAAGACGATCGCGGTCTATGACCTGGGCGGCGGTACGTTCGACGTCTCGATCCTCGAGATCGGCGACGGCGTGTTCGAAGTGAAGGCCACCAACGGCGACACATTCCTGGGTGGCGAGGATTTCGATAACAAGATCGTCGATTATCTGGCGCAAGGCTTCCAGAAGGATGAGGGCATCGACCTCACCAAGGACAAGCTCGCGCTCCAGCGTCTGAAGGAAGCCGCGGAGAAGGCGAAGATCGAGCTGAGCTCGGCCGCCTCGACCGAGGTCAACCTGCCCTTCATCACCGCGGACCAGAACGGCCCGAAGCACCTGGTCAAGACGATCACGCGCGCCGATCTGGAGCGTCTGGTCGAGGATTTGATCAAGCGCACTTTGGAGCCGTGCAAGAAGGCGCTGGCCGACGCGGGCGTCAAGGCGGACGACATCAGCGAAGTCGTGCTGGTCGGCGGCATGACCCGCATGCCGCGCGTGCGCGAAGTGGTGAAGAACTTCTTCGGCAAGGACCCGCACACCGGCGTCAACCCGGACGAGGTCGTCGCGATGGGCGCTGCGATCCAGGCGGGCGTGCTGCAGGGTGACGTGAAGGACGTGCTGCTGCTCGACGTGACGCCGCTGTCGCTCGGCATCGAGACGCTGGGCGGCGTGTTCACGCGGATGATCGACCGCAACACGACGATCCCGACCAAGAAGTCGCAGACCTACTCGACCGCGGACGACAACCAGCAGGCGGTGACGATCCGCGTGTTCCAGGGCGAGCGCGAGATGGCGGCGGACAACAAGCTGCTGGGTCAGTTCGACTTGGTCGGCATCCCGTCGGCGCCGCGCGGCGTGCCGCAGATCGAGGTCACGTTCGACATCGACGCCAACGGCATCGTCAACGTCAGTGCCAAGGATAAGGGCACCGGCAAGGAGCAGCAGATCCGCATCCAGGCATCGGGCGGCCTGTCCGACGCCGACATCGACCAGATGGTGCGCGATGCGGAAAGCTTCGCGGAAGAGGACAAGAAGCGCCGTGCCGCAGCCGAGGCGAAGAACAACGCCGAGAGCCTGATCCACACGACCGAGCGCCAGTTGGCCGACAATGGCGACAAGGTCGACGCGTCGCTGAAGGGCGAGATCGAGGCGGCGATCGCCGAGGCGAAGACCGCGGTCGAGGGTAACGACCCCGACCAGATGAACGAGAAGGCGCAGGCGCTCGCTCAGGTCGCGATGAAGCTCGGCCAGGCGATCTACGAGAAGCAGGCGCAGTCCGAGGCGAGCCCGGGTGGCGACGCCGACGCGGGCGGCGCCAAGAAGGACGGCGACGACGTGGTCGACGCCGAATTCTCGGAAGTCGACGACAAGTAACCCGCGTACCCCCTCTCCCCGCTGGGGAGAGGGCCGGGGTGAGGGGTCGGTGTCTCGCAGAGCGCCCCCCTCCCTCCTCCTCTCCAAAGCGAGAGGGCCATAAGAGGCCGGCATGAGCACCACGATCGATTATTACGAACTGCTCGAATGCGAGCGCACCGCGGACGCAGGCACGATCAAGTCGTCGTACCGCAAGCTCGCGATGAAGTACCATCCCGACAAGAATGCCGGCTGCAAGGATTCCGAGGCCAAGTTCAAGGCCGTCAGCGAAGCCTATGACTGCCTCAAGGATCCGCAGAAGCGCGCGGCCTATGATCGGTTCGGCCACGCCGCGTTCCAGAACGGCGGTGGCGGCGGTGGCGCGCAGGACTTCGGCGGCTTCTCCGACATCTTCGAGAGCGTGTTCGGCGAGTTCATGGGCGGTCGCCAGCAGGGTGGACGCGCGCAGCAGCGCCGCGGCGCGGACCTGCGCTACGACATGGAGATCACGCTGGAGGAAGCGTTCCATGGCAAGCAGAGCGACATCACCGTCGACATTTCGGTCGCGTGCGACACGTGCCACGGCTCGGGCGCGAAGCCCGGCACCCACGCGCACAGTTGCAAAACCTGCGCCGGCCACGGCAAGGTTCGCGCGCAGCAGGGCTTCTTCGTGGTCGAGCGCGCCTGCCCCGCCTGCCACGGCTCGGGCGAGGTGATCGACACGCCGTGCAGCGATTGCCGCGGCGAGGGTCGCGTCGAGCAGACCAAGACGTTGAGCGTCAACGTGCCGCCCGGCGTCGACGAGGGCACGCGCGTGCGCCTGACCGGTGAGGGCGAAGCGGGTGCGCGCGGCGCGCCGCCGGGCGACCTCTACATCTTCCTGCACGTCAAACGGCACAATCTGTTTGAGCGCGAGGGCACGACGCTGTTCGCGCGCGCGCCGATCAGCTTCACCACCGCGTCGCTCGGCGGCACGATGTCGATCCCCGGCCTCGACGGCCGCGCGCACGAGATCCGCATTCCGGCGGGCATCCAGTCGGGCAAGCAACTGCGCCAGCGCGGCGCCGGAATGCCGGTGCTCCAGGGCCGCGGCCACGGCGATCTGGTGATCCAGATCGACGTCGAGACCCCGACCAAGCTGTCCACCCGACAGCGCGAGTTGCTTGAACTGTTCCGCGAAACCGAGACGGGGGAGGAATGTCCGCAATCGCAGGGCTTCTTCTCGCGCCTGAAGAATGCCATCGCCGGGGAATGAACGACATTTCGGAAGTGAGCGCGGGCAAGCAGCGCTGCGGCCTCGTCGCGGTGGTCGGCGCACCCAATGCGGGCAAGTCGACGCTGGTCAACGCGCTCGTCGGGCAGAAGGTCGCGATCGTCAGCCCCAAGGCGCAGACGACGCGCACCAAGCTGATGGGCGTTGCGATCCGTGACGAGACGCAGTTGCTGCTGGTCGACACGCCCGGCATCTTCGAGCCCAAGCGCCGCTTCGACCGCGCGATGGTGGCTGCCGCCTGGGGCGGTGCCGAAGGCGCGGACGTGATCGCGCTGGTGGTCGACGCTAAGGGCGGGCTCGGCCCCAAGGTGACCGAGATCGCCGAAGCGCTGAAAGGGCGGAGCGAACCGATCTACCTCGTACTCAACAAGGTCGACCTCGCCGACAAGCCCAAGCTGCTGCTTCACGCCGAGCGGTTGAACGCGCTGCTGCCGTTCGCCGAAACCTTCTTCATCTCCGCGCAGACCGGCGACGGGGTGCCGGAGTTCAAGAACGCGCTCGCCGCGGCCATGCCCGCGGGGCCGTGGCACTATCCGGAAGATCAGGTATCGGACGCCAGCGAGCGCGCACTCGCCGCCGAGGTGACGCGCGAGCAGCTCTACCTCCAGCTTCACGCCGAACTGCCCTATGCCAGCGTGGTCGAGACCGAGAAGTTCGAGGAACGCGAAGACGGATCGGCCGAGATCCACCAGCAGATCCTGGTCGAGCGCGTGACGCAGCGCGCGATCGTGCTCGGCAAAGGCGGCGCGCGCATCCGCGAGATTGGCGCGCGCGCGCGGGCCGAACTGGCGGTGCTGCTCGACCGCCCGGTGCACCTCTACCTTCACGTCAAGGTCAAGCCCGACTGGGACGAGGACCGCAGCGTCTACCGCGACCTGGGTCTCGACTGGGTCGACTGACTTCAAATTCGCGTCCCCGTCATCCCGGCCTCGAGCCGGGATCCCGCTCCTTCTCCTAACGACGGCCGAACGCAGCAGAACGCCGGCGCGACCGGCGGCAAAGCTCAGCCGTACCCAAGCAACTCGTCGACCCAAGCCGGCACCAGCACCCCCGCCGGCCCCAGCCGCGTTTCCTCGAACCAGTCGCTACCCGCCGATCGCTCCAGATTGAGCTCCAGCGTGCGCGCGCCGTAATGCACCGCCAATTGCACGAACCCCGCCGCCGGATAGACCGCACCCGAGGTGCCGATCGAGACGAACAGGTCGGCCTGCGCGAGCGCGCGCTCGATCCGCCCCATCTCGTACGGCATCTCGCCGAAGAACACGATGTCGGGCCTGAGCGTCGCCGCGCCGCACGCCTCGCATGTCGTGCCCGGCGGTAGCGCGCCCGCCCACGCGCGCCGCTCGCCGCACGCGGTGCAGAGCGCCGACCGCAGCTCGCCGTGCATGTGGAGCATCCGGCGCGCCCCCGCACGCTCGTGCAGGTCGTCGACGTTCTGCGTCACGATCAGCAGCTCGCCATCCCAATCCGCGTCAAGCCGTGCCAGCGCGCGGTGCGCGGCATTGGGCTCGACCCGCGCCAGTGCGGCGCGCCGCTCGTCATAGAAGCGGTGCACCAGGGCGGCATCGCGCGCTAGCGCCTCGGGCGTGCACACGTCCTCGACCCGGTGCCCTTCCCACAATCCGCCGGGTCCGCGAAAGGTCGCGATCCCGCTCTCGGCCGAGATGCCTGCGCCGGTCAGCACCACGATGTTGCGTATGTCGGTCATCGCAACAGCCTAGCGCTATTGATCGCGATGTGAACGCCTTCGTGCGCCCTCGAATCATGAACGCGACGTTGTTTCAGGTTCATGCAACCCGTGCCATCTGCATCTCGTTTCTTGATCGCAATTCAATGAAACCGGGAGAATGTAGATGCGTAACTTCATGCTCGCGCTCGGCGCCACCACGATGGTCCTGCCGACGCTGATCGCCACCACGCACGATGCCGACGCGCGCAAGCGGTCGTACCGCGAGTGGCGCGGCAACGACGGCCGCCTGCGCTGCCGCAAGCCGAACGGCACCACCGGCCTCGTCGTCGGCGGCGTCGCGGGCGCGCTGGTCGGTCGCACGATCGACACGCGCGGGGACCGCACGCTTGGCACGCTGCTCGGCGGCGCGGGCGGCGCGCTGGCTGGTCGCGAGATCGAGCGCAGCGGGGATCGCCGCTGCCGCTGATCGGTCGGTTGATCCGATAAGCGTGCAACCGAATGCGACGGGTGCGGTTCTCTCAGGCGGACCGCACCCGTTTTCTTTATCTGGATCAAGGAATCATCATGACCATTCGCTCAGCATCGGCGCGCTACGACGGCCTCGGCAAGTCGGGTAAGGGCCATGTCTCAACGCAGTCGGGCGTGTTGTCCGACAATGCGTACGGCTTCAACACCCGGTTCGAGAACGAGCCCGGCACCAATCCCGAGGAGTTGATCGCCGCCGCGCACGCGAGCTGCTTCACCATGGCGCTGAGCTTCGCCCTGGCGCAGGCCGGGCACGAGGACGGCGTGCTCGAGACGACCGCCAAGGTGTCGCTCGACAAGGACGGCGACGGGTTCAAGATCACCAAGTCGGCGCTCGACCTGACTGCGACCGTATCGGGCATCGACGCCGACGAGTTTGCGAAAATCGCCGAAGAGGCAAAGGCGAACTGCCCCGTGTCGAAGTTGTTGAATGCGGAAGTGTCGCTGACCCACACGCTGAAGACTGGGTGAACGCGCTGTAGTTTTCCGTTCACGCAACCCAAGCAGTGCGTGGCGGTTCTCATGGTCGTAACAAGGATGGAGTTGTTCGATGCGTATCGTTCTTGCCGCGGCCATCGCCGCCACCACGCTCGGGTCGGTACCCGCGCTCGCGCAGTCGCCCTACCAGGCCGGGCGCGAGTATAACCGCGACGTGCGTGACGCGCGCCGTGAATATCGCGAGGACCTGCGCGATGCCGACAGCCGCCGCGACGTGCGCAACGCCCGGCGCGAATATCGCGACAACGTGCGCGATGCGCGCCGTGACTATCGCGGCGACGTGCGCGACTGGCGGCAGAACAACCGCTACGACTATAACCGCTTCGAGCCGGGGCAGCGCGGCTATTACGCCGATCGCTACTACCGCGACGGGCGCTATTATCAGACGCGCTCGCTCGGTCGCAACGACCGCATCTATCGCGGAAGCGACAACCGTTATTACTGCCGCCGCAACGATGGCACCACGGGCTTGGTCGTCGGCGGCTTGGCCGGCGGCGCGCTGGGCAACGTGATCGCGGGCGGTGGTTCGCGCTTGCTCGGCACGCTGATCGGTGCGGGCGGTGGCGCGCTGCTCGGTCAGTCGGTCGATCGCGGCAACGTGCGCTGCCGCTGATCGCCCAAGCGGACACAAGAAGGGCTCGGCATCATGCCGGGCCCTTTCGCGTATCAGATCACGCCGCCGCCGAGCATCAGCCGCAACGAAAAGATCACGATCAGGACCAGATTGAGGTTGCGGCCTGCGTTGGACGACGACAGCGCACCGAACGCCGCGCCGACGATCGCGATCGGGATCACGAACCAGTAACCCCAGGCGAAGAACGGCAGGAACGGCACGATGCCGAACACCAATGCGACGAGGCCGATCAGGATCGAGAGGATGTTGAACATGACATCGATGTGGTCGGTGAGCAGGTGTCTTGCAAGAGTGACACACATTTTGTCACACGCTTCCTTAACTGCCCGCACGGCATGATGCGCGCCTCGTTCGTGACCCGGTGGATGTGATGACGCGGCTTCTGTTTTCCTCGCTGATCGCACTCGCACTCGCCGGTTGCGGCGACGCTTCGCCGGACGACACGATACCTGCGACCGCCACGCCGGTCGTCAGCACCGCGGCCTCCTCACCCGCCGCCGATCCGGCGCTCACCGCCGCGCTGCGCGACCAGATCATGGTCGACCCCGCGTTGGTGCAACAGGCCAATGCCGATGTGGTCCGCCCACCCACGCAACCGCAGAGCGGTGCCGTGCCGCCGAGCGACATCGCCGCGGCGGCCCACGCGCAGCCCGCCGCGCTCTCCGCTACGTCGGGTGAGACGCTGCGCAGCGCCCCTGCCGCGACCGGCAATTGTCGCCAATGCGCGATCGCGCGCCAGGCGCTCACCCTCGGCGCGCTCGCCGCGGCGCAGGGTGGTCGCGCGGGTCAATGCGCCGCCAACGTCGACTATTCCGCGGGTTGGGCCAACCGCCTGCCGCGCGGGGTGCCGCTCTACCCCGACGCACGCGTTGCCGAGGCGGCGGGAGCGGACGGCGCGGGTTGCGCACTCCGCGTCGTCAGCTTCGCCAGCGCAGCGCCGATGCAGCGCCTGCTCGACTATTATTACACCAAGGCGTCGGACGCGGGCTACACCGCGGAACACCATGCTGCGGGCACCGAGCACGTGCTGGCGGGCAATCGACGCGGCGGCGGCACCTTCATGGCAACGATGCGGGCGCGAGCCGATGGCGGCACCGACGTCGACCTGATGGCGGACGGCGGCTGATCGGCCTGCGTCCGCCAGACTAATCAATAGCGACCCTAACTCGTCACCCCGGACTTGATCCAGGGCCCCGCTTCTTTCCGTCCCGCGAGAAGAAGCGGGATCCCGGGTCAAACCCGTAATGACGGGACGAGTGCAGCTCACCCGCCACGCATTCCTTTCGCGGGCATTTCGCGATAGGGCGCGGTGATGAATGCGCTTTTCCTCGTCATGGCAGGCGGCGCGCTCGGCTCGGCCGGGCGTTACCTGACCGGACGTTCCATGCTTTCGCTGCTCGGCCCCGACTGGCCGTGGGGCACGATGACCGTCAATCTGCTCGGCGGATTGCTGATGGGGTTGCTAACCGGCGTGCTGGCGCGCGTCGCCGCGCCGGAGGGCTGGCGATTGTTCGTCGCGGTCGGCGTGCTCGGCGGCTTCACGACCTTTTCCTCCTTCTCGCTCGACACGGTGTCGATGATCGAGCGCGGCGCGCTGTTGCCCGCATTCGGTTACGTCGCGGTGTCGGTAATCGGCTCGATCGCGGCATTGTTCGCCGGCCTCTCAATCGTGCGGGTGGCGGCATGAACAAGGTCGTCGAGAACGTCCGCCAGTTCGTCATCGCGCCCGACGACGACGGCATCCGCGTCGACCGCTGGTTCAAGCGGCATCTGGACGCGACCAGCTTCACCACGGTCGCCAAATGGGCGCGCACCGGGCAATTGCGGCTCGACGGCGCGCGCGTCGGACCGGGCGACCGCGTCCAGGCCGGGCAGACGCTGCGCATCCCGCCGGTAGAGGCGGTGCGCACCACCGCGCGTCCGCAGCGCGAGCGCACGCCGCTCACCCCCGACGAGCAGGCGTTCGCACAGGAAATGGTGATCCACCGCGACGCGCAGGCGCTGGTGCTCAACAAGCCGCCGGGCCTCGCAACACAGGGCGGCACCAAGACCACCGCGCATGTCGACGGCCTGCTCGACGCGTTGCAGGACGACGCCGACGGCCGGCCCAAGCTGGTCCACCGGCTCGACAAGGATACGTCGGGCGCGCTGCTGGTCGCCCGCACCTCGCGCGCGGCGGCCTTCTTCGCCAAGACCTTCTCCGGCCGCACCGCCAAGAAGGTCTATTGGGCGCTGGTCGTCGGCGTTCCCTCGATCGACGACGGCATGATCGAGCTGCCGATCGCCAAGCAGCCCGGCACCGGCGGCGAGAAGATGCACGTCGACGAGGCGGAGGGTCAGGCCGCGCGCAGCCGCTACCGCGTGATCGAGCGCGCGGGCAACCGCACCTGCTGGGTCGAGCTGCAACCCCTGACCGGGCGCACGCACCAGTTGCGCGTCCACATGGCGGCGATCGGCCACCCGATCGTCGGCGACGGCAAGTACGGCGGCCCAGCCGCCTTCCTGACCGGCGGGATCAGCCGCAAGATGCACCTCCACGCGCGCCGCATCCGCGTCGACCATCCCGATGGCGGCGAGATCGACGTGACCGCGGAGCTGCCGCAGCATTTCGCCGAGAGCCTGGCGAGCCTGGGGTTCGAGGAGATGCTCGGCAATTCGATGCCGATCAACGATTTCGTGCCACCCACGCGCGAGGAGCAGAAGGCGAAGGCGCGCGCGCATGCCAAGGGGGTTCGCAAGGCACGACGCGGCGAGCGGCGCGGACGCGGCTCACGCGACGACTGACGCGGCGAGCGCCCGTCGGTGCATCCCGATCCTGCCTTTCGCCTCGATGACGCGGCGTGCCGCGCGGTGGCGCGGGACGCAGCGTTCGCGCACATCTTCGTCCACGGCACGAACGGCGCAGGGGTGATCCACGCGCCGTGTACGCTCGATGACGCGGGCGACCTGCGCTTCCACTGCTCGGCGCGCAACCGCGTCGCGTCGCTGCCGGCGGGTGCGCGCGCGATCGCCTCGTTCAGTCCGGTCAACGGCTACATCAGCCCCGACTGGTACGACACCGCCGAACAGGTGCCGACGTGGAACTACGTCGCGGTCGAGGCGGAGGGCCGGCTCGAACGATTGTCGCGCAACGCGCTGATCGCACAGATCGACGCGCTCGGCGACGAGCACGAGGCGCGGCTCGCGCCCAAGCCGGCGTGGACGCGCGACAAGGTGCCCGCCGCTGCCTACGAGCGGATGCTCGCGGCGATCGAGGGTTACGTCATCCGCGTCGAGGCGTGGCGCGGCACCGCCAAATTGTCGCAGAACAAACCCGCCGTCGACCGCGCCGGCGTGGCGGAAGCGCTGAACGCTTCAGGCCGCGATGACCTCGCAGCGGCGGTGCGCGCCGAGCTCTGACCTATCTCTTCCCGTCGCCCCGGACTTCTGACCTGTCGCCCGCCACCCTCAGACCGCGCCGCCCAGATACGTCCACCCGGCATAGCCGAACAGCACCAGCGACGCGCCGCCGGTAAGCCCCACCAGCAGGTAACCGATCGCGCTCAGCATCATCGGATTGGGGCGACACAGCCGCGCGTTGCGCGACACGCCCGACATGACGAAGGTCATCAGCAAGCCGTAGGTGAAGGCAACCGCACCAAACATCCGAACTCATCCGCTATTCCGCCGCCCGACGCGGCCAAGCGTGGTAAACCATATCCATGTTAACGCAGCCATCCCGCCTCACTTGCTTGGTCGCGCGGCCGGCACGCTTCGCCGATCGCAGCGGATCGTTGGCGTCCCAGCGCTGTTGTGGACGCCCCACACGGGGTCGGCTCGCTGGACCGGTTCGCGCAGTCCACTAGCGTGGCCAGCACGCATCGTTGCTGCTAGGGCGCGGCGCATGCCCACCCCGCCCGTCCGCCTCGCGATCTTCGACTGCGACGGCACCCTCGTCGACAGCCACGCCAACATCTGCCGCGCGATGGAGGCGGCCTTCGCCGGGGTCCGCGTCGATCCGCCGTCACGCGCGGCGATCCGCGGCATCGTCGGCCTGAGCCTGGTTGAGGCGGTGGCCGCACTCGCGCCCCACGCCGAGCCCGCGTTCCACACAGCGGTTGCCGCCGACTACAAGGCCGCGTTTCAGCGGATGCGTGCCGAGGGTGCGCTGGAGGCGGAGCCGCTCTACGACGGGCTGGTCGATGCGCTCGATGTGCTGGCCGACGATGGCTGGATGTTCGGCGTGGCGACGGGCAAGTCCGATCGCGGGCTGGCGCACGTGCTCGCGCATCACGGCCTTGCCCACCGCTTCGTCACGCTCCAGACCGCCGACCGCCACCCGTCCAAGCCGCACCCGTCGATGATCCACGCCGCGCTGGAACAGGCGGATGCCGATCCCCATCTGGCGGTCATGATCGGCGACACGAGCTACGACATGGCGATGGCGCGCGCGGCGGGCGTCCGCGCGGTGGGCGTCACCTGGGGCTATCACGACGCGGCGCTGTTGCACGATGCCGGCGCGCACGCGGTGATCCACCGCTACGGCGATCTTCCCGCGGCAATGGTATGGGAGGCGGCGGCGTGAGCGATCCCGCACTACCACGCTGGGCCGCGCTGTCGGCGGTGCGCGTCATCGGCAGTTTCGGCGCGGTGCTCGGCGTCGTCCTGGTCGGCCGTGCGGAGACGACCGCGCCCAAGCTGCTCGGCATCGCGATCGTGATCTCGGCGCTGTGGATGCTGGCCGCGGTGCCGCGCGCGCTCGCCGCGCGCTGGCGGAGCCCGCGATGAAGCGCTTCTGGAGCGATGTCGCGATCGACGGCGAGCGCGTCGTCAGGCTCGACGACCGCCCGGTGCGCACCCCCGGTCGCGTGCCGCTCGCGCTGCCGACGCCCGCACTCGCGGAGGCGGTCGCCGAGGAGTGGCGCGCGGTTGCCGAGACGATCGATCCACGCGCGATGCCGCTGACCGGCCTCGCCAACGCCGCGATCGATCGCGTCGCCCCCGACCCTGCCGCCTTCGCGCACGGGCTCGCCGCTTACGCCGACAGCGACCTGCTCTACTACCGCGCCGATCAACCGCCCGAACTCGCCGCGCGCCAGGCGGCGCTGTGGGACCCGCTGCTCGACTGGGCACGGAAACGCTACGACGTGCATTTCGAGCCGGTCGCCGGCATCGTCCACCACCCGCAACCCACCGCCACCCTGCAGCGCTTGTCCGACGCGGTCGCCGCGCAGCCTGCCTTCGCGCTCGCGCCGATGTCGCCGTTGGTGACGATCACCGGTACCTTGGTCGGCGCGCTCGCGCTCGCGGAGGGTGCGGTCGACGCCGACACCCTGTGGAACGCCGCGCATGTCGACGAGGATTGGCAGGCCGAGCAATGGGGCGAGGACAGCCTGGCGACGCAGACCCGCGCCTATCACCGCCGCGACTTCGACGCCGCAGTGCGCTTCCTGTCGTTGCTGTAGATCGTCGTCCCGGACCGGTCCGGAGTGACCGGCCCCTCAGGCCGGCGTGCGAAGCTTCCGGATGAAGCCGATCAACCCGGTCTGACGCGATCGCTTCAACCGCTCCGCCGCCAGGATCGTGCGGACGTGCGCGTAGCATTGCTCGACGTCGTCGTTCACCAGCACGTAATCGTAACCGTCCCAGTGGCTGACCTCGTTCGACGCGCGCGCCATGCGGCGGTCGATCACCTCGATTGCATCGGTGTTGCGGTTGAGCAGCCGCTTGTGCAGCTCTTCCATCGACGGCGGCAGGATGAACACGCGCACCACGTCGCCGCCCGCGATCTGGTGCAATTGCTGCGCGCCCTGCCAATCGATGTCGAACAGCACGTCCTTGCCCGCGGCCAGCATTTCCTCGACCGGCGCGCGCGGTGTGCCGTAACGCTGGTCGAACACGTGCGCCCATTCGAGGAACTCGTGCGCGCTCACCATCTCGCGGAAACGATCGAGCGAGACGAAGTGATAGTCGCGCCCATCCTCTTCACCCGGCCGGATCGCGCGCGTCGTCGCCGACACCGACAGCGACAATTCGGGCTCGCTCGCCAGCAATTTGCGCGCGATCGTCGACTTGCCCGCGCCCGACGGCGAGGACAGCACGAACAGCACGCCGCGGCGCTTGAAATTGTGGGTGTCGGGGTGGGGGGTGCCGTCCATGCGCGCCTCTGGCCCGCGCGCCGCCGTTACGTCAAGTCACGCAGGCACACCGACGCATGGTTCGGCCACCACCGTTGCCGCGCGAACACGGCCGCGATCCTCGTCGGCGCCTCAGCCGATGCCGACCGCTACCCCAGCCGTGCCGCGTGCCAGGCGACATGATCGGCCATGAAGGTCGACACGAACAGATAGCTGTGATCGTACCCTTGCTGCATCCTGAGCTCGAGCGCGATGCCTGCGTCGGCGCACGCGCGCGCCAGCAGTTCGGGGCGCAATTGCTCGACCAGGAAATTGTCCGCCTCACCCTGATCGACCAGCAACTCGCGCACCCGCGCGCCGTCCTCAATCAGCGCCACCGCGTCGTGCCGCCGCTTCGCCGCAACATCGTCGCCCAGGTAGCGGTCGAGCGCCCTGCCCCACGGCACCTGTGTCGGCGCGACGATCGGTGCGAAGGCGGAGACCGAGCGGAAGCGATCGGGATGGGTCAGCCCGACCGTCAGCGCGCCGTGCCCGCCCATCGAGTGACCGGTGATCCCCTGCCGCGCCATGTCGACCGGAAACGCCGACGCAACAAGCGCGGGCAGCTCCTCGGTCACGTAGCTCCACATGCGGTAGTTGGCGGACCACGGCGCCTCGGTCGCATCAACGTAGAAGCCCGCGCTCTGCGCGAAATCCCACCTGTCCTCGTCGGGCACGCCGTCCCCGCGCGGGCTGGTGTCGGGCGCGACGAAGATCACGCGGTGCTCGGCGCAGGCAGCGCGAAACTCGCCCTTGTCGGTGACGTTAGCGTGGGTGCAGGTCAGCCCCGACAGATACCAGAGCACCGGCAGCCGCTCGCCGGCCGCGTGCTCGGGCACGAAGACCGAGAAGGTCATGTCCGTGCCCGTCGCGGCGGAGGCGTGGCGGTACACGCCCTGCACCCCGCCGTGCGACTTGGCGGTCGAGACCGTCTCCAGCCCCGCCACGGCTGCCGCGCCCTCGCTCACGCCGCGGCGGGCGTCTGGGCCGCCGGCATCCGGTGCAGCGCGCACAGCTTGTTGCCGTCGGGATCGCGCAAATAGGCGAGGTACAGGCTCATGCCACTGCCGCTGCGCACGCCCGGCGCGTCCTCGATCGCGGTGCCGCCCGCCTCGACACCCGCCTTGTGCCACGCATCGGCCTGTTCGGGACCGTTGACCGCGAAGCCGATCGTGCTGCCGTTGCCGTGCGTCGCCGCCTCGCCGTCGATCGGCTTGGTCACCAGGAACAGGCTGCCGTTGTGGCTGTAGATCAGCCGGCCCTTCGGGTCCTGGAACCCGGGCTTGCCGCCGATCGACGCGAACAGGTGATCGTAGAACTTCTTGGCGCGATCCAGGTCGTTCGACCCGACCATCATGTGGCTGAACATCGTCACTCTCCCTTATATAACCGCTCGGATCGGCGGCGTTAGTAGATCACCACGCTGCGGATCGATTCGCCCGCGTGCATCAGGTCGAAGCCCTTGTTGATCTCGTCCAGCGTCAGCCGGTGCGTGATCATCGGGTCGATCTCGATCAACCCGTTCATGTACCAGTCGACGATCTTCGGCGTGTCTGTGCGCCCGCGCGCGCCGCCGAACGCGGTGCCACGCCAGTTGCGTCCGGTGACGAGCTGGAACGGGCGCGTGCTGATCTCCTTGCCCGCTTCCGCCACGCCGATGATGATCGACGTGCCCCAGCCGCGGTGGCACGCCTCCAGCGCGGTGCGCATCACCTCGGTGTTGCCGGTCGCGTCAAAGGTGTAGTCCGCGCCGCCATCGGTCAGCTCCAGGAGCTTGGCGATCGTATCCTCGCGCGACAGGCCGCGGGAATTGAGGAAGTGCGTCATGCCGAACCGGCGACCCCATTCCTCGCGGTCGGGGTTGATGTCGACGCCGATGATCCGCGACGCACCCGCCAGTTTCGCACCCTGGATGACGTTCAGCCCGATTCCGCCCAGCCCGAACACGACGATATTCTCGCCCGGCTGCACCTTGGCGGTGTTGACCACCGCGCCGACGCCCGTGGTCACCCCGCACCCGACGTAGCAGCTGGTGTCGAACGGCGCGTCGGGGCGGATCTTGGCAACCGCGATCTCGGGCAGCACGGTGAAGTTCGAGAAGGTCGAGCAGCCCATGTAATGGAAGATCGGCTGCCCCTTGTAGCTGAACCGCGTCGTCCCGTCGGGCATCAAGCCTTTCCCTTGCGTCGCACGGATCGCGGTGCACAGGTTGGTCTTGCCCGATAGGCACGACTTACACTGGCGGCATTCGGGCGTGTAGAGCGGGATCACGTGGTCGCCGACCGCGACGCTAGTCACCCCCGCGCCAACCTCGCGCACGATGCCGGCACCCTCATGCCCCAGCACGCTCGGGAACAGCCCCTCGCTGTCCAGCCCGTCGAGCGTGTAAGCGTCGGTGTGGCAGATGCCCGTCGCCATGATCTCGACCAGCACCTCGCCGGCCTTCGGCCCTTCGAGGTCGAGCTCGACGATCTCCAGCGGCTTCTTCGCCTCGAACGCGACGGCTGCACGGGTTTTCATGGGCATTCCTTCAATCTCGGGCAGCGCAGCCTCAGGCCTCGCTTACCAGCAATTTGTCGATGCGCCGGCCATCGAGGTCGACGACCTCGAAGCGCCAGCCCTGTTCCTCGAAATGCTCGCCCTCGCCCGGCAGCTTGCGGAATGCAGCGAGCGCGAGGCCTGCGACCGTGGCATAATCGCGGTCGTCGGGCAGCTCGATCCCCAACCGCTCGGCCAGTGCATCCGCCGCCATCGTGCCCGCGACCAGCAGCGATCCGTCGTCGCGCTCGACCACATTGGGTGCCTCGTCCGGGTCGGCATCCGACGCGAACTCGCCCGCGATCGCCGCCAGCAGGTCGGTCGGCGTCACGATCCCCTCGAAGTGACCGTATTCGTCATGGATCAGCGCCATCGGTACGTCGGCCCGGCGCAGCGCGTCGAGCGCGTCCATCGCGTCGATCTGATCCACCACCACCGGCGCCTTGCGCACCAGCGTCGCCAGGTCGAGCGTCTCACCGCGGAACAGCGCCGCCGCGACGTCGCGCGCCTGCACCACGCCGATCACCGCGTCGATCGAGCCTTCACCCACCGGCAACCGGCTGTGCGACGATTCGAGCAATCGCGCGCGGATCGCCGCATCGTCCAGCTTGGCGTCGATCCAGTCGACCTCGGTGCGCGGCGTCATCACCTCGCGCACCGGCCGGTCGGCGAGCCGCACCACGCCCGAGATGATCGAGCGTTCATGCTCCTCGATCACGCCCGACTTGCTCGCCTCGGCGACCATCATGTGCAGCTCCTCGGCCGTCACCTGATCCTCGTTCTCGCGGTTCAGCCGCAACAGCTTGAAGATCAGCGCGCTGCTCTGGTCGAGCACCCAGCCGAGCGGCTTGGTCGCGACCGCGATATAGGTCATCGGCAGCGCGACGACGCTTGCGATCGCCTCGGGCGCGCGCAGTGCGAATTGCTTGGGCACCAATTCGCCGATGATCAGCGACGCATAGGTGGTCAGCCCGATCACCAGCGCGAAGCCGACCGTCTCGGCGGTGTGATGCGACAGGCCCAGCAGCTCCAGCCGCGCCGCGGTCGGCGTGCCCAGGCTCGCGCCCGAATAGGCACCCGCCAGGATGCCGATCAGCGTGATGCCGATCTGCACCGTGGACAGGAACTTGCCGGGATCGGACGCCAGCTTGATCGCCGCCGCCGCGCCGCGCCGGCCGCTGCGCGCCATCGCTTCCAGCCGCGCCTTGCGCGCGGACACGATCGCGAGCTCGCTCATCGCGAAGACGCCATTCAGCGCGACCAGCGCGAGAATGATCAGGACGTCGAACCAGGGGAACGGCGGTAACATGGCTGCGGCACCATTGGGGGCAAACGGCGTCGCGAACAATCCGCTTTCTCTTGGCCGCGCGATCGACGGCCCGCGCCTGCCCGTTTCGTCAGCCGGCGTTCAGCCCGGCGGTATCAGTGCACAACCGGAACAATCACCGGCATCGTCCCGTTTCGGGCGAATGGTTTGTGTGAAAGGGAGAAGAATGAAGCTGCCGTCCAAGTTCCTCGCCGCCGCGGCGACGCTGTCGCTCGTCACCACCGCCGCCTGCACCACCGATCCGGAAACCGGCGAGCGCCGCATCAGCAAGACCGCGATCGGCGGCATCGGCGGCGCGCTCGGCGGTTACCTGCTCGGCGACCTGGTCGGCGGACGTCGCGACCGGACCGAGAAAATCTTGGGCGCAGGTATCGGCGGCATCGCGGGCGCCGGCATCGGCGCGTACATGGACAAGCAGGAGCGCGAGATGCGCGCGCGCACCGCGGGCACCGACGTCGAGGTCGTGCGCCAGGGCGACGACCTGCTGCTCAACATCCCCTCGGGCATCAACTTCGCGTACAATTCGGCCAACGTGCAGCCGCAGTTCCGCTCGACGCTCGACAAGGTCGCCTCGGTGCTCGCCGACTATCCGCAGACCTATATCGACGTCTACGGCCACACCGATTCGACCGGCAGCGACGCCTACAACCAGGATTTGTCGGAGCGCCGCGCGGTGTCCGTCGCCGATTACCTGTCGGGCCACGGCGTTCAGGCCGCGCGCATCGCCACCAAGGGCTACGGCGAGACGCAGCCGATCGAGTCGAACGAAACCGAGCAAGGCCGCGCCGCCAACCGCCGCGTCGAGATCAAGGTCGTCCCCATCTCGCAGAACGACCTGCCCCCGCGCTGACGCAGCGCTGTCCTACAGCGGCCATCAGGCATAACGGAGCGGCATGGCACCAGCCACGCCGCTCCTTCTCATTTGCGAGCCTGCATCACGTCCGCTGGCCTGCACCGTTCGTTGCGCGCACGTCGCGGCTCCTGCGACCATTCACCCCGCACACCCGCCGCCAACCTGCAACACTCCATCGCACCCCGAGGGAGAGTGCGACATTGCGCGGAACAGAGCCTCCCGCATCAGCGCACATCAGAATGGTCATCACCGACTTCGCCTAACTGTCATCCCGGACTTGATCCGGGATCCCGCTGCCTTCTCCTACCTCGCTCAAAAAGCGGGACCCCGGATCAAGTCCGGGGCGACGAAGATGATCGCGAGGCGCTCCACCGTGAGTTTGCAATCATCAGCCCGGTCGCAAATCGCTCCGCCCCCACCAACACGACGCAGGCGGTAAGGCAATCAACCCCAATGCACGGCGCTCTGCCAACACACGCAACCGCGCTCGTTGGTGTGACCTTAGCGTGACCTTCCGCATCTCGGACCGACCGCAGATTGCTTAGCCGCGAGACGCCGGACACCCAAAACGTGAAGACCAACCGCCATCACGCGCCGCTCCGCCACTGCGCGCCAAGGGCAACCTCACAGCAGTTCCAACCAACCCCACTCGCCGTCATTCCGGACTTGATCCGGGATTCCGCTGCCTTCTCCTACTTTGCCCACGACGTGTGACCCGGGATCAAGTCCGAGGCAACGAAAGGATGCGCACCAAAGGAGCCGGAAAAATGCACCAGCGTGACCTTTCGCATCTCGGCCAACGTGAATGCTCCTACCCGCCGAGCGCGAAGCCGAAGCCGGGACGACCAACCCGCATGACGTGCCGCTCGACAACCCTGAACCGCCTGTTCGTTGGTGTGACCTTCGCGTGACCTTCCGCTCTCGGACGCCTGCTCGCCCGGCTTGAAGGCTAACGCAACTGCCGAACTGCCCCGCTCTCCACCCTCGTCATTGGTGTGACCTTCGTGTGATCTTCCGCTCGGCGCCAGCGGCCCGCTCGAGATATCAAGCAACCACCACCAGACAGCGCCAGATTACCGGCTGAACGACTCGCATTGTGGCGCCGCCTTCTGTCACCGCCGCGCGGCGAAGAAGTCGCGCAGCAGCGCCGACGCCTCGCGCTCGCCGATGCCGCCGAACACCTCCGGCCGGTGATGGCACGTCGGCTGCCCGAAGAAACGCACACCGTGCTCGACCGCGCCACCCTTGGCGTCGGCTGCGCCGTAGAACAGCCGCGCAAGCCGCGCATGCGCGATCGCACCCGCGCACATCGCGCACGGCTCCAGCGTCACCCACAAGTCGCAATTACCCAGCCGATCGGCCTGCAATACCTGCGCCGCCGCGCGGATCGCCAGTATCTCGGCATGCGCCGTCGGATCGCGCAGCGCGCGCGGCGCATTCGCTGCCACTGCGATCACCGCGCCGGCGCGCACCACCACCGCGCCGACCGGCACCTCGCCCGCCAGCGCCGCATCGCGTGCGGCGTCCAACGCGATGCGCATCGGTTGAGGCAGCGGAAACATCCGCGCGGCCTAGCCGCAATCGCTAGGTGCGCAAATGGCGCAGCGACTACTGCGCGGCGGGCTCACCCGGCTTCTGCACGCGCACCTGCGGCACCGCGACTGTCTTATTCTCGGTGCCGACCGAGATGTCGGCGACATCGGCGTTGAACTTCGGCGCCTGCCCGCCTTCCAGCCGCGGCAGTTGCGCGGTCTGCGTTTGATCGAAGCGGAGGAAACCGGTCAGCAATGCGGCCAGCACCAGCAGCGCCACGATGCCCAGCATCACCAGAAAAGCGCGCATCACTACATTCTCCCCATTTCGGCTGCGCAACCAACGCCGCAGGCGGCGGCTTGTTGCAGCGACCAAGCGAGGCTGGCGACTTGACGTGCTCGCCGTTCACCACTATCGGCACCGGCTTTCCGGGCAACCGTATTTCAGGATCACAACCATGTCGCGCATCTGCGAGCTGACCGGCAAGGGCCGGCAGGTGGGTAACAACGTTTCCCACGCCAACAACAAGACCAAGCGCACGTTCCTGCCCAACCTGCAGAACGTCACCCTCTTGTCCGATTCGCTCGACCGCTCGGTGCGGCTGCGCGTGTCGACCAACGGCTTGCGCTCGGTTGAGCACAACGGCGGGCTCGACAACTGGCTGGTCAAGACCAACGACGAGAAGCTGTCGCTGAAGGCACGTCGCCTCAAGCGCGAAGTCGTCAAGAAGCGCGCTGCGGAACCTGCCGCCGCCTGACGCTCGACACGTTTGCGCGTTGAACGGCCTGCCATTCTCTGAGGTGGCGGGCCGCTTCGCGTTGGGTGTCAGTTCAACCGGAACTTGACCAGCAGCGTCGGGCGGTACCAGGCGAGATCGTTGTCGGTCACGATCCAGACCATCGTCGCGCCTTTCTCCTGCGTGACCGCCAGCCCCTCGCAATTCTCGCCGACCAGCGGCGGTCCCCACGCGGCAATCACCGTTCCGCCCACCGTGGCATCCGCGCGCAAGCTGCTTGCCGGCACACGAACCAATGCGGCGTAGAAACGGAACTTACTGAAACGGCGATTGAGCACCAGCAGGTCGCCGTTCGGCAACACTGCCGCGTCGCTCGGGCTGAATCCGCGCGGCGGTTGGTAGCGGAAGCGCGCGACCTTCGTGGCACTCGCGGTCGGATCGCCGCTGAAGATCAATGCCTGACGCGCCGACCCGGCGCGCGCCTGCTCCGCGATTACGACGAAGCGGCCGTCGTTCAATCTTGCCAGCGACTCGGCACCGCCGTTCATCGGCCAGCGTCGCATCGCCGCCGGCGCAACGTGCCCCTCGGCGCGTCGCAGATCCGCCGAATAGCGCCAGATCGCATTGGCGCGCTCATACCCGACCCAGGCATGCCCGCTGCGCGGATCGACCGCCAGCGACTCGGTATCGCGGCTCTCCTTCGCCCACCCCGTACCCGGCCCCTGCGGCAGCGATCCAGCGGCAAGCGTGGTCAGCCGGTTGCCGCGAATGGCGAGGCGCACGTAATTGCCGCCGTCGCTCAACAACGTCGCCGCTCCGCCACGTACCGATAAGGCGGAAAAGCCGCCGAACGCGGGATCGGCGGCACGCAACCGCATCGCACCGATCGGGGTCAGCGCACCGATGCGCCGCGGCCAGCCGCCTTTCGGCACGTAGGCGGCGGCGTGGACGGTCGTATCGGGTGACAAGAGCGGCAGGCGATCGATCCCGGTCCAGTCGGGTACGAGGACAAGGATCAGCAGGATCGACAAGGGCCATTTCACCCAGCCGTCTTAGAGGTGTGTCGGGCGCGTCGATACCCGCGCCGCCCCGCCGACCAGCATGAACGAACGATAACGAGCGCATTCAGGCACGGCTCAATGCAAATCGCCCATAAGCATCTCAACGACGGGACGATCCCGCCGGCACAATCACAGAAGAACGGGAGACCGTACCGTGTTCAAGAACCTGACCCTGGCCGTTTCCGCCCTCGCGATGGGCACCGCCGCGCTCGCCCCTGTGGCCGCGGATGCACAACGCTACGGCAGCCGGTACGAGCGCCACTACCGTGACGGCTACCGCGACTATGATCGTCGCGACGATCGCCGCCGCTACAATTACAACCGTCGCTGCTCGGGTGGCACGACCGGCACCATCGTCGGCGCGATCGCGGGGGGCCTGCTCGGCCGCACGATCGACAGCCGCGGCGACCGGACGCTCGGCACGGTGCTCGGCGGCGTCGGCGGCGCGGTTGCCGGTAACGCGATCGAGAAGTCGAACAACCCGCGTTACTGCCGCTAACCTTTTGGCCGGCGCGGCGATGAACCTTCAGCGGTTCGCCCCGCGCCGCCCTCCCTTACTCGCGTAGCGTATCGAGTTCCCTCGCGTAGCGTACCGGGGGCGCGGGCCGGTTGCCGAAAGGCGACCGGCCCGTTGTGTTCGTGCGCAGGCCCGCTCGCGGGCCGTCGCGCACAGCGCGGCGCACGAACCGGCCGGCGGGTCGGCGAGAGCCGATCCCGTCCGACGTCACGGCGGCGGCTTTGCCGTCGCTCCGGTGCGAGGGATAGCTTTGCGACTTGGCGCGTCGCCACGATCATCAAGCGTCGCTGACTTGTAACGCCGCTGACGTTCGGCTCAGCCCAGCCGCGGCGACGGCGAAGCCGCCGCCATGACGTCGAACGGGATCGCTGGCGCGACCCGCCGGCCGTGCCGGGCGCTGCGCGTCGGCTGCGCCGCGCGCACCGGCGCCGTCGCTACGCCGACGCGCCTGCGCCCGTCAGTACATATGCTGTCCGCCGTTGATGCTCAGCGTCGACCCAGTCACGAACCCTGCATCCTCGGAACACAGGAACGCCACGCCACGTGCGATCTCCTGCGCCTGACCGAGGCGGCCGACCGGGATCTTCGCGACGATCTTCTCCAGCACGTCGGCCGGCACCGCGGCGACCATGTCGGTGTCGATATAACCGGGCGCGATCGCGTTCACGGTGATGCCGGCGCGCGCACCTTCCTGCGACAAGGCCTTGGTGAACCCATGAATGCCGCTCTTGGCCGCGGCATAATTCACCTGCCCGTATTGCCCGGCCTGGCCGTTGATCGAGCCGATGTTGACGATCCGTCCCCATTTGCGGTCGCGCATGCCGGGGAACACCGCCTTCGCCATGTTAAAACAGCCGCCTAGATTGGTGTCGATCACCTCGCGCCACATTTCGTAGCTGAGCTTCATGATCGTGCCGTCGCGCGTGATCCCGGCGTTGTTGACCAGCGCGTCGACCGGGCCCAATTCGTCGGCGACGCGCGCCACACCGTCCTGACAGGCGTCGTAATCCGCCACGTTCCACTTAAAGGCGGCGATCCCCGTCCGCTCGGTAAAGTCGCGCGCGCGTTCGTCGTTGCCGGCGTAATTGGCCGCGACCGTCACCCCTTGGTCGCGCAGCGCGACGCTGATCGCCTCACCGATGCCACGTGTTCCGCCCGTCACAATCGCTACGCGTGCCATCGACCGTCCTCTCCATGTTCGAGGCGCAGGCTAAGGGCGCGGCGTCCAGCCTTCAAGCTCGCGCGCGATGACGCTACGTAACATTTCGATGCCGCGCGCGCTGTCGTTCAGGCACGGCAGATAGGCGAAGTGGGTGCCGCCTGCTTCCTCGAACGTCTCGCGCCCGCGGATAGTGAGTTCCTCCAACGTCTCGACACAGTCGGCCGAGAAGCCGGGTGCGACGATCGCGACCTTCTTGACGCCCCTGCCCGGCATCGCCGCGAGCACGGTGTCGGTGGCGGGTTCGAGCCACTTTGCGCGGCCGAAGCGAGACTGAAAGGTGATCGTCAGCGGCATGTTCAGCGCCTCGCCGAGCAGTCGCGCGGTTTTCTGGCAATGGCAGTGGTATGGGTCGCCGAGTTCGAGCGTCCGTTGCGGCATGCCGTGGAAGCTCGCCATCACGACGTCTGGCGTAAAATCGAGCGCGGCAAGGCCCTCGCGCACGCTGTTCGCAAGTGCGTCTATATAAGCGGGATCGTCGTAATAGGGCGGCAGCGTCCGGATCGCGGGTTGCCAGCGCATCGTCGCGAGCTTGGCGAACGCCTTGTCGTTGGCGGTCGCGGTCGTCGCGGCGCAATATTGCGGGTAGAGCGGCGCCAGCAGGACGCGCTCGCACCCGGCGTCCTTCATCGCCTGCAGCCGATCGGCGATCGCAGGACGACCGTAACGCATCGCCCAATCGACCATCACGCGGTCACCGAACGCGTCCTTCAGCGCGAGTGCCTGCGCACGGGTGATAGCGGCGAGCGGCGAACCATCCTCGCGCCATACCTGGCCGTAAGCGTGCGCCGATTTCTTCGGACGCGTGGTCAGGATCACCCCGCGCAGGATCGGCTGCCACGCAATCGGCGGCAGTTCGACTACCCGGCGGTCGGACAGGAACTCGGCCAGATAGCGTTTCACCGACTTCGGGTCGGGACCGTCAGGCGTGCCGAGGTTCATCAACAGCACGCCGATGCGCGGTGCGGGAATGGCAGGATGGCCGGCAGGAATCATGAAGCGGGTCTCAGATACGAGGGCGTAGAGGGATCGAGCGGAGGCGCGCGCCGGTCGCGGCACGCAGTGCGTTGGCAACGGCCGGAGCGACCGCCGGTATCCCGAGGTCCGACACGCCGCCGGGATCGGCGTCGCTGGCGATCACCTCCAGCGTGATCTCGGGCGCGGTGGACAGCGTCGGCAGGTCGAAGTCGCCGAACAGGCGCGTGGTCGCGAGATTGCGCTCGATCTGCGTCCCGCACCCGGTCGCGAGCACGACGCCCAAGATCAGCCCGCCCTCGATCTGCTGGCGCACGACGTCGGGGTTGATCACGCGACCGCAATCGACCGCCGCGACCAGCCGGTCGACACGCACGCGACCGGCATCGTCGACCCGCGCCTCCGCCATTACCGCGATGAAGCTGCCCGCGACCGCGTGGCAGGCGATCCCCTGCCCACTCGCAACTCCGCTGGCTGGCACGCCGCCGCCCCAGCCGCCGAGCGCCGACACCGTCGTCAGACAGCGCGCGAGCCGGACGTTGTCGCCGAGCATGCCGATGCGGTAGCTCATCGGCTCGTTCCCCGCGGCGTGCGCGAGCTCGTCGATGAAGCATTCGGTGAAGAATGCATTGAAGCCATCCGCGAGCCCGCGCATGTGCCCGACCGGTATCCGGATGTCGGCGGGATGATGGTCGATCGCGAATGCGGGCAAGCGGTACGGCGGCACCGCACCCGACATGGCGTAACCATCCGCACCGCCCGGCAGACCTGCCGCCGCACGCCGCATCGGATCGTGAGGCAGCAAGCGCGCGGCAAGTTCGGCACCAATCGCGGGCGCCGCAATCTTCGCCTGCCATCCGACGATTGCGCCGTTGGCGGCGAGCCGCGCGCTCATTCGTGCACGTGCGGGCGCACGAAAGGTGTCGCGCAACGCCGCCTCGCCGCGAGACCATGTTAATTGCACCGGCCGCTTCAACTCGAGCGCGAGCTCCGCTGCCTGCGCCGCGACTTCGGGTTCGAGTGCCGCGCCGAACGAACCGCCGACGAGCATCGGGTGGACGATGACCCGCTCCGCCGACACCCCGATCGTGGTGGCGGCGGCCTCGCGTGCGATCGTCGGCGCCTGGGTGGCGATCCAGAGTTCGAGCCGATCGTTTCGCCAATGCGCCGTGGCGCTGGGCGTCTCCAGCGCGGGGTGCAGCGCGAGATCGGCGTGATAATCGGCGCTATAGATGCGCGCGCCGCGAAACACCGCGGACAAGTCGCCAACCTCGGCAACGCGGAAGCCATCACCCTCCAGCGCCTGGTCCAGCGCGTGGTGCATCGACGCCGAGTCGATAATGGGGCCGGTCGTCTCGAAGCGGGGATCCAGTTTGCCGAGTGCGTGATTAGCGGCCCACCAACTGTTGGCAGCAACCGCAATCCACCGTTCGCGCGCGACGATGGCGGTCACACCGCGCACGCGCTCCGCCGCTGCCCGGTTGAACGATCGCAGCCGCGACGCGCCGATCGGACCTTGGCGGATGCTGGCGAAGACCATGTCGGGCAAGCGGATGTCGGCGGCGAAATTGGCCGAGCCGTCGACCTTTGCCGGCGTATCGAGCCGCGGCAGCGATTGCCCGCTCAATCGCCCGTTGTCGCCAAAACGCAGCGGCAGCTCATCGGGTAGCGTCTCGCCCGCTGCGGCTTCGGCCAACTCTCCGAAGCGCAGCCGACGATCGCCGAAGATGACGAACCCGTCGGCAGTGTCGCACTGCTGCCAATCCGCGTCCCAGCGCGCCGCCGCGGCCTTGCACAACAGCAGCCGTGCCGCAGCGCCGGCTTCGCGAAGCGGTTGTTCGAAGCGGCGGACCGACGTCGACCCGGCGGTGAGCATCAGCGCGTCGCGTGTCCAATGCTCGTCGCGCAAACGCTCTGGCACATGATAAAACGCGCCGGCGAACAGGACATCGGCGGCGAGCGGATTGGCGTAAAGCGGGTTCGCGGGCGCGGCCTCGACCGACACGGTGCGCCAGTCGGCACCCAGTTCGTCGGCCACGATCTGCGGCAAGGTGGTGAAAACGCCCTGCCCGTGCTCCACCTGCGGCACGGCGACGATCACGCGGCCATCGCGCGCGATCTTGAGGTATGGCCCGAACAACGTCTCGTCGTCGGCGACCGCCAGGTTGGGCACGTAACGGCGCGGCCACGCGGCCCAGCCGACCACCAGCCCGATCCCGGCACCACCGGCGACGAGGACATTGCGGCGGGTAAGCGAGGCCATCCCGCGTCTGTAGAACCGTTTTTGACCGAACCAAACTACCAGCGTTCCACATTCTCCCGAAAGTCGCCGCCGGCTGGATGTAGCCGAAAGGCGGCTTTCGACGGAGCCCCAGCGCTACACGCTCTCCGTCACCGCCAACGCACGATACTTCTGGCGCAGCGACACCTTGTCGATCTTCTCGGTGCCGAGCCGCGGCAGCGGATCGTCCGCGATCCAGATCTTCTGCGGCACCTTGAACGCGGCGATGTGCGGCGTGAGGAAGGCGACCAGATCTTCCGATTCGATCACGCCCGGATGCGCCAGATGGACCACCGCGCCGGGCACCTCGCCATAGCGTTCGTCCGGAAGCCCGAAAACCGCGGCCTCGGCAACCTCGGGATGTTCGTACAATGCGGCCTCGACCTCCTGGCAGCTGATGTTCTCGCCGCCGCGGATGATGATGTCCTTCTTGCGATCGACGATGAAAAGGTAACCGTCCTCGTCGAGATAGCCGATGTCACCGGTGCGGAAGTAACCGTCGCTGGTGAACGCGTCGGCGGTCGCCTGCGGGTTGTTCCAATATTCCTCGAAGCAGGCCGCCGAGCGGATGCACACCTCGCCGCGCTCGCCCTGCGCAACCGGATGGCCGGCATCGTCGAGGATCGCGAGGTCGACCAGCGGCGGCGACGCGCGGCCCGCCGAATTAGGTTTGGCGATGTAATTGCCGCGCCAATTGCCGGTGCCGATGCCGTTGGTCTCAGTCAGGCCATAACCGATCAGCGGCGCGCCCTCCATCTCGGCGTCGATCCGCTTCACGTGCTCGACGGGGCGCGGGGCGCCGCCCGCGGCGATGTCGGCGAGCGTCGACAGGTCGTATTTGGCGCGATTCGGATGCGTCAGCATCTCGAAGCTCATCAGCGGCACGCCGACGAAATAGGTGACCTGTTCACGCTCGATCAGCCGCATCGCTTCCTCCGCGTCCCATTTCGGCATCAGCACGAGCTTGCGCCCGATCGCCATGCTTTGCAGGAATACCGGCACCTCGGCAGTGACGTGGAACAAGGGCACGTTGAGCAGCGTCGCGGGCTGAAGCGTGCTGGCGGTGCCGTCCTGCGTGGCGAGCCCCAGCATCATCAGCGCGGAAGCGAGATAGTTGAAGATGCCCTGCACCACCTGAAAGTGGGTGGAGAGCGCCCCCTTCGACTTGCCCGTGGAGCCCGAGGTGAACAGGATGGTCGCCCGATCATCGCCGGCGAGCGTCGGCAACATCGCCCCCGACGCGTGCGCCACGATGCCCGCGATCGCCTCGCTCAGCGGCCGCAGATCGTCGAACGTCTCCACGCGAGCCGACACGCCCTCGATGCCGGCCAGCCGCTTGGCGCGCGGCAGATCGGCGAAGATTAGGCTGACACCGACGTCGCGGATCGCCGATTCGAACTCCTCGGCCTGCCACCAGCCGTTGAGCAGCGTCGCGGTGCCGCCCGCCATCAGGATACCCATGTAGAGCACGATCCACGACGGCGAATTGCGCGCGGCGATGCCGACGCGGTCACCCTTGGCAACGCCGTAATGCCCGACCAGCGCGTCGGCGACCTGCCGGGCTGCGGCATGCACCTGCCCGAAGGTCAGCCGCTCCTCACCCGCGATCAGGAACTCGGCCTCGGCGTGCTGGGTACAGAAATGCGCGAAATAAGCGGTGAGTGTCGGCGGAGCGGCGGCGATGTAGGGCAAGGATCGACCAAAGCGCTCGACCTGGCCGAGCGGCAACTGGCCGCCAGGGCCGGTCATCGCGCCCATCACCGCATCCATCCGCTGGTCGAGCTCGGTTCGCATCATTCTCTCCGCTTTGATCCAGGCCTTGGGCTTGGTCTTGTGCTTGCGGCTCCTTATGGAGGCGGCGATGCTGAGGGGAAAGCCTTGATCCTGTCCATGCTCGCCGATGCCGCCTATTCGGGCACCGGCCATATCCGCTTCGCCGATCTGGGCCTGCACCCCGACGTGTTCACGCTCGGCTTCTTCACGCTGCGCTGGTACAGCCTCGCCTATATCGCGGGCATCGTCGTCGGCTGGTTGTACCTGCTGAAACTGCTCGCTCAGCCCGGCGCACCGATGGCGCGGCGCCACGCCGACGATCTGGTCTTCTATGCGACGCTCGGCATCATCCTGGGCGGGCGGATCGGCTATGTGCTGTTCTACGCGCCCGAGATGCTGTCATCTCCCTTGCGCATCCTCAGGCTCTGGGACGGCGGCATGTCGTTCCATGGCGGGGTGATCGGCACGTCGCTCGGGATCATCTGGTTCGCGCGCAAGCACGGGCTCAATTGGCTGCGCATCCACGATTACGTTGCCTGCGTGGTGCCGTTCGGGCTGTTCTTCGGGCGCCTCGCCAACTTCGTGAACGGCGAATTGTGGGGCAAGCCCGCCGACGTGCCCTGGGCGATCGTGTTCGAGCGTACGGTGCCGACCGGGTTCGTCGAACCGGCGCGTCACCCGAGCCAGCTGTACGAAGCTGGGCTGGAGGGCATCTGCCTGTTCCTGCTGCTGTGGTTCTTCTTCTGGCGTACCAAGGCGCGGTACCAGCCGGGCAAGCTCGTCGGGCTGTTCCTGCTCGGCTATGGCATCGCGCGGTTCATCGTCGAATTCTTCCGCGAACCCGACGCGCAGTTCGCCGGCACCTTCTTCGCCAACACGATCCACATGGGTCAGGTGCTGTGCATTCCGATGATCCTGGGCGGCGCGTTCCTGATCGCGACGGCACCCGGCCGGCGGCAGCGGATCGAGCCCACGGTCGGCCTGGAGAGCGTCGCCTGAGCAATCATCCGCTGGTGCCGCCGCCAGGCGCTCCGACCGGCGAGCCGCTGCTCGCTGAGCGGCTGGCGCGCGCGATTACGCTCGGCGGGCCGATCCCTGTCAGCCAGTTCATGGCCGCCGCCAACGCGCATTATTACGCGACGCGCGATCCGATCGGCGCCGCAGGCGATTTCACCACCGCGCCTGAGATCAGCCAGATGTTCGGCGAGCTGATCGGGCTGTGGGCGGCCGACCTGTGGGATCGCGCCGGGCGACCCGAAGTCGCATGGGTCGAGCTCGGCCCCGGACGCGGCACGCTGACCGCCGATGCGCTGCGGGCGATGCGCGCGGCGGGGCTGACGCCGCCGGTCCACTTCGTCGAGAACAGTCCGGCGTTGCGCGGCGTTCAGGCGCGTGCCGTGCCCGACGCGACGTGGCACGACGACGTGTCGACCCTGCCGGGTGACCGCGCGCTGATCGTCGTCGCCAACGAATTCTTCGACGCGCTGCCGATCCGCCAATTGGTGCGCGGACCCGATGGCTGGCGCGAGCGACTGGTCGCGTGTCAGGACACCTTGTTCCTGCCGATCGCGGGCGGTGCGATGCCGCCGGGGATCATGCCCGACGCGCTCGACGCCGCCGCGCCCGGATCGGTGGTCGAGACATCACCCGCCAGCGTTGCGATCATGGCCGGGCTCGCCGCGCTGATCGAGGCGCAGGGCGGCGCGATGCTGGTGGTCGATTACGGTTACGAGGGCCCGGCGATCGGCGACACGTTGCAGTCGGTGCGCGGCCACGCCTACGCCAATCCATTCGAGGCGCCGGGCGAGCAGGATCTGACCGCACACGTCGATTTCGCGACGCTCGGACTGGCGGCGGAGGCATCCGGCTGCGTGCGATCGGGTCCGGTCGGGCAAGGCGCGTTCCTGTCCGCGCTCGGCATCGACACGCGCGCCGCCGCATTGGGCCCGCGCGTCGCAGAGGATCGCCGCCGGTTGGTCCAGGAGATGGGCGAGTTGTTCCGCGTGATGGCGGTCACGCATCGCAATTGGCCCGAGCCGGCGGGTTTTCGATGATCGTCTACCGTGACGCCGTCCCCGACGACGGTCCCGCCATCGATGCGATGGCGCGGCGCATGTGGCTCGCCACGTTCGGCCATTGCGCACCACCGGCTGATATCGAGCGCTATCTCGCCGAGGCGTTTGGCGAAGTCGGCGCGCTGATCCGCGACCTGCCCGATCCGGCGTTCGACTACCGCGTGGCGCTGAGCGACGGTCGCGTGATCGGTTATGCCAAGATGAGTGCGCCGATCTTCTCGGGCGAGGTGGACGCGCGCGGCGCGCATCAATTGCGGCAGCTCTACGTCGACGCGGATTTCCACGGCCACGGTGTCGCGCAGGCGTTGCTCGACTGGTCGCGCCGGATCGCGCAATCTCGCGGCGCGTCGAGTCTGCTGCTGACCGTATGGGAGGAGAATGCGCGCGCGCGCCGCTTCTACGAGAAGCACGGCTTCGTTCACGTCGGCGACTATGCCTTTCAAACCGGTACGCAGATCGACCGCGACCTGATCATGCGGCTGGCGCTGTGAGCACATCCGACCACGACGGCGTCGAGGTGATCCGCGCGGGCGTGCTGGCGGGCGTGCCGCACGGTTTCCTCGGACGGCGCGGCGGGGCGTCGGAAGGCATGTTCGCCGGGCTGAACGTTGGGGCTGGGTCGAGCGACGACGGGGGCGCGGTCGCCACCAACCGCGCGCGGGCGCTGGCGGCGGTCAGGCCGGGCGCGACGTTGTTGACGCCCTACCAGATACACTCCGCCGATTGCGTCACCGTACGCGCGCCGTTCGCGGGCGGCGTCCGCCCGCACGCCGACGCGCTGGTGAGCGACAATCCCGCCCTGGCGCTCGGCATCGTCACCGCGGACTGCGCGCCGGTGCTGCTGGCGGACGTGGCGGCCGGCGTGATCGGCGCGGCGCATGCCGGGTGGAAGGGCGCGCTCGGCGGCGTCACCGACTCGACGATCGACGCGATGGAAGCACTCGGCGCGCAGCGGGCGCGGATCACCGCGGCGATCGGGCCGTGCATCGCGCGCGCCAGCTACGAGGTCGACGCGGGCTTCCGGCGGCGCTTCGAGGAAGCGGACGCGGCGAACGAGCGCTTCTTCGCCGACGGTCAAGCGGACCATGCGCAGTTCGATCTCGAAGGCTATGTCGCGTACCGCCTGGCCGCGGCGGGGGTGCGGCGGATCGAGGCGCTGGGGCTAGACACATACGCCGATGAGCGGCGGTTCTTCAGCTATCGCCGCGCGACGCACCGCGGCGAGCCCGATTACGGACGGCAGATCGCGATCATCGGGCTACCGGGCTGACGCGCGGTCAGCCCGGCCATCCAACCTACAGGACGAAGCGGCTGAGATCGGCGTTGCGCGCGACAGTGGCGAGCTGCTGCTCGACATAGGCGGCGTCGACGACAAGGCTCTCGCCGCGGCGATCCTCGGCGTCGAAGCTGACTTCCTCCAGCAGCTTTTCCATTACCGTCTGCAATCGGCGTGCGCCGATGTTCTCGATCTCGCCGTTCACTTCCGCCGCGATGCGGGCGACCGCGCGGATGCCGTCGTCGGTGAAGCTGACCTCGACCCCTTCCGTGGCGATCAGCGCCTTATACTGCGCGGGCAGCGACGCCTTGGTGTCGGACAGGATTGCGACGAAATCGTCCTCGCTCAACCCCTTCAGTTCGACGCGGATCGGCAGGCGCCCCTGGAGTTCGGGCAGCAGGTCGCTCGGCTTGGCGACGTGGAAGGCGCCGCTGGCGATGAAGAGGATGTGATCGGTCTTCATCGGCCCGTATTTGGTCGACACGGTGGTGCCCTCAATCAGCGGCAGCAGGTCGCGCTGCACGCCCTCGCGGCTGACCGAGCCACCGCGCACGTCCGAGACCGCAATCTTGTCGATCTCGTCGAGGAAGACGATCCCGTTCGCCTCCGCGTCGGCGAGCGCGACGCGGCTGACCTCGTCCTGGTCGAGGCGCTTATCCGCCTCTTCCTCCACCAACTTCTCCCACGCGGCAGGGACCAGCAATTTGCGGCGCTGCTTGGGACCGTTGTTGCCGAACGCCTTGCCCATCATCTCGGACAGGTTGATCATGCCGACCGAGCCGCCGCCGGGGATATCGAACGGCATCTGCGGGGTCTGGCTCAGCTCCAGCTCGATCTCGGTCTGGTCGAGATGCCCGTCGCGGAAGCGCTGGCGGAAGCTCTCGCGCGTTGCCTGGCTCGAATCCTTTCCGACGAGCGCGTCGAGCAGGCGGTTCATCGCCGCTTCCTCGGCCTTGTCCTTCACCGCGAGACGCCGGCGTTCCTTCTCTAACCGCACCGCTTCCTCAACCAGGTCGCGCGCGATCTGCTCGACGTCGCGACCGACATAGCCGACCTCGGTGAACTTGGTCGCCTCGACCTTCACGAACGGTGCGTCGGCGAGCTTCGCCAGGCGGCGGCTGATCTCGGTCTTGCCGCACCCCGTTGGCCCGATCATCAGGATGTTCTTGGGCGTCACCTCGTCGCGCAGATCGGCGCCAAGCCGCTGGCGGCGCCAGCGATTGCGCAGCGCGACCGCGACCGCACGCTTCGCGTCGCGCTGTCCGATGATGTGCGCGTCGAGCGCGGCGACGATCGCCTTGGGCGTCAGATTGTCTTGCATGGGGAAACTCAGTTGGCCGAGTCGAGGGTTTCGACGACGAGGCGATCGTTGGTGTAAACGCAGACGTCGGCGGCAATCTTCATCGCCCGCCTGGCGATCGTCTCGGCATCCTGTTCGTAGTCGACCAGCGCGCGCGCGGCGGCGAGCGCGAAATTGCCGCCCGAACCGATCGCGGCGACGCCAGCCTCGGGTTCGAGCACGTCGCCGTTGCCGGTCAGGATCAGGGTCACGTCGCGGTCGGCGACGATCATCATCGCCTCCAGGTTGCGCAGGTACTTGTCGGTGCGCCAATCCTTGGCGAGTTCGACCGCGGCGCGCATCAACTGGCCGTTGTGGCGCTCCAGCTTCGCCTCCAACCGCTCGAACAGCGTGAAGGCGTCGGCAGTCGCGCCGGCGAAGCCGCCGATGACCTTTCCGTCCTTGCCCAAGGTGCGGACCTTGCGCGCATTGGGCTTCATGACGGTCTGCCCCATCGAGACCTGGCCATCGCCCGCGACGACGACCTTGCCGCCGCGGCGTACCGACAGAATGGTGGTGCCGTGCCAGACCGGCATGGCGTGTGGATCGTTCCCGCTCATGCCGCGCCATGTAGGTAGCGGTGCGGGATTGTGCCAACCCTGCGCGCACGCCTGACGTGGCACAAAGCTACCGTCGCGGATGATGCAGAAAACCGGCGTATGATTTCCTATGTTGTAGCAAAGCGGGGGAAACATGCGCATGCGACATCCTCCTCCAAGGAGAGAATGCGTGCGTACCGACGACGATCGCGAATATTTCAACCGCCGCGCGGAGGCCGAGATCGAGGCTGCGAGCGCGACCGAGAACCCGGCGGCGTGTCGCGCGCATTATCAGATGGCCGAACTCTATCTCGAACGCGCCTTCTCGGACGAGGAAGACGCGGCGAGCGAGGACGCGCCCGCCGCCTGACATCAGCGCGCGCGCTTTCCCCATTCACGCGCAACCGTGTAGCCGAGATAGCCGGTGCCGAAGAGCGCGTAGAGCGGTTCGGGCAAAGCGTTGAGATAAACGGTCATGCCGCGCGCGATCGCTTGCGCCGCAGCAGGGCGCACCGCGGCGATCAGCCCCATCGGAATGCTCCACAAAAGCAGCGCGTACATGACGTAAAGAAAGGACGGGCGCGCACGCGCGGTCCAACGATCGGCGGCGTTCGCCTCGGCGACGAGCGCGGCCATCTGTGCGCGCACCGCGTCGAGTTCGTTGTCGCGCTCCAGCCGGAGCAGTTCGAGCTTGGCGGCGTCACGGGTCTGCGGATCGGGAATGACGCGGTCGAGCAGTTGCGCAAGCGGCGCGACGAGCCTGTCGATCAGCGGGGCGGTGGTGAAGGGCATGTTGGTTCCTTCATGGATGAGAAACGGCGGAAAACCGCGCGGTTCGAACGATTGCAGAAATGCGAAGTGGAGGAAGTGGAGGTTCAAACGCGTTTTCGCGCCCGCCTCCACTTCGCCCGTCTGGACCAGTCAGGGTCCGTCGGACGCGATGCGGTGCGCACTCAGCCCAGCCGGTTGGCCAGCCAGCCGTAGAGGAACGCCTCGTTCGCGGGGCGCTGCTCGGCAAGCGCCATGTAGCATTCGCCCTGCATCGCCTCGATCGCCTTCACGAGCACCGTTTCGCCGCTCGTCCGGCGAGTGAGGAGGAAGCGGTCAAGCGCGGCCAGCGTCTGCGCGCCGACGCGGCCATCCAAGACGACATCGGGATAGTCGCTCGCGCCGCGGTTCAGCGCGTTCAGCGCGCGCTGCAGGAAGGTGACCGCGACCGCCGGCCCCATGTTGACGCCGGTGTCGAACAGCTCGGCGGCGAGCGTGGGCGCGCGGGTCGCAACCTGATCGAAGGCCGGGCGCGTCCAGTAGATGCGGCGATAGATGGCGACCGCGGCGGCGCGCGAGAAATGCCGCATGTCGCCGGCATAGCCGTTGGCGCGCGCGACGGCCTCGGTGATGCCGAAGCGCGTCGCACCGCCGCGATCGGCGGGATGGTCGGAATAGCCGCCTTCGCGATCGATGACGGCATCAATGAGTTGGTCGATCATGGTCTATAACTCCCCCAGTGTTGCGGGAGAACATTGGGGGAACGCGGGCGTGTAGGACAGGGGTGGGGTCGGTTACGTGAGGTTGAGCACGGCCGAGCGCTGTGATTGGAGATGCGAAATGCCCGTGCGACCGGCTGGTCGCTCTGCGACACGTCACGGTCCGTGCGCACCCTACCCACCCCCGGCCCCTCCCTTCCAGGGAGGGGGTAGTGCGGCATCGCTTCGGCGTTGCTTGGTGGAGAGCGTCACGTTGCGGCGGAGCGGCAGCGCGCTTCTCAACTCCCCGCATCGAGGAAAGCTGCGCGCGGCAGCGAGGCGCGAAAACGTCGCGGCTGGCACTAGCGTACGATGCTGTTGATTGGTCGGGGCGACAGGATTCGAACCTGCGACCCCCACACCCCCAGTGTGATGCGCTACCAGGCTGCGCTACGCCCCGACCGAGCGGCGGCCATTACGCGCGTGGGCGCAGCGATGCAAGCGAATGTGTCGCGCGCTGGGTGGTGCGGGTGGGTGCGTTCTTCAAACGAAGGAAGAAGCGAGACCCCGGATCAAGTCCGGGGTAACGGTGATGATGATTGGCTCGCCCCTTTTCGCTTCCTTTATCACGGACTCGACCAGGAGGCCCGATCAGACGTGACCGGGCGTCATTTCCCGACGAGCTTGCGCCAGTGCTGACCGTTTCACGCGTTGCTGTTGATCGCGAACGGCGCGTGCGGCTTTGGCGCGCCTTCGCTCCGCTTGATCGTGCCATCACTGGGATCGTCATCGCATGCGCTGATCTTCCCCAACCGGCTTCGCGACAGCACGCCGGTTGCGCCAATCCTTGCGCGATGGTAGCGCCCCGGACTTCCTGCGCGTGGGGTTCCCTCGCGTGCGCTTCCGTTTTGCGTGGACACGATGCTCATCTCCCCAGCTTATGCGCAGGCCGCCGGCGGCGCCGCACCCGCGAGCGGCGCGCTCGGCGGTATTCTCGGTCTCGCGCCGCTGTTTCTCATCTTCATCGTCTTCTATTTTCTGATGATCCGGCCGCAGCAGGCGCGCGTGCGCAAGCTGCAGAACGCGGTCGCGGCGGCGAAAAAGGGTGATTCGGTGGTCACCGCCGGCGGGCTGGTCGGCAAGATCACGCGCGTCGAGGATGCGTTCGTCGAGGTCGAGATCGCGCCCAACACCCGCGTGCGCGTGGTAAAGGCGACGCTGGCGGAGATCACCCCGCTCGGCTCCAAGCCCGCCAACGACTGAGCGGACGCGAAACGATGCTCGATTTCCCGCGCTGGAAGGTCGTATCGATCTGGGCGTTCCTGGCCGTGCTGGTCGCACTCGCGATCCCGAGCGTGGTGCCCGGCCTCGCCGCGCGCCTGCCGTTCAAGGCGCCGACGATCAACCTGGGGCTCGACCTGGCGGGCGGCAGCTACCTGCTGCTCGAGGCCGACACCAACGACGTGGCGGCGAGCCGGATCGAGGTGATGCGCGAGCAGGTGCAGACCGAAATGCGCCGCCAGAACCCGCGGATCGAGATCGGTGAGATTTCCAGCCGCGGCGGGCAATTGTCGTTCCTGCTGCGCGATCCGTCGAAGGTCGACGCCGCACGCGAGCGGTTGCTGGCGATCACCGGCGGCGGCGCGGGCATGACCGGGCAGCGCGAGTGGGACATCCAGGTCGTCGACACCAGCCGCTTCGTGCTGACGCCGACGCAGGCGGGCCTGGCGCAGGCGGTCGACACCGCGATGCAGGACGCGACCGAGGTCGTGCGCCGCCGCATCGACGAGCTCGGCACGCGCGAGCCGACGATCATCCGCCAGGGATCGAACCGCATCGTCGTGCAGGTGCCGGGGTTGCAGAACCCGCAGGCGCTGAAGGACCTGCTGGGCAAGACCGCCAAGCTCGAGTTCAAGCTGGTCGACCAGAACGCCGATCCGGCGCAGCTCGCCAAGGGGCAGGCCCCGGCGGGCAGCCAAGTGCTGCCTTATCCGGGCAATCCGCAGGGCATCCCCTTCATCGCGGTGAAGCGTTCGGCGATCATCACCGGCGACATGCTGTCCGACGCGCGGCAGGAGTTCGACCAGCAGACCAACGCGCCGCAGGTGTCGATCACGTTCGACGCGCAGGGCGGTCGCCGCTTCGCGCGCACGACGCAGGAGAACGTCAACAAGCCGTTCGCCATCATCCTCGACAACAGCGTGATCTCCGCGCCCAACATCAACGAGCCGATCCTTGGCGGCCGTGCGTCGATCAACGGCGGGTTCACGACCGAGAGCGCCAACGCGCTGGCGATCGCGCTGCGCTCGGGCAAGCTGCCGGTCGCGTTGAAGGTGGTGGAGGAATCGACGGTCGGGCCGGATCTCGGCGCCGACTCGATCCGTGCGGGCATTCTCGCCAGCGCGGTGGCGGTCGCGCTGGTGGTCGCGTTCATGCTGGTGACCTATGGTCGGTTCGGCGCGTACGCGAATCTGGCGGTCGTCATCAACGTGTTCGTCATCCTGGGTGTGCTGGCGCTGATCAACGGTACGTTGACGCTGCCGGGCATCGCGGGCTTCGTGCTGACGATCGGCACCGCGGTCGACGCCAACGTGCTGATCAACGAGCGCATCCGCGAAGAATTCCACCGCGGGCGCAGCGTCGTCCAATCGGTCGAGCTCGGCTACAAGGAAGCGAGCCGGACGATCTTCGAAGCGAACGTGACCCACGCCATCTCGGGCATCATCATGTTCCTGCTGGGATCGGGGCCGGTGAAGGGGTTCGCGGTGGTGCTGCTGATCGGCATCGCGACCAGCGTGTTCACCGCCGTCACCTTTACCCGCATGCTCGTCGCCGGTTGGGTGCGCCGCACCAAGCCCAAGACGATCAACATCTGAGCCGGGCACGCACCACATGAAACTTCTCAAGCTCGTCCCCGACAACACCAACATCGACTTCGTGCGGCTGCGCGGGATCGCGTTCGCGCTGACGCTGCTGCTCAGCCTGCTGGCGGTCGGGATCACCGTGTACAAGGGGCTCAACTTCGGCGTCGATTTCGAGGGCGGGTTGATGATCGAGGAGCGGTTCGCGTCGCAGCCGCCGATCGACCAGGTTCGCGGCGTCATCGAAGAGCAGAACGTCGGCGAGGCGAACATCCAGCCGATCGGTGACGGCACCACGCTGACGATCCGCCTGCCGGTCCAGAAAGGCGGCGATGAGGGCGCGACCAACGCCGCGGTGAAGAAGGTCGAGACCGCGCTCGCAGCCCGCTTCCCCGGCGCGACGTTCCTGCGTTACTCGACTGTGTCGGGCAAGGTGTCGGGCGAGCTGGTGCGCAACGGCGCGATCGCGATCGTGCTCGCGATCCTGGGCATCGGCCTATTCGCGATCTTCCGCTTCGAATGGCAGTTCGGCGTGTCGACGATCGTCGCGATCGTCCACGATCTGCTGATGACGCTCGGTTTCTTCGCGTTGACGCAGTTCGAGTTCGACCTGAACATCGTCGCGGCGGTGCTGACGATCATCGGTTACTCGATCAACGACAAGATCGTGATCGACGACCGCATCCGCGAGAATATGCGCCGCTATCGCAAGATGGAGATGCGCGAGATCATCAACCTCTCGGTGAACGAGACGCTGCCGCGCACCGTGATGACCTCGGTCACGATCCTGCTCGCGCTCGCCGCCTTGCTGTTCCTGGGCGGTCACGTGCTGCGCGGGTTCACCGCGGCGATGATCCTGGGCATTTTCGTCGGCACTTATTCGTCGATCTACGTGTCGTCGTCGCTGCTGATCTCGCTGGGTCTGCGCGCAGAGCCCGAGGGTGGCGCGGCACGGCCGGGGCGCGGCGGCATGGAAAACGCCGAGCGCGTCGGACCGCGGAACTGAGCCGATGGTGACGCGCGGCGGCGGATCGATGCGGATGGACCGCGCGGGCGCGGCGGGGCCGCTGATCCGCGGGTTGGGGCCGAGCGGGTTCCGGGTCGACGAGAACGTCTACACCGCGCTGACGCTCACGCCGACGCGCGCCGACGCCTGGACGCCGCCGCCGCTCGCCGAACTGAGCGAGCGCGATCTGGCGGGGCTGCTGGAGGGTACGCCGGAGTTCGTGCTGCTGGGGACTGGCGCGAACTTGGCGCGGCCGCCGCGCGCGTTGGTGGCGGCGCTGGAGGCACGCGGGATCGGGGTCGAGGCGATGGACAGCCGCGCCGCCGCGCGCGCCTGGGGCGTGCTGCGCGCCGAGGACCGGCAGGTGGTGGCGGCGCTTTACCCCATCGACGCCTGACCTGTTTGTCGGACGCACTGCATCGCCGAGGCGGGTGTGGTCAGGTGATGAAAGCGGGCTGAGACGCTTCTGTCTGTGTGTGCTGGTCGTTGGCCGCCATGATCGACACAGCAACGACGATGTTCCCAAAGCGACTTCCCTCCGCCGTTAAAGGCGGAGTGCGATGCGAAGAGGAGCGGGTGCGTGAGCACGGCCGCAAGACTGCGCGGATGATCGCCTCAACACAGAGATGACGCCGGGAAGATCGGGTTTGACCGCCCCTCTCACATGCGGGTCGCAGCGCTCAACACCCGTGGAAGCTATCGGCCGCGGCGCTGACGTCGAGCGGGACTAGGTCTAATGCCCTCTCCAACGAGGGAAAGCGAAATTCCAGATCAGGTTAGCGATGGCGTTGGTTGCGATGACGTCGAAGCGGCTCGTGCGACCAGCGCCGCGAGGTGGTCGTGGAGCGCGGTGGTGTTCGCGGCCCAGGTGAAGCGCTCGGCGTGGCGGCGGGTGTCGGTTGGCGCTGGCGGATCGGTGAGCAGCGATCGCAGCGCATCGGCGAAGGCAGCGGGCGTGCGCGCGACGATGTGGCCTGCCGCGGCGTCGGTCACGACCTCGGGCGCGCCGCCTGCGTCGGGGATGACGATCGGCGTGCCGCAGGCGAGCGACTCGATCCAGGCGTTGGCGAGCCCTTCCGACGTGGAGGCGAGCGCGGTCGCGTCGGCCGCGGCGAGCAAGCGCGGCAGGTCCGCGTGCGGCACGCTGCCGAGCAGGCGGACGCGCTGTTCAAGCGAACGCTCGGCGATCAGGCGTTCGAGCCGTGCGCGCTCCGGCCCCTCCCCCGCGATCGCGAGCGTGACGTGCGGCAGGTCGGCGAGCGCCTCGGTCACCACGTCGTGACCCTTGCGCGGGATCAGCGCGCCGACCGAGACGACCAGCGAGCCTGTCACGCCGAGGTCGCGTTTGAGCGTGGCGCGGTCGCCGGGGGCGAAACGATCGAGATCGACGCCGGTGTGATGGACGCGGATGCGTGACGCCGGCAGGCCGAGTGCCGCCATGTCGTCTCGCATCGCGCCGCTGACGGCGAGGAGGCCGTCTGCCGCCTGCCCTGCAAGACGGACTTGCGCCGCCGTCGCAGGCGCGCGGCCCCAATGGTGGATATCGGCACCGCGCGCCTTGATCGAGACGGGCACGCCGTAGCGTCGGCCCAGCGCGACCGCGGCTGGACCGTCGGGGAAGAAGAAACTCGCGTCGATCACGTCGAAGGCGAAGTCGTCGCGCAGGCAATCGAGCACGGGACGCAACGCGCGCGTGAGCGCGGCGGCGTGGAAGCGGCCCGACGTGCCCGGCAGCGTGGCGAAACGCGGGCGCTCGACCCGCAGCCCGCGCCATTGCTCCTGCCGCGGCAGGGCGGCGAGTGCATGATAGTGCGCGTGACGCGATAGCGGCCATGGTGGAAGACCGATCGGTGCGACGACACGCAGGTCGACATTCGGATGAGCGGCGAGGCTCAGTGTCTGCTGCTCGACGAAGACGCCAAAATTGGGCCGCGTCGCGTCGGGGAACAGGGTGGAGAGCGTGAGCACGCGCATGCGGCGCGGGTATAGGTGGTGAGCGTTAACGAACAGCGGCGGGCGGGCGAGCGGGTTGGGTTATGTCAGTCTTGATCAGTGCAGCATGAGAGTCACGCTGTGCCGACCGAAGCATTGCTGAGCGAACCTGACGCAGCCTGTTCCGTCGCTTCGCACCTGATCCTTGGTTTTGCTGTTCGTTCAATGCTCGGAAAATGTAGCGGGATCCCGGATCAAGTCCGGGATGACGCTCGCTGGGGGGATGCGCTCCGGGCGGATCGTAAATCTGCGCGATTGCGTGTCGCTCGTGATCGACGCGATAACGCGAGAATGAGCCCGTTCGAATTGGTGTTCGTCGTTTTCGGTCTGCTGCTCGGCCTCGCGCTGTCGGAGGTGCTGGCAGGCTTCTCGCGCGCGTTGAAGGTAGCACGCGGGCCGCAGTCGGTGCGGATCGGGTGGCTGGTGCCGCTGCTCGGCCTGGTCGTGATGCTGGACCTGTCGACCTTCTGGTTGCTGGCGTGGAACATGCGCGATCAGGTTGACGCCAATTACCCGACGCTGGTCGGCGTGCTGGTCGTCGTAGGCGGCTATTATCTAGCCGCGACGCTGATCTTCCCCGATGCGATCGAGGAGTGGCCCGATCTCGACGCGTGGTACCTACGCCAGCGGCGACTGGTGCTCGGCGGATTGCTGGGCGCCAATGTGGCGAGCTGGCTCGGTCAGATCGCGCTGACCCTGACGCACGCCGCGCGCCCCAGTACCGCGCCGCCGGCCGAGCCGCTGCGCGAGGCGATCTCCGACATTACGGGGGTTGCGATCATCCCGGTTCTGATCACCCTGCTATTCGTTCGCTCGACCCGCTGGAACGTCGCGCTGCTGATCCTTCTGTCGGCGCTGCTGCTTGTGTCGGGGTCGACCGAGGTGCCCGGCTGACGGGTAACACATGCGAAGAGGCCCGGACGTTTCCGCCCGGGCCTTTTCTGTTACCTACAGCTTGCGCTTACTTGTTCTGGTAGGTGCCCGAGAAGCTGCTGTTCAGGTCGGTGCCGCCCGAGACCGACGACGAGGAGGCGCTGCTGCCGGTCGTGCTGCTGCTGCCGGTCGCAGCGGTGCCGCTCTGGCCCGACGTGCTCTCGCCGCTGCCGTAGCCGGTGGCGTTCGAGGACGTGCCCTGCTGGCCGTAGCCCTGCTGGCCCGACGAACGCTGACCGGTCCGGTCGCTGGTGCGATCGCCGTAGCCGAACATCGCCTGCTTGTTTTCCTCGTCGCGCCACTGCTTCTTCGCTTCGTCGGCGGTGTTGGACAAAGTCACCTTCTTGTCCTCGACCGACTGGATCCAGCTCGACGGGATCGAGTGGTGCTGGCCGCCCGCATCGACGTCGTTCTTGGTCAACAGGATGCGGTCGCCGCGTACCTTGTCGACGGTGCCGACGTGGCTGCCGTCCGAGCCGACGACCTCGGCATGTTCCTTTACCTTGTCGAGCGAGGCGCGCTGCGTCTGGCGGTTGGTGCGCCACGAGCCGAACTCGTTCTGGAACTTGGTCCGGTTCTCGCTGCGATATTCATCGTAATCGCGGTCGAGCGCGGCGATCTGGCCCGAGCGCCAGTGATGATAATCGGAGTCGCGGTCGTGACGGTCGCGCTGGTTATACTCGCGCTCGTCGTAGCGATTGTCCATCTCGCGGCGACGCTCGGCCTCGTCGTCGCCGAACCACGAACGGACCTCGTCGCCAGCGCGCGCGAAGAAGCCGCGATCCTGATAGTCGTAGCCCTGCGGCGCACGGCCGTAATTGCCGCCGCGCTGTGAATCGCCGCGGTCGTTGCCACCGTAGCGGTTCTGGTCGCTGCCGTAGCGGCTGCGCTCGTCGCGGTTCCCGCCGCGGTAATTGTCATCGTCCCAGTGCTTGCGATCGCCGACGTCGACGAAGCGACGACCGTCGGAGCCGTAGCTGCCGTGATATTCGCTGCTGCTGCCGCCCGCGCCGTACTGGCTGTAACGGTCCGAACCGTCGTTCGAGCGGCCGTAATCACGCTCGCCGCGGTTGTAATCGCGGGCGTAACCGGCGTTGCCGTAATCGCGCTGGCCATTGCCCTGCTGTCCGTAGGATTGCGAGCCATAGCCCTGCGAACCCGAACGCTGTGAGCCGTAATCGCGCGAGCCATAATCCTGCGAGCGACCGTAATTCTGCGAGCCGTAGCGATCGCCGCCGCGTCCGCGGTCGTCGCGATCATCGTCGCGGTTCAGCCGACCTGCCGACTGGTAGTCGCGTGCGCTGGAATAGCTGTGCTGTCGGCCGGAGCCGTAATCCTGGCCGTAATCCTGCTGCTCGTCGCGATTATAATAATCGCCCTGCGGATTGGTGCCGCGCGGGTAACGTTCGTAGCCCATTAGGTCCTCCTTGCTGGACAGCAACGCGCCGGTTCTCTGCGTCGTATGCGGGGAGGAAATACGCGAGAACGACGCTTCGTTCCTGTCGTTACGCTGCGGCAACGGGGTCTTGTCGTACCCTATGCATGGTTGATCTGCATCATAGGAGGCGGCACGAAGCGCGGTCTTGCGCCGGATGCGCGGCGTGGTGATGATGAGGGCCGAGGAGAAGGTGATGGTCGACGGCACGCATCCGACAAGGGCCGGCATGAATACGGCGACGCATACGCCCGACGCGCCACTCGCCGTGACAGCCGCTGACGCACCCCGCGCGCAGGTGGCCGACGCCAACGCCCCCGATTTGCCCGCCGCGATCCCCGCCGCGACGCTGGTGGTTTTTCGCGAGCACGCCGGACATGCGCCCGAGTTGCTGATGGTCGAGCGCGCGCAGAAGATGGCATTTGCCGCGGGCGCGATGGTGTTTCCGGGCGGGCGGATCGATCCGGGCGACCATGAGCTCGCCGAGACGCTGGCACCGGTGGACGCGGACGACGCCGCCGCGCGGATCGCGGCGATCCGCGAGACGATCGAGGAAGCGGGGCTGCCGGTCGGGCTGGCCGAGATGCCGTCTCCGGAGGTGATCGCGCAGATGCGGCGTGCGCTGCACGCGAGGCAGCCGTTCGAGGCGGCGTTGCGCGCGGCCGGCGCCCGGCTCGACCTCGACGCATTGGTACCGTTCGCGCGCTGGCGCCCGGCGCACCGGCACATGCGCATCTTCGACACGCGCTTCTACCTGGCGCACCTGCCCGCCGATGCGCCATGCGCGAGCGTCGACCGGACCGAGAATGTGCGGCTGACGTGGGCGAGCGCGCAGGCCGTGCTGGACGAGGCCGACGCGGGGCGGATGTCGATCATCTTTCCGACGCGGCGCAACCTGGAGCGGTTGGCGCAGTTTCCCTCGTTCGAGGCGACGGTGGCAGATGCGCGCGTCACGCCGCAGCGCGTTGTCACCCCCTGGGCCGAGACGCGCGACGGAGAGGAATGGCTCTGCATACCCCAGGACCTGGGTTACCCGGTGACGGCGGAACCGATCAACACCGCGCTGCGGGGGTGACGCGCGGCGCACGCGCGATCCGGCGGCTGCGCCGGTCGGCGCGTGCCCTGGTGATCCTGAGCGTGCTGGGCGCGGTGGCATTGGTGGCGTGGGGAAGCTTGCGTGGTCGACCGCAGGATCTGCCGTGGACGCCGCTCGACCTGTCGCAACCGATCGGGGCATTCACCGGGCGCAAGCTGACCGCGCTGGGCGACGATTTCGGCGCGTGTCGCGGCGTGCTCGACCGCGCAGGCGTGCGATATACCGCGCTGCCGCCGCGCAACGGCGGCGGGCGATGCGGATACCGCGACGCGGTGCGCTTTGCGGAGGGCGGCGCACGGCGGATCTCCTACGCGCCTGCCGGGCTGGGCGTCGCCTGCCCGGTCGCAGCGGCGTTGGCGAAATGGGAGTGGGACGTGGTGCAGCCCGCGGCCGACCGTTACCTCAAGTCCCGGGTCGCGACGATCGAGCATTTCGGCAGCTATTCGTGCCGGCGGATGTACGGGCGCGATGCCGGCAATTGGAGCGAGCATTCCACCGCCGACGCGGTCGACATCGCGGGCTTCCGACTAGCAGATGGACGCCGCGTGACGGTGGTGCGTGATTGGACGGGCGGCGACGGCGAGCCCGCGCGGTCGGAGGCGGCGTTCCTGCGCGCGGTGAGGGATGGCGCGTGCGATCTGTTCGCGACGGTGCTGTCGCCCGACTATAATGCCGCGCACCGCGACCATTTTCATCTCGATCAGGCGAGCCGCGGCGCGATGGGATGGCGGGCGTGCCGGTGAGCGATATGCAAGGGCGATGTGGCGTGGGTGCCGCTCGGCGAGGTCGCGGTCGATGACCGCGCGGGAGATCACGCTTGATGCCGCGGCGTGGCGCGAGTTCCGCGACATCTACGCGGCGATGCTGCCGGCGCTGGGCGCGCTCGACTGGCACGGACCGAACCTGGATGCGGTGTACGACGCGTTGGTGGCGAGGCATTACCGGGTGATGTCGGGATCAGCGGCTATTCCGAATGACGGTGCAGCGGAAGTATCAGGGGATGACGCGGGCATTGAGCAGGCGCGCCCGCTGCGCGTGACGGTGATCAATACGGGTGCGGCGAGCGCGGCGGTTCGCGCCTATCTCGCGCGGCTAGTCACCGTGTTCGACGACGCGCGCGCGAAATATGGCGTGGATGCGAGGCTGCGGCTAGCGTGACGATCAGTGCAGCGGCGTGCCGATCTCGACCTTCTCGACCCAGTGTGGGAAGAAGGCGGGTTGGCGCGACGACCAGCCCGATGCGGTGGCGGCGGCCTCGCTGATCGATTGCAGCAGCTTGCGGCGCAGCTCCGGGTGAAGATGCGGCAGCGCGGCGGCCGAGCAGAAGGCGGCGGGCAGCCACGGCCGCACGCGCGCGCCGATCAGCCGCTCGTAGAGGAAGCGATAGGCCGAGAAGCTGAGCAGCCGCCCCTGCCCCAGATCGAACGCCGAGGTGACGACCAGCGGCGACAGGAACGGTTCCACCGCGTCGAGGCCGCTGTCGTCGGGCACGTTGGCGCGCAGATCGTCGAGCCGGCGGTAATGGCGTGCTTGCGCACGGATCGACGCGGCCTCGACCACGTCGCGCGACCAGCGCAGCATCGCGTCCTGCCGGTCGAGCCCAACGTCGAGGCTGCGGCGGATATAACGCTGCGTCGCGGCCGGGAAGCTCGCGAACTCCTTCATCTCTGCCAGGGTCATCGCCCCTTCCGCCGGCTTCATCCTCGCGCTCATCGCTCACCCCGCCCGATCAATGCCTGTGCGAAGCATCATGCGCCAGGATGGTTAACGCCAGCCTTAACGGATGCGTGCGCCGCGTCATCAATGCATCACGAACCATGCCGCAGCGCAACATCTATGCGGTGGAGTGAGTGCTGGTAGCCCTTTTGTTGCAAGCCGCTGTGTTTGCCGGGCAACAATCGCTGCGCCGTCACTGTGCCACTAACGAGAAAGGGGCCGGGGCACGACCGGCCCCTTTTGCTGTAACGACGATGGCGCAGCCTCAGGCGTCGCGCTGACGCTCTGCTTCTTCCGCGGCGTCGAAGCCCGACGAGGCGGGCGGCTCGTCCTTGCGGCCCGGGATCGTCGACGAGATTGGGTCGGACGCGTCCATCGACTCGTCGAGCCCTTCGTCGAGCTTGGCGTCCTCGTTCGACGGATCCTTTTGCAGCCGCTTGTTGATCATCTTGTCCTGGCCGGCATCCTGGCGCTCGTTCTTGGATCCACCAGCGTTGCCGGCCTGCGTGCCGCCTTCCGGTGCGACCGACATGCTGTCGAGCGCGCGATCGTCGATCGGGTTATTGTCGGACACCTGAACCTCCATCCATGTTTCGCAACACTAACGACCCGTCGACGCGCCTGTTCCTACAGGCGCGTCACCGTCACGCGCTGCTGCTGGAGCCAGGCGCTGCCGAAGATGGTCATGAAGGCGATGTCTGTGGCGTCGCGGCCGACGCAGACGCGCGCGATCTCGTCCGGATGCGCCATGCCGGTCGGGTCGACAAGGTGCCATTCGCCACCGAGCCACAATTCGACCACGGCATGAAAATCCGGCGGATCGACGCCGGGCGCGTAGGCGGCGACGCAGCGCGCCGGGATCTCGCCCGCGCGCGCGAGTGCGACGAGCAGGTGCGCATAGTCGCGGCACACGCCGCGCCGCTCAGCAAAGGTATCGAGCGCGCTGCTGCGCCCGTCGCTGCCCGCGCCATCATAGTCGAGATTGGTGCGCACCCAGTCGGTCAGTGCCACCGCGAGGCTGCCGCCGCGCAAGCCGCCGAAGGTGCGGCGCAGGAAATGGTCGAAGCGGTGCGACTCGCAGTAGCGGCTGGGCAACAGGTAGGGGATCGTCTGCGGCGGCAGCAGGCCGGCTGGGGTATGCGGCAAGGTCGCGAGCGGCGGTGTCGCGCGGTTGATCGCGACCACGGCACGGTAATGCGCAACGAGGCGGTGCTCGGCCGTTGCCCAGGTGCGCTGTCCGATCCCCTCCTCACCCGCGACCGCGCGGATCGGATTGTCGCTCTCGATCACAAGTGATTGCTGTTCGAGCCGCTGGTCGGGCAACGCCGCCGCCTCGATCTGAAGCAGCACGTCGGCGCGCTCGGCGAAACCGTAATCGAGGAAGGCGTCGATCGAAAGGCGCAAGCGGTGAATCTTTCAAAGATGGGCGCATAACAAACGGGCCCGGCGGTTGGCCGCCGAGCCCGTATGCTTTTATTCCGGTGCCGTAGCTGGATCAGTCGCGGCCGGAGCCGAACAGACGCAGGATGAACAGGAACATGTTGATGAAGTCGAGGTACAGCGTCAGCGCGGCGAGCACCACTGCCTTCGACACCAGTTCACCGTGACCGGCGACCTGAAAATACATGCTCTTGGTCCGCTGCGTGTCATAGGCGGTCAGACCTGCGAACAGCAGCACGCCGACCAGCGAGATGACGAGGCCGAGCGGGCCCGAGTTGACGAACATGTTGATCACGCTCGCGACGATCAGACCGACCAGACCGATGATCAGGAAGGTGCCGAATGCCGACAAGTCACGCTTGGTGGTGTAACCGTAGAGGCTGAGCGCCGCGAAGCCGGCAGCCGTCGCGAAGAACGCCTGCGCGATCGCGACCGGCGAGTAGACCAGGAAGATCGTCGACAGCGACAGACCCATCGCCACCGCGAAGCCCCAGAACATCGCGCGCAGCTGACCCGAGCTGAAACGGTTCTGCCCGAAGCTCATCGCGAACACGAAGGCGAGCGGCGCGAGCACGATCACCCATTTGAGCGGGGTCTGGAAGACGGCGGCGGCATAGCCCGACAGCGCGAACGCCAGCGCGACGATGCCTGTCAGCAGCACGCCCGACGTCATGTAATTGTAAACAGACAGCATGTACGACCGGAGACCCGCGTCGTGGGCGGCGTCCCGCGTACCGGCCTGCTCCGCACCGAAGCGTGCGGTGGAGGACCGAGGGTCCGACCAGTTTGCCATTGTCAAATTGCTCCTTCGTCCGGCATGGAACGCCGGATCACTAACGAATATCGCGCGCAGGCGATCCCTTTTCAAGCGAGCCGGATGGTTAGCGCGCGGCCAAGCAATTGTTCGTTACACGGGTGGTCGCGCCCGTGTTCCCCGCGTCCGTGGAGGGTTGATGCACCGCCTGTTCGTCGCCCTGCGCCCCCCACCCGATATCCGCGACGCCTTGGTCGACGCGATGGACGAACTTCCGGGCGCACGCTGGCAAGACGAGGAACAGTTGCACGTCACTTTGCGCTTCATCGGTGAGGTCGAGCGGCACCAGGCGGAAGATATCGCCGCCGCGTTGGCGACGGTGTCGGCACCCGTGATCGAAGCGCGCGTCGACGGTGTCGGCACGTTCGATCGGCGTGGGCGCGTCGACACTTTATGGGCGCGGATCGTGCCGGCGGAACCGCTCGCCGCGCTGCACCGCAAGGTGGATCAGGCGCTGGCGCGCGCGGGGGTGGCGCGCGACACGCGGCGCTACCTGCCGCACCTGACGCTGGCGCGGTTCGGGCGGTCGAGCAGCGACGCGGGCGCGATCGCGCGTTGGGTCGCGGACCATGCGGCGCTGTCGACGCCCACATTCACGCTGCCGCACCTGATCCTGTACGAGAGCCATCTGGGGCACGAGGGCGCGCAGTATGAGCCGGTCGCGCGCTGGCCGCTGGCGTGAGCCGATCGGTCGCGCGCAGGGCGCTGGCGTAGCGCTCCCCTGCCCGCTAGGCTTGCCGGCAAAGAGGCAAAGGGGACGGGGATGGCGGGACCAGAAGGAACGGGGCCGCAGATGGCCGGCGAGGTGCCGCAGAGCGAGGCGCGCGCGAGCGGTTACGCCTGGTACGTGCTGGCGCTGCTGTTCGTGGTCTACATCCTGAACTTCGTCGACCGGCAGGTGATCTCAATCCTGGCCGAGGACATCAAGCGCGACCTGCACCTCAAGGACGAGGACCTCGGCTTCCTCTACGGTACGGCGTTCGGCGTGTTCTACTCGCTGTTCGGCATCCCGCTCGGGCGGTTGGCGGACAGTTGGTCACGCGTGCGGTTGATGACGATCGGGCTCGGGCTGTGGTCGACGATGACCGCGCTGTCGGGCTTCTCGTTATCGGGCGCGCAACTGACCGCGGCGCGGATCGGCGTCGGTGTCGGCGAGGCGACCGCGTCCCCCTCAGCTTATTCGCTGATCTCTGACTATTTCCCCAAGAAGCTGCGCGCGACCGCGCTGTCGATCTACTCGGCGGGTATCTACGTCGGTGGGGGCTGCTCGCTGTTCATCGGCGGCGCGATCGTGCAGCGCTGGAACGCGGCCTATCCTGGTGGCGGCCCACTCGGGCTGGTCGGCTGGCAGGCGGCGTTCCTGGCGGTCGGGCTGCCCGGGCTGGTGCTCGCCTTGTGGATTGCGACCTTGCGCGAGCCGATCCGCGGCGCGGTTGAAGGACTGCCTGAGCCAGAGCGGCATCCAGCACCCTTCCGCGCGTTCTTCGACGAACTGATCACGATCCTGCCGCCGCTGACGCTGATCGGCGCGCTGCGCGGGGGCACGCGCGCGCTGCTGGTCAACCTGGCGGGGCTCGGTGTCGTCGTCGCGGCGGTGGCGGTGCTGCTGGCGGCGGGTGAGCCCGCGCCGCAATGGCTGGCGGTCGGCACCGGATGCTACGCGGTCTTCTCCTGGGCGTGTGCGCTGAAGCGGCGCGATCCGGCGACCTTCGCGCTGATCGTCGGCACGCCCGCGTTCGTCTGCACCGTCGTTGCCTACGGCTTGAATGCGTTTCTGAGCTACGCCGCGAGTTTCTGGGCCGCGCCCTACGCGATGCGTGTGCTGGGCGTGGAGCCGGCAACGGCGGGGCTGATCCTGGGCGGGGTCGGCGCGCTGTCGGGGTTCCTGGGCGTGACCGTCGGCGGGGTCGTCGGCGACCGATTGCGGCAGCGCAACCCGGCCGGGCGGCTGGTAATGGTGATCGCGGGCGCGATCCTGCCCGTGCCGTTCCTGGCGATCGGGTTCACCGCCGCTTCGCCTGCGCTCCTTTATCCATGCCTGTTCGCAGCGCAGTTCCTCGCCAGCATGGCGCTCGGGTCCGCAGCGGCGACGACGCAGGATTTGGTGCTGCCGCGGATGCGCGGTGCGGCAACCGCGACCTTCTTTATCGGCACGACGCTGCTCGGCCTTGCACTCGGACCGTATCTTGCCGGGCGGGTGTCGACGCTGACGGGAAGCCTGTCGACGGGCATGCTGTCGCTGCTGCTGACAGTGCCGATCACGCTCGGCGCCGCGATCGCCGCCTATCAGCTGGTCCCCGCCGCCGAGCGGACGCGCGAGGAGCGCGCGCGCGCGGCGGGCGAGGTGATCTGAGCGTCAGGCGGGCTGGAACACGCCGCAGGCGATCCGGTCGCCCGAATTGCCCGACGGGTCGGTCATCAGGTCGTCCGCCTTGGCATGAACGATGAACGCCGCGCCGTCGGCGTCCATCAGCCCGGCCATGGTCGCGCCCGGAATCGTCGCGCCGACGGTGCCGCGGCCGCCTGAGTCGATCACGAGATTGGGCAGGTCGCCCTCGTGCGGGCCCTGCGGATTCATCGTGCCGTGCTTGCGCTGCGTCGGGTTCCAGTGGCCGCCCGCGGTGGTGAAGGCGGGTGCGTCGCAGCGGCCGGTCATGTGGACGTGCGCGCCGTGCGTGCCGACCGGCATCGACATCGCATCGACGGTGAAGCGCAAGCCACCTGCTACTTCGGTTGCGGTGGCGCGGCCGACATCGGCACCGTCCGCGGTACGCAGGCTCGCCACTGCCTTCGCGCCGCCCGCCATCGGGGTGCCCGTCGGCATCTCCTCGCGCGCGCAGGCGCCGAGCGCGAGTGCCGTGCCCGCTGCCACTATCACTGCCAACCGCATGATCTTCTCCCTGTATCCAACCGGAATGTTCAACCGGATCGGGAGCGAAACGGACCGATTGGCGGCGCGTTCCGTGAGTGGCCTCAGGCGCCGCGTGCGACCAGTGCGGCGATGCGGCGCGCGCTGGCGGCACCTTGTGCGATCGCGAATACCAGCACCGCGTTGAGCAGCACGACTTCGATCAGGAAGAACCAGATCGGCGACCCCGCAATTATGCTGAGCCCTAGCAGGATCGTGCGCGGGTTGGCGCCGAGCGCTGCCAGCACCGGCAGCGTGCGCGTGCCCGCAGCGCGCGCGATCTCGGCAATGCGCGCGCGCTGTACGCGGTCGTGCTCTGCACTGAGGACCAGGGCATCGACGCGCTGCGTCGCGCCCGACATCCTGTTCCACGCCCACAGGTAAGCGCGCGACAGGGCACCGCCGAGGCCGGGTTGCGGCGCGCGCTGGTTCTGCAACCACGGCACGTCATAGACCCACCATTGATAGCTGCGCCGCGCGCTCTCGGCATAGACCGACTGCACCGCGCGCGAGATGCCGGCGGCGAGCGCCAGCGCACAGGCGACCCAGCCGATCCGGTCGTCCAGTTGCGCGGCGAGCAGCGCGTAGAGGATGCCGTGACCGAAATAATCGCACATGCCGTCGACCACCTCGCCCGACGGCGACGCGCGCCCTGAAAGCCGCGCGAGCATGCCGTCCGCACCGTCGACGACGTGCCACGACAGGTGCAGCAGGAAACCGGTCGCGATGCCCCAGGCGCCGCCGACCAGCGTGTAGAAGATGCCCGCGGACACCACCATCAGCGCGCCGAACACCGACACCATGTTGGGCGTGACCGGCGTCGGCACCAGCGCGCGGGCGAGCGCGCCGGCGATCGGATGGTAGAGCCAGGCGTTCAGAAACCCTTGCAGTTCCCGCGGCTTTCCCGCCACAGTGGGGTTGGAATCGTTCACGTTTTCCCTCGTGCAGGAATTGTCGGGATCGGCTAGGGAGATCGCTTCGCTTGACAGCCGCAACGGTTCTGTCACGGAGCGGCAAACTTTCTGTCTTGTGCCGGGCGCGCCCGGCGAGTGGGGATCAATGAACACCATCAAGGTCGCGGTTATCGGTGTCGGCAATTGCGCCAGCAGTCTGGTGCAGGGCAAGTACCATTATACCGGCAGCAACACCGCGGCTGGCCTGATCCACGAGGATATCGGCGGCTACAAGGTGTCCGACATGGAATTCGTGGCGGCATTCGACGTCGACTCGCGCAAGGTCGGGCTCGACCTGGGCGAAGCGATCTTCGCCAAGCCGAACTGCACCAAGGTGTTCCACGCCGACGTGCCCAAGACCGGCACGATTGTGAAGATGGGCGCGAAGCTCGACGGCGTCGCGCCGCACATGCTAACCGCCGCCAACGACCGCGGGTTCGAGATCAACGACACGCGCGACGCGGAGAAGGCGGAGATCATCGCCGAGCTGAAGAGCTCGGGCGCGGAGATCCTGGTCAACTTTCTGCCCGTCGGCAGCCAGGAAGCGACCGAATTCTACATGGAATGCGCGCTTGAGGCGGGCCTCGGCGTCGTTAACTGCATGCCGGTGTTCATCGCCAGCCGCCCTGAGTGGGAGAAGAAGTTCGCCGACGCAGGCCTGCCGATCATCGGCGACGACGTGAAGGCGCAGGTCGGCGCGACGATCGTCCACCGCGTGCTCTCCAACCTGTTCGGCCAGCGCGGCGTGACGATCGATCACACCTACCAGCTCAACACCGGCGGCAACACCGACTTCATGAACATGCTCGACCGCAACCGGTTGGCGAGCAAGAAGGAGTCGAAGACGGAAGCCGTGCAGGCGGTGATCGCCGAGCGGCTGGCGGACGAGAACATCCACGTCGGCCCATCGGACTATATTCCGTGGCTGGGTGACAACAAGCTGTGCTTCCTGCGCCTCGAAGGCGACCTGTTCGGCGGCGTGCCGATGAACCTGGAACTGCGCCTGTCGGTCGAGGATTCGCCCAACAGCGCGGCGGTGGTCGTGGACGCGATCCGTTGCGTGAAGCTGGGTCTCGACCGCAAGGTCGGCGGCGCGCTCGCCGGCCCGTCGGCATTCTTCTGCAAGCACCCGCCCGAGCAGGTGACCGACGATGTCGCGGCGCAGATGACCGACGAGTTCATCGCCGGCCACGAAGCGCGCATCGCCGCCGAATAACGGCCACGGTCGCGCGGGACTGATCCGATGCACGCCGTGATCGTCGCGGCCGGCTATGGCAGCCGGCTGCGCGCGGTGTCGCCGTCGAAACCGCTGACCCCAGTCGCGGGCGTCGCGCTGATCGACCGCGTCATCCTGGCGGCGCGTGACGGCGGCGCGAGTGCGTTTACCGTCGTGACAGGTCACGAGGGCGAGGCGCTGGAGGCGCATCTGGCGCAGGCGGCGCGGGCTTATCGCATCAAGGTCACCTGCGTGCGCACCGACGACTGGTCGCGGCCGAACGGGCATTCGGTGCTGACCGGTGCCGCGGCGGTCGGGCGCGAGCGGCATCTGCTCATGATGGCGGACCACCTGTTCGATCCCGCGCTGGTCGCCGCGGTCATCGCCGCGCCCGCCGCCGCGCTGGTGCTCGGCGTCGATCGGCGGTTGAACAATCCGCTGGTCGATCTCGATGACGTGACGCGGGTGCGCACCGATGGCGAGCGGATCGTTTCGATCGGCAAGCACCTGCCTGATTATGATTGCTACGATACCGGTGTGTTCGCGGTTGACGGTCGCTTCCATGACGCGTTGCGCGCCTCGATCGCCGAGGGCGGCGCGGGGTCGATCTCGGCCGGAGTCGAGACGCTGGCGGTCGCGGGTGAGGCGCGCGTGGTTGACGTGGGCGATGCGTGGTGGCTCGACGTCGACGATCCGCGCGCGTTGACGCAGGCGGAGGACGCGCTCGCGGCGGGCGCGCACGGGCTGGCGGCTTGATCTGCTCAGACTGACTCGCTTAGACTGACCCCCTGCGTCGGATCAGCAAGAATATGTAACCGTTGCGGCCGGAACGCGGCGGTGGCGATGGCGATTGGGGTGGCTGATCCATGTTGAGGCCACCGACGATGAACCGACGTTCCGCCACCTCGCGCACCTTCTCCGGTTGGCCCGTGCTGGCCGTGCTCGCGATCCTGATCGCGGGCGTACTCTATCTGACGCTGGCGCGGCGGGAGCCGGCGGTGCGGGCCAAGCCGGCGACCGGATCGGCGCAGGCGATGGCGCTTGCCGCCGCGCGCGACGATGCCGCGTCCAAGCAAGCGGGTGATGTGTCCAAGCAATAGCGCGCGCGCGTGATTGCGGCCGGCCGGCGCGCGATCTAGGCAGGGGCAAACCATAGGAGAGCCCCATGCGCGAAGCCGCTATCGTATCCACCGCCCGCACCGCGATCGGCAAGGCGTATCGCGGTGCGTTCAACGCGACCGAGGCGCCGGTACTCGCCGGGCACGTGATGAACGCCGCGGTGGAGCGCGCCGGCATCGATCCCGCTCGAATAGACGACGTGTTCTGGGGCGTCGGCAATCAATGGGGCACGCAGGGCGGCAACGCCGGGCGGATGGCGATCTTCGCCGGCGCGTTGCCGCATTCGGTGCCGGCGTTCACGCTCGATCGCAAATGCGGCTCCGGGTTGACCGCGGTGGCGCTCGCCGCGCGCTCGATCATCGCGGGCGACATCGATGTCGCGCTCGCGGGCGGCATGGAGTCGATCAGCTACACGGTGACCAAGGACGCGCCGCGCTTCGTCAACGAAAGCGTCACGCGCAAGGTGCCCGCCGCCTACATTCCGATGATCGAGACGGCCGAGATCGTCGCCGAGCGCTACGGCATCACGCGCGCCGCCCAGGACGAATATGGCGCGATGAGCCAACAGCGCGCCGCGCGCGGGCTGGAGACGGGCGCCTTCGCTGAGGAGATCGTGCCGATCACGGTCGAGAAGGCGATTTTTGACAAGGCAGGCAACAGGACCGGCAGCGAGACGGTCACCGTCAGCCAAGACGAGGGCATTCGCGCCGGCACGACCGCCGAGGCGCTCGGCAACCTCAAGACCGTGTGGGCGGGTGGCGAGTTCACCGGGCCGGGCAGCAACGTGACCGCGGGCAATGCCAGCCAGTTGTCGGACGGCGCCGCCGCGCAGATCGTGATGGACCGCGCGACCGCGGAGGCCGAGGGCAAGAACGTGCTGGGCATCTATCGCGGCTTCAAGGCGGCGGGGTGCGGGCCCGACGAGATGGGGATCGGCCCCGTCTTCGCGATCCCCAAGCTGCTCGAGCGCGCCGGGCTGTCGGTCGGTGACATCGGGCTATGGGAGTTGAACGAGGCGTTCGCGTCGCAATGCCTGTATTGCCGCGACCACCTCGGCATCGATCCCGAGAAGTATAACGTCAACGGCGGCGCGATCGCGGTCGGGCATCCGTTCGGGATGACGGGCAGCCGGCTGGTCGGCCACGCACTGATCGAGGGGCGCAAGCGCGGCGTGCGCTACGTGGTCGTCTCGATGTGCACCGCGGGCGGCATGGGTGCTGCGGGATTGTTCGAGATCGTTTGAGCGCGGATCACTGATGCCGCTCCGCGCGTTGGGGCGGCATGAGTGACAAGATGCGCAACACCGACGAACGCGGTCCCAATACCCCGTTCGACCATGCCGAGGTCGATCCCGAGCGGTCGCACGAGCCCGCGCCGTTTAATCGCGCGTCGGGCTATACCGGCGAGGGTTATAACGAGGCGGACGAGCGTGCGCTGGGTGCGCGGGTGCCGTCGGGCACGGTCGCCGCGCGGCCGGGCGAGGGCGTGCGCGACGATGCGCCGGTGCCGCCCGACAATGGCCAGCGCGCCTCGTTCGACCCCGCGACCGGCGCGGTCCACGGCAGCGGCAGCGGCGCTGGCGGCGGCAATCCGGGCGAAGGCTTCGACGAGGACAGCACGGGCGAGAATGCTGATTTGTCCGGTGGTGCGGCGGCAGGGCAGCCGGAGCAACGGTAACGTGCGCACCTCCGGGTCGGCGGCTGGACTGCGTGGCTGACGCGTGAGCGCGTTACAGGCCTATCGTCCAAGATTGAAACTGCCAGCCAGTTACACGGGCGCAGTCTGTTTTAGTGCTCTCTTGCTCTAGCGCCGGGGTTATCGACAGTTGAGGACCGGTGACACCGTGCGGGTCGCTACCTGAGGTTGATACCGAGGTCGTGGCGAGCATGACGGTGTCGATGATGGCTTTGGCTCGACCAAGGAGCGAGCCGGGCAATGTCTGCGCGCGTGGATGATTCCGATGGCGCACTCATCAAATACTACACGTCTCGCGCCCGATCCGAGTAGTTTCGCACCCATCGCGAACAGCGCGATGCGGAACCGTGCTTCGCCTCCAGCCGTTCGCGCGGCTCACTTCCTGCGGAAAACCAAACAGCTATGCCCGACGACGCGCCCGACGCCCCTTCGCTGATCGGCAGCGCACCCGCCGCGCCCACGCTTGAGACGGGCGAGATCGCGGCGGCGGCGGCCGAGTTGCTCGGCAAGCGCGACGTGCTGATCGCAGCGGTCGACGAAGCGCGGGGGATCGCGATCGCGCACGCGCTAGCGGCCGCCGCGCCCGATGCGTGCATATTGTTCTGTCCGGGCAGCGACGCGTTGCCGGGTGATGATGCTCCCGCCTCCCCTGCCAACGTCGGGCAGCGCGTGTCGGCGCTGCGTCAGATGCGCATGCTAACCGCGGCCAAGAAGCGCGCGCGGGTAGCGTGCGTGACGACGGGCGAGGCGCTGGCGCGTGCCTATCCGCCGCCCGTCGAGTTCGAGGCGACGCCGCCGGTGGTCGAGGTCGGCGCGGCGCTCGACCTGACCGACCTTTACGCGCGGCTGATCGAACTGGGCTATCTCGCCGACGAGCGCGTCGACGAGCCGGGCGAAGTGGCATTGCGCGGGCAAGTGCTCGACGTGTTCCCGGCCGATGCCGATCTGCCGCTTCGCATCGAGGTCAACGACGGCGTGGTCGCGGGCGTGCGGTGCTACGATCCCGCCGACCAGCGCACGGTGGGCGAGATCGAGCGGCGCGAGTTGGGGCGCGTGTCCGAGCCCGCGCTGGGCAGGGAACGCGCTACGTTGCTCGACCACCTGCCGGGCGCGCGCGTCGTCATCGGCGCGGCGGCCGACGAGCGGCGGCGGCGCTTTCTCGCGCTGTCGGCGGACGTGGCGAAGCGTCAGCCCAAGCGGGCGGTACGCGACGTGGTCGACGAACGCGCCTGGGCCGCCGCGATTGAGGCCGCCGATCAGGTGACGATCGAGCGCACGGGCGACCTGCCGCCGCGCTTCGTTGAGTCGAAGGCGCCGTTGCGCGCGTTCGCCAAGGAAGCACGCGTGGCCTTGGAGGCGGGCGAGCGCGTCGTGCTGCTAGGGAGCGCGCGCGACCTGCGTTTTCTGCGGCGGCGCGTGGCGAAGGCGATGAAGCAGGAGCCGGTCGCGGTCGCGTCATGGGCCGAGGTGGCAGCGGCCAAGCCGGGCGCGTTCCTGATGCTCGAACTCGCGACCGATCGCGGGTTCCGCCGCGAGGGCGTGCTGGCGATCGCCGCCGCCGACCTGCTCGGCAGCCGCGCGGAGCGCGACACGACCTCGACCGGCCCCGCCGACACCGCGCTGTTCGACTTCGGCGAGATCCGCATCGGCGACGTGGTGGTGCACGAGGAGCACGGCATCGGCGTGGTCGCCGGGCTGGAGCGGATGACCGCGGACGAGGGCAGCACGACTGGCGACGCGATCAAGCTGACCTACGCCAATGACGCGACGCGGCTGGTGCCGGTGGTCGAGGCCGACCGCATCTGGCGCTACGGCGCGGAGGCCGATGCGGTGACGCTCGACAAGCTCGACGGATCGAGCTGGCAGAAGCGCCGCGGCGAGATCGAGGAAACGATTGCCAAAGACGCGGCGGCGCTGACCGAGTTGGCGAAGGAGCGCGGATCGCGCGATGCGCCGGTGCTCGCGCCCGAGACGGCGGCGTATGAGCGGTTCGCGGCGGGCTTCCCGTTCACCGAGACGGCAGACCAGGCGCGCGCGATTGAGGCGGTGCGCGCCGACCTGTCCGCGGGCAGGCCGATGGACCGACTGGTGATCGGCGACGTCGGTTACGGCAAGACCGAGGTCGCGCTGCGCGCCGCCGCGCTCGCCGCATTGGCGGGCGGGCAGGTCGCGATCGCCGCACCGACGACGGTGCTCGCGCGCCAGCATCTGGAGAGTTTCGCCAGCCGGTTCGAGGGCACCGACGTGGTGGTCGCGGGGCTATCACGACTGTCGAGCGCCGCGGAGAAGAAGAAGGTCAAGGCGGGGCTGGCCGACGGGTCGGTCCATGTCGTCGTCGGCACCGGCGCGGTCGCGGGCAAGGGCGTGGAATACGCGAACCTCGCGCTCGTCATCATCGACGAGGAGCAGCGGTTCGGCGCGGCGGACAAGCAGCGCTTGCGCGACCTGTCGGCCGGACACGTGCTGTCGCTGTCGGCGACGCCGATTCCACGCACGCTGCAATCGGCGCTGGTCGGGTTGCAGCAGATGTCGGTGATCGCGACGCCGCCTGCCCGCCGCCAGCCGATCCGCACCGCGGTCGCCAGCTTCGACCCCGAGGTGATGCGCGCGGCGCTGCTGCGCGAGAAGGCGCGCGGCGGGCAGAGCTTCGTCGTGGTTCCGCGGATCGAGGACATGGCACCGCTCGCGGAGAAGCTCGAACGGCTGGTGCCCGAACTCGACCTGCTCCAAGCGCACGGCAAGATGGCGGCGGGCGAGATCGACGACGCGATGGTCGCGTTTGGGCGCGGCGACGGTGACGTCCTGCTCGCAACCAACATCATCGAGGCGGGGCTGGACGTGCCGCGTGCGAACACGATGGTGATCTGGCGCGCCGATCGCTTCGGGCTGTCGCAGTTGCACCAGCTGCGCGGGCGGGTCGGGCGCGGCAGCCGGCGTGGTCAGGTGCTGCTCTTTACCGAACCCGACCACAAGATCGCGCCGCGGACGCTCAAGCGGCTGCGCACGCTAGAGGCGTTCGACCGGCTGGGTGCGGGCTTCGCGATCAGCGCGCGCGATCTCGATATGCGCGGTGCGGGCGACCTGTTGGGCGAGACTCAGGCCGGGCACATGAAGCTGATCGGGATCGATCTGTACCAGCAATTGCTCGAGGACGCGTTGCGTCGCGCACGCGGCGAGGAGGCCGACCGTTGGACCCCCGAGTTGCAGTTGGGGGTCGAAGGGTGCCTGCCCGAGGCGTGGATCCCGGACGAGGAGCTGCGCGTGTCGATCTATGGCCGGATCGCGCGGCTGTACGACGCCGAAGCGCTCGATGCGCTGGAGGAGGAACTGGAGGACCGCTTCGGTGCGATGCCCGATGAGGCACGCACGCTGATCGCGGTTGCGCGGTTGCGGGCGGAGGCGCGTGCGGCGCAGATCCAGCGTATCGTCGCGGGCCCGGCGGCGATCGCGCTGGAGCCGCGACCGCGGGTCACGCTGTCGGCGGAGGCGCTGGAGGAGAAGAACGGGCGCTACCTGCTGCGCGAGCGGATCGAGGACGCCGACGCGCGGTTGGCGAAGGTGCAGGAAGTGGTAGCGGCGCTGGTCGGGTGAGGTGGTGGATGGAAGGTCACGCTAAGGTCACGCCAACGCGTTGCCGCCTCGCGTGGTGAATGGTCACTGTGGAGCGTTTTCCGACCAGCTTCACGTGTCGTCATCTCGGACTTGATCCGGGGTCCCGCTTCTTAGGGACCGTAGAGAAGGCAGCGGGATCCCGGATCAAGTCCGGGATGACGGTAGTGACTGCCTCACATGCCCTCGGATCTGGCACGATGGGCTGTTATGGAGAGCCCGCGATGTAATGGCCGATCGTAACCGACAGGGCCGGTCCCGGCGTCACAGATTGGCCTGCTCTTCCTCCGGCAGGTCTGCGTCCGGGCCGTAGTAGAGGTCGGCGCACTCTCTGCGCAGGCAGCCGCCCTCGATCGTAATGTCGCCGCGGTAGGCGTGGGTGACGAACGACAGCGTGTCGATGCCGTGCGCCTCGAAATACATCGGGTGCACGTCCGCGCCTTCGGCGCCATAGACGACGCGGGTCACCTTGGACCAGATCGAGGCCATGGTGCACATGCCGCAGGGTTGCAGCGTCGAGTAGAGCGTCGCGCCGCGCAGTTCCATGTCGCCGAGGCTCTCGCAGGCGCGGCGGATCGCCATCATCTCGGCGTGGGCGGTCGCGTCGGGCAGTTCGTGCGTCTGGTTGCGCTCGGCGGCGAGGACCTGTCCGTCGCGGACGATCACGCAACCGAGCGGCGAGGTCGAAGGGTCGGAGCCCTTCGAGCGCGCGACGTCTAGCGCCATGCGCATCCAGCGTTCGTCTTCTTGGGTCATCGGTCTTTCCCTTCGCACGGCGTAACGTGTCGGGGTGGCGAAAGACGCGTCTGCCGCGAGGCTTGGGTGCAACGATGCGACCGTGGCGTGGGGGTGAGAAATGGACCCGGAAACGAGTTCAGGGTGACTGCTAGACCGGTACAAACGCAAACGCGCTCCTGCCGGGGGGCGGCAGGAGCGCGTCGCGTTCGGTCCGTTGCTGACGCGTAAGGGGGGCTCAGGCGAGCGTCAGACCGACATCCACATTGCCGCGGGTGGCATTCGAATAAGGGCAGATCTGATGCGCGGCGTCGACGAGCTTCTGCGCCTCGTCGCGATCAAGACCGGGCAGATCGACGACTAGGTCGGTGGTGATGCCGAAGCCGCCTTCCGAACGCGGGCCGATGCCGACGGTCGCCGTTACCTTCGTGTCGGCGGGCACCTTGACCTTCATTTGCGCACCGGCGGCCTTCAGCGCGCCGATGAAGCAGGCGGAATAGCCGGCCGCGAACAATTGCTCGGGGTTTCCACCCTCGCCGCCTGCGCCGCCCAACTCCTTCGGGGTCGACAGCTTGAGATCGACTGCGCCGTCTTCGCTGCGCGCGTGACCGTCGCGGCCGCCGGTGGCCGTCGCCTTGGTGGTGTATTTGACGTCCACTGCCATGTTCGTGCTCCGCTTTGATGTCTGCGATATTCCATATCGCGATAACTGCTAAATAGGTATGCGGCTCGGACTTGTCCAGCGGTTTAGTTATCACGATATCTATTCTGCGTGCCGACCGATTTGACGCGTATTCCTCGGTCACCCGGACTGGTCCGGGGTCCTGCCCTAGAAGAAGGCAGCGGGATCCCGGATCAAGTCCGGGATGACGGGCGTCAGGTTGGTTGTGCTTCTATCCAACAGGCCGGCGGAACCGTCGGCGCCGGAGTTTAGCCGATGTCTGCCCCCCTGCCGCTCGATCACCAGCTCTGCTTCTCGCTCTACGCAACGTCGATGGCGATCAATCGCGCGTACAAGCCGCAGCTCGACGCGCTGGGTATCACCTATCCGCAATATCTGGTGCTGCACGCATTGTGGGAGGAGGACGGGCGTACGATCGGTGCGATCGCCGAGCGCCTGGCGCTGGAATCGAGCACGGTGACGCCGCTGGTGAAGCGGATGGAGGCGGCGGGATTGATGACACGGACGCGCAACCCGGCGGACGAGCGGCAGGTGCAGGTGCGGCTGAGCGAGCGTGGGCGCGCGCTGCGCGAGGATTGCGGATGCCTCGGCGAGACGCTGGTGGCGCGGTCGGGCATGACGCTGGACCAGCTCGACGCGCTCAACCGGCAGGTGCAGGCGATGCGCGACGCGCTGGCCGCGGCGGCGAAATGATGGAGTGACGGGCGAGGTGTCCCCTCGCCCGCCGTCGTCAGCTCAGCGGCAGACGCGGACCTGGCGGTTGTAGCGCCACGTCACGTAGCAATTGCCGCGACCGTAGCGGTTTCCGTAGCCGTAACGGTTCCCGTAGCCATAGCCGTTGCCGTAACGATAAGCGTAGGCGCGGCGGTCGCGGCGATATTGGCGCAGGTTGCGGCGATAGGCGCGGCGATCCTGCCGATAAGCGCGGCGGTCGGCGCGGTAGCCGCGGCGGCCGTCGCGAAAGTCACGGCGATCACCGCGGAAGTCGCGGCCGTCGTCCCAGCGGCCGACGTGGCGGTCGTTCCAGCGCCCCTGCGCATCGGCGGTGGCGGACACGCCCAAGCTGGCGATCATCAGCCCGGCGGCGGCGAACATCTGTGCGATCTTCATGATAATGGTCCTCTCGCAGTGATCGATGACGCAACGTCTAGGCGCGGCGATCGGCATCCAAGCTGAACCGGATTGTAGTCTGGCGTACAGGTTTACGCGCGAACACCCGCGCCGGTTGCCCGACGCGGGTGAAGCGCTGCCTGTTGGAGTGGGGGTCAGGCGGCGAACTGGTTCCCCAAGCCGCGGTCAGGCGGCGAATTGATTCATCGTGTTGTGTGCGCCGCCGGCTTTCAGCGCGGCCTCGCCGGCGAAATATTCCTTGTGATCGTCGCCGATGTCGGAGCCCGACATGTTCTGATGCTTGACGCAGGCGATGCCCTCGCGGATCTCGCGGCGCTGCACGCCCTTGACGTAGCCGAGCATACCCGCCTCGCCGAAATATTCCTTCGCCAGATTGTCGGTCGACAGCGCCGCAGTGTGGTAAGTCGGCAGCGTGATCAGGTGGTGGAAGATGCCGGCACGCGCCGCCGCATCCTTCTGGAAGGTGCGGATGCGCTCGTCCGCCTGCGCGGCGAGTTCGGTGTCGTCATAATCGACGCTCATCAACCGCGCGCGGTCGTAGGCAGAGACGTCGCGGCCGGCATCGACCCAGGCGTCGAACACCTGCTGGCGGAAGTTGAGCGTCCAGTTGAAGCTGGGTGAATTGTTGTACACGAGCTTCGCGTTGGGAATCACTTCGCGGATGCGGTCGACCATCGAGGCGATCTGCTCGATGTGCGGCTTCTCCGTCTCGATCCAGAGCAGGTCGGCGCCGTGCTGGAGCGAGGTGATGCAGTCGAGCACGCAACGGTCGGCCCCCGTCCCCTCGCGGAACTGGAACAGGTTGGAGGGCAGCCGCTTCGGCCGCATCAGCTTGCCGTCACGGTTGATGATGACGTCGCCGTTGATCGTCGACAGGTCGGTGATCTCTTCCGCGTCGAGGAAGCTGTTATACTGGTCGCCGATGTCGCCCGGCTCCTTCGAGAAGGCGATCTGCTTGGTGAGACCGGCGCCGAGCGAGTCGGTGCGTGTGACGATGATCCCGTCCTCTACGCCCAGTTCGAGGAAGGCGTAGCGGCAGGCGCGGACCTTCGCCAGGAAGTCGTCGTGGGGCACGGTGACCTTGCCGTCCTGGTGGCCGCACTGCTTCTCGTCGCTGACCTGGTTCTCGATCTGGAGCGCGCAGGCGCCGGCCTCGATCATCTTCTTCGCGAGCAGGTAGGTCGCCTCGGCATTGCCGAACCCGGCGTCGATGTCGGCGATGATCGGCACGACATGCGTCTCGTAGTTGTCGATGGCGTGGATCAGGCGCTGTGCCTCGATCTCGTTGCCGCCCTCGCGCGCCTTGTCCAATTCGCGGAACATCATGCCCAGTTCACGCGCATCGGCCTGCTTGAGGAAGGTGTAGAGCTCCTCGATCAGCGCGGGCACGCTGGTCTTCTCGTGCATCGACTGGTCGGGCAGCGGTCCGAAATCGGAGCGGAGCGCGGCGACCATCCAGCCGGAGAGATAGAGGTAGCGGCCCTTGGTGGAGCCGAAATGCTTTTTGATGCTGATGAGCTTCTGCTGCCCGATGAAGCCGTGCCAGCACCCCAACGACTGGGTGTAGTTCGCCGGATCGGCGTCATAGGCGGCCATGTCGCGGCGCATGATGCCGGCAGTGTATTTCGCGATGTCGAGTCCGGTGTTGAAGCGGTTCTGGAGCCGCATCCGCGCGACAGCCTCGGCGTCGATGCCATCCCAAGTGCCGTTCTGGCGGCCGATCAGCTGGGTGATCTGATTGGTGTGATCCTGGTAGGTCATGGTGGTCCCCTCGAATGCGTGTGTGAAACGGGGCGCGTGAAAATGGTCGCCGACGCGGGAGCCCCGCGCCGGCGAACCACCTTTCCTCCCCAGGAACTTGGTGCTGCCCGCGTGCGCGCGGGCGGGTCGCGTCAGCCGAGCCGGCCGAGGCGGTGGTAGAGGTTCGAGAATTTGGCCGAGCGGGGGTCGTCCGCGATCTGGCGGACGTAATTTGCGACGGCTTCCTTCATCAGTCCGAAGTCTTCGGTCGAGAAGACGGCACGGCTGCGCTGCGGTTCGTTCGGCATGGACGTTCTCCTCTGGTGTTGATCTGCCCGGCTGGTTGGTTGCCGTTGAGAAGGTAATAAGCTCTCGACTCGGTGCGCGTGAACAAGGATTGACAGAGTTTCGTGTCGCGCGGTGCGTGAAAGCCGCGTAGAAGCTGTCGTGTTGTAAATCCGTTTACAGGTTGGACGATGGCGCGCGAAAAGGTGATGGGGGGCCACGCGGTCAGGCGGCTGCGGCGGCGCACTGGCCTGACGCAGGCGGCGATGGCGGAGATGCTGGGCGTGTCGCCGAGCTATCTCAATCTTATCGAGCGCAACCAGCGCGCGCTGCCGACCGGGCTGTTGGTCAAGATGGCGGAGGTGTTCGACTTCGATCCGCGCGCGCTGGTGGCGGGCGAACCCGGCGGTGGCGCGGAGGCGATCCGGCGGCGGCTGGCCGATCCGCTGTTCGCCGATTTGGAGATTGACCGCAGCGAGGTGGAGGAGTGGCTCGCTGCTGCGCCTGGCGGGGCGGAGGCGTTCGCGCGCGCGTTCGACCGCGGCGGCGTGGCGAGTGCCGTGACGGCGAGCGACGGCGACGATCCGACGATCGCGGTCAGGCGCGAGATCGACCGCTGGCGCAACCACTTTCCCGATCTCGATGCGCTGGCGGAAGGGGTCGCCGATGAGCTGAGGCTGGCGGGCGCGGACCTGTACGGCGCGCTGACCGAGCGGTTGCGGGTGCGCCACGGCCTCGCGATCCGCATCCTGCCCGCCGAGGTGATGCCCGACCATTTGCGCCGGCTCGACCTGCACGCGCGGCAGTTGCAGCTGGGCGAGATGCTGTCGCCCGCCAGTCGGACCTTCGCGCTGGCGTTTCAGTTGGCGCAGTTAGAGGCGCGGACCGAGATCGATGCCTTGGCACGCGGGGCGGCGTTCGCTAGCCGGGTTGCGGAGCGATTGTTTCGGCGGCACCTCGCCGGGTATTTCGCCGCGGCGGTGATGATGCCGTATGCGCGGTTCGTGCGCGCGTGTGAGGGGAGCGGGTATGATCTCGCCACCTTGCAGCATCGCTTCGGCGCGAGTGTCGAGCAGGTTGTGCACCGGCTGACCACCCTCTCCCGCGTCGGTGCGCGCGGGTTGCCGTTCTTCCTGCTGCGGATCGATCGCGCGGGTCAGGTGTCAAAACGCTACACCGGGGCGAGCGGCGCGGCGCTGGTCGCGGCCGACGCGCGCTGTCCGCTGTGGCGGGTGCATCACGTGTTCGACCGGCCGGGGACGTGGCAGGCGCAACTGGTCGAGTTGGAGGACCATGCGCGCTGGTTCACGCTGCAGGTAGCGGTGCCGGGGACGCGCTCGGTCGGGGTCGGCACGGGTGCGGTCGCGGCGGAGTTCGCGCTGTCGATCGGTGTGCCGGCCGAGCAGGCGGCGGCGCTGGCGGCGGCGCGCGGGCTCGACATGGGCGGCGCGGCGACGCCGATCGGACTCGGGTGCCGCGCGTGCTTGCGTGAGGCATGTCCGCAGCGTTCGCTACCGCGCGGGCGCTGGTGGTGAACGAGCGCGAGCGGCGGGTCTCGGCGCTGAGCTTCGCCGGCGATTAAGTGGGGTGATTGAGTGGGTGAGCGCACGCGGGTAACGTATCGTCAATGGCAGCGCTCGATTACTTCACCGGAGCCGCGCGCGGGTGGCGTGACAAAGCGGGCGAGCGGCTCGACGTGCTGATCGCACGGCGCGGGATGGGCGCGGAGCGCTACATCGCCAAGCGGCTGGAGCGCACCACCTGGGGCTCCTTCGAGCGGCGGCGCTGGACCTACATCGCGGCATTGCTCAGCAAGCGCGAGCGCAGCGTCGAGGCACCGCGGCTGGGGCGCAGCTTCATCGATCTGGGGTTGGCGGGAACCGCGGGTGACGATCCCCGTTCCGAAAGCGATGGCAAGACAGACACCTAGCTTGGGCGTACGCGCCTGATGTCGGCGGACCGCTGGCCCGCGCGATTGTGGATCGTGCGCCATGGCGAAAGCGCGGGCAATGTTGCGCGCGACGCGGCGATGGCAGCGGGCGCGGACCGGATCACGCTGAACGTCCGCGACGTCGACGTGGCGCTGTCGGAGCGCGGGCGCGAGCAGGCGCGTGGCCTGGGGCGCTGGTTCGCCGCTGGTGAGGCGGACGGGCGGCCGGATGTGCTGCTCGCCTCGCCCTATCTGCGCGCGCTGGAGACGGCACGGCTGTTCCGCGAGCATGGCGGGTGCGACGCGGACGAGCCGATCTGCCTCGACGAGCGGCTGCGCGAGAAGGAGTTCGGGGTGCTCGACGGGCTCACCACCGACGGGGTGATGATCCACGAGCCGCAGCAGGCCGAGTTCCGGCGATTGCTCGGCAAATTCTACCATCGCCCGCCCGGCGGTGAGAGCTGGTGCGACGTGATCTTCCGGTTGCGCTCGCTGCTCGACACGGTGGCGCTGCATTACGCGGGGAAGCGCGTGATGATCGTCGCGCATCAGGTGGTGGTGCTGTGCCTGCGCTACGTAATCGAGAACATGGACGAGGCGCAGATTCTGGCGATCGACCGGGCGGGCGACGTCGCGAACTGCTCCGTGACCGAATATGCGTTCGATCCCGAGGCGGGGAAGAGCGGCGCGCTGTCGCTGGTGCGCTACAACGAGACCGCGCCGGTCAGCGAGCGCAGCGACGCCGCGGTGACCGCCGCGCCCGACGCGATGGTGGGTGCGCGCGGATGACGCCGATCGACGCCGCGTGGCGCGCCACCCATCCGCTGCCGACGCTGACCGGCGAGGTGACCAAGGACAGTCGCGGCACCGTGCTGGTAGTCGGCGGCAGTCGGTCGGTGCCGGGCGCGGTGCTGCTGACCGGCGAAGCGGCGTTGCGCAGCGGTGCGGGCAAGGTGCGGATCGCGACCGCGCGGTCGGTGGCGGCGATGATCGGCGTCGCCTTTCCCGAGGCGGGCAGCGTGCCGCTCGACGAGGATGACGATGGCGAGGTGATCGTGGGCGCGGCGCTGGAAGAGTCGGTCGGGCGCGCACACGCGATCGCGCTTGGCCCTGGCATCAGCGACAAGGGTGCTGCGGTGGCGGCGCTGGAGTGGATCGCGCCGCGGATTGATGAAGGCGCGCTGGTGCTCGACGCGGTCGGAGTCGCGTGCGCGGGCAAGCATGCCGATCTGTTGTGCGGGCTGAACGGGCGACTGGTGCTGACGCCGCACCACGGTGAGATGGCGAGCCTGCTCGACTGCGACGTGGATGCGGTGGGTGTCGACCCGCGCGAGAAGGCGGTCGTGGCGGCTAAGCGGTTCAATGCGGTGGTGGTGCTGAAGGGCGTGGCGACGTTTGTCGCGACGCCGGTGGGTGCGCTGCTCCACTATGAAGGTGGCGGGCCGGGGCTGGCGACGGGCGGGTCGGGTGACGTGCTGGCGGGCGTGATCGCGGGATTGCTGTCACGCGGCGCCGCCCCGGAGATTGCGGCGGGTTGGGCGGTTTGGCTGCACGGCGAGGCGGGCGCGACGCTGGCGCGGACGGTCGGACCGATCGGGTTTTTGGGGCGCGAGTTGTTGCCGGTGCTGCCGGGGTTGTTGCCTCGGTAGGGGCGGCGCGGTCTCGCCCGCTCCTTAAAGGTAGAAAGCCAGGTCACTCGCGGACGTATCTTGCGCAACCGACCCACCCCCGACCCCTCCCTTTCAGGGAGGGGGAGTTCGGTTGCGGGTTGGTTGAGCGTCTCGGGCGATCTTGCCGTTGCGTGAAGAAGCGGGACCCCGGATCACCTCCGGGGTGACGAGGTGGCGTTAGGGGCGGCGGCCCTGCGGTTTGCGGGGGTTGGTCGGGCGAACACGGTGCATCGGCGCGCCGCGTGATGCGCCGCCGGTGCGTGGTGCGCCGCCACTGCGCGGGGCACCATTGCCGCCGGGTGCGGGGCCATTACCCGGCACGATGCGGATGCCGCTCTCATCCTCGCCGTCCTCGCTGGCGGTGCGCTGAACCGCGGCGTTGAACTTCGCCGCGATCGCGCTCGGCACCTGGAACCACGTCTCGTTCGGACCGATGCGGATCGCGCCGATCTCGTTGCGGGTGATGTGGCCGCGGCGGCAGAGCAAAGGCAGGATCCAGCGCGGATCGGCATTCTGGCGGCGGCCGATATCCATCGCGAACCATTGCGTGTCGTCGAAGCCGGGGCGGTGGCGGTCGGCCTGCGCGGCGCGCTGCGCCTCGGGCGTGGCGGCGACCAGCTCCTCGGGCTCGGGCAGGCGCGCGCGGTGCGCCTGGACCAGCATCGCGGCAATGTCCTCGGGCGACTTTTCGGCGATCAGGCGCTGTGCGAGGACGCGATCCTCCTCATCGATCTCGACCGGCTCAAGCAGCGTTGTGACCAGCCGCTCGCGGTCGCTGGCGCGGATGTCGTCGGCAGTCGGCGGATTGGTCCACTCGACGTTGATCTTGGCACCGCGCAACATCATCTCGACGCGGCGACGACGCGGATAGGGCACGAGCAGGACGGCGGTGCCCTTCTTGCCCGCGCGGCCGGTCCGGCCCGAACGGTGCTGGAGTGTCTCAGCGTCGCGGGGCAGCTCGACGTGGATCACGAGGCTCAAGCTCGGCAGGTCGATGCCGCGCGCGGCGACGTCGGTCGCGACGCAGACGCGTGCGCGCTTGTCGCGCAGCGCCTGGAGCGCGGCGTTGCGCTCGTTCTGGCTGTGCTCGCCCGACAAGGCGACCGCGGCGAACCCGCGTTCCTGCAAGCTGGCGTGCAGGCGGCGGACGTTGTCTCGCGTGGCGCAGAACAGCATCGCGGTTTCCGCCTCGTGCAGGCGCAGCAGGTTGATCGCGGCGTGTTCGATGTCGGCGGGCGATACGGTCACCGCGACGTAGGAGATGTCGCCGTGGCCGCGATCCTCGCCCTTGGTCTCGATGCGCAGCGCGTCCTTCTGGTAGCGCTTGGCGAGCGCGACGATCGGTCGCGGCATCGTTGCGGAGAACAGCAGGGTGCGACGCTCGTCGGGGGTCGCATCGAGGATCTCCTCCAGATCCTCGCGGAAGCCCATGTCGAGCATCTCGTCCGCTTCGTCGAGCACGACCGCGCGCATCGCCGACAGGTCGAGTGCGCCGCGCTCAAGGTGATCGCGGAGACGTCCGGGCGTGCCGACGACGATGTGCGCACCGCCGTTCAGCGCGCGCCGCTCACGCGAGGCGTCCATGCCGCCGACGCAGGTGGCGATGCGCGCGTGCGCGGGAGCGTAGAGCCATTGCAGCTCGCGGCTGACCTGCAGCGCGAGTTCGCGCGTCGGCGCAATGATGAGCGCGAGCGGGGCGGCGGCGGGGGGCAGATTACCCTCCGGCATCAGTTCGCCCGACATGGCGAGGCCGAAGGCAACGGTCTTGCCCGAGCCGGTCTGCGCCGAGACGATCAGGTCGCGGCCGAGCGCGTCGGGCTCGATCACCGCCGCCTGGACCGGGGTGGGAGCGGCGTAACCGCGCGCGGACAACGCCTCGGCGAGAGGCTGGGGAAGGTTCGGGAAGGTCATGAGGCTTTCAAAATTGGGTCGGTGCGCGTTGGCTGCAAGGGCAGCACGCCTGTTCGGCGCTCGCGCATCTTCGTTCAGGACAAGTTCGGGCTGGTAGCGGTAAGAGACCGCGGTGTCGAGCAGGAACCCAGTGTCTAGCAGCCGAGTGTGGCGCAGGAACGGTCGCGAGCGGCGGATGGATGCAATGGTGGTGGCGCTGTGGACGGCGGCAGCGCCGATCGCGAGCGCGGCGCAGGTCGCGGGCGCGCCGCCGGCGAGCGCGGTTGCGCCATCGCCCACGGCCAGCCCTACATCGCCACCCTCCCCGTCCGCGATCCTCTCGCCAGCGCGGCAGAGCGCATCGGACGCGATCGCGCAGGATGCGGGCGAATATGCGCGGGCCTACGACGTGACGCTCGCTGAGGCGCGCGCGCGCTTGCTGGCGCAGGAGGAAACGGTGGCGGTCACCGACGCCATCGCGATCGAACTGGCCGACCGGCTGGCGGGGATCGCGATCGAGCACCGCCCGGCTTATCGCATCGTCGTGCTGCTGACCGGCGACGCGCCGGTGCCGGCCCGCGTGGTGATGGCGGGCGGGATGACGGTACCGATCGTGTTCCGCACCGGCGCGGCGGCGACACGCGGGGCATTGGAGCTCGCGCTCGCCTCGCACCAGGCCAAACTTGCCGCGGCGGTGGCGCATCCGCCCGGGATGGGGATCGACCTGTCGAGCGGCGAGCTGGTGGTGATCGTCAATCCGAGCGATGCCGACCGCGAAGGCGTGGGGGCGTTGACCAGTCGCCTGTCGGGAATAGCGGGCGTGCCGGTCCGCGTGCGGATTGATCGCGTGGTGGCGAGCGCGAACATGGCGGCAGAGGGCGGCGCGCGCGTCGTCGGCGTCAATCCCGGGGACGGACGCCGCTACGCCTGCACCACCGGCTTCGTCGTGACCGACGGCGCGCGGACCGGCATCGCGACCGCGGCGCACTGCCCCGACGAGCTGAGCTATGTCGGGCCGAACGGCGAGCGGCAGGCGCTGCCATTCGTCGGGCAATGGGGTTGGGGCTATCAGGACGTGCAGGTCAATGCGAGCGACGTGGCGCTGTCGCCCAGCTTCTTCGCCGACACTGCCAAGACGGTGTCGCGCGGGGTCGCGGGGCGGCGTGCGCTGCCGAGCACGCGGGCGGGTGACGTGGTGTGCCACCGCGGCGAGCGGACCGGCTATAGCTGCGCGCCCGTCGAGTTGGTGTCGTTCGCGCCGGCGGGGCAACTCTGCGGCGGCGCGTGCCTGCCGACCTGGGTGACGGTCGCGGGGCCGAAATGCCAAAGCGGCGACAGCGGCGCGCCGGTGTTCCTGGGCAACCGCGCGTTCGGGCTGGTCAAGGGCGGCAGCTACCGCAGCGATCGTCGCTGTGCGTTCTATTTCTACATGTCGACCGATTATCTGCCGGTCGGGTGGCGGTTGCTGGAGGATGCGTCCGCCGCGCCGATCACGCCGGCACCGCCGCCCGCCCCTGCCCCGTCGCCTTATTACCCGTCGGTACGGCCGTAGGTGCGATGCGCCGATACTGATTTTTTCAGCTGGCAGGAAGTGACCATCGCCTCGGCCTCGCTGTCAGGAACGTAGCCAAGGATTGTTTCGACGTCGTGGACGATCGCTGTCGTCCTGCTGGTTTCGTGGCTGCTCGGCTTCACGTCACGAGTGGGATCCACATCCTGCTGGTTACCGCGATCATCGTCGTGCTGGCGCAATCGTTCAGCGGGCAGAGGTTGCAGCGTGCCTCGGTCGATTGTCGGGGTGACTGCCGACGATTGACATGCCCCGTTAGCGGATCGGGGTAGCAGCCTCGGGACCGACGACGGTCTTCCATTCGATGACGTGCCAGCCGGTGACCAGCCCTTGGGTAACGTACGGATCGCGGACGGCGAATGCTTCGGCTGCTGCGGCGGAGGTGAACAACAGCATGGCGTGGGTCGGTGCATCGCCGACCGCGCCGCCGAGCAACAGGTCACCCGCGTCGCTCGCCGCCCAGGCGAGTGCCAGATGAGCGGCGCGAAGACCCGCGCGCCGATCGAGGTAATCGGGCGCGAGTTGGTAGCGGAGCAGCCAGTGGCTCACCTCGCCGACGCTCAATCGGCGAACAGCAGGACCGGGGTTTCGAGCAGCTTCTTGAGCGCCTGAACGTAGCTCGCCGCGTCCCAGCCATCGACGACGCGGTGGTCGCAGCTGATCGACAGGTTCATCAGCTTGGCGCGGATCACCTCGTCGCTACCGGTGCGGAAGACGGGGCGCTCGACGATCTTGTTCGGGCCGATGATCGCCACTTCGGGACGGTTGATGACCGGCGTCGTCGCGATGCCGCCGAGCGGCCCCAGCGAAGTGACGGTGATCGTGCCGTTGCCGAGTTCGTCAGGCTTGAGCTTGTTCGCGCGCGCCGCCTCGGCCAGCCGCGTGATCTCGGCGGCGAGTTGCCAGACGTTCTTGTCCTGCGCGTCGCGGATGACGGGCACGGTCAGCCCCGCATCGGTCTGCGCCGCCATGCCGAGATGGACGCGGCCCGAACGCGTCACGACGCCCGCCTCGTCGTCGTAGCGCGCGTTGAGCATCGGGAAGTCGGGCAAGGTGCGACAGATCGCAACGATCATCAGCGGCAGCATGGTCAGCTTGGACCGGCTGCCGCGGTTGGCGTTCAGGTCGGCGCGAACCCGCTCCAGCTCGGTCACGTCGATCTCGTCGACGTAGGTGAAGTGCGGGATGTGACGCTTCGACGCGGCCATGTTCTCGGCGATACGGCGGCGCATGCCGATGACGCGGATCTGTTCGTCCTCGCGCGCGCGGCTGGTGTGCGGGGCATGGTAGCCTTGGCCCGCGCCGTAGCGGAGATAGGCATCGAGGTCCGAGTGGCGCAGGCGGTCGCCCTCAGCCTTCACCTCGGCGAGGTCGATGCCGAGGTCGCGCGCGCGGGCGCGGACCGCGGGGGATGCGAGGACGGCGCGCGCCTGCTCCTTCTCCCCTGCGGGGCGAGGGGCTGAGCTGGACGTAGTGCTTCCGGGCTGCCCCTCACCCAAACCCTCTCCCCGGAGGGGAGAGGGCTTTTGCGCCGCCGCTTCCTCGACGCCGGGGTTTTCGGCTTCCAGCGTGGCTTCGTCGGTCGCGGGAGACGCGGGTTCGACGTCAGGCTGCGCCTTGGCGGGCGACAGGTCGCTACCCGTCTCGTCGGTCGGCTGCGCGACCGCTTCGGTCTCTCCGCTCTCGGCTGCGTCGGTCTCGATCACCACCAGCGCGGCACCGATCGACACCTGGTCGCCGACCTCGCCCGCGAGTTCGACGACAATGCCCGACACCGGCGATTCCATCTCAACGGTCGCCTTGTCGGTCATCATGTCGGCGAGCTGCTGATCCTCCTCGACGCGGTCGCCGACGGCGACGTGCCACGCGACGATCTCGGCCTCGGAGATGCCTTCGCCGATGTCCGGCAGCTTGAAGGTGAAACGCGCCATCGCCCTTAGTCCTTCAGAATCTTCTTGAGTGCCTGGCCGATGCGGACCGGCCCCGGGAAATATGCCCATTCGAGGCTGTGGGGGTACGGCGTGTCGAACCCGGTCACGCGCTCCACCGGCGCTTCGAGGTGATAGAAACACCGCTCCTGCACCAGCGCCGACAGTTCCGCGCCGAACCCGCCGGTGCGCGTCGCCTCGTGGACGATCAGGCAGCGGCCGGTCTTCTTCACCGACGCCTCGATCGTCTCGATGTCGAGCGGGACGAGCGTGCGCAGGTCGATGATCTCCGCGTCCACACCGGTGTCGGCGACGACCTGCGCGCAGACGTGGACCATCGTGCCGTAAGCGAGCATTGTCACCGCCTCGCCCTCGCGCACGACGTTCGCCTTGCCGAGCGGGATTTTATAGTAACCCTCAGGCACCGCGCCCGCCGGATGTTTCGACCAGTTTTCTGCCGGGCGATCCCAATGACCGTTGAAGGGTCCGTTGTAGATGCGCTTGGGCTCGAAGAAGATCGTCGGATCATTGTCCTCGATCGCGGCGATCAGCAGACCCTTGGCGTCATAGGGCGTCGATGGGATCACCGTCTTGATCCCCGACATGTGGGTGAACAGCCCTTCGGGCGATTGCGAGTGCGTCTGCCCACCAAAGATGCCGCCGCCGAACGGCGAGCGCACCGTGATCGGCGCGGTGAACTCGCCGCCCGAGCGGTAGCGCAGCCGTGCCGCCTCGCTGACCAGCTGGTCGAGTGCCGGGTAGATGTAATCGGCGAACTGGATTTCGGGCACCGGGCGCAGGCCGTAGGCGCCCATGCCGATCGACACGCCGATGATCCCGATCTCGGTGATCGGCGTATCGAAGACGCGCGTCTTGCCGAACTTCTTCTGCAAGCCGGCGGTGGCGCGAAACACGCCGCCGAAATAACCGACGTCCTCGCCCATGACGACGATCGAGGAATCGCGCTCCATCATCACGTCCATCGCGGAGTTGATCGCCTGGATCATGTTCATGCGGACGGTGTCGCCCGACGTGTCCGCTCCGGCGTCGGTCGACGCGTCACTTGCTCGCGTGTCAGTCATTACTTGCGATCCCACGGCCGGCCACTGGCAGTTTCCTCGTCGATCATCTGCTGGCGCTGTTCCTGGAGGTGCCAGGGCATCTCCTCGAACACGCCGTCGAACAGCGTGTCGAGCGGCTGGTGCAGGCCGTGACCAAGGATGCCGTTCTTCTCGGCCTCCTTCTGCGCCGCCTTCACCTGTTCGGCCACCTCGCGGTCCATCGCCGCCTGCTGCTCGTCGTCCCACTCGCCGATGGCGATCAGATGGTCCTTCAACCGCGTGATCGGATCGCCGAGCGGCCAGGCGGTCGGCTCGCCGGCCGAGCGGTATTGCGTGGGGTCGTCGGAGGTCGAGTGCCCCTCGGTACGATAGGTGAAATGCTCGATCAGCGTCGGGCCGGCATTGGTGCGCGCGCGCTCCGCCGCCCAGGCGGTCGCGGCATAGACCGCGAGCGCGTCGTTGCCGTCGACGCGAAGCCCGGCGATCCCGTAGCCGACCGCGCGCGCCGCGAACGTCGTCGCCTCCGCACCCGCGAAGCCGGAGAAGCTGGAAATCGCCCATTGGTTGTTGACGACGTTGAAGATGACGGGCGCGCGGTAGACGGTCGCGAAGGTCAGCGCGGAGTGGAAATCGCCCTCCGCGGTGCTCCCCTCGCCGCACCAGGTCGCCGCGATCTTGGTATCGCCCTTCGATGCCGAGGCCATCGCCCAGCCGACCGCCTGCGGATATTGCGTCGTCAGATTGCCCGAGATCGAGAAGAAGCCGAAGCGCTTCTCCGAATACATGATCGGCAGCTGCTTGCCTTGCAGCTTGTCGCCCTTGTTCGAGTAGATCTGGTTCATCATGTCGACCATCGGGCAGCCGCGCGCGATGAGCAGTCCCTGCTGGCGATATGACGGGAAGCACATGTCCTCGGCGTCGAGCGCGTGCGCGGCGGACACCGCCACCGCCTCCTCGCCGAGCGACTTCATGTAGAAGCTGGTTTTGCCCTGCCGCTGCGCGCGAAACATGCGTTCGTCGAACGCGCGCACGGTCGCCATGTGGCGCAGCATCCGCCGCATCTTGTCGGGCGAGAGTTGCGGGTTCCACGGGCCTACTGCTTGGTTGTCCTCATCGAGAACGCGCACCAGCGTGTAGGCGAGATCGGTGAACTGGCTCGCGGCCTCCGCCGTATCGGGGCGGCGCGCCGAGCCAGCGGGGGGCACGTCGACGTCGGCGAAATCGACCGCGTCGCCGGGGCGGAACTTCGGCTCCGGCACGTGGAGCGAGAGGCGGGGCATGTTCTGGCCCGACACCGCGGTCGCGTCTGGGGCCGGCATATCGGTGCGCGCGTCGCTCGCCACGTAACTCTCCATCATGCATCCGCCATCGTGCATCGACGGCTGAACGCTCGAGATCGTCTTAATCGCATTTGTAATTATGTTTCAAGGGCGGCGCATGCCTGTCGGGGGGCGGCACAGCGGCGCTGCGGCGTGGCACAATCGTGAAACATCGTGGCGAGCGCAAACGCGTGCGCAATGGCGCGCACCAGTCGCGAGCATGTCGGCGGCAACAAAGCTGCGATCGACAGCCTGCCGTGTCGCAGCGCAGTCGTCACGTGCCCGAAAAATTATCCACAGCCAATGTTCGCGTCAGGACGGCCGCACCGTCGACGGTGGATTGACAGGGTCAGGCTGAAAAGAACAAAATAGGAACAACTAACGCAGCGAGTCGTATCACCACCGTGTCCCCATCGGTCGAACCACAGTTGGATACGCAATCGGGCGTGCTCGCGCAGTTACGCGAAACGCTGCGCGCGATCGAGGGCGACGGGCATCGCCGGCGCGAGACATTGCCGTTCGGCATCGGCGGTGTGGACTCGAAACTGGCCGACAGCGGGCTCCGGCTCGACGCGCTGCACGAGGTGACGGCGGCGACGCCGTCGATGGGCGACGACGCCAGCGCTACCTTGTTCATGGCCGGCATCGCCGCGCGCGCCTGGGGGCCGGTGCTGTGGGTGGTCAGGCGCCGCGACCTGTTCGCGCCCGCACTCTACCAAGTGGGCCTGGCGCCCGAGCGCGTGCTCTACGCCGAGGCGGTCGACGATGCCGAGGTGCTGGCGTTGATGGAGGAAGGCTTGCGCCACCGTGCGCTCGGCGCAGTGATCGGCGAAGCGCGCCGCGTCGGCATGCCCGCGACGCGCCGATTGCAGCTCGCCGCCGAGGGCGGGCGCACGATCGCGCTGCTGATGAAGCGACACGCGCGCGAGGGCGCGGACCCGCTCGGCGCGCCGTCCGCCGCGGTGACGCGCTGGCGCATCGGCTCCGCGCCCAGCACCCCGCTCCCCACCCCCGGCATCGGGCGCGCGCGCTGGCACCTGTCACTCGTGCGCCAGCGCGGCGGCGAACCTTTTCAACTCACAGTGGAGGCCAGCGATGAAACGGGTCGCATCGCTCTACCTGCCAAATTGGTCCATCGACCGCGTGCGGCGGGCGGAACGGCAGCACACGCCGCCTGAGCGGGCGCCCGGCGGTGGCCTGGACGCGCGCATCGACGAGGAACTCGCTGCGCTGAAACGCGCCGGTGCCGCCGAACAGGGCGGAACGCAATGCGACGCGCCGCGCAACAGCGGCTGGCGCCCCGGTGCGCGCTGGGCACGCAGCGAGGTGGCGGCGAGCCAGAGCAAACAGGGCGTCGAACGTGGGGGCAAGCATCACGCGCACGATGCCCGCGCCGACGTCGAGCAGCGCATCGCGCAGATGAACGCGCACCAACGACCGCCGATGCGCGAGATGGGACGCCGCAGCGAGGCGGCGGACCACGCCTTCAAGCGATTACCGGCCGACGATGGCGGCACGGCGTCGCGCGGGCCGGGGTCGCATGGGCTGAGGTCGCGCGGGTTGCGCAGTGACCCAGCGCCGATGAGTGCGCCGGGAACGGCCGCGGGCATGGTCGCGGTGCGCTTCGGTGGCGAGGGCGTGCGCCCGACCTCGGGACAGCGGCGATGCGGCGGAAGCGGGGCGGAGCAAGCGCAGACTCGCTATTCGCACGACCGGCCGCGTGACGTCCGCGCACCTTCGCCGACGGCGGTCGTAGCGGGGACGGTCGATCGCGCCATCGCGGCGGCGACGCTCGCACCGCCGGGGACAGACGTGCCCGCAGCGGAGCGGCGTTCGAGTAATACGAACCGTCCCGATCCGACATCCCACCTCGCTGTTCCGCACGAAGCGAGTGGAACCCCGCACCAAGCGCGGGGTGGTGGATCGAGCGGGTCGAGCCGGTCGAACACGCACCCGGCAACGCCGGCTCGCGATTGCCCGCCGCTGGTGATCCTCGCCACGCACGATCATGCCACCGCGCCCGTATGCGACCACCGATCGGGTGTCCTCACGCGCTCGGAAGACAGGCCGGCGGCGGCGCTGAGCCTGACGCCGCAACTCGGCGATCGCGCGCGTGCAACCAGCACCGCGATGCGTGACGCCACCGCATCGCCATCGGCGCACGATCATGCGTCCTGCGTTACAACCCTCGACTTGGGTACGCCGCTTCTCGCATCCGCGGTGGGCGAAGCACCGTTGCTGGTCGCGTCGCAGGTCGAGCGCGCCGATCCGCGAGTTGGCCTGTCACCGGCAGGTGACGGGGCCGCCGATCACGCGGCAGCGAGTATGACCATGGCAGCGTACCGATCTGCGTCGCCGGCCTTGCGCCTCGTAGCGGAACCGGTGGTGCTGGTCAGCAATGTGACCGATCGATCGTCGAGCGCGACCCAGGCCGCAAGCGTGACGGAGACGCGACACCAGGACCAGTTCGCGAGCGGCAAGAGCATGAGCGGCCCGGACAGCGTCAGGCGACATGCCGGTGGGCGGGTCGGCTCCAACGATGCGGGCGCGCGCGTGCGGCCGGTTGAGCCGTTCTTCGACACCGGGCGCAGCACCGCGGGCACGGTGGCGCGCGTCTGCCCGGCGGAGACCGCGCGCCCTGCCCGCGCATTGCCGGTTAGCGCCGCGGCGCACGCGCCGCTCGTCACCGTTCACAAGATCGGCAGCCGCGTCGAAGTCGCCGCTGCCTGCCCGGCGGCACGCGCGTGCGGGATAGAACCGGGCATGGCGCTGACGCAGGTGCGCGCCGCCAGCCCCGGCATCGCGGTGCGCGACGCCGATCCGGTGGGCGACCGCGCCGCGCTCGACCGGCTGGCGACGACGCTGGCGCGACGCTGGTCACCGTGCGTCGCGATCTCGGACGCCGACGGGTTGTTCATCGACCTGACCGGCGTGGCGCATCTGCACGGCGGCGAGGCGCGCATGGCGCGGCGGATCGTGCGGCTGTTGGCAAGGCTGGGGTTCGCCGCGCGCGTCGGGGTGGCCGACACGCCCGCGGCGGCCTGGGCGCTCGCGCGGTACGGCGAAACCGGCACGCCAGAGGCAGCGATCGCACTGCTGCCGCCCGGCCACGGTTTGGCGCCGTTCGCCGATCATCCGGTCGCAGCGCTGCGGCTGGAGGCACCCGCGATCGAGCTGATGCGGCGGCTGGGCATCGACCGCGTCGCGCAGCTCGCCGCGCTGCCGCGCGCGCCGATGACGCGGCGGTTCGGGCGCGCGGTGGCGGCGCGGCTCGACCAGGTGACCGGCGCGGTCGCCGAACCGCTCGACCCGGTGATCCCCGAAGAACCGGTAATGGTCGAGCAGCGCTTCGCCGAGCCGATCATGACCGCCGAGCCGATCGCGCATTGGATGGCGCACCTGACCGCGGGGCTGGCGCAGGCATTGCGAGCGCAGGGGCGCGGCGCGCGCATGCTGGCGCTGGCGCTGACGCGCGTCGACGGCGAGGTGCAGGTGGTGCGCGTCGGCTTCGCGCGCGCGACGCGCGATCCGGCGCACGTGCTGCGGCTGCTCGCCCGGCGGATCGAGTTGATCGACCCCGGCTTCGGGATCGAGATCATGGCGCTCCACGTCACCCGCGGCGAGCCGCTCGGGCCGGAAGCGCTGGCGGGCGACCTGGAGCGGGCGGTGCCCGATCTGGCGGCGCTGGTCGATGCGATCGTCAATCGCATTGGGGCCGAAAAGCTGTGGCGCGCGCGCGTGGTCGAGAGCGACGTGCCCGAACGCTCGGTCGCGTCGACCGCGCCGCTCGACCAGACGTCAGGTGCGGGGGCGCGGTTGACCGATAACGACGTGCGGCACCTCGACACGCGCGAGGTCGCGCATCCGTGGCACCCGCGCTGGCCGCGCCCGGCGCGGCTGCTGCGCCGGCCCGAGCCAATCGACCATGTGATGGCGGAACTGCCCGATTCCTATCCACGCCGGTTCCGCTGGCGCGGGCAGATGCACCAGGTGGTGTGCGGCGACGGGCCGGAGCGGATCACCGGCGAATGGTGGCGCCGCGTCGCCGAGCGCCAGGCGGTGCGCGATTATTTCCAGGTCGAGGATGAGGCGGGCCAGCGTTTCTGGCTGTTCCGCCGCGGCGACGGCCAGCGCGTCGAGACGGGCGACATGACGTGGTTCATCCACGGCACGTTCGCGTGAGTGGTCGGGGTGGGAACTACTTCTGCGTGCCCGCCCTGATCGCGTATGGGTGAAGAAGAGAAGCGGGATCCCGGATCAAGTCCGGGATGACGAGATGGACCACGGGCGAGCGTTGATCCGGGTTCAGTGCTGTTCGATCGTTGCCGCGCCGTCATCCAGGTCTTTGTACTCCACGAACGGTTTCCGACCGACTTGATCCACCGTCATTCCGGACTTGATCCGGGATCCCGCTGCCTTCTCCTGCCCTGTTCCGGAAGCGAACTTCCGAATCACATCCGGGGAGCTGGTCGGAAACCGCACCAGTACGGCAGAACTCACCCGCGTCAGTGGAAGTCGTGGCTGCGGATCGGGATCACGTCCTCGGGGTCGCAGCCGTTGCGGAATGGGGGGTGGTAGTCGCTGCGCACGCGTGCCTTCCAGCCGGCGTCGCCGCGGTCGGGGGAGCCGGGGTGGGTCGCACCATCGCTGGGGCTGGTCAGCCGCGGCATGTCGATGTCGCCGACCTGGCGCAGCATCGCGGTGCGATCATGGATGCGGTCGGCGATGACGTGGATCACCGCATTCTCCCCCATGCCGTCGCGCTGCACCACGCCGGTGACGCCGATCATCGCCGACGACATCACGACGGTGCGCTGCGCCTCAAACCGGTCGGGCCACAGGATGATGTTGGCGACCCCGGTTTCGTCCTCGATCGTGATGAACAGCACGCCCTTGGCCGAGCCGGGTTTCTGCCGCACCAGGATGATGCCCGCGATCTCGACGCGGCGGCCGTCGCGAACGTCGCGCAGGCCCGCGCACGGGATCACGCGCTGCCGCGCCAGGTCCGAGCGCAGGAAGAACAGCGGATGCTGGCGTAGCGTCAGCTGCGTCGCGCGGTAATCCTCCACCACCTCGCGCCCGGCGGTGAGCGGCACGAGGCTGACCGGCGGCTCGTGCCGCTCGGCCGCTTCCAACAGCGGCAGCGGCTTCTCGCCCAGGCCGCGGATTGCCCAGAGCGCCTGTCGCCGGTCGAGCCCGAGCGCGTGAAAGGCGTCGGCCTTGGCCAGTTTCTCCAGCGTGGCGAGCGGCACGCCCGAGCGGCGCCACAGATCCTCGACCGAGCGGAACGGCTTCTCCGCGCGCGCGGCGATGATGCGCGCCGCGTCGAGCACCGCGACGCCGTGGACGATCCGCATGCCGAGCCTGAGCGGCAACCGCGTGTGCGCCGCCTCACCCGTCTCCTCACCCTGGCCGACCAGCCGGGTGTCCCACTGGCTGTCGATGACGCACACCGGCCTGATCTCGACCGCATGGTCGCGCGCGTCGCGCACGATCTGCGCGGGCGCGTAGAAGCCCATCGGCTGCGCGTTGAGCAGCGCGGCACAGAAGACGTCGGGGTGGTGGCATTTCATCCAGCTCGAGGCGTAGGCGATCTTGGCGAAGGAGGCGGCGTGGCTCTCGGGAAAGCCGTAGGAGCCGAAGCCCTCGATCTGCTTGACCAGCCGTTCGGCGAACTCGGGGCCGATTCCGCGCGCGGCCATGCCCTCGATCAGTTCGGTTTTGAACTGGCCGACGCCCTGCGTGTACTTGAACGTCGCCATTGCCTTGCGCAGCTCGTCGGCGCGCGCGGGCGTGAAGCCTGCGCCCTCGATCGCGACCTTCATTGCCTGTTCCTGGAACAACGGCACGCCCAGCGTCTTGCCCAGCACTGCTTTCAGCGCCGGGCTGGGATAATCGAATTCGATATCGGGATTGCGCCGACGCTGCTCGCGGCGTTTCAGATATGGGTGGACCATGTCGCCCTGGATCGGCCCCGGCCGCACGATCGCGACCTGAATCGCGATGTCGTAGAAGTTGGTAGGCAGCATGCGCGGCAGCATCGCCATCTGCGCGCGGCTCTCGATCTGGAACACGCCCAATGTGTCGGCGCGCTGGATCATGTTGAACGTGGCCGGGTCGTTGGTCTGCAACGCGGGATGATGGAGCGTGAGGTCGACCTGCTTGTGCTCGGCCAGCAGGTCGAACGCGCGGCGCATGCAGCCGAGCATGCCGAGGCCGAGGATGTCGACCTTCATCATGCCGACTTCCTCGACGTCCTCCTTCTCCCACTCGATGACGTAGCGGTTGGCCATCGCGGCGGGCTCGATCGGTACCAGTCGGTCGAGCCGGTCGCGGGTGAGGACGAACCCACCGGGATGTTGCGACAGGTGACGCGGCGTGCCGATCAGCTCGCGCGCGAGCTCCAGCGTGAGCGCGAGCCGCAGGTCGCCGCGATCGAGGTTGAGCGCGTCGACGTGGCGGTCGGCGACGCCTTCCTCCGACCAGCCCCACACCTGTCCGGCGAGCGCAGCGGTCATGTCCTCCGACAATCCCAGCGCCTTGCCGACCTCGCGCACCGCGCCGCGCGCACGGAAACGACTAACAACTGCGGTCAGCGCGGCATGGTCGTGGCCGTAGGTTTCGTAGATCCACTGGATCACTTCCTCGCGGCGCTCGTGCTCGAAGTCGATGTCGATGTCGGGCGGCTCGGCGCGGTTCTCCGACAGGAAACGCTCGAACAGCAATTGGTGAACGACGGGATCGATCGAGGTGATGCCCAGCACGAAGCAGATCACCGAATTGGCCGCAGATCCACGCCCCTGGCACAAGATGTCCTGGCTGCGCGCGAACTCGACGATCGAGTGGACGGTCAGGAAATAAGCGGCGTAGTTGAGTTTCGCGACCAGCCCCAGTTCCTTGGCCAGCAGGTCGCGATAGGCGCGCGGCGGATGGCCGTCGAAGCGCAGGTCGAGCGCGCGGGTGCTGAGCTTCTCCAGCGCTTGCTGCGGCGTGTGCCCCGCCATTACGGCTTCTTCGGGATAGAGATACTGGTCGCGCAGGTCGCGCGGTGAGAAGGTGCAGCGCTCCGCCACCGCGAGCGTCGCGGCGAGCGCATCGGGGAAGCGTGCGAAGCGGCGCGCCATCTCGTGCGGCGGGTGGAGGCAACGGTCGGCCGACCGCTCACGACGCTGGCCGAGGTCGTCGATCGTGCGTTTCTCGCGGATCGCGGTGACGACGTCCTGCAACAAACGCCGGTCGGGGTGGTGGTAAAGCACGTCACCGGTCACCAGCGGCGTCAATCCGTAGCGCCGTGACACCTCGGCGATATGATGAAGCCGATAGCCGTCGTCGGGCCGGCGCTGCTGTGTCAGGCAGACGTGACCGCGCGGATCGCCTGAGCCGGAACCGAACAGGTCGGCCATCCAGCGCACCTCGCCCTCCGCCAACCCGGCGATTGGGGGGACGAGCGCGGCGACCAGACCGGCGGCATGGTCGGCCACGTCCTCCCAATGGAGAAAGCACTGCCCCTTCTCGCCGTGCTGCGGGCGGGCGCGCGCCTTGCCGATCGTCAGCAGGCGGGTCAGCCGGCTCCACGCGGCGAGATCTTCGGGCCAGACGAGCAAGGACGCGCCAGTGACGAGGTCGAGCCGACAGCCGGCGACGAGGCGGACGGCATTGCCCTGCCGTGATACCTTCTCCGCCGCCACCATCGCACGGACGACGCCCGCGACCGAGTTGCGGTCGGTGACGCCCAGCGCTGGCATCTCCATCTCGGAGGCGGTGGCGAACAATTGCTCGCACGACGACACGCCGCGAAGAAAGCAGAAGTGGGTGGATACCTGGAGCTCGGCGTAGCTCACGTCAGGCCCGCCGTGGTGAATGGCGTTAGATCGAGGGGGTACGATGTCGTACGCCGGACGCTCTGACCTATAACCGGATCATGGAGCGAGCCCGTGTTCGACACGGATTGAGCACCTCGCCGATGTGCGTCGAACGGACGAGGCGACGTGTATGGCAGGCCAATGCGTGCCGCGCGATCCGGCGTATCGGCACGAAATAGGCTAGCGCTCATCATATGTTCGTGTTTTGTTCTCACAGGAAGCGCGCGTCAAGAACGTTGTCGAGGCGATGTCGAACTGATTATGGCTGAGCTCGATCTTGCTGTCATCGACGCGACGTAAGTGGACGCGCCAGCGCAAATATTCGTTCAGATGGGCGGCAAAGCGCATTGTAGGGTGATTATGCGGTAAATAGAAGTCGTTGGTTTGGGCCTAATAACGCAGCCGCGAAGGAACCCAGTTGCGCAAAGACGCGAAGCTCCGCCGCGAGGCACTGATCGCCGCTGCGGCTGAACTCTTCCTGGAACGTGGCTTTACCGTTGCGCTCGAGGAGATCGCCGCGCGTGCCGGTGTGGGACGCGGCACGCTGTATCGCAATTTCGCGGATCGGGAGACGCTCGCCATCGCCGTATTCGAGCAGAGTCTCGCCTCGATTGAGGAGATCGTCGCACGTGAGCGGATCGGCTTGCGCGAAGCAATGTCGGCGCTGGTGCATACCGGAGCGACGTCGCGCGCCGTCTATGCTCGCATCGCCGAGGAACTTGTGGATCGGCGTGGAAAAAGGACCCCGGTAGCGGGGTGATCGGCGTCGAAAAGGGACCCCTCATCCCGGTGGTCTA